>CAWJBN010000001.1:0-262150 GCA_963841175.1 uncultured Actinomycetes bacterium
CGAAAGGAGGGCGGATGGAGTCGTTCTGGGTAACGGTCATGAACTCATGGCTCGCGGCGTCGGCGGTGGTTGCGCTCGTGATCTTCAGCTGGTTCAAGGCGGCGGTGGCGCGTGAGGAACGCATTCACGAGCTTCGACCTCGAGAACCGCCGCGACCGGGCGGAAGGCACCACCGACGCGTGACCTAGATCGGCCGACCGAGTGCACCGATGTCGAAGCGCTACGCCGGTCGCAGTGGGCAGGATCGTGTCCCTTACCGGATTGTGATCCGCGGCGAGCTCGGCGAGCCGCTCGTGGGACCACTGGAGGGAATGACCGTCGAGGTCGTCGGCGAGGAGTCGGTGCTGGCCGGGGACCTCCATTGATCAGGCTCAGCTCCAGGGAGTGTTGAGCTGGCTGACCGCCCTCGGCGTCGAGATCGTCAGCGTGAACCCGGCCGACCACCAGTCGCAGCGATGAGAGAGGAGATGTGATGGCAATCGGACCCGTTCACGCGGCCGCGGTCTCGAGTCCAGCTTGCACGGGGCGAAGGCGCCGCGCAGCGCGGGGAAACACGGTTCACCCAGGTGAACGAACCGGCCGTGGGGCGACGCCTACTGGTAGTCGCCCTATCGTCGAGACCACTACCACGAGGAGGAGTCTCCATGGGATTCAGGCGGCGAACTAGGCGCCGGGCACTCGTAGCGGGAGCAGCGGTCGCCCACCACCGGGACAAGCAGACGAACGAACAGCAGCAGGGCTACGAGGGGGCGCCTGCAGAGGAGCCGGCGGAGTACGCGCCGCCCCCGGCGGACACGGCTGACGAGATCGAGCACCTCGCGCAGCTCCACGCCTCGGGCGCGCTGACCGACGAAGAGTTCGCGGCGGCCAAGGCGAAGGCCCTCGGGGGCTGAGGGGCATGACAGACGAAACCGGAGGCTGCAATGGGTGAATCGCGCAAGGCCGTGCTCATGAAGGCGCTCGAGGCCGAGGTCAGTGGCGGATCGGACGATCCGGGCAGCCTGTTCACCGACGACGTCGTCGGGTGGTCGCCGTACGCGACCGTGTCCGGGCTCACTGCGCTCGAAGAGCTGGCCGCTCTCCGTGAGCTCGCCTTCTCGAACGTCGCCATCAGGTTCCGAGGGCTCGACGAAGTCGGAAACAGGGCATTCGCAGAATGGATCATCGAAGCGGACCACACCGGCCCGCTCGTCCTGGGCGAGGAAGCGGCGCTGGAGGCAACCGGGCAGCATGTCCAGCTCGCAGGCGTCACGGTGGCCGACTTCCGCGACGGGAAGATCCGGTCGTACAGAACGTACTTCGACGATCTCTCGCTCATCGAGCAGCTCGCAGGCGCCTGAGCCGGACGCCATGGAGCTCGAGGTCGAGGACGATCCGGATCCCCGCGACCTCGAATTCCTCGATGCGCAGGTGCGCCGCGAGGCTTCCGCCGCGATGGGGCTCGGCGACGGAGTCGAGCTGGCGATCTTCGTGCGAGACGCCGGCAAGGTCGTAGCCGGCATCACCGGCTGGACGTGGGGCGACAGCTGTGAGCTGCAGAGCCTCTGGGTGGAGCCGGGCCTGAGAGGTCGCGGGCTGGGGTCCAGGCTCCTGGCTGCTGCCGAAGCCGAAGCTGGTGCGCGCGGCTGCTCGCAGACCGTCCACTTCACATACGACTTTCAGACTGGCCGCCTCTACCAGCGCGCCGGCTACGAGCTGGTGGGTCGAGTGGAGGACTTCCCGTCAGGAACAGACGTCCTCTGGTACCGCAAGCGCCTGAGCTCACCGGCAAGGCCGCATTCAGACGTCGCCGAGTCGAAGAAGCGATCCTGACTACGACCGTGCGGACACCGATCAAGCACTCGGCAGACCCGATGTACGCGGAGTTCGAAGTGCACCGGTCGATGATCTGCGACCGCGTCCGCACGGAGGCGTTCAAGCGTGCGATCGAGTCCGCCGTGCGCGCAGGCGACGTCGTGCTCGACGTCGGGGCGGGAAGCGGCATCCTGAGCGTTTTTGCTGCGCGGGCAGGGGCTGCGCGTGTCTATGCGGTGGAACAGACGTCGGTCGCCGTCCTCGCGCAGGAGCTGGCTGCTGCGAACGGAGTCTCGGAGATCGTCAGGGTGGTCCACGGCGACGTCATGGACGTCGGACTGCCGGAGCGAGTCGACGTGATCGTCTCGGAGTGGCTCGGAGGGTTCGGGATCGACGAGGGGATGCTCGTCCCGGTCGTCGTCGCTCGTGATCGCTGGCTCGAGCCGGGCGGGGTCATGATCCCCCGCTCGGTCACGGCGTGGGCCGCGCTCGTGCACGACCGCTATCTCTCGGAGACGATTGAGTTCCTACGCGACAACCCTTACCACCTCGACCTCGGGGACCTCCTGGAAAAGACCGTCAACGAGGTCTCCTACTCGGGCGGCTTCCGTCACCTCGGGGTTGGTGACAGACGCTCCGAGCCATGTCCGCTGTGGACGACGGACGTCGATCTGATCCCGCTCGAGCAAGCGCGGGCGCCTCACGAAGCCGAGGTGCTATTGGCAGTCCACGACCGCGGAATGGCCAACGCGCTCGCACTCTGGTTCACCGCCGAGCTCGCGCCCGGCGCCTCGCTCTCGGTCGGACCCGGCGATCCACCGACGCACTGGGGAATGACGACCGCGCCCCTGCGCTCACCGGTGGAGCTCACTCCGGGCATGGTCGTTCGTGCCAAAGTCAGGACCGCCCTTGCTCGGCCGATCGGGACCTGGACGAGGTGGGCGATCGCGATGCCAGGCGCCGACTGGGAGGAGCACGACGAGCAGTCGGTATGGGTGGAGATCGACGACGCTAGCGACTAGGGGAGCTTCTGCGCGGTTGGAAAGGCTCCGAGCTCATGCGCGCGAGCAATCGCATCCTCGCGCGACGAGACTCGAAGCTTTTGGTAGATCGACTTGGTGTGTGAGTGGATCGTGTTGAAGGAGAGGAAGAGCTCCTTGCCGGTCTCTCGCTGGGACAGGCCCTCGGCGAGGTAGCGGAGAACCTCGAGCTCGCGCTCCGTCAGGTCGCTGTCGCCTTCGATTCGACGGTGGGCCGGCGTCAGCGTACGCGCGACTTCCGCGAGGCGTGCGCTCAGGGCTCCTGGATCCGGGCAGGTCGCAAGGAGCTTCCTCGCTTCCTCGAGCGTCTCTCGCGCGGGCGCGGGTCCCTCGAGAGCGCGGCGGACCGGGGCCGACACGAGCAGTGCGTCCGCAATGTCCAGCGGCTGCCCGCGGGCCCGAAGGTTCGCTACGCCTCGAGCGAGCAGCTTCTCTGCCTCCTCGAGCTCGTTGCGGCGGGCGAGTGCGGCGCCAAGGGTGAGGTGCGCGACGCCCGCGCCGGGCTTGTCGGCGACGCCGTGAACCTCGAGCGTGCTCAGCGCACGCCGAGCCGCCGCTACGGCGACGTCGACGTCGTCCTCAGCCTCGAGCGAGATCCGCGCGAGCATCGCTCTGGCGATGCCGGCGACGAGCCATTGGTTCGAGCGCGCGGCGAGGAAGGCAGCCTGCTCGAGCGGCTCGCGGGCAGCCTCGCACTCGCCCCTGAGACGCCGCGCCCAGCCAAGCGCGAGGAGCGAGACCGGTCTTCCGATCGAGAACGTGTCACTCAGCAGCTCGGAGGCCTGTGCGGCGGCGCCCAGCATCCGGGCCGAGTCGCCCCAGGGAAAGCACGCACGGGTCAAGGCGGTCGCAGCCTCGAACGGGACGCCGCATGGCATCGGCCGTTCGCCTCGGGCCGACTCCGCCGACTCGAGCGCGGCCAGCGACTCCTCGCGGCGATCGAGCACGCTGAGCGCCCATGCCCTGGCGACGGCGAGTCGCGCATCTCCGTCGGCCTCCGTCCGGGGAAGTTCCTCGAGCTCGCGGAGGATCGCCACGGCGTCGTCCCGCTCGAGCGAGGGGCGCCAGTCGTCCAACACCAGCGCGATCGCGCTCTCGAGCGCGTTGCCGGCAACGGCGTGAAGCACGGCCTCGTACCGGTAGCCCTCCGGGCCGAGCCACTCGGACGCCCGTCGGTGCACTGCAAGGGCGAGCTCGGGATCGCTCTGGAGCAGTTGGTTTCGGAGCACGTCCGCGAACAGCTCGTGGTAGCGATACCACTCCCGGCGATCGTCGAGCGGTATCAGGAAGAGGTTGGCTCGCTCGAGCTCGACCAAGACCTCGGCCGAGCCCTGCCTGCCGGTGGCCGCATCGCAGAGATGTCCTGACATCGTGTCGAGAACCGACGTCTCGAGCAGGAACTGGTGCCGCTCCTCATCGAGCGCGTCGAGAACGACCTCGGTCAGGTAGTCGACGATGTGACGGCTGGCCCCGCCAAAGCGTGCGACGAAGCCGGCCGGATCGGCCTCGTGAGACAGCGACATCGCCGCCAGGTGAACGCCCACCGGCCATCCTTCACAACGCTCGTGCAGCGCGCCCAGGGTCTCGGTGGCGAGGCCGAGGTGCAAGATCCCGTTGAGGAAAGTGGTCGACTCGGCCTCGGTGAAGCTGAGGTCGGCGGCACGAAGCTCCAGCAGCTCCTCGAGTGCCCGCAGCCTCCCCATCGGAATCGGTGGATCCGAACGCGTCGAGACGGCCAACGTGACGTTGCTCGGCGTCCGTTCCAGGAAGAAGCTGAGCGAGTCATGGCAGACGCGATTCGTGATCTCCTGGTAGTCGTCGAGCACGAGGACGAGCTTCTCGTCGATTGCTTCCAGGTCATGGAGAACAGCCGGGACGACCGCATCGACGACATCCGCGCGCGGCTCACGCAGCGCACTGAGGGCGGCTGCGCCCCATTCGGGCGCGGCATGCCGGATCGCCTGAACGATGTAGCTCCACAACGTGACCGGGTCGTTGTCCGCCGAGTCGAGCGAGACGCAGGCGAAGGCGCGGGCGTCGACCTCGCGCCACTGCGCGAGGAGGGTCGTCTTCCCGAACCCCGGCGGCGCAGCAAGCAGAACGAGCCTCGGCGCCGACTCGCGTAGCACGTCTGTGCAGCGCGGGCGCTCGAGAGCGTCACGTGGGGCGCGAACCCGGTCGAACTTCGACCCGAAGAACACCCCATCGTCGGAGGGGGTACTCCTGCTGCGGAATGCCGACGCTACCGCCCCCATGCGCTGACCTCTCCCTCTATGGAACGCCGTTAGCGTCGCTCACGAAGGCCCGCGTGGCAATACGGCCTGCACGGAACTTTTGGTCGTGCCCGCGCCCGGGTGCGTGCACCCCCAAGCAATGGTGCACGATCGCGCTCGTCTCAGGTACCGCGGCCGAGAACTTTCACCTGGGTGAAGACATCGGCGGGTGAGGTCGGGGACACATGCCCGTTGGACAATGGCGGAGGAACGGACGACGTTGTCCAACGCGCGAAAGGAGGCGAGATGACCGTCGGAGACGAGACGACCGACTACGGACGTACGCAAACAGCGGGAGTCAGTGAATCCGCCGTCGGCGGCTATGTGTTCGCCGGCGTCATCCTGATCATGGTCGGCTGCTTTCAGGCAATCGCCGGCCTGGCCGCCATCTTCGAGGACGATTTCTACGCCGTGACGCAGAACTACATCTTCGAATTCAACACCACGACCTGGGGCTGGATCCACCTGATTCTGGGACTCGTCGTCGCCTTCGCGGGGTACGCGCTCTTCGCTGCCAGGACCTGGGCGCGCGTGATCGGAGTGACGTTCGCGGTGCTGAGCGCGATCGCGAACTTCCTCTTCATCCCGTACTACCCGTTCTGGTCGCTCCTGATCATCTCGCTGGACATCTGGGTGATCTGGGCGCTGACGCGGCATGTTTCGTCGGCGGACGAGCTGATGAGGTAGCCCGGATGAAGGCTTACAAGAACGGACGTAACGCGGTCGCGGCGGTCGTATCGGACGTCCGAAAGTCGCGCTTTCGCCGCCGGGTTGCACGGCGACTGGAGCGCGGGATCCATCGGATTTCGGCGCGCTTGCCCTTCCGCCGACGCGGACTGCGGCGTTGGCTACCGCTGAGGCATTGATCCGGGCTGGAGATCAGCACCTGCAGGTACTTCGGACGAAAGGAGACTCAATGGCCGGGCAATCCACCGAAACTGAGGTTCTCGACCTACTCACGAGGATGACCGCTGATTCGCTGGAGGCGACCAACCTCGACGCGCAGTCGCTGATGCTCGTGCGCATCGCTGCGCTGGTCGCTGTCGATGCGCCGCCGGCGTCGTATCTCCTGAACCTCGAAGCCGCCGGCGAGGTCGGCGTCGACGCGGAGCAGGTCAGCGGCGTCCTCACTGCCGTCGCGCCGATCGTGGGCACCGCGCGGGTCGCCTCGGCGGCCACCAAGATGGTGCGCGCGCTCGGGCTCGCGATCGAGCTCGGCGAGCTCGAGGCGGAGGGAGAAGCCGGCGAGGAATAGCCCCCACCGAGGAGGATCGACATGGCCGCCGCGACGAAGACCCGCACGCCTTCCAACGACGACGTCGCCGAGTTCATCGCGCTGACGAAGGGCGCCGACAGCGTCGAGCTCAAGCTGACGGTGCCGGTGTCCGACCGGAGCCGCGGGGCTGCGGCGCTGGGGGTGGATCCCCTCGACGCTCAGATTCGGCAGGTCTTCTTCTTCGACACACCGGACCTCGTGCTCAACAAGAGCGGGGTCGTCGTCCGTGCCCGCCGTGTCCAGGCGAAGGGAGACGACACGGTCGTAAAGCTGCGCCCGGTCGTCCCGGAGGAGCTGCCGGCCGAGCTTCGGCGGTCGCCGAACTTCGGCGTCGAGGTCGATGCGATGCCGGGCGGGTTCGTCTGCTCGGGATCGATGAAGCGCGCGCTGAAGACGGCCGACGTCAGGGATGCGGTCTTTGGGAAGCGTCCTGTCCGCAAGCTCTACTCCAAGGAGCAGCGGGCGCTGTATGCGGCGCACGCCCCCGAGGGGCTCGAGCTGGACGACCTCTCGATCCTGGGCCCGATCTCCGTCCTCAAGCTGAAGTTCTCGCCCAAGGGATACGACCGCAAGCTCGTCTCCGAGCTCTGGCTCTACCCTGACAACTCGATGATCCTCGAGCTGTCGACGAAGTGCGCGCCGTCGGAGACGTTCCAGGTCGCCGCCGAAGCCAGCGCATTCCTGACGCAGAAAGGCGTCGAGCTCACCGGCGAGCAGGAGACGAAGACGAAGAAGGCGCTCGAGTACTTCTCCGAACGGCTGCAGGCGGACGGCGACTAGGGAGTTCTAGGGGCCGCGACAACCGGGAGGCTTCCTCGGACCGTCGTGCCCCGCCCAGGCACGGAATCGACGAAGAGCGTGCCTCCGACACCGGCCATGCGGTCGGTCATGTTCGTGTAGCCGTCGCCTGACCCCCGGGCTGACTCGACGTCGAAGCCTGCGCCGTCGTCGACGATCTCGAACTCGAGCCGGCCATCGCGCTCCCAGAGCCGAATGACCGCGGTCGCATCCGGGCCGGCGTGCTTGGCGGCGTTCTGGAGACTTTCCAGGCAGCAGAAGTAGACGGCGGCCTCCACGTCCTCGGGGTAGCGGCCGATTGCTGGTGCTTCGAGCTTTGCCGGTGGAGCCGAACGCCGCACGACGCTGGCCAGAGCCTCCCGGAGCCCGAACTCGCGCAGCACGGACGGGTAGAGGCCATGGGCGAGGTCGCGGAGCTCCTCCAGAATCTCATCGAGCTCTTTGCCGACGTCGTCGAGCCGCTGTGCGACCTCTGGATCCGCGAATTCGCGGGCCAGGCCGACCTTGTAGCTGAGCGCGACCAAGTGTTGCTGCGCCCCGTCATGGAGGTCGCGCTCGATCTTGCGGCGCTCGGCGTCGCCCGTGGCCACGATGCGTGCACGCGCTGCGCGGAGCTCGGTGTTCGTCGACTCGAGCTCGACCGTCAAGCGCCCGTTCTCGATCGCCAGCAGCAGCGCCTGACCCGCGGCTGCGACGAGCTCTGGGTCGGTTTCCAGAGCCGCGTCGTGCCTGATCACGGCGACGGTCTCGCCGTTCCGCGTGACCGGGGTCGACGACTGGCCGGCCGGAGGCGTGGACGGAAGAGGCTCGCCGCTCGAGTCGAAAAAGCCGTCGGCCTGCCCGAGACGGAATCCGAGCTCGAGCGACGGATCATCGAGTGCATCGGCCAGCGTCGTGCGCAGCTGCGAGGCGCTCGGGCTCTCGACCAGGCGGGAGACGATCCGTTTCAACGCCGTCGCGGCGAAGAACGTGCTCACCACGATCGAAAGCAGAAATCCGTATGGCAGTGCGCTGTAACCGATGGTGGCCAGCCAGCCCCACTCCGAGTGCGGGCCCGCATCCACGTGCACCAGCCCGACGACCGTTGCGAAGAAGACCGCGACCGGAAATATGGCTATCAGAGCCGGGACGTCGACAGGCAGGAGTGCCCGCCTCCGCGGCCGCGTCGCCGTCGCTAGCCGGTAGATCAGGTAGACGATGCTTCCGGAGAAGACCGCGAATAGGAAGTACGCCGAGATGTCCGTGCTGAAAAAACCGTCGGCGAGCGTCGGCCGATCGGCGATCATGAAGCCGTTCGCGGGACATGCGGCGTTGCAGCCGGAAAGCGCCAACTGGCCATAGACGACCGGCGAGAAGAGGAGTGAGGGGACGTACGAACTCCAGTGTTTGGAGCGATAACGCGCCGAGCAGCGCCCATCCGAAGCGACTCGCAACACGACCCTCCGGGAACGCGAAGATGACGTAAAAGACGAGAAGAAGCAAGGGCCAATCGGCCAACACGCCGATGCTGCGGAGATGCGGCTGGGTTGCTCCCTGAAGCGAGATCGCGGCCGTGGCGACCGCCAGCGCGAGCAGGACGAAGCCGAGTCGATTGGCAGGGCGTCGAACGAGCCAGTAGAGCGCCGCGCTGAACCATCCCACAACATTCACAGCCACCTGGAGGCCGAACGCAGTCGGATCGACGAGGTGGTCGCTCGTCGCGAGCAGCAGGCACGCGCCCACGGCGACGAGAAGCCCGGCGGCCGCAAAGGCAGCCAGCGAGCCGCGCCGGACGGAGATCATCGCCTTGGCGGGGACCGTCGCGGCGTCGCTCGGCCCTACGGAGATCGTCGACACACCCTCTCCTCCGGACTTCGAGGCAGCTGCAGGGCCTTATTTAGCCACGATCACGGCGCGCCGTCCACTCCGCCAGGTGGCCTTCCCCACTCCGACACATTGTCACCTCCCGGTCCGCTCTATTGTGTCTCCCATGGCGATTCGGGTCGCCCTAGCGGACGACAGCGTTTTCGTCCTGCAGGGACTGCAGCAGCTCCTCGCCGCTCACCAGAGCGTCGAGGTCGTGGCTTCGTGCGACGACATGCCGTCGCTCCTCCAGGCTGTCGAGGTCGTCCAGCCTGACGTGGTGGTGAGCGACATTCGAATGCCGCCCTCGAGAACCGACGAGGGCATCCAGATTGCAGTCCGCCTCCGGCAGCTCCATCCCGACATCGGTGTGGTCATCCTCAGCAATTACACGGAACCGAGGTACGCGCTGAAGCTCCTCGAGACCGGCTCCAAGGGGCGCGCATACCTGCTCAAGGAGCGCGTGCGTGACTCCGCGCAGCTCGTGGCCGCGATCGAGTCCGTCGCTGCCGGCGGATCGGTCATCGACCCCAAGGTCGTCGACGTGCTCGTGACCGCCAAGGCTCGCCCCTCGCCCGAGCTCGCCAAGCTCACCCCGCGCGAGCGGGACGTCCTTGCGGAGATCGCCCAGGGCAAGAGCAATACGGCGATCGCCAGGTCTCTGGTGCTTAGCAAACGAGCCGTCGAGAAGCACATTCACTCGATCTTCTTCAAGCTAGGCCTTGCCGAGGAGGAAGACGTCAGCAGGCGCGTGAAAGCGGCCCTGCTCCTTCTCGCCGAGGAAGGCACCGACGTGGACGAGGGGCACTCCGCAGCCGGGTAATGCGGCGCGCGGCCCGGGACGGACCGCTTCACCTGGGTGAACGAGGCTGGCGGGTGGTGTGATGACGCCGGCGGGTGGCGAAACTGGGAAGCCGGAATCGAGTGAGGGATGGCTCCGCAATGTCGGTGACCGAGTCGAGCGAGACCGAGCCGCAGCCGCCGAGCGAGGCTGAGCCGACCGAGTCGAGCACGGTCGAGCCAACCGAGCAACGGCGCGACACGGGCGCAACCGCGTCCGACGCTCCCGTGCCTACGTGGGTCTGGGTCGTCTTGGGCGCGTTGGGAGTCGCGGTGGTCGCGGTGACGCTGGGTCTGTTGGTCGAGGCGCGCGACGCGTCGACGAACGCGGACGCCGCCTCCGCGGAGGCCGCTCAGCTCATGGACGATCTCGTCGCCGACGTCAAGACGACCAACGATGAGCTGAGCACGTTCAACGAGCAGTTCGAGTCCGCCGTCGCCTCCGCTCAGGCCGCGGCGGCGGAGGCGAAGCAGAAGCAGTCCGAGCGCTCGTCCTCGAGGGCGAGCCCATGACGCCGGAGTCCCGCACAAAAGCGGCGCCGGACGCTGCTGCCGAAGCGGTCGAAAGCGAGACGCTCGCGGAGTCTCCGACCACGCAGCCGGATCCCGAGGCTGAGCCCCGTGTCCCACCCGAGGCAGGCGAAGGCGAGACACTTGTGGAGTCTCCGACCACGCAGCCCGATGCGGAGGCGGAGCCGGACGCCGCCACTGTCGCGGCCGGTCCTTCCGAGGCGCCTGCCGTCGAGTCTGCGGTCGTGCAAGCGACGCCGGAGGAGGCTCCGACCACTCGGCGGCGCGCATCGGCGCCCGCCTGGGCGTGGGTCGCGATCTTGCTCATGGCACTGTTGCTCGCGTCAGGCCTGGTCACGCTTGCAGTCGCACGCAACGCCGACCCCAGCACGCCGGAAGCCGTCGAGGACGCTCAGACCCTGGTCGTGGAGATCGAGACGTTGAACGGCCACCTGGCGACGACGAACCAGCTGATGTCGGAGGCGATCACGAACGCCGAGCACTTGAGCGCGAACGTGCAGGCCGGGCTCGCGGGCATGTCGGCACAGCTCGGCGACGTCGAAGCCGGCGTCGGCCAGGCGCGCTCGCTGCTTGGCAGCCAGCTCCCCGAGGCGACGCGCTCAGAGCTCGGCACGGCCCAGGAGCAGCTTCAGTCTCTCCAGCGGACTCTCGCGCAGGAGAGCGGGCGGCTCGCGGAGCAGCAGCTCGCAGCGATCAGCCGCAACATCGCCGCGATCGGAGACGCGGTCGGGGTCGCAACGAGCCAGGGTTCCGGTCGCGCGAGCGACATCGAGGCTCGGATCGAGGCGCTCGAGGGCAACCGGGTCGACACCGACGAGCTCAGGCTCCAGGCTGCGGAGGCCAGAGCCGAGGCTGCGGAGCTCAGGGCCGACGCCGAGCGGCTCAGGGCGGACCTTCAGGCCCAGCGGCAAGACTTCGCCGCACAGCTCCGGGAGCTGAAGCGGGCCCAGGCGGTACTCCGCCGGCTCGTCGACAGGTTGAGCTCGAGGCCGTAGTCCTGCAACTCATGCGAGGCGGGGCGTCACCGAAGACGGAGCATGCGGCACCGTCGGACACGACTGGGCCGCCTCCTGCTCGAGGCATGCGCTGGATCCCGGGCGGGACGTTCGCGATGGGGTCCGAGGACTTCTACCCCGAGGAACGCCCGGTCCGTCGCGTCTCGGTCGACGGCTTCTGGATGGACGAGACACCGATCACCGCGGCGCAGTTCCGCCGCTTTGTCCGCGAGACGAAATACGTGACGCTCGCTGAGCGGCCGCTCGACGCGACGCTCTATCCAGACGCGGATCCGGACCTCGTCGTTCCCGGCTCGCTCGCGTTCCGCAAGAGCTCGGGCCCGGTCGACTTGAACGACTACCGCAACTGGTGGGAGTACGTCCCGGGCGCGTACTGGAAGCGGCCGTGTGGGAAAGGCACGTCGATCAACGGCCGCGATACGCATCCCGTGGTCCACATCGCGTATGAGGATGCCGAGGCGTACGCGACGTGGGCGGGGAAGGAGCTGCCGAGCGAGGCGGAATGGGAGCTCGCAGCCCGTGGAGGGCTCGAGGGCGCTATCTTCGCGTGGGGAGACGAGCACTTCCCCGAGGGCAAGGCGATGGCGAACACTTGGCAGGGCGAGTTTCCCTGGCAGAACCTGAAGCTCGACGGCCATGAGGCGACCTCTCCGGTCGGCAGCTTCCTGCCGAATGGTTACGGCCTCTTCGACGTGACCGGGAACGTCTGGGAGTGGACCTGCGACTGGTTCACGTCCCGCGGACGGGACGCGGCAGCGAGCCAGTGCTGCGTGCCGCGCAATCCGCGGGTCAGGTCGCCGGAGCTGCGACCCGGAGAGACGATCCCGCGTCGCGTCATCAAGGGCGGCTCACATCTCTGCGCGCCGAACTACTGCTTCCGCTATCGGCCGGCCGCGCGACAAGGGCATGCGATCGACTCCTCGACCGCCCACCTCGGATTCCGTTGCATCGTGCGCAGCGTTGGCTCTTGAAGTGAAGTGCAGTAGCCCGTGATTCTCGACGCACGGCGTCTTCGTTTGGACACAAGCCGGGCTCTCGTGCCCGAAGCGGCTGGAATCGCCTGGAAATTGCGGTAAACGGCGATGCAGCATCCAGAACGCGAATAGCGCCGATCCCGCATAGTTATGCGGTTCCGGCGCTCGCCCGCTCGTGCTTTACACGCAGGTGGTCGCAGGTTCGAGTCCTGCACCGCCCATTTCGCACGGAGCAACCATCCGGGTCTGGCTCAACGACGCCATGCAGTTCGAGCGATCAGTGCTCGGTGTGCGTGCGCGTGCTGTCCTCGGTGCTGTCCTGCGTGGCCGCCGGCCTCAAGTCCGGTCGAGGGAGAGCACACTCCCGCAGGCGACGATCCGTCATCCGGAGTCGAGCGTTGCTGGACGCGATGTCCCGCCCGGCGGATGATTGCGCTGTGCGACAGGAGCTCCCGACCGGCACCGTCACCTTGCTCTTCAGCGACGTCGAAGGGTCGACGACGCTGCTGCATGAGCTTGGTGCGGAGGCGTACGCGGACGCTCTCGCCGAGCACCGGCGGATCGTGCGTGCGGCGTGCACGGCCGAGGGCGGGGTCGAAGTCGACAACCAGGGAGACGCATTCTTCTTCGCATTTCGCTCGGCGCCCGCAGCGCTGGCCGCGGCGCAGGCGGTGACGGGCGCTTTGGCCGCAGGCCGGGTCCAGGTGCGGATCGGCGTGCATACGGGCACCCCGCTCGTCACCGAGGAGGGTTACGTCGGAGACGACGTCCACCTCGCGGCGCGGGTCGGGGCGTCCGGGCACGGCGGCCAGGTGGTGCTCTCGCGGACGACCCGCGAGCGCGTCGACGGGCTACCGCTCACCGATCTCGGCGAGCATCGCCTGAAGGACATCCCAGAAGCGGTCTCCATCTTCCAGCTCGGCAGCGAGCGCTTCCCGCCGCTGAAGACGATCTCGAACACCAACCTCCCTCGTCCCGCGAGCTCGTTCGTCGGCAGGGAGCGTGAGCTGCGCGAGCTGCTCGCCACGATCCGCGGCGCACGGTTGGTGACGCTGACGGGCCCGGGCGGGTCGGGGAAGACGCGACTCGCGGTCGAGGCGGCGACAACGCTTGTCCCTTCCTACAAGGCAGGCGTCTTCTGGATCGGCCTCGCCCAGCTGCGCGACCCGGCGCTGGTCAGTGAGACGATTGCCCAGACGCTGGGATCCAAGAACGGCCTCGCCGAGCACATCGGCGAACGCGAGCTGCTCTTGCTGGTCGACAACCTGGAGCAGGTGATCGAGGCGGCGCCCCAGTTGTCGGCGCTGCTCAGCGGCTGCGCCAATCTGACCATGCTCGTGACGAGCCGAGAGCTCCTGCGCGTCCAGGGCGAAGTCGAGTACGCGGTGTCGCCGCTCGCCTCGCCCGAGGCCGTGGCGCTGTTCTGTGAGCGCTCCCGCCTCGAGCCGAGCGAGGAGATCGCCGAGCTCTGCGTCCGACTCGACCAGCTGCCGCTCGCCGTCGAGCTCGCCGCCGCGCGCGCCAAGGCGCTCTCGCCGAGACAGATCCTCGAGCGCCTCTCGCAGCGCCTCGACCTACTCGAGAGCGGCCGCGACGCCGACCCCCGGCAGCAGACACTGCGCGCGACGATCGACTGGAGCCACGACCTGCTGTCCGAGGAAGAACGACGCGTCTTCCGCGCCCTCTCGGTCTTCGCCGGCTGCACCCTGGACGCCGCCGAGGAAGTCTGCAGCGCCGGCCTCAAGACGCTGCAGTCGCTGGTCGAGAAGAGCCTGCTCCGCTTCTCGAACGAGCGCTACTGGATGCTCGAGACGATCCGCGAGTATGCGCGCGAACGGCTGGACGCGGCCGGCGAGACCGATGCGCTCGCCCGCCGCCACGCCGACTACTACCTGGCGCTGCTCGAGGAGCGACAACCTCTCATGCTGGGCTCCGGCCGTCGAGAGCTTCTGGCGTGGTTCGGGGAAGAGGAGGACAACCTGCGGGCAACCCTCGACTATCTCGAGTGCGCTGCGCCGCCGGACGCAGCGCGTGCGGCGGAGCTGCTCATGGCGTTCTGGGGGCCGAGCGGCCGGGCCGTCGAGGCGCAGGAACGCTTGCTTCGGCTCCTCGCCCGGACCGATCTCGCCGCGGGCATGCGCGCGGTGCTGCTCGAGAACCTCTCCGATAGCGAGCTGCGCCTGGGGCAGCTCGACAGCGCCGAATCTCATGCACAGGAGGCGGTCACGCTCGCCAAGGAGTCGGGAGAGCGCCGAACGCTCGCCTTCGCCCTCCGTGACCTCGGCGGTATCGCCGCCCTCCGGGGCGAATACGACGAGGCGATCCGTGCCCTTACGTGCGTGCTCGAGGAGGCGGCCGACGACGAGTGGGTTAGGGCCATTGCTCTGGGCGACCTGGCGTCGTTTCAGATGGAGGCCGGCCGTGACGAGGAGGCGCGCCACCTTTTCCAGGAAGCGAGCAGAGCATTCCAGGCAATGGAGGACGAAGCGAACGAGGCAATCACGAGCATGTGTCTCGCGTACCTCGAGCTCTACGTGCGCGATTTCGAAGCCGCCTATGTCGTGGCGACCTCCGCGCTCGAGAAGGTCAGGGCGATCGGAGGCGTCTACGGAGGCATTGGCGCGCGCATCGTGCTCGGCTTCGCCGCCCTCGGGCTCGGCCGCCGTAGCGAGGCGAGAGAAGCGTTTGCGGAGTCGCTCGATCTCGCCCTCGAAGCACACACGCGAGCCGATGCCCTCCCGGACACGCTGACAGGAATCGCGCTCGCCTCGGATACGGCGGACGCGCGATCGGCCGCGCGGCTCCAAGGCGCAGCCAGCACGCTGCACGAAGCCGAGGCCGGCACCCGCACCCCGCGATTCCTCGAGCTCGAGCGATACCTCGAGCAGCCGCTCATCGACGCCCTCGGCGCGGACGAATACGCGAACGAGCAGGCACTCGGCGTCGGCATGGATATCGACGACGCGATCGACCTGGCGCGAAAGCTCGCCAACCCGGAGAGCCAAGGAGCGGTCGCCGAGTCCTCATAGACGGCTACCGGCGTCACCGCGGCCGACGGCGCAGAGAACGATTGATCAACACGACGGACGGCCTAACGGCCGTCCCCCTCGTCAGGGGACATTGCTGGACGCTGGCCCATCGAACCGTCATGTCCCTAGCACGTACTAGCGCCGAGCCCTCAGGCCAGAGCTGAGGTGGTGTCCGGCCGACCCTGGTGCTCCTTACGCAGCAGTGCGATGCCGAGTGCGACCCACGCGCCCTCGAATACGAAGAGGGCGATGTCGTGAACGCCGTCATCGACGGTGATGGCGACGAGGATGCCCGCCGCTCCGACAAGCGGCAGGATCCAGGCGCGCCCAAGAGCGTCGCGAAGCCCGGTTGCGATCAGCACGTGGCCGACGAAGAGCAGTAGGAAGCCGAGGCCGAACAGGATGAAGTTCCCCGGGATGTCCCCAGTAAGGGTCACTGTGATGACCACCTGCACGGCGAAGAGGCCGAGCAGCACGACGCCGGCGACGCAGACGCGCCACCCGATCCGCCCGGTCCTCGTACTGACGAGGCCACCCAAGCCCCAGATCGCCACGACGAGAGCGGCGATCCCAAGAACCCAGACCGCGACCCACAGCGGGCCTAGCGCGTCCCCGAAGGCGAGCTGCCCGCCCTGTCCAGCGAAGATGAGTCCGCCTGCGAGGATCGCCGCGACTCCGATCCGCATGCCGGGACTCAGTGCCATTGCCGGCGACAAGCGTAGGACGCGGATGTGGCGAATGCAACGAGGCCACCCTTTGGCGGGCATTCGTGCTGGGCAGAGCTCGGGGGACATTCCCGCACACTCGGGCAAACGACGTTTAGAAACCGAATTCGTGTTCGCACCATGCCAGCGCCACCTCGAGCTGGCGGCGTTGCCCCTCTCGGACGGTGGGAGCTGTTGGCGGGGGTGGGAGTCCGACCACGGCTGCCCAGAAACCTGCGAGAAAGGCGGCGTAGTCTCCTGCTGCCGGTAGTACCTCCCACGGCTGGGGGCCACCTTCGTTCGCGAGGCTCGGAAGCCAAGCTGCGACGTCGAGATCTGCATTGCCGGTCGCGCACCAATTCCAGTCGACGAGAACCGCGACTCTGTCCCGAAAGCACAGATTGTCACTGCGCACATCCAGGTGAAGCGTGTCGCCGCCGTCGGCGCGAACCGAGTCGGCCGCCGCGGCAAGTGTCGGAACCGCTTGCTCGAGCCAGCGGCGAGGCCGGATGCCGGTTGAGAGGAAGGGCTCCGGATCTTCCTGTACGACGCGCCAGCGCCCGAACAACTGCGGAAACGCCTGGCGCACAGTCTGCGTATTGGGCGGCGGTTCTGAGGCCGACAGCTCTGCCAGCGTCGAGCGAACGAGCGAAATCCGATCGGCGTTCCAGCGGATCTCCCAATCCGCATCGCTCAGGTCTTCCAAGACGAGCACCGGATACAGCGGGTCGTCTTCGAATGCTTCGAGCTTCGGAATGAAAGTCCCGCGCAGGTGCGCGTACACCTGGTGCTCGCGGCGCAACCAGGCAGCGGTTAGCTCGCCGCGTGCAGCCTTGACAAAGACGCGCCGTCCGTCCGCCAGCAGCACCGAGTAGCGCTCGTTGCCGCCTTCGAGCGCGGCCTTAGGTTGCCACGGTGCTGCCCGCTCCTCCCACGCCACCGGCTCTGCACCGACAAGGCGCGCCACCCGCTCTGTAATCAGGTCCACAACTGGGCCGAATGATGCCGGTCCGGCTCGGGTGACATTCGCGAACGCTGGCCCACGTCAGCCTGATGCTCGGAGGTCCCTATGCGTGGTCAATGCGGATTACTCTCGTGGTCCGATGGCACGCGATGCGATCGACATACGTGAGTTCGCCGAGAACGACCTCGAGGCCGTCATCGCCTTCTCTCTGCGAGCATGGGAGCCCATCTTCGCCTCGGTTCAGGCAGTCCTGGGGGACGAGATCTTCCTACGCCTGCATCCCGACTGGAGGACGAGCCAGGCCGAGACCGTCCGCTCGATCTGCATGAACGAGGAGCGCGACGTCTACGTCGCCGTTGCTGGCGCTCGACCGATCGGCTTCGTCGCCGTTGCACTAGACGCGTTCCACGAACGGATGGGCGTCATCGAGATCATCGGAGTCGACCCCGACTACCAGAGGCGGGGCATCGGTGCACGACTCACCGAGTTCGCCGCGGACCATATGCGACGTTGTGGCATGGATATTGCGGTGGTCGAGACCGGCGGCGACCCAGGGCACGCACCGGCCCGTTCGCTGTACGGCGAGGTGGGCTTCACGCTCTTGCCGATCGCCCGTTACTTCCGGTTGCTCGACTGACGCGACCATTCGCGTCCGAGTGCGTCGAGGGACATTCCCGCACGCTCGCGCAGGCGACACCAACCACGCGCGACAGCCGCGCTACCGACCGACTTCCTAGAACCGGCCGAGCGGCTCGAAACACGTGCTCGTAATATTGCCGACCACCGGGGCCCAAGCCGTTCAGGTCACTCTCGCATGAGGTTCGACTTACCTAGCGACGGGGGAGCTCCGCTCAATACGGAAATCAGTCCCGTGGACCGTCAGCTCACCCAGATCGGCAACGAGGGCTTGTACCAGCGGCGTCTTCATATCAGCGTCCATCGCAGCCTGGTCGGGAAACGTCTCAATGAAGTACAAGACCGTTTCGTCATCGGAATCGACAGTCACGACGCTCGTCCCTCCGAGAGCTTCGACATCTGGGCACAGCTCGACCATACGCTGGGCAAGCTCGGCCTGCTTCCCCGGCTTTGCCTGGAATCGAACATTGATATGAATCGCTTGAGTCATCTCGTCCTCTCGAATTTGTCATTGGAGCTCAGCGGAGGTCGTAAGCGTAAGGCCTAGCGACCGCCGATCCCCGTCAGGAACACCACCGAACAGTCGCACCAATTCGTCATGTGACGTTCCCGAACACTCGCGCACACCACCGAGCTAGCGTCTGGCCGCGACAACAACAAGCATCGCGGACTCCCAGCCATCGTCCGGCCCAAGAGCGGCCGAACATCAAGCCTCTAGCCCTGGAAGCCCTCGGGCACGTGCGAGGGCGTATCCAGGGGAACGCTCAGTCGCTCGATGTCCGCGGTACGCGACGGGTACCTCTCGAGCAGATCGGCGGCGCGGCCGCCCTCGAAGCACTCAGCGGTGAAGCCCGGTGCCATCGTGACGCCGAAGAACGACCAGGCTCCTCCAGGTGCCACCTCGCCGGCCTGCCAGCTTCCGGCCGGAATGACGTGCTGGACGTCGTGCCCTGCCATCGGGTCGCCGAGGATTACCTCCTCGTCCGAGCCATTCGGGTGCAGCACGACTAGGCGCAGCGGGTCGCCGGCGTAGAAGTGCCAGACCTCGTCGAAGGTCAGCCGGTGAAAGAGCGACCGGCTCGGGGGGTCGACCGTGTAGACGCCGACGCCCGCGGTGCCCATCGGGCCGTTCTCGTGCTTCCCCTCGCTGCGGTAGGTCTGCGCGAAGAACGTCGCCTCGACGGGAAGAGGCGTCATGCCGAACTGATCGACGAGGGCTTTCGCGATCGTGTCGATGGCCTGAACCTTGCGCGGGAATAGGGTCAGCGCCGATGGCCGCCGTGCCCCCGCGGTGGTCACGATGACCGGTCTCGGCGTTGGCGACGTTCGACCCGACCTTCCAGGGCCAAGTGATGCGTTATACGGGGCTTCCGGAAGAAAAGGCCGAGGAGCCGAGCGATCCCCGGCGCTCGCTGCCTGTATTGACGCGGGAGAGGTAGCAGGCCGGTTGCGGATTTTAGGCGTGAGTGGGATAGTTGGTTGGGCGTATCGGAGGGGATGGTCAGGTTATGGCTGGCGAGCCTGAGCGAATGGGTGGGGAAGTCGTGGATGAGCTGCCATTCGAGGACGGCGAGTTTGATGGTGTCGTCGGCTTCCCTTTGGAGTCGGATGAAGGACCTCCGAGTGAGTCGTCACAGGTCTTCGTCTCCGCACCGGACGGCCCGTCCGCGTCTTGGGCGATGGGCTTGGAGGATGATGTAAGGCTGCTGGCGCGGGCGTTCGCCGTCGGTGGGGCCGACCTCTGCCGAGAGTTGATCGAACCTCTCCCGCCGCGATCATCTGGAACGTCGCGATCACCTCGGCGGAAGGAGGAAGTTCACGTTGCACTGCACGGGCTCGGGCTCGACTCGAGTGATGAGGAGGAGTTGCGCGATCTGATTTGGATGCTTGTTGAGAAGCGCATTGCAGGCGCTGGGGCGCGATCATGACCGTCTGCATCAGCGCCGGCGGCACGAACTTCTCGCTGCGAGGCCAATACCCAGTCTTGGATCCACGCCGGACCGCTGGATCCGGGCCGTTTCGTTATGGGTATGTACTCGCCGCCGACGGGATCGGAATTAGCATCAAGAGGAATCCCAGTCTCGATAGCTGCGAAATGCGGCTGACTTTGAAGACGACCCTTGTGGAGGGCAAGGACATCTTGGCATGGAATTTCTTCAGGAACGACCTGGTCGGTCGAATCGGCAGCCCAGGGCTCGGTCTTTCATCGACTATGAAGATCCGCAGATCCTCGAGCATGGGGCTACCTTGCGGGCTGGGCGCGGACACGGTCGTGCTGCGCAGAAGAGACGCCGCATTCGGCAACTGGACGGCCTGGTATTGGTTTTCGCCGCCGGATTTCTGGGACTTCTGGGGCGGCTGCAACGTCACGTTTGACTGGATCTCTGACACAAACAGAGGACTTTGGGCTGACCAAACCCCTGCGCCGATGTATCCCCTCGTCAGGCTCCCCGATTTCACGCTGATGGTCGACGACACAGGGGCGTTCAGCTTGGTCTTTGGGGGAACGGACTTCGCCGTGTCTGCAAACGAGCTGGCTTCGCCCGTTGCGCCATGGCCGGTGTCTGCGAGCGATGCGATTCCCTCCAGGGCGCTTCCTTCAATTCCAGCAGACTTCACGTTGGTTCGCGAACTGGGTTACCCAGCTGATCTGTACGTGGTCTTTGGCGGTGCAAAGTTTCGGATCCCCGACCTAGCCACCTTCATGAGTTTTGGATTTAACATGGTCCAAGCCAGAACTCTGCCCACAGGAGGCCTCGCCAAACTTAAGAAGATGCCAATCAACGGGACGCTGGTACGTGAACAACACAGTTCAAGGGTCTACGTCGCGGACAAGGGGAAGCTCAGGCGGATCGCCAACGCCGCCATCGAAGGGCGGTGCATCTCATCGCGGAACGTGCGCGTAGTGCCGGACAAGGCATTGGCTTCATTATCGAAAGGACCGGATCTCGGCAAACCGTGAACGGCTCGATCCCAGCTCCGGAAGGTGCCCGTCGTGCGGAGCCGTTCAGGCAGGTCTCGAGTTGCGGAGAGACCATCCCGGCTTCTGACGGCTCCGTGTTCATCGGGGCGCGTGCGTAGTTGACGACCGCGTAGACGATCCGTCGGGAGAGTCGCTTAGCGGCGCTCTGTCGCAACGCCTCAGAGATCGCCCTGATTACCTGAGCGACCTCGTCGTGCCTCGAGAGCGTCCGCTCCTTCTATGTCGGAACTCCACTGCCTTGCCCCAGCCTTGATCCTGGAGAGCTATTCGGAGCTGACAGCCCACGGGCGGCACGTTGGTGGAGAGCTTAGGCTCTTGCGCGAGGTACGCGAGGGTGCTTCACCTGTCCGGCACCGAGGCCCCCGTATGGTTGACCTCTTGCGTTCTCTAAGTGCCGCGATCCGATCTCAGAACTGATGTATGCGGGCCGCGGGTTTGCGCCCGCTTGAGGCACCCACCCCGTGCGGTAGCAGTCGAGTTCTCGAAGCGCCTCTGCGACGGACGCAGAAGGTCACCACACCGCTTCTGCCTGTAGCTATGCGGGACGCTTGCTCACGGGCACCCGGCCCCTAGCGCCGCGGCTCTTCTCCAAGACACTCGAAGAGCTGATGCAGTGCTGGCGAGTCCCGCGGTCCCGCCATGAGCACGTCAACCGCCTGGCGGACCGCGAGACGCTCATCGAGGCCCTCGAACTCGATCGGCTCAGCCGTCTCCTCGACGAGGAAGAGTTCGATCTTGTCGGCGGCGGGCCGCGAGCCCTCCCCGATCGGCCACGCCCGGAGGTTGTTCGCGAGAAGTACGGCCGTCGATTCGGGGAGGTGATGGAGTACCGAACCGGTTTGGAACAGGACGTCCATGGTCACAGCATGGCGGACAGGAGGGCGCAGCGTTTAGCCGTGGGATGCGACGGGTAGGGTCGGCCGGGCCTATCCTGCGCGCGCGATGCGCTTGTGCCTCATGTCACAATCGGCAATGATCCAGCGATGACGCCGGACGGGCTCGAACCAATCGTGCGTCAGGTCTACATGGGTTTACGCGAGACCGAGACGCCAAGTGACTTGAAGGACGGAGAGCGAGTCGAGATATTCCGCCTCGGCGGCCCGCGAGACGGCGACCGGATCGGCTACGCGATCGTCGAGAAGAGGCAAGACGGCGGGGTCACGCTACACGTGGTGCCGGAATGACGAACGATCCGATGACGCCGAACGAGCTCGACCCGAACGCGCGCCTGCGGCGACAAGTCGAGCGCCTCGAGCGTCTCGCCGAGAGGATCGAGCTCGTCGAGTCGGACTACGAGCGCACCGCGCGTGAGCAGGCAGCCGAGCTCGAAGCCGAGCAGCGTCGGCGGGCGTTCGTCGTCGTGCGCGACGGCGTCACGGGCGACGTCTTCACCGGGAACGACGTCGCCCGTGACGGCGTCTGAGGCCGTTTCCCCGCTGTTCCCGTGCGCTGCGAGGGCTCGCTCTAGGTGCGGCGGGGCGCATAGGTTGAGGCAACTCATCGACGCGACCACCTAGGAGGGTTTGACGAAACGGCGTGCGAAGCGCCTGGTCGCCTCCTTTGGAGCGAGCCCAGAACGAGCGATCAAACTGCTTGTCGAAGTGCCTCTGCCGCGGCTTGCAGACGATCACTGACGTCCGCTAGCTCTCGCGCCGCAAGGTCAATGCGCTCTTGTTGCATTTGCGTGCGCTCTTGCTGGTTGTCAGCGCGCCTTTGGTGGCTGTCGGCGCGCGCTTGCTGGTTGTCGGCGCGCTCGCTAACCGCCGCGAGCTGTTCCGCCATCGCCTCGACCGTGCGGGTCAACTCGGCCAACTGGCCAGCGACATTGGCGATGTCCTCTTTGGTCGTCACGTCTTGCCGGATTCTATGCCCAGAACCTATGCGGCGAGCGGTACGGCCCGCGCTCGGGCGAGAGCCTGCGACAACCGGACAAGCATCGTGAGGTCGGCGTGGAGGGCTTGGCGAAATGATTGGCGAAACGGCGTAGACTCACCGTATGGCGAGCCTCATCGCAAGGATCCGCAAGTGGTTGCGGCTCGGGAATGGCAAGAAGCCTTAACCGCCTGCGCGCTCTAGGTGGGTTAGGGTGTCCTAACTGGCCCCTGCGGCCAGAACCCCGGCTGAAAGTCCGCAATCTCCCGACGCGCTATGGCGCGCGAGACGAAGGGGCTTAAGCGAACAGGATTCGACGTGCAGGGCCAGCACTTCGTTGTGGCGAGCAGCCTAGGCAGCGAGCGGCACGGGCGCGCGTTCGTCGTCGTGCGCGGGGAACAATCCTCGTGACGTTCCCGGCCGTTCCCGCGCGTCACTAGGGCTCGAGACGGCTCCCGACTCATCCACCGGTCATCGCTCCTCGATCGTCGCTTTGCGCGCAGCTCGGCCCCGCAGGAGGGTAGGACCGGGCACGCGCAGTAGGGCGCCCCGCGTGGAACGCCCTTTCCTGCCGGGGTAGGACCCGGCAAGGCATCAGGAAAGCTGCAAGACGTCGAGGAACCCCGTCGCTGCGGCCTGAACCGTTTTCTAGATTCGCGGACGCATGAGCGTGCTGGCCGAGAGGGATGAACACCGGCTGCGCGCCGGCGGCTGATGAGGACGGCGACGAGCAGCAGGACGGCCCCTGCGGAGAAGCGCTACTCAGCCCGAGGGAGGACGAGACCCGACTCATAGGCGAGAACGACCGCCTGCACGCGATCGCGGAGCCCGAGCTTCGCGAGGACGTGCGTGATGTGCGTCTTGACCGTGGCCTCGCTCACGAAGAGCTCCGCGGCGATCTCGCCGTTCGAGAGTCCGCGCGCGACGGCCTTGAGCACCTCGAGCTCGCGCTCGGTCAGGTCCGAGACCTCGGCCGGCGGGCCGGATCCCGGCGGTCGCCGGCGGACGAACTCCTCGATCAGGCGGCGCGTGATCGCCGGGGCGACGAGCGCTTCTCCCGCGGCGACGGCGCGGACGGCGTCGGCGAGCTGCTCGGGCCGGACCTCCTTGAGCAGGAACCCGCTTGCGCCCGCCTTCATCGCCTCGTAGACGTAGTCGTCGAGGTCGAACGTCGTCAGAACGAGGACGCGCGGAGCGCCGTCCATGCGCGCGATCCGGCGAGTCGCCTCGAGCCCGTCGAGCTCGGGCATGCGGATGTCCATGAGCACGACGTCGGGCTGGAGAGCGCGTGCCTGCTCGAGCGCCTCTCGGCCGTCCGCCGCCTCGCCGACGACCTCGATGTCCTTCTGCGATTCGAGGATCATGCGGAACCCCCCGCGCAGGAGCGCCTGGTCGTCTGCGATGAGGACGCGGATCACTGCTCGACACCCTCGACCGGCAGCCGGACGCGCACCGCGTAGCCGCCCTCGGGACGGGGGCCGGCCGCGAGGGTGCCGTCGTAGAGCGCGACCCGCTCGCGCATGCCGACGAGCCCGTGCCCGGCACCGTCCCCGACGGTCGTCGCAGTCCGTCCGTCGTCGGTCACCTCGAGGTCGAGCGCCTCGCTCCCGTAGCGGACGGACACGTGCGCATGCGCCGGCCCCGCGTGCCTGCGTGTGTTCGTGAGGGCCTCCTGCACGATCCGGTACGCGGTCAGGTCGATTCCGGGTGGGAGTGCGCGCGGCTCGCCCGCGACGACGAGCTCAACGGGCAGCCCGGCGAGGCGCGCCTGGCCGACGAGCTCGTCCAGACGAGCGAGGCCCGGCTGCGGCGCCAGCGCCACCTCGCCGTCGTCAGCCCGAATGACCCCGAGCAGGCGTCGAAGCTCGGCGAGCGCATGCCGGCCCGTCTCCTCGACCGACAGGACTGGCTCGCGCGCTCGCGCCGGGTCGTGGCCGAGGAGAAGACGCGCCGCACCCGCCTGGACGGTCATGAGTGTGATCGAATGGGCGATCACGTCGTGGAGCTCGCGCGCGATCCGGCGCCGCTCCTCCTCGACCGCGGCGCGCTCCGCGTCCTCCCGCTCGCGCTCGAGGGTCGCCGCTCGCTCTTCGAGCTGGGCGGTGCGTCTGCTTCGCCGCCGGAGCGCGTAGGCAATGACGGAGACGGTGCCTCCGAGGAGGATCCCCGAGATCGCCTCCTCGAGCCCCAGGCGTTCGTCCACGCGCGCGACGACCGCGATGCTCGCGAACCCGATCGCCGTGCCCGCGATCGCCTGCGGCCGCTCGTTGTATGCGCCGACCACCCAGAACGCGAGCATCAACGCGATGAACGCGGTCGTCTCGGCGCCCAAGGTGGGGTCCGCGAACGCCGAGCCGGCCTGCACCGCGAAGGCGAAGACCGGCGCGGCGAAGGGGAGCCGGCGGCGCAGGAGCAGCGGCAGCGTCCAGAGCAGCGAGCCGACGATGAAGACCGCCTTGGGCCCCGGCCACGGCACCACCCAGACCTTGATCTCCGCCGCGACGACGAGCAGCACGAGGGCGACGTCGAACAGGTGGCGCCTGAGGAAGACGGTCACGATCTCGACGGAGCCTGCGCCGCCTCCTCGGCGTCCGCTCGCAGGAGCCCGAGCAGGCGGCGCACGTCCGCGAGCGCCTGCCGTCCGGTCTCCTCCACCGAGAGGAGCGGGCCGCGGGCGCGCTGCGGATCCTCGTCGAGCAGGAGTCGCGCGGCCGTGGCCTGAACGGTCATCACGCTGACGCTGTGCGCGATCACGTCGTGGAGGTCGTCCGCGATGCGGGCGCGCTCGGCTGCCGCCGCGGCGCGCGTTCGCGCCTCGCGCTCATGCTCGAGGCGGACGGCTCGCTTCTCGAGCTCGGCGGCGCCCTGCGCTCGGCGGCGCTCTGCGAACGCGGCCGCAAAGACCCCGACCGCGACGAGGAGGATGCCGATCGCGCCGAGATCGGAGTTCGCGTCCGTCACGACGACGTCCTGCCCGGCGCCCCAGGCGAGGGCGATGACGCTCGCCAACCCGATCGCCGCACCGGCGATGGCCTGCTCCGCCTTCGGGTGGCTGCCGACGACCCAGAAGGCGAGGGCGAGCGCCAGGCCCGAAAACGGCGTCAGGATCCCACCGTCGGCTGCCGTCGCGGGATCGGCGAGCGAGACGCCGGCGAGCCCCGCGAAGACGAGAACGGGCGCCGCGAACGGAAAGCGGCGGCGCAGGAGCAGCGGCACCGTCCCCAGGAGCGCGGCGATCGCGACAGTCCAGCCGGCGCCGTCGGTCGCGGCCCAGCCCAGCCAGGAGGCGCCGAGCACGACCACGAACGCGTCCACCGCGTAGCGCTCGACGAGCGGCGCAAGCCTCATGGCTCCAACGTAACGCGGGATGCTTCCGCTCGCCTCCGTCGCCACGACGATGCTCTCTCAGACCTGGGTCTGATGGCAGACCGCGGAGATCATCCTTCACGCTGAATGCGAATCGGTGAGCCGGCCGACGAATCTCGCGCCGTGCCTCTCTAGCGTCCAAAGCCGACGCACACAAGCGACAGCGAAGAGAGGCACGACATGAACGCAGTCCTGGCAGACACGAGACCTTCGGTGCCGGAGCGCGCCGCAGAGCCCCCGATCCTGGTCGCCGCGCACGACCTGACGCGCTGCTACGGCGGCGGAGACACCGCCGTGCGCGCCCTGCGCGGCGCGTCGCTCGCGGTGGAGGAGGGCGAGCTCGTCGCCGTCATGGGCCCCTCGGGCTCCGGCAAGTCGACGCTCATGCACATCCTCGCCGGCCTCGATCGGCCGACTACGGGCGAGGTCTGGATCGACGGCACGGAGGTCACGAAGCTCGGCGACACGCAGCTTACGAAGCTCCGCCGCCGGCACATCGGCTTCGTGTTCCAGTTCTTCAACCTGCTCCCGATGCTGACCGCGGAGGAGAACGTCGTGCTCCCGCTCGAGCTCGCCGGGCGCACACCCGATCAGGCCTGGGTCGACGAGCTGATCGCCGGCGTAGGTCTCTCCGACCGGCGCAAGCACCGGCCGTCCGAGCTCTCGGGCGGCCAGCAGCAGCGCGTCGCGATCGCGCGTGCGCTCGTCACGAAGCCGAGCGTCGTCTTCGCCGATGAGCCGACCGGGAACCTCGACTCGCAGACGAGCGCCGAGATCCTCGCCCTTCTCCGTAAGGCAGTCTCCGGCTACGGCCAGACGACGGTGATGGTCACCCACGAACCGCAGGCGGCTGCGATCGCTGACCGGATCTTCTTCCTCGCCGATGGAGAGATCGTCCGGGAGCTCGGCAGCTCGAGCGCCCACGAGGTTCTCGAGGCGATGGAGGAGGTGAGCCGGACATGATCGGCGTTGCGCTGCGAGGCCTTGCCAGCCGCAAGCTCCGCGCCGTCCTGACCGCGTTCGCGATCGTCCTCGGCGTCGCGATGGTGAGCGGCACGTACGTCCTCACGGACACCATCGACAAGGCTTTCTCGAACCTCATCGGCGAGACGTACGCCGAGACGGACGCCCGCGTCACCGGCAAGGCCGTGGACATCAGCTTCCAGGGCGAATCTGCCCAGAAGCCGAGTGTTCCGGAGGAACTGCTCGAAGACGTGCGCGCGCTACCCAGCGTCGCGGTCGCGGGCGGATCCATCGTCGACGAGGAGACGATTCTGCTCGGCAAGGAGGGAAAGGCGATCAGTGGGGATGCGACCTTCGCGCTCGGACTGGACACGAGCCCCGAGCTCGACCGGTTCAACCCCACCAACCTCGTGGCAGGTCGCTGGCCGTCGGGACCGAGCGACGCGGTGATCGACGCCGGCACTGCCGAACGCAAGGACTATCGCGTGGGCGACACGATCGGCGTGTCCGCCGTCGGCCCGGTCCGCGACTTCAAGATCGTCGGCATTGCGCAGTACGGCGGAGTCGACTCGATCGGGAGCGCGACCTTCGCCGTCTTCGACGTGCCGACGGCGCAGGCCCTCGTTGGGAAGGTCGGCAAGCTCGACGAGATCTTCGTCGCCGCGAAGAAAGGCGTCTCGCCCGAGCAGCTCGTCGAGGAGATCAGCGCATCCCTGCCGACCTCGGTCGAGGTGATGACCGGCACGGAGTCGGCCCAGGAGGAAGCCAACGAGATCTCGGCGTTCACGGACATCATCCAGTACTTCTTGCTCGCATTCGCCGGCATCGCACTTTTCGTCGGCTCCTTCGTCATCTTCAACACGCTCTCGATCACCGTCGCCCAACGGACGCGCGAGTTCGCCACGCTGCGGACGATCGGAGCCTCCCGACGGCAGGTGCTCGGCTCGGTGGTGCTCGAGGCGCTCGTGATCGGCTTCGTCTCGGCCGTGATCGGACTCGGGCTCGGCGTCGGGCTGGCCTACGGCCTGAAGGTGCTCTTCGCCGCCATCGGACTCGAGCTCCCGGAGGTCGGACTCGTCCTCGCGCTCCGGACCGTGGTCGTCTCGCTCTCGATCGGCGTCGTCGTGACGCTCCTCGCAGGGCTGATGCCGGCGATCCGGGCTACGCGCGTACCTCCGATCGCCGCCGTCCGGGAGGGAGCGGAGCTGCCGAAGTCGCGGCTCGCATTCCTCACGCCGTACGCCGGCGCAGCCATCGTCGCGCTCGCGGTCGCGCTCCTCAGCTACTCGCTCTTCGTCGACGACATGGGGACGGCCGAGCGGCTGCTCTCGCTCGCGGGCGGGTGCATCGCGCTCTTCGTGGGCGTCGCGCTTCTCTCGGCTCGGCTCGTGCGGCCGCTCTCGGCCGCGCTCGGGTGGCCGGCCCGCAGGCTGGGCGGGGTCGCCGGGAAGCTCGCACAGTCGAACTCGCGGCGCAATCCCGGCCGCACGGCCGCGACCGCCGCGGCGCTCATGATCGGTATCGCGCTTGTCACGTTCGTCGCGGTACTTGCGAGCGGGATGAAGGCCTCGAACGGGGAGGCGATCGAGCGGCAGGTGGTCGCCGACTACGTCGTCACCGCCCAGGACGGGTACTCGCCCTTCGTCGCCGCCGCTGGGGACGCTGTCGGCACGGCTCCGGGGGCTCGGCTCGTCTCGAGCGTTCGCTCCGAGATCGGCAAGGTCGCCGGCTCCGGCGAGTACGTGACCGGCATCGACCCGCGCACGATCGCGCGCGCCTACAGCTTCCAGTGGAAGGACGGCTCCGACGCGGTGCTCCCGCGGCTCGGCCGGAACGGCGCGGTCGTCGACGACGGCTTCGCCGAGCGGAAGGACCTCCGAGTCGGAGCAACCTTTCCCTTGCTGACGCCGTCCGGAAAACGCCTCGAGCTCGAGGTGAGGGGGATCTACGAGCCCCCACCCTTCTATCCGCTCCTCGGGAGCGTCAGCATCGCCCAGGCAACCTTCGACTCGCTCTTCGAGCGCTCGCGCAACCTGTTCACCTTCGTGAACGTGCAAGGCGAACCGAGCGAGGGGGTGCAGACTTCCATGGAGGCCGCGCTCGCGGGCTTTCCCGACACCAAAGTGCAGACGCGCGCGGAGTGGATCGCAGTGCAGGGTCAGGACTTCGACGACTTCCTGGCCATCCTCTACGTGCTGCTTGCCCTCTCGGTCGTGGTCAGCCTCTTCGGCATGGTGAATACGCTCGTCCTCTCGGTCCACGAGCGGACGCGTGAGCTCGGCATGCTCCGCGCGGTCGGGATGACCCGCCGGCAGACCCGCCGCATGGTGCGGCACGAAAGCGTGATCACCGCTCTCATCGGGGCGGCGGTCGGGCTCCCACTAGGGATCGCCCTCGCCGCGCTCGTGACGGCCGCGCTCTCGCAGTACGACGTGCAGTTCTCCGTCCCGTTCACCACGCTCGCCGTCTTTACGGCCGTGGCCGCGGTCGCCGGCATCCTCGCGGCGATCATGCCCGCGCGGCGGGCGGCGCGCCTCAACGTCCTCGACGCGCTCCAGTACGAGTGAAAGCCGACGACGACGCCGTTATGGTCGGGAGCATCAGCACACGACGTCTTGTCTACTGGCTAGCCGCGATGGTTGCTCTGCTCATCGTGGGCACGACTGTCGGGCTCATCTGGGCGGACACGAGCAACGTTGCCGGTGCGTTTGCCGGGGTAACGAACGTGATCAGCATCGTTGGAATCGTGGCGATCCTGATTGCCCTCGCCGTGAAGCGTCGTCGTCGGTCGAGCTAGCCAAGTCATTTCAAACTAGCCCACTACCGACGACGACACCCACCACGACCGGAGAGGCGGACTGAGATGAACGCACGAACTTGTGACGCCGCTCCTGCTGTGCGGAATTCCTCCGGATCTCGGCCGTGCTTGGGGCTCCGAGTAGCTCACCGAGCGACTTCTCGCCCCAGCCTCTCTCATCCCTTCAGGGCTTGGCGTCACCACTGATTGTCGCTCGACCCCACTTCGCCGCGATCCTATGCACCACGGGGCTCGTCGAGAGACCTATCTCTGCTCCTCTTGCCATGCCGGGGTCACCCGGTTTGATTCCAGGCCGTAGCTCAATCCGGCTAGGTACGACCGCCCCAGGCGCGATACTTGAGCGCATGGAGCTCGTTAGTAACAACGGCGAAACAACGAAACTCGGCGGTGTCACCGGACGAGGCTTCATGCCCGGCCAAAGTGGCAACCCATCAGGGCGACCCAAAGGAATCGCATCCACCGTACGAAGAGCCTGCGGCGGCGACCCCGAGACACTCATACAAACACTGCTCGCGATCGCACGAGGGGAGAGTACGAACGGCAAGCCTGCCCGCCCCGCCGACCAGATTCGCGCTGCTGAGCTCGTCCTCGCATATGGGTGGGGCAAGCCCGCTGCGTTCGTCCCGATCGAGGGCGCGGATCCGCTCGAACTGGACGAGGTCGCCGCAGAGATCAGGCAAATCGCGGAGCAGCTCCGCGTCAGGGACGCGAAGTAGCCAGCGAAGGCCAATCCAGACCGAGGATCCGCCGCGGCGCGGTGGCAAGGTTCGACGCGTGCGCGTTTACGTGATCGTCGACACTCGCTCGGGCCCCGACCACCCGCTCGGCGACGCCGTCGAGACGTTCATCCGCCGCGAGGACGCGGAACGCTTCATCGAGGACGTTCGCGGCGACGATCCCGAGCCCGCGAGCTACCTGCGGATCGAGGGAGCGTGAGCTCGATTAGCGAGTTGCCGAACTAGCCTCGCTTGCGACGCCGCTCTAGCGACTCGTCTCCTCGTCGGATCTCAACAAGCCAAGGAGCTCTTCGATGGGGTGCTCCCGCTGAGCTGGATGGCGCATGCGCGCCTTGCGATTGATGCGGTAGCGGTTGCGCCTGCCTATTCGCTCGCGTGTTAGGTAGCCAGCTTCGACGAGATCGTTGGTTATGCGCTGGGCGGCCCGTTCAGTGACGCCCACCGTCTCCGCGATGTCACGCATTCGTGCGTCCGGGTCGTTCTCGATGCAGAGGAGCACCTGCGCGTGATTCGTCAGGAAGTGCCAGCTATTTGATTCGGGTCTTGACATACATGAACTGTAAGTCGTATATTACGGGTCAGGAGTCTACCACACTCTTCGTCGGGGTCATGAAATGACGGGCATCTCTGGCTCTTCCACGGGAAGCGGATCCGAGCAGACTGTTGTCGTCGTCGAAGTGCCGGGCGGGCGCGAGTTCGTGTGGCCTTCCCCGAGGGCCCACATGGTCAGCTGGCAGATCGGCGAGCGCGTTTCCTACATGGGCAGCCGCTGGCGAGTCGTGTCTCGGACGAATGAGTCATCAGACGTGCTTACGCTAAAGCTCGCCCCTGAAGGCTGAGCCGGCAGCGAGCCGGTGCGGCTGGTTCACTACCTGACCGGAGGGCACACCGAGCATGCGGGACGTCGCGAAGGTCACGGCGAGTCTGCCTAAGCGCCGAAAGTTCGAGCCTGGCCGCGAGGCGCCGGCTAGCTCGTTTACCTCAACAAAGGCACACCGGGCCCGCAACGAGGTTCCCGAGGTCGCCGCGAGCGCTAGTGCTCTGCCTCGGACGCGACCGCCGGTGTGGTGGTGGGGGTGTTCTCCGCCGGCGCCGAAACGCCCAATTCTTCCTCGGACTCGACCGGGGTCTCCGCGGCCCATCCCGCCAGGTGCGTGATCCAGATCGCGTACAGCGACATGAAGCCGACGAACCAGAGTTCGTTCCGGAGCATTAGCCAGAGCACGAGTCCGAACGTGAACCAGAGAATCGTGAACCAGTAATGGAGGATGCGCCGCTGGCGCGCATTGCTCTTTGCGACGACCCACTCACCGGAGATCCACTTGTTCATGCCAGGGTCACTGTGCCCGACTCCGAGGGAGTGCAAACTCCGGCGCCCACGTTTGCGCTCGTCTTGCGCCGGGAACGCCGCCGGCATGCCAACCTGGCTCCTGGTTCTCATCATCGTCCTGCTCGTTCTCGCCTTCTTCGGCGGCTTCGGGTACTACCGCAGGTAGCCCTCGTGGGGACGCTTCCTGCCGGCGATTCAGCGACGGGTCGTCCCGGGGAGCGTCTTGACGGGGCAGCTCACGCACGAGAGCGCCGGATGACGGCGCTCTTCCGTCGTTGGCCCGCGCTGGACGAAGGCGAAATGAGCGAGCTGCGCGGACTCTGGGCTGAGCGGATACGCCGTGCGAGGCGAATCGCTGGTTCGTTACCTCACCGAAAGGACACCGAGGTTGCCTGACATCGCCACGCGGAGCTCGCGTGCCATCAGCGCACCCCGGCGTACACGCTGGAGAGCGGTGGGATCACAAGCCGGCGAGCCCTACAACACCGACACCGACTTCGCCTTCGACTTCGCCTCGCGCTGACCGCGGAGCAGGCGCTGCAGATTCCCGAGGTCAAGGAGATGATCGACGACCCGCCCGAGTGGCTCCCAGGAGTGGTCAGGCGAGATCGGGGCCGAGCTCAAGGACGGGCTACGCGAGAACCCGGGCTGGATCGCGTTCGCGCGCGAGAACGGGACCGTCTACCACACCTACACGGTGACGGCGCCCGACCCGTTCGTCGCGCCGTACTTCGGCTTCCTGCTCGAGCGAACGCCGAAGGAGCAACCCGCCGAGCCCCGCGCTTGGCGGAAGGACGAGTACCCGGACTGACGCCGATCGGGTGGGTTCGCGGCTCCCAACCCGGCGCTACCGACTGGGTGCTCTCGGAAACGACGCGCACACGTGCCCAGACTTCCATGGGGCTCCATCCTCGCACCGGCGGCCATGGGACGAACCCCGGCCAGATTGCCGGCGGCGAGCTAGCTCCGCACGTCGACGAAGGCTGGTGCCCGCAAAGGCTCCGCCTCTCGTTCAAGGGGTGGTCCGTCATGCTCTGCGAGCGCCTCGGCCGCGACGCCCTCGATGTTTCGCATCCCTGGCAGGAACAGCGCGCCGAGCGTGAACACACCACCGATCACGGCCGCTCCGATCAAAGTTGCGCGAACGCCGACGAGAGCGGCGATGGGAGCGGTGAGGGCGAAGGAGAGCGGGAGCAGCCCGATTGAGATCAACCAGTCGAGGCTCGAGACCCGGCCGAGCATCGAACCGGGGACGTGGCGCTGTTTGATCGTGGCCCAGACGATAAGGCCCGCTGTTTCGAGTGCGTTAAAGAGCAGACATGCGACCATCAACTGCCAAGCTGCGGTGGCGAGCCCGTAGCCAGCGATTGCCAGCGTTGCGAGTGTCCAGGTCGCGTACATGAAGGTGACGTCTCGGCTCGGGTGTCCGCGCTGGCCCATGATCAGCGCCGCAAGGATTGCTCCTACCCCTCCGGCGGCGAAGACGAATCCGAGGTCGCTTGCCGAGGCGTTCAGCTCGTTCTTGACGAAGTACGGTAGGAGCACCTCCGCGGGCCCCATAAAAGCGAGGTAGGCGATCGCCGCGGAGAGGAGAGTGCCCCACAGCCAAACGCGCCGACGGACGAACACGAAGCCCTCCTTGAGGGCGCCGACGGACGACTGAACGTGCTCGGAGCGTGGGTGGGCCGGGGGGCGCATCAGAAAGATGGCGACAGCCGATGCGAGGAAGGACGCGGCGTCGAGGGCGAACGCACCGCCCAAGCCGAGCCCGGCGACGAGCGCGCCGCCCAGAGCAGGGCCGGCGAGACGGAGTGCGATCGGCCGGACGAACTGGTCGAGTGAGTTGGCCGCTGCGAGGTCGGTAGCTGGGACGATGTCCGGGACGATCGCCTCGAAGGCAGGCGTGAAGAACGCAGTGCCGACGCCGTAGAGCGCGACGACGACCACGAGCTCCCAAAACGTGAGGTGGCCCGATACCGACAGGACGGCGAGCGCGCCGATGACGAGCGCACGGGCTGTGTCCGCGAACAGCATCAGCGAGCGGCGGTCGAGCCGATCGCTGAGGATCCCAGCCGGAAGAAGGAAAGCGATTGTCGGGATCGTCATACCGATCCCGATCAGGGATAGCGCGGCGGGAGCATTCCAGAGCTCGTACGCCTGCCATGCCATGGCCACGAGAAAGATCCCGTCCCCGACGAGAGAGATGGTCATGCCTGCCCAGAGGAGCCGGAAGTCTCGGTGCCTCAGCGGAGCAAGAAGGTTGACCCGGGAGAAGCCTCCCGGGCGGTCGAGCATCTCGTGGCTATGCTGCATGCGATCGCCGCTTGCCCGCAGCAGCCACTTGGGCGCCGAGGTAGGTGACGAGCGCGCGCTGCTTCATCGGCTTGGCGAAGAGGAACCCTTGACCTAGCTCGCAGCCGAGCGCACGGAGCGAGGCGACCTGCTCGCGATGCTCGATCCCTTCGGCGACGACCTGGAGTTTCAGGCTCTTGCCGAGCGCGATGATCGACGCGGCGAGGTTGGAGTCTTCATGTTCGGGCGAGAGGAACGAACGATCCATCTTGATGACGTCGACCGGGAAACGACTCAAATACGAGAGCGACGAGTAGCCGGTCCCGAAGTCGTCCATTGCCAGGAGAACGCCGAGCGATTTCAGCTCGTGCAGGCGCCGGACAGCAAGGTCGGTGTCCGCCATCATCGCCGTCTCCGTGATCTCGAGGACGAGCGCGGAAGGCGGGAGTCCGCTCCCGTCGAGCGCTTTGCGCACGTCGTCGACGATCGTCTCCGACTGCAGCTGCTTCGCGGAGAGGTTGATGCTCATCGTCAAGGGCGGCATCAGCGGGAAGCGCTCGTGCAGGCGAACGCCCTGTCGACAGGCCTCCTCGAGGACCCAGCGGCCGATCGGGATGATGAGGTCGGTCTCTTCAGCGAGGGGGATGAAGTACGGCGGCTGGATCACTCCGCGTGTCGGGTGTATCCACCGGAGAAGCGCCTCGACGCCGTAGCTGGTGCCCTTTTCGAGTCGGACGACCGGCTGATAGTGAAGCTCGAGCTGATCGAGCTCGAGCGCGCTCTGCAACTCGGCCTGGAGCTCGAGGCGCTCGACGACCCGCTCGTGCATCGCCGGCTCGAAGACGCGGTAGCTTCCCTTTCGCTCGCGCTTGGCCATGTACATGGCGACGTCGGCGTTTCGCAGCAGCTCCTCCGCGTCCGCCGACCCCAACCCGTTGCCGGCCAGGCAGATACCGAGGCTGGCGCGTGGATAGACAAGCTTCCCGCCGACGTCGTATTGAGCCTCTAGTGCGCTGAGGATGCGCCCGGCGAGGCTCGCGGCCTCGGCTGAGTCCGTGACCTCGTCGAGCAGGACAGCAAACTCGTCTCCGCCGAAGCGCGCGACCGTGTCGGCAGGCCGTACTGTGTCCTGAAGCCGTCGTGCTACCTCCTGGAGAACCGTGTCGCCGGCCGCATGCCCGAGACTGTCGTTGACGGTCTTGAAGTCGTCGAGGTCGATGAAGACGACGCCGATCGAAGGGCCCCCGCGACTCGAGCGCCTGATCGAATGCTGGACGCGATCCGCGAAGAGGGCGCGGTTCGCCAGCTCGGTGACGGGATCGTGGAACGCCTGGTGGGCGAGCTGCTCCTCGAACGCCTTTCGCTCGCTGACATCTCGGCCGTTCAAGACGATGCCGCGCACATGCTCGTCCTGGAGCAGGTCTGTGTACTGCACCTCGAAATGGAGCCAGGTTCCGTCGCGATGCTTGAGCGAGCACTCGATGACGTGCGTCTCGGAGCCGCCGCCGACATACGCCTCGCCGACGCCTGAAAGGATCTGCGCAAGCCGCGGCCGGTCGGACAGACTCAGCAGGTCGGCGAAGTCGCGACCCTCGATCTCCTCGACGCGATAGCCGAGCACACGCTGGACGGACGGGCTCTGATAGGTAACCGTCCCTTGTGCGTCGAGCACGGTGATGAGGTCACTCGAATGAGCTACGAGCGACCGGAAGCGCGCCTCGCTCTGGCGCCGGTGCAGGTCCTCGGCCAGCGAGGCACCTTCGACGGCAAGGGATAGCTGGGAGGCGAGCGACACCAGGGAGTCGACGAGCTCTGGTGGAAGGACGTGCGGGGAAGACAAGACGAGGACTCCGCGGCCCTCGTCGCGCGCCGATAGGGGGAGCAGGAGAACGCGTCCGCCCTCGAGGAGACGGAGCTCGCTCCGCACCTCCTCGGGCAGGCGCGTCAGCGCGGCCTGCTCGGTTCCGCGGGCCGATTCGCGAAGCCACGCATTCGTCGTCTTCGATAGCTCCCATTCGCCAGTCCATTCGGAGGAAGCGGCCACGACGGCGCCGCCCTCGCGCCGGAGCACGAGACGGACCGCTACTCGGTCGCCGGCGAGCGCACGGACGGCCGAGATGGCGGCTGCGTTGACCTGCTCGCCGCCGCCAGCGGCGACGAGCTCGACACCCGCCGCACGCAGCGCGAGCTCACGGGCAGTCGCGCGTTCTTCCTGACGAACCAGGCCAGCCATGCGCATGACGACAAGCAGGAACAAGAGCGCCGAGGCCACGATCAGCACGATCACGTCCGGATCGCCGAGCGCCTGGTAGAAGCGGACGCCGGGCGCGATCAAGCAGGCTCCGGCGAGCAGACCGAGACGGGCAGAAGTGAGGCGCGTACGGGAGTCCAGCGCGGGCTCCTCGAGCGTGCGCATCGACGGGTGAAGCGCCGCCGCCCCCCAGAGGAGATAGTAGGCGATCCATCCAACGTCGTATGTGAGCTGGTGGTTGTAGGTGTCCGTGAGGAGGGCAAGCGTGTAGGCGGAGTCGACCGCGAGTAGCGAGACAATGCTCCCCGCAAGGAGGTAGAAGGCTGGCGCCCGCTTGCCCATGTCGACAGCAAGACGGACGGCGGCGGCGAGTAGGAGAATGTCGCCGAGCGGGTAGGCCGCCGAGACGACCTTCTCGAGCACCGTTAGTCCCGACAAGTGAGTGTTCGGGGCGACGAGGAAGACCCATGAGAGGAGGCCGATTCCGACTGTGAGAATCAGCGAGTCGATCACGCCCGCGCGGTCGCCCTGCGGGTTGCGCCGTCTCACCAGCACGAGGAGCCCGGCGACGAGTGCCGGGTACACGGTGAGGTAGATGGCATCGCCGAACGACGGGAACTCGACCTCGGCTCCCATGAGCTTCGGATAGCTGTAGGTGTAGAGGTCGCCGGCGAAGAAGAGGAACTGGCCGACAATGAAGAGCAGCCAGGCGGCGCGGGCCTTGGGACGATGCAGATAGATCCCTACCGCGATCGCGATCGACGAGGAGAGGCCGAGCAGATTGATCAGCGGCCCATTCCCCGTTAGCGGCGGAAACCAAAGGTAGGTCGCCGTCAGGAGCGCGCCTGTCGCTAGGTACAGGATCCAGGCGCGTCCGCGCCAGTCAAGATGCCCCAGTCGGCTCATGCCGCGTGCTGTGCCCGGGTGCTCGGCCGCAGGTCGAACGCGTTGGCGAGCTTGCCGAGAACTTCGACGAGCTGCTCGATCTCGCCCTGTGAGTTCGCGGCGGTGATCTGAATGCGGAAACCGACATCGCTCTTCGGCACGAGCGGGTAGGCGGCGAGGGTGATGTAGATGCCGTTGTCGAAGAGGAAGCGCCCGGCCGCGTCGATGTCCTCGTGGCGGGCAAGCGGGACCTCGATGATCGGGAAGCCGGAGCGATTCGGCGTGTGGACTCCGAGGCGATCGAGGCACTGGAGCACTTGGTCGGTCTTGCGCCAGAGATGGTCGCGAATCGCGTCGCCTCGGGCTTCGTTGACGTCCAGGCCGCGTAGCACCGTGGCGAGCGAGGCGATCGGAGAGGGCCCTGAATAGAGGTACGGCGGCGCCGCCGTCTTCAGCAGCTGCTTCAGCTCGGTCGGGCAGGCTACGAACGCCGCGAGCGACGAGTACGACTTGGAGAAGCCGGCGACGAGGATGATCCGGTCGTATGACTCGCCGCAGTAGCGGACGACGCTGTTCCCGCGGAGCCCGTACGGACTCGGCTCCTCCGCTCCACGCTCGCCGATGACGCCGAACCCGTGGGCGTCGTCTACGTAGAGCAAAGCGTCGTAGTAGCGCGCGATACGCGCGAAGTCGTTCAGATCGGGCGCGTTTCCGGTCATGCTGTTGACGCCGTCCATGCAGATCAGCCGCGTCGAGGAGCGGTCCTGCCGCAGCAGCCGCTCGAGATCGTCTGGATCCTCGAAGCGGAAGCGTTTGACCGTCGCCCCGCGAGCGGCCGCGAACTGGCAGCCGTCGTAAATCGTCTTGTGCGCGCGGTTGTCGACAAAGATCGTTCCGTCCCCCGCCAGCACCGGGATCACCGACAGATGGATGAGCGTGATGGTCGGGATGACGAGCGCGTCCTCGCAGCCGAGAAGCTCGACCAAGCGCTCCTCGATCTGCGGGTAGAGCACGGGGCTGCCAAGCATGCGCGACCAGCTCGGATGCGTCCCCCACTGCTCAAGGTACTCGGGGACCGCGGCGATGATCTCGCGGTCGAGGTCGAAGCCGAGGTAGTTGCAGGACGCAAAGTCGGCCAGCCACTGGTCGCCAATGCGAATCATCCGGCCGTCGATCTCGTCGATGACAGCGTCCGTCATAGGGTTGGACCGCTCGAGCTCGGCCAGCTCGCTGCAGGCTGCCAGCCAGCGATCGATCCATCGAGATGACGCGGTTGGAGCACGGGGACCTTCCGGTCGATAGACGGTCCTTCGTTCCTCACGAAGTCGCGTCGCCAGCGGCGCGGCTGGCGTCGTCGCCGTCTCGCCAGCCTCTGGCAGAGTCTTGCTCTTCCTTCTGATCACGTACGCTCCTCAATTCGAGGCACCGCAGGGCGCCGTTCGAAACAGACGGTGTTCGCCGCTTGGCGTTAGCGCCTGCCCAAAAAGGGGGATCCGCCTCCCCAAAAAGGGGGATCGGCCAGGTTCACCCGGTTCACCATGAATCTCGCGCGCGCATGCTTTTGCCGCGCGCGCGAGGCGTGCTACAGACTCCCGCCGTCCGCGTTTACGCGGTCGTCAACCTGCGATCGAGTCCCGACCACCCGCTCGGCGATGCCGTGGACGTCTTCGTGCGCCGCGAGGACGCGGAGCGGTTCATCGAGGAGGTTCGCGGCGACGACGCGGGGCTCGCGGGCTACCTGCGGATCGAGGAGCGCGAGCCCAGGGCTGGCGGGACTACGGCGATCGACGCTCAAGCGCCGCCAGACGGCGGATGCCCATCCCACGACCCAAGACATGAAAGCCGAGAGCGTCGTAAAACGGCTCAAGGTCGGCGTCGCAGCACAGATCGACCATGTAGAACCGGTCGAACTGAGCAAGGAGCCGGCGCATCAGCTCTTTCCCGATTCCCTGGTTTCGATAGTCGGGCAACACCTCGAGGAGTGGAATGAAGGCGCTGAGGACACCGTCACTGATTGCCGTCACGAATCCAACGACAGTGTTGCCATCAAGAGCAAGCTGCACCGCATAGCTCCCGCGCAAGAGATCGAGGTGCTGTTCGGGTGTCGGCTTTCTGGGCCAGTCGACAAAGAATCCGCCGAGCTGGTCGGCACGGATCGCCTCGGCGCTATCGACGTACGTGATCACGCTGGTGACCCTAGCCCGGATGAGAACCGTCGCCTTGGAGGCCAGGGCGACGCCCGTGATTGAGCTCGCGAGCTATCTGCGGATCGAAGGAGGCGAGCTCGAGACCTGCGATCTGAATTGAAGTTGCGGTGCCCCTACCCCTCGGCAGACGGCTCAGCCTTGAGAGGGAGCCGTGATGGATCCAAGAGGCCGGCGAGGCGGGTGAGGGGATAGCCCTCACCCGGTCCCGCCTTGGAACGGTCAGGCCTTCTTGGCTTTGATCGTCGAGGTGCCCCGGCAATGGCCGACGAACGACAGTTTCCCGGTGAACGACTTCGTCGCGGGCGAGAAGGTGCCCTTCGCTGTGAAGTACTCACCGTTGCCGCCGAGCGGCGGGATGTAATTGCCATTCACCGCGTTGCCCTTCAGCGTCCCCTTGAACTCGTACTTGATCGGAGCCGCGGGCATCGTGTACGTGCCGCTAGGCCCGAGGCACTTGACCGCGAACTTCGGTGCCTTGATCGTGACCTTCTTGCCGGCGACGATGACAGTCGCCGGAGAACCGGCGATCTTCGACCCGCTGGCCAGGTACAGGCTTCCCTTGTACGTCCCTGGCGCGACTGCTGCCACGGCCGCCACAGTGAGCGTAGCCGCACCAATGAGGGCGACCGCGCCCGCAAGAACGTGACGTTTCATTAAATGACCCCACCCCTTCAGACGTTGTGCGTACCCTCGTAGAAGCGAGGGCGCTGTAGCGTAGTTACGCTCTTCGGCCACTGCCCTAGCCGATCAGCCAGTCTGCGACTGCTTGTGTCGTCGACTATCGACCGCCCGTCTCGCCGGGACCCTCAGCGGCGAACCAACTCGCCGTCGACGTAAGGCCCTGCCAACCGGAGCGCTAGCCTTGCGAGGTGCTCCGGTGCCGCGATAGTCGATTCCGTCGCTTCCTCCGTGTCCTGCGACTTGAACGAGAGCGACCACGCTGCGGCGATTATTGGCTAGACGACGAACTCCCACCGGACTCGTTTGTGCGTGAGCCGCGCCGCCCGAAGCCCTCAGCGGGTTCAGCGACGGCGATACTCGGACTGCCTAACGCTCCCTGACCGACAGTGTGCGGCCGTAGTACCCGGGGCGTGCAACCCCCGAGCCATGTCCATTTCGGACAACTGGACACGACGGCTTGCCGTTTGCGAGCACCGCTCGCCTCACTATTTCGGAGGTCGGCGCGTGCGCCGCTGGGACACGTCCTTCAAAACGCCTCGCTCGGCGGGCTCTCCTGCACAGTCCGGGTGCTGCTCCGGAGGCTAATTCCACCCCCGGCGGCTCGGCCTCGGCTAGATCTCGTAGCTGTTTCGTTCTGGTACTTCGCGGTCGCTGTGACCTGAGCCGCACAGGTGCAATCTCTTGGCCCCGGTTCGCGCCCTCGAGCGCGGCCATTAGTACCGTCGCGTGTGCTTCGGCTTCCGCCTCCGGTGCCCCAAACCTCGTGTAGGCGTCGGCGACTTGCGCTCGCCACCGTGCGAACGACTCGACGACATGGGTGCGGAGGCTGTCGTTGTCCGCCGCGTCGCAAATGGTCGCGGCCAGTGCGCGGACGGCCAGGGAACGTGCTACTGGGCGCGGTTGTCGAACCCGTTCTTCTGCGGCGATCGGCGGCAGGCGGCTGAGCGCATTGCGATAGTCGTATGACCTCCGCCCGCGACGCGCGCGCAGGGAAGCGTCGTCTCGAATCCCGGCGGCTGAAGTCCAGGAGGATTTGATGACCGAGCACGAGGAAGCGCCCGCTCCCGCCGAACCCGCCGCACCCGCCGTCCTCGCGGTCGACGTGGGCGGGTCGCACGTGAAGATGCTCCTGAACGGCGAAAGCGAGCGCAGGCGCTTCGTCTCGAAGAAGAAGCTGAAGCCGGGTGAGATGGTGTCCGGCGTACTGGAGCGGACCGCCGATTGGAACTCCGAAGTCGTGTCCGTCGGGGTGCCGGCCCCGGTGCAGTCGGGACGCGTCGTCCACGATCCCGTGAATCTCGGGAAGGGATGGGTCGGCTTCGACTTCGAGGCCGCGTTCGCGATGCCCACGAAGGTGATCAATGACGCGGCCATGCAGGCGCTCGGTAGCTACGAGGGAGGACGCATGCTCTTCCTCGGGCTCGGCACCGGCCTCGGCTCGGCCATGATCGTCGACGGGATCCTCGAGCCGATGGAGCTCGCGCATCTCCCGTTTCGGAACCGAACGTTCGAGGACTACGTCGGGAGCGATGGAATGAAGAAGCTCGGCCTGAAGCGGTGGCGAAAGGCCGTTCGCGAGACGATCGGGCTCCTGGCGGCCGCCCTCGAGCCCGAGTACATCGTCCTCGGCGGTGGCAACGCCGATGAGCTCGACGAGCTTCCGCCGAACGTGCGCCTGGGCCATAACGAAGACGCCTTCCTGGGCGGTTTCCGCCTTTGGATCGACGAGCTGGGCGGGTCAGGCGCAGAGCGCGGACGCTGGTGATGCGGCACGCTCCAGGGCGGCAGCAGGCCCTATCGCGTCCGAGGGGGTGGGGGTGGCCGTCAATTGCGTCGCAACACGGCCGCGAGCGAGTTTCCCGCCACCGACCCCGAGGAACGAGCGCGAACGGAGCAGGAGTTCGCTGACGCCGAGGCTTACGAGGCGAAGTGGCACGAGGAGGACAAGGAGCGGTACCACCAGGAACGCTTGCCCTAGCGGTGCACACGCGCGCGGTACCTTTGACTGATGGCGAAGACGTTGTTCGAGCGCATCTGGGAGCGTCACGTCGTCCGCGAGGCGGCCGGCGAGCCCGGATTGCTCTACATCGATCTCCACATGCTCCACGAGATGACCTCGCCGCAGGCGTTCGAAGGGCTCCGCCTCGCGGGGCGGCGTGTTCGCCGACCGGATCTCTCGCTCGCGACCATGGACCACAACGTCCCGACCGACGGGCTCCCCGTACAGGATCCTCTGGCGCGGATCCAGCTCGACACGCTGACGGCGAACTGCGCGGAGTTCGGCGTCCCGCTCTATGCGACGGGTAGCGGCCGCGAGGGGATCGTGCACATCATCGGCCCCGAGCTCGGGCTCACCCAGCCGGGAATGACGATCGTCTGCGGCGACAGCCACACATCCACGCAAGGGGCATTCGGGGCGCTCGCCTTCGGCATCGGCACGTCGGAGATCGAGCACGTGCTTGCGACGCAATGCCTGCTCTGTCCCCGCCCGAAGACGATGCGCATCCTCTACTCGGGCGACCTCCCCTTCGGTGTAACTCCGAAGGACGTGATCCTGGGGACGATCGGCCAGATCGGGGTCGCAGGAGGCGCCGGGCACGTCTTCGAGTACTCCGGGGACGTCATCCGCGAGCTGACGATGGAGGGGCGGATGACGGTCTGCAACATGTCGATCGAGGCCGGCGCTCGAGCCGGGATGATCGCGCCGGACGACACGACCTTCGAGTACCTCGAAGGGCGGCCCGGCGCGCCGATCGGCTCGGCCTGGGAGAACGCGCTCGACCACTGGCGCGCATTTCGCACCGACGAGGACGCGGTCTTCGATCGCGAGCTCGAGATCGACGTCTCGGAGCTCGAGCCCCAGGTGACGTGGGGGACGAACCCGGCCATGGTCGCGGCGATCGGCGACCGCGTCCCGGACCCGGCCGACTTCGACGACCCCGACGAGCGGGCGGCGGCCGAGCGGGCTCTTGCCTACATGGCGTTGGAGCCCGGCACGCTGCTCCAGGACGTTCACCTCGACCGCGTCTTCATCGGGTCGTGCACGAACTCCCGGATCGAGGATCTGCGCACTGCGGCGGCGGTCGTGGCCGGGAAGCACGTCCACCCGAGCGTTCGCGCGATGGTCGTGCCTGGGTCTGCGACCGTCAAGCGTCTCGCCGAAGAGGAAGGCCTCGACCGCGTGTTCGAGCAGGCGGGATTCGAGTGGCGTCACGCCGGCTGCTCGATGTGCCTGGGGATGAACCCCGACGTCCTCGGCGCGGGCGAGCGCTGCGCCTCCACCTCGAACCGCAACTTCGAGGGACGGCAGGGAAAGGGCGGACGCACGCACCTCGTGAGCCCCGCCATGGCCGCGGCGGCGGCGATCGCCGGGCACTTCGTCGACGTTCGCGAGTGGGAGAAGGTGCTCGCATGAAGGCGTTCCACTCACTGGCTGCTCGTGCGGCCGTCCTCGACCGGCCGGACGTCGACACCGACCAAGTCCTCCCGAAGCAGTTCCTCAAGCGGATCGAGCGCACCGGCTACGGCGAGTTCCTCTTCTTCGACTGGATGCAGGATCCGGAGTTCGAGCTCAACCGCCCGGAGTCCGCCGGCGCCCGGATCCTGTTGGCCGGGCCGAACTTCGGCTGCGGCTCGTCCCGAGAGCACGCCGTCTGGGCGCTGCAGGACTACGGTTTCGAGGTCGTCGTCGCGCCGTCGTTCGGCGACATCTTCTTCTCGAACTCCGTCCAGATGGGGCTCGTGCCGGTCACGCTCCCGGCCGCGACCCTGAAGCAACTGATGCTGGCCGTCGAGGGTGGCGGTGAGCTCACCGTCGACCTCGAGGCGACGACGATCGCCGATCCCACCGGCCGCATCGTCCGGTTCGAGATGGACGGCTTCGTGCGCCACTCCCTGCTCAACGGGCTCGACACGATCGCGCGCACGTTGCAGCACGAGCCCGAGATCGCGTCCTTCGAGGGGCGCTCTCCGTCGCCGGTCGCGACGACCGCGCTCCAGCTCTAGCCGCGCCGCCGGGGCGGCAGCCCCAGCAGTTGCGCCTTATGTCTGCGGCGTCGCGGCGGCGATCGACGGCTCGGCCCAGGTTCCGTCGCGCTCGCGCAGCGCGCGCCACTCCTCCGCCACCTCCAGGTGCGTCGCGAACCACACGTCCGGGAAGCTCGAGATGTACGAGATCAGCTCGTCGAGCATCGCGATGCGCGGATACCGGCCGATGCAGAAGGGGTGGACGACGAGGAGGAAGCAGCCACCCGCCGCGTACGAGCCGTCGAACTCCGCCTTCCAGATCTCGAGCACCTGCGAGGGCGTGGCCATCCCCGACATGTACGGGAAGAAGCTGAAGAGGAAGTACGGCGCATCGTCCAGCTCCCAGCTGACGGGCAGCTCGACGAAGTCGCGCAGCGGCCCACCGACGACCGGGACCCTCGGTCGATACGGCTCGTCGTGCCCGAACAGGCTCGAGTCGTAGGCGAACTCGAACTCCTCGAGGAGGTCTGCCGTGTTGGGCCCTAGCGCGAACGGGGGAGATCGATTGCCCTTCGGCCGCGTGTCGAACGCGTCCTCGATCCGCGCGATGCCGCGCCGCATGAGCTCCCGCTCCTCCTCGATGCCGATCTCGAGGACGCTCTCGTGGAAGTAGCCGTGGTATCCGATCTCGACACGGTGCGCGGCGATCTCGCGACACGTCTCCGGGTGGTCGTCGATGACCTGTCCCGGCACCATGAACGTCGCGGGCAGATCGTGCTTCTCGAGCAGGGCGAGGATGCGGGGGATTCCGGCACGGATGTCGTAGTCGCCGCGCGACAGCGGGCTCGGCGTCTCGAGCTTGAACGTCCCGCTCCACAGGGACTCGGCGTCGAAGTCGACGGAGATGGTGACTGCGCACTTGTACTGGCCCTTCCAGCTCATGGCGGTCCTCCTCGTCAGGTCGGGGTGCTTGCGGCGGCAGCGAGTCGCGACCGGTCCGGCCATCGCTCCTGCACCTGGGGAGTGGCGCTCCACAACGCGCGCGCCGCGCCGAGGACCCTGGCGTCTTGCCAGGGCGCCCCGGTGAGCTGCACGCCGATGGGGATGCCGAGCTCGTCGAAGCCTGCACGCACGGCGCACGTCGGCACGCCCGCGAGATCCTGCGGCACCGTGTAGCCCATCACCAGCTCGCGCAGCTCGATCGTCCTGCCCAGATGCTCTGCGGTCTCGTCGCCGATCGGCACGGGCGGGCCGGCGGAGACGGGCGTGAGGAGCACGTCCACATGCCGGAACACTCGTGCGAGCCCCGCCTGCAGCCGCTGGCGTTCGGCGGCTGCGCGCAGGTAGGCGTGGATGTCCTCGGTCGCCGCCAGCTCGAGCCGGGCACGCACGTCCGGCCCGTACTCGTCGGCTCGCTCCGGGTAGAGGCCCGCTTCCCGGTGTGTGAACAGCGCTTCGGCTCGCTGGATCACGCCAAACGTCGCGTAGGCGCTAGCGGCCTCGGGAAGCTCGACGACCTCGACGCGCGCGGCGAGGTCGGCGACGGTTGCGAGCGCCGCGTCGAACGCGGACTGGACGCTCGGGCGCGAGCGGGACGAGATGGAGGTCGGGGCAGTGCCCGACGACCAGGCCCTCGAGCCCTTGGGAGAGAGCTGCCTCGAGGTCCCCGAGAGGTCGGTCCTCGGTCCGCGGGTCGTTCGCGTCGTAGCCGGCGATGGCCTCGAAGAGGAGAGCTGCGTCCGCGGGAGTACGCGCCATGGGGCCGGCGTGATCGAGCGTGCGAGCGAGCGGCCAGGTCCCGGCAAGGCTGATCCGACCGAACGTGGGCTTGAAGCCGACCGTGCCGCAGAAGGCCGACGGGACCCTGATCGATCCGCCGGTGTCGCTTCCGAGAGCGAGCGGAACCTGGTGGCTCGCGAGCGCGACGGCAGACCCTCCGCTCGAGCCGCCGGAGATGCGGTCGGTCGCCCAGGGGTTCCGGCTCGTCCCGAGGAGCGTGTTCACGGACGAGATGCCCCAGGCGAACTCGTGCGTCTGCGTCTTCCCGACCAGCACGGCACCCTCGCGACGTGCGCGCCGGACCGCCTCGGCGTCGGCCTGCGGCACGTGTGTGCCGAACATCGGTGAGCCGTAGGTCGTGCGAACGCCTTCGGTGTCGAAGAGGTCCTTGACGGCAAGCGGAATGCCGGCCAGACGTCCGGGCGCGGAGCCTCTCGTGTACGCCTTCTCCGCTTCGAGGGCCTCCCGGCGGGCACGCTCGAGGCACAAGGTGGTGAACGCGCCGAGCGCGTCGTCGACGCGCTCGATCTGCTCCGCGACGGCGTCGAGCGCCTCGACCGGCGAGGCGTCGCGAGCACGGAATGCCGCGAGCAGCTCGCTTGCCGTCAGCTTGGTCAGATCGCTCATGCGGTGCGGGCCTCGGTAGGGGGGCGACTCGGCGTGCCGGTCTCGACGCCTGGACGATCGCGAAGAATCGTCTTGAGTCGCACTGCGGCGTCCACTGCTCGCGTCTGCGGCACCGCAACGTCGAGCAGGCTCGCGATCTCGATCACGGCGCCGGTAAGGCAGTCGATCTCGAGCGGCTTTCCGTGTTCGAGGTCCTGCAGCATCGACGTCCGGTGGTCTCCCACGGCGATTCCGGCTTCGAGGCGTCGCTCGAGCGAGACCGGCAGCTCGATCTCCAGCCTCTCGCCGACACGCGCGCACTCCTCCATGACCCCTCGTGCGAGCTCCACGACCTCCGGAACCAGCGCGAGCTCGCCGAGGGAGGCGCCGGTGAGCGCCGTGATGGGATTGAAGGCGACGTTGCCGATCAGCTTCAGCCAGAGCTGGTCGCGGATGCTCGACTCGATCGGGCATTTCAACCCACCCGCGACGAACGCGTCGGCGATCGCCCGGCACCGGTCGGTCTGCGCCCCGTCGGGCTCGCCGATGGCGAAGCGCGTGCCTTCCACGTGCCTGACGACCCCGGGTGCGGCCAACTCGGCGGCCGGGTACGAGACACAGCCGACGACGCGGGATGCGTCGATCGATCGTGAGACGACGCCCCCGGGATCGACGCTCTCCAAGACCGTTCCCTCGTGCGTCCCTCCGAACGACTGGAAGAACCACCACGGGACGCCGTTCTGCGCGGGCAACACGACGGTCTCGTCGCCGAGCACCTCGCCCAGGCGAGGCGCGATCTCGGGCAGCGTGTACGCCTTGATCCCCAGGACGACGACATCGGCGTCGGCGACCGCGTCGAAGTCGTCCGTCGCCGGGACTCGCGCCTCGAAATCGCCACGCGGAGACAGAACGCGCACCCCGCGCTCCCGAAGCGCCTCGAGCTGCTGCCCTCGCGCGATCAGCACGACGTCGGCGCCACCGCGGGCGAGCGCGGCCCCCATGTACGAGCCGATCGCGCCGCTACCCAGGATCGCGAAGCGCATCAGTCCTCGCCGAAGTGCTCCGGCATCCGCCGCCGCTGCACCTTGCCCGTGGGTGTGCGCGGGATGCTGTCGACGATGTGGACGACACTCGGGGTCTTGAACGGAGCGACGTGCTGCTTGCAGTGGGTCAGCACGTCGGCCTCGGCGATTGGCGCGGTCGCGACGATCGCGGCGCCGACGACCTGCCCGTATTTCGCGTCGGAGATGCCGTACACCACGGCCTCGGTCACCGCCGGGTGCAGCAGGAGTGCGGCCTCGACCTCGAGCGGCGAGATGTTCTCTCCTCCGCGGATGATCAGCTCCTTGAGCCGCCCGTCGAGGAAGAGGTAGCCGTCCTCGAGCCTGCCGCGATCCCCGGTCCGGAACCAGCCGTCCAGAAACGCTTCGGCGTTGGCCTCCTCGTTCTCCAGGTAGCCCGCCATGATGCCCGGCCCGCGGATGACGACTTCGCCGAGTCCGCCCTCGACGTCCGCTCCCCGCTCGTCGACGACGCGGATCTCCGCTCCGGTGGCCACGCCCACCGACCCCGGGACCCGTCGGCCGGGCGGCAGCGGGTTGGCCGCCATCTCGTGACTCGCCTCGGTCATCCCGTACGCCTCGAGCAGCGGCGCGCCCAGCCGGCGCTCGATCCGCGCGGCGAGCTCCGGCGCCATCGCCGAGCTGCACGAGCGCACGAAGCGCAAGCGCGTCGGGTCGACGCCGGCCGGGGCTCGCTCGAGGAACATCTGGTGGAGGGTCGGGCTCGCGGAGTACCACGTCACACCGTGCTCCTCGACGTGCGACCAGAATCGCGCCGGTCCGACGCGGCGTGGGACGAGCACGAGCCCGCCGGCGGCCAGCTGTGCGAGCGTGGACGCGACTAGGCCGTGGACGTGGAACATCGGCATCGCGCAGTACGACACGTCTTCGGCGGAGAGGTCGTAGTGACGCGCGATCGCGCGCGCCGAGGCCATGAGGTTTCGGTGGCGCAGCGGAACCTGCTTCGGCCGGCTCGTCGTTCCGCTCGTGTGCAGCAGCAATGCCACGTCGTCCGCTCCCGGAGCCTGTCGACCCGCGCCGGCGGTCGTCGTTCCCTCGGTCCAGAGCTCGGGTAGGCCGTCCGGCACGAACGACACGTCGACGACGGTCACATCCGCCTGCGCCGCCCGTCTGGCGGCGGCGAGCTCACCCCGGGGCAGAAGGAGCGCACGGGGCCGGAGATCGTCGAGGTAGAACGAGAACTCGGGCTCGGTGTACGAGGGGTTCAGCGGCGCCGCGGCCGCGCCCAGCGCGCTGATCGCGAGCAGGAGCTCGACGAACTCCGGGCCGGCCGGGAGGGCGAGGGCGACGCGGTCGCCGCGTTCGACGCCGAGCGACGCCAACTCCGCCGCGAGCTCCTCGACGGCGCCGGCCAGCTCGCGGTACGTGAGCGCACGACGATCTTCCGGCGCCCGGACGGCTGGCGCGTCCGACCCGCTCGCGAGTAGCTCGGGGAGCACACCTGGATCGGTCGCGTCGGCCATCGGTCGGCGCGCGGGATGATAACCCAACAGTGCTGATCTTTTGGAGCCGTCCCGCGACCTTGCGGTCTCGGGTGACGGCGATTAAAGTGCAGCGGCGTTGATCTTTTCGACCTCGACACCATCCGCGGGGGTCGGAATCGGCGAGGAAAGACGCGCCGAGGCACGCCGCTCGGTTCGGCACTTCTTCGCCGACTTCCAGACGCTCGAGAGCCATTTCCCGCAGCAGTACCCGCGGATGATCGTCCGCGGCGAGGGGGCCTACGTCTGGGACAGCGAGGGTCACAAGCTTCTGGACGCCGGTGGCCATCTCGGCGCCTGCCAGATCGGGCACGGGCGGCAGGAGATGGCCGAGCGAATCGCCCGGCAGGTGGTCGAGCTCGAGTACATCGGGCTGGACTCGGGAATCTCGCATCCGAAAGTCCTCGAGCTCGCGGACGTGCTCCGGACGCTCGTTCCCGTCGACGGCCCGATGTTCGCGTTCCCCACGAGCGGCAGCGAGGCGAACGAGCTGGCGTTCAAGATCGCTCGCGCGTACCACAGCCGTCGTGGCGACCAGGACCGGACGGTCGTGCTCTCGCGGGACGGCTCGTATCACGGGTCGACCTACGGTGGCATCTCGGCCGCAGGCGCCCCCGTGTTCCGCGCCGACTACGGTCCGGTCGTTCCCGGGTTCGAGCAGGTGGCGCAGCCGTCGCCCGGCCGCTGCGGTTACTGCTCGCGGTCCGAGGGGTGCACCTTGCAGTGCGCGGACGCGCTCGAGACCGCGATCGAACGAATCGGACCGGAGCGCGTCGCCGCGGTGATCGGCGAGCCCGTATCGATCCTGCAGGCGGTGAAGGTCCCGCACGCCGAGTACTGGGCGCGGGTGCAGTCGACCTGCAGGGCGAACGGCGTGCTCCTGATCGTCGACGAGGTCGTGACCGGGTTCGGCCGCACCGGTCGCATGTTCGGGTCGGAGCACTGGGGTATCGAGCCGGACATCATGACCATGGCGAAGGGAGTGACGAGCGGCTACGTCCCGCTCGGCGTGGTCGCGACGTCCAGGAGCGTCGAGGATGCATTCGCCGAGCCGTTGCTCCACATCAACACCTACGCGGGGCATCCGGTGGCGTGCGAGGCCGCGCTGGCGAACCTCGAGATCATCCGAGCCGAGCGCCTGCCGGAGCGCGCGGCCGAGCTCGAGCCGGTGCTGCGGAGCGGGCTCGAGGCGATCGCGAGCCAAAACGCGCGGGTCGTCCGAGTCACGGCCATCGGCCTCCTCAGCAGCATCGAGCTCAGCGCGGTGGGCGTCGAGAACCCGGACGAGGCCGTGCTGCGTCTGCGACACACGATGTACGAGAACGGCGTGATCGCACGTTCCTCACACGCGGGCGACATCGTGACGATCGTGTTCTATCCGGCCCTCGTGGTGAATCGCGACGACATCGAGCGCGGCGTCGCCGCCGTGGCCGAGAGTGTCGAATCCGTGTTCAGCTGACCTCGGAGATCACGTGCACCAGGCAACCGCAGGCGCATTTCGCCCGATCGTCGACCGTCGCGCCCATGAGCATGTGGTCGACCAGATCGTCTTCGGCATCCGCTCAGGCCTCTACGAGGTCGGCGAGAAGCTCCCACCCGTCGCGGCGCTTGCCCACCAGTTCGGGGTCAGCAAGCCGACGATCGGCGAAGCCGTCCGCCTCCTCGCCGACAACGGGATCGTGCAGAGCAAGCGGGGTGTCACGGGCGGCGTGACCGTGGTCAAGGACGATATCCCGACGTCGCTCCTCGGCCTCGTGCCACAGCGTCGCGAGACCGACATCCGAGACATCCTCGAGGGGCGCCGCGCGGTCGAGATGGAGATCGCGCTGCTGGCGAGCAAGCGCGCGACGGACGCCGACTTCGTGCGCATGAGCGAGTCGATCGAGCGGCTGCAGCAGCACGTCGACGACGACCTCGATCGCCGTCTCCACTACGACCACCTGTTTCACTACGCGATGGGACGGGCGGGGCGGAGCGATCTCCTCGCCTACTACCAGCACCAGATTCTCAAGCAGCTGGTCATCGTGTGGCCGGAGTACTTCTTCGAGCGCGAGGACCCGGCGACCGTCATCGACCTCCACACGCGCACGCTCGAAGCGCTCAGACGGCGGAACGAGCGAGGCGTCCACCGCGTCATGGACGAGCACCTCTCCGTGCTCGAGCGTGCCGCGGGCGTCGCGGATGGCGACGGACGGGCGCCGGCACGGAAGCGCGTCGCGACCGCGCGTCGCTGAGGTGACGGAGTGACGACGCGCGAGCTCGAGTCGTACGACCTCTTCATCGGCGGGACCTCGAGCGAGGCGGAGGACGGAGGGCGTTTCGAGAGCATCGACCCGACCCTCGGCAGGCCCTGGGCGACGATCGCCGAAGGAACCGCTGCCGACGTCGACCGCGCGGTGCGGACTGCGCACGACACGTTCTGGGGCTCCGCCTGGAGGTCGCTGTCCGCGAGCGCGCGGGGCCGCCTGCTGTGGCGCCTCGGTGACGCGATCGGCGACCATGCGGAGGAGATCGCGCGCATCGAGACGCGCGACAACGGGAAGCTCTACCGGGAGATGGTCACGCAGCTCCGTGTGGTTCCCGACTGGCTCCGCTACTTCGGCGGCGCCGCGGACAAGATGCAGGGCGCGACGATCCCGCTCGACCGGCTCAGCGTCCTCAACTACACCCTCCGCGAGCCGCTCGGGGTCGTGGCCGTCGTCACGCCGTGGAACTCCCCCGTGTTCCTGACGATGATGGCCGCCGGGCCGGCGCTGGCGGCGGGCAACACGGTCGTCGTCAAGCCCTCCGAGGTGACGTCGGCCTCGATGCTGGAGGTCGCGAGGCTCGCCACGGAAGTCGGGTTCCCGGACGGCGCACTGAACGTCGTGCCGGGACGGCGGGCGACCGGGGAGGCCCTCGTGACGCATCCCCTGGTCCGCAAGATCGCCCTCACGGGGGGAACGGCGACCGGACGCGCCGTGGCCCTCGTCGCGGCGGAGCGCCTCGTCCCGGTCACGCTCGAGCTGGGCGGCAAGAGCGCCAACATCGTGTTCGGTGACGCGGATCTCGAGGCTGCGGAGGCGGGCGTGCTCGCAGGGATCTTCGCGGCGGCCGGGCAGACGTGCGTCGCGGGCTCGCGACTCCTCGTGCACAGCTCGGTGTTCGACGACTTCGTCTCGCGAGTCATCGAGCGTGCGAAGCTGGTCCGGATCGGCGACCCGATGGACGAGTCGGCGCAGATGGGGCCCGTGGCGACGGCCGACCAGCTGGCGAAGGTCGAGGACTTCGTGGCGTCGGCTCGCGACGAGGGCGCGGAGGTGCTCGCCGGCGGTGCCCGATTCGCGGTGGACGGCTTCCCGGACGGCTTCTTCTACCAGCCGACGATCGTGGGCGGAGCACGGCCGCACGGGACGCTCGCGCAGCAGGAGGTCTTCGGGCCCGTCCTCGCGGTGTTCCCGTTCGAGACCGAAGAGGACGCCGTGACTCTCGCCAACGACACGCCCTACGGTCTCGCGGCGGGGGTGTGGACGAGGGACGTGCGGCGCGCCCACCTCGTCGCGCGAGAGCTCCAGGCCGGGACGGTGTGGATCAACATGTACCGCGCGATGGCTCCGCAGTCGCCGTTCGGCGGCTACAAGTCGAGCGGTATCGGCCGCCAGAACGGTCTCGAGGGGATCGAGCAGTACCTCCAGACGAAGAGCGTCTGGTGCGAGCTCTCGGCGGACATCCAGGATCCGTTCGTGCTGCGGGCGTAGCGACGCGGCCCGCGTAGCGTCGGTCAGACTCTCGAAGCGCGCTCCAGCACCGCGCCGAGGAGCGCGTCGCAGCCTCTGACGACCTGCTCCGGGCTCGAGTACTCGTCGGGGTGGTGGCTGACGCCGCCGCGGCAGGGGATGAAGACGAGAGCGGTCGGCACGACGCGAGCAAGGCTCATCGCGTCGTGGCCCGCTCCGCTGACGAGCGGCATGGACGAGAGCCCGAGCGCGTCGCATGCTCGCCGGACCGCGTCGCCGCACTCGCGGTCGAAGATCGTCACCGGAATCTCGAGCGCGAGCTCGACCGTCGCGGAGACGCCGTCCGCCGCGGCGATCTCCGGGATCTCCTTCGCGATCGCGTCCGCCGCTTCCGTCAGCCGGTCCGGGTCTTCGTCGCGTACGTCGACCACGAGCGTCACGTCGCCCGGCACCACAGCACGGGAGTTGGGTCTCACCTCGAGCCGGCCGACGGTGAGCAGCGTGCCGGTGGAGCGACCCAGCAGCTGAGCTCGCTCGACCACGCGCGCGGCCGCCACGAGGGCGTCTCTCCGCTCGTCCATCTTCGTGGTTCCGGCATGCGCCGACAGCCCGGTGAGCCTCACCTCGAGCGCCTTGATGCCCTGGCCCCGTTCGACGACGCCTACGTCGGCTTCCGAACGCTCCAGCGCCGTGCTCTGCTCGATGTGCAGCTCGAAGTAGGAGTCGACGCGACGTGGATCGATGCCGTTCGCACCCTTGAGCCCGAGCCGGACGAGCTCCTGGCCGAAGGTCGGTCCGTCGAGGGCTTGCTGCGCCTCGGCCTCACTCGCGGCCAGCGAGCCCGCGAAGACCGACGATCCGGTCAAGGGCAGCGGGAACCGCGCTCCCTCCTCGTTCGCCCACGACACGACGCTGACCGGGGAGACCGTCTCGATCCCGGCGTCGTCGAGCGTGCGGACGATCTCGAGCCCTGCCAGGACTCCCACGGTGCCGTCGAACCGGCCCCCGTTCGGCTGCGTGTCGAGGTGGCTGCCGACGAGCACCGCCGGACGGTCGGGATCGGCTCCGGGCCGGGTCGCGAACAGGTTCCCGATGCCGTCGCGGGTGACCGTGCACCCGGATGCGCGCGCCCACTCCGCGAACAACGCTTGACCGGCTGCGTCCTCGTCCGTCAGCGCGACCCGGTTGCTCCCACCCTCCGGGGTCGCACCCACCGCCGCCATGTCCATCAGGCTCGTCCACAGGCGATCGCGGCTCGCTCGGGGTGTCACGGGCGGCAGTCTATGTCGGCGTCGCCCGTCGGCTCGTGTCGCCCGTGGCGGCGTCGACCGGTGCTACTTGCGTTGCTCCGAGAACGGGTTTAGCGTTACGGGGCCCAATTGATTAAGGTCGTTGGTCGTTTACCAATCTGAGCCCGCGAGGTCACATGCTCGTTCGCGATGCAGGCAGCGCCTGGCACATCGTTCTTCAGACGGAGCACGGGGAGCTCGCGGGGAAGTTCGCGCAGGAGTGGTCTCCTCGACCGGAGCCGTTCGCTTCGCTGCACACGGTGGCTCGCCGGCACGACGACGGGTGGTTCGTGTGGGAGCGAGGGCCGACGCTCGACCCCGAAGGGCGCCCGGCGAACTTCCTCGACGTCCCGGTGCGGCTCCACCTCGCGTTCTACAAGGCCGCTATCGTGGCCGTCACGACGGAGGATCCCTATGCGGGTGTGATCCTGTCCCTGCACGGAGCCGGCATCTACAAGCAGCGGTACGGGCTCCAGTCGGATCTCAAGATGCGGTACGTCGACGACGCGGCAGCGGATGCGCGCGCGTTCGTGGCCGAGCAGGAGGAGGGCCTGCCGCGTCGTCTCGAGGACCTCGGCATCGGCGAGTCGGAGGCGTGGCGCGGCTACCACTTCCTCCAAGTCTGGGATCGGCTGTCGCTCAATGCCTGCCTCAGCGACCTCGAGGCGGCGGGCGCAAGCGACACGATCCCCGCAGTCCCGTCGCAGAACGGCGACGGCGAGCTGACACTCACGACGCTCGGTCGGGGCCGCGTCCAGGTGGAGCCCTGGCCATTCGGCCGCGCTCCGCTCGAGCTGTCGTTCGAGCGCCGGGTCGTGCCGAAGGAGACCTGGGCGAACGACGTCGCCTTCAGGGCGGCGTTCTTCGCCTCACCGACCGAGCGTGCCGTCATCACATTCGAGCCCGGATCCTCGTGACACGGTGACGGCGCCGCCGTACGCTTGCTCCCTGTCGGCGCACTCGCCGACCCGTGGGCCTCCGATCCGGGCCCGACGTCAACGCGCAGGCACCCGACGAAAGCGAGGTTGATTCATGTCAGGAAGAACGCAACGCTGGTCACGCCGCGTAGCCGCGACTCTGGTGGCTTCGGCTGTAGTGGTCGTCCTCTTCGGGAGCAGTGGCCAGTCGGCTTCCCTCGCGGACTCGGCGGTTCCGACGACCAATCTCAGAGGCGTCTGCCCGAAGACGCTCACGCTCCAGATCGACTGGTTCGCAGAGGCCGAGTACGGCGTCTACTACTCGCTGATCGGCGGGAAGGGAACGCACGACGCGAAGAAGGGGCGCTACAAGGGCCCGCTGGGCAAGACGGGGATCAACCTCGAGATTCGGACAGGCGGCCCGTACCTCGGCCAGCAGACCGTTCAGTCGATCATGTACCAGGATCCCGAGATCGACCTCGGCCTGGTGCACACCGACGACGCGATCCGCTTCAGCAAGCTCTTCCCGACGGTGTCGGTGGTGGCACCGCTCGAACACAGCCCGCTGGCGTTGCTCTGGGATCCGACGAAGCACAACTTCAAGTCGTTCAGGGACATCGGCAGGTCGGGTGCGAAGATCCTCGTCTTCACCAAGGCAGTCAACTACGTGCCATTCCTCATCAAGAAGGGGGTCATTCCGGAGTCGAGCTTCGACGACAGCTTCGACGGAAGCTACTCCAGGTTCCTGGCAGACACATCACTCGTGCAGCAGGCGTTTGCCACGGAGACCCCGTATCGGCTGCGGAACGAGATCCCGCAGTACGGTCGCGCGACCAGCTTCCTGCTCGTGTCCAAGGCCGGCTACGACCCGTACCTCTCGAGCATCGCGGTCCGGAAGAGCAGGCTCCGCGAGCTGAGCCCGTGCCTCGAGAAGCTCGTGCCCATCATCCAGCGGGCGCAGATCAACTACCTCAAGCGACCGCTCACCGGGAACAGGGTGATGGTCCGGGTCGTCAAGGAGATGAAGTCGTTCTGGACTCTCTCGATGCCCGGTCTGAAGTTCGGCAACCAGCAGATGGTCAAGCTCAAGATGGTCAGCAACGGCCCCGACAAGACGCTCGGCAACATGGTCCCGTCGCGCGTGCAGAAGATGATCAACGACTTCAAGTTCACCTTCGGCACTGTCGATACGGCCGCCCCGAACGTCCGTCCGGGCTCGATCATGACCAACAGGTTCGTCGATCCGAAGATCGGATTTTGACGGTCATCGAGCATCAGTTCGGAGTCGAGACCGCCGACGGTCGCGTCGTCCTGGATCTGCGTGACATCGGGAAGACATGGCCGAACGGCACCGTCGCGGTCACCGAGTTGAGCCTCGACCTCAGGCGCGGCGAGTTCGTCACGCTGGTCGGGCCGTCCGGCTGCGGCAAGTCGACGGTCCTGCGGGTCGTCGCAGGGCTGGAGGAGGAGACGTCGGGCCAGGTGGCGAGGCCCGACGCTCCTCCGGGATGTGTGTTTCAGCAACCGAACCTCCTCGCGTGGCGCAACCTCACTCGCAACGTCGAGCTCTACGCGGAGCTCGACGGGATGCGAGCGAGGGAGCGCCGCGCGCTGACGAAGGACGCGCTCGAGCTGGTGGGGCTGTCGGGCTTCGAGGACCACCTGCCCCACCAGCTGTCGGGCGGCATGCAGATGCGCGCCGCGCTCGCTCGTGCCCTGGTGACGCGGCCGGAGCTCCTCCTGTTCGACGAGCCGTTCTCGGCGGTCGACGAGCTGCTGCGCGAACGGCTTCAGGAGGAGCTGATGCGACTGTTCGTCGCGGAGCGCTTCGCGGGCCTCTTCATCACGCACTCGGTTCCGGAAGCCGTGTTCCTCTCGACACGGGTGCTGGTGATGACGCCGCGTCCGGGGACGATCGGCGCGACGGTCGACGTGCCGTTCTCGTTCCCTCGCGCACCGGAGCTCCGCTTCGCACCCGAGTTCGTCTCGCTCGTACGGGAGATCTCGGACCACATGCGTGGCTTCTCGGTGCCAGGGTCGGTCGGCGGAGGCGTGAGCGTCGCCGACGACATCCAGCTGGACGAGCCGGAGCAGGCGACCGTCGTGCCGGTCAAGCGCCGGCCGCCGAAGAGACGGAGATTCCTCGACACCCTCGCGGTCATCGGACCGCCATTGGCCGTCGCCTGTCTCGTGCTCGGCGCCTGGTACCTGACGACGTACGTCGTGCTCGACTCGGAGAGACGGTTCCTCCTGCCTCCGCCGCACGAAGTGGTCCGGCAGGGGTTCATCGACCAGGCGACGCGGAACGAGATCCTCGAAGCGACCCTCCAGACCGCGAAGGTCGCGATCACCGGCCTCGTCATCGCGGTGGCGATCGGGATGAGCGTGGCGATCGCGATGTCCCAGGCACGGTGGATCGAGCGCTCGCTCTTCCCGTGGGCGGTCGTGCTGCAGACGGTTCCGATCCTCGCCATCGTGCCGCTCATCGGCTTCTGGTGGGGCTTCGACTTTCGAAGCCGCGTCCTCGTCTGCGTGCTGATCTCGCTGTTCCCGATGATCACGAGCACGCTGTTCGGGCTTCGGAGCCCTGCCCAGGGGCTGCACGACGTGTTCTCGCTGCGCCACGCGAGCCGCTGGACTCGGTTACGGAAGCTGCAGCTCCCGGCCGCCTTGCCCGCGATCTTCGTCGGGTTGCAGACGTGTGCCGGCCTGTCGGTCATCGGGGCGATCGTCGGCGACTTCTTCTTCCGGCAGGGGAACCCCGGCATCGGCCGGCTGATCGACAACTACCGTGCCGAGCTCGCCTCCGAGGAGTTGTTCGCAGCCATTGCGGCGTCCTGCCTGCTCGGGGTCCTCGCCTTCTGGCTCGTCGGCCTCGTCGCCGACCGCGTCGTCGGAAGCTGGCACGAGACCGGTCGGCGGCGGCAATGAGCTCTGGCGCCGCACACCGACGGACGGCCGGCGATTACTCGCCCGTGGACGACGAGCACGTCCTGGCTGCGATCGACCTCTCCGAGGAGGCCGCGGCCCGCGGCGACTATCCGTTCGGCGCCGTGTTGGTGGACGCCGCCGGAGACGTCGTCGCAGCGGCCGGTAACACCATGGTGACGGGGCGCGACACGACGGCGCACGCCGAGATCAATCTCCTGCGGTCCGCGTCGGCGCGACTCGAGCTGGACGACCTCGCGACGTGCACGCTCTATGTGAGCGCCGAGCCGTGCGCGATGTGCGCCGGAGCGATCTACTGGGCGAATGTTCGCCGCGTCGTCTACGGGCTGGGGACGGAAGCGCTCGAGGAAGTGGTCGGAGACGCGCACGAGGTCCCGGTGCTGGAGCTTTCGTGCCGCGAGGTGTTCGCGCGCTGCGGTCACGCCGTCGACGTGAGCGGCCCCCATCGCGAGGCGGAGGCGCGAGCGGTGCACGAACGATTCTGGAGCGACGCGGAAGAGCCGCGATGACAGGCAGCGGTCTGACAGACGTCGCGTCTCGCGTTCCGTTCTCGTGGGAGGACCGGCTGCCATGGCTCGAGCTGGACTTCCCGGTCGGGGAGTTCGAGGATCGAGTCGGTCGTGTCCAGCGCACGATGGCCGACTTGGGACTGGACGCGCTGATCGTCTACGGCGGCACGGGCAGCGAGAGCAACGTTCGCTACGTCAGCGGCTTCGCGTCGTTCTGGGGCGACAACCTCGTCCTCGTTCCCGCCAGCGGCGCTCCGATCTTGATCACCAACGCCATCTTCCACGGCGAGCCGATGCACTCCAACATCCAGACCACCTGGCTCGAGGACGTCCGGCCGCTGCTCAATCCGCACTCGACCTCCAATCCGCTGAGCCTCGTCGACCTCGCTGCCGCCGCGCTCCAGGAGTGGGGCGTCGGCGCGGGCCGCTTCGGCATCGCAGACACACGGGACGTTCCGGCGCGCGTCGACCACGAGCTCGGCGAGAAGCTCGCCGGGGCCGAGCTCGTCGACACCTCGGCGGCGCTACGCCGGCTGCGAAGCATCAAGAGCCCGGCGGAGATCGAGATGATGCGGCGCCTCGGCGCCGCCACGAGCGCGGGCATGGACGCAGGCCTCGACGCGGTTCGGCCGGGCGTGACCGAGAGCGAGATCGCGGCGGCCGTGCACGCGGCCTGCATCGAGGCAGGCGTGGAGCGAATGCTCCCCGCCGGGTGCTTCGCCATCGCCGGGCAGCGCAGCTTCATGAAGAACGTGTGGCCGCGGCACGACAAGAAGGTCGAGCCCGACGAGCTCGTGGTCGTCGACATCGGCGCGCGGCTCGGGGGCTACCAGTCCGACATGTCGCGGAACATCGTCGCCGGCGAGCCGTCGGACGAGGTGAGACAGCTGCTCGAGGCGTGTCTCGAGGCCGAGGAGGTCGGGCTGAGCGAGACGAAGCCGGGCGTGACGGTGTCCTCCGTCCTCAATGCGATGAAGGGTGTGATCGCCGAGCACGGGTTCGCCGAGTGGGACTGGACGACGGGTCACGGCGCCGGCATGGACATCCTCGAGGAGCCGTTCTTCGGCCCCGACAGCCAGGTTCTCTTCGAGGCCGGCATGACGTTCTACATCGAGCCGATGATCGTGCCGACCCATGTCGGGACGATCTGCATCGAGGACATCGTGCTCGTCACGGAGACGGGGTGCGAGGAGCTGACCACAAGCAGGAAGCGGACCTGGTGAGCTCCCGCGCTAGGCTCGCGATCGAACGGGCGCGACGAGAGCAGCCCTCAGCGATGGCCGACTCCGGATGACCGACACCGCGACCACCGCCTCCGACGGCGCGCGCCAGCACGGCGAGCACGCCTTCGACCTCCTGGTGACGGACGCCGCCGCGGTCCTGGGCGGGCTGCGCAGCGAGCAGTACGAGGTCGTCGAGAGCTCTGCGATCGGCATCGTCGGCGAGCGGATCCGCTGGATCGGGCCGACCTCGGAGCTGGGGGACAGGACCGGGGCTCGGACGATCGACGCGCGCGGGATGCTCGCGGTCCCCGGGCTGATCAACACCCACAACCACCTGTTCCAGAACCTCGTGAAGGGGCTCGGCGACGAGATGTACCTGTTGCCGTGGGTCGAGACGCTGATCCTCCCCACCGCCAACGAGATGACGACCGAGGAGACCTACCTCGGCGCCCTGCTCGGGTGCCTGGAGGCGATTCGCAGCGGGACGACGGCGCTCATGGACTTCATGTTCGGCGTCCCCGACATCGAGATCCACCGCGCGGTGCTGCGAGCGATCCGGGACTCCGGGATCCGAGGGTTCTTCGGGCGCGCAACGCGCGACCTGAACCCGGACAGCGGCTGGCGCGACCCGTGGTACCTGCCGCTCGAGGAGGTCTTCGATCAGATGCGGCAGCTCGCGCGGGAGTTCCCGAGCGGGCTGCCGGTGCCGACCGTGCTGCCCGCGCCGGGGACGGTTCGCACGATGACGGTGGACGGGCTCCTCCAGGTCAAGGAGTACGCGCGGAGCGAGGGCAGCCAGATCACGATCCACATGGGCGAGTACACCGAGGAACGCCAGACGGCCATCGACCGGTGGGGCATCGGTGCATTCCACAAAGGAGAGGAGATCGGGTTCCTCGGCCCCGACGTCGTCGCTGCGCACTGCGTCAAGCTCGACGAGGCCGAGCTCGAGATCGTCGCCCGCACGGGGACGCACGTCTCGTTCAACCCAGTCTCCAACGCCTATCTCGGCAATGGCGTCGCCCCGATCACGCGCATGCTCGAGCTCGACATCGACGTCAGCCTGGCGACGGACGGCGGCGCGTGCGCGAACACGCACGACATGCTCGAGGCGATGAAGTTCGGGCTCCTCATCCAGAAGTCCGCTGCGGAGGACCCCAGGGCGATCAACGCCCGCGACGTCCTCCGCCTGGCGACCGTGGGCGGCTCGCACGCCCTCGGGCTACCCGCGGACCTCGGGGCACTCGAGGTCGGCAGGCTCGCGGACTTCTTCCTCTTCGATCCCTATCGGCTCAAGTCCGTGCCCATGCACGAGCCGCTCTCGACGCTCGTGTACGCCGGCGAGCAGTCGAACGTCGACACCGTCGTCATCGACGGTCGCGTCGTTCTCGAGGGCGGTCGCTTCACGACCGTCGACGAAGAGGCCTTCGTCCGCGAGGTCCACGATCGGGCCCTGGCCTTGTCCCGGCGCATCGGGACGTTTCGGCTGGTCGAAGGCCGGCGTTTCACGCCGTTCGGCTACGACCGCGTCCGATCGGCCGCTCCCGCACGGCCGACGAGCGAAGAGCTCCCGACCCCGAATCCGTCGATCGAGGCGGAGACGGCGGCTTCCGCTCAGGACGACGGAGAGAGTGCCTCCACCGAGTCCGGCCGAACCTTGTCCACGCCGAGCGCCACGCCTCAGCAGTCATAGCCGTCGTCTTCGACAACTGCACGGTGATCACGATGGATCCCGACCGGCGGGTCCTGACGAACGCCGCCCTGGCGATCGTCGACGGATCGATCGCCGCGGTCGACAAGTCCGAGGTCGTGCGTGGCTTGCATCCCGGCGATACGGTCCGCGACCTGCACGGCTGGCTCGTGCTGCCGGGCCTCGTCGACGGGCACGTGCACCTCCCGCAGGCGATGCTGCGGGGGAGCGCCGACGAGGTGCCGCTCTGGGTCTGGATGGCGGAGCGGATCTTCGTGCTCGAGGGCAACTACACCGCTGCGGACGTCCAGGCGTCGACGCAGCTGGCGCTCGTCGAGATGATCAAGGCCGGCACGACCGCGTTTCTCGAGACCTTGATCCTCGGTCGGCACGAGCTCGCAGCGCTGGTCGACGTGATCGCGGCGAGCGGCATGCGAGCAGTCCTCCCGCGGGCGATCACCGACGGGGGCGGGTACCTCGACGAGTCGCCGCTCCACCCCGGTCTCGACGAGCCGCCGGACGAGGCAATCGAGGATGCGCTCGCCGTCGCCAAGAGCCTCGACGGATCGGAGCACGTCCGGGTCTGGCTCGGCCCGCGCTCGACGGGCGGCTGCTCCGAGGGCCTCCTCCGCGAGCTCGTCGCGCTCGCCCGACGGGAAGGCATGGGGCTGTGCCAGCACTACGCGATGACCGACCGCGAGCAGCGCTACATCGCCGAGCAGTACGGGTGCGGGCAGGTCGAGTTCCTGGAGCGGCTGGAGATGGTCGGAGAGGACGTCGTCCTCGTCCACGGCTGCGCGCTCGACGCCGACGACGTGGAGCGGCTCAGAGGGACCGGGACGAGCGTCGTGCACTGCCCCACGGGCCCCGCGAAGATGGGAAGCGGCGTGACGCCGGTCCACGAGCTGCTCGAGGCAGGAGTCAACGTCGCCCTCGGAACCGACGCTGCGGCCGCCAACAACGGCGCCGACCTCATACGTGACCTGAAGTGGGTCGCATACCTCCAGAAGCTGCTCCACCACGATCCGACCGTCGTCACGGCGGAGCAAGTGCTCGAGATGGCGACGATCGGAGGGGCGCGCGCCCTCGGCCTCGACGACGTGGGCTCGCTCGAGGTCGGGAAACGCGCCGACTTCATCGTCGTCCGGACGGACGGTCCCGGCTGGGTGCCGACCCTCAACCCGGTCGCCAACTTCGTCTACTCGACCACCGGGGCCGACGTCGACACCGTTGTGGTAGGAGGGCAGGTGCTGATGGAAGGCCGACGCCTGACGACCCTCGACGAGGAGCGCGTCCTGGCGCAAGCACGCACCGCGGTTGCCGACCTGTACCGGAGGACTGGGGTCGAGACGCCCAACGCGTGGCCCACGATCTGATGGACGGACCGTCCCTTCGAGCCGCACAGGTACACCACCCGTTTCCGGCCGAGCGCTTCCTCCCGTACCTGACGACGGAGGACGTGCTCGAGCTCGACAAGGAGCGCGCGGCGGTCGTCGTCGTCGTGGGTGCGATCGAGCAGCACGGACCGCACCTGCCGACGGCGACCGATCTTGCGCTCGGCGTCTCGATGCTGACGCTTGCGATCGAGCGCCTCGACCCGTCGGTGCAGCTCTGGGTGCTGCCGCCTCTGCGCCTACGGCCGGAGCGTCGAGCACGAAGCGTTCGCGGGGACCGTCACGCTGGAGCAGGAGACGCTCGCCGCGGTCATCCACGACATCGCGAGCAGCGTCGCCCGATCCGGATTTCGGAGGCTCGTGCTCTTCAACAGCCACGGGGGAAATGTGTCGGTGCTCGAGACCGTCGCCCGGGACGCGCGCCGCCGGACCGGCCTGATGGTGTTCCCGTTCTCGATGTTCCGTATCGGCCTCACGTACCCGCCGATCAGCGAGGTGGAGGCGCAGTGGGGGACACATGCCGGCGAATGGGAGACCTCGATGATGCTCGCGCTCACCCCCGAGCTCGTCGACATGGCCCGCGCCGAGCGAGCGCAGGGATATGCGACGTTCGAGCAGCCACCGGAGCACATCGGGCTCCTGGGCCCGATCCCGTTCACGTGGTCGACCGACGACGTCTCCGCGACCGGTGCGATCGGAGACCCTCGCGCCGCGACCGTCGAGCGCGGTCGAGAGATCGTCGAGCTGTCCGTCGCCAAGATCGCTGCGGCGCTCGAGGAGATCTGCCGTTTTGAGATGCCGCATCCGGCTGGAGCTCAGTCGGAGCGGACACCCTCATGACGAGCCGAGTCGATCATCCGCTCGTCACCTCGGTCGTCGGGAGCTACCCGCAGCCCGGCTGGCTGATCGACCGCGAGCGCCTCGGCGAGCGGCTGCCGCCGCGGGTGCGGGCGCGTGAGCTCTGGCGGGTTCCCGAGCAGCACCTCGAAGAGGCGCAGGACGACGCGACCCGGCTGGCCGTCTCGGACATGGAGCGCGCGGGCGTGGACATCGTCTCCGACGGCGAGATGCGGCGGGAGAGCTACTCGAACCGGTTCGCGACCGCACTCGAGGGCGTCGACCTCGACGATCCGGGAGTGGCGCTCGACAGAACGGGTCATGAGAATCCGGTTCCGCGCGTCGTCGGTCCCGTTCGGCGCGCTCGGCCCGTGGAAGTGCGAGACGTCGAGCTCCTGCGCGAGATCACCGACCGCCGGATCAAGATCACCGTCCCCGGGCCGTTCACGATGACGCAGCAGGCCCAGAACGACCATTACCGGAGCGATCGCGACCTCGCGCTCGCCTACGCGGAGGCCGTGAACGAGGAGCTCCGCGACCTGAAGGCTGCGGGCGCGGACGTCGTGCAGATCGACGAGCCGTACCTGCAGGCGCGTCCCGAGCCGGCGCGGGAGTACGCGCTGGAGGCGATCGACCGCGCGCTCGACGGCATCGAGGGGGACACCGTGCTGCATACCTGCTTCGGCTACGCGCACATCGTCCACGACCGGCCCGCCGGCTACCCGTTCCTGCGCGAGCTCGACGACTGCGCGGCGACGCACCTGTCGCTCGAGGCGGCACAGCCGGGGCTCGATCCGGAGGTGCTGCGCGACGTCCCGAGCAAGGTCATCCTCCTCGGCGTGCTCGACCTCGGCTCGGGCGAGGCCGAGACACCGGAGCTCGTCGCCGAGCGGATCCGGCGGGCGCTCGCCGTCGTGCCTCCGGAGCGGCTGATTCCCGCACCCGACTGCGGGATGAAGTACCTCTCGCGCGAGCTCGCCGTCCGCAAGCTCCAAGCGATGGTCGCTGGCGCGCGCATCGTCCGCGACGAGCTCGGGTCTTAAGCCGGACTCGACATCCCAAGTTGGGCCATTCGGATCCTGCGAATCTGTGCCCCTCGGGTGCGGAAGGGAGGCCCGCCAAAGCGGGCCTCCCGGAGTCCGACAGTCTCAGGCGATGGTGACGACTACGTTCAGGTTGCCGTCACCCGGAGGGGGAACGAGCGCGCCCGTCGTGATGGTGCCGAAGAAGCTGTCTCGAATCGAGACGAGGCGTGGGTTCGAACCCACAACGGTTGCGTGATTTCCGTCCGAGAAGAACGTGAAGACGGGAGTTTGGAGGTCAGTCAGCCAGATCCGCAGGAGCACTGCGGTCGGGAACGGCCCGACCACCGCCCCCGCAACGACCTGGCAACCCATGCCGCCGGTCGCGACCGGGACGTTCGCGCCCAGATTCACCTGGTAGCCGTACGCCAGCGGATCGCCCGGGCAGTTCGTCGCAGTGTTCGGCGCGAGGGGCGCCGTCGCGAGCAGGGCGTCACCGAACTGGGCGTTGGACAGGGTCGCCGTCTTCCCCGCCGGGATGACGAGACCCGTGGCAAACCGACCGCCGTGTGCCGCGAACCTGACGCACGCGCCGACGTTCCTGAAGGTCGTTCCGTTCGCGCCGACGAGTGAGCGGTAGCCGCCCTTTTGGCACTTGTGCGCAGCGCCCGAGTTTCCTGGCTCTGAGCCGGGCGAGGGCTTTTTGGCCCCCGCGAGAGGCGCGGCCACAAGGGCGAAGACCCCGAGTGCCGCGGCGAGTGCCACCATCCGACCGTTCATGTCGTGGCTCCTTCCTTCTGTGGTGGAAACACACCCCCCAAGCAGGTGACCCCGGCACCAGGCCAGCAGCCCTTGCGTGCGTGAGTCATCGTGCTGCTCGTCGGTCTCTCTCGCGACCCCCGGCCGGGTGCCGACGTACCCCTATCGAGGCGCGAACGAAGGGGAGGCCGGCGTCGAGGACTTCACCACTCCGAGACCCAACCCTCACGGGACGGGTGATAGCTTCGAGGGCGTGGACGCGGCGGGGATCGGCGCAATTGCGGTGTTCGCGGAGCTCGACGAGGGGCAGCGGAAGTGCGTCGCCGGGGCCTGCCGGGAACTGGACGTGGCCGAGGGGGCGACCCTCACCGAGGAGGGCGAGTTCGGCTACGCGATGTTCGCCGTCATCGAGGGTACGGCGGACGTCTTCAAGAACGGTGAGCTGATCCGGACGCTCGGGCCGGGCGACGTCTTCGGCGAGGTCGCGGTCTTCTTCGGCGGCGTTCGGACGGCAACCGTCGTCGCGCAGACGCCGATGAAGCTCGTGATGCTCTTCAACAGCGAGCTCGCCCGCCTCGACCGCGAGGTCCCGGCCGTCGCGGACAAGCTTCGCGTGACGGTGGCAGAGCGCCTCGCCGCCGCCTAGCGAGCGATGCCTTCCCCGGCACGCTGACGCGTCTCCACGACGGCCCGGCGCGCCTCGATCTCGTACGGGTTCGAGCGGTAGCGCGTCGTCAGGTGCTTGAAGCTCATGTGCCAGAAGCGCTGCTGCCCCTGCCAGATGTGGCAGAGCTCATGCGTCAGGAGGTCGTCCGAGACGTCCGCTCGCTTCAGCAGGATCGTCCGCCACAGCGCGTAGCCGGTATAGCGGCGCAGGAGCGGGAGCCGGAAGAACCACGGCGCGACGACGACGCGCACCCGGTCGGTGCGGACGGGGTCGGGTAGTAGTCGAGCGTGTCGAGTCGCGCCTTCGCTCGTGCGACGCGCGCGCGGAAGTCGTCCTCTCGACTCAGCTGCCGCTGCCGGCCGGGGCGAGCACCATGACCGGGCTCCCGTCCTGCGCCTGCAGGTAGCTGTACTGGTAGATGCGCGAGCGGGTGACCCGGTCGACGACGCGCTGCTCGTCCGGCGGCATCTCGCCGACGCCGGGAGTCAGAGGCGCGGTGAGCGTCTGATCGAGGGGCCGCCCGAGCTCGGGCCCGAGGTCGCCGCGCTCGAGGAAGACGGCCGTCGCCAGATTTCCGTCCGCCCTCGGGGGCAGGAGCGCGAGCACGGAGTCGACGCCGCCGAGGTAGTTGAACGAGTAGAGCGAGAGCTCGAGCGCCTCCCGGCGAAGGAGCTGAGCGCGTTCAGCGGACGGCTTCCCCTCGGGGATCGAGCACGCTTTTCCGAGGCCGCAGAGCGTGTACATGACGGTGTTCCCGGCGGGGAACGTGTCCACCTCGTCGGGCTCCGCCCGCCCGCCACTCGCGTCGGCCCTGACCGCGATCGCCTGCACCTGGAAGGTCGCGCCGTCCGGGCCGGTGGCCGTCGGCGGCCCCGCGTACGTCACCGCGGCGAGCGCGTTTCCGCTCGGAAGCCGATACAGGCCGCTCACGTGCTCACCGATCTGGGCAGCGCGCCGCTCGGTGCTTCCGGTCGGCTTCCACTCCGACCACGCGGGTGCGGGAGCAGGGCTGCCGCGCCCGACGAGGACGATCAGCGCGCCCACTCCGGCGCCGGCGACGACCGCGAGCACGAAGTAGAACGCCGCGAACCGGCCCCGGTAGACGAGCCGGCGTGCGCGGTCTGCGCGCGACTCGGGGCGTGCGGGCAGCGTCGTCCCCTTCGGAGCCGCCTGCGCCTCGGCCCTGGCGGTGCTCTTCACATCGTCGGCCACGAGCTCTCCTCCGAGAGATCCACTTCGGGAATTGTGAGCTTTGCGCCGTCGAGCAGGGAGAGAAGCTCGTCCCCGAAGAGCTCGCGGCGCGCGGCGAGGACGTCCGCGATCTGGTCGACCGACTCGCGGTTCGCGAGGATGAGGTTGTGGGCGGCGACGTACGCCTGGCCCAGGATCTGCCCCACGAGCGCGCGCTTGTCGCTGTCGGAGAGGACGGACGAGACCGGGTTCTCGCCGAACGGCCCGCCGCCCGACGTCCGGTTCACGATCTGGAGCCCGATCTTCTCGAAGCGCTTGAGGATGCGTTCGCGCGCCTCCTCCTCGGTCTCGCCCTCGTTCGGCGTCACCTCGAATGGCTGCGGCCCCATCGCCGAGGCGCCGACCATGAACGCGGCCTGCAGCGTCACGCTCTGGACGTCGCCGCCGACGCCGTTCGAATTCTCGCCGTAGAAGACCCGCTCCGCCGCCATCGCGCCGAGCGCCCATACGAGCCGCGCGAACTCCTCGCTGCGGAAGCGACTGAAGCGCTCCTCCTTCTCGAGCGCCTGGTGGTGGCCGAGCGCGCCGCCGCGCATCCGGATGGAGAGCCGCGTCGATTCGGCGCCCTTCAGGTAGGCATGACCGGCTGCGGCATGGCCGGCCTCGTGAATGGCGACGGCGCGGCTCTCCGCCGGAACGTACTCGACGCCGACTGCGGTGCCGGCCTCGAGCGTGGTCATGGCCTCGACGAGGTCGTCCCATTGGATCGAGTCCCGCCCGGAGTGGTGCGCGATCGTCAGCGCCATCGACGTGACCTGCTCGATCATCGCCGGCGAATAGCCGTTCGTGACGCGCGCGATCTCCTCGCGCCGGGTCGGCTGGTCGAGCTCCTGCGCGTGGGCGACCTTGTCGAGGTAGAGGTCGAGGACGTCGAGCCGGTCCTGCTTCGTCGGCGTCCGGAACCAGACGTGGCGCCCCATCCGGCCTGGGCGCGTGAGCGCGGGGTCGAGCCGGTCGACGGGGACGTTCGTGGCGCCGATGAAGTAGATCTGCTCCTTCCGGGGGCGGGCCGCCGGGATGCGGGCCGACCGGCCGCGCATCCGGCGCGGGACGAGGTAGATCCCGTCGAGAAGCGTGTTCATCTTGTTCGTGAAGAACTTCCTGAAGAACGGCGGGTTGTCGATGCCGTCCATGACGACGAGGAGCTGGTTCAGCGCCAGCGAGCCGCCGCCGCCCATTCCGCCGGGGAAGACGAAGTTGAGGGCGCCGTTCGCGCGCGCCACGAGCGTCGACGCGCCCTGCCGGTCGGGAGCGCGCTCGGCGAACAGCCGCTCACGCCACTGGCGGTTCTCGAGTATCAGGTCACCCGACGGGTTGAGCGCGCCGAACGGCCCGAAGAAGAGGAGGTCGTGCACGTCGTTCGCGTGCGGAGGCTGCATCTCGCCGCCGCCGCCGAAGCCGGGATTGAGCACGTTTCGGCGCATGCCGACGGCGTCGATCTCGTCGATGAAGACGATGCACTGACCGCCCCACTTGCGCGCGAGCTTCTTCGCGCGGCGGGCGAGGAGGCGCACGACGATCGCGTCGATCCCGATGAAGGTCGCGGCGAAGCCCGAGCCCGGGATGGAGACGAACGGCGAGTTGAAGCCGGTGGCCAGCGCCTTCGCGAGCATCGTCTTCCCCGTTCCGGGCGCGCCGAGGAAGAGCAGTCCCCGCTCCCGCTTTCCCCCGGCGCGCTCGAAGGCGTCCCCCGACTGCCAGATCGACACGACGCGGCGGACCTCCTCCTTCGCCTCCACCTGGCCCCTGACGTCTGCGAGCTTGACGCCCCACTCCGCGTCGCCCGGCTCGAAGGACTGGATCTGCGAGAGGTTCATCATCAGGAGCGGGCCGAACAGGATCAGGAAGTTCATGATCAGAAGGGGCGGGAAGATGACGAGCAGCGGCAGGATCTGCAGGAGATAGGCCGGATCGAGCAGGACGAAGAAGATGAGGTAGGTGAGGAAGCCGAGGACGGTGACCCAGATCGCGAACTTGATCCAGAAGCGCCAGAACCACACACGGCGCCTGGCGACGACGTCCTCCTCCCGCAGCTGCGGGCTCTCGAGCCCGAACAGGCTCGGCCGCGGGATGAGCCTGTGGAAGATGACGTCGGCGACACCGCGGAAGCAGACGACGAGGAAGAGCGCGGCGAGGATCGACCAGAGCCACGACCAGCCCTGCGTCTGGTTCAGCCACACGACGACCGCGGGCGCGGTGATGAGAGCGACGATCGTCGCGGCCCGGGTGAGGCGGCGCCATTGGACGGCGAGCTCGCTCGACAGCTCGCTCTGCTGGAAGCCGGTCAGTTTCTCTGCCTCGGACGCCACCCTTGAAGTGTTCGGACGCGCTTTTCGGTCGGTTGTTTGCAGAGTGATACCCTCGCGGCCGTGTCGCAGGCCGTCTTGAACACTAACCAGGGTGCGATCGAGCTCGAGCTGTACCCCGGCGAGGCCCCGAAGACCGTCGAGAACTTCACGAAGCTCGCGGCCGACGGCTTCTACGACGGGCTGACGTTCCATCGCGTCATCCCGGACTTCATGATCCAGGCCGGGTGCCCGCTCGGAACCGGCTCGGGCGGCCCGGGCTACGAGTTCGAGGACGAGTTCAACGAGCACAAGGTCGACCGCGGAGCGCTCGCGATGGCGAACGCCGGCCCGAACACGAACGGGTCGCAGTTCTTCATCGTCACCGCCGAAGCCGCCCCCTGGCTCGACGGCAAGCACACGGTCTTCGGCCGGGTGACCTCCGGCCAGGACGTCGTCGACCGGATCTCGATGGTCGCGCGGGATGCCCGCGATCAGCCCCTCGAGCCCGTCACGATCGACTCCGTCGAGCTTTCCTGATCTCGTAGGGGCGAGGCTTGCCTCGCCCTCGGTCGTCACCTCGGTGTACGGCGACACGGTCGAGCTCTCCTGACGTACGACCCGGTTTTCCCGTTGTCGTACGGATTAGATATCTCGCCCCTACGGACGTCGATGCCCGTCGTCACGAGTAGGGGCCGGGCATGCCCGGCCCACGGATGCCACCGGCACGGGAGAGCGACGCATGCCGCCCCTGCGGAGGCCGTTGTCTAGGCTCCGCGCGTGGATCTCGCCGGGAAGACCGCGATCGTCACAGGCGCCTCGAGCGGCATCGGCGCCGCGACCGTGCGGAAGCTTCGCGACGCCGGGGTGAAGGTCGTCGGCGGAGCGCGGCGCGTGGAGCGGATCGAGGCCGACCTCGCGCTCCCGCTCGACGTCAGGGACGAGGAGTCGAGCGCCGCCTTCGTCGGCCGCGCCGTCTCGGAGCTCGGAGGCGTCGACATCCTCTACAACAACGCCGGGCTCGCGCTCGGCAGGTACCCGTTCGGCGAGTCGACGGAGGAGGACGAGGCGACGGTGCTGCACACGAACGTCGACGGCGCGCTGCGCATCACGCGGCTCTGCCTCCCGCACATCCGGGACGGCGGACACATCCTCTTCACGGGCTCGGTGGCCGGGCGCCAGGCCTACGAGAACGCCGCGTCGTACGTCGCGGCGAAGTTCGGCCTCAGAGGGTTCGTGTACGGGCTACGGGAGGACCTGCTCGGCCGCCCGATCCGGATCACGACCGTCGACGCGGGGCTCACGGAGACGGAGTTCTCGCTCGTCCGCTACCGCGGCGACGCGGAGAAGGCGAAGGCGGTGTACGAGGGCGTCGAACCGCTGACCCCGGAGGACGTCGCGGACTGCGTCCTCTTCGCGGTCACGCGGCCTCCGCACGTGAACGTGGACGAGATCGTCGTCAAGGCCCTCGCCCAGTCGAGCGGCGGGCGCATCCTCCGGCGCGAGGCCTAGCCAGAACGATGCTTACGATCCTCGAGGGATCGACGTTCTGCATCAGCGACGACCGCGGCGACATCGTCACGGAGACGAGCGGGCTCTTCGCGCACGACACGCGATTTCTCTCGCGCCTCGTGCTCCGCGTCGACGGCGAGCAGCCGCTGCTCCTCTCCTCCGGCCGCCTTCAGCACTTCGCCGCGGCGTTCTATCTCCGCAACCCGCGCGTGAACGGCATCCCTCACGACGCGCTCTCGATCGCGCGCCGGCGGTTCGTCGGGACCGGCATGCAGGAGCGGATCGCCGTGCGGAACGAGACGATGGAGAAGCTCGAGTTCGTGGTCTCGCTCGAGCTTGCGGCCGACTTCGCGGACATCATCTCGGTCAAGCAGTACGACTTCGAGCTCGGGGATCCCGAGACGGCGGGCGAGCTGCCTGCTCCGGCGCCCGCGAAGCACGTCGAGGGGAGCTTGCTGATCGTGATCGAGGATCCGGGCGGGAAGCTCAAGACGCGCGTGGCGGCCTCGCAGCCGGGAACGTTCGCCGACGGCGCGCTCGCCTTCCGACTCGCGCTCGAGCCGAGTGAGCGCTGGGACCTGAACCTCGAGGTCACGCCGGCGCTGGACGACGCGGCTCTCGCCACGATCGAGGGCCTCGACGAGGAGCTCGAGACGCTCGGCGACGTGGTCGCAGCCTGGACGCTCCGCGTTCCGAAGCTTCGCGGCGGCTGGGAGAGCCTCCGGCGTGCGTTCGACCGCTCCGTCGGCGACCTCGGGGCTCTGCGCATGCGGACTGGCGAGCTCCGGCGTCCGCTCTTCGCGGCGGGGATGCCGTGGTTCATGACCGTCTTCGGGCGTGACACGGAGATCACGTCGCTGCAGACGCTGCTGCTCGGCCCGGAGGTGGCGACCGGTGCGCTCGACGCACTCGCGGAGCTTCAGGCGGATGTGGAGGACGCTGCGATCGACGCCGAGCCCGGCAAGATCGTGCACGAGGTCCGCGAGGGGCGCGCCGCCGAGACGTGGTTCGCGCGCTACTACGGCTCGATCGACGCGACGCCGCTCTTCCTCGTCCTGCTCGCGGAGACCTGGCGCTGGACGGACGACGAGACGCTCGTGACCCGGCTGCGGGAGCCGGCCCAGAAAGCGCTCGAGTGGATTGACCGCTTCGGCGACTCCGACGGGGACGGCTTCGTGGAGTACCGGTTGCACGCCGACCGCGGGCTCGTGAACCAGTCGTGGAAGGACTCCGGCGACTCGCAGCGCTTCCACGACGGCCGCATGGCCGTGCCCCCGATCGCGCCCGTGGAGGTGCAGGGCTACGTGTACGACGCGAAGCGGGGCATCGCCGAGATCGCGCGCGAGGTCTGGCGTGACCGCGCCCTCGCCGAACGGCTCGAGCAGGAGGCCGGCGAGCTCCGCGAGCGCTTCGAGAAGGCGTTCTGGGTCGAGGAGCGTGGCGGCTTCTACGCGCTCGCGCTCGACGGCGAGAAGCAGAGGGTGGATTCGCGCTGCTCGAACATGGGGCATCTGCTCTGGAGCGGGATCGTCGGCTCCGAGCGCGTCGCGACGGTGGTCGACCAGCTCCTGTCGGAGGGGCTGTGGTCCGGCTGGGGGATCCGCACGATGGCGAGCGACGACGCCGCCTACAACCCGCTCAGCTACCACAACGGGACGGTCTGGCCGCACGACACTGCGCTCGCCGCCTGGGGGCTGGCGCGGCACGGCTACGTCGAGCCGGCGCGCCGGGTCGCTCGCGCGCTGATCGACGCCGCCGGCCACTTCGACTGGTCTCTGCCCGAGGTCTTCGCGGGGTACGCGCGGGAGGAGACCCCGTTTCCGATCGCCTATCCGACCGCTGCGCGTCCGCAGGCGTGGGCGGCCGGGACTCCGATCCTGCTCGTCCGTGTCCTGCTCGGGATCGAGCCGGATCGCGCCCGACAGCGGCTCGTCACGACCGTGACGGACGAGCTGCCGAGCTGGCTCGACGGGCTCAGGGTCGAGGGCGTGCGCGCGTACGGCCGGACGTGGTCGATTGCAGTCGAGCGCGGACGGGTAACGATCTCCGAGGGGGTGTAGCTCGCTATGCAAATCGGAATGCTCGCACCGGTGTGGTTCCCGGTCCCGCCGGAGGCGTACGGGGGAACCGAGCGCATCGTCGCGCTGCTCGCGGACGGGCTCGTCGACGCCGGCCACGACGTGACGCTCTTCGCCTCCGGCGACTCGCGGACCAACGCCCGCCTCGAGTCCGTGTTCCAGACCGCGCCGAGCGAGTGGATCGGGCACACGTACTGGGAGCTGCAGCACACCGTCCACGCGATCCGCCGCGCGGGCGAGTTCGACGTCGTCCACGACCACACCGGCATGCTCGGGCTCGTGCTGGGCGGCCTCCTCACCGTGCCGTTCTGCCACACCGTGCATGGGCCTCTGACCGGCCTGCCCGGGCGGATGTACGAGGACGTGTGCGCGCTCGCGACGAACGCGAAGCTCATCTCGATCTCGATGAACCAACGGAAGCCGAAGCCGGACCTGCCGTGGATCGCGAACTGTCCGAACGCGCTCGATCTCTCCGTGTATCCGTACCGGCGAGCGGGTGGCGAGTACCTCGTCTTCATCGGGCGCATGAGCCCCGACAAGGGTGCGCATCGTGCGCTGGCCGTGGCGCTCGAGACGGGCCTCCCGCTCAAGATCGCCGCGAAGTGCCGCGAGCCGCTCGAGATCCGCTATTTCGACGAGTTCATCCGGCCGCACCTCGGCGGGTCCATCGAGTACGTGGGCGAGGTCGGGCACGCCGACAAGGTCGAGCTCTTGATGGGCGCGCGGGCGCTCATAAACCCGATCGACTGGGAGGAGCCCTTCGGCCTCGTGGTCATCGAGGCGATGGCGTGCGGGACGCCGGTGATCGCGACGCGCCGCGGGGCGTTCCCGGAGATCATCGAGCACGGGCGCACCGGAGTGCTCGTGGAGAACTACCGCGAAATGGAGGATCCGGAGGTCCTCGCGCTCGCGGACAGCCTCGACCCGGAGGTCCTTCGCCTCGAGGTGGAGGAGCGCTTCTCGACCGAGCACATGGTCGCCGACTACGTCTCCGCGTACGAGGCGACGATCGCCGCGACGAGCGGAGCGTGACGGATCACGAGGCGGCGTCCACGACGGTCGTGAACGCCCGACGGTCGTGAACGTCCCACGGTCGTGAACGCCCGAGGCCCGGACAGGTCGAAAGAGCCCCCCAAGTTACAAGTTGTAACTTGGGCTCTTTTCCGCTTCGACAGTGCGTTCGCGTGGATTCGGCTGGTCGGACGAGTCAGGTCCTCGGGGCAAGTCGTGGCCGGGTCCGCGTGAGCCTACGATCGCCGTACGACCGCGAGATCCTGCGGCTGGCGATCCCCGCGCTCGGCGCGCTCGCGGCGGAGCCCCTCTACCTCCTCGTCGACACTGCGATCGTCGGCCATCTCGGCCGCTCGCAGCTCGCCGCGCTCGGGATCGCGGCGGTCATCCTCGGCGGCGCGTTCGCGATCTTCAACTTCCTCCAGTACGGGACGACGGCACAGGTCGCGCGGGCGGGCGGAGCGGGTGCGTCTGAGACCGCGCGGCGGCTCGGCGCGCAGGCGATCTGGCTGTCGCTGGGGTTCGGGATCGCGGTCTCGGCGGCGATCGCGATCTTCGCCGAGCCGCTCGTGGCGCTCATCGGCGGCGAGGGCGAGGCCGCGGACTACGCGGTCACGTACCTCCGGATCGCGGCCATCGGCTTTCCGGCGGCCTTCCTCGCGCTTGGCGGCCAGGGGTACCTCCGCGGGGTCGCCGACATGCGCACGCCGCTCGTCATCGTCATCGCGGGGAACGTCGCGAACGTGATCCTCGAGGTGCTGTTCGTGTACGGGTTCGGGTGGGGGATCGAGGGCTCGGCGTGGGGTACTGCGATCGCGCAGCTCGGGATGGGCGCGATGTTCGTCGTCGCGATCCTGCGCGGGCTCGAGGCCGGCGAGGCGAGGCTGCGGCCGCGGCTCGCGCGGCGCGTGCTCTCGCTCGGGAAGTGGATCTTCATCCGTACGACCGCGCTCATGGGATCGTTCGTCCTGGCCGGCGCCGTCGCGACGAGAACGAGCGAGGCGGCGATCGGCGCGCACCAGATCGCTTTTCAGCTCTTCATCCTCCTCGCGCTCGTCCTCGACTCGATCGCGATTGCGGGCCAGATCATCGTCGGGCGCGAGCTCGGCGCGGGGCAGTCGGAGCGGGCGTACGCGGCGAGCTCACGGATGATCTGGCTGTCCGTGGCCGCCGGCGGCGCGTTCACGCTCGTCATGCTCGCGCTCGCGGACGTGCTGCCGCGGATCTTCACGGGCGACGCGTCGGTGCTCGAGCAGACCGCGATCCTGTGGCCGCTGTTCGCGCTCATGCAGCCGCTGAACGGAGCCGTGTTCGCGCTCGACGGCATCCTCATCGGTGCGGGCGACGGGCCGTTCCTCGCGATCTCGATGGCGCTTGCGTTCTGCGCCTGCGCGGTGGTGCTCGTCGCGACGCTCGCCGGCGACTGGGGGATCCGCGGCGTGTGGGCCGCGCTCGTCGTCCTGATCATCGTGCGCCTGACCGCGATGCTGGGGCGCTTCCGGCGCGGACGCTGGCTCGTGACCGGCTGGGCTTAGGGTGCAGGCATGAACGTCCTCGGCGGCGACCTCGAGCCCTGCTCGTTCGACCCGGTCACAGGCTTCTTCCGCGACGGCTACTGCCGCACGGAAGGACGCGACCCGGGCTTCCACGCGGTGTGCGCGGTGATGACCGAGGAGTTCCTCGAGTTCTCACGCTCGGTCGGAAACGATCTCTCGACGCCGCAGCCGCAGTGGCTCTTCCCCGGCCTGCAGCCGGGCGACCGCTGGTGCGTCGTCGCGGCGCGCTGGCAGGAGGCGCTCGACGCGGGCATGGCGCCGCCGGTCGTGCTCGAGGCGACGCATGCCTCGGCGCTCGAGTTCGTCTCGCTCGACGACCTCGAGGCGCACGCGCTACGAGACTGAGGACGCCTCGCGCCGCTTGCGCCAGTAGCGGTCGAGCCCGCGGAAGTGGTGCCAGAACGGCGCCGCGTCGTCGTAGGCATCGACGAGCTCGGGGTCGACCTGGGAGACGTCGTAGCGCGCCGCGGCCATGAACGTCTCCTCGTCCATCCCGTCCTCGACCCGGCTCCCCCACCTGTGCAGGGTCTCGCGAAGCGCCGCCAGGTGCTCGGTCACGTCGTCGTACGTCCCGAAGTGGACGAGCGCGAGCCGGCCCGGCGCGCGAAGCTCGATCTCCTCGAGCGACCGCTCCCACGCCTCCAGGTCGAGCTCGGGCGGCGGGCACGGGGGCAGGACGAACCTGCCCGGCGCGATGCGCACGCCGGCCGCGTCGCCCGCGTACAGCGTGCCGTCGACGTCGAGATACGAGACGTGATGCCATGCGTGGCCGGGAGTCGGGAAGCACTCGAGCCCGAGGATCCGGTCTCCGACCGCGTGGATGTTCGCCTCGGGGACGGGCGCGAGCTCGCCGAAGAGCGAGTCGAACGCCGTCCCGTACAGCCGCCGCGCGCTCGCCTCGAGCTTCGTGGGATCGGCGAGGTGCGGCGCACCGATCTCCGACACGTGCACCTGGAGCCACGGGTTCTGGCGGACGAGCACTCCCGCCGCGCCGGCGTGGTCGAGGTGGATGTGCGAAAGGAGGAGGTGGCGCAGGTCGGTGAGGTCGAGCCCGCGCGCGGCGAGGCCGGCCTTGAGATACGGGAAGGCAGGTCGTCGGGCCGCAGTCGAAGAGCGCGGGCCCGTCGAGGGTCTCGAGGAGATAGACGCCGACGATGCGCTCGTCGAGGTGGTGGAGATCGATCGGCTCGGTGCTCGCGACAGTCGTCATGCGAGAGCCTGGTCGAGGTCTTCGATGAGGTCTTCCGCGGACTCGATGCCGACGGAGAGCCGGACGAGGTTGCCCGGCACCGCGAACGGCGCCTCGGCGGTCGAGGCGTGAGTCATCCGCGTCGGCTGCTCGATGAGGCTCTCGACGCCGCCGAGGCTCTCGGCGAGCTTCCAGATGCGGGTGCGCGCGACGGCCGCGACCGCCTCCTCCTCGCTCCCGAGCAGCAGCGAGACCATGCCGCCGAAGTTGCGCATCTGCCGCACCGCGAGGTCGTGGCCGGGATGCCTCGGGAAGCCGGGGTAGAGAACCCTCTCGACACGCGGGTGGCGGTCGAAGTGCGCGGCGATCGCGGCGGCGTTCCGGCAGTGGCGGTCCATCCGCACGGCGAGCGTCTTCAGCCCGCGCAGGACGAGCCAGCAGTCGAACGGGCCCGGGACCGCGCCGAGCGACTTCTGGAGGAACGCGAGCCGCTCGGACACCTCGTCGTCGTTCGTCGCGAGGAAGCCGCCGACGACGTCCGAGTGGCCACCGAGGTACTTCGTGGTCGAGTGGAGGACGACGTCCGCGCCGAGCGACAGCGGTTGCTGCAGGTACGGGGTCGCGAACGTGTTGTCGACGACCACCAGCGCGCCGACGGCGTGCGCCGCGTCCGACGCGGCCTGGATGTCGACGATGTTCAGGAGCGGGTTCGTCGGCGACTCGAGCCACACGAGCTTCGTTCTCTCGTCGACGATGGTCGGCGAGACCGGTCGAGATCTCGTCCGGGGAGAGGAACGTGAACTCGTATCCCTTCGGCTCGTACACCTGCGTGAACATGCGGTAGATGCCGCCGTAGACGTCGTTCACGGAGACGATCCGGTCGCCAGGCGAGACGAGGTGCATCAGCGTCGTCGCCGCGCCGAGCCCGGACGAGAACGCGTGGCCGTGCGTCGCACGTTCGAGCGCGGCGAGGCACTCCTGGAGCGCCGTCCGTGTCGGGTTCGCGACGCGCGCGTAGTCGTAGCCCTTGTGCACGCCGACCTCGTCCTGCACGTAGGTCGAGGTCTGGTAGATCGGGGTCGTGATCGCGCCGGTGGCGGGATCCGGCTCCTGCCCCGCGTGGATCGCGAGCGTCTCGAACTCCACGGAGCGGATGCTACTTGCGGGGGTCATGGCTTCCCGCGCACGATCCGCTCGGCGCCGAGCCACGCAGCGAGGCTCTCGAGGCCCTCCTCGACCCGCGACGTGTCGCCCCAGGCGCCGAGCACCTCCAGCGTCTTCGTCTTGCGGTCGAAGCGCGGCTCGACGCGGCCGACGATCCTGTCGCCGGCGAGGACGGGGAGGACGTAGTAGCCGTACTCCCGCTTCGCCTTCGGCACGTACATCTCCAGGCGGTAGTGGAAGTCGAAGAGCGCCTCGGCGCGGTTGCGGTCGTGGATCAGGCGGTCGAAGGGGGAGAGAAAGGTCAGCCGGTCGGGGACGGGGCCGTCGAGCGCATCCGGATGCGCCTCCCAGCCCTTGCGCGTCATCCGGACGCCGAGCGAGCGGAAGCGCTGCTCCGCGCGCAGGCGGTCGGCCTCGCGCGCCGGCACCGTCTCGGTCTCCGGGTACCAGCGCTCGGCGAGGTCCCACAGCCGCTGGTTGCCGCGCCTGCCCGCGACGGCGACGACCCCGTGCACGTGGAGGATCATGAGCATCAGCGCGACCTGGCGGCTCCCCCACCAACGATGGTCCCGGAGCGAACGCGGCGCCGCCTCGTGCTGCAGGTCGCGCGAGAGCATCGGGCCGTTCCGCTCGAGCTCGCGCAGCAGGTGGCGCTTGAACCCCGCGTGCGTCTTCAGGAACTCCCGGCTCCACTGCTCGTGCTTGTACTGCGTGCTTCGCGCGCGCTGCCGCATCCTCGCGCGGACGAGCGGGAGGTCCTCGATCGGCCAGATGAAGGCGTTCCACTCGAAGAGCTTCCGGTCCTCCCAGAGCAGCCGGTCGAGCTCGGCGCGGTCGTACGTCCCGAGCCGGCTCCACAGGACGAGGTACTGGGGCGGCGCGACGGTCGAGATCGGGTCGAGCTGAAGGAAGCCGAGGTGGCGCACGGTGTCGAGGACGCCCGTGGCCGAGCCGTCCAGGAGTTGTGCGCGGACCGCGATCCGGCGCGCCTCCTCCTCCGACACGAGCCTCATCGCTGGACGCACTCGAGTCCGATGACCTTTCGGAGACGATCCAGCGCGCGGTCGAGGGCGTCGTCGAGCGCGCCGGAGCGCCGCACCCCCGGCTCGAAGTGCACGGCCTTCACGACCAACGTGTCCGCCTTGCGCTCGGTCTTGAGGTCGACGCGGCCGACTAACCGGTCGCGCCAGAGGAAGGGGAGCACGTAGTACCCGTACACCCGCTCGGGCTGGCGCTTGAAGATCTCCATGACGTGGTCGAAGCCGAAAACGCGGCGCAGGAACTGGCGGTCCCAGACGAGGTTGTCGAACGGGGACAGGAGCACGGCCGCCGAGGGACGCGGAGGATCGAGGTCGGCGCCGGCCGGCACGAGCACCGGAGCTCCGCCGTCCACGACCGCGACGCGCTCGAGGACGCCCGCGGCGACGAGCTCGTCCGTGACGGGCTTGATCCGCGCCACGCCGCCGCTCAGGTCCCAGTGATTCGTGACGCCCCCGTCGGTCAGGGCGCCGCGGGCGAGGACGGCGCGCCGGGTCAGCTCCCGCAGGCGTGTGGCGTCGTCGGGCACGGGCGCCTCGAGCACCGTCCGCGGCAGCACGCGCTCCGCGAGGTCGTAGCGCCGCTGGAACCCGTTCACGCGGCCGGCGATCACGATCTCGCCGCTGTGCCAGAGCGCCTCGAGGACGATCTTCGCCGGTTTCCAGCCCCACATCCCGCCCGCGCCCTTGCCCTCGAACTCGCGTGACGTCACGGGGCCGCGCTCGCGGATAGCCGTGCGCACCTCCTCGGCCAGCTCGGCATGCCGGGCGAGCGCGTCGCCGCGCCACGGGTGCTCCTTCGTCATCCGGGCCCGGTACAGCGGCCAGTCCTCGACCGGAATGAGGCACGCCTGGTGCGCCCAGAACTCGAAGATGCGGCCTTCGGCCAGGAGCTGGGAGACGGTCTGGCGCGGGTAGGCGCCGATGCGCGAGCCGAGGACGATGCGGTGGCTCCGCTCGACCGCGGTGATCGAGTCGATCTGGACGCACGAGAGCCGGCGGATCGTCTCCTCGACCTCTCGCCGGGTGCCTGTGCGCGCTCGAGACGCGTATCCCTGCGCGTGGATCGCGAGCCGTCGGAGCGCGGTGACAGAGGCGGTCCGCATGCAGGCAAACCTAACGATCGGGTCTCGGTGCTAGTCCGGGACTCTTCCGGCCAGGATCTCGGTCAGCCGGGCGGTGTCGATGTTCCCGCCGGAGACGATGCAGACGATCCGGCCCGAGCCGGCTCGCCCGGCGAGCGCCGCGGCGACGGGCAGCGCGGCCGCGCCTTCGGCGACGACGCGCGCGCGCTCGAGCAGGAGCCGGACCGTGCTCGCCGTCTCCTCGAGCGAGATGGGGAACGAGCCTGCGACGAGCGGCCGCGCGTGCTCCCACACCTCGGGAAGCAGGCTGCCCGAGCCGGCCCCGTCGACGAACGACGGCGTGAAGTCCACCGGCACGGGCTCGCCGCCGTTCGCGAGCGCCGCCGCGACCGGCGCGCCCGTCTCCGGCTCGCAGACGTAGACCTTGGTCTCCGGCGAGAGCGCGTGTAGCGCGCTCGCGACGCCGGTCGTCAGCCCGCCGCCGCCCCACGGGATGAGCACTGCGTCGATCTCCTCGAGCTGCTCGACCAGCTCGAGCCCGATCGTCCCGTTCCCGGCCATCACCGGTGCGTCGCGGACGGGGTGCACGAAGTAGCCCTCGATGTCCTCGGCGGCCTCGCGCGGGCTTCCCGTCTCCACGGCCGCCCACCACCGCTCCCACGGAACGCGCACGATGCGGCCGCCCATGCGCTCGACGGCGGCGAGCTTGGAGGCCGACGCGTTGTCGGGCACCACGATCGTCGCGGGCACGCGGAGCGCGCGCGCCATCCACGCGACGCCCTGCGCCATGTTCCCGGTGCTCGTCGTCACGACACCGGCCGCGAGCTCCGCGCGCGGGGCGGCGAGGATCGCGTTCGCCGCGCCGCGGAGCTTGAACGAGCCGATCGGCTGAAGGCTCTCGAGCTTGAGCCAGATCTCCGCCGGCGCATCGTCGACATGGAGCCGCACGAGCGGCGTGCGCGTGACGGTGTGTGCGAGCCGGACCCGCGCGCGCTCGATGTCGTCGAGCGGGATCAGAAATCGACCTCCGTGCCGACGCCTCGTTCGCGCGCGCGCCGGACGACGAGCTCCGCGCTCGCGAGGTCCTCCACCGCGATCCCGAGCGACTCGAAGACGGTCAGCTCCTCCTCGCTCTCGCGGCCCGGATGCATGCCCGCCAGCACCTCGCCGAGCTCGGCCTTGATGTGGTCGGGGCCGACGGCGCCCTCGGCCGCCGCGAGGATGAAGTCGCCGGCCTCGTTGAGGCACGACTCGCGCCGGTCGGTGAAGAACGACGCTTCCGCGACGGTCTCGGTGTCGAGCTCGCGCAGCGTCGGAAGGCAGGATCCGACCGCGTTCACGTGCGCGCCGGTTGTGAGCCAGCGCCTCTCGACGATCGGCTCCACCGCCCCGGTCGTGGTGCAGACGACCTCCGCGCCGAAGAGCGCGGCATCGACCGACGGAGACACCGTCGCGCCGACCTCGCCGGCGAGCTTCTCGGCCGCCTCGACGCGGCGCGCCCAGATCCGGATCTCCGGATCGTCGAGGACCGCTCGCATCGCCTCGACGTGCCCGCGGGCCTGGGCGCCGGCGCCGAGGATCGCGACTCGCTGCGCGTCCGCGCGAGCCAGCGCCCGAGTCGCGACCGCCGAGACCGCAGCGGTGCGAATCTCCGTCACGGGCGCAGCGTGCATCAGTGCGACGAGCTCGCCCGTCTCGCCGTCGTGCAGGAGAACGCCGCCCTGATGCGTGTCGAGCCCGCGTGCAGGGTTGCTCGGCACGACGACGATCTCCTTGAGCGCGAATGCGGACGAGTCACCGCCGCGGTACGAAGGCATCAGGCCGAGCAGGTTGTCGGCGCCGGGAGGACGCGCGATCGAGCGGAGCGGCTGGTAGAGCTCGCCGCGCGCGAGCGTGGTCAGCACCTCGGTCATCGCCTCGATGCACGACTCCATGTCGAGGAGCTCCCGCACCTCGTGCTCGGAAAGGACGAGAAGGCTCATCGGTAGGCGGCGGGCGAGGCAAGCCTCGCCCCTACGGAGTCGTCGTAGGGGCGACCCATGGGTCGCCCTCGTGCGCCGAGTGCGCTCGGGCTCATGGGAACAAGCCTTGCAGATGCTCGGCGTCGGCCGGGGTGAGCTCGAGCGCCAGCGCCTCACCGACGGGCTCCAGGTGCTCGGCGCGGGTGGGGCCGACGACGACCGCTGTGACTTCCGGGACGGCGAGGAGCCAGGCTATCGCGAGCCCCGCCATCGAGACCCCGCGCGCGAACGCGTCCCGCTCGAGCGCCTCGAGGCCGTCGAACACCGCGTCGTTCGCGTAGCGCAGGTACGAGTCCGGTCGCTGCGTCATCCGCGACCCTTCGGGATAGTCCTCACCGCGCCGGTACTTCCCGGTCAACCAGCCGCCTGCGAGGGGGCCGAACGCCTCGTAGCCGAGCCCGTGCTCGCGGCAGACCGGGAAGACGGTCTCCTCGTCGTCGCGGTCGAGGAGCGAGAACGAGTTCTGCACGAGCTCGTACCGCGCCAGTCCTTCGAGCTCCGACAGCTCCACCGCCTCCGCGAGCTCTTCCGCGCCGAAGTTCGAAACGCCGACAGCGCCGACCTTGCCCGCGCGGACGAGCTCGTCGAACGCGCGCAGCGTCTCCTCCTGCGGCACGTCCGGGTCGAACTCGTGAGCGAGGTAGAGCCCGACCCGCTCCACGCCCAGCCGCGCGAGGCTCGTGTCGATCTGGCGGAGGATGCGGGCGCGCGCGAGACCGTGGTCGGCGCCCTCGGACACGGGGTTGAACGTCTTCGTCTCGATCGTGATCGCGTCGCGGACGGCCGGGCTCTTCGTCGCAAGCCACTCCCCGATCCACGTCTCGCTCCGGCCGCCTCCGTAGGCGTCGGCCGTGTCGAACGCGGTGATCCCGAGCTCCCAGGCCGCGTCCATGATCCGGAACGCCTCGTCGCGCGGGATCCCCTGCCCGAAGAACGCGGGTGCGGAGCCGATTCCGCCGAAGTTCCCGCAGCCGAGGATGATGCGCGAGACCAAGACGCCGCTGCGGCCGAGCTCGCGCTGCTCCATGCGCCGATCCTACGGCGCTACGACGTCCCCGGACCTGTCAGCCGTCGCGTGACGCGGCGCGACTCTGCGCGTACTTGTCGACCGCGATCATTCGCTCCTCCAGGTCGAGATGCCGGAAGCGGACGACGTCCGCGAACGGCTTCGCCGTGCGGAATGTCTCAGCCAGATGCGGCCGCTTCATGCCGTCGAGCCGCTTCCCGATGTCGGTCTGGTCGTCGTCGGCGTGCAGGCGTGCATCGAGGTCGACGGGAACCCCACCCGACATCAGCGTCCAGCCCCACTTCTCGCTGTCGATCATCGCGACGAGTAGCCGGTCGCCGACCTCGCTTCGGTGCGTGCCGACGTCCTTGATCGGGATCAGCTCGCCCTCCTTGTACCACCACCCGTCCGTCGTCCTGACCTTCAGCGACAACGGGGCAGCGGAGACGCCCGGGCGGGACCAGACCGTGTCCTCGATCCTCGCGTGGATACGACGCGCCACCCAGCCGGAGCCTCCCTCGAACTCACGCGGCTCGAAAGGAACCTGCTCCTGTCCCAGCACTTCGACGACTGCGATCCGGTCGGCCCAGCTGACCCAGTCGCGCGGCGTGTCACCCCAGACGTAGTACGCCTGGCTCGTCATCACGCGCTGGTGGTCGGCAGCGCCTTCGCCGTTGCGCTCGGAGAGCATGCTCACGGCCAGGGCAAGGCCTGCGAACGCGGCGACGATGGCGGTAGCGACGGCGACTGGGCGCATCGGCTTCACTCCGGTGGGTACGTCGAGTTGATCTGCGGGCGCATGTGCGGACCGACGACGTACGGGTTGTTGCTTGCACTCGACATGCACTCGAGCGTGTTGTCGTTGTTCGCCTTCGGCGGGTATGCATGCTCGCCGTGCGTGAACCCGAGGCCATGCCCGATCTCGTGGCAGACGACGCGAGGCTGATGCGACCAATAGTCGTTGGCGAAGTTCACGAAGAACTGGTCACATTTGGCCGAGTTGATCGGGTCGTCGCACACGGTTCTGGCCGCCGTCGTCGGAGGGAGGGCGGCGAGGATGCGAAACACCTGGTCGGTCTCGGCCCCACCTGTATAGACGGGTGGGTTCTCGTGCTTCAGGGTGAGCACAGTCGGATACCCGTACAGGTCGTAGAGCGTGTTCCAGATCAGGTTCTTCGCAGTCTGAGACAGCGAGCCTTGCCGGAAGAACGAGAGCGTGCTGTTGTCGCTGAGGCACAAGGTCTCGGAAGAGCAGTAGTGCTGGTAGGTCACGGTCGGGAACATGTTGTCCGTGTGGTGCGCCTGCGCCGCGGGCACCAGCACGAGGGCGACGACGGCCAGCAAGGTGCCCACGCTGGCTGCGATCCGGGCGGGCACGACGAGAGGATCGAAGCGGCTTCGGCCGCTGACCCTCTCATCGCGCCTCGATGGGGAGGTCGGTGCGGTCAACACTTGCGTGGATGATCATGCCCGTACTTCTACTGCCTGCCAAGATGTCAAATTGAGACATGCCCGGTGTACTACTGTCGTGTTCGGGCGTGGGTCAAGACGTCGTGACGCACTGATCGGCGTGGTAGAAGCCAGGCGGTGCCGACCGATCCTCAGACCGATTCCGCCGAGCACTACGAGGCGCGCGCCGAGGCCGCTCCGGTCGTCGCGATGGTGCCGCTCGTCTTCGTCGGCCTCGCGTTCGTCAGCCGGGCGGCGGGCTGGGCGTTCCTGGGGCTCGAGTGGTGGGCATGGCTCGTCGTCGCGGCTCCTGCGCTCCTGTTGGCCGTCGACCTCTTGCTCGGGCCGCGCGGTCTCGGTTTCGCGCGCACTCGAACGGCCGGGCTGGTGCTGCTCGGCGTGATGGTCGTCTTCAACCTCTTCGGGCTGATCGTCCTCGTGGCGGCGCTGGTCACTACTCGGAGCGACGAGCTCGGTGGCGGCGAGCTGCTCTTCACCGCGGCGGCGATCTGGGGCACGAACGTGGTCGTGTTCGGGATGTGTTTCTGGGAGCTCGACGGCGGCGGCCCGTACGAGCGTGCTCGGAGCCGCCGGCATCTCGACTTGCAGTTCCCGCAGGATCAGGATCCCGAACTCGCGCCCGAGCACTGGCGGCCACGCGTCTGGGACTATCTCTACACGTCGCTTTCGACCGCTACCGCGTTCAGTCCGACCGACGCGATGCCGATGACGCTCCGCGCGAAGGCGCTCATGGGCTTCGAATCGGTCGTCTCCCTGGTCATCGTCGTCCTCGTCACGGCTCGCGCCGTCAACGTCCTCGGCACGTAGGACGACGGCGCGTAGTACGGTCGGGTCGTGGGCCAGGGGATCAGCTACGAGGAGCTGCAGCTCGCGGCGCGCAACCACGGGCTCCCGCTCGAGGCGTTGCGCTGGGACGTCACGCCCGTCGGGCTCCACTACCTCCTCACCCACTACGACATCCCCGAGGTCGACCGAGGCGACCTGGCGGCTCGAGGTCGACGGGCTCGTCGAGCGCCCGCTCTCGCTCTCCCTCGCCGACCTCCGCGAGCGGCCTGCGACCGAGCTCGCGGTGACGATGGAGTGCGCGGGCAACGGCCGCGCGCACGTGGAGCCGCACGTCGTCAGCCAGCCCTGGGTGCTCGAGGCAGTGGGCACCGCCCGCTGGCGCGGAACACCGCTCGCGCCGCTGCTCGAGGAGGCCGGCGCGCAGGAGGGAGCCGTGGAGGTCCTCTTCACCGGTCTCGACCGCGGCGTCGAGGGCGGGGAGGAGCAGGCCTACGCACGCAGCCTCCCGGTCGCGGAAGCCCTCACCGGCGACGCGCTGCTCGCGTACGAGATCAACGGCGTGCCGCTGCCGCCGCAACACGGCTTCCCGCTCCGGCTCGTCGTCCCGGGCTGGTACGGGATGGCGAGCGTCAAGTGGCTCAAGCGGATCTCGCTGCTCGCCGAGCCGTTCGACGGGTACCAGATGCGCCACTCGTATCGCCTCCGCCAGGAGGAGGACGAGGCCGGCGTGCCGCTCTCGCGCATCCAGGTGCGCTCGCTGGTCGTGCCGCCGGGGATTCCGGACTTCCTGACCCGAGCGCGGGTGGTCGAGGAGGGCGAGTGCGCGCTCCGGGGCCGCGCGTGGTCCGGCGAGGGCGAAGTGACAGGGGTCGAGGTCTCGTCCGACGGCGGCGAGACGTGGGCCGAGCGCCGAGCTCGGGCCTCCGGAGCTCGGACGCTTTGCCTGGCGCGCGTGGACGTTCGCCTGGGACGCGAAGCCGGGAGAGTGGGAGCTCTGCTGCCGCGCCCGCGACGCGGCCGGGAACGAGCAGCCGCTCGAGCCGCCCTGGAACGTCGGCGGGTACGCGAACAACGCGGTGCAGCGGGTCGCGGTCACGGTCGTCGCCGCGGGCTGAGCCCTCGCTTTTGCCTATCGTCTCGGCGTGACCCTTCGCCTCGCCGCGCTCGTCGTCGCCGTGTTCGCCCTCGGCGCGCTCGCCGGCACATCGGACGCCGTCACGCGGGCGACGCTCCGGCTCGACGGCGTCGTCTTCCGCCCCGAGCTCGCGCTCGACGACGAGACGCGCAGCGTCGGGCTCATGCGTCGCCAGCGCGCGCCGAAGGACGGGATGCTCTTCGTCTTCGCCGAGCCCTCGAGCGGCGGCTTCTGGATGAAGAACACGCTCGTCCCGCTCAGGATCGTCTTCTTCGACCGCCACGGCAGGCGCGTGCGGGGGCTCACGATGCAGCCGTGCCGCCGCGACCCGTGCCCGATCTACGACCCCGGGCGAAGCTACCGCTTCGCGCTCGAGCTGGCGGCGTCGGACCGGCGCCCCGCGAAGCGCCTCGGGCCGGCCGCCGACCTGCGGCGCCTCGTGAGTCGCGCGAGCTGACGGCCACGGGCACAATGCCGCGATGACGTCGCCGGAGTGCCCCCGCCTTCGCGGGCTCTTCCACCAGTACGCGTTCTTCGGGGCGGTCGCCGCCGGCATGACGCTCGTGGCGCTCGCCGAGGGCGCACGGGCGCGGCTTGCGGTCGGCGTGTACGCGACCGCGCTGGCCGCGATGTTCGGGGCGAGCGCGCTCTACCACCGCGCTCCCTGGCGTTCCGCCCGCGCCCGGGCCTGGGCGCGGCGGGTCGACCACTCGATGATCTTCGTCTTCATCGCGGGCACGTACACGCCGTTCGCGCTCCTCGCGTTCACCGGCGTCCTCCCTGCGATCGTGCTCGCCTGCGTGTGGGGCGGGGCCGCGCTCGGCGTCGTCCTGAACGTGAGCTGGATCGACGCGCCGAAGTGGGTGACCGCGCCCGTGTACCTGCTCGTCGGCTGGGTCGGCGTGCTCGCGGCGCCGCAGCTCTTCACCGAGGTGAACGTCGCGTCCGCGGTTCTCGTCGTCGTCGGCGGCGTGCTGTACACGCTCGGCGCTCTCACGTACGCGACCCAGTGGCCGGATCCGTTCCCGGCGACGTTCGGCTTCCACGAGGTGTTCCACGTCCTCGTCGTCGCCGCGGCCGCGACGCAGTTCGTCGCCGTCTCGCTCGTCGTCCTCTGACACCGCGTGCGCGCGCTGTTTCCGTTGCTCCTGGTCGTCGCCGTCTGGCTCCCCGCGGCTCAGGCCGCACCGGCTGCGGCTCCCGTGATCGTCGTCGATCCCGGACACGACCTGCGCGCGAACTCGGACACCGAGCCGATCGGGCCCGGCTCCTCGACCCTGAAGATCAAGGACGGCGGAGGCACGCGCGGAGTCGTCTCCGGGCTGACCGAGGCCGAGCTGAACCTGCGTGTCGGGCTCCGGCTTCGCACGATGCTCCGACGAGCCGGCGTGCGCGTGGTGATGACGCGGACCAGGAACGCCGGGACGAGCATGGGGAACATCGCGCGCGCGGGAATCGCGAACCGCGCCCGCGCGAAGCTCTTCCTGCGGATCCACGCGGACGGTCTCGCGGACCGGAGCGCGCGCGGGACGCACACGCTCTACCCGGCGCTCCGGCGAGGTTGGACGGACGACGTCTACGCAGCGAGCAAGCGGGCGGCTCGCACGGTCCAGGGGGAGCTCGTACGCGCGCTCGGCTTCCCCGACCGCGGGCTCAACGAGCGGAGCGACTTCACCGGCTTCAACTGGTCGAACGTGCCGGTGATCCTCGTCGAGATGGGGTTCATGACGAATCCCACGGACGATCGCCTGCTCGCCACGGCGACGTATCAGCGCCGTGCCGCGCTCGGGCTCTGCCGCGGCGCGCTGCGACTCATCGGGCGCTCGCCCGCCGGTTGCCGCGCTGGCTAGGGCTGGTACTGCTGATCGAGCGAGCGGATGGTGTCCTGATTCAGCGACCCGCATCCAGAAGCCGAGCTGACGCCCGAACATCTTCCTGCCCTTCGGGTTTCGCCCCTTGACGATCTGCGCCAGCTCGGAGACGTGCGCTAGCGCCAGTCGACGGCGACCACGTCGACCGGCTGCTCGATCCCCTTGAGCGCCTCCGACCGCGGCTCCGACACCCGGAACGACGAGCCGACCCCGTCGAGCGTCTCGACGCTGACGAGGATCTCTCCGGCGGTCGCGGCGCCACCGACGCGCGCGGCGACGTGGACGCCCTGGCCGCCGTAGTCGGCGCCGGACCGGAATGCGTCTCCCGCGTGCGCGCCGATCCTCACGTCCGGCGCGACGATCTCGGCCGCGAGCGCGCGCTGGATCGCCACCGCCGCGTCGATCGCCGCCTTCGGGCTCTCGAAGGATGCGAAGAAGCCGTCGCCCGTCTGCTTGACGACCTCGCCGCCCGCGCCGACGATCGCCTCGCGCACGAGCTCGTCGTGCCGGGCGAGCAGGCGCTTCCACTTCTCGTCGCCGAGCGTGTCCGCGAGCTTCGTCGAGTCGACGATGTCGGTGAAGAGGAACGTGCGGCGCGCCGCCTCGTGCGTGCCGAGATGCTGCTTCGCGCGCTCCTCGTCGAGCTTCGCGCCCAGCTTGACGAAGGCCGCGAGCGCGCTCTCGAGCTCGATCGTCCCGCCATGTCCGTCCCCGCGACCCCGGTACGCGACGCCGAGCAGCATGCGCGCCTGCGCGGTCTCGTACGGCGCGCCGACCTCCCGCCACGCGTCGCGCGCCTTGGAGAGGCTCTCCGCCGCGCCGTCGAAGTCCTTCTCCGCGAGCTTGATCTGACCCGTCGCGAAGTGGACCGTCCCGTCGAACGCGATCGTCCGGCGCCCGCCGATCTTGTACGAGTCCACGATCTGCTCGAGCTCCTCGAGCGCGGTACGGGCGGTCGCCAGGTCGCCGGCGGCGAGCGCGATCTCGATCTGCGCCGGGAGCGCTCGCAGCCGGAGCAGCGGCACCTTCACCTCGGCGAGCGAACGGGTGACACCGGCGACGGCCGCGCTCACGTTGCCTTCGGCGAGACGCAGCAGGGAGAGCCCCGGCTGCGGGTCGCGGCCGAACTCGTCGGAGATGCGGTAGGACTCCTCCGCGCCGGCGAAGTCGCCGCGCTGGCGGCGGATCTCGCCGATCTCGTAGTGGCCGCTTGCGGAGATGAACCGGTCGAAGTCGAGGAGCTCGTCGCACGCGGCCTGCGCCTGTGCCTCGGCGGCCGGCCAGTCGCCGCGCAGTCGCATGACCTCGGCGCGGTGGATACGGCACGTCCCGGGGAAGCCGGTGACGTCCAGCTTGTCGCACCACCGGTTCGCGGCGTCCGTCCACTCGGCGGCGCGGCGGTAGTCGCCGAGGTCGCGGCACGAGCTGATGGTGATGCAGTAGACGATGCCCATGGCGTGCGGCCGGGCTCCGCCGGCCACCGCGGCCGCCGTCGCCTCGTCGAGCAGGGCCAGGCCCTCCTCGACCAGTCCCTGGTTGATGCGTATGCGGCCTTTCCCGGAGAGAGCGAGGAGCTGGACGTCCCGGTCGCCGACGCGCCGACCGACCTCGGACGCCTCCTCGAAGAGCGCCTCCGCCTTCGCGTAGTCGCCCTCGGCGAGCAGCGCGGTGAGCCCATGCGTGAGGATGAGCCGCGCGTGCTCGGGCGACTCGGGCAGGCTCGCGAGCAGGCGCTCGGCGTTCGCGAGCCAGCCGGCCGACACCGCGAACGAGCCTCGGCCCTCGTAGTCCCAGGCCAGGGCGACCGCCATCCGCGCCGCGCCGAGCTCGTCGCCCTCCGCGTTGTACGCGGCGTGGGCGCGCTCGCGCAGACCGATCGTCGTGTCGAGCTTCCCGCTCCACCAGGCGGCTTCCGCGTACAACTCCAGGTCCGCCGGGGCGAGGGTCCGCTCGTCGAGCTCCCCGTACGAGGCGAACGCCGAGCGCCACGCGCTCTCGGCCGCAGCCGCGCGTGCGGTCTCCAGGTTGTCCATGACCTGTGCCATCGCCCTGCTCCATTGTGGCAGCAGCAGGCCCGGTTCGGCAGTCCGGAAAATCTGTACCGTCCCGCCCCATGAGCGACGAACCCGAGAACTCCTCCCAGAACGGCGCCAAGAACGGCGCAAAGCCCGACCACGAGCCGCCCGCCGGCGCAGAGACGAAGCTGAAATGGACGGGGGGCGAGACTCCGGTCGACTACACGGCCACTGCGAAGTGGATCGTCCTCCGCAAGAAGGAGAAGCCGGCCGCGGAGATCTTCTCCGTCTCCTACGTCTCCGACGAGGGAGACGAGGGCCGGCCGGTCACCTTCGTCTTCAACGGCGGCCCCGGCGCGTCCTCGGCGTACCTGCACATGGGCGCGGTCGGCCCGCAGCGGATCGCGTTCCCGCCGGACGGGACGCTGCCCGAGATGCCTCCGCGGCTCGTCCCGAACGAGGCCTCGTGGCTCGCGTTCACCGACCTCGTCTTCGTCGACCCCGTCGGCACGGGGTTCAGCCGGATCATCGAGGCCGAGAAGAAGGAGGACGGGAAGGACAAGAAAGAGGACGCGACCGATCCGAAGGAGTACTTCGGCTTCAAGCGCGACCTCGAGTCGCTCTGTGAGTTCATGGGGCGCTGGCTGTCGGCGAACGGCCGCTGGGGCTCACCGGTCTTCATCGCCGGCGAGAGCTACGGCGGATACCGGGTCGGCCGCCTGCTGCGCGTGCTCCAGGAGAGCGCCGGCATCGGCCTGAACGGCGCGATCCTCATCTCGCCCGCGCTCGAGATCACGCCGCTCAACCCGACCGACTACGACGTCCTCGGCTGGATCGACACGCTGCCGACGATGGCGCTGGCGGCCGTGCATCACGGCCGGTCGCGCGCGTTCCCGCAGGGAGCGCCGATGGAAGAGGTGCAGCGCGAGGCCGAGGAGTTCGCCACGGGTGACTTCTCGTCGTTCCTGACACGCGGCGCCTCGATGCCGGAGGAGGACCGGCAGCGGATCCTCGCCCGCGAGGCCGACCTCCTCGGCCTCCCGCTCGACCTCGTCGTCCGCTCGGAGGGCCGCATCCAGATCCACACGTTCGCGCGCGAGCTCCTCCGCGACGAGCGGAAGATCGTCGGCCTGTACGACGCGACGATCACGGCCACCGACCCGTTCCCGGACCGGGCGGTGTACGGCGGCCCGGACCCGACGCTCTCCGGCATCAGCCCCGCGTACACGATGGCGGTCAACCGCATGCTCCGCTCCGAGATCGGCGTCGACTCCGACCGCGAGTACACGCTCCTGAGCTACGAGGTCAACATGGCCTGGAAGGTCGACTCCGAACAGCACCACGCGTTTCTCGCGGCCCCGGGCGCGACCGACGACTTCCGCTACGGGATGTCGCTCAACCCGCACGTGAAGGCGTTCGTCACGCACGGCCGGTACGACCTCGTGACGCCGTACTTCGCGAGCGACCGGCTGCGGAACCTCATGCGGCTCGATCCGGAGATGGCGGACCGGCTGACGGTGAGCCACTTCGGCGGGGGGCACATGTTCTACGCGTGGGAGACGAGCCGGCTCGCCTTCACGAGCCAGATCGCGGCGTTCGTCGCCGACGCGATCGGTGCCTGACTGCCTCTTCTGCCGACTCGTCGCCGGCGCTGAGGAAGTCTCCGTCGTCCATGAGGCGGAGCGCACGGTCGTCTTCATGGACATCCAGCCCGTCGTCCGCGGGCACATGCTCGTCGTGCCGCGCGCGCACGCTGCCTACCTCGCCGACCTCGACCCGGATGACGGGGCGGCGGTCTTCTGCTCGGGCCAGCTCGCTGCCGCGGCGCTGCGCGCCTCCTCGCTCCGGTGCGAGGGCGTGAACCTTTTTCTCGCCGACGGCGAGGCGGCCGGGCAGGACGTGTTCCACGTGCACCTGCACGTCATCCCGCGGTACGAGCATGACGGCTTCGGTCTTCGCTTACCCCCGGACTACTCGATCCGGCCGCGCGGCGAGCTCGACGAGGCCGCCGAGGCGCTCCGGGGCGGCTGGCCGAGTGGCGACTAGCCCCTAGCGGGGTCGCGCGGCACGGTTCGTAGGGGGCGACCCTTGGGTCGCCCTCGGGAGCCACGGGGTCGGCGAGGGCGAGGCAAGCCTCGCCCCTACGCGTTCTCGGCGACGTACGTGGCGGCGAGGCGCTTCGGCGCCTGGATCAGCCACGCGTCCTCGAGCCGCGACCGCAGCTCCTCGCGCGAGATCCTCTCCAGCCGGATCTGCACGCCGGGGTAGCCGCGGTAGTGCGGGCTCGTGAAGTAGATCTCCGGAGTCCGCGTCCAGGATCAGCTGCTTCTCGTCGCGGTCGACGCGTACGGCGAGCCCGCCGCCGTCGCGCTCGCGCGCCTCCCAGGCGAAGAGCTTGCCCTTGACGCGCCAGCTCCGACCGGATGCCTCGACCTCGGGGAAGCCGGACGCGATCTCGTCGACGGTGTCCCAGCCGGCCATCACGCGCCTCCGGTGTGCTCGGCCAGGAGCCGCTTCGGCGCGCGGAGCGCCCACGCGTCCTCGATGCGGTCGGCGAGCTCGGTGCGCGAGATCGCGTCGAGGTGGGCGAGGACGATCGGGTGCCCGTGGTAGTGCGGCACCTCGAAGTACACCTTCGGCTTCGACGCGATCAGCAGCGGCTTCTCCTCGAGATCGACGCGGAGCGCGAGCGCGCCCTTCGCCTCGCGGTTCGGGCTCATCCAGACGAAGAGCTTCCCGCGCACCTTGAACGACGGCTGCCCGTGCGACGTGTACTCCTCGGTTCCCGGGAGGCCCGAGGCGATCTCGCGGACGGTGTCCCAGTCGGCCATCAGGAGGCAGCCCGTGTCGCGCGGTGGATGCGAACCGCCCTCGTCAGGCCTTTCAGCATGACGTCGCCGACGAGCTCGAACTCGGCCTCGGGCACGTCGGCGTTCCGCATCGCCTCCTCGCTGACGAGCACCTCGTGCGGCTGCGCGTAGTCGGCGATCCTCGACGCGACGTTCACGGTCCTCCCGAAGTAGTCGCCCTCCTGGGCGATCACCGCTCCGGCGTTGATGCCGATCCGTGCCGGCAGCACCGAGGTGGCGCTCACGGCCTGCTCGACGAGGTCGAGCCCGCTCGCGATCGCGTTGCCGGGGTCGCTGAAGTGGAACATGACCCCGTCTCCGAGCCACTTCACCGGGCGGCCGCCGTGCGTCTGGGCGGTCTCCTGGACCATGACGGCGAGGTCCGCGGCCACCTCGGCCGCGGCCTCGTCGCCGCGCTCCTCGGCGAACGCCGTGTAGCCGGCGAGATCGAGGAACACGATCGCGGGCGGCTGCCTCGGATGAGACGGCATGAGCCCGCTCTTGTCCATGAACTCCTCGGTGACGCCGACGATGTACTCGAGCACCGTGTGCTCGCGGTGCCGGCGCTGGAGCCAGGGGACGATCGTGCTCACGAGCTCGGTGTACGCTGGCGGCGCGTTCGTAGACGAGGCGATCTCGCTCGGCGTACGAGAGGTCGAGAGCCTCGATGTGCTGGCGCACGGCGACGTCGAAGAGCTGCAGCCCGGCGCCGACGAGCCGCTGCACGCTAGCCCCGTAGAGGCGCGCGAAGCGCGAGAACTCGTCCTCGTCTGCGAGGTCGAGCGTCGTGACGAGGAGCGAGAGGACCTCGGCGTCCTCGACCCGAACGCGGTCGTCCGCGGCCGGGGGCAGCCCGAGCTCGCGGCTCAGGCGCCGGAGCAGCTCGGGCGCCCGGTCGAGACGCGTCCCGAGCTCTTCGTACGTCTCGAGCCGGGGGGCGGGCTCCGGCAGGAACAGGCCCATCGGGAACGAGAACTCGCCGCCCGCGACGCCCTTCGCGACCGCCTCCAGCGAGATCCCGGCCGTCTCGAACGCGCCCATCAGGCGGACGACGTGGACGTCGGAGGACGGAAAGAGGCCTTCCTCGTCGGGGGTGACGAGCCCGAGCTGCTGCAGGCGCTCGACGTCGTCGGCGGCGCACGGGACGAGCTCGGACAGCTGTCGTGCGGTTAGCGTCGCCACGCCGTGACTGTAGTCGCGGTCAGCTCCGGCGCAGGAAGTCGAGGATCCTGGGGCCGACGATCTCCGGGTGCTCGAAGTGCACCGGGTGGCCGGCATGGTTCACGATCAGCCACTCGGCGCCGGGGATCTCGCGCTTCATCGTCGTCATCTGGTCGAGCGTGGCGAACGGGTCGTTTTCGCCTGCGATCAGGAGGGCTGGGCAGGCGATGCGGCGGAGGTCCTCGGGTGTCCACGTCGGGTTGTGGGTGTTGTTCTCGATGATCTGGCGCAAGAGGGTCTTCCACCAGCCGGGCTCCTTGCCCTGGTCGTGGCGTGCGGCGAAGGCCGCGGCCGCCTCCGGCGCGGCGCGCTCGAGCGCATCGGGGTCCAGCTGCGTGGCGAACGCCTGGACGCCCTCGTGCGTCGAGTGGTTGCCGCCGAGCACGATGATCGAGCGTGTGACGTCGGGCCGCCGGAGCGCGACGTCGAGGGCGACGACGCCTCCGTCGCTGATCCCGGCGAAGTGCGCGGGGCCGAGGGCGAGCTCGTCGGCGAGCGCCGCGACGTCGTCGCCGAGCTGCTCGAAGGACAGGAAGCCCGCCGGGTTCGCGGTCCGCCCGTGCCCGCGGTGCTCGACGGCGACCACGCGGAGCTCCTCCGCGAACGAGGGCATGAGCCCCGCCCACCCGCCGGCGGGGTCGTCGATCGTCCCGCCGGCGCCGTGGAGGAGGACGAGCGGCGTTCCGCCTTGGACTCCCGACTCCTCGTAGTAGAGGTCGAGGTCGTTGACGCGCGCATACGGCATCGGGCGCCGATCCTACGCCCGCGAGGCGGGTGGCGGGCGGCGATCCGTAGGATGGTCGCGTGCACGGATCGGCAGGCACCACCGCCGTTGCGGTCGAGAGTCAGCTCGAGCAGTACCGCGTCGAGCTGACCGCGTACTGCTACCGCATGCTCGGCTCGGTCGACGCCGAGGACGCCGTCCAGGAGACGTTCATCCGCGCGTGGCGCGCCTACGACAGCTTCGAGGGCCGCTCGGCGCTTCGCTCGTGGCTCTACCGAATCGCGACGAACGTCTGCTTCGACATGCTCGAGAGCCGGAAGCGCCGCGCGCGGCCGATGGACCTCGGCCCGTCCAGCGAGCCCGTCGCCGAGCACCTGAACACGCTGCCCGAGGTCACCTGGATCGAGCCGATGCCGGACGGGCGCGTGATTCCCGAGGGCGATCCGGCGGCGGTCGCGGAGGCGCGCGAGACCGTCCGTCTCGCGTTCGTCGCCGCGCTGCAGCATCTGCCTCCGCGGCAGCGGGCGGTCCTCATCCTGTGCGAGGTGCTGCGCTGGCAGGCCTCCGAGGTCGCCGAGCTGCTCGACACCACCGTCGCTTCGGTCAACAGCGCGCTCCAGCGCGCGCGGGCGACGCTCTCCGCGAGCGACGTGGAGCCCTCGACGACCGCGCCGTCCGTGGACGCGGCCGACGAGGAGCTGCTCGCGCGGTACGTCGAGGCCTTCGAGCGCTACGACATGGAGGCGCTCACGTCGCTGATTCACGAGGACGCGACACAGTCGATGCCGCCGTTCGACATGTGGCTCGCCGGGCGCGACGACATCCTCTCCTGGTGGGTCGGCCCCGGGATCGGCTGCGAGGGCTCCCGCGTCATCCCGGTCATGTCCGCGAACGGCGCGCCCGCGTTCGGCCAGTACAAGCCGAGCGAGACGGGCGACGGCTACGAGCCGTGGGCGCTCCAGGTGCTCGAGATCGAGGACGGCAAGATCGTGGAGTTCACGTTCTTCCTCGACACGAAGACGGTCTTCCCGCTCTTCGGCCTCCCGCTCGAATACGACGGGTGAGGCCGAGGGGCCGGGCATGCCCGGCCCCTACGGACCACGAAGGTGTAGGAGCCGGGCATGCCCGGCTCTCTCTTTACGAAGCTGCCGCGCCCGACTCGACGTGCTGCTCGAGCGCGGCCGGGTCCATCCAGACGATCTCCCACTGGTGGCCGTCGGGATCCTGGAAGCTCCGCGCGTACATGAAGTCCAGGTCCATCGGGTCGTTGGCGGGCGATCCGCCCGTCGCGAGCGCCTTGTCGGCGAACGAGTCCACGTCCTCGCGGCTCTAGGCCGAGACGGCGATGATCGCCTCCGTCTGCGTCCGCGGATCGACGAGGTCCTTCTTGGTGAAGTCCTTGAACCGCGCCTCGGTGAGCAGCATCACCGTCGCCTGCTCGTTGACGACCATCGCGGTCGCGGTGTCGTCGGTGAACCGCTCGTCGAACGTGAAGCCGAGCCCGGTGAAGAACGCAACCGACCGGTCGAGATCCTTCACCGCGAGGTTCGGAAACAGCATGCGGGATCCGTTCCCTGCCATTGTCCCCTCCTTGCTTTCAGACAGCTGGTTCCTCTCGAGACCTTTGCAGGTCCGAGAAGTCATCGGTCGCGCTCGCACGGGAGGATGTCCTCGAGCCCCATGAAGGCGACGAGCTCGAGGAGCTCGTCCGACGCGCCGCAGAGGCGCACCCGGCAGCCGTTCCGGTGCGCGGCGAGCTGGAGGCGCGCAAGCGCGTCCACGGTCACGGCATCAGGCTCGACCCCGTCCACCTCGCAGCGCACGACCTCGGCCGCGCTCTCCGCGAGCAGCGCGCAGACACGGTTGCAGAGCCCGGGCAGGTCCGCACGGGAGATCGGGCCGCGGATGCCGAACGCGACCGTGGGCTGCCCAGGAACGGCCATCACCACTTGGACACTGCGCGGGGGCGGAAATCATCGGTAGCGTCCTTTCCTTGCGCGTCCGTTCGTCGGAACAAACGAGACCGGCGATGAGTTCTAGGTGTCTATCCGGTCTGAGGGTAGGAACGGAAACGAGTGAGAGGGGCAGGCCATGACCGAGCACACGACTGGAAACGACGGCGAGCGGCGCTTGGCGCACGAGCGCCTTGCGACGGGCGGTCTCGCGCGTTGGATGCGCGCCTGCGCGACGCACCCCTGGCGCGTCGTACTCGCCTGGCTCGGGATCATCGTCGCGCTGATCTTCCTCGTCGTCGCCGTTGGTGGCAGCCTGAAGGACGAGTTCTCGATCCCGGGCTCCGACACGCAGCGCGCAACCGATCTCATCGAGTCCGAGTTCGCCGAGGAGCAGGGCGGCGTCCTCAACCTCGTGTTCGCCGCGCCCGAGGGCGAGCGGCTCGACACGCCCCGGCGGAAGGCTGCGGTCGAGGCCGCCATCGCGAAGCTCAAGACCGACGAGTTCGCCCCGACGGGGACGGATCCCGAGGGCGAGGCGGGCATCACGAGCGTCGGCGATCCGTTCGACAAGAGCACGTTCTCCGACGATGGGCGCATCGCGTACGCCGAGGCGCAGTTCGATCGTGTCATCTATACGGAAGACCGCGAACGCGTCGTGGCGGTGGAGGACACCGTGCGCGACACGGTCGCCCCAGCCGGCGTGACGGCCGAGTTCAACGGCGACGCAGAGTTCCCGCCGATCGAGCAGGGAATCCAGGAACTCCTCGGCCTGCTCGCAGCATTGATCGTGCTCCTGCTCGTCTTCCGGGCGCTGGTGTCGGCCGCGATCCCGATCGCGCTCGCCGTCGTGGCCGTCGCGACCGCGTTCATCCTGCTCTTCATCGTCGCCGGCTTCACCGACGTCAACACGATCACGCCGTTGCTCGTGTCGATGATCGGGCTCGGCGTGGGGATCGACTACTCGCTCTTCATCGTCACGCGCTTCCGGCAGTTCCTCCACGACGGGCTCACGCCGACGGACGCCGCCGCCGAGGCCGGCGCCTCCGCAGGGCGCGCGACGCTGTTCGCCGGGCTGACGGTGGCCATCTCGGTGAGTGGGCTCGCGTTCTTCGGGCTCGACTTCGTGACGAAGCTCGGAGTGGGCTCTGCGCTCGGCGTCCTCACGACGGTGCTGATGGCGAACTCGCTGCTCATCGCCGTGCTGGCGAAGCTCGGGCACCGTGTCGACCGCATGAGTGCGGGCTTCCACGTCGTGCTCTTCGTGGTCACGCTGGGCTTCTACGGTTGGTACTGGGCGTACCGGGCACAGAGGGAGACCAGGCGCCGGACCGGCGAAGGAGTCGGAGGTGCACTGGGACTCCTGATCTGGATCGTCATCCCCGCCGTCAGCGCCTTCCTCATTCCGTCCCAGGTCGGGCGGGCATACGAGAAGGCCGGTCGCGACGCCCCGTTGAGGGGCTGGACGGGTCTCTGGCTCTTCCCGTTCGGGATCCTCATCGTCCCGGCGATCGTCTGGTTCGTGAAGGTGCACCGGGCGCTCGAGGGCCTGGAAGTCGCAGCTGCTGTCGAGCCGATCGACGACTCGGAGGCCGCGCGCGAGCGGACCCTCATCGCACGCTGGGGTCGGTTCGTCACGAGGAACCACAAGCCGGTCTTCGTCGTGCTGCTCGTGGTGGGAGTCGTTCTTGCAGCCGGCTCCGGGCTCGTCCGGCTCGGTGCCTCCGACCAGGGCACGCAACCCGAGGAGCAGACCGCTCGGCGCGCGTACGACCTGCTCGCCGAGGGCTTCGGCCCCGGCTTCAACGGCCCGATCCCGATCGTGATCGATGTGAACGACGACCCGGATGCGCCGCAGCGCGTGTACGACGACGTGCGCAACCTGGACGGTGTCGCGTCCGCCGGCGAGCCTCAGTTCAACGACGAGAAGACGGTCGCGATCGTCTTCATCAAGCCCGACTCGGCTCCGCAGGACGAGGCAACCGAGAACCTCGTCAAGCGGCTACGCAACGACGTCGTCCCCGCGGCGACCGAAGGCAGCAACGCGGCGGTGTACGTCTCCGGCCTGAACGCCGCGTTCATCGACATCGGCGACCGGATCATGGAGCGGCTGCCGCTGTTCCTGCTCTACATCATCGGGGTCACGTTCATCGTGCTCGCGATGGCGTTCCGGTCGATCGTGGTCTCGTTGACGGCCGCGGTCACGACGATCCTCTCGGCCTTCATCGGGTTCGGCGTGCTCACGCTTGTGTTCCAGGAGGGCTACCTGCTCGACGTCATGGGTCTCGACAAGACGGGCCCGATCGAGACCTTCGTGCCGCCGATCGCCTTCGCGATCCTCTTCGGGCTCTTCATGGACTACATGGTCTTCCTCATGAGTCGCATCCGGGAGGAGCACGTGCACGGCCTGAGCACTCGCGAGGCGGTCGAGCACGGGATCGCGGCGATCGGGCGGGTCATCGTCGCTGCCGCCCTGATCATGGGCACCGTCTTCGCGGCGTTCATCCTCACGTCCGACCGAATCAGCAAGGAGTTCGGCCTCGTGCTCGCGGTCGCGATCCTGGCGGATGCACTCGTCGTGAAGATGACCCTCGTGCCGGCCTTCTTCACCTGGCTCGGCGAGAAGACCTGGTACATGCCGCGCTGGCTCGACAAGCTGCTCCCGAACATCACGATCGAGCCGCCGCACGACGGCGAGTACGACGTCGAGCACGTTCCGCGGAAGCCCGAGCCGGAGCCGACCTAGGAGCGCACGGTCATCGCCGGCGAGTACGCTCGCCGGCGATGACCGAGATGCGCCTCTACGACGTCCGCGTGACCGTCGAGCGGATCGAGGGGCGCTCGGTCTGCGGGCTCGAGGTCGGGGACTGGTTCGAGGTCACCGAGTCGAGCCGCGTGCGGATCCCGGAGGGCCGGCACTTCTGCCTCTTCGCGCTGCAGGCGGTGCTGCCGCTGATCCCGGCGAAGATGCGCCGTCTCCCGGACGAGGACTGGCTCGAGCAGGAAAGCCTCGTCGCCTGCCCCGATCCGGACGAGCGCGTGATCATGCGCATCGAGCGGCTCGGAGAGCGGACGCTCGTGACGGAGGAGCTCACGTAGCACGCGAGCTCGGCATCGGCCTCCGCACCGACCTTGCGCCCGCGGAGTACGAGCAGGTCGCGCGGCGGGCGGAGGAGGCAGGCGTCGACGTCCTCTCGGTCTTCCACGACCTGCTCTACCAGCCCGCGATCGGGCCGCTGCTGCTCATGGCGCGCGTCGACCGAGCGGATCCGGCTCGGCCCGGCTGCGCTCAACCCGTTCACGCTCCACCCGTACGAGATCGCCGGCCAGATCGCGATGCTCGACGCGGTCTCGGGCGGGCGCGCGTACCTCGGTCTCGCGAAGGGCGCGTGGCTCGACAAGCTCGGCCTCCGCGAGGAGCGCCCGCTCGCGGCGCTGCGCGAGGCTGTCGTCGTGATCCGCGCACTCCTGGCCGGGGACGAGAGCGGCTTCGAGGGAGAGCGGTTCACGCTCGCGCCGGGAACCGGGCTCGCGTATCAGCCTGTTCGAGACACGGTCCCGCTCACGATCGGCACCTGGGGACGCGAGACCGCGCGCTGGGCGGGCACGGTCGCGGACGAGGTCAAGGTGGGAGGGACCGCGAACCCCGATCTGCTCTCGCTCGTCCGCGGCTGGATCGACAACCCGAGCGTGAGGCTCGTTACCGGCTGCGTCACCGTCGTCGACGAGGACGGCGCCTGGGCGCGAGAGCACGCGCGCTCCGTCGTCGGGCTGTATGTCGACGTCGTCGCACGTCTCGACCCGACGCTGCCGGAGGGCGAGGCATCGCCTCTCGAGCGCTTCTGCATCGCCGGCACGCCCGAGGAGGTCGCCGCCCGCGTCCGCGAGCTCTGGGACGCGGGCGCGGATCGCGTCGAGCTCGGAACACCTCAGGGCCGTACGACGTTGGGCGGTTTGGAGCTCATCTGCGAACGGGTACTCCCACTGGTTCGCGACTGAGCTCCGATGAGTTTTCCGCCTGCGGGCGGTCTGAGCCTCGAGACGTAACGAGGAAAGGAAGAAACGATGACCTTGGACTCACGCGCACGCTGGCTCGCCCTTCTCGTCCTCTGCCTGGGCGACCTGATGATCGTGCTCGACGTCACGATCGTCGGGGTCGCGCTGCCCTCGATCCAGGAAGACCTCGGCTTCTCCGACGCGTCCCTGGCGTGGGTCGTGAACGCGTACCTGATCACCTTCGGCGGGTTCCTCCTGCTGGGCGGGCGGCTTGGCGACCTCTTCGGCCACCAGCGGCTGTTCCTCGCCGGGATCACGCTCTTCACGCTCGCCTCGGCGGCGTGCGGTCTTGCGAACTCGCAGGAGATGCTGGTCGGCGCGCGGGCGGTGCAGGGCATCGGCGGTGCGGTCGTCTCCGCGGTCGCGCTCTCGCTGATGATGACGCTCTTCACCGAGCCGGCCGAGCGCGCGAAGGCGATGGGCATCTTCGGCTTCGTCGCCTCGGGCGGCGGGTCGATCGGCGTGCTGCTCGGCGGGGTCATCACCGACGTGCTCGAGCTGGCACTGGATCTTCCTCGTCAACGTGCCAGTCGGGATCGCGGTCATCGCGCTCACGCTCGCCCTGATCCCGAGAGCGCGCGTGCAGACGGCCGCGCAGCGGCTCGACGTCGCGGGCGCGCTCACGGTGACGGCGTCGCTGATGATCGCCGTCTACGCGATCGTGAACGGGAACGAGGTCGGATGGCTGACCGCGCGGACCCTCGGGCTCCTGGCGGTGGCCGGCGCGCTGCTCGCCGTCTTCCTCGTGATCGAGGCGCGCGCGGGCTCGCCGCTCGTGCCGCTGTGGCTCTTCAAGCTCCGGAACATCGTCGTCTCGAACATCGTCGGAGTCCTCTGGGCCGGTGCGATGTTCGCGTGGTTCTTCCTCTCGGCGCTCTACCTCCAGCTCGTGCTCGGGTACAGCCCGCTCGAGGTCGGCCTCGCCTTCCTGCCCGGCAATCTGATCATGGGCGCGATGTCGATCGGACTGTCGGCCAAGCTCGTCATGCGCTTCGGGATCAGGCTGCCGCTCGGCGTCGGCCTGTCCCTGGCGGGGCTCGGGCTGCTGCTCTTCGCGCGCGCTCCGGTGGACGGGAGCTTCGTCGTGGACGTCCTACCGCCGATGATCCTGCTCGGCCTCGGTGCGGGCATGGCCTTCAACCCGGTGCTGCTCGCGGCGATGAGCGACGTGGAGCCGACCGAGGCGGGCCTCGCGTCTGGCGTCGTGAACACGTCGTTCATGATGGGCGGCGCGCTCGGGCTCGCCGTGCTGGCCAGCCTCGCTGCCTCCCGCACGGACACGCTGACCGCGGAGGGGTCGGGAGAGCTGGAGGCCCTGACCGGCGGCTACCACGCGGCGTTCCTCGTCGGCGCGATCTTCGCGTTCGCGGCGGCGGCGCTCGGCGGCCTGCTCCTCCGGCAGGGCGCGTACGCGGCCGACCACGCCCCCGCCGAGCACGAGCCGGAGCGGCGCCCGGCGACCGAGGCGGCGTAGCGAGATGGGCAAGGTCGTTCTCGACATCTCGTCTTCGCTCGACGGGTTCGTCGCGGGGCCGAACCCGTCACTCGAGCTGCCGCTGGGTGAGGGCGGCGAGCAGCTGCACGAGTGGGCTCTCCGGCTCGCGACCTGGCGCGAGCGCCACGGCGAATCCGGCGGCGCTACCGACGCGGACGACGAGGTCGTCGCCGAGGGTCTCGCTCACGCCGGGGCGGTGCTGATGGGCCGACGCATGTTCAGCGGCGGCGAGGGGCCCTGGGAGGAGGATCCGAACGCGGACGGCTGGTGGGGCGAGGAGCCGCCGTTCCGCGTCCCCGTGTTCGTGCTCACCCACCACCCGCGCGATCCTCTGGTGAAGCTGGGGACGACCTTCACGTTCGTCACGACGGCGTCGAGAGCGCGGTCGAGCAGGCTCGTGCGGCGGCCGGGGAGAAGAACGTCGCGGTCGGCGGCGGCGCGAGCGTCGCCCAGCAGCTGCTGGGCGCAGGGTTGCTCGACGAGCTCGAGATCCACCTCGTCCCCGTCCTGCTCGGCGGTGGCACGCGGCTCCTGGACAACCTCGATCCGAAGGTCCGGCTCGAGCGCGTGCGGGTGGTCGACTCACCCGGCGTGACGCACCTGCGCTACCGCGTGGTGACCTAGGGTTGGGCACGTCGTCACGGAGGGAGGCTTCGATGGACTTCAAGCTGGAGCTCGTGCTGATCCCGGTCGCGGACGTCGATCGCGCGAAGGCGTTCTACACCGAGCAGCTCGGGTTCGCCCTCGACGTGGACACGTCCCCGACGGAGGCGTTTCGCATCGTGCAGATGACGCCGCCCGGATCGGCCTGCTCGATCACGATCGGGAAGGGGATCACCGACGCCGAGCCCGGCTCGTACCGCGGCACGCACCTGGTCGTCACCGACATCGAGGCCGCGCGCGCGGACCTCGTCGAGCGAGGGGTCGACGTCAGCGAGATCCGGCACTTCGACCGCGAGCAGGGGGAGTGGAAGCCGGGGCCGGATCCGAGTCACGCCCGCTACAACTCGTTCGCGGACTTCAGCGACCCGGACGGAAACACGTGGGTGCTTGCAGGAGGTGCCGGAGGCGTGAGCCGCGCGAACCGGTCGATGCCGGACGCTGCGGTGATCCCGGTCCTCGCGTACCCGGACGTACTCGAGGCCGCGGACTGGCTCTGCAAGGCCTTCGGCTTCCAGCGCCGGCTCGTCATCGCAGACCATCGCGTGCAGCTGACGTTCGGCGACGGCGCGGTCGTCGTGACCGACTCGGGCGGCGAACCGTCGGGGCACTCGGTGCTCGTGCGGGTCGAGGACGCGGATGCGCACTGCGCGCAGGCAGAGGCGGCGGGCGCCCGGATCGTGAGCCCGCCGACCGACTACCCGTACGGCGAGCGCCAGTACACGGCCGAAGACCTCGGCGGCCACCGCTGGACGTTCTCACAGACGATCGCCGACTCCGACCCCGCCGACTGGGGCGGCGTCCTCTCCGGCTAGAACTGCTCGTCGAGCACGAGCTCGTACGTCTGCACATCCGACCGCCGGCCGGAGCCCTCGGGCGGCGTGAGGCTGTCGAGCGCCTCGTGCACGCGTCGCGCGCTGTCCGCGTCGTCGGTGAACGTGAGGTCGAACGCCGTGCCGGACTCACGATCGACCAAGGACATGATCCGCCGGACACTCGAGCGAAGCGTCTCGAAGACCTCCTCGGGCATGAACTCCGGACGCTCGCCTGCGCGCACCATCTCGCGGAACCGCGCGTATTCCTCGTCGATCCGTGACGCGTCCACGCCCTCGAACCGAGCCACCCGTACGTGCATCCCCGCCTCCTTCGGTCGTGTCTGCCGGCGACGCTAACAGGGTCGGCGCAGCTAGCGTGGCCCGGCCGACGTCGACGAGAGGGGAAGACGATGGACTGGAAGATCGAGCTGATCGCGATTCCCGTCACGGACGTGGATCGCGCGAAGGACTTCTACACGGAGCAGGCCGGGTTCAACGCCGACCACGACATCGTGGTCAGCGACGAGATCCGGTTCGTACAGCTCACACCGCCCGGCTCGGCGTGCTCGATCACGCTCGGGAAGGGGGTCACGGACGCGCCGCCTGGCTCCGTCCAGGGCATGCAGATCGTGGTCGCCGACATCGAGGCTGCGCACGCCGAGCTCGCCGGCCGCGGCGTCGACGTCAGCGACGTGCAGGTGTTCCCGTGGGGCTCGTTCGTCTTCTTCAGCGACCCCGACGGCAACCGCTGGGCCGTGCAGCAGTTGCCGGCGCGCGAGTAGCTACCAGAGGCTTGATGTGAAGGCCACTGACACCGCGGCCGCGCTTTAGGTCCTTTGCTCTTTCCGCGCGACCGGAATCCCCACTCGGGGATTCCGGTCTTGCGCACTAGTCCGGGAGAAGCGGCATCACGACACCGGGGCTGCGGCCGACGAGCAGGCCGCGCGTCACCGCCTCCGATCCGTAGCGGTCGCGCACCGCGTCCAGGGCTGCGTCGAGCGCGGCGTCGTGCCGCCGGTCGAACGGGATCGCGAGCTGGACCCGGTCCTCGTCCTCGAGGTTCGTGAGCGAGATCCCGACGAGGGTCAGACCCTGCGCGTCGATGAGCGGGAGTGCGGTCGCGAGCAGTCCTCGCGCCGTTTCGAGCAGGTCCCGGGTCTTGGCGGTCGCCTGCGGCATCGTCTGCGAGCGCGTCGCTCGCGTGAAATCGCGGAAACGCAGTCTGAGAACAACCGTGCGGCAGACGCGCTTCCCCTTGCGCAGCCGCCGCGCGACGCGGTCGACGATGGCGACGAGGGTGGTGTCGATCTCCTCGAACGACCTCGGGCGCGTGCCGAGCGCGCGCTGCGACCCGATCGAGCGCCGTCGGCGCCCGACCCGCACCGGCCGCGGGTCGCGGTTGTGCGCGAGCGCGTGCAGGTGCCGGCCTGCCGCGCGGCCGAGCATCCACACGAGGATCTGCTCGTCGAGCGCCGCCACCTGGCCGACGGTGCGGAGCCCGCGCCCGTGGAGCTTCTCGGCGGTCACGTGGCCCACGCCCCACAGCCGCTCGACCGGGAGCGGATGCAGGAACGCGAGCTCGCCGTCCGGGGGAACCTCGAGCAGCCCGTCCGGCTTCGCCACCGCGCTCGCGACCTTGGCCAGGAACTTCGTCCGCGCGATCCCGACCGTGATCGGGAGCCCGACCTCGTCGAGGACCCTGCGCCGCAGCCGCACCGCGATGTCGGGAGCCGGCCCGGCGAGGCGCCTGAGCCCGCGGACGTCGAGGAACGCCTCGTCGATCGAGAGCCCCTCCACGAGCGGCGTCATGTCCTCGAACACCTCGAAGACCGCCTTGCTCGCCTCCGAGTACGCGGACATGCGCGGCGGGACGACGATCGCGTGCGGGCACAGCCGTCGCGCCTGCCGGCCGCCCATCGCCGTGCGGATGCCGAATGCCTTCGCCTCGTAGCTCGCGGCCAGCACGACGCCGCCGCCGACGATCACCGGCTTCCCGCGGAGACGCGCGTCGTCCCGCTGCTCGACCGACGCGAAGAACGCGTCGAGATCGGCGTGCAGGATCGTCGCCTCCGACACGAACATATGTTCGCATCAGGATTAGACTTCGGCAACCCGGGCGATGAAAACAGGGACGTTCGCCGGTCTTACGAAGAGACCCACGAAAGGAGCGACCATGCTCAACGAACAGCAAGGCCTTCAGCGGCTTCGCGGTCGACGACCTCGAGCAGGCGCGCGAGTTCTACGGACAGACTCTCGGCCTCGACGCTGTCGCCCGAGGACGAGCTGCTCTCCCTGCATCTCGGGAGCGGGACCGACGTGTTCGTATACCCGAAGCCCGACTTCACGCCGGCGACGTACACGATCCTCAACTTCCCGGTCGACGACGTCGACGCGGCCGTGGACGAGCTGTCGCAGCGCGGTGTGCGCTTCGAGCGCTACGACGGCTTCGAGCAGGACGAGAAGGGCATCGCGCGCGGCGACGAGGGGCCGGCGATCGCCTGGTTCAAGGACCCAGCGGGCAACATCCTGTCCGTGCTCGAGGGCTGAGCCGTGGGCAGAGTGATCAACTCGACCACGATGACCGTGGACGCCGTGACCGACGTCGGCGAGTGGTTCGTGTCCGGGGGCGAGCACGCCCGCGCGGCGCGCGAGCTGCTCGCCCAGTCGGCGGGGATGCTCACCGGGCGGACGACGTTCGAAGGGCTGGCGGCGTACTGGACGGAGCAAGAGGGTGAGTGGGCGGACCTCATCAACCCGATGCCGAAGTACGTCGCCTCGCGAACGGTGAGCGGTCAGCTCGAGTGGAACGGGACGGTGATCGAGGGCGACGCCGCGGACGGTGTCGCGAAGCTCAAGGCCGAGCTCGACGGGGACCTCATTCTGATCGGCTGCGGCGAGCTCGCCAACCATCTGCTCGCGCACGGGCTCGTCGACGAGATCCACCTCTGGGTCCACCCGACGGTATGGGGACAGGGCGGCACGCGTCCGTTCGAGGGCTCGACCGTCGGCCTGCAACTCGTCGACGCGACGGCGTTCGACTCGGGCGTCTCGCTCCTGCGGTACACACCAGCGCCTGCTTGACGCCGTAGCATCGAGTGCGTGACCTGGGACGAGCGCTTCGCGCACCGGTACGAGGAGTGGGCCTCGGGCATGACCGAGGACGTGCCGTTCTACGTCCGGCTCGCGCGGGAGGCCGAGGGCCCGATCGTGGAGCTTGCGGTCGGAAGCGGCCGCGTCGCGATCCCGGTCGCCCGCGAGACCGGCCGGCGCGTGATCGGGATCGACTCGTCGCCGGCGATGCTCGAGCAGGCGCGCGTCCGTGCGGCCGAGGCCGGCGTCGAGCTCGACCTGCGCGAGGGCGACATCCGTGAGCTGGAGCTCGAGGAGCCCGCGGCCTTCGTCTACTGCCCCTTCCGGTCGCTGCTGCACCTGCCGACCTGGGCCGACCGCCGGCGCACCTTCGAGCGCGTCGCGGCGTCGCTCCTCCCCGGCGGCCGGTTCGCCTGGAACGCGTTCGCGTTCGACCACAACATCGCCGCGCGTCTCGACGGCAAGTCTCAAGACGATCCGGTTCCGCACAAGCTCCGGTACGCGGTCGGCGACAACAGGATCGACATCACCCTCGACGCCGGCGGCAAGAGCTCGCTGTGGTGGGCGACGAAGAACGAGTGGCTCGGGCTGATCGACGTCGCCGGGCTCGAGCTCGAGGCGCTCTACGGCGACTTCGACGGCTCGCCCGTCGACGACGAGAGCCGCGAGTACGTCTTCGTCACGACGGTCCGCTGACCGTGACGGTGCGGATCGACAGCTCGCTGGAGGGGATCGACTGGGAGCAGGCCAAGGTCGACCTGGCCGCGGACGCCTTCGACAACGGCCGCTCGCCGGAGGCGCTGCGCCGGTCGTTCGAGCGGTCCCAGCACGTCGCGTTCGCCCGTGAAGGCGAGCGCGTCGTCGGGATGGCGCGGCTGCTCTCCGACGGCGTCTGCAACGCGTACCTCGTCGACGTCTGGACCGCGTCGACGCACCGGAGGCGGGGCATCGCCTCAGCGATGATCCGGAGGCTGCTCGACGAGGTGCCGGGCCAGCACGTCGGGCTCCAGACGAGCGACGCGCAGGAGCTCTACGTGTCGCTCGGCTTCGCGCCGCAGCCGGAGTTCTGGTCGCGCGTGGTCGGCTCGTGGCTCGACAACGACGCGAACCGCTGAGCGGCTACCGCCGCGCGACGAAGACGAGGAACCCGTCGTCGGCCGTCGGCGGCCGCTCCGTATGCTCGCCGTGGACGGTGACGTCGTCGAAGCCGGCGCGCTCGAGCATGAGCAGGAGCTCGTGCTCGAAGTAGAGGCCCATGTCGAGCCGGTGGTCCTCGGCCTCCTCGAGCACGCCGTCGCGCCACCGCTCGGCGTGGATCTCCATTACGACGTGCTGCGCTCGTGGATCGACGTCGAGGACGCGTGAGCTCAGCGCGTAGTCGGCGCCGTCCGAGCCTCGTCGTGGATCACGAGTCGGCCGCGCCGCCTCCGGGAGCGAGGCGCGCTCGTCCCGAAGCCAGTACTTCCAGAGGCGTTCGTCCGCGTACGGGACCTCGATGTCGACGAGCAGCGTCCCGCCGGGCTCCAGGTGGTCGCGGAAACGCTCGAGCGCCTGCCGGTCGCGCTCGCGGTCGCTTCCGAGGCCGAACGAGCCGCACACCACGATCGTCCGGTACCGGCGCGGCAGGTCGAGCTCGTGCATCGCCTGGACGTACAGGCTCGGGGTGAGACCCTCGGCCTCCGCCTTCTCCCGGCAGGCCGCGACCATGTCCGCCGAGACGTCGCAGCCGTCGACGTCCAGCCCCGCGCGGAGAAACGGAAGCAGCAGGCGTCCGGCGCCGCAACCGGCGTCTAGCGCAGGCTGGCCCTCTTCGACGAACCTCAGGAAGTACGGGAGCTCGTGCGGCCGGAAGTCGTCGTTGAACTCCGCCCACCACTTCGCGACGAGCCCGTAGTGCCAGGTCTGCGGCTGCTCGTCGATGCGGCGCCTCAGTCCGGCAGCCAGCCTTCGCGGTACGTGGTCGGCTGCCGGTGCGTGACCGTCGAGTACGCCTGTTTCGGCTCGTTCGTCTCCTGCTCGACGCCGGCGTTGTGGCGGAGCGCCGTCTCGTCCACGGTGTAGCCGCCCCAGTCCGGGCTGTCGATGTGCTGGCGGGAGCCGACGGCGATGACGACGCACGGCCCGTCGCCGGCGCCGACGATCGTGTGCTTCGTATCGGGAGGGCAGTGCACGAGGTCCCATGCGCTGCAAAGGACGCTCCTCGCCCTCGACGATCAGCAGCGCCTCGCCGGAGACGACGAGGAAGTCCTCCTGGTCGGCCTCCCAGTGGTACATCGACATGGGATCGCCCGGCCGGAGCACGAACGGGTTGAACCCGAGCTGCGAGAACTCGAGTCGGCCTCGAAGTCGCAGACCGCGCCTCGGCCCTCCGCTATGCGCCACCCGGCGTCGCGGGCGTTCAGGACGAACCAGCCCTCGGTCTTCGGGGCGAGCCCGTGCTCGGTCTTCTCGAGCTTCGCTTCGGGGACCACCGTCCGAGAGCCTACTTCCGCGCGATCAGGGATCGACGGTGAAGGCGAGCATCATGCCGCCCTCGTGGTGCTCGGCGATGTGGCAGTGGGCCATCCAGGCGCCGGGGTTGGTCACGTCGAGCAGGATGTCCACGGTCTCGCCGGTGCGGACGAGCACCGTGTCCTTCCACACGAGGTTGGGCTCCACGACGTCGTCGCGGGCGAGGACGAGGAAGCGGCCGGCGCCGTGGACGTGGAACGGGTGCGGCATCGGATGGTCGGAGTCGAGCTCGTTGACGAGCCGGATCTTCACGCGGTCGCCGACGCGGAAGCGCCAGTCGATGGCCGCGTTGGTCGCGCCCGTGTCCCGGTCGACGAGCAGCCAGCGCATGCTCTCTGGCGTCGTCAGCCGGTTGACCTCGACCATGTCGTCCTCCCACTCGATGCCCTGCGGCCCGCTCTCGGCGTGCGTCGGGTGCTCGTGCGCCTCCTGGCCGTGGTGGTGGTGCTCGTGACCGCCTTCCGCGGCGAGGTGCGCGGGGACGAGCTTCATCCCGCACTTCGGGCAGCGGTCGGCGGCCGTGCTCGTGACCTCGGGGTGCATCGGGCAGACGTACGTGCCGCCCTCCTCCGCGTCGCCCAGGTCCAGCTCCCCGACGAAGGCGAGCGTCTTGTCGGGCGGCGCGTTCAGGTAGGGCGCGGCCCGCTCGCGCTCGGCGACGAGGTCGTCGTTCGTCCGGAGGGACATGAAGGTGTCGCGAAGATCCGGCTCTGCGGCTTCCTCGGAGACCGTGATTGCGGCCAGTCGGTACGAGCGCTCGGGAGTGCGGTGCTCCAGGAGCACCTCTCCGGGCTCGTCGAAGAGGACGTCGACGACCACGCGCTCCGACGGCGCAACGAGCACCTCTTCGACGAAGGCCTCGTGCTCGAAGTGGCCGCTGTCCGCGCCCACGAGCTTCATCTGCGCGCCGGGAAGCGTGACGTTGAAGACGCGCGTGTTCGCCGTGTTCGTCAGGTACAGACGCACGACCTCGCCGCGCTCGGCGTCGAGCGTCAGCTCCGGGTCCCCGGAGACGAGCATGACGTTGCCGAAGCGACCCATCGCGACGTGCGTCGGTCCGGACGGGCTGAAGGTTGCGATCCGCCCGTCTTCCACCAGGACGTCGTCGAGCGTCAGTGCGAGCTCGCGATGCACGGGTGGCCAGTAGTCGGGCTCGGCCGGCGTGACGAGGATGTTCCCGTACAGGCCGAGCTCCTGCCCGTAGTCCTCGCGGATGTGCGGGTGGTACCAGTACACGCCCGGGTCGGGAACGTGCACCTGGTACGTGAAGCTCTCGCCGACCGGGATCGGCGACTGCGTGTCGTGCGTGCCGTCGTAGCGGTTCTCGAGCCGGAGCCCGTGCCAGTGCACCGTCGCGTCGAGGTCCCCGCGGTTCGTCACGTGCACGGTCACGGTCGAGCCTTCGGGAATCTCCAGCGTCGGCCCCGGGATCGACCCGTTGTACGCGAGCATGCGCACGGACTGGTCCCCGATCGTCTTTCGCACGGGAGCGATCTCGAGCGCGAATTCGCCACCGTCGCGGAGGGGCACACGCTCGGGCGGCGTTGCCTCGGGGAGCCCGTCGGTCTCGACCGGGAATCGCTCGAGCTCGCTGTGGGCCCGTCCGTGCATCGCTCGTAACTATGCCGCCGCTTTCGTGCCAGCCGTCGGCCGCGACTCGCGGCGCGCGGCCCGGAGTGCCTCGATCTCGGCCGCGACGAACTCCGCGTCGTCCTTCACCCAGCCGAGAAGAGCCGACCCTCGCGTGTACTGCCACGTCAGGCCCAGGAAGAAGAGCCCGGGCACGTCCGTCACGCCGCGGCTGTGCCGCAGCCGTCCGGCGGCGTCGAAGATCGGGAGCTCGATCCAGCCGTAATCGGGCCGGTAGCCAGTCGCCCAGATCACGGCGTCGACGTCGAGCGCGCTCCCGTCTTCGAAGCGCACCGTCCGCCCGGACGCGTCGATCGCGCGCGGCCTCGTCACGACGCCGTATTGCCTTCTCAGCTCGCGCGGGCTCGACCCGATCAGCGTGTCGCGATGCCGCAGGCGCTGCCCGAGCCTCGACTCGACGGTGGTACGGAGAAGCCTCGACTTCGTGAGCCACCAGAAGAGGTCGCGACCGAGCAACCTCTGCGGGAGCGGCATCTGTCGCGAGCCGATCGAGAGCTGCACGGTCGCCGTCGCCGACAGCTCCTTCGCGATCTGGAAGCCGGTGTTGCCGCCGCCCACGACGAGGACCGTCCCCGTGGGCACGTCGCCGGGCGCTTGGTAGGCGCTGCTGTGCATCTGCACGACCTCCGAATCGAGCCCGGCTGCGATCGCGGGCACGAACGGCGCCTGGAACGGGCCGGTGGCGACGACGACCTCGTCCGCGGTGACCGTCCTGCCGTCAACCTCGAGGAGGAACGATCCCTCTCCCGCGGACAGCTTCCGGACGTCGCTCGACAGCTCGATCGGGAGCCGGAGCTCGGCCGCGTACCGTTCGAGATAGGAGATCACCTCGTCCCGGCTCGGGTATCCGTCGGGGTCGCCCGGGAACGGGAGGCCGGGCAGGCTGTCATAGCGGCGGGGCGTGAAAAGCGTGAGCGACTCCCAGCGCTCGCGCCACGCGGCGCCGACCGAGCTCGCGCGCTCGAGGATCAGGAATCGCCTCCTGTGCTGCTGGAGGTAATGCCCCATCGCCAGCCCGGCCTGGCCCGCGCCGATCACGACGACTTCGTAGTGCGTGTTCTCGTTCGGGTCCATGTCGTTGGGCCTTCCCGCGCGAACGACATTCAAACTTTAGTACCCGAACCGAGCGCGGCGACGGCTCCGGGAGACGTACGATCGGGGCGTGCCCGAGCTGCCACGGGGAACGGTCACGTTCGTGTTCACCGACATCGAGGAGTCCACAGAGCTCCTCAAGCGGCTCGACGACGCGTACCACGAGGTGCTGAGCATGCACCGGATGCTGGTTCGCGACGCGTTCTCGGCCTTCGACGGCATCGAGATCGACACGCAGGGGGACGCGTTCTTCTTCGTCTTCCCGCGTGCCCGCGACGCGGTCGCGGCCGCCGTCGAGGCGCAGCGCGTCCACGCGGCGTCGAGGTGGCCCGGAGGCGAGACCGTCCGCGTCCGCATGGGCCTGCACACCGGCGAGCCCGCGGTCCACGACGAGGGGTACGTCGGTCTCGACGTCGTGCGTGCTGCCCGCATCTGCACCGAGGGCAAGGGCGGGCAGATCCTCGTCTCCGAGACGACGCGCTCGCTGGTCGGCTCGGGGCTCCCGGAGGGCGTGTCGGTCTTCCCGCTCGGGCAGCGGCACCTGCGAGGGATCGACGAGCCGGAGCGCGTATTCGAGGTTGCGATCGACGGTCTCGAGCAGGAGGCGGACGAGGCGGAGGAAGCGCCGGAGCCGAGCGAGCCCTCTGCGCCGCCGGTCCCGCAGGCTCCGCCCGCCGGCGCGCCCGACAAGCTCCACCGCGACATCGATCAACGGTTCGAGGATCTCGGCGCGCGGCTCTCGGCGGCGATTCAGGAGAACGTGCTGCGCAAGTTCGAGAAGAAGGTCGAGCGAGTCGAGGGCTCGAGCCCACCGTCACCCATCGAGGGCGATGACGTATCGGGCGTGGACGACATCGCCGACCGGATGGCATCGCTGGGAGACGAGATCGACGCGCGCGTTCGCGCTGCGCTCGCGAAGAAGGGCATCGCCCCGGACGACGAGTAGCGCTAGGCGAGGCCTCGCGCTGCCCAGGCGCGAGCAGTGAGCACGAACGGCGCCGCGGGCAGGCGGGCGCGGCACCGTTCCCGAAGGTCGGCGCGCGACTCCGGGTCGAGACCGGCGACGTACGCGCCCGCAGGCCCCACACCGAGCTCGAACGGCTCCCACCAGTCCTCGAAGGTCGGGTGCTCCGCGCGCACCTCGAGCGGCCGCTCCTCGACCTCGTGCAGGCCCGCTGCGGCGAAGAGCTCCCCGAGATGCCCCTCCCGCGCGCCCGCGAGCCTGGACTCGTCGGCGACGTCCGGGTCGACCTCGTGCACCGCGCTCCAGTAGGCGCTGAGCGGGCCTCGACCGCCGCCGCCGTGGTCCCACACGGTGGCTGCGACGACGCCACCCTCGCGAGTCACGCGTGCCATCTCGCGAAGGCCGCCGACGGGATCTGACATGAAGTGGACGACGAGCTGCGCGAGCGTCGTGTCGAACGCGTCGTCCTCGAACGGCAGCTGCTCCGCGGACGCTTGCTCGACGGTGACTCCGGGATGGCGCTCTCGAGCCGCCGCGACGAACGGCTCGGAAGGATCGACCGCGGTGACGTCGTCCGCGCCGAGCCGGCCGACGAGCTCCGTCGTGAGCGCGCCGGGGCCGCAGCCGACGTCGAGCGTCCGCTGCCCCGCGACGACGCCTGCGAAGTCCGCGAACGCGGGAGCGAGCGGCACCGAGTAGCGCCCCATGAAGCGGTCGTACGCGTCGGCCGCGACGAAGAAGCTCACGAGGGCAAATCTACGCGTCGCCGCGCGGCCTAGGATCCCGTGATGCCGGATCGCACCCGGGTCCGCGTGAAGCGCGCTCTTCTGCGGACGATCTCGCGTCTGCATCTGCTGCTGCCCGTGTACCGGGTCTACGAAGCCGTCCGCTCGCTCCGGATCGGGGGGCGGGCGCAGGAGGCCGACGGGCTTCCCGTGCCGCCCCGGCGCCTCCTCCTGACCGTGGGCGGGACTCCGGACGTCGCCTGGTTCCTCGAAAGCGGCCGGGAGACGGCCGGCGGTATTCGAAGCGCGCTCGAGCGTCGCGGCGTCGACATCGGGCAGGTCGAGGCGCTGCTCGACTTCGGCTGCGGGTGCGGGCGCGTCGTTCGGCACTGGGCAGATCTCTCGCACACGCGCATCGTGGGTAGCGACTACAACGCGCGGCTGATCGCGTGGTGCCGCGCGAACCTGCCGTTCGCGCAGTTCGACCAGAACGCGCTCGCGCCGCCGCTGCCCTACGACGACGGCGAGTTCGACGTCCTGTACGCGCTCTCGGTCTTCACGCACCTTCCGGAGGATCTCCAGCAGCGCTGGATGCAGGAGTTCGCGCGCGTCGTCCGCCCCGGCGGGCATCTGCTGCTGACGCTCCACGGCGACCGCTACCTCGAGCGACTGACCGCCGACGAGCAGGCGGCCTACCGGCGAGGCGAGCTCGTCGTCAGGTGGGCGGAGGTGGCGGGTTCGAACCTGTGCACCGCCTTCCATCCGCGCTCGTACGTGCAGGGCCGTCTCACGGGGCCGCTGGATCTCGTCGAAGCGGTCGACGAAGGCGCGGCCGGCCAGCCGTACCAGGACCTGTACGTCTTCCAGAGGCCAGGATCGTGATCGAGCGCGACCTCGACGCGCTCGCCGGGGAGACCCGGTTCTCGGGCGTCGTCCGCATCGACGGCGAGGACGGCACGTTCGTCAAGGCGTACGGCCTCGCGCACCGCGGACACGGGATCCCGAACGAGCCCGACACCCGGTTCGCGATCGCGAGTGGGACGAAGGCGATGACCGCGCTCACGGTCGTGAGCCTCGTCGAGGAGGGCACCCTCGAGCTCACGACGACGGCCCGCTCGCTGCTCGGCGACGACCTTCCGCTGGTCGGCGACGACGTGACCGTCGAGCACCTCCTCTCGCACCGCTCCGGCATCGGCGACTACTTCGACGAGGAGGTGGAGTCGGACATCACCGACTACGTCCTGCCCGTGTCGGTGCACGAGCTCGCGACGACCGAGCAGTACCTCACCGTTCTCGGCGGGTTCCCGCCGAAGTTCGCGCCGGGCGAGCGCTTCTCGTACTGCAACGGCGGCTACGTCGTGCTGGCGCTGATCGCGGAGCGCGCGAGCGGGACTCCCTTCCACGACCTCGTTGTCCAGCGCGTGTGCGAGCCGGCCGAGATGCGCGACACCGAGTTCCTGCGCTCGGACGAGCTTCCGGGCCGCGCGGCGCTCGGCTACCTCTCGCCGGACGGCCCGCGGACGAACGTCTTCCACCTGCCCGTGCGCGGCTCGGGGGACGGCGGGATCTACTCCACGGCGGCAGACATCCGCTCGCTGTGGACGGTGTTCCTCGCGGGAGAGATCGTGTCGGAGGAATGGGTGCGCGAGATGGTGCGCCCGCGCAGCGACGTGCCGGACAACTCGATGCGCTACGGCCTCGGCTTCTGGCTGCACGCGACGACCGACACCGTGATCCTCGAGGGCTACGACGCGGGAGTCTCATTCCGCTCGGAGCACGACCCGCACGTGGGCGTCACGTGGACGGTCATCGGCAACACGGCGGACGGTGCGTGGGCGCTCTCGCGCTTCCTCGCCGAGCGCGTCTGGAGCTAAGGCCGAAGGTCGGGAAGCCAGCCGTCGCGATAGCGGGCATGTCCGCGTCGTGGCAGCTGCGCGTACGCCTCGCGCGCGTCGCTCGTCTCGCGCTCGACGCTCACGTCGTGGCGGCGCGCGACCTCGTCGACGGTGTAGCCGCCCCAGTCCGTGCTGCCGTCGTGCGTGCGCGCGCCGACCGCGAGGACGACGCACGGCCCGTCGCCTGCGCCGACGATGATGTGCTTCGTCCCCGGAGGGCAGTGGACGAAGTCCCACTGGCGGAGCGGACGCTCCTCGCCCTCGACGATGAGAAGCGCCCTGCCGGCAAGCACGAGGAAGTCCTCCTGAGCCGCCTCCCAGTGGTACATGCCCATCGACTGTCCGGGCTCGAGAACACTGAGGTTGAGCCCGAGCTGCCGGACGTCGTTCTCGTGCTCGAAGTCGCAGATCGCCGAGCGCCCTTCGGTGTGCCACCAGCGCGCCTCGCGCGCGTTCAGGACGAACCATCCGTCGCCGTCGTTCACGAGCCCGTGCTCGGTCTGTTCGAGCCGCGCCTCGGGAGGCATGGCTACAGCATGACGGGCCGCGGCTAGACTCGCGGAGCGTGCTCGTGCCCGCGGATCGACGATCCGAGCACGCTGCCTCCTCGGGCGTTCCCGTTGTCGATTCGAGGAGACCTCGTGGAATCCACTCTCGCCCTCGCGGCCGCGACGTGGGCCATCGCCATGGCGCTCAGCCCCGCGCTGCAGATTCGAAGGATCGTCGAGCTGAAGAGCGCCCGCGGCGTCTCGATCGCGTACTTCCTGGTCCTGCTCGTCGGGTTCGTGCTGTGGCTGGCGTACGGGATCGCAGCTGACAACTTCGCGTTGATAATCCCGAACGCGCTGGCGGCGGTCGTCAGTACCGTGACGATCGCGGTCGCGTTCCGTTATCGAGCGGGGAGAACGGCATGAGCGTCACGCAGTACTACACGGCAACGTCGCTCGACGGCTTCATCGCCGACGAGAGCCACTCGCTCGATTGGCTCTTCACGCGCAACCAGGACCGGTCCGGGCCGCTGAACTACGCCGAGTTCATCGCCGAGGTCGGCGCGCTCGCGATGGGCTCGACGACGTACGAGTGGATCCTCGAGCACGAGTTCGCTGACAAGGATCTATCGGAGTGGAAGTGGCCGTACGAGATTCCGGGCTGGGTCTTCACGCACCGACAGCTCCAGGTCGTCCCGAATGCGCCGATCGAGTTCACGAGCGCGGACGTCGCGAGCGTGCATGCGGAGATGGTCGCCGTAGCGGGCGGGAAGAACGTCTGGATCGTCGGCGGCGGAGACCTCGCCGGCCAGTTCGCGGACGTCGGCCTGCTCGACGAGGTCATCGTTTACATCGCGCCGGTGACGCTCGGCGCCGGGGCGCCGCTCCTGCCGCGCCGGCTCGAGCTTCGGCTCGACGAGCTCGCGCGGAACGTCGATTTCGCGTGCGCGAGGTATACGGTCGTGCGTCCGAACGACTGACTCGGATTCGCGTCGGCGCCGGTGGGGCATGCTCTAGAGCGATGCAGAACGACACCAACGCTGTTCTCGCAGTTCCCGAGTCCGTGGCTCGGAGCGCGGGGCAGGTCGTCACCCAGGCGTTCGACCGAGTGCTCGCGTCTGACTTCCGCGTGACGTCGCCCGCAGAGGGGAGGCGGCTCCTCGCCGAGGACGACCGCTCCGAAGAGCTCGCGGACACGATCCAGCGGTTCGTCGGCATCGCGACGCCGATCGTCCGGATCGTCGCGCGTGGAGCCCGCTTCACGCGCGTGCCGTGGGTGCTCGTCGCGTCGTCGACCCTGTCCGTCGGCGTGACGGTCAGGGCAGGCGTGCGCGAGCTCCAGGTGCTCGCCGCGTTCCTCGCGTACCGGTTCGAACAGGAGACGGGAGCGCTGCCCGAGCCCGCGCTGCTCCAGAAGCTGACGCTCGACCTCTATCTCTCCCCGCGGAAGACGCCGGACGTCTCGGATCTCGGCCTACCGCTCGTACGCCTCGCGCGGCGCTGGATCGTGAGCGGTGCGCTCGGTCGCGATACGCGCGGTAAGACGGGGAAGGCGCTCGACAAGGCGGCGCAGCTCGACCTCGCGACCCTCGCCGCCCTCGCTCCCGCCGGGAGGCGCTAGTCCCCTCGGACTAACGGAGGCTCACGGCGGCGGCGAGTCGAGCGGCGTCGTCCTTCGTGCCCGCGCCCTGGAGCAGGAATGCGACGCCGCCGTCCTGCCAGAGCAGCGCGCCTGCAGCCACGTCGAAGAGCTCCTTGTGGAGGGTCAGGTCGGCGCCCGTGACTGTGAAGGTTCCACGAGCGGTGCCTTCGATCCAGAGCGCGCGCTTGCCCCCGACCGTGACTTCCTCCGCGGTGCCGCTGCTCGGGACGACTGCGGCACGTGCGTTCACGTCGGCGACCGCCCACTGTGTGAGCCGGGTGCCGTCTCGATACGCGACGGTGACCATCCCGCCGACGATGTCGTCTCGCACGTAGGTCGCTTCCGGCTCGCCGAGCGAGGGGATCGTCCTGACCCGGAAGGCGACGGTCTGCTGGGCCTCGGCGAGCTCCACCTGCCGTCCGCCGAACGCCGGCGCGACGTCGGACGGGACCGGCCCGAGGTCGGGCACGCGGTCGACGTCGAAGAGGTCGCCGAGCGCAGAGACCGCGGCCGGGGCGGCCATCATGCCCGCGAGTGCGGCGACGACCGCAATCGCGACGATCCAGCGCTGCCGGGCTCGGCGTCGAGCGGAGGCGCGAAGGGCGGCGGGATCGAACGCGGGCGCGTCGGCGTCGAGAGCGCGCGCGACCTCGCGGAGGCGAAGCTCGAGCTCGAGATCGTGCTCAGACATCCGCATCCTCCAGCAGGGCTTCGAGTCGCCGCCGTGCGCGCATCAGGCGCACACGGTAGGTCCCGGTCGACGTGCCCGCGAGCGCGGCCGCCTCGGCATCGGGCAGCTGGGCGAAGTAGCGCAGGGCGATGACCAGGCGATCGGCCTCCGAAAGCTCCGTGAGGGCGTCCAGAACGGTCGTGACCTCCTCGCGCGCGAGCACGGTCTCGTCCGCGCCGGCGGCGGCCGCGTCGTGCCGCTCGGCAGCGCGCGCGGCGAGCCGCTCGTGACGCAGCTCGGACCGGCGCACGTTGCGCGCCTCGTTGACGACGATCCCGAGCAGCCACGGCTTGAACGCCGCGCCGCGCCGGAAGCGACGCAGCGAGCGATAGGCCTTCACGTAGGCGTTCTGAACCGCCTCCTGCGCATCGGCGTTCCAGCCGGTGATCGAGACGGCGACGCGGTAGGCGACGTGCTCGTGCGGCCGGACGAGCGCGGCGTACGCGTCGTGGTCGCCCGCAGCCGCGCGTGCGACGAGCGTTGCTTCGGAGTCGCGCTCGGACCGCAGGAGCGGGAGCTCGATCGGGTACTCGGACGCCATGCCTCCCTATTACACGCCGAGCGGGGCGAACATGACAGGTGTAACGCTCGGGCGGCTCGCCGCGTATTCGGACATGCGCCGGTACACAGTGCTCGCGGTCGCCGGTGCGGCCCTCGCGGCTGCCGCCCTCGCCGGAGCCGCGCCGCCTCCGAAGTCCGAGCTGCAGCGAAACGCGGACCGGCTCATCGCGACGACCGAGTTCCCGGGCATCGTCACGCTGTTCGAGCAGGACGGCCGCCGCACCGTCGTCTCGGCGGGGCTCGGCGACATTGCGCGTCGGAGAGTGATGCGACCGAGCGACCGGTTCTGGATCGGGAGCATCACCAAGGCGTTCGTCGCGACGGCCGTCATGCAGCTCGTCTCCGAGGACAGGCTCGGCCTCGACGACACGGTCGACGAGCTCCTCCCTGGCCGCGTCCGCGAAGGGCAGCGGATCCGGCTGAGGCACCTCCTCAACCACACGAGCGGGATCCCGGAGTACATGCGCCTCGATCCATGGGCGACCGCAGTCAGCCGGAACCCGCGAGTCGTGATCCCGGCGCGCCGGCTCGTCTCCTCGGCCGCCCGCCTTGGGCTCGACTTCGAGCCGGGAACTCGGGCGTCCTACTCCAACACGAACTACCTCGTGCTCGCGGAGATCGTCGAGCGCGAGACGGGACGACCGATTGCACGCGTGCTTCGGGCCCGCATCTTCGGGCCGCTTGGCCTACGCGCCACGGGCTTCGTGAGGGGGCCGCGCGCGGTCGGAGGCAATCGGGTCCGCGGCTACGACGTCTCCGGGCCGCGCCCGGTCGACGTCTCGCTGCACCGGCTCGGCGGCCCGTGGGCCGACGGCGCGCTCGTGTCGAGCGCCCGCGACCTGGCGGTGTTCTTCGGCGCGCTGCTGCGAGGGAAGCTCGTCCCGCCGCGCCTGGTCGTCCTGATGACGACGCCGACGAAGGTGCCGGGCTCGCACGGCGAGGGCCTGGGTCTGTACAGGCTCCCGTCGCCGTGCGGCCGCTGGTACTACGGGCACGCCGGCGGCACGCCCGGCTACGTCACGTGGGCCGCGGGCTCACGCGATGCCCGCCGAATGGTCGTCCTCGCCGCGAATGGCATCAGCTCGAGCGCGTTGGAAGCACTGGGGAAGTACCTCGACGGCCTTCTTTGCCGGCGCTAGGGCTCACACTGCACTGAGGTCACGAAGCGGTCGGGGTCCGGGCGAGTCGGTCGGCGAGACGCTCGACCGTGTCGCGCCAGCCGTCGGCGGCCTTCGACCACCAGCCGGGAACGCCGTCGTCCGGGACGCCCCCGGGCAGCTCGACGTGGACGGTCAGCTCGGTGTGCCCGTTGACCTGACTAAGCGTCACGGTGACCTGCGGGCTGTCGTCGAGCCGGTCGGTGTCGAGCTTCGGCCACCCGTCGGTCGCGCCCCACGCGAACACGAGCGTCTCGTCGGGGACGATCGCGCGATACACGCCGCCTGTGACGTAGGCGGTGTCCTCGTCGATCACCATGCGCTGGCGCCACACGCCGCCGACGCGCAGGTCGAGCTCGATCGGCTCGCTCGGGATCGGCTGCTCGTCGTTGTAGAACCAGCCGAGATGGTCGGGATCGGTCCAGGCGCGGAAGACCTCCGCAGGCGATGCGTCGAGCGTCCAGGTGAGGGTGAAGTCGCGGGTCTCGTCCGTGGTCGTCATGGCTGCTCCTCTCGTTCCTCGGCCAGTTGGCGTTCCAGGCGCGCGAGTCGCGTCTCGAAGAAGGCCCGGTAGGGCTCGAGCCAGTCCTCCGCCTCGGCGAGCGGCGCAGTGTCCAGGCGGCAAGGCCGCCACTGCGCGGTGCGACCCTTGACGACCAGGCCGGCCCGCTCGAGCACTTTGAGGTGGCGGGACACCGACGGGAGGCTCATCGCGTGCGGCGCCGCCAGCTCGCTGACCGTGGCTTCGCCTTCCAGCAAGTGGGCGAGGATCGCCCGCCGCGTGGGGTCGGCGAGGGCAGCGAATGTGAGGCTCAAGTGGTCTTTCTTCATTTAGCGACTCGTGCAATTAGCAAGAATGCTAAATAAAGCAGCGGCAAGCTGAGAAGTCAAGCCCGGGGGACCGATCAGCGCAGAGCCGGCACGACCTCGGTCGCGAAGCGCTCGAGCTGCTCCGCCGGCTCGTCGCTCGGCCAGAAGACGAACGTGTCGAACCCGAGATCCTCCGCGAATCCCGTCAACGTGTCGATCCAGTGCTCCGGCGGGCCGACCAGGAGCTCGCTCACGTCCCCGTCGACGATCTTCCCGGAGACGTTGAAGAGCCTGCGGATCTCGCCGGGGTCGCGGCCGGCGCGGCGCGCGCCTTCGTCGATCGCCTCCATCATCGGCGGGACGAGCTCGGGACGAGCCCAGCTGAGCGACGGCACCCAGCCGTCCGCGGCGCGGCCGAGGAGGGCAAGCGACCGCGGCTTGGCGACGCCGAGCCAGATCTCGATCGGGTGCGCCGGCTCCGGCCCGGGATGGAGCCCCTGCACGCGGTAGTGCTTCCCCTCGAACGCGATCGACCGCTCGCCGGACCAGAACAGGCGGATGATCTCGATCGCCTCCTCGAGCGACTCGAGCGCTTCCCGCGGAGAGCGAACGGGCCCGCCCATCGCGCCGATCGCCTCCCAGAACGCGCCTGCGCCGAGCCCGAGCTCGAACCGTCCGCCCGAGAGCACGTCGAGCGTCGCCGCCTGCTTCGCGATCATGGCCGGATTGCGCAGCGGCAGGTTCGCGACGTCCGGGAAGAAGCGCACTCGCTCCGTCCGCGCGATCAGATCCGCGATCAACGCCCACGTCTCGACGTAGCGGCGCTGGTACGGGTGGTCCTGGATCCCGATCAGATCGAGGCCGAGCTCGTCGGCGCGGCGCGCGAGCGAGCGCAGGAGCTCGAGCTCGTCGGCGTTCGGGACGGGGAAGAGGCCGAACTCGAGCTGCCGGCCGTAGCGGGAGGTCACGCTCACGTCAGCGCCGAGCCTTCGACCCGCGCAGCGCCGCAAGGCGTTCGAGGCTTGCGGCCGGCCAGAGCTCCTTCGGGTCGTAGTACGTCGAGAACGCCGGCACCGAGTCCGGCAGCGCGACCCAGGGCAGCTTCGACCGCGTGTAGATGTGGACGTCGGGCGCGACGCGCGACGGGTCGTCGAGCGTGCCGGCCCGGACGAAGCGCGTACTGGCTCGGGTGTAGCGGCTGAAGACCGCGATCTGACAGGTCGCGCAGCGGAAGATCCGCTGCTTGCCGGTCTTCCCGCGCGGGACGTCGACCGGCTGCGGCTCGCCCGCGAGCAGCTCGATGCGGTCGGTCTCGATGATCGCGTTGATGACGAACGCGCTCCCGGTCTGCCGCTGGCAGTTCAGGCAGTGGCAGCAGTGGACGAACAGCGGCTCGGACGTGAGCCGGTACCGAACCTCTCCGCAGGCGCAGCCGCCTTCGAGCGCGGCGCTCATACGTCAGGAGAGCGCGCGCTCGAGCGCGGCTCGATCGGTCGGCGCGCCGTGTGTCGGGAGCACGAGCTCGACGGGGAAGTCGAGCAGTGGGCGCAGGCTCTCGACGACTTGCTCGCGCGTAACCGCTGGGCGGAGCCATTGCTGCGGGATCTCGAGGCCTTGGCCGAAGTCGACGAGTGAGTCGCCGCAGATGACCGTGCGGTGGTCCTCGATCCAGAGCACGAGGTCGCACGGCTCCCTGCCGGGGAACGCCTCGATGCCGGCGGGCGCTCCTTCGTCGGGTGAGTACCAGTGCGCTTCGCCTGCCTCCCCGGTGAGCAACCACCTGAGGTCGGGGCTGCCGTCCCCGGCCTGCTCGGCGGTAATGCCGTACTTGTCCATGAGGTCCTGCGCGCTCTCGGGCCGAGGCGCGTGCACGGGCGTCCCGAGCCGCTCGACGAGGCTGCGCGTGTCTCGCTCGTGCCACGGCGCGGTGAGCACTATCGCCGTCTCACGCGTGCCCGCAAGCTCCTCGATCTCGCTCGGCGCGGCTAGCGGATCGAACAGGAGCAGGCGCTCGCCGTCGTCGAGCGCGTAGGACGAGACCGCCTGGCTCCACGGCTCGCTCGGCTGCCAGCCCGGGTGCGGAGCCTCCCAGTGCCAGAGCCCCTCTCGCAACTCGCGCACGGCCCGATGCTACTGACGCTTCGTCCGAAGACCTAGTACGTAGCCGCCAGATCTCTGAGAGCCTGACGCAGCGCCTCGTACTGGGGCCGAGGCGTCTCGGCGCAGGGCGCGGCGATGTCGCCGACCCGCGAGATCGGGCCTCCACGCGTGTGGGACACGCGGACGCGCGGCCTTACGCTCGTGGAGATCGGGCGTCGGCGTCTCTCAGGTACTGGTGGACGAAGGCGATCGCCATGCTGCCCTCGCCTACGGCCGCCGCGACGCGCTTCACGGGACTGAACCGGACATCGCCGCAGGCGAAGATGCCGGGCACGCTCGTCTCGAGCAGGTACGGGTCGCGGTCGAGCTCCCAGCGGTCCGCAGCGGAAACGTCGGCGCCGGTGAGCACGTAGCCCTTGGGGTCGAGTGCGATCTCCGGTGGGAGCCACGCGGTCTCGGCGTCCGCGCCGATGAAGATGAACAGGCCGCCCGACTCGAGTCGGGTCGTCGCGCCGGTTGCGTTGTCGACCACGTCGATCGCCTCGAGCGAGGTGTCGCCGTGCGCAGCGGCGACCTCCGTGCGTAGGAGCACGCGGACGTTCGCCCGGGTCGCGAGCTGGTCGACCAGGTACCGCGACATGCTCTTCTCGAGCGTGTCGCCCCGGTGGACGATCGTCACGCTCCGAGCATGGGACGAGAACAACATCGCCGCCTGGCCCGCTGAGTTGCCGGCGCCGACGATGTGGATGTCGAGGCCGTGGGTGCCCGGTGCTTCGCTTCGTGCCGCACCGTAGGACACTCCCTTGCCGGTGAGCCTGTCGAACCCTTCGACCTCGAGCTGCCGCCACGAGACCCCGCAGGCGACGATGATCGTGCGCGTCCGCAAGACGTCGCCGCCATCGAGGTGCACGTGTCGCGTCGCGGCGTCGATTCGGGTGGTCGATCGAGTGACGAGGATCTCCGCGCCGAGCCGACGTCCCTGCTGGAGCGCCCGACTCGCGAGCTCCTCGCCCGAGACACCGGAGGGGAAGCCGAGGTAGTTCTCGATCCGGGAGGACGTGCCCGCCTGGCCGCCGGGCGCCTCGCGCTCGACGACGATCGTCCGCAGACCTTCCGAGGCGCCGTAGACGGCGGCCGCGAGGCCGGCAGGGCCCGCACCGACGATCACCGTGTCGTACTCCGCCGACGCAGGCTCGGTCGCGATGCCCAACAGCTCGGCCACGCGCCGCGGCGACGGGCGCACGACCGTCTTGCCGTCGACGACGCGGATCGTGGGGTAGTCGCCCTCGGTCGGCAACGCGCCCCACCACTCCTCGGCCTCCTCAGGTACGTCGGGCTGGAGCCACTTGAACCGGATCTGGTTGCGGTCGAGGAAGCGGCGCAGCTCGGAGCAGGCGGGGTCCCAGCGGTGGCCGAGGACGATCGCCCGAAACGGAGCCGACTCGGAGATGAGGCTCTGAAGGCCGCGCGGGCCGGTGATCCGGTTACTCGCCAGGAGCCCGATGCGCTTGGCGACGTCCGGCACGGCGGCGGCGACCGCGTGGTAGTCGTTCGGCTCGATCCGGAAGGCACGCGACGCTTCCGCTGCCCGGAACCCGGCGGGATGCGGCAGTCCGAGCGTGATCGAGATCTCCCCGAGGACGTCACCGGGCTTCCGCTCGCCGATCACGCGCTCGATGCCGTCGACGAGCTTGACCGCTTCCATCCGACCCTCGAGCAGCCCGAAGAGCGCCGGCTCGTCTCCCTCGTGAGCCGCGTACTCGCCGGGGCCGAGGCTGATGTCGGCCGCGACCCGGCAGAGCCGCTCGCGATCCGCCGGCTCGAGGCTCGCGAACACCGCGACCTGACCGATGTCGTCCGGCGTCAGCATTTGGAGAACGCTAGCGCCGGCTCACGCCCGAGCGCGTCCGGATCCGGCCCTGGCCCTGCGTTTCTCGGCGCGGCGAATCCTTCACGTAGACTGTAGGCCTACACGTAGCTCTCTCCTTCCGCCGCTGCACTCTCGATGAGTCGCGCCAGGTCTGAGCCATATCGGAGAGGAGAGCCTATGACTCGAGTTCTCTCGACCGCTGAGCGGGCGGACGAGGTCGCCGAGCGCGATCGCGTAGCGTGGAACCTTCCAGGTTCCTCGGCAACGGCGACAGCTCACGCCCCGCCGACGCCCCCGCGCCCGGAACGGCCTCGCCGCCGTTCCGGCCCTCGACGTCGACGACCTCGCTCAGGATGCGACCGCCGAGCACGACCTCGACTGGCAAGCCTTTCTTTCCCGGTACTACCCGGGACGGCGACGCCACGATTTCGAGGCATTGACTGCCTATGGCGTCTACAGGTCGTCAGGGGGCGTCGATGTGCGGCCGGCCGAGGAGGTCGCGCGGCTCGGCGAGTCGGAGCTCGCGCCGCCGGAGTCAACGGCAACCGACTCCTGGGAAGACGAGGGCGGGGCGGCTCGGTAGGGAGTCTCCCTCGCCGACTGTCGCCTCCTCCGGAGCGCAGCGGGAGTTCGTTCGGACTCCTGCCCTGATTGGATCGAAGGAGAAGCACATGAGTGCAACCATCACTCCTCCCCGTGAAGGTGTGGACCGGCAGCCCACCGCCGCGCCTAACGGCAAGCCCGTCGAGGTCGACCTGGAGTTCATCGCCAGCAGCAGCGCCGGGTCGTACGCGGAGGATCAGAGAACCCGGCGACGTCGGGGTCGCCTCGTGAGACTCGCCATCTTTGTCCCGCTCTGGATGCTGAGCATCATTCCGCTGGCACGGGAGATCAGCGACGGACAAGAAGTCGTCCTCGCCTACCTCGCAGTGGGTGCCGTCAGCATTGGAGTCGTGTTCGCGCTTCGCGGCGTCTACGTCTTGCTGATGAGGAGGAAGCAGATCTGGGCACCGTCGGCCTTTCTGATCGCGGCGGTCCTGGGGCTAGCGGGCTACGTGGTTCAGACCGGGGGAGAGGAAGCGCCCCCGCTCGCGGGCGCTGCAGCCCAGGAGTCCGAAGCGGGCCCGGTCGAGCGGGTAGCCGAATACCGGCGCGGGCTCGGCCCGCCGCGCGAAGCTACGCGGCGCCGCCGAACCGCTCGAATCGCAGCGCAAGACGCTCCGGATCGGGCCGCCGTCGAAGCTGTCAAGTGAGAGCACACTCGCGCACGCCAGATGCCTGTCGCCTGCGTACCGCAGCTTTGGGACCGCACTCCGATGTCTAGCCTCAGCGCATGCTCATCTGCGCGAGCTGCGGGCGGGACGATCCGCCTGGCGCCGGCTTCTGCAATAGCTGCGGCGCCGCGCTCGCATCCCTGGCGTCGTCGCGCGAGGTTCGAAAGACGGTCACAGTTGTGTTCAGCGACGTCACGGGGTCGACGGCGCTCGGCGAGTCGACCGACCCGGAGGCGCTACGCGCGCTGCTGGCGCGCTACTTCGAGCGGATGAAGGCGATCGTCGAGTCGCACGGCGGCACGGTGGAGAAGTTCATCGGGGACGCGGTGATGGCGGTGTTTGGCATCCCGCAGGCGCACGAGGACGACGCCTTACGCGCATGCCGTGCGGCGGTGGAGATGCGCGACGCGCTGCCGGAGCTCGGCATCCGTGGCCGGATCGGCGTGAACACGGGCGAGGTGGTGACGGGCACGTCGGAGCGGCTCGCGACCGGAGACGCGGTCAACGTCGCGGCGCGCTCGAGCAGGCGGCGGAGCCGGGCGAGGTGCTGGTCGGCGAGCCGACGCTAGCGCTCGTCGCGAGCGCGGTCGACGTCGAGCCGGTCGAGCCCTTGAGCTGAAAGGGAAGTCGGAGCCGGTGGCGGCGTTCCGGCTCGTCGCGGTGGTGGAGGCGCCGGAGCGCAGCCACCTCGCGCGCTTCGTCGGTCGCGAGCGCAGAGCTCGCGCAGATCATGGAAGCGTGGACGCGCGCGCAGGAGCAGGCGCGCTGCGAGCTCGTGACGGTCGTCGGCGACGCGGGTGTAGGCAAGTCGCGGCTCGTAGCGCGAAGCGCTAGCCGCGGTCGAGGCTCGCGTGGTGCGCGGCCGCTGCCTGCCCTACGGGGAGGGGATCACGTACTGGCCCGTGGTGGAGGTCGTCAAGCAGCTCGCAGCGCTTCCATCGGATCCGGCCGCTGCCGCCGCGATCCGCTCGCTGCTGGGCGAGTCGGACGTCGGAACGAGCGGAGACGAGATCGCGTGGGCGTTCCGCAAGCTGCTCGAGGAGCAGGCGCCGCTCGTCGTCGTCTTCGACGACATCCAGTGGGGCGAGGAGACGTTCCTCGATCTCGTCGAGTCGACGGCGCTGCTCTCGAGTGGCGCCCCGCTTCTGCTCTTGTGCATGGCCCGCCCGGAGCTCGTCGAGCGGCGTCCCAGCTGGCCGGTGGCGCTGCGGCTCGAGCCCCTACCCGCGGAGCAGGCGGACGCGCTGATCGGCGACGCAGTCTCGCATGAGCTCCGCGAGCGGATCGCCCGCGCCGCAGGCGGCAACCCGCTCTTCATCTCGGAGATGCTCGCCATGGCGGCCGAGGACGGAGACGTCGACGTGCCGCCGACGCTGAAGGCTCTGCTGGCGGCGCGGCTCGACCAGCTCGACGAGGCCGAGCGCAGGGTGCTCGAGCGCGGCTCCGTCGAGGGCGAGATCTTCCACCGCGGCGGCGTCCAGGCACTCGCTCCCGAGGAGACGCAGGTCACGACCCGGCTCGCAGCACTCGTCCGGCGCCAGCTCGTGCGTCCCGACCGTGCTCAGATCGCCGGCGACGACGGCTATCGCTTTCGCCACCTGCTGATCCGCGACGCCGCCTACGACGCGCTTCCCAAGGCGATCCGCGCCGATCTGCATGCCCGCTTCGCCGACTGGCTAGACGAGCACGGCCACTCGCTCGTCGAGCGCGACGAGATCGTCGGCTACCACCTCGAGCAGGCGGCCCGCTACGCGGCAGAGCTCGGGACAACCGGATCCCGAGCTCGCCGAACGGGCCGCGACCGGCTCGCCGCTGCCGGCAGGCGTGCGAGCGACCGCCTGGACGAGCGGGCCGCGCTTGCGCTTCTGTCCCGGGCGGTGGAACTTCTACGCCCGCTCCGGCTCGACCTGGCACTCGAGCTCGAGGCTGCCTGGCACATGGTGGATTTCGATGGGCCGCGCGGCCGCCGAAGCAGCTGATGCGGTTGCCCGAGCGTGCCGAGGCAGCGAGCGACCGCTCGGGCGCCATGCTCGCTCGTGCCATGGCCGCACTTCCTGCGCCTCTACGGCGGCGACCCGTCGGTCACCATCGCGGAGCCGGAGCAGCTCTGCCGCGCGGCGCTGCCGCTCGAGGAGGAGCGCGGCGACCCGCGGCGGCTCGCACTGCTCTGGAGCCTCCTCGCGCTATGCCGCGAACTTCCGAATGCAAAACGACGGAGCACTTCGTCGCCGCCGAGCGGGCGCTCCACTATTCCCGGCTCGCGGGTGACTCGCCCTCGGATACGGCGGGGCTCGACTGGGCGCTCATCCTCGGCCCGCGCCCGGCGGACGAGGCGCTGCGGGCGCTCGACGAGATCGTCCGTCGACATGCCTCCGGGAGCACTGACCTCGGGCGAGCGGTCATGCTCGCGATGCTCGACCACATCGATGAGGCGTGGCAACTCGCCGAGGCGCGGTCGGATCACATGCGTGAGGTGAGCGGCGGCTCCTTCGCCGGCGACGAGTACCTCGCGACTCATCGCGACAGATCGAAGGGGACCGCGAGCGCGCGTGCCGACACACCGCCAAGCTGGTCGACGGCGGCGCCGCCGGGCAGCGAGGGTGTCATGGCCTCGTGGAAATCAATGCTCGCGCGCGACCTGTGCTACCTCGGTCGTTTTGACGAGGCAGAGCCCCAGCTGCGAGCAGGCTCGAGACAGCCGGATTCGGGCCCTGCGACGCGGACGCTCGTCGCGGCAGTAGAGGCACTCCTCCTCACCAGGACGGCGCCGCGAGTTTTGGCCAGGCGGAGGGGCTAGCTCGTACCGCCGTTGCTATCGCGGAGACGCGAGACGGACAACGTCTGGCTCCACGGTTGGAGCAACGAGGACCTCGCGCTGGTGCTCGAACGCGCGGGCCGGATCGACGAGGCGCGGGAGGCCCTCGGGCGGGCGCTGGCCGTCTGGGAACGAAAGCGCTGCCTGCCTATCGCACGTCGTCGTCCGTGAACAGATCGACTCGCTCAGGCGGGCGGCGCAGGTCTGACGATCCTCAAGAGACATTCCCGCACACTCGCGCAGCCTGCTGTCATTCCGCCTGAGCCCTAGCCCGGGCTGCCCACTATCACCACGAGATCTCGGTGAGTCCAGGTGACCTCCGGGAACAGGCCCGCGGCTTCCAGCCAGGCGAGCTGCTCATCGAGCTTGGAGGGGTGATCGACCTCAGGGTCAATTGCCGTCACAACGTACGAGGGATTGACAGGCTCAACCACGTCGGCGAGGACGAAACGGCCGGCCGGGTCGAGCCTGCTGGCGATGCGTCGGAAGAGATCAGCCTTGCCTGTGCCTTCGAGGTGATGAACTGCAAGAGCCGATACGACGAGGTCGAAAGACCCTTCCGGCAAGGGATCCTCCAGTCGCCCTACGAGCAGCTTGACTCGATCGGCAGGCAGGCTGGCACGGGCCACCTTGACCATTCCGGGACTCGCGTCGATGCCGATTAGCTGCGCGTCGGGGTGACGTTTGAGAACTCGCCGGGCCGTCTCACCCGTCCCGGTCCCGAGCTCGAGAACCGACTTGGCACCGACACCCGTCGCGGTCAAGGTCTCGTCCTCCAAGCGGTCGTAGCCGGGTACGGCCTCACGCATCATCGTCAAGTAGCTCTCCGGCGTGAAGTGATAGTCGCGCACCGCTCACGGAGCCTAGATGGCCGGATATCCCGGTAACCAGACCCTCCGGTCCGGAGAGCGCAAGGCTTACGTTCGTTCCACGCGTCGCTCCGAGTCAGCCTCAAGGGACATTCGCGCACACTCGGGCAGGCGAGCGTTCTGTCGCCCGGCGGACGAGTTTCGTTGCATTGCTACAAGGAGAGAGCCGCGTCTCCGCGGCTCTCTCGGCGTTCGTATGTGCACTGCGCTCAGCTACAACCGGTGTTGGTCCCGCAGTCGCGGCACGTGTAGCAGCTGCCCGTTCTGACCATGCGGCCGCCGCACTTGGCGCACTCGACTGCGTCTTCCCACTGGTTGAAGAGCGCCGTCTGGCCCGGGGGCGGGGCGTCGAGGGCCACCGCTGCCGCGGCGTGGTCGCCCGCGTCGGCGTAGGCCGCCGCTAGGCGCGCCTTCACCTCGGCCGTGAGGATGCCCGCTTCCTCCTGCTGGTCGGTGGAGAGGAACTTCTTCCCCATCCAGCGGAAGATGTAGTCGACGATCGACTTCGCGACTCGGATGTCCGCGTCGTTCGTCATCCCCGACGGCTCGAAGCGCATGTGGCTGAACTTCGAGACGTACACCTCGAGCGGCACGCCGTACTGGAGGCCGAGCGAGACGGAGATCATGAACGAGTTCATGAGGCCGGCGAGGGTCGTGCCCTCCTTCGCGATGTCCACGAAGATGTCGCCGGGCGTCCCGTCGTCGAAGAGGCCGACGTGGATGTAGCCCTCGTAGTCGCCGACGCGGAACTTGCGGCCGACCTCGACGCGGTCGTCCGGCAGGCGGCGCCGCTTCGGGAGCGGGCTCACTACGGCCGAGACGGGGGCGAGCGTCGTCGCGCCGGCGTCGGCCTTCCCGGAGAGCGGCTGCGCGACCTTGCAGTTGTCGCGGTAGATCGCGATCGCCTTCACGCCGAGCTGCCACGACTCGATGAGGAGCTGGGAGATCTCGTCGACCGTGACCTCCTCGGGCAGGTTGACCGTCTTCGAGATCGCGCCCGAGATGAACGGCTGGACGGCGCCCATCATCTTCACGTGGCCCATGTAGTGGATCGCGCGGTCGCCGATCGCGCAGTCGAAGACCGGGTAGTGCTCGGCCTTGACCGACGGCGCGCCGACGATCGTGTTCCGCTCGTCGATGAAGGCGGTGATCTCCTCGACCTCGCTCGGCGCGTAGCCGAGCTTGTCGAGCGCCATCGGCACGGTCTTGTTGACGATCGTGATCTCGCCGCCGCCGACGAGCTTCTTCGACTTCACGAGCGAGAAGTCGGGCTCGACGCCGGTCGTGTCGCAATCCATCATGAAGCTGATCGTCCCGGTGGGGGCGAGGACGGTGGCCTGCGCGTTCCGCCAGCCGGAGACCTCGCCGAGGTCGAGCGCCTCGTCCCACGCGCGGCGCGCTGCCGCGAGGAGGTCGTTCGGGACCGAGGTCGTGTTCTCGATGTTCCCGACCGCGGCGCGGTGCTTCGCGATGACGCCCGTCATGGCGGCAGCGTTCGGCCGGTAGCCGGCGAACGGGCCCATGCGCTTCGCGACCTGGGCCGACTTGCGGTACGCGCGGCCGGTCATGAGCGCGGTGATCGCGGCCGCGTAGGCGCGACCCTCGTCCGAGTCGTACGGGAGCCCGCGCGCCATGAGGAGCGCGCCGAGGTTCGCGTAGCCGAGGCCGAGCTGGCGGAAGGCCTTCGCGTTCCTGTCGATCTCAGGCGTCGGATACGAGGAGTAGCCGACGGCGATCTCCTGCGCGAGGAAGACGACGTCGACGGCGTGCTCGAGCGCCTCGACGTCGAGCTCGCCGTCCTCGCGGCGGAACTTGAGGAGGTTGAGCGACGCGAGGTTGCACGCGCTGTCGTCGATGGACATGTACTCCGAGCACGGGTTCGACGCGTTGATCCGGCTCGTGTTCGGGAGCGTGTGCCAGGTGTTGATCGTCGTGTCGTACTGGACGCCCGGGTCGGCGCACTCCCAGGCGGCTTCCGCCATCTGTCGGAGAAGAGCCCGCGCATCCTTGGTCTCGACGACGGAGCCGTCGGTGCGCGCGGTGAGGTTCCACTCCTTGTCCTCGATCACGGCCTCCATGAAGGCGTCCGTGACGCGGACGGAGTTGTTCGCGTTCTGGTACTGGATCGAGGCCCAGTCGGGCGAGTCGAGCGTCATGTCGTAGCCCGCCGCCTCGAGGACGCGCGCCTTGCGCTCCTCCTTGGCCTTGCACCAGATGAACTCCTCGACGTCCGGGTGGTCGACGTCGAGGACGACCATCTTCGCCGCGCGCCGCGTCTTGCCGCCGGACTTGATCGTGCCGGCGGACGCGTCGGCGCCGCGCATGAAGGAGACGGGGCCGGACGCGTGGCCGCCCTTCGAGAGCTGCTCCTTCGAGGAGCGCAGGCGGGAGAGGTTGACGCCGGAGCCCGAGCCGCCGCGGAAGATGACGCCCTCGCGGCGGATCCAGTCGAGGATCGACTCCATCGAGTCCTCGATCGAGAGGATGAAGCAGGCGCTGCACTGCGGCTTCGCCTCGAAGCCGACGTTGAACCAGACCGGGGAGTTGAAGGAGGCGTACTGGTTGACGAGGATCGCCTTGAGCTCGGCCTCGAAGGTGTCGGCTTCCTCGTCGGTCGCGAAGTAGCCGCCCTCGCGGCCCCAGCCGCCGATCGTGTCGACGACGCGGCCGATCATTTCTTTGACCGAACGCTCTCTCTCGGGCGACGTCATGCGGCCGCGGAAGTACTTCTGCGCGACGATGTTGGTCGCGGTCTGCGACCAGAACTTCGGGAACTCGACGTCCTTCTGCTCGAAGGCGGGGCCGTCCTTGCCGGGGATGTGGGCGTGGCGGAGCTCCCACTCGACCTCCTCGAAGGGGTCGCGGCCGGGGATGGTGAAGAGGCGGCGCGGCGCGACGCTCGCGTCGTCCTCGACGACCGTGTTGACGATCTCCTCGTCCGCGCTGACCGCGTCTGCCGCTGCTGGTGCCTGCCCCGCCGTTGCCATTGCTTCCTCCCGGGCCGTGTCTGACATCTAGGACTTCCCGCCCGGATGGGCGACGTGCGTCATGCGAGCGGACCAGAGAGGGTAGGAGGGGTGTCGGACGGAAGAGCTCGCAGGGATTTTTCCTGCAAATAGCGTAAATTCAGAGAGCGTCACGAGCCGTGAATTCTACCGGCGCGGGTCGTTCTCACCGGTCGCGCGGCGACCGGAGGAGGCTCAGCCGAGCTCGTCGTCGCGCGGCGTGTCGTCGAGCGCCTCGGCGTTCCGGCGACGCGAGAGGTAGCCGAGGCCGCCGGCCCCGAGGAGCAGAATCGACATCGCCGCGAGAAGCAGCAGCGGGATCGGGATCGACGAGGGCGACGACGCGGTGTCGGCGTCCCCGAGAACCTCACCCGGGTCGTCGTTCCCGGCGGGGGTCGGCTCGGCCGGTTCGCCGGGTGTGCGGCCGTCCGTCGGCGTCGCGTCCGGGTCGGAAGGTCCGTCTCCTTCCCCGCTGATGGCCACCTGAAGCGCGCGGGTGATGACCTCCTCCACGTTCGCGTAGTCGCGGAGGTCGGCGGGTATCGAATCGATGGCGTCCCGGTAGCACTGGATCGGGTACTGGCGGTCGATGCGCCCGTTGTCCCACCAGTCGTTCAGCACCCTGTCTCCGCAGGCCGAGGCCATGGCGGTGCTCGGAGCGATCAGCGCGGCTGCGGCCGCGAGCATGACGATGCCCGCAGCGAATGCGCAAGCACGGCGGTATGCGGACAGGGTCTGCATGGCGGCAACGGGCACAGAGGCCTGGAACGAGTTTCTCGTTCCCAGGTGATCCCCTCGTACGTAGAGGGTAAACGAATTGTTAGACAGGGCCCTCATTTTCTTAGACGGTATCGGCGTATCCCCTGTTAGCGATAAGGGCGAATTCCGGGTGCGCTGGTAGCCTTCGACCCCCATGGAAGCGGCGTCTGAGTCGTCCGTCCGGGCGCTCGGCTCCGCCGCTCTGGTTCTTGCCGCGGCCGTGGGTGCGGCGCTTCTCGGGGCCATGTTCGCCGGGGACGGGTCCGGTGTCGGCGGGATCCTGCCGGTGGGCGGTGCGGCTGTCGTCGTCCTTGCGGGTGTATTCGTCGCTGTCGGGTTGGGCCGGCTGGCGGCGCCGCGCGTGGGGCGCTCGGGGCTGGCGGTCGTCGTCTCGCTCGCGCTGCTGTGCTTCTGGATCGGGCTCTCGGTCACGTGGTCGATCGCGCCCGACCGGAGCTGGGACGCGTTCAACCGCAGCGTCGCGTTCCTCGCGTTCCTCGGGTTGGGGATCGTGCTCGCGGGGGTCGCGGGGCGGCTGGCGGCGCGGGTGGGGGCGGCGCTGCTCGCGCTCGTCACGGGCGCGGTGCTCACGTGGGCGCTCGTCGCGAAGGCGATCCCGGCGCTCGACCCCGAGGGGGATCGGACCGGTCGGCTGCGCGAGCCGGTGGAGTACTGGAACGCGCTCGCGCTGCTCGCGGATGTCGCGCTCGTGCTCGGGCTGTGGGTCGCGGTCTCGCGCGGATCCGCGCGGACAAACCCGAAACGACCCCCAGGGGATCCCCGAGATCCCTGTGGTCAGCGTATCGAGGGTCCGCTCACGCATGGGACACAGGACCGTGCCGAATTCGTCAATTCGTCCTCGTCCGCCGGTCACGACGTTGCTACGTCGCCCGTCGGTCAAGACGTCACCTCGTCCTCGCCGGCAGCGACGGCAGATACTGCGCCCTCGCCGAGCGGTCGCGGCCGAACTTCGTTCTTGACCGGCGACCACGGCCTCGTCACCGCGCTGCCGGTCGCGGGCGGACTGCTCGTCTACGTCGCGACGCTCGCGCTCCTGCTGACCCTCTCGCGGATGGGCCTCGTCGCCGGGGTCGCGGTCGTCGCGTTCTGGTTGGCGCTCTCGAGCGAGCGTGTGGAGGGCGGGCTGTTGCTCGCCGCGTCGGCGGGGCCGGCCGCCCTCATCGCGGGCTGGGCATTCACGCGGCCGGCGCTCGTCGAGGACGCGGCGGCGCGCGCGGATCGTGTCGCGGACGGGGCCGTGTTCGGCGTGCTCGCGCTCGCCGGCGCGGCGCTGGTGGCCGGCCTCGGCGTCCTGCTCGTGCGGCGTCCGCCTCCCCGCAACCTGGCGAGGCGCGTGCTGCTCGCCGCCGCCGCGCTCGCCGCCGTCGGGGCAGTCGCCGGCCTCGGAGTGGCGGTCGCCAACGGGAGCTCGTCGGTCGCGTCGTGCTCCGAGGTCGCGAACGAGCCGAGTCGCTTCGGCTCTCTCAGCTTCAGCAACCGCCGGTGCTGGTGGGTCGAGGCGAAGGACGTCTTCGTCCAGCACGCGCCGGAGGGCGCCGGCGCGGCCACGTTCGAGATCGCGCGCAAGCGCTTCCGCACCGACGCGCGCAACGTCTCCCAGCCGCACAGCGTGCCGCTGCAGCACCTGGCGGACGGCGGCATCTTCGGCCTCGGCCTCTTCCTCGCGTTCGTCGCGGTCGCGGCTGCCGCGTGCGCCTGCGCGCTTCGCCGGCTCGAAGGCTCGGAACGCGCGGCGGGCGTCGCGCTCGTCGCCGCGCCGCTCGCGTACCTCCTACATGCGCTCGTCGACTACAGCTGGGATTTCCTCGCCGTGACCGCGCCGACGATGCTCGCGCTCGGCGTGCTCGTCGGCGCCGGCCGGGCTCCCGGAGAGCTGCGCCGCCGCCCGTTCCTCGCCGTCGCGGCGGCGCTCCTTGCGAGCACGATGCTCGTCTCGTTCGCGTCGCCGCGACTCTCCGAGCGAAGCCTGCGTGCGTCGGACCGTGCGCTCGACGAGAACGATTTCGGAGACGCACTCTCCAGCGCGCTTCATGCCCGCTCCTTCAACCCGTACTCGACGGCGCCGGTGCTGGCGCTCGCGCACATCGCCCAGCGGCAGGGCGTCCCGCGGGCGGCCGAGAGGCGGTACGTGCAGGCCGTCGAGCTTCAGCCGGAGAACCCGGAGACCTGGTACGCGCTCGGGATCTTCGAGTTCTACGTCCGCGAGAACATGTGCGCGGCGTACCGGTACCTCCAAACGTCCTGGAACCTCGACCCCGCGGGCGACCAGTGGCTGCCGGGCGGCGAGCTCGATCAGTCCCGCGACGCCGTCAACTCGGGGGCGTGCGACCCGTCGTAGGGTGGTCGCGGATCGGCATCGGCACGCTCGCGGCGGCGAGGACCGCGGACAGCGTGCGGGGAGGAGCGAGCGACCGCGGGAGCTTGTCCCTCGCGAACCAGCGAATCTCGCTCACCTCGGCCTCGTCCACCGAGCCTTCCGGTCCGCCGAGCGGCACCGCCGTGTAGTACGCGACGTTGATGACGTCGACGCTCGGCGCGGTCTCGTCGTCCGCATACTCGTCGACCCAGACGCCGATGTAGCCCGTCACCGCAACGCGCAGCCCGGTCTCCTCGAGCGCCTCGCGCTCGACCGTCTCGATCGGATGCTCGCCCGCGTTGCAGAACCCGCCGGGTGCGCACCAGGCGCCAGCCCAGGGCTCCTTCGCACGCTGGACGAGGAGCACCCTCCCGTTCTGGATCACGATCGCATTCGCGCAGGGTTTCGGGTTGCGCCAGTGCTTCGTTCCGCAGCTCGAGCAGGTGACAGGAGGCTGGGACGAAAGCTCGGCGCCGCAAGCCGAGCAAAATCGAACCTCGGGCAACGGCCCGGAGACTAATGCCTGACTGACGGGCTACGCGCCGAGAACGAGCACCGCGTGCGCGCGACCGAGGTCGCGGAGGCGGATCCCGTCGAGCGGGCTCACGCGCCTCGTGCCGATCCCGAGGTCGTGCGCGAGGCGGCGTCCCTCGCCCGAGAAGCCGGGCCTGAACATGACGAGGTCGTGCGGGAAGCCGGTGTGGGGCGCGTTGCCGACCGCGCCGATCTTGTAGCCGTCCCGCCGGACGCGGGTCGCGGCGGCGGCCGCCGCGCCGGTGCGCCCGTTCCCGTTCAGGACGAGCACGACGGTCTTCGTACGCGGGAGCTCCGCGGCCTCGCGCTTGGCGGGCGTCGTCGGCTTCGGCTTGTCGGCCTTGGGAGTCGCGAGCGCATGCTGCTTCGCCGCGGCGTCGAGGCGGCTCGAGACGGCGCCGACGAGCGCGCCGCCGCCGATCGCGAGAAGCACGAGCAGCTCGACGAGCGCGATCGACCCGGCCGACGAACGCGGCAAGGCGCCAGGGGCGGACGAGCACATCGACGGGAGGCTGAAGCGGGTGATCCACGCGCGACTCGATTCGCCCGGCGCGCCGCCACTCCTTCTAGCCGTTCGGTTAGGGCTTAGGCTTCTCCGGTGCGTCTGCTCGGGCACCCGGCCGTGACGTTCGTCTTGATCCGGGTCGGGTTCCTCCTCGGGACTGCGCTGACGCTCGTCTGGGTGATTCCGTCCAACACGGCGGTGCTCGCGTTCGGCGCGTACGGACGCTTCACCGACTACGTCTTCGGCGCGTTCGCGCAGTGGGACAGCGACTGGTACCTGGGGATCGCGGCGAACGGGTACACCGAGGAGTCGGCGGCGTTCTTCCCGCTCTTCCCCGGCGTCGTCTACGTCCTCGGCTGGGTGCTCGGGTCGAACCTCGTCGCGGGCGTCCTCGTCTCGCTCGCCGGCGCCGCGGTCGGGGCGTGGGCGCTGCACCAGATCGCCAAGCCGGTGATCGGAGAGGAGGCGGCGCGCGACACCGTCCTCATCCTGGCGCTGTATCCGACGGCGTTCGTCTTCACCGCGGCCTACTCGGAGGGCCTCTTCCTCGCGTTCGCGACGACCTCGTTCCTCGCGGCGCAGCGCGGGCGGCCGTGGACAGCCGGCGTGCTGGCCGGGCTCGCCGTCGCGACGCGGCTGATGGGGCTCGCGCTCATCCCGGCGCTCGTGGTGCTCCTGTGGCCGAAGACGCGTTCTCAGATCCCGCAGCTCGCGCCCGTGATCCTGCTCCCGCTCATGGGGCTCGCATCGGTCGCGCTCACGTACGACCTCGCGCTCGACGACGCGCTCGCGTTCTCGCACGCGCAGGTCTTCTGGGACCGCGATCCGTCGTGGTTCGGGCCCCTGTCGGGCATCTACCACGCGCTCGCGGCGGTGCCCGACAGCCTCGAGGCGCTGATCTCGGTGCCGGACCGTGTTCGGACTGTGGGTGAGCCCGCATCGATGATCGACCAGCTCCGGATGCAGAACGCGCAGCTCGGGATCTGGAACCTCGTCGACCTGCTCGCGCTCGCTGGGGCGGCCGCGCTCACCGTCGTCGCGTACCGGCGTCTCGGGCTCGCGTTCGCGCTCTACTCGGCGGCGTTCCTCGCGATCGCGACGTCCGCGCCGGGCGCCTCGATCGTGCTCAACAGCATGGTGCGGTTCGTCATGGTCGACTTCCCGGTGCTCATGGCGGGCGCGACGCTCATCTCCGGGCGGCCGCAGCTGCGGACCGGGGTGCTCGTGACGCTCGGTGGGTTAAGCGCTGTCGCCGGCGCGACGTTCGCCCGCAAGCTCTGGGTCGCGTGAGACCCACTCCCAGGTAGCGGCCAGCCCGTCCTCGAGCGCGACCATCGCTGCGAACCCGAGCTCTGCGGCTGAGCGCTTCGGGTCGAGGAAGCTGCGCTGGAGCTCTCCGAGGCGGGCGGGCGCGTGGGTCGCCTCGGTGCTGGAGCCCGCGGCGGAGCGGCAGAGCTCGTACAGCTCGAGCACGGAGGTCTCGCGCCCGGTCCCGATGTTGAAGACGCCGCCCTCCTGGCCGACTGCGGACACGGTGGCGCGGGCCACGTCCCCGACGTACACGTAGTCGCGAGTCTGCGTCCCGTCGCCGAAGATCTTGGCCTGCTCGCCGCGGGCTAGTGCGCCGAGGAAGATCGCGACCACCCCGGCCTCGCCGTGCGGATCCTGGCGCGGCCCGTACACGTTCCCGTAGCGCAGCGAGACGTGGATCGTCCCGTGGAGGCGGTTGTAGGTGCTCAGGTACTCCTCGGCGGCCAGCTTGGACGTGCCGTACGGGGACATGGGCAGCGGTGCCTTGGTCTCGAGCGCGGGCTCGGCGCACTCCCCGTAGATCGCGCCGCCGGTCGAGCTGAAGACGACCTGGGCGCCGTTGCGGCGCGCGGCCTCGAGGACATGGACCGTCCCGAGGACGTTGACGGCGGCGTCCTCGTCGGGGCGCTCGACCGCGACCCGGACATCGGCCTGTGCCGCGAGGTGGAACACCGCCTCGGGCCGCACCTGGTCGAACACGTCGTGGAGCGGCTCGCGGATATCGCGCTCGACGAGGTCGGCGCTCGCGGCGACGTTCTCCCGTCTGCCCGTCACGAGCGAGTCCACGACGACGACGTCGTCACCGCGAGCGGCGAGGGCGTCGACGACATGAGACCCGATGAAGCCGGCGCCGCCCGTGACGATCACACGCATGCGCGGCATCCTACGAGCCACGCGTCCATTGCGGACAATGCCGTCACCCTCTCGCCTGCGAAGGGGCATGTGCCGAGTGCCGGGCCACCGTAGGATGCGCCCCTCATGTTCATCAGCTTCGAGGGCCTCGACGGATCGGGGAAGAGCACGCAGGCGGAGCTCCTGCGGAAGCGGCTCGAAGCGGACGGCGTGGACGTCCTGGGGACGCGCGAGCCCGGCGGGACGGAGCTCGGAGAGCGGATCCGCGACCTCGTGCTGCACGGCAACCACGTCACGCCCTGGGCCGAGGCGCTCCTGTACGCGGCCTCGCGTGCGCAGCACGTCGACGAGGTCATCAGGCCTGCGCTCGAGCGGGGCTCATCGGTCATCTGCGACCGCTACGTCGACTCGTCGGTCGTCTACCAGGGCGTCGCGCGCGGGCTCGGGCTCGAGCGCGTGTTCGACCTCAACCTCGCGGCGGTCGGCGGGCTGATGCCCGACCGCACCTTCCTGCTCCAGATCGACCCGGCTGACGTCCTGATGCGGCTGGGCGGGGAGCACGACCGGCTCGAGCGGGAGGGTGAGGCGTTCCGCGCGCTCGCGGCGTCCGGCTACCGTGATCTGGCCGCGCGGTTTCCACAGCGGATCTTCGTCATCGACGGAACCCGTCCGGAGGACGAGATCGCGGACAGGGTCTATGGAGCACTTCGCGTCAGTGCCTGAGCAGGACGAGGCCAAGCGTCTGCTCGACGCTGCCCTCGCCGACGGCCCCGCGCACGCGTACCTCCTGCACGGCCCCGCCGGGGTCGGGAAACGCAGCGCCGCCATCGCCTTTGCAGCCGCACTCCTCGGAGACGCCCGCCGCGTCGAGGCGCGCACGCATCCCGACCTGTACGTGCTCGAGCCGCTCGGCGAGATGATCCGGATCGACGACGTGCGTGCGCTGCGCCACGACCTGCACATGCGCCCGTTCGAGTGCGATCGCCGCGTCTACCTCGTCCTCGACGCGCAGCGGATGAACGAGGACGCGGCCGACGCGCTCCTGAAGGATCTCGAGGAGCCGCCGCCGTACGCGACGATCGTCCTCGTCGCGACCGAGCTCGGCCCGCTCCCGCCGACGATCCTCTCGCGCTGCCAGCTCGTGCCGTTTCGGCGGCTGAGCGAGCGCGCCGTCCGCGAGTGGATCGGCCAGCAGGCGCCCGAACGGAGCGACGAGGAGGTGCGCGCCCTCGCCCGTGCCGCCGCGGGCCGGCTCGATCGCGCGCGCCGGCTGCTCGACCCGACCGCCGCCGAGCGCCGCGAGAACCTGATCGCCGCCGCTCGGTCCGTCTACGCGGATCCCGGCTTCGAGCCCGACGCCGCGGCCGGCGTCCTGCTTGACGCTGCGAGCGCGCGCGGCGAGGAGGCGAAGGAGCGCGAGCAGAAGACGATCGAGGGCGTCGATCTCCCTGCGCGCGAGGCGGAGCAGCGCGTCCGCCGGGCGCAGCGCGGCGCCGAGCGAGAGGAGATGCTCGCCGCGCTCGAGACGCTCGAGGCGTGGTACCGGGACCTCGTCGTCGTCGCGGCCGGGGCCGAGGCGGCTGCAGTGCACGCCGACCGGCTGGACGACCTCCGCGAAGACGTCGCGCTCGAGCTCGGCGACGGCCCGCTTTCGGCCGCCGAGGAGGTGCGGAAGACGTGGCGCGCGCTCGAGGAGTTCAACCTCAACGCGTCGCTTGCGCTCGAAGCGCTCTTCATCCGCGTCGGCCGGGAGCTGCGGCCGGCGATCACGGCCGCGTAGCGTCCGATCGGCGACGCCGGTCCCGTCGTGCCTGCGGCATAGACGAGGTGGCGACGGCGGGTCGACGCCGCCGTACTCACTAAGACGAGCCGTGGGGCCGGTCGGTTGGCGCCGTGACGCGGCGCTAAACTGAGCCGGCCTCGCCGACGTAGCTCAGCTGGTAGAGCACTTCACTCGTAATGAAGGGGTCCGCGGTTCGAGTCCGCGCGTCGGCTTCGGGAAATGCCCTGGAAGCGGAGCTTTTCTCGCGTACGCGGACCGTCCACGATGCTCGGGTGGGCCACCGATAGGGCAACGCAGACCCCTGCGGCGCGTATCCCCGATACGCTCCCCTCCGAGGCAACTGATGACGTCGATCCTCGATGCGTTGCCGTACCCGTTCGCCGAGCAGCGGGCACAGGAGTTGCACCTCGTGCTGACGCGGCTCTACCCGTCCGTCATGCAGGCGGTCCCCGTGGCCGAGAGGGCCGGGCTCGACGTCACGTACCTCGACACCCAGCAGCCGCCGGTCTACCTATGGCGCGACATCCTGGTGCAGGCGGCGCAGGGGTCGCAGACGCGCGCCCTCGTGTCCACCGTGCGCGGCCTGCTCACCGCCACGAATCCGAACCGGGCGTTCCTCGACGACCTGCTCGCCGATCGTCCTACGCCCACGGAGGGGGAGCGGCGCAACCCCGACGGCACGCCGATCTTCATCGCAGGCGACGACACGGTCTCCGAGCCGGAGGCGCTGCTCTACTACGACGACCTCACGCTCCAGATCGGGCGCGTGCCCGGCCTCATCGCGACGTTGCAGACGCTGGTCGAGCTCGCGCCGGCTGTGTGCCGGTTGGTGGTCGACGTGCATGGCGCAGGCATGCACGGCTCGGGGTTCCGGATCGCACCGGACCTGCTCCTGACCAACTGGCACGTTCTGCACGACCAGGAGGGCACCCAGGCGACCGCTGTGACCGCCGAGTTCGGCTACGAGGACGACGGTCACGGCAGCGCGCTGGCGCCGACGCCGATCCGGTGCGACGTCGGCAGCATCGTGTCCGACCAGGCGGACGATTGGGCGGTGATACGGGCGAGCCAGCCGCTCCGGGACGACTGGCCGGTCGTAGAGCTCTCGGAGTCGGTCGAGCCGGTCGTCCACGAGGCCGCGTACATCGTCCAGCACCCGGGGGGCGACCGGAAGCGCCTGGGGTTCGTGCGCAACCAGGTGTCGTCCTTCGACGATCGTGTGGTCCATTACCTGACGGACACTCAGCAGGGGTCGTCGGGCTCGCCGGTCTTCGACGCGCAGGGTCGGCTGATGGGGTTGCACCACGCTGGTGGAACGCCGCAGCAGGTTGTCGGCAAGCCGCCGATGGCCAAGAACGAGGGCATCCGGATTCCGCGCGTTCTAGCCGGGCTGCAGGCGCAGAACGTCAACACGCCATAGGCAGAGAACGCAGGTCCGCCTGTCGCAGCGCACCGGCGGGCGCACTGCTCCGTCAGTCAGCCTGGACACTCCTCAGCCAGATCGCCCCATTGCCCGACGAGGCCCCGACCACGACGGGCGTATCGCTCGCCAGCAGTGCTGCGGCGGTCATTCCAGACGGCCCCTGGAACGACCCGCTCGAAACGGCCGTCCAGTCGGCGCCGTCAAGAGATTGCCAGACGCCCGCCTCGGAGTCGCCCGCCTCGGAGCGGCTCGCGTTACCGACCGCCAACAGCCCCTCCGGCTCATCGACGACGACGTCGACCATTTGCTGGCCGACAGATCGCGCGTCGCCAACGCGCGCGCGCCGCCACTGCTCGCCTCCGCCGTCGGAGAGCCAAACAGCAGCCTGAGACTCGAGCCGCCGGCCGCCCTCGTAGCCAACGGCGATCACGGTCGAGCCCAGCAATGCGGCTGCGTGCAACTCACCTGGAGTCTGAAGAGCACCTGCGGAGATGAGCTCCCATTCGAGTCCGGCTTCGTCGGAGGTCCAGACGGCTGGTTGCCCCTCGCTGCTCCCTACCGCCACTAGGCGACCGTTGACCTCCACGACATCTTTCAGAGTCTGATTCGTGTCGCCGGCGAGGTCTCCATCGTCCTCGGCAACCCGCCTCCAGTCCGACCCATCGTTTTCAGACAGCCAGATAGCGCCGTCGAAATCCCCCTCGCTCGCGTCGCGTCCAACGGCGATGAGACGACGCCCCGAGATGGGGACCACCGCGAGGATCTCTTGCTTGCCGACTCCGCCACAGATGTCGCGACCACAGCTAGGGCTCCAAAGGTCATCTCCAGACTTCCGCCAGATCATTCCGTTCACGCCGTCGGACCTCGAATGGTCGATGCGTCCGGCCGCGATGAGGTTCCGTCCAACTGCCGTGACGGCGTGTACCCGTCCTGGTCCCTCGCGGCCTGTTCTCTGCTCGAGTTCGCCACCCGACCAGCTCGTACCGTCGTAGGTCCAGACTCCCGGTCGGTTACCGAAGTCGCCGACCGCGACTGCGTCGTCGGAGCCGGGTAGACGGGTCACATCCCGTAGGCGTTGTGTCGGTGGTGCGTCAAGCACCTCTGCCACCGACCAGTCGGAACCCCCATCGATCACCGTGAACGCGACGATCGCTCCGACGGCGAGAACTCCGGCGGCCGCGGCCAGCGCGATCCAGAGCCGGTGGCGAGTCTCCGCGAGCCGGGACCGCAGGCGCGCGATTAGACCCGGAGGCTCTGGAATGACGGGCGGCGTCGGTGTGACGGGCGGCGTCGGTGTGACGGGCGGCGTCGCGTCGACGACGGCTTGCAGCGCCTCATGAAAGAGGGTCGCGTTCCGGAGCCGTTGCACACCGGGAAGGACGTCCTCGCACAGCCTGCGCAACGCATTGATGCTTGCGAGGGCATTGAGGGCTTCGCGCCACGTGCGGCGAGCCGATTGGTCGGTCCTAAGCGAGCCGTGCTCGCCGCCGGCCTGAAGGTAGAGCTGGTTGATCTCGCTCGTGTCCGAAATCGTGGCGATGAGCATCTCGAAGAGCGCATCGGCGTCCTCACGCTCCCAGGCGTACGTTGGGCGGTCGAAGATCGGGTGCGCACCTGACGGTCCCACGAGCAGCTCTCGAACGACCGTACCGCGTCGGCCCACGCGAGAAAAGGGAGCCAAGCAAACGAAAGGCAGTCGAGGGGTCGTCCGTCGGCGCACGCTTCGCGCCTCCGGCTATCGCTGTTTCAGTCCTTGCGGCACCGTGTCTGACCCGGGCTTGAGCCAGTTCGAGGCGTGTGATACAAGGCTGGCGTCGTGCCGCTCGCCGTCGAGGGAACCCAGGCCGAGATCGTCGCGTGGACCTGTTCGTCCTCGGCATCCTCGTCCTCGCCACCGGCGTCGTGGCGGGGCTCTGGACGACGTTCCAGCGAGCGCCCCACAAGGCCGAGGATGCGAAGAAGAAGCTCGACGAGGCGAAGGCACAGCTCGACGAGGCACAAGCGCAAATCGACCGCACGGCGTCAGCGATCGCCGGCCCCGTCTTCGAGAGTGCCGGCAGAGCCGTTCCGGAGGCGACCGAGGCGGTTGCGGTCGCGGGTGAGTCCACCGCGAAGGCAAGTAGTGCGCTCGAGCAGGTCCAAGGAATCGTGGGAGCGCTTCCCGAGAACCTTCGTTTCGCAGGTGTCCTGATCCTCGTGGGCACCGTCCTCATGGGTGTTGCGACGATTCAGTTCGGCGGGGTCTCGCTCTTCTGACCGTGCCTCACGACCTGCCAAGGAGAGATTCGGATTGGCGCCCGATGCGCGCCAGACGCGCACGGGTCGGTAGCTGCCCAGAGCGTGCGCCAGCTTTCGGCCGAGGATCGGGGCCTGCGCGGGTCGCGGGGTCTGGGGTGTGCAGGTTCGAGTCCCGCCCCGGCGCCTCCGTCGAAGCGTCTTAGCCGAGCCTGACCACGATGCCCGACTCGTGCGTGCCGTCGCGGCGGCGCTTCGGGAGCTTGACCGTGTAGCGCGCGCCGGAACCGCCGATGAGGTCCACGACCTCCTCCGTGACGTAGTTCAGATGGAACGTCGGCTTCGTCTGCGTGACGACGACCCGGGCGAGCGCGTCGAGGTCGGGGTGGTTGAAGTTCGCGCCGTTCGTGGAGACGAGCCAGTGCTTCGAGCGGATCCGCGACAGGAGGCCCGGGCTCAGGTTCCGCCGGGAGCCGTGATGCGAGAGCTTGACCGCGGTGAACCGGTGCGGGCCGTGGCCGAGCCGGTCGAGGCTCGTCTCGAGCACCTCCGCGTGCGCGTCGGCAGCGCAAAGGACGCTCTCGGTCCCGTACCGCGCGACGAACGCGATGCTGCTCCCGTTCGCCTCCGCGCGGTCGCGCGAGTACTGGCGGCGCGCGAGCTGGTCCGGGTCGAAGCCGAGGATCCCCTCCCGCTGCCACCTGCGCGGCACGGCCGCGCCCTCCCCTGGGATGAGGCCCGCTTTCTTGCACTCTCTCTCCCACTTCGGCACGAGCTTCTCGAGGCCCTTGGGCGTAGGCGACAGGAGCGTCAGCTCGAGCCCGCCCCGGAGCACGATCCGCGGCAGGTCGCCCTCGTCGGGCACGACCACCGGGCCGCCGCGGAACTCCCGGTTCCAGCGCCGGCGATCAGTGTCGAGGGCGGCGGTCAGCCGCTCGCCGTCCGGCCCGCCGAGTGTGGACGTGATGTGCTCGTAGCCGTTGAACCACACGTCGCGGAAGAGCCGCAGGCGCCTGGGCTCGGAGAGGAGCGAGACGACGCCCTGGATGTGATCCGTGTCGATATGGCTCACGGTCAGGAGCTCGATGCGGTTCTCCCGGCCTCGGAGGCTCCCGATCCGGCGCTCGAGCTCGGGCACGAGTCCTTCGATTGTCTCGCTCGGGCCGGCGTCGACGACGACGTGGTGCGGGTCGGACTCGTCTCCGTACGTGAGCCAGAGGCAGTCGCCGCGCTGGGCGGGCAGAAGCTCGATCGTGAACACGTCAGATCCTCCAGTCGGCGTCGCCGAACGCGTGGATGGCAAAGGCTGCGAGCAGGCCGTCCCGGATCGCCTGCGAGCGGAACTCGGAGAGGACGTCGGAGAGCGGCCGGCTCCGGCCGCCGGCGTCGAGGAGCGCCGCGAGCCGCTGCGAGAGCTGCACCGCGTGCGTGTTCAGGAGCTGCGCCGAGCTGTGGAACACGACCGCGGCTCCCTTCTCGCAGAAGCGGGACGCAAAACCCGCGGGGTCGTCGGGGTTGCCCGAGGTTGCGCAGCCGAAGAGCACGACGACGGGGTCGACGTCGCGGTCGCCGGTGACGTACTCGGGTTCGATGAAGCTCCGTTCCAGCGGCTCGCCGTCGATCTCCATCGTCGGAGCCGCCGTGTAGTCGGTGTGCGGCATGAGGACGAGCAGCTGGACGTCCGCGCCGCCGAGGGCCTCCGTATACGCCGCCCACCCGATCGTCTCGGTCGCCTTCGGGCCGAGGACGCCCAGGGTCGTCCTGCGGTCGTCCGAGACGACGCGCTTGCTCGTCGCGAGGACCCGGCCGTCGACCTTCAGCGTGCGCCGCTTCGCCCGGGGGTTCTTCAGGGCGAGCACGCGCCGGTTGAGCTCGACCTCGAGGCTCGGGTCGAAGTGGTGGCGCTCGATGGTCTTCGACAGGCCCCAGAACGCGTTCGGGCAGACGATTGACCGGTCCTTCTCGGGCGCGCAGTCCTTCCCGCACCCGACCTCGCCCTCGAGGTAGCGCGTGCAGACCTTCGCGTTATCGACGGGTGCATAGCGCTCGTACACGAGCTCGATCGGCAGCAGCCACTCGCTGCTCGCCGTGACGAGCTGGATGCGCTTCGCGCCGCTCAGCTCCCCGATCGCCGCGCCGAGGTTCCCGTGGAAATCGCGGCCCTCCCTCGCGAGCTCGATCAGCAGCTTGCGGGCGCGCGTGCTGTCGAGGCCCGTCCGCACCCGGAGCGCGACGGCGTCGCCGAGGACCCTGCCGAGCCGCTCAGCGTTCTCCTCGATGACCTCCTTCAGCGCGACGAACGTGTGCCCGCTCGAGTGCCGGATGAGCGCGTCCACGCCCGCGGCGCGGTTCGCGACGAGCGCGGCGTCGAACGGACGGCGGTCGTCGAGGCCGGAGAGGGTTGGGACGACCGCGGTCGCGTCGGCGAGTTCGACGGGCGCGTCGATCTCGCCTCGGAGAACCGCGGTCTGGAGGACGCGGTTGCGGAAGAGGACGATGATGCGGGCGGCGACCTCGCCGACCGCGCCATTGAATGGGACGTCCAGCACGAACGACGCGTCCTTCGTCGTCCGACCGAAGCGCGGGAGCTCGAGCTCGGCCTCTTGGGGCGGACCGAGCGGACGAAGCGGGACGAACGCGACCGTTAGCCGGAACGCCTCGACGTCCTCCTCCCACGGGAGCTGCGAGTCGTCGAACGGTGTCGGGGCCGCGACCGCGCCCGCGACCTCCGGCCCGATGAAGACCGCGATCTCGTTGCGGCCGCGGCGGAACGCCCCCGGGGCCGACGGTCCCGCGGCATTGACCGTCACCTGGAGCCAGCGCTCCTGCTCGACGCGCTCGAGCTCGGTGGCGATCTCCTCGGTGGGATCCACCACCATGGTCGCCTCGTGGGCCTCTCCCTCGAACATGCCGTCGGCGAGCCCTTCGAGCGTGCTGGCGGCCATCTCGACCTGCGGGGCCATCCTCGGCGCCGCCATCGCCGCCGCGCGAGCGGCGCGCGCGGTGTGCCGCGTCGTCTCAGGCAGCGCGGAGCGGGCCATGCCGTCCGGCTCGGCCGTGAGGAGCACGCGGCGGTCGAACGCCTTCGTCACCGCGACGTCGAAGTGCCTTGCGTGCGAGAGCTCGACGACGAGCGTGGTCAGCGAGTCGAGCAGGTCGTCGGTGCTGACGAGGCCCGCCGCGACCGCGGCGGTGAGCGCCCGCGTCGTGCCGAGCTCGGAGGCGACGACGGGCCAGCGGTCGGTCGCATCGGTGACGACGAGCACCGCGTTCGCCACGGGCTCGTGCTCGTAGAGGACGGCGACCGCGCTCGGGAGCGGGCCGGGGACGACGACCACGTCCACGGCGGCGGGCTCCTCCTCGATCCGCGTCAGGTCGAGAAGGCGCGGCAGGACCTGGTGCTCGACCACGAACCTGTGCCACAGCTCGTCCTCGGTCCCCTCGGGGAACCCGGCCAGCCCCACGCGCAACGGCCAGCGCCACGGTCGCCGGCGCAGCGATCCCGACGGCCGGTCGACGGCGGCGAACGCCGACGAGACGACCGGAGAGCGCAGGAGCTTCGGGACGATCCAGGCGAGGTCGAAGTCGCCCCGGACCGCGAGCCGCCAGACAGGCTCGGGTGACGCGGGGAGCGCAGTCGCCAGCGCGATCGGCTGGGCGATCGCCCGGTAGCGGAACTCCTCGGCCGTCAGTGCCCAGTCCACCACATCCGGCCCCGGCGGGTACCAGGGGCGGGCTGTCGCGGCGGCGAGGAGATCGGGGCGCGCGCCGAGTGCGACGAGCGCGTTCGCCGCGGTGAGGTCGTCCACGCCGCGCAGCCAGGAGTCGATCAGCTCCGTTCCTTTAGTCGGCTGCGCCATCTCCGTCATTCGGCGCCTCCGACGAGGTCGGCGAACCACGATGCTGGCGGGGGTCGGAGCGGCGGGTGGTCGAGGATGACGTGCAGGTTCACCATCGCGAGCACGTAGCCGTGGTGCACGAGATCGGCCGCTAGCGGGGCGGGGATGCGGCTCAGCGTCGTCTTTACGCGCCTGGTCCGATCGACCCGCGCCTTCCACTCGTCCTCGCGTCGGCCCGAGCAGCGCCAGGACCGCCTGCGCTCGCTCCGCCTCCTCGCCGCCGCCATCAGCGTAGAGCTGCGGCACGTGGAAAGGGCTCTGGTTGATCTGCACGATCGCCCCTCGCAGCGGGCGGCCGGCCACGAACGTGTCGAAGAGCCAGCGCCGCCGGACGCTCGTCGTCGTGTCGTAGAGCAGGTCGACGTCGCGCTTCAGGGTCAGCGCCTCGCCGAGCAGCGGCATCCGGAGGCGGCCGAGCGGGCGGAAGTCCATCGGCCCGGACGAGTTGACGACCACGAGCTCGTCAGGCTCGTTGAGATTCGGCTGGAGGTCCGCCCAGCGGCGGTTCCGTTCCGCGACCCGGAGCGCCCACTCGTCCGCCATGTTGTCGTAGGCGCCGCCGTCGACCAGCACGAGCGAGCGGACCTCGCGGGCGCGCTCGTCGCCCGGTTCGCTGAAGCCGAGCTGGTCGACCGCGACCCGGCGCGCCGGGAAGCCGCCCGGATACGCCGCAGACGCGTGCACGGCCTCGGCGAGCGAGACGTCCCCGGGCTTGCCCCAGCCGAATCGGTAGGCGCAGACGAACCGCCCGGAGAAGTAGACCTGCTCGCCCCAGTGGAGATCGGCCGCGCAGAGGACGTGGTCGATGGCCTGGTGCACGTCCGCGAGGCGCGTCGCCTTCCCGTCGCGGTTCAGGAGCGACGAGGCGAACGCCCGCACGCACACCGCGCCGCGCCAGCCGGCGATCCAGCCCAGCAGCACTAGCGCGACAAAGAAGAGGAGGACGCGCAGCGGAAGCGCGAGCGGCAGGAACCAGACGCCCACAACCGCCGCGAGGGCGGTCAGCACGAGGAGCGCGAGGTAGGCCCATGTCAGCGGCGTCGCCCAGAGCGTGCCGCCGTTGACGAGCTGGCGTGCCAGCCTCCGCGCCATGTCGTGCACATCGGCGGGAGCCGCGGCCGAGTAGTCGAGCGACTGTGCGACGTACCCGTTCGTGAGCGAGCCGCCGGAGACGGACGAAATCGAGGTGACCGACCGGTTGCGCTCGGCGTCCGCGAGGTAGAGCAGCACGCCGAGGCCGAAGAGCGCAGCTCGATGGCCACCTCCGGACAGCGCGACCCCGACTCGGCCCACGCCTCCCTCCTTCACCCGACGGTCGCAGGCATCGTACGCCGGTTCTGCCTGCTCGACAATCGCGGCTCGAGGTTCGCAGCCTCTGGTCAGGATCGCTGTGAAGACTCGACCAGCGTCGCGAGCATCGCTAGTCCGCTGCTGACGTGGTTGCGGCGCGGACGTCGTCGGCGAAGTGGCTGAGGCGAAGCCAGGTCGGGAAGGCGCGGACGAGCTGGCGCCGGCCCTCGAGCCGCACGTCGCCGGCGACCACCGCCGCCGCGAACGACCGCCGACCGAGCCAGACCTCGTAGAAGGCGGCGAGGTCGGCGTCGACGCGGAGGTCGACCTCGTAGCCGGGGTCGGTGAGGCAGACCGAGCACTCCCCGCCCTCGAGCACGAGCCAGAGCACCCGCCGCCGCCCCTGCCGGAAGCGGAAGCGGACGGTGACTCGCTGCTCCGGGACACGCTCGAAGGCGATCCGGCGGTGCATCCACCAGAGCAGCAGGGCCGCGTCGAGCTCGTCCGACCGTGGCTCGCCGAGGCTGTGCCGTGCACCCCAGCGACCGAGCGCGTCGACGACCTGCACGAGCGCGCGCCCGGGCTCGGTCAGGAGGTAGGCGCCGTCGCTCCGCTCGACGACTCCGTCCCGCTCGAGCTGCCGGAGCCGGTTTGCGAGGAGCGTCCGCGAGATGCCGGGGAGGCCGCGACGGATCTCGTTGTAGCGACTGGCCCCGAGGTCCAGCTCCCGCACGATCAGCGGCGTCCAGCGGTCAGCGAAGACCTCCGCTCCGTGGGCGACGGGGCAGTACTGACCGTACGAGCGCACAGCGTGAGTCTGGCACCGCCACCGCCGCCTGGGAAGTCCATCTTGGGGACTAGGCGCCTGGTGCGAGGGCTCGTACGCTCGAGACCATGGCAAGCACTCGAGCACCGCAAGCCGGGCTCGCGGGAACGTTCCAAGGCGAGCTGATCCGACCCGACGATCCCGGGTACGGGGACGCGCGCCGCGTCTGGAACGGAACGATCGACAAGCGGCCGGCGCTGATCGCGCGCTGCACCGGCGCCGCCGACGTCGCCGCCGCCCTGCGGTTCGCGCGGGAACGCGAGCTCCCGCTGGCGGTTCGCGGCGGCGGCCACAGCGTCGCAGGGATGGCGGCTCTGCGACGACGGAGTCGTGATCGACCTCTCGCCGATGAAGGGCGTGAAGGTCGATCCCGAATCGCGGGTCGCGCACGTGCAGGCGGGCGTCCTCCTCGGCGAGCTGGACACCGCGACCCAGGCCTTCGGACTCGCGACACCGGCGGGCATCGTCAGCCATACCGGGGTATCAGGCCTGACGCTCGGTGGCGGGATCGGTTGGCTGTCACGGAAGCTCGGCGCGACGGTCGACAACTTGCGCTCGGCCCGCGTCGTGACTGCGGACGGCGAACACGTGAACGCGAGCGAGCGCGAGAACCCGGACCTGTTCTGGGGCCTGCGCGGCGGGGGCGGCAACTTCGGGATCGTCACCGAGTTCGAGTTCCGTCTGCACCCCGTCGGCCCCACGGTGCTGGCGGGAAACGTCTACTACGCGCTCGAGGACGGGTTCGAGGTGCTTCGCCGCTATCGAGAGGTCGCCGCCACCGCCCCGGACGAGCTGACGACAATCCTGGAGCTCGGCCAGGCACCGGCGCTCCCGCTCCTCCCGGCCGAGCTGCACGGGCGTCACGTGGTGACCGTCGGCGCCTGCTGGGCCGGCGACCTCGAGCGCGGCGAGCGCGCCCTGCAGCCGCTGCGCGAGCTGGGAACGCCGCTCGTCGACCTTATGGGTCGGCGGCCGTTCCTCGAGCTGCAAGGTCTCCTCGATGCAGCCGTTCCGCACGGCTGGCACCGCTACTGGAAAGCGATCGAGACCCCGCCCTTCGAGGAGGCCGTGATCGACACGCTCATCGACCACACCTCGCGGATCACGTCGCCACGCTCGTACACCATCATCTTCCAGCTCGGCGGCGCACTCGCGCGCGTGGCCGAAGACGCGACCGCGTACCCGCAGCGCGACGCCGCCTTCAACGTGAACATCAACGCTGTCTGGCTCGAGGGCGACTCACAGGCCGACGAGCACACTCGCTGGACGCGCGACTTCTACGGCGCCGTCGAGCCGCACGCCGGCGGACGCGTGTACGTCAACTTCCTCGGCGACGAGGGCGAGGAGCGCGTCCGCGCGGCCTACGGCGAGGAGAAGTACGAGCGCCTGCGAGCGTTGAAGAGACGATACGACCCCACGAACGTCTTCCGGCTGAACCAGAACATCAGGCCCTGACTCGCGGTCTGGACGGACCGCCAGCGGCACGTAAGAATCGGGCTCGCACCGATCGGGAAGGGGGCGATATGAGCGTGCAGACAGTGGACGCGTTGCGCGAGCGCTTGCGCGGCGACGTGATCACGCCGAGCGAAGAGGCGTACGAGGAAGCGCGGAAGGTCTTCAACGCGATGATCGACCGGCGGCCGGCTGCCATCGTGCGGTGCACCGAGACCGCCGACGTAGCCGCGGCCGTCGACTTCGCGCGCGAGAACGAGCTGGACGTCGCGGTGCGCGGCGGAGGGCACAGCGTTCCAGGCTTCGGCACGGTCGACGACGGCATCGTGATCGATCTCTCGGGAATGCAGCGGGTCGACGTCGATCCTGAACGGCGCACCGCCCGCGCCGAGGGCGGCGCCACCTGGGGCATCTTCAACGACGCGACGCATGCGCACGGGCTCGCGACGACCGGCGGCATCGTCTCGACGACGGGCGTCGGCGGGCTCACGCTCGGCGGCGGCATCGGCTACCTCGCACGCGGCGTCGGATTGTCGTGCGACAACCTGCTCTCGGCCGACGTCGTCACCGCGGACGGCCGGACGCTCACCGCGAGCGAGCGCGAGAACGAGGACCTGTTCTGGGCCATTCGAGGAGGCGGCGGGAACTTCGGCGTGGTGACGTCGTTCGAGTTCCAGCTGCATCCCGTGACGGAGATCTACGGCGGGCCGATGTTCTTCGAAGCGGCCGATGCCGGCACGGTGCTCCGCGCGTACCGGGAGCTCATCGTCGACGCGCCCGAGGAGTTCGGAGGCTTCCCGGCGTGGCAGATCGCGCCGCCGCTCCCGTTCATCCCGGACGAGCGGCACGGGGACGTCTTTCTCGCATTCGTGTTCTGCTTCACCGGATCGGCGGAGGACGGCGAGCGTGTGCTGAAGCCGCTGCGCGACGCCGCTCCGGTCGTCGCCGAGCACGTCGGCACGATGCCGTACCCGGCGCTGAACAGCGCCTTCGACGGGCTCTATCCGCCAGGCGGTCTCCAGCACTACTGGAAGGCCAACTTCGTGAAGGAGCTGACCGACGACGCCATCGCCGCGCATCTCGAGCACGGCCCCAAGGTTCCGGTCGTGAACTCGACGGTGCACATCTACCCGATCAACGGCGCCTGCAACCGGGTCGCGTCCGACGCGACCGCGTTCGCCTTCCGCGACGCGACGTTCGCCACGGTGATCGCGGGGATGTGGCCCGATCCCGCCGACAACGAGGCCAACATCAAGTGGGTTCGCGACTACTACGACGCCACCGCGCCCTACTCCGAGGCGGGCGGCTACGTGAACTTCATGGCCGAGGACGACCAGGGGCGGATCAAGACGAACTACAAGGGCAACTACGACCGTCTCGTCGAGGTCAAGGGGAAGTACGACCCCGACAACCTGTTCCACCTGAACCAGAACATCCGGCCGTAACAAGCCGACAGCGCTAGGCCGACGCCGACAGGAGGATCGTGTTGCCGTCGGGATCGTCGACCATCGCGAAGCGAAGCTCCGAGGTCACGTCGTACGGCTCGGAGTGCCCGACGTAGCCATAGCCGGTCAGCTCCTCGTACTTTGCGTAGAGCGCTGCCCGGGTCTCCAGAAAGAACTCGAGCACGATCCGGTAGCCGTCTCCCGACACCTCTCTCCGAGACGGGTCCCACCGCGCGTTCGCCTGCTTCGTGCTGAGGAAGAACGTCAGCCCGCTCATCTTGATCTCGACGTGCTCCTCGCCCTCCGCCCCCTCGGGAACGTCGAGGCCGAGCCGCCGGTAGAACCGGACCGCGCGGCGCATGTCCTCGACGATGACGCCGACCATGTAGAGCTCGAGCCCCATCGGGCGCGAGTCTAGACCTGGACGTAGCGGGCGCCGAGGGTTGTCGCGAGCGTTCGGTGCGCGGGGGCGGAGCCGACGAGGACCGAGCGTGCCGGGTCGACGCCGTGCGCTCGCGCGAACGCGAGCGCGAGGCCGGGCAGCGGCGGGCGGCACCAGCAGATCGGCGGGCCGGCCGGGTGCGTGCAGAGAGCGGTCTCGACCGGGCCGGAGACCTTCTCCGAAAGGAGAGCCGCGGCCGTTTCGAGGGTCGCCGCGTCTTTGTCGGGGTTCCAGTCGTAGACGAGATGCGGCGCGCTCGGGTCGCCCTGCTCGAGAGCCTGCTCCCAGCCGGGCTCGCGCAGCGCTGCCGCAGCGACGAAGACACCCGCGCGCGCGTCCGCAAACGGGGCGCGCTCGAACGGGACCTGCTCCACGCTCGCCCAGCCCTCGTCGGCCGCCGGCGGCTCGAGCTCGCGGAGCGCGCGCATCTGCGAGGTCGGCGCGAGCACTCCCGGCTCGCTCTTCGCCGCGAGTCGCAGCTCGCCGGGCGTCGGGAGCGAGCCGAAGCGCTCGAGCAGCCGCTCCACGAGATTGACCTGCGCCTGCGCGAGCGGCGTGTCGAGCCAGACGCAGCGTGCCGGGACGGCATGCCGGCCCGCCGCCTCGAGCACGTAGCTCCGCGACGCGCGAGTCAGGTACGTGTTGTCGAGAACGACCTGGCCGACTCCCGACGAGAGACTCTCGTCGAGCGCCTCCGCGAGCTCGCGTAGAGATCCTCCGCGCTCGTCGCGGTTGAGACGCAGGTAGCCGCGTGCGACGTACTCCTCGGCGATGCGGCTCTTGCCGGCGCCCGGGATGCCCATGACGACGACGACCTCCGCGTCGCTCGCCGCGGCCCGCCGCTTGCGCTGCGCCGGGCGACGCAAGCCGAGGGTGGCTCGGTCGTCGTCGTCGAGCTCGAGCGTCGCCGCGCGCGCCGCCGAGCGGGCAGTCTCAGGACGACGCGCGCCGGGGATCGCGACGACGGACGGCGAGAGGGCGAGGAGCCAGGCGAGCGCGACCTCGGCCGGGGTGACGCCGTGGGCCTCGGCGACCTCCGCCAGCTCGGGGCGGCGCGCGAGCCCGCCGGCGCGACGCGGCCCGCCGAGCGGCGAGTGCGCGATCACGGCGATGTCCGCCTCCGCGCAGCGCTCGACGACTCCGCCACGAAGCGCGCGATCGTCGAGGACGCTGAGCGCGACCTGCACCGCCGCGACGGGCGCGAGCTCGAGCGCTTCGTCCAGCTGTACGCGGTTGACGTTCGCGAGCCCGATCCGCCGCACGAGACCTTCGTCGACGAGCCGCGCGAGCGCGCGCACCGAGGTGCGCCACGGCGTTCGCGGATCCGGCGTGTGAACGAGATAGAGGTCGATCGGGATGCCGTCGAGAGCCTCGAGGCTCGCCTCGCAGTCGGCGCGAATCGCCTTCGCCCGCCCGTCCGGGATCCACCCGCCGCCCGCACGGGACATGCCTCCCTTGGTCACGATCCGCGGCAGACTCGGCTGCACCCGTGCTCCGCAGCGCGCAGGCCAGCAACGCCTCGTTGTCGTCGTACGCGCGCGCGGTGTCGAAGACGGTGACGCCGGCCTCGGCGGCCGCCGCGATCGTCGCGAGCGCGCGTTCCTCGTCACGATCCTCGTCCGTCGACAACCGCATGCAGCCGAGGCCGATGCGGAGCTCCGAGTCGGTGAGCCAGGCCAGAGCGGTCAGGCCTCGAGCTTCTTGCGGAGCGAGGCGACCTTCCGCTCCGCGCGCGCCCGGTTCCGCTCGGCGTCGCGCGCCGCGCCCTCCGCCTCCCGCAGCTCGGCTTCTGCCGCCGCGAGCTCCTCGCGGAGCTCCCGCTCGCGCTCCCGGCGCTGCTCCTCGCGACGTTCCGCGGCTTTGCTCGTGGCGGTCGCCTTCTTGCCACGGGCCGGCTTCGGCGCCGTGCCGGCGAAGGGCGAGAAGCCGGACGCCTCGATCTCCTCGGCCAGCGCTCCCCGGCGCAGCGCCTCGCGTGCGTCGTCGTCCGCAACCGCGCTGCGGAGGAGATCGCGCACGCGGCGGCGCATCGCCTCGGTCGGGCGCTTTCCCGACCCGACGTGCGTGTCCGCGACCTCCGAGAGCAGGTCGAGCGAGCGCTTGAGGTCCTCGAGCGCGGTCGCGTACGCGTCCGAGTCGCCTTCGAGCTGGGCCTTCCTCACCCGCTCGGCGGCGTCGGCGGCGTCTCGTGCGGCGTTCGGCCGGTCGCGGGCCGCTCGGTTGACGGCGAAGACCACGGCGGTCGGCTTGGACAGCCCGGCGACCACGGCCGCCTCGTCTTCGCGGCCGGCCTCGCGGAGCTCGGTGGCGAGCTTCTTCCGCTTGGCGACGAACTCGCCGGGCTCGACGGCGAGGAGCTTCTCGGCCTCCTGTGGCAGCGCATCCACGACGCCACATCGTGCCAGCGGAATTGAAGGCTTGGCGCTCTCGTTGGCGAACGGAAATGTCGATGATTCGGACGTGTTGCCGGTGAAGCGCACGCTGCTCCCTGCCGTCCTGCTCGGGCTCGCGGGCGTGCTCGTGGCCGATCTCGAGCCGTCGGCCGCGACGAGCCGTCCTCAGGCCGCGGTCGCGCCCGCGCTGGTGACGGTCGCCAAGCCGAAGATCGTCGAGGTCGCGTTCCACAAGGCCGGCCGCATCGTCCGCGTCGAGCGCCCGCTCCCGCGCGGTGTCGCGCCCTCGTTCCACGCGATGAAGTCGCTGCTCCGGGGCCCGACGAAGGAGGAGCGCGCGAAGGGCATCCGGTCGGCGATCGGTGACGAAGTGCGGCTGCGCTCGCTCCGGAAGGACTCCGAGCTCTGGCGCGTGAGCTTCTCCCAGTCGTTCTTCGGTCCGGGCACCGCGCAGACAGTGCAGCTTCGCGTCGCGCAGGTCACGACAACCCTCCAGCGCCTGGAAGGGCCGCAGGAGTACGTCGCGATCGCGACGGGAGGCAGGCTCGCGACGGTGCACCGGCTCGGGACGCGTCCCGGGACCTGGCGCGGGCGGACGGGCGAGAAGGGCTTCGTCTACAGCGTGCGCGGCGTTCAGCTCCGCATGTACCAGCTCGGCTACCTCGCGCGCGCGTCGGTCACCGGCCGGCTCGACTACCTGACGAGCCAGGCGCTGCTTGCGTTCCAGGGCTGGAACGACCTCGCGCGGACGGGGACGATCACCGGCGAGACGCAGGTCGAGCTCATGCGCGCGGAGCGGCCGCGGCCGAGCGCACGCAGGACGGGGCGCTACGTGGAGATCCACCGCGATCCCGGCGTCCTGCTCACGGTCGAGGACGGAGTCGTGCAGCGCGCGGTGCACACGTCCACGGGCGCGGGCGGGATCACGCCGTCGGGCAGCTTCCGCGTGTACCGGAAGGAGACGTACTCCTGGTCGGTCCCGTTCAGCGTCTGGATGCCGTGGGCGTCGTACTTCATCGGCGGGATCGCGATGCACGAGTACCCGGACGTTCCCGGATATCCCGCCTCGCACGGGTGCGTGCGGCTGCCTGCGGGCGACGCGCAGCGGGTGTTCCTGTTCGCCGCGTACGGGACGCCGGTCTTCGTCTACTAGTCAGGCGTCGGCGATCAGGCCGACGACGTTTCCGGCGGGGTCGCGAACGCGCGCGATGATCTCGCCGGGGCTCTCGTTCTCGTCGGGCGGCGTGAGGCGAGTCGCGCCGGCGGCCACGAGCTTCTCGATCGCGGCCTCGACGTCGTCCACCTTGAACCAGATCGAGATCGCGCTGTACGGGTCGGTGTCGAAGCCGAGGTACGGCGTCGTCGGCCAGCCGACGTGCGAGTCGCCCATGGGGGTGGGCTCGGGCAGGTCGAACGCGCGGCGGTAGAAGTCGGCGAGGTCGACGAACGCGGCGGAGTGCAGCAGGATCGCCTCGATCTTCATCGCGCGAACGTACCACCCTGCGGGCGTGCGTCTTCTGTGACACACCTGGCACGGAATCGGCACACGGCCGTACGTATGTTCGCCGTACGCTGGAGGCATGGGTCGACTTGCTGCCGTGGTCGCCGTCGGGGGCGTCGCTGTCGCAGGTGCGCTGGTCGCGGCCGGCTCGGTGCCGGCGCACTTCGACGACGTCGACCGCTACACGCACAAGGCGTGCCCGGGCTCGGTCGCGAACCGCGTGGATCCGATCAACGTCGTCTTCACCGGCTGGGGGACCTGGGGACGCGCGGTGAGTCAGATCGAGTCGCATCTCGGCTGGACGACGACGTCGGGAACCGCCCAGTCGTTCGTCGACCACGGGAGGTGCTACTCGATGCACGCCCAGCGAGCGAGCGGGCAGGGGTCGCGGTTCCACGCGCGCGTGCGTGGCCAGCACAAGGACACCGGGCTCGGCTGGACGGCGACGGGCGACGCGCATCACGAGGATCTCGTGACGTTTCCTCTGCCGTGTGGGCACGCGGTCGATTCGAACGGGTCGGGCGGGAGCGGCTTCGACCAGGGGCGTGACGAGCTCGAACGGCGTTTCGCCGTCGCCGGCCACGCGACCTCGTGGGTTTGGTGGGGGAACACGCAGAGCTTCAAGCAATGCGACGGGGACTACGCGGCGTCGGACGGATGGGCGGTCTTCGTCGAGCTCCATCAGGTGAACCACTCGTGAGCGGGGCTCGTGGCGTCCGCCGGTCGGTCGCGTTCGGGTCGCTTGCGCTTGGCGGCGCGTTGGTGCTCGCTGCTCGTGCTCGTGCTGCAGCCCGGGCCTGCCGGAGCCGGAGCCGCCTCGCCGAGGTCGAGCTTCAGCCTCGAGCAGGCTCGCGCGTTCGACGAGTTCCGGCTCTTCAGTCCGGGCCGGAGCGTGGACGGTCACGCGCTGACGGCGGTGCTGCGGCGCGACGACAGAGCGAGCTACGTCTCGTTCGTCTACGGCGATTGCGCAGCGGAGCGCGACACGGGCTGCGCGCCGCCCGTGGAGGTGCAGACATGGCCGCTGTGTCGCAGGAGTCTCGCGCTCTATGACAGCGGGGCGGCGCCGGGGAGCGCTCGGCCCGAGCGGGTGCTCGTGCGCGGCGTGCCGGGCGCGCTCTTCGACCAGGGAACGCGCCTCGAGCTCGAGACCGGGCAGTCGCTCGTGGTCGTCTTCGCCAGATCGCGGGAGCTGGCGCTGCGGATCGCGGACGAGCTCGAGGCCGTGGACGGGTCCGTCGCTGCCGGCTCGCCACTGCCTCCGCCGGCCGCGGGTCGCGAGAAAGGAGGCGCGATCGACTGCTGACGAGGAGTGCTCCGGACAATCGAGTCGCCGCTGCTGGGAGGTGCTTGCGATCCGCTCTCGCGCTGCGGGCGAGGTGCGGCGTGGCAAGATCGTTCCGCCGTGGAGACGATGCGCGCCGTGCGGAAGCGCGGCCCCGAGCCGGGGCTGGTGCTCGACGAAGTCCCGGTCCCCACGCCCGGGCCGGACGAGGTGCTCATCCGCATCGAGGCGGCGAGCATCTGCGGCACGGATCTCCACATCCGGCGCTGGGACCCGTGGTCCGCCGAGCGCGTCAAGCCTCCGCTGACGCTCGGCCACGAGCTCTGCGGGACCGTGACCGCGGTCGGAAGGAGCGTCGGTGACGTCGCGGAAGGCGACTACGTCTCGGCGGAGAGCCACGTCACCTGCGGGACGTGCTTCCACTGCCGGACGGGCCGCGCGCACATGTGCGAGCGGACGCAGATCCTCGGTGTCGACCGCGACGGCGGCTTCGCGGACTTCGCCGTCGTCCCCGCGTCGGTCGTCTGGCGGAACGATCGCTCGAAGCTTCCGCCGGAGATCGCGTGCCTGCAGGAGCCCTTCGGCAACGCCGTCTTCGCCACGTCGACCCAGGACCTCGCGGGGCGCGCGATCGCGGTTCTCGGCTGCGGCCCGGTCGGGCTCTTCACGATCGCGATCGCGCGGGCGTTCGGCGCCGGGCGGCTGCTCGCGTCGGACCACGTCCCGTACCGGCTCGAGCTCGCGACGAAGCTCGGGGCGGACGCGGTGGTGAACGTCGACGAAGTCGACGACGTGCCCGCATGGTTCGCCGAGCAGAACGAGGGCGTCGGCATGGGGATCGTGTTCGAGATGTCCGGCGCGCTGCAGGCGATCGAGAACGCGTTCGAGATCGTGCGGCACGGCGGGAACGTCGTCCTCTTCGGAATCCCGGCCCGCCCGGCGACGATCGACATTGCCGAGTCCCTCATCTTCAAGAACCTCACCGTCAGCGCCGTGAACGGCCGCGAGATCTGGGAGACCTGGTACACGACGCGCTGGCTGCTCGAGCACGGCGTCGTCGACCTCGCGCCGCTGATCACCGCGCGCATGCCGCTCGAGCGGTTCGAGGAGGCGTTCGCGCTCCTCGAATCGGGAGAGGCGTGCAAGATCGTCCTTCAGCCGAACGGAGCATCGCCATGAGCACGACGTTGGACCGACAGGTGGGCTCGGAGCTCGACGCGCTCCGCGACGCCCGGACCTACAAGCGCTTCCTGACTCTCGAGTCGCCGCAGGGGCCAGTCGTGGAGATGGCCGGCCGCGGCGAGGTGATCATCCTCTCGTCGAACAACTACCTCGGGCTCGCGGCGCACCCCGAGGTCGTCCGCGCGGGCATCGAGGGGCTCGAGCGCTACGGTGCCGGCACCGCCTCCGTGCGCTTCATCTGCGGGACCTTCGCTCCCCATCTCGAGCTCGAGCGCGCGCTCGCCGACCTCTCCGGCACCGAGGCTGCGCTCACGTATGTCTCGTGCTGGAACGCGAACGAGGCGGCGATTCCGACGCTCACGGATCAGTCGACTGTGATCTTCACGGACGAGCTGAACCACGCGAGCATCATCGACGCGGTGCGGCTCTCCCGGCCCGCGGGGAAGGTCATCTACCCGCACTCGGACATGGCCGCGCTCGGCGACGCTCTCGCTGCGGCACCCCGCGACGCCCGCAAGCTCATCCTCACGGACGGCGTCTTCTCGATGGAGGGCGACCTCGCGCGGCTGCCGGAGATCGTGGAGCTCGCACGGACACACGACGCGGTCGTGATCGTGGACGACTCGCACGGCGTCGGCGTGCTCGGCGAGACGGGGCGCGGCACCGTGGAGCACTTCGGGCTCCTGGGCGAGGTCGACGTGATCACCGGCACGCTCGGGAAGGCGCTCGGAGGTGCGGCCGGCGGCTACGTCGCGGCGTCGGACGAGGTCTGCGACCTCCTCCAGCAGCGCTCGCGGCCGCAGCTCTTCTCGAATGCGCTTCCGCCCACCGTCGCGTGCAGCGCGCTCCGGGCTGTCGAGCTCATGCTCGAGGAGCCGGAGCTCCTCCACCGTCTGAGCGAGAGCACCCGCGTCTTCCGAGAGATGCTCGTGGAGGCCGGCTACCGCCCACTCGAGGGCGAGGCCGCGATCATCCCGATCATCATCGGGGAGACGGCCGACGCGATTGCGCTCTCCGAGCGCCTGCTCGACGAGGGCGTCTTCGTGACGGGCTTCGGCTACCCGGTCGTGCCGGAGGGAACGGCGCGGATCCGCGTCCAGATGTCGGCCGCCCTCGAGCCCGAGCATCTCGAACGCGCGATCGAGGCATTCAGGCGTGTCAGCCGGGCGCCGAGATAAATTCGGAAGCGCGCCAAAGGTGACATCAGGCGCTGGAGGAGTCCCCGACCGGAGGGAGAATTTCCCAGCCATGCTGCTCAATCTCATCCTCGGTGTCGCGTTCCTCGTCGTGGGCGTCATCCTCATGTTCATCGGTGGCGTCTTCGGCATCCTCGTCGGGATCATCGCCATCCTGATGGGCCTCGTTCTGCTGTATCGCGGTTACCGAAGCAGAACAACCGTCGCCTGAGGACACACGTCTCGTCGAGCTCGCGGCGGCGGCCGCTCGCCGCCGCTAGCGCTTCGTGAACACGTAGTCGTTCGCGCGCGCCATCACGTGGCACGAGGTGCAGAGCTGGCCCTGCGCGAGGATCGTGTACCGCGCCCGCGCGCTCGAGCGCTCGAACTCGATGAACCGCCAGCGCCCCTTGATCTTGCGCATCACCGCGAACTGTCCGACATAGCGCGATCCGGGCCTGACGATCGTCTTCACGATCACGGTCCCGCTCGGGTACTTCGATCCCACCTTCCGCCGGCTCGCGTAGACGTTCTTCAGGCCGGTGTGCGCGCTCGAGAGCGGCCCCGTGGTCGTGAACGGCTTGCCGTTGACCTTCGGCCACCGCTGCCAGCCCTCGGTGTACGCGGGGAGCCCGTTCGCCGTGGTTCTGGCCGACGCGACCACCGCCACTGCTGAGCAGAACGCGACGGCGGCGACGAGCGCGAAGACCTTCGCATGCACGCGTCAGATGATGCCGGGACCGCGTCGGCTCGCCGGAGTCGGTAGAACCCGCGGCATGGGTCACGACCACGACCACGTGGCCACGAAGAGCCGTCGTGCGCTCGCCGTCGCGCTCGGGCTCACCGCCACGTACACCGCGGTCGAGGTCGTCGGCGGCGTCTTCACCGGGAGCCTCGCGCTGCTCGCGGATGCCGTGCACATGCTCTCCGACAACGTCGCGATCGCACTCGCACTCGTCGCCGTCTGGTTGGGTGCGAGGCCGGCGACGCCGGAGCGGACGTTCGGATACCGCCGCGCGGAGGTGCTCGCCGCTCTCGCGAACGGCGTCACGCTCGTCGCGCTCTCGATCTGGATCTTCTACGCGGCGATCACGCGGCTCGACGACCCGCCAGAGGTGCTCGGCGGCTGGATGCTCGCGATCGCGCTCGTGGGACTCGCCGTGAACCTCGCCGCGGGCGCGATCCTCTTCCGCGCGCGGAGCGGGAAGCCTCAACGTCGAGGCCGCGTTCCGCCATGTCGTCGCCGACGTCCTCGGCTCGCTCGGCGTGATCGTCGCCGCGCTCGTGATCCTGCTCACCGGCTGGCTCGAGGCCGACCCGATCGCGAGCATGCTCATCGGCGTCCTCATCCTCGCGAGCTCGTGGACGATCCTTCGGGACTCGACGGGCATCCTGCTCGAGGCCGCGCCACGGGACGTCGACACCCGCGCGGTCGGCGAGCGACTCGCTGGCGCACCCGGTGTCGTGGACGTGCACGACCTCCACATCTGGACGATCACGTCCGGGTTTCCGGCCCTCTCCGCGCACGTCCTCGTCGGACGTGGAGAGGACTGCCACGCGCGTCGCCGCGAGCTGGAGCTGATCCTCGCGCGCGAGTTCCGCATCGAGCACACGACCCTCCAGGTCGAGCACGCCGCCGACCCGGACGGTCTCGTCGAGCTCCGACGGTTCTAGGGGGACGGCTCGGCCGCGAAGTCCGTCGTAGCGACCCCCTCGTTCGAGGCCTCTCTCTCCAACCGCCCCCAGGGGATCCCCGAGACCCCTGCGATCAGCGTATCGAGGTCTCGCTCACGCGTGGGTCACGGCATCGTGCCAAGTTCGTGCCAATGCCAGAGGAGCCGGAGCCACTCAGGCGATTTACGGGACGAGCACCGCGGCGCCGCGGAGTTTGCCGCGGCGGAGCCGATCGAGCGCCTCGCCGGCCTGCTCGAGCGCGAAGGTCTCGACCTCGGTGCGGACCGGCACCCTTGGGGCGAGGGCGAGGAACTCCTCGCCGTCGGCGCGTGTGAGGTTCGCGACCGAGCGGAGCATGCGCTCGCCCCAGAGCAGCTCGTACGGGAACGACGGGATGTCGCTCATGTGGATCCCGGCACAGACCACCGAGCCGCCCTTGCGCACGTGGCGGAGCGCGGCCGGCACGAGCTCGCCGACCGGCGCGAACACGATGACCGCGTCGAGCTCCTCGGGCGGGCCGGCGAGCGCCTCCCCGGCCCATTTCGCTCCGAGGGAGCGCGCGAGGCCCTGCGCCGCCTCGTCGTCTGCGCGCGTGCCCGCGAAGACGCGGCGGCCCTCAGCGACCGCGACCTGGCAGATGATGTGCGCCGACGCGCCGAAGCCGTACAGGCCGATGCTCTCCGCCTCGCTCGCGAGCCGCAGCGCGCGGTAGCCGATGAGCCCGGCGCAGAGGAGTGGCGCCGCCTGCTCGTCCGGGTACTCGGACGGCACGGGGAGGCAGTAGCGCTCGTCGGCCACGGCGAGCTCTGCAAAACCGCCGTCGAGGTCGTAGCCCGTGAAGCGCGCGCGGTCGCAGAGATTCTCCTGCCCCGAGACGCAGAACCGGCACTCGCCGCACGTCCACCCGAGCCACGGCACGCCTACTCGCTCGCCGGGCGCGAATCGCGTTCCGCCTACGACGACCTCGCCCACGATCTGGTGGCCGAGGACGAGCGGCAGCTTGGGCCGGTCGAGCTCACCGTCGAGGATATGGAGGTCCGTGCGGCAGACACCGCATGCGCGGACGCGGAGGAGCAACTGCCCCTCCGAAGGCTCGGGCTCGGGCAGCTCCGCGAGCCGGAGCGCGTCGCCGGCACGGTCGAGGACGATCGCGCGCATCACGCCGGATCCTGACCGACCCGACCAGACGGGTCTGAATCGGGCGGCGTTCGATCGTCGAGAGACGTTCACATGGACGGCAGCCGGGAGCACGGCTAGGCCCCCGGTCGAGACGCGGCTCCAACCCCCAAGCACCCCCAGGGCCACTCCCGTGTCCCTACATCGACGTTACCGAGGATTCGCTCGAGTGTGGGTGTCGAAAGTGCGTCGATAGTGCACCTCGTCCCTGACGCCCACCCGGACGCGCCGCCGGTCGAGAGCGACGGGCGAAGGCAACCCGAGTCGGCTCAGAGCGTGACTTCGGCGCGCGCGACTCCCGCGCGCTCGTGGCGAGCTACGACACCGACCTTCGACCCCGCCGGCGCCTCCACCACCCACTCGACCTTCGTCCGGTCGCTCGTCGAATGGTCGACGCCCCACCACATGACCGCGCGCCGCTCGACGCGCCCGGCTAGCTGGCCAGCCTCCTCGCGCTCCTGGCCGACCGCGACCCGTGCGCCCTCCGGAAGCTCGAGCTCGACCTCGATGGGGCGCACCGCCTTCCGATCGAGCGCCTTCTGCGTGACGTTCGTCGGTAGCCATCCGGAGTTCTCGAGCACGAGCTGAAGCCGGTGCGCGCCGTCCCCGACCGGGGTCGACTCGAACGACCGCACCTCGAGCCGCGGCGAGACGAGCGCGAGAAAGAGCGCGAAGTCCGCGTGCGGCGTGACCTCCGCCTCGAGCCGCGAGAACGGCGCGTTGAACCAGAAGTAGACGAGATTCCAGCCGCCGAGCTCGACCGGGCCGAGCTGCGGATGCTCGAACGCGTACCAGTCGACGTAGCCGCCGTCGCCGAGCTCGTCCGCGAGCTTCAGGATCGCGAGGTCGTCCTCCGGCGGGTGGTCGCGGATCCAGTCGATGAAGTGGTAGTCCTCGAGCCCGGCCGCGCGCTGCGGGCTCCAGAATTCGGTCACCCACGCGAACATGCCGAGGAAGTCGTAGACCCAGTCGATGTCGCCGCCGCGGATGACGCTCTTCGGGTCGTACTTGAAGTCGTGGAAGATCGAGATCGAGGGGTAGCCCGTCAGCCGCGTCGCCTCCTCGCCCATGAGCTTGAACGCGCGCAGGTCGGTGGTCGGGTAGTCGTCGTCGGACCGGCCCGAGTACGGGCGCAGGTGGACGCCGCTGAAGGTGTGGTAGCCGATGTAGCTCGTGATGTTCTTGCGATCGACGATCGCCTCGACGAGCGACCGCACCTCCGGCTCGGACGTCGGGTACGGCCCGGCGCCCGGCTGGTCGCCCTCGGGCGCCCAGTCCGCCGGCCAGTTGCGATTCAGGTCGAGGCCCTCGAGCGGAGGCGCGATCTTCACCGTGACCCCGTCGAAGTTCTTGATCGTGCCTTCGGGATACACGCGGTAGAAGTCGCCGTCGAGGTCGTCCGGCCGGCGCGCGACCAACAGCCGCGGCTCGTCCGGATGGGGCTTCCACGGCCCGTTCGGGTCGGGGATCCGCATCATCAGCACGCGCCCGTCGCCGTCGACGTCCTCGCGCTGGAGCCCGTCCTGCGGCTCGTCGCGCGGATACGGGCGCACGCTCGACCGCCGGAAGCGCCCGTCTGCGAGGCCCGCGTCGGCGCCGTCCGGGTTCACGCGCGGGACGACGTAGAACACTCGTGTGTCGAGCGCCTGCGTGACCTTCTCGTCGTCCCCGTGGCCGTGCAGGAGGCGGTCGAGCAGGCTCATGGCCGCGGTCGTCCCCGTGAACTCCATCGCATGGATCTGCGCGTGGACGAAGAGCGCGGGCTTCTCCTCCGGCGGCCCCGTCTCGAAGTTCGTCACCGTGACGAGCGGGATATCGCGCCCCTCGTACGATTGCCCGATTGGCTCGACATGCATGAGGCTCGGGAACTCCTTTGCCCATGCGTCGAGCGTCTCGGTCAGCTCGGCGTACGTGTAGAAGCGGTCGAAGCGGACGCGCGTCGGCACCCCTGCGACACTACAAGAGCGCGTCTTTCGGCAAGCGGGGTACCGAATCCCGGCCGCCCGGGGGAGTCGCCCGCTCTCACCACCGCCGCTTCCTCGCGATCTGGGGCCTCGGCAGTGCAGCCCCTCGGACGGCGCTGGCGGGCGCGGGCGGCGTCGCGGTCGGGTCTGCCGTCTTCATGGTCGCGTTGGAGGCCGTGAACACGGCGGGTGAACAGATCGGGTACTACCGCGCGCTCCTCCTGCCCGTGCTCGGCCTGGTATGCGCGGCCGCGCTCGTCGGTCGGCGACTGCGCAGGGCCGGCGCCCCACTTGACCGCAGCGAGCGGCGGCGTCGCGCTGTCCGGCAGACTCCTGCCCATGCGCGACCTCCTCGAGTACCGGTCGGAGTTCCCGATCCTCGAGCACACGACCTACCTCGTGAGCCACTCGCTCGGGCCGATGCCGCGCGGGGCGGAGGAGCGGCTGCAGGAGTTCGCGCGCATGTGGGCCGAGCGCGGGATCCGCGCGTGGGCGGAGGGCTGGTGGGAGACGCCGTGGCGGGTCGGCGACCAGATCGGACGCATCGTCGGCGCGCCGCCGGGCTCGACGGTCATGCAGCAGAACGTCTCGATCGCGGAGGCGATCGTGCTTTCGTGCTTCCGGCCGGTCGACCCCGCGCGAAACCGGGTCGTGTACGAGCGTTCGAACTTCCCGTCCGTGCGCTACGTCTACCAGGCGCAGCCGGACCTCGAGGTCGTCGTGTGCGAGTCCGACGCGGAGATCCTGGAGTCGATCGACGAGCGCACGCTGCTCGTGCCGATCAGCCATGTCCTCTACAACAACGGCGAGGTCCAGGACGTGGAGCCCATCGTGCGTCGCGCGGAGGAGGCGGGCGCGCATGTGGTGCTCGACTGCTACCAGTCGGCCGGGATCGTCCCGCTCGATGTCACTGCGCTCGGCGTCTCGTTCGCGGTCGGCGGGTCGGTCAAGTGGCTCCTCGGTGGGCCGGGGAACGGATGGCTCTACGTGCGCCCGGACCTCGCGGAGACGCTCGAGCCCGCGGCGACCGGCTGGCAGGCACACGCGCGCCCGTTCGGCTTCGAGGAGGAGATGGAGTATGCGGCCGGCGCAGCCCGCTTCCTCACCGGGACGCCGAACGTGCCCGCACACTACGCCGGGACCGCGGGCTACGACCTCGTCGAGGAGATCGGGGTCGAGCGGATCCGTGAGCGCTCGCTTACGCAGACGCAGCTCCTCATCGAGTTGGCCGACGCGGCCGGATTCGAGGTCGTGAGCCCGCGCGAGGCGGCGCGGCGCGGCGGCTCCGTCGTCCTGCGCGTCCCGGAGTTCGCGGCCGTCCACGCGGAGCTCGAGGCGCGCGGCATCCTCTGCGACTTCCGCCCGGATGCCGGGATCCGGCTCGGGCCTCACTTCTTCAACGCGGACGACGAGCTCCGCTTCGCGGTCGAGCAGATCGCCGAGATCCTCGAGACGGGCGCGTACGAGCGCCATCTCGGCGCGGTCGCCTTGCACTGACGAAGTCGTCGTGGCCGTGTCGTCTCCGGCCGGGGTTCTTAACAGGGCCTGGCCCTGCAAGGGGCCACAAGAGTGTGCCAATCGTTCCACAGCGCCCCGTCCGAGACAGCCATGTGCTGCCGGCGCTACGCCGCATGGCTCTGCGGTCGGTGGTGCCAGTGCCTGGCACAGGAGGTGCGCCGAGAGCGTGCCGAGTTGTCCACAGAGCCGCCCGGCCGTACGATCCGCGCGAATGCGGCTGCAGAGCGGCGAGAAGATCCTCCACGAGATCGTCTCCACGGTCTCGTCCTCGCTCGAGCTGACCGAGGTTCTGCGCGCGGTCGTCCGGCTCATGTCGGAGGCGAGCGGTGTCCACGCCTGCTTTGCGTACCTCGTCGACGAGAGCGGCGAGCGCCTCGTCCTGCGCGCGGCCTCGCCGCCATACGAGCGGCAGGCGGGGAAGGTCGTCATGGAGCGCGGCGAGGGGCTCGCGTGGTGGGCCGCGGAGCGCGGCGAGCCGGCGTTCATCCGTGACAACGCGCTCGCGGACCCGCGCACGAAGTACTTTCCCGAGCTCGAGGAGGAGAAGTTCCAGTCGCTCCTCGCCGTGCCCGTCGTCGGCCGCTCCGGTGACGTCATCGGCGTGATCACCGCCCACACGGAAGCCCCGCGCGAGTTCTCCGACAGCGAGGTCGACTTCCTCGTCACGTCGGCGTCCCTCGTCGCCGGCGCGATCGAGAACGCACGCCTGTACGAGGATGCGCGCCTGCGCGTCTCCGAGCTCGAGCAGCTGACCGAGATGGCCGAGGCGATCGCGCGCTCGGACGCGCTGGACGAGCTCCTCCAGACGGTCGTCACGGGGGCACGTCCGCTGCTCGCGGCCCGCGCATGCCACGTGTACCTCCTCGACCCGTCGAGCGAGGAGCTCGAGCGCAGGGCGAGCGACCCGGAGCCGGGAAACGCGCGCCCGACTCTCGGCCTGGCCGAGCTCGGGCCGGAGCTCGCGCGCGGCGGCCGGAGCACGCGCGTCGCCGTGCCGCTCGTCGCGAACGGTGAGCTCATCGGCCTCCTCGTCGCCGAGGGGAGCGCGCGCGTCGAGCTCGCGCGCGCGGTCGCGAGCCAGGTCGCGGTCGGCCTCAAGAAGGTCCAGGTGATCGAGCAGCTGACGGAGAAGAACCTGATCAAGGACTTCTTCGAGGAGCTCGCCGGCGGCCGTCCGCGCGGCGACCTCGAGGGGCGCGCCGCGCGCCTCGGGTGCAACCTCGAGCTCCCGCACGTCGTCGTCGTCGCAGAGCCTGCCGACGAGAGCCTCGAGCGCGCGCTGCGGACCGCGGCCCCCGGCTCGCTCTTCGATCGCCGCGAGGACTCGCTGCGCGCACTCGTCGCGCTCGGGACGGCAAGCGCGGAGTCCTTCCTCGAGCGGCTGCGCCGCATCCACGCGGAGCTGCCCGAGCCCGTCGCCGTGGGCGTCTCCAGCGTCTGCGAGGGCGAGGAGACGTTCGCCGACGGCTTCATCGAAGCCCAGCAAGCTGTTCTCGGAACCGTCCTGCTGAAGGGGGAGCCGACCGTGCTCGCGTTCGAGGACCTCGGGGCATACAAGTACCTCCTCCGGGTCGCCCTGGACGGCGGCATCCGGGACGCGACCGTGGACGCGGTCTCCCGCCTCGCGGAGTACGACACCCAGCGCGGCTCGCAGCTCGTGACGACGCTCGAGGAGTTCCTCCGCCGCCACGGCTCGATCAGCGCGACGTCGGAGGCGCTCTTCGTCCACCCGAACACGCTCCGCCAGCGGCTGCGCCGGATCGCCGAGCTCTCCGGTCTCGACCTGCGCAAGGACGACTGGCTGCTGATCGAGATCGCCGTGAAGATGGTGAAGCTCGAGCAGGCGCTCGGCTCGCAGTCCTAAGCGCACACAATCGCCGCGAAGGTGTGGAGGGTCCGCACCTTCATCGCCGCGGAAGAGGGTGGTAGATACGGCGCGACGCGGACGCCGGAGGGAGGGCAGACATGGCCGATTCAGCCACTGCGGAGCGGGTGTGGAAGGACATGCAGGAGCGCGGGGTGGAGTTCGTCTTCGCGCAGTTCGTCGACATGTACGCGCGGCCGAGCGCGAAGCTCGTCCCCGTAGGGTCGCGCGAGGCGTTCGACGGCCTGCTCGAGGAGGGCGCCGGGTTCGCCGGCTTCGCCGCGGGCGAGATCGGCCAGGTGCCGAGCGACCCCGACATCGCCGCGATCCCGGACCTCGCGAGCTACACGCCGGTCCCGTGGCAGCAGAACCTCGCGCGCTTCGCGTGCGACGTCACCGTCGAGGGCGAGGACTGGCCGTACTGCCCGCGCACGATCCTCCGCCGGATGCTGGCACGTGCCGCCGACAAGGGGTTCGAGTTCAAGATGGGCCTCGAGCTCGAGTACTTCCTCATCACGCAGCGCGACGACGGCTCGATCGAGATCGCGGACGCATACGACACGCTCGAGAAGCCGTGCTACGACATGGCCGGGCTCACGCGGCGCTACGACTTCCTGACCACGGTCTCGCGGAACTGCAACGACCTCGGCTGGGGCAACTACGCGAACGACCACGAGGACGCGAACGGCCAGTTCGAGCAGAACTTCACGTATGCGAACGCCCTGACCAGCTGCGACCGAGCGATCTTCTTCCGCTACATGGTGCACACGCTCGCCGAGCAGCACGGGATGATCGCGACCTTCATGCCGAAGCCGTTCAGCGACCTGACCGGCAACGGCTGCCACTTCCACATGTCCCTATGGGACGGCGACCGGAACCTGTTCCTCGACGAGTCCGACCCGCGCGGGCTCGGCCTCTCCGAGCTCGCGTACAACTTCATCGGCGGACTGAAGACGCACGCGCGCGCGACGAGCGCGCTGACCGCGCCCACCGTCAACTCGTACAAGCGGCTCAAGGTCGGGACGACGACGAGCGGCGCGACGTGGTCTCCCGTGTGGATCTCGTACGGCTACAACAACCGGACGCAGATGCTCCGGATTCCGGGCCCTGGGCGCGTCGAGGACCGAACGATCGACGGCTCCTGCAACCCGTACCTCGCGGCGGCTGCCGTGCTCGCGGCGGGCCTCGACGGGATCGAGCGCTCACTCGACGCGGGGGAGCCGAACGCCGACAACCTGTACTCGATCCCGTACGACGAGCTACGCGCGCGCGGGCTCGACACGCTGCCGTCGAACCTACTCATGGCCACCGGCGAGCTCGCCCAGGACGAGGTGCTGCGCGAGGCGCTCGGGGTCGGGCGCGACGAGGACTACATCGACTACTTCATCAAGGTGAAGCTCGACGAGTGGAACCGGTACCACGAGCAGGTCACGCCGTGGGAGATCCGCGAGTATCTGACGCGCTTCTAGGTCATATGTAGGAAACCTCCATACCGCAAGGGGCATGACTGGCCAGAAAGCGCGGTTTCTAGCGCTTTCTGGCATGTAACTTTCGAACACATGTGCGGGATCGTCGGGCTCTTCGCAAAGTCGGCCTCGGTGGAGGAGCGGCTCGGCGTGCACCTCGCCGAGATGCTCGCGCAGATGAACGATCGCGGGCCCGACAGCGCGGGCGTCGCCGTGTACCGCGATCCCGCGCCGTCCGGCTCGAGCAAGCTCACGCTCTACTCGGCGGATCTGCGTGAGGACTGGAACGCGCTCGCTGCGGACATCGGCGCCTCGGAGCCGGCGCCGCGCGCGAGCCACGCCGTCCTAGTCGTGGACACCGAGCCGGCCGAAGCCGAGGCGTGGGTGCGCGCGAACCGCCCCGACCTGCGCGTCATGAGCGCGGGCCGCGTGATCGAGATCTACAAGGAGACCGGCCTCCCGCGCGCGTTCGCGGAGGAGTTCCGGCTGACCGAGTTCCAGGGGACGCATGCGCTCGGCCACACGCGCATGGCCACCGAGAGCCGCGTGACGACCGAGGGCTCGCACCCGTTCTCGACCGGGTTCGACCTCTGCCTCGTGCACAACGGCTCGCTGTCGAACCACAACCGCCTGCGCGAGAACCTCCGCCGCGAGGGCATCGAGTTCCAGACCGAGAACGACACCGAGGTCGCGGCCGGCTACCTCGCGTGGCGCATGCGCGAGGGCGCGTCGCTCGAGCAGGGGCTCGAGGGCTGCCTCGACGACCTCGACGGCTTCTACACCTTTGCGGTCGGGACCGCGGACGGCTTCGCGGTGCTACGGGACCCGATCGCGTGCAAGCCCGCGGTGCTGGCGGAGACGGACGACTGGGTCGCGATGGGGTCCGAGTGGCGCGCGATCTCCGTTCTTCCCGGCGCCGCGGACGCACGCATGTGGGAGCCGCAGCCGGGTGTGGTGTACGTCTGGGAGAAGGTCGCGGTATGACGGTCGGCTCCGAGTCGAGGAGCCAGGTCGTCGCGTCACGCCGCGGCGTCGTCAGTCGCGCCGCCCCCAGACGGGTGTGGCCGCTCGCTGCGTCCTCGCCTCGCGCCGCTCGCATGCAGCCACTGCTCCCCACCCTGGGTGGGGTGTTCGGCCACCCTCCACCCGCTGCGAGCGTAACGCCGAAACGCGCACACGTGGGACACGAATCTGTGCCGACTCCATGCCGATCGATCCCCAGCGCCGGTCGGTCCACAGAGTCGGGGCCCTCGGCTCGGAGTCGGACCTGATGGCCGTCGCCGCTGCTCGCGAGCAGGCGGCGGTCGAGGTCGTCGATCTCGACGCGACGCCCCTGCGCGAGCTCAACCAGCGCCTGCACGACCTCTCGACCGTCCCCGGTCCGGCGCACTGGCGCGTCCTCAACCCGAACGGCGCGCACGCGGTCGCGGCCGGGATCGACGCAGACGTCGAGGTCGAGATCGAGGGCCACGTGGGCTACTACTGCGCGGGAATGAACAAGCAGGCGACGGTCCGTGTGCACGGGAACGCCTCCACCGGCCTCGCCGAGAACATGATGTCCGGCCTCGTCGTCGTGGACGGGAACGCGAGCCAGTCGGCCGGCGCGACCGGGCGCGGCGGGCTCCTCATCGTCCGCGGCGACGCCTCCGCGCGCTGCGGGATCTCGATGAAGGGGATCGACATCGTCGTCGCCGGCTCGGTCGGGCACATGAGCGCGTTCATGGCGCAGACCGGGTGTCTCGTGGTCTGCGGCGATGCCGGCGAGGCACTCGGCGACTCGATCTACGAGGCGCGGCTGTACGTGCGCGGCGAGGCGGCGAGTCTCGGCGCCGACTGCGTCGAGAAGGAGCTGCGTGAGGAGCACATCGGGCAGCTCCGCGGTCTCCTCGACGCCGCGGGGGTCGACGCCGACCCGGCCGACTTCCGCCGCTACGGCTCGGCGCGCCGGCTCTACAACTTCCGCGTCGACAACGCGTACTGATGGCGGTCGAGCCTAGGCCCTGGAACCTCCGCGAGTCGTACCTCTTCGACCGTCCGACGATCGCGGAGATCCAGCGCGCCGCGGCCGAGGGCATCTACGACATCCGCGGTTTCGGCGCGAAGCGGCGCCTCCCACACTTCGACGACCTCCTCTTCCTCGGCGCGTCGATCTCGCGCTACCCGCTCGAGGGCTATCGCGAGCGTTGCGCCACCGACGTCGTCCTCGGCACGCGGTTCGCGCGCAAGCCGCTCGAGCTGAAGATCCCGGTGACGATCGCGGGGATGAGCTTCGGCGCGCTCTCGGCGCCCGCGAAGGAGGCGCTCGGCCGCGGCGCCACCGAGGTGGGCACCTCCACGACGACCGGCGACGGAGGAATGACGGAGGAGGAGCGGCAGCACTCGGAGACGCTCGTGTACCAGCTCCTCCCGTCGCGCTACGGCATGAATCCCGACGACCTCCGCCGGGCCGACGCGATCGAGGTCGTCGTCGGGCAGGGCGCGAAGCCGGGTGGCGGCGGGATGCTCCTCGGGCACAAGATCTCCGACCGCGTCGCCGAGATGCGCGACCTTCCGCAGGGGATCGACCAGCGCTCCGCCTCGCGACATCCGGACTGGACCGGCCCGGACGACCTCGAGATCAAGATCCACGAGCTGCGCGAGATCACGGACTGGGAGAAGCCGATCTTCGTCAAGGTGGGCGCGACGCGGACGTACTACGACGTCCAGCTCGCCGTGAAGGCGGGCGCGGACGTGATCGTCGTCGACGGGATGCAGGGCGGGACGGCGGCGACGCAGGACGTCTTCATCGAGCACGTCGGCATTCCGACGCTTCCCGCGACGCGGCTGGCCGTCGACGCACTGATGGAGCTCGGCATGCACCGGCAGGTGCAGCTGATCGTCTCCGGCGGGATTCGGGGTGGGGCGGACGTCGCGAAGGCGCTCGCGCTCGGAGCGGACGCGGTCTCGATCGGCACCGCGGCGCTCGTGGCGATGGGCGACAACGCGCCGGAGCTCGACGAGGAGTACCGGAAGCTCGGGAGCGCGGCCGGCTTCTACGACGACTACCAGGCGGGCCGCGATCCGGCCGGGATCTCGACGCAGGAGGACGAGCTCGCCGCGCGCCTCGACCCGGTCGTGGGCGGCCGCAGGATCGCGAACTACCTCCGAGTCCTCACGCTCGAGACGCAGACGCTCGCCCGCGCGTGCGGCAAGTCGCACGTCCACAACCTCGAGCCGGAGGATCTCGTGGCGCTGACGGTCGAGGCCGCGGCGATGGCGCGCGTCCCGCTCGCCGGGACCGACTGGATCCCCGGCGCCAGCGCGTCCTGAGTTACCGCCAGTCGAACGCGAAGACGGGCTCGGCGGGCGTGTCCAGGCGTTCTGCGTCCGAGCCGTCGGCGTCGACGACCCAGAGCTCGATCGGGCCGGTCTCGGCGTGGCGCGTGTAGGAGAGCCGGCCGTCCGGAGCCCACGACGGATGTGACTCCTCGAGCCCGGGCGTCCTCGTCAGGTTCCTGACGCCGCTGCCGTCCGGCCGCATGACGAAGACGTCCTCGCTTCCGTCCCGATCCGACGCGAACGCGATCCACCGGCCGTCGGTCGACCAGGCCGGCCACTTGTCGCTTGCGACATGCCGCGTGAGGTTCCTCCGACCCTTGCCATCGCGCGACATGCGGAAGACGTCGAACTGGCCGCCGCGATGACTCTGGAATGCGATGTGCCTCCCGTCGGGGCTGAAGCTCGGGTACTCGTCGAGGCTTCCGTCCCGCGTGAGCCGTCGTTTCCGCGTCCCGTCCCGGTTCATGATCCAGAGATCGAGGCCGCCGCCCTTCGCCGAGAAGAACGCGATGTGCCGGCCCGACGGCGACCACGCGGGCGACCAGTCGGCGATGCGGGCGCTCCGCGTCAGGTTCCGAACCCGGCCGCCGCCCGTGGGGACCGACAGAATCTCTCCCTCGTCGCCGCGTGCGGGGTTCCGTCTGAAGGCGATCGTGCGTCCGTCGGGCGACCACGTCGGCGTGAAGTCGTCGCGGGCCGTCACTCCGGCGACCCGTCGAGGCTTTCCTCCGGGAACGTCGACGACGTAGACGTCGAGCCCGCGCCGGCCCTCGACCTCGGTGGCGTAGACGAGCCTCCACGGGGCGCTCGCAGCGCCGCGTTCCGCCGCACCACCGGCGGCAGCGGAGAACGCGACGAGCGAGAGCGCGAGCGCGACGAGGCCTCGCGTTCGGTGGGTCGCCATCTCCGCGTACTACACCTAGGCGGCGAGGAAGGTTCCGGGTGCCTCGGCGCGAGATCGCCGATTCGATCATGATCCGGGCATGTGCCGCTGGCTCGCATACTCGGGAACGCCGATCCGGCTCGAGGAGCTGCTCCTCAAGCGCGACCGGTCGCTGATCGACCAGAGCCTGCACTCCAGGCTCGGCGCGACGACGACGAACGGCGACGGTTTCGGTGTCGGCTGGTATGAGGAGGGCGAGCCCCCGAGGGTCTACCGCAGCGTCCACCCGGCCTGGAACGACCGCAACCTGCGCGAGCTCGCCGCCGGGATCTCCTCGCCGCTCTTCCTCGCGCACATCCGCGCGTCGACGGGGACGGCGATCCAGGAGACGAACACGCATCCGTTCCGCCACGGGCAGTGGCTCTGGATGCACAACGGCGCCATTCGCGAGTTCCCGCTCGTCCGCCGTGAGCTCGTGCTCGCGGTCGACGAGTCGCTGTACCAGTCGATCGAGGGCACGACCGACTCGGAGGTGATGTTCTTCCTCGCGCTCACGTTCGGGCTCGAAGACGACCCCTACCTCGCGGTGGAGCGGATGGTCGGCTTCGTCGAGGAGACCGGTCGCCGTCACGGCGTCGAGCACCCGATCCAGATGACGGTCGCGACGTCCGACGGGAAGACGATCTGGGCCTTTCGCTATTCCAGCGAGGGCGACTCGCGCACGCTCTACTTCAGCACCGCAATGGACAGCCTGAAGACGCTCTACCCGGAGCTCGAGGAGCTCGCCGTGCTCTCGGACGAGACGAGGGCCATCGTCTCCGAGCCCCTCGGCGACCTCGCCGGCGCGTGGAACGAGGTGCCGGAGTCCCACGCCGGGGCGGTGCAGCCGGGCGCCGACGAGCTGCGGCCGTTCACCCCGCGCAGCTGACTCGGGGGCGAGACGCGCGGCTCACGCGCTCCCTTCGTACGCCGACGTAAGGTACGCCTGCTTGGCCGCCTCGTCGCGCGGCGAGCGGAGGAAGCGGCTCCACGCCCGCTGCTCGTGGCAGACGGCCGCGAGCTCCCAGACGCAGAACGTCGGCCGGTGCGACCCCTCGACCACCCAGGGACGGAAGGTCGCGTCCGCGTCGCCGTCCTTCGCCCAGACCGTCTCCCACAGCTCGTTGTCGTTGCGCCACGTCGTGACGAGGAGAAAGTAGAAGCTCTCTCCGCAGCGGTGCAGGATGACGAACCCGAGGTCGCCGTTCAGCCCGAGGGCGTGGGTCGTCGACGCCTGACGGAGCTCGCGCTGGGCCAGCGCCCGGATCTCGGCCGGAACGGGCGCGTCCTCGGGTGCGATCTCGTACCACTTGAGCACGGCGTCGGCGAGCGCGATGCTCGCCCCCGCGCTGACGCGCTTCGAGATGTGGCGGTACTCCGGACGGACGACGCCGATCCGCTCGAGGACGCTCATCAGGCGTCCTCCGCAGGCGTGAAGTCCATGATCCAGTTCGTCTCCCAGGTGGCGCCGCCGTCCTCGGAGAACGCCTGCTCCCAGCGCGGGGTCGGCGTCGTGATCCCCGACCAGATGAAGCGGACGCGGATCGGCCGACCGTCGAACGTGTCGTCGCCCTCGAAGACTCCCGTGTCTCCGGAGAACCCGCCGAAGACCGGCGGATCGAGCTCGCCGGAGCGCCGGGTGTCCGCCCAGTAGATCGACCACCGCTTCCGCTCGGGGTCGAAGAAGCGGAAGGACATGCCGACGAAGCCGCCTGCGTAGTCCGTCCTGAACTCGTCCTCGTTCCCGAGCCCGTCGAGGATCGGCCTCGCGACTACCGTCGACTCGAACTCGTCCCAGTCGTCCGACCCCGCGAGCCGCTCGCGCAGCCGGCGGTTGCGGCAGCTCCAGCTCCCCATCCAGAAGTCGAAGTCCCGCGCCGTCCCTGCGATCGTGGCCGTTTGCGTCATCTCTGCCTCCTTGCTCGTGTGGCGCCTTCGACGCTAGCGCGGAAATAGGGCGGATTCGGTCCTCTATCTGTGGTTCACTCGACACATGCTCGCCCCGACCGCTCGCATCCTCGAGCTCCTCGAGCTCCTGCAGACGCAGCCCGTGACGACGGGACGGGAGATCGCGGATCGGCTCACGATCGATGCGCGCACCGTTCGGCGCTACGTCGCGCGGCTCCAGGAGCTCGGCATCCCGGTCGAGGGCCAGCGCGGTGTCGGCGGCGGCTACCGGATCCGCCCCGGGTACCGCCTTCCTCCGCTCATGCTCACCGACGACGAAGCGATCGTGGTCACGCTCGGGACGATCGCCGCCGCGCGGCTCGGTCTGAGCGGCTCGCCGGACACGGTCGACGCGGCGCTCGCGAAGATCCACCGCGTCCTCCCGGACGTGTTGCGCCGCCAGGTCGAGGCTCTCGAGGCGACGCTCGACTACACGACAGCCGCGGCAAGCGCCGCGCCCGTGCCGGGCGAGCTGGCGCTGCTGCTCGGCGACGCGATTCGCCGTCGCCGGCGTCTCCGCACCTCGTACCGAACCTTCTCCGGCGCCGAGTCGGAGCGAGGGCTGAGCCCGCACGGCCTCGTCGTGCATTCGGGACGCTGGTACCTCGCGGCGTGGGACCACGAGCGCGAGGACCTACGCACGTTCCGGGTCGACCGGATGAGCCGCACCGTCGTTGCCGACGAGAGCGCGGTTGCCCCGCCGGATGGCTTCGACCCGGTCGCGCACGTCAGCCTGTCGCTCGCTCGCGCGCCCTGGAAGTGGGAGGTCGAGGTGCTGCTCCACCTTCCGCTCGACGAGGCGACGCGGCGCCTGCCGCCGACGCTCGCGGAGCTCGCCGACGCCGACGGCGGGACCCTCGTGCGCATGCGGGTCGGCTCGCTGGACTGGATGGCGGGCGTGCTCGCCGGGCTCGAGTGCGACTTCACGATTCGCGAGCCGGACGAGCTCCGCTCGAGCGTCGACGCCCTCGCGCAGCGCCTGGCCGCGCTCGCGTCGGCCTAGCGCAGCCCGTCGAGGACGTCGGTGAGCGCGGGGCGCTCCGAGACGTCTTCGGGACTCGCGCGGGCGAGCGGCGTGTCCGCCAGCCGCGCGTACACCTCGGCGATCCCCTCGAACAGCGCCGGCGTGAGACCGGCCGCGTCCTGGGTCGCGGCGATCTCGCGCATCTCGCCGACGTATCGGCCGGATTTCGACGCTGCCACCGCGACCCGGCGCTCGACGTTCGAGACGAGGTGCGGCGCCGCGGCGCGGAGATCTGCGAGGACGTGCTCGAGGACGCCGTTCGTGTGCGCGGCGAGCAAGGCTTGTGTGAGCAGGGCCGAGGTCCCCTTGTAGACCGACGCCGTGCTCATCTTCACCGCGGACGCCGTTCCGACCTCGCCGCCGACGACGACGAGGTCGACGCCCTCGAACGGGAGCGCGGCGATCTCCGCGGCGCGCGGGCCAGAGAGGTAGACACGTGTCGTGCGGCCTTTCGCGGGCGGCGGCCCCGAGATCGAGCCGTCGACGAGCTCGAGGCGTCCTCCCGCGAGCCCGCGTGCCGTCGCCGGGGCGATGGCGTTCAGGTCCGCGAAGAGCGGCGAGACGCCCTGCTCCTCCGCCGCGCTCGCGACGTCGTCCGCGACCGCGGGCGCCGCCTCGGGCGGCACGACGGACAGCACGACCTCGGCCTCGCGTACGACCGCCGCGAGATCGGGGAGCAGCTCGATCGGCGCGTTCGCGGCCAGGCGCGCCGAGCGCTCGCTGCGACCCGCGAGCGTCGCGACGACGCGGGCGCCGCCGCGGACGAGGGTGTCCGCGAGCGCGCTGCCCATTGCTCCGGGACTGACGAGGCCGACGGTCGGCACCTGCGGGCGAGTCTACGCACGCGGGTCGAACGCTTCGGCGGGTGCCGGACACGGAGGAAGTGAGCCCGGGTCCCCGTCGTCTGGTAGGAGGTTGCGCATGGATGAACGCGAGAGCGAGCGAAGCGGGCGGTTCGACACGCTGTTCGCGTCGTACAGCTCGGACATCGTCGCGTACTGCGGCTGGCGGGCCGGCTCCGCGAGCGACGCGCAGGACGCAGTGGCCGAGGTCTTCCTGACCGCGTGGCGACGGCTCGACGAGCTGCCGGAGGGTGACGCGGCCCGCGTGTGGCTGTACGCCACCGCGCGGCGGGTGCTCGCGAATCAGCGGCGCTCGAGTCGCAGGCGGGTCGCGCTCCACGAGCGACTGGTCCTGGAGGCGGCGTCCGCTCCTCAGGAGTCGCCGCCGGATCGAGAGGAGGCGCTCGTACACGAGGCGCTGCGCCGCCTCGGCCCGCGCGATCGCGAGGTCCTGCTGCTCGCCGAGTGGGAGGGGCTTTCGCCGGCGCAGATCGCGACCGTGCTGGGCTCTCCCGCGGTGACCGCACGCGGGCGGCTGCATCGCGCGCGCCGCCGGTTCCGTGCTGTCTTCGAGGAGCTTCGCGGCCTCGAGGACCGAGTTGTCGAAGACATCCCCCTGCGCCGTCGGGACCCGGTTCTCCGGCCGCGGCGAGCGCAGGTACGAGAAGGAGGGTCATGAACACGTCCGAGAGCTTCGAGGCTCTTCGCAGAGCCAACCCGCGGGCACGAGCCGGCTTCGCGGAGTCGGTCGAGGCGGCCGGACGAGCGGGTGCGCGCAGCAGACGTTCGCAACTCCAGAGCTGGCCGTCCGGCGGCGCCGCCTGCGCGTCCCTGTCGCGGGCGTGTCGCTCGCCGTTGCTGCAACCGTGGCCGCGTTCTTCGCGTTTGCGTCGTCGGGCGGCGAGACCGCTACGGCTGCGGTCGAGCGCGCTGCGAAACTCTCAGCCGCCTCGGCCGAGCGTTCGGGCACGGTGGTCGTCCGGATCACGCACGACGGCGAGCTGTGGACGGGGAGCACGGTTCGCTGGAACGGATCCGATCTCTCCGTCGCCGGCGATGGGCCGTCGCGACCGGGGCGGAAGCCGGGCGAGCACCTGCGCGTCGTCGACGGGACGCTGTACGGCCCCGACCCGGAGACGGGCGGCTGGCTCATCCTCGGCAGCCCGAAGAGCATCGATCCGGGCAGCGGCACGACTCCCGACGAGTACCTCGCCGCCGTACGCCTGGATACGGGCGGGGTCACGCTCCGCCGGATCACCGACGGCATCACCGGGCTGACGACGACTCACCGCGGCGACGGCTCGACGGTCTACAGCGGCAAGGTGGCCGCGGGTGTGATCGCTCCGGAGACGGGCTTCAAGGAGGGCAAGTCGATCAGGGTGCTCCCGTTCGGCTACGTCGCGCACGACGAGGCGGCCGACGCGGCCGCTCCCGTCGACGTCGCCGTGACGGTCGGACCGGACGACGTCGTTCGCGAGATCGCCGTGTCCTGGGGAACGTGGGTCTACACGGCCACGTACAGCGCGCTCGGCGCGACCCCGTCGCCGGTCGCTCCCGAGAACGCGCGCTCTCTGCTGGAGCTGAGAGGGCTGCGGCCCTAGGCAAGACGCCGGCGCCCTCGCGCCCGCGGGTTGTTTCTGGCGCCCCGCGGGCGCGAGGGCGTTGGCCGGGGTCGGGACGCGCGCCCGCGGACGACGAGGTGGAAGAGCCGGCCCCCGGGCCGCACTGGAGGGCGCGCGAGGAAGTTGTCACAGAGTCGGCACCCACGCGGGAGCTCGCTCCCGCTAGCGTGCTTGTAGGGACACGGGAGTGCCCCTGGGGGTGCTTGGCTGGGGGTGCTTGACTGGGGGTGCTACGCGACCGTCGCCCCGCCCGCCGGCTCAGGTCGGCCGCCAGCCGAGCTCGCGCGAGACCGCGTCCGCGCGCTCGACGAGCACCGGCAGCGCAGCCTCGATCGCTACCTCGTCGAAGCGCGAGCTCGGGCCCTGGAGCGCGACGATCGCGTCCAGCTCGCCGCGACTTCCGCGGATCGGGGCCGCGATCGCCGTCAAGTCCGGCTCACGCTCGCCGACCGCCCGCGCCCAGCCGCGCTCGCGAACGGCGGCGATCTCGGCGGCCAGCACCTGCATGTCGGTGATCGTCGCCGGCGTGTACGCCCGGAGCGGCCCCTCCGGGAGCTCCCGGCCGGAGAAGGCGAGCATGACCTTGCCCGCCGAGGTCGCGTGCGCGATCGACGGCCGGCCGAGCCGGGAGACCGGCTGCACCTGGTGCGTCCCGGGCACGAAGTCGACCGTGATCGCGTCCTCGTCGCCCGGCACCGACAAGGTCGCCGTCTCGCCGGTCGCCTCGACGAGCGCCACGAGGTGCGGCCGCGCGACCTCGCGCACGTCGAGCCGCGCGAGGAGCGCGTTCGCGAGGTGCACGATCCTGAGCCCGAGGCGGTAGCGCCCGCTCGCGGCAACGCGCTCGACGAGGCCGGAAGCGGCGAGCGTTCCGAGCTGGCGCGATACGGTGCTCGGCGTCATGCCCGTCCGCCGCGCGATCTCGTTCGTCCCGAGCTCGCCCGCGTCGGCCAGCGTGTCGAGGACCGCGAACGCCCGCTCGGCAGCGCCGATACGACGAGTGGAGGGTTGACGAGTGCGGGACACCGGTGTAGGTTCGTTGCGGAGTTTGGCACGGAGTTGCTGAGAGTGCAATTACGTCGCGTAACACGTATCCCGTAGATGTCTTTCTTGCTCCCGTGCCCGCACTGCGGGCCGCGTCCCGTCGACGAGTACGCGTACTTCGGCGAGGTGACCACGCGCCCGCAGGGCGAGCCGTCCCTCCGTGAGCTGACCGACTACGTCTATTTCCGCGACAACGTCGCCGGCGTGCAGCGCGAGTGGTGGCAGCACCGGATGGGGTGCGGCGAGTGGTTCCTCGCCGAGCGCGACACGCGAACGAACACCGTGGTGAAGGTCATGCTGCCGGAGAGCGGCACGTGAGGCTCCCGCCGCAGCCGCGGGAGCTCATCGACCGCTCGTCGCGCGCGATCTTCACCCTCGACGGGCTGCCGTACGGCGGGCATCCGGGCGACACGTTCGGCTCCGCCCTCTACGCCGCCGGGCAGCGGATCTTCTCGCGCTCGTTCAAGTACCACCGGCCGCGCGGCCTCCTCTGCTGTTCGGGACACTGCCCGAACTGCCTGATGACCGTCGACGGCGTGCCGAACGTGCGCGTCTGCGTCGAGCCGATCCGCGACGGCGCCGTCGTCGAGTCGCAGAACGTGTGGGGCTCGCTGAACCGCGACCTGCTCGCCATCACGGACAAGATCGGTGGCCCGTTCACGCCGGTCGGCTTCTACTACCGCACGATGATCCGGCCGCGGTTCCTGTGGCCGCAGTACGAGAAGGTGCTGCGGAACCTCGCCGGGCTCGGGAGGATTCGCGAGGACGCGGGGCACTCGCGGCGCTACGACGTCGAGCACCGGCGGGCGCGCGTGCTCGTCGTCGGCGGCGGGCGCTCGGGACGCGCGGCCGCGCTGGCCGCCGCGACGGCGGGGCCGGGGGTCGTGCTCGTCGACGAGAACGCGCGGCACGCGGGCGTCGAGCTCGAGGGCGTCGAGGTGCTCGCGCCGGCAACCGCGCTCGGAATCTGGGAGGGGAATCTCGTCCCCGTCGACTGTGGTGGCGTCCTCTACCGCTTCCGAGCCGAGCGGATCGTCGTCGCCGCGGGCGCGCTCGAGCAGCCGCTCGTGTTCTCCGGGAACGACCTCGTCGGCGTGATGCTGCCAAACGGCATTCGCCGTTTGGTTAGTGACTTCTCGATCAAGCCCGGCGAGCGCGCCGTCGTGCTCGCGGCCGACGAGCGCGAGCTCGAGATCGCGGACGAGCTGCGCGAGGTCGGAGTCGCCGTCCCGCGCGTCGTCGACCTGCGCACCGCTCCGCTCGCGCACGTCGAGGCCAAGGGCCGCAAGGGTCGCGTGCAGAGTGTCGTTCTCGACGGCCACGAGGTCGAATGCGACCTTCTCGTCGCCACGGCAGGCCGCCAGCCGTCCTACTCCCTGCTCGCCCAGGCGGGCGGGCGCGTGGAGTACGAAGCGTCGCGTGCAATCTTCGTCCCCACGTCGCTCCCCGACGGCGTCGAGGCGGTGGGCGCGGTCACAGGTGAGGGCTGCTCGACCGTCAACCCTTTCCGGTCGTCAGACCGGAAAGGGCAAGGCAAGTGCTTCGTCTGCGTCTGCGAGGACGTGACGACGAAGGACGTGTCGCGCGCGATCGCCGAGGGCTTCGACTCGATCGAGCTCTCCAAGCGGTACACGACCGTGACCATGGGCCCGTGCCAGGGGAAGCTCTGCCAGCTTCCCTCGATCCGGCTCTACGCGCGCTCGACCGGCGTCGCCGAGGAGGCAGTCGGGACGACGACCGCGCGGCCTCCATGGAAGCCGGTCGAGCTCGGGCTTCTCGCCGGCCCGCATCACGAGCCCGCGCGACGCACGTCCGTCCACTTCCGGCACGAGGAGGCGGGCGCGACGATGATGTGGGCGGGGCCGTGGAAGCGGCCCTACGCGTACGGCGAGCGGCCCGAGGAGGAGGTGCGCGCGGTCCACGAGTCGCTCGGCGTGATCGACGTCTCGACCCTGGGCAAGCTCCTCGTCGAGGGGCCGCAAGCCGCCGCCTTCCTCGAGCGCCTGTATCCGAACAAGTTCGGCGACCTGAAGACCGGGCGCATCCGCTACGCCGTCCTCACGTCGGACGGCGGCCGGATCATGGACGACGGCACGATCGCGCGCCTCGCGGACGAGCTCTTCTACGTAACGACGACCTCCACCGGGGCGGACGCGGTCACGGCCTGGTTCGAGTGGTGGAACGCGGTCTGGGGCTACGACGCGGAGATCGTGAACGTCACGGGCGCGCTCGCGGCGCTCAATCTCGCCGGGCCGCGCGCGCGCGACGCGCTCGGTCGCCTCGTCGAGCACGCGGAGGACGTCTCGGAGGAGGCGTTCCGGTACCTCGACGCGAAGGAGCTCGACGTCGCGGGAGTCCCATGTCTCGCGCTCAGGATCGGCTTCGTCGGCGAGCTCGGGTACGAGCTCCACTGCCCGAGCCCGGCCGGCGAGCATGTCTGGGACAGCCTCGTCGCCGAGGGCGCGCGCCCGTTCGGCCTCGAGCCGCAGCGGGTGCTCCGGCTCGAGAAGGGCCACGTCATCGTCGGCCAGGACACGGACTCGGAGTCGAACCTGCTCTCTGCGGGCATGTCCTGGTTGCCGAAGCTCGACAAGGACGACTTCGTCGGCAAGGTCGCGGTCGAGCTCTTCGAGGATCGCGAGGAACGCGAGCGGCTCGTCGGCTTCACGATGGAGGAAGACGTCGTCCCGGCCGAGGGCGCGCAGGTCGTCATCGAGGGCCGCCCGGGAGGGCGGGTGACGAGCGCGCGCCGCAGCGAGGCGGTCGGCGCCGTGATCGGGCTCGCATGGCTGCCGCCGGACCGCTGTGGGGACGGGACCCGCTTCGAGATCCGGGTGGATCGCCGCCGGCTCGGCGCGCGCGTGCGGCACGGCGCGTTCTACGACCCGGCCGGGGAGAGGATGCGCGCATGAGCACGCTGCGCTTCCTCTCGCCGTCCCGCTGCGCGCCCGAAACGGCCGTGTCCCCGCTCCGGCGTGCGCTAGACACGGTGTCTGACACCGTTGTTCGGAAACTCGACGTTTCCGACGCGGAAGGCAGCACTCGCCGTCTGGTCGAGGACTTGTCCCTTCAGGGCGTCGTGGAGGTCCGCGGCGATCTCGACCTGGTTCGACCGGACGACGGCGAGGAGCTCGTGCGCCTTTCTCCCCGCCGCGGCTTCCTGTTCACCGGCGACGATCCCGCCGACGTCGCTGCGCGGCTCCGTGCGGAGGGCGTGCTCGCGTACGACGCGACCGGCGCGCTCGCCGGGCTCGCGCTCGAGGGCGAGCAGCTCATGCGACGGCTCACCGACCTCGACCTCGAGAAGCTGCCTGCGGCCGGGCCCTTTGCCCGGGTCAACGCGCTCGTGCTCCGCGACGAGGGCGAGCGCTTCCGCGTCTACGTCCCGCAGGAGCTCGGGCACGACACGGCGCTCGCCGTGCTCGACGCGCTGGAAGGGCTGGGCGCATGACTCAGGTCGTAGGGGCGACGCATGCGTCGCCCGTCCAGCCGCCGACGAGGGCGAGGCAAGCCTCGTCCTCACGGGAGCACGCGTGAAGGACATCTTCCAGGTGACCCGGATGTGGCGGCCGCGCGGCGAGCTCAAGCGCCGCTACGACGTCGTGATCGTCGGCGGGGGCTCGCACGGCCTCGCGACCGCGTACTACCTCGCGAAGCATCACGGGATCACGGACGTCTGCATCCTCGAGAAGTCGTACATCGGCTCGGGCGCCTCCGGCCGGAACACGACGATCATCCGCGCGAACTACCGCACCCCCGAGGGCGCCGAGTTCTACCGGGAGAGCGTCGCCCTGTACGAGCGCCTCTCGCAGGAGCTCGACTTCAACCTCATGTTCTCCCAGCACGGGCACCTGACCCTCGCGCACTCCGACCGCGGGATGGTCGTCTCGCAGGAGCGCGCGGAGGTGAACAAGCTGCTCGGGATCAAGTCCGAGGTCGTCGGCCCGGATCGCGTCAAGGGGCTCTGCCCGCAGCTCGATCTCTCCGACCGGCCGGCGTACCCGATCATGGGCGCGCTGTACCACCCGCCCGGCGGGATCATCCGCCACGACGCGGTCGTCTGGGCGTTCGCGCGCGGCGCAGACCGGCTCGGCGTCGAGATCCACCCGTACACCGAGGTCACCGGGCTCGAGCGCGACGGCGACCGGATCACCGCGGTCGAGACGACGCGCGGCCGGGTCGAGTGCGGGCAGGTCGTGAGCGCGACCGCGGGGTGGTCGTCGCTCGTCGCCGGGCTCGCGGACATGCGCCTTCCGATCACGACCCACATCCTCCAGGCGTTCGTGACCGAGCCGCTGAAGCCGTTCCTGAACGTCGTCATCGTCTCGGGCCAGCTGCACGTCTACGTCTCGCAGACCGACCGGGGCGAGTTCCTGATCGGCGCCGAGATCGAGCCGTACACGACCTACAAGAGCATCGGGACGCTCTCGTTCCTCGAGTACTCGGCGCGACACGTGCTCGAGCTCTTCCCGCAGCTCGAGCGGATCAAGGTGCTGCGCACGTGGACGGGCCTGTGCGACCTCTCGCCCGACTACAGCCCGATCCTCGGGAAGACCGAGATCGACAACTTCCACCTCTCCGCGGGCTGGGGGACGTACGGGTTCAAGGCGGCGCCGATCGTCGGCGTCACGCTCGCCGAGCTCGTCGCCTCCGGCCGGACCCCCGACCTGATCGCTCCCTTCGCCCTCGAGCGCTTCCACTCGGACACGCTCGTGTCCGAGCTCGCCGCCGCCGCAGTCAGCCATTGAGGAGACCGATGAAGACAGAGATTCCCTCCAGCCTCGAGATCGCGCAGAGCGCGACGCTCCGCCCGATCCTCGACGTCGCCGCCGACGCCGGCCTCGAGCCGGACGAGGTGGAGGCCTACGGCCGGTACAAGGCCAAGGTCGACCTCTCGGTGATCGAGCGGCTCGCCGGCCGGCCCGACGCGAAGCTGATCAACGTGACGGCGATCACGCCGACGCCCGCCGGCGAGGGGAAGACGACGACGTCGGTCTCGCTCACGCAGGGGCTGGGCGTCCTCGGCAAGAAACCGGTCCTCTGCCTCCGCGAAGCGTCGCTCGGCCCCGTCTTCGGCGTGAAGGGCGGCGCGGCGGGCGGCGGCTACGCGCAGGTCGTCCCGATGGAGGACCTGAACCTCCACTTCACCGGCGACCTGCACGCGATCACCGCCGCGAACAACCTGCTCGCGGCCATGATCGACGCCCACCTGCACGGGGGGAACGAGGCCGGGATCGACCCGCTCTCGATCTCCTGGCGGCGCTGCATGGACATGAACGACCGCAACCTGCGGAACATCGTCACGGGGCTCGGCGGCCGAGCGCACGGCGCTCCGCGGGAGACGGGCTTCGACATCACGGCGGCGAGCGAGATCATGGCGCTCGTCGCGGTCGCCCGCGACCTCCACGACCTCAGGCAGCGGCTCGGTGCGATCACCATCGGCCAGACCTACGACGGCGAGCCGGTGACTGCGGAACGCCTGCGCGCGGCGGGCTCCCTCGCGGTGCTCCTCAAGGACGCGATCAAGCCGAACCTCGTCCAGACGCTCGAAGGCCAGCCGGCGTTCGTCCACTGCGGCCCCTTCGCGAACATCGCGCACGGCAACAACTCGCTCGTCGCGGACCGGGTCGCGCTCAAGCTCGGCGACTACGTCGTCACCGAGTCGGGCTTCGCATCGGACATGGGCATGGAGAAGTTCTTCGACATCACCTGCCGCATCGGCGACCTTCGCCCGGATGCCGTGGTGCTGGTGGCGACCATCCGTGCGCTCAAGCACCATGCTGGTGACCCCGACGGCGGCCTCGACGCGATCGAGGTCGGCGCCGAGAACCTCGCGCGCCACATCGGGATCGTGAACGGCTTCGGGCTGCAGGCGGTCGTGGCCGTCAACCGCTTCCCGACCGACACCGACGAGGAGCTCGAGGTCGTGCGCTCACTCGCGCTCGAGCGCGGCGCTTACGCGGCCGAGGTCAACGAGGCGTTCTCGCGCGGCGGGGAGGGCGCGACCGCGCTCGCAGAGGCCGCGATCGACGCCGCCGAGCGGCCGTCCGACTTCGAGTTCGCCTACCCGCTCGACGCGCCGATCGCGGAGAAGGTCGACCTCATCGCGACGAAGGTCTACGGCGCGGACGGCGTCGAGCTGCTCCCGGTCGCGCAGAAGAAGGCCGCGGAGTTCGAGCAGTCCGGACTCGGCGAGCTCCCGATCTGCATGGCGAAGACGCACCTGTCGCTCTCGCACGACCCGGCGCTTCGCAACGCGCCAACCGGCTTCACGGTGCCGGTCCGCGACCTCCGCCCGTACACGGGCGCGGGCTGGATCGTCGCGCTCTGCGGCGACATGATGACCATGCCGGGCCTCGGCAAGACGCCGGCCGCGTTCGCGATCGACATCGACGAGAATGGGGAGACGGTGGGGCTGTTCTGAGCGTAGGGGCGAGGCTCGCCTCGCCCGCGACCGCCAGTTGGTTCACGAAGGGCGAGGCAAGCCTCGCCCCTACGACGCCGGCTCGATCCTCACGCTGAACCCGTCGGCCGAGATCCCGAGCGAGCTCAGCGCACGGTTCTGCCAGTGCGGATCGCCGCCGATGCACGAGGGGCAGGCGCGAAGCGTCGAGCCCACGAGCGCGGGGTGGTCCAGCACCGTGTCTGCGGGGAGCTCGAGCCGTCCCCAGGCCGCGCCCGAGATCATCCCTTCCGCCTGCTGCCGGCTACAGATGACGCACCGCAGATAGAGCCGTGACATGCGTCCCAGAGTACTTACCCCCACGGCCCGATGAAAGGCCCGTCGAGGTCGGTGTAGAGGATGACGACGACGACGACGATGCAGGCGAGCGAGAGGATGAGCATGAACGGCGTGAGCCACGAGACGTGCTTCTGGAGGGGCGGGAAGTCGATCTGCCTGTCTGCCATCTCCGTCCTCCCTCTAGGCCCCGGGGCCTGTCGTCGTGCCGGCCGGGCGATCGAGCGCGCCTGACGCCCTCAGCGTCGCGGCCTGGTGGCGGAGCTTGCGGCTCTCCAGCATGACGAAGCCGATGAATGCGATGACCATCGCGATGACCCCGAGCACGGTCATGATGTACGTGCCGGTGGAGCCTTCGCCGCCGAACGTCCAGAACTCGGCAGTCGCCTCTTCCCACGAGTCGAACGGGAACGCGTCGAACATCGCCTAGCTCCTCTCTCCCGTGCCGACGGGGGTCGTGGGTTTCCCGTTCGCTTGCCAGTATGCGTCGAGGAGCACCGGCGCCGCCTCCACCTCGCGGCCGTCCGGCTCCACGATCACCTCGGGTACGCGCTCGAACTCGGGGAAGAAGTCCTGTCCGAACTCGGCGAGATCGAGGCCCTCGAGTTCGACCTCCGGCGGGACGCGCAGGAGGTTGAACTGCTTCAGGATCCAGGCCGCGCCGTACCCGGGCAGGAACGCGAGCGGGAGGAACGCCAGCATGCCCATGAGCTGCCCGCCCATGGACGACTCCACCTGGTTGATCCCGGTCGGATAGCCGCCCGCGAAGATGCCCACGAGGAAGACGCCGTAGAAGCCGCAGACGCCGTGCACCGCGACCGCACCGACTGCGTCGTCCACGCGCAGCTTCTTCTCGATGTAGTGCCCGGCCCAGACCGCGAGCATGCCGCCGGAGATCGACAGCAGGTACGCGAGCGACGGGTGGTAGACGTCCGCGCCGGCCGACACCGAGATCACTCCCGCGAGACCGCCGGAGAGCGTCCAGAACGGGTCGCCCTTGCTCGCGAACCACCCGCCCGTGAAGCCGCCGGCGAAGCCGAACGTGATCACGAACGCGATCGCCCCGAGCGTCGTCGGCGACCCGTAGATGTTCAGCCAGCCCGGGAAGACCGTCGACTGGATCACCAGGCAGGCTGCGTAGAAGCCGTAGAACCCGGTGAAGATCAGCATCAGCCCCATGAGAGTCAGATGCACGTTGTGGCCGCGGAAGCTGCGCGCGACCCCGTCGGCCGTGTACTTCCCGATTCGGGGACCTAAGTTGAGGAGCACGCCGAGCGTGAACGCACCGGCGACGCCGTGCACGACGAGGGACGCGATCGAGTCGTGGAACCCGAAGCGCGTCACGAGCCAACCGCCGGAGCTCCAGCCCCACGCGGCGTCCATGATCCAGACGACCGAACCGAGGAGCGAGCCGAGGATGAGGAACGCCGACAGCCGCACGCGCTCGATCAGCGCGCCCGACATGATCGACGCGGTCGTCCACGAGAACAGGAGGAATGCGAGGAAGAAGACCCCGCTGATGTGATCCGAGAGATTCGGCCCCATCTGGGCGGCCCACGGCGCGGTGTTCTGGCAGAAGCCGACGAGGATGTCGAGCCCTTCGACGGTCGGGCTGTTGTGCCCGTCCTTCGGCCACCCTTCCTCGAAGCACCCGTAGATGTACCAGCCGAAGTAGTAGAAGGTCGGCGTGACGACGGCGATGGTGAGGATGTTCTTCATCGCCGTCGACATGATGTTCTTGCGCCTGGAGGCGCCTGCCTCGTACGCCATGAAGCCGACGTGGATCAGCCACATGATCACGACGGTGAAGAAGTAGAACTGCTCGGTCAGGATCAGCGAGTCGAGCGAGATCTGCTCCTGGAGCTCTTCCGGCGTCGGCGCCTGGGCCAGCAAAGACGTGACGGACGACAAGGCGGTTCCTCCCTCGCGTGGGGTCGTCGCGCTGCGACGTGTGCGGAGACCGTATGAACCGCGCTATCGCGTTTCCATGTCCGTGCGTACCGAGGTTGGGGCTGCGGCTATGTGCGCTTGCTACACAGCGCCGTCGCAAGACGCATCGCGCTGCTCAAAGCCGCGAGACGTCGCCCGTGATCGCGTCGACGAGGAAGCTCTCGTACTTCGTCGGCAGCCCGTCCGCGTCGAGCTTCTCCGAGAGCACGACGCCCCAGTAGGCACGCGGCGGGATCCCGCGCTGGACGTAGCGGCTCTGGGCGCACGGGACCTCGGGACAGGGCACGAAGGACGCGTTCTCCTTCGCGATCTCGATCGCCTCGTCGCTCGAGATGTTCCGATTCGCCGCGCCGCACGTGCGCGTGGAGACGACCGCCGCCACGAGGACGAGCCCGAACAGGGCGAGCTTCCCCCAGGCGCTGTCGCGCAGCCCGCGCCGCGCCTTCGGCTCGGCCGGCGGGCGGCCGTCGCCGTTACCCGCTGCTGGCGTTCCAGCGTCGGTAGAGGCCATACGCCCTCAGGAACAGGTAGCCCACGAAGTGCGTCATGAAGACGAGCAGCAGCCACCAGACCCACCACGTGTAGTGCGGAGGCGGCTGCATCTCGCGGAGCTCGATCACGGTCAGATAGAGCGCCACGGCGAGCGTGAGCAGAAGGAGGAGCGGAGCGTTGCCGAGCACGAGGAAGACGAGCACGCGTGCATCCTAAGCGCGTGGGAACCGTGGTTCATCGCGGGGAACCCATGGTTCCCCCGCGAGCCCCCTCCTTCAGCCGTGGTACCGAGACTTGCCGGTGCCCGCCTACGGGCGAGTGAATCGCCCTCCGGCTCGAGTACGGCTCGTCGGCTCCGCTCTGGTCCACCCCTGTCACATCGGGGAGGACGCGGCACTCCGCTCTACGCGGCCAGGCGTTCGGACTCGAGCGACGGGTCGCGCGGCGCGACCAGGAGGTAGCGGATGCGGCGGAGCTCTTCGCGGAGGTCGTCGGCCGCGGCCCCGTAGAGCGGCGAGGCGCCGTCCCCGAGGAGTCGCGAGGTGAGCGCGATCCCACGAGCCTGTGCGCCGTCCGTTCGGAGAAGCGCCACGACGTCGCGCGCCTCCCGCTCCGTGAACCGGAGCGAGAGCACGCCGGGCGGCAGCCGGTGGGCGGGGAGGACGGTGTACCAGCGTCTCGCGTCGCGGATCAGATGCTCGAGCGAGCGTGCGATGCGCTCGCGCTCCTTCCTCGAGGTCAGGCGCCGCCTCTGGGCCTCGACGATCCGGAGGCGCAGCGAGCTGTCATCGCCGGCCGCGATGAGCTCCTCGGCGATCTCACGCGTGCGTGTCCGGAAGTAGGGCAGGGCGACCAGGAGCCCCAGCTGGACCACAGCGGCCGCTCCGAGAACGACCGAGGCCGACGCGGTTCCACGTACGAGCCCGACGATCGCGAACGCGAGCGGGAGCGACGTGATCAGGATCTGGACGGTGAGTGCACGGCGCCGGGCGAGCACGTGCACGAGCGCGTGGTCGTCACCGAGGACCGACGCGGCCTCTGCCTCGTCGGCGTGGGGGGCGACGCGCGCGATCCGTGCGAGCGCGCGCAAGCGTCCGAAACTGTCCGCAGCCTTCCGCATCGAGCACCTCGAGCCAGGGTAGATACCGAACTGTTAGAAACGGCTAAACCCGGCTTTGCGTGAATCGCTCGTCCGGGGTTCGCGACCGGGCCGGCGTCTTTGGCGCTCGAGCGCGGCTGTGGATGGATCGGCGCTGAATCGGCGCAGAATCGTGTCCCACGTGTGCGGGTTTCGCCGGTACGCTCGAAGGCGGGTGGAGGGTGGTCAGACACCCCACCCAGGGTGGGGAGCGGTGTGGGAGCGGTGATCAGGGTGCCGAGCGGTGACCGAGCGCGGGGAGCGGTGACCGGCTCAGCTCCAGGGATACGGCGAGCTGGAGACCGGATGAAGGTCGCCGGTCGCGAAGCGCTCGTAGCGGAACGGGTAGAGGAGCCGCGAGTGCCCGCCGACGAGCACGGCCGCCACCTCCTTCCCGACGCCGATCATCTTGTACCCGTGGTTCGAGTCGAGGATCGCGTACAGGTTCGGGCGGAAGTAGTCGAAGACCGGGAAGTTGTCGGCGGTGAACGCTCCGACTCCACCCGAGCGCGCTGTCTTGTACAGCGCGCGGCAGCCCTCGAAGCGCGACATCGCGTGCGAGAGCGCGGCGCAGAAGAAGTCGGGGAAGGTCGGGTCGATGTCCGTCGTCTGCGGGTACGGATCGAGCTCGACGTCGCCGTCGACGACGAGCGGTGACGCGCCACCCTGCACCGAGTGGCGGTCGCGCTTGAAGTAGATCCCCCAGAGCTCGTCCGTCACCAGCTCCCCGCTGTCGGTGTGAAGCGGCGCGTCGGTGTCGAGGTGGATCACCGGCGGCGCGCCGCCATCTGCCGTCGCGAACAGGAGCGGGTCGACTCCGACCTCGCCCTCCTGGAGATTCCAGTACGTCCACATCGGACGGTCCCGGACGACGTCGCCCGAAGGCGTGTGCACGTCGATCGTCTCGGGCAGTCCGAGCAGCGCCCAGAACTGCTTCGCCCACGGGCCTGGCGCGACCACGACCTGCTCGCCGACCTCGACCCGCCCCGCGGAGGTCTCGACGGCCGTGATCGACCCGTCCGAGCCGTCCTCGAACCCGAGCACTTCGATCCCGCCGAGCACGGAGACCGCCTTCCTCGCGGCACTTCTCGTGCAGCCCCTCGACCGAGTCCATGTTGAAGGCGAAGCCACCCTGGTGCTCATGCAGGCAGACGGTCACGCCCTGCGCGCGCCAGTCGGGGAAGAGCGCCTTCATGTGCGCGTCCACCTCCGCCTCGCCGACGATCAGCTCGGAGCGGTAGCCGATGCGCTCCTGGCGCGAGAACGTCTCCGACAGGTCTGCCTCTTGCACCGCCGCGCCGAGCGCGATGTAGCCGACCGCGTTGTACGCATACGCCGCAGGGTCGGACTCCCAGACCTCGACGCAGGCCTGCATGAGCTCGCTCATCGCCGGCTGGAAGTAGTTGTTGCGGACGACGCCGCACGCGATCCCGGACGCGCCCGCGCCGGGGTGCGCCTTGTCGAGAACCACGATGTCCGCCCCCGAGCCGAGGCCGCGCTCGCGCAACTCCTTCGCAAGGTGGTACGCGGTCGAGAGCCCGTGGATCCCGGCTCCGACGACGACGTAAGGACTCCGATCTGGAAGCACTATTGCTCTATCGCCAACGACGTTGCGGAGGACGCCATGCTAGCAAGGGCCGTGCGGGAGCGAAGGCTCCCGCACGGCCCGGATCCATCCGCGTGACTCAGTCCCCCGCCGCAGGCGCGGGTGCGGGCACACCGTCCGTCCTGTCCTGCACCGGGGCCGGCACTGCGCCGTTCTGCGCGAGGTCGGAGGGCGACGTCCCACATCGGCCCTGTCGATGCCGGCGACCAGCTCCTCCTCGGACAGTCTGAGCCCGGTCGTCCGTTCGAGGATCGGAGCGAGGATCGCGGCCGTCACGACGCCCGAGCCCGACGGCGACGACGAGGCCGAGCGCCTGCCAGAACAGGTTGATCTCGGCGTTCTGGAACGCGAAGTCGCCCTCGGTGACGCCGAAGTACCCGCCCTGGGCGGTTCCCCAGCTGACGAGCCCGACCATGAGCAGCCCGTACGAGCCGGCGCCGAGGAAGAGCGGCGTGAGCTTGTGCTCGTCCCAGCCGCGCCGCTGGCTGAACTCGTAGACCCCGTAGCAGACGATCGGCGCCCCGATCGCGACGAGGAAGGTCTGCCACGGCTTGTAGACGTCGAACGCGGGTGCGCAGGCGACGTAGCCGCCGATCGGCCCGAGTAAGAGGTAGATGTAGCTCTTCTTCCAGTACGCGATCGCCGCTCCGGTGAGCGCTCCGCCAGCCCACGCGAGCCCGAGGTTGTTGAACGCGACGCCGACGCTCGTGTCGGCCATCGTGACGCTCACCGCGAACGCCTCGGGGGCGAAGAAGAAGAGGCAGGACATGATCACCATCGGCAGGCCGGCGAAGATGATCGCGACGCCCGCCACCGTTATCCCGAGGTTGTACGAGCGATAGACCGGCACCTTCGGATGCGGCTCGTACATCCCCGGTCGCGACCCGACCTTGCGGACGAGGACGAGCGCCATGCCGGCCGGGAAGAGGTACACGAACGCGATCCCGAAGAAGTCGTGGAAGCCGGCGTTCGTGAGCGGCCCGGTCGAGCCCCACGTCATCCAGCTGAGCACCGACGAGACGACCGCCGCGACGACGCAGATCACGTAGTACGCGGCCGCCTTCATCCGCTCGGTCACGGAGAGGTGGACGAGCACGTTGACGATCCCCGCGAACGCGGCCAGGAAGAAGATGAAGATCTGCTGGTTGTTGAGGTTCGCCGCCCATGCTCGCGGGGTCGACGTTCTGGGCGAGGTCGTTCGCGAAGGCGCCGCCGAGCCACCAGTCCTCGATCGACTGCCAGTACGCGTTGTCGATGCCGAACGCCGCGTAGTACTGCCAGTTCCAGATCGCGAATCCGATGATGAAGTACACGACGAACCCGATGAAGAAGCCGACCATCTTCTCGACAGTCGCCGCGAAGACGTTGACCCGCCGTACCCCGCCCAGGTCGACCATGATGAGGCCCGCGAGGATCATGAGAGCCCCGACCGTCCCGGAGGCGTAGACGAGGTTCTGAAGGAGCGTGCTCGTCGTCACCTGCTCGGGGAACTCGGGGGCGGTCTGCGCCAGCCAGTTAGCTAGCGGCATCGGCGACTCCTTTCACTGGGGATGCTGGCGGAGCCAGGACGGCAGCTGGACACGTCCGACGTGAGCGGGGCGCTCACGCGAACCCTCCGCACTCACGGTGCAAGCGGACAACCGCCAAGAGGGGTCGATTATCAGGGGGCGACCATGCGATTTTCAAGTCTCGGAGTAGAGTCCGCGCCGACGATGGCGACGCCCACCGATGTCCCGCCCGAGGAGTTCGAGGTCGCGATCGAGAGCGCGATCTCCGCGCCCGAGGCGTTCGGCGCCTCGTTCGACGCGGCGCCGGCGGCGGAGGCGCTCGAGCTCGGCGCGGGACTCGAAGGTGACCCGGGCATCTCGTTCCGGCGAACGCTCGGGATGTTCGCGACCGGGGTCACGATCATCACGACGCGCTCGGGCGAGCAGGTGCACGGGATGACCGCGAACGCGTTCATGTCCGTGTCGCTGCGGCCGCCGCTCGTGCTCGTGTCGGTCGACCGGCGCGCACGCATGAGCAACCTCCTGCACGAGGGCGTGCGCTTCGGCGTGAACGTGCTCGAGGCGGGGCAGGCGTCGCTGTCGGATCACTTCGCGGGCCGCGCCGCCGAGCAGGCGGAGGAGCCGCGGTTCGAGCTCGTGCACGCGACGCCGCTCGTCGAAGGTGCGCTCGCGCATCTCGTCGCGCGCGTCGTCCGCTCGTACTGGGGCGGCGACCACTCGCTCTTCCTCGGCCAGGTCGAGTACGCGCACTACGGAGAGGGGCAGCCGCTGCTCTTCCACGGCGGCCGCTACGAGCGTCTGGTGCGCGACCCGCGCGACTTCCCGCTGCTCCCGCAGGAGCTCCTCGAGCCGATTCTCGCGCTCGGGAAGGAGCGCTCGTATGCGGACGGCGAGGCGATCATGCGCCGCGGCGAGCCGGGGGACGAGCTCCTGCTCGTCGTCGAGGGGACGGTGTCGGTCGAGCGGCCGGGCCGCAGCCTCACGCTCGGCGCGGGCGACCTGATCGGCGAGATCGAGGTTCTCGACCCGGTCGGCTCCCGCATCGCCGACATCCACGCGATCGGCCCGGTGCGCTGCATCGCGGTCACGCGAGCGAGCCTGATCGCCGCGCTCGAGGCCGACCCCAGGGCGGCCGTGGGACTCATCGAGGTCTTGGCGGCGCGCTTCCGCGAGACCGCTTGATGCGTCGAGTGCGCGCGGCATTGCTCGGCCTCGGGGTCGGGCTCGCGCTCGCGGACTCGTCCATCGTCACGCTCGCGCTGCCGGAGATTCTCGGCGAGTTCGACGTGAGCATCACCGACGTCGCGTGGGTGCTCACGTCGTTCAACCTCGTGCTCGCCGTGCTCGCGGTGCCGGCCGCCTACGTCGCGCGGCGCCGGCCGCGCGCGGTGTTCGCGGTCGGGACCGTCGTCTTCGCTGGCGCGTCCCTCGCGTGCGGGCTTGCTCCCGAGTTCGAGGTCCTCGTCGGCGCGCGGTGCGTGCAGGCGGTCGGAGCGGCGCTGATCGTGACCGCCGCGCTCGACCTGCTTTCGGTGACGCTCGGAAGCGATGCGCGGGCGATCGGTGTCTGGGTCACCGCCGGCATCGTCGGCGCGGCGCTGGGGCCGGCGGCGGGAGGCGTCCTCACGCAGGTGCTCGGCTGGGAGTCGATCTTCCTCGTGCAGGTGCCGGTCGCGCTCGTCCTGCTCGCGGCGCTGCGCGGGCTCGAGGCGAAGCCGATCCCGAGGCCGTCCGGCCGCCCGCGGTTCCTCGCGAACCTCGCGCTGCTCTTCGTCTCGGGCGGCCTCGTGGCCGCGCTGTTCCTGATCGTGCTCCTGCTCGTCGACGGCTGGGGGATGTCGCCGGCGGCGGCTGGGGTCGTCGTGACTGTGATGCCCGCGGCCGCGATCGTCGTCGCCCGCTTCCGTCCGCACTCACTCGGCCTGCGGACTGGCGTCGCGTGTGGCGTGATCCTCGTCGCGGGCGGGCTCGCAGCGCTGGCGTTCATGCCGCGCGCGGGGTGGGCGTGGACGATCCCGCCGCAGATCCTCGTCGGCATCGGCCTCGGCCTCGCGCTCGCCGGACTCACCGAGCTCGCCCTCGCAGACCGCCCCGACCAGGTCGTGCATGGAGGGTGGACGCTCGCCGCGCGCCACGCGGGAGTCGTACTTGGCCTGCTCCTGCTCGCGCCCGTGCTCACGACCGCGCTCGAGGAGAGTCGCGACGAGGCGATTCGCGCCGGTGCGGCGGTCGTGCTCGACAGCGAGATCCCACCGCTCGACAAGCTGCGCGTCGCGCAGGACGTCCTCGACGAGGTCGCGCGCGCGAACGACGCAGGCGAACTGCCCGACGTTCAGCGCGCGTTCGAAGACCGGCCGGACGACGACGAGTACGACGCGCTCGTCTCCGGGCTCCAGGAGCAGCTCGACCGCGCGATCTCGAGCGCGTTCTCGGGGCCGTTCCTGCTTGCGGCGGCGCTCGCACTGGCCGCGCTCGTCCCCGTGGCCGTCATGCGCCGGAGGACGGCGTGAGGCGAGCGCTTCCCTTGCTCGTCGCGGTCGGGCTGGTCGCCGCCGTGGTCGTCCCGTACCTCGCGCTCGGCGGCGCGTCGTTCGAGCCGACGCCCGTCGCCGATCCCTGCGCGACGCGTGAGTGGCGCGATCCCGGAGATCTCAGCGAGGCGCTCGAGCAGATCGTGCTCTCGGCGCTCGACGGCGCCGCGTGCGAGCTCGGCGTCTCGCGCGAGGACCTCGTTCTCGCCGTCCGGAGCGAGGAGGCGCTCGACGACTTCGCCGACGAGCACGGCATCTCGAGCGACGACGCGGAGCAGGCCGTTCGGGACGGCATGCTGCGCGCGGTCGACGACGCGGAGGAGGCCGGCGCGATCGGCGACTCGGTCGCCTCGCTCGCGCGGCGCGTCGTCGAGACCGTCCCGCCGTGGCTCGTCCTCGAGACGCTCGAGAGCCTGGAGTTCCTCCTGCCCGACTAGCCTGCTCTTGCACATCTATCCCAGCCTTGCTATATAGCGAGATTGAGATGACATGGATGTTTCTGGTCGCCGCTGAAAGCTTTCTCGTTCCGGCCGTGGCCGTGATCGCGGACGACGGCGACCGCGGCGCGTCGGAGCGGCTGCGCGGACGTCTCGACGAGGCGCTCGGCGAGCTCGACCGGCACGACTACAGCAGCCGCTGCGGCGGCCGATGACGGTGGCGATGCGGCAGATCTCGGTGGCGGCGGCGAGTGTTGTGCTCGTGGTGGCGCTCGTAGGCTCCGCGTGGACACTCGTCGACCGGGACTCGTACGTGGCCGCCAACAAGGCCGTCCTCGCCGAGCTCCCGACGTTTCCCGGCTCGGAGGTGATCTCCGTGAGATCGAGTAGCTACTCCGGAGGAGATTCCGCCTGGAGCCCGCCGATCGGCTATGTGACGACACAGCTGGTCGCGCTGCCGGCGAACGCTACTCCAGAGGAGGTCGCCGTTTTCTTCGAGCGCGAGCTTCGTCCGGAGTGGACACTCGTCGAGAAACTCTCGGAGTCGCAGGACGGCGGTGGTCCGGTTCTGAACTTCCGGCGCGGCTCGGCGTTCTTGTCGGTCAATCTCGAGAGCTGGCGCGCCGGGATCCTCGAAGTCGCCGTTGACCACGGCGCGTTCTGATCTGGGTCGTCGAGTTCGGCTGTCGCTGCCGCGTCAACTAGCCAAGCTCGGGCAGCTCGGCGAGCCAAGGTGTGCGGTAGCCGGTCTCGTCCCACACCACCGGGAAGAACGACTCGTCGAGCGAGAGGTCGCCGCGGCGGCGGTAGCGGGAGTACGTGACGTCGACGTTCGTCTCGTGGAAGCGGGCCTCGACCGGGATCAGGTGCGAGACGAGCGCCATGCGTGCGACCGAGCCGCTCGTGTTCGGCGCCGAGCCGTGCCAGGTGCGGCCGTGGTGGAAGGAGCCGCCACCGGCCTTCACGACGACCGGGACCGTCTTCGGATCGGTGCCGTCAGGTGCGGCCGCCCGCGCGCCTGCAAGCCAGTCGTCCGGCGCGTGAAATTCTGAGCGGTGCGGCGGCGACTTCGGCCACACGTGTGAGCCGCGAACGAATTCGAGCGGCCCCGCGCCCGCCTCGGTGTCGTGGAGCGAGACCCAGCACGTGACCATCTCCGGCGGCACGAGGTAGTCCGCATACGAGGAGTCCTGGTGGAAGCCGATCGCCTTCGTCCCGGGCGGCTTCCAGAGCACGTTGTCCTGGAGGATCCGCACGCCGCGGTAACCCATGAGCTGAGCCGCGAGCCTTCCGGTTCTCCCCGACAGCACCTGCGCCGCGACGAGGTTGTCGGACTTCCACGCGTTACAGAGCTGGCGCGTGCGGTCCTCGGGATCGCGGCCGGGCACCCAGTTCACCTCGTCCGGCCGGATCCCGGTCTCGTACTCGCCCTCGAAGAGGCGGAGGTAGCGCTCGCGTAGCCGCTCGAGGGCGGCGTTGGGAACGAGGCCTTCCTCCACGATCAGGAAGCCGTCGCGCCGGAACGATTCGACCTGGTCTGGCGCAAGGGAGCCGATCACGTTCGTAGGGGCGAGGCTTGCCTCGCCCCGAACCGAGCGCCTGCGGTCCACGAGGGCGAGGCAAGCCTCGCCCCTACGCGAGAGGCGCGTGTCACGCTCGCGGGCGCGTCTTGTCGGGGTCGTAAAAGGGGAAGCGGACGACCGTCGCCGGGATGCGCTTCTGCATGCCGTCGAGCTTGCCGACCTCGAGCTTCGTGTCGAGCTCCGCGTACTGCACCGCGACCCGCGCGAGCGCGACGTTCTTCTTGAGGATCGGGCTGCGCGTCCCGCTCGTGACGACGCCGACGCGCTGCCTCCCCGAATACACCTCGTCGCCGTGGCCGGCGGTCTCGTTCCCGCCGAGCTCGAGGCCCACCAACACGCGCTGCGGATGTGCCTTGCGCTCCTCGAGCGCGGCTCGGCCGACGAAGTCCTCGTCCGTCCCGAGGTCGACCGTGAAACCGATGCCCGCCTCGAAGGGGTCGACCTGGTCGTCGAACTCGGTGCCCGCGAAGATGAGCCCCGACTCGATGCGGAGGATGTCGAGGGCCTCGAGCCCGAGCGGCGTCAGGCCGTGCTCCTGCCCCGCCTCCCAGATCGCGTCCCACACCGCAGGCCCGTCCGAGGGATGGCACCAGACCTCGTACCCGAGCTCGCCGGTGTAGCCGGTGCGCGAGACGACGATCGGGATCCCGTCGTACGTCCCGATCCGCCCGACGGTGAACCGGAACCAGCGGAGATCCTCGAGCGACGTCTGCGTCGGCGGCGTCCACACGATCTTCTTCAGCAGCTCGCGGCTCTCCGGGCCCTGGACGGCGACGTTGTGCAACTGGTCGGTCGACGGCTTCACCCAGACCTTGAGCTCGTCGCGGTCGGCGAGCTCCTTCAACCAGATCCCGTCGTACTCGTCGCCGCCGACGAAGCGGAAGTTGTCCTGGCCGAGCCGGTAGACGGTCGCGTCGTCGATCATCCCGCCGGTCTCGTTGCAGACCGCCGTGTACGTCACCTGCCCGACCGAGAGGCGACGCGCGTCGCGCGTGATCGCCTTCTGGATGAGCGTCTCGGCGTCGGGGCCGAGCACCTCCCACTTCCGCAGCGGGGAGAGATCCATGATCGCCGTCTTCTCGCGGCAGGCCCAGTACTCGGCCACGGCTCCCTCGTTGTCGAAGCAATGCGGGAGCCAGTAGCCCCTGTATTCGACGAACGACTTCGTCAGCTCACTGGTGCGCGGATGGAACGAGGTCTCGCGGGTGAGCACCGGCTCGGCATCGGCGGTCACGCGGCGGGCGATCGCGACCGAGAAGGTGTTGTCGGGCGCATACACGCGCACGTGCACCGGCGTGATCTGCCAGCCGTTCGCAGGGTCGATGTCGTCCGGGCACGCGGACGACGCGCACACGAGGTCGGTCATCGCCCGCAGGAGCACGTAGTCGCCGGGACGCGACCACGGCTCGTCCATGACGAAGATCATGTTTGCGTCGAAACCGGTGTTGTAGAAGAAGTTGAGTGCCTCCCAGCCCTTGCGCGGGGCGATCGAGTACGGCGCGACCTCCCCGTTGAAGTTCTCCGAGCAATTCACGTGGCCCGGGTAGCCCATGTCCTCGTAGTACTTGGCCGTGCAGGCGAGCGCGAAGGTGTCGTGGCGGCCGACCGTGTCTCGGACGACCTCGACGAGCGGGTCCATGTCGACGTCGTAGAACTTCCCCTGCAGGCCGGGCTGCGGGTACGCCTGACCCATGAGGCTCCGCGTCGTCGTCGCGTCGAGCCCGCGCTCGAGCCCAGCCTCGAGCTTGCGGCGATGAAAGGCAAGGAAGTCCGAACACTGCTTCCCCTCGACGTCGATCACCTGGATGAACTCGCCCGCACGCACCTCGTACGCGAGCGCGGTCGCGGCGTCGACTCGGAAGTCGAGCCGCGGCTCGGCGAGCGGGGGAGGGAGCTCGTCCTGCTCGTACGCGCGCGGCGACGTGCGGCGCACCTCGACGAAGAGCTCGGAAGGCGGCGGCGCGCCGTCCACGATGCGTCCACCGGGCGCCGCCACGACGACCGTGACCGCGCGGTCCGCGCGGAACGCTTGCGACGATCCAGGAGGCGACCACTCGCCGAAGAGCTGCACCGCCCTCGCCTCTGCCGGGTCGAGCCCCCGCGCAGCGAGCTCCCGCCAGAGCAGCGAGCCGTCGCGGTCGCGCAGGGCGTCGCGGATCACCGTCGCCGGCGCATCCGCGGTCGCGCCAAGCGCGGCCGCGTCGTCGCGCGCGCTGCCGTCGAGCGCGGTGACCTCCGCGACCTGCCCGCCGTCCTTGTCGACGACCGTGAGCCGCTCGTCGGCCCCGAGCGTTACCACCGTGGCGCCGCCGGGACGCACGAGGTACGTCTCGAGGAACGGGTCCTCGGGGAGCAGCCCGCGAACGAGGGCCTGACTCACGTCACGCACCCGCGGCGGGCGCCTTCGCCTCCATCTCGGACGCCTCGGCCACGAGCTTCTCCGCGAGCTCGCGCTTGCCGTCGGCGTCGAGCTTCTTGACCTCGTTCTCGACCGCGCGCCGGTTGTATGTCTGGTTCCAGTAGTCGAGCGAGTCGAAGCCGAGGAGCACCGCCTTGCCGACGAACTGCCTCAGCACCTCGTTCGTCGGGCCCATGACCCAGCCGGCCTTCCCGTCGCGGAGGTAGCGCTCGAGCTCCATGTCGCGCTTGTAGCCGGAGCCGCCGCACGCATGGAGCATCTTGTCGACCGTGTGCGCGACGTTCTTGGCGGCGATGAACTTGATCTGCCACGCCCAGTGCAGGAAGTCGGCGCGGGCGAACTCGCCCGGCGCGAGCATCTTCGTGTTGTTGTCCGTGGCTTTGTCCATCGCGTCCGCGACGGAGTACGTGAACGCGCGCGCGGCGTTCGTGTCCATGACCGCCTCTCCGACGTAGTCCTGGATCGTCGGGTAGTCGGCCACGCGCAAACCGACGTCGACGTGCCGCTTGCGCGTCGTGTGCCGCTTCGCGATGTCGATCGTTCCGAGCGCGATGCCGTTCCAGACCGAGGACGAGCCGATCAGGAACCAGGGATCGACGGACTCGTCGTTCGAGGCCGCCCCGTCGCCCTCCGGGCCGACGAGCTGCTCCGCGGGCACGTCCACGTTCGGAACCTCGAGCGGGCCGGACTGGTTGCCGCGGAGGCCGAGCGCGTCCCAGAGGGACGGCTGCGCCTCGACGTCGTCGCCGTCGATGACGAACACGGAGAGGTCGTCGTAGCCCGAGAAATCCGGGCTCGTGGTCTGCACGACGTAGAAGTCGGCGAATCCGGCCGAGGTCGTCCAGGACGCCTTCTTGCGGACGTTGTAGCCGCCGTTCGAGCGCTCGGCGCCCGAGGAGATCGGGTACCAGAAGTGCGAGCCGGTCTCGGGATCGGAGTACGAGAGGGTGCCGATCTTGCCCGTGCCGAGCGGGCGGATGTACTTCTCGATCAACTCCGGCGTCGGGCGGAGCATGATCGTGTTCACCGCCCCGATGTGCATCACGTAGCACATGGCCGTAGACGCGCAGCCGTAGCGCGCGATCGTCTCGCAGACCATCCCGTACGCGACGTGGTTCTCGCCGAGGCCGCCGTACTCCTCGGGCACGGTGAGCGCGAGGAACCCGTGCTCCCCGAGGAGCTCGAGGTTGCGACGCGGGAACAGGAGCTCGTCGTCGGAGCGCTTCGCGTTCGTGCGCAGCTCCTTCTCGCAGAGCTCGATCAGGAGCGCGCGCAGCTCCTTCTGCCGGTCGGTGTAGAACCAGTCGGGGTCCCACTCGTAGCCGAGCCCCCAGAACGGCTCGGCGCCCCACATCTTCTCGGACATGCCCACCTCCGGTGCGCGTCGCTGGCCGCGTCATCGTAGAGCGTGGCCGGACGCGCTATCAAGCAGGCGGTCGTCAGCTCCTCGGAAGCTCGATCTGGCCGGCCTCGGAATCTCGCGGCCAACCGTAGGGGACGGCCGCAGCCGTGACCTCGGGAGGGCCACGACTGCGGCCTGATAGACGCGCCGGGCGGACGAGCTACCGCACCGAGCGCGTTCGGGCGACTGCTAACAGCTCACAGGAATCGCTGACTAGCGGCACAGCCGCCGGCCCTTCGATCCTTCTCCCCATATCCCCAACCTCCCTGATCCGGCGGGGACGACGTTCCGGAACGCGTTAGGAAGGCTCCCACGGACATGCCGAAGGTGCCGACCGCACGCGCCACGGAGCCACGATCCGCAGGATCAGCCCTGACTATTCGGTTCAGTCACCATATTCCGACTGGGCGGGACCGTCAACGCTTGTCGATAGCCGCGTCGCGGATCCAGCAGCCCCAGTCGGGGGAGTCCGTGCCGATCACGCGGAAGCGACGATGGTGATCCCGCCACGCGCCTTCTGCTCGAGCGTGACGGTGACGTGCGCCGGCTCGAGCTCGAGCGCGGCCGCGACGTCGTCCCGGATCCGCACAGCGAGCGCCTCGCAGAACGCGCCCTCGTTGCGGAACCGCGCGAGGTACAGCTTGAGCGACTTCGACTCGATGCAGAGCTCGTTCGGCGAGTACTCGATGCTCGCGACGTACATGTCCGGCTGGCCGGTGATCGGGCAGACGGCGGTGAGCTCGTCGCTCGTCATCTCGACGTGCGAAACGCCCGGGTTCGGGAAGGTCTCGAGCCCCGCGTAGTGCTCCGAGCCGGCATGGCCGAGGGCGACGAACTCGGTGGAGCGCTCCGTGTCCATAGGCCCGTACTGTAGGCGCGTGGACGGGAGGCGCGTCTACCTCGCGGGGCCTCCGTACGCGGACGAGTACCGCCGCCGCGCGGCCGCGCTCGCGCGGGAGGCGGGCTGGGACCCGGTCGACCCGATGCGTCGGGACTTCCGCGGCGCGACGCAGGGGCGAGAGGAGGAGATCGTGTCCGGCGACCTCGCGGACATCGACTCCTGCGACGTCGTGCTGGCGGCGTTCACTGCCGCGGACGAGGGGACGGCCATGGAGGCGTGGTACGCAAAGTCGAAAGGCAAGCGAGTGGTCGCGTACACGGGCGGCACACCGCCGCACCCGTGGACGGTGTACGTCGCGGACGAGGTCTGCTCCGATCTCGAGGACGCGGTCCGCGCGCTACGCGGTGGTTCCGACGGCGGCTGACGTCGGGGCACACTCGGCTGGCTTCGTCGGCCTCAGTGCCCGGCAGGGCGCTCCCAGCCCTCGAGCACGGGCGGCTTCCAGTCGCCGCCGACCGTCTGCGAGCCCTCGACCCAGGGGCCGAGCTCGGGCTGGGGGAACTTCGTGTGCTGCGCCTTCAGCTGGATCCCGTACGAGTTGCCGGACTGGAGGTGGGTGACGAGCACCTTGCGCGCGATCTCGTTCTCTCGCCCGGCCGGGATGTCGAAGTAGATCTTCAGGAACGAGTTGCTGTAGCGGTCGAAGACCGCGGGCACGCCGTCCTCCTCGAGGAGCTCGATGTCCTCGAGCCAGTTCAGGTCCTCTCCGGGCGTGGCCGCGTCGAGGTCGACGTCCTCCACGAGGGAGAGGTCCTCCTGATACGGGAAGCGGTGGCCCGAGAGGAACTCCGCGTCGAGCGACTTGATCTTCTCGGGCTCGGAGTAGGCGAGATCGTGCGAGCTCACTCCACAGCCTCCAGATCGACCACCTGGCCCGGCACCTCGAGCTCCTCCTCGGCCTTGATCGCGAGCAGCCGCTTCACCTCGGCGAGGATCTCGTGCTCGGTCTGGCCGACGGTGTAGTTCGTGCCCGCGAGCGGGACACGCGCCATCGCCGAGGCCTCGATCGTGAGCGCCGCGAGGTCCTCCGGCTCGAGCGAGTGCACGTTCGTCTTCCCGCACGCACGCGCGAGCATCTGCAGCTCCATCGTCAGCGTGGTCAGGAAGTTGTAGACGCGCTCGGCCGCCTCCTCGACGACGAGCCGCTTGCGGAGCTCCGGGTCCTGCGTCGTGATCCCGACCGGACAGCGCCCGGTGTGACAGTGGTAGCACTGCCCGGCGGGGACGCCGACGGTGCCCTCGTAGTCGGTGACGCCCGGGATCTCCTTGTTGCAGTTCAGGGCCATCAGCGAGGAGTGCCCGAGCGCGACCGCCTTCGCGCCGAGTGCGAGGCACTTCGCGACGTCCGCGCCGTTCCGGATCCCGCCCGCGACGACGAGGTCGATCTCGTCCGCGAGGCCGACGTCCTCGAGCGCGCGGCGCGCCTCCGGGATCGCGGCCATGAGCGGGATGCCAGTCTCCTCGGTCGCGATGTGCGGGCCTGCGCCCGTGCCCCCTTCGGCCCCGTCCAGGTAGATGATGTCCGGCCCGCACTTGGCGGCCATGCGCACGTCGTCGTACACGCGCGCGGCGCCGAGCTTGAGCTGGATCGGCACCTGGTAGTCGGTCGCTTCCCTATTTCCTGAACCTTCAGCGAAAGATCGTCCGGCCCGAGCCAGTCGGGATGTCGCGCGGGAGAGCGCTGGTCGATCCCCGCCGGGAGCGAGCGCATCTCTGCGACCTGCTCGGTCACCTTCTGGCCCATGAGGTGCCCGCCGAGGCCGACCTTGCAGCCCTGCCCGATGAAGAACTCGACCCCGTCCGCCAGCATCAGGTGGTGCGGGTTGAACCCGTACCGCGACTGGATCACCTGGTAGTACCACTTCGTCGAGTAGTCGCGCTCCGGAGGGATCATCCCGCCCTCGCCCGAGCACGTGGCCGTGCCCGCCATGGACGCGCCCTTCGCGAGCGCCATCTTCGCCTCGAGGGACAGGGCCCCGAAGGACATGCCCGTGATGTAGATCGGGATGTCCAGCTCGAGCGGCTTCTTCGCGAAGCGCGCGCCGAGCACGGTCTTCGTGTCGCACTTCTCGCGGTAGCCCTCGATGACGAAGCGCGTGAGCGTGCCGGGGAGGAAGACGAGCTCGTCCCAGTGCGGCATCGGCTTGAAGATCGAGAACCCGCGCATCCGGTAGCGGCCGAGCTCGGCCTTCATGTGGATGTCGTTGATGACCTCCGGCGTGAAGATCCGGCTGCGGCCGAGGACGTTCTCGGGAGTCGGCGCGCTCTCGTCGGCCATCAGACCTCCTGCCTCCGTTCATGCGCGAGGCATGCCTCGCGCCTACAACAACGATCTCGCGGCGTAGGCGCCGGGCATACCCGGCGCCCGTGCGCCGTCGACGTCGTCGCGTTCACAGAACCAGCTTCCGCTCGGAGGGCTCGAGCTTGTCGTAGTTGTAGAGCACCTTGCCGCAGACGAACTTCTGGAGCTCGGGCGGCGAGCCGAGGCCATAGATCCGGAACTTGCGCTCGACGAGCTCGGTGTCCGCGTCCGTCCACTCGCCGGGAACGCAGTCGATCCCGAGCGACTTCACCTTGCCGGCGACGTAGATCGTCCCGTCGTACATCGAGTCGCCGAGACCAGGGCCGACGTCGCCGCAGATGATGATCCGACCGCGCTGCATCATGAAGCCGGTCATCGAGCCGGCGGAGCCGCCGACGATGATCGTGCCACCCTTCTGGTCGATCCCGGAGCGCGCTCCCACGCGGCCACGGACCACCACATCCCCGCCGCGCAGCGCGGCCGCGGTCAGCGAGCCCGCGTTCCCGTCGACGACGACGACCCCGGACATCATGTTCTCGCAGGCCGACCAACCGACGCGCCCGGTGACGTGGATCTCGGGACCGTCGATGAGCCCGCACCCGAAGTAGCCCAGGCTGCCGTTGATCCGGATCTTGCAGCGCGTGAGCAGGCCCACGGCGAGCGAGTGCAGCGAGCCGGGGTTGTCGATCTCGACCTCCTTCACGCCCTCCTCGTAGAGCAGCCGCCGCAGCTCGAGGTTGATCGTCCGCGTCGTCAGGCCCTTCGCGTCGAAGCGTGCGCGCTCGCCGTCGATCTCGGCGATCCGCGGCGCCTCCGCGAACGGCTCCGCGAGCCCGCGCGCGTCGTATGTGATCTTGCGTTCGCCTACCGCTGCCACACGAGGACCTCGCGCTCGAAGGGGTCGTACGTGTCGATTTCGCCGTCGACGATCGCGCGGATCGCGATCTCCTCGGAGGCGAGCGCGACGAGGTCGTCCGACTCGTAGAGGACGAGCGGCTTCGCCGCCAGCTCGTCCTTCGCGACCCCGAGCTCGTCCTTCGTCACGGCGATGTACGTGAAGACGCCGTCGAGCTCGTCCAGCGACTTGTCCATCGCCTCCTTCAGGCTCGCGCCTTCGCCCATCTCCTGGGCCAGGTAGACGGCGATGATCTCGGAGTCGCACTCGGACATGAAGCGGCGGCCTGCGCGCTCGAGGCGGCGGCGCCACATGAAGTAGTTCGTGAGCTGGCCGTTGTGGACGACGGCCACGTCTGAGTACGGGTACGCCCAGTACGGGTGCGCGCCGGCGATGTCGACCTCGGACTCGGTGGCCATGCGCACGTGGCCGATCCCGTGCGTGCCCGTGAACTCGGAGAGCCCGTACTGGTCGTGGACGGTCTCGGCGTCTCCGAGGTCCTTCACGATCTCGAGCGAGCGCCCGAGCGAGAGCACCTCCGCGTCGGGGATGTCCTCGACGAAGTCGGCGAGCAGCTTCAGGTCGCCGTCGTACTCGAACGAGACGCGGAACGCGTACGGCGTCTCCTCCTGGACCTCGTCGATGCGCGCGCCGAGCTGGGCGAGCCGCGATTCGACGATCGCGCGGTGCTTCCGGAGGCGATCCCCGAACTCGAAGTCGCGCGGCGTGTTCGCGTCCGCGAGCTTGTAGCGCATCACGAGGTTGCCGTTCGCCGAGTTGCCGTACAGCGCGTAGCCCGTCGAGTCAGGGCCGCGGTGCTTCATCGACTGGAGCATCCGCGTGATCTCGTCACCGATCGGGTGCTGCTGCGAACCGTCCCGGTAGATGATCCCTGCTATTCCGCACATTTCAGGGCAGCACGTCCAGGTACTCGGACACGTCCCAGTCGGTGACGGTCGCGCAGTAGCGCTCCCACTCGTCACGCTTGTAGTGCATGAAGACACGGTACATCTCGTCGGGCAGCGCCTTCTTCACGACCTCGTCCGCCTCGAGCGCGTCGAGCGCGTCGCCGAACGTCATCGGGATCTTCTTGACGTCCTTACCCGCCTCCATCGCCTCGTAGATGTTCCGCTCCTCGGGCTCGCCCGGGTCGAGCTTGCGGTCGATCCCGTCGCGCATCGCGGCGATGAGCGCCGCCATGGAGAGGTACGGGTTCACCGCCGAGTCGACCGAGCGGTACTCGAAGCGGCCCGGCGCGGACACGCGGAGCGCGGTCGTCCGGTTCTGGTAGCCCCAGTCGGCGAAGACGGGCGCCCAGAAGCCGGTGTCCCAGAGGCGCCGGTACGAGTTCACGGTCGAGGCGGTGACCGCAGTCAGCGCGGCGAGGTGCTCGAGGATTCCGCCGATCGCATAGAGGCCCAGCTGGCTCGGCCGCTGCGGGTCGTCGGTGTCCGGCATGAACGCGTTCGTGTCGCCCTCCCACAGCGAGATGTTGTGGTGGCACCCGTTGGCCGAGACGCCCATGAACGGCTTCGGCATGAAGCACGGGAAGGCGCCGAGCTCGCGCCCGACCGCCTTGCAGACCTGGCGGAAGGTGGAGAGGTTGTCGGCGGTCTTCTCCGCGCGGTCGAAGCCGAAGTTGAGCTCGATCTGGCCGGGTGCGTCCTCGTGATCGCCCTGGATCATGTCGAGCCCGAGCGCCTGGCCGTACTCGACCACCTTGTGGATGATCGGCTGCAGCTCGGAGAACTGGTCGATGTGGTAGCAGTAGGGCTTCGTCAGGCCCTCGACCGACGGCGTGCCGTCCTCGGAGAGCTTGAGCCACATCATCTCCGGCTCGGTTCCGGCGCGGAGGTGGAGGCCGGTCGCCTCCTCGAACTCGGCCTGCATGCGCTTCAGGTTCCCGCGGCAGTCCGAGGTGAGGAAGGCGCCGCCGTCCTCGCGCTCCTCGCGGTTGCGGAAGCAGACGCACCAGACGCGCGCGACGCTCGTGTCCCAGGGGAGCACCTCGAAGGTGTCCGGCTCGGGGACGCCGACGAGCTCGGCCGCCTCCGGCCCGTACCCGATGTAGTTCCCGTGGCGGTCGGTGAAGAGGTTGGCGGTCGCCCCGTAGACGAGCTGGAAGCCTTTCTGCGCGATCGTCTCCCAGTGCTGGGCGGGGACGCCCTTGCCCATGATGCGGCCGGTCACGGAGGGGAACTGGTAGTAGACGTAGCGGACTTCCTCGGCGTCGATCCGGCGCCGGACCTCCTTGACGGCATCTGCGCGGCCATCCGCTTCGACAAAGCGCTCCAGGTCGGTCGCCACCGCTGCTCCTTTCTTCCGCAGGTCGCTGGCGCGGAGCGTAATGAGCGCGCGACGGCGATGCACGGGCGACCGCGGCCGGGCGGCTGCGCCCGCGGCGTGAGCGCGGCATCGATCGACTAGCCTAGGACCGGTGTCCGAGCAACTGACTCCCGACGAGCGCACCGCGCTCGAGGCCGAGCTGGCCGAGCTCGAGGGCCCGAAGCGGCGCGAGGTCACCGACGCGATCAAGCGCGCCCGCGAGTTCGGCGACCTCTCCGAGAACTTCGAGTACCACGCGGCGAAGAACGAGCAGGGTCTCCTCGAGCGGCGGATCGCGATCCTCAAGGGCCGGCTACACAATTCCGTCACGGTCGAGCACCAGACGGACGACCACGTCGGCGTCGGGTCGATCGTCGAGGTCGAGGACGGAGAAGGGGAGAAGATGGAGATCACCATCTCGGCCATGGGCGGCGTCTCGCCCGACTCGCCGCTCGGGAGTGCGCTCATGGGAGCCGCGGTCGGCGACGTCGTCGACGTCGAGGCGCCGAGCGGGAGCTGGAAGGCCCGCATCGTGGGGATTCGCAGGTCCTGATGCGCGAGGACACGCGCGAGCTCCTCGACTGGATCTCGCGCGGTCAGCGGTCCTATCCGGAGGCGATCGAGATCTGGCAGACGCACTGCCCGCGCCACTCCGTGTGGGAGGACGCGCTCGCGGACGGCCTCGTCCGCGTGGTGCGGAACGGCTCGGTGTCGCAAGTCGCGCTCACGCCCGAGGGCGAGGCCGCGCTCAGCGCTTCCGCGCGTACGTGACGAACGCGAAGGGGATGCCGTCCTCCGAGACGAGCTCCTCGCGCGAGACTTCTTCGAGCTCGGAGCGATCCCAGTCCGGGAAGAACGTGTCGCCCTCGACGTCGAGGTCGATCTCGGTCAGCAGGATCTCGTCAGCGAGCGGGAGCGCCGCGGCGAAGACCTCGCCGCCGCCGATCACGGACATGCGCTCCTCACCCTCGAGCAGGCGCAGCGCCCCCTCGAGCGAGCCGGCCCGCTCGGCGCCCACGGCGCTCCAGCCGGGGTCGCGGGTGAGCGACGACGTTCCGTCGTCCGGGCAGTGGCCGGAAGCGGACGGGCAGCGACTCCCAGGTGCGCCGGCCCATGAGCACCGGGTGCCCCATGGTCACCGCGCGGAAGTGCGCCATGTCCTCGGGGAGCCGCCACGGGAGCACGCCGTCGCGGCCGATCACGCCGCCTCGCGCGACGGCGGCGACGAGCGAGACCCTCACACCGCCCAGCGCCTAGACAGCAACCGGCGCCCGGATTCCCGGGTGGTGCTCGTAGCCGACGACCTCGAAGTCCTCGAACGCGTACTCGAAGATCGAGTCCGGCCGCCGCAGCAGGCGCAGCGTGGGGAAGGGGAAAGGGCTTGCGCGCGAGCTGTGTCTCGACCTGCTCGCGGTGGTTGTCGTAGACGTGGCAGTCGCCGCCCGTCCAGATCAGGTCGCCCACGTCGAGGTCGACCTGCTGCGCGAGCATGTGCGTCAGGAGCGCGTAGCTCGCGATGTTGAACGGCACGCCGAGGAAGACGTCCGCGCTTCGCTGGTAGACCTGGCAGCTGAGCCGACCATCCGCGGCGTAGAGCTGGAAGAACGCGTGGCACGGCGCCAGTGCCATCTCCGGGATCTCCGACACGTTCCAGGCGCTGACGATGATCCGGCGCGAGTCGGGGTCCTCGCGGAGCAGGCGCACGGCCTCCGCGATCTGGTCGACACTGCCGCCGTCGGGCGTCGGCCAGCTCCGCCACTGGACGCCGTAGACCGGGCCGAGGTCGCCGCTCTCGTCGGCCCACTCGTCCCAGATCGTGACGCCGTCCTCCTGCAGCGAGCGGATGTTGCCCTCGCCGCGCAGGAACCAGAGGAGCTCCTTCGCGACTGACGGGAAGTGCACCTTCTTCGTCGTGACGAGCGGGAACCCGTCGGCGAGGTCGAAGCGCATCTGGTACCCGAAGACGCTCACCGTCCCCGTGCCCGTGCGGTCGCTCTTCGGCACGCCGGTCGTATAGACATGGCGCATGAAGTCCTCGTACTGCGAGCGATCGGCTGCCGGCGCACGTGCAGACCGACGATAGCCGCTCGCCCGGAAGCCGTCGCGGCCTTGCCCGTGAGCGCGGGTCACGCTTCGCGGTCATGACCGAGATGCCGAGCGGCGCAGTGACCTTCCTGTTCACGGACATCGAGGGCTCGACGAAGCTCGTGAAGCAGCTTCGCGATCGGCTACCCGGCGCGTGCTCGCCGATCACCAGAATCTCCTCCGCGCCGCCTTCGACGCGCATGGCGGCTACGAGGTCGACACGCAAGGCGACTCGTTCTTCGTCGCGTTCGCCAGCGCTCGCAACGCGGTACTGGCGGCTGTCGAGGGTCAGCTCGCGCTCCTCTCGCACCTGTGGCCGGAGGGTGTGGAGATCAAGGTGCGCATGGGCCTCCACACGGGCAGGCTGTCGCGCCGACGGCCGCTACACGGGCCTCGCCGTGCACCGCGCCGCGCGCATCGGAGCAGCGGGGCACGGGGGCCAGATTCTCGTGTCGCAGGCGACACAGACGCTGCTGGAGGACGAGGAAGAGGACCTCCACGTCTTCCTCCGCGACCTCGGCGAGCAGCGGCTGAAGGACCTCGACCGACCCGTCCGCCTCTACCAGGCCGCGGCGGACGGGCTGCCGGCGTCGTTCCCGCCGGTGCGCGGGGATGCCGCGATCGCCGAGGCGGCAGAGGTCGGCAGTGGCCCCGCGCCGGCGAAGATCGGCGGTGGTCGGAGCTGCGGTCGCACTCGCCCTCGCGCTCGCTCTCGGGGTCGCCGCGGTCCTGACCATGCGGGACGGAGGCGGACTAGGGTGGCGTCCAGGCGAACCACGTCGGCGTCATCGACATGCGGACGAACGAGATCGTCGCCGAGGTCCCGGTCGGGATCCAGCCAGGCCCCGTCGCTGCCCGCGCGGGCTCCGTGTGGGTCGGCAACCTGGAAGACAGGAATCTGACCAAGATCGATGCGGCGGCGCGCTCTGCGTCCGCGACGATCCCGCTCGACCGCCGCACGCCGACCGGCCTCGCCGTCGGTCAGGGCGTCGTCTGGGTCGCGCACGGCCTACTTGGGGGAGCTTTCGCGCGTCGACCCCCAGTTTGGTCAGGTCCTGGGCACGACTTCGATCGCGGGTACCGCGTTCGGCTCACCGAACGGCAGCGTCGCCGTCGAGGCGAGGACGGCTTGGGCAGTGTTCGGAGACTCGACCCTTGCGCACGTCGACAGCGAGGGTCGGGTCCTCGACCAAACGCTGGCCGGCCAGCAACCGGCCGGGGTCCTGGTCGCGGACGGCTCGGTCTGGGTTACGAACTCCGGCGATGCGACGGTTCAGCGGTACAACCCGGCCACGTTCCGCCAGGGTCCGCTCCGGACCTTCCCCGTCGGTCGGCAGCCGGTCGGAATCGCGTCCGCCGAAGGCGCGATCTGGGTCGCGATTTCGGGCGAGGACTTCATCATGCGCATCGAGCCGGATTCGGGCGCCACCGACCAGATCGAAGTCGGTACCGGCCCGTCGGCAGTCGCTAGCTCGGAAGGCGCGGTCTGGGTGGCGAACGTCGGCACGATGACCGTGTCCCGAATCGATCCGGCCACCAGGGAGGTCGTGGAGACCATCGAGATCGGCAATGTGCCGTCTGGGCTTGCCGTCCAGGGTGACTTCCTATGGGTCACGGCCCAGGCCGCACCCTGACCCGGCGGTGCCTCCTACTTGAGGCAGACAGCCGTCAGGTCGAGGATCGGCCTGAGGATGACGCAACCGACGCGCTTCGAGACGAGCGTCGGCTCATTGAGGAAGTCGACCGCTGCTGCGGGGGCGGACTCGCGCGCGATTCGGACGTCGAGCGCTGCGTAGGCGCTCGAGCGCTCGGCGCCCTGCGGCATGAGGGCCGCACGCCGCATCTCCAGCTCGAGCGGCCTTGAAGCGAAGCGGGTGAAGTTCGTCGCGCCGAAGATGGCGCCGGGCGAAGAGCAGGTTGATGTAGGCATACGGGTCGATGTAGCTGGGGCTCCAGAGACCGAACGCGAGGTCCCACTCCTCGCCGGGGGTGGCGAGCTTCTGGAAGTACGCCGCCGATGCGCTGTGGATGGGGATGCCCCGCACCTCCACGTCGATCCCGATTGCGGCGAGCTGCTGCCTCATGAGCTGACCGATCGCCATCGGGAGCGCCGAGCTGTTGACGTAAAGGACCGCCTTGCCGCCGCGAAGGTTCCCCGCGGCGAGAGCCTTCGCCCGTTTTAGGTTCGGGCGCTCGAGCGGGTAGACCGCGGCGTCCTTGAATCCCGGCAGGATCGACGGAAGGTACTGGTCGCTGGGGCGGCTCACGTTGGCGCCTCCGGCGAGGACGAGTGCCCGCCGGCTGAGGGCGAAGTTGACCGCCCTGCGCAGGCCCGGGTTGTCCTGGAAGAGCGGCCGCGCGGAGTTGAAGGCCAGCATCCGCAGGGTGAGGCCGGGCCTGAGGTGGAGCTGAGAGCGATTGAGCCCGTACTTCTCGACGAGCCCGAGCGCGGGATCGAAGTAGATGCCCGCGAGTGTGTAACCCCAGTCCGCCTCGCCCCGATCGACGCGCCGGAGCACGTCCTGCCCCGAGGGTGCTCGCAGGTCGACTTGGAAGCCGTCGACGTGGTGTGTGCGGTTGCCCCCGTAGAACCGGGTTGCGCCGCAAGACGACGCTCTCGCCGCGCCGGTAGTCGACGATGTAGTAGGGACCGGCGGCCGGGAACGCGCCTACGCCTTCGGCGTCGACCGGCAGTGAGGGCGGCACGGCGCAGAAGTAGGTCGACGCCATGCGGTGCGGGAAATCGGGCGCGGGGCGTGCGAGCTTGACGACCAGGGTGTTCCCGCGAGCAACGACTCCAGAGGCCCTATTCGCCTTGCCGCTCAGAACGCGCCCTGCGCCGACGATCTCTCGTGCGTACTGCGCGCCCGGCGAGTTCATCTCCGGGGCGAGGACTCGCTCGATCGCGCGTTCGAACGCGCTTGCGCGGACGGGAGTGCCGTCACTGAACCGAAAGCCACGCCGAAGCACGAACCTGTACGTCTTCCTGTCACGGGAGACGGTCGGAAAGTCGACGGCGACCTCGGGCCTGAGCCGGAAGCCCTGCGGCGGCTGCTTGTCCGGGTAGGACATGAGCCGAGCGCAGGTCGTATCGAGCAGCGCCCAGGCGGGTGGCGTAGAGGCGAGCGCGGGATCCATGTAGTCGATCCCCGAGGCCGTGTGCAGGCTGACGCGGAAGATCCCGCCCTGCTCCGAGCGCGCGGGCGAGCCGAGCGCTGCTCCCTCGCCACCGATCGACAGGACGCCGGCGGCGAGCGCGAGGATCGCTCCGAGAACGCTCAACCTTCGAGTTGGCAATGTGGGACCTCCCCGCTTCACGTGCGCAGCCTATGACGTTGTGTGCCTAATAACCAGATTCCGTAGTGGGCTCCGAGCTTCTATGTCGCCTCACACAGTCCAGATCGTCTACGAGACGCACTCGATCAGCGTCGACAACGAGCGCGACATCGCGACCGGCTGGCTCGACGGCGAGCTCTCCGAGACGGGGCGGAGGCTCGCGCGCGAGCTCGGGGCACGGCGGCGCGAGCGACGGCATCGCGGTCGTGTACTCCTCCGACCTCGGCCGCGCAGTCGAGACCGCCGAGCTCGCATTCGGCGGCTCCCGCATCCCCGTCCGCCTCGACCGGCGACTGCGCGAGTGCAACTACGGCGAGCTGAACGGGAAGCCGAGCGCGCGCGTCGCGGAGGAGGTCTCGCGCCGGATCGATACGCCCTACCCAGGCGGCGAGAGCTACCGCGAGGTGGTCGAGCGCGTGCGCGAGTTCCTCGACGAGCTTCCCTCCGAGCTCGACGGCGAGCGCGTTCTCCTCATCTCACACGCCGCGCCGCGCTGGTCGCTCCAGCACCTCCTCGGCGGCGACCGGCTCGAGGACGTCGTCGGCGCTCCGTTCGACTGGCAGCCCGGGTGGGAGTTCGTGGTCGATCGCTCGTAACCGCGGCCCCGCGGCCGGTGTAATTCGTCAGATGAGCGAGCCGGCGCTTCGAGGACTGCCCGCGCCTCCGCCGGAGGAGGCCGAGCTCGTCGAGCGCGCGCGCCGCGGGGACCATGACGCGTACGCGCAACTGGTGCGCGACCACGAGGAGATCGTCTTTCGCGTCGCGTACCTGATCGTGCGCTCGGCCGCCGACGCGGAGGACGTCGCGCAGGAGGCGTTCGTCAAGGCGTATCGCGCGCTCGGCCGGTTCCGGGCCGGGCTCGCCGTTCCGGCCATGGCTCCTGCGGATCGTCGGCAACGAGGCGCGCAATCACCGACGCGCGGCGGGTCGCCGGGCGCACCACCAGCACCGCGCCGCCTTGCTCGAGCCGATCACGTCACCCGCGCCGGACGACGAGCTCCTTGAACGGGAGAGCCGGCGCCATCTGCTCGGAGCGCTCGACCGGCTGCCGGAGGGAGAGCGCGCCGCGCTCGCCGGCCGCTACCTCGCGGGCCTCACCGACGCGGAGACCGCCGCGGTGCTCGGGATCCCGCGCGCGACCGTGAAGATGCGCGCGCTGGCGCGGCTTGAACCGGCTGCGCGGCGAGCTCGGAGAGGAGCTTCGATGATCGAGCGTCACCTGCGCGAGTCCGCGGACGCTTGGTTCCCCGAGACGCCGTCGCTCGCCCCGGCCGTGGTCAGGCGCCTTGCGGCTCGGCCCGACCTCCCGTGCCCGCCGGCTCCCTCGGAGCGCGCTCGTCATCGCCGTCGCCGCATTCGTGCTCGCGGGCACCGCGCTCGCCGCCTCGATGCTCGACCTCGTGCCGGGCGTCCGAATCCAGCGCGTCGACGACCTTCCGGAGCTCGGATACGTCCTCCCTCCGTTCGGGCGTCAGACGACGGTCGCGCGTGCCCGGCGCGACCTTCCGTTCGAGCTCACCCTCCCCGAGGGCGTCGGCGAGCCGCATCGCGTCTTCGTCGACCGCGACCGCGGCGGCGCGCCGGTCGTGACCGCCGTCTACGGGACCGACCTGAGCGCGCGGCTGATTCTCACGCAGTGGCCGGCGAGCTACGTGCTCTTCGACAAGCTCCTGCGCATCGACACGCGCGCGGAGTACGTCGACGTCCACGGCGCCGAGGGCATCTGGATCGAAGGCGGTGACCACGCGGTCTTCTACCGCGGTCGCTCCGGCTCCGACGACCGGGTCGCGGGCTACGTGACCGGAAACGTGCTCGTCTGGCATCGCGGCGCGGTCTCGTACCGGCTCGAGATCGGCGCCTCGCGCGAGCGCGCGCTGGAGCTCGCCGGGTCGCTGCGTCCCACTCGGTAACCACCGCCGCAGCGGCGGTGTACGGACGGGCGTGAAGGCACTTCTGCTCGCAGCCGCCGCTGTCGCCGCCTCGTGCACCGCGGCGTCCGCCGCCCCGGAGGAGCTGCGCGCGCGCGTCTCTCCGGCGCCGTCCGCGCTCACGACCCGCACGTGGTCGCCGACGATCGCGCTGACCGACCGCGGGCGCCCCGCGTCCGCGCGGCTGACCCTGACCGTCCGCAAGGGCACGGTGCGACGCTCGTTCCGCCCGCGCGCGCTCCGCCGCGGCTCGTACCGGGCGCGAGTCGTCTTCCCCGCGGACGGGCGCTGGTCGTGGAGCCTCTCGGCTGCGAAGAGGACGCTCGCGCGCGGGGCGATCTCCGTCTCGACCAGGATCACGTTCGATCTTCCGTACGACCTCACGGTCCTTCCCGGCGGCACGATCCTCTTCCTCGACCGCTCTCGCGTCCTCGCGCTCGATCCCGGAGGACGCGTTCGCGTCCACGCGCGCACGCCGTCCTCGGAGCTCATCGCGATGGACCGGCTGGCGGACGGGACGCTCTTCGTCACCGACTTCCCGGCCAACCGCATTCTCCGCATCGACCCCTCCGGCCGAGTGACCCCGGTCGCGCAGGTGGAGGCGCCCGCGGATCTCGTCGCCGACGCCTCGGGGACGACGCTCTGGGTCGCCTCCATCGCCGACGGGGTCGGCGTCTTCCGCGTGGATGTGGCTTCGGGCGGCGTCGAGCCCTTCGCCGACCCGGAGAACCCGCACGGCATCGACCGCGACGCGAACGGGGACTTCTACGTCCACGACGGCCACGCCGTGAGCAGGATCGACGGCGACACCGGCGCCGTGACGCCGTTCGCGAACGTCGACGCCTTCAAGCTGCTCGTCGCGCCCGATGGGTCGGTGTACGGCGTCGAGGGAACCCGGCCGGCGGGCGCGTCGTCCGCATCGCGTCGAACGGCAGCGTCTCACCCGTTGCGGGTTCGGGCTCGCTCTCGCCGCATCGCGACGGCCCTGCGCTCGACCTCGGGATCCTCCCGAGCGCGGTCGCGCTCGCCGAGGACGGTGCGGTGCTCTTCACCCAGATTCGGCCGGTGGCCGCGGTGCGGCGGATCGATCCCGCGAGCGGCCGGGTGACGACGCTCGCGCGCGGTTAGGTCGAGAGCATGGGCTTCTGCGAGCCCTCTTCGACGATCAGCCAGCCGTCGAACTCGTCGAGCGGCCACGGAGCGTTCATCGGCACCGAGGCGCTGCCGTCGTCCTGCGTGAGGAAGCTTCCGCAGATCGCGACCGCCCTGCCGTCACGCGTCAGCCACAGCTCGTAGACGCGGTCGGTCGCGGAGGGAGGAAGCCCGTCGACCTCGAGCTCCATCGGCCAGTTGCCGGCGCCGTCGAGCTCGTAGACGACGAGGGACGCCGACGCGTCCGTGGCGGACTCGGTGCCGGTCATGGGGACGATGAAGTCGGCCGCGCGTTCCCGCGAGCCGTCGCCGACGGCGATGCCGAGCGCGAAGGCGGCCACGGCGAGGGCAGCCGCGACCGCCAGAAGCGCTCCCCGGCGACGGCGACGGCGCGCGAGCGGAGCGACCGGCGCGCGTGCCGGAAGCTCGGGCGGCGGCCCAGCCTCGATGAGCAGGTCGTGGACACGCCGCAACCGCTCGCGCTCGGCCGCGTCGAGATCGGAGCCGACGAGAGTCTCGAAGTCGGGCGGGCGCTCGCTCACCGCAGCTCCGCCTCGAGCGCGTCCGCGAGCCGTGCGAGCGCGCTCCGGGTCCGGGTCTTCACCGTGCCGAGCGGGATCCCGAGCACCTCCGCGATCTCGCTCTGCGAGAGCCCGCGCCAGTACGCGAGCTCGATCACGGGCCGCTCGTGCTTCGGCAGCACCTCGAGCGCGCGGTGCACGCGCCAGGCCTGCCACGACGCCTCGGCCTGCTCGGCCGGGTCCGGCTCGCGGCCCGGCCCGTCGTCGAGCTCGGCCGCGGGCTCGGGCGTCCTCCGCAGCCCGTCGGTGATCGCGTTCCGCGCGACGGTGTAGAGCCACGGCGCCCCGGCTCCGCGCTCGCGGTCGTAGGTCCGCGCCGAGCGCCAGATCGCGACGAACGCCTCCTGCGACGCGTCCTCCGCGCGTCCACGGTCTCCGAGGCGGCGGAGCGCGAGGCCGAGGACGGCTCTCGCGTAGCGCCCGTACAGCTCCTCGAACGCGGTCCGGTCGCCGATCGGCGATGGCCTCGATCAGCTCGCCGTCGCTCTGGGCTCCGCGTTGCACCTGGGACATTGTCGCCACTCGCTTGCGAGTCGCCGCTGGAGCGGGAAGCGCGAGCGCCTCGGCCATGCCCTCACCTACGGCCTCGCCGTGCGGATGGTTTGGCGTCAGGGCAGCCTGCTCCGTCAGCGCGCGGCCTCGAACCGGGAGGCGACCGCGTCCCAGTCGACGACGTTCCACCAGGCCGCGAGATAGTCGGGTCGGCGGTTCTGGTAGTTCAGGTAGTAGGCGTGCTCCCAGACGTCGATCCCGAGCAGGGGGACGTCCGACTCCATGACGGCGAGTCCTGGTTCGCGGTCGAGTACACGGCGAGGCCGGTGCCGTCCCAGACGAGCCAGGTCCAGCCCGACCCGAACCGCTTCACGCCGGCGTCGTTGACCTGCTCCTTCAGCTGGTCGACGCCGCCGAACGTGTCCGCGATCGCGTCGGCGAGCGCGCCCGACGGCTCGCCGCCGCCGTCCGGGCCCATGATCTCCCAGAAGAACGTGTGGTTCGCATGCCCGCCGCCGTTGTTGCGGACCGGGGTGCGCTTGTCCTCGGGGAGGATCGTCGAGGCTCGTGAGGATGCTCCTCGATGGGCGCGGTCCATCCAGTCCGTCCCTTCGAGCGCGGCGTTCAGGTTCGTCGACGTAGGCGGCGTGGTGCTTGTCGTGGTGGATCTCCATCGTGCGCGCGTCGATGTGCGGCTCGAGCGCGGCGAAGTCGTAGGCAAGCGCGGGAACCTCGTAAGCCATGGTGCTCCTTTCGCTGCATCTTGCGGCGGATCCGACGTCGCGGCGCGAAGGATATGCTCCGCGGCGTTCCCGCGGCCGCGGTCCGAGGAGGATACTCACGCCGATGACCACGACCTTCGTGGAGATCAGGCCGCGGGAGCTGAAGCCCGCGCTGCTCGAGCTCGACGGCATCTCGCGCACGACGATCGACGCGCACTTCCGGCTGTACCAGGGCTACGTCGCGAAGCGGAACGAGATCCTCGGTCGGCTCGCCGACGTCGACCTCGACGCCGGCAACCAGGTCTACTCGGACGTGCGCGCGCTCAAGGTCGATCTCACGTTCGCGGTCGGCGGGATCAAGAACCACGAGGTCTACTTCGAGCACCTCGGCGGCGAGGGCGGCGATCCGACCGGCGCTATCGAGCGCGCTCGTCGACCGGGACTTCGGCTCGGTCGGCGCCTGGCGCGAGGATCTCAAGGCGACCGGGATGGCCGCCCGCGGCTGGGCGTGGACGGCGTACGACTGGGACGAGGGCCGCCTCTTCAACTACATCGGCGACGCGCAGAACACGTTCCCGGTGTGGAACGCGACGCCGCTCGTCGCGCTCGACGTCTACGAGCACGCCTACTTCCTCGACTACCAGACCGATCGCGCCGCGTACATCGAGGCGTTCCTCCGGAACCTCGACTGGAGCGTCGTGAACGCCTGGATCACCGGCTACCGCATTCCTTTCGAATAGCCATGACCGAGACGCTCGCCGTCGTGGGCGGGTACCTCCTCGGCGCGCTGCCGTTCGGCTACTGGCTGCCGCTGCTTCTGCGCGGCGAGGACATCCGCGCGCACGGGAGCGGGAACGTGGGGGCGACGAACGTCTTTCGCGTGTACGGGAAGCGGCTGGGGATCGCGGTCGCGTGCCTCGATCTCGCGAAGGGGTTCGCCGCTGCGGCGCTCGGGCTCTGGGCGGGAGGTGCGCTCGTCGGTGTGCTCGCAGGGGCAGCGGCGATGGTCGGCCACGCGCGGCCTGTGTTCCTCCGCTTCGAGAAGGGCGGGAAGATGGTCGCGACCGCCGGAGGCGCCTTCCTCGCGCTCGCGCCGCTGGCCACGCTCTGCTGCGTCGGTATCTGGCTCGCGGTACTTCGTCGCGACGCGGTACGCGTCACTCGCGTCGATCGTGACCGCGTTGGCCCTCGTCGTCCTCGTGCTCGCTCTTCGGCTACGACTGGCCGGTCGTCGCGTTCGCGGCCGCGGGTACGGTCGCGATCGTGTTGCTGCATCGACACAACCTCCGCCGGCTCGTACACGGAACCGAGCACCGCTTCGAGCTGCGAGGAACGCGGCGGGCCTAGGAGAAGAGCCAGGAGCTGGAGCGTCGTCTGGCGTGGGCTCGCCTTGCCGGTCGCGAGCTCCGCCCGCAGCTCGCCGGCCGTCCCGAAGCGCTCGGCGACGACGTCGTGGATGTGGATCGTCTCGTAGTTGACCTGCTTGGAGTGCAGGAAGTCACCGTCGTCGAGCTCCGGGAGGGCGTCGAGCGCGTCCCGCAGCGAGTGGCGCACGGAGTCCTCGACGAAGCGCGGCTGAAGGTGCGCGTGCTCGACGACGAAGAGCTCGTCGGGCCGCTTCAGCAGGTCGTAGATGGGAGCGCTCATCGAGCGCTCGACGACGCCGACGAGCACCTCGGCGTCGAGGTCGTGGTCGGTGCCGACGAAGAGCGTGCCGCGGCCACGCTGGTTGTGGGTCGCGATCGGGACGAGCTGGACGATCTTCTCGATGTCTCCTGAGTCGAACCCGGCTTCGAGCAGCCGCTCGGTCGCGCGGTTCCGGACGAGCCCCTGCGCGCACGGGCACGCGTTGATCCCGGTCGCCTCGACGCCGACGACGCGTTTCGTGCCGGACTCGGACGCCGCCGCGATCCCGCAGAGAGTCACCATCTCCTGCGTCCTGAGGCGTGTGACGGGGGTCCGGCGGTGGATGGGCCACTGCGCACGGATCCAGACCTCGGCCTTGAGAGCGTCCTGGCGCTCGACCACGCGGCTCGCGATCTGCTCGGCGAGCACCTCGACGAGCATGCCCTCGTCCTCGTCGACGACGAGCTCGATCGCTTCCTCGAACAGCGCGGGGAAGCGCGACATGTGCACGCCCTTCTGGTCGGCGGCGAGATCGACGGTGCAGTCGATTACCGCTGCCATGACCGTCTCTGCGCCTCCCCGGCGGATGCGTACCGCCTTCTGCACGCCGGTCACGCCTGCGCGGGAGAGCGCGAGCGAGATCTCGGGCGTCGAGGCCTGGAGATCCTCGTCGAGCCTGACGACGTCCGTCACGCGGTCACCGTACCAACTGTGTGGAAGACTCCGCTCGCCTGGCGTGCCCCCAGGAGCCATGGCTCGGACGGCCCACTACGTGATGGAGTGGTGAACACGCCGCATCGCCGCGGCTCGTCACGCCTCCCCGCACTAGAGTCACGCGTAGCTCCTCGAGAGGAGGCAGGCGTGGCGAACTTCGACGACGACGTGGTCGTCCTCGGCTGGGGCTTCTGCGGAAGTGTCGCGGCGTTGCGGGCTGTGGAGAAGGGCTGAGAACAGCGTGGAGCAAGAGGGCGACCCCGACGCGCAAACGGCGCCATCGACGCCGGCTACGCCGAGTCCGCTCGAGCTTCTCCGGAGCCGCTCGTACGTCGTGCTGCTCGTGTTCGGCGCGATCATCGGTGTGCCGGTGGCGGCGGTCGCGTACTTCTTTCTCGAGGGTGTCGCCGAGCTGCAGCAGTATCTGTACGGCACCCTGCCCGGCGACCTCGGCTTCGAAAGCCAGCCTGCCTGGTGGCCGATTCCGCTGCTTGCGCTGAGCGGCCTGCTGGTGGCGCTCACGATCCGGTACCTGCCGGGAACGGCAGGGCACAAACCGGCGGAGGGGTTCAAGGCATCAGGACCCGTGCCGCCGATCGAGCTCCCCGGGATCGTCATTGCCTCGTTCGCCACCCTCAGCCTCGGGGTCGTCCTTGGCCCGGAAGCGCCTCTGATCGCGATCGGCAGCGGCCTCGGAGTCCTCGTCATCCACCTGGTCAAGCGCGACGCGCCGGAGATGGCCAGTGTCGTGATCGGCGCCGCCGGGAGCTTCGCCGCGATCAGCACGCTCCTCGGCTCGCCTCTTCCGGCCGCGTTCCTGATGATGGAGGTGGCCGGGATCGGCGGCCCGATGCTCGGAGTGGTGCTCGCGCCCGGGCTGCTCGCTGCCGGTGTCGGCTCGCTGATCTTCATCGGGCTCGACAACTGGACCGGCCTAGGCACCTTCTCGCTCGCGGTCCCGGACATTCCTGCGGCCGGCAGCCCCGGTGTGTCCGAGTTTCTGTGGGCGATCGTGATCGGCGTCATCGCGGCGATCCTCGGCGCCGCCATCAAGCGGTTGGCGCTGCTGCTCCAGCCGATCGTCGAACGCCGAATGGTGCTGCTGACACCCGTTGTCGGCGTCGCGGTCGGTGTCGTCGTGCTGATCTTCGTCGAAGTAACAGGGAGAAGCTCGGCCGAGGTGCTCTTCTCGGGACAGGATCAGCTCCCGGGGCTGATCGAAGGCGCTTCCGGCTGGACCGTGGGCGCACTCCTGATGGTTGTCCTCTGCAAGGGCCTCGCGTACAGCCTCTCGCTGAGCAGCTTCCGAGGCGGCCCCATCTTCCCGAGCATGTTCATCGGCGCTGCCGGCGGCATTGCGCTCTCCCACCTTCCCGGCCTGCCGATGATCGCAGGTGCCGCAATGGGTATCGGCGCGATGACGGTTGCAATGCTGGGAATGCCGCTCACGTCCGTTCTCATCGTGAGCTTGTTCCTCCAGACCGACGGCCTGACCCTGATGCCGCTCGTCATCGTCGCCGTCGTGGTCTCCTACGTCGTCTCGGCCCGGCTCCCTGCTGCACCCGGCGCCGCGGCCCACTCGTAGGCCTCAGCTCACCGGGGTGATCTGGGCGTCGCGATGCGAGACGATGCGCCCGCCGCTGAGCGTCACCACCTCGTCGACGCGGTCGAGCCCCTCGGGCCGGTGCGTAATCAGGAGCACGGCTCGGTCGCCTGCGGCAGAGAGCATGTCTCCGACGACCTCCTCGGCCGTCTCCGGGTCGAGATGCGCCGTCGGCTCGTCGAGGACGAGCACGGGCGCGTCGGCGAGGAGCGCTCGTGCGAGCGTGATTCGCTGCCGCTGTCCTCCCGACAGCTCGGTGCCCTCCTCGCCGACGAGCGTGTCGAGGCCCTGGGGAAGCGAGGCGACCCACTCCCAGAGTCGTGCGCGGCGGAGGGCACTCCACGATCTCCGACTCGTCAGCGTCGGGTCGTGCGAGACGGATGTTCTCGCGAATCGTCGTCGAGAACAGGTGCGCGTCCTGCCCGGCGACGGCGATCGCCCGGCGCACGTCTTCCTGGCGATAGTCGCGGAGGTCGAGGCCCGCGAGCGTCACGCGCCCGTCCTCGGGATCGAGGAAGCGCAGGAGGAGGTTGACGACCGTCGTCTTCCCCGAGCCGCTCGGCCCCACGAGAGCGAGCTTCCGGCCGGGCTCGAGCCGCAGACTCACGCCGTCGAGCGCAAGCGGCTCGTCCGGCGCGTAGCGTGCGCGAGCTCCGTCGAGCGACAACGCCGGCGGGACGGACGGCGGCGCGGTGGGGAGGGCGGGGTCCCGCACGGCAGGCTCGCGGTCCGTGAGCTCGAGCACGCGTCGTCCGGCGGCGAGCGTCGCCGACAGCTCTCGTGCGGCCTGCGACAGCGGGGCGACGGCCTCGAACGACGGCGAGTGCGAGCAAGCCGAGCACGGCCACGAGCACTCGGTCGAGGTCGCCCGCCGCGTGGGCCGAGACCGCGACGGCGAGGACGGCGACGACCGTCGCCCCGGTGACGAGCGTCCCCAGACCGTCGGCGACACCAGCCGCGAGGGCGTCTCGCCGCGCGAGCCGGACGAGCTCGCGGTCGGTCTCGCGCACGCGGTTCAGCGTCTCTTCCTCGCGCCCGTACACGACGAGCTCGGGAGCGCCGCGCAGGAGCTCGACGAGCTCCGCGTGCAGGTGGCCCTGGGCATCGGCTCGTCGACGGCCGGCCGCGCTCGCGAGCCGTCCGGCGATCGCAGGCACCCCGATTCCCGCGACCAGCAGTCCCGCGACGAGGATCGCCCCGGCGACCGGCAGGATCGCGGTAGCGACGCCGACCGCCACCGCGCCGGCTGCGACGGCGACGAGCGGAGGGGCGAGGCCGCGCAGGTACAGGCTCTGGAGCGCGTCGACGTCGCCGACCATCCGGCTGACGAGATCGCCCCGCCGGTAGGCCTCGAGCCCCGCGGGCGCGAGCGGCTCGATGCGCTCGTAGAAGCGGACGCGCAGGCGGGCGAGGACGCGGAAGGCGAGGTCGTGCGAGGCGAGCCGTTCGAGGTAGCGAGCGAGCGGCCGCGCGAGGGCGAAGAATCGAACCGCCACGATCGTCCCGGTGAGCGAGAGGATCGCGGGACCTTCTGCCGCGCGCGAGATCAGGTAGCCCGCGCTCGCCATCAGCCCGATGCCGAAGGTCACGGCCGCCGCGCCGAGCAGGATCGAGAGCGCGAGCCTGCCACGGGGTGCCGGTGCGAGCGCGACGAGCCTGCGAAGGGTCGTGGTCATCGCGCGACCACGCGGCCACCCTCGAGCCGGACGGTCCGGTCCGCGCGCGCGACGAGCTCGGGCCGGTGCGCGATGACGAGCACGGTCCGGCCCTCTCCCAGCCCCTCGATCGCTCGGGCGACGGCCGCGGCGTTCTCGGGATCGAGGTTGGCAGTCGGCTCGTCGAGGACGACGAGCGATGCGTCCCGGAGGAGCGCCCTCGCGAGCGCGATGCGCTGCCGCTCGCCCGCCGAGACCGGCCGGCCGCCGTCCCCGACGACCGTGCCGTAGCCGTCGGGGAGTGCGCGAACGAACTCGTCGGCGCCGGCGAGCCGGGCTGCCGCGACGACGCTCTCGTCGTCGGCGGAGGGCTCTCCCAGCCTGATGTTGTCCGCAACCGACGCGTGGAAGAGCGTCGGCTGCTGCGGCACCCACGCCACGGAGCGGCGCCAGGCGGCGTGATCGGCGGCCGCGAGCTCGGCCCCGTCGACGGTGACGCGCCCTTGCGTCGGTTGGGCGAGCCCGAGGAGGAGCGACGCCACCGTGCTCTTCCCGCTCCCGCTCGCTCCGACGAGGCCGACCGTCTCGCCCGGGCGCAGCTCGAGATCGACGCCGGTGAGGACCGTGGCGTCGCGCGCCGGGTACGCGTACGAGACTCCCTCGAGCCGGATGGTGGCGCCGCGAGCGCGTGGTAGATCTCGGCGCTGACCCCCGTCCGTCGGCGGTCTCCGGCCCGTCCGTGAGCTCGAGCAGGCGCCCCGCGACCGCGAGCCCGTCCGCGCTCGCGTGGTACTGCGCCCCGAGATTGCGGAGAGGCAGATACAGCTCGGGCGCGAGCACGAGAATCGTGAGTGCGGCCTCGAGCCCGATCCCGCCGTCGGCGAGGCGCACGCCGACGGTGACGGCGACGAGCGCGATCCCGAGTGTCGCGGCCAGCTCGAGGACGGCCCCCGAGAGGAACGCGACGCGGAGCGTCCTCATGGTCGTGCTGCGGTACTGCTCGCTCGTTTCGGCGATCGCCGCGATCTGAGCGTGTCCGCGATTGAACGCCCGCAGCGTCGGGAGACCTCGCACGACGTCGAGGAAGTGCGTCGAGAGGAGGGAGAGGGCACGCCAGCGCGCGCGTGTCTCGCGCTGGGTGTACCGGCCGATGAGGACCATGAAGACGGGGACGAGCGGCAGGGTCAGCAGCATGAGCGCCGCCGAGGTGAGGTCGATGGGCACGATCCAGGCGATCACGGCCACCGGAACCGCGACCGCGAGCACGAGCTGCGGGACGAACCGCCCGAAGTAGGCCTCGAGCGCGTCGACTCCCTGAACCGCGACAGCCGCGATCTCGCCGCTCTTGGTGCTGTCGAGCGCAGCCGGCTCGCGCCGGAGCCGTCGCTCGACGAGCTCGAGCCGGAGCTGTGAGAGCACGCCCGTCGCAGCGAGGCGTCCCGCAACCTCGAATCCCCAGGCGAGAACCGCGCGGCCCGCGAACACGAGCGCGAGCAGCACGAGATCGGTGGAGACGTCGTCGAGCGACGCGCCCTCGAACGAGCGCGCGATGACCCGAGCGAGGAGCGTGGCCTGGAGGAGGACGAGCAGCGCCGTCGCGAGCCCGATCGCGACGTCCGCCGCGAGGAGGACGCGCGCAGCCCGGGCGCGACGGAGAAGGCGCGGATCGAGCGGGCGCACGCTCCGAGACGCTTCGGTCGTCAGGCGCGCGTGTCCTCGTAGAGGACGACCGTTCCCGCGAGGAAGTCCGGCGGCCCGCGCCACGCGCGTGCCGGGAAGAACACCGCGCGCCCGGCCGCGTCAGTGAGCCCGGAGCGCTGGTCTTCGTCCTTCGGCGCCATGGCAGGAAGGCTAGTACTCGCCCGTCTCGTCGCGGGCGCGCGCCGCCGCTCCCCCGTCGGCGGCTCGGGGGCCGGCGAGGCGGCTCGCGAGGAGCGGGAACAGGAGGACGGAGATCATCCCCGCGCCGATGAGCGAGGCGCCGACGTCGGCCGAGATAGCACCGCGATCGGTTCCGATGCCCACGACCGCCACGATCAGCGGCAGCCCGGTCGCGCTGAAGAAGGCGAGGCTGAGGGTCTCCCTCGCGTCGAGCTCGCGCAGCCAGACGATGGAGGGAGCACCGCGGACGACGAGGAGAAGACCGAGGAAGAGCGCTCCGAGCGCGAGGCCCGTCGCGGTGAGGAAGCTGTCGAGGTCGAAGTTCATCCCGGCGACGACGAAGTAGATCGGGATGAGGAGCCCGAAGCCGACTCCCTCCAGCCGCATCCGCACCGTCGCACCCTCCGGCGAGTCGAGCGTGAGGCCGACGACGAGCCCTGCGGCGAACGCGCCGAGGACGAAGTCGAAGCCCACGTCGTTCGCGATCAGGACGAGCGCCCCGAGCAGGAAGATGGACGCGCGCACCGCAGCCTGGCCCGTCGTGTGCACCGTCTCCCGCAGGACGCGCAGCAGGCGCGGTGGACGAGCGCGCGCGGCGGTCGCCGCGGCGAGCGCGACCAGCCCACCGAACGCGAGCAGGAGCAGCACCTCCTCGACTGCGCCGTACGCCCCCGTCAGGAAGATCGAGATGACGACGATCGGCCAGAACTCTCCCGCGATGCCGGCTCCGAGCACGGCCGACCCGAGCAGCGTCGGCAGCAGACCGGCATCGGCGAGGATCGGGACGAGCGTGCCGAGCGCTGTCGTGCTCAGGGCGACGCCGAGCAACCACCACTCGGCATCCACGCCGGCCTCGCTCAACAGCACTCCCACGGAGAGGCCGATCGCCAGCGAGGCGGCCCAGCCGGCGGCCCCGCGAACGACGGAGCGCCGGGCGACGCGCCTCTCGATGACCTCCAGCCCGGCGAAGAAGAAGAGCAGCGCGAGGCCGAAGTTCGAGAGGAACCGGATGTAGGAGTCGACCTCGGCGACGTCGAGGACCTCCGGGCCGATGACGATCCCGAGAACGATCTCCACGACGACCGTCGGCAGCACGATGCCGCACGTGGATCCTCGAGACGATCGCAGCGAGAGCCGACGCGCCGAGGACGTAGACGAGGGAGTCGAGGTCGGGGGCGGCGACCGTTTGGCCGAGGACCGCCGGGACTCCGGTGTCCACGATCAGGCGAGACGAGCCCAGATACTCGGAACGATGCCCCAGCTGCTCGTGATCGACTCGCCCGGCTCGAGCCTGATGAGGCCGTCCCCGCTTCGAAAGGCGTTCGGCGCGCAGGTCATGGGCTCGACCGCGAGGCTGCGCCGGGCGACGTCCGGAAGCGGGTCACCCGTGAACAGCATCAAGTAGGGATGCGTCTCGTCGACCCAGAGCGTCAGAAAGACACCTTCCGGGGTGTGGAGCTCGACGCGCGCGAGGCCGTCCGGGCCGCGCTCGAGGTCCGTGAAGCAGTGGTCCAGCCTCGTCGCGCCGACCGGCCGGGCAATCCGGAAGTCGAGCTCCACCTCGTCGACGGACGCCGTGCCGACGGGGATCCCGCGGTCGTCCGAGCGCAGCACCGTCCGTGCGGGCACGCGGAGCACGACATCGTCCACCGTCTCGGCCGCGAGCTTGAGATAGGGATGAGCCCCGCTGCCGTACGGGCACGCATCGGTGCCGACGTTCGTCGCCGTCGTGCGCACGCCAAGCCCCTCCTCCGAGAGTGCGTACTCGATCGCGAGAGCGAGCGAGAACGGATACCCGGGCTGCGGACGGAGAACGTGCTCCAGCACGATGCGATGCGGCTCCCGCTCGGCCACTGTCCAGGCGACCCAGCGAACGAGGCCGTGGATCGCGTTCCCCTGCTCCGGCTCGGTGAGGGGGAGTTGGTGACGCCGTCCGCCATGCTCGTAGCTGCCGTCCTCGAGCCGGTTCGGCCACGGGATCAACACCTGGCCCCGTCCCGACGAGGGCATCTCGTCGGGTCCGTACCCGTCGACGACGTCGCGACCGCCGGCCGAGTACGAACGAAGGCCGGCGCCGAGCTCGACGACGACCGCGACCTGGGCGCCGAGCCGGATCTCGTGCTGCTCGCCTGACGGGGAGGTCACCCTCTACCCCCGAACCCCGCCCCGAGGCTCGCCGTCGCCAGGAGCAGCAGACCGTACGCGAGCGCCTCCTCGTCCGTCAGGAACGAGCTCAACGGTGATCACCTTGCGGCAGGAAGAGCGCGCCGTACTGCGTGCTCGAGAGGTCGTACTCGTCCGGATCGGTGAGGATCGTGCTCGCGGCGGGGAAGGTGACGAGCGCGATGCCCTGCGCGACGGCCGCGGCGTAGACGACCGACCTCTCTGCCTGAGTCGCCATCGAGCCCCTCTCGCTCCGGAGCTAGCTCATCCGCTCGAGCAGGTGATCGCCGACGCGCAGCGAGTTCGCCATCGCCGTGAGCGCCGGGTTCACGGCGCCGATGCTCGGGAACACGCTCGTGTCGACGACGTACAGGTTGTCGACCTCGTGCGCGCGGCAGTCCACGTTCAGCACGGACGACGAAGCATCGGTGCCGAAGCGTGCCGTGCCCGCCTGGTGGGCGCAGCCGGCCACCGGGATGTCGTTCTTCATGTACGCGAAGCGGTGGATCAGGTGGTCGGGGTTCATGTCGAGCTGCCCGAGCATCGACTTGACCTTCTTGTACAGGTGCTTCTTGGTGGCGGCGTTCGTCTCCGCGTAGGTGAGCGTGAGCCTGCCGTCGCCGTCGACGGTGACCCGGTTGTCGGGCTTCGGGAGGTCCTCGGTCGAGAGCCAGAAGTCGATTGCATGCCGCGCCATCCGTTCGAGCGTCCACTCGGGCGCCAGCCTCGTGGCCTGCGGCCGCTCGCCGCGGAACATCGGCGCCGTTGACTTGCCGACCATCTGGACGTTCCCGAGCGGGTACTCGAAGTCGTCGCTCCCGAAGTAGAAGTCGTTCAGGCCGAGGGTCTTCTGGTAAGCGGTCGCGTTCTCCTCGCGCGAGAGCGCGAGCACCGCCGTCGAGTCGTGGAACATGTAATTCCGCCCGAGCTGGTCGGAGCCGTTCGCGAGGCCGTTCGGGTGCTTGTCGTTCGCCGACTCCAGGAGCAGCTTGGCCGTGTTGGCGGCGCCGCACGCCACGACGACGACGCCGCCCGCGAACCGCTCCTCCGCGTCATCGCGCTCGACGACGACCTCGGTGACGGCGGTTCCTCCGTCGTTCGTCTCGAGCCTGACGACCTTCGAGTTCGTCAGCAGCGTGACGTTCGGATGCTCGAGCGCAGGTCGGACGCCGAGCACCTCCGCGTCCGACTTCGCGTGCACGAGGCACGGGAAGCCGTCGCAGGTCGCGCAGCGGATGCACGTGCTGAACGGCGTGTTCGACTCGTCGAGCAGGATCCCGCAGGGTGCGTGGAACGGGTGGAAGCCGGCAGCCGCCAGATCGTCCGAGAGCTGCTGGATCCGCGGCTCGTGCGAGACCGCCGGGTGCGGATACGGCGCGCTCGCCGGTGGCTCGGTCGGGTCCTCGCCCCGCGCTCCGTGCACCTGGTAGAGCTGCTCCGCGAGCGTGTAGTACGGCTCGAGGTCGTCGTACGAGATGGGCCAGGCGGGCGAGACGCCGTCGTGATGGGTGAGCTCGCCGAAGTCCTCCTTGCGCAGGCGGTAGAGCGCGGCGCCGTAGAGCTTCGTCGCCCCGCCCACGAAGTAGTGGACGCCCGGCTGGAACGGCTGGCCACTGTCGTCGTACCAGGTGTCGGGAGAGACGTACCGGTTGTCCACGAACACCGCCTCCGTGACCCAGTTCTCGAGCTCGCGCGGAAGCCAATCGCCGCGCTCGAGGAGCAGGATGCGCTTGCCCGAGGGGGCGAGGTGCCGCGCCAGCGTTCCACCGCCGGCGCCGGTTCCGATGATGATCACGTCGTAGGCGTCCATCAGGTGATCTCCTCGAGCATCTCGGCGACGATGATCCGCCCCGCTGCCTCGATCAACGCGAGATGCGAGAACGCCTGCGGGAAGTTCCCGAGGTGGCGGCCGGTCGCGACGTCGAACTCCTCCGCGTAGAGGCCGAGCGGCGAGGCGATGCGAAGAAGCCGCTCCATGAGGTCGTGTGCGCGCTGCTGCTCGCCCACGATGGCGAGGGCGGAGACGAGCCAGAACGAGCAGATGAGGAACGTCCCTTCTTCGCCGGAGAGGCCGTCGTCGGTCTCCTCGGTCCGATAGCGCAGGACAAACCCGTCTTGCGTCAGCTCGTCGGCGATCGCGAGCACCGAGTTCCGGAGACGCTCGTCGTCGCCGGGGAGGAAGCCGAAGATCGCGGCCAGAAGCGTCGAGGCGTCGAGGGCGTCGGTCTCGTAGTGCTGGCGGAGGACGCCCCGCTCGCTGACGCCGTTCGCCAGGATGTCCGCGCTGATCTCGTCTGCGGTCGCGCTCCACTCCGTCTGTATCTCCGGAGCGCCCTGGATCCCGGCGAGCTTCGCCGCCCGGTCGAGGGCGACCCAGCACATGAGCTTCGAGGAGACGTAGTGCTGCGGCTTACCGCGCGCCTCCCAGATGCCCTGGTCGGGGTTCCTCCAGACTTCCGTGGCGCACTTCGCCTGCGCCTGGACGATCGGCCACAGCCGTCGCGGAAGCCGCTGGCTCCGGCGGGTGTGGAGGAGGAACGAGTCGAGGACGGCGCCGTAGACGTCGTTCTGCCGCTGATCGAAGGCTCCGTTCCCGATGCGGACCGGGCGGGCGCCGGCGTAGCCCGAGAGGTCGTCCAGCGTCGACTCGGTCAGGTCCCGGCGACCGTCGATCCCGTACATGATCTGCAGCGAGCCGTCGGGGTTCGCCTCGAGGTCCGCGACGAACTGCATGAACTCGTCGGCTTCCCACCCGAGGTTCAGGTAGTGCAGCGCCTGGAGCGTGAACGTCGTGTCCCGCATCCAGGTGTAGCGGTAGTCCCAGTTGCGCTCGCCGCCCGGGGTCTCGGGCAGCGACGTCGTGAGCGCGGCGACCGTGGCTCCGGTCGGCATGTAGGTCAGGCCCTTGATCGCGAGCGCCGACCGCTGCACGGGGTCGCGCCAGCGGTGGTCGGGAATCCGAGCTCGCCCGAGCCATGCTCGCCAGAAGCCAATCGTCGCCGCGATCTGTGCCTCGGCCTCGTCGACGTCCGCGGGGCCCGCCAGCTTTTCGGCCCACGACAGTGCGCAGTACGCGCGGTCGCCCGGCCCGAGCACGTGCCGTGCTCGAACGCGGCCGGCCTCGATCCCGAGCGCGAGGTCCGTGTAGAGGCGAATCGTCTGGCCGGCGCCCGTCGCGTCGGCCACGTGTCGGCTGTCGTCGACCAGGCTCCACGTCGCCGTCTCGCTGCCGTAGCCGAAGACCGGCTCGCACACGAGCTCGATCTCGACGTTCCCCTCGAGGCACTCGACCGTGCGAACGAGCATGTGGTCGGCGTCGTCGTCCGCGGGCGGACGCGTGTGCGGCGTGATCTCGTCCTCGTGGCCGCGCGGCCCCATCGTCAGCGCCGGTGCGTACGACGACCCAGCCGTTCGGTGTCTTCCACGTCGTCACGAGGACGTTCGTTCCCGGCTCGTACTCGCGCGCCGACGGATGGTTGATGCCGAACGGCGCGAACCTGAACGCCCCGGCGGAGCGGTCGAGCAGGCTTCCGAACACGCTCGGTGAGTCGAAGCGCGGCACGCAGAGCCAGTCGACGGCGCCGTCGGGCGCGACGAGGGCTCCCGTGTGGCAGTTGGAGAGGAAGCCGTAGTCGGCGATCGGGGTGAACGGTGAGGGCGCGGCTGCGCTTTGCGGCCGCTGCTCAGCCGCCGGCTTGGCCGCGCTCATGACTCGATCCACGGATCGCTCCAGCGGCCGTGACCGGCGACGAGCTTGTCCGCGGCCTCGGGGCCCCAGGATCCGGGCTGATAGGGATGAACGGGGGGTGGGGCGTCGAGCAGCGGCTGCATGATCCGCCATGTCTGCTCGATGCCGTCCTGCCTCGTGAAGCGGGTGCTCTCCCCGACCAGCGCGGCGTGGAGCAGGACCTCGTACGGGGTCGCGCCCTCGCCGCCCATCTCGGCGAACTCGACATCGAACAGGATCGGCGCCGCCGCCGATGCGTCGGCGCGACGGGCATCGAGCACGATCCTGACTCCCGTCGAGGGATCGAGCTTGATCACGAGCTGGTTGGGCTCCGGCTTTCGGTCGAGCGCGGCGAAGCCGAGGCGCGGTGGATGCTTGAAGACGAGGCGAACCTCCGTCTGTGTGACCGGGAGCCGCTTCCCGGCGCGGATGAAGAACGGAACGCCCGACCAGCGCCAGTTGTCGATCTCGAGCCGGAGCGCGGTGTACGTCTCCGTGGTCGAGTCCGGGGCGACGCCGTCGATGCCGAGGTACCCCTCGTACTGCCCGCGCACGTAGTGCGCTGGGTCGGCGGCCCTGACCGCGCGATAAAGCGAGACCTTCGAGTCCTGGATCGTCTTCGTGTCGCCTCCGGAAGGCGGCTCCATGGCGGTCGCCCCCACGACCTGCATGAGGTGGTTGACGACGACGTCGCGCAGCGCGCCGACCGGGTCGTAGAAGTGGCCGCGATCCTCGACGCCGAAGTCCTCCGCCATCGTGATCTGGACCGAACCGACGTAGTTCCGGTTCCAGACTGGCTCGAGCATCGTGTTCGCGAAGCGGAGGTAGAGGATCTCCTCGAGGCCCATCTTCCCGAGGTAGTGGTCGATGCGCATGAGCTGCGACTCGTCGATGTAGGCGTGCAGCTCGTCGGCGAGCTCGCGGGCTGAGGCCTGGTCGTGGCCGAACGGCTTCTCGACCACGACGCGCCCGGTCTTCGTCAGGCCCGCCTCTGTCAGGCCCTTGACGACAGCGCCGAAGAGGAACGGCGGAATCTCGAGGTAGTACACCGGAGTGCGCGCCCCGCTGATCGCGGCGCCCACCCGCTCGTACATCGACGGATCCGTGAAGTCGCCCGACACGTACGAGAGCCGAGCCGCGAAGCGGTCGAACACCTTCTCGTCCAGTTTCTCGCCGGTGCCGACGATCGACTCGCGTGCCCGTGTGACGAGGTCGTCGACCGACCAGTCGTCGACCGCGACCCCGACGATCGGGCAGTCGAGCAGTCCGCGCTGCTCGAGCCGGTAGAGCGACCGGAAGGTCATTACCTTCGCCAAATCGCCGGTGATCCCGAAGACGACGAGGACGTCCGCCGGTTCGGGCTCCGCGCCCAGACTCGCTCTCGTCGCTTGTGGGGCTTCCGTAGTGCTCATGTCCTCGCCTCCTGCCTTTCTCCTGCCGTTGGTTACTCGTCCAAATCGACGCTGATGCGGCCCGCGCGCTGATGCGTGAGCTGGCTCCCTGCCCAGTCGACGATCGCCTTCGCCCGGTCCTCGTTCGTCGGGAGGAGCGCGAGGTGCACGGTCCGCCACGCGAACTGCGCCTTGTGTCCCTTCATCGTCTTGCCGCCGAGCATCTGCACGACCGCGGCGTTTCGCCCGATCGCCGCCATCGTGCCCTTGTCCTTGTAGGCGAACGGCTTCGTCGACTTGCCTGCGACGCGGCGGGTAATGGTCTCGCCGGCGTGCTCTCCCGACTGGAGCGCGACCGAGCCGAGCTGCGGGAGCACCTGCTGCGTCTTCGAGTCGGTGATTGCCGCGACGTCCCCCACGACGAAGACGCCCGGGTGTCCCGGGAGCTCGAGGTCCGGACCGACTCCGATGCGGTTGCCGCGCTCGAGCTCCAGTCCGAGTGACTGCACGAGGCTGTTGCCCTGGAGACCGGCGCCCCAGACCAGCGTGTGCGCGGGGATGACCTCGCCGGACGCGAGCGTGACGCGGGTCGGCGCGACCGACTGCACCCGGGCGCCGGTCATGACCTCGACCGTCCTCGTCTCCAGCGCCTCGCGCGCGTACTCGCGGAGGTTTGGCTTGAACATCGCGAAGATCTCGTCGCCCGCCTCCACGAGGACCACGCGCGCCTTCTCCTGGGGCAGATCTGGGTAGTCCTTGTCGAAGTTCGCGCGGTAGAGCTCGGCGACCGCTCCTGCGGTCTCGACGCCCGTCGGCCCGCCCCCCACCACGACGACCGTTAGTGCCCCGTCGTCGACGAGGCCGCTGTCCTTGTCGGCCGCCTCCCAGCGATCGAGGATGTGGTTCTTGAGCCTGACCGCGTCGGGCAGCGTGTACATCGGAAACGCGTGCTCGGCGGCGCCTTCGGTCCCGAAGAAGGTCACCTCCGCGCCCAGGGCGAGCACGAGGTAGTCGTACGTGATCGGCGCGAGACCGTCGAAGGTGACCTCTCTGGCCTCGAGGTCGATCCCGGTGATCGGAGCCTTGTGGATCGTGGTGTTGTCCTGGTCCTTGACGAGGTCGCGGAGCGAGTGCCCCACGGCCGTCGTCTCGAGCAGGCCGGTGGCGAGCTGGTACAGCAGCGGCTGGAACGTGTGGTAGTCGTGCTTGTCGACGACGACGACGTCGGCGTCCGCCTTCTCCAGCTTCTGCACGGCACCGATGCCCGCGAAGCCACCTCCCAGAACGACGACGCGTGGCTTCATGATGTCGACCCCCCATTCGTAGAAGTGGCCCCCGCCGGCGGAGTTGCAATCGGCTCTCCACCGAGGCGCGCCCGGAAGACGTAGTACGTCCAGCCCTGGTACAGGAACACGGCCGGGACGCAGATCAGCGCCACGACGCTCATGACCTGGAGCGCGTAGTGAGACGACGCGGCGTCGTCGACGGTCAGGCTGTTCGCGAAGTCGGTGCTCGACACCATCACGCGCGGGTAGAGCGAGACGAACAGCGTCGCCACGAGCGAGATCGTCCCGAGCGCGGTCATCGCGAACGCTCGCCCGTTGCGTCCTGTGTAGAGGAAGAGAGTCGCGAGCGCGAGGGCCGCAATCCCGAGCGCCGCGGGGAGCACCGGCGGGAAGAGGTCCTTGTCATTGCGGTCCATCGCGACCGCGACGGTCCACGCCATATACACCGCCCCCAGCACAGCGGCCGGAATCGCGAGCTTCCGCGCGGCACCTTCGGCACGGCTGCACAGTTCGCCCGTCGTGCGGAGCGTCATGAACGTCGCTCCGTGGAACGCGAAGAGCGCCACGACAGCGATTCCCGCGAACACGGAGTACGCGCTGAAGAGGTCAAGCAGGTCGCCGGTGTAGTCGCCGCCGGAGTCGATCGGAACCCCGTAGACGAGGCACGAGAGCCCGATGCCCCAGAGCAGCGACGCCCCGAAGCTCCCGATCGTGTTCGCCCAGGCCCACGTCGACCGCCATCCCGGGGTCTCGCTCTTCGAGCGCCACTCGAACGAGACGACCCGGATGATCAGGAAGAACAGGATCAGCAGCAGGGCCAGGTAGAAGCCCGAGAACATCGTCGCGTACCAGGCCGGGAACGCGGCGAACGTAGCACCGCCGGCGACGACGAGCCAGACCTCGTTTCCGTCCCAGACCGGTCCGATCGTTCGCAGGGCCGTGCTCCGCTCCTCGTCCGAGCGCGGGACGAACGGGAGCAGCATTCCCACCCCGAAGTCGAATCCCTCGAGCAGGAAGTACATCGCCCAGACGACGGCGATGAGGCAGAACCAGAAGGTCTCGAGGTCCATCAGTAGGTCACCGCCGGGAGTGCGAACTCGTCCCCTTCTCCGCCGACCTCGGGCGGGTCGACGCGCGCGTAGCGGCGCATGAGGACGAAGTCCACGATCAGCAGCGCGATGTAGAGGACGACGAACGTGCCGAGACTCGTTGCGATCGTGGCCGTCGAGACGCTTGGTGAGTTGGCATCGGCCGTCTTCAGGAGGCCCCACACGATCCACGGTTGGCGCCCTACCTCCGAGAGCACCCAGCCGGAGAGCGCCGCGAGGTACGGGAGCGGGATCGTCAGGACCCCCAGCCAGAGGAACCAGCGCGTCGACGCGAGCCTTGCGCGCCAGTAGAGGAACGCCCCGAGCGCGAACACGAGGAAGACGAGCGTGCCAGCATAGGCCATGATCCGCATGGCCCAGTAGGTCGTCCGAACCGGTGGGATGTAGTTCTCCCCGCGGCCGTACTGGCGCTCGGACTGCCGCTGGAGCTCGGTCATGCCCTGCACCTCGCCGTCCCAGGAGAGGGTCGCGAGGATCGACAGGAGATGCGGGACCTGGATCGAGAACGACGGCGTCTGGTCGTCCTCGGTGAAGCCGCCGATCTGGATGAGGGAGAACGCGCACGGTTGACACGTGTCCCACTGCGCCTCGGTCGACGCGATTTTCATCGGCTGGTAGTCGGTCACCACGACGCCCATCTGGCTGCCGACTCCGAGGTTCACGGCCGAGATCGGGACGCCGACGATCAGCGCGAGCTTCGCCGCATGGCGAAAGAGCTCCTGGTTCCGACCGCGGACGAGGTGCCAGCAGGCGACGCCGAAGATCACGACGGCCGCCGTCGTGAGTCCGACGAGCAGGACGTGGATGTAGGCCCAGATCCCGAAGCGGTTCGTGAACAGCTCCCAGACGCTCGTCAGCTCGGCCCGACCGTCGGTGACGGTGGAGCCGACCGGCCGCTGCATCCAGGAGTTGGCGCTGATGATGAAGAACGCGGAGAGCCATGAGGCCAGGGCGAAGATCCAGATCGTCGCCAGGTGGACGCGCCTCGACAGTCGATCCCAGCCGAAGATCCAGAGACCGAGGAACGTCGACTCGAGCATGAAGGCCGCGAGCCCTTCGATCGCGAGCGGTGCCCCGAAGACATCACCGACGTACTCCGAGTACACGGACCAGTTCATCCCGAACTGGAACTCCTGCACGAGCCCCGTCGCGACGCCGATCGCGAAGTTGATGAGCATCAGCGTCCCGAAGAAGCGCGTCAGCCGCAGCCAGGCCTCGTCGCCTCCGCGGTACCAGAGGGTCTGCATGACCGCGATGAGCGGAGCGAGTCCGAGCGTCAGCGGGACAAACAAGAAGTGGTACAGCGACGTCGTCGCGAACTGGAGCCGCGCGAGGTCGACGGTCGTGATCGCCAGCGCGCTCACAGCCGCCCATCGCTAGCGGCGGCTATCGATCGGACCCGGCGGTCATCTCGGCCACCGCTTGCAACGACGACGCAGACCAACCTGCCCTTCGGCACGCTCCGCCCCCCTCTCGTGCGCCCGCACATCGAATTTCCCTGGCGGCCTACTGCGTGTTTCGTCCGACGATTATCCGCCTATTCGGGCAATGCGTCTAGCGCGGGATCACTCCTTCACCAGATTGGCACGGGTTAAGTCAGCGGACGCCCCCGGACCTGACACTCGAGGCTTCATCGGCTCTCTCGGCGAACCGACCGCGGGCTACCGCAGGAGCCGCGAGAGGCGCCGATCCTTGAGCACGCGGCCGCCGGTCTGGCAACGCGGGCAGTAGTAGATCGTGTGCTCCTCGAAGTCGACGCGCTGGATCGGGTCGCCACACTGCGGGCAGGGCTCGCCGAGGCGGTCGTGGACGAGGTAGACCTGCTTGTCGCCCTTCCCGCGGAGCCGGAGCTCGAGTGCGCGCTCGAGGTCCTCGTGCATCGCCGCCGCGAGCCGCGCGGTCTCCTCGGACGTGAGCTCGGTCGAGGCTTTGAACGGCGACAGCCGCGCGCGGAGCAGGATCTCGTTCGCGTGCGCGCGGCCGATCCCGGCGAGCGCGCGCTGGTCGCGCAGGAGCGGATGCAGCTGGCGACGCTCACGCGCGAGGATCTCGGCGAGGCCCGCGGTGTCGACCTCGAGCGCATCGGGACCGATGTGGGCGAGGTCTTCCTCGAGCCGCTCGGGCGTCACGAGCCAGACGCCTGCGCGCTTCTTCTTCCCACCCTCGGTGAGAATCAGCTCGTCCCCGCCCGAAAAACGGACCCGGAACATCGGTCTCTTCGGTCCCTTCTGCCCGGCGCCCAGGAACCGCAGCCGCCCGGCGCTCATCAGGTGCACCCGCAGGACGAGGTCGCCCTCCTCGGTGGGGAAGAGGAGGTTCTTCGCGCGCCGCTCGGCGCCGCCGAGGCGTCGGCCTTCGAGCGCGGACAGCGGCGGGTCGATCGTCTTCAGCGTCGCCACGTGCGCGGGCCCCGCGCGCTCGATCGGCCGTGCGGACACGAGCGGGTCGAGCTCGCGCACCCACGCCTCGACCTCGGGCAGCTCAGGCATCGGCCGTCGCCGGGGCAGGAGGGGAGTATTGGCGCACGGCGTCGTCCATCCGGCCCAGCCCGCGCACCGGCGAGAGGAGCAGCGGCACGAAGCAGAGCGAGCTCGCGATCGTGCCCACCCAGAGCGTCTCCCGCAGGCCGATCTGCGACGCGAGTACGCCGCCGGCGAGCGAGCCGAGCGGGATCACGCCCCAGACGATGAACCGCCGCGTCGCGTTCAGCCGCCCGAGTATGTGGGCGGGCGTGACCGCCTGCTGGAACGACATGCCGGTGACGATGAACACGACGCCTCCGAAGGTAGCGAGGATCAGGCCTGCGACGATGAACGGGATCGGCATCGACTGCGGCGCGGCCGGCACGAGCACGAGGGACGGGCCGAACAGCACCGCGGAAGCCACGAGCGTCGGGCCGACGCCCAGGCGTCCGGAGATGCGGCTCGCGACGACTGCGCCGGCGAGCCAGCCGACGTTGGACACGGCGAGGACGATGCCGATCACCTGCGCCGAGAGCCCGAGCTCGCGAACGAAGTAGACGAGGATGATCGAGAAGGCGAGCGTGTTGAAGAAGTTCGCGATAGCGATCGAGATCGCGATCGGACGCCAGAGCGGGTGGCCGAGCATGTAGCGGAGGCCCTCGAGGATCTCGCGGCGCATGCTCGGTGCCTCTGTCTGCTCCGGAACGGCCTCTGCGCCGCGGATGCGGAGGAGCAGCCACGCCGAGGCGACGAAGCTGAGCGCGTCGACGAGGATCGCGAACGGCGCGGTGATCGCTCCCACGAGCAAGCCCGCGAGGCCGGGCCCGCCGAGTGCCGCCGCCGACCGGCTGATCTCGAGCTTCGAGTTCCCCTCGACGAGGCTGGCGCGGTCGACGAGCGCGGGGAGGTACGACATGTAGGCGACGTCGAAGAAGACGGTGCCGACGCCGACGAGGAAGGCGACGACATAGAGCTGCCACATCGTTAGCGCGTCGAGGAAGTACGCGAGCGGGATCGAGGCGAGGAGCATGGCGCGGAACGCGTCGGACACCACGAGGATCGGCTTGCGCCGCATCCGGTCGACCCACACGCCTGCAGGGAGCGCGAAGAGCAGAAAGGGAAGGAACTCGAACATCCCGAGCAGCGCGACCTCGAAGGCGCTGGCGTCGAGGACGAGGATCGCCGCGAGCGGCAGGCCGAGCAGCGTGATCTGCGTCCCGAACTGGCTGATCGTCTGGGCGCCCCACAGCCGCAGGAAGTCGGGATGGCGCCAGAGCCCACCCTGCGGCCAGTACCGCACGTTCAGCGAGGAGTCTCGTCGGCCGGCGTCCAGACGTCCTCGTCCCACGGATCGACGACGCCCGGCGTCGTGGCGCCGGCCTCGGTTTGAAGAGGCTCCTTCTCGTCGACGGTCGGCTCGGGCATCTCGCGCAGGTGGCGCTGCGGCGAGAACACGATCCAGAGGATCGCGAGCGTGCCGCCGATGCCTCCGATGACGATCGTCTCGCGGAGCCCGACCTTGGTGCCGAGGACTCCGCCGACCAGGGCCCCGATCGGGATCGTCCCCCAGACGAGGAAGCGCATCACCGAGTTCATGCGTCCCTGGAGGCGCGGCGGGCAGATCGCCTGCCGGTAGCTCACCTGGATGATGTTGTAGGTCACGATCGAGAAGCCACCGAGAAGCACCGACGCGACGAGGAAGGGTATGGCTGCGTCGCCGGCCGGGGCGAAGGCGATCAGCAGCGTCGACGGCCCGAAGAGCAAGCCGGCGGCGATGGTGGTGGGGCCGATCCCGAAGCGGTTCGACAGGCGCATGGCCGAGAAGGCGGCGATGAAAGAGCCGACGCTCCCGACCGAGAAGATGATCCCGATGACCGCCGCCGAGAGCTCGAGCTCGCGTACGAGGAACACGAGGACGATCGCGAACGAGACGTTCGAGAAGAAGTTGGAGGTCCCCGTGCAGCCCGCCTGCGCGCGCAGGTTCGGGTTTCCGAGCACGAAGCGAAGCCCTTCCTTGAGCTCCGTCCACATGCTCGTCTTGGTGCCGTCGACCGTCTCCCGGACCGGAGGCTCCTCGGGCTTGCGTATCCCCAGCAGGAAGAGCCCGGAACCCAGGAAGCTGATGGCGTCCACGAGCACCGCGTAGGGCGCCGTGAAGATCTGCACCAGCCCGCCCGCGAGGCCCGGGCCTCCCACCTGCGCCGCGGAGCGGCTGATCTCGAGCTTCGAGTTGCCGTCGATGATCTGGTCGCGCTCGACGAGCGAGGGCAGGTACGACTGATAGGCGACGTCGAAGAAGACCTGGCAGACGCCGACGAGGAAGACGACGACGTAGAGCTGCCAGAGCGTCAGCGCGTCGGCCACGTATGCGATCGGGATCGAGGCGAGGAGCGCCGCGCGCGCGAAGTCTCCCGCGATCAGGATCGGCCGCCTGCGCATCCGGTCGACCCAGACGCCTGCGGGCAGCGTGAAGAGGATGAACGGGAGGAAGCCGAGCACCCCGACCAGGGCGACCTCGAACGCGCTGGCGTCGAGCACGACGATCGCGACGAAGGCGATCGCGAGGTCGTCGACCTGCGAGCCGAACTGGCTGATCGTCTCCGCCGACCAGAGCTTGAGGAAGTCCGGGTGGCGCCAGAGGCCGCCGCGCGGCCAGAGCCGAGGCTTACGCACGGAGGGGCTCCTGGTCGATCACGGGCTCGGGCAGCACACGAAGGTGGCGCACGGGGGAGAGCAACATCGGGAGGAAGGAGACCGTGCTGATGGCCGCGCTGACCCACATCGCTTCTCGGAGCCCGACCCAGGTCGCGAGCGCCCCGCCGATCAGCATGCCGATCGGGAGGACGCCCCAGGCGATGAAGCGCATGACCGAGTTCATCCGGCCGAGCATCCGCTCCGGCGTGATCGCCTGCCGGTAGCTCAGCTGCGTGACGTTGTAGACCACTCCGGCGAAGCCGAACACGATCATGCCCGTGATGAGAAACGGGTACGGGAACGAGGCCGGGGCCGCCGCGAAGAGGATCGCCGCCGGGCCGAAGACGGCGGCGGAGGCGATGATCGCCGGGCCGATGCCGAGCCGGGCAGCGATGCGGCGTCCGTAGAGCGCGGCGCCCAGGGCGCCGATGCTCCCGATCGAGAAGACGAGGCCGATCGCGGCGGCCGACATGCCGAGCGTCCGCACCGCGTAGACGAGGAGGACCGCGTCCGCGATGCCGGCCGCGAAGTTCGAGACGGCCGTCGAGCCGGCGATCGCGCGCAGGTAGCGGTGCCGAGGACGTAGCCGAGCCCCTCGCGCGCCTCGCGCCGCATCGAGGGATGAGGCGCTCCTTCCTCGCGCTCGGGTATCGGCTCGGGCTTGCGGATGCCGAGGAGGAAGAGGCCCGAGGCGAGGAAGCTGACGGCGTCGGCGAGCACCGCGTACGGCGCGGTGAGCAGCTGGACCGTGAGGCCGCCGAGACCCGGTCCGCCGAGCGCCGCGGCGGAACGGCTGATCTCGAGCTTGGAGTTGCCGTCGATGAGCTGGTCGCGCGTGACCAGCGACGGCAGATACGACTGGTACGAGACGTCGAAGAACACCGTGCAGATGCCGTACCCGAATCCGACCGCGTACAGCTGCCAGATCGTGAGCGCGTCCGCCAGGTACGCGATGGGGACCGACGCGTAGAGGACGAAGCGACCGACGTCGCCTGCGATCAGGATCGGCCGCCTGCGCAGCCGGTCGACCCAGACGCCGGCCGGGATCGTGAAGAGGATGAACGGCAGGAACTGGAGCGTCGCGAGGGCGGCGACCTCGAACGCGGACGACTCGAGGGTGAGGATCGCGACGAGCGGGAGCGCCAGCGAGCCGATCTCCGACCCGAACATGCTGATCGTCTCCGCCGACCACAGCTTGAGGAAGTCGGGGTGGCGCCAGAGGCCGCCGCGGGGCCAGAGTCGAGGCCTACGCACGGACCGGTTCCGGCTCGGGCTCCGACGGCGCGTCGGTCACGGGCTCGGGCATCTCGCGGAGGTGGCGCACGGGGGAGAAGAGCACCGGGAGGCAGGAGAGCGTGCCGATCGCCGCGCCCACCCACATCGCCTCGCGCAGTCCGATCCACGTCCCGAGCGCGCCGCCGACCAGGCGCGCCGATCGGGATGACGCCCCAGACGATGAAGCGCATCACGGAGTTCATCCGGCCGAGCATCCGCTCCGGCGTGATGGCCTGCCGGTAGCTCAGCTGCGTGACGTTGTAGACGACTCCCGCGAAGCCGAACAGGATCATGCCCACGACGAGGAACGGGTACGGGAACGAGGCGGGCGCAGCCGGGAAGAGGAGCGCCGCAGGGCCGAAGACCGCGGCGGAGGCGATGATCGTCGGGCCGACGCCGAGCCGCGCCGAGACGCGTCTCCCGAGGAGCGCGCCGCCCATCGCGCCGAGGCTCCCGATCGAGAAGACGATCCCGATCGCGGCGGCCGACAGGCCGAGCGTCCGCACCGCGTAGACGAGGAAGATCGCGAACGCGAGGCTGGACGCGAAGTTCGAGATCGCGGTCGTGCCCGCGATCGCGCGCAGGTAGCGGTTGCCGAGGACGTAGCCGAGCCCCTCGCGCGCCTCACGCAGCATCGACGGGCGGGGCGCGCCTTCCTCGCGCTCGGGCGCCGGCTCGGGCTTGCGGATGCCGAGGAGGAAGACGCCGGAGGCGAGGAAGCTGATCGAGTCGGCGAGCACCGCGTACGGCGCGGTCAGCAGCTGGACGGTGAGACCGCCGAGACCCGGTCCTCCGAGCTGCGCGGCCGAGCGGCTGATCTCGAGCTTGGAGTTGCCGTCGATGAGCTGGTCGCGCGTGACCAGCGACGGGAGGTACGACTGGTACGCGACGTCGAAGAAGACCGTGCAGATCCCGTACCCGAATCCGACCGCGTACAGCTGCCAGATCGTCAGCGCGTCGGCCACGTACGCGACGGGGACGGTCGCGAGCAGGAGAAAGCGTCCGAGGTCGCCTGCGATCAGGATCGGTCGCCTGCGCAGCCGGTCGACCCAGACGCCGGCGGGAATCGTGAAGAGGATGAACGGCAGGAACTCGAGCGTCGTGAGGACGGAGACCTCGAACGGGGACGACTCGAGCGTGAGGACGGCGACGAGTGGGAGCGCGAGCTGGCCGACCTGCGTCCCGAACTGGCTGATCGTCTCGGCCGACCAGAGCCGGAGGAAGTCCCCGTGCCGCCAGAGACCGCCTTTCGGCCAGAGGCTACGCATCGTCCTTCTTGGGTGGCAGGTCGGTCCCGGAGCGGAACAGCGCGAACGTGAGGACGTGGAGCTCGCCGTCAGGGTCCGCCGAGCCGTGGAAGTCGGCGAGCAGCCGGTTCAGCCGCTTCTGGAAGCGAGTGATGTCCTTGGGTGCGAGCCGCGCACGGACGATGCCCGACTCGCTCTTGTCGCCCCCCGCCGCGAGCACCTCGTCGGCGCCCTGGCGCAGCATCATCGCCGTGATCGCGCCGCCGCGGAGCTCGTCCGGCGCCGACTCGTCCGCGCTCTTGAGGACGAACAATCGCGCGACCCGCCCGTAGTACTTCTCGGTCAGTGCGCGCACCTTTCGCGTCCGCACGACGCGGACGAGCTTGGCTCGCTCGAGCACCTTCAGGTGGTGGCCGACGGTTCCCTTCGGCATCTCCAGCGCCGCCGCGAGCTCGGTGGTGCTCGCCGCGCGCTGGTTCAGAAGCGCGATGATGCGCCCGCGGGTAGGGCTCGGCGACCGCACGCAGGCGCTCGGGCTCTTCGATGGTCAGGACGTCGTCGAGGTCGTAGTCCGGGAAACGGTCGATAATCGCGGAACATACGGCAAATCCCGACCATTCGCAAGCACGTGCTGGGTCAGACTTCAGCCTGACTCCGGTATTGGGTGTTTCTCACGCCAGTAGCCTCCCGCGATGCAGCCGATCGAGGTCGAGGTCACGCGGGGTGATGTCGTCGAGGCGCGGCACGTTGCGCATGCGGTCGCGGTCTCGGGCGGTGAGATCGTCGGCCACGCGGGAGATCCGCAACTCGTCACCTACTTCCGCAGCTCGGCGAAGCCGATCCAGGCGCTTCCGGTCGTGCGCGCCCGTCCCGACCTCGACGACGCCGAGATCGCGATCGCCTGCGCCTCGCACCTCGCGCGCCCGGAGCAGCTCGAGGCCGTGCGCTCGCTGCTCGCGAAGGTCGACGCGACGGAGGACGACCTCGAGTGCGGCCCCGAGCCGACGAAGCTCGAGCACAACTGCTCCGGGAAGCACGCAGGGCTGATCGCCCTCTGCCGCGCTCGCGGCTGGCCGGTCGAGGGCTACCGGCTGCCCGAGCACCCGTGCCAGCAGGCGCTGCTCGCCGAGGTCGCCGCGGCAGCCGAGGTCGATCCGCAGTCCATGCCGACGGCGGCCGACGGCTGCGGAATCGTCACGTTCGCGCTTCCGCTCGAGCGGATGGCGCACGCGTTCTCGCGGCTCCCGGAGCTCGAGGGCGGGTCGCGGGTCGTCTCGGCGATGCAGGCCTATCCGGACTTCGTCCGAGGCCCACTCGGCGCGGACTCGGTGCTGATGAAGACGCAGCCGGGCTGGGTCGCGAAAGGCGGCGCCGAAGGACTGCTCTGCGCCGCGGGACCGGACGGCCTCGGTCTCGCGCTCAAGGTCGAGGACGGGGCGACACGGGCCGTGCGCACCGGGCTCGGGGCGTTCCTCGCGATGCTCGGGATCGACGCGGGCGAGCTCGGCGACGTGCCGGTCCTCAACTCGCGCGGCGAGGTGGTCGGCGAGTTCCGAGCCGCCTGAGACGTGTCCGATACGAGCGTGTCGCCGGTGGAAAAGGTGTCAGACACCGCCTTTCATGCCCCTGCGCGTCGCTGGCAGCGTTCGGGGTCGATTTCGTGTTCTGGCGCAGAAATCGCTGTCGACGCTCGGCGCCGTCCGCTCGGAGACGCGTGGCAGTTCGGGACGTGCTCCGAACAGCTGGGCGGGCTGTGGACAAGGTGTCAGACACCAGCATCGTCGAAACTGGACTTGGCCAAATTGCAAAGTCGGATTACGATGCCCGCGCTTGGTGGGTTGAGCCGGAGCGGTAGGCGGGCCGGCTCGCGTAGGTCGGAAGTTCTGGTGTCCGTTCGAGCGCGAGAGGAGAGAGGCCCGCAGATGCAGATGCTGTCCGTCGATATCGCCCTCCCAGAGGTCGAGGAGCTCCAGCGCCTCATCGAGCAAGGTCTCGAGCGCGGATTCCTCACGTACGACGAGATCGTGTCCGGGCTCGACGAGGTCGAGCTCACGAAGGAGCAGGTCGAGGACTTCTACACCTACCTCATCGACCATTCGATCGAGCTGGTCGAAGGGGTGGAGCACAAGGCGCTCCCACACGAGGAGCCGCCGCCCGAGGAGGACAAAGCCGCGCCGAAGCTCGACCTCTCGGTCGAGCCGTCGCTCGACTCGCTCCGGCTCTACCTACGTGAGATCGGCAAGGTTCCGCTACTCACCGCCGACCAGGAGATCTCGCTCGCCAAGCGCATCGAGCGCGGCGACATGAACGCGAAGCAGCACATGATCGAGGCAAACCTCAGGCTCGTCGTCTCGATCGCGAAGGGCTACCTCGGCCGTGGGCTCTCGTTCCTCGACCTCATCCAGGAGGGCTCGCTCGGGCTCATCCGCGCCGTCGAGAAGTTCGACTACCGGAAGGGCTTCAAGTTCTCGACCTACGCGACCTGGTGGATCCGGCAGGCGGTCACGCGCGCGATCGCCGACAAGGCGCGCACGATCCGGATCCCCGTGCACATGGTCGAGAAGCTGAACAAGGTCGTCCACATCGAGCGCCAGCTCGTCCAGCGCCTCGGCCGTGAGCCGCTGCCCGAGGAGATCGCCGAGGAGCTCGAGATCCACACCGACGAGGTGCGGGAGATCCTCCGCATGTCGCAGCTGCCCATTTCACTCGAGAAGCCGATCGGCGAGGACGAGGACTCGAACCTCGGCGACTTCGTCCCGGACGAGTCGGCCGAGTCGCCGTTCGACACCGCGTCGCTCTCGCTCCGGCGCGAGGACGTGGAGGTCGCGCTCGCCGCGCTCCCCGAACGGGAACGGCGGGTCATCGAGCTTCGCTACGGCCTCGACGGCTCCCAGCCGTGCACGCTCGAGGAGGTCGGCCGCACGTTCGGCGTCACACGCGAGCGCATCCGGCAGATCGAGAACAACACGCTGAAGAAGCTCGAGTCGCTACCGGAGGCGCAGGGGCTCAAAGACTGCGTCTGAGGCGCTCGCGGGCCGGGCATGCCCGGCCCCCTACAGAGGACGAGCCGGCCCTACGAGATGTAGGTGCGAGGCATGCCTCACACGCGGGCGCCGCCGGTCACGCGGGCAGGAAGCCTGCGTCGCCGAGCGCCGCGAGCACGCGCTCGCGGATCTCGCTCGCGATCTGCGTGACGTTCGAGCCCGGCGGGGCGAAGCCGACGACGTTCAGCCAGACGGTCTTCTCGGCGACCTCGCCGATGTGGATGGACAACGTCAGCGCGTCCACTCCCTCCACCTGCGCCGCGGCCTCCTCCGCTACGCGCCGGGCCTCGGTGAGTGACGCGCCGATGCCGACCGGAACCTGGACGGTGAGGATCCGGCGCGGGTCGCCGACGGAGCGGTTGACGATCACCGACGAGGCCATCATGAGGTTGGGGACGAAGACGTGCCGGTCCTCGTCGGTCACGAGCTTCGTGTAGCTCAGCGACATCTCGGAGACGACGCCGGTGTGCTCGCCGACGGTGATCCGGTCGCCGAGGCGGACCGGCTGCGCGAAGGCCAGCAGGACGCCCGAGCCGAGGTTCCCGAGCGGCGTCGAGAGCGCGAGCCCCGCGATCAGAGCGAGCACGGCGCTCGACGCGAGGAAGGCGCGCGCGACGTCCTCGGTGATAGGGAAGATCGAGAGGACGTTCCAGAGCCCGAGCAGGACGACGAGTGCGACGACGACGCGGAGGAGGAACCCGAAGGTTGTCCGGCGGCGCGCAGCGACCGCTGGATCCCGCTCGGCCAACCTGCGCTCGTAGCGGTCGAAGCTGGAGCGGAGCGCGAAGCGCACGGTGATCACGACGACGAGCCAGATCGCACCGACGACGAGTGCCTTCACGGCATTCGAGTCCACGGCCGCTACTCGCCTCCGAGGACGCGGGCCTTCGCGGCCGAGTACTCGTCGTCCGTCAGCTCGCCGCGCGCGTGCAGGTCGGCCAGCGTCGCGAGCGTCGACGTCAGGTCGCTCCCTCCCGCCGGTGCCGCCGTCTGGCGCGGCTGGGCCGCGCGGTCGCGCGCCGCGTCCCACCAGGACGAGAGCCTGGTCCGTGCCTCGCCGAGCACCGCCGCACCGGACGCGTCCGGGAACTCGTGCGCGGTCTGGCGGCGCGTGACCTCGATCCAGGCGGCGCCGAGGGCGACGAGGATGAGCACCGTGAGGAAGCGGACGAAGTCACCGACCTCGCCAACGACCAGCAGGATCACGGCGACGACTGCGAGACCCGGGTAGGCCCACACTCGCTCGCGCACCGCAGGTGCGAGGAAGCGGCGCGCGCCGGCCGCACGCGCGCTCGGCCCCGCGAGCCAGGCGGCGACGAGGAAGAGGATCCCGACGCCGACGAGCGTCCGGTACGAGCTCGCGGAGGAGCTCCGTGAGGATGTCCCACGCGTTGCTCGCCGCGGTCTGCGTGTCCGACTCGGCCACGAGCTCGTTCACGAGGTAGTTCCCCACGAGGTTGACTGCGACGAGGCCCATCACGCCGACGAGGACGAGCGCGACGCCGATCCTGCGCACTGCCCGGCGGCGGTCGCCGGCGAGCCACACGACGAGCGCCGAGCAGTAGGAGCGTGAGAATCGGCAGCAGCCACGCGAGCGCGTTCATGATCTGGAACGCGTCCTGCGCGGTGTCCAGCTCGTCCGAGCGCAGGATCTCGATGCGGCCGACGTCCTCGGGCAGGTTGTCCTCGACCTGCTGGCGGATGCCGATCCGGTCGGCCGACTCGAGCACGAGCCGCTCGAGGTTGAGCGTCACCTCGCCGCCCTTCGGTCGAGACGGACTCGCCCTCGCCCTCGAGCACGGCGACGAGCGTCCGGTGCGACTCCTCGAGCGTCGTCGCCCACAGTCGCTGGAGTCGCGGCTGCTCGAGCGCGCGCGCGACGAGCGTGTACGACGCCTCGCGCGGCTCCCGCGGTCGCCGGGCCCGAGAGATTCTTGAAGTCCTCGGGGAGCTGCGCCTTGATCTCGGCGTTGACGTCGACCGAGTCGAAGAGCTCGTCGACGGCGCGAGTGGCGACCGCCTGCCGGATCACGTCGTCCTCGATGAGCTCGGAGCTCGTGTCCACGAAGACGTCGGTGTTCAGCGCCACGCGGTCGACCCAGACCGCGAACGTGCTGAGAACGAGCAGGATCGCCGCGAGGACGAGGACGACCGAGGACGCGATCGCGCGCACCGGGCGTCTCGGAGCAGGCGGCGCGGAAGCTGTGGTGTCGCTCATGACAGCGCGCGGACCCTAGCGAGCGGCCGCGCCGGAGGCCGCCTCGCCGCCGAGGAAGCGCGCGTGCAGCGCGCCGACCGCGCGCTCGACCTCGTCGCTCCCGACGAGGCAGGTGATCTTGATGGGCGAGGTCGAGATCAGCCGCAGGTTGATGTCCTCGTCCGCGAGCGTCCGGAACATCTGCGCCGCGACGCCCGGGTGCGAGCGCATGCCCGCGCCGATGAGCGAGACCTTTCCGAGGTCCTCGACCTCCTCGATCTCGATCGTGCCCGATCGACTCCTGCGCCTTCGCGAGCGCGCGACGCGTCGGCTCCACGTCCTCCCGCGGGACCGAGAAGGAGAGCTCCGCCGCGCCGTGCACGGCGTTCTGCAGGATCGTGTCCACGCTGACGTGCGCGCCCGCGACCGCCTCGAAGATCGCCGCGGCGGTGCCCGGCACGTCGGGCACGCCGAGGAGCGTGAACAGCACCTCGTCCTCGGAGTGCGTGACCGCCGAGATGATCGGCTCCTCCATGCCCGCGACGTCCTGCACCCAGGTTCCGGGCTCCTCCGAGAATGTCGAGCGCGCGTGGATGGGGACATCGTGCCCGCGGGCGAGCTCGACCGCACGCAGTGCGAGCACACGCGCGCCGGACGCGGCCATCTCGAGCATCTCCTCGTAGGACACGGTCTCGAGCTTGTGCGCGCTCGGGACGATGCGCGGGTCGGCGGAGAAGACGCCGCTGACGTCCGAGTAGACCTCGCACGAGGCGCCGAGCGTCGCCGCCAGCGCGACCGCGGTGAGGTCGCCGGCGCCGCGGCCGAGCGTCGTGATGTCCATCGTGTCGCGCGAGAAGCCCTGGAACCCCGCGACGAGGACGATCTTCCCCTTGTCGAGCGCCTCGAGGACGCGCACCGGCGTGATCTGGCGGATCTTCGCGCGCGTGTGCACGGAGTCGGTGAGGATCCCGGCCTGCGAGCCGGTGAAGGACACGGCCTCCTGCCCGAGGTCGTGAATCGCCATCGCGACGAGGGCGCAGGAGACGCGCTCGCCCGTCGAGAGCAGCATGTCGAGCTCCCGCGGGTGCGGATGCGGAGACACCTGGTCGGCGAGCTCGAGCAGCGTGTCCGTCGTCTTCCCCATCGCCGAGATCGTCCCCACGACCCGGACTCCCCGCTCGCGCGCTTCTACGAGACGCTGGGCGACGTGCCGGATCTTGTCCGGGTCCGCGACGGACGAGCCGCCGAACTTCATGACGACCGTCTCGAGAGCCGGCTCGGAGACTGCGCTCACGGGAGTGGATTGTGTCCTAGGCTGATCGGCACAACAAACGAGAGGGGCTACGACATGGATCGCGGGTCCTATATTGCGTCGGGGATCGCGCTCTTCAGCATCGTCGTCAGGACTGCGCTGGTCCTGGCCGGGATCGGCTTCCTCATCCTCGCGCTCGCCGTCTTCGCGAAGCGGGAGGCCGCGGTATGAGCGACGAGAGCATCTGGACCGACGAGTGGGATCCCGCTGAGGACTGGTCGGGCGGCGGCGGGTTCTCGAAGAGGCTGCCGCGCGGCGACGTGCTCGGCGCGAGCCTGTACGAGCTCGCCCCCGGGAACTTCGCCGTCTACCACTTCCACCACGGCGCCGAGGAGCTGCTGATCGTGCTGCGCGGGCGTCCGACGCTACGCACGCCGGATGGGGAGCGCATGCTGGCAGAGGGCGATGTCGTGCACTTCCCGCCAGGCCCCGACGGCGCGCACGGGCTCCGGAACGACACGGACGCGCCGGTGCGGTTCGTCATGGTCTCCGACCATCCGTCACCGGAGGTCGTCGAGTACCCCGATCTCGGCCAGATCACCGCGCAGGGACGCACGGGCTCGCAGACCGGCGAACGCCTGTGGCTGATCCACGACGTCCGACCCGGCGCCGACTGACGAGAGTCGGTTCGAGGGAGCGGGCCGCGCCGCAGTCGGCCCGCCCCCTCGCTTTGACTCGGCTACCGGTCGAGCTCGATGGCGATGCCGGTGACGCGGTCGGCGCGATCGAACTTGCCGACCTCGCGCGCACGACCCTGGAGCAGGTTGATCCGGAAGAACCGGGACCTGCCGTCCGCGGTCGTCAGCGACGCGAACGCGCGGACGCCGGCGGTCGTGCCGTTCCTGGTGTCGCTGAAGATGTCGAACCCGACTGTGGGGCTCGTGTCGACGCCGAGCTTCCCGGTGGGCGCGAGCGTCCCCGAGTTCGCCGGCGACTGGACCGCGATCTGATCCATGGCCGAATCGAGGTCGAACAGCGTCGTCGCAGTGTTCAGGTCGGCGTCGTTGTTCGTGTACGCGGCTCCCGTGATCCCCGAGGCGGCTGCCGGCGGCGCGTAGCTCAGCGTCCCGTCGACGAGCGTGGCTCCGGTGTCGACGTTGGCCCGCAGGTTCTGGCCGGCGTCGCTCACGATCCGGAGCCGGTCGACGGTCGGGTTGAAGTCCACGCCGAACGACGTGCCCGCCAGCGCGACGCTCAGCTGCGACTTCTTGGTCGCCGTCGCGTTGCGGTCGGAGATCGCGTAGACGCCGCCTGCGTTACCGAGGCCGATGAGCTCACCCGTCGCCGGCCGGTAGTCGATGCCGACGATCGCCGTGTCTCCGACCAGGCCCGTGATCCTCCCGACCTTGTCCGCATCGGCGGGATCGTCGCTCTCGAACTCGATGAGCCGGCCGTCGGCGGTGATGGCGACGACGTCTAGATCGCCGCCGCGCGATCGGTCGGCCGAGGCCACCATCGGCACCGAAACCGCCGCCAGCGCAGCGACGAGCAGACCCAATATCAGTAACGAGCGCTTCCTCATGTCTCTCCCCTCTCGGTTGCTGGAGTGCCTTGTCGAGTCGTGTTCGCCCAGGCCTCCGAGAGGGTTCGAACGACGCCTGGGTCGCGCTCGGTCGTGGACGCGGCATCGCTCCCGGTAGGCGACGGCCGCGCCGCCGGCAGGCATTCCGCCGCCGCCGCAGCGTTCCCCACCCTGGGTGGGGTGTCTGACCACCCTCCACCCGCGGTCGAGCGTATCGCCGAAGTGCGCACACGTGGGACGCAGCTCTGTGCCGATTGCGCGCCGATTCGTCCCCAGGCCGGCGGGTGCGTGAGCGGCTGCTCCCAAGGGCCCCGTCACTACAATCCGCCGCGCCGTGAACGTGCTCGTCTACGTCTCCGACGCCCTGCGGGTCGACCATCTCGGCTGCTACGGCGCGCGCTTCCTGAACACGAGGACGATCGACGAGCTCGCGGCGGGCGGCGTTCGTTTCGAGCAGGCGATCAGCGCGGCCCCGTGGACGGCGCCTTCGATGACCTCGATGGTCACCGGCCTCTATCCGCACCACCACGGCTACCTGCACTGGGACGCGGCTCTCGACCCGACGACGGAGACGCTCTTCCGCGCGTTCTCGGCGCACGGCTACGAGGTGGGGACGTTCGTCTTCGACCGCGACTACCTCTTCAAGGACCTGCCCGAAGCCAACGTCATCGGCACGAGCGAGACGCTCGACGGCGCGATCGAGTGGCTCCGCGCGAAGCGCGACAAGCCGTTCCTCCTCTTCTTCCACAGCTGGGCGACGCACATGCCGTACTTCGTCTCGCACTCCGAGCGGAAGGACTGGCGCGCGGCGAAACAGGAGGTGATCGCGGGGATCCAGGCCGACTCCGCGGCTGCCCTCGAAGCCACACGGGAGGCCTATCGGAAGGCAGTCGAGCGGCAGTCGGAGGAGCTCGTCGCGTCGATGCTCGGCGAGCTCGACGCCCTCGGCCTCCGCGAGAGCACCGCCGTCGCGTTCCTCTCCGACCACGGCGAGTCGTGGGGCGAGCGCTTCCTCGACAAGTCGGAGGTCAAGGGCGTCTACCACATGCATGGCGCGACGCTCTTCGACGAGATCGTGCGCGTGCCCCTGATCCTGTCCGCGCCCAGCAGTCTCGAGCCCGCAACTGTCGGGGAGCAGATACGCACGGTCGACCTCATGCCGACGCTGTTGGAGCTCGCGGGCCTGCCGGCGCGCGAGACCGACGGCGAGTCGCTGCTGCACGTCGACGGCGACCGCCCGGCCGTGATCGCCGGAACCGACAAGGGCGCGCTCTCGCAGCTGGCGGTACGCCGACCGCCGTGGAAGCTGATCCTGCACGTGGAGAGCGGGGAGGAGGAGGCGTACGACCTCGCGACCGACCCGCGCGAGCGCGCCAGCCGCCCCGGCGACGCGCCCCCGGAGTTGCGGCAGCTCGTCTTCCAGGAGCTCGAGTCCGCCGAGCGCCGCGAGCTCTCCGAGGAGGAGGAGGCGACCGTGGCGAAGCGGCTCGCCGACCTCGGCTACCTGTGATGGTTCTTCGTCGTAGGGGCGAGGCTTGCCTCGCCCTTCATGTGCCACCGGGAGACGCGCGCGAGGCATGCCTCGCCCCTACGAGAGCGATACACGGATGACCGCGCTCGCGACCCTCTACGAGCGGATGTTCTTCATCCGCCGCTTCGAGGAGACGCTGCTCGAGCTCTTCTCGCAGGGCAAGCTCGTCGGGACGACGCACACGTACATCGGCCAGGAGGCGAACGGGGTCGGGATCATCGACCACCTCGAGCCCGAGCGCGACGTCGTCTTTTCGAACCACCGCTGCCACGGGCACTACCTCGCGTTCACGGACGACGCCTTCGGGCTCCTCTCCGAGGTCATGGGGAAGGCGACCGGGACCTGCGGCGGGAAAGGCGGCAGCCAGCACCTGTGCCGCGGGAACTTCTACTCGAACGGCGTCCTCGGGAGCATCGTCCCGGTCGCGACCGGGATCGGGCTCGCCGAGAAGCGGAAGGGAACAGGCGCGGTGTCGACGGTGTTCCTCGGCGACGGGACGCTCGGTGAAGGCGTCACGTACGAGTCGCTGAACATTGCCTCGCTCTGGAAGCTGCCCGTGCTCTTCGTCGTCGAGAACAACCACTACGCGCAGTCGACACCGGTCGGGCTCCAGCTCGCGGGGTCGATCGCGGCGCGCGCGGGCGCGTTCGGAGTCGAGACCGAGGAGCTGGACACGACCGACGTCGAGGAGGTGCATCAGGCCGCGGGCCGCGCAGTGGCGCGCATCCGCGAGACCGGCGAGCCGTTCTGCCTCGTCCTCGACACGTACCGCTTCAGCCCGCACTCGAAGGGCGACGACAACCGCGACCCCGCCGAGATCGAGGCGCGCCGCGAGCGGGATCCGCTGCGGGTGGGCGAGCGGCTCGACGCGAACGAGCGCGATGCGATCCACGCGCGCTGCGAGGAGCGGATCGCGGAGACCGTCGTCGCGGCCGAGGCGGCGGAAGCCGCATGAGCAAGCGCTGCGTCCAGGTCCTGAACGAGACGCTGCACGAGCTCTTCGCCTCGCGCGACGACGTCTCGCTCCTCGGCGAGGACGTCCTCGACCCGTACGGCGGCGCGTTCAAGGTCACGCAGGGGCTTTCGGACGCGTACCCGGACCGCGTGCTCACGACGCCGATCTCCGAGGCGTCGCTGTTCGGCGTCGCGGCGGGGATGGCGCTCCGGGGGCAGCGGCCGATCCTCGAGATCATGTTCGGCGACTTCGTCGCGCTCGGCTTCGACCAGATCGTCAACGGGATCGCGAAGTTCCGGGAGATGTACGACGACCAGGTCACGGTCCCGCTCGTCGTACGGACGCCGATGGGCGGGCGCCGCGGCTACGGGCCGACGCACAGCCAGTCGCTCGAGAAGCTCCTCCTCGGCGTGCCGAATATCGTCGTCGTCGCCGGCGAGCGAGTGCCACGACCTGCGCGCGCTGCTCACCGCGGCTGTCGAGGACGACCGCCCGGTGTTCTTCATCGAGAACAAGCTCATGTACGGCCGGCCGAACCGGCGGCCCGAGGACGGGCATGTCGGCGAGCTCGAGGTGCGGGAGTCCGGGGATCGCTACCCGGCGCTCACGTTCTCGGGCAGTGGCTTCTCGGAGGGCGCGGCCACGGTGGTGACGTACGGCGGCATGCTGCCGGTCGTCCTCGACGCCGTGACCGAGCTCGTCCTCGAGCACGAGATCTTCTGCGAGGTGGTCGCGCTCTCGCAGCTTCTTCCGATGGAGCTCGAGCCCGTGCTCGAGTCCGTCGCGCGCACGGGCGCGCTCGTCACCGCGGAGGAGGGGACGCTGACCGGAGGCTTCGGCGCCGAGATCGCGGCGCGCGTCACCGAGGCGGCCTGGGGCGACCTGCGACGGCCGGTGCAGCGGGTGGCCGCGCGCGACGGGATCATCCCGGCGGCGCGCACGCTCGAGGACGAGATGCTCCCGAGCGCGAAGGACGTGGTCGACGCGATCCTCGTCCTCGAAGGCGTGCGAAGCTAGCGCCCGTGCTGGAAATCGTTCTCACGCGCGAGGACGCGAACACCGAGTTCGCGCTCCTCGCGGAGTGGCTCGTCGAGGACCGGGCGCAGGTCGAGCAGGGGCAGCCGGTCTGCGTGGTCGAGACGACCAAGGCCACGGTGGAGGTCGAGTCTCCGGGCGCGGGGACGATCGTCCAGCTCTACGAGGACGGGGTCGAGGTCGAGCTCGGCAAGACGATCGCGCGCATCGCGGAAAGCGCCGAGGAGCTCGCGTCGCTCGAAGCCGAGGCCGCGGCCGAGAAGCCGGCGCCGAAGCCCGCGGAGGGCGAGCGCAAGGCGACGCGCAAGGCCGTCGAGCTCGCCGAGCGCCACGGGATCGACCTCGGCGAGATCGACAAGCGTGGCTTCATCACGGAAAAGGACGTCGAGGCGCTCGTCGCGGCGCAGAAGGCGGCGTCGCCCGATGCGGGGCCGCTCGCAGGCGTCTCGGCCGAGGGCGTGACGCTGCCCGCGTCGTTCGGGCTCGGGGACGACGTCGGCGCGCTCGACCCCGGGTTTCTGGAGTCGCTTCGCGCGGACCCGGACAGCTTCCGCGCGCTCTCGCCCGACGACAAGGTGAAGGCTCTGCGCGACCACGGCGCTCAGGTCGGCGAGGGCGTGACGCTCGGCGTGGGCACGCTCGTCGCGGCCGCGCGCGTCGTGCTCGAGGACGGCGTCGCGATCGGGCCGGGCTCGACGATCGAGTGCGAGGACGTGGTCGCGATCGGCGAGCTCTCTCGCTTCGCCGACAACCTCGAGCTCCGTTGCCGGCTGGCGTTCCTCGGCGCCGGGATCTGGGGTGGGCGCTCGGTGCGCTTCGGCGGTGGCGGTCACCGCGACCCGTGGGCGGTGCTCGCGGTCGGCGACCTCGCGTTCGTCGGCGACGAGGCGTTCGTGAACGTGTGCCGGCCGGTGCTCATCGGCCGCGAGGTCTTCCTCACGATGCGGTCGCTGATCGTGACCCACAACATCGGCCACTCGGTGCTCGAAGGCTTCGAGAACAAGTTCGCGCCGGTCGTGCTCGAGGACCGCGCGCAGGTCGGGCTCGGCGCCGTGATCTACGCAGGCTGCCGGATCGGCGCGGAGGCGATCGTCGCATCCAACTCGTACGTCACAGGTGACATCGCCGCAGGCGCCTTCGCGATCGGCGTCCCAGCGAAAGTCACGGGGAGCTCGAGCCACAGGGTCTCCCGTTCCCGGCAGGTCGAGCTCGGGCAGAGGATGATCGACGACCTGCACGAGCTCCTCGCGCTCCGCGGCCACGCCGTGTCGGCGATCACGGACGGGGACGAGCGCGGATTCGAGGTCGCAGGCGTCCGTGTCCTCTTCACGCCGCGGTACACGGGAGGAAGCGAGGGAGCGGTCGTGCTCACGCTCGAGACCTCAGGCGACCTTCCGGAAGGAACCGCCGTCTTCGACCTGCTCGGTCGGCGCATCCACGGCGCCGGCGACCCTGCCGTCGTCGATACGGTGCGCGAGTTCTGCCGCAAGCGCGGGATCCGCTTCGAGCCCGGCCCGTGGCGCTACACCGGCGGCTTGATCTCGGCGGCTAGCGGCCGTCGAGCCGGATCGTCCAGGGGTCGATCGCGTCGATCACGAGGTGCGACCCGCTCCACGGATCGCGTGCGAGCGTCTCTCGGATCTCGGCCTCGGACTCCGCCTCGACCGCGTGCACGACGCGGTGCTCGTCCGCGAGCGGGCCGCCGAGGACGATGAAGCCCCGCTCCACGAGCTCGTCCATGAACGACGCGTGCTCGTCCCAGCCGGACTGCTCCTCGAGCGGCCGCGAATGGTCGTACTCGGGCCCGGAGCGGCGCAGGACGAGATGGAACATCGCCACGCACGGGTTTCTACCAGCGGTTCCCGCCACGTTCGGGCGGTAATGCGCCTCGAGCGAGGGGTGTACATCCGGGGGATGACGGCCGATACTTCTCTTCGCACGATTCGTGCGTTGGTCAGCCGAAAGACCGGTGAGGGGCGAGGAGACAGTTGGGAGCATCGCGAGCACCTCATCGGTGGGACTCCAGGACCCGTGCGGGTTCGAGGGTGCTTGCGCTCACTGCGCTTGCAACCATCCTCGCCCTCGCCGGCGGTGCCACGCGATCCGCCGTCGCAGCAGGCCCGCAGGCGCCCGCGGTTCCCGGTGAGCTGATCGTCGGCTTCGAGCGCGGCGCGTCGCTCTCCGCTCAGAATGCAGCGGTCTCCCTGGCGGGGGGCACGCCCGAGGAGCGGTATCCCGAGATCCGCGCGACGCTAGTTCAGGTGTCGCCGGGAGAGATCGCTGAAGACGCAATGAAGCAGCTCCTCGGCAACCCGCATGTTCGCTATGTCGAGCCGAACCACGTCGTGAGGACGCTGGCGACGCCGGACGACCCGCGCTTCCCCGAGCTCTGGGGGCTGCACAACACAGGTCAGACCGGAGGCACGCCGGACGCGGACATCGACGCGCCGGAGGCCTGGGACCTCTCGACCGGGAGCCAGGACGTCGTCGTCGGCGTGACGGACACCGGCGTCGACTTCGGGCACCCCGATCTCGCGGCGCAGCAGTGGGTCAACGCGGGGGAGAACTGCGGCTCGACGGATCCAGGGGCTACCTGCGACGAGCGGGCAGACGGGCTCGACAACGACACCAACGGCTACGTCGACGACTGGCGCGGCTGGGACTTCGCGAACGACGACAACGACCCCGCCGACGACCACGACCACGGCACGCACGTCTCCGGCACGATCGGCGCGGTCGGCTCGAACGCGACCGGCGTGACGGGCGTCAACTGGAACGTGAAGGTGATGGCGCTCAAGTTCCTCGACCAGACCGGCTTCGGCACGACCGCGGACGCGATCTCGGCGACCCTGTACGCCGCGGACAACGGCGCCCGCATCTCCTCGAACTCGTGGGGAGGCGGTCCCTTCGACCAGGCGCTGCTCGACGCGATCGAGTACGGCGCGAGCAAGGGCATGCTCTTCGTGGCGGCGGCGGGGAACGACGGGCGGTCGAACGACACGACGCCGACGTATCCCGCGAACTACGTCTCGGAGGCGATCGTCTCCGTCGCGGCGACGGACCACAACGATGCGCTCGCCTTCTTCTCGAACTACGGCGCGAAGAGCGTCGACCTCGGCGCGCCGGGCGTGAACATCCTCTCGACGACGCGGAACGCGAGCTACGCGGCGTTCCAGGGCACGTCGATGGCGACGCCGCACGTCGCGGGCGTGGCCGCGCTCCTCGCGGCGCGGTTCCCGAGCGCGTCGCCGTACGGGCTCAAGGCGCTTCTCCTCCGCTCGGTCGACCCGGTCCCCGCCCTCGCCGGCAGGACGACGACCGGTGGCCGGCTGAACGCGTTCACGGCGGCCTCGTGCGTCGACGAGCCGAAGGTGTGGCTCGGCGCGCCGGCCCAAGGATTCGTGGTCGGAGTCGGAGATGTCGTTCACGTCAGCGTGCTCGGCTCGAGCTGCGCCGCTCCGGCCGGCGTCGGCAGCGTCGAGGTGACCGTGAACGGCGCGCCGCTCACGCTCACGGCGACGACGCCCGACCGCGGCCTCTACACCGGGAGCTACACGCCCGGCGCCGACGGCCCGCTGAGCATCACCGCCACGGTGACGTCCGGCGGCGAGACGGCGACGCAGACGGTCACAGGCGCGGCGTACCTGAGTTACGCCTGCGAGGACGTCCCGCTCGCGTGGGTCGACGTCACGCCGGGCACGCGGCTCACGAGCGCGTCGAACGGCGACGACGCCGTCTCGACGGTTGCGATCGGCTTCCCGGTCACGTACTTCGGCCAGACGTACACGACCGCGTTCGTCTCCTCCAACGGCTTCCTGACGCTCGGATCGAGCAGCGGCGCGACGACGCCCCTGAACAGCGCACTTCCGAGCACGGCCGCGCCGAACGGGATGGTCGCGCCCTTCTGGGACGACCTGAACCCGGCCGTTGGCGGCGACGTCTACGCGGGCATCACGGGCTCCGCCCCGGACCGGACGCTCCACGTCGAGTGGTTCAACGTCCCCCACTTCACGTTCGGCTCGAGCGGCACCGTGACGGTCGAGCTGTCGCTGAAGGAGAACGGTGACGTCCGCTTCCAGTACCTCGACACCGACTTCGGGAACCCGATCTGGAACGCGGGCGCCTCCGCGACGGCCGGGGTCGAGCGTCCGGACGGGGTCATCGCCCGGGAGCTCTCCTTCAACCAGCCGCAGCTCACGAGCGGTCGCGCGTTCAGCTGCGCGTACGGCGCCGTGCCGCCTCCGCCGCCTCCGCCGGTCGCGATCTCCACCACGAGCCTGCCCGGCGGCACGGTCGGCCAGGCCTACTCCCAGACGCTGACCGCGACCGGCGGCACGCCGCCGTTCTCGTGGACGCTCGACTCGGGCTCGCTTCCCGCCGGGCTCACGCTGAACGCCTCGACCGGCGCGGTCACCGGCACGCCGACGAGCGCGGGGACCGAGTCCTTCACGGCGCGCGTCACCGACAGCCTCTCGCAGACGGACACGCAGGCGCTCTCGATCGAGGTCGCGCCGGCGCCGCCTCCGCCCGTCACGGTCTCGACCACGAGCCTGCCCGGCGGCACCGTCGGCCAGGCGTACTCGGAGACTCTCGCTGCCACCGGCGGCACCCCGCCCTTCACCTGGACGCTCGACTCGGGCTCGCTTCCCGCCGGGCTCACGCTGAAC
>CAWJBN010000002.1:0-1944363 GCA_963841175.1 uncultured Actinomycetes bacterium
TCGGTGATCTTGAGGTATCTGTCGCCGTCGAACTCGCCGATATCGCCGGTATAGAGCCAGCCATCGCCGATCGCGCGCTCGGTCGCCTCGGGATCGCGCCAATAGCCTTTCATGACCGCTTCGCCCTTGACCAGGATCTCGCCGTCGTCGGCGATGCGCGCCTCAAGCCCGTCGAAGATCGGGCCGACGGTGTCGATCTTGATCTTCTTCGGCCGGTTGGCGCTGATGACCGGCGAAGCCTCGGTCTGGCCATAGCCCTGCAGCAGCGGGACGCCGAGGGCGAGAAAGAACACGCCGATCTCGTAGTTGAGCGCCGCGCCGCCCGAGACGAAGGCCTTCAGCCGGCCGCCGAAACGCTTGCCGACCTTGCGCCGGACCAGCAGGTCGCACACCACATTCAGCAGCGCTCCTTGAAGGTCAGCGTGCCCGGATGCTCGTAGTTCTTGCGGCCGAGGCGATAGGCCAGGTCGAACATCTTGCGCTGGAACGGCTTGGCCTTGATAGGCCGCGCTGGATGCGCTGGTGGATCACCTCGTAGAGCCGCGGCACGGCGGTCATGATGGTCGGCCTGGCCTCCGCCATGTTGTCGGTCAGCTTGTCGATGCTCTCGGCGTAGTAGATCTGCGCGCCGATGGAGATCGGCAGGAACTGGCCGGCCGTATGCTCGTAGGAATGAGACAGCGGCAGGAACGACAGGAACACGTCATTCCCCATGCCGACTTCCTGCAGCAGGCGATAGGCGCCCTTGATGTTGCACAGGATCGAGCCGTGGGTCAGCATCACGCCCTTGGGCACGCCGCCGGTGCCGGACGTATAAATGATGCAGCAGGTTTCGTCGCGGGCCAGCGCGCCGATCCGCTCCTCGATCTGGGCATCGAGTTCGACGTCGCCGAGGCTCATCGCCTCGCCCCAGGTGAGCGAGCGCAGCGGAGCTGCTGCGTCAGGTGCAGGTTCTCCATCGCGATCAGGAAATTCAGCTCCGGCGCCAGCATGGCGGCCGGTAGCACGCGCTTTGCGATCGCCGGGTTCGAGACGATCACGCCGCGCGCGCCGCTATGGGTCAAGACATGCCGGTTGTCGTCGGCCGTATTGGTGGAGAAGGCCGGGACCGTGATGGCGCCGACCGACATGATGGCAAGGTCGCAGACCAGCCATTCCGGCCGGTTTTCCGCGATCAGCGCCACCCGGTCGCCGGGCTTGACGCCGAGGGCGATCAGGCCGCGCGCCAGCGCCCGCACGTCCGCGGCCACCCGCGACCAGCGGATCGCGCTGAACGCCGCGCCATCCTTGCGCCACAGGAACGGCTTCGCACTCAGCTTGTGCGCCTGGTCGAAGAACAGCCGCGGCAGGCTGGGGATCGCATCGTAGTTCATTGATGATCCTCGGCGGGGAAGGCGTTGAAGGCGTCGGCGTAGCGAACGGTCCCCGGATTGGCAAGCAACGCGCCGGGTTTCAACTCCAGGGCCATGAAGGCGTCGCCGGGATAGGGCGATTGCAGACCGCGCGCCGCCGCGGCCGAAAAGCCGAAACGCCGATAGAATTTCGGGTCGCCGACCACGATGATGGCCGCGAGGCCGCGAGCGGTGCAGGCCCGGATGCCGGCCTTGGTCAAGGCGCTGCCCACGCCCTTGCGTTGATGCTCCGGCCGCACGGCGAGGGGCGGCGAGCGCCGCAGCCTCCGTCACCCGGCCCTTGGCCCCCTCGATCGGCAGGCGACTGAAGAGGATGTGCCCCACCAGCTCGCCCTTCTCGACCGCGACCAGCGAGACCAAGGCGTCGCCATCCGCGCGCAGCTGGTCGACCAGGTCGGCTTCCAGGCGCTGCCCGAACGCGTGCGCGACGATATCGCGGACATGGGGGATGTCGCCCGGCTGCTCGACGCGGATGACGATTGGCGCGGTCACGAGGCGGCCGCCGCGCGGATCTGATGAAGAATGGGGCAGGAACGCGTCATCTGGATGTTGATTTGTGACAGTTGGCTCACTTGGCGGGGCGGTGGGTGTTCCCATATAAATCAGGTCGTGCCAAATGCCAAAGCCCTGAACTTGTTCAGGGCATTACCCAGGATCACCACCATGACCCCCGATCAAGGCGCCGCCCAAGCCCTCCCGACCTGGAACCTCGCCGATCTCTATGCCGGCCCGAAGCCCCGGAGGTCGAGCGCGACCTCAAGGAGGCCGGAACCAAGGCCGCCGCCTTCCGCCAGCAATACGAAGGCAAGCTGGCCAGCCTGGGCGGCGCGGACTTCCTGGCGGCGATCACGGCCTACGAGCGGATCCAGGAGATCCTCGGGCGGCTGATGAGCTATGCCCAGCTGCTCTATGCCGGCGACATGTCCAACACCGAGTTCGGGCGGTTCCAGCAGAACATCAACGAGCGCTCCACCCAGATCTCGCTCGAGACCCTGTTCTTCACGCTGGAGATCAACAAGCTCTCCGAGTTCCGACATGGCGGCGAAGCTAGCACGCGCCGTTGCGGCGCTTCACGCCGTGGCTGGATACCGTGCGCGCGTTCCGGCCGCACCAGCTCTCCGACGAGATGGAGAGGATGCTGCACGAGAAGCACGTGGCCGGCCGCGCAAGCCTGGATGCGGCTGTTCGACGAGACCATCGCCGACCTGCGCTTCGAGGTCGACGGCAAGAAGCTGACCAGCAACGAGGCGCTGAACCTGCTCTATGACCGGGACGGCGACCAAGCGCAAGGCGGCGGCCGAAGCCGTCTCGCAAGGGGCTCGAGCGACAACAGCGGCATCTTCGCCCTGGTCACCAACACCCTCGCCAAGGACAAGGAGGTCGACGACAAGTGGCGCAAGTTCGCGCGCCCGGTCTCCTCGCGCAACCTCGCCAACCAGGTCGAGGACGAGGTGGTGGATGCGCTGGTCTCCGCGGTGAAGGCGAACTATCCGCAAGCTGTCGCACCGCTATTACAAGCTGAAGGCCAAGTGGCTCGGCATGCCGAAGCTCGAACTACTGGGACCGCAACGCGCCGCTGCCCGATGACGACGACGCGCCGATCGCCTGGAGCGAGGCGCAGTCGCTGGTGCTCGACGCCTACAACGCCTTCTCGCCCAAGCTGGCCGAGGTCGGCCAGGTGTTCTTCGACAAGGGCTGGATCGACGTGCCGCCGCGGCCGGGCAAGGCGCCGGGCGCGTTCGCCCATCCGACGGTGCCGAGCGCGCATCCCTATCTGCTGCTGAACTATCACGGCCGCACGCGCGACGTGATGACCCTGGCGCACGAGCTGGGCCATGGCGTGCACCAGGTGCTGGCGGCGCCGCAGGGCCAGCTGCTGTGCCGACACGCCGCTGACCCTGGCCGAGACCGCCTCGGTGTTCGGCGAGATGCTGACCTTCCAGGCGCTGCTGAAGCGCGAGACCGATCCGGAGCGCGGCGCGTCCTGCTGGCCGGCAAGGTCGAGGACATGCTCAACACCGTCGTGCGCCAGATCGCGATGCACGAGTTCGAGCGGCGCTGCACGACGCGCGGCGCGAGGGCGAGCTGACGCCCGACGCGGATTCCGAGATCTGGCTGGCGACGCAGCGCGAGGCCTGGGCGACGGCGTCGATCTGCCGGACGGCACGGGCTACGCGACCTATTGGGCCTATATCCCGCACTTCATCCATGTGCCGTTCTATGTCTACGCCTATGCGTTCGGCGATTGCCTGGTGAACTCGCTCTATGCGGCCTACCAGCAGGCCGAGACGGGCTTCGCGGAGAAATATCTCGACATGCTGCGGGCCGGCGGCACCAAGCGGCACAAGGAGCTGCTGGCGCCGTTCGGCCTCAACGCCGCCGATCCGGCCTTCTGGTCCAAGGGCCTGGGCGTGATCGAGGGCTTCATCGACGAGCTGGAGACGATGGGGTGACGGCCCGAGCCGTCGTCCATGACGGACGAGCGCAATTCCCTCGGCGGGCGCGTCATGCGCTATGCCCGCGTCGGCCGCGCGGTCGGCGGGCTGGCGGCGCGCGTGGCCGGCCAGCGCTATCTCGGCCTCAAGATCGACCGCGCCGAGCATGCGGCCGAGCTGAAGGCGGCGCTGGGCGGGCTCAAGGGGCCGCTGATGAAGGTGGCGCAGATCATGGCCACCATCCCCGACGCCTTGCCCAAGGAATATGTGCAGGAGCTGCAGCAGCTCCAGGCCAACGCGCCGGCGATGGGCTGGCCGTTCGTCAAGCGCCGCATGGCGGCGGAGCTCGGCGCCGGCTGGCAGAGCAGGTTCAAGAGCTTCGAGCATGAGGCGGCGGCCGCGGCCTCGCTCGGCCAGGTGCACCGCGCGACCTGGCATGACGGCGCGGCGCTGGCCTGCAAGCTGCAGTATCCCGACATGGCAGTCGGCGGTGGAGGCCGACCTCTCGCAGCTCAGCATCATCTTCTCGATCTACGAGCGCTACGACCGCGCGATCCACACCAAGGAGATCCATGGCGAGATCGCCGACCGCCTGCGCGAGGAGCTGGACTACGAGCTGGAAGGCCGGCACATGGCGCTCTATCGCCACATGCTCGCGGGCGAGAAGCACGTGCACCTGCCGGAGCCGCTGCTCGACCTGTCGACCAAGCGCCTGCTGACCATGAGCTGGATCGAAGGCAAGCCGGTCATGCAGATGCTGGCCGGCAAGCCGTCGCTCGAGCTGCGCAACCGCATCGCCTACAACATGTTCCGCGCCTGGTACGTGCCGTTCTACGAATACGGCGTGATCCACGGCGATCCGCATCTCGGCAACTACACCGATGCGGCCGAACGGCGACGTCAACCTGCTCGATTTCGGCTGCATCCGCATCTTCGAGCCGAAATTCGTGAAGGGCGTGATCGATCTCTATTTCGCGCTGCTCAACGACGATCGCGACCTGGCGGTCTCGGCCTACGAGAGCTGGGGCTTCAAGGGCCTGTCGCGCGAGGTGATCGACGTCCTCAACCGCTGGGCCGCATTTCGTCTATGGCCCGCTGCTGGAGGACAAGGACGCGCAAGATCCAGGACGCCGAGACCGGCGTCTATGGCCGCGAGGTGGCGGAAGGCGTGCATGCCGAGCTGCGCCGCCTCGGCGGCCGGTGACGCCGCCCAAGGAATTCGTCTTCATGGACCGCGCCGCCATCGGCCTCGGCTCGGTCTTCATGCATCTCAAGGCCGAGATCAACTGGTACCGCCTGTTCCACGAGCTCATCGACGGCTTCGACGTCAAGGCGCTGGACAAGCGCCAGAAGGCGGCGCTCAAGGAAGCCGGGCTCAAGAAGCAACGCTAGACCTCACATCTGGGAAAAATCATCATGGCATTGACATTCTATTTCGGCTCCGGCTCGCCCTTTGCGTGGAAGGTATGGCTGACCCTGGAGCACAAGGGCATCGCCTACACGCCGAAGCGCCTGTCGTTCGACAATGACGACACCAAGACGCCGGAGTTCCTGAAGATCAATCCGCGCGGGCGCGTGCCGGCGATCGTCGATGACGGCTTCTCGCTCTATGAATCGAACGCGATCTGCGAGTACCTGGAAGAGAAGTATCCGCAGAACCCGCTGCTGCCGAAGGATGCAAAGGGCCGCGCGCTGGTGCGCCGGCTGATCGGCGAATGCGAGGACGGCCTGTACAAGCCGGGCAGCGATCTGATGTCCAAGGTGCTCTACGTCTCGCCGGCGGAACGCGACCCGAAGCAGATCGACGAGGCGAAAGCGAAGCTGCGCGAGGAGCTGGCCTACTGGCAGGGCTACCTGAAGGGCGATTTCTTCGCCGGTCCGCTCAGCCTCGCCGACTTCTCGATCTATCCCTATCTGCGCATGCCGGTGCGGGTGGAGGAACGCGCGCCCGGCCTCGGCCTCAAGCGCGAAGACCTGCCCGCCAACATCGCCGCCTGGATGAAGCGCATCGAGGCGCTGCCCTATTTCGAGCGCACCATCCCGCCCCACTGGAAGGGATAGGGCTCAGCGCGGACTCGTGCTCGGCGAAGATCCTGTCGTGCAGGACGACCAGCTGGTCGAGCCGTCAGCGTTCGGAATGATGAAAGGTGTACCGAACCCCAGTCCCTGAGAGCTGCCGACCAGGATGCGCTCGACCAGGACAGCTTCGAACCGAGCGGCGAAGGTCGGTCAGCAGCGATCGCTGAAGACCGCCATCGCGACGCTTGAGCATGTTTCGCGGGCTCCAAGCGGTCGCCTCAGCTGCGCGAGATAAGACGACGCCAGGGTCATAAGGATTGTGACGCCGGCCCTCGTCAGGATGCGCGCGCTGCTCGGTCGATGGAGGTGACAGTCCAGATCGTAGCGCGCCACTAGACCCCGTTTCCAGCCCGAACAGGCGAAGCGAAACGGGTGCCGCTGGACACACGAGGATGATGAGATCGCCGAGCACGAGCTTCAGCGCAACGGTATGGTGCTGACGGCGGCACGGCGGCTTGCCAGCGCATCCGATAGTCGAGAGGAAACGCAGCCTCGAGCGGAGCTTCGAGCCGGGCGACCAGAGAACGAGCGGCGGCGGCGGTCGCTCGCGGGAAGAGCGGATCGACGACGCGATGCAGCTGCGGCGAGCTCGGCCGACCGCTGCACCACGCGCGGTCGACTCCTCGATATCTGGGCTGGCTGACGATCCGAGATGCGTCTTCGCTGGCGACGCTACACATATTCTAGACGGACCGGCGGCAGGATGGTCGGAGCAAAAGGTGATGGCCGCCTCGATTTCACACCCGGACTTGGCCCTTGGCACGCCTTGTTCGCTCCGGTCAAACTGTGCAATATGCGGCCGCTTACGCGCGGGTGAGCGGATTCGACGCAGCTGACGGTCGAAAATCGGCCAATCGCGGGGGAGAATCGCAAAATCAGGCGGGACGAAGGCGCTAGCCTCGATCGTCTGCCTTCAGGGGTGAATCCGGATGCGTCGAACCGGGGGAGAGAGCATGAAAATCGGCGTGGCGAAGGAGCGGCGGCCTAACGAGAAGCGCTGCGCGGTTTCTCCCGATACCATCAAGAAATATGTCGGCCTGGGCGCGGAGGTGCTGGTGGAAACCGGCGCCGGGGCAGGCTGCGCGACGCCCGACAGCGTCTATGAGGCGGCGGGCGCCAAGATCGTGCCGGATGCCCGCGCGGCCATCGCCGACGCCGACGTCGTGCTGAAGGTGCAGCGGCCGCTGACGGCGGCCGAAGGCGGGCCGGACGAGCTGTCGCTGATGAAGCGCGGCGCCATGCTGGTCGGCCAGCCTCAATCCCTACGGCGCCAAGGACCAGATCGACGGCTATGCCGAGCGCCGGCATCGTCGCCTGCGCCATGGAGCTGATGCCGCGCATCACCCGCGCGCAGAACATGGACGTGCTGTCCTCGCAATCGAACCTCGCCGGCTACAAGGCGGTGCTGGATGCGGCGGCGGAATTCGGCCGCGCCTTCCCGATGATGATGACGGCGGCCGGCACGGTCGCGCCGGCGCGCGTCTTCATCATGGGTGTCGGTGTCGCCGGGCTGCAGGCGATCGCGACCGCGCGGCGGCTCGGCGCCATCGTCTCGGCGACCGACGTGCGGCCGGCGACCAAGGAGCAGGTGATGAGCCTCGGCGCCACCTTCGTCGCGGTCGAGGACGAGGAGTTCAAGCAGGCCGAGACCGCCGGCGGCTACGCCAAGGAAATGAGCGACGCCTACAAGGCGAAGCAGGCGGCCCTGGTCGCCGAGCACATCAAGAAGCAGGACATCATCATCACCACCGCGCTGATCCCCGGCCGCAAGGCGCCGGTGCTGGTCACCGAGGAGATGGTGAAGAGCATGAAGCCGGGCTCGGTCATCGTCGATCTGGCGGTGGAGCAGGGCGGCAATTGCCCGCTGTCCGAAGTCGGCAAGGTGGTGGAGAAGCACGGCGTGAAGATGGTCGGCCACGCCAACGTGCCGAGCCGCATCGCGGTCGACGCGACCTCGCTCTATGCCAAGAACCTGCTGAATTTCCTGACGCTCCTGATCGACAAGGAGACCAAGGGCCTCAAGATCAACTGGGAGGATGAGATCGTGAAGGGCGTGGCGCTGACCCGCGACGGCCAGATCATCCATCCGAACTTCAAGGCGTAAGGGAGAGCGCGCCATGGACACCACCACCGTCGCGGAAACCGCAGGTCAGATGGCCGAAGGCATCGCCCACGCGCCCTTCGTGTTCCTGTTCACCGTGTTCGTGCTGGCCTGCTTCGTCGGCTACTACGTGGTCTGGCGGGTGACGCCGGCGCTGCATTCGCCGCTGATGGCGGTCACCAACGCCATCTCCTCGGTCATCATCGTCGGCGCGCTGATCGCGGCCGGCCCGGCCGATTTCAGCTTCAGCCAGATCATGGGCTTCCTCGCGTCACGCTGGCCTCGGTCAACATCTTCGGCGGGTTCATGGTGACCCAGCGCATGCTGTCCATGTTCAAGAAGAAGGGCCGCTGAGGCGGATCGGGGGAACAGAGCACATGAACGAGACCCTCACCGCCTTCCTGTATCTGCTCGCGTCGATCTGCTTCATCATGTCGCTGCGCGGCCTGTCCTCGCCGGAGACCTCGCGCGGCGGCCTGATCTACGGCATCGGCGGCATGGTGATCGCGATCGTCACCACGCTCGCGCTGCCGATCGTGCAGAATTACTGGTGGATCATCATCGGCATCGTCGCCGGCGGCCTGGTCGGCACCGTCATCGCCCAGCGCATCCAGATGACGGCGCTGCCGCAGCTGGTCGCCGCCTTCCACTCGCTGGTCGGTCTGGCGGCGGTCGCGGTGGCGGCGGCCGCGTTCTACGCGCCGCACAAGTTCGGCATCGGCGAGGTCGGCGCGATCCATGCCGGCAGCCTGGTCGAAATGGGCCTGGGCGTCGCGATCGGCGCCATCACCTTCACCGGCTCGATCATCGCCTTCGCCAAGCTGCAGGCGCTGATGTCCGGCGCGCCGCTGGTGTTCCCGGGCCAGCACATGCTGAATGCGCCTGCTCGGGATCGGCATCATCGTGCTGATCGTCGCGGTCATCGTCACGCCAATCGCCGTTCGCCTTCTGGGGGCTGGTGGCGGTGTCGCTGCTGCTCGGCTTCCTGCTGATCCTGCCGATCGGCGGCGCCGACATGCCGGTCGTCGTCTCGATGCTGAACTCCTATTCCGGCTGGGCGGCCTGCGGCATCGGCTTCACGCTGTCGAACACCCTGCTGATCGTCACCGGCGCGCTGGTCGGCTCGTCGGGCGCGATCCTCAGCTACATCATGTGCAAGGGCATGAACCGCTCGATCTTCAACGTGATCCTGGGCGGCTTCGGCACCGACGGCGGGACGGCGGCCGCGGCCGGCAAGGGCGGCGACAAGCCGGTCAAGGCCGGCAGCGCCGAAGACGCCGCCTTCATCATGAAGAACGCCGCCAGCGTCATCATCGTGCCGGGCTACGGCATGGCGGTGGCGCAGGCCCAGCACGCGCTGCGCGAGATGGCCGACCTGCTGAAGAAGGAAGGCGTCAAGGTCTCCTACGCCATCCATCCGGTCGCGGGCCGCATGCCCGGCCACATGAACGTGCTGCTGGCCGAAGCCAACGTGCCCTATGACGAGGTGTTCGAGCTGGAGGACATCAACCGCGACTTCGCGCAGGCCGACGTCGCCTTCGTGATCGGCGCCAACGACGTCACCAACCCGGCGGCCAAGACCGATCCCAAGAGCCCGATCTACGGCATGCCGATCCTGGACGTGGAGCAGGCGAAGACGGTGCTGTTCATGAAGCGCTCGATGGCGTCCGGCTATGCCGGCGTCGACAACGAGCTGTTCTTCCGCAACAACACCATGATGCTGTTCGGCGACGCCAAGAAGATGTGCGAGGACATCGTCAAGTCGCTCGACTGATCGTCTAGATCTGCGTCAGCGGCAGCGCGGTCGTCTCCTTGATCTTTTCCATCACGAAGCTCGACGACACGTCGCTGAGCGCGATGCGCGCGATCAGGCGCTTGTAGAGCGCGTCATAGCCGGCGACGTCCGGCACCACCGCCTGCAGCAGATAGTCGATGTCGCCGGTGGTGCGATAGACGCCGACGATCTCCGGAATGTCGCGCACCGCGGCGGAGAACTTCTCGAGCCAGCTCGGCCTCGTGCTGCGCCGTGCGCACCGCGATGAAGGCGGTGAGGGCGAGATTGAGCTTGGCCGGATCGAGCAGCGCGACCCGCGCGCGGATGACGCCCTCTTCCTCCAGCCGCTTGATCCGGCGCCAGCAGGCGTTGCGCGACAGGTGCACCCGCTCCGACAGCTCGTCCACCGACAGGCTGGCGTCCTTCTGCAGGGCGCCCAGCAGGGCGCGGTCGATGTCATCTATCACAGGAAATGCCTCCATAGTGGGACATTATCCCATATATTTACCATATAGACGGGAAGTTTGGGATGTATTTTCGGAGGAGCTAGGGCAGTATCCCACTCCTCTGATGGGAGACAGTCATGCAGATCCTGGATCGCCTTTTCCTCGCTCATCCGCGCACCGTGGGCGAAAGCTACCTGGAACACTGCGCCTTCGCGTTCAGGATCGGCTCGCGGCTGCTGCTCGCCGGCTCGGCGGCGCTGGTCCATGCGGCCGTGCCCTGCCTGTGCGAGACCACCGCGTCGCGCATCATCCTCGCGATGAACGCCGACATCGTCGCCCGCCGCGCCAAGGCGAACCCGGCGCACGCCGCCAAAGAGCCGCTGTTCGGGTTCGCCGAATACATCTGACATCGCTGTTTCGCTGAGCATGATGGCCGGCAAAGCCCCGTTTGCCGGCGCGGCGGCAAGCAATTCGTAAACCATATTCTCGGTAGATTGCGTCCGCGCGATCGCTCGACTTGCGCTACTATGTGTGAGGTTCGGTCGAGTCTTGGAATGGAAAGTCTCGGCGTCGCCGTGTTAGACGCCTTTTCCTACGGGGGCCAAGTTCAACCAATGAATATGCCGATGCCAGATAAGCTTTTGCTCATAAACGCCACGATCGCGAATCGGGCCGTCTTCAAGATCACCTTCAAGGGTCGGCGCGACATCCAGGCCGCGACCGACGCGGGCGAAGCGATGCGTTTCGCCGACCGGACGCCGCCCGACCTGATCGCGCTCGACATCGGCGACGACCAGGATGCCGGCATCGTCCACGGCATGATCAAGCATTTCCGCAACGCGCCGACCACGCGCAACACGCCGATCGTGCTGCTGGCCGGCGCGGCGCAGGAGCCGGTGGCGATCCGCGGCCTGGCGCTCGGCGCGGTCGATTTCATCTCCAAGCCGCTGAGCCCGCTGGTGCTGGCCGCCCGGGTGCAGCGCCACCTCGACCTCAAGCACGAGCGCGACAATCTCGCGCACCATTCCGGCATCGACCAGGTCAGCGGCGTCGCCAGCCTGTCGCATTTCGACGCCCATGCCGACCGCGAATGGCGGCGCGCGCTGCGCCACCACACCAAGGTCTCGGTCGCGGTGATCGATGTCGACAAGTTCCGCGCCTACAACGAGCAGCACGGCTACGTCGCCGGCGACGAGGTGCTGCGCCAGCTGGCCGGTGCCCTGGCGGACGAGATCCGCCGCCCGTCCGACCTGCTGGCGCGCTATCACGGCGACCAGTTCGTCGCGCTGCTGCCGGACACCGACGGCACCGGCGCGGGCCATGTCGCCGACCGGCTGCTGGGCCGCGTGCGCGACCTGCGCCTGCCCTATGCCGACAATGACGGCGGCCACGTGACGGTCTCGATCGGCCTTGCGACGCTGGAGCCGAAGTCGCGCGATGGCCTGCCGGAGTTCCTCGGCCTCGCCGCCGACGCGCTCGGCTCCGCCAAGCAGAACGGCCGCAACCAGCTGAAGACGCTGCCCTAGCCGAAGACGCTGCTCTAGAAGTCACAGCAAATTCGGTCGCGAGGGCAGCGGGAATTGGCTAGTTTCCGCCGACCTCCTCCTTCCGACTCGGACTAATCCCGCATGCTCGAACTCGGCCCGCTGCTCAAAGCCGCCATCCTTGGCATCGTCGAAGGCCTCACCGAATTCCTGCCGATTTCCAGCACCGGGCACCTGATCCTGGCGAGCGAACTGCTCGGCTTCAAGGCGAGAAAGAGAACGCGTTCCTCATCATCATCCAGACCGGCGCGATGCTGGCGGTGATGTGGCAATACCGGGTCAAGTTCACCGATCTCACGATCGGGCTGTTCACCCGGCGCGATGCGCAGATCTTCGTGGCGAAGCTGTTCGTGGCGTTCCTGCCGGCGGCGATCGTCGGGCTGCTGTTCGGCAGCCTGATCAAGGCCCATCTGTTCGGATCGATTCCCGTCGCCATGGCGCTGATCGTCGGCGCCTTCGTGATCCTCGCGGTGGAGCGCACCTACAAGAGCTGGCGGGTCGAGAGCGTGGACGACATGACGTTCCGCGACGCGCTGCTGATCGGCCTCGCGCAATGCTGCTCGCTCATTCCCGGCGTGTCGCGCGCCGGCGCCACCATCATCGGCGGCATGCTGTGCGGCCTGTCGCGCAAGGCGGCGACCGAGTTCTCGTTCTTCCTCGCGGTGCCGACGCTGATCGCGGCGGGCGGCTACGACCTGATGAAGCACCGCGGCGAATTCTCCGCCGACGATGCGGCGATCCTCGCGGTCGGGCTGATCGTGTCGTTCATCTCGGCGCTGATCTGCATCCGCTGGCTGCTGCGCTATGTCGCGAGCCACACCTTCAACGTCTTCGCCTGGTACCGCATCATCCTCGGCGCGATCATCCTTATCGTGCTCTGGTAGGGCCCAAAAACAAATCGGGGCCGGCAAGCCGACCCCGACGAACTTTTCAGAACAGAGCGCAAGGCTAGTAGCCTTCGCGCTCCAGGCGCTTGCGCAGCAACTTCCGGTGACGCCGCACAGCTTCCGCCTTCTCCCGCGCCTTCCGCTCCGAGGGCTTCTCGTAGTTCCGGCGCATCTTCATTTCGCGGAAAATACCCTCGCGCTGCATCTTCTTCTTCAGCGCGCGCAGGGCCTGGTCGACATTGTTGTCACGGACGAGGACTTGCACGGTTGACTCAGCTCCTATCTCTGTCGTCGGCCGATCATCCGCCGGCCGGTTGAAACCGCAAAAAAACATCGGGCGACGATCAGCCGCCCGTTGATTGGCGCGGTGTGTAGCACAGGCGCGTGTGGTTGTGAAGGGCTTACGGGGCTTCCGGTGGGCCGGATTTGCCCCATATTTCAAAGGGAAAGGGAGAAATCGCGAGATGGCGATCCTGAAAATCGCGCGCATGGGGCACCCCGTCCTGAAGGTCCGGGCCGAGCTGGTTCCGGACCCGAAAGCCCAGGAGATTCAACAGCTTGTGCGCGACATGGTGGAGACCCTGGAGGATGTGGGCGGGATCGGCCTGGCGGCCCCCCAGGTCCACGTCTCCAAACGAGTGGTGATCTTCTATGTCCCGGGCGACCGGCGGGCGGCGTCCGGCGAGCCGGCGGAGGACATCCCCCTCACCGTCCTGATCAACCCGGAGATCGAGCCCCTGTCCGAGGAGAAGGTCGCGGGGGTGGAGGCTTGCCTTTCGGTCCCCGGCCTCGCCGGGCCGGTGCCGCGCTGGACCCATATCCGCTACCGCGCGCTCGACCTGCATGGCCGCATGTTCGAGCGCGAGGCCAAGGGCTATCATGCCCGCGTGGTGCAGCATGAATGCGACCACCTGGATGGCATTCTCTATCCGATGCGCATGACGGACGTCTCCGCGCTGGCGTTTGTCGAGGAGCTGCGCCGGTTCGGCGACGGGCAGAACGTGGAAGAGGATTGACCCCATGACGTACGATCGCGATGCGGATCGGCTGGCGCTGCTGGAAGCGACGCTCTCGCATGCGGCGTTCGACGGCTGGTCGCAGAAGGCGTTCGATGCCGGCGCGAAGGATGTCGGCATTCCGGCGGACCGCGCGCTCAACGCTTTCCCGGCGGCATGGCGGAATTGCTCGCCTTCCATCACGAGAGCGAGGACCGCGAGATGCTGGAGGCGATGGCGCGCGCCAACGTCTCGGAGATGCGCGTGCGCGACCGCATCGCCTTCGCGGTCAAGGCGCGGCTGCAACGCAACGTGCGGCATCGCGAGGCGATCAAGTCGGCCTGCAGCTTCCTCGCCATGCCGCACAACGCGGCGCTGGCTTTGCGCCTGCTCTATCGCACGGTCGACGCGATGTGGTACGGCGCGGGCGACAACTGCGACCGACTTCAATTTCTATACCAAGCGCGCGCTGCTGGCCGGCGTCTATTCGACCACGGTGCTCTATTGGCTGAACGACAAGTCGGCGGGCTGCGCCGACAGCTGGGCGTTCCTCGACCGGCCGCATCGACGAAGTGATGCAGGTGCCGAAGCTCCTCGGCAAGGTCAGCGCCGTCACCAGCCGCTTCCCCAATCCGTTCCGGGTCGTGCAGCGGATGCGGCCGCGCGGCTTCCGCGCCAGGGCCGCCCGTGGCTGAACGGACGACGCGCGCGGCGCGCGAGAAGCGCAAGCGCGAGAGCGGCCGGGTCGGCTTCGATCCCACGCTGACCGGCTTGGCGCACGGGGCGCCGGTCATGGTCTATGACGGCGCCTGCAACCTCTGTCACGGCTGGGTGCGGTTCGCCTTGAAGCGCGACGCCAAGGACCGCCTCAGGTTCCTGGCCGCGCAATCGCCGCTGGGCCAGGAGTTCCTGAAGCGCAATCGCCTGCCGGCGCAGACCTTCGACAGCTTCTATCTGGTGGAGAATGCGGTGATCCTGCACAAATCCACCGGCTTCCTCAGCATGGCGCAATATCTGCGCTGGCCCTGGCCGTGGCTGGCGGTGTTCTCGGTGCTGCCGGTCCATCCGCTCGATCGCCTCTACGATTGGATCGCGCAGAACAGATATCGCTGGTTCGGCCGGCGCGAGCTGTGCCTGGTCGCCGATCAGGCGCGGGCCGAGCGGTTCCTGTAGCCTCAGGACATCAGGTCGTACGGCTGCTTCCAGCCGGGCAGGGCGCTGATGTCGCCCAGCCAGCGCTGCACGTTCGGCCAGCGCGCCAGATCGAGGCCCGCCTGATCCGCCCAGAACAGATAGCCGCAGCAGGCGATGTCCGCGACCGTCGGGATCTCGCCCAGCAGGAACTTGTGCTCCGCGAACGCGCTGTTCAGGCGATCGAGGTCCGCGAACGCGCGGGCTCTCAGCCATTCCAGCACCTCCGGCTTGGTCTCCGGCACGAAGCGCAAGGCGAAGCGCAGATTGGGGACCGAGATGCCGACCCGGTTCGCTTCCCAGAACAGCCACTCGCGCACCTGGTCATGATCGACCGCGTCGCGGCCGTAGAACTTCATGGTGCGCTGCGCGAGATGCAGCAGGATCGCGTCGGACTGGACATAGGCCTGGCCGCGGTCCACCAGCACCGGCACCTCGCCGAACTTGCTGACCGCCTGGAACTCGGCCGGCCGCTGGTCGCGCGGCAACTGGAGATCGACCGTGCGATATTCGTGCGGAGTCTGGGTCAACGCCAGCATGAGCCGGACCTTGTACGAATGGCCGGACTCGCGGTTGCCGTAGAGGATCAGATCCAAAGATCACCTGAAGGAATGAGGTCGCTCTATCCTAGCGCCTTTTCTCGTGAGTGCTGCGCATCCGTTCCGCGACCAGTTCCTGCAGCCGCCACAGGAAGCGGTCGTGGATGCCGAGTTCTTCGCATTTCAGCACCGTTTCCAGCAGGTATTCCGCGCTGGTGCCGTTTTCGCCGCAGGCCTGGGCGATGTGGTCGGCGACGATCTCGTCGGTGATGCGCCCGGCATAGCGCTCGCTGTCCGGTTGGCGACGAAGGTCAGGCCGCGCACGGGACCCTGGATGGTCGTCAGCTTGACCCAGCGCGGCACGTAGCCGTTGCCGATCATCTCGCGTTTCCAGACGCGGTCACCTTCTCGCGCACGCCCGGCGCCGCGATGCGGTAGGCGACGCCGCGGCACGCGCCGCCGCGGTCGAGCGCCAGCATCAGGCCGGGATGCGGCGCGAACCGCGATAGCGCCATTGCCACAGGCAGAAGCGCCGATGCCAGCCGTTGAGCAGGGCGGGGCGGCTTTCCGCGAAATCCAGCTCCGGCTTCCACATCAGCGAGCCATAGCCGAACAGCCAGAGGTCGCCGTCGTCATGCTCCAGCATGATGCGGTCGAGGGCGGCGGCGAGTCCGCGGCGCGTCCTCAGCTTGTGGGCGTGGGATTCGTCCTCCACCGCTGCGGAAAGCGCGCGGCGATCATGGCGCGGGTCAGGACGGTTGCCTTGGCTTCTTCATGTCTTGGCGCGCCGGGAGGGATGCGGCTCGAGCACGCGCGCGTGCATCTCGACCTCGCGCAGCGCGAACGAGGTCTCCATCGAGCTGATGTTCCCGACCGAGCGCAGGACGGTCTTGACGAACTCGTCATAGGCCTCGAGGTCGTCCACCAGCACGCGCAGGAAATAGTCGCGCTGCCCGGTCATCAGGAAGCATTCCTGCACCTGCGGCGCCTGGGCGATGGCGCGCTCGAACTTCTCGATCGCCTCGTCGCTGTGGATGGCGAGCTTGATCTCGACGAACGCCATCATCTTGCGCCCGAGCTTGCGGGCGTCGACCTGCGCGGTGTAGCCGGTGATGTAGCCGTCCTCTTCCAGACGCCGCCAGCGCCGCAGGCACGGCGACTGCGACAGGCCGACATGCTCCGACAACTCTGCTAGAGTGAGGCGGCAGTTCTCCTGCAACGCCGCGAGGATCTTGAGGTCCAGGGCGTCCAGGTCAGGATTGGCAATATTTTGCGCCACGGCGCGCATTTTTGGTGTATTTTTCCAAGAATGTCAATTCTGGGGTGGAATTAGGCGCATCTTTGCGCAGGTCGCATCGTAACGTGGTTAACCTGAACATGACGCACGAGTTCTCGGGAGGCCGCCATGAAACAACAGCCCTATCACAAGCGCTTTGTGGGCACCCACAAGCTGAACCCCGACACTCTGATGATGAGCTATGGCTACGACCCGAAGCTCTCCGAGGGCGCGGTCAAGACGCCCTTGTTCATGAGCTCGACCTTCGCCTTCCGCACGGCCGAGGAGGGCGCGCATTTCTTCGACGTGACCTCCGGCCGCGTGAAGCTCAATGCGGAGGAAACCTCGGGCCTGGTCTATTCCCGGTTCAACAATCCGAACTTGGAAGTGCTGGAGGATCGCATCTCCGTCCTGGAAGAGGCGGATGCGGCCTGCGTCTTTTCGAGCGGCATGTCGGCGATCACGACCGCCGCGATGGCGTTCCTGCGCCCGGGCATGTCGATGGTGATGAGCAAGCCGATCTATGGCGGCACGTCGTCATTGTTCTCGAGTTTCTTCCCCGATCTCGGAATCACCGTGGTGCCGATGACCGACGGCATGAGCGTCGACGGCATCACCTCCGCCATGAACGAGGCGGCGCGCCACGGCCAGCTCGGCATGGTGCTGATCGAGACGCCGGCCAATCCGACCAACACCCTGATCGATATCGGCGCTGGTCGGCGGGCAATGCCTGCAGCACGGCTTGCGCAGCGGGCACAAGCCGCTGCTGGTGGTGGACAACACCTTCCTCGGCCCGATCTATCAGAAGCCGATCCTGCACGGCGCCGATCTGGTGGTCTATTCGGTCACCAAATACCTGGCGGGTCACAGCGACCTGGTGGCCGGCGCGGTGGCGGGACGCAGCGACCTGATGGCGACCGTGCTGAAGCTGCGCGGCCTGCTCGGCACCCAGCTCGATCCGCACAGCTGCTGGCTGATCAGCCGGTCGCTGGAAACCCTGAGCCTCAGGATGCAGCGCGCCAACGAGAGCGCGCGAACCATCGCGGAATATCTGCGCGATCATCCGCAGGTCGAGGATATCAACTATCTGGGCTTCCTGAAGCCGGGAACGCCCAGAGCCGCGCTGTTCGCCAAGCAGTGCGGCAGCGCCGGCTCGACCTTCGCCTTCACCATCAAGGGCGGACGCGAGGCGGCATTCCGTTTCCTGAACCGCATCCAGATCATAAAGCTCGCGGTCAGCCTGGGCGGAACCGGAATCGCTGATCTGCCATCCGGCCTCGACCACCCATTCCGGCATCAAGGCGGAGGAACGCAAGGCGCTCGGCATCACCGAAGGCACGATCCGGCTTTCGATCGGCGTCGAGGATCCGAGGGACCTGCTGGCCGATATCGAGCAGGCGATGCAGGCGGCCTAGACAAGAACCGGGGCGGGGGACGGATCATATGGTGCAGGCGGCGAACGCGCCGGCGGCGACCGGCGCGCAGGTCTTTCCGATCGATGTGCTGCGCGATATCGAGCGCAAGGTGCTGTGGCTATCGACCCAGATCATCCACAACGCCAATCACGAGCGCGACAACGACGACGGCCTGAAGGTCGGCGGGCATCAGGCCTCGTCCGCCTCGCTCGTCACCATCATGACCGCGCTCTATTTCGCGATCCTGCGGCCGCAGGACCGCGTGGCGGTGAAGCCGCATGCCTCGCCGGTGTTTCACGCCATCCAGTACCTGCTGGGCAACCAGACCCTCGACAAGCTGAAGAACTTTCGCGGCTTCGGCGGCGCGCAATCCTATCCGTCGCGCACCAAGGACATCGACGACGTGGATTTCTCCACCGGCTCGGTCGGCCTCGGCGTCGCGATGACCTCGTTCGCCAGCCTGGTGCAGGACTACATCCGCGCCCATGGCTGGGGCAGCCACTGGCCGGAGGGGCGCATGGTCGCGCTGGTCGGCGATGCGGAGCTGGACGAGGGCAACATCTACGAGGCGCTGATCGAAGGGTGGAAGCACGATCTGCGCAACACCTGGTGGGTGGTCGACTACAACCGCCAGAGCCTGGATGCCGTGATCTCCGCGCCGCTGACCGGCAAGCTCACGACCGTGTTCGAGAACATGGGCTGGCGCGTCGTCACGCTGAAGTACGGCAAGCAAGCTGCAGGCGCTGCGCGCGCAGCCCGGCGGGCAGGCGGTGCTCGACTGGATCGATGCGTGCGACAACGGCCTCTATTCGGCGCTGACGTTCCAGGGCGCGCGCCGGCTGGCGCGCGCAGTTGGCGGAGGATCGTGACCGACGCGCGATGCGCGCGCGCTGGTCGATAGCGATGGACGACGAGACGCTGGCCGCGACCATGACCGACCTCGGCGGCCATTGCCTGGAGAGCCTGCTGGAGGCGTTCACCGAGGCGACGCGCAGCCGACCAGCCGGTCTGCTTCATCTGCTACACCATCAAGGGCATGGGCCTGCCGCTGGCCGGGCCACAAGGACAACCACGCCGGCCTGATGACGCCCGGAGCAGATGAAGGGCTTCAAGGCGGCGAACAACATCCTCGACGGCCAGGAATGGTCCAAGACCGCCGGCCTCAACCGCGCGGAGCGCCGAGTTCGAAGCGCTGCTGGCCGAGACGCCGTTCAACGCCAAGGGCGCGCGCCGCTTGCGCGCCGACCGGATGCAGGTCGGCGCGCTGCCGTTGCCGCCGATCAAGGGCGCGATGTCGACCCAGCAGGGCTTCGGACAGATCCTGGCGGAGATCGCGCGCGCGGGCGGCAAGCTGGCGGAGCGCATCGTCACCACGTCGCCGGACGTGACCGTCTCGACCAATCTCGGACCCTGGGTCAACCGTCGCGGCGTGTTCGCCATGCAGGCGCAGGAGGACGTGTTCCAGGCGCGCAAGCTGATGTCGGCGCAGCGCTGGGGCAAGGGACCGACGGGCCAGCATATCGAGCTTGGCATCGCGGAGAACAACCTGTTCCTGATGCTGGCGGCGATGGGCCTCAGCGCACAGCTTTTCGGCGAGCGGCTGCTGCCGATCGGCACGCTCTACGATCCCTTCATCGCGCGCGGCCTCGATGCCCTGAACTATGCCTGCTACCAGGATGCGCGCTTCATCCTGGTGGCGACGCCATCCGGCATCACGCTGGCGCCGGAGGGCGGCGCGCATCAATCGATCGGCACGCCGCTGATCGGCATGGCGCAGGACGGCATCGCCAGCTTCGAGCCGTCCTATGTCGATGAGCTCGCCGTGATCCTGGAATGGGCGCTCGAATACATCCAGCGCGCGCCCAAGGCGGAGAAGGGCGATGCCTGGCTGCACGAGCGCGACGGCGGCTCGGTCTATCTGCGCCTCTCCACCCGCGCCATCGACCAGGTGCTGCGCCCGATGTCGCCGGAGCTGCGCGACGGAATCATCCAGGGCGGCTATTGGATGCGCCCGCCGGCCGAAGGCGCCGGACTCGCGATCGCCTTCACCGGCGCCGTGGCGCCGGAAGCGGCGACCGCGATGGGCGAATTGCTGCGCCATTTCCCCGGCGCCGGGCTGCTGGCGGTCACCTCGGCCGACCGCTTGAATGCCGGCTGGAAGGCGGCGCAGACCGCGCAGCAGCATGGCGCGACGAGGCATCGCACATCGAGCGCTGCTGGCGCCCCTGGCCCGCGACGCGCGGATCGTCACCGTGCTCGACGGCCATCCGGCGACCTTGTCCTGGATGGGCGGCGTCCACGGCCACCGCGTGCAGGCGCTGGGCGTCGAGCATTTCGGCCAGACCGGCACCATCCCCGACCTCTACCGGCAGTATCCGCATCGACGCCGCGGCCATCGTCGAGGCCGCGACGGTGCGGCCAGCGCCGGAAGCTAAATCGCGCCATGCAGGAGAGGCCCGGCTGATCGGCGCTCCGCTGCTCCTCGCCTAGAGTGCGATCAAGGGTCCTCTGCTGTAGACTGAGCGCGATGGACCTTCTTCCGGGGCCCCGCCTTCATGGCATCGCGCAGCGATCTCGCGCTTGCTGTTCGCCGCGGGTTTCGGCGGCGGGATCGCCGCGGCGATTGCGGGCGGGGCTTCGCTCATCACCTTTCCGACCTTGCTGGCCATGGGCCTGCCGCCGGTCGCGGCCAACGCCACCAACGCGGTCGGCTTGTCGCTCAGCAATTTCATGGCGGCGGTGGCGGATTGGCGGCGGCGGCCGAGCTGGGGCCGCTCCTTGAGCTGGCTGTTCGCGATCAATGTCGTCGGCGGGGCGATCGGTGCGTTCCTGATGCTGGAGACGCCGGCCGATCTGCTGATCCTGCTGGTGCCGGCCCTGATCGGCGGCGCGACCTTGCTGTTCGCGATCGGTCCGTGGATGCAGCGCCATCTGCCCGGCAGCGGCGATGGCGGCCTGCACATGGCGCGCGTGGCGTTCCCGATCTTCCTGTCTTCGATCTATGGCGGCTATTTCGGCGCGGCGCTCGGCGTCATCAACCTCGCGATCCTGGCGATCGGCGGCTTGACGGACCTGCGCAGCACCAACGTGCTGAAGAACATCCTCATCACCGGTGTCAGCGCATCGTCGGTGTGGGTCTATGTCTGGCAGGGCGCCGTCGTGTGGCCGGCGATGGTGGCGCTGATGGCCGGCTCGATCGGCGGCGGCTATGCCGGCGGATATCTCATCCGCGTGCTGCCGCCGCGCGGCGTGCGCATCGGCATCATCGCCTTCGGCGCCGCAGCAACGGCGATCTATGCGAACAAATACTGGCTCTGAAACGAAACGGGCCGGCGTTGCTGCCGGCCCTTCGGTGTCTACGATGTAGCCGCGCTTTACGCCGCCAGCTTGCCTTCGAGGCCGTTGACGAACATCACGCGCAGTTCCTTGGCGCCGACCTGGATCGGGTTGCCGCCGGCGCTGGGGTCGGCGGCCGCCATCTCGGCGACCTTGTCGACCTGCTTGTCGTCGACGCCGATCTCCTTCAGCGTGTGCGGAATGCCGATCTCCTTGCGCAAGGCGAGGACCCAGTCCAGCACCGACTTGAACGACGGGTTCGGCAGGCGAGGAAGGCGGCAAGGCGCGTCAGCTTCTCGTCGATCGCCGCGCGATTGTATTCCAGCACATACGGCATCACGACCGCGTTGGTCAGGCCGTGATGGGTGTTGTAGAGCGCGCCCAGCGGATGGCTGATGGCGTGCATGCCGCCGAGGCCCTTCTGGAACGCGGTGGCGCCCATGCTGGCCGCCGCCATCATGTTGGAGCGGGCGACCAGGTTCTTGCCGTCCTTCACCGCCGTGGGCAGCGCGTCCTTGACCAGGCGCATGCCTTCGAGCGCGATGCCGTCCGCCAGCGGGTGGAAGCCCGGCGCGCAATAGGCCTCGAGGCAGTGCGACAGCGCATCCATGCCGGTCGCGGCCGTGATGTGCGCCGGCAGGCCGACCGTCAGCTCCGGATCGTCGATCACGATCGAGGGCAGCATCTTCGGATGGAAGATGATCTTCTTCACGTGCTTGTCCTGGTCGGTGATGACCGAGGCGCGGCCGACTTCCGAGCCGGTGCCGGACGTGGTCGGCACCGCGATGATGGTGGCGATGCCGTTGGGATCGACGCGGGTCCACCAATCGCCGATATCCTCGTAGTCCCAGATCGGCCGCTTCTGCCCGATCATCAGCGCGACCGCCTTGGCCGCGTCGAGCGCGGAGCCGCCGCCGAACGCGATGACGCCGTCATGGCCGCCGGCCTTGTAGGCGGCGATGCCGTCCTCGACATTCTTGCCGGTCGGGTTGCCCTGCACGTTGCTGAAGAGGCCGGTCGGCACGCCGGCTTCATTGTTGCGCGCGATCGCGTCCTTGATCATCGGCAGGTTGGCGAGGCCTGGATCCGTGATCAGCAACGGGCGCTTCATGCCCAGCGCCTTGCAATGATCCGCCAGTTCCTTGATGCGGCCGCAGCCGAACTTGACCGAGGTCGGGTAGTTCCAATTGCCGCGAAGCGCGGCGGCGTCGGTGGTCATTTCCAGAGGTCCTTGGGTTTAGCCGTCAGGCCGGAGTGGCCGCATTCTAGCCAGTTCCCGGCGGCAGGGAAGGGGCTGAAAATCGGCCTAAAAGGCCCGGAAATGCCCGGTAATCCGGTATTCGAACAGCGCGTCCTCTTCCCGGGCGCCCCAGCCGATATTGTGGATGACCAGCGGCCGTGCGCCGTCGTCGGAGCGGCGGTTGGACACGATGCCGATATGCGGCTGGCCGTTGCCCAGGACCCAGGCGACCACGTCGCCCGGTTGATAGGCGGCGGGGTCGTCGCTGACCGCGAGCGCATAGCCTTGTCGCTTGAACCAGGTGGCGAGGTTCGGCACGCGCCGGTGATCGATGTTCGAGTCCGGCGCCGAGAGGCCCCAGCTCTTCGGGTAAGCGGCGAAATGCCGCTTCATGTCGCGATGCAGTTCCTGCTGCAGGTCGATGCCGACGGCGCGGAAGGCGCGGATCACCACGTCGCTGCACACGCCGCGCTCCGGCGCCACGTCGCCCATCGGATAGGCGATCTGCCGGTAGCTCGGATCGTAGATGAGGGTGACGCCGATCTGGGCGCGCGCAGCGGCGACGAGGTCACGCGCTGCCGGCGCGATCTCCGCGCGGGCAGTCGCCGGCAATACGACAACCAGGAAAACGAGCGCGATGATCAGGCGCATGTTGACCCCTCCGACGGGCAGAGGATGCGCTTCCGAAGGTGGCGGATTTGCGGCGGGACGGTGGCGCGCTTCGGGCCGGCCTAGCGCCAGGCCTTGCTGCGCTCCACCGCTTCCGTGAAACGCGCGCGCAGCTCGACAGAGAGCGGCGATGCGGGCGCGATCTCCGCCTTTGGCGGCGGAGGCGGCGGCAGGCTGTCGAGATCGGCGAGGCCGGCGCCGATCATCGCAAGCTGCGCGGCGCCGAGGCCGGTCAGCTCGGCGCTCGACGGCACGCGCACGCGCTTGTTCATCGCGTCGGCCAGGAAGCGGGTGAAATAGCGAATTGCGCGTGAGGCCGCCGTCGACGGAGAGGACGGGGGCGAGCGGCGAAAGCTTGTCGATCGCGGCCATGACCTTCTCCGCCAACAGCGCCACGCCTTCGAGCAGGGCCTGCATCATGTCGGACCTGGTCGTCTCCAATCCCATGCCAAGCCACAGGCCGGCGGCGCGCCGGTCCCAATAAGGGCACGACAGTCCGCTCAGCGCCGGGACGAAGACGAGTCCGCGCGCGATGGCACTCTCGCCCGCGAACTCGTCGATCTCCTGGTATTCCGCGAACAGGCCGAGGCTGCGCGCCCAGTTGACGGCGGAGGCGGCGTTGTAGATCCCGCCCTGCAGCGCATAGGCGCAGGGTGCGTCGCCGATCTTCCACGCAATGGTGGCTTCCAGACCGCTTTCGGTATCGCGCGGCACCGTGCCGCCCGCCACCGCGAGCGCAAACGCGCCGGTGCCGAAGGTGATCTTGGCGTCGCCCTTGCGCCGGCAGCCATGGCCGAACAAGGCGGCCTGCTGGTCCACCAGGCTCGCGGTCACCGGAATGCCGCGCGCTTCGGCGAACAGGCCGGCGGTCGGGCAAATCTCCGGCAGGCAATCGATCGGCACGCCGAACAGGTCGGCCAGGCGCGGGTCCCATTGCAGGGTTTCGAGATTGATCAGGCTGGTGCGCGAGGCGGTGGTGACGTCGGTGGCGAACCGGCCGGCCAGGCGGTCGAGGAAAAAGGCGTCGCTGGTGCCAAGGCGCAGGCGCCCGGCTTTGCGCAGCGCGTGCGCTTCCGGAACATTGTCCAGCAGCCAGCGCAGCTTGGCCGCGGAGAAATAGGGGTCGAGCGGCAGGCCGGCGATGCCGAGCGTCAGCTCTTCCGCGCCGTCGGCCTTCATCCGTTCTGTCACGTCGGCGGTGCGCGCGTCCTGCCACACGATGGCGTTGTGGATCGGGCGCTTGGTCTCGGCATCCCACGCAACGACCGTCTCGCCCTGGTTCGCGATGCCGATGGCGGCGGCATTGCCCGCATGACCGAGCGCCGCCTCGACATGGCGCGCGAGTTCCTCCGGATCATGCTCGACCCAGCCTTGCCGCGGATAGATCTGGCGATGCTCGAAGCCGGCGAGCGTCTCGAACACGCCATCGCCACGCAGCCGATGCGCCTTGGTGCCGGTGGTTCCCTGGTCGATGGCGATGAGTGATCAGAAATATGGGAACGCGGAATAAACGAGAATAATAACTAACCAAAAAGAAAAAGTGAAGAGATGAGGTCTCAGGCCGCATCGAACTCCACCGACACCTGCTGGCAGGTCTTCATGTCGCGGTAGGGGAGCTGCCAGGCGATGCGGCGCTCCGGCAGGGCCGAGATGCGGCGCGACCAGACGACGCTGCCATCGACCAAGACCGACAGCCGGCCGCGCACGGCGTGAGTCACGCGTGCCTTGAACAGCAAGGAATTGGTGGTGGGCGCGTCGCGATAGATCCGCTGCGGATAGACATAGGCGAGCGGGCCGCGCAGCGTCACGCGGGCGTCGGGCTGGCGCAGCGGCAGGCGGTTCTCCAGCCTGGCGATCACCATCTCGGCGACCGCCTTGCCTTCGCGCCAGCATTGCCCTGCGGTCTCGATCCCGCGCAGCACATTGCCGGCCGCGAAATAGTGATGGTCGGAGCAGCGGAAATAGGCGTCGATCGCGGGGCCGCTGGTGCCAGGATCGACCTCCACATGGCTGGGCGCGATCAAAGCGGTCTCCGGGCGGAACCGGCCGGTCAGGATGACACCGTCGCATTCCATGCGCTCCGGTCCGAAGCCGCGATCGATTTCGATCCCGGTCACCCGGTTGCGGCCGATGATGCGAAGCAGGCGCGTGTTGGTGAGGACCGGGACACCGAAGCCCAGCCGCGCGATCCACTTGCCCGGCCGGCGCGCGGTGATGCGCTCGTTCTCCTCGATGATCGCCAGCGGCTTGATGCCGGCATGGCGCAGGGTCAGCAGGGTGGAAAAGGCGACCAGCTCGCTGCCGAGCACGACCGGCCGCTGGAACGGGCTGGCGCCGCGGAGATAGACGAATTGCTGCAGCGCGCCGGTATTCATCACGCCGAACGGCCGCCCGCCGGAGATGAGGCGCACGCTGCGCGGCGTTTCGCGCGCGCCCAACGCCAGGACCACGGCCTTGGCCTGGAAATCCTCCGGGCCATTGGGACCGGTCGTGCGCACCAGCCCGCCCGGCTCGATCTTCAGGGCCGTCATGCGCAGCTTGAGGTCCGCGCCGGACGCCTCATCGGCCAGGCGCTTGGCATAATCGGGGCCGCTATAGACCCTGCCGAACTCGCGCAGGCCGAAACCGAGATGGCCGCAATGGCGCGGAATGCCGCCGAGCTCGCTCTCGCGCTCCAGCAGCACCGCGTTGTGGACGCCAAGCCCGCGCAGGGCCCGCGCGCAGGAAAGGCCCGCCGGTCCGCCGCCCAGGATCAGGACATCGGTTGCATTCGTCATGGCTGCAGCCGGCCTTGCGCCAGCGCCATGACCTGGGCGCTGCAATAGAAGCCCTGGCAGCGCCCCATCATGCAGCGCGTGCGGCGCTTCAATCCGCCCAGGTCGCCGGCGGGCAACGGGCCCTTCGAGGGCGGCCTCGATCTCGCCGCGCGTCACCCACTCGCAGTGGCACACGATGTCGCCGCCCGCCGGGGTGAGGTATTGCCGCGGCCGGTCCTCCGCGAGATTGGGGACGGGCGTCCAGATCGGCTCTTCCTCGCGCATGCCGCCGAACGTCTCGGAAAAGCTCTTGCCGACCATCTGCGCGATGCCGAGCGCCGATGTGAGGCCGGTGGAGCGGATGCCGGCCGCGGTGATCCAGCGGCGCTGGCGATTGATCGCGATCTGATAGTCCTTGAACTGGGTCGCGGGCCGCAGGCCGGCATAGATCGCGTTGACCGAATGACGCGCGAGGCCGGGGATCATCTCCACGCCCTTGCTGATGAGATGCTCCAGGGTCGCGCGATCCACCTCGGCGCGCCCGCGGTCCTGCTGGTCCTCGGCGGTCGGGCCGACCAGCAGATTGCCGAACACGGTGCGGCACGCGACGATGCCCTTGGTGCGGTCGGTCGGCACCGGCAGGACGATGGCGTGCAGCAGCTTGGCGGCCGGCTTGTCGAACACGACGAACTGGCCCTTGCGCGGGGTGATGGTGAAGGGGCTTTGCTGGTTGATCGCTTCCACCAGGTCGCCGTAATTGCCGGCCGCGTTGATGACGACCCCGGCGGAGATGTCGCCCAGCGTCGTGTGCAGCGTCCAGCGCCAGCCGTCGAACTCCCCGCCGGTGACGCGGCAGCGGCGCATGATCTGCCCGTTATGCGCCAGCCCTTGGTGCGCGTAGGCGAGGGGAGCCGACCAGGGGTCGATGATGTGCTCGCCCGGAACGTGGACCGCGCCCAGGCCGCGCGCGCTCAGGAACGGCTCGCGCTTGCGCAGCTCGTTGCGGTCGATCTGCGTGACGTCGGCGACGCCGTTGCGGTGCGCCTTCTCGACGATCGCGGGCAGCTTGGCGAGCTGCTCCTCGTCCCACGCCACCACCAGCGCGCCGCTTTCCACCAGCGGCAGGTTGAGCCGGTCCCTGATCGCCATGTATTCGCGGTAGCCGACCTGCATGCAGGCCAGCTCGATGCTGTCCTCCGGCGCGTCGAAGCCGGTGTGGAGCAGGGCGCTGTTGCCCTTGCTGGCGCCGTCCAGGATGTCGGAGGCGGCCTCCAGCAGCAGGGGCTCGAGCCCGGCCATGGCCAGGCGCCGGAAAATGGCGCAGCCGACCACGCCGCCGCCGATAATGACCGCCTTGCTGTTTGCGATGGAGTTCCCTCACGAGCGGCAGATTTGCAGGGGTTTTAAGGTCTGTCCAGGGGTGAGGGGCCGCCCGTCAGATCTTCCGCAGGTGGAACGACTTCGGCCGGGTCAGCAGCTCGTAGCCGACTCGGCTCAAGGTGGCGCCGCGGCCGGAATCCTTGACGCCGACCCAGGCGAGGGCCGGGTCGAGGTAGTCACAGCGGTTCATGTAGACCGTTCCGGTTTCGAGCCGGTCGCCGATCTTTTCGGCCTCGTCCGCGTCCGAGGTCCAGAGCGCGCAGGTCAGGCCGTATTTGCTGTCGTTCATCAGCCGGACCGCCTCGTCGTCGGACTTCACCTTCATGATGCCGATGACCGGGCCGAAGCTCTCCTCCGACATCACGCCCATGGAATGATCGACATTCACCAGCACTTGGGGCGCCAGGTACGGCGTGCCGGGCTTGTCGGCCGCGAAGCTCTTGGGATCGATCAGCGCCTTGGCGCCCGACTTCACCGCGTCGGCGATCTGGCCGCGCACGAACTCGGCGGCCGCGGTGCGCACCATGGGGCCGAGGTTGGTGTCGGCGTCGAGCGGGTTGCCGAGCTGGTATTTTTTTGTGAGATCCACAAAGCCGGCCACAAACTTGTCGAACAGCTTCTCGTGCACATAGATGCGCTCGATGGCGCAGCAGCACTGGCCGGAATTGAACATCGCGCCATCGACCAGGTTCTCGATCGCGTGGTCGAGATTGGCGTCGGCGCGCACATAGGCCGGGTCCTTGCCGCCCAGCTCCAGGCCGAGGCCCATGAACTTGCCGAGGGCGGCCTGCTGGACGGCGTGGCCGCCGGCGACCGAGCCGGTGAAGTTGCAATAGGCGACCTGCGGCGCGGCGATCACCTTGGCGGTATCGTCATGGGTCAGCACCAGGTGCTGGAACAGGCCCTTGGGCAGGCCGGCGGCGTCGAACGCCTGCTGGAATCCTTCGGCGCACAACGGCGTCTGGGCCGAGTGCTTCAGCACCACCGCATTGCCCGCCATCAGCGCCGGGATCACGCCGTTGACCGAGGTCAGGTACGGATAGTTCCACGGCGCGACGATGAAGACGACGCCCAGCGGTTCGCGCCGGATGAAGCGCACGAAGCCCGGCTTGTCCTTGGCCTCGATGTCGGCGAGCGCCTCGCCGGCGATCTGGATCATGTAGCGCGCGCGCTCTTCGAAGCCGCGCATCTCGCCGGGGCTCTGGGCGATCGGGCGGCCCATCTGGCGCGTGATCTGCTCGGCGTGCTGGTCCTTGTGGGTGAGGAAGATGTCGACCGCCTTGCCCAGGATCTTCGCGCGCTCGGCGATCGGCATGGTCTTCCACTTGCGCTGCGCCTCGGCCGCGGCCTTCAAGGTCGCGGCGATCTCCGCCGGGGATGCATAAGGCCGCTCGACATAGACGCTGTTGTCGATCGGGGTGATGGTTTTCTGGGTGGCGGCCATGATGATGCTGTCCGTCAGATGATCTCGAAATAGCGCTGCAGTTCCCAGTCGGTGATGTGCTTGCGGAACTCGCGCTCTTCCCACTCGCGGGTCGACGCCCAGTGATCGACGAAAGGCTCGCCGAACAGGTCGGCCGCCGCCTTCGACTTGCGCAGGCGCTGCGCCGCTTCCCACAGCGTGCGCGGCAGGTCGAGCTTGGCCGGGTGCTTCATGTCATAGGAGTTGCCGACGATGGCCGGCATCGGCTCGATCTTGTTCTCGATGCCATAGAGGCCCGATCCGATCGCGACCGCCATCGCGAGATACGGGTTCATGTCGGCGGCGGCGATGCGGTACTCGACGCGCTGCGACTTCTCCGAGCCCGGAATGACGCGCAGCGCGCAGGTGCGGTTCTCGACGCCCCAGGTCGCGTTGGTCGGCGCCCAGAAGCCGGGGATCAGCCGCGAATAGGAATTGACCGTGCAGCTCACCATGCCCAGCAGCTCCGGCATCAGCGCCTGCTGGCCGCCGACGAACCAGCGCTGCTTGTCGCTCATGGTGTGCGGCTTCTTGGCGTCGTAGAACACCGACTTGCCGTCCTTGCCCTTGAGGCTGACATGGATGTGGCCGCTCTGGCCCGGCCAGTTGTTGGACCATTTCGCCATGAAGGTCGCCATCAGGCCGCGGCGCTGCGCCAGCACTTTCATGAAGGTCTTGAACAAGGCGGCGCGGTCGGCGCTCTCCAGCGCTTTGTTGAAGGCGAGGGCCGCTTCGAGAACGCCCGGGCCGGTCTCGGTGTGCAGGCCCTCGATCGGCATGCGCATCTTTTCGCAGGTGTCGAGGATTTCGTGATAGAGCTCGGCCCAGACCGAGCCGCGCATCATCGAATAGCCGAAATAGCCGGGCGTCATCGGCTTCAGGTTGCGATAGCCCTTCTCGCGGACGCTCTCCGGCGTCTCGTCGAACATGAAGAATTCGTACTCGGCCGCGGAATAGGCCTCATAGCCCATCTTCGCGGCCCGATCGAGCACGCGGCGCAGGACGCCGCGCGGGACAGATCTCCTCTGCCTTGTTCACGAACTCGGACAGGAAGAACAGCATGTTGTCTTCGAACGGGATCTCGCGGCAGGTCTCGGGGACGACGCGCACCCAGGCGTCGGGATAGGCGGTGTGCCAGCCGGTGTATTTGACGTTGTCGAACAGCTGGTCGTTGCTGTCCCAGCCCAGCACCACGTCGCAGAAGCCGAAGCCGCCTTCGAGCGCGGAGAAGAACTTCGCCTTCGACATGTATTTGCCGCGCAGGATGGCGTCGCCGTCGAACACGCCGACCTTGACGTGGGTGAGGCCGCGCTCCTCGACGATCTTCTTGGCGTCGAGCGACGCTCTTCACCTGCTCCGGCTTCAAAGCCATGACGTACCCCCCGTTTGTCGTCTTGATTTGGTGCGTGATTGAGCTCTAGGCGGCGTGGCGACGCGCGCCGGATGGGCGTTTGGTGGGTGGCTCTTGATGGTTGGCGCATCCCCCGTGAGGCCATCGCCCGGCTCGTCGCCGGGGGTGGTGAAGTGACGCTGGCGGTCCTCGCTTGGCCTGATCCGTGGGCGTCCATATAGCATTTCGAGAAATGCGAAAGCGAGTCGAAACCCACCGCCTCAGCCACCCGCGCAAGGCCAAGCATGGTGCCCTGGACCAGGTCGCGGGCACGCGCCAGGCGCAGGCGCTGATAGTAGCCGCGCGGGCTGACGCCGAGGTGGCGATGGAACAGCCGCTCCAGATGCCGCAGATGGATGCCGGCCTCCGCGGCGATCTTCGGCAGCGGAACCGGGTCGGACACGGTGTTGCGCATCAGCGCGACCGCGCGCTTGATCGGCGGCGCGACCTGGGTCTCGATCGATTGCTGCTGGTCGGCGGCCGGCTCGATCTTCTTGCGCACGCGCTGGCGTGCCAGGCGCATCATCACCTGCTGGGCGACGGCGGAGCCCAGCAGCGCCTCGACATTGGCGAGCGCGAAGTCCGAGGTCGCGCAGCCGCCGCGGCAGCCGAAGAAATCGTCCTTGCGCCAGAACAGCTCCTTGCGTTGGGCCGCGCCACGGGCGCGCTCCTTCGGCATGGCGGAGATGCGGCCCAGGACCGAACAGCCGCCGCCGATGCCGCCCAGGCGCTGGATCGAGGCCGGGTGGGCGCTGAGCCAGGCGGCGAGGCCGGCGCAATCGTCGGCCGAGGCATCGGCATCGCTGAGCACGATCACGGTGGGGAGCGGGCGCAACTCCGTCACGTCGCCATGGGCCGCGACCGGAATGCCGGCCGAGCTGGCGATCGAGCGGCCGGAGATCGCGACGATCTCCCAGCGAAGGCGCGGCGCTGCGCCAGCTCATTGGCGGAGGTGAAGACGTCGAGCAGGCGGGCAAGGTCGCCGAGGGCGAAGCCATTCATCAACACCAGGCTGAGCGCGGCGCGGCGCTCGGCATCGAGCGCAAAGGGCGAAGCGGGCGCGCGCAACGTCTCCGCCACCGTCGGCGGATGCCACGCGCGATGATCTTCTGTTTCGGCCATCAGGCTACCCCCGGTGACACGTGGCCCGCCCACGCCACCGCAAGCGGCCCAGGCGGTCCCCCCTCTGTCATTGGACCTGAGAGATTCACCGGCCTCCGGCGCGTGGCAAAGCCGGTTTACTCCTTCGGTGAGGCACTGCGGCGACCTGCCGCTGGGCCTGCTTTCCAGAGTATTCAGCCGCGATCGGTCCTTTTGCCTGAGAGGTTCCGGGGGCGGTTGCTCCTTCGGCGCCGCGATCCCTTTGAGGGTCGCGATCTCTCCCGACAGCGGCGAAACAGGGGGCAAGTCTGTGTCGGCGCAATAGGGCCGTCAAGCCGCAAAAGGGCGAAAGAAAAGGGCCGCTCCGAAGAGCGGCCCCAGGAATTGGGTAACACGGAACCGGTTGTTATCCGGCGCCGCCGAGCGCGGCTTCCTCGCGCGCGATCTCGGCCTGACGAGCCTTGACCGCTTCTTCGGTCAGCGGCGGGCCTTGGAAGCGGTTCTTCTCCACCGCGTGCCAAATGATGATCATCGCGACGATCCCTGCGCAGCAGCAGATAGCCGACCTTCTCGTTGGGCGGCTGGACGCCGACGATCACCAGGATCATGCAGCCGATGACCGCCAGGAAGGCGACCAGCTTCGAAGCGCCGCCAAGGTCGAACGGCCCCTTCTTGGTCCAGGTCTTGCCTTCCACCAGGATCCCCGCACCAATCGGCATGGCGTAGGAAACGTAGAGGAACACCGCGCAGCCGGTGGACAGAACCACGAAGGCATCGCCATAGAGCGTGGCGATGACCGACAGGACGGCGCTGGCCCAGATCGCGTTGGCGGGCGTGCGGAATTCCTTGCTCACCTTCCGCAGCGACCCGGAAGCCAGGGCACGCCCCCATCGCGGGAGAACGCGAACAGCATGCGCGAGCAGGAGGTAAGACCGGCCAGCGCGCACAGGAAGTTGGCTACCACGATGCCGACAATGAGAAAGTTCTTCAGGAGGCTGGCATCAACGACTGTTCCATCATCCAGGGGAACGACAACCACCCCTGAGCCGCACCTTCCTCCACGGTCGGCAAGGCCAGCACGAACGCGCAGACCATGATGTATCCGAACACGCCGGACCAGAAGACCGAATGGATCATGCCCTTCGGAACTTCGCGGGCGGCGTTGCGGGTTTCTTCCGACGTATGGCCGGACGCATCGAAGCCGGTGATGGTATAGACGCCCTGCAGCCATCCCAGGACCAAGGCAGCGATCGCCGCCGGGAAGATCGCGCCCAGCCACCGGTCAGCCGCGGGCACCGCCCAGACGTCGCCACCGGCAGGACCGGTGAAGTCGGTGAAGGTGAACAAGCGGGCGAAATCCATCGCGACCGGGGCAAAGGCGATCAGGGCCACGATCAGGACGATGGTCACGACGAAGATGAGGTATCCGCTGAAGTCGGTCAGCAGCGTCGTCATCTTGATGCCGCGGTGATTGATGATGGCCTGGACTGACGGTGACAGCGGCGATGAAGATGGTTTGCGTCCACCAACCCCAGCCGGCGGTGTCCATGCCGAAGACGCCCGGCATCATGAGATCCTTGACCAGCAGGTAGAGGCCAAAGTTCACCGACGATACGACGAACATCAGGCCCAGCAGGTTGAGCCACGCCGCCGACCAGCCGAAGCCTCTGTTGCCGAGGATCGACGCCCAGTGATAGATGCCGCCGGCCGTTGGATAGGCCGAAGCGATCTGGCCGAGCGCGGCCGCCACCAGCAGCGCAAAGATCGACGCTACCGGCCAGCCGATGCCCAGCGATGCACCGCCCGCCGCGCTCAAGGACAGCGGAAAGGCCGTGATGCCGCCCGCCAGGATGCAGATGATCGAGAACGAAATCGCGAAATTCTGGAATAGGCCCATGCGCCGGGACAGCTCTTGCGCGTATCCCATGGAATGAAGCTGCTTAACGTCAGCCTCATGATGCTGTTGGTCTGCCATGTAAGCTCCCCTGTTTTCTGTCTCGCAGTCGAACGACGCCAGGACCGATTATTCGATCATGGCCGGCTGTTTGGCTGACCTGCCAAGTTCTAGTGCCGTTGAAGCTGTGTGTCGCGCCGAGCGGCCCGAACCCCCTTCGTCGCGCGGTCTGCGATCCGACCGCGACCGTCCGTGCCTCCGGACGTCGCGTGGCGGGAGTATGGGCAGGCGGCTTTTGGTTGTAAAGCCATCCCGAGCAGCCCGTTTGCCGGATGATTTTCCAAAATCGGTCAAGAAAACGGCGGCGCTCGAGGCGCCGCCGCAGAGGCAATAGTCCTATTCGCTCGGATCAGGCGCTGGCCTTGGTCATGACCGCCTTCTGCCGTTCCTTGGTCGCGAACTCTTCTTCCGGCGAGTAGACCAGCTTGTGCCGGCCGATCAGCCGCGAAATAGATGACGCAGATCGCATACCAGGCCGCCGCGAAATAGACGCCGTTGCGGTAGACCGGGTCCTGCAGCTGCATGACCAGGGTCACGGCCGCGATGATCATCACGATGTAGCCGCCGGCATTGCCCAGCGGGCTGACATAGGGCCGGGGGATGTGCGGCAGTTTCTGGCGCAGGACCACGAAGGAAAGGCCCTGCATGAAGTACGAGATCACGGCCCCGAACACCGCCATGTTGAGCAGGGTGCCGCCGATGATCGCGCCGCTATCCTCGCGCACAACGTAGATCACGATCATCACACGAAGCCGACGACAGCGCCGATCAGCAGCGCGTAGTGCGGAACCTGGTGCGTGCCGTGGGTGATCGACAGACCGCGCGGGAAGTAGCCGGCCCGCGAGAGCGAATAGACCTGCCGGCCCATCGCATAGATGATGGTGTGGAAACTGGCGATCAGGCCGACCAGGGCGCAGATCGCCAGGAGATTCGGCCAATGCCCGGCCGATAGGTGACCCGGAATCCGTCGAGCAGCGGCTCTCCGGACGTGCCGAGGTAGAAGGCGCCGTGCGATGACCCGGCGTTCGGCACGCCGATGCCGGAGTTGAGGAAAGTGATCAGCGTCGCGGAAATCACCAGTGTCAGTATGCCGAGCATCAGGCCTTTCGGCATGTCCTGCTTGGGATCGTGCGATCTCCTCCGCCGCCAGCGGCAATTGCTCGATGGCGAGGAACAGCCACACCGCGAACGGCATCGCGGCAAGCACGCCCGCCAGCCGAACGGCATGAACGGTCCGCCGCCCTCCGGCAGTTCGACTGTCGTCCCGTCGCGGGTCGACCCCGATGTTGAGCGCCCAGCGATTGAAGTCGAAGTGCGGGATCGCGCTGACCCAGAAGATCGCGAGCACCGCCAGGGCCAGCAGCGTGACGATCACGCAGACCTTGAAGACTGAGTTCGACGCCCAGCAGGTTGAGGCCAAGGAAGATCACATAGCCGACGATCCACCAGACCCTGGGATTCTCGGCCGGTCGTCGAAGATCCCGCCATGTAGGCGCCGATGAAGAACACGATCACCGCCGGCGTGATGACGTACTCGATGTTCTCCGCGACCCCGGTGAGAAGCCGCCCCACGGCCCCATCGCGCTGCGGGCGAAGGAGTAGGCGGCGCCGGTGTGCGGCAACGCCGGCGACATCTCCGCCAGGCAGTAGCAGAGGCACACATACATGATGCCGATGACGATGGCCGCGATCAGGAAGCCGCCAAATCCACCGACGCCGAGGCCGAGGTTCCAACCGGAATAGTGGCCCGAAATAACGGCTCCCACGCCAAGTGCCCACAAGGAAAACACGCCTGCATACTTGCGCAGCGTGCGCTTCGCGAAATATTCGGCGCCTACGCGTTCGTATTCGACGCCGCCAGTTCCGGCTTCGTGTTCCATGATAGTCCCCCCTCGTTTTTGGATTGGTCTAGGTACGCATGCTCTCCTGCTGATATTCAGACAGATCAGAGTAGCGCCGAAGGCGTCGTTTCTCAAACAAGGGTGTGCTCGGCCGCGGATTGCTGCGCTGCACGTCGTATATTCCGTCGATACTCAAAAGCGTTGGGGGCGCGAGTTGCTGCGCTGCGTCATCGCGCGCGCTGATTTGAATGATTACAAGCTACGGCCGTTCCGCGCCGGTTTTACTCAACGCCGAGTTGGCCCGCGACCTCGTCGGCGATCGCGAGGCAGGAGGTGAGACCGGGAGACTCGATGCCATAGAGGTGGACCTGGCCCGGCAGGCCATGCAGCGCCGGCCCATCGATGCGGAAATCGGCGGCCGGGGCGCCGGGCGCCTGGATCTTCGGGCGGATGCCGGCATAGGCCGGCTGCAGCGCGCCATCGCGCAGGCCCGGCCAATAGGTGCGGATGGCGGCGTAGAACGCGTCGCCGCGGCGCGGATCGACATCGTAGTCGGGCTTGTCCAGCCATTCAACGTCCGGGCCGAAGCGCGCCTGGCCCGCCAGGTCCACGTCAGGTGCACGCCGAGGCCGGCAGCTTCCGGCATGGGATAGATCAGGCGCGAGAACGGCGAGCGTCCGCTCAGGCTGAAGTAATTACCTTTGGCATAGTGGAGCGGAGGGATCGCGATCCGCCGGGTAGCCTTCAAGGTTTCGCGCGATCGCCTGTGCGCCCAGGCCGGCCGCATTGATCAGCAGGCGCGCCGTCAGCTGCATCGGCTCGGCGCCGCCGGCGGCCAGCGTCACGCGCCCGTCGTCTTCGATCCATCCGCGCGCCACCGGTGCATGGCGGGCAAGGGCGGCGCCGTGTGCTTCGGCGTCGCCCAGCAGGCTCAGCATCAATCCATGGGTGTCGACGATGCCGGTCGAAGGCGAATGGAAGGCGGCGACGCAGGAGAGTTCGGGTTCCAGCCGCCGCGCTCGTCCGCGTTCAGGACCGACAGATCGTCGACGCTGTTGGCGCGTGCCTGCTCCATCAGCTTGTGCAGGGCCAGGATCTGTTCGGCGGCGGTCGCGACCACCAGTTTTCCGACTTTGCGCGCTGTCACGTTGTGCGCGGCGCAATAGCCGTAAAGCTGCTCGCGGCCCGCGACGCACAGGCGCGCTTTCAGGCTGCCGTTCGGATAATAGATGCCGGCATGGATGACTTCGCTGTTGCGCGCGGATATCCCCGAACCGATGTCGCCTTCGGATTCCAGGATCAGGACTTCGCGGCCGCTTTGCGCGATCCGGCGCGCACAGGCGAGGCCGATGACGCCGGCGCCGATGACGACGCAGTCGATCTCGGCCCGATCCACCGAAGCATTGGCCAATCAATGCTCCATGGTGCGCGTGATGTAGAGGCAGGCCGCGACAATGATGACGACGCCGAGGACGGCGACCGGCCCCAGCAGGTCGCCCCAGAAGATCCAGCCATACAGGCTGGCCCACACCAGCGCGCTGTATTCGAACGGCGCCAGCAGGGACATCGGCGCATAGCGCAGGGCCAGGATCAGGAAGTATTGCCCGACGCAACCGAAGACCCCGACCGCGAGTATCCCGGCCCATTCGAGCGGCGTTGGATTGACCCAGACGAACGGGGTGGCGAGGCCGAGGATGATCACCCCGCCGATGGCGTAGTAGAACAGGATGGAAAGGTTGCTCTCGGTCGTGCTGAGGCGCCGCGCGAACAGCTGCGCGAAGCACCAGAGAAACACCGAGGTCAGGACGGCGATCGTGCCATAGAAGCTATCGACGCCTTCTTCGGGCTGCACGACCAGCAGCATCCCGGCGAAGCCCGTGAAGACCGCGATCCATCCGCCGAGCCGTAGCCGCTCGCGCAGGAACACCACGCCCAGCAGCGTGCCGAAGATGGGAGAGGTCGCGACGATGCTCATCGCCGTCGGCAGGGGGATGAGGCTGATCGCGAAATAGAAGGCCGTCAGCTCGACCGCCGCGCAGAAGGCGCGGGCCGCATGTTCCAGCGGCCGCTTGGTGCGCAAGGCCGCGAAGCCAGGCTGCGAGCGGCCGACCAGCCACAGCACCATGATCAGCGATACCGCAAAGCGCGAAAAACCGATCTGGATCGGATCGATGTTGGTGGTCGACCATTTGACGATGGCATCGGTGCTGCCGAGGACGGCAATAGCTGCCATGATGTAGAACACACCCAATTTGGGCTTGAACTGAAGCTGGCCCGCGGCCGCCAAACTTGTCACGATACATCCCTGAATGAGCCGTCGCGGCCACTGGCATTGCGAGCCTGCGGCGGGTAAAGTCGCGGCACTCTAGGTATTTTGGAGCGCGCCGCCAAGTGCGGCACCGACATATTTCATGCCACTGGACGCCGCCATCAACGCCAAACCCGAGATCGTGCACAGCGCCTGTCCGCACGACTGCCCGTCGACCTGTGCGCTGGAGGTGGAACGGCTGAGCCCGACGCGCATCGGCCGGGTGCATGGCGCGAAGGCCAATCCCTACACCGCCGGCGTGATCTGCGCCAAGGTCGCGCGCTATGCCGAGCGGCAGCATCATCCCGACCGCCTGGCCCAGCCGATGAAGCGGGTCGGCGACAAGGGCGTCGGCTTGGCTGCCTTTACGCCGATCTCCTGGGAACAGGCGCTCGACGAAACGGCGGAGCGCTTCATCAAGGCCGAGCAGCAATGGGGCGCGGAATCGGTCTGGCCGTACTACTACGCCGGCACCATGGGGCTGGTGCAGCGCGACGGCATCCATCGTCTGCGGCACGAGAAGAAGTATTCGCAGCAGAAAAGCACGATCTGCGTGGCGTTGTCCGATTCCGGTTGGATGGCGGGCGTTGGCGTGATGCGCGGCGTCGATGCGCGCGAGATCGCGGACAGCGACCTCATCATCGCCTGGGGCACCAATCCGGTCTCGACCCAGGTCAACGTCATGACTCACGTGGCGCGCGCCCGCAAGGAGCGCGGCGCCAAGTTCATCTCGGTCGATCCCTATCGCAATCCGACGGCCGAGGTCGCGGACCAGCACATCATGCTGCGGCCAGGCACCGACGCCGCCTTGGTGCTCGGCATGATGCACGTGCTGTTCGCGGAAGGGTACGCCGATCGCGACTACATGGCGCGCCATGCCGACGATCCCGCCGCGCTCGAGGCGCATGTGCGGGACCGGACGCCGGAATGGGCGGAAGGCGTGACCGGCGTGCCGGCCGAAACCATCCGCGAGTTCGCGCGGCTCTATGGCCGGACCAAGCGCGCCTACATCCGCGTCGGCTTCGGTTTCGCGCGCGCCCGCAACGGCGCGGTGTCGCTGCACGCGGTCACGTGCCTGCCGACGATCACGGGCGCCTGGGCGCACAAAGGCGGCGGGGCGCTCTATTCTAATCGCTCGCTCTATCACATCGACAATTCGATGATCGTCGGCAAGGAGCTGATGGATCGCAACGTGCGCGAACTGGATCAGTCGCGCTTCGGCGCGGTGCTGACCGGCGACAAGCGCGATCTGGGCGATGGCCCGCCGGTGATGGCGTTGATCGTGCAGAACACCAATCCGATGATGGTCTGCCCCAACACCAACTTGGTGCGGCAGGGCATGTCGCGGCCGGATCTGTTCACGTGCGTGCACGAGCAGTTCATGACCGAGACCGCCGCGATGGCAGACATCGTTCTGCCGGCAACTACGTTCCTCGGCCTCGCGCTCGGCGACGAGCGCCTCCGCCTCGTCCGTCCCCACCGCCGAGATGTACGAGATGCCGATGCGGACGAGCGAGCCGGCCTCGATCGTGCACCGCCCGGCGCTCAGGTTGACGTCCGGTGAAAGCACCTCCACCCCGCGCCGCTGCGCGTCCCTGACGAGGGTCGCCGGCGGATAGAAGCCCATCGGCTGCTCGTTCAGGAGCGCGCACAGGAACTCGGCCGGATGGTGCCGCCGAAGCCATTGCGACTGGTACGCGAGGAGCCCGAACGCGGCCGCGTGCGCCTTCGGGAACCCGAAGCCCGAGAAGCCGACGAGCTTGTCGAAGACGGTGTCGGCCGTCTCCGCATCGACGCCCTTCGAGGCCGCCCCCTCGACGAACCGCCCGCGATACGCCTCGAGCGCGTCGTGGCTCCGCTTGCGGCTCATCGCGCGGCGCAGGCCCTCGGCCTCCCCGACCGTGAACCCGGCGAGCGCGATCGCAACCTCGAGTACCTGGTCCTGGAAGACGACGACGCCGAAGGTCGAGCGGAGCGGCTCGCGCAGGAGCTCGTGGTCGACCGGCCAGACGTACTCCGGGTCCTCCCGGAGCCGCTGGCGCGCGTCGATGTACGGGTGCACCGCCTTGCCCTGGATCGGCCCCGGCCGGACGAGCGCGACCTGGACGGTGAGGTCGTCGAGGTTCGCAGGCTTCGTGCGCAGGAGGCTCTGCATCTGCGCACGGCTCTCGATCTGGAACGCGCCCACGGTGTCGGCGCGCTGGATCTCCGCGAAGACCTCGGGATCGTCGAAAGGAATGCGAGAGAGGTCGATGACGTCACCGCGGATACGCGCGACGTGGTCGACGCAGTCCTCGACCGCGGAGAGCATCCCGAGCCCGAGCAGGTCGATCTTGAGGAAGCCCGCGTCGGAGCACGAGTCCTTGTCCCACTGGCAGAGCTGGCGCCCGGCCATCGCCGCCGGCTGCACGGGCACGAGCTCGATCAGCGGGCGCGTCGAGACGACCATCCCGCCCGGGTGCTGCGAGACGTGGCGCGGGAGCCCGGCGATCTCGCCCGTGAGCCACGCGAATGCGCGCCAGCGCTTCGAGTCGTGCTTGCCGGGGAGCTGCGCGACCTCCTCCCCCACCCGCTTCGCGTTCCAGCCGTCGGAGACCCGCGCGAGCCGCTCGAGCTCGGCAAACGGGAGCCCGAGCGCCTTGCCGACGTCGCGGATCGCGCCGCGCGAGCGGTACGTCGCGAAGCTGGCGACGAGCGCGGCGTGCTCGCGCCCGTAGCGCTCGGTGACGCGGACGATGAGCTTCTCGCGGATGTCGCGCGGGAAGTCGAGGTCGATGTCCGGGACCGAGGCGAGCTCACGGTTGAGGAAGCGTCCGAGCGAGAGCTCGTTCGAGACGGGGTCGACGTGCGAGAGCCCGGTCAGATAGCAGACGATCGAGCCCACCGAGGAGCCGCGGCCGCGCCCGGGCGGCAGGAAGCTCCGCGGAGTGCCCGTCCCGCGCACCTCGCGCGCGCACTCGCGTGCCAGCTCGAGCACCTCGTGGTGGAGGAGGAAGAACCCCGCGAGGCCGAGCTCGTCGATCAGCGCGAGCTCGTCCTCGAAACGGGCGCGAGCCTGTTGCTGTAGGGGCGAGATATATCTCGCCCCTACGGACGCGTACCGCACGTCGATTGCGTTCCGGCAGATCTCCGCCAGCTGGAAGATCGCCGGCTGGTCGCGATCGGAGAAGTCGGGGTAGCGATAGCCGAGCTCCTCCGTGAGGTCGAACTCGAGCCGCGCCGCCAGCTCTCCACTCCTCTCGGCGGCGTCGCGGTCGAGCGGAAAGAGCTCGAGCATCTCCTGCGGGGAGCGCAGGTAGCTCTCGCGGTTCCCGCGCCGCTCGGGCTCGCAGCCCTCGAGCGAGGTGCGGCAGCGGATCGCGACGAGGACATCCTGGAGGAGCGTGCGCCGCGGGTGGTGCGCATGGACGTCTCCCGTGGCGACCGTCTCGACGCCGAGGTGCTTCGCGAGGTCTCGCAGCGCGGCGTTCCGGCGCGCGTCGCCGCGCTCGAACGGGCGCTGCAGCTCGACGAGGAAGCGGTCCCGGCCGAACGCCGCCGCCAGTCGCGCCGTGCCGTTCGGGTCTCGCACGCCGAGCCCGCTGCGCGCGCAGCCGGAGAGGCAGACGAGGCCCTCTGAGAGCTGCGCCACCGTTTCCAAGGAAACCGATGGCTGTAGGGGCGAGATGATCTCGCCCCTACGGAGTCGGGCGTGTTCCCCCATGGGCCTCCGTCAAGAGCCGGCAGATGTTCGCGTAGCCCTGTCTCGACTCCACGAGCAAGGTCACGTGGGCGCCGCTGTCCAGAGTGACCTCCGCTCCGGTGATCGGCCGCACGCCGAAGAACTTCGCCGCGTTCGCGAACTCGAGCGAGCCGTAGACCCCGTCGTGGTCGGTGAGCGCGAGCGCCTCGTACCCGAGCTCCGCCGCCCGCGCGGCGAGCTCCTCCGGCTGCGACGCGCCGTCGAGGAACGAGTACGCGCTGTGGCAGTGCAGCTCGACGTAACCGGCCACGGCTAGTCTCGGTCTCCATGGAGCCGATGCAGCTCGGCGAGCGGATCAGCGGCGTAGGCTCGACGGAGCCGCCAGGGAGCGGAGGTGCCGGCTCTGCCGGCGCCGGAGCGGGAAGCGGAGAAGGCGCGCTCGGAGTCACGCTGCTCGCCGACCACGAGCACTTCGGCGCGGTCGAGGTCCGCTCGGAGCCGGGCGGCGTCGCGCCGCCGCTCCACGTCCATGCGCGGCACGCGGAGTGCTTCTTCGTGCTCGAGGGCGAGTTGACACTCCGGCTCGAGGACCGCGAGCTCGTCGCAAACGCGGGAACCTGGGTGTTCGTCCCGCCGGACGTCGTGCACACGTTCTCCGTCACCGGCGACGCGTCCGCCCGCTTCCTCGACATCCACACGCCGAGCTGCGGCTTCGGCGCATTCGTCCGCGGCCTCCAGGCCGCCACGAGCGAGGAGGAGCTGCGGGAAGTCCGGGCGACCTTCGACCAGCACCCCGTCCCCGAGTACTCCATTGGCGATCCCGCTCTCGTCGTGATCCGGCGTATCGGCGGAGACGACGGCGAAGCGATCGGCAACCGGACCGAGACCCGCCGCGCGACGTTGCTCGTCGACGCCGACGAGCTCACGGTGACGGAGTTCTTCTACGGCCCGGGCGAGCGTGGCGCGCAGCCGCACGTCCACCACCAGCACTCCGACGCGTTCTTCGTCCTCGAGGGAGAGCTCACGTTCTCCATGCGCGAGCCGGTCCGCGGCCCGGCGGGAACGCTCGTCGTCTTCCCGCCGAACGTCGTGCACGGCTTCGACAACGACGGTGCCGAGAGTGCGCTCTTCTACAACCTCCACATGCCGGCGACCGGCTTCGGCGAGTACCTGCGCGGGCGGAACCCGGACTTCGACCAGCACGACCCGCCCGCCGACGGCGGCGCCGACCCTTCGTCCGCGGTCCTGGTGCGTCTCTCGGAGTAGCGCATGACCTGGGAAGAGCTCGTCTCGAACGTCACCGCACGCCATCCCGTGCACGAGTCGAAGATGTTCGGGATGCCGTGCCTGAAGCGGGAGAACGGCAAGGTCGTCGCCGGGAGCTGGAAGGACGGCGGGCTCACGGTCAAGCTCACCGACGAGGCGCAGCGCGAAGCGGCGCTCGCGATCCCGGGCGCCGAGGCGTTCGACCCGGGCATGGGGCGGGTCATGCGCGAGTGGGTGCTCGTCCCCGAGGCGCAGTCGGCCGAGTGGGAGCGCCTCGTCGAGCAGGCGATCGGCTGAGTGGGCGATCCGATCGCACTGGCGCCCGGCGAGGGCGAGGTCGCCGCCGAGAGCGAGACCAGATCGAGCCGGGTCAAGGCCGCCCGCGACGAGCTCCTGCTCTCGGAGTCCAAGTACGCGCCCGACCAGCGGGTCGCGCCGCTGCACGTCCATCGCGAGCACGCGGACGCGTTCTACGTCCTCGAGGGCGAGCTCCTGTTCCACGTCGCCGGCGAGTCGCGGACCCTGCCCGCGGGCGCGTTCGCGCTCGCGCCGCCTGGAGTCGTCCACGGGTTCGATGTCGGTGAGAGAGGCGTGCGTCATCTCAACCTGCACACGCCGGGGCGCGCGTTCGCGGAGCTCAGCCGCGCCCGTCGCGAAGGGCGACAGTTCGACGCCGCCGACGGGGACACGTTCGACCCGCCGGACGACGGCGGCCTGCCCGCGTCCGACGCGGTCGTGTGGATGGCCGGCGAGGGCGACCTCGTCGGGACGAGCCTCGTCAAGGCCGAGCGGCCGGAGCTCTCGTTGCTCGAGTTCGAGGTCAGGCCGGGAGGCGGCGTCGGTCCCCACTTCCACAAGGGCCACAGCGACTCGTTCTACGTCCTCGCGGGCGAGCTCGAGATCCACCTCGGCGACGAGGTCGTCCGGGGCGGTCCCGGGACGTACGCTCTCGCCCCGCCCGGCGTCGTCCATTTCTTCCGGAACGTGAGCGACGAGCCGGCAAAGGCGCTGAACTTCCACACTCCCGGCGGCTTCGTCGAGTACCGCCGCGAGCTCCTCGCCCTGCAGGAGCAGGGCATCGAGCCCGAGCGTGCGTTCTTCGAGCGTCACGACGTCTTCGACGTCGAGTGAATGCGGGTTACAGTGCGAGCATGAAGAAGGAGCTCTGGCAGGTCCGCGTGTCCCAGGCTGCGACGAGGTACGGCGACAACGCGCCGATGGCGGCTGTCTGCTGCAACGTCTGCCGGACGTGCACGACGACGAACCTGCTCGCGCTTGCCACGGGCGCGGGGCTCGGCGCGGTCTACGCAACCGCCCGCTTCGCCAGGCGCCTCGCTCGGCGCGCTAGGCCTTCTGGGTGAACCAGCACGCCTCCTCCCGGTCTCGGTAGACGCAGACGTTCTGACCGCTCTCGAGGACGACCTCGAAGTAGCGGCGGTCGACCGGCTCCTCCGTCCACCAGCGGTCGACGACGCGCCACTCCTCACGCACGACCGCGACGCCCTGTCGATTCACAACACGCGGCGTCCCGTCGAAGCCCGTCTCGACGAGCGCCGGCCGCGGCGCGTTCAGGCGTCCCGCGGTACGACCAGTGCTCGCGCTTCCGGTATCCGCGACCACGGCGCCACCTCCACCACGGCGCATACCGATCCTGTACCCGTGCTCGCGCGCACCTGCCGCAACCCTTCCCGCAGACGGTTGTCGTTCTCCTCGCCGTTTTCCTGCCCTCGGGCTCGACGAGCGCGAGCTGCTGTCCCGTGTGCTCCGCGAGCTCGACCGCCTCGACGCGGAGCTCGACGATCGGCGCCGAGAGCTCCGAGAGCTTCGACCCGAGCGCCGTGCGCAGGCGTCCCGGCTCCGCGGTCGCGTCGCGCAGCGTGACGGCGCGGCGCCACGAGCCGCCGTCGACGTGCCGGGCGGCCACCGCGAGCTTGCGGAAGGGCCGCCCGGCCCGTTCTGGTCGCGCGAGCAGGCGCTCGAGGAGGGAGCCGAGCGCCCGCCGCAGGGTGAGCTCGTTCCCGACCGCCTCCGGGAAGACGAGCACCTCGACGAGCTCCGCCGGCGGCCTCCGGCCGCGCACCTTTGCCTTGCGGCCGCCTTGTGCCAGGTGCCATGCCTGGCGACCGTCCGCCCCCAGCCTCTCCGCCACGGCGCCCCGCGGAAGTCGTGCGAGCTCCCCGATCCGACGCAGGCCAGCCCTTCGAGCTCGGCGTAGCGGTCGGCGGAGAGCGGGAGCAACGAGAGCGGCAGCGGCTCGAGGAACGACGTCTCCTCCTTGTCGCCGACGAGGAGGATCTGGCCGGGCCGCGCGACGCTCGCCGCCGCGAGGGCGGTGAAGCGCCGGCCGGCAGCGCCGATGCGCGGGTCCCACGCGGCGCCGATGGCCGCAAGCGCGCGCTCGAGCGCCGGCTGCACGCCGCCGTAGAGCCGCTCGACCCCGCGCGTCTCGAAGACGACGGCGCCGTGCTCGACCGGGTCGACCGCGAAGCCCGCGTCCTCGAGGCGCCGGAGGGCTTCCTCCCACTCGCGCTCGACCGCGGCCGGGTCCCGCTCGACGAGCGCGAGCGACGGGCACGTCGCAAGCGCCTCTCCCAGGCGCATCCCCGGCTTGATCCCGGCCGCCGCCGCGGCAGCGGTCACGGGCCCGAGCAGCGGCTCCTCCCCCGCCCCCGGAGCGAGCGCCGCAGGCTCGAGCGCGAGCCGCGGCTGCAGCCGAAGCGCCGCCTTGAGCTCGAACCCGGGAATGAGGAGACAGGCAATCATCCGAACACATGTTCTATACGAACACGTGTTCTCCTGTCAAGCAGTAATCGGCCTCCGCTCGGCCGCGAGGCGTTCGACGAGCGCGGCGGCGTGCTCCGGGCCCGGGAGGGCAGCGAGCTCGTCCCGCAGAGGTCGCCCGACTCGAGGTTGAACTCGGTGCCGAGCGTGAAGTACAGCGTCGGCGGATTCGGCGGATCCGTTGCGACGACCGCGGGCGCCGCAGCACCGGGCCGGAATGCGTGCAGCGTCGCGGGATCCGGGAACGCCGGGTCGCGAAGGCTCGGCGGAACGGGCGACAGGACGAGGTAGCGACCGCAAGCTCGGCAAGCCTCTGCCGCGTCCCTCCGGGCGACTCGGTATGGTCGGACACCGACATGGCGAACGGCCCGACAGCCGGCCGGAGGGGGATCGCGGTCGCGGCGGCAACGTCTCTCCTGGCGATCGCTGCCTTTTTTGCGCTCAGTCCGCGCGCAGACGCGGATGTCACGCGCTCCCCGCAGGTTGGGGTCGTGGGCGCGGGGACGCTCACGCGGGCCACGCCCGTGCTCGCGGCGCCGCGGGCGAACGCGCGGCGCGTCGGCGTGCTCAGGCAGTTCCGCCCGGACTACCGCCCGCAGTACGTGCTCGCGCTCTCGGTGGTCAAAGCCAAGAAGAGCAAGCAGCCTCTCTGGTACCGGCTCAGCGTCCCGGGCCGGCCGAACGGAAAGACCGGCTGGGTCCCGGCCTCGGCCGTCGACCTCTCGCCCGTGAAGAAGCGCATCGTCATCGACGTCGGCGCTCGGCGGTTCGAGTTCTGGAGCGGCAGCCGGCTCCTGCGCTCGGGACGCGTCGCCGTCGGCAGGCCCGGCTTGGAGACGCCGACCGGCCTCTTCTACGTCACGTGGAAGTTCGACCCCCGCATCGATCCGAACTGGTCCGCCCTCGGCAACTACGCGTTCGAGACGAGCGCGTACTCGCCGAACCTCAGCGACTGGCCCGGCGGCGGCATCGTCGGCCTGCACGGGACGCCGCAGCCGGAGCTCCTGGGACAGGCGGTCTCGCACGGGTGCGTGCGGCTCCACAACCGCGACGTCGAGTTCATGAAGAACCGGGTCCCGCTCGGGACGCCGATCAAGATCGTCCCCTAGCTAGTCAGACCACCAGCCCTGGACCATCTCGACGTCGGCGTTGCCGTTGCTCGGCGCGCCGAACGCGAGGATCTCGATGCCCTCGGAGCCCGCCTCGACGGAGCGCATCGTGCCGGCGGGGATCCGAACCGCGTCCCACTGCGAGAGCTCGAGGATCTCGTCGTCGAGCTTGATCCGGCCGCTGCCGCTCGTGACGACGTACAGCTCCTCCTGCTTCGTGTGCTTGTGACCGAACGGCAGGCGGGCATCGGCCTGCAGCCGCTGGTAGCTCACTCCCGACTCCTCGAGCCCGAGCTCCTCGCGCGCGAACCGCGCCTCGAGCACGTCCGACATCCCGAACTTGGGCGCCGAGTCCTCGACGTCCTTCAGGTTCTTGAGCGTGTAGGTGTTCATGTCGTCCTTCTACCCGGTGGGCGCTTTTGTTACGCGCCTCGGAGGCTTCGAAGCTCCTTTGAAGTGGGAGGATCCGGAGGACTACCAGTACGTCACGAGAATGCTGCTCTCCTCGTCGTGCGAAAGCACTCCGTGACGTACGCGAGCCTGACGCCCTCGGCCCTCGGCGGTCTGGTCGTACAGCCGCCCGACCGCCTCCAGGATCGGCTCGCGGTCCTCCTGCGGGAGCTTCGCGCAGTAGCTCCGGGAGAGCACGAGATCGAGCAGCGTCTCTCGGTCGAGCGCCTGCTCGAAGCGGAACTCCGCCTTCTCCACCGCGTCGAAGAGTGCGCTCCTGCGGATCGGGCCCTCGACGTCGTTGGCGCCGATCGACTCGTTCCCGATGATCTCCGAGAGCTCGGCGACCCACGCGTCACGATCGTCGCGCGTGTTCCAGACGAGCGCAAGACGACCGCCCGGCCGCAGGACGCGCGCGATCTCGGGCAGCGCGACCGCGTGGTCGAACCAGTGGAACGCCTGGGCGCAGGTCACGACGTCGATCGAGGCGTCCTCGAGCGGTATCGACTCCGCGTTGCCGCTGACGACCACGACGCCCGGGACCGCCTCCTCGAGCTGCGCGCGCATCTCCGCCAGCGGCTCCACCGCGGTGACGCGGTGCCCGAGCGCGACGAGCGCGCGCGTCAGCTTCCCCGTGCCGGCGCCGAGATCGACGACGTCGCGGGGCTCGTCCCCGGCGAGCCAGCGGACGGCGTCCTCCGGGTACGTCGGCCGCCCACGCTCATACGCGCCCGCGACCTCGGCGAAGGCTGTGAACGGGCCGCGCGCCTTCGGATCTCGGTTGACGATCAGCGCGCGATCTCCGCGGCGCCGTTCCTCATCCCCACGAAGCGGGGGACGACGTCGAGCGCGCTCTCTCTTGCGCAGAAAGGAATGTCCGGCTCGAGCTCCGGCGCGTTCTCGAGCAGGTTGCGCCCGCTCTTCGACGCGCGGAAGGCCTCCTCCGCCCCGCTCCAGGTCCCGGCGAGGCGGGCCGCGGCCTCGGAGGCGTCGGTGCGCTCCCAGCCGAGAAGCTCGACGATGCGGCCGGCGACGTAGGCGTCGTCGAGCGCGAGCGTTCCCTGGACGCCGGCGCAGACGACGATCGCGTCCTCTCCCGCGGCACGAGCTTCCTGGACGACCGCGTCGAGGTTCAGAAGAGAAGCAACGAGGACGCGCTCGCAGCGCGCTGCGGCCGTCACGATCGCGCGGGTCCCGTTCGTCGTGGACAGGATGAGCGTCGATCCGGCCGGCTTTTCGTACTCGCGCGGCGAGTTCCCGAGGTCGAACCCCGGGATGCGGACAGCGTTCCGCTCACCGCCGAGAACGCCCTCGCCGAGCTCGTCGCGGAGCGATCTGGCGTCCTCGACCTCCGCCGTGCAGAGGACGAGCTCGTAGCCGGCCGCGAGTGCCTGGCAGATCGTCGAGGTCGCCCGGATGACGTCGATGACGATCCCGGTGGGGGCCGATCCGGACTCGTCCGGTGTGAACGCGACGTCGACTCGCACGGCGGTACGCTAGCCCGCGGTGGACGAGCCCCTTCGCTGCTACCGGCATCCGGACCGGGAGACGTACGTGTCCTGCACGGAGTGCGGACGCGGCATCTGTCCCGACTGCATGACCTTCGGGCCTGTCGGCATCCGCTGCCCGGATCATGCGAGCACGGGCGGGCAGGCTCCCGCGCCGCGGCGCGCCGCTCGCCGCGCGGGAAGGTCGGTCTCGCTCACAGGGCCTTTCGTGACGATGACGCTGATCGCGCTCAACGTCGGGATCTACGTCCTCGAGCTGCTGGCCGGCGGCCAGCTCAACGGGACGGGCAACTGGATCTACGAGAAGGGCGTGCTCGTCGTGTCGGCTGTCGACTCGGATGGGCAGGTCGTCGGTGTCGCCGAGGGCGAATGGTGGCGCCTCATCACGTCCGCGTTCCTGCACTACGGGCTGTTGCACCTCGGGCTGAACATGCTCGTCCTGTGGTTCATCGGGCCCGCGCTCGAGGAGTACCTCGGCCACTGGCGGTACGCGCTCCTCTACCTCGTGTCCGGCCTGGCGGGCGCCGCGGGTGCGCTCGTCTGGTCGCCGAACGCCCTGACGGTGGGTGCTTCCGGGGCGATCTGGGGGATCATGGGCTGCGCGCTCGTGCTCGAAGCGCGACGGATCTACGTCTTCGGGGGACAGGCGATGGGTCTCGTCGTCATAAACCTCGTCCTCACCTTTCTCATCCCCGGGATCTCGATCGGGGGGCACATCGGCGGGCTGATCGGAGGCGGCCTCGCGGCGCTCGCGTTCTCGAGCTTCAGGCGCACTCCCGCGCTCGCGACGCTGTCCGTCGTCGCGGTCGGCGCGTTGGCCGTCGCGGTCGCGGTCTCCCAGGCCTGACTCGGCCGGCGGCAGCCGCGGTCGTGGTCGCCCAGGCCTGACTCGGCGTGTCGAAGTCGGCACGAATTCGTCACCCACGCGTGAGCGAATCGCCGATAGCGTGTCCTCAGGGACACGGGAGTGCCCCCGGGGCGCGTTGGGGACTCGGTGGGGATTCGGCGCGAGCGCGTTGGTGACGAGGCCGAGGACGCGGGCTCAGCCGCCGACGGCGACCGCGGTGACGCCCGCCTCCGCCAGCGCTGCCTGCGCCGCGGCGAGGCGCGCGAGCGGCACGCGGTACGGCGAGCACGACACGTAGTCGAGCCCGAGCCCGTGGCAGAACGCGACCGAGCGCGGCTCGCCGCCGTGCTCGCCACAAATCCCGAGCTTGATCTGGGGCTTCGCGCCCCTCCCCCGCTCGACCGCGATGCGCATGAGGTCGCCGACGCCCTCCTCGTCGAGCACCTCGAACGGGTTGCGCTCGAGGATGCCGTGCTCGAGGTAGTACGTGAGGAACTTGCCTTCGGCGTCGTCGCGCGAGAACCCGAGAGCAGTCTGGGTCAAGTCGTTCGTCCCGAACGAGAAGAAGTCTGCCTCGGCGGCGATCTCGTCGGCGCGGAGCGCCGCGCGTGGGAGCTCGATCATCGTCCCGCACAGGTACGCGACATCCGGTTCCTCCGCCGCGACTCGCTCGGTGAGCTCGCGGAGCCGTGCGAGCTCCTCGCGGAAGGCGACGAGCGGGTGCATGATCTCGACCAAGGGCGCCTGCCCGGTTCTGTCGGCAACAGCCCTGGCCGCCCGCACGATCGCGCGCACCTGCATCTCGTAGATCTCGGGAAACTGGAGCCCGAGCCGGCACCCGCGCGTGCCGAGCATCGGATTCGACTCGTGCAGCTGCCTGATCCGCTCACGCATCGCGTCCGAGGTCGCCTCCTCGAGCGCCGGCAGGAACTCGTGCAGCGGCGGGTCGAGGAGCCGAATCGTGACCGGGAGCCCCGCCATCGCCTCGAAGATGCCCTCGAAGTCAGCCTGCTGCATCGGGAGCAGCCGCTCGAGGGCCGCGCGCCGCTCCTCCTCGTCCCGCGCCAGGATCATCTCGCGCACGATCGGCAGCCGCTCGTCGGCCATGAACATGTGCTCGGTCCGGCAGAGCCCGATGCCCTCGGCGCCGAACTCGCGCGCCTTGGCGGCGTCGTGGGGCGTGTCGGCGTTCGCGCGCACGCGCAGGCGACGGAAGTCGTCGGCCCAGCCCAGGATCGTCCCGAAGTTCTCGTCGATCGCAGGCGGGACGAGCGGGACGGCGCCGACGATCACGCGGCCGTCCCCGCCGTCGATGGTCAGCACGTCCCCCTCCCGCAGCTCATGCCCGCCGATCGTCACCGTCCGCGCTTTCGCGTCGATCGCGAGCCCCTCGCACCCGGCGACGCACGGCTTGCCCATCCCGCGCGCGACGACCGCCGCGTGTGACGTCATGCCCCCGTGCGCCGTGAGCACGCCGCGGGCCTGGATGAGGCCGTGGATGTCGTCTGGCGTCGTCTCCCAGCGGACGAGGATCACGTCCTCGCCGGCCTTGCCGCGCTCCTCGGCCGTGTCCGCGTCGAGCACGACTGCGCCCGACGCCGCGCCCGGTGACGCGTTCAGCCCGCGCGCGACGACCTCGACCTCGGCAGCCGGGTCGATCATCGGGTGCAGGAGCTGGTCGAGCTGCGCCGGGTCGATCCGGGCGACGGCCTCGTCGCGGGAGATGAGCGACTCCTCGACCATCTCCGCGGCCACGCGCAGCGCCGCGCGCGCGGTGCGCTTGCCCGTTCGCGTCTGGAGCAGGAAGAGCTTGCCCTCCTCGACCGTGAACTCGATGTCCTGCAGCTCGCGGTAGTGCGCCTCGAGCCGGTCGATCGTCTCGACGAGCTCCTCGAACACCTCGGGCATGAGGTCGGCCATGCGCTCGATCGGCTCCGGTGTGCGGATCCCGGCGACGACGTCCTCGCCTTGTGCGTTCTGCAGGAACTCGCCGTACAGCCGGCGCTCGCCCGTCGACGGGTCGCGCGTGAAGCAGACGCCCGTGCATGAGGTCTCGCCGCGGTTCCCGAACACCATCTGCACGACGTTGACCGCGGTCCCGAGATCGTCCGGGATCTCGTACGTCTGCCGGTAGACCTGCGCGCGCGGCGCGTTCCACGAGTCGAAGACCGCGCGGTACGCGCGCCCAAGCTGCGCGGCGGGATCCTGCGGGAACGGAGTGCCCGTCTCGGCCTCGTAGATCTGCGCGAACGTCTCGACGAGCTCGCGCAGATCGTCGGCCGAGAGCTCGACGTCCTGGGTGACGCCGCGAGCGGCCTTGAGGTCGGTGAGCGCCTGCTCGAAGCGGTGCCCGTCCACCCCCGCGACGACCTCGCCGTACATCTGCACGAGGCGGCGGTACGAGTCGAACGCGAAGCGCGCGTTGCCGGTCGACGTCGCGAGCCCGGCGACCGCGACGTCGTTCAGGCCGAGGTTCAGGATCGTGTCCATCATCCCCGGCATCGAGACCGCCGCGCCCGAGCGCACCGAGACGAGCAGCGGGTCCTCAGGATCGCCGAAGCGCTTTCCGGCCCGCTTCTCGAGCGCCGCGATGTGCTCGTCGACCTCCCGGTCGAGCCCCTCGGGCACGTCGCCGCCGCCGGCCATGTACGCACGGCAGGCGTCGGTCGTCACGGTGAACCCTGCCGGGACCGGGATCCCGAGCTGCGTCATCTCGACGAGCCCGATCCCCTTTCCGCCGAGAAGCTCTCGACCCCCTCCCGAGTCCTCGTCGAAGTCGTAGACGTAGCGCATTAGCAGCGGGAATCTACCCGCATCGCTCGTAGAGCGGAAACCCGCATGGTTCCGTGGTTGTCCAAGTCGTGTACGTCGCAGAATCGCGTGCTGGTGTGCCACCGGTGTGACACGGGACCTGTCCCTCGCAGCCATCTTGTCGCCTGAGTTCGAGCCCGTCATCGTGACCGGGCGGAGCCGGGTCCGATCGGTGGGAGTCTCGGGCGTCCAGCGTTCATGCGGCCTGCGAACACCGGGGCGTACCTAGACGGCGGGACTCGACGCGGGCGGGTTGAGCTGACGCCCGGTCAGCTGAGCACGTGCTAAGGAAGATCGGCCTAGAGTCTCAGGGAGCTAGCGCCGGCGCCGGTCGTGGTCCGGCCTCCGGGTCGGACAACGACTGTGGTGTGCTTGCCCGCCGCGTTCAGCTCTCCTGCGCTCATGACGATCCAGGAGCCGTCGTAGCGTTGGAGTAGGTCGCCCGGTTCGAAGACCTGGTTGGTGAACCAGTACTCCCGATGGCCGTCGGGATAACGGATGGTGAGTGTGCGAGGCAACTCCACCTCCTTCGCGCTCCGCCTGGCGCGATGGCTCAGGCTCGGGTCACGGCGGGAGGGGAGCTGTCGAGTGCCCTCAGTGTATCGCGGTAGGTGCGCGGCGGCTCTATTTCGATGACTCGCCGTGACGCGCCCTAGCCGCATCGCGGTCGCGCTCGGACGCGACCTCGTGGTCGATTCTCTGTGCGCGGCGCATAGCCTCGTACACCGCGTCCCAGTGCCGTGAGACCTCTTCCAGGGCACGGGCCGTGGTCAGGGCGGCTTCCTCGAGTCGCGCGTTCACTCTCTCGACCTCGGCCAGGCGCGCCTCGAGGTCGTGCCACTTGTCCCCGAGCTTGCTCAGCTCCTCGGCGACCACTTCGTAGTCGTCCATGTCTGGGCATGATCCCGCCGATGCCAAGCGATCGTCAAACTCGGCTTGGTCGCCGCGGTGCCGGCGACCTGGGCGGACGTGTCGCGAAGATTCCGGACCGGACGAGAAGGAAAGGCTCGCTATTTGCGGACTGCGCACCTCGAACCCGCTTCGCTTGGCCGTCGCGCGGAGTAGGTTGTGTCATTCGCTACAGAGTCAGTGTCTGAGTGCGAAGGACTCGCTCCCCCGTTTTCGGGGTCCTCCAGATAGCAGCCGCCCGCGAAGCCGCCCTCCCCTGCCCCCGGTTTCGCGCGGCGGCTGTGCCGACCTTCTACCGCAGAGAGTTAGGGCCAGACCCTCGCCCCGGACCGTTCTGGCTCACGGCGCGTCGAGCCCGAGGAGACTGCGGCTGAGCGACCCCGACGCGGGCGCGAGATGAAACGGGATCTCGTCTACACATCGGTTGGGCAACGGGCGCGTTGCCACTCACGTTTCGTTTACACGCGTTTTCCTACTGTCTTTTCGGGCGCTGCGAGGTGGGGAGGGACGGGGTCCTCGCAGCGCCCCTGACCAGGGTAAGCCGATGTCTGTTTGCTTGCCGATGGGCGTCCGTTACGAGCCTGTTGGCGCGAGATTGCCCTCGGAAACGCGCTTCGCAGGGGTCTGACTAGATGCCCGAGCAGCGGATTAGCAGCGGGAATCTACACTTGGCTCCTTTGACCGTCTCAAAGGAGCCACTCTGCGTGCCGGGCCGGATCCTTGCCATGGGTGGCCACTCGCCCCGCTTCGAGGATGCGGTGCTCGAGCTCGCCGGCTCGCGCGTCTGCTTCGTGCCGACCGCGAGCGGAGATCCGAATGCGGCGCTCGTCCGCTTCTACGAGTCGTTCGCGGGTCGGGCCGAGGCGAGCCATGTGTCGTTCGATCCCTGGCCGCGCGCGGATCTCCGGGAGCACGTCCTCGCCCAGGACGCGATCTACGTGTCAGGCGGAAACACGGCCAACGCGCTCGCAATCTGGCGCGTGCACGGCTTCGACACGATCCTGCGCGAGGCGTGGGAGCGCGGGATCCTGCTCTGCGGCTGGAGCGCGGGGATGATCTGCTGGTTCGAGGCCGGCGTGACCGACTCGTTCGGCGCCGAGCTCGCGGGAATGCGCGACGGGCTCGGGTTCCTGCCGGGGAGCGCGTGCCCGCACTACGACAGCGAGGAGCGGCGGCGGCCCGTCTTCCGGGAGCTCGTCGACGGCGGCTTCCCGCCGGGGCTCGCGGCGGACGACGGCGCCGCGCTGCACTTCGTCGGCACGGAGTTGCGAGAGGTGGTCTCGGTCGGTGACGGAGCACGCGCGTACCGGGTCGAGCCGGGTGCGGAGACGCCACTCGAGGTCGCCCGCGTTCTCAGGCGCGCCGAGCGCGCGACCTGAGCTCCGCGACCCACGCGGCGGCGCGGAGACCGAGCCAGATCGGGGTCAGGAGCACGTAGAAGACGAGGTCGCCGAGGACGAGCAGGAACCCCCAGAACGCAAGTCTCGGCAGCGGCACCCAGCCCTTCTCGCGCAGGTCGCCCGAGCTCCCCGGCGGGCGGTGCCAGGGCCGGCGCAGCGGTGGCTCGCCGGGCGCTCCGTACGGCCGCGGATCGGCCGGGTCGTCGCTCACGCAGGCGCTTTCTGCTTCCGCTTCTCGACGAGCCGGATGATCCGCATCGCGGTCTCCTCGACCGAGAGCTCGGAGACGTCGATGACCGGGCACCCGAGGCGGCGATGGAGCGCCGAGGCCTCCTCGAGCTCGGCGTAGATGACCTCGAGCTCGGCGTAGCGCTTGCGCGACGCGCCCATGCTGCGGACGCGAGCCGTGCGGATGTCGAGGAGGCGCTCGGCGTCGATGGTGAGGCCGACGATCTTCGCGGGATCGATCTCGAACACCTCGGGCGGAAGCTCGATCCCGCGTACGACGGGGACGTTCGCGGCCTTGTGGCCGAGGTAGCCGAGGTAGATCGAGAGCGGTGTCTTCGACGTGCGCGAGACGCCGACGAGGACGACGTCCGCCTCGTCGAGGCCTTTTCCGACGCCGTCGTCGTACTTGACCGCGAACTCGATCGCCTCGATCCGCTTGAAGTACTGCGCGTCGAGCGGTGCCCGGGCGCCGGGCTGCATGCGCGCGGCGACGCCGGCGACGCGTGAGATCGAGTCGATCGGGTGGCCGAGAAGGTCGCAGTAGTGGACGCGCGCCCGGCGACAGAGCTGGCGCATCGCGTCGCGGAGCTCGGTCGCGACGAGGGTGTAGACCATGACCGCCGGCCGCCCACGCGCCTGCTGCACCGCGATGTGCAGGTCCTCGACGTTCTCGACGCGCGCGTGGCGGATCTCGGTGAACGGCTGATCCGGGAACTGCGCCTCGAGGGCCAGGACGAGCCGCGCGGCGGTCTCGCCGGTCGAGTCCGAGACGATGTGCAGCTCGACGGGCTCGCGGGCGGGCGGCTGCTGCTTGCTCATCGTGCGGGGAGGCTACCCCGGTGGCGCTGTGGACACCTTTTCGCACTCTCGTCGCTGTTTCACCGTCGGTAGCGGACATGACGAGGGTCTGTCCCCGGCCTTCGCGCCGCTACGGGCTTGGACGCGGTCTGGCGCGGGCGCCGAGGCCCGCAAATTGCGGACGTTCGAGTGCCGGATGAGGACGTGTCCGGGCGCCGGCTAGAGGTCGAGCCACCACGTCTGCGCGACGCCGACCGAGCGGAAGCCGAGCGCCGAGTACAGGAGCTCTCCGTCGGGGGTCGCGTTCAGCGTCGCGGCCGCGCAGCCATGCGCGCCCGCGAGCTGGAGCGCGGCCGCCGTCAGCGCGCGGCCGATCCCGCGGCGCCGTTCGTTCTCCATGACGCCCATGTCGTAGATCCCGGCGACGCCGAGCCGTCCCGTCGTGACGTTCACGATGGCATGGCCCACGGGCCGCCCGTCCCGCCAGGCGCCGAGGTGCCACACGCGTCGCGGTTGCGCACTCGCGAGCCTGCTCCGAACAGCCGCGACTCCTTCCCCGTCCCACGGCAGCGCGGTCGCCTTCCACGTGGCCGGCGCGAGCCCGACCTCCACTCCCTCGGGCGCGGGCCCAGCCGTCCGCGACGCGATCTCGATCGCCATCCAGTGCGCCTGCCAGCCCTCACCGAAGCCCGCCGCAAGCAGCTCCTCCCCCAGCTCCTCCGGCTCGGTCGGGAGGAGCGACCAGCACGAGGCTTCCCGCGCAGCGCTTCGCCGCGCCGCGCTCAGGAACTGCGGAAGAAGCCCGGCCAGCCGCTCGTGCGAGAGCTGCGGGAACGCCAGCACCGCGCCCGCCGGAGACAGCGCCCAGCTCGCGCCGCGCTCGCGGTGCACCGTCCCGCCCGCCGCCTCCGCCGTGCGCAGCATCCACTCCGCCTGGTTGGCCGCCGCAGCACGGACGAGGTCGCCGTTCGACGCTCCTCGCGCCAGCATCCGCGGGATCGTAGTCGCGGCTCGCGATAGCGTTGGCCTGCATGGCCGACACCGTCACGATGGACAAGATCGTCTCGCTCGCGCGTCGCCGCGGGTTCGTCTTCCCCTCGTCCGAGATCTACGGCGGCCTCGGCTCGGCGTACGACTACGGCCACTACGGCGTGCTCCTGAAGGAGAACGTCAAGGCGCGCTGGTTCGAGGCGATGGTCCAGGAGCGCGACGACATCGTCGCGCTCGACTCGTCGCTGATCCTGCATCCCCGCGTCTGGGAGGCCTCCGGCCACGTCACCGGCTTCGCGGACCCGCTCGTCGACTGCCGCACGTGCAAGCTGAGATTTCGCGCGGACCACCTCGCGGACCCGGAGCACGAGGAGGTGCGCTGCGGCCGCAGGCCGAGCAAGCGACCCGGCGAGACTCCCGACTGCGACCTCACCGAGCCGCGCCAGTTCAACCTCATGTTCAAGACGCGGATCGGCGCCGTCGAGGAGACCGGCATCGACGCGTACCTGCGACCGGAGACCGCGCAGGGCATCTTCATCAACTTCAAGAACGTCGCCCAGATCGCCCGCCGCAAGCCGCCGTTCGGGATCGCGCAGATCGGCAAGGCGTTCCGTAACGAGATCACGCCCGGCAACTTCATCTTCCGCACGCTCGAGTTCGAGCTGATGGAGGTGGAGTACTTCGTGCCTCCGGCAGACGCGGCCGAGTGGTACGCGTACTGGATCGACCAGCGCGTCGCCTGGCACCGGCGCTTCGGCCTCCGCGAAAGCCACCTGCGTGTGCGCCCGCACGGGCCGGAGGAGCTCTCCCACTACTCCTCGGCGACGAGCGACATCGAGTACCTCTTCCCCATCGGCTGGTCCGAGCTCGAAGGGATCGCGCACAGAGGCGACTTCGACCTCACCGCGCACACGGAGGCCTCGGGCACGAAGCTCGAGTGGGTGGACGGCCAGGAGCGCTACACGCCGCACGTCGTCGAGCCCGCGCTCGGGACGAACCGCTCCATGCTCGCCTTCATGGTCGACGCCTACGACGAGGAAGAGGTCGCCGGCCGCGAGCGCACCGTGCTCCGCCTCCACCCCGCCCTCGCGCCGGTCAAGGTCGCCGTACTCCCGCTCATCCCGCGGAACGAGGACATGACCGCGAAGGCGCGCGCGCTGTACGAGGAGCTCCGGCGCTCAGTCGTCGCCGAGTACGACGACTCCGGCCAGATCGGCCGCCGCTACCGCCGCCAGGACGAGATCGGCACGCCGTACGCGCTCACGATCGACGAGCAGACGCTCGAGGACGACACGGTCACGATCCGCGACCGCGACTCCCTCGCGCAGGAGCGCATACCGATCTCGGGCGCGCGCGGGTTCGTCCAGGACAAGCTGGCGGAGGAGTGGACGACGCCGAAGCCGGACTGAGCTAGCGGCTCCAGCGCTCGAGCGCGCGCTCGTCGGGCTCGCCGAAGCCGAACTTGCGGTAGAGGTCGTGCGCGTCCTTCGTGTGCAGGAGCCACTTCGTCCCCGCGTACGGGCCCTCGTCAACCGAGAAGCGGACGAGTTCCACGCCGAGCCCGCGACCGCGGTGCTCGTCGAGCACGTACACGTCCGCGAGGTACGACTGCGTGTGGCCGTCCGAGAGCGTTCGAGTGAAACCGACCTGCTCGCCGTCGCGGTAGACGCCGACGACGCGCGCGGCGCCGTCGATCAGCTCGTCCTGCACCCCGCGCGAGCGCCCCTTCGCCCAGTACGACTCCTCGCTCAGATACCGGTGCACGGCCTCGCGATCCACGCGAGCGGGATCGTCGTCGAGCTCGTAACCGTCGCCGAGGTCGCGCTTCACGCGGAGAGCGTCTTCAGGCGGAAGCCGCCGTGGAACTCGTACGACGCGACGACGACCGAAAGGGCGTCCCGCGCTCCGCGCTCGCCGAGGCCGACTCCGTGCGCGTCGGCGAGCGGGCTCCAGAGCAAGGCGCGCATCCCGCGCAGGCCCTCGGGCGAGAGGCCGACGGCCTCCGCAGGCGAGCATGTGGCGCACACCGCGCCCCCGGCGCGCGGGAGATAGCCGACGAGCTCCTTCGCGCCGCACTCGACGCAGCTTTCGAGGTGCGGCACGTACCCGGAGAGCCAGAGCAGCTTGAGCTGGAAGGCGAGCGCGAGCGGGTCGTGCGCCGCGCGGCCGCGGAGCCCCGCCGGCAGGGCGTCGACCGCTTCGAGGAAGCGCGTGAGCGCCTCGAACGCGCGCTCGTTCCGCTCCTCCTCGACGTACAGGCGGAGCATCGCCTCGGCGCCCACCGACCCGACCGACAGCCGGTATGAGTCCTCGCGCGTCGGCCGGTGCGGGTCGACGAGCGAGGCGCCGGTGACCGTGTGCAGCTCGCCCGAGCCCTGGTGGAGCAGGAGCTCGACGTGCGAGAAGGGCTCGAGCCGCGCGCCGAACCGCGACTTCGTCTTGCGGACGCCTTTCGCCACGGCGCCGACGCGACCTCGCTCGGCCGTGTACAGGTGCAGCACGCGATCGGCCTCCCCGAACCGGAACGAGCGCAGCACGACCGCCTCGGTCTTGTAGCTGCGGGCCACGCGGCCAAGTCTAGGGCCGGACAGGTGCTAGCTCTCGCCTCGCAGGCGCGGTACGTCCGGCTCCCACGCGTCGATCACGTCGCCGAGGCCATGGGTGCGTGCGAGCTCCTCGACGTCGCGGAAGAGGCGCTGCTGCTCTGCGAGATCGCCGGTCGCGACGATCTTCTGGAGCCGCGCGAGGAGCGCGTCCGCCGCCCACGTGTCTCCGGCGAGCGGCCGCTGCTCGAGCTCGAAGCGGAGGAGCTTGTTGAACGGCCGGACGCGGCCGTTGAGCGCGAAGAGCGTGGCGAGGAGCGACGGGATCGACTCCGCGGCATCGAGGTGCGCCTCGACGTCGTGTCCGAGGCGGTGACTCTTGGCCGAGCGGTGGTACGAGTTGACGTAGTCGTCGAGCTGCTCGGCGGCGAGAGCATGCGCGACGTCGGGCGGGAGCGAGCGCAGCGCGTCGACGAGCCCCGCGACACGGCCGCCCGTGTCGACGACGACCTGCGCACGGACGTAGCTCGGGCGGTCCCACGCCGCCGACGACCCGACCTCGCCCACGGCGGCCAGTTCGTCGAACGTGAGGACGACCACCTCCACGGCCGAGCCGTGCGGCGTCCCGAGGCGCGCGCGGTACTCGTCACGGGCCTCGTCCCGCACCACCAGGCGAACGTCCCAGTCGGAGTCGTTCCTGACGCCGAAGCTGCTCCCACGTGAGCCCGTCAGGACGAGGCCGACGACGTTGTCGTCGCGCCGGGCGACCTCGACGAGCTCGGCGTACTGACGCTCCGCGTCCACCGCGCGACGATAGCCCGGTAGCCGGAGCGGACGCCGCTCGCGCGTCGTCGACGCGTCTTGGCTGATCGCGCGAGGCTCGTGATCGCGAAGTCGGCACGAAGTCGTCACCCACGCGTGAGCCGATCCTGGATAGCGTGTCTCCAGGGACACGGGAGTGCCCCTGGGGGTGCGTGGGCGCTTGGCGCGGTCTCCGTGGAGGCAGCGGTCGGCTCGCCGCCGGGGTCGGCTCCCCGCTCGGCTCCTGCTAGCCGCCCTCGCCTTCCTCGAACTCGCCCGCCCGGTCCTCCGCGTCGCAGTCCGGGCAGACGAGCAGCCCTTCGCCGACCTCGCCCTCGAGCGCCAGCTCGCCGTGACGCCAGCTTGGGAGCTCGGTCGCGTCGAGCGGCACCTCGCGTCCACACTGCGAGCACTCCGCGACAGCCATGAGCGTGGTCATCAGCTCGTAGCGTACGCCACTAGTCCCGCCCTTGGCAATAGGGGCAGTACCACGTTCCTCTCCCGCCGACCCGCGTCTTCGCGATCGGCGTCCGGCAGCGCGGGCACGGCTCGCCCTCGCGGCCGTAGACGCGGAACTCGTCCTGCATCGCGCCAGTCGACCCGTCGGGAGTCACGTACGTGCTGAGCGTGGAGCCCTGGCGCGCGATGCCGGTATCCAGGGCCGCGCGGATCGCCCGCACGACACGCCGAACCTCGTCCGGCTCGACCTCGTTCGCAGGGAGCAGCGGGTTGAGTCGCGCACGCCACAGAGCCTCGTCCGCGTAGATGTTCCCGAGCCCGGCCACGACGCGCTGGTCCAGGAGCACCGCCTTCAGCGGCGCGCGCCGGCGGGCGAGCTGGGCTGCGAGCCAGCGCGAGGTGAAGCGCGGCCCGAGCGGCTCCGGCCCGTTCTTGGTCGCGAGGTACAGCTCGAGCTCGGCCCCTTCGAGGACGAGCCACGTGCCGAACCGGCGGACGTCGCGGTACGCGAGCCGCGTCCCGTCGTCGAGCTCGATCACGGCGCGCTCGTGGCTCGTCGGCGCGAAGCCGAAGCTCCCGGTCATGCGCAGGTGGACGAGGAGGGCGCGGCCGCTCTCGAGCCGGAGCAGCAGGTACTTCCCGCGCCGCTCGACGGCCTCGACGCGGTCTCCCTCGAGCTCCTCGACGACCTCGTGCAGATCGAACGGTCGGGTCAGTCGCGGATCGAAGATCTCGACGCTCGCGAGCGTGCGGCCCAGAAGCCGCGGCGCGAGCTGCGCGCGGATCGTCTCCACCTCGGGAAGCTCCGGCACCGCGCCAAGGTACATCGGCTCGCCTCGCCCTCCGGGCGCCACCGGCAATCGAAGGCGAGGCTCGCCTCGCCCCTACGCGATGACGTCCAGGTGAATCCCGTGCGGCGTCCGCGGAGGCTCGTCGGTGATCTCGTATGCCGCGAGTACGCGCTCGGCGACGCGCGTTGCCGACTCCTCGTCCCGCGCGTGCACGTCTGCGAGCACCTGGCCCTCCTCCACCGTCTGCCCCCGCTTCGCGCTGCAGACGACACCGACCGCGTGGTCGATCTCGTCGTCCTTCGTCCGCCGGCCGCCGCCGAGCTCGAGCGCCGCGATGCCGATCGGGAGCGCTGCGAGCCGAGTCACGATGCCAGCCCGCTGCGCGAGCACCTCCCGCACGACCGGGGCGCGCGGAAGCGCGTCGAGATCCGGGTCACCGCCCTGCGCCCGGACCCAGCGGTCGTACATCTCGCGCGCGGAGCCGTCGGTCGTCGCCTGCTCGGCGCGCGCGCGGCCCTCCTCGAGGTCGATGCCGAGGTCCGAGAGCTCGAGGAGCCGCGCGGACGCGTCGAGCACGAGCTCCGTGAAGTCGGGAGGCCCTTCGGCGCCGATCGTGTCCACGGCCTCCCTGATCTCCAGCGCGTGGCCGACCGCCGCTCCCAGCGGCTGGTCCATGTCCGTCAGGAGGCACACGACCTCGCGCCCCTCCCGCCGTCCCAGGTCGACCATCTGCTCGGCGAGGATGCGCGCGTCCTCGAGCGTCTTCATGAACGCGCCGTCGCCCACCTTCACGTCGAGGACGATCGCGTCGGCCCCGCCAGCGAGCTTCTTGGACATGATCGACGAGGCGATCAGCGGGACGATGTCGACGGTCGCGGTCACGTCGCGGAGCGCATAGAGCTTCTTGTCGGCCGGGACGAGGTCGCCCGTCTGCCCGATGATCGCGAGCCCGATATCGCGTACCTGCGCGATGAACTCGTCGATCGTCAGCTCCACGCGAAAGCCCGGGATCGCCTCGAGCTTGTCGAGCGTCCCGCCCGTGTGCCCGAGCCCGCGGCCGGACATCTTCCCGAACGGGACGCCGCACGCCGCCACGATGGGGCCGACCGCGATCGAGGTCTTGTCCCCCACGCCGCCCGTCGAGTGCTTGTCGACGACGCGGCGCCCGATCGCGGCGCCCAGCTCGATCGTCTCGCCCGAGCGGACCATCGCGTCCGTCAGCGCGTGCGTCTCGCGCCCCGTGAGCCCGCGGAAGTACACGGCCATGCACCACGCAGACATCTGGTAATCCGGGATGTCGCCGCGGGTGAAGCCGAGGACGAGCTCGGTGATCTCCTCGGCGGTGAGCTCGCCGCCGTTTCGCTTGCGCTCGATGAGCTCCGGGACGCGGATCATGCGACCTTCACTGCGACGAAGACCGTGTTGCGCGTCGTCGCCCGGAGCGGCTCCGTGAGCTCGGGGACGTTCTCGGCGGCGTCCTTCGCCGTGACGAGCGACCGCAGGTACGCGCGAATCGAGTCCGCGTCCGGGAACGTAACCCATCCGTCGACGTCCATCCGCTCGACGTCGGCGAAGTGGCGGCGAAGCGCTTCCTCTCCATTCTCCCGGGAGAACGTCATCTCGCCGGCCATGCTGAATCCCGCCTTCGAGCGTGCCTCGGCAAGGTGGTGCTCGCTGTTCGTGACGGCGACGAGGCGTCCGCCGGGCCGGAGGACGCGAACGATCTCCGAGAGGCCGCGATCGAGGTCAGGCACGTGGAACAGCACCCAGGCGGCGACGACGAGGTCGAACTCGCCGTCCGCGAAAGGCAGCTCCTGCACGTCGCCGACGCGAGCGTCGACCCCGCGGCGGCGACAGAGCGCGACCATCCGCTCCGACACGTCGATCGCAACGACCTCTGCGCCGAGGTCCCGCTGCATGCGCTCGCTCACCTCGCCAGGCCCGGGGCCTACCTCCAGGACGCGGGTCGGCGCGGCGGCGACGATCTCCTCCCAAAGCGTGTCGCGCGGGTCAGGACCGAAGCGGTTTTCGTAGACCGAGCGGCGTGCCTCGAGACCCCGCTCGCTCGCGTAGTCCTCGCGAACCAGAACGGGGTCGTTCAGTCTCAAAGCTCGATCGCGCGTCCGGGGACCTTCCGGCCCGGCGTCTTCCCCCCGAGCCAGGAGTTCACCGTCGCGCCGACGTCCGCGAACTCGCCCTCCTCGTGCACGCGGCCCGCGGCGTTCCGCCCGGCCGCGTATGCAAGCAGGAGCGCGTGCTCGCGCGAGTGGTCGGTCGAGGGTGTCGTCGGGTCGCAGCCGTGGTCGGACGTGAGAATGAGGAGATCGCCCGGACGCAGCGCCTCGAGGAGATCCGGCAGGCGGCGATCGAAGTCCTGGAGGCAGCGATGGAAGTTCACCGGGTCGTTGCGGTGCCCCCAGAGTTGGTCCGTCTCGACGAGGTTCACGAAGACGAAGCCCTCGTCCATGGTCTGCACGAGCTCGATCGTCTTCGAGATGCCCTCGACGTTCGACTTCGTCGGGTTCGACTCGTCGATGTCCTGGCCCGCGAAGATGTCACTGATCTTCCCGACCCCGTAGACCGTGTTCCCGGCCTCGCGGATCGTGGTCAGGTAGTTCGGCGAGGGCGGCACCAGCGAGAAGTCGTGGCGGTTCGGGCGTCCGCTCGTAGTGCCCCGGCTCACCTGTGAACGGCCGCGCGATCACGCGTCCCACCGCGTGCCGGCCGGTGAGGATCTCGCGCGCGACGCGTGAGCCTTCGTAGAGCTCCTCGAGCGGGATCGTGTCCCCGTGCGCGGCGAGCTGGAAGACCGAGTCGCCGGACGTGTAGACGATCCACTTGCCGGTCTTCTGATGCTGCTCGCCGAGCTCCTGGATGATCTCCGTCCCCGACGCCGGTCTGTTCCCGAGGACGCCGCGACCGGTCTGGTTCATGAACGGGTCGATGACCTCGTCCGGGAAGCCGTGCGGATAGAGCGGGAACGCGCTCGGCGTGACGATGCCCATGTGCTCCCAGTGCCCGGTGGTGGTGTCCTTGCCCTTCGAGCGCGAGAAGAGACGGCCGGCGACAGCGGGCGCCCCGGGCTGAGGCGGGCACCCCTCGAGCGGCATGATGTTCCCGAGCCCGAGCGCCTCGAGATTGGGCAGGTCGAGGCCGCCGACGGCGCGAGCGACGTTGCCGAGGGTGTTGGAGCCTACGTCTCCGTACTCCTCAGCGTCCGGTAGCTCACCTGCGCCGACGGCATCGAGCACGATCACGCACGCCCGAGGCACGGCGCTATTCTATGGCTGCTTGGACCACGTACTTGGACTGATCGCGCTCGCGGGCTACATCGTCGGCATCGTCGGACTCGCCGCGGGGATCACGTACGTCGTGATCAGGATCTTCCCGACGGAGCGGACGCCGAAGAAGGACGCGGACGACACGTCGGCCGAGCCGGACAAGAAGCAACGCAGCTCGTCCGGCGACCAGGGACAGGGCAGCCTCTTCCGCCGCTCCAAGCGCGAGAAGCCCAAGCCCAGCTAGCGACGAGTCGGGCCAGGAGACGGCAGCGGCGCGTGCTCCGGGCGCGCGGGCATTCGGCACGAAGTTCTGACCCACGCGTGACGAGTTCGTCGATAGCGTGAGTTCAGGGACACGGGAGTGCCCCTGGGGGCGGTTGGGGCGACGTCCACGCTCGGCGGCGGCAACGCTCGACTCGTGAACAGTGGACGCCGGGCTCAGGTGACGACCGCCGGGCTCAGGCGACGGCCGCGGCGAGCGCGTCGTCGAGCGGCGTGTACTCCATTCCGTGCGCGTCCGCGACGGCCTCGTACGTGACGCGGCCGCCGAGGACGTTGACCCCGCGCCGAAGCTCCTGGTTCGCCGTGACCGCGCCGATCGGGCCGAGGTCCGCGAGCTGCTCGACGTACGGGAGCGTCACGTTCGTGAGGGCGCGAGTCGAGGTGATCGGCACGGCACCCGGCATGTTCGCGACGCAGTAGTGGATGACCCCGTCGACCACGTACACGGGATCGTCATGGGTCGTCGGCTTCGAGGTCTCCGCACAGCCACCCTGGTCGATCGCGACGTCCACGAACACCGAGCTCTCCTTCATCGTGCCGAGCAGCTCGCGCGTGATCAGCTTCGGCGCGAGCGCGCCGGGGATGAGGACGGCGCCGATCGTCAGGTCCGCGTCCTTGATCGACTCCTCGATCTGGAGGGTCGAGGACATGAGCAGCTGAACCCGCCCGCTGAGGATCTGCTCCAGGTAGCGCATGCGCTCGACCGAGCGCTCGAGGACGGTCACCTGCGCGCCCATCCCGAGTGCGATGACGGCCGCGTTGTAGCCGACCATCCCGCCGCCGATGACGAGCACCCGCGCCGGCGCGACGCCGGCGACGCCGCCGAGGAGGATCCCGCGGCCGCCCTTCGGCTTCTCGAGGTGGTCGGCGCCGGCCTGCGGGGCAAGCCGCCCGGCGATCTCGCTCATGGGCGCGAGCAGCGGCAGCGCGCCGCGGTCGGTCTCCACGGTCTCGTAGGCGATCGCGGTCGCTCCCGACGAGACGAGCGCGCGCGTCAGCGGCTCGTCCGCGGCGATGTGCAGGTACGTGAAGAGGGTGAGGCCCGGGCGGAGGCGCGGATACTCGGCCGCGATCGGCTCTTTGACCTTGAGCAGGAGCTCGGCCCGCTCCCACACCTCGTCCACCGTCCCGATGCTGGCTCCGGCCCGCTCGTACGCCTCGTCGGGGAATGCGCTCCCGAGCCCGGCGCCGGATTCGACAAGCACTTCGTGATCGCGCTGCACGAGCTCCCGTGCCCCGGCGGGCGTCAGCGCGACGCGGTACTCCTGCGGCTTGATCTCCCTGGCAACCCCGATCCGCATCGCGCGCGGGACTGTACCGCGTCAGACGCTCGGGATGGCCGCGATCGCGCCCGCGTACGCGGCGGCCGCGTCGAGGACGTCGCGGACGTGGATCGAGTCCTCGCCCAAGATCCCGTCGGTCGCGATCTCCGCCGTCGAGGGGCCGCACATCACGGTCGGGACGCCGAGCGAGCACGGGTAGCCGGCGTCGAAGGTGTACGGCGGGACGAACGTCTCGAGCTCGCGACCGAGCGCGAGGCGCGCTCCTTCCTGGAGGGCCCGAACGACGAGAGCGTCGGTGTCGACGAGCGCCGGCAGCATCGTCGCGCCGGGCCCGACCGAGACGGGAAGCCCCGCGAGGGCGTCCGCGATCTCGCTCACGACCGCGCTCTCGTCCTCGCCTGGAAGCGTCCTCCGGTCGAGGACGAGGGTGCACGACGCGGGAATCGTGTGCGGCGCGATCGGGCCGCAGGTCAGCTTGTACGGGACGAGCGCCGGCGAGCCGAGCTGCGGGTGCGCCTCCGCGGAGAGGACGAGCCGGGCGAGCCGCGCATGCACCTCGCCGACGAGCTCGATCGGGTTTTCCCCGGTCTCCGGCGAGCTCGAGTGCGTCGCGCGGCCGCGGATCTCGACGACGACGTCGACGCGGCCACGGTTCCCGAGCGAGATCCGGTTCTGCGTCCCGACGATCAACACCGCGCCGGACGGCAGCCGCTCGAAGCCCGCGAAGAGCGACCGCGCGCTCGTGTGACTCGAGCCGCCCTCGGAGCTGACGGCGAGCGTGACGCGCCCGGCGAGGTCGACGCCCTGCTCGCGGAGATGCCGCACCGCGGCACAGAGCCCCGCGAAGGCCGCCTTCCCCTGCCCCGCGCCGAGCCCGACCCAGCGTTCGTCACCGTCTCCGCCCACGCGCCGCGCACGCAGCGGGTCGTTCATCTCGTTCCCGTGGTGCAGAGCCGGATACGTGACGAAGAGGAGCTCGCTGCCGCGATCGGGTCCGAACCGCCCGATGACGTTGTTGAGCCCATCGACGACGACGTCTGCGCCGAGCTCGCGGAAGAGCGGGGTTGCGACGTCGTGCGCGAACGAGGAGAGGCGAGGATCGTCGGGAGCGATCCGGTTCTCGCCGACGCGCGCGTGCGTGTCGGCCGCGACGAGCTCGCTGAAGCGCTCCCACATCCACTCCCGGTCGAGCTCGGCTGGCGTCACGCGGTCACGCGGAAGCGCGGGATGATCGCCGTGCCGAACGCCTCGAGGACCTCGCTCGGCAGCGTGTACGACGACACGTGGCGCACGTAGAAGCTCGTCGCGCCCGCGCTCGCCGCCTCCTCGAGCCGGCTCACGCAGTGTTCTGCAGAGCCGACGAGGCAGTACGCGTCGGCGAAGCGCAGCGCCTGCTCGTCGCTCACCCACTCCTCGCACGCGGTCGAGGCGGCGTCCCAGTCCCGCGCGTGCGAGACGTCCGGGTAGATCCCGCCGACGATCTCCGGTGGCTCGACCTCGATCCCCACCTCGCGAAGCGCCGCCTGCCCACCGGTCTGTGCCATTGCGACGACGTACGGCCGCACGATGCGCGCCGCCTCGCCGGGATCGTCCGTGACGTGGCAGATGACGCCGGCGCAGACGTCGACCTCGTCGAGCGGGCGACCCGCACGCTCCGCTCCCTCGGCCACGCGTGCGATGACGACGCCGAGAGGCTCGGGCCGGATTCCGGCGAGCGTGATGACGCCGTCGCAGAGCTCTCCGGCGAGCGCGAGCGCCTTCGGCGCGTTCGCGGCCATGTACACGGGGATCTCCGGAGGCGGCGTCTCGAGCCGCATCGGCCGGCCGTCGAAGTCGGCCGCCTCGCCACGAAGCAAGGTACGAATGACGCCGATCTGCTCCCGCATGCGCCCGAGCCTCGTCGGCGCGAGGCCGAGGGTCTTGACCGCGCTGTCTCCCGTCCCCAGCCCGAGGATCACGCGACCAGGTGCGAGCTCGTCGATCGTCGCGGCAGCCGCCGCTGTCACGGACGGATGCCGCGTCTCGAGGTTCGTCACGCACGTGCCGAGCCGGATCGTCGAGGTCTCCCGCGCGGCGAGCGCGAGCGAGGTCCACACGTCGCGCCATAGGAACTGCGAGTCGGGGATCCACGCGATATCGAAGCCGGCGTCCTCCGTTCGCCGGACGAACTCCGCCACCTCCGACGCGGGGCGGCAGGGCGGGATGCGCAGGCCGAACGTCGGACGAGCCATCGGACGCCGATGCTATCCCGCTGCCAGACGCTCGATCAGCTCTCGCGCCTCTGGATCCAGCCGCGGCAACTCGCCTGCGCGAGCGTTCTCCGCGGCCCGCTCCGGCCGGGAGGTCGCGGGGATCACGACGCCGACGCGCGGATCAGCGAGCACCCAGGCGAGCAGCGCCTGGGCCCACGTCTCGATTCCGAGCTCGCGCAGTGGCTCGAGGGCGTCCGCAGGCGGCCGGCGCCGGAGGAGCGGTGCTCCCGTGCCGCCGAAGGGCTCCATGACGACAACCGCGATCCCGCGCGCCTCGGCGAGCGGGAGAATGCGCCGCTCCGCCTCGCGTTCGCGCGGGTTCAACGGAATCTGGACGGCGTCGAAGCGTCCCGTGGCGAGCGCGCGCTCGAGCTCGCCGAACGCGCCCGACGCGTAGTGCGTCACGCCGAGGCGGTCGATCCGGCCCTCCTCCCGCTCCGGTTCGAGCCACGACAGGTGCTCCTCCCACGACACGAGGTTGTGCACCTGCTCGAGCTCGACGCGGCCGAAGAAGCTTCGCTGGGCCTCGTACTGGCGGCGTCCCTCCTCGACGCTCGGCGACCAGATCTTCGTCGCGACCGTCGCGCTCGCTCGGCGATCCCGGAGCGCCTCTCCGAGCGACGCTTCGGCGTCGCCGTACATCGGCGAGGAGTCGAAGACGCGTACCCCGGCGTCGAGCGCGGCGCCGACGACGTCCCGCGCGAGCGCGCGGTCGCCGCCGAATGTCGACCACGTCCCGAGCCCGACGACCGGCCCGAGGCGGCGCTCCTCCACGCGCGCGACTGTACCGCGTCAGACTTCCGAGAAGCCGGCGAGAGGAGGAAGCGTGATCAGCACGTGTGGCGTGTGGATCGTGAAGAGCGGACGCGAGTCCGACTTCGCGCGACGCTGGGAGGAGAGCGCGAGCGCGCTCAAGCTCGAGTTCCCCGGCGTGACGTTCCAGCTCCTGCGCGACCGGGACGACGAGCGTCGCTACGTGAGCCTCGGCTCGGGGTGGCGCAACGTCGAGGAGATCGAGCAGGCGCGGAGCCTGCCCTCGTTCCAGGACGCGATGGCGTCGATCTGGCGACTGCTCGAGTCGGGGACCTCTCGACCCTGGAGCTCGCGGTCGAGATCAGCTAGGGCGAGGCAAGCCTCGCCCCTACGAACTCCGGGCTGCGTCGACGAGCGCGAGCGTCACGTCGACCATCGCGTCGAGGTCGGCCACTGCGATCCGCTCGTCGGGCGTGTGGATGTCGGTCATCCCGTTCGCGAGGTTGATGCACGTGAGGCCGCGCGCGTTGAAGACGTTGGCGTCCGCGCCGCCGCCAGAGAGCGCGTAGGTCGGCCGGAAGCCGGCCTCGCGCAGCGCGTCGGCGGCGAGCACGACCGCGGGATCGCTCTCGCGGAAGCGGTAACCGGGGAAGCTCGGGCGCACCTCGCTCTCGACCTCGCACTCGGCGAGGCTCGCCGCGAACGCCGCGCTCTCGAGCATCTCGCGCACGAGCTCGTTGGCCTTGCGCTCGTCATGCGACCGCACCTCGGCGGTGAACGAGCAGTGCTCCGGGACGACGTTCCGCGCCGTGCCGCCGGCGATCTCCCCCACGTTCGCGCTCGTCTCGTGGTCGATGCGGCCGAGGCGGAAGTCGGCGATCGCGCGCGACGCGGCTGCAATCGCCGAGCGCCCGTCCTCCGGGGCCATGCCCGCGTGCGCGGCGCGTCCGTGGAAGCGGAAGTCGAGCAGGCGTCCGTGCGGGGAGCCGAGGACGATCTCGCCGATCGGCGCGCCCTGGTCGTAGACGTAGCCCGTCTGTGCGTGTAGCCGCGTGTGGTCGAAGGCGTCCGCGCCGCGCAGCGAGACCTCCTCCTGTGACGTGAACACGAGCTCGATCCCCGCGTGCGGGCGATCCTCCCGGACGATCCTCCGGACGGCCTCGAGCATGACCACGACCGCGGCTTTATTGTCGGAGCCGAGGATCGTGGGAGCTTCGTTCCGAACGACTCCCTGCTCGTCGACGAAGGGCTCGATCGCCGCCTCCGGCGGCACCGTGTCCGTGTGTGCGCAGAGGAAGATCGGGAGGCCCTCCGCGGTTGCGGGCAGTCGGCAATAGAGGTTCCCGGTGTCGCCGTCGAGCCTCGCGGCCGCGTCGTCCTCGTCCCACTCGAGCCCGACCTCGGTCAGGTACGCACCCACACGGTCGGCGACCGCGCGCTCGTTGCCCGAGCGGCTCGGGATCGCGCACAGCTCGAGAAAGAAGTCGAGCATCGGCGACGTGAGCCGCGGCTGCTCGATCTGCTGAATCCGTTCGTCCACCTTGATGCATCCTACGAGCAGTGACGGGACAGTCCGCATGAGGGGTCGACTCGTGGCGGGCCTACGCCTTCGCGTCAGACCTGCGAAAGCCGCATCGTCTGCGCGGCGGGCCGCTGGTGCAGTCGTCCTACTCGCCTGCGTCGTCCTCGCAACCGGGGAGGTCGGGGCGTCCCAGTCGGCGACTCCCGTGCTCGTCGTCCAGGAAGGCGGCCGGCTCTATGCGATCGCGGTCGACGGGTCGCGCCGCGTTCGGCTCGCCCGTCTGCCGGGCAACGAGCCCGCAGTCTCTCCCGACGGGTCCACGATCGCCTTCACGAGTCGGCTCGGGATCTCGACGATGCGACCCGACGGCTCGCAGCGGAGGCTCGTGGTCCGGGGCGCCGACAGCAGTCCGGCGTGGTCGCCCGACGGCAAGACGCTCTACGTCGTCGGCTACAAGACGAATCGCTTCGACGAGATCTGTGGGTCGATCTTTGCCATCGATACGGCGAGCGGGCGACGTCTTCGTATCACCGACTCGTCGCGGACCGGGCACTCGCACCAGGACCCGGCGGTCTCACCGGACGGACGCCGGATCGCGTTCAGCGACTGGAGCCTCTGTGCGGGCGGCACTGCGAGCCCTCGGCTACGCGTCGTGAACATCAACGGCCGGCCGACGACGGACCTGGCCCGGCTGCGCGACAACGGCTTCTACCCGAAGCCGGAGCACTGCTGTCCGGTCTGGTCGCCCGACGGCGCGCGGGTCGCGTATCGCCGCGGCGCAGAGCTCGCCGTCGCGAACCGCGACGGCTCCGGTGCGCGCCGGATCGTGCGGCAAGGCGTCCCCTATCTCTACGAGCCGCCCACGTGGTCGCCGGATGGAGGCTGGATCGCATACATGCCCGCCCGCTCGTCCGTCGTCGTCGTCCACCCGGACGGAACCGGACAGCGGCGGGTCGCGCGAGAAGCCCGCAACCTTGCGCTGGCGGGGTGGCTGCCGAGCATGCCTGGGTAGCGGCGAGCTCAGGCAGCGTCGAGGAGCGCTGCCTGCATGCGCTCGGCGCAGTCCGCGAGGCGTAGGACGAGGCTCCCGAGGTCGCGGCCCTCCACCACCTGGACGAACACGACACCGCTCTGGTTCACGTTGAACCCTTCCTCGCCGACCATGCGCTCCGCGACGGCGAGCCAGTCGTTTGGAGCACCCAGCTCGCGCGCCTGCGCGACCGCATGGCCGCGATCCTTCAGGTGGTACCAGTGCCCGCGCTTACGCACGAAGACGGCGATCGCGCCCGTCTCGATGACGCGCTCCTCGTTCTCCGCCCACGGGGCTGCGAGCTGCTCCCAGATCGCCTCGAGCCACTGCTCGTTCGGCTCCAAGGCCACGCGGTCACGATAGCGGCGTCGTGACTGTGCCGTCCTCGTTCCAGCGCTCGAAATGCAGGGATCCCGGGTCGACCGCTCCCTCGAGATAGCCGGCCGCGAGCTCGAGCCAGGCCGTGCGGCGAAGACGTTGCGCGGCCTCCCCGACCTCGACGAAGCGCGCCTCGTGCACGACGCCGTCCGGGTCGTCCGCATGGATCTCGCCTTCGAACGAGTCGACGTCGAAGACCCAGACCGTCACGAGCGATCCCGCGCCGGCGTTCGGGTGCGCGGCGAGCGGAGAGTCCCGTCGGTTGTCGATCTGCCGCAGGAACGCGAGCGGCGCGGGCAGGTGGATCGTCAGACTGGTCTCCTCGAGCACCTCACGAGCGAGCCCTTCCGGGACCAGCTCGTCGTCCTCGACCACTCCACCGGGCAGCGCCCAGAACGGCTCCTCGTCGCCGCTGCCCTGGAATACGAGCGCGACCTCGCTTCCGCGGCGGATGAACGCCGCCGCGACGTGTGGCGCGGGGCGTAGGCGAGGCAAGCCTCGCCCCTACGACGCCGCGGCGCGGACTGCCGACCGCGAGCGCGCGCGGTCGAGAGCGGCGCCGACGAACTCGCGGAAGAGCGGCGCCGGCCGCGTCGGGCGCGACTTGAACTCCGGGTGGAACTGGCTCGCGACGAACCACGGGTGGTCCGGCAGCTCGACGATCTCGACCAGGCGTCCCTCCTGGAACGTCCCGGACACCACGAGGCCCGCGTCGACGAGCTGCTGCCGCAGCTCGTTGTTCACCTCGTAGCGGTGCCGATGTCGCTCGTGGATCACGGGCTCGCCGTACGTCTCGCGGGCGCGCGTCCCCTCCTCGAGCTCGACCGCCTGCGCGCCGAGGCGCATCGTGCCGCCGAGGTCCTCGATCTCCTTCTGCTCCGGCAGCAGGTCGATCACCGGGAACGGCGTCTCGGGATCCATCTCGGTCGAGTTCGCGCCGTCCAGCCCGCAGACGTGACGCGCGAACTCCGAGACCGCGACGTGCATGCCGAGGCAGATTCCCAGATACGGGATCTCGCGCTCGCGCGCGACCTGGCAGGCGAGGATCTTCCCTTCCCAGCCGCGCGAGCCGAAGCCGCCGGGAACGAGCACGCCGTCGACCTGCTCGAGCTCGCGCGCTGTCTCCTCGTAGGACATGTGCTCGGCGTCGACCCAGCGCACGCGCACCCGCGCGCCGTGCTGGACGCCCGCGTGCTTGAGCGCCTCGTGCACGGAGAGGTAGGCGTCGTGCAGCTTCACGTACTTGCCGACGAGCGCGATCTCGACCTCCTCGTCCAGCTCGCGGCTGCGCTCGAGGAGCTCCTGCCACTCGCCGAGGTCGGCCGGGTCGCTTTCGAGGCCGAGCTTCTCGCAGACGAGCGCGTCGAGGCCCTCCGCGCGCAGGACCTCCGGGATGAAGTACACGTCGGGGACGTCGGGAGAGCCGATCACCGCGCCCGCGTCGACGTCGGCGAAGAGCGCGATCTTCTCGCGGATGTCGTCGGACAGCGGCTCGGTCGAGCGCGCGACGACGATGTCCGGGTGGATACCGATGCGGCGGAGCTCGTTCACCGAGTGCTGCGTCGGCTTCGTCTTCAGCTCGCCCGCGGCCTGGATGAACGGCACGAGCGTGACGTGCAGGTAGAGGACGTTCTCGTTCCCGACCTCGCGCCTGAACTGCCTGATCGCCTCGAGGAACGGCAGCGACTCGATGTCGCCGACGGTGCCGCCGATCTCGGAGATGACGACGTCCGCGGGCGAGACCTTCTCCGCGCGCCTGATCCTGGCCTTGATCTCGTTCGTGATGTGCGGGATCACCTGCACGGTCGCGCCGAGGAACTCGCCCTTGCGCTCCTTGCGCAGGACGGTGTCCCAGATCGCGCCGGCGGTATGGCTCGCGTTGCGCGAGAGGTTCTCGTCGATGAAGCGCTCGTAGTGGCCGATGTCGAGGTCGGTCTCGGCCCCGTCCTCGGTCACGAACACCTCGCCGTGCTGGAATGGGCTCATCGTCCCAGGGTCGACGTTCAGGTACGGGTCGAACTTCTGCGCCGAGACGGAAAGGCCGCGAGCTTTGAGGAGTCTCCCGAGCGAAGCGGCGACGATTCCTTTCCCGAGCGCCGAGACGACTCCACCCGTGACGAACACGTACTTGGCCACGGGGTCTCACCGTAGCAGGCTGTGTTGTCGGCAGAGGCCGGAATCCGCAGGAGCGGATCCCGACCTCGCCCAAGAGCCTTGACGACCGCCGCTTCGCGGTGGCCGTCTCCGCGGGAGACTAGGCGACGGAATCTCTCAGCGACTCGAGGAACTCCGCGCCGCCGGCCATGCGCTCCAGCTCCTCGCGGCGGAGGAGGTCGTCGAGCTCCTCGATGCGCGTGTGGGTCGGGTCGCCCGGGACCTTCTCGACGCGGAGGTGTCGGTCGGCGACGCTCGCGATCTGCGGAAGGTGCGTGATCGTGAGGACCTGCGCGCGCTCGGCGAGGCGCTGGAGCGTCGATGCGACCGCGTGCGCGGTGACACCGCCGATGCCCGCGTCGATCTCGTCGAACACGAGCGTCTCGCCGCCCGCGACGGCGGCGAGCGCGAGCGCGACACGGGAGAGCTCGCCTCCCGAGGCCGTCTCGGCGACGGGGCCGAAGGGGAGGCCCGCGTTCGGCCGGATGAGGAACACGGCCTCGTCCATCCCGCTCGAGCCAAGGTCGCGCTCGCGGAGCTCGACGAGAAGCTCTCCCTCCCCCAGCCCAAGGCCCTGCAGCTCGGCGGAGACGGCCTCCGCGAGCGGGCGCGACTGCGAGCGGCGCACGGCGCGGAGCTCCTCGGCAAGAGCGCCGACCCGCGATTCTGCGGCCGTGACCGCGTCTGCGGCGGCGGCGACCGGATCGAGGCCGGCGGCCGCCTGCTCGAGCTCCTCGCGCGCCGACGCCGCCCGCTCGAGCAGCTCCTCGAACGACGCTGTGTCGAACCGGCGCTGGAGGTCCGCGATCCGCGCGAGCTTGCCCTCGACCTCGTCGAGTCGCCCGGGGTCGGCGTCGAGCGAGGAGAGGAACGCGTGCAGGTCGCTCGACACCTCGCGCAGCCGCACGGTGACGTCACGGAGCTCGCCGGCCGCCGCGCCGAGCTCGGGTGCGATGCGTTCGAGCGGCGCGAGCGCGCGCTCGGCGCGGGCCGCGAGCGACGCCGCGCCCTCGCCCTCCTCGGGCGAGATCGCCTCGGTCGCGATCGCGGCGGCCTCCTCGAGCTCGGCGACATGCCGAAGGCGCTCACGCTGAGACCGAAGCGCCTCCTCGTCCCCCGCCTCGAGCCCCTCCGTGTCCTCGACCAGCGCTTGCAGCTCGGCGAGCCGCGAAGCCGCCGCGTCCGCGTCGCGCGTCAGCTCTTCGTGACGACGGCGCGCGGCCGCGAGCTCGCGCCAGGCGAGCGCGGCCTCGCGCTTTCGCTCGAGTTGCTCCCGCCCGCAGAACGCGTCGAGCACGTCGATCTGGAACGACGGCCGCGCAAGACGCCGCTGCTCGAACTGTCCCGACATCGCGATCAGCCGCTCGGCCGCGCCGGCCACGTCCTCGCGGGCGACCGCGCGTCCCCACGCATATGCGCGTGTGCGACCGTCGCCGAACACGCGCCGCGCGAGCACGAGACCGGCCTCGCCCTCGGGCCGGAGCTCCGCGAGCGCCGCGACCTCTTCCTCGTCGAAGAACCCGTCCGGGACGTCGAGCTCAGCCTCGACGTACGCCTCCTCCGCGTCGGCGCCGACCGACGACGCGTCCGCGCGTGCCCCGAGCAGGAGCCCGATCGCCTGCGCGAAGATCGTCTTCCCCGCACCCGTCTCTCCCGTGATCGCGTTCAGCCCCGGACCGAAGGCGAGGTCGGCCTCGCGGATGAGGACGAGGTTCTCGATCCGGAGCCTACGAAGCACGGCCGTTTATCCTCGACGCGTGCCGCAGCTCCCGCCCTATGCGCTGGAACGGAACGACGGCGAGCTTCTCGTCTTCGGCGAGGTGACGATCCTCGTCCGGGCATCCGCGGAGACGACCGGTGGGACGTTCGCGCTCTTCGAGGAGGTACCGCCGCTCGCCGACACGCCGCTGCACGTCCACGAACGCGAGGACGAGCTCTTCTACGTGCTCGAAGGCGACCACGTCTTCCGTGTGGGGGAGGAGGAGTTCCCCGCCGGCCCCGGTGGGATGGTCTTCTCGCCGCGCGGCATTCCGCATTCGCAACGGCGCGTCGATCCCGGCAAGGGACGGCTCGTCGTCCTGACCGTGCCAGGAGGGTTCGAAGGCTTCTTCCGCGACCTCGCCGCGGCCCACGAGGCCGGAACCCTGGGGCCCGACGCCTACGTCGCGGCGTCCGAGAAGTACGGGATCACCTGGCTCGGCTGAGTTCCTACGAAGCAAAGCTCTGGCGATAGCGCCGGACGAAGGTCGCCTCCGGGAGCGTCGCGAGCAGCGAGCGCTCGACGCCGATGCGCACGACTGTGCGGTCGGACTTCCCGAGGGTTGCGACGCGGTGGCCGTCGACGAGGACGCCCGCCTCCACGTCCGCCGAGCGGTTCCAGACGATGACGTCCGCCCCGGGCGGGATCACGAGCGGCCGGGCGTGCAGCGAGTGCGCCGCGACATACGTGAGCGCCATCGCCTCGAGCCCCCACATGAGCATCGGGCCGCCGTTCGAGAGGTTGTACGCGGTCGAGCCCGACGGCGTCGAGCAGATGATCCCGTCGCACGGCTGGCGGCCGAGCTCCTCGCCTCCGACCGCTAGCTCGAGCTCGATCATGCGCCCGAGCTCCGCGCTCGCGACGACGACGTCGTTGACCGCGCGTCCGGTGGCGTCCGGGGCCTCGTAGGCGAGCGTCGGCAGCTCGACGACCTCGTACTCGCCGGCGAAGACGCGCCCGAGCCCGGCCTCGAGCTCGCCCGGTCCCATCGAGCTGAGGAAGCCGACGCGCCCGAAGTTCACGCCGACGACAGGCACGCGCGTTCCGAGGAAGCGGGTCAGCGCCCGCAGCACGGTGCCGTCGCCGCCGAGGACGACCGCGATGTCCGCGTCCGTCACCTCCGCGCTCGACTCGAGGCCTATCTTCTCGGCCTCGTCGGGTGGGAACAGGAGCTCGACGCCGTGCTCCTGCGCGACCACCTGCAGCCGCGCGATCCCGGCGCCGATCTGCCCCGGCTTCCCGTGCGTGACGACCGCGGCGCGCGCGACCTTCCTAGGCCTGGCGGACTGCGTCGTCGATCCAGCGGTCGATGTCACTGAGCGGAGCGGGCGGCTGTCGGTTGACGAGATGCACGAAGAGCTCCCTGTTTCCTTTCGGACCAGGCACCCCGGAGTCTACGACGCCCGCGGTCTCCCCACCCCACGCGCGGGCCTCTTCCACGACTGTCTCGAGCACCTTTCGTCGCACATCGAGGTCGCGGACGACTCCCTTCGGCGCCTCGCTCCGCCCCGCCTCGAACTGCGGCTTGACGAGGACGAGCGCCTCCCAGCCGGGGCGCGCGAGCGCGAGCACCGGCGGCAGCGCCTTCGTGACGGAGATGAAGGAGACGTCGCAGGTGACGAGCTCGGGTGCGAACGGCAGCTCACGGAGGTCACGCGCGTTCGTCCGCTCGAGCACCGCGACCCGGGGGTCGTTCCGCAGGCGCGGATGGAGCTGCCCGTAGCCGACGTCGATCGCGACGACCCGCGCCGCGCCGGCCTGGAGCAGGCAGTCCGTGAACCCGCCGGTCGACGCGCCCACGTCCGCGCAGTCCCGCCCTGCAACGTCGATCTCGAACGCGTCGAGCGCGTTTCGGAGCTTCTCCCCTCCGCGCGAGACGAACGGTGGCGGCTGTTCGACCTCGATGACGACGTCCTCCGGCACCTGCTGGCCCGGCTTGTCGAACCCGCGCACGCGCCCCGCGAGGACGAGCGCCTGCGCCTGGCTCCGCGTCTCCGCGAGGCCGCGCTCGACGAGGAGCTGGTCGACGCGCTTCTTCACGCGGTCACGTTAGGGCACGAGCCTCCCGCGTGGCGGTGCCCGTCGTCGTCGAGCGTCCGCAGGCGCGGCGGCCGCAGCAGCCTCAGGTAGTCGTCGCGCTCGCCGACCGGCACCCCGGAATCATGTCGTCCGCTACGCCGGCTCGCCGGGGGCGACGACGCCGTTCTCGTACGCGAACACGACCGCCTGCACGCGATCTCGCAGCCGGAGCTTCATGAGGACGTGCGCGACGTGGGTCTTCACGGTCGTCTCGGAGACGAACGCAGCCTTCGCGATCTCGGCGTTCGAGAGCCCGCGCGCGATATAGCGCAGGATCTCGAGCTCGCGTGCGGTCAGCTCCTCGAGCTCCGGCGACGGCTTCCGCATCGAGTCCGGCGGATGGCGCACGAACTCCTCGATCACGCGGCGCGTGATCACCGGCGAGAGCAGCGCGTCCCCGCTCGCGACGACGTGGATCGCGTCCACGAGCTGCTCCGGAGGCGTGTCCTTGAGCAGGAACCCGCTCGCCCCGACGCGCAGCGCCTCGTACACGTACTCGTCGAGGTCGAAGGTCGTGAGGATGAGGACGCGCGGGCCCTCGGCTTTCCCGTCGAGAAGCCGGCGCGTCGCCTCGAGCCCGTCGACGTTCGGCATACGGACGTCCATCAGGATCACATCGGGGTCGAGCTCTCCGACCGCCGTGACCGCGTCGTCCCCGTCGGCGGCCTCGCCCACGACCTCGATGTCGCTCTCGGCCTCGAGGATCATCCGGAATCCCGCGCGGACGAGCGACTGGTCGTCGACGATGAGCACGCGGATCACCTGGCGGCCTCCTCGAGCGGGAGCCTGGCGCGGACGACAAAGCCGCCTCCGTTCCGGGTGCCGCTCTCGATCTCGCCGCCGTACAGGGAGACGCGCTCGCGCATCCCGGCTAGGCCGTGGCCGCCGCCCGAGCCGTCGCCGTCGCCTTTGCCGTCGTTCGCGATCTCCAGCTCGAGCTCGCCGTCGCGCCACGTGACCACGACCCAGGCGTGCGCCCGGCCCGCGTACTTGAGCGCGTTCGTCAGCGCCTCCTGCACGACGCGGTACGCGGCGAGGTCGATGCCGGGAGGAAGATCGCGCGGCGCGCCCGCGACCTCGAGATCGACCGGGAGCCCGGCCGCGCGCACCCCGTCGAGGAGGTCGTCGATTGTGCCCATGCCCGGCTGCGGCGTGAACTCGGGCATCGCGCCCTGCTCGCGCAGGAGACCGACGAGGCGCCGCATCTCGGTCAGGGCCTGGCGGCCGGTGGACTCGACCGTCTCGAGCGCCTCGCGCTCCTTCGTCTGCTCTGGCCTCAGCAGCCGGCGCACCGCACCGGCCTGGACGGTCATGACCGACACCGAGTGCGCGATCACGTCGTGGAGCTCGCGTGCGATCCGCTGGCGCTCCTCGGCGACCGCTCGCTGCGCGGCCACGGCCTGCTCGAGCTCGGCCTGGTGGGCGCGCTCGGCCATGTCGCGCAGGTGCGCGGAGCGGCGGCTGAGGATGAAGCCGCTCGCCCACGCCACGCTCATGAAGATCCCCACGATGAAGTAGTCCGAGCCGGCGTTCGAGAACTGGACGTTGGCCCAGAACGCGACGAGCTGGTAGCAAACGAGGCCGAGGATCGCCTTCGTGCGCCCGTTGTAGGACGCGAGCGACCACGGCATGAAGAGCAGGATCAGGAACGGTGCCGTCATCTCCATGACGGCGTCGGGGTCGAGCCCGACGGCTCCGGCGAGCGCCGCCCCAACCACGAGCGGCGCGACGAAAGGGACGTCGCGCGTGAAGAGCAGCGCGACCGCAGCGACAATGGCCAACGCGAGCTGCGACCCGGTCGCATCGTCGTTCACGGCCATTTCGAGCACGAGGTAGATGGCGAGGACGATCGCGACGAAGTGGTGGACGAGTCGGCCGCGGTCGCTGCTCCAGAGCTCGCGAATTCGCTGCATGAGCTCCACGGTAACCCGCAGTGCGCCCGACCGTCATCGGCAGCGCGGACGACCTGAGGGTCATCCTCGAGGAGGATTCGCGATGCTAGGAGATGGCCAGCCGGCGGGCGCCGATCAGGCGCCTGCCGTAGTTCGTCTCGTCGAGCCGGATCACCTCGACGCGCTTGCCCGTGTACGGCGCGTGCACCATCTGCCCCTCGCCCAGATAGAGGCCGACGTGCCCGAGCCCCTCGAAGAAGAGGACGTCGCCGCTCTCGAGGCGGCTCTTCGCGATCCGCCGCCCGACGCCGTAGAGCGCGAACGAGTTGTGCGGGACGTCGAGCCCGGCGCGTCCGTACGCCCAGCGCACGAGACCCGAGCAGTCGAAGCCGCTGTCGGGAGACTCGCCGCCGTAGCGGTACGGAACGCCGACGGCCTCGAGCGCGAACGAGACGGCACGCTCGGCCGCCGTCGGCCCCGGCTGCAGGGCGTGGTCGCGGAGCGCAACCAGCTCGGGGTTTCGGGGCGGCGGGTCGCTCGCCTCGGTCCTCGGCTCGACGATGCTCGCCCCGACCTCCGCGACGGCGACCGGGGTGCCGGTCCCGGGCGTCGCGACGAGCGCTGCGATCGCGAGGACCAGGAATGCGGGAACGGCTCTGATGAGCGGGCGGCGGGGCATCGGAAACGAACGGGCAGGCCACACGCGCAAGGGGGTTGGGGGCGGCGCGCGGCCCTGGTGTGTTCGAGAAGCGTCAGATCCTAATCCGAAAATCCCGCCGGTCAAGCCTCAACCGGTTCGAACGGCTAACCCTTCCACGAGCCCCTGCAGCACGGTCGTGTCGGCTCCGAGAGCGTCGAGCCGCTCGTTTGCGCGTGCCGCCGCCTCGTCCGCAAGCGTGCGGGCGCCTTCCTCGCCGAGCCTTTCCGCGAAGCCGTCACCGTCGAGGATGTCGTCCACGACCTGGAAGAGGAGGCCGAGCTCGGCGCCGAACTCGCGCCACGGCGCCTGGTCCGCATCGGGCACGCCGGCCACGCGGAGGCCGATGCCGACGGAGGCGGCAAGGAGGCTTCCCGTCTTCAGGCGCTCGACCGCGGCGAGGTCCTGTACGTCGCCGGTGACGTCGCGGAACTGGCCTGCGATCATGCCGAGCGTCGCGTCGACAAGCTCTCTCGCGACCGCCTGGTCCGGGTAGGAGAGCGTCAGCCGGAGCGCCTCGGCCAGCAGCGCGTCGCCCGCCAGGAGCGCGACGCCTTCTCCGAACGCGGCGTGCGCGCTCGGGCGGCCCCGGCGCTCGGCGTCGTCGTCGAGCGCGGGCAGGTCGTCGTGGACGAGCGAGAAGGTGTGGACGAGCTCGACCGCGGCGGCCGCGGGGAGCGCGAGGTCGACGTCGCCCCCGGCCGCCTCGCAGACGGCGAGGCAGAGCACCGGCCGCACGCGCTTCCCGCCCGGCTCGAGCGCGTAGCGCATCGTCTCCACGAGACCGCCGAGGTCGGGAGCGAACGCGTGCCGCGCGAGGTAGGCGTCGACCTTGTCGCGGAGCTCGTCAGCCCGATGCATTCTCAGCGAGCGTCCGTGCGCGCGTGAGCTCGGCCTCGATCTCCTTCGCGATCTCGGCGAGCTCCGCGATCACGTCGACCGCGGCGTCGCCGTCGAGGTCGTCGGCCTCGGCCAGCCGCGCGAGCTCCTCGCGCTTCTCGTTCAGCCGCACGAGCAGCTCCTCGGCGCGGGCGAGAGCCTCGTCCGTGCTCAAGCCGGCGCCTCCTCGCGTGCGATCGTGCCGAGGATCCCGTTCACGAGCCGCGCGGCGTCCTCGGACGCGTACCGCTTCGCGAGCACGACCGCCTCGTTGATCGCCACCTCGGGCGGCACGCTTCCCTCCTCGAGCTCGTAGACGCCGATGCGCAGGACGTTCCGTTCGAGCGTACCCAGCCGGTCGGCGGGCCACTCGTCGGAGGCCGCGGTGATCCGGCGATCGAGCTCCTCGGCCCGCGCCGCGACTGCTTCGGCGAGCGAGGTGGCGAACTCGTCCGGCTCTCCCTCGAAGAGCGAGGCGAGCGGCTGACCGGTGAGGTCCCACTGGTAGAGGAGGAAAAGCGCCTGCCGGCGGCCGGCTCTGCGTCCCGTGGTCGGAGTCATGCCGGCGAGAGGGACGCCAGCCGGCCCTCGAGCTCGGCCAGCGTCGAGGTCGAGTACTCGCCGCTTCGGAGCTCGGTCGAGTCGAGGATCTCGAGCGCGAGCTCGCGCGTCGTCGCGACTCCCTCCACCTCGAGCTCGGTGAGCGCGCGCCGCGCGCGCGAGAGCGCGAGCTCGCGGGTCTCGTCCCAGACGATCACCTTCGCGACCATCGAGTCGTAGAACGGGGGGATCTCGCCGCCCTCGCGGATCGCGGTGTCGACTCGCGTGCCCGCCCCGAGCGGCGGCCGGAAGCGCGTGACGAGGCCGGGGCTGGGCGCGAAGCCGCGCGCGGGATCCTCGGCGTTGATGCGCACCTCGATCGCGTGCCCCCGCCGCGGCGCGCGGCCGGTCAGCTCGAGCGGCTCGCCCGCCGCGATGCGCACCTGCTCGCGCACGATGTCGATCCCCGTCACGAGCTCGGTCACGGGGTGCTCCACCTGGAGCCGGCAGTTCACCTCGATGAAGTGGAACGAGCCCTCCGGGCCGAGCAGGAACTCGAACGTGCCCGCGTTCCGGTAGCCGATCGCCGCGCAGGCGCGCTCGACCGCGCTCTCCATCGCCTCGCGGGCGTCCGCGATCGAGCGCGGGCGAGGGCGACTCCTCGATCAGCTTCTGGTGCCGTCGCTGCACCGAGCACTCGCGCTCCCCGAGCGTGAGGATGCCGCCTGCGGAGTCGCAGAGCACCTGCACCTCGACGTGGCGCGCGGGGACGAGCGCCTTCTCGAGGTAGAGCGTGCCGTCGCCGAACGACGCCTCGGCCTCCGCGCTTGCGGCCGAGTACGCGCCCTCGAGCTCGTCCTCCCCCTGCACGAGCCGCATGCCCTTTCCCCCGCCGCCTGCCGCGGCCTTCACGAGCACCGGGAATCCGAGCTCGACCGCCGCCCGACGGACGTCGTCGAGGTTCGCGCTGCCGCCGTCGGTCCCCGGGACGAGCGGTACTCCGGCCGCGCGCAGCTCGTCCTTCGCGCGCACCTTGTCGCCCATCCGCTCCATCACGTCCGCATCCGGCCCGACGAAGACGAGGTCGTTGTCCTCGCACGCGCGCACGAAGGCGGGGTTCTCGGCGAGGAAGCCGTAGCCGGGATGCACGGCCTCGCATCCGGTGTTGACGGCGGCTGCCACGACGCTCGGGATCCGGAGGTAGCTCTCGGCAGCGGCCGGCGGGCCGATGCAGACCGCTTCGTCGGCGAGCTCGACGTGGAGCGCGTCGCGGTCCGCGGTCGAGTACACCGCGACCGCCTCGATGCCGAGCTCGTGCAATGCCCGGACGATGCGGACGGCGATCTCGCCCCGGTTCGCGACGAGGACGCGGGAGAACACGGTCTCGACCCTCTCCTAGACCGCCGGCGGCGCGATGACCGGCTCGATCTCGAACAGGAGCTGTCCGTACTCGACCGGCTGCGCGTTCTCGGCGTGGATGCGCACGACGATTCCCGCGACCTCGGACTTGAGCTCGTTGAAGAGCTTCATCGCCTCGAGGACGCAGAGCGTCTGGTTCGGCATGACCGTGTCGCCGACGTCGACGAACGCGGGCGCTCCCGGGCTCGGCGCGCGGTAGAAGACCCCGACCATGGGCGACTCGACGCGGAGGGTTCCGTCCGCATGGGGCGGCGCGTCGGCGGGGGCCGCGGCGCCGAGATCGTCGTCCGCTTCGGCGACGGGCGCGATGACGCCCGTCCCCGCGACCGCGGGCTCGTCGGCGCGGCGCACGGACACGCGCATGCCCTCGTCCTCGATCTCGATCTCGCCGACGCCGCTCTCCTGCACGATCTTCACGAGCTCGCGGATCCGCTCGGCGCGCTCGGCGTCCTCGTCCTCGGCGATGAGCACGACCTCGCGGGAGTGGCGTGCACGGATCGTGCGCAGGAGCTCTTCGGCCTCCGTGCCGAACATCGCGATCAGCACGAGCTCCTCCTCGCTCGTCGCGAGGCCCTCGACGCGCTCACGCACGTCCTCCGCGGTCTCCGGCTCGGCCGCGTGCTCGGGCGCGGGCGCGAGGAGCGAGACCGCGCGCGCAACGGTCGCGTCGACCGGCTGCGGTGTCACCCCGTAGCCGCCGGTGACGAGCTCGCGGAACTCGTCGATCACCGTCCCGTAGCGGCGCGCCTCGAGCACGTGCAGGAGCGCCTGGGAGGCGAGGATCTGGCCGATCGGTGCGGCGAGCGGCGGCGAGCCGGCCTCGGTGCGCACGCGACCCACCTCCTCCAGGACGTCGAGCAGGCGGTCGCCCGCCGAATGCGCGCGGAGGTGGACGTCGAGCGCTGCGACGAGCCCCGTCGGCAGGTCGTACTCGGCAGCGCGCACTGCGATCCGCGGCACGACCGGCGAGACCGGCTCGTCCCCGATGAACTCGTCGATCACGTCCGCGGCCTCCCAGAGCCGGTCCGTGTTCAGCCCGGCGGCGCGCCCGAGACCTTCGAGCGACTCGGCGAGCGACTCGCCGGAGACGCGGTGCAGCGTCAGCGCGAGCGGGTACACCGTCGTCGCGACGAGATCCGCGCCCGCCTCGACCGCTGCGAGCGACGACGCGAGGCCCATCCCGGCCGCGCCCTGGACGTAGAACCCGACCGGCAGCTCGCTCGCGTCCTTGATCCTCTCGACGAGCTCCTGCGCGCGGTGCGGGACGAGCGCGCCCGTCGGGTCGTTGACGATCACGCGCGTCGCGCCGAGCTCGGGGAGCTTCCGCGCCTGCTCGACGAGCGCGTCGCCCTCGCCCGTGCGGCCCGGGCTGTACACGAGCCCCGCGTGGAACGCGCCGCCCGCGCTCGTGATCGCCGCGCCGGCCTCGCGCAGGTTCGAGACGTCGTTCAGCGGGTCGTGCAGGCGGAAGACCTCGATGCCGTTCTCCGCCGCGCACAGCACGAAGCGCCCGACGATGTCGCCGCTGACCGGCTGCGAGCCGACGAGGAAGCGGCCGCGGAGCGCGATCCCGAGCGGCGTCTCGACGCGCGCCTTGATCGCGCGGATCCGCTCCCACGGCGTCTCCATGCGGCGGCGCACCGTGGCGTCGAAGACCCCGCCCCCGGAGACCTCGAGGCAGGCGAACCCCGCCTTGTCGAGGATCTCCGCGATGCGCAGGATCTCGGCGGTCGGCAGCTTGCCCGAGAGCGGCTCCTGCGAGAGCAGCCGCACCGTCGTGTCGACGAGCTTCGGCATCGGCCTGGACCTTATCGACCTCTCGGCACCGAACTGTCCACGCAGCGCAGACGCCGCCCGGTCTCAGCCCCAACCTCCCCCAGGGGCACTCCCGTGTCCCTGAAGACACGCTATCGAGCGAGCGATCACGCGTGGGGAACGACTCTGCCGCAAGTCAGTCAAGAGGTGGTCACAGGCGTGAGACCAGTGCGGACTGCCGCGCGCTCGGCGCCGCTCGACACTCGGGTCCGGCCAACGGATCCGGACGCGCGGCCGGCCTACGCGCGCGAGATGTAGCGGCCCTCGCGGGGATCGACCTTGATCCGCTCCCCGCTGGCGACGAACAGCGGCACCTGCACGACCGCGCCCGTCTCGAGCGTCGCCGGCTTGGTGACGTTCGTGACCGTGTCGCCGCGAACTGCCGGCTCCGTCTGCGAGACCGTGAGCTCGATCGACGCAGGGAGCTGCAGCCCCGCCGGCTTGCCGTCGACCGCGAGCATCTGCACCGATGGACGACGGCGGCAGGTACGCAAGGGCGTCCGCGACCTCGGCGTGCGGAAGCCCGAACTGCTCGAACGTCTGCTCGTCCATGAAGTGCGCCTCGGAGCCGTCGTCGTACATGAACTGGACGTTCTTCACCTCGGTGTGGACGCGCGCGAACTTCTCGCCGGCGCGGAAGGTCTTGTCGACGACCGCGCCGCGCTCGAGCGACTTCAGCTTCGTGCGCACGAACGCGCCGCCCTTGCCCGGCTTCACGTGCTGGAACTCGACGATGCGCCAGACGCCGCCCTCGTGCTCGATGTGCATCCCGTTGCGGAACTGGTTCGTGTCGACCGTCTCGGCCATCGCGCGGGATTGTAGGGGCGAGGCTTGCCTCGCCCGCGCCTACCCGACCGTGATCAGCTCCTTCGTGAACTGCGTGAGCCGCTCGGCGCCCGTCTCCGTCACGAGCACGAGGTCCTCGATGCGGACACCGCCCTCGCCGGGAAGGTAGATCCCGGGCTCCACGGACACGACGTTCCCCGGCTCGAGGACGTCGGTCGACTCGGGTCGCAGCACCGGCCCTTCGTGGACCTGAAGGCCGACCCCGTGCCCGAGCCCATGCCCGAACGCATCGCCGAGGCCCGCAGCACCGATGACGTCACGCGCCGCCGCGTCCGCATCCCGGCCGTGGGCTCCCGGCCCGACCGCCGCGAGCCCCGCGAGCTGCGCCTCGAGGCAGAGCGCGTAGATCTCCTGCAGCCGAGCGGGAATCTCGCCGACGGCGAACGTTCGCGTGCAGTCGGAGCAGTAGCCGTCGACGATGCACCCGGCATCGACCACGACGAGCACGCCCTCCTCGATCGCCCCGTCGCCGGGCTCGGCGTGCGGCGAAGTCGCCGTCTCGCCGGCCGCGACGACGGTCGGGAAGGACACACCGTCGGCCCCGGCCTCGCGGAAGCTCCGCTCGACCCACCACACGAGCTCGCGCTCCGTGCGGCCACTGAAGCGCTCCTTCGACAGCGCCTCGAAGATCACGTCCGAGAGCGCGCCGGCGCGCCTCATGCTCGCGATCTCCTCCTCGTCCTTCACCGCCCGCAGCGACTCGACCTGACCGCCCGTCGCGACCGCCTCGACACCGGCGTCGACGAGCGCCCGGTACCCCGCATACGGCAGGTGCGCCTCCTCGAACAGGACTCTCCGCCCCGCCAGGAGCGCGCCGATCGAAGGAAGGAGGTTCCGCGCGACCTCGACGAACGTCACGCCCTCGACCTCACGCCCGCGCGCCGCGTAGCGAAAGTCGGTGTAGAGCGTCGCCGTCCCGTCCGGCTCGACGAGCACGGCTGCGTTCGAGCTCTGCAGTCCGGTGAGATAGCGGACGTTCGCTTGCCCGCCGAGGACGTACGGCGGCCCCGCGACGAGGAGCGGCTCCTCGAGCAACGCCGCCAGCCTTTCGATGCGCGTCACTTGATCTTCTCGACGAGGATCTGGAGCGCCTCGCGATACCCGTCCGGCCCCTTGCCGATGACGCGCGCGGTCACCACGTCCTCGAGCACCGACGCGCGCCGCCAGTCCTCCCGCTCCAGGATGTTCGAGAGGTGCACCTCGACGACCGGGACCGTGAAGAGCTCGACCGCGTCCCGGATGCCGTACGAGTAGTGGCTCCACGCGCCGGGGTTGATGATCACGCCGTCCGCCCAGTCGAACGCGTCGTGGCACCAGTCGATGAGCTCGCCCTCGTGGTTCGTCTGGCGGCAGCGGACCGTGCACTGGAGCTCGAGCGCCCACTCGTAGATCCGCGTCTCCAGCTCCGAGAGCCCGAGGCCGCCGTAGAGCTCCGGATCGCGGCGGCCCACGACGTCGAGATTCACGCCGTTCAGGACCACGATCCGCATCCGCGGACCACCCTATTCGATCAACGCATCGAGGGCCGAGCGGACGGTCTCCGGGTCGAAACGCGCGCCGAGCAGCGGCTTTCCCGGCGCGTCGAGCAGGACGAGCCGGACCTTCCCGTCCACGACCTTCTTGTCGCGCATGAGCGCGAGCCACGCCCGCTCGCGGTCGACGGCCACGCGCTGCGGGCGCAGGAGGAGCGCGACCTCGTCCGCGAGCGCATCGAGGCCGGAGAGCCGAAGCGCGGCGAGCAGCCCGAGCGCGACCGCCTTCCCGTGCGGCAGCCCATAGCCGGAGGCGGCCTCGAGCGCGTGCGCGAACGTGTGCCCGAGATTCAGCTGCGCGCGCTCGCCGCGGTCGAACGGGTCGCGCAGGCAGACCGACGCCTTGAACACGGCGCAGCGCCGCACCTGCTCGGCGGTCTCGAGCTCCCAGAGCTCCTCGCCGGCGAGAAGCCCCGTCTTCACGACCTCTGCCAGCCCGTTCTGCAGCTCGTCCTCCGGCAGCGTCGCGAGCAGGTCGGAATCGATCGCGACCCGCGCCGGCCAGTGGAACGCGCCGACGAGGTTCTTTCCGTCGCGGAGGTCGATCGCGGTCTTCCCGCCGACCGCGGCGTCCACCTGCCCGACGAGCGTCGACGGGACGGCGACCCACGGCAGCCCGCGCAGGTACGTCGCGGCCGCGAAGCCGGTCAGGTCGCCCGTCGACCCGCCCCCGAGAGCGACCAGCGTGCCGGTGCGGTCGAGGCGAAGCGCCGACCACAGACGCTCGGCTTCGGCGATCGTCTTCGCGCTTTCCCCGGCCGGGACGACATGCGATGCCGAGAGTCGGGTTCCGATACCGCTGCGGATGGCCGTGCCGTGGAGCGGATCGACTCCCGCGTCCACGACCAGCTCGACCGCGCCCGTCCCGGGGATCAGCTCGCGCAGTCCGGCCGAGGAGCCCGGCGCGACGTGGACTCCCGCGACGGCGAGCACGGCTCCGTCGAGATGGTTCGCCCGCCCGTCGGCCGCTTTGTCGTACAGCGCGCGACGCCGGTGGAAGAGGGCGGTGAAGCTCTCGAGATCGCGCGCAAGCGGCCGCCCGCTCGCGACGACGCGTCCCCACGCCTCCTCGGGCGTCGTCTCGAGCAGGAGCGCGAACGCATGCTCTGCGAGCGCCTGCCTGGTGGGCTCTGCCGCCAGCGCACCGCCGCCGAGCTCGACGACCGCCGGCGGCCGGCGCGCGAGCAGCTCTCCGGCGACCCGCTCTTCGAGCTCGCGGAACCCTGCCTCGCCGCGCTCCGCGAAGAGGTCCGCGACGCTCATGTTCGTCCGCTCCTCGATCACCGCGTCGACGGAGTGGAACTCGCGCCCGATGCGCTCCGCGAGGACCGGGCCGAGCGTCGACTTCCCCGCGCCCATGAAGCCGATGAGCGCGACGTGGCGGTCGAGCGCGTTCAGTGCTCGCGCGGCCAGCGGATCCGCTCCAGGTAGGCGCGATGCGCGGCGACGAAGTCCCCGAGCGCATCGCCGCCGAACTTCTCCCGGGCGGCCCGCGCGAGCTCCCACGCGACGGCCGCCTCGGCGACGACCGCGAGCGCCTCGACCGCCTGCACGTCGCTCCGCTCGACGAGTGCGTCCGCGGGCTCGCCGGACGCGAGATCCACGGAGCGGAGCGGTCGCATCAGCGTCGGCAGGGGCTTCATGGCCGCGCGGACGACGAGCGGGTTGCCGTTCGTGACCCCGCCTTCGAGACCGCCCGCGCGGTTCGTGTCGCGCGTGAGGCCGGGCTCGATCTCGTCGTGCGCCTGCGAGCCGCGGAGGCGCGCGAGCGCGAAGCCCTCACCGACCTCGACGCCCTTCACCGCCTGGATCCCCATGAGCGCCGCGGCGAGCCGCGCGTCGAGGCGCTCCTCCTTCGCCGCGTACGAGCCCAGGCCGGGCGGGACGCCCTGGGCGACGACCTCGACGATGCCGCCGAGCGTGTCGCGATCCTTTCGTGCCTCGTCCGTCGCGCGCTCCCAGCCTTCCTCGGTCGTCTCGCCGCCGATCTCGCGCACGTTCCCCGCGACCGTCGCGCCGAGGTGCGAGAGCAGCGTCTTCGCGACGGCGCCGGCCGCGACGTGCGCCGCGGTCTGCCGCGCGCTCGCGCGCTCGAGCGCGTTGCGGACGTCGTCGTGGCCGAACTTGAGCGCGCCGGCGAGGTCGGCGTGGCCGGGGCGCGGGCAGCGTGACCGCGGAGGTTCCCTTGCCCGAAGGCTCGCCCTCGGGCGGCCACGGGCTCATCCCCCACGCCCAGTTCGCGTGGTCGCGGTTGCGAATGACGAAAGCGAGCGGCGTCCCGAGCGTCGCGCCGTGGCGGAGGCCGGCGAGCACCTCGACCTCGTCGTGCTCGAGCTGCTGCCGCGGGCTGCGGCCGTAGCCCGCGCGGCGCCGGGCGAGGTCGCGCTCGATCGCCGCCCGATCGAGCTCGAGCCCGGCGGGGAGCCCGGTCAGGATCGCCACGAGCGCAGGCCCGTGGGACTCTCCTGCGGTCGCGAGCCCGAGCGTCACGCGGGCAAGCCTAAGGCTCGGCGCATCGCGTCGATGGGGGCGGGTTTCCCGGTCCAGAGCTCGAACGACGCCGCGCCCTGGGCGAGGAGCACCTCGAGTCCCGAGACGACGGTCGCGCCGGCGGCGCGGGCGGCTTCGGCGGTCGCGGTCTCGGGGTACGGGAGGTCGACGAGCGTCTGTCCCGGTCGCAGGTGTACGAGGACGTCGTCGCGGACGGACGTTGCGTTCACGACGAGGTCGGCGCCGCTCGCGTCGGGCGGCCAGGTCGTCCGGCGCGAGAACCGGCGCGCTGTCGGGAGAGCCTGGACGAAGGCCGCCGCCGCGCCGCCGTCGCCGATGACGACCGGGCTCTGCGCGGTCAGGCCGGCCAGGATCGCCGCGTCCGTCGTCCAGCCCTGAACCACGCCGTCCCGGATCACGAGCGTGTTGACCGAGGGCGCGTCGGTGTCGCAGAGCGCCGCAACCGCGAGCTTGTGCGGGGAGGTCACGTTCGCGCCGGCGAAGCCGAGCGCGGCGAGGCCGCGGACGGCCTCCGCGAGCCGCTCGGGCGGCGTCGGCAGGGGCACGTACGCCCAGTCGAGCCCGAGCGCTGCGAAGGCGGCGTTCTGCATCCGCGGCGAGAGCGAGTGCTCGACCGGCCAGCCGAGGATGCCGACGAGCGTCGTCGTTCCGCTGATCTCGCGCACGCGGGCCAGTATCCCCTGCGACGGCGACGCATCGACGACCGTCACGCGCTCCCCGCGATCACCCCCAACCTCCCCCAGGGGCACTCCCGTGTCCCTGAAGTCACGGTATCGAGGAACGCCGAACGCGTGGGTGCCGACTTCGTCACAAGAGGCGCACGGCGCCGCACGCTGAAGAGCGTCTCCGGAGCCGGGCGCCGGCTAGCACCCGAACCCGTACTCGCACTTCTTCGCCTCGTGCTCGGCCTCGCTCGCCGTGAAGAAGTGATGCACCTTGTCCGGCTTGCGGACGAAGTAGAGGTAGTCGACGCGCGCCGGGATTCGCGGCGGCGCGGATCGACGCGAGCCCGGGGTTCGAAATCGGCGTCGGCGGCAGCCCCGCGACCCGCCGCGTGTTGTACGGGTGGATCGTCTCGATGTCGGACTCCCTGAGCGGCTCGGTCCCGGGAATGTTCCGCCCGTAGCGAATCGTCGCGTCGATCCCGAGCACCATTCCGTCCCGCAGCCGGTTGTAGATCACCGCCGACACGAGCCGCCGCTCCTCGGGCGCGACCGTCTCCTTCTCGATCATCGACGCGATGATGAGCACGTCGTACGGCGTGAGGTTCTTCGACTTCGCGTACCGGAGATCCACACGCCCCCACTCCTCGCGGAACGTCTCGAGCTGATCGCGGACGAGCCGCTCCGACGACGTGAGCTTCGTGAACTCGTATGTCGCCGGGAAGAGGAACCCTTCGAGCGACTTGCCCGCCCAGTCCTTGCGGAACTCGGCCGGCGGCTTTGCGCGCGCACTCGCGGCGAGGTATCCCGCGCTCGTCAGCCGCGGCGTCACGTTCCGCTCCTCGATCGCGATCTCGCGTACCGCGTCGACGCGCTGCGCCATCTCGCGACGCGTGAACCCTTCCGGGAAGATGATCCGGAGCTGCGCGAGGGGCGGCGTCGTCGGCGGTGGCGGTGGCGGATCGTCCCCGCGCACGAGCGTGACGCCGGCCCAAGCGCCGCCGGCGAGGATGCCGGCGATCGCGAGCACGGCGAAAGTCCGCCGCACGAGGACCCGGCCGCGGCCCGGATGATGGCGCGCGTATTCGCTCACGAGGTCTCCGCTCCGATTCGCGTCGAGGTAGCCGGCGAGCAGGTGCGCCGCCGCGCGCGCGTCCTCGGGCGCTGCTCCCCCACCTTCCACCGCGAGCGCGGTCGTGAAGCGCTCGTCGAACGTCTCGACCGGCTCGGAGACCGCCTCGCGCAGCGCGCGCACGAACTGCTCGGTCTCGGCCGCCTGGCGCCCGTGCTCTCCGCGCAGCGTCAGCGGCATCCCGACGACGATCCGCTGCACGCCTTCGTCGCGGACGATCTCGCGGATGCGCGTCGAGCCCGGCCGGCGTCGCCGCCCGCTCCACGACGCCGAACGGACGCGCGATCGTCCCGGTGGCGTCCGAGACGGCGACGCCGGTGCGCGCGGCGCCGTAGTCGAGAGCGAGCACCTTCACAGTGCGGCGAGGATCAGGCGTTCCGCCTCTGCCAGGGCGTCGGGCAGCTTCTCGGGATCCTTGCCTCCGGCGCGCGCCATCGTCGGCCGCCCGCCGCCGCCTCCGCCCACGATCGCCGCGGCCTCGCGCACGACGTCCGACGCGCTCACCTTCTCGGCGACGGCGGCATCGAAGTTCGCGACGAGGTGGACGGTGCCGTTCTCGCGCGATCCGAGGACGACGGCCGCGGGCGCGTGGCGCTGCTTGAAGCGATCCGAGAGGTCGAGGAGCTCGTCGGAGCCGAGGCCGTCGACGGTCTGCACGATCACGTGCACGCCGTTCTCGAGCCGGACCTCCGCGTCCGGCTCCTCCGCCGCGACGGCCGCCGCGGGTCGCTTCTTCGCCTCCTTGCGCAGCTCGATGAGCTCGGCGCGCAGCTCGTCGAGCTCGCGCGAGCGCTCGTCGAGATACGCCCACGCGTCTCCCGAGGTGACCGCCTCGATCCGCCGGGCGCCCGCGCCGACCGAGCCCTCGGAGAGGATCGCGAACGCGCCGATCTCCGCGGTCGTGGACACGTGCGTCCCGCCGCAGAGCTCGATCGAGTAGCCGGGAATCTCCACCACCCGGACGACGTCGCCGTACTTCTCCCCGAACAGCATCGTCGCCCCGAGCCGGCGCGCCTCGTCGATCGGCGTCTCGAAGACGTGGACGGGCAGCGCCTCGAAGATCTTCTCGTTCACGCGCCGCTCGATGTCCTCGCGCTCGGCGGCGGTGAGGGCCTCTCCGTGCGAGAAGTCGAACCGGAGCTTGTCGGGCCGGACGGCCGAGCCCGCCTGGCGGACGTGGTCGCCGAGCACGTCGCGGAGCGCCTGATGCAGGAGGTGCGTCCCGGTGTGGTTCGCCATCGTCGGGAAGCGGACGCTCCAGGGCACGACCGCGCGGACGCGATCGCCCGGCGCGAAGCCGGTCCCGCGCAGCAGCAGCACCTGGTCGTCGTCGAGCCGATACGCCTCCACGAGCTCGGCGCGCGTCCCGGACCCGTCGTCGAGCTCGACGTAGCCCTGATCCGTCACCTGCCCGCCTCCCGCCGGGTAGAACGGCGACTCGCGCAGCTTCGCGAGGAAGTGCCCGTCCTCGAGCTCCTCGAGCGCGCCGATCTGCGTGAGGACGTCGGTCTTGCGGTCACCGACGAACTCGGTCCGGAACCCCGACTCGCGGGAGAACTGGAGCGCGCGGTCGAGCTCCCCGCCGCCCGGAACGCGCGAAACCTCCCGGTGCTGCTCCATCTCCCGTTGGTAGCCGTCGACGTCGACGGCCTGGCCGCGCTCCTCCGCGAGCTCGACGGTCAGCTCGAGCGGGAAGCCGTAGGTCGCCGCGAGCGTGAACGCCTCCTCCCCGGAGATCGCGTCCTTGTCTGCGAGCTCCTCGAAGAGCTTGAGGCCTCGCTCGATCGTCTCGCGGAACTTCTCCTCCTCGACGCGCACGGTGCGCTCGATCTCGGCCGCGCGCTCCGCGAGCTCGGGATACGCCTCCGCCATCTGGTCGGCGACGACCGTCGTCAGCCGATGGACGTCCTCGAGCCCGATGCGGCGCCCCTGCTGCACTGCGCGCCGGACGATCCGACGCAGGACGTAGCCGCGACCCTCGTTCGACGGCGTCACGCCGTCCCCGACGAGGAAGGTCATGCCGCGACTGTGGTCGGCGAGGATCCGGTGCGCCCGTGTCGCCTCGGGCGAGTCGCCGTACGCCACGCCGGACTGCGACGCGATCCAGCTCATGATCTCCTGGTAGCCGTCGGTCTCGTACACCGAGGGCACGTCCTGCAGGATCGCGGCGCCGCGCTCGAGCCCGAGCCCGGTGTCGATGTTCTGCGCGGGAAGCGGTGTCAGCGTGCCGTCGGCGTGCTGCTCGTACTCCATGAACACGAGATTCCAGAACTCGAGATAGCGCTCGCAGCGGGGACAGCCGATCGCGCAGTCGGGCTCGCCGCAGCCGTACTTCTCGCCGCGGTCGTAGTGGAGCTCGGAGTCCGGCCCGCACGGCCCCGGGCCGCCGACCGACCAGAAGTTCTCCTCGGTCGGCAGTGGGACGATCCGCTCGGCAGGCATCCCGATCTTCTTCCAGAGGTCGATCGCGACCTCATCCGGGCCGAGCCCGAACTGCGGATCGCCCGCGTGGACCGTCACCCACACGCGATCCCAGTCGAGCTTCATCCGCTCCTGAACGAACTCGGTGGCGAACGCGATCGCGCCCTCCTTGAAGTACTGCCCGAACGAGAAGTTGCCGAGCATCTCGAAGAACGTGAGCGAGCGCTCGTTCCCGACCTCGTCGATGTCGGGCGTACGGAAGCACTTCTGTGCGGTGACCGTCAGCAGCGCCGGCGGCTCCTCGAGGCCAAGGAAGTACGGCATCTGCGGCTGCATCCCGGCTGTCGTCAGGAGCGTCGTGCGGTCGTCGGCCCGCGGCACGAGCGAGGCCGAGGGCACACGCAGATGGCCCTTCTCCTCGAAGAACGAGAGGAAGCCCTCACGCAGCTCGGCCGTCGTCCGCATGTCCGGATTCTACGAGCGGGGTTGCGCGCGCCCGCGCCGTTACGCGGCCGGAGGAGTCTCGTCCGGTCGCGGCGCGCGAGCCGCGCGCAGCTCCTCGTCGAGCTCTGCCTCGCGCCGCTCGGCTGCTTCCTTCGCGACGTGCACCGCATCGCCGACGTCACGCCTGGACTTGAGCGCGGACGCGCCGTGCGAGATCGCGGCCGCGATGCCGGTCACCTTCTTCACGGGCGTCGTGATCGCCGTGGACACGGCCCGGACGGCGGTGTCCGCGCTGTCCGCCATGGACACGGCGCTGTCGGTCACGACGTCGAGCTTGTCGAGCTGGTCGTTCACGCGGTCGACGGTGCCGCCCGCCTTCTGCACCACGGGCAGGAAGTCGCGTTCGGTTCCCTGGATGAGCGACGAGAGCCGCGCGAACGTGCCGCCGAGCCGGACGAGCATGTACGCGAAGCCGAGCCCCGCGGCGACGAAGAACAGGGCGAGCGCGTAGTTGAGGACGTCGTCGGACGTGGAGGCGAGAAACGTCATCCGCGTGATCCTAGATGGTCGATGCCACCCTCTCGCGTGTCCAGATGTGCGATCCGGCGCGTCTGCGCAAGTCGCCGCGGAAAAGAGTGACGAAGTCGGCGCGGACCCGTGACCCATCCGTGAACCGATCCTCGATACGCTGACCGCAGGGATCTCGGGGATCCCCTGGGGGTCGTTGGGGGCGATTTCCGGCGATCGCCCGCGGGACGTGGTTACGGCTCCGTCTCGCACGTCCAGATCTACGCGACGTGCGTCACGATCCCTGCGCCGACGACCGCATCCCCGTCGTACAGGGCCGCCACCTGCCCGGTGGCGACGGCGTGCGCAGGCTCCTCGAGGTCGAGCGCGAACCCACCGTTCGACGCGCGGACGCGTGCAGGCACGGGCGCGGAGCGAAAGCGGAGCTTCGCGCTCACCCGCTCGACCGGCGCGTAGAGCCGCCCCTCGGCTTCGACCCGCCTCGTCTCGAGCGCTTGCTCGGGCCCGACGACGACGACGTTGCTCGCGCGATCCGTCCCGACGACGTACAGAGGCCTCTCCGACACCACGCCGAGCCCGCGCCGCTGCCCCCGCGTGAACCGCCAGTAGCCGTCGTGCCGGCCGAGCACGCGGCCCTCCTCGTCGACGATCTCGCCGTCGCGGCGCGAGAGACCCTGCCGCTCGAGAAAGCTGCGGTAGTCGCCGCCCGCGAGGAAGCACGCCTCCTGACTCTCGCGTCGCTTGGCGGCGGCGAGGCCCGCCCGCTCCGCCTCGGCGCGCGTCTCGTCCTTCGTCTGGTCGCCGAGCGGGAACCGGATCCGTCCGAGAAGAGCCGGATCGAGGGTCGAGAGCATGTACGACTGGTCCTTCTCCGGGTCCGCCCCGCGCGCGACGAGGAGCGTTCCGTCTCGGTCGACGATGCGCGCGTAGTGCCCCGTCCAGAGCGCCTCGGCCCCCGCGCGCTCCGTGAACGCGAGAAGCGCGTCGAAGCGGAACACGCCGTTGCAGCGCGTGCAGGGGTTCGGTGTCGCGCCTGCGGCGTATCCGGCCGCGAACGGACCGACGACCGCCTCGCGGAACTCCTCGCGGAGATCGAGCGTGACGTGCGGCAGCCCGAGCGCGTGACACGCCGCCCTCGCGGCGGCCACGGACTCTTCAGAGCAGCATGCTCTCTCGGCGGAGGGCCCCTGCGGGTCCTGCCAGAGACGAAGCGTCACGCCCACGGCGTTCGGCGTCGCGCGCAGTAGCGCCACCGCGCTGTCGACGCCCCCGCTCATCGCGACCGCGACCCGACCGGGCGCGGGCTCCGCCGTGAACACCTGGCCGAGCGCCGCGGCGAGTGCTTCGACCGAGAGCGGGTCGCCGCCGGTCGCGGCAGCTTCGAGCAACGTCAGGCCGGCGAGCGGTCGCTCGAACCCGTCGCCGTCTGCCTCGACGATGTGGTCACCTTCGACCGCGAGCCGGACCGCACGCCACTCTCCCGCGCGCGTCGCATCCCCGAGGACGTCGATCCTGGCCACGCGCTCAGGCTAGACCAAGACGTCGCGAATTAAGTGCTCCACCCTGCCGGTGATGCCCCGACCCCCGAGAACCTGGCTTCGCCAGGTGGGTGCCGTGCAGGGCGTCGGCAACGCCTATCCCCGACTCCGGCTCCCTTCACGTGTCTGTTGGTTCACGTATTGGGCCGAGGCCACGTACAGGGTCGAGCTCTCTGATCCTACTCGGTGGCCGCTTCCGTGGCGAAGCGCCACTCGATCTCGGCGGTTCCCTCGAGCCCGAGCTCGTCCGCGAGCGCTTCCGTCAGCTCGAGCTGCCGACCGGTCTCGACGAGCGTGTTGTCGATCACCTCGGACAGCACCTGCGTGTCCCCGCGCCTGAGCACGAGCTTCGCGCCGCACGGGAGGACGGGGTGCGTGATCCCGAGCGACTCGGGCGCGAGCACCTGGCCGCAGGTCGTCCGCTGCGCGTCGCCGGTCGGCCCCCGGGAGCCTGCGAACGCGACGTTCCAGCCCGACGGCGCCACCGCACTCGTGAGGCCGGCCCGCGAGTCGTCGGACAGCCGCTCCACCGCGGCGAGGGCGAGTGCGGCGCCGAGCACGGCGACCGCGCCGAGGAGAACGAGCCGCTGCGGGAAGGTGGCGGTCACTGCGGGAAGTGTGGCGTACGGGGACCACGGACGGCGCGGGCTCCGTGCGGCAAGCCGGCGTCGACGCCGCACGTCCGACCACCGCAGAAAAGACCCAAAACGACCCCCAGGGGATCCCCGAGATCCCTGCGGTCAGCGTATCGAGGATCTGCGCACGTCAGGGTCAAGGGTCCGTGCCAACTTCGCACCCACGAGCTCGCCGCCGCAGTCCCGACCGCCGGCCCTCGCCCACTCCGCCGTGCCCTACGTCACACGGGCTCGTCGAGGACCCGGATCCCGAGCTCCTCGAGCTGGGCTGCCGGCACCGGCGCCGGCGCGCCCGTGAGCGGGTCCGATCCGCTCGAGACCTTCGGGAACGCGATCACCTCGCGGATGTTCGGCTCGCCCGCGAGCAGCGCGACGAAGCGGTCGAGGCCCAGCGCGAACCCGCCGTGCGGCGGCGCGCCCATCTGCAGCGCGTCGAGCAGGAACCCGAACTTCTCCTTCGCCTCCTCCTCGCCCAGGCCGAGCGCGCGGAACACTCGCTGCTGCACGTCCTGGCGGTGGATCCGGATCGAGCCGGACCCGAGCTCCCAGCCGTTCCACACGAGGTCGTATGCCTGGCTCAGCGCCGCATCGGGGTCGCTCTCGATCAGCTCTTCGTGGCCCTCCGCGATCCCGGTGAACGGGTGGTGGCTGAACGTCCGCTCGCCGGTCTCCTCGTCGCGCTCGAAGAGCGGGAAGTCGATCACCCACAGGAACTCGTTCCTGCTCTCGTCGACGAGCGCCAGCTCTTTCCCGACATGAAGACGCAGGAGCCCGAGCACGCGCGCGACGGCGCCCGGCTCGCCCGCCCCGAACAACACGGTCGACCCTGGCTCGGCACGCAGCGCGTCCAGCTCGCCCTCGGACAGGAACTTCGCGATCGGCGAGCGCACCTCGCCCGCCTCGTCGAAGACGAGGTACGCGAGGCCCTTCGCCCCCCACTCCTTCGCGAGCTCCTCGAGCCGCGCGAGCTCGGCGCGCGAGAACGCCTTCGGCGCGACGAGGTAGCGCACGCTCGGCGCATTCGCGAACACGCCGAACTCGGAGCCGCGCGTGAGCTCCGTCGCGTCCTCGATCTCGAGCCCGAAGCGCAGGTCGGGCTTGTCGGAGCCGAATCGCGCCATGACCTCGGCCCAGGAGCGCCGCGGGAACGGCGCCGCGGGCGCCTCACGACCGAGCGCGTCGAACGCAGCCCGCACCGCTTCCTCGAGCACGCCGAGGACGTCCTCCCGCTCGGCGAAGGCCATCTCGACATCGAGCTGGCGGAACTCGAACTGCCGATCCGCGCGCAGGTCCTCGTCCCGGAAGCAGGTGGCGAACTGGTAGTAGCGGTCGAAGCCGGCGATCATGAACAGCTGCTTGAAGAGCTGCGGCGACTGAGGCAGCGCGAAGAACGTCCCGGGCTGGAGCCGCACGGGAACGAGGAAGTCGCGTGCGCCCTCCGGGGTCGCGCGCGTCATGTTCGGCGTCCAGTAGTCGACGAACCCGAGCTCCTCCATGCGTCTGCGAATCGCCGAGACGACGGTTCCGGACAGCCTCAGGTTCCGCTGCATCCGCTGCGTGCGGAGATCGAGCCAGCGGTAGCGGAGGCGCAGCAGCTCGTCCACGTTCTCCTCGTCGAGCTGGAAGGGGAGCGGCGTCGAGCGCGAGACGATCTCGAGCTCGTCGACGTGGAGCTCGACCTCGCCGGTGTCCATCTTGGGGTTCACCGTCTCGGGAGACCTGGCGACGACCTCGCCGGTCGCGCGGAGGACGAACTCGTTCCGGATCTCGTGCGCGAGCGCCGCAGCGGCCGCCGAGCGCTCGGGGTTGATCACGAGCTGCATCAGGCCGGTGTGGTCGCGCAGGTCCACGAACACGAGACCGCCGTGGTCACGCCGTGTGTCGACCCAGCCCGCGAGCGTGAGCGTGCTCCCGACTTGCTCGGCGCGCGGCTCTCCGCAGTACAGGTCCCGCCAGCTCACGAGAGCACGCTCGCGGGGAGTTCGTCGTGGGACACCTCGATGTCGCTCTGGCCGGCGCGCCGGACGGTTGCGCCGTCGCCTCGCACGACGACCGTCGTGGCGGCGCCAAGCCGCGCCGAGTGGGTGAGCTGGCCCTTCAGGGAGCGTCCCGCGTAGTCGGTGTCGCTCGCGATCCCGCGCCGGCGGAGCTCCTGCAGCCAGGCCGCGACCCGCTCCCGCGGCGCGCCGTCGTCGAGGGCGAAGAAGACGTCGACGGCCACGGGCGGGGCCGTCACGCCGGCCTCCTCGAGTGCCAGGATCAGCCGCTCGAACCCGGCGCCGAAGCCGACTCCCGGAGTCGGCGGCCCGCCGATCTCCTCCACGAGCCCGTCGTAGCGGCCGCCGCCCGAGAGCGAGCTCTGTGCCCCCTCCCCGGCGCCCAGGAACTCCCAGGTCGTGCGGGTGTAGTAGTCGAGCCCGCGTACGAGCGTGGGCACCACGGTGTACTCCATGCCGTACGCGTCGAGGTCGCGGCGCACCGCCGCGAAGTGCTCGCGGCAGGCGTCGCAGAGAGACTCCCCGATCGTCGGCGCCTCGCGCAGCGCTTCCTGTGTCGCCGGCGGCTTCGCCTCGAAGTTGTCGAACGTCCGGAGCGGGCTCGTCGCCGCCTTCTCGCGCGTCTGCTCGTCGAGGCGACCGGCGTTCTCCTCGAGCCACTCGCGGAGCCGCGTGAGGTAGGCGGGCCGGCACTCGTGGCAGCCGATCGAGTTCACCGCGAGCGAGTAGTCGGTGACGCCGAGGCGCGCGAGCAGCGTGTCGTAGAGCTGGATCAGCTCGGCGTCGATCGACGGGTCGTCGGTGCCGATCGCCTCCACGGAGAGCTGCCAGTGCTCCCGATAGCGCCCGCGCTGCGGGGCGGCGTAGCGGTAGAAGGGGCCGACCGTGTACAGCTTCACCGGCTGCGGCTCGCGATGCATCCCGTGCTCGACGTACGCCCGGCAGATCGGCGCCGTTGCCTCGGGTCGCAGCGTGAGCGACCGGCCTCCGCGGTCCTCGAACGTGTACATCTCCTTCTGGACGACGTCGGAGCCCGCACCGGACGTGCGCTCGAAGAGCGCCGTGTCCTCGAACACGGGTGTCGCGATCGGCCGGTAGCCGTAGAGGGCGGCCAAGCGCTCCGCCTCGCCGATCGCGTGGCGCCAGAGCGGCTGCTCGGCGGGGACGACGTCGTGCGTTCCTCGCGGCCGCTCGACCCGCGTCGCGTCGCTCACGTCGTGTGCTCCGCGCGGAGATCGGCGAGGAACGGGTTCCGCGCCAGCTCGTCGCCGAGCGTCGTCTCCGGTCCGTGGCCGGGGTGGACGACCGTCTCCGGCGGAAACGCGTCGACGAGCGCGCGGATCGACTCGGAGCAACGTCTCCCAGTCCGCGCCGGGGAGATCGGTCCGGCCGACCGAGCCCGCGAAGAGAACGTCGCCCGAGAAGAGGTGCCCGTCGGCGTGGTAGGCGAGATGCGCCGGCGAGTGACCGGGCACCGAGAGCACGTCGAAGGTGACGCCCGCGAGCTCGAGCTTCTCGCCGCCGCCGAGCAGGGCGTCGGGCGTGTGCGGACGCAGCTCGAGCTCGGGCGGGCTGAAGCGGCCCGGTTCCTCGAGGAGCTCTCGCTCGCCCTCGGCCATGTACACGGGCGCGCCCGTTCCCGTCGCGAGGTCGGCGACGCCGACGAGGTGATCCCAGTGGCCGTGCGTGACGAGGATCGCGGCGCAGCTCGCGCCCAGCCCCGCGAGCAGGAGGCGCAGCTCCGCTGCGTCGCCGCTCGGGTCGACCACGACGGCGTCCTGGGCCGAGACGTCCGCCCGCACGACATAGGTGTTCGTCCCGATCGGACCGAGCGGGACCTGCTCTACCCGGAGCGGCAACTCAGCTCCCGTTGCCGCCGTCTGCCTGCCCGCGCCGCTCCATGCGCCGCTTGTACGACCGCCACATCAGACCGTCGAGGAAGTAGCTGAACGGGATGAAGATGGCGACGATGAGCGCGGTCTGGATGATCTGGTCGGTCAGCGTGCGATCGCTCGAGAGCAGCATGACCACGACGAACATGACCGGGGCGAACACCGCCCCGCGCTTCAGCGTGCGACGCCACGAGGGAGCTTGCGGCTCGCGTCCGGAGCGCGCCGCGGACCGCTGCGACCGCGACTCGCCCTGGCCGCGGGTCTCCTCCGGGTCGACGACGTTGCCCTCCTCGTCCTCCCAGACGTACTCGTGGCGGTGCTCCTTGGCGCGGCGGCGGCGTTGCTTGCGGGTCGGCATACCGTCGATTATGCCGCGCCGCTCCACGCGATCCGCCCGGCTTGCACGACCGTGTGGACCACGGGGCCGCCCAGGTGGTACGCGAGGTAGCGCCAGTCCTCGGCGGCGACGAGGACGAGATCCGCGTCGTAGCCCGGTGCGAGCCGGCCCTTCCGGTCTGCACGGGCTAGCACGTGGGCGGCGTTCACGGTGCACGCGGCGAGCGCCTCCGCCGGAGAGAGGCCGAGTTGCGTGCAGGCGAGCGAGGAGACGAGCGGGAGGCTTTCGCAGAAGGCACTGCCCGGGTTGAAGTCCGTCGCGAGCGCGATCGCTGCTCCCGCATCGACGAGGGCGCGGGCGGGAGGCATCGGGCGATCGAGGAAGAGCGCGCTTGCCGGAAGGAGCACGCCGACGACGTCGCTCGCGGCGAGGGCGGCGATCCCTGCGGCGCCGGTGCTCTCGAGATGGTCCACCGAGCGAGCGCCGAGCTCGATCGCGAGCGGGATCGCGCCCGACTCGGTGAACTGGTCGCCGTGCAGGCGCAGCGCGAGGCCGTGCTCGGCGCACGCGGTCAGGTACGTCCGGGCATCTGCGACGCCGAACGAGCCGCGCTCGAGGAAGACGTCCGCGGCCTCGGCGATGCTCGCTGCCTCCGGAAGCACGTTCTCGACGAGGAAGTCGACGTACGCGGCCGCACCCTCGGCCTCGAACTCGGGCGGAACGGTGTGCGCACCGAGCCACGTGGGAACGCCTCCGGCCGCGTGGATCACTCGGAGCTGGGCGAGCTCCGTGTCCCGATCGAGCCCGTAGCCCGACTTCGCCTCGAACGTCGTCGTGCCGGCGGCGAGCATCCAGCCCACGTGGCGTCCGAGAGCCGCGGCCAGTCCCTCCTCTCCCGCAGCGCGGGTCGCACGGACGGTCGAGAGGATCCCGCCTCCTGCGGCGTGGAGCTCCTCGTAGCTCGCGCCCGCCGCACGCAGTGCGAACTCCTCGACGCGGTCGCCGGCGAAGCAGGCGTGAGTGTGGCAGTCGACGAGACCCGGGATTGCGGACAGCCCGCGTCCGTCGATCTCCTCGACGTCGCCTTCGAGCGCCAGCTCGCGCATCTCGCCGACCGCGGCCACGCGGCCGTCCTCACAGAGGACGTACGCGCCCTCGATCACGTCGTGGAGCCCGAGCGCCTCGCCGCGCAGCGGCGCCGCCCGCCCGGCCGGAGACACGACCTGCGCGAGGTCGCGCACGAGCAGGCGCGTGCCTGCGCCGCCGACCGGGCTCACCCGCTCGCGTCCGGTGGCGGAAGCGACGGCAGGTCGAGCTCGTGCGCCCTCGCTGTCTCGAGCGCCTCGGCGTAGCCCGCGTCGGCATGGCGCATGACTCCGGTTCCCGGGATCGGTCGTGAGCACGCGCTCGAGCCGCTCGGCGGCCGCGTCGGTGCCGTCCGCGACGACGACCATGCCAGCGTGGATCGAGTTGCCGATCCCCACGCCGCCGCCGTGGTGGACGCTGACCCAGGTCGCGCCGGCGGCGACGTTGACGAGCGCGTTCAGGATCGGCCAGTCGGCGATCGCGTCCGAGCCGTCGCGCATCGCCTCCGTCTCGCGGTACGGAGAGGCGACCGAGCCCGAGTCGAGGTGGTCGCGGCCGATGACGATTGGGGCCGTGACCGCGCCGGAGCGAACCAGCTCGTTGATCGCAAGGCCGGCGCGCGCCCGGTCTCCGTAGCCGAGCCAGCAGATCCGCGCAGGCAGCCCCTGGAACGCGACCCGCCCGGGCGCCAGCTCGAGCCAGCGACGGAGCAGGACGTCGTCCGGGAAGAGCCGCGCGAGCTCCGCGTCGATGGCGGCGATGTCCGCGGGATCGCCCGAGAGAGCCGCCCACCGGAACGGCCCGATCCCCCGTCCGAAGAGCGGCCGGACATACGCCGGGACGAAGCCGGGATACGAGAACGCGTCCTCGACCCCTGCCTCCTGCGCCTCGCCTCGCAGGTTGTTCCCGTAGTCGAAGACGTGGCAACCCGCTCGGGCGAGCTCGAGCAGCCCCTCCACGTGAGCGGCGATCGACTCACGCGCCCTGCGCAGGTACTCCTCCGGATCGCGCTCCCGCAGCTCCGACGCCTCCTCGACGTCGAGCCCGCGCGGGACGTAGCCGGTGAGCGGGTCGTGCGCCGCCGTCTGGTCGGTGACGAGGTCGAAACGCTCGCCGCGGCGAACGAGCTCCGGCACGACGTCGGCTGCGTTCCCGAGCAACGCCACCGACAGCGGCCTGCCCTCCGCGGCAGCAGCGCGCACGCGCGCGAGCGCCTCGTCGAGCGAGCTCACTGCCTCGTCGACGTAGTGCGTCTCGAGCCGGCGCTCGATGCGCGAGGGGTCGACCTCGACGCAGAGAATCGCGGCGCCGGCCATGGTGGCGGCGAGCGGCTGCGCTCCTCCCATCCCGCCGAGCCCCGCGGTCAGGATCGTCCGTCCGCTCAGGTCTGCGCTCCCGAAGTGCTTCTCACCGGCGGCCGCGAAGGTCTGATACGTGCCCTGGAGGATCCCCTGCGTGCCGATGTAGATCCAGCTCCCGGCGGTCATCTGCCCGAACATCGTCAGCCCCTCGGCCTCGAGGCGCCGGAACTCTTCCCACGACGCCCAGCGCGGCACGAGCAGGGCATTCGCAATGAGCACCCGCGGCGCCCACTCGTGCGTCCGGAAGACCCCGACCGGCTTGCCGCTCTGCACGAGCAGCGTCTCGTCGCCGCCGAGCCGGAGCAGCGTGGCGACGATCGCCTTCAGCGCCTCGTGACTCCGCGCCGCCCGGCCCGTGCCGCCGTACACGACGAGCCGCTCCGGGTGCTCCGCGACCTCCGGGTCGAGGTTGTTGAGGAGCATGCGGAGCGGAGCCTCCGTCTGCCACGAGCGAGCGTTGAGCGATGTCCCTCGCGGAGCGCGGATGCGCGTCAGGTCGCCGCAGAGCGCCTCGACCGTCTCGCCGAACGTCGTCACTCCGCTCATGCCAGCGCTCCGACCTCGCGCTCCACGGCCGCGACCACCGCGCCCGCCCGGATCGCCTCCGCGACCCGCTCGATGTCCGCGCTCAGCGACCGGTCCTCGGTCAGCCGCTCCGACAGCGTGCGCACGAAGCCGTGCGCGGCGGCGGCGCCGCGTCCCGGCCGCAACGGCGCGAGGAACTCGACCGCCTGAGTCCCGGCGAGCAGCTCGATCGCGAGAGCTCGCTCGGCGTTGTCGAGCACGAGGAGCGCCTTGAGCCCGGCCGTGTTTCCCATCGACACGTGGTCCTCCTGCCCCGCGCTCGTCGGGATCGTGTCGACGCTCGCCGGATGCGCCAGCACCTTGTTCTCGGAGACCAGCGCGGCGGCCACGTACTGCGGGATCATGAACCCGGAGTTGAGCCCGCCCTCCTCGACGAGGAAGGGCGGGAGGCCCTCCGACAGGCTGGGGTTCACGAGGCGCTCGGTACGGCGCTCGGAGATGCTCGCGAGCTCTGCCACCGCCATCGCGAGGACGTCGAGCGCGAACGCGAGCGGTTGACCGTGGAAGTTCCCGGCCGACACGATCTCGCCCTCGTCGACGAGCACGAGCGGGTTGTCCGTCGCCGCGTTGAGCTCGACGGACACGGTCGCGTCCACGTAGTCGAGGAGGTCGCGGCACGCGCCGTGCACCTGCGGCGCGCAGCGAAGCGCGTACGCGTCCTGGATCTTGTCGCACCAGCGGTGCGACTCGGTGATGGCCGAGTCCTCGAGCAAAACGAGGACGTTCGCGGCGGAGTCGCCCTGGCCCTTGAGCGGACGGGACCGATGCACGGCGGGCGCGAAGCTCGACTTCGAGCCCTGCAGCGCCTCGAGCGTCAGCGAGCACGCGATGTCTGCGGAATGCGCCAGGCGCCGCGCACGCTCGAGCCCGAGCGCGGCCATCGCGGCCATGAACTGCGTGCCGTTGACGAGTGAGAGGCCCTCCTTGCTCGCGAGGCGGATCGGCTCGAGCCCGACCTTGCGGAGCGCGGATGCGCCGTCGAGGCGCTCGCCCTCCACGACCGCCTCGCCTTCTCCGACGAGGGGGAGCGCGAGATGGGCAAGCGGCGCCAGATCGCCACTGGCGCCGACCGAGCCTCGCGCGGGCACCACTGGGAGCACGCCGCGGTTCAGGCAGGCGATCAGGAGCTCGACGGTCACCACGCGCGCGCCCGAGAACCCCTTCGCGATCGCGTTCGCGCGGAGGAGCATCGCGGCCCGCACGACGTCGTCCGGGTACGGCTCGCCGACACCGCAGGCGTGGCTGCGCAAAAGGCGGAGCTGGAGCTCCTCCGCGAGCTCCTCGGGCACATGCGCGGAGACGAAGCGGCCGAAGCCCGTGTTGACCCCGTAGGTGTGCTCGCCCTTGATCGATTCCAGCAGCTCGCGCGAGGCGACCATTCGCTCCTTCGCGGACTCCGCGAGCGAGACCTCGAGGCCGTGCACGGCGACCTCCCACACGTCAGCGACGGTGAGGTCGTCACCCGTCAGGACGAGCGGGCTCGGCACGAGTCGAGTCTAGAGCGAGGCGCGTTCGAGAACGCGCTCGAGCACGCGCGATTCGTCGACTCCCGGAACGGCGACTCCGGCCCGTTCGGCGGCCTCGAGCACGCGGGCGGGCACGAGACCGACCAGCTCGCCGCCGGCCACCTCGACCCCGTGCGCCCTTGCCTCGCGCGTGACGCGCTCGACGACCTCGTGCAGCGGAGACGCGTCGAGGTCGAGGACGTTCATGCTCACCTGGATGCGACCGGCGTGCGGCAGCCGGAGGCCGATCGCCTGCACGCCTCGCATCCCGCCTCCGGATTCGCGGACCGCCCGCGCCACCGCGTCGGCGACCGCGACGTCGCCGGTCTCGAGGTCGACGTTGTACGCGACGAGGGGCGGGCGGGCGCCGACGAGCACCGCGCCCTTGCGCGGGTCGAGCGGGCCGGCTTCCAGGTCCGGCCAGAGCTCGCCCGCGGCCACACGCCGCGCGAGCTCGTCCAGGCCCCCTCTTCTGAAGAACGCCGGCCTGCGGCCGCCTCCGCTCAGCGCGTACAGGAACACCGGTAGCCCGCAGTCGCCGGCGAGCCGGGCCGCGACGACGCGGGCGACGGCTTCGGCCTCCGGCATGTCCGCAGACCGCAACGGGACGATCGGGACGACGTCCACGACCCCGATCCGCGGATGGACGCCGGCGTGACGGGTGAGGTCGACGAGCGCGAGAGCGCGGGACGCCCCCGTCACGAGCGCTTCCACGAGGCGGTCGGCGTCGCCCGCGAGCGTGAAGACCGAACGGTGGTGATCCGCGTCCGAGTGGACGTCGAGCAGCGCCGTGCCGATCGCGAAGGCGGCTCCGATCTCCGCGATGGCGCGGGTGTCTCGTCCCTCGGACACGTTCGGCACCGCTTCGAGCACGATCCGTACCCTACGAGCCGTGACGGGCGAGGAGGAACCCCCTAACCGACCGCCGACCCGGCGGCGGACGTTCGTCCGGCTGCTGGGATTCCTCGTTCCCTATCGCGTCTCGGTCGTCGTCTCGTCGCTGCTCGCAATCGCGTCGCAGGTGTCGGCGATCGCCGCCGTGATCCTCACGGGCGTGGTCATCAACGAGCTGACGGGCGATCCGAGCACTCGCGTGCTCACGCTGGAGATCCTCGCGATCGTCGGCCTCGGCCTCCTGCGCGGAGCGCTCATGCTCGGGCGGCGGATCCTCTCGGGTCGCCAGGCGCTCGCCGTCGAGTACGACATGCGCGACGACCTGTACGGACACTTCCTCCAGCTCTCGTTCGGCTTCTACGACCGCAACCAGACGGGGCAGCTCATGTCCCGGGCGACGATCGACCTCCAGTCGGTGCGCTTCTTCCTCGGCTACGGGCTCATCTTCTTCGCGCAGCACGTCGTCACGATCGTCGTCACCGCGGTCGTGCTCGTGGTCTACGACTGGAAGCTCGCGCTCGTCGCGCTCTCGATCACGCCCGTCATGGTCGCGGTGGCGTACCGGTACAGCCAGGTCTCGCATCCGGTGCTCCGCGACGTGCAGCAGAAGCTCGCAGACGTGTCCACGGTGGCCGAGGAGAGCATCGTCGGCGTGCACGTCGTCAAGTCCTTCTCGCAGGAACCGCGGCGCGAGCAGGAGCTCGCGCGCGCGGCGGACGCGGTCTTCGAGCGGTCGCTCGACGTGAACCGGCAACGCGCTCTCTACGTCCCGCTGCTGTCGTTCCTCCCGCTGCTCGCGCAGGCCGCCGTGCTGCTGGCCGCGGGACGCATGGTCGTCTCGGGATCGCTGTCGGAGGGCGCGTTCTTCACCTTCAACCTCCTCCTCGCGATGCTCGTGATGCCGCTGCGCATGATCGGGATGTGGGTCGGGCAGGCGCAGCGGGCGATCGCCGCCGGCGAACGCATCTTCGAGATCCTCGACGAGCCCGAGGAGATCGCCGACGGCGCGGACGCCCAGGAGCTCCCGCCCGGCCCGGGGCACGTGCGCTTCGAAGCCGTCGACTTCGGCTACGACCCGTCGCGCCTCGTGCTCGAGGGCGTGGAGCTCGACGTCGCGGCGGGACGAACGGTGGCGCTGATCGGCCGGACCGGCTCGGGGAAGACGACGCTTGCCGCGCTCGTGCCACGGTTCTACGACGTCACCGCCGGGCGGGTGTCGGTCGACGGCGTCGACGTCCGCGACGTGCGACGTCGCTCGTTGCGCCGTGAGATCGGCGTCATCTCGCAGGACCCTTTTCTCTTCTCCGCGTCGGTTCGCGACAACATCGCGTTCGGCCTTCCGGATGCTCCGCACGACGCGGTCGAGGCCGCGGCGACCGCGGCGCAGGCGCACGACTTCATCGAGGAGCTTCCGCGGGGGTACGACACGGTCATCGGCGAGCGCGGCATCACGCTGTCCGGCGGGCAACGGCAGCGGCTCGCGATCGCGCGCGCGCTCCTGATCGACCCGCGCATCCTGATCCTGGACGACGCGACGGCGTCCGTGGACGCCACCACGGAGGCGAGGATTCGCTCCGGGCTGCGCGAGGTGATGCGCGACCGGACGACGATCATCATCGCCCACCGGCTGTCGACGATCGCGCTCGCGGACGAGATCGTCGTCCTCGACGAGGGGCGGGTCGTCGCACGCGGCACGCAGAGCGAGCTGCTCGACGAGAGCCCGCTCTTCCGCGAGATCCACGACCACGGCCTCCTTCAACAGGTGGTCTCGGGATGAGGTCGCGGCCCGCCGCGGAAGGGCGCGCACAGCCCCGCGAATCGGCACACATTCGGGACACACGCGTGTCCCACGCGTACGGACTTCACCGTTATGCTCGCAGTGGGTGGTGGGCCGGGGTGCCCCACTGGAAGGCCGCAAATTGAGGGTCTGGCAGGCGGGGAGCCACCTCACGCAGCAGCGAGACACGCGAGTCGACGACTGGTCGTGGCGCCAGACACGCCGGCGGCTCGGGATCCTCGCCGGGCTCGCGCGGCCGTACCCGGGACGGACGGCGTTCTCGCTCGTGACACTGGTCGCGTACACGCTCGTCGCCCTCCTCCCCCCGTACCTCGCGAAGGTCGCGGTCGACGACGGGATCGTCGCGCGGGATCTCGACACGCTCACGCTGGTCGTCGCCGCGTTCGTGGCCGCCGCAGTCGGAGCGTTCGCGCTCTCCGCGCTCCAGACGTACTTCACCGGCTGGGTCGGCGAGCGGGCGCTCGCGGATCTCCGCATCCGCCTCTTCCGCCATCTCCAGCGCCTGTCGCTCGGCTTCTACGAGCGAAACCGGACGGGCGCGATCGTCAGCCGGATCACGAACGACGTCGAAGCGCTCGACCAGCTTCTGACGGACGGCGTCTCGAGCCTCGTGCAGAACGGCCTTCTGCTCGCGGGGACGGCCGTCGTCCTCTTCTTCCTCGACTGGCGGCTCGCGTTGGCGACGCTCGTCGTGCTGCCGCTCATGGCTGCCGCGACCGCGTGGTTCCGCATCCGCTCGAACCGCGCGTACCGGCGCGTGCGTGAGCGGCTGGGGCTCGTCACCGCGACGCTCGCGGAGGACATCTCGGGCATGCGGGTCGTGCAGTCGTTCACGCGCGAGCCGACGAGCCAGACCTCGTTCCGCGGCGTGAACGACGCGTATCGCCAGGCGAACTACGAGACGGTGGTCCTGAACGGCCTCTACTTCCCCACCGTCGACGTCCTCTCGTCGGTCGCGACCGCGATCGTCCTCGGCTTCGGCGGTGCGCTGCTCATCGACGGCAGCATCACGATCGGCACGCTTCTCGCCTTCGCGCTCTACCTCGGGAACTTCTTCGACCCCGTGCAGCAGCTCTCGCAGCTCTACAACACGTTCCTCTCGGCGGTGGCGGCGCTCGACCGGATCGTCACCGTCCTCGACGAGGAGCCCGAGGTCGTGGATGCGCCGGACGCACGGGAGCTCCCGCCCGTTCATGGCGACGTCCGCTTCGAGCATGTGAACTTCGGCTACTCCGAGCTGCCGGACGTGCTCCACGGGTTCGACCTCGACGTTCCGGCGGGGACGACCGTCGCGCTCGTCGGTCACACCGGAGCCGGCAAGTCGACGATCGCGAAGCTCTTGACCCGCTTCTACGACCCGAGGGCCGGGCGGATCACGATCGACGGCAACGACCTGCGCGACGTCACCCAGTCGTCGCTGCGCGGTCAGCTCGGCATCGTGCCCCAGGAGGGCTTCCTCTTCGCGGGCAGCGTCGCCGAGAACATCGCCTTCGGCCGACCGGACGCGAACCGCGAAGACGTCGTCGCAGCCGCGGAGGCCGTCGGCGCGGACGCGTTCGTCGAGGAGATGCCCGACGGCTACGACACCGAGCTCGGCGAGCGCGGGTTCCGGCTCTCGCTCGGTCAGCGGCAGCTGGTCGCCTTCGCGCGCGCGCTCCTCGCCAACCCGCGGATCCTCATCCTCGACGAGGCCACGTCGTCCGTCGACATCGGCACCGAGCGGCGGATCGAGCTCGGGCTCAACCGGCTCCTCGCGGGGCGCACCGCGTTCGTCATCGCCCACCGCCTCTCGACGATCCGCCGCGCCGACCTCATCGTCGTCCTCGACCACGGCCGGATCGTCGAGCAGGGCACGCACGACGAGCTCATGGCGGCCGGCGGCGCGTACACGCGCCTCTACGGGGACTGGGCCGCCGACGCGGCCTGATCAACCATCTAGGCTAGGCCAGTGACCACCGAGGGCGATGCGGACGAGGTGATCGAGGAGTCGCTCGCGCTCGAGAGCGCGTACGCGACCCTGCTGACCCCGGCCGAGGCGGTCGCCGCGATGCACGTCCGCGCGCCCGCCCGCGGCAACCGCAAGCTGCGCCGCATCCTCGAGAAGGTCAATGCCGACGAGCAGCTCAAGGCCTGGTGGCACGTCGCGAACGTGAACGCGGTCGCGCGCCTCGAGATCAACGACCACTCCTGGGTGCACGTCCAGATCGTCGCGAACATCGCGCTCAAGCTCCTGCGCCAGCTCACGAAGCACGGCGTCCAGCCCTCGATGGTCAGCGACTACCGCCTCACCGCGAACGAGTCCGAGATCGTCGTCGTCCTCGCCGCGCTCCTGCACGACATCGGCATGTCCGTGCACCGGCGCCAGCACGAGGACTGGAGCATCGTCCTCGCCGAGCCCAAGCTGCGCGAGCTCCTCGACGACATCTACGACGAGCCGGAGCGGACCGTGATCGTGTCGGAGGTACTGCAGGCGATCACGAGCCACCGAGCCGACGGCGAGCCACTCTCGGTCGAGGCGGGGATCCTGCGCATCGCCGACGCGCTCGACATGGCGAAAGGCCGCTCGCGGATCCCCTTCGAGCGCGGCTCCGTGTCGATCCACTCGCTCTCGGCCGCCGCGATCGACGAGGTGCGGATCGGAGACGGTGAGACGCGCCCGATCATGGTCGAGATCGTCATGAACAACTCGTCCGGGATCTACCAGGTCGACGGGCTGCTGAAGGCGAAGCTGCGCGGCTCCGGGCTCGAGCAGTACGTCGAGGTCGTCGCGCGGATCGACACCGACGCCGAGAAGCGTCTCGTGCCCGTGTACCACCTCGAGATCGGCCGCCCGGAGAGCCCGTAGGACGGAGCCTTCGCAAAGCCGGCTTCACGGGGCGATCGTCTAGACTCCGCAGGCCGTTGCGGGGTCGTCTAACGGCAGGACGCCTGGCTCTGGACCAGGAAGTTGGGGTTCGAATCCCTGCCCCGCAGCCATCTGCTACATCGGCCGGTTCCGGAGGCATTCGTTGCCGTTCGGGCTGACGTTCGTTACACACTCCTGACCTAGTCGCAACGCTCTACCGCGACTTAGTGTGCACGCGCTCGTGTAGGGTGTTGTCCACCTGAGACACGAACGGGCCCATTCCGTGGCCCGCGCCCCTGTGCTCGGCTCGAGTTTCTGCGGCCTAGTCCTCGACCGGGAGGTTCAACCCTGAAAGCCATATTCGTTGGTCTGTGCCTGCTCGTGGCGACGCAGGCAACTGCGGCAGCCATGAGCGACGCACCAGCGGCGGCAACGGGCGCCGCGAAGGTGACGAAGGAGCAAGCGAAGCCCGCGGGCCCACTCTCGCTCGATCAGCGCATCGCGCGCGCGAAGCGGGCGATCCACCGGCACCGGAGCACCATCCGCTACCACGAGAAGCACACGCGGCTGCTCCAGTCGGCGAACGCTCGTGGAGCACCCCGCGGGGCGGTTCGACGCGCACATCGCATACTGGCGCGGGTGACGCGCACGCTGACGGTCCTGCAACGTGCAGCCGCTCGGCGCGACGCGCGCCTCCTGGCCCGCCGACTCGCCAAAGCGCCGCCCAAGACGGTGATCTGCCACGTGTTCGGCACGCGCTACTGCCGTCAGGCGCTCAGCGTCTCCTGGTGCGAGTCGCGCCACTCGACGACCGCGCAGAACGGCCAGTACCTCGGGCTCTTCCAGATGGGCTCGTACGAGCGACAGGTATTCGGACACGGCCGCACGGCCCAGAAGCAGGCGGTCGCCGCGCACAAGTACTTCGTCCTCTCCGGTCGAGACTGGAGCCCCTGGAGCTGCAAGCCCCGTTACACGCTGTAGACCGAGCCCGCCGATTTCGCGCAAAGAGCGGGCCGATCGACCGCTCGTGGGTTTCTTTTCCGACGTCCTTTTGGTAGGTGTCCGGACGTGTGGGGACAGCGGAAGCGTGAACGCTTGCGGTTGTTCGACGAAGCGACCGCCTACGCCCGCTGCCACGGCGAGCGTGACGAGAACGTGCGCATCGTGAAGCTACCCCCGCGCCGCGCGCGCTTCGAGAGCGTGCTCTCGAGCGGCGAGACGATCCGCAAGGACTTCGAGAACCGGCTCGACACCCGCCCGGAGCCCGAGCCCGCCCCGTAGCGCGAGCCGCCGCCAGCTCGTGCGCTACCCTTCCGCATTCGGCCCATTCGTCTAGTGGCCTAGGACACCGCCCTCTCACGGCGGCGGCACGGGTTCGAATCCCGTATGGGCCTCTCTGACCCACGGAGCCGAGCGCAAACCCGCATGGCTCCGTGGGTCACGTATGTCTGCGAGAGCAAACGGTGACACGCGGGTGACACCGATCGGTGGAGACTCAGGCGTTCAGGAAAGCCGCCCCGCCCGGCGCGCTCGCGGGACGATGCGACGCCCGACCGTAGACTCCGTTCGACCTTTTCGGCGTGGAGAGGAGCCCTGACATGCGTCTCGAGATCGGCATTCGCGTCCGCTGCACCGACGGCGTGTACGGCGAGCTGGCGGACATCGTCATCGACCCGCTCGAGAAGCGCGTGACGCATCTCGTGGTCCACCCGGCGCAAGACGAGGGAGAGGCGCGGCTGGTGCCCATCCAGCTGGCGAAGGGCAGAGACGACGAGCAGCGCGAGATCGAGCTGGAGTGCACCCTGGACGAGGCGCAGGGGTTCGAGTCCGTGCGCGAGAGCGCCTACCTCCGGCTCGGAGAGATCCCGGCCGAGGACCCCGACTGGGACGTCGGCGTCCAGGACTTCCTCGCGATGCCGTACTACCCCGGTCTCGACGCAGGCGCGTATCCGGGGGGCGACCTCGACTCCCACGTGACCATGTCCTACGACCGCGTGCCGAAGGGCGAGGTCGAGGTCCGGCGGGCGAGCGCCGTCATCTCTGCGGACGGCCATTCACTGGGCGAGGTGGACGGCTTCGTGGTCGACGCGGACGAGCACATCACGCACTTCGTCCTCGAGCGCGGCCACCTCTGGGGACGGAAGGAGGTCACCATCCCGATCGGGGCCGTCGCCAGGGTCGAGAGCGACGCGGTGCATGTCGCCCTGTCCAAGGACGAGGTCGGCGCCCTTCCCGCCGTTCGCGTCGGCCGACACGGCTGACGCCTTCGAGCGACCTGCTCAGGCGTTCAGGTAGCCGCCCGGCCACCGCGGCCTCCTCGCCGATGTGGATCGGCTTGGCAAGAAGTTCAAGAAGTGCCATGGCGCCTAACGAGAAAGCCGCTTGCCGCTCCAAGCGATGACGAGCAGGCCGCCGCTTGCGAGGGGGCCGACACTGAGCGCCTGTGACGTTGTCCCTGACCAGACGGCCTTCGCACGAGTGATCCACTGGAGCGTCGAGCCCTCGGTCCCGAGCTGACCGGGAAACGACAGCAGCGCACCGTTCAGGATCGTGGCGTCCAGACCGATGATCAGCGCCGGCGAAGGAGAGAACCGCGAGCATCGTCCAGGGCGTCGTGTGCTTCTTGAAAGAGGCACCCACGACGTTGCCCTGGAGCGGCTGGTGGAGGTGCTGGAGCGCGGTGCGGAACATGGGTTGATCGTCCCGCCGACGCGCCGCGCCGACATCAGGCGCACACCCTGATCCGGCACCCTGATCTTTCGATCCAGAGGCCCTGGTCTACCGCGCGGTCGACCGCCCGCTGGGCTTCGCGCTCGAGCTGGATTAGCGGGAACCGCGGGAGGAGCTGCGCCACGGTTCTCCGCCTCCTCCCCACTCGCTACCGGCTGCCGCTCGTGCTCGACGCGACCGGGATGCGGGTGTCGGAGCTCGAGCAGCTATCGGGCGACGTCGACGAACTCGACGGGCGCTGGGCCGGGGAAAACAGGCACTTCTTACCGCTGCCGTCAAAGGCCGCGCGGCCAGCTGCCCCCAAACAGGGGTCTTCGCTGTCCTACGACTCATTCATGATCCGCTCACCGTGCCGGCCTACCGCCTCCACAACACGGCCGGCGATGATCTCGGCGTACTCGAGCATCCTTCGGCGAGCGTCGAGCCGGGCGATGTCGTCCACCTCTCCGATGGCCGCGAGGCACGCGTAACAGCACGGGTCGAGGCAACCGACGAGCGGCTCTGGGCACTGCTCGAAGTCCTTGTCGCGCCGAGCTCGCGGCCTCGCATCCCAACCTGACGCCCAGCATGTTCGACGCGGACTTCTTCAGCGGGGGCTTCCTCGCAACATTGCAAGAGTTCAGCCGAGACCAGGGCGACCCTGGTTACCACGGCGACGCGGCTCTGCGCGTTGAGATCGTGACGCTCACGGGAGATCGACTCGACACGTTGCAGCTCACGGCCGTCGAGACCGGGGCGAGGCTTTCCACACGCGACGAGCGGCTCGCTTTCGTCCCCTACGGGCAAATCGCGTACATCGACGTCTCGGTCTTGCAGGATCACCGAATCGCCGGCTTTCGGTTGAACGAGAGCTCCGACTAGCCGCCGACAGTCGCCTCCTCGAGCACACCCCGGCCCGGATCGCGCCCTTCAAGGATTCGGCTGGCGGCTCCGTCCCTCGCGAGGGCCGTGAACCGCCAGCACTAGTTCGTCAGACGACAGCTCGGGCAACTCGCTAGCCCGCTTCACGTTCTCCGAACGTCAGCTTCCCGAAGTCTTCGCGTCGACATCTCGCCGGCACCGCGGTCAGGAGCGCACGAACGCGACAACCTCGGACAGATGCCCGTGCGCCAGGCAGACGACAGTGTCCGCGCCGCCGTAGTAGACCGTCAGCCGATCGAGATCGCGATCGACCAGAGCCGCGCACGGGAAGACGACGTTCGGGACGTCTCCGACTCGCTCATACAGCTCGCTCGGCGCCAAGAGATAGTCACGGCTCCGTGCGATCACCTTCCACGGCTCTTCGAGGTCGAGCAACGCGGCGCCCATCGAATACACGAAGCCGTTGCACGACGTCAAGACACCGTGGTAGAGCAGGAGCCAGCCTTCCTCCGTCTCGATCGGCGTCGGCCCCGCGCCGACCTTCGTCGACTGCCACGTCCACGGCTCGGTGCCGAGGACATGGCGGTGACGACCCCAGTGGACGAGGTCGGGGCTCTCGGAGTAGTAGACGTCGCCGAACGGCGTGTGGCCGTCGTCGCTCGGCCGGCTCAGGAGTGCGTACGTCTCCCCGATGCGACGGGGGAAGAGGACGCCGTTCCGATTGAAGGGCAGAAACGCGTTGTCGAGCTGCCGGAACGTCTCGAAGTCGTGGGTATACGCGAGCCCGATCGTCGGGCCGTGGTAGCCGTTGCACCACGTCACCCAGTAGCGATCCTCGAGCCAGGTCACGCGCGGGTCGTAGGCGTAGAGGAACTCCTCCTGGATCTCGGAGACGCGGTCGTCGTCGGCGACGAAGTGGATCGGTTCCGGGTCGATCTCCCAGTCGACACCGTCGGCGCTCCGGCCCGCGTGGACGTTCATCGCCCGGGTCGTGTCGTCGACGCGGAACACGCCCGCGTAGCCGTCACGGAACGGGACAACCGCCGAGTTGAAGATGCTGTTCGCGCGCGGGACGTGGCCGGGCCCGACGATGGGATTCCGGCTCGAGCGCCAGAGCACCGCGCCCGAGCCCGCCGGCCGCTCCTCCCACGGGATCGGCGCACCCTCTGGTAACGGCGCTGCCGCGGTCATCCCGTCTCCGGGAGCGCCACGAGATGGTCCTCCTCGACCTCGACGAGCTCCCCGCCCGCGTCGTACTCGGCCGGAGCACGATCCGCGGGCTCCCATTTCCGGTGCAGGTGCGGGACGGAGGCGAGCAGCATCCGCGTGTATGGGTGCAGCGGGTTCCCGAACACGCGCTGCGTCCCTCCCATCTCGACGACGCGGCCCCGGCGCAGGATCACCGTGCGGTCGCTGATGTAGTTGCCGAGCGAGAGGTCGTGCGTGATGAAGAGGATCCCGAGGCCGCGCGCCTTGAGGTCGCCGAGCAGGTTGAGGACGTCGATCCGCGTCGACGCGTCGAGCATCGAGATGATCTCGTCCGCGACGAGGAGCCGGATGTCGAGGAGGAGCGCGCGGGCGACGAGCAGCCGCTGGAGCTGGCCGCCGCTCAACTGGTGCGGGTACTTGTTCAGGCAGTCGCCCGCGTTGAGGCTCACCGCCTCGAGGGCGCTCTCGAGCCTTCCGTCCCACTCGTCCCGCGGAACACCGGGGAAGAAGCCGTCGCGGATCATCTCGAAGACGCGATCGGCCTTGAAGATCGGGTTGTACGAGCTGAAGGGGTCCTGGAACACGCCCTGCACGAGCCGGTAGTAGGAGCGAAGTGCGCGCTGCCCGTATGTCGAGACGTCGACGCCGTCGAACGAGATCACGCCCTCGGTCGCGGGCGAGAGCCGCAGGATCATGCGGCCGATCGTGCTCTTCCCGCTGCCGCTCTCGCCGATGAGCGACACGACCTCGCCCGGGCGGACATCGAAGCTGACGTCGCGAACCGCCGCGACCTCCTTCCCGCCGAACGTGCCGGTCTTGTAGACCTTCGTCACCCGGTCGACCGCCAGCATCGCTCAGGCCTTCCAGCAGGCGACGACGTGGTTGGGCTCGACCTCGACGAACGGTGGCTCCTCGAGGCACTCGTGCGAGGCGAGCGGGCAGCGGTCGCGGAAGCGACACCCTGTCGGTGGATCGAGGAGCGACGGCGGCCGGCCGGGAATCCCCGCGAGCTTCTTCTCCGAATACGTGACGCCGACCTCGGGCAGCGAGGAGAGCAGGAGCTTCGTGTACGGGTGCCGCGGCGCGTTGACCATCGTCTCCGCCGGCGCCTTCTCGGCGAGCTTGCCCGCGTACATGACGAGGATCGTGTCGGCGATCTGGTACAGGATCGCCAGGTCGTGCGTGATGACCATCATGCTCTTCACGTAGCCGCGGTCGCGGAAGTCGACGAGCATCTCGCTGACCGCCCGCTGGCTCGCGACGTCGAGCGCCGACGTGAGCTCGTCCGCGACGAGCAGCGACGGGTTCAGGAGCGTCGAGAGCACCATCACGACGCGCTGCTTCATCCCTCCTGAGAGCTCGATCGGATAGAGCCCGAGCACCGCGTCGTCGAGACCGACCATCTCGAGGCGCCGCTTCAGCTCCGGGAGCGCCTGCTCGTAGCTCTCGCCGCGTGACGCGAGGAACTCCGAGATCATCCGCCCGACCTTGCGGATCGGGTTGAGCGCGCTCATCGCGTACTGCGGGACGATCGAAACCTCGCGGAAGCGGAACGCGTCCATCGCGCGGTCGTTCCCGATCGGAAGCTCGGCGCCGTCGAGCTCGACCTCCCCCTCGACGAGGCGCATGCGTCCGTCGAGCCGGATGAGGCTCTTGCCGAGCGTCGTCTTGCCGCAGCCCGACTCGCCGGCGAGGCCCATGATCTCCCCGTCCGCGACTCCGAAGGTGACGCCGTCGAGCGCCTTCACGTCGCCGCGCAGCGTGCGGTAGTGCACGCGGAGGTTGTCGACCGCGAGGCTCATCTTTCCCGCAGCCTCGGGTTGAAGATCTCGTCGAGACCGACGTTGGTCACGTACAGGCCACCGACGATCGCGGTGATGCCGATGCCGGGCGGGATGAACCACCACCACATCTCGAGCTGGAGCGCGCTCGCGTAGACGGCGGTGTACATCATCAGGCCGAGCGACATCACCTGCGAGGGCCCGAGCCCGAGGAAGTCGAGGGTCGCCGCGGTGAGGACAGCACCTCCGAACAGGAGGATGAAGACGAGGACGAGGTACGAGCTCATGTTGGGCGCGATCTCGCGCACGATGATCCGCACGCTCCCCGCTCCCGAGAGCCGCGCGAGGCTCACGAACTCCCGCGACACGAGCGTGAACGTCTGGGCGCGGATCGCGCGCGCCGCCCACGGCCACAGCGTCACTCCGATGAGCACCGACTCCGCGAGCAGGCTCCCGACGCTCAGGTAGGCGGCGAAGACGATGAGCACCGCGAGCGTCGGCAGCACGAGCACGACGTTCGTGAGCATCCCGAGGATCTCGTCGACGATGCCGCCGCGATACCCGCTGACGAACCCGATCGTCATCGCGATGAGCGCTGCGATCGCGCCGGCCAGCGCACCGACGATGAAGCTCGAGCGCAGGCCGTAGACGAACTGCGAGAACACGTCCTGGCCCGCAGAGGTCGTCCCGAGCCAGTACTCCGAGGACGGCGGCTGGCCCGTCGGATAGCCGAACTCGAACGGGTCGGCGTCCGTGAGCCACGGGCCGACGATCGCGAGCACGAGGAAGAAGAGGACGACCGAGAGCCCGATCACGAGCTTGCTGTTACGGAGGGCGAAGTAGAGGAGCTCGTTCCGCCCGCGGGGGCGAACGCTTCCCGGCTCGGGAGCGCCCGTGGCGAGAGGCTCTGCGGGAAGCTCGGTCGTCGCCATTACGAGCCCTGGAGCCCCGTGCGCGTCCGCGGGTCGACGATCACGTACGCGATGTCGACGACGAAGTTCGCGATGAGGACGGCGACGATGATGAACAGGAAGATCCCCTGGAGCAGGAAGTAGTCGCGGTTCTGGATCGCGGTGAGGATGAGCGACCCGATGCCCGGGTAGCCGAAGACGATCTCGGTGACGAGCGCGCCCGCGACGACCGCACCGAGGGCGAGCGCGAGGCCCGTCATCTGCGGGAGCACCGCGTTCCCGTACGCATACCGGCGCACGAGCCGGCGCGGCGCACCGAGCGAGCGCAGGTAGTTCGCGTAGTCCGCCTCGAGCTCGTAGATGATCAGGTTCCGCATCCCGATCGCCCAGCCGCCGAACGCGACGAGGAACAGGGTCAGGAACGGCAGGAACCAGTGGGCGAGGAAGCTGCGCGCGAACTCCCACGTCCAGGCGGGCTGGAGCGAGAAGTCGTACGCGCCCGAGACCGGGAACCACCCGAGCTGGAACGCGAGGACGTACGCCAGCACGAGCGCGAGCCACATGTACGGCGTCGCGCTCAGGACGTACGAGACCGGGAGCACGGTGTTGTCGAGCGACTTCCGCCGGGCGGCGAGCGCGCCCATGCGGTTCCCCGCGATGTAGCTGAGCACGATCGCGGGCACGAGCAGCGCGAGCGTGTAGGGAAGCGCGGCCCAGATCAGCTCGCTCACCGACGAGCCGACGTACGCGATGCTCGGCCCGAGGTCTCCGTGGAGGAGGCCGCGCCAGAAGGTCAGGTACTGCTCCCAGAGCGGCTGGTCGAGCCCGAACGACTCCGTGAAGTAGCCGTGGAGCTCGGGCGCGGCGGTCGAGTCGGTCTGGAAGCGGGCGATGAGGCCGTCGATGGGATCGCCCGGCATGAGGCGCGGGATCGCGAAGTCGATCGTGACCGCGACGAAGAAGGTCAGCAGGTAGATCGCGATCTTGCGGGCGAGGTAGCGGGTCACCTGGAGCTCTCCGGGGCCGTTGGACTCTGGCGGCCCGCCGCCCGGCGACCGCTGCACCCCGTGACCGACTGGGTCACCGGGGTGCAGCAGCCTGGAGGGCCGGCGGTCGGGGGTGTCTCCTAGCGGTTCTTCTTGAGATTCGCGAGCGCGTCGATGCCCGTCATGTTGAGGTAGCCGTTCCACGTCGATGGCGTGTTCTGCAACCCCTTGCCCGTCGAGCTCGGGAAGTTGGTCCAGACAGACGTGTTGTACTGCGCCCACATGCCGTTGTACCAGAGCGGAATCGCGGGCAACTGCTCGAGAATGAACTTCTGGATCTGCGAGTGGACCCTCTTCGCGTTTGCCACGTCGGTCGCCTTCGTCTTGTTCAGCTTCACGGTCAGCGCCCACGGCCTCGAGCCTGCCTGAGTGAAGCGCGAGAAGTTGACGGTCGTCTGCTGGTCGGCGACCGGCAGGTGGAAGAGGTAGTCGTAGTAGGTGTACGGCGTGTTGCCGAAGGCCTTGTCGTTGTTGATGACGAGGTCGAACTTGCCCGAGTTCCGCTCCTCGACGAGCGCGTTGAAATCGGGGAAGGCCGGCGTGAGCTTGATGCCGGCGGCCTTCGTCGAGTCCGCGATGATCTGGATCGCGGTCATCCAGTCCGACCAGCCGTTCGGGACGATGATGCGGAGGTTGATCTCCGACCCGTCCTTGTTCTCGACGAAGCCGTCGTTGTTCGTGTCGCGGTAGCCGTTCGCTGCGAGCAGCGCCTTCGCGGCGGCGATGTTGTACTTGAAGCCGAGCTTCTTGGCCTGCGCTTTGTCGATCCACTTGGCCCACTGCGGCGCGAGCCCGGTCGGGTCGGCCTTCGAGACGATGTTCCCGTAGTCGGCCGTGACGATCTGGTTGATGTTGATCGACATCGCGAGGGCTCTGCGGAAGCTCCGGTCGCTGAGCGGCGCCTTCTTCGTGTTCGGGACGAGCCACGCGGTGTTGGCCGACAGCATGTACGGCGCCTTCGTGTAGTACGTGACGATCCTCCCGCCGACCTGCCTGTTGATCCCGGGGAAGAAGTTGTTGCTGAGATCGATCTTGTTCTGGAGGAAGTTCTGGAGCGACGCCGTGTTCGACGTGTTGTGGATGTCGACGATGTGCTTCATCGGCATGCTCTTGCCGAGCGCCTTCGTCGCCCACCAGCCCGCGCGACGGTTCCACTGCAGCGTCTGGGAGCTGCCGGCGCCCGCGCCGTAGGTGAACGGCCCGGTGCCGACCTGCTTCGAGCGCTGGGAGGTGTTGCCGGTCGTGATCTCCTTCGCGCTGTACTTCGACCAGACGTGCTTGGGCACGATCGGGATCGAGTACATGTTGGAGTCCCACTCCTGGTAGTTCGGCGTGCCTCGGAAGTGGAACGTGACGACGTTGCCCCTGGTGGTGATCTTCGTGAGGCCCGTCTTCCACATCGCCGAGTACTGCGAGCCGGCGAGCTTGCCGGTCTGGTACGTGAACTTCACGTCGGCGGCCGTGAACGGCTTTCCGTCGTTCCACTTGACCCCGTTCCGCAGCGTCACGACGTGGTTCCTGCCCACCCACTGCTGCGACGTGGCGAGCCAGGGAAGGAACTTGTCCTTCAGCGGGTCGTAGCGGAAGAGCGTCTCGTACAGGAGACCGACGAGGCCCGTGTTGTAGTCGGGCCGTAGCGGATTGAAGTTGGTGTAGGGGCCCCACTGCTTGCCGGACGTGTACAGCGTCTCGGCTCGTGGGAGGGCGAACGCAGACTGCTCACTCGCACCCGCGCCTCCGGCTGTCGTGAACGCGACTGCGGCAGCGGCGACGAGCACGGCGGCCACGCTTGCAGCTCCCCTTGTCTTACTGCTTGACATCGTGCTGTTCCCTCCTCGGGTCGAGATCCTCGGGTACCTGCCTGCGCAGCCCCTGCGGGCTCGTTCGGGTCCTGATTACGACTCCATCGAGACCCGGAAAGCGGCTTCCTCTCGTCGAGCGCGAACGCCGGAGCATGGAGCGCATGCCCGGCACTCAATCACTTATCCGGTTAAGTGTCAACCGCTCCTTTACCGGATGGCCGCCGGGCCGGGCGGTGCTGCCGCGCGTCGTGAGCTCTCCGCGCACGGTCTCCGCCCCGGCTCCCGCTCGCCCTTCCACCGCGGCGAGGAGGGTCTTCGCGGCCGTGGCGCCGAAGGCCTGGATGTCACGCGTGATCGCCGTCAGCGGCGGGTGGACGACCTGGCTGATGAGCGAGTCGTCCCACCCCACGATGGACACGTCGTCGGGGACGCTGAAGCCCATCTGCTGCGCGACGCCGAGCCCGGTCACGGCCAGAAGATCGCTGTCGAAGAGGATCGCGGTCGGCGGCTCCGAGCGACGAGAGAAGCCGGCGCGTCGCGCGTGCTCCTTGCTCGGCGCTGTAGTCGGTCTCGACGACCTCGCCGGAGACGCCGAGGCTCTCCGCGGCGCTGCGGAAAGCCTCCGTCCGCTGCACCGTGTGGACGAACTCGCTCACGCCGGTGACGTGCGCGATCCGCCGGTGGCCGAGCGCCGCGAGGTACTGCACCGCCTCGACGACGACCGAGCCCTCGTCGTGCCAAACCGAGGGAATAACAGCGTTTTCCAGCGGTCCACCCACGATCACGGCGGGCAGTCCGAGCCGTACGAGCTCGTCGATCCGAGGGTCTTCGACCCGCAGGTCGCAGACGAGGACGCCGTCGACGCGGTGCTCTCCCCACCAGCGCCGGTACACGGCGATCTCCTCCTGGACGTCCGGGACGAGCTGCAGCGTCAGCGCGATCGAGCGCGTCGCAAGCTCCGCCTCGACCCCGGCGATGAACTCCATGAAGAACGGCTCGAGCGCCAGGGTCCGAGCCGGGCGGGCGAGGACGAGACCGCAGGCGTCCGCGCGCGCAGCGGAGAGGGCCCGGGCCGCACGGTTCGGGTACCAGCCGAGCTCGTTCGCGATCGAGATGATGCGCTCGCGCGTATCCTCGGACACGCCTGGGCGGCCGTTGAGCGCATACGAGACCGCGCCCTTCGAAACCCCTGCCCGCTCGGCGATGTCCCGGATCGTGGCCCGCCCCTGCCGCGGCGGCTCGGACACGTGCCTTACCTTGTCACTTGCCATCGACGTCCTTTTTGTGATCTTCTTTACCGGTTCAGGAAATGGGAGGGTACACAATGACCAGAGCAGACGGCAGTCGTCCCGGCAACTTCGTGTGGGGGACCGCCGTGTCGGCGTACCAGGTCGAAGGAGCCACCGAGCTCGACGGCCGGGGCGAGAGCATCTGGGATCGCTTCAGCGCCACCCCGGGGAAGATCCGCAACGGGGACAGCGGCCGCATCGCCTGCGACTCCTATCACCGCTACGGCGAAGACGTGCGCCTCATGCGCGAGCTGGGGCTGAGCGGCTTCCGGTTCTCCATCGCGTGGCCACGCATCCTGCCCGAAGGACGCGGGCGTGTGAACGCGACCGGCCTCGACCACTACGACCGCTTCGTGGACGAGCTGCTCGCCAACGACATCGAGCCCTTCGTCACGCTCTACCACTGGGACCTCCCCCAGGCGCTCGAGAATCGCGGCGGCTGGCCGGTGCGCGAGACCGCCGACGCGTTCGCCGAGTACGTGGAGGTCGTTGCGGCGCGCCTCGGCGACCGGGTCACGAACTGGATCACGCAGTGCGAGCCGTGGGTGATCGCGTGGCTCGGCTACGGGATCGGCGAGCACGCTCCCGGCCGCACCGACGAGGCGGACGCGCTCGCCGCGGCGCACCACGTGCTGCTCTCCCACGGGCGGGCGGCCGAGGTGCTGCGGCGCGTTTCCTCGCGCGCGCGGGTCGGGATCACGATCGACCTGGTCGCCTTCCACCCCGCGACGGAGTCGCCGGAGGACCTCGCGGCGGTGGCCAGGGCGGCAGCCTTCCGCAACGGCTGGATCCTCGATCCGGTGCTGAAGGGCGAGTACCCGGAGCTCCTGCTCGAGCGCTTCGCGCCCGCGGAGCCGCCGGTGCAGGACGGCGACCTGGAGGCGATCGCAACGCCGCTCGACTTCCTCGGGATCAACTACTACACGCGCGCGATGGTGCGCGCCGACCCGGCGACCGGCGAGCCGGTCACGATCGAGAGCGACGAGGCCGAGCGGACCGGGATGGGCTGGGAGATCTACCCGGATGGTCTGTTCGAGCTTCTCGTCTCGCTCGACGACGCATACGACCTCCCGCCCCTCTACGTCACCGAGAACGGTGCCGCCTTCCCCGACGCGCGCTCGAACGGCACCGTGCACGACCCGGAGCGGATCTCGTACGTCGAGCGCCACGTCGACGCGATCCGCCGCGCCGTCGAGCACGGCGTGCCGGTGCACGGCTACTTCCTGTGGTCCCTGCTCGACAACTTCGAGTGGACGCATGGCTATTCGCAGCGCTTCGGGATCGTGTACGTCGACTACGAGACACTCGAGCGCGTCCCCAAGGCGAGCTACTACTGGTACCGCGACCTCATCGCCGGCGCCTCCCTCTGAGCCCTCAGGCGAGCTCGAGGACGACCAGCTCCGCGACGCACACCGGCTTCTCGACGCCCTCGCACTCGACGGTGGCCTCGATGGTTCCGCGCGCGCCCGCGGCGACGTCCTCGACCGACAGGACCTTGAAGCGGCCGCGGACTCGCCTGCCCGAGGGCACCGGCGCCGGGAAGCGGACGCGGTTCACGCCGTAGTTCACCATCGCTCGTTCCGAGGGCGGGAAGAGCTCGTACAGCATCGGGACGCACAGCGAGAGCGTGAGGAAGCCGTGCGCGATCGTCGTCCCGAACGGGCCGTCGGCGGCACGCACGGGATCGACGTGGATCCACTGCGGGTCGTCGGTCGCGCCGGCGAATGCGTCTATGCGCTCCTGCGAGCATGTCGATCCAGGAAGTCGGGCCGAGCTCCTCGCCGACGAGGTCGCGAAGATCGGTCACGCCGCCACCGACGCCGCCGAGCGGATGCGCGCGAGCGACTTCTCCTTGCCGAGGAGCTCGAGGCTCTCGTACAGGCCTGGCGACACGCGCGAGCCGGTGACCGCAACGCGGATCGGCAGGTACACCGTCCGCGGCTTCTCCCCCAACTCCTCGCATAGTTGCTTGAGAGCCGTCTCGATGCCCTCGGCAGTCCATGGCTCCACACCCACTAGCGCGGTCTCGGCGGCGCCGAGAATGCGCTCGTCGAGCAACGCCGGGTCGGGCTCGACCGTCCTCGAACAGGAACCGGGCGAAGTCCGGAAACTCGTCCGAGCCGGCCGATCTTCTCCTGCACGATCGCCGCAGCCGCGCGGACGCGGTCCTCGGGCCACTCGGTCCCCTCGCTCGCGGAGGTACGCGATGAGCCGGTCGGCGAACTCCTCCGGCGGCAGCGCGCGCAGGTAGACCCCGTTCATCCAGTCGAGCTTCGCGTAGTCGAAGGTCGCCGGGCTCGAGCCGACGCGCTCGAGGGAGAAGCGCTCGACGAGCTCGTCACGCGACATGATCGTCGTCTCGCCGTCCGGCGCCCAGCCGAGCAGCGCGAGGAAGTTCATCAGCGCCTCGGGCAGGTAGCCGGACTGCCTGAAGTCGTCGACAGAGACGGCACCGTGGCGCTTCGAGAGCTTCGCGCCGTCGGCGCCGTTGACGTTGGGCACGTGCGCGTAGACGGGCAGCTCGGCGCCGACCGCGCGGAGCAGGTTGATCTGCTTCGGCGTGTTCGAGATGTGGTCCGGGCCGCGGATGACGTGCGTGATCCCGTCCCACATGTCCTCGAGCGGCGATGCGAAGTTGTACGTCGGTCGGCCGTCGGAGCGGACGAGCACGAGGTCCTCGAGCTCGGCGTTCGGCACCTCGACGCGGCCGAGGACGACGTCGTCGAACGCAGTCGTGCCCTCGTCCGGCATCCGGAAGCGGATCGCTCCCTCGTCCACGTAGGCCTTCCCTTCCTCGACGAGGCGCTCGGCGACTGCGCGCGTGTCGTCCATCCGGTCGAGCTGGAACGTGACCTCGCCGTCCCAATCGAGCCCGAGCCAGCGCAGCGACTCCTGGATCTGCTCGGTCGCCTCGTACACCTCGCGCGCCGTGTCGGTGTTCTCGATCCGCAGCCGGAACTCGCCGCCCTCGTGGCGCGCGAAGAGCCAGTTGAAGAGGGCGGTGCGGACATTGCCGATGTGGAGGAGCCCCGTGGGCGAGGGAGCCATGCGAACGCGGACCGACATGCGTCTAGCCTAGCCCCGTGCTCTTCGGCGCCCACGTCTCCTCCGCCGGCGGGATCTCGAACGCGATCGACCGGATCGAGGAGATCGGCGGCAACGCGGTGCAGGTCTTCACGCAGAGCCCGCGCATGTGGAAGCCGACCGAGCACGCGGAGGAGGAGCTCGAGCGCTTCCGCAAGCGCCGCCGCGAGGCTCGCGTGAAGCACGTCGCCTGCCACGCGCTCTATCTCGTCAACCTCGCGAGCCGCGACCGCGAGATCCGCTCGAAGTCGTTCGCCGCTCTCTGCGCGACGATGGAGACCGCGCGCGGGATCGAGGCCGACGCGGTCGTCTTCCACGTCGGCTCGCACCTCGGCTACGGCTTCCAGGAGGCCGTCGCGATCGTCGCTCGATGAGCTGCGACACCTCCTCGAGCTCACGACCGACCAGGCTCTGGCTCTGCCTGGAGAACACAGCCGGCGCGGGCGCCACCATCGGACGCTCGGTCGAGGAGCTCGCCGTCCTCTTCGACGCGCTCGACGGCCACCCCCGGCTCGGGCTGTGCCTGGACTCGTGCCACTGGTGGGCCTCGGGAGTGGACGTCACCGACGCCGTCGCGCTCGAGCAGGCCCTGAGCGAGCTCGACACACGCATCGGGCTCGACCGGCTCCGGCGTCCTGCACGTCAACGACGCGAAGACGCCGCTCGGATCGAACCGCGACCGCCACGAGGTCGTCGCCGACGGCGTCCTCGGAGACGGGCTCGCGACCTTCCTCGGGCATCCGGCGTTCCGCGACCTGCCCGCAGTGCTGGAGACGTGGCCGAAGGGAGGCCTGAAGCCGGACGACATCGACCTTCTGCGCGACCTGTACCGGCGCGGCCGGCGCAGGAAGCGACCCGGCGCTACGAGGAGTCGCTGATGCGCGCGAAGACGCGGAAGCTCGCGCGCTCGCGCGGGAGCTCGTAGAACTCGGGATTCCGGCACCCGAGGTCGTCCGCGCGCGCCCCGTACGTCGCGACCACCTCGACCTCGCACATCGGGAGCGGCGGGCGCCGCGCCCGCACCGCGCCGAAGCCGCCGCGTCCCGACTCCGCCGCCTCGAGCAGGTCGAGATCGATCTCGACGTCGAAGACCTTCTGCAGACAGCCCATGTACGTCCGTCCCCACGCCTCGTAGGCGTAGACGAACGGGCACCCCATCCGAAGGCACGCGCCCGGGTGCACGACCTTCTCGCAGTGCACGGCGCAGCGGCGGCACTCGACCTCGTCCTGGGCCCGGAGAGGGAGTCCTACCTCCGCAGTGGTTTCGCTCATCTCTCCGATTGTGTTCCTCTCGTGACCTCCACCGCAAGACTTGACAAACCACCGATCTTCAGGCATTGGCGCCGATCCGCCGCCGGGCCGGTGGATAGGGTTCTGCGTCCGTGGTCAGGAGAATCCTCTTCGCGACGCTCGCCCTCGCGCCGATCACAGTCGCACTCCACTACGTCGCCGACCTCCCGGAGACGGTCGAGTTCGTGCTGTCCGCAGCGGCGCTCATCCCGCTCGCGTGGCTGATCGGCGAGGCGACCGAGCACGCCGCCGAGCACACGGGGCCGGGCATCGGCGGCTTCCTCAACGCGACCTTCGGCAACGCACCGGAGCTGATCATCGCGCTCATCGCGGTGAACGAGGGCCTGACCGAGGTCGTCCGCGGCTCGCTGACGGGAAGCGTCGTCTCGAACCTCCTGCTCGTCCTCGGGGCGTCGCTCGTTGCCGGCGGCCGCGGGACGCTGGATCGCTACTCGAGCTTCCTCGCGTTCGGCCTTCTCGCCTTCGCGACGCTCATGTTCCTGATCCCGTCCATCCCGAGCTGGGAGGGCGACCCGGACCGCGACTCGCTCGCCGCGCTCTCCGTCCCGGTCTCGATCGTCCTGCTCGTCGTCTATGGCGTAGTCACCTGGTTCTCGCTGCGCAGGCACGCGCGGCTCCACGTTGCGAACGACACAGAGATCAGCGGGTGGTCGCTTCGACTGTCGCTCGTCGCGCTGGCCGTCGCGACCCTCGTGACCGTGTTCGTCGCCGAGGTCCTCGTGGGGACGCTCGAGGTCTTCGCCGAGGAGGTCGGCCTCAGCGAGTTCTTCGTCGCGGCCGTGATCGTGGCCATCGTCGGCAACGCAGCGGAGCACGGAGGCGCGGTCGTCGTCGCGTTCCGTGGGAAGATCGCGCTCGCCGGCGAGATCGCGCTCTCGTCGGCCGCGCAGGTCGCCGTGTTCCTCATCCCCGCGGTCGCGCTTCTCTCGTGGCTCATCGACCCGCTGGCGCTGAGCTTTCGGCCGGTGGAGATCGCGGCGCTCGGAGCGTCGATCGTCTTCACCACGATCGTGCTCTTCGACGGGCAGTCGAGCCGACTGCGCGGCGGGCTTCTGCTCACCGGATACGCGGCGGTCGTGGTCGCATTCTTCCTCGCCGGCGATCGGGCGGTTTGAGGTCATGGGATGGCGCGTGTGTAAGGAACTTCTGAAGTCGTGCATTCGATACCCTCGCTCGTGGTACTCGTTGTCCATGAGGATCCTCCCGGCCGTCCTCGTTTTCGCCTGCGCGCTCGCCATCTCGCTCGGCGCCGCGGGCTCCGCGAGCGCCTCGACCGGGGTCCAGTACGGCATCCAGGACGACGCGTGGCTCGAGTTCGGGCCCGGGAAGCTGCACAAGCGCGTCGCCAAGCTCGACCGGATCGGCTTCGACGCCGTGCGCGTGACGATCGACTGGTCGCGCACGGAGATCCGGCGTGGCCGGTACCGCTGGAAGAGGAGCGACCGCCTGATCCGCGCGATCCACGCGCGTGGGCTCAGGCCGATCGTCACGATCTGGGGCACTCCGCTGTGGGCGAACGGCCGCAATCTCCCGAACGTCGCTCCGACGAACGGCGCAGACTTCCAGCGCTTCGCGGCGACGGCGGCCAAGCGTTATCCGTACGTCACTGCCTGGATCATGTGGAACGAGCCGAACAAGGCCGCGTGGCTGAAGCCCGCCTCCGCGAAGACCTACGTCTCGAAGATCCTCAATCCCGGCTACCGCGGCATCAAGTCGGTCAACCGAGGCGACCGCGTCGCCGGCGGCGTGACCGGGCCTACGGCGGGCAAGGGCGGGATCTCACCCGTCGACTTCATCCGCTTCATGAAGCCGATGAAGCCGCTTCTCGACGCCTACGCGCACCACCCTTATCCGGTCTTCCCGGGTGACACGCCGTACAGGGGCGGCTGTCTTTGCAAGACGATCACGATGGCATCGCTCGACCGGCTCCTGAAGCTCGTGACCCGCAACTTCCCGAAAGCGCGACTCTGGATCACCGAGTACGCGTACCAGACGAACCCGCCCGACCGCTTCGGCGTGAGTCCGGAGCTCCAGGCGCGCTACATCGGTGAGTCGGCGCGGCGCGTGTACGAGGCGAACAAGGTCGACCTGCTCATCCACTACCTCTACCGCGACGAGCCGTCGCTCGCGCGCTGGCAGAGCGGGCTCGTGACGGTTCGCGAGCGCCCGAAGCTCGGGCTCGCAGCGATGCGGCTTCCGCTCGCCCAGGTGAAGCGCCAAGGGTCGCAAACGACGATCTGGGGCCAGGTGCGTCCCGGTGACGGCCCGCAGCGCTACAGCCTCCAGCGCAAGCTCCGCGGAGTGTGGGTCACGCTCGGCGGCCCGCAGCTGACGAACCGGCGCGGCTTCCTCCAGCGCACGGTCGCCGCGCCGAGGGGGTCGCAGGTCCGACTCTGGTACTTCGAGCAGCGCGTCGCGAGCCCGCCGCTCGTTGTGCGCTAGACCGGAATCCCCGAGCGGGGATTCCGGTCGCGCGGAAGAGCAACGGACCTAAAGCGCGGCCGCTTTCGCGGCCGCGGTCGCGTCGGTTTCATGCGCGCGATGCGACGCCGACACCTAGCGCGGACGGGATCAGCTCGACCGCGCGCTCGACGTCCTCGTCGGTGATGTCGAGGTGCGTCACCGCGCGGAGGACCGTCGGGTGGATCGTCGCCGACAGGCCGACGCCGGCATCGAGGAGGCGGGCGAGGGCCTCTGCGCGCACGAGCCCGAGCGGCGCGAGGTCGAGCTGCACGAAGTTCGTCTCTACGTGGTCGACATCGACGGGCAGGCCGGCGGCGGCGAGCCCCTCCGCGAGCTCACGTGCGCGTGCGTGGTCCTCGCCGAGCCGCTCGACGTGATGGTCGAGCGCGTACACGCCGGCCGCCGCGACGATCCCGGACTGCCGCATGGCGCCGCCGAAGAGGTGCTTCTCGCGCCACGCGCGCTCGATCAGCTCCGTTGAGCCCGCGAGCAGCGCACCCAGTGGACAACCGAGCCCTTTCGAGAGACAGACGGTAACGGTGTCGAAGCGGGCCGCGATCGCCGCGGGCTCGACCTGCTGGGCCGCCGCGGCGTTGAGGAGACGCGCCCCGTCGAGATGCACGCCGAGGCCCTCCTCGCGCGCAGCCGAGACTACCTCCTCGAGCTCGTCGAGCGGCCAGACTCGCCCTCCCGCGCTGTTGTGCGTGTTCTCGAGCGAGAGGACCGTGGCGCGTTGGTCGGCGACTTTCGAGCTTGGCGCCGCGGCTTCGCGGATCTGCTCGGCCGACAGGCGGCCTCCGCGTCCGCGCAGCCCGTGCGTGAGAAGGCCCGCGTGCGCCGCCGGGCCTCCGTACTCGTAGATGACGACGTGCGAGTGCTCCTCGGCGAGCAGAACGTCGCCCGGGCGGCCATGGAGCTTGAGCGCGATCTGGTTCGCCATCGTCGCGGTCGGGACGAAGATCGCCGCGTCCTGGCCGAGGAGCTCGGCCACGCGACGCTGGAGCTCGAGCACGGTCGGGTCCTCCCGCTTCTGCTCGTCGCCGACCGCGGCCTCGGCGATCGCGCGCCGCATGCCCGGCGTCGGCTGGGTGACGGTGTCGGAGCGGAGGTCGATCATCGGCGGCACGCTACCGTCCGGGCATGGATCTCGCGCTTCTCGAACGCGCGCTCGCCGAGCGCTCCGAGCCCGCCTACCGCGCCCGCCAGGTGTGGGAGTGGGTCGCGCGCGGGGCCGGCTCGTACGACGAGATGACGACGCTCCCGAAGGCGCTGCGCTCGGCGCTCGCCGACGAGGTGCCGCTCTCCACGCTCGAGGTCGTCACCGAGCGCGAGGCCCGCGACGGAACGGTCAAGACGCTCTTCCACACGCACGACGGCCACCCGATCGAGGCCGTGCTCATGCGCTACCGCGACGGGCGCCGCTCGCTCTGTCTCTCGTCACAGTCCGGCTGCCCGCTCACATGCACGTTCTGCGCGACCGGTGCGATGCGCTTCGGGCGGAACCTGACCGCGTCCGAGATCCTCGAGCAGGCCCTGCACTTCCGCCGGCGTGGGCCCGTGAACCACGCGGTGTACATGGGCATGGGCGAGCCCTTCCTGAACTACGAGGCGGTCGTCGAGTCCGCCGCCCGGCTTCCCGATCTGGGGATCACGCCTCGCCGGACGACGATCTCGACGGTCGGCTGGCTGCCGGGTCTCCGGCGCTTCGTGGACGAGGTGGAGATACCGATCCGGCTCGCGCTGTCGATCCACGCGGCCGACCCCGCGCTTCGCTCCGAGCTCATGCCCGTGAACGACCGCTTCCCCCTCGCGGACGTGCTCGCCGAGTGCCGCCGCTACTTCGAGCTGCGCCGCCGGAAGGTGTTCGTGGAGTACGTCATGCTCGCGGGCGTGAACGACTCGGCCAAGCACGCGCGGCGGCTCGCCGAGATCCTCGAGCCGAGTGTCTTCAAGGTCAATCTCATCCCCTACAACCCGACCGGGAGCTTCGAAGGCTCCTCGCGCTCCGCGATCGAAGCGTTCAAGCGCATCCTCGACAGCGCGCGGATCCCGGCCACCGTACGGCTGACCCGCGGCCGCGACATCGAGGCCGCCTGCGGCCAGCTCGCGTCGGCCCGCTGATGACGGGTCCCCGTGCTAGCTCGCCGAATCGTTTAGTCACGCTCGGTCGTGAGCGCGATCGCGGCAGGTCGGGCTGCACATGACAGACTGCCCCCGATGGAGCAGGTCACGGGCATCGGCGGCGTCTTCTTCCGGGCAGGCGACCCCGAGGCGCTGCAGGAGTGGTACGTCGAGCACCTCGGCGTGCCGGTGCTCGACAGCCACGTCGTGTTCCAGGGCGCGAATGCGAACTACGTCTGGGCGCCGTTCCGCGAGGACACCGACTACTGGCCGGCGGCGAAGCAGGCCATGGTCAACTTCACCGTGAACGACCTCGACGCGATGCTCGCCCAGCTGCGCGAGGCCGGAGTCGAGGTCGACGACAAGATCGAGCGCCTCGAGGGGATCGGCCGCTTCGGCTGGGCCGTCGACCCGGAGGGCAACCGCTTCGAGCTCTGGGAGCCCGTCTCGTCCTGACGCGGCGATGAGTTCCGCCCGCGCCGGCGGTCTCCAGGACGACAGCGATCGAGAGGAGCTGGCCATGGGACGGGTAGTCGTGACGGAGTTCGTGTCGCTCGACGGCGTCATGGAGGCGCCGGGCGGCGAGCCCGGATACGCGCACAGCGGCTGGACGACAGATGTCGAGGGTGACGACCACTTCGCGTACAAGCTCGAGGAGCTGCGCGAGAGCGAAGCGTTGCTGCTCGGCCGCGTCACCTACGAGAGCTTCGCGGGCGCGTGGCCCGAGAGGGACGACGAAGCCGGGTTCGCCGCCAAGATGAACTCCATGCCGAAGTACGTCTTCTCGCGGACGCTCGATGCGCTCGAGTGGGAGAACTCGACGCTGCTCGAGGGCCAGCTCCCGGACGAGGTGCGCCGTCTCGAAAGCGAGGTCGACGGGATCATCCTCGTTGCAGGCAGCCGGACGGTCGTGCACCAGCTGCTCGAAAACGACCTCGTGGACGAGCTTCGGCTCATGATCTTCCCCGTCGTGCTCGGGTCAGGCGCACGGGTCTACCCGGAGTCGGAGCGGAAGCTCCCGCTCGAGCTCACGGACTCGCGGACGTACGACTCCGGCGTCGTCGTCCAGGTGTACCGGCGCCGCTAAGCCGAGGTCGCGAGCGACCGGCGGGGTCGCAGCACCGCCCAGAGCACGATCGCGAGCCCGAGCACGAATTCGGCGACGTAGACGGCGATCGAGACCGTGGGCGTGTCTGCCGTCAGCTCCCAGCCTGGGATGATCCGAAAGACCGTGGGCGTCGCGCCGTCCGCGTCGAGAACGCCACCCGGCCCCACGAGGCCGATGAGCACGAGCACGAGCGGCTCGGCCATGAGCAGGGCGCCGGCGAGAACCGACGCGCGCCACGTACGGCGCTTCTGCCACCAGGCGCCGAGGACGCCGAACGCAAGTCCCGTCACGATGCCGCCCTGGAGGTAGCCGCGGTTCGCGGAGAGCTCGAAGCGCAGATCGCCGACGAAGCCGAGGTCGTTGCCGTGCACCAGCGCCTTCACGAGGTAGAAGCCGGTGAGCGCGACCATCGTCGCCACGAGACCGGCGAGGGCTCCGGTCCTCAGGCGCGAGAACCCCGTGCCGGCGACGAAGCCGACGAGCAGCCAGGGCGTGCTCAGGTTGGCGATCGCGTTGCGGACCTCGGCCCCGGTTCCTGTGCCGCCCCCTCCGGCGATCACGCCCGCCACGACTCCGAACGCGAACGCGCCGAGGAGCATCGTCGCGACGCGCCGCCGGGTCGTCATGGGCGGCAACTGTAGCCGCGCGTGCTCGACCCGCTACCCGACGAGCGCAGGGTGCTCGTCGAAGAGGTACCGCAGCACCGGCTGCTTTGCGGCGCGCACCTCGTCGAGCCGTCGCACCGGACGCCCGTGCGGAGCGTTCTTCAGTGTCTCCGGCGACTCCGCCGCCTCCCGCGCGATCGCGCGCATCGCGTCCACGAACTCGTCGAGCCGCTCCTTCGGCTCCGTCTCCGTTGGCTCGATCATCAGCGCCTCGGGGACGACGAGCGGGAAGTAGATCGTCGGCGGATGGATCCCGTAGTCCATCAGCCGCTTCGCGACGTCGAGCGCGGTGATCCCATGCTCGCGCTTGAGGCCACGCGCGGAGAGGACGAACTCGTGCATGCACAGCCGGTCGTACGGGAGGTCGTACACGTCCCGCAGGCGCGCGAGCAGGTAGTTCGCGTTCAACACGGCTGTTTCCGACATCTCCCTCAGGGCCGGCCCGTACGCGCGCATGTACGCGTACGAGCGCACGAAGACGCCGAACGGCCCGGCGAAGCCGCGCACGCGCCCGATCGACTTCGGATGGTCGGTGTCGAGCCGGAACGCATCCCCGTCGCGGACGACGCGGGGCACCGGCAGGTAGGGCTCGATCCGCTCGCGCACCGCCACCGGCCCCCCGCCTGGCCCGCCACCGCCATGCGGCTGCGAGAACGTCTTGTGCAGGTTGTAGTGGACGATGTCGAAGCCCATGTCGCCCGGTCTCGAGATCCCCACGACGGCGTTCAGATTCGCTCCGTCGTAGTACAGGAGCGCGCCCGCGTCGTGAAAGATCCGCGCGACCTCCTCGATCCCCTCGTCGAAGAGCCCGAGCGTCGAGGGGTTCGTGAGCATGAGCCCGGCAGTGCGCTCGTTCACCTTCCCGCGCAGGTCGTCGAGGTCGAGATTCCCACGCGCGTCCGTCTCGACCTTCTCGAGCTTGTAGCCGGCCATCGTCACGCTCGCCGGATTCGTTCCATGGGCGGTGTCGGCCGTGATGATCGTGTCCCGCTCCTCGCCGCGGTCGGCGAAGTACGCGCGCATGAGCATCAGGCCGGTGAGCTCGCCCTGCGACCCGGCCGCCGGCTGCAGGGTTACGGCCGGCAGCCCGGCGATCTCGGCGAGGATCTCCTGGAGCCGCCACATGAGGTCGAGCGCGCCCTGCGCCCCCTCGTCCTCCTGGTGCGGGTGGAGGTCGCGGAACCCGGGCAGGCCGGCCACGCGCTCGTGCAGGCGGGGGTTGTGCTTCATCGTGCAGGATCCGAGCGGGTAGAAGCCGGTGTCGACGCCGAAGGTCCGATCGGCGAGCGTCGTGAAGTGGCGGACGAGCTCGGGCTCCGACACCTCGGGAAGCCGCGCCGGCCTCGCGCGGCGAAGCGACTCCGCGAGCTCCGGGACGGGAAGGTCAGGGCGCGGTGGACGCCCGGCTCGGCGCCCGGAGCGCGAAAGCTCGAAGATCAGCGGGGCATCGGGCCATGCGCGTCCCGGCTCGTTCACGAGCACACCTCCGCGAGCACGTCGGCGAGCCGGTCGACGTCCTCCACACTCCGCTTCTCGGTCAGCGCGACGAGCAGGACGTCGTCCATCCCCTCGTAGTCACGGCCGAGCGCGTAGCCCGGATGCACACCTCGCTCGCGCGCGCGCCGCACGACCTCGCGCGCGGGGATCGGCGTGCGGAAGGCGAGCTCTTTGAACACCGGCGCGTCGAACGCCGGCTCGAACGGGACGCGCTCGCGGGCGTACTGCGTGAGCGCGAGACATGTCTCCCCCACCTCGCGCAGCCCCTCGGGCCCGAGCCACGCGAGCGTCGCAAGGCCGCCAAGGGCGAGCAGCGTCTGGTTCGTGGTGATGTTCGACGTCGCCTTCTCGCGACGGATGTGCTGCTCGCGCGTCTGGAGCGTGAGCACGAACGCACGGCGCCCGTCCAGGTCGACGGTCTCGCCCACGATGCGCCCCGGCATTCGACGCACGAACTCGCCGCGCGCCGCGAGGAAGCCGTAGTGCGGGCCGCCGTACGACGGCCAGTTACCCGCGGCCTGGCCCTCTCCGATCGCGATCGCGGCGCCATATGCGCCGGGCGCCTCGAGGACGCCGAGCGACATCGGGTCGACGTGCGCGATCGCGAGCGCGCCTGCGTCGCTCGCGGCTTCCGCGAGGTCCGGCGCGGGCTCGAGGCAGCCGAGGAAGCTCGGCTGCTGGAAGAGCACCGCCGCCGCGTCCTGCGCCGCCTCTGCGACGCGCTCGGGGTCGGTCGTCCCGTTCGTGTGCGGAACCTCGACTACCTCCAGCCCGAAGCCGGGCGCATACGTCTTCACGACCTGGCGCACCTGCGGGTTCACCGTCTCGGCGAGGACGATCTTCGTGCGGTCGGGAACCGCGTGCTTCGCGATGAACACCGCGTCGGCGGCGACCGTGCACCCGTCGTAGCCAGACGCGTTGGACACGTCCATCCCGGTCAGCTCGCAGATCACGGTCTGGTACTCGAAGATCGCCTGCAGCACGCCCTGGCTCATCTCCGGCTGGTACGGCGTGTACGCGGTCAGGAACTCGCCGCGCGAGAGTACGACGTCGACCACGGACGGAACGTAATGGTCGTAGATCCCGGCGCCGAGGAAGGAGAGCTCGTCGCTCGTCGAGACGTTGCGCGCCGCGAGCTCCTCGAGATGCCTTGCGAGCTCCGCCTCACCCAGCGCGGGCGGCACGTCGAGCTCGCGCCGGAGCCGGACGCCCTCGGGAACCTGCTCGAAGAGCTCGTCGATCGACGAGACGCCGATCGCCGCGAGCATCTCCTCGCGGTCCGAGTCGGTAAGCGATAGGTAACCGGAGCTCATGCGCCGGTGGTGGACGCGGGCGGGGCAAGCCTCGCCCCAACGTCCGCGACGAGGGTTCGTAGGGGTGACGCTTGCATCGTCCTCGTCTGACGAGGGACCCTCATTGCTCCGCGACGTGGGCCTTGTAGGCCGCGACGTCCATGAGCGCCTCCGCCTCGGACGCGTCCGACATGCGGATCCGGATGAGCCAACCCTCGCCGTACGGGTCCTCGTTGACGATCTCCGGCTCGTCGACGGCCCGCTGGTTGACCTCGAGCACCTCGCCCGAGAGCGGCGAGACGACGCCGGACACGGCCTTTACGGACTCGACCTCCCCGTATTCCGCGTCCTTCGTCACCGTCGCCCCGATGGCCGGCGCCTCGTAGTGGACGAGCTCGCCGAGCGCGTCCTGCGCGAACCACGTGATCCCGAGGGTCGCCTCGTCCCCCTCGGTGCGCGCCCAGTCGTGCTCGGGGTGGTACTCGAGGTCGTCGGGGTAGCTCTCGGCGGCTGCCACTCACTGCTCCTTCCGGTAGATCGGCTTCTTCACGATGCGCGCGCGGCGCGACTTGCCGCGGACGTCGATCACGAGCTCGGAGTCGGGCGCTGCGCCCGCGGCGGGGACGTAGCCCATCCCGATCCCGCGGTCGAGCATGGGCGAGTGCGTCCCCGACGTGACCTCGCCGCCGCGTTCGATGGTCATGCCCTGGCGAGGCACGGCCTTGTCTTCCATGACGAACGGGACGAGCCGGCGCTCGGGGCCCTCGTCCTTGACGCGGCGGAGCACGTCGACACCGGTGAAGTCGGTGTCGAGCGCGCAGGCCCAGCCGAGCCCGGCGGAGATCGCGTCGGACTCCTCAGTGATGTCGTTGCCATGGAGCGGGTAGCAGACCTCGAGCCGCAGCGTGTCTCGCGCGCCGAGGCCGCACGGGACCGCGCCGCGCGCGAGCACGGCGTCCCAGAGCGCTTCCGCATCGTCCTCGGCACAGCAGAGCTCGACCCCCGGCTCGCCCGTGTAGCCCGTGCGCGAGATCATCGCCTCGGTCCCGTCGATCTCCCCCATCTCGTGGGTGAACGCCGGCCGCTCGGGCAGCCCGAGGCGCTCGAACGTCCTCGGGCCCTGCACGGCGACCAGCCCGTAGTCGTCGGACGCGTCGCGGACCTCGGTGCCGCGCGGCTCGCGCTCCTTCAGCCACGCGAAGACGGAGCGCCGGTTCGAAGCGTTGCAGACGACGAGGAACTGGCCGTGTGCGCGCCGGTACACGATGACGTCGTCGACGATCCCGCCGAGCTCGTTCGTCAGGAGCGTGTACTGCGCACCGCCGTCGGCGACCTTGTCGACGTCGTTCGAGAGCATCTTCTGGAGGAAGGCCTGCGCGGTCGGCCCGTCGACGTGGATCTCGCCCATGTGGGAGACGTCGAACGCGCCGCAGTCAGTCCGAACAGCTCGGTGCTCCTCGATGACGCCTCGGTACTGGACGGGCATCTCGTAGCCCGCGAACGGCACCATCCGCGCCCCGAGGGACACGTGGCGCGCATAGAGAGGCGTGCGCTCGAGCGACGTGGCCTCCACGGCGCGACTATACGTGGGGGAACCCATGGTTCCCCCACGAACCGTGCGCCAGGGGAGCCCATCGTTCCCCCACGTACCGCGGCTAGCGGGTCAGTCTTCCTTGAGGAAGCTCGGGATGTCGATCTCGACGTCGGTGACGCTCGGCGCCTGGAACGGGGCTCGCTCCGTCGGCTCGGCAGTCTCCGCAGGCGCCTCCACCCGGCGGCGGCGCGGCCGGCCGCCGAAGCCGGTGGCGATCGCGGTCACGCGGATGTGGTCGCCCATCGCGTCGTCGATCACCGCGCCGAAGATGACGTTCGCGTTCGGATCCGCCGACGCGGTGACGACCTGCGCCGCCTCGTCCGCCTCTGCGAGCCCGAGATCGGAGCCACCGGTGATGTTGAGGAGGATGCCGGTCGCGCCGTCGAGCGACGTCTCGAGGAGCGGCGACGAGATCGCCGCCCGCGCCGCCTCCATCGCGCGGTTCTCGCCGTTGGCGACGCCGATCCCCATCAGCGCCGAGCCCGCGTCGCGCATGATCGTGCGCACGTCGGCGAAGTCGAGGTTGATCAGGCCCGGAACCGTGATCAGGTCGGTGATGCCCTGGACGCCCTGTCGGAGGATGTCGTCGACCATCCTGAACGCGTCCGTCACCGGCGTCGAGCGCTCGACGATCTGAAGCAGCCGGTCGTTCTCGATGACGATGAGCGTGTCGACGTTCTCGCGCAGCGTCTGGACCCCGTCCTCGGCCTGGACGGCGCGCATCCGCCCCTCGAACCCGAACGGGCGCGTCACGACGCCGACCGTGAGCGCGCCGATCTCGCGGCCGATCTCGGCGACGACGGGTGCGCCGCCGGTGCCGGTGCCACCGCCCTCGCCGGCGGTGACGAAGACCATGTCCGCGCCCTTGAGCGCTTCCTTCAGCTCGTCGCGGCTCTCCTGCGCGGCGGCCTGACCGACCTTCGGGTCGGCGCCCGCGCCGAGCCCGCGCGTCGCCTGGGAGCCGATGTGGATCTTCACGTCGGCCTCCGCCATCAGGAGCGCCTGGGCGTCCGTGTTGACGGCGACGAACTCGACCCCGGAGACCCCGGCCTCGACCATCCGGCTGACGGCGTTCGAGCCGCCGCCGCCGATGCCGACGACCTTGATCACCGCGAGGTAGCTACCGGCTTGGCTGCTCATATCTCGACCATCCTCGACGTGAACCTCTCATTGAACGTGGGACTTGCAGGAACGTTTCGTCTCCGAGGGTACGGCTCCCCGGGTCTCGTGTCAATCGCCACACTTTCAACCTCAACCTCAGGGTTGAGAGTTGAAATACGTGCTCGCGACAGGCCGCTCCGGGACGCTGACGTCGACGTAGACGGTGCCATCCGCGAGCAGCGGGAAGACGCGCGCGGCGACGGCGAGCTTGAGGACGATGTGGCGCGGCGCGCCCAGGCGGATCTCGGGGCCGCCACGAAGGACGAGCGTCAGCTGTCCCTCGTTCGCGCGCACCGCCTGCACGTGGTGCGGGATCCGGACGTCGCGGGCCGCCGCGAGAGCGCGCGTGGCCTGAACGAGGCTCGCCGGCAGCCTCCTGCCCACGTCGACGGGGACATCGCGCTTCAGCCACAGGCGTGGGAACCCACGGTAGGAACCGACATGGATCACCCGAATGACCCGACCCGTGCCCGTCGCCAGCCACGCTCCGTGGCCGCGCCGGACGACGGCCACGGGATGCTCGGGAGCGACCTTGATCACGAGCGTGTGCGGGAACGCGCGGTCCACGGAGGCGCCGGCGACGGACGGGAGCGCGCGGAGTGCGTCCTCGATCGCCCGTGCGTCGACCGAGAGCAGGCTGCGACCGACCGTCTCGCGTGTAGCCGCTCGCACGTCCCGCACGACCGCGGGCGGTGCACCCTGCACATCCACCCGCTCGACCGCGAAGACGGACGTGGAACGCGCTCCCCAGTAGGCCAGGAGCACGGCGGCGACGAGAACGAAGCCCACGAGCAGAGAACGGCCGGAGGGAACGACCCGGGCGACGTCGAGGCGATCGCCGACGGCGCGATGCGGAAACGGGACGACGACGCTTGCCGCGCGCGGTCGCCGGCGCGATTCGCGCCCGGTTCGTCCCCCGGCCATGCAGTGGATTTCGCCGCCGCCACGGCGCCTCCTACTCGGCCCTATCTCGCCGGGATCGGCGGAAGCTCCATTGCGCCCGCGAAGACGACCTCGCGCTCGAGCACGACACCGAACTGCTCGTGAGCTCGTCGTCGCGCCTCGACCATGAGGGCCAGGCAGTCGGCGCTCGTCGCGTCGCCGGCGTTCTCGACGAAGTTCGCGTGTTTGGGCGAGATCCGCGCGCCGCCCACGCGATGCCCTTTCAGCCCACAGAGCTCGAGCATCCGCCCGGCGCCGAGCTCGCCCGGCGGGTTCTTGAAGACGCTCCCGAACGTGCGCTCGGTCGTCGGCTGCGTCGCCTTGCGGAGCGCGATGAGCTCGGCGACCGTGGCCTTGATCTCCTCGGGCGGACGCGGCATGAGCCGGTACTCGACCCGTGCGACGACCTGACCGGGGCGAAGCTCGGAGTGGCGGTACGAGAGACCGAGCTCGGCCGGTGTCAGCGCCTCCGTGCCCTCCGCGCTCGCCACGTCGGCGCGGACGAGGACGTTCGACCAGTCGCTCCCGTACGCGCCCGCGTTCATCTTCACGCCTCCGCCCGCCGTGCCCGGGATCGCGCACGCGAACTCGAAGCCCCCGAGGCCCGCGGCGCGGGCGCGGTGCAGGCACACCGCGTTCGTCGCTCCGCCGCCTGCGACGAGGCCGGTGTCGACCGCCTCGGCGGTGGCGAGCTCGCCTTCGAGCCGAATCACGAGCGCTTCCACGCCGTCGTCCGCGGCGAGCAGGTTCGAGCCGAGCCCGACGACGACGACCTCGAGCCCCTCCGTCGCCGCGTAGCGCAGCGCCTCCTCCAGCTCCGCGACCGACGCGGGACGCGCGAACGCGCGCGCGGGGCCGCCGGTTCCGATCGTCGTGAGCCGAGCGAGCGGGAAGCCGTGCTCGATGTTCATTCCGGAGGAAGCCCGTCGGCGATGGCGCGCGCAGCCTTCCACGGCTCGCCGACCCCGAGCGTGACGACGACGTCGCCGGGCCGGGCCCACGCAAGCGCGATGGTGGCGGCGTCGTCCAGCGTCGGAGCCCAGCCACGGCGAACGCCTCTCGGCACGCTGTCGAGCACGAGCTTCCCGGTGACTCCGGGAATCGGAGCGTCGCGCTCGCCGAGGACCGCGGTGACGATTGCGGCGTCTGCCATGCCGAGCGACTCGCCGAGCTCGCGGTGGAGGTGCCTCGTCCGCTCGTGCACGTGCGGCTGGTAGACGGCGATCAGGTTGCGTTCCGTTCGCTGTCGTGCCGTTTCGAGCGCGGCTGCGATCTCGGTCGGATTGTGGCCGTAGTCGTCGTACACCGAGACGCCGCCTCGCGAGGAGACGAGCTGGAAGCGGCGGTCGACTCCCGTGAACTCGGCGAGCACGCGCGCGGCATCCTCACGACCCACGTCGGCAAGCTCGAGCGCGGCCAGCGCTGCGGCCGCGTTCCGTCGGTTGTGCTCGCCCGGCACGGCGAGCTCGAGTGCCACCGGCTCGAGCTCCCAGCCACGGACGACGTGTGGCGCGTGCGACGTCCACTCGTCGAAGAACGCCTGCAACTCCGCCTTCGACGCGAAGGCCGCGTGGTGGTCGACCTCGACGTTCGTGACGACCGCGATCTCGGGACGGAGAAGCTCGATCGAGCGGTCCGACTCGTCGCCCTCGACGACGAGCCGTCCCGTGCCGGTGCCCGCGTTCCCTCCGAGCTGAGGCACGACACCACCCACGATCCAGGCGGGATCGAGCCCGAGCTGGCGCAGGACGAACGCGATCATCGCCGCAGTCGTCGTCTTCCCATGCGCGCCACCGACGACGATCGCCGGCCGGAGCGAGACCAGCTCGGCGAGAAGCTCGGCGCGCGGGCGACCCGAGACACGGCTCTTGTGCGCCGTCGAGACGACCACCTCGAAGGCGTCCGGAGGCGCCGGCTCGCCCCCGACGTCGATCTCGACTCCGGCGAGCGTCTCCATGAAGATCGTCTCGCGCGCGTCCCAGCCTCGCACTTCGGCGCCCCAGGCTCGCGCGATGTTCGCGTAGGCGGACAGGCCGGCCCCGCCGATGCCGACGAAGTAGAGCTTCCTCCCGCGCAGGGGCAGGGCTCCGCTCACGTGTGTGCTCCGCGGGGAGAGACGGCGAGTGCGAGGACGCGGTGCTGCGGGTAGCGCTGCTCCAGCTCGGCTGCGCACGTTTCCGCGTCGTCAGCCCACACGACCACGGCCGGGCCCGAGCCCGACAGCGTGGCGCCGCGGGCGCCAGTGGGCAGGTCCGCGCGGAGCTCGCGGACGAGCGAGCTCTCGCGGTAGGGCTCGTGCACGCGATCGTCGAGCGCGGCCGCAAGCAGGTCTGCGCTTCCCGACGCCGCGCCCGCTCCGAGGAGCAGCGAGCGAGCGAGCGTGAACGCGGCGTCCGCGTGCGGGATCTCAGCGGGAAGGGAATCGCGTGCTGCTGCTGTCCGCACGCGCATCGCCGGGACGAGTGCCACCGGCTCGAGCGGCAGCGTGTCCGCGATCCGCGCGATGCGGCCGTCCCAGCTGAGCGTGACCCCGCCCGCGAGCGCGGCGGCCAGGTTGTCCGCGTGCGGCTCGAACGTGAGCCCGAGCGCGAGCAGGTCCTCATCGGACCTGACGGGCGCGCCTGCCCTGAGCCCGAGCGCGATCGCGGCCGCGCTGGAGCCGAGGCCGCTCTCGAGCGGGATGCGGTTCACGAACCGGAAGCTCTTGCCGGCGGGCTCGGCGACGAGCGCGTACGCGCGGACGGCGAGGTTCGACCCGTCCTCAGGAAGCTCGCCCGCGCCCTCTCCTTCGACCGAGATGCCGTCGCCGTCCGTCAGCTCGAGCTCGTTCCAGAGGTCGAGCGCGACGCCCGCGCAGTCGAAGCCCGGGCCGAGGTTCGCTGACGTCGCCGGCGCGCGGACGATCATTGCGCGGCCTTCGCGATCGCGTCCGGGTCGGGATCGACCGTGCCGACCGGAGGCGCGTAGCGGTCGGCGCTTGCGACGTCCTTCAGGCCGTGGCCGGTCAGCGTCACGACGATCCTGCCCGCGAACCCGCCCCGCGCCACCGCCGCGAGCCCGGCCGCCGAGGACGGCTCGCAGAAGACACCCTCGACCGCGGCCAGGTCGCGCCAGGCGGCCACGATCTCGTCGTCCGACACCGATACGACGCGAGCGCCGGTCTCGGCGACACGCGGCGCGTGCACCGGCTCCGCGATGCGGATCGCGGAGGCCAGTGTCGCGGGCCGGTTCTCGGCCTCGACGGAGACGATCGGCGTCGCGATCCCGAGCTCGGCGACAGCCGCCGCGTACGCAGTCGTGTTCCCGCCGCCTCCGTAAGGGAGGACGAACGCGTCCGGTGCGCCCCCGAGCTCCTCGACGATCTCCAACGCTGCGGTCTTCTGGCCGGCGACGCGGTACGGGTTGAGCGAGTTGACGAGCACGTGGCTGCCGCGCTCTGCGAGCGCTCGGGCCGCCGCGAGCGCCTCGTCGAAGCTCCCACGCACCTCGAGGACGCGCGCGCCGAGCATTCGCGTCTGCGCCAGCTTCGCGCCCGCGACGGCACCCTCCGGAACGAGCACGAGCGCCGGCAGCCCCGCGCGCGCCGCGTAAGCCGCGGCCGACGCAGCGGTGTTCCCGGTCGACGCGCAGATCACCGCCTCCGCGCCTTCCTCGAGGGCCTTCGAGACCGCGACCGTCATCCCCCGGTCCTTGTAGCTCCCGGTCGGGTTCGCCCCCTCCCACTTGAGCCACAGCTCGCAGCCGTGGCGCTGGGAGAGGCGCTCGGCACGGAGAAGCGGCGTCGACCCTTCTCCCAGCGAGATGACCGGCGTCGAGGGCGTAACCGGCAGCGACGCGCGGAAGCGCTCGATCAGCGACGGGCTCACGCCCAGCCGAGCTCCTCGACGCCGCGCGAGGAGACGACCGGCAGCGCGCTCGCGTCGCCGCGCGACTCCGGGAGGCCCCGAATCGCCTCGAGCGCCGCCTCGACCTGCCCCGCCCGCGCCTCGTGTGTCACGACATGGAGCACGGCATGACCGTCGCCGGGTTGCTGCACCAGGCGGGCGACCGAGACACCTTCGTTCGCGAGCTCCTGCGCCAGCCGTGCGAGCACGCCTGCGCGGTCCTCGACCTCGAGCCGGAGGTAGTACGGCGAAGGGAGCTCGCCGGCGGGGAGCAGCTCGAGCGAGCGCCAGACCGGGTCCTCCTGGAGGAACCCGGCGCCGGTCGCGCCGAGGACGGAGACCATGTCCGCGACGACCGCAGAGGCAGTCTCGATCCCTCCCGCGCCCGGGCCCTCGAGCATGATCTCGCGGATCGCGTCGCCCTGGAGCATCACAGCGTTGAACGCGCTCTCGACCGAGGCGAGCGGGTGGTGCGCGTCGACGAACGCCGGCCCGACCCGCACGCCGACGCGACCGTCGACGAGCATCGCCTCGCCGACGAGCTTGACGCGCATCTCGAGCGCGCGCGCGGCCGCGACGTGCTCGTCGCGTACAGCGTCGATCCCCGCGACGGACACGTCCTCGAGCGCGACCTGCGAGCCGAACGCCACGGTCGCGAGGATTGCCATCTTCGCTGCTGCATCGAGACCCGAGACGTCCTCGGTCGGATCCGCCTCCGCGTAGCCGAGCCGCTGCGCCTCCGTGAGCGCCTCCGGGTAGTCCCGCCCGGTCTCCATCTCCCCGAGGACGAAGTTCGTCGTCCCGTTCACGATCCCGAGCACGCGATGGACGTTGGTGACGACGAGCGACTCGCGCAAGAGCTTGATCACCGGGATGGCGGCGCAGACCGAGGCCTCGAAGCGGAGCTGCACCCCGCCCTCGGCGGCGGCCGCGTGCAGCTCGGCGCCGGAGCGCGCGACGAGCTGCTTGTTCGCGGTCACGACCGGCACGCCCTTGCGCAGCAGCTCGAGCACATATCCGCCCGTCGGCTCGAGCCCGCCCATGACCTCGGCGACGAGCGCGATCTCGGAGTCACCGGCGATCGCGCCGAAGTCGTCGGTCAGCAGGCCCGGCTCGGGCGCGTGCGCGCGTTCCCGCGCCACGTCGCGAACCAGCGCACGTACGACGCGGAGCCGATGGCCGGTCGCGCGCTCGATGTCGTCCGCCCCGTCTTCGAGCAGCCGATGCACGGCGGAGCCGACCGTGCCGTAGCCGAGCAGCGCGACGGGGACGTCGACGGGGGCGCGGTTCACGCCGAAGCTTTCTCGACCGACAGCTTCGAGCGCCGGGAGCGCCGGTCCTCGGCGAGACGCACGAGCTCCTCCGCGATCTCGTCTGCCGCCTCGGGCTTCGCGAGGGCGCGCATCGCGTCGCTCATCGTCCGCAGCCGCTCGGGGTCTCCGAGGAGACCGCCGACGAGCGCGGGCACCCGCGCAAGCTCTTCCTGGCGGACGACGATCGCGCCGCCTCCCTGCTCGAAGTGCTGCGCGTTCAGCGCCTGGTGGTCGGCGGTCGCATACGGGTAGGGCACGAGGATCGACGGCGTCCCGGTCGCGGCAAGCTCCCACACCGTTCCTCCCGCACGCGAGAGCGCGAGGTCGGCCACGGCGAGCGCGTCACCGAAGTCGGGTGCCGTGTCGACGAGCACGTAGTCGGGTCGGGAGACCCGCGGACGAAGCGTCTCGTAGTCGCGCTCGCCGGCGATGTGCAGAACCGCAGGGCCGTGCGCGCCGAATGCGTCGACCGCGAACTCGTTCAGCGCTTGCGCTCCCGCGAGCCCACCGAAGACCGCGAGAATGGGAGCGTCCGCCGGAAGCCCGAAACGTGCCCGCGCTTTCTCGCGATCTCCCTCGAGATGGGCCCGAGGAACGGGTCGCCCGACGACGCGGTACTTCGCGCCCTCGAGGCCGGGGATCGCGTACGCGAGGAAGATTCGGCGGGCGAACGGCGCGGCGAGCCGGTTCGCGAGCCCGAGGTGCGCGTCCGCCTCGGTCAGCGCGGCCGGGACGCCGCGCAGCCTGGCCGCGAGCACCATCGGGCCTGCCACGTATCCGCCCGCGCCGAGCACGACGTCTGGCCTCCGCCGCGCGAGGATCCTCCCGCATGCAAAAGGCGCCCGCACGGCGCGCCAGAGCGCACGCACGAGGCCGAGACCGAGCTTCCGGGGAAAGCCCGAGATCGAGAACGTATCGAGCTCGTACCCGGCCTCAGGAACCAGATGCGACTCGACGCGATCGGGCGACCCGGCGAACGTCACGTTCACGCCGCGCGCGCGTAGCGCTTCCGCGACTGCGAGCGCGGGCCGGACGTGCCCTGCTGTTCCCCCGGCTGCGATCAGGCACGCGAGCTTCGACGACCTTTTCATTGACGGCGATGTTAAGGAGTATCCCGACCGACATGAGCAGCACCACGAGGCTCGAGCCTCCGTAGGAGACGAACGGGAGCGGGATCCCCGTGAGCGGCGCGATGCCGAGGACGGCCGCGAGGTTCACCGCCGCCTGCCCGCAGACGAGGGCGGTCAGCCCGGCTGCAAGGAGCTTCCCGAACGGGTCGCGGCAGCGCAGCGCGATCCGGAAGCCGGCGAAGGCGAACGTCGCGAAGGCGGCGATGACGAGCGCGGATCCGACGAGGCCGAGCTCCTCGCCGATGACCGCGAAGATCATGTCCGTGTGCGCCTCGGGCAGGTACAGCGCCTTCTGCACGCCCTCGCCGAGACCCGAGCCCGCGATCCCGCCTGAGCCGATCCCGATCAGCGCCTGCACGATCTGGAAGCCCGAGCCCTCCGCGTCGCTCCACGGATCGAGGAAGCTGAACACGCGGGCGCGTCGATACGGCTCGACCCAGATCGCGAGGAGGCCGACCGCGATTGCGATGGTCGACGCTCCCACCAGCGGCACGAACGGGACGCCCGCGACCAGGAAGATCGCGAGCACCATCCCACAGATCGTGATCGTCGTCCCGAGGTCCGGCTCGAGCAGGATCAGCACGCAGAAGATCGCGGTCAGCGTTCCGATCGGACGCGCGAGCTCGCCGAGCGTCTGCGGGGCGCGGCGGCGGGAGAGGTAGACCGCGGCGAAGATGCAGAGCGCGAGCTTCGCGAGCTCGGAGGGCTGGAAGCTCGCCGGCCCCAGCAGGAACCAGCGGCGCGCGCCGTTGATCTCGGGGCCGGCGACGAGCACCGCGGCGCAGAGCCCGAGTGCGACCAGGAGCAGGAACGGCGCGAGGTAGCGGAGGCGGTGGTAGTCGAAGCGCGCCGCCACGAGCATGAGGACGACGCCGAGGAGCGCGTACACGCTCTGGCGCTTCAGGTAGCTCATCGGGTCGCCGTCCCCGAGTGCGGCGGCCGCGGAGGTCGCGCTGTAGACCATCACGAGACCGAACGCGACGAGGGCGAGCGTGACGAGCGCGAGGAGCTTCTGGTCGAAGCGGCCGTCGTCCTTCATGTCAGCTCCCAGACGAGCCGACGAAACTCGTCCCCGCGCGCCTCGAAGTCGCGGAACTGGTCGAAGCTCGCGCAGGCCGGCGAGAGGAGCACGACGTCGCCGGCCGCGGCGGCTGCCGCCGCCGCGGTCAGGGCTGTGGGCAGATCCTCGGTGTGCGTGAACTCGACTCCGGCATCCGCGAGCGCCGACGCGATCTCGGAGGCCGCGACGCCGATCAGGTACGCGTGGTCGCCGGGCTCGAACGCCTCGGCGAGCGGGGCGTAGCTTTCGTTCTTGCCGAGGCCGCCGAGGACGACGTGCAGGCGCGCGGGGCGAAGTGCGGCGAGGGCGCGCAGGGCGGCGGCGACATTCGTCGCCTTCGAGTCGTTGACGTAGCGGACGCCGGCGAGCTCCCGGACCGGCTCGATGCGATGCGGGACGCCGGGGAAGCTGCGCAGCGCCTCGGCGATCGCGTCATCGGGGAGCCCAGCCGCGCGCGCCGCTGCGGTCGCGGCTGCCGCATTCTCGCGGTTGTGCGCGCCCGGGATCAGCGGCTCCGCGGGCAGCGGATCGTCGCCCGAGAACTCGATGCGCACGGCGCCGCCCGGGATGGGCCCGAACCCGCGCGGGACGATCGCGAGGTCGTCTTCGGTCTGCTGCTCGAAGATGCGGAGCTTCGTGTCTGCGTACCACTCGAAGGAGCCGTAGAGATCGAGGTGGTCGGGGACGAGGTTCAGGAGCGCCGCGATGCGAGGCCGGAACGTGTCGATGTCGTCGAGCTGGGCCACGCCCACCTCGCACACCATCCACGCGGAGTCGTCGACCGAGCCCACGACCGACGTGACGGCACGACCGATGTTCCCGACGACCTCGGCCGGGGCGCCGGCCGCGCGAAACATCTCTCCGAGAAGCGCCGTGGTCGTCGTCTTGCCGTTCGAGCCCGTGATCGCGACGAAGGGGTTCGGGAGGAGTCTCCAGCCGAGCTCGAGCTCGCTCCAGACCGGGATCTCGAGCTCGCGGGCACCCAGAACGAGCGGCGTCTGACCCGGTACGCCCGGGCTCTTCACCACGAGATCTGTCCCCGCAAGCAGCATGTCGACCGCCTCTTCCTCGCGTCCGAGGTGAACTTCGACGCCGAGCTCGCGGAGCCTCCCTACGTCGAGCGTCTCGTCGATGTCGAACCCGACCACGTTGGCGCCTCTTGTGAGGAGGACTTCCGCCGCGCCCCGACCCGAGCGCTGAAGGCCGATAACGAGGATTCGCCTGCCCTCGAGCGCAGCGCCCTCGAGCTTCGCTCCCGGGCTCACTGCTGGACGATCTGGAGGAAGTCGCGGTAGAAGAGCGCGAAGCCGGACGCGCACAGGATCGCGCACACGATCCAGAAGCGGACCATCACCTTCGTCTCCGACCAGGCCTTCATCTCGAAGTGGTGGTGGATCGGCGCCATCAGGAACACGCGCTTGCCGGTGCGCTTGAAGGAGACGACCTGGATAATCAGCGAGAGCACCTCGATCACGAAGATGCCGCCGATCAGCAGGAGCAGGAGCTCCGTGCCCGTCACGATCGCGAAGCCGGCGATCGCGCCGCCGAGCGCCATCGAGCCGGTGTCGCCCATGATCACCTCGGCGGGAAAGGCGTTGTACCAGAGGAACCCGATCGTCCCTCCGATCAGGGCTGCGGCAAGTGTCGCGAGATCGAGGAACGACTCACTCCGCATACCCGGGTCGCCCGAGCGGAGCCACGCGATACCGACGATCGCCAGGAACGTCAGCAGCATGATCGTCGCGGTGCCCGCGAGGAGGCCATCGATCCCGTCCGTCAGGTTCGAGCCGTTGACCGTCCCGGCGATGAGAACGAAGAGGAACGGGTAGTACGCGTACGAAAGCTCGATGTCCGAGCCGACTAGGGGCACGTACACCGACGTGTCGAAGGTCTCGCTCTGCTGGAGGAGGATCGCCGCCACGACCGTGACGACCGCGATGAAGAGCATCTTCCAGCGCCCCGGGAGCCCGAGCGAGTGCCGGCGACGGACCTTCAGGTAGTCGTCGGTGAAGCCGATCGCCGCGCAGCCGAGGACGATGACGAGCACCGTGAGCCCCTCGGCGGTGTACTGCGAGAGGGCGAGGAACGGTATGACGGCGGAGGCGACGATCAGAAGGCCGCCCATCGTCGGCGTCCCCTGCTTCACCAGGTGCGTCGACGGGCCCTCCGCGCGAATCTGCTGACCGAGGTTCCGCGCCCGGAGCGTCTCGATGAACCTCGGCCCGATGACGACGCCGGCGACCATCGCCAGCAGGCCGGCGATCAGGACTGGGACCATGCGAGAGCGATGTTCGCTATTTCGGCGGCGATGCCTTCGAGCCCGACTGCTCGGGACGCCTTGACCAGGACGACATCGCCGGGCCGGAGGAAGCCTCGCGCCGCCTCGATTGCGCCGGGCGCGGCAGGCGCCCAGACCTCGGGACGGTAGGCGCGCGCGGGCTCGCCGACGCCGATGACGTGGATCTCGAGGGCGGCGGCGAGATCGCCGATCTCGCCGTGGTAGCGCTCGGAGGTCGTGCCGAGCTCGGCCATCTCGCCGACGATCGCAACCGGGCGGCGCCCGTCCGCGCGCTCGGCGAGATGCTCGAGGGCGGCGCGCATGGAGTCGGGGTTCGCGTTGTAGGCGTCGTTGATGACGAGACCGCCCCCGGGCAGGTCGAGCTCCTCTCCGCGCCAGGGAGAGAGCTTGATCGCGGCGGCGCCTTCGGCTGCTCGGTCGAGCGGCAGCCCGAGTGCGGCGTACGCGTTGAGGGCGACGAGCGCGTTCAGGGCGTGGTGGCGCTGGGTGAACGGGAGCTCGAGCTCGATCTGATGGCCGTCGACCCGGAACCGTCCGGTGTGGCCGTCGAGGTCGGCGTCGTTCGGGTCGAATCGGCGGAGTTCGATGTCGTCGCGGTCGAGATGCCGCTCGAGCGCGGGTGCGTGCGCGGGGACGACTGCGGCGCCGTCAGGGGGCAGCGCGGCGATCGCCTCCGCATTGGCCGCTGCGACGTTCTCGACGCTGCCGAGGAGCTCGAGGTGCTCCGGACCGATGTGGGAGACGACGACGATGTCGGGGCGCGCGATCGCGCACAACGCCGCGATCTGCCCGAGCCCGCGCATGCCCATCTCGGTGACGAGGATCTCCGTGTCGAGCTCGAGCCGGCAGACGGTCAGCGGCAGCCCGATCTCGTTGTTGAGGCTTCGTTCCGCCGCGATCGTGCGCGCGTGCGGCGCGCAGAGCGCGGCGAGGATGTCCTTCGTCGTCGTCTTGCCGGCCGAGCCGACGACCGCGACGACGCGCGCCCGGCTCTTCGAGCGGACGAGCGAGGCGAGCGCGGCAAGGGCGGCGTCTTGGTCGTGAGGCACGAGCGTGGCCGCGCCGCGCTTCCGCGCGTCGTCGACGTACTGCGTCCCCGTGTTGAGCGCGACGAACAGGTCTTGTTCGGACGCGTCTCGCGAGTCCGCGACGACTCTGGCGATGTCTCCTCCAGGCTCGTCGCTTTCGAGCCGGCCGAGCCCGAGCGCCTCGACTTCCTCCCAGGAGAGCGGAATCACGCGCTCCGCCCCGAGCCGCGCGGCCGGTGTCTGACACCGAACCTGTGCCAAGAGTGCGCCGATCTCTCCCGGAAGTCATGACTCGGGGACAGTCCCTCGACACGTCCGCAACGGATGAGTCGAACGTGAAAAGAGTGCGCCAACGAGTCCACAAGCACGCCCGGCGGCTCAGCGGGACGCCGCGAGTGCGGCGAGCGCCTCGCGGGCCACGGCCCGGTCGTCGAAGGGATGGACGACGCCGTCGATCTCCTGGCCCTGCTCGTGTCCCTTGCCGGCGATGAGGACGACGTCGCCGGGGGCCGCGAGCCCGACCGCCCGCTGGATCGCGGAGCGGCGGTCGGGATCGATCTCGACGCCGGTCCCGGCGCCCTGCAGCACGTCCTGGATGATCGCGAGCGGATCCTCCGAGCGGGGATTGTCCGAGGTCACGATCGCGAGGTCGGCGAGCTCGACCGCGACCTTCCCCATGAGCGGACGCTTCCCGCGGTCTCGGTCGCCGCCTGCGCCGAAGACGACGAGCACCCGCCCTTCTGCGAGACCCCGCGCCGCCCGTAGCGCGGTCTCGAGCGATGCGGGCGTGTGGCTGTAGTCGACGAGCACCGTGAACCGCTGGCCCTCGTCGACCGTCTCGAAACGTCCGGGCACGGTCTCCACGGACGCGAGGCCCTCGGCGATGGCGTTCTCGTCGAGATCGAGGAGGAGCGCCGCCGCCACTGCGCCGAGCGCGTTCTCGACGTTGAAGAGCCCGCGCAGCGACGTCTCGAGCGTGATGCCCGCCGCGGTGAACCGGCTTCCCCCACGCGTGACCTCGAGGCCCTCCGGCCAGATCTCCGCGCCCGCCTCGAGCCCAAACGTCACGAGCGGGGCACGGTGCGCCTCTGTGAGGTCGGCCGCCAGCCGCCTCCCCCACTCGCTCCCGACGTTCACCGCCGCGGGCGGTGGCTGGGCGCGCGTGAACAACCGCCGCTTCGCGTGGAAGTACTCGTCCATCGTCCCGTGCAGGTCGAGGTGGTCCTGGCTCAGGTTCGTGAACACGAGCACGCCGAAGCGGACGCGGTCGAGACGCCTGAGGGCCGATCCGTGCGACGAGGCCTCGATGGCCACGCTGCGGTCGCCCGCGTCGAGCATCTCGCGGAAGAGACGCTGGAGGTCGATCGCCTCGGGCGTCGTGAAGGGTGCGGGGCGATGCTCGCCTCCGACGATCCACTCGACCGTCCCCACGAGCCCGGCCCGCCGCCCGGCTGCCTCGAGCATCGCGTGCAGCAAGAGCACGGTCGTCGTCTTCCCGTTCGTCCCCGTGACACCCGCGACCTCCAGCTCCTTCGTCGGCTCCCCGAAGAACGTATCGGCCGCGACCGCCATCGCCGCCCTCGCGTCCGGAACCACGAGCTGTGGGACGTCGAGCGCCGGCTCGACCTCGACTGGATGCTCCACCACCAGCGCCCGTGCCCCGCGCTCGACCGCGGCCGGCGCAAGGTCGTGGCCGTCGACGCGGCTCCCCGGGACGCAGAAGAAGAGCGACCCCGGCTCGAGTCTCCGGGTGTCGTACGCGAGGTCGTCGATCTCGACCGGCCGTCCGCCGATCACCTCGCTCGGGGCGAGGGCGCGGATCAGCACCTCGAGCTCCACGCGCGGAACGCTAACGGAACGCCTGCGGCGCTCAGCCCGCCGACGAGGTCGTCCGGCGCGCGTCCGGAGGAACCTCGAGGTGCTGCAGGTTGAAGCGGGCGATCTGCCGGAACGCCGGCGCCGCCACCTCGCCGCCGTAGTACGCGCCCAGCGGCTCGTCGACCATGACCATGATCACGAGGCGCGGCTTGGTCGCGGGCACGAGGCCGACGAACGACGCGACGTACTTCGAGTGCGAGTAGCGGCCCGTCTCCGGATCGATCTTCGCGGCCGTGCCCGTCTTCCCGGCGACGGTGTAGCCGGGGATGGCCGCCTCCGTGCCCGTGCCCTCGAGGACGACGCCGCGGAGCATTGAGAGCATCTGATTCGAGACCGCCCGCGACACGACGCGCTTCCCGCGCTTCCGCGCCACCGCGCTGCCGTCGATCGCCTCGACGAGGTGCGGCGTCACGAGAACGCCGCCGTTCGCGATCGCGGAGTACGCGCGCGCCATCTGGATCGGAGTAACCGCGATTCCGTGCCCGATGGGAACCGTGCCGATCGTCGAGCCCGACCACTCGTCCGGCGGCAGCGCGAACCCGGACGACTCGCCCGGGAAGTCGACTCCGGTCGCGTTCCCGAACCCGAACCGGTCGATCCAGTCCGCGAGCCGGCCCTCGCCGAGCTGCTGCGCGATCGTGATGGTGCCGACGTTCGACGAGTGCTCGACGATACTGCGCACGCTCATCTGCTCGGTCCCGCGAACGTGCGCCTCGCGGATGATGCGGTCGGCGACATGGATCGAGGGCTGCAGCCGGAACGAGCTTCCGGGCGACACGATGCCCTCCTCGAGAGCGGCCGCGATGGTGACGAGCTTGAACGTGGAGCCCGGCTCGTACGTGTCCGTGACCGCGCGATTGCGACGGCGGTCGGCCCGAGTGGTCGCAAACCGGTTCGCGTTGAAGCCGGGCGCGACCGCCATCGCGAGCACGGCGCCGGTGTGCGGGTCCATGACGATCGCGGACGCGGCGCGCGCTCCGTACTGCCTCACGGTCTCCAAGAGGACGTCCTCGGCGTTCGCCTGTATCTGATGGTCGATCGTGAGGCGCACATTGCGTCCCGGCGACTCGGGCTTCGTCGAGACGACGTCGAGCACGCGCCCGCCAGGGTCCTTGACGATCGTCCGGCTTCCGGACCGCCCGGCGAGCACGCCTTCGAGTGAACGCTCCAGCCCCTCGAGGCCCTTGTTGTCCATCCCCGCGAAGCCGACCACCTGCGCCGCGACCCCTCCCTGCGGATACGTGCGCAGCTCCTCCGGGACGAAGCCGAGGCCCGCGAGTCCGAGATCCTCCAGCTTCTCCGCCTCGAGCTGGCTCGCCTTGCGCGCGAGATAGACGAACCCTCGCGAGCGGTCGACGAGCTGGGCGTACACCTTCTCCGGCGGGAGGTCGAGCGCCCTCGCCACGGCCAGCGTGACGTCCCGCGGCCTCGCGACCTGACGTGGGTTCGCGAACACGGTCGTCGTCGGCTGGCCGATCGCGAGCGGCTCTCCGTTCCGGTCGAAGATCGTGCCGCGCGCGGCAGGAACGACGACCGTCTCGCGATGCTGGCGCACCGCCATCGCGGCGTACGCGTCGCCGTTCAGCGCCTGCAGCCAGAACGCGCGTACGAGCGCGATCGCGAGCAGCCCGACGAAGACGCTCGCGAGGGCGACGATCCGGCGGTTGGTCTTGGCGCGCGTCACCTGCGGAGCTGGACGTAGATCGTGGTCTCGTGGTCGGCCTGCACGAGCCCGAGCTCCTTCGTGGCCAGTCGCTCGATCCGGGCCGTCGCGGATGCGGTCGAGATCTCCGAGCGCAACCCGGCGATGTCGGCCTTGAGCTCGGACCCGTCCCTGTCGACCTGGTCGAGCTGGAGATTCAGGCGAAGCACGGCGACGTTGACCGCGACGACGCCTGCGAGCAGGAGCGCGAACACGACGATCCAGAGCACGCCGCCGCCGAGGAGCCGCGGCCGCGCGAGTGGCCGGGCGCCGGCGCGCGCCTCCGTGCGCTTCCGCGGTGCCGTCCGGCTGATGCGGGCTCCTTGCGCCACGCTCGACATCTCTAGACCTTCACCGCCGCGCGCAGGCGCGCCGACGCAGCACGCGGGTTCCGGTCGACCTCGCGCGAGGACGGCCGAACGGCCTTCGTCGTGAGGATCCTGAGCTCCGGCTCGTGCCCACACACGCACACCGGGAAGTCGGGCGGGCAGGTGCAGCCGCGAGCGCGATCGCGCAGGAAGCGCTTGACGATGCGGTCCTCGAGGGAGTGGAAGCTGATGACCGCGAGCCGCCCGCCGGGCCGCAGCATCTCGAACGCTGCGGGGAGGCCGGTCGCAAGCGACTCGAGCTCGTGGTTGACCTCGATCCGCAGCGCCTGGAAGACGCGCTTCGCGGGATGTCCCTCCCCGAAACGGGCGGGTGCCGGGATCGACGCGCGGACGACGTCGACGAGCTGGCCCGTGCGCTCGATCGGCTCGCGCTCTCTCCGCCGCACGATGCCGCGCGCGATCTGCCGCGCGTAGCGCTCTTCCCCGTAGCGGCGGAAGATCGTCGCGAGCTCGGCCTCGTCCCACGTGTTGACGACGTCGGCGGCGCTCGGCTCGTCCGACGGGTCCATGCGCATGTCGAGCGGCGCGTCGGTCGCATACGAGAACCCGCGCTCGTGCCTGTCGACCTGCATCGACGAGAGCCCGAGGTCGAGGAGGACCGCATCCGCCTTCACGTCGTTCGCTGCGAGCTGCGAGAGGACGACCGCGTAGTCGCCACGGAGGAAGCGCATCTGCACACCACGCGCCGATGCCTTCACCCGGTCGAAGTACGGTCGCACGGTCGGGTCGCGATCGATCGCGGTCAGCTTGCCGCTCCCCGCGAGGTCGTCGACGAGCAGGCGCGAGTGTCCCCCCGCGCCAAAGGTCGCGTCGACGACGGTCTCGCCCGGCTGCACGGCGAGGAGCTCGCGCACCTCGTCGGCGAGGACCGGGATGTGATCAGCCGGACTGGGCCGCAAGACGTTCGGCAACATCGCCCGCACTCCCTTCCATTTCGCTCAGTTGGGCCTCCCATTCGGAGCGATCCCAGATCTCGAGATGGTCGCTGACGCCCGCCAGCACCACCTCCTTGTCGAGTCCTGCATGTGCAACCAGGTGCGGAGGGATGAGCACGCGACCCTGGCGGTCGGGCTCGACGACGGCCGCGCTCGCGAACACGAAGCGCTTCATCGCCCGGCCCTCCCGCGTGAGCTGGTCGAGCCCGGCGATCCGGGCAGTGCTCGCGTCCCAGCTCTCGCGCGGGTACACGTCGATGTTCTTCTCGAGCCCGCGGGTGAGGACGACGCCGGCTGCCAGCGCAGGCCGGAGCTTGGCCGGCAGCGTGAGCCGGCTCTTGTCGTCGATCGCGTGGACGTACTCGCCTTGAAACATGATCGCGTGCGGGATGCTCCTCCCACAGTTCCCCACCTTACCCCACTCGCTCCCACTTTACAACCCCGCGATCGAGGTCCATGCGTGTGTGACCGTGCCGCGCGTAGAGTTGCTGCCGGTGCCCGAGGACCACTTCGGAGAGCGCGTCGCCGAGCGCTACGACGAGTCGGTCGCGGACATGTTCGAGCCCGAGGCCGTCGGTCCTGTCGCCGACTTCCTCGCCGAACTGGCCGGCGACGGCGCCGCCCTCGAGCTCGGCATCGGCACGGGCCGCATCGCGCTCCCGCTCGCGGAACGGGGCATTCGTGTGCAAGGGATCGACCTCTCGGAGGCGATGGTCGAGCGCCTGCGGGCGAAGCCGGGCGGCGACGCCGTCGACGTGACGATCGGCGACTTCGCCACGACCACGGTCGACGGAACATTCTCACTCGCCTACCTGATCTTCAACACCATCAACAACCTGACGACGCAGGACGAGCAGGTCGCGTGCTTCCAGAACGTTGCCGCACATCTCCGGCCGGGAGGGTGCTTCGTGATCGAGGTCGGCGTGCCGGACCTGCAGCGGCTCCCGCCGGGCGAGACGTTCCGGCCGTTGTACGTGAGCCCGACGAAGATCGGCTTCGACGAGTACGACGTCGTGGCGCAGGGCTTGATCTCTCACCACTACCGGGTCGCCGAGGGTGCGCTCGAGGTCCTCTCGATCCCGTTTCGCTACGTGTGGCCGGCGGAGCTCGACCTCATGGCACGGCTCGCCGGGATGACGTTGCGCGAACGCTGGGCCGGGTGGAAGCGCGAGCCGTTCACGAGCGACAGCACCAAGCACGTCTCGGTGTGGGAGAAACGTGCGTCAGGCGCGTGACACGGAAGCGATCGGCGTCGTATCAACGGGTGTGACGGGACGGAGAGGACTCGCCCTCGGAGCGCTCGTGCTCTTCGGCGGTGCGCTGCTCGCAGGCTGCGGCAGTGGCAGCGACGAGAGCTCCGCCCCGCTCGACGACGGAATCTCGCTCGCGGCGCAGACGGACCTCGACATCACCGTCTGGCCCGACGGTAAGGGCAAGGGCGAGCCGCAGCGGTACACGCTCTCGTGTCCCGAGCCGTCGGGCGAGCATCCCGATCCGGAGGGAGCCTGCGAGGCCGTCTACGACCTGAACGCCGAGGACTTCGAGCCTGTGCCAGCGGATGCGATCTGCACGGAGATCTACGGCGGTTCCCAGCAGGCGCGTCTCGAGGGGACGTTCGCAGGCGGAGACGACGTCGTACCGGTCGCGCTCGAGCTCAGCCGTGAGAACGGGTGCCAGATCGACCTCTGGGACCGCTTCGCGAAGATCGTCCCGCAGCCGGCAGGCTCGTAGCTCAGCCCTCGAGAGAGACCGGCTCGGCGTGGACGCCGTCCCCGGCGAGCGCGCCGGCGCCGCAGCGGGCGGCGAACGCGAGGGCATCCTGGGTCTCGAGCCCCGCCGCGAGCGCAAACGTGAGACCCGCCACAAAGCAGTCGCCCGCGCCGTACGCGTCGGCCCGGGACTCCGGCAGCGGCGCCGCGGTGAACGGCCCACCTGGCTGCGCCCAGCCGCCCAGCGCTCCCGACGTCGTGACCACGAGGCGCGGCTCCGGGTCGAGGTCGCCCGGACGGTAGAGCTCCGCCTCGTCCTTTGCGCTGCCGACGAGCGCGTCGAGCTCGACGCCTCCGCGGCGCAATGTCGCGAGCTCGCGCGCGGTCGCCGTGAGTACTCGGGCACGCCGCGCGGCGACCAGCGCGTCGACGTCCCCGGCGCAGAAGTAGACGGCGTCGCAGCGCGCGAGCTCGTGCCACGGAAGCGAGTCGTCGTGCCCGCGGGGCCCGATCTTCGGCCCGATCGTCGTGATCGTCCGCTCACCCGCCGCGTCGACGAACGTCACCGCCCTGCGCTGTGTCACCTCGACGAACGTCGCGTGCACCTCGACGCCGCGCTCCTCGAGCTCCGTGAACGCGCGCCTCCCGAGCTCGTCGGTCCCGAGCACCGTCAGGAAGAGCACGGAGTCGGCGAGCTGGGAGAGCTGGACCGCGGCCACCGACCCGCCGCCGCCCGCCTGCTCCCACGATTCGAGCGCTCCGGCGATCTCGCCCGCGCCAGGCACCCGTTCGACGCGGACGAACTCGACCCACTCCACGTGCCCGACTACAGCCGCGCGCACGGAGGACATGCTCACAGATCCGCGGGCTGCTGCGTTGACAGACGAAGATGCACGACATGGCGATACCGCCCTTCGAACGCTTCTACGAGGAGCACCGTGTGGAGGTGCTGCGCCTGCTCCGGCGCCGGCTCGGGACGCAGCGGGCCGAGGATGCGTTCCAGGAGACCTTCCTGCGGGCCCTGCAGGCGTACCGGCGCCTCGAGCACGGCGAGCACCTGCGGGCCTGGGTGCTGACGATCGCGAAGAACGTCGCGGTCGACACGGTGCGCCGGACCCGACCTGCGGACGAGCTTCCCGAGACGGGCACCGAGGACACGCGGCCGGAGTACGAAGAGCTGGCTCCGCTGACGGACGGCCTCCCGCCGAAAGAACGCGCCGCCGTCGTGCTCCGGTACGGCTACGACCTCCCCTACGACCAGATCGCAGCCGCGCTCGGCTCGAGCGAGGACGCGGCCCGCCAGGCCGCCTCGACGGGCGTGCGCAGGCTGCGCGGAAGGACTCCCTCATGAGCATCTCTCCCGATCTCGACCATCGTTTCCGGGCAGCCGCCGCGTCGCTCGGGCTCCTCGACGTCGGCTACGACGTCCTCGAGTCGCCGATCGGCCCGCTTCTCGTCGCCGCCTCCGACCGTGGTCTCGCGTCGATCTCGTTCGACACCGAGCCCGAGGAGCAGCTGGACCGGCTCGCCCGCATCGCCGGGCCCCGCGTCCTTCGTTCTCCGGGGTCGATCGACGACGCCCGGCGCGAGCTCGACGAGTACTTCGAGGGCCGCCGGCAGGCCTTCGACCTGGCGCTCGACCTCCGCGCGCTCCCGCCGTTCACGACCTCGGTGCTGCGCGAGCTCGCGAAGGTGCCCTATGGCGAGACGACGACCTACGGCGCCCTCGCCACGCGCGTCGGGCGACCCCGGGCGTCGCGGGCCGTCGGCACCGTCATGAACCGGAACCGGATCCCGATCGTCCTCCCGTGCCACCGGGTCGTGGGCTCGACCGGGAATCTCGTCGGCTACGCGGGCGGGCTCGACAAGAAGACCGCGCTGCTCCGGCACGAGGGCGCGTTGCTGTAGGGGCGAGGCTTGCCTCACCCTCGCCGTCACTCCAGAAGCCGGTACCCGACCCCCCACACGTTCACGACGAAGCTGTCGGTCTCGACGATCCGGAGCTTCTTCCGCAGGCGCGACGCGTGCGACTCCAGGGTCCTGGTCCGCCCGAGTGCGCGGTACCCCCACACCTCGCGCAGGAGCTCTTCCTTGGTGAAGACGCGATACGGCTCGGAAGCGAGCCGGACGAGGAGCTCGAACTCCTTCGCCGACAACGTCACCATGGTCTCCCGGATCGCGACCCGCCGCGTGCGCCGGTCGATCACGAGCTCGCCCGCCTCGACCACTTCCGTCGAGGACACCGAGCTCCGCCGCAGGACGGCCCGGATCCGCGCGAGCAGCTCGTCGTAGGCGAACGGTCGGCCCATGACGTCGTCGGCCCCGCGCTCCAGAGCCCGCACCCGCTCCTCCGGATCCGAGCTCGGCGCGAGCAGGATCACGGGGACGTTCCTGTCCCATGTCCTCCCCGGCTCGCCCCGGCGCAGCCGCGCGCAGAGGTCGAGCTCGCCGAGGAGCACGAGATCAGGCCGGATGCGCTCGGCCAGCTCCAGCGCCTCGCTGCGGCGCGACGCGTCGAGGACGTCGAACCCGTCGACTCGCAGCTGGCGGCCGAGGTACTCGCGCGTTTCGGACTCGGGGTCGGCAACGAGCACGGCATTCGGCATGACGCCGACGCTAACCGCGCGTCACTCGAGGCGCCAGATGTCCTTTGCGGAGGATTCGTGACAAGAAATCCTCAGCCGACTCGCGCGGGCATGGCCTCTGAGGCCGCAGGGGCGGCGCTCGCAAGGGAGCCAAGGGCGAGCCGCGCAGGACAGTACGTGAGGTACGGACAAGCGGCTCGCCCGCGGGATCGCGCAGCCGAGCGTCGTCAGCCCGCCGCGGAGGCCGGCTCCGCCGGCCGGGAGCGGCAGGCGGCCTGCGGCCTCAGAGGCGACCGTGGCGCATGACGCCCCAGATGAGCCAGAGCCCGAAGGCGCCCGAGAGCATGAAGCCGACGAACGAGAGCAGGTGCAGACCGATCACCTGAGGGCCGTCCTGTGCGAAGACGCCGACGATCGACGACCCGACGAGGCCGCCGAGCACGATGAGCGCGACGGAAAGCCTGTTCGACGCGCGGTCAATGTGGTCGTCGAGCTCGTCGAGCCCCGGGTTCTCGAGGCGGATCTGGAACGTGCCGTCCCGCATCCGCTCGAGCACGTCGTGCGCCTGGTACGGCAGCTCGCGCGCGATCTCGCCGATCGCGACGGCCTCCACCCACGTCCGTCGCGCCATCACGCGTGGCTGGAAGCGGTCGGCGAGGAGCCCGCGCGCGTACGGCTTCGCGACCTCGAACACGTTGAAGTCCGGGTAGACCTCCGCGCCGACGGACGCGAGCGTCGCGATCGCCTTGTCCAGGATCACGAAGCGCGAAGGCAGCCGCAGGTTCATCGAGTAGATGAGCTGGAACCCCTCGCGGATCACCTGCATCGGGTCGATGTCCGACAGCCGTGTGCCGTAGTAGCGGTCGAAGAGGACGCGGATCTCGGCGCGGAACTCCTCCTCCCGCTCGGGCGCGTAGCGCACGCCGAGGTCGCGGAGGCGGCGAGGGATCGCGTCGATGTTCTCGGTCGCCGCGTCGAGGAAGAGCCGCGTGAGCCTCGTCATGTCCTCGTCCGAGAGCTTCCCGGCCTGACCGAAGTCGACGAGGCCGAGCTCGCCCGTATCGAGGACGAAGATGTTCGCCGGGTGCGGATCGGAGTGGAAGAACCCGTGACGGAAGACCATCGTCATCCACGCGTCCGCCATCTGATACGCGATCACCCGACGCCGCTCCGCGGGCAGCGCAGCGAGGTCGAGCTCGGACACCTTCGTCCCGTGCAGGAACTCGAGCGCCAGCACACGGCCGGTCGAGTAGCGCCTGATCACCTCGGGGACGACCACCCCGGGCTCGCGCGCGAAGTTGCGGCGGAAGGCCTCCGCGTTCCGGGCCTCGTGGCCGTAGTCGAGCTCGAGCCGGATCGAGCGCGCGAACTCGTCCACGAGCTCCCGCGGGTCCATGAACTCGAGCGCGCGCACACGCTCGCGGAGGAGCTTCGCCGCCTGGTAGAGGAGCCCGAGATCCGCCTCGATCTGCCTCGCGGCGGCCGGGCGCTGCACCTTCAGCGCGACCTCGCGCCCATCCGGGAGGACGGCCCGGTGCACCTGCCCGATCGAGGCCGACGCGATCGGGATCTCGTCGAGCTCGACGAACGACTGCTCGACGGTGAGGCCGAGCTCGGCCTCGACGACCTCGCGCACCTGCTCGAACGGGAAAGGCGTGACCGCGTCCTGGAGCCCGCGCAGCTCGACGACGATGTCCGGCGGAATGACGTCGGGGCGGGTCGAGAGCAGCTGCCCGAACTTCACGAACGTCGGTCCGAGCTCGTCGAGCATCTCCCGCAGGCGCCGCCCGCGATCCGACGCCGTCGCCTCGTCGCCGTCGCTTCCGCCGACGAGTTCTCCGCGCCGGTTCCTGCGCAGGACGTAGCCGAACCCGTAGCGCGCTGCGACCTGCGTGATCTCCGAGAGGCGCCCGAGGTTCCGCGACGGCCCTGCCTGCCGCGTGGCCATGCGCCAAGTGTAGGCGCGACGGCCGACGTGCCCTAGCGCGCGTCTTCCAAGAGCTTCAGGCGGTGCTCGAGCTGCGCGACTCGGAGCTCGAGCTCGGAGACCGCCTCGCGCGAGGCGACGCCGAGCTCGGACCCGACTCGCGCGGCCGCATCTCCCGTCGAGTCTCCGAGGCGCTGGAGCTCACGGCGCCAGCTTCCGAGCACGTCCGCGAGCGCCTCCCTGAGCTCGTCGCGCTCGACTCCGACCCGCTTTGCGAGCTCGTCCGCGAGGTCGTCGCCGCGCTGCGCCGCGAGCGCGAGGGCGCCCAGGCCGGCGAGCGTGAGGGTCTCGAGCGACCCCCGCTCGTCGCCGCTATCGCGCACGGCCGTGAGGCCTCGACGCGCGTCGCTGGCGGCGCCGCTCACGCTTCGACGTCGCGGGCGCCGTCGGGCCGGCGGGAGTCGCAGCAGGCGTGGGAGCTTCCTCCTCCTCCTCGTCCTCCCCGGTCCCGTCGCCGTCGCTCTCGGCCGCGATCTCTGCGGCCTCGAGCGCGAGCACTCCGCCGACCGACTCGATGCCCTCGAGGGCGCCGAGATCGTCGCGGCGGCGCCGGAACTCGGGCTCGCGCTCCTTGAGCACCGCGACGAGCGGCGCCGCGAGGAACACCGACGAGTACGCCCCGAAGCCGATGCCGACGAGCAGCGCGAACGCGAAGTCCTTGAGCGTGTCGCCGCCGAAGAAGTACAGCGAGGCGACCGGGACGAGCGTGATGAACGTCGTCGCGAGCGAGCGCGGGAGCACCTCCCAGAGCGACACGTTCCCGATCACGCGGAACGACGCGCGGCGCATGAGCGGCACGTTCTCGCGCATGCGGTCGAAGACGATGACCGTGTCGTACATCGAGTACCCGAGCACCGTCAGGACCGCGGCGACGGTCGCCGTCGACACCTCCCGCCCGGTGAGCGCGTAGACGCCGACGGTGATGACGACGTCGTGAGCGAGTGCCGCGAGGACGCCGACCGAGTACTTCCAGTGGAAGCGGACGGAGATGTAGATGACGATCAGGAGCAGGCTCACGAAGATCGCGAGCAGCGCGTTGTTCGCGATCTGGCGGCCGAAGCTCTCGGAGACGGTCTGCGCGCCGAACCGTTCGCCGTCGACCGCGGCGCGCAGGTCCTGCTGCAGCTCGTTCTGCTCGTCGATCGTCAGCGTCTCGGTGCGGATCTGGAAGCTCGTGTAGTTGCCGTCGGTCGACTCACCCGTCCCCTGGATCACGGCGGCTTCCTGTCCGATCTTGCCGGCCTCGGCGCGGACCGTCTCGAGCGACGTCGGCTCGGGCGTGCGAGAACGTGATCTGGGTTCCGCCTTCGAAGTCGATGCCGAGGTTGAGGCCGAGAATCGCGATCGCGCCGATCGAGACCGCGATTACCAGGCCGGAGAACGCGAACCAATAGCGGCGGAGCCCGATGTAGTCCTGCCGCAGCCAGCGCGGGATGCCCTGGCCGGTCGCGCCCATCAGCCGCGGGTTGTCGATCCAGCCGAAGCCGGCGAGGAGCGCGAGGATCGCGCGGGTCGCGAGAACGGCGGTGAGCATCGACAGCACCGTCCCGATGAGGAGCATGAGCGCGAAGCCGCGCACGCTTGCCGTCGCGACCGCGAAGAGCACCAGGGCCGTGATCGCCGTCACGACGTTCGCGTCGACGATCGTCGCGAAGCCCTTGCGGTATCCCGCCGAGATCGCGGCGCGCACGGATCTCCCGGCGCGCACCTCTTCCTTGATGCGTTCGAAGATGACGATGTTCGCGTCGGCCGCGACGCCGAAGGTCAGCACGAGGCCCGCGAAGCCGGGCAGCGTGAGCACGACGTCGAAGACGAGGATCGTCGCGTACAGGAAGGCGGCGTACACGGCGAGCCCCGCGACCGCGACGACCCCGAGGAAGCGGTAGAAGAGGAGGAGGAAGAGCATCACGAGGAGCAGGCCGCCGATCGCGGCCTTCCACGCCTCCTGGAGCGAGTCCTCGCCGAGCGTCGCGGAGATGTCGGTCCGGTCGAGCGTCTCGAACTTCACCGGCAGCGCGCCGGTCTGGAGGACGATCGCGATGTCGTTCGCCTCGTCGATCGACTCGAGCCCCTGGATCTGGGCCCGTCCGCCGCTGATCCCGCCCGCCAAGCTGCTGTCGGTGTAGTCGATCTGCGGGAACGTCTTGATCTCGCGGTCGAGGACGATCGCGAAGTGCTGAAACGCGTTGCGGAGATTCCCGCGGATGTGCTCCTGCGCCGTGATCTCCTGGAACTTGTCCGCGCCGTCCCCGGTGAACTCCATGAGCACGATCGGCAGGTTGCCGCCGCCCGGGCTCGTGTCGAAGTCCGCCCGCGTCCCGTCGAGCTTCAGGTCCTCGCCCGTCATCTGCGGGACCCTCGGCGGGTCGTACTTGAAGAGGTAGTAGTACGGCCCCGGCGGCGGGACGCCGTTGCCCCCGCCGCCCGGACAGACGACCGCGCCCTCCCCGCAAGTGACGACGACCATGTCCTCGGGGACGGCGAAGAGCCTGCGATTCTCCGGAAGCTCGCCGCCGACCGAGCGCAGCGCCTCGCGCTCCGACCCGAACGGCCCCGCGACGACGCGTTCCCGGTTCGGATTCACGATGTAGTAGGCCTCCGAGTCGTCGCCCTCGGCCTGCGCCTGGACGGCGGCAAGCAGGGTGTAGAGCGACGTGGTCTCGACCGGCTGGCCGTCGATCGAGACCGACGGCCCGACGACCGAGGTCTCCAGGTCGTAGAGCTCGAGCTGCGCGGTCGTGCCGATGATCTCCGCCGCGGCCTCCGGGTCCTTGACGCCCGGGAGCTGGATCACGATCTGGTCGTTTCCCTGCGTGCGGATCTCGGGCTCGCTCACGCCGAGCTTGTCGACGCGGTTCCGCATGATGTCCACGGAGCGGTTGAGGTCGTCCTCCGTCAGCTCCCGGTCGGGCGGCGGGACGGCTTGGAGGGTGACGGCGAGGCCGCCCTGGAGGTCGAGGCCCAGCGTCGGCTCCTCGCGCAGCGGCGATCCCGGCACGGCCAGCAAGGCGACGCCGAGGAGCGCGGCGATCAGCAGACCGACGACAAAGGTGGAGGTTCGGCGATTCACAGCCGGTTCGTCAGGCTATCGGCGTTCGGCGGCCGCAGCTTCAGACGTGGCCTCGTGCGTAACGGCATCTTCGCGGGTCCGTAACCGCAGCTTCATCGAGCTCGGCCTCCGCCTCCTCGACCGCGCGCGTCCGGAGAGTCTCGGCATCTTCGTCCGCCTCCTCCTCGTCCTCGGGAGGAAGCACGGCGGCGATGGCGCGGCGCGTCATGTGCACGGTGAGGTTGTCGGCGATCTCGACCACGAGATCATCCCCCTCTGCCTGGACGATCGTCCCGTAGATGCCGCCGGTCGTGAGGACGTCGTCGCCCTCGCCGGCGCTTTCGATCGTCCGCTGCACCGTCTGCTGGCGCTGCCGTTGCGGCCGGATCATGAGCACGTACATGACGACGAGCAAAAGCGCCATGAAGAGCAGAAATCCACCACCACCCATTACGTTTCCTCCTCGGGCGAGGAGCGAGCCGCGCGAGCGCCTCTTGCCGGAAGGCCGAGAACGTGCCTCGCTCGATCGCGTCCCGCGCGCGTGCGGTCAGGTCGAGTACGAACCGAAGATTATGCAGGCTGAGCAAGCGAAGCCCGAGAATCTCCTCCTGCATCACGAGGTGCCGGACGTACGCGCGTGAGAATCGCGCGCACGCCGGACAGTCGCAGCCGTCCTGGAGTGGGCCTGGATCGCGCGTGTAGCGGGCGTTTCGGAGGTTGAGGCGCCCGTCCCAGGTGAGCGCGGAGCCGGTGCGCGCCGTGCGGGTCGGCAGCACGCAGTCGAACATGTCGATGCCGCGGCCGACCACCTCGAGGATCCCGGCAGGATCCCCGATCCCCATGAAGTAGCGTGGCTTGCCGGCGGGCAGCGCGGGCGCGGCCCACTCCACGGTGTCGAGCATCTCCTCGCGCGACTCTCCGACGGCGAGGCCCCCGAGCGCGTGCCCGTCGAAGGGCAGCGCCGAGATCTCCTCGAGCGAGCGCTCGCGGAGCTCGCGGTCCGCCCCGCCCTGCGAGATGCCGAAGCGGAGCTGGCCGGGTGCGCGCGGCGCGTCGGCCTGCCGCTCGGCCCACTGCGTCGTGATCCGCGCGGCGCGCTCGAGCTCGCCGCGCGGGGCGTCGCCGGGAAGGCAGACGTCGAGGCACATGGCGATGTCCGAGCCGAGCCGGCGCTGGATCTCGGCGACGCCTTCCGGCGTGAACCGAGCGGCCGACCCGTCGTAGACCGAGCGGAACGTCACCCCGTCCTCGTCGAGGCGGGAGATCGTGTCGCGCAGCGAGAAGACCTGGAACCCGCCCGAGTCGGTGAGGATCGGGCCGTCCCAGCCCGAGAACGCGTGGATCCCTCCGAGCTCCTCGACGACGTCCTCCCCGGGGCGGAAGTGCAGGTGGTACGTGTTCCCGAGGATCACGCTCGCGCCGAGCGCGCGCACCTCGTCGGGGTGGAGCGACTTGACCGTCGCCTTCGTCCCCACGGGCATGAATGCGGGCGTGGGGATCGAGCCGTGCGCGGTCTCGAGCCGGCCGGCGCGTGCCTGTCCGTCCGTGGCCGTGACCTCGAAGGCGCTCAATCGAGCCCGCCGAACCCGCGGGCAAGAGGCAGCGCGTCGCCCGGGGACGAAAACCCCTGGGGCCACCCCTCGCCTCCTCCCGCTACCAGCCTATGCGGAAAACGCTCATGCATGGGACACGAGATCGTGCCGAATCCGTGCCAACTGCGGCCGTCAGAGGACGAGCATCGCATCGCCGAACGAGTAGAAGCGGTACCGCTCGGCCACCGCGGCGCGATAGAGCTCGCGCGTCTCCTCGACTCCCGCGAACGCCATCACGAGCGCGAGGAGCGTCGAGCGCGGAAGGTGGAAGTTCGTGAGCAGCGCGTCGACGCGCCGAAACTCGAAGCCCGGCACGATGAAGAGCGACGTGCGGCCGCTGAGCGCCGCGCCCCGAGCCACCGTCTCGAGAACGCGCACCGTGGTCGTTCCCACGGCGAGCACGCGCTCGGCGCGCTCGATCCGCTCCCACGCATCCGGGCTCACCGAGTACCGCTCACCGTGGAGCTCGTGCTCCTCCAGCCGGTCGGCGACCACCGGCCGGAAGGTGTCGAGCCCGACGTGGAGCGTCACGGTCGCAGGATCGAGTCGCGCGACGAGCTCGCGAGTGAGGTGCAGGCCCGCCGTCGGCGCCGCCGCCGAGCCCGGCTCGCGCGCGTACACCGTCTGGTAGCGCTCGGGATCCGCGAGCGGCTCGTGGATGTACGGAGGAAGCGGCGTCTCCCCGTCCGGCTCGCCCTCGAGCCGCACGGTCCAGCGCCCGTCTCCGAGCGGCTCGACGAGCTCGACGGGCCCGAGCCGCTCGCCGGCGCGCAGCCGCCGCGACGGCCGCGCCAGCGCTTCCCAGATGTCCTCTTCGAGCCGCTCGACGAGCAGGACCTCGACGGCGCCCCCGGTCGAGCGCTCGAGCCGGAGCCGCGCCGGCACGACCCGCGTGTCGTTCACGACCGCGAGCTCGCCGGACAGAAGGTCCGGCAGCTCGGAGAACGTCCGGTGCTCGGTTCGTCCCGTCGCCCGCTCGTACACGAGGAGCCGCGAGGCGTCGCGCCGCTCGACCGGGCGCTGCGCGATCAGCTCGGGCGGCAGCTCGTAGTCGAGGAGCGCAGTGTCCATCCGGCGCTGAGAGTAGCCTCGCCCTCCATGGACGAGTTTGCGCTGGAACGGGCGAAGCAGCGGATCGCGGAGGCGACCGCGCACCGCTCCGATCCGGGCGTTCTGGAGGCCGTGCTCGAGCGCTCCCGCGTTCAGGTGGAGGCGCTCGCCGAGGCCGCGGCCGACCTCGAGGCGTCGATTCCGGTTCAGGTCGGAGCCGCCGTCCGCGACGGGCTCCGCACGGAGGTTCTGCCGGTCGCGCGCCACATCGCCGAGATCCGAGGCCTCATGAACCAGGCGATCCGGCGGCTCGAGCGGCTCGAAGGCGAGATCGCTGCAGAGCGTCACGCGCGCGTGGACGACCTCGCGCTGCTGGTCGACCTCGTGAGCTCGGGCTGGCGCGGCGTCGACGCGCGGCTCGAACGGCTCGAGCGCGCGTCCGAGGACGACCCACGCCCGGTCCAGCGCGTCGCGGCCGCCTAGGCTCTCGAAGCTAGACGGCCGTCGCCGCCGGCAGCACGAGCCGGAACCGGCTCCCGCCGCGAGCGTCCGACTCCAGCTCGATCCGCCCGCCGAGCGCGAGCGCGAGCTCGCGCGCGATCGGGAGGCCGAGCCCGGTCCCGTTGACGTCGTGCGAGATGAACGCGTCGAAGATCCGCTCGCGCTCGTTCGCCGGGACGCCCGGGCCCGAGTCGACGACGTCGACACGGACGGCGCCGTTCGAGGCCGCGAGCGCGAGCTCGATCCGGCCGCCGTCGGGCGTCCAGCGAAACGCGTTCGAGAGGAGGTTCGAGATCACCTGCAGCACCCGGTCGCCGTCGGACACGATCACCGGCGCCTCGTCCGTCCCCGTCGATCCGGTAGTCGATCTCGCGCCGGCGCGCCTCCTCCGCGAACGCGCCGTAGGCATGGTCGAGCACGCGGCCGAGGTCGACCTCCTCGTGCCGGACGGTGAAGCGGTGCGCCTGGAGCTTCGCGAGGTCGAGAACGTCTCCGACCAGCCGCTCGAGGCGGTCCGTCTCGGCGGCGACGATCTCGAGCGACGCCGCGACCTGCTCCGGCTCCGTGACGATGCCCTCGCGCACGGCCTCGACGTGGCCGCGAATCGCGGTCAGCGGCGTCCGCAGCTCGTGCGAGACGGACATGAGGAACGAGCGCTTGAGCTTCTCGGCCTCGGCGAGCTGCTCCACCATGCGGCGGAAGCGGTCGCTGAGCTGGGAGATCTCGTCGCTGCCCCGCGTCTCGGGGATCTCGACGTCGTACTTGCCCACCGCGACCTGCTGTGTCGCACGCGAGAGCGCCAGAACGGGGCCGGTCGAGCCGGTGAGACAGCCACCAGAAAAGCAGCGGCGCCGAGCGCGATTCCGACCGCGAGCGCGAGCGCGAGACGCCCGAGCAGCGTCAGCCACTGCTCACGGAGCTCCGTGACCGGCTTCGCGACGACGAGATGGCCGAACGGCTCCGTCCCCTGGACGAGACGAACCGGCTGCGCGGCGGCGATGAGCTTGTGCTCGCCGCCCGGTGGCGTGAACTCGAACGTCACCAGGCGTTCCGTGTCGAGCTGGACGTCGCCGAGCGCCGACGCCGGAAGCGAGGCCAGGCCGAAGCGCTGGCCGGGGAAGAGCGACGTCCCGACGTAGAAGAGCTCGTTCCCGCTCGCCGAGCTCGAGGTTCTCGGCGGCGAACTCCGGCGCCTTCGAGCCCTCGTCGCTCGAGCGCAGTGCCGCCTCCGCGTACAGCTCCGCGAGGCCCGCAGCCTCTCGCCTGAGCTCCCGCACCGACTGCGAGCGGGTCACGTCCTGGAAGAGGCGCACCGCGAGCGCGATCGAGACGAGCCCGAAGACGAGCACGACGATCAGGAAGAGAGCTGTCAGACGGAAGCGGAGCGTCCCGAGCATGTGCTCAGGGTAGATCCCTATGCGGCCGAAGCGGGCGAGCGGTCGCTCGCGACCTTGTAGCCGACGCCCCAGACGGTCACGATCGGCGACGCATCGCCGAGCTTGCGACGGATCTGGCGGACGTGCACGTCGACCGTGCGCGTGTCGCCGGCGAACGTGTAGCCCCACACGCGCTCGAGCAGCTGGTCGCGGGTCAGGACGATGCCCCGGTGGTCGAGCAGCTCCCACAGGAGGTCGAACTCCTTCGGCGCAAGCCTGATCTCCTCGTCGCCGACGTACACCTCGCGCTTGCCCGAGTTGATGACGAGACTGCCGTGCCGCAGCTCCTCCGTCTCGCTTCGGCGGCGCTCGGGAGCCGTTCGGCGAAGGACGCTCTTCACTCGCGCGACGAGCTCGCGCGGGTTGAAGGGCTTCGTCATGTAGTCGTCGGCGCCGACCTCGAGCCCGATGATCTTGTCGACGTCCTCGTCGCGCGCCGTGAGCATGAGGATCGGCACGTCGGAGCTCTGGCGGATCCCGTGACAGAGCTCGACCCCGTCGCCGTCCGGCAGGTTGAGGTCGAGGACGATCAGCGACGGCGTCTCGCCCGCCAGCTCGGCGACGGCAGCGTTCGCGCTCGCGGCCGTGCGGACCGTGAACCCCGCGTTCTTCAGGTAGGCCGAGACGAAGGAGGCGATCGACGTCTCGTCCTCGACGACGAGGATCGAGTGCGTCGGCTGGCTCATCGGGGCTGGGTGCTCCTCGTGGTCGTCTTCGGCGTGCCGATCACGTAGCGCTCGGCGACGTCGGGCAGCGGCAGGCAGCTTGCGACGTCCAAGACGCAGTCCGCGCCCTCCTCGAGGGAGTAGAAGCCCGCGTCGTCCTCCGGGAGGCGGCGGTCGCCGTCGAGGATCACCCACCCCCGGCCCCTGGCCGAGACCGAGATCCCGCTGCCCTTGACGACGAACCTCGCGCTGCCGCCCACCGACCGGTAGCGGAGCGACTTGCCCTTGTAGAGGACCGTCTTCAGGCCGATCCGCGTGATGCTCAGCCTGCGGCCGAAGACAGCCGGGGCGAAGCGATCCCTCGGGGTCAGGTCGGTCACGCGAACCGTCCCGTTCGCGAGCACGCCGAGGACGTTGCCCCTGATCTCGACGGTCACCGTGCCCTTGCCTTGCTCGACCGACAGCGTGCCGGGGTTCAGGACGGCAGCGCCGGCGACGCCGACGAGGGCAATGGCAGCCGTAGCCGCGCAGGCAAGTAGGGCGAGCTTCCGCACTCCAGGGATTATCGGTGCACGGCGTGAGTCGGCCATGAGAAGGGTGTAAAGACCCTGTAAGCGCTCTCGGGCCGTTTCGGCACCGTAGATTCCTTCCAGCCTTGCCCGAGATCACCGACTTCGGCCTTATCGTCCTCGTCGTCTCGGCGGGCGTGTTCCTCGCAGTCCTCAGCATGCGGGTCGCAGATCGGTTCTCGGTGCCGAACGCGGCGCTCTTCCTGTGCGCGCCGGCCTGCTGGCGGCAGCCTCCGAAACGGTCCGGGAGTGGCTCTCGATCGAGACCGTCGAGCGGATCGGCGTCATCGCGCTGATCGTGATCCTCTTCGACGGCGGCCTGCACATCGGGCTCGCGCGCTTTCGGAGCTCCGCGGTGCCGATCCTCGCCCTCGGCATTCTCGGGACGTTCGCGACCGCCGGTCTCGTCGCGCTCGCGGCGCACTACGTCCTCGGCCTCGACTGGATCGTCGCCGGCCTGATCGGCGCCGCGATCGCCCCGACGGATCCGGCGGTCACCTTCTCCGTCCTCGGAGGCCGGGAGATCCGAGGCCGCTCGGGGACGATCCTCGAGGGCGAGGCGGGAACGAACGACCCAGTCGGGATCGCGCTCATGATCGGGATGATCGAGCTCGCGACCGAGGACGACGCCGGGTTCGGGGTCGTGGTCGAGGAGTTCGTCCTCGAGATGGCGATCGGCCTCGCGATCGGCGTCGCCGGCGCGCTGCTGCTGCTGCCGGTCATGCGGAGCGTTCGGCTCCCGAGCCCGGCGCTGTATCCGATCCGAGTGCTCGCCGGCGCCGGGCTGATCTACGGGCTCGCCTCGGTCGCGCACGGGTCGGGCTTCCTCGCCGTCTTCGTCGCCGGGATCCTGCTCGGAGACGTTGCCGCGCCGCGCAAGGGCGAGATCGAGTCGTTCCACTCGTCGCTCGCCGCGCTCGCGGAGATCGGAGCGTTCGCAGCCCTCGGCCTCTCGGTCGGGTACAGCGACCTCGACGAGGCGTCCGTGTGGCTGGAGGGGCTCGTGCTCGCGATCCTCCTCGCGTTCGTGATCCGGCCGCTCGCGATCGCGCCGCTCCTGGCGCCCGTGCGGCTCGACCGCGGAGAGAAGCTCTTCGTGCTCTGGGGCGGGCTCAAGGGAGCCGTGCCGATCCTGCTCGGCTCTCTCGCCGTGCTCGAAGGAGTCGACGAGTCCGCGCGGATCTACGGGATCATCTTCGTCGTCGTCCTCTTCTCCGTCATCGTGCAGGGCGGCTCCGTGCCGTTCGCCGCCGACCGCCTGCGCGTCCCGTTCCGCCGCGTCGACCACGACCTGGCCGAGGTCCTCGAGTTCGTCGTCCGCGACGACGCCTTCGCGAACGGCCGCTCGATCGCCGAGCTCCCGCTCGGGGAGCGGGCCTGGGTCGGCGTGCTCATCCGCGACGGGCGGCCGGAGCCGTTCGGGCCGGAGACGGTGCTCGAGCCTGGCGACCGCGTGCACGTGTACTGCCAGCCCGAGGACGCGGCCGCGCTCGGGCGCATCTTCGCGGGCGCGGCGTAGCTACTCGTCGTCGTACGTGTAGAAGCCGCGGCCGCTCTTGCGGCCGAGCAGCCCGGCGTTCCTCATCGCGACGATCCGCGGCGGCGGCGCCATGCGCGGCTCGCGGAGCTTCTCGTACAGCGCCTCGGACGCATGGACGTGGACGTCGATCCCGACGAGGTCGACGAGCGTGCACGGGCCCATCGGCCAGCCGGCTCCCGCCGTCATCGCCGTATCGAGGTCCTCGCGGCGTCACGCGCGCCTCGTCGAGGACGCGCAGGCAGTCGTTCAGCAGCGGGATGAGGACCCGGTTGACGACGAACCCCGGGCGTGTCGTGGCAGCGGATCGGCCGCTTTCCGAGCCGCTCGCCCACCGCGTACGCCGCCTCGACCGCCTCGTCCGAGGACAGCTCGGCGCGCACGATCTCGACGAGCGGCATCAGCGGCGCGGGGTTGAAGAAGTGCATGCCGACGACGCGCTCGGGCGTCGAGACCGCGGAGGCGATCTCGGTGACCGAGAGCGCCGACGTGTTCGTCGCGAGGATCGCGTCGGGGCGGACGATCGACTCGAGCTCGGCGAAGAGCGCGTTCTTCGGCCCGAGCTCCTCGACGATCGCCTCGATCACGAGGTCGCAGTCGGAGAACGCTGTCGAGCTCGGTCGTGAGGGAGAGCCGCGCGAGCGCGGCCTCGCGCTCGTCCGCGGTCATCCGCTCCTTGTCGACCTTGCGCTGCAGGAAGTGCGCGATCCGCTCGCGCGCCTTCTCGCCGAGCTCGTCGGTCACCTCGCGGCCGACCGTCTCGTAGCCGGCCTCGATCGGCGAGCTGCGCGATGCCCGCGCCCATGGCGCCGAGCCCGACGACGCCGATCCTGCGGATGCCGGAAGCGGTCACGACGCGCGATCCTAGCGGTGGCGCCGACTCCGCCGAGTGCCGGCTAGCCGAGGTAGCGGCTGCGGCGCGCGTTCTCGTCGATGCGCGAGTCCTTGCCGGCCAGGTAGGCGAGCGGGCCCACCAGCACGATCAAGGCGATGAGGAAGTACCCGAACATCATGTGACAGCATGATGCCTGTCGGCTGTAGATCAGCACCAGTCGCGCTCTCGGCGGTGTCGATCAGCAGAACTGATTAGATCTGTAAGGTCAGAGGCGCTCGACGACGCCCGCGATGGCCTGACCCTGGCCGATGCACATCGTCGCGATCCCGTAGCGCGCGCCGCGCCGGTCGAGCTCGTTGACGAGCGTGGCCGTGATGCGCGCGCCGGTCGCGCCGAGCGGGTGCCCGAGCGAGATCCCGCCGCCGTTCGGGTTCACGTCGCCGGCCTCCCAGCGCTCGTGCAGGCCCGTGTCCGCGAGGAACTGGAGGACGACCGACGCGAAGGCCTCGTTGACCTCGATCACGGAGATGTCGTCCCACGTGAGGCCCGCCTTCGCGAGCGCGGTGGCGCAGGCCTGCGGGTTGCCGTGCAGCATCCGGTACGGGTCGACGCCGGAGAGCCCGAACGAGACGAACCGGGCGCGCGGCTCGAGACCGAGCCGCTCGACGGCCGCCTCGCTCGCGAGCAGCATCGCGGCCGAGCCGTCGACGATCGAGCTCGAGTTCCCGGCGGTCACGACGCCGTCGGACTTGAACGCCGGCTGGAGCGACGCGAGCTTCTCGAGCGACGTGTCGCGTCGCGGCGTCTCGTCCACCGCGAAGAGGACGACTGCGCCGCCGGCGCCCGTCTCGATCGGGACGATCTCGCGCTCGAACCTGCCCTCGTCGATCGCGGCCACCGCGCGACGGTGCGACTCGAGCGAGTACTCGTCGAGCTGCACGCGCGTCAGCCCCCACTCCTCGGCGAGCACCTCGGCGGAGATCCCCTGCGGGACGATCGGCCAGCGCTCGCCGATCTTCTCGTTGACCGCGCCCCAGCCCGCGTCTCCGAGGTTCGAGCCCATCGGAACGCGCGTCATGTGCTCGACGCCCGCGGCGACGACGAGGTCGAGATGCCCTGCGGAGATCGCGGACGCGCCGTTGAACGCCGCCTGCAGCGAGGACCCGCACTGCCGGTCGATCGTCGACGCGGCGACGGTCTCCGGCCAGCCGCCGACGAGCACGGCTTGCCTTCCGACGTTCAGCGCCTGCTCGCCGACCTGCGTCACGCAACCCATCTGCACGTCCTCGATCTCGCCGGGGTCGACGTCGAGCCGGTCGACGAGGCCGTTCATGACCTGGGCCGCGAGCTCCTCGGCCCGGATCCCGGCGAGCGAGCCGCCCCGCTTCCCGATCGGGGAGCGGACGGCGTCGACGATGAACGCGTCACCCATGGGACACAGGATAAAGGCACCGACGGGCCACGAATCGCCGGAGTCCCGCGTCTACACTCACGACATGGCCACCACCGCGACCGAGCGGAAGCTGCTCGTCGGCGGCGAGTGGATCGAGACCGGCGAGTGGATCGAGGTGCGCTCGCCCTACGACGGCTCGGTCGTCGGACGGGTTCCGCAGGCGGGCGCCGACGAGGCGCGGCGGGCAATCGACGCGGCCGAGCGCGCGATGCAGCGAGCCGCTTCCGGCCCACGAGCGCGCCGCGATCCTGGATCGCACGGCCGCCGCCCTCGCTGAACGCCACGACGAGGTCGCGCGGACGATCTGCGCCGAAGCCGGGAAGCCGATGAAGGCCGCTCGTATCGAGGCGCAGCGCGCAGTCTCGACGTTCACGATGGCCGCGGTCGAGGCGCGCAAGCTCGCGGGCGACGTCGTGCCGATGGACGCGTCTCCGGCAGGTGAGGGCAAGCTCGCGTTCACGTTGCGGGTCCCCGTCGGCGTGGTCGCCGCGATCTCGCCCTTCAACTTCCCGCTGAACCTCGTCGCGCACAAGATCGCGCCGGCCCTTGCCGCCGGCTGCGCGGTCGTGCTCAAGCCCGCGTCGCAGACGCCGCTCTCCGCGCTGCTCCTCGCCGAGCTCGAGACCGACGCCGGGCTTCCGGCCGGCTGGCTGAACGTCCTCTGCGGGCCTGCGAGCGACATCGGCGACGTGCTCGTCGAGGACGAGCGCGTCCGTCTCATCTCGTTCACGGGCTCCGTCGGCGTCGGCTGGGGAATTCGCGAGCGCGCGCCGCGGAAGCGCGTGAGCCTCGAGCTCGGGAACGCGACTCCGGTCATCGTGGCCGCGGACTCCGACCTCGAGGACGTGGCCGTCCCGCCTCGCCGCGAACGCGTTCAGCTTCGCGGGCCAGAGCTGCATCTCGGTGCAGCGGATCTACGTCGAGCAGAGCGCGTACGACCGATTCCTCGAGCTCTTCCTTCCCCGCGTCGAGGCGCTGCAGGTCGGCGACCCGGCGGACGAGGCCACCGACGTCGGACCGCTCATCTCGCAGAAGGAGCGCGATCGCATCCTCTCCTGGATCGAGGAGGCGCGCGCACAAGGCGCCGACATCCTCACGGGCGGCGTGCTCGACGGGGAGCTTCTGCGCCCCACGGTGGTCGCGAACGCGCCTCCCGAGGCGAAGGTCTCCTGCGAGGAGGTCTTCGGCCCCGTTTGCACGATCGCGCCGTACGACACCCTCGACGAAGCCGTAGCGCTCGCGAACGGCACCCGCTTCGGCCTCCAGGCGGGCATCTTCACGAGCGACGTGAAGTCGGCGCTGCGCGCCGCGACCACACTCGAGTTCGGCGGGGTCACGGTCAACGAGGCGCCGACGTTCCGCGCCGACCAGATGCCGTACGGGGGCGTCAAGGACTCAGGGAACACGCGCGAAGGCCCTGCGTACACGGTCCGCGAGATGACCGAGGAACGCGTCGTCGTCTTCCAGATCTAGTCTGAGACCGTGGCGTCGAGCCCTCACGAACGCATGCCAACGCCCGAGCGCGCCGGTCCGCGCTACGTGGCGCCGCCAGCCCGCGAGCTCCGGCGCGAGCGAAAGGCGCTGCTCCAGGTGCGCGAGGACCGCCTGCGCGACCTCGGCGGGCTCACGCTCGAGATGTACAAGCGCGACCGCTTCAGCGCGAGCCTCGTCGTCGAGCGGTGCGCTGAGCTCGTCGCGGTCGAGGCCCGCATCCACGAGATCGACGCGCTCCTCGACGGCAGTGCGGGCCTCAAGCGCGAGGGTGGGCCCGCGTGCGTCTGCGGCGCGCCGCTCCTGCTCGGCGCCCGCTTCTGCGCGACCTGCGGCCGTGCCGCGCCGGTCACGCACGGGCCGCTGTACGAGCCGCAGCAATGACCGACTGTCCACACTGCGGGGCTCGGACCGCCGACGGGCAGGAGTACTGCCTCGAGTGCGGCGTCAGGCTTCCGGGCGAGGGGCCGGTCGGCCGGCCGCGCGATCTCGGGCAGGGCTGGGTGCTCCGGGCCGCTGTCGCGGCCATCGTCGCGATCGGCGGCGTAGCCGTGGCCGTCGCGGCGACCGACGGCGGCACCGACGCCGCCGAGGTCGTCACGGCCACGGGCGGCTTCTTGACCGCGCCCGACGACGGCACGTCCACGTCGCCGTCGGAGGAGGTTCCGGTCGCGTCCGTCGAGTGGCCGGCGGGAGACGACGGCTGGACGGTCGTCCTGGCCTCGCTGCCGCAGACGGAGGGCCGTCGGGCGGCGACGAAGCGCGCGGTCGACGCTCGCCGCGCAGGCCTGACCGCGGTCGGTATCCTCGACTCATCCCAGTACGCGAGCCTGCATCCCGGGTACTGGGTCGTCTTCACCGGCGTCTACGGGTCGGAGGCCGAGGCGACGAGCGCGCTGCAACCTGCGCGCCGGTTCGCCCGAACGGCGACGGTCCGTCACGTCGTGCCGTGACACCGAGTTGTCCTGCCTGACGATCAGGAGCCCGACTTTGTAACAACGGACAAAAGTCGCTACACTCCCCCGGAGTCGACTCGTGCCCGTCGCCTTTTCCGCCCGGTAACAGGGTTCTCCCGATAAGTCGAGCATTCAGATAGACGATCACGCCGCCCAGCTGCGCTCGTGCATGTATCAATACTCGCGAGCGATCTATCGCTCGATCAAGAGTCTGATCGACCCGTACGTGGATAACGCGACGCAGCTCGAGTACCGGCGGGCGGTGCTCTGCGAGTGCGAGCAGACGATGGAGCGGCTCGCCGACGACCCGCACTACTTCGCGAAGCCGGACCGCGCGCTCTTCGCCGACATCCGCCGCTACTTCCCGATCACCGCGCAGGCGCAGGTCGCGTGGGCGGTGCAGGAGGGCGTCGGCGCGGCGACCACGTTCATCGAGCAGCAGATCGAAGCCGGCCTCCTCGACGGCGGCGTCTCCCGCTGCCACGCGACGACGCGGAAGGGCAAGGCGTGCCAGCGCACGCCGCTGCCGGGCCGCGACTACTGCCCGTCGCACCAGCATCTCGAGCAGCCCGCAGTCGCCGCCTAGAGCAATTTTCGGCCGACTGGCGACTTCACACGTCGTCGCTTCCGCGTCTTCGGGCTCCCCATGAAGGGGTTTGCTTCGCGCGATCGGAAACCGCGCTAGCGGTTTCCGATCTTGCGCAGAGGTAAGCTCGGAGCCGCATGTCGCACGACGCGGACAAGCTCATCCGGCAGCTCTCGCTCGTCGCCTTCCTGATGGCCGAGCGGCGTCCGCTCACCGCGCGGGACGTCAAGTCCAACGTCGAGGGCTACTCGGAGATGTCGGACGAGGCGTTCGCGCGGCGGTTCTACTCGGACCGCGCGGAGCTCACCGCGCTCGGCGTGCCGCTCCAGTCCCAGCGCGACGAGTTCACGGGCGAGGAGCTGTACACGCTGCGCTCCGAGCACTACTTCCTCGATCGACTCGAGCTCGACGACGACGAGCTCGCGGCGCTGCAGACGGCGCTCTACTACCTCGAGGGCAAGTTCGCGTACGCCGAGCCGTTCCGCCTCGCGCTCCAGAACCTCGCGCTCGGCCGCTCCGGGTTCTCGGAGCCGCCGACGGACACCGCCGAGCGCGTCCGCGTGAGCGCGCCCGACTACTCGCCGGAGCTCGCGGGCCGGCTCTCGAAGCTCGAGTCCGCGATCTCGAAGCAGCGCACCGTCAAGTTCAGCTACCTGAGCCCGACGCGCTCGCGGCGCACCGACCGCACGGTGAACCCGTACGCGCTCCGGCTCGACGACGGGAACTGGTACGTCGTCGGCCACGATCTCGAGCGCGGCGGCGTGCGGACATTCAAGGTCTCGCGGATCAGCGGCGACATCCGCTTCGCGACGCGGCGCGAGCGGGACTTCCGCGTCCCTGCCGAGTTCGACGTCGAAGCCCACCGGGTTCCGAGGCCGTGGCAGATCGGCGAGAGCATCGGCACCGCGAGGATCGCGGTCTCCGACGACACCGCCTGGTGGGTCGAGCGGACGCTCTCCGATTCGGGCTCGGTCGAGGATGGCGTGTTCGAGACCGGGTTCGCGAACGTCGAGCTGCTCGCCGGCTGGGTGCTCCGCCAGAACGGACGTGCCGTCGCGCTCGAGCCCGAGGAGCTGCGAGAAGCGGTCGCGGAGGGTCTCGCAAAGCTCGACGAGGCGCACTCCGGCGAGCCCCCGGAGCCTGCGAGCGCAAAGCGGGCGGAGCGGCAGGCGGTGCCCGAGCGGCCCGTCGGGCCCGTTGCGCCGGAGCGGTTCGGCGTGCTGCAGGCGCTCCTCGCACAGCTCCTCGCCGCCTGCGGCGACGAACGGGCGGCCGTTCTCGACGCGGCCGAGCTTGCTGCACGCATCTCGATCCCGCTCGAGGAGCTCCAGGACCACCTCTCGCTGCTCAACCTGGTCAACTTCGGCGGCGGCTGCTACGCGGTCTACGCGATGCACGACGGCGACGTCGTCCGCGTCGACAAGGAGCTGTACGGCGACGTCTTCCGGCGCCCCCCGAAGCTGACGCCGCTCGAGGCGCGGGCGATTCGGCTCGCGATCGAGTACGTCGGGCCGACGATCGCCGCCGAGGCGCACACGCCGCTCAAGCGCGTCCGCAAGAAGCTCGAGGAGACGTTCGGCCGCTTCGACCTCGCGGCGACGCCGGCGCCGCGCGAGACCTCGGACGAGGAGGCGCTCGTCCGCGTGCTCAGCGAGGCCGCCGAGAAGCGCCGCGTCGTCGAGATCGAGTACCTGAAGGAGGGTGAGGAGAGCCCGTCCGTACGGCACGTGGAGCCGTACACGATGGAGCGAGAGCTTCCCGTCTGGCGCGTGCACACGTGGGACCGCAGCGTCGACGCCGCCCGGACGTTCCGACTCGACCGGATGCGCTCGGCGCGTCTCACCGACGAGGTGTTCGAGCCGCGGGAGGGCTTCGACCCGTCGTACCTGCAGAACCCGCGGGTCGCCCAGCTCCTCCATTCGCCTGCCGTCGCCCGCTGGAAGCTCGAGCGCGGAGCGCGGGCGCTGACCGACGGCTCTGCGATCGCCGAGGTGCCGTACAAGACCGAGGAGTGGCTCCTGTCCGAGGTCCTCGCCGATCGCGGCGAGACCGTCGTCCTCGGGCCGCAGCGGCTCCGCGACATCGTCGCCAAGCGGGCGCGGCGGCTCCAGCGCGGGTCGGCCAGCGTCCCGAGCGGACGCTAGACCAGTCCTTCGTCACAGGTCCGCGCCAAGTGCGCGTCGACTTCCGTACAGAGCTCCATGATCGCCGCTCGCGGCAGCTACGTTCGCCGAAAGCGACAACAAAGGAGCTCGAATGGACGTATCGCGGATCGCGCGCAGGAAGCTTGCCGGCGCCGCTGGGATCGTCATCGGCGGGCTTGCAGGCATGTTCACCGTCATCCTCGCGGGCACGGCTGTCGCGCACCAGCTCGCGGCGCCCTCGGCGTCGCCAGTCCTCGAGGCGACTCATCTCCCTCCTCTGCTCACGGCCGCGGGCGAGCGCGTCGAACTGCGCTACGACGTGTTCTGTGCCGCTGCGGCAGTCGAGCCGACCGGCCCGTGCAAGGCGACCGGCTCGGTGTTCGTCCGTGCGGGGAGTGCTGGACCGTTTCGCCGGCTGTCGCTGACGGAGGATCGAGCGGCGTCGGAAGGACGCTTCGCGGCCGTCGTCCCGGAGTCGATCGCAGCTTCGGCGGCCGGCTTTGCGTACTACGCAGTGCTGAGAAGCATCGAGACGGGTGAGAGCATGACGCTGCCCGCGGGAGGCGCCGCCGCACCGCAACGAAGCGTCCCACTCGGGAAGCCCGTTCACGTCGCGCTCGGCGCGCACGAATTCGGACGTGTCGCAGCCCGCAACGCCCGTGTCGCGGAGGCGGCGTGGGGCTCGGGGCCGGGCCAGGTAGGACTCGAGCAAGGCCGCAACCTGACGCCGATCGGCGGCGCAGCTTTCGATGTCTCGCGTGACGGAACCGTCCACGTGCTCGACGAGGCGAACCGTCGCGTCCTGCGCTGGCTCGTCGGCGCGCGTTCGGCGACCGCAGCCGTGCCGCTCGCGATCAACGGAACGCTCGCGGACATGTCCGTCGCGCCGGACGGGACGATGCACGTGCTGGAGACGACGAACGGCGGACGCGATACGCAGCTTCTGCGTTCGTTCGGCGCTGGAGGCGCCGCCAAGGGCGTCGCGACGATCGAAGGTCGCGCGTCTCAGGTTCGGATCGGCGCCAACGGGTTGCCGTCGGTGCTCCAACAGCCTTCGAGCCAATGGACGCCGGCGCTCGCCGCGGACGGCGACGCGCTGAGCCCGGTCGCGCAGAGCGCCTCCGGTCGCCCCGGGCGGCCGCTCCGGAGCGGCCAGGAAGTCGTCGTGCTCCGCCGGGGCTCGGAGATCCGCGTCTCCGTGGGCGGTGGACAGCGTTCGGCGTAGCTGGCGGATCACGAGCCGGACCCCGATCGCCGAGGTGCAGCTCGCCGAGGCCCTCGGCACCCGTCTCGTGGTCGTCGCGCGCGTGTACTCGGACACGCAGGACGAGTTCGTCGCGCTGCTGCTCGGCGCCGCCGGCCTCGAGCGGAAGCTTGCGCTGGACTCGGCCGACTGGGCCGAGACGGCGCCCCTCTCGCGCTTCCGGCTCGTCGGCTCGTCGCTCTACCAGCTTGGCTCGACGCCCGCGAACGTCTTCGTCGACCGCTTCGACCTGGAGGTGAGCTGATGTCCGCTCCGGTGCGATTCGTCGCGTCGCTGGCGGTGGCGTTCGCATTCTCCGCCGCCGGCACCGCGAGCGCATACCACACGAACTTCGTCGCGAACCGCTGCAACAACGCTCCCCCGACCCCGATCACGCACATCACGAAAGACGGCTCGATCAACTCGGCGCTCCGCGCTCGGTGGGAGGGCTACCAGTGGGGTGGCGGCTGCTGGGATGACAACGACCGCGACGACTCGCCCGGCGATCCGCCCGGTGTGGGCGGCACCGGTGGTGAAGGCGGCGACTGTTCGGGCTTCACGTTCAAGATCTGGCGCGAATCGATGAACACGAGCAATGACGGGTACTACGAGTGGCATCCACTTCGCTTCGAACACGGCCCGTACTTGGCCGAGCACTTCAAGGCTGGTGTCGGGGCCCCGAATGTGCCCGTGTCCAAGTGGGCCACGTCCAGGATGGACGCGTTGGCAAGCGATGGGCACGTCGGCATGATCTACACGACAAATGCCGACGGGTCAGACCTCATCATCGAGGCGAAAGGTGAGGCCTACGGCACGAACCTTTGGACACGAACGTATCGCGGTGATTCGAGCTACAGCGGCGTACGGCGTGTTGGGTGGACGACGGGCTCTGTCCCTTCCTAAGACCTATCGGGTCTGCGTTGTCGCTCTCGCTGGTGCACTCCTCGTTGGGTGTGCGGGCGAGGGCGGCGACCAGACAATTCACTTGCTCGACGGGAGCTCCGGACAGGCGCCGTCGGTCGAGCTCGAGGGCATCGACGACACCGTAGTACTCACCTCGGCCGCCGTGCTTCCCGTGGCCTCGATCATCCCTCAGTCAGCAGCCGGCACCTGCCTGCGCGAACGCCACTCCTCGCTCGAAGCGGCAGGCTCTGCGGTAGCCCGAATTGGTGTGTCCTCGGAGAGCGTCACGTTCCGCCAGGCGCCCGGCGTTGCGATTTTCGGCTGCTCGAACACCGCGGGGGAGCGCGAGGAGAATCGGCGGTGGTGCGGGATCTCGTCCGGGCGGCTGAACTCGGGTCGTCTGGATGATCCGCGACTTGACATCATCTGCAAGACGACCGAAGGGACATCGGTCGGCTTCGTCTGGGTGCAGCCCAACGACGACGTGCGATACATCGCCGTCGAGCAGCCGGGGTACACCGAGGTGTACGAGGCGGCGGCCGGACTTCCGATACGAATCGCGACGGTCTCTGGCGTGGACGTCGAGGCTTCGAGCGCGACGTTCACTATCTCCGAGCACGACGCGGAGGGACGGCGGATCCGGGAGTACGAGCTCGTGGCCTTCGTCGCCGGCTAGCCGCGCGCGCCGCTCGGCAGGGCGAGCGTGAACGTCGAGCCCGCGCCCGGCTCCGACACGACCGTGAGCTCTCCCCCATGGGCCGCGGCGATCGCCCGCGCAACCGCAAGCCCGAGGCCCGAGCCGGCACGATCGACGCCGAGGCGTACCCCGGGCTCGAAGATCCGCTCCTGTTCCGCGGCGGGAATCCCAGGGCCGCGGTCCGAGACGGAGATCCGGACGACGTCCTCGCCGGGCTCGACGGCGACGACGACCTCCTCGCCGGGCGCATGCCGGACCGCGTTCGAGACGAGGTTGTCGAGCGCCTGGCGCAGACGGACGGGATCGGCCTCGACGCGGATTGCCCCCTGACCGACCACCGCGCGAACGTCCGCTCCCAGCAAGGTGCCCGCGTATGCCGCCTCACGCGCGATGCGGCCGACCTCGACGTCCTCGAGCCGGATGGACGAGACTGCGGCGTCTCCGACCACGCGCTCGATCCCCCGGCAGGCGGCGACGACGAGCTCGGCAAGCGTCCTCCGCTCGCTCGGGTCGACCGAGGGCTCTCCGTAGACGGCCGCGATCGCGGCGAGCGCGGCGACCGGGCTCCGCAGCTCGTGCACGAGCACGGGAAGACGGTCGAGGCCGCTCCCGCCCGTCACGCGACGGACCGCTCGGCCATGCGAGCGAGCGCCCAGCGCGCCGTCTCGCTCAGCATCTCGTCGTCGTCCTCGGCGTAGCGCTCGACGACGGGGACGAGCTCGCGGCCGCCCGTGTTCCCGGCGGCGACGAGCGCGTTCCGGCGCAGCCAGCGCGGGTCGTTGCGCGGGACGTACAGGCGGTCGAAGTCCGCGACGACCTCGCGGCCGTCCCGCTCGAGCCACTCGCGCAGCGAGACCGTGGGTGACGAGCTCTCCTGGGCGACCTCGTCCCCTCGCCGCTTCTCGATCCCGCGGTTCCAGGGGCAAACGTCCTGGCAGATGTCGCAGCCGTAGACCGAGTCCCCCAGCTCGGCGCGGTACTCGTCGGGGATCGGAGCGGGCGCCTGCGTCCAGTACGACAGGCACTTCGTCGAGTCGAGCGTTCCCGGCTCGTCGAGCGCGCCGGTCGGACAGGCGTCGATGCAAAGCCGGCATGAGCCGCAGTCGAGCTCGAGCCGAGGCGTGGCCTCGACCTCGACCTCGGTGACGAGCGTCCCGAGCACGACCCACGACCCGAACCGGCGGGTGATCGCCATCGTGTTCTTGCCGTAGAACGCGACCCCGGCTCGCACGGCCGCCTCGCGATCGACATGGTCGTTCTCGTCGACGAGCACGCGGTAGCGGCCTCCGAGCCGTCGGCCGAGCACATCGAGCGCGCTCCGGAGCTCCGCATACGCGTCGCGCCACGTGTAGCGCGCGAGCCTCCCCTCCTCCCCACGGGACGCCGGCGCGGGCTCGTAGTAGCAGAGCGCCGCCGAGACGACCGTGCGCGCGCCCTCGAACAGCAGCTCGGGATGGCACGACACCTCCGGCTTCGCCATCGTGAAGCGCATGTCCGCGAAGAGGCCCCGCGACCTCCGCTCGCGGATGTGCCGCTCGGTCTCCTCGTACGGGGCGGCCGGAGCGGCGCCGACGACGTCGAGGCCGAGGTCCGCCGCCAGCCGCTCGAGCTCGGCTTGCAGTCATGCGAGGATTCTGCCCGTGAAAGCCATCCGCATCCACGAGGACGGAGGTCCCGAGGTCCTCCGCTACGAAGACGTCCCCGACCCGGCGCCCGGTCCCGGCGAGGCGCTCGTCGAGCTGCGGGCGGCCGGTCTCAACCACCTCGACGTCTGGGTCCGCAAGGGGCTTCCGTCGGTTCCGAAGCCGCGCATACTCGGCGCGGACGGCGCCGGCATCGTCGCGGCACTCGGCGACGGCGTGACCGAGGTCGCGATCGGCGACCGCGTCGTGATCAACCCCGGCATCGTCCACGACGGCCGCATCACCGTCATCGGCGAGCACACCGACGGCACCAACTGCGAGCTGAAGGCGGTCCCCGCGTCCCAGCTCTACCCGCTCGCGGAGTCGCTGTCGTTCGAGGAGGCCGCGGCGTTCCCGCTCGTCTTCGAGACGGCCTACCGGATGCTCGTGACGAAGGCCGCGCTGCGCGAAGGCGAGTGGGTGCTCGTCTGGGGCATCGGCGGCGGAGTCGCGCTCGCGGCGTTCGAGCTCGCGCGGGCACTCGGCGCCCGCACGATCGTCACGTCGTCGAGCCGTGAGAAGCTCGAGCGCGCCCGCGAGCTCGGCGCAGACGTCGTCGTCAGCCATTCGGAGGACGACGTCGTCGAAGCCGTTCGCGAGGCGAGCGGGGGCGCGGGCGCCGACGTCGTCGTCGAGACCGTCGGCGAGGCGACCTGGGAGCGCTCGCTCGCGGCGGCGTCGCGCGGCGGCCGGATCGTCGTCTGCGGCGCGACGAGCGGCCACGGGCCTCCCGCACGGCTCTACCGGCTGTGGTGGAAGGAGCTCGTGATCCTCGGCTCGACGATGGGGATGCCGGCCGAGTTCGAGGCGGCCTACGAGCTCATCCGAGCCGGCCGCGCGCGCGTCCACGTGGACAGCGTCTTCCCCCTCGCCGAGGTCGCGAAGGCGCACGAGCGCCTCGAGTCGGGCGCGCAGTTCGGAAAGGTGGTGCTGGCCATTCCAGGCTGACGCCTGGAATGGTTAGAGAGCGGTCCTAAGCTTCGGCGCTAGCCGAAGCCAAGGATGAACTTCGCGTCGTCCGACATGCGGTCGGGCGTCCACGGCGGGTCGAACGTCAGCTCCGCCTCGACCTCCTCGACGCCAGGAACCGAGCGGGCGGCGTCGACGATCCCGTCGGCGATCATCACCCCGGCAGGGCAGCCCATCGAGGTCAGGCTGTACAGGATCTTCACCCGTGGCCCGTCGACCTCGACGTCGTACATGAGGCCGAGCTCGACGATGTCCATCCCGAGCTCGGGATCCTCGACTCCGTGCAGCGCCTCGACGACGTCCTCACGAGCGACCATGCGGCCATTGTATGGACGAGGCGGGCCTCTACGAGAGCTTGACGATCTGGTCAGCGCGGCGCAGGACGAGGTCCATCACGTCCCCGATCGCGCGGTCGAGCGAGTCGTTGACGATCACCGGCACGTCGTACCGGTGCGCGCGCTCGACGAGGTAGTCCTGGATCTGGCGGATCTGAGGAAGCGAGTCGAGGTACTTCTCGAGCGGGCGCAGGCCCTCGGTCGCGTACTCGCGCACCCAGAAGTGGCTGCGATGCAGGTTCTCGTCCTCGATCGCGACCACGCACTGGACGACGAACGCCCCCGGGAACATGGTCGTGACCATCCCCGGGACGAGGTGCACGCCCTCGAGAACGAGCGACCAATGCTCCGTCGCGGCTCGCTCGAGCGCGGCGTGGACGCCGACGAGGACGTTCCGGGTCTGGTCGAGGAACCCGAGGATGGCCGCGTCGCCCGACTCCTCCTCCTCCGCCCGCGTCAGCGCGAGCCGCGCCTCGAAGCTCGAGTAGTGCACGGACGGCATGAACTCCTCGGAGAAGAACGCCCGCATCGTCTGGCGGATGAAGTCGGTGGACGTGACGCGCGTGATCCCGAGACGGTGCGCCGCCTCGGTGGCGAGCGTGGACTTCCCGGTTCCTGTCGCACCGCCCACGAGCAGGAGCAGCGGCTCCTCGAGCCGCTGGAGCGCGTCGAGGCGCTTCAGCCGCCCGACGGTCTTCTCGGCGTCCTCGTCGCCGATCACCGACGCCGCGAGCTCGCCGAGGCGATCGAGGTCGAGCGAGTGCGCGCCGCGCTCCGCGAGATCCCGGTCTGCCCGATGCGCGATGAGATGCGCGCGCTCGGGATCGAGCCCCGTGACGACCAGGGCGCGGGCCATGAGCCCCTTCGAGAACGGGATCTCGTCCCCGAGGGGCAGCGGAGTGACGTACCGGCGTTCGCTCACGTTCTAATTCGTGCCATTTCGAGGAGCATCTCGTCAAGGTCCAGTTCGAAGTTCACGGAGACGACGTCGTTGGAGGCGAGCACGATAGCGCACCCGCGCGCTAGCGCGGCCTCCGCGACGACGTCGACCGCGGCGGCCTTCAGCTCGACGAGGAAGACGTCCGCCTCGAGCCCTGCGAGCTCTGCGCGCAGGGCGTCGCGGTCCGCGAGGTTCCCGGAGACGTGGACGACGTCCGCGCCGTACTCGGTCTCGAGATGCGCAGCGAGCGTCAGGTGGGCGGGCGTCGGCGCGGTGCAGAAGTAGGCGACCGTGCGCCCTCGCACGTCCGCGGAGGGACGCGGACGCAGCACGGTCGGGACCGTCTCGACGCCGTCCGGAACGACCGCGCGCACGGCCTCGTTCGTCTGCTCCCAGCCGGTTCCCGGCTCGGCCATCGTGAGGACGACGAGATCGGCGCGCAGGAGCCGGAACGCGTTCAGATAGCCGGCCGCGACCGCCGGGCTCTGATGGCCGCCGACGACGACGATCGTGCGGTCGGTCGCGACCGGCGGCAGCGCGGCGCCGCTCCCGTCGAAGACGACGACGTCCGGAGCCAGCTGCTCGGCCACGCGCGCTGCAGCGGCGACGTTGGACGAGAACACCGCTCCTGCGAGACCGCCTCCGCAGCGGCGCGCGCCCACGGTCTCGACTCCGGCGAGCGCTGCCGTCTCGAGATGGTCGGACGCGGCGTGGCGCCCGTCCCGCGAGAGCGCGACGAGCGCGTCCACGGTCGGCGGCACGGTGACGACCTCCGGCTCGGCGGGGCCGCCTCGTCCCATCGCGACGACGACGACACGCCGGTCGAGGGCGAGCAACCGCGCGACGTGGCCCGTCACCGCCGTCTTCCCGACGCGCTTGCCGGTCCCGGTGACGGCGACCGACGGGAGCCCGAACGGCGCGAACACGGGAGGATCGAAGCGGAAGTCCGCCCCGACGTACGGGATGCCGGCGGCAAGCACGCGGCTCGCGAGCGCGAAGCGCTCCACGGGGCCGAGCACGGGCTCGTCGGAGAGATCGACGACGACGTCCGGCGTGAAGCGCGCGAGCGCGGCCTCGACGTCGTCCACGAGCGGCACCCCGTACTCCTCTCCGCCGCGCAGCTTCTCCGTGCCGCCGACGAGCACGGCCGCGACGAAGTCGTACGGAAGCTCGGCCAGCGCGTCCCGGACGACGGGCGCATAGTGCTCGCCGTCGACGATCGCGAGCGCCCTCACGTCCTTGCGGTGACCTCGTCCTCGATCGCGCCGGTGAACTTCGCGTACTCGAGCGTGTCGAGCGAGAAGGAGACGAGCTTCAGCTCTCCGTGGAAAGGGTGCCGTCGCCAGATGTCGACCTTGCGGTCGGCGATCTCGATGACGTTGTAACAGGGCCTCGTGTTGCCCCGCAGCCGGAGCGATGACACGGTCCCCGCGTTCACGACGAACAGGTCCTCGAGCCGCCACACGTACGGAACGTGCTTGTGGCCGGAGAGCACGAGCCTGACGCCCGCGCGCTGGAGGCACTCGATCGCGTCCCCGGCGTCGTAGACGACGTTCCGCTCGCGCCCCGTGCCCGGAACGGGCAGCAGGTGATGGTGGAGGACGAAGATCTTGAGATCTGCCGGCTCCTCGGAGAACTGCTCCTCGACCCAGCGGTAGCGCCCGCGGCCGATCTGCCCGTGATCGAGGTCGGGCTCGCTCGAGTCCACGGCGACGATCGCGACTCCCTGCTTTCGCAGGACCGAGTTTCGCTCGCCGAACATCTCCTCGAAGTGGACGTAGCCGACGTTCCGCGAGTCGTGGTTTCCGGGCACCACCACGATCGAATCGCAGCGGATTTGGTCGAGGTACTCCCGCGCCGTGAGGTACTCGTGCCGGAAGCCGAAGGTCGTGAGATCGCCCGAGCAGACGACGATGTCCGGCTCGAGCTCGTTGATCTCGCCGATCGCGCGCTCGAGCAGGCTGACCTCGAAGTACGGGCCTCCGCAGTGGAGATCCGAGATCTGCGCGATGCGGAAGACGCCGTCCGAGCCCGACATGGCCACAGTTTACGAGGCTCGGGCCGTCCGACGCTGTCGGTACCCTGGCTCTCGTGCAGGGGGAAATCCCCGATTTCCAGGCATATTGTGGATCACGGCCGCCGAGGTTCGCGAATCGCAGCGAGCTCGAGTGCGCGAAGATCCTCGACTACTACGGAATCGCGTGGGACTACGAGCCACGCTCTTTCGTGCTCGAGCGCGACGAGCACGGCCGGATCGTGAGTGCCTTCACGCCCGACTTCTACCTCCCGGAGCAGGAACTCTTCATCGAGGTGACGGTGATGAAGCAGTCGCTCGTGACGCGAAAGAACCGGAAGCTGCGCGAGCTCCAGCGGCTCTATCCGGAGGTTCGGATCAAGCTCTTCTACCGGCGGGACATCGAGAGCCTCGCGCAGCGCTACCGGCTGCGGATGGCCTCGTAGCGATGCAGCCGTCGGACATGCCAGCTCCGAGCAGTGCCAGTCCGAGCAGTGCCGGTCCGAGCATGGCGAGGTCGGCGACGTGTACCTGACGCGCACCCAGATCGCTGCGCGCGTCGCCGAGCTCGGTGCCGAGATCGCCCGTGACTATGCGGAGCTCGACCCATTGCTGATCGCGCCGCTCAAGTCGAGCGTCGTGTTCCTGACCGACCTCACGCGCGAGCTTCCGATCCCGCACACGCTGGACGTCATCGAGCTCGCTCCGTACAGCGGAGACCAGGGCGGCGGCATCCGGTTGTTGAAGGACGTGGACGCGCCCATCCAGGGCCGGCACGTGCTGATCGTCGAGGACGTCGTCGACACCGGGCTGACGCTGCACTTCCTGGTGAAGACGCTCGGCCTTCACGAGCCGGCGAGCCTGCACGCCGTGACGCTCCTCGATCGGCCGTACCGGCGGCTCGTGGACGACATCCCGCTCCGCTACATCGGTTTCACGGTGCCGGACGAGCTCTTCGCCGGCTACGGCCTCGGGCTCGACGAACGCTGGCGCGCGTTTCCGGATCTGCACCACGTCGTTCCGCTCGAGCTTCCTCGGGCGGCGACGGAAGCGGCCTAGCTCGGGCCCTAGCTCGCGCCTACCTCGGGCCGGGCGCGGCCGCAACTCGGCACGCTTTTGGCACAGCTCGTATCACACGTGTGAGCGTTTGCTCGTTACGCTTGAAAGCGGGTGGTGGGATGGGGTGCCCCTACAGAGGCCGCTCTTTCCAGGAAACCGCAGGGTCGAGTGACGCGCCTCAGAGGTAGAAGAGCGGGTCGACCGCGTCGCCGTTGACCCGCACCTCGAAGTGCAGGTGCGGCCCAGACGAGTTCCCGGTCGAGCCGACAAGCGCGATCGTCTCGCCCTGCGAGACCGACTGGCCGACCGACACGAGGATCGCGGAGGCGTGCGCGTACGCGGTCGCCAGCCCGTCGCCGTGGTCCACGACGACGAGATTCCCGTAGCCGCCGAGCCACCCTGCGTGGATGACGGTTCCGGCGGCGGCGGCCCAGATCGGCGTTCCGGTCGAGGCCGTGATGTCGATCCCCTCGTGCATTCGCCCCCAGCGCATGCCGAAGCCGCTCACGACCGTCCCGTTCACCGGCCAGATGAACCCGGAGGCGGACACCGCACCCGTCCCCGTCGACGCGGCGGCCTGCGCATCGCGGATCGCCGCCGCGAGCGTCGCGCTCTGAGCTGCGAGCCCCTCGACCTCCTCGAGATACTCCGCGCGCGACTCGCGCGCGTCCGTGAGGGCACTCCGCTTGAGCGTCCGCGCGGCGGCGAGCGTGTCGCGGCCCGCGGCGAGCTCGTCGCGCACCTCTCGTGCCTCGACTGTGCGCGCCTCGATGACCGCCACGGTGGCGACCGCTACGCGCCGCGTCTTCGCCGTCGCCGCTCGCTGAGCGGCCGCCTCCAGCTTCGACTCTCTTCACCTGCGCCGCGATCCTCTTGTCCTGGATCCCGATCCGCTCCATGAACTCGAGGCTGTCGACGATCTCGCTGAAGCTCGACGCGGAGACGATGAACGAGAGGACGTCCGGAGTCTCGGTGACGTAGATCGCCCGCACGCGCGCTTCGAGAATCTCGACCGCGCGCCGGTACTCGCGCTTGAGCCGCTCGAGCTTGCGGGTCTGCCGCTCGAGCCGCGCGGTGATCTGCTCGAGCCGGTCGCGCTCGGTCGCGAGCTCCGCTTCGAGGGCCGAGAGGCTGCTCTCGGCCGTGGCGACCGCGTCCTGCGCAGCACGGAGCTCCTCCACCACTTCCGAGAGCTGAGAGGTGAGGACGCCCTCTTGCTCCTTCGCGGACGCGATCTCCGCCTGGAGGTCGGCGATCCGCTGGTCGACGCGCGCCTTCTCGGCCGCGGGATCCTGGCCCGCCGCGGATGCGGCGAGCGCGAGAGCGAGCACGAGGCAAGCCACGACGGAGAGTCGCCGTCGCATAGTCATGAGATTCGCTCGCCGGCCGGACGTTCCTCGTTCATCGGCGCGTCGGCCGGCGTCGATCCCTCTCGCTCGAGAGCCTGGAGGGCGTTCGCGGCGTCCCGCCGCAGCGGGCCGACCAGTGCGCGATAGTCCTCGTCGGAGACCGTTCCCGTTCGATGATCGAACTCGAGCTCGCGGAGCGAGGCGAGCACGCGGTCGCGCGTTTCGAGCAGTTCGAGCCTCCGTCGCTCGCCTTCGTCGAGCTCGGTGAGGTCGTCCGAATCGGGGTCGGGCTCGCGGAGGAACGGAAGCGCCACAGCGACCACGCATCCGATAGCAAGCAAGGCGGCGAGGAGCAAGGCCAGGGTCAACGGGTCGCCGGGACGCCGATCTCGCGCGTACGCTCGGCGAGCCGTCGCTGCTCGCGTGCATCCGGCCAGAGCGCGATCAGCGAGCCGAGCAGGAACACGAGCCCTGCGACCCAGATGAGGTTGACCAGCGGCTTCACGAAGACGCGGAAGTAGACGGTGCCGTCGGGGTCGATCTGCTCCGCGATGACGAACAGGTCCTCGCCGGTCAGCGGGTCCGAGCGGATCCCGACCTCGTTCGAGACTTGCTCCTCGATCGTGTAGGCGTTCTTGCCGGCCTCGAGCGTGCCGAGGTCGTCACCGTCGCGCTCCACCGCGAGCGTCGCGCGGATCTCGGTCGCGTTCGCGGCGACGCGCTCGTCGAGCGATCGGTAGGCGAGGCGATAACCGGCGATCTCCATCGACTCGCCGCGCTCCAGCCTGGCCTCGGCGACCGAGTCGAACGCGCTCGAGCCCGCGATCCCGATCGCGAGCAGGACGATCGAGGCATGGACGACGTAGCCGCCGTAGCGCCGCCGGTTGCGCGCGATCAGGGACGAGAAGGCGCCGGGCCACGAGGTCGCGCCGAGCGCCTTTCGGGCGCGTGTCCCGCGCGCGAACTCGAGCACGATCGTGGAGATCACGAACGCCGAGAACGTGTACGCGACGAGGCCCGGAACCGAGCTTCCGGCGCCGAGCAGGAGCAGCGTCGCGCCCGTGACGAGCGCGACGGCGGTCGGCCAGCGGAACGTCGTCAGCAGGCTCGCGAGCGAGGCGCGCCGCCAGGCGATGAGCGGGCCGATGCCCATGAGCAGGAGCAGCGGGAGCCCGAACACGCGCAGGAAGAAGTCGTAGTACTCGCGCCCGAGCACGACCGCCTCCCCGCGCACGGCCTCGGACAGGATCGGGTACACGACTCCCCAGAGGATCGTGAGGCAGAGGGCGAGCAGCAGGAGGTTGTTGTAGAGGAACGCCGCCTCACGCGAGATCGGCGACTCGAGCTTCGTCGGCGAGCGAAGCAGCGGGAGCCTCCAGAGCAGCAGCCCGACCGAGACCGCGACCACCACGCCGATGAACGCGAGGAACCACGGCCCGATCGAGCTCTGCGTGAACGAGTGGATCGAGTTGACGACCCCCGAGCGCGTGAGGAACGTCCCGAAGAGCGAGAGCGAGAAGGCGAGAATCACGAGCAGGACGTTCCACACGCGCAGCATCCCGCGCTTCTCCTGGATCATCACCGAGTGCAGGAACGCGGTCGCGGCGAGCCACGGCATGAGCGCCGCGTTCTCGACCGGATCCCACGCGTAGTAGCCGCCCCAGCCGACCTCGACGTAGGCCCAGTGCGCGCCGAGGAGCTGGCCGACGCCGAGCGCGGCCCAGGCGAAGAGCGTCCAGCGGCGCGTTGCGACGAGCCAGCGCTCGTCCGTACGACCGGAGAGGAGCGCGCCGAGCGCGAACGCGAACGGCACGGTGAGGCCGACGTATCCGAGGTAGAGCAGCGGCGGGTGCGCGAGCATGTACGGGTTCTGGAGGCTCGGAGTCATGCCCGCGCCGTCCGGTGGCGCGGCCTGTGTCGCAAACGGGCTCGCGACCACTACAACGAGGAACGAGAAGAAGACCGCAACGGCGGCGAACACCGGGACGACCCACACGATCAGGTCGCGCGCCCACCCGCGGTTCAGCCGCACGGCCGCCGCGCCGAAGCCGGTCAGGACGAGGAGCCAGAGGAGCAGCGACCCCTCCTGCCCACCCCAGAAGGCCGAGATCGTGTACCCGGTCGGCAGCGCCTCGCTCGTCGTGCGGGCGACGTACGTGAACGAGAAGTCGTTGCGCAGGAGGGCCGCGAGGAGCACCGCGGACGCGACGAGCGTCGAGCAGAAGGCCGCGACGAGCGCGTTCTGCGCCGAATGCGCGAGGCGACGGCGGCCGAGGCGCGCCGCGGCCGCGCCCGCGACGAGCGCATAGATCGAAAGACCGAGTGTGACGATGAGTGCGGCGCGACCGAGCTCGGCCACGTTGGCTCCCTAGGTGTTTGCGCCGCGCGTCTTGGCGACGTACTTCGACGGGCACTTCGTGATCATCGAGCCCCGCTTCGCGACGAACGTCCCATGCCTGATGCTCCCGTCTACCACGATGTGCCGCCCGACCCTGAAGAGATCCGGGACGGAGCCCGTGTATCGAACCCCGACAGCCGTCGCCGGCCCGCCGCCGATGTCCTGCAGCCGGAAGTTGAGCCCGCCCGCGTGCGCGTCCCCGGTCACCGGGCCCTTCACGACGCCGGCGAGCTGGACCTCGCCCGTGCGTCCCGCGAGCTGGCTCGGCTCGATGGACGGGTTGCCGCCGCCCGCGATCGAGGTGTAGAGAAGGAACACCGCGAGCACGGAGGCCACGAGAAGCGCGATCACGAGACGCGCGGGGCTCGCCTTTCTCGCCACGCCAAGAGTCTAGCCCTGACGCGCGAAAAGCCCCGGTCGAAGCGTTATCCGCGCAACCCGGCTAGGCAGCCCGCTAAGCGCGAGCAGCCCGGCTAAGCAGCGTCGCGCTCGGCGAAAGTGCGGTCGGGCAGCCGATATCCGTGCTCGACGCAGAGCGAGCCGGGCGACTCCTCGGTCAGCGCGTCGCAGTAGCCCTTGCCGTAGGCGGCGCGGATGAAGGCCGCGACGACGTCGAGATTCCACTCGGTCACGTCGACGGCCTCGCGCCAGAGATCGGTCAGGCGAAGGTCGATGTCGAGCTCGAGCAGATCGATGCGGGAGGGCTCTGTGAACATGCCCCGAGGGTACGTCGGCAATCGGACGGAGCGGCACCGCCGTGGGCCGTTCGCTCGCGAACGCCCGAGATCTCGCAAAGAGCGCCATTCCATAGGGGCACCCCATCCCACCACCCGCTTTCGAGCGTAACGAGGAAACGCTCACACGTGTGATACGAGCTGTGCCAAAAGCGTGCCGATTCGCGCCCGCCGCGCTAGGCCTCCTCGGCGCGCACGGTGAAAGGCAGCGTCCAGTCCTCGCGGGACTTGCCGTCGATCGTCAGCCGCCACTCGTACCGCCCCGACTCGAGCGGCAGCGGCGTCGAGTTCACCGCGACCGGGAAGTCGAGGGGAGTGCCGGGCTTGAGCCCCGGGGGCCTCCCCACCTCGAACTCGCCGCCGAACGCGACCGCCTGCTCGCCCTCCTCGTCGGTGTCCAGCACGACCTCCGCGCCGTCCGAGTCGAGGAGCGCGACCGAGAACGCGTGCCGCGTGTTCGCCTGGTCCCAGGGAACCTGGATGAGGAGCCCGATGCCGAACGACGACAGCTCCGGTCCCGTCTGCGACCAGCCGCCGCCCACGATCGTGAGCTTCCCGTCCGAGACGACCGCGTAGTCCGCGAGGAGCATCGTCGCCTTCACGCTGGGAGCCAATCACATCGCGCTCTACGATGGCTGGGTGGCGTCCCGGATCCGCGTCGGCCCCGCGAGGCTCCCGTCCCGGGAGTCGCCCGAGGCGGCGATCGAGCTCGTCCTCGAGCGCGGCTACTCAGCCTGCGAGATCGACTTCGAGAGCGGGTTCTGGATGGACTACCCGTTCGCCGAGCGCCTCGGGGAGCTCGCCCGTGACGCGGACGTCGCGCTCTCCGTGCACGCGCCGCTCTTCGGCTTCATGGGCCATGTCGAGGCGAGCGGACGCAAGTTCTCGTCCGCGGTCGGCGCGCTCGACCGGAGTGCCGGCATCGCGGCGGCGAGCGGCGCCGAGGTGGTCGTCTTCCATCCCGGGTTCCTGCTCGAGCGGAGCCGCGAGGACGCGCTCGCCGCGGTCGTCGAGCAGCTCGGGACGCTGCGCGCGCGCCTCGAGCAGAAGGAACGCGCCGTCCCCTTCGGCGTCGAGGTGATGGGCCGCGTCCGCGACCTCGGGTCGCTCGAGGACGTCCTCGAGATCTCACGGCGCACGGAGTGGGTGCGCCCGGTGCTCGACTTCGCACACATGCACGCGACCAGCGACGGCGCGTTCGTGGACACGGCGCTGTTCTCGGCCGCGCTCGCCGACGCCGACGACGTCCTCGAGCCCGGCGCGCCGTTCCACATCCATTTCTCCGACATCGCCTTCGCGAACCGCAACGAGACGAAGCACCTGCCCTACGGCGAGGGCACGCTGCGCGCGGAGCCGCTCGCGGAGGCCCTCACGCGCTTCGACCGGCCCGCGACGGTGATCTCGGAGTCTCCGGACGAGGCGTCGAGTCAGGCGATCCGGGCAGTGCTCGAGGGCGGCGGCGAGAGCTCGGCGAGCCGTACCTCGTAGACGACCGCCTCGTTCTCCCGGCCGCGATCGCGGAGGAACTTGACGAACCGCTCGAGCGGCTCGATCTCGAGGACCTTGTAGCCGCGCTCCCCCGCGAGGGAGAGCGCCGACCGGTAGTTCTCCTCGGCTTCGCCGTCGCGGTCCTGCGCCTCTCGGACCGCACCGAGCGCCATCGCCACGGAGACGCGGCAGCTCAGGTCCTCGATGCCCGCGCCGGCGTTCGCCTCGAGGGCGAGGCGCTCTGCCTCGTCGACCTTGCCGACGTCGGCGAGGATCTCCGCAAGCGCCGCCTGCATGTCCGGCAGCAGGCCGAGGTCGCCGCGCCCCGCCGTGATCTTGAGCGCCTCACGCAGCAGCTTCTCCGCGCGCTTGAGGTCGCCTCGGCGGCGGGCGATCCAGCCGAGCTTCGCGAGCGCGACGACGACCGCGGGCTCGACGCCGAGCTCACCGGAGGTCGTCCGCACCTCCTCGAGGAGCGTCTCGGCGGCGTCGAGCTCGCCCTTGAGGGTCAGGAACCAGGCGTACGAGACGGTGGCGCCCACGCGTGCGCGGACGCTGCCGCTCTCACCGGCGAGCTCGAGCGCGCGCGCGAGCAGGAGCTCTGCCTCGTCGAGCTCGAGCCGCACGATGTGCGTCTGCGCCAGCGCCTGAGCCGCGATCGTCTGGAGATCCTTCCGCTTCGCGTCGAGCCCGAGCGCGTAGGCCCGCTCCATGTACAGCACGAAGTCGTCCATCTCGCTCGTCCAGCCGGCGATCGTCGCCCGCACCGCGAGCGCGTCGAAGTGCGCTACGGGGTCGTCCTGGCCGACGAGCAGCTCGAGCGCCTCGTCTACGAGATCCCTTGCCTTCGCGGTGTCCGCGCTCCGCTTGAGCATCGCCTCGCCGAGCGCGGTCAGCGCGAGCGCCTCGAGCACGCGCTCACCCTGCTCGTGGGCCTGGTCGCGGACCTTGACCATCTCCACCTGGACGGCCGCCCAGTCCTGCAGGCGCCAGGCGGCGCGGGCAGCGACGTAGCGCGCCCCTAGCGTCGGCCGAAGCTCGATCGCGCGCAGCCCGAGCCGGCGCGCGGTGGTGTACGCCTCGCGGGCGATCGCCCGCTTCGCCGCCTTGACGAGAGCCGCTCCCGCCTCCTCCGCGAGCGCCTCGGGCGGTGAGCCGTCGAGCTCGACGAGGAACTCGACCGCCTGGTCGAGGTGGTACGCACGGATCTCCACGAGCTCGTCGCCCGTCCGCTCCGCGAGCCATTCCGCGAAGCGGGCGTGATGCTGCGCGCGAGAGTGCTTCGCGAGGCCGGCGTACGCAACCTCACGGATCAGCAGGTGCTTGAAGCGGTACGCGGTCTCGCCCGAGATCGACGACCGCGGCTCGCGCAGCAGGAACTCGCGCAGGAGCAAGTCGTCGAGGAGCGCGTCGATGTCCTCGACGTCGGGGGAGAGGTGCTCGATCGCGCCCTTCCAGAACACCCTGCCGACGACCGACGCGCGCTGGAGCACGGTCTTCCCCGCGGAAGGCAGGTGGTCGATGCGGGCCGCGATCAAGGCCTGAAGCGTGTCCGGGACGCGATCCGAGCCGCCATTCGAGCCGCCCTCGACGAGCATGCGGATCGTCTCCTCGACGAAGAGCGGGTTCCCCTCCGCCCGCTCCAGGAGCTCCTGCGGAAGCGCCGGCGGCAGCTCGCCGGACGAGCCCGCAAGCTGGGCGACGAGCTTCTCGACGAGCAGCTCGGTCTCCTCGACGGAGAGAGGCTCGAGCTCGATCGCCGTCGAGCGCACGCGCCCTCCGCCCCATCCCGGGCGCGAGTCGAGGAGCTCGGGACGCGCGAGGCAGACGATCAGGAGCGGCGCGCGGACCCAGTCCGCGAGGTGCTCGATCAGGTCGAGCAGCGGCTCCTCCGCCCAGTGGATGTCCTCGAAGTACAGGACGAGCGGCTGGACGTCGGCGAGGCTCTGCATGATCTCGCGCGCTGCCCAGGCGATCTCCTGCTGGCTGCGCTCGCCCTCGAGCGCCTCGAGCATCCCCGCCGCGAGCCCGAGCACGTCCGCGACCTCGTCGGCGCAGCACTCCTTGAGCTTCTCGAACGCCTCCTCGAAGGGATCGTCGTCGGAGATCCCGGCGGCGGCCTTGATCATCTCGGCGAACGGCCAGTACGTGACGCTCTCGCCGTACGGCAGGCAGCGGCCGGAGAGGACGCTCGCGCGCTCGAGCCCGTCCACGAACTCGCGCGTGAGGCGGCTCTTCCCGACTCCGGGCTCGCCGAAGACGGTGAACAGGTGCGCGCGCTCGTCGCGCACGGTGCGGGCGAAGGTGTTGGCGAGGAGCTCGAGCTCCGTTTCTCGGCCGACCAAGGGCGCTCGGGGGCCGGCCGGCCGCACGGGCCGGTCGAGAGCCTCCATGACGCGCCACGCGCGGAGCGGGCCGTCGAGCCCCTTGAGCTCGAGCGGGCCCGCGTCCTCCACGACGAGGCTTCCGGCGGCGAGGCGGTACGCGGTCGGGCCGACGAGGATCTCTCCCGGCCGGGCCGCCTGCTGGAGCCGCGCCGCGTGGTTGACGGCCTCGCCCGTGACGAAGGTGGACTCCGCGTCCTCGACGACGAGCTCGCCCGCTTCGATCCCGATGCGCGCTTCCAGTCCGAGCTCGTCCACGGCCTGCCGCATCGCAAGTGCCGCACGCGTTGCCCGCTCCGCGTCGTCCTCGTGGGCCTGCGGGACGCCGAAGGCGGCGAGGACGGCGTCGCCCGCGAACTTCTCGACGATCCCGCCGTGGATCGTCACACAGTGCGACACGGTCTCGAAGAACCGGTTGACGCGGCGCCGGACGACCTCCGGGTCGGTTCCGGTGACGAGGCTCGTCGAGTTCACGATGTCGACGAACAGGACTGTTGCGAGCTTTCGCTCCATGCTGAGGCCGCGCTCCATACGTGAAGTGTATGAACGCGAGCGGGGGCGCCGTTCATCCCCGCTTGTGCGCAAGACCGTAATCCGCTCCCGCGGATTCCAGTCGCGCGAAAATCCCTAAAGGCGTCCGCTTCGCGGCCGCTGATGTCCATCTAGCATCCAGCCTGTGCTCGACCCGGCAGTCTTCAAGGCCTACGACGTCCGCGGGCTGTACCCGAGCGAGCTGGACGAGGACGGCGCGTATCGCATCGGGCGGGCGTACGTCGAGCACTTCGAGCCGCGGACGGTCGCGATCGGGCGCGACGTGCGGCTCTCGTCGCCGTCGATGGCCTCTGCGGCGATCGAGGGCGCGGCGGACGGCGGCGCGGACGTTCTCGACCTCGGGCTCGTGGGCACTGAGATGGTCTACTTCGCCGTCGGCGAGCTCTCGCTCGACGGCGGGATCTGCGTCACCGCTTCGCACAACCCGAGCGGCTACACGGGACTGAAGATCGTGCGCCGCGGGGCGCTACCGGTCGGCGGCGACTCCGGCCTCCAGGAGATCCGCTCCCGCGCGGAGGCCGGCTTCGGCCCCGTCGAGAAGCGCGGGTCCGTCCGCGACGAAGACGTCTGGCCCGGGTTCGTCGACAAGGTGCTGTCCTTCGTCGAGGTCGCCGCGATCCGCCCGCTGCGGGTCGTGATCGACGCCGCGAACGGGATGGCCGCCGTGATGCTGCCTCCCGTCCTCGAGCGCATCCCGCAGCTCGACGTCGTCCGCTGCTTCTTCGAGCCGGACGGGGCGTTCCCGAACCACGAGCCGAACCCGCTTCTCCCCGAAAATCGTGCGTTCGTCATCGAGAAGACCCGCGCCGAGAGCGCCGACCTCGGAGTCGCCTTCGACGGGGACGCCGACCGCTGCTTCTTCGTCGACGACACGGGCGAGTTCGTCCCCGGGGACTTCGCCACCGCCCTTCTTGCGGCCGCCATGCTCGAGAAGGATCCCGGCGCGAAGGTGATCTACGACGTGCGGGCGAGCTGGGCGGTCCCGGAGGCGATCGAGCAGGCGGGCGGGACGCCACTCGTGAACCGGGTCGGCCACGCGTTCATCAAGCAGCGCATGCGGAAGGAGGACGCGGCGTTCGCGGGCGAGGTCTCGGCGCACTACTACTTCCGCGACTTCTCGCAGGCCGACTCGGGCGTGGTGCCGTTCCTCGTCGTGCTGGAGATCCTCTCCCGCACGGGTCGCAAGCTGTCCGAGCTTCTGGAGCCGTTCCGCAGCCGCTTCTTCCTCACGGGCGAGATCAACACTCCCGTCGCCGACGTCCCGCTGAAGCTCCAGGAGCTGAAGGAGCGCTACTCCGCCGAGGGCGGTCGCATCTCGCACCTGGACGGGATCTCGGTGGACTTCGACGACTGGCACTTCAACGTCCGCCCGTCCAACACGGAGCCCCTGTTGCGCCTCAACCTCGAGGCCCTGTCCCGCGAGCTCATGGAGCGCAAGCGCGACGAGGTGCTCGAGCTGGTTCGCTCGTAGGATCAAATAAGTGGACGACACGCTCGAGCTCGGACGCCTCACCGACCGGCGGCCGCCGTTCAAGTACTCCGCGCTCGCGCGGGTCTGGTTCTCGGACACGGACGCGCAGGGGATCGTCTACTACGGGCGCTACCTCCCCTACTTCGACCACGCGCGCACCGAGTACCACCGCCACCTCCTGAACGCGCCGTTCACGGAGGCCGGCGGCGATCTCGTCATGCGCGCGCTCCACGTCGAGTACCACGCGCCAGCCCGTTTCGACGACCTCATCGAGGCGTTCGTCCGCGTGAAGCGGATCGGCCGCACGAGCATGACCTACGAATGCGCCGCGTATCGCCTCCCCGACGACGTGCTGATGGTCACGGCCGAGCTGACGGTCGTGCTCGTCGACCTGGACGAGCGCAAGCCGGTCCCGATCCCGGACGAGGTGCGCGAGACGGTTCGGGCCTTCGAGCGCCCGGATCTCGAGGAATGAGCGAGCGAGCACTCGAAGCGCTGCAGCGCATCCTCGAGGACGGCGCCGAAGCCGACGACGTGCTCCGCGCGGCCGTCGCCGTGCTCGTGGACGAGCCGGGGATCTCGTACGCAGAAGTCGCGTTTCTCGAGGAGGGCGAGCTCGTCTCCGGGCCGCACGCCGGCGACCCCGACGTCGCGAGACGGACGAGCGTGCCGGTCACGTACCAGGGCTCCCAGATCGGCGAGCTACGCGTCGACGGGGATGCGGACGCCTCGCTGCTCGCCCGCGTCGCGGATCTCGTGTCGGCGCACGTGCTCATCGGCTGGGACACCGGCGGCGAGCGCTGGCAGCCGTAGGCGCGCGGAACCGCGTCAACGGGATCCGCACTCGCGGATCCCGTTCATGCGCGGGGAAGGAAGCGGTCGAAAGCCTGCCGCGCGCCCGCCCCCGCGAGGAGGCGAGGCGCGCGGCCCCCTTCCCTCTCCCCAGATCTCATCGTTGTCGCGCGAACGAGGGATGCAATCCCTCGAACGAGGTACCCCACTCCTCGAACGGGCAAATCCCTCGTTCGAGTCGCGACGCGAAGAAGCGGACCAACGTGCGCTGAGAACTGCATGAACGCCGGCTAAGAACTTCCCGAGCCGGCTAAGAAGCGGCTAAGAAACCGGTTCGCCGATCGAGTCCTCGAGGTCGCCGATGGGGCTGGCGCCGACGGCAACCCGCGACTGCGTGCGGCCGAAGCGCAGGATCATGCGCGTGCCGCCTCCTTCCGCGTGCTCGGCGACGACCTCGCCCCCGTTCGACTCGGCGACCTGCCGGACGATCGCGAGCCCGAGCCCGGAGCCGGGCATCCCGCGCGCGGACCGAGCGCGGTAGAAGCGGTCGAAGACGTACGGGAGGTCCTCGTCCGCGATGCCCGGCCCGTGGTCCCGGACCTCCACGCGTCCTTCGCGAACGTCGACCTCGACCTCCCCGCCCACTGGGCTCCACTTCGCGGCGTTGTCGAGCAGGTTGCCGATCGCGCGCTCGATCGTCGCCGGCACGCCGTGGACGAAGGTCTCCTCGAGCGTCGTGCGGAACACGACCCCGGGATGGTTCCTGCGCACGCGCTCGAGCACGTCTGCCGTGAGCAGGTCGAGACGCACGTCCTCCGGCTCCGCGGCCTGCTGCTCCGCCCGCGCGAGCTCGATCAGCTCGGCGATCAGCGTCGTCATCTCTTCGAGCTGCTCGACGACGTCCGAGAGCAGCCGCTCCCGCTCCTCCTCGGGCAGCGTGTGGTCGCCCGCGAGCACCTCGATGTTCGTGCGCAGGCTCGTCAGCGGCGTCCGCAGCTCGTGCGACGCGTCGGCCACGAGCTGGCGCTGCGCGCGCGCAGACTCCTCGAGCGCCGCGAGCATCGTGTTGAAGCTCGTCGCAAGGCGGCTGAGCTCGTCACGGCCCTCGACCTCGATCCGTTGCGAGAGATCGCCGGTCTCCGTGACGGTCTCTGCCGTCTGCGTCAGCCGCCGGACCGGCGCCAGCGCGGTCCGCGCGACGACCAGCCCGAGTGCACCCGCGGCCGCGATCCCGGTCAGCGCAACCAGCAGCAGCACGAGCCGCAGCCGCGCGAGCGCGTCGTCGACCTCGGTCAGGGGCCGTGCGACCTGGAGGGCGTACCCCGGTGGGTCGAAGCCACTGACGGCGAGAACGCGCACGTGGACGTCCTGGACTTCGGTGTCGTAGTACCTGGACTGCGGCTCCAGGCGTCGAGCCATCTCGGTCACGTCCTGGCTGATCGGAAGCTCCACGGGTTCCAGAGGGCTGCGTACCGGCGCCCCGTCTCCACGTGCGAGCTGCACGACCGTATTGGGCTCGCCGAACTCCGGTCGGGGAACGATGTACTCCCGGCCGTCCCGCCCAGGGGCCAGGTCGATCCCTTCCCGCAGGAGCAGCGATCGCGCGCGCCTCGAGGCTCTCGTCCAGCTGCGTGCGCAGCTCGCCGCGCACGAGGAAGAAGACGATGATCGACGCGAGGACGACCGCGAGGGCGACCGCGCCCGAGGCGGCGATCGCGATCCGCGTGCGGAAGCTCAGGTTGCTGAAGGTGCCCATCTACTCGCCCAGCTATTCACGCAGCGCGTAGCCGACGCCGCGAACCGTGTGGATGAGGCGGCTGCTTCCTCCCGCCTCGGTCTTGCGCCGGAGGTACCCGATGTACACGTCGAGCGAGTTCGACGACGGCCCGAAGTCGTAGCCCCAGACGCGCTCGAAGATGATCGAGCGCGTGAGCACCTGGCGCGGGTTGCGTAGGAAAAGCTCGAGCAGCGAGAACTCCGTGCGCGTGAGCTCGATGGGGTGGCCCGCGCGGTGCACCTCGCGCGTCCCTGGATCGAGCTCGAGGTCGCCGAAGCGGAGGACGTCCCCGCCCTCGACTTCGCCCTCTCCGTCGCCGCTCCCGAGCCGCCGAAGGAGGGCGCGCAGACGCGCAAGCAGCTCGGCGAGCGCGAAGGGCTTCGGCAGGTAGTCGTCGGCGCCCGCGTCGAGACCGGCGACGCGACTGTCGATCTCCGCGCGGGCGGTCAGCATCAGGACGGGAACACGCATCCCCGAGGCGCGAAGCCGGCGGCAGACCTCGAGCCCGTCGGCGCCGGGCATGAGGACGTCGAGAATGACCGCGTCCGGCGGCGGCTCGAGATCGAGGCGCTCGAGCGCCTGCTCGCCGTCCTCCGCGAGCTCGACGCGGTACCCCTCGAGCTCGAGAGCACGGCGGAGCGAGTCGCGGACCGGGCGTTCGTCGTCGACGACCAGAATGTCCATCGCAGCATTGTGCGTCCTCGCACCCGGAACCCGCGGGAGTCTTAGCGACTTCTTAGGCGCGTCTCAGCGCGGCCTTAGCGTCCGCAGGTGCCATCAGTCGGGTACAACCCACCGAAAGGAATTTGGTCGTGACTCAGAGCTCCTCCCGCACACCCTTCGTCCTCGCCGGTCTGGTGGCCGCTCTCGGTCTCGGCGCGGGCGCCGGGATCGCTACGTACGCCGCGCTCGACGAGCCGTCGACCGTCGTCCGCGAGGTGACCGTCTCCGGCTCCGACACGACGGCGGCGGCGGCCGGCGAGGGTCTCCCCGCCGCGACGATCTACGAGCGCGTCCACCGCGGCGTCGTCGAGATCGCGACCACGTCGTTCGCCGGCGGGCAGGCGGCACAGGGCTCCGGCTTCGTCTACGACGCAGAGGGTCACGTCATCACGAACCAGCATGTGGTGGAGGGGGCGGACGAGATCAACGTCCGCTTCGCGAGCGGTGCGATCTATCCGGCGGAGCTCGTGGGCACGGATCGCTCGACAGATCTCGCGGTCATCAAGGTCGACGCGCCCGAGTCGGTGTTCGAGCCGGCGCGGCTCGGTGACTCGAGCGCCGTCCTGGTCGGCCACCCGGTGGTCGCGCTCGGAAGCCCGTTCGGGCTCGAAGGCACGATCACCAGCGGCATCGTGAGCGCCCTGCACCGCCAGATGACCGCGCCGAACGGCTTTACGATCAACGACTCGATCCAGACCGACGCCGCCATCAACCACGGAAACTCGGGCGGCCCGCTCCTCGACTCGAGCGGCCGCGTCATCGGCGTCAACGCCCAGATCGAGAGCGACGGCGGTGGCTCGGACGGCGTCGGCTTCGCGATCCCCTCGAACACCGTGCGCTCGATCGTGAGCCAGCTCATCGAGACCGGCGAGGTGAAGCACGCGTACCTCGGCGTGGGCCTCCGCGCCGTCGAGGATGGCGTCGCCATCACCAACGTCGAGTCGGATACGCCCGCGGAGAAGGCCGAGCTGCGCCCCGCGACCGGAAGCGAGACCGTGGCCGGTCAGCAGCTCCCGACGGGCGGCGATGTCATCGTCGAGATCGACGGAGTCGAGGTCTCGACCGAGGCCGAGGTTCAGAGCCTTATCAACGCGAAGCAGCCGGGCGACGAGATCTCGATCACGGTGCTGCGCGGCGGCGACCGCGAGACGACCGAGGTCACGCTCGGCACCCAGCCTCCTCAGGCACCTTCTTAGGCCTTCTTCGGCCGCCGTTGGAGCCTGGCGCGACACGAGACGAGACTCCTCCCGAAGGCCGCCACCGGCGGCCTTCGGCGCGTCCGTGGGTAGAGTCGGACGCGTGGCCGAAGGCTGGCAGAGCGTCAAGCTCGACGAGATCGAACCGATCTCGGTCGTCGGTGGCACGCTGCTCTGGCGGCCGGTGCGCCGGACGCTCGACATCGGTGCGTTCGGGATGAACGCGTACGTCGCGCCCAATGCGGGCGACGACGTCGTCGAGGAGCACACGGAGCGGACCTACGGCCACGAGGAGGTCTACATCGTCCTCTCGGGTCGTGCGACGTTCACGCTCGACGGGGAGGCGCTGGACGCGCCGGCCGGGACCGCGGTCTTCATTCGCGACCCGGCGGTGAAGCGGCACGCCCGCGCGGAGGAGCCTGATACGGCAGTGCTCGCCGTGGGCGGGCCGCGCGACGCGGCGTACGACGTGACGGCGTGGGAGTGGGCGTTCGCGGCGGAACGACATCGGCCGTCCGGCGACTACGAGGCGATGGCCGCTGAAATCGCCTCCGGTCTCGAGTTGTACCCGGACAACCCGTCCCTCCTCTACGACCTCGGCTGCGCCGAGGCGCTCGCGGGCCGGCTCGAAGACGCACTCGAGCACGTGAAGCGAGCGCTCGAGCAGAAGCCGGAGTGGGCGGAGCACGCGAACGAGGACCCCGACCTCGTAGAGGTCCGCAAGCTTCCGGGCTGGGGTCAGGCTTCGGCCTGACCGAGACCTCACGCCGAGGTCAGGCTGGAGCCTGACCCCAGATCGTTACGACGGCGTCACGCGGTACGCGTCGAACACCGCGTCGAGGTTTCGCAGCGCGGAGAGGAGCGAGCGGAGCTCCTTCACCTCGCCGACCTCGGCCGTGTACCAGTTGCGCGCCATCCCGTCCTCGACGACGCCTCCGTAGGAGACGATGTTCGCGCCGTGCTCGGCGAACGTGCGCGCGACGTCCTCGAGCAGCCGAGCACGATCCCACGCGTCGACCGAGATCTGAACGAGGAAGCCGGCGGAGGCGCCGCCTTCCCACTCGACGGTCGTGAAGCGCTCGGGCTGGCGCAGCAGCGCCTTGACGTTCGGGCAGTCCTCGCGATGGACGGTGATGCCGCGTCCGAGCGAGATGTAGCCGACGACCGGGTCGCCGGGAACGGGTGTGCAGCACCTCGCTAGGCGCACGAGGACGTCCTCGACTCCCGGGACGGTGATCCCGAGCTTGTCGCTCGAGACCGCCGTCTTCGCGCGCGCCGGCTTTTGCGTGACGAGAGGCTCGGCCGCGACCTCGTCGGTCTTCAGGCGCTGGATCACCTTGTTGACGATCTGGCCCGGCTGCAGCTTTCCCGCGCCGAGCGCGACGTAGAAGTCCTCGGCCTTCTTGAAGCCGGTCTCGCGGATCACCTGCGCGAGGACGGACGAGCCCTGGAGCTTGCGGTAGGGGAGCTTCTGGGCCTTCAGCGCCTGGTCGAGGAGCTCGCGGCCCTTGGCCTCGGTCTCCCCGCGCGTCTCGCGTTGGAACCACTGCCGGATCTTGTTGCGGGCGCGCGAGGAGCGGGCGAGCGTGAGCCAGTCGCGCGACGGGCCGCGGCCCGACTTCGAGGTGAGGATCTCGACGAACTCGCCGTTCGTCAGCCGGTAGTGGAGCGGGACGATGCGCCCGTTCACCTTCGCCCCGACCGTTCGGTGGCCGACATCCGTGTGGACGGCGTACGCGAAGTCGATCGGCGTCGCGCCCGAGGGCAGCACCTTGACTTCGCCCTTCGGCGTGAAGACGTACACCTCGTCCGAGAAGAGGTCGGTGCGGAGGTTGCGCATGTACTCGCTCGGATCCTGTTCGTCCTGCTGCGAGTCCATGAGCGACTTCACCCACGCGAGCCACTCGTCGTCCGCCTTCGCGTCGCGCCCGCGCTTGTACAGCCAGTGTGCGGCCACGCCGTACTCCGCCTCCTCGTGCATCGCGCGCGTGCGGACCTGGATCTCGAGCGGCCGTCCCTCGGGCCCGATGACGGTCGTGTGCAGCGACCGGTACCGGTTCAGCTTGGGCATCGCGATCATGTCCTTGAAGCGGCCCGGCATCGGCTTCCAGAGCGAGTGCACGAGGCCGAGGGCCGCGTAGCAGTCACGCGTCCCCTCCTCCCCGCTCCGCTCGCAGATGACGCGCATCGCGGTCAGGTCGTAGATCTCGTTGAACTCGCGACCGCGCTTGGCCATCTTGTCGTAGATCGAGTAGAAGTGCTTCGCGCGCGCGGCGATCTCGGCCGGGACGTCGGCATTCTGCAGCTCGGCGCCGAGGATCCCGGCGGCCATGTCGGCCTGCGCGTCGCGCACCGCGCGCTGGTCGGCGACCATGGCCTTGATCTCCGCGTACTTGCGCGGATGGAGCGTCTGGAAGGCGAGGTCCTCGAGCTCCCACTTGAGCGCGTGGATCCCGAGCCGGTGCGCGAGCGGGGCGTACACCTCGAGCGTCTCGCGCGCCTTCTGGGCCTGCTTCTGCTTCGTCTGGTACTCGATCGCCCGCATGTTGTGCAGGCGGTCGGCGAGCTTGACGAGGATGACGCGCACGTCCTGCGCCATCGCGACGATCATCTTCCGGTAGTTCTCCGCCTCGGCCTGCTCGCGGCTCTGGAACGAGATTCTCGTCAGCTTCGTGACGCCGTCGACGAGCTGCGCGATCTCGTCGCCGAACTCGGTACGGATCTCCTCGAGCTCGGCTCCGGTGTCCTCGACGACGTCGTGCAAGAGCGCAGCCGCGATCGTCTGCTCGTCCAGGTGGAGCCCCGCACAGATGCGCGCGACCTCGAGCGGATGGTGGATGAACGCCTCGCCCGACCTCCGCGTCTGTCCCGCGTGAGCACGCTCGGCGAGCTCGAACGCTCGGCGCAGGAGGTCCTTGTCGACGTCCGGGTTGTACGCCTCGACCTCGGCGATCAGCTCGTCGACAAGGTGCTCGTGATGGCGTTTGGCGTCGACAACGCTCATCGGCTCAGTGTACTGCGAGGCCCTTTCAGCCCCGGTTTCGGCGCGAGGAAGAGGACGTTACGCGGCGAACTCCGCGCGATGATGCTCTCTGTACGACGTTGGATGCGGCGCCGTCTCGCGCGGCGGCTCGCGGTCGCGATGCGCGACGCCTTGGCCCCCCTCGCGTAGTCGGACTGACTCAAGCCGCCCGCGGCAACACCTCCGTCTCCTGTGCGAGAAGGGCTCTGAACGTCTCCGACTCGAGCAGCTGGCGGCGGCGGCCGTTGGTCTCCCCCAGCCCGAGCTCGGTGAAGATGACGCGGGCTTCTTGCGTCCACGAGCCTTCGCCCGCGCGCCAGAGCTCGGCGAGGCGCGTCCGCAGTCCCTCGTAGCCGTCGGGCGTGTCGAAGAGCCGCCGCACGACGAGCTGCGGCGCGACGGTCCCGTTCCAGCGGTTCTCCTGGAGCCGGCAGGCGATGTCGAAGAGGCCGTCCGCGCGCAGCCGGTCGAGCTGTGACCCCTGGCCGAAGGCGATCGCCGACCCCGCGTCGCGTCCGTTCTGGCGCACGCGGAACCGCAGGTGCTTCCCGTCGCCGACGGTCGCCGGCGCGACTGGTTGCGTCCCGGGAACGAGCAGCGTGACCTCGGGATTGCCGAGCCCAAAAGGCGCCAGTGTCCCGAGCTCCTCCGCGAGCGCGAGCGTGAGGTCCTCGGCCGACACCACAGCGTCGACGGCGGTGACCGGATGCAGGTCGGCCTCCTCGAGCGTCTCGTCTGCATGCGCGGCGAACGCCTCTGCGAACGCCGGGATGCACGCCGGGTCGATCGACAGCCCGGCGGCCGCGCGGTGCCCGCCGAAGCGCAAGAGGTGCTCCGAGCACGCCGCGAGCGCCCCGTGCAGGTCGAAGCCCGAGATCGAGCGGCCGGAGCCTCGCCAGACGTCCTCCGAGCCGGTAACGAGGACGATCGGACGATGGAAGCGCTCGGCGAGCCGCGAGGCGACGATGCCGATGACGCCCACGTGCCAGTCCTCGCTGGCGAGCACGTAGCCGCGACGGCGGCGCTCCCGCTCGGGGAGCGCCTCGACCGCCGCGATCGCCTCGCGCAGGATCCTGTCTTCGACCGCCTGGCGGTCGCGATTCAGCTCCTCGAGCGTCTGCGCCAGCCGCTGTGCCTCGGCGGCGTCCTCGGTGAGCATCAGCTCGAGCGCGACGTCGGGTCGTCCCAGCCGGCCGGCGGCGTTGATCCGCGGCGCCGAGCCGGAAGCCGACCGAGCCCGAGTCGACCGCGGCCGGGTCGACATGCGCGCTGCGCATGAGCGCCTGCAGACCGGGCCGGCGCGTGCAGGCGAGCGCACGGAGGCCCGCGGCGGCGAGGCCGCGGTTCTCGTCCACGAGCGGGACGACGTCGGCGATGGTCGCGAGCGCGACGAGGTCGAGGCTCTTGCGCAGCGCCGGGTGGTCGGCGCCGAGGAGCGCCTCGCCGAGCTTGTAGACGACGCCGGTGCCGCAGAGCTCGGGAAACGGATACGGCGAGGGTCGCGTCGCGACGATCGGGCAGTCCGGGAGCTCGTCGCCCGGCCGGTGGTGGTCGGTGACGACGACCTCGAGACCGCGGGCATTTGCCTCGGCGACCTCGGCGACCGCTGTGATCCCGCAGTCGACCGTGAGCACGAGGCCGACCCCGTCGTCGGCCAGCTTCGCGAGCGTGTCGCTCGAGACGCCGTAGCCCTCCTCGAAGCGGCTCGGAAGATGCCACGCGGCATCTGCGCCGAGCTCTTGCAGAAGCAGGACTGCGAGCGCGGTCGCGCAGATGCCGTCCACGTCGTAGTCGCCGTGCACGCAGATCCGCGTTCCGGCCTCGACCGCCGACCGGATGCGCTCGACCGCCACGGCCATGTCACCGAGCAGGAAGGGGTCGTGCCCCGGCAGCTCCGCTTCCACGAAGCGGCGCGCGGCCTGCGGGTCGTCGTACCCGCGCCGGACCAGGACCGAGGCGACGACCTCACTCAGCCCGAGCTCACGGACGAGCGCGTCGGCAGCAGCCGCGTCGTTGGGCGCGATCGTCCACACGCGGTTGACGGTAAGGAGCCGGCCGGACGGCCTCCCTGCCCCGTGGAGCGTGACTACCGCATGAACGCTGGTCTCGACACGAAGCCGTGGACGACTCGCGAGCTCGCCGACGACGACTTGGAACGATTCTTCAACTCCCAGGCCTCGCTAGTGCTCGCCGCGGCGGCGGCGAAGCGAGTCGAGCACGACCTTGACCCAGAGCAGCACGAGCCCGAGGGTCGCTCCGACCACGAGCACGGCGATCGGCGTGTAGTACGCCATCTGCTCAAGCGAGTACTTCGTCACGGCCGCGCCGACGAGCCAGATCGCGAGCACGACGACGGCCATGACGAGCCACATCCGGCGACTTCCCACGTCGGCAAGCGTAGTTACGCTGAGACGGATGCTTGCGGCGAACTACCGCTCGGGCGACGACTTCGTGGTCGAGTTCCTCGGCCACCGGTTCGAATTCAACGCGGACGACTTCGAGGAGCGCGTGACGAGCGCGGCGGTGAAGCTCGGGCTCATCGAGTCGAACGACCTCGACATCGACGAGACGGGCGACCTTGTCGAGCTCGTCGCCGACGGGCGCATCGTCGATCCTCGGAGCGGGCTCGGCCTCTACCTCGTCCGTCACTGGGAGCGGCTCGCGCTCGTGGACAACGAGTCCCTCGTGTACTGGCTCCGCAAGCTCGTCTTCCGCGGGGCCTGGCTCGACCACCGGGTAAAGGAGGGCCTCCTCGACATCTCGTGGGAGGACGACACCGGCGACTTCGGCTACGCGGAGCCCGAGGGCGGGCGCACGCTCCTCGAGCTCGCCCCCGTTCCCTCCTGGCGCGAGCTGCAATACCGCGGCTGAAGCCCGACCCCTTGGCCGCCGAAGCGAACCGCGAGCGCGTCCGCGAGCACGTGCTCGGGCTCGCGGAGACGGACCGGCGAGTCGTCGCCGCCGCGACCATAGGCTCACTCGCGCAAGGGGACGGAGACCGCTGGTCGGATCTCGATCTCACCTTCGGTGTCGCCGCCGGGTCGTCCGTGACCGAGGTTCTGGGTGACTGGACTCGTGAGCTGGCCGAGGCATTCGCTGCCGTGCCGCTGCTCGACCTCTCCCGCGGCGACCTCCTCTATCGCGTGTTCCTGCTCGAAGACTGGTTGCAGGTCGATCTCTCGTTCGCGCCCGAGACCGTTCGGCAGACAGGCCCCGCGTTCAGCGTGCTCTTCGGCGCGCACAGCGTCGACCTGGCTCCGGCTCCCACGGCCGAGACGCTCTTCGGCTGGGCCGTTCTGTACGCGCGTCACGCCAAGGTCGCAATCGCCCGCGGGCAGTGGTGGCACGCGGAGTACTGCGTCAGCTGCGTCCGCGACCACGCGCTCACGCTGGCGTGTCTGCGTCGCGACCTGCCGACGGGCTATGGGAAGGGGTTCGACCAGCTTCCCGACGACGTTCGCGAAGGCTTCGATGGTGCCCTGGTTCGCTCGCTGGAGCGTGAGGTGCTGGTCCGAGCGCTTGCGGTCGCGGTCAGCGGGCTCTTGCGGGAGACGCCCGACCTCGAGCTCGTCGGCGTGCTCGAGGGCCAGCTGCGCGAGTTGACGGACTAGCCGGTCGCCCGATACCGAACCGCGACGACGTCGTCGTAGGTCTTCGTCTCGACCGCCATCAGACGCTGCTTGTCGGCGTCCTCGAAGAGCCGCTTCCCGCGCCCCAGGACGACAGGGCAGATCCAGAGCCGGTACTCGTCGACGAGCCCGTCTCGCATGAGCGAGTCCGCAAGCGAGAGGCTGCCCCACAGGATCATGTCCTTGCCGGCCTCGTCCTTCAGCCTCCGGATCTCGTCGCTCGCGCTGCCCGCCACCACCCTCGCCTCCTCCCACTCTCCCCAGGGCGCCTGCTCGAGCGTTTGCGAGAAGACGACCTTGGGGGTGCTGTTCAACGCATCCGCGATGCCCTGCGTCTCGACGGTCTGCTCGGGCCAGTACGACGAGAACATCCGGTACGTGACCGCGCCCAGGAGGATGGTGTCGATCGTCTCGAGGAGGGCGAGCTGATCGTCGACGAGCGCGCCGGAGGTGGGATCGGCGTCGGACCCCTCGGTGATGAAGTCGACCTCTCCGTCCGGCCCGGCGGCGAAGCCGTCGACGGTCACGAACTCCTGGACGATGAGCTGGCGCATCGGCTCGCAGTCGAGCGTACTGGGGCGCATCGTTCGCGGGCGGCAGTCGGCGAGCGTCGTAGACTCGCTGGACCGTGGCGTTCGAGCCCGACTCCGCCTCCCGTGTCGCCCCGACCCACGTCGGACCGCCGACGGGCGAGCTCGGGCCACACGCGCTCCAGATCCTGACGACCGAGCACTGGAGCCTGCTCGCCGCGCGCAGCCTCGTCTACACGGAGGCGATGAGCCGGACCTCGATCTTCGTCGCGGCGCTCGGGGCCTCGGTCGTGGCGCTCGCGCTCGTGGCGCAGGCGACCGACTTCGGCACCGGCTTCTTCGCGTTCGCGCTCGTCCTGCTGCCGGTCGTGTACTTCCTCGGACTCGTGACCATCGTCCGGCTCTCGCAGGTCAACTTCGAGGATGCGTGCTGGATGCAGGGGATGAACCGAATCCGGAACGCGTACCTGCAGCACGCGCCGGAGCTCGAGCCCTACTTCGTCACAAGCCGATACGACGACGAGGCGGGGATCATGCTCTCGTCCATGGCCATGCGCGAGCGGCCACCGTGGACACAGGCGTTCATTGCGGTTCCCGGCGTCGTCGCCGTCATCGAGTCAGTCGTCGCGGGCGCGGCCGCCGGGATCGCCGCGCTGGCGCTCGACCTCGGCACGGCGGCATCCCTCTTGCTCGGCGGTCTCTTCTTCCTCGTATCGCTCTGCTGCTTCGCCGTGTGGGCGAAGCGGACCATCGATCGGTACTCGGGCGAGCTCGACCCGCTCTTTCCCTCGCCACCGGGCGACTGACGAGGGCGAGGCACGCCTCACCCCTACGCTTCCGGCGCGAAGCCGAACCGCCGCTCTGGGTCCGGCGCGGAGATCTCGATCGTCTTCACCGCGCCGATCGGCACGACCATGCGTCGTGGCTCCTCGCCTTCGGTCGCGTGCGGGACGAAGGAGAAGAACCCAAAACCCGGCTCGGCAGTCGCCGCCGCGAGCAGGTAGCGCGAGCCGTCTGCGAGCTCGAGGCGCACTTCGGCTTGCTCGAGCGAATGCTCCGCGGCGAACGCGAGGACCATGCCGCTGATGCGTGCCACGAGCTCGTCGAGCGGGCCACTGGCCCCCGGAGTCCAGATGTGCTGGCTCACGTCAGAAGAGGCCGTCCGCCGACGCCGCGGCGCCGATGTGCTCGCGGCCGAGGGCGGTGACCACGCGGCCGCGCGGCGTCCGCTGCAGGAAGCCGAGCTGGAGCAGGTACGGCTCGTAGACGTCCTCGATCGTGTCCGCCTCCTCGCCGAGCGAGACGGCGAGCGTCGAGAGCCCGACCGGGCCGCCGCCGAACTTGTGCGCGATCGCGGAGAGGAGCTCGCGATCGGTGCGCTCGAGCCCGACCTCGTCGACCTCGAGCAGCTCGAGCGCCTCGCGGGCGATCTCGAGCGAGACGGCGCCTTCGTGGCGCACCTGCGCGACGTCGCGCACCCGCCGGAGGATGCGGTTCGCGACCCGCGGCGTGCCGCGCGCACGGGCCGCGATCTCGTCCGCGGCGGCGTCGTCGATCTCCACACCGAGGATTCCCGCCGACCGGCGCACGATCCAGGCGAGCTCCGCGGGCTCGTAGTAGCCGAGCCGGAAGGTCATCCCGAAGCGGTCGCGGAGCGGCGTCGTCAGCAGCCCCGTGCGCGTGGTCGCGCCGACGAGCGTGAACGGCGGCAGGTCGAGCGTCAGCGTCCTCGCCCCCGCGCCCTGGCCGACGATGATGTCGAGCCGGAAGTCCTCGAGCGCCGGGTAGAGGATCTCCTCGATCGCGCGGTTCACGCGGTGGATCTCGTCGACGAAGAGGACGTCGCGCACCTCGAGGCTCGTGAGGATCGCGGCCATGTCCCCCTTCCGCTCGAGCGCGGGGCCGGCGACCGTGCGCAGGCCGACTCCGAGCTCCTCGCGGATGATCGTCGCGAGCGTCGTCTTGCCGAGACCGGGCGGGCCGACGAGGAGGACGTGGTCGAGCGCCTCTCCTCGCGCCTTGGCCGCCTCGAGCGCGATCTCGAGCTGTTCCTTCGTACGCTCCTGCCCGACGAAATCCGCGAGACGCCGCGGGCGCAGCGTCTGCTCGACCTCCTCGTCGCCCTCCTGGAGGGCAGGTGCCAGGAACTGGGAGGTCACGCGGCATCGCTCCTGAGCGCCTGGCGCACGCGCTCTTCGGGGGGAAGCTCTGGATCGACGTGCGCGAGCGCCGTCTCGGCCTCGATCACCGAGTAGCCCAGCTCCACGAGAGCGTCGCGTGCGACGACGTGAGCAGACGTCGGCGTGCCGGGCAGCGACGGCAACGCGACGACGTCCTCGCTCCCGAGCTTCTCCTTCAGCTCGAGGACGATGCGCTCGGCCGTCTTCTTGCCGATCCCGGGGATCGCCTGGAAGCGGGCCGGGTCGTCGAGCGCGATCGCGCGGCTGAGCTCGGCGGGCGGCGCGCTCGACACGACTGCGAGCGCGACTTTCGGACCGATGCCACTGACGCCGAGGAGGTGGAGGAACAGCTGTCGCTCGGCCGCGTCCGCGAACCCGTACAGCTGGAGCGCGTCCTCGCGCACGTGCAGGTACGTCTCGACGGTGATCTCGCCGGCGCTGTCGGCCCGGCCACCATCAGCAGAGCGGAGCGCGCTCGGCGTCGCCGCGACGAGGTAGCCGACGCCGCCGACATCGAGGACGAGGCCGTCGGCCGTCCGCCCCGCGGGCGTTCCTCGCAGCCGCGAGATCATCCGGCCGCCTCCAGCAACGGCGGTGCGAGCGCGTGGCAGATCGCCACCGCGAGCGCGTCGGCTGCGTGCGTCGAGTCGGGCTCGGCGTCGAGGCCGAGGATGATCCTCACCATGCGCTGCATCTGTCCTTTCTCTGCGCGCCCGTACCCGCAGACCGCCTGCTTGACACGGGCGGGTGCGTACTCGGTGCACTCAACGCCTGCGGACGCGGCGGCGACGAGCACGGCGCCGCGCGCCTGCCCGACGGAGAGCGCGATGCGGGCGTCGGCACCGACGTAGGACTCCTCGAGCGCGACGGCGTCCGGCGCGTGCTCCGCAATGAGCGCCTGAACGCCCGTGAAGATCGTGAGCAGCCTCGCGTCCGGCCGCTCGCGCGCCGACGTCCGCCAATGGCCTGAGTCCACCGCCCGGAGGCGGCCGTCGCTTCCGTGGACGATCCCGTACCCGCATGTCGCCGTCCCTGGGTCGATTCCGAGGACCTCACGGAAGGAAGGTAGTGAGGCCCTCGGACGTCCCAGGAGCGGCGCGAGCCGGCGCCCTCATGCGGGGCGCCGACTCGTCCGAGACTCAGCAGTTCGCGGTCGTCCAGGCGTTGACGTTCGCGGCGGCCTCCGTTACCTCCACCTGATCGATCGCGGCGATCGCCGCCTGGAGCTCTGCGATCGCCTCCGCGGTCGGCGTCTCGCCCGGCTCGAAGCCCGCGTCGTCCAGGATGTCTGCGAACTCGTCGTACGCGTCCGCGAGCACCTGGAGGTCGTCGCTGATCTCGTCCGGCGCATTCTCCGCAAACTCCTCGAACTCAGCCCGCGCCTCCTCGACGCCCTCGGCGTCGCCGGTGCCGGAGAACGCCTGGCTGACCGACGTCGCCGCAGCGACGAGCGACGCGCAGTCACCGGTGGCGAAGCTGCCGTCGTCGTCGGTCGTCGTCTCGTCCGTGGTGGTGTCGTCGGTCGTCTCGGTCACGACGGTGTCCGTGTCACTCGCTGTCTCGCTGTCGCCTCCGCAGCTCGCCCCCATGAGCGCAAAGACGAGCACGACTGCGATCGTCATCACACGCAGCACACATCTCCTCTCGTTCGATCCCTCGGCCGCGCGCGACAGTACCAGCCGCGCTCTGGAACTGCGACTTACGAAAGGTGCTGTGAGAAGAAGCCCGTGATCGCGTCGTAGCAGCGCACGCGGTTCGGGAGCTTGAGGACGTCGTGGCCCTCGTCCTCGAACACGAGGTAGTCGACGTCTCGACCCTGGCCGCGGAGCTCCTCGACGAGGTCGTGCGACTCCCCCTCGACGACGCGCGGGTCGTTGCGGCCCTGGATCACGAGGAGCGGAGCCGTGATGTCGTGGATGTGCGTGCGCGGCGAGCGCTCGAGGATGTCCTCGCGATCCCGCTCGGGATCGCCGATCGAGAGCGCGAAGAACGTCTTCCAGGTCGGCGGGATGCGGTCGAGGAACGTGAACAAGTCATAGGGCCCGAACATGTCGACGGCGGCGCGCCAGAGCTCCGGGTGGCGCGACGCGAGCATCAGCGTCATGTACCCGCCATACGAGCGGCCGACGACGCCGGCGCGCGAGACGTCGACGCGCTCTTCCGCGGGCAGGACCTCGGTCATCGCGTGAACGTGGTCGAGCCGGTCGAGGCCGCCCCAGTCCTTGTCGACGCGCTTCATGTACGAGAGCCCGTAGCCGCTCGACCCGCGCGCGTTCGGGACGAACACCGCAAAGCCCTCGAGCGCGAGAATCTGGATCAGCGGCATCGAGAACCAGGCGAAGTTCGGGCGTTCCTGGCCCTGCGGGCCGCCGTGGACGTAGTACACGAGCGGACGCGGCCCCTCGAACCCGAGCTCTTCGGACGGGAGGTACAGCCGCGCCGAGACCCTGAGACCGTCGTGCGACTCGAAGGACGCGTCCTCGCCGGCCGACAGGAGCGAGGGTTCGAGACCGAGTGCGCGCTCTCGCGTCCTCCGCGCGGGAGGCGCCGCTTGCGCGTCGAGCACGTACAGCTGGGTCGGCATCGTCGCCGTACAGAACGAGAGGGCGAAGCCGCCGCTGCCCTCGTCGTAGTCGAGACCGTGGAGCACGCCGCCCGCGAGGTCGCCCTCGCCCACGAGGACGCGCTGCACGGTCAGGGCACGCGAGCCCTCGTCGAAGCGTGTGTCGTAGGCCCACGAGCAGCCGTCGATGTTGTAGATCGCGACGAAGCGGTCGCCCTCGAGGGACCGGAGGTCCACGAGCTCGCCCACTCCCTCGTGCGCGAGCCCCTCGATTGCGACCGGCTCGATCTCGCCGGGACGGTCGAACGAGATGAATCCGAAGCTTCCCGCGTCGTCACCGAGCAGCGTGGTGCCGAGGAGCACGCCGCTTCCGCTCGCGACCACGCGCATTCCGCGGAACCCGGTCAGCGGGTACTCGACTCCCTCCTTGCGCTCGTCGATCGGCGTACCGGCGAGGACTCGGCGGCCGCCGTCGCCTTCCGGCTCGTACAGGATCTCGTCTCCCGCCGTGTACCCGTCCGCGAGCACAACCCGCGAGTGATCGGGGCTCCACGCGGCCGGGAACGCGCCGTACGGGCTCTGGCCGAGGCCCTCGACCTCCCCCGTCTCGAGGTTCGCTCGGAGCGCGAAGATCATCGATTCCGCGCGGGACTCCGCCGCGAAGTACGCGACGTTCGCGGCCGGGTCGACCTCCATCAGGTGCGAGCGGTAACCCTCGAACGAGCTCGAGTCGAGCGGCTCCGGGAACCCACCCTCGAGCGGGATCAGGTGCGGCTCGTAGTTCTCGTCGCCGTCGCTGTCGATCATGAGGAGGATCCGGCCGAGCTCAGGAAGGATGTGGAACAGGTGCCCGCCGACGAGCTCCGGGTTCTGGAGCGCGATCTGCGGCGGCAGGAGCGGCTCGGGGACGCCGCCCTCGGCGGCCATCGAGTACAGGCTCAGGTGGCCGGAGAGGTTCGAGACGAAGTAGATGCGCCCGTCCGCGAGCTGCGGCTCGAGGAAGAGCCGCGCCGAGAGCAGCGACTCGATCCGCTGCGCCGTGAGTGGAGTTCCGACGGTCGTCGCCACGAAGCTGCTAAGAGGCTACAGCTTCGAGCACCGTCTCGGGGATGTCGAAGTTCGCGTAGACGCCCTGAACGTCGTCCGTGTCCTCGAGACCCTCGATCAGCCGCACCACCCTGCGCGCGGTCGACTCGTCCGCGATCGCGACCGTGCCCTTCGGGACCATCGAGAGCTCGGCCGACTCGACGCCGAACCCGGCCGCATCGAGCGCCTCCCGCACCGGCACGAGCGCCTCGGGCGGAGTCGAGACGACGAAGCTCGCCCCGTCGGGCTCGACGTCCTCGGCGCCCGCCTCCGCGGCGACGAGCAGCAGCGACTCCTCGTCGACGCCCTCGGCCGCCACGAGCACGACTCCCGTGCGCTCGAACTGCCACGCGACCGCGCCGGTCGTCCCGAGGTTGCCGCCGTTCTTCGTGAACAGATGCCGGACTTCGGAAGCAGTGCGGTTGCGGTTGTCCGTGAGCGCCTCGACGAGGACGGCGACGCCTTCGGGGCCGTACCCCTCGTACACGACCGTCTCGAAGTTCGCGCCCTCCGAGTCCGCGCCGGAGCCCTTCGCGATCGCGCGCTCGATGTTGTCCTTCGGCATCGAGTACGAGCGCGCCTTCTCGATCGCGTTCTGGAGCGCGAGGTTGGCGGCCGGGTCCGGGCCGCCCTCGCGAGCCGCGACGATGATCGCGCGGGAGAGCTTCGAGAAGAGCTTGCCGCGCTTCGCGTCGGCGGCACCCTTCTTGTGCTTGATCGACGACCACTTCGAGTGTCCGGACACTACGACTCGCCTCCTCGATCGCCGCCGGTCGTAGGGGCGAGATGAATCTCGCCCCTACGCTCGCCCTCCCTGCCGTTCGTAGGGGCGAGGCTTGCCTCGCCCTCGTCCACCGAAGCGCGCACGATCTCGAGAAAGCGCTGATGGACGCGGGTGTCGTCCGTCAGCTCCGGGTGGAACGCCGCGAGCAGCAGGCGTCCGTCGCGCACCAGCACCGGCTCGCCGTCGAGCTCCCCGAGCACCTCGACGCCCGGGCCGAGCTCGCGGATCCGCGGCGCGCGGATGAAGACGCCCTCGAGCGGCGGCTCGTCGCCCGCGAGCGCGACCTCTGCCTCGAAGCTCCGCACCTGGCGTCCGTATGCGTTCCGGTCGACCACGAGGTCGGCGAGGCCGAGATGCTCGCGGTCGAGCACGATCATGCCCGCGCAGGTTCCGAAGATCGGGCCGCGGTACGCGCGGATCGCCTCGTCGAGCCCGTAGAGCGCGGCGAGCCGGACGATCGTCGTGGACTCGCCGCCGGGGATGACGAGCCCGTCGAGCCCGTCGAGCTCCTCCGGCCGCCGCACCTCGACCACGTCCGCACCGAGCGAGCGAAGGACGCGCGCGTGCTCGCGGAAAGCTCCTTGGAGCGCCAGGACTCCGATCCGCGGACTCACCTCCAAAGTCTAGATCCGCGGGGTCATACCCATTAGGCCCTTGTCGTGAAGCGAGAAGGGCTGGCTACCAGCCCCGGACCTCCAGGCGCTCCGACTCGGGGATCGAGGCGGACGAGATCCCGACCATGGGCTCGCCGAGGCCCGCCGAGACGTCCGCGAGCACCTTCGGGTCGCGGAAGTGCGTCGTCGCCTCCACGATCGCCTTCGCGCGGAGCTCGGGATCGCCGGACTTGAAGATCCCGGACCCGACGAACACGCCGTCTGCGCCGAGCTGCATGCAGAGCGCCGCGTCGGCCGGAGTGGCGATACCGCCGGCGGTGAACGTGACGACCGGGAGCCGGCCGATCTCCGCGACATGGCTGACCAGCTCGTACGGGGCGCGGTGCTCCTTCGCGGCGGCGTGCAGCTCGTCCGAGCGCAGCGACTGGAGCTGCCTGATCGCGCCGTAGACGGCCCGCATGTGGGTCACGGCGTTGACGATGTCGCCCGTCCCCGCCTCGCCCTTCGTGCGGATCATCGCCGCGCCCTCGGAGATGCGCCTGAGCGCCTCGCCGAGGTTCGTCGCACCGCAGACGAACGGCACCGTGAAGTCCCACTTGTCGACGTGGTGCTGGAGGTCGGCCGGCGTCAGGACCTCGGACTCGTCGATGTAGTCGACCTCGAGCGCCTCGAGGATCTGGGCCTCGGCGAAGTGGCCGATGCGGCACTTCGCCATGACCGGGATCGAGACCGCGTCCTGGATCTCCTTGATCTTCAGCGGATCGGCCATGCGCGCGACGCCGCCGTCGCGGCGGATGTCCGCAGGCACGCGCTCGAGTGCCATGACCGCGCATGCACCGGCATCCTCCGCGATCCGCGCCTGCTCGGCGTCGACGACGTCCATGATGACGCCCCCCTTGAGCATCTCCGCGAGACCCGTCTTGACGCGGAGCGTGCCGTGCTCGTGCTGGGCCATGAAATGGAGTCTAGCCCGCCGCCGACTTTCCATAGCACTTTCCCCCGGCCTGTGGATGGGGGCGACGTTCTTCGCCGAAATTGCGGCAATCGGGCTGTGGAAATCTCCTGGTATAGCTCGCAATCGATCGCACGATGTGAAACAGATAGGCCCTTACAAAACGGCGTGACTCCTCTCCCCGCAGGCAAATAGCCTGGCCCGAAGTTGCGCCGTAGGAGCAAGGGGCCCGCCCACCCGGGCCCCTTGCCTATTTAGGCGCAAGATCGAAACCTGCTAGCGCAGATTTCGATCGCGCGAAGATCCCTGAAGGCGGCCGCTTCGCGGCCGCGACCCGTTGCCGCTATGCGGTCATCTTGGAACGGTTCAGGCGGGGTGCTCGGGAGGCGCGGCGTCTTCGTCGTCCGTCGGGAGCTGGCCGCGGCTCGTCCTCATCTCCGAGGCCTTGACCTTGGCGTCGTCGTAGGACTCGCGCACGAGCTTCTTTCCGCCGCTCCAGCCGAACACGATGCACACGAGCACGATCGCGAAGCCGATGTTGAACGCCGTCGTGACGAGCTGCTGGGTCGTCGAGTAGGCGGTCGCCGTGTTCCCGTCCGTGTAGCTGTCGAGCGCGAACGAGTTGAACGCCTGGTTCACGCCCACGCCGCCTGGTGTCAGCGAGAGCAAGTTCGCGAGCTGGTTCGAGCCGAGCACGCTCATCACCGAGCCGAACGTCACCGGGATCCCGTAGGCGGCGAGGAAGACGATAATCACGCCGACCTTCGCGGCGTAGCCGCCGGCCTGCGGGAGCAGCACCCACTTCACGTACGCGCCGAGGTCGCCGAGGATCGCGGCGCCCTTCCGAGCCTGGACCCAGAGCTCCTTCACCTTCCGCCAGAAGACGCGTAGGAGCAAGACGACGAGGAAGATCGCCCCGCCGATGATCGCGAGCGTCAGCACCGGGTGGTTCTGGAGCGCATCCTTCTCGTTCCCGAACTGGAACTCGAACGAGCCGGCGACCTGCGTGAAGAGGTAGAGGTAGATGAGCGTGCCGATCACGAGGTAGAAGATCTTCTGGACGACGTAGCCCGCGAGGATCCCCGAGAACGTCGCGCCGCTCACGATCGCGACGAACATGACAAGCGTCACAAACGTCCCCATGTTCGCCGGCACGACGTTGTTCAGCGCGACGCCCACCGCGTACGCCGCGAGCACCGGCATGTAGGTGACGTCGCCGGGATAGGCGTAGCGGAGGATCCCGTACCAGCCGAGCGCTGTCAGCAGCGTCTGCGCGCACTGGAAGAGGCAGCCCAGGACGACGTAGCCGAGCGAGATGTCGTTCATCGAGTCCCAGAGCTCTTCGAGCCAGCCGACGATGTCGACGCCGACGAGCTGGAGCAGCGCGTTCAGGATTAGCAGCCCGACGATCCAGACGACGATCCGCGTGACTCGCCGCCTGACGGACACCTCGGCTACGACGACCGCCTCGGACATCGGCCCGAGCCTAACGGGCGCGGCGGGCGTCTTCTACGCTTACACCGTGCACGAGGCCTGTTGCACGCCGTCGCGTGGCGGCGGCGAGCCTGCCGCCGAAGCCCCCGCAGCCCGCGGCCCGGGAACGACGGAGGGCATGGTCATCCTTCCGGCCGGCACGTTCCATATGGGCTCGGAGGACCGGTTCGCGTACCCGGACGACGGCGAAGGCCCCGTCCGCGAGTTCGAGACGAGCTCGTTTCGGATCGACGCGTGCGCGGTCTCGAACGCCGACTTCGCCGCGTTCGTCGACGCCACCGGCTTCGTCACCGAGGCGGAGCGCTTCGGCTGGTCGTTCGTCTTCGCCGGGCTCCTCCCGGACGACTACCCGCCCACCGAGGCCGTCGCCGCGGCGCCGTGGTGGAGGAAGGTCGACGGCGCGGACTGGCGTCATCCGGAGGGTGAGCAGTCGGGGATCGACGAGCGCTTTGACCACCCTGTCGTCCACGTCTCCTGGAACGACGCGGTCGCGTACTGCGCGTGGGCGGGCAAGCGCCTGCCGACCGAGGCCGAGTGGGAGCGGGCCGCGCGCGGCGGTCTCGAGGGAGGCGTGTTCCCGTGGGGCGACGAGCTCGAGCCGGGCGGCGAGCAGCGCATGAACGTCTGGCAGGGCGACTTCCCCGCCCGGAACACGCTCGCCGACGGTTACCTCGGAACGGCGCCGGTCGACGCCTTCGAGCCCAACGGGCTCGGTGTCTTCAACGCGACCGGGAACGTCTGGGAGTGGACGGCCGACTGGTTCCACGCGTCCTTCCGGCAGCGAGACCGCCATCGCGATCCCGCCGGCCCGCCGCGTGGGACGAGCAAGGTGCAGAAGGGCGGCTCCTACCTCTGCCACCACTCCTACTGCCGCCGCTACCGCGTCGCCGCGCGGCAGGGCTCGACCCCGGACAGCTCGACCGGGAACGTCGGGTTCCGCTGCGCCGCCGCCGGCTAGTAACTCCCGTACCGCGCCTTCGCCGAGCGCGCGCTGTACGTCGCGACGTCGAACACCACCCCGAGCGCGACGAACAGCCACTCCGCCCCGCTGACCCCGCCGATCGCCGACCACATGATCACGTAGAAGAGCGTCGTCCACGGCAGCAGGAGCAGCCCGAGCAGCGGCCAGATCCAGGTACTGAAGGCGGCGTCGACCTTCTCGCCGAAGATCCACCAGGCGGCGAGCGCGATGCGCGGCCCGAGGCCGGTCGCGAGCAGGAAGAGACAACACATGCGCCCTACCCTCTCACATCGCTCATTGCCGGGCCATCGCGACGCGCAGCCGCTCCTCCGGCGAGATCAGGTGGTCGAGGTCCTCGGCCGCCTCGTCGATGTCGAGCTGAACCCAGAGCACGCGCCCCGTGAAGCTCGCTGTCCTTCGGGCCGTAGTCGTCGCTCACGGGTGTCGCCGTGTCCGATCCGACGTCGGTCGTCTCGTCGGCCGAGAAGAGCATGGGGACGGTGCCGTCGACGCGCCCCACGCCGACCTGCTCGCCGTCGACGTACAGCTTGACGTCGCCGCCCTTCCCAGCCCACCGCCGTCGTAGGTGAACTCCATCCGCACCTGGTGCTCGCCCGCCGAGATGGGAGCCTCGCCGTAGACCTTGAACTGCTGCAGGCCGAACAGGTTGTAACAGTAGGCGAGCCGCCCGTCCTTCAGGTAGAGCACGAAGCCGCCGAACGCGCCGCCCTGCGAGAGGATGACTCCGTTCGCGCCGCCTTCCCCGACCTCGATCACCGCCGTGATCGCGTGCGACTTGTTCTTCAGTGGCAGGATCGAGTTCTCCGTCAGCCGGCCCATGCTGCCGAATAGCAGCTGTGACGCGCCTCGCACGAGTTGAGGGCGCCCCGCCAGGTCCGGGTTGAACCGCTCGAAGCGCCGGTCGTCCAGGGGTAGGACGTTGTACTTCCTCGCCTCGTCCAGGAACAGCCCCTGGAGCTCGCGCAGCTTCTCGGACTGCTCGGCGGCGAGGTCGTGGGCCTGCGACCAGTCGTCCGGGCCGTAGAGCTCCCAGACGTCGTCGGCGAATGCCGGCATCTCGCGTCAGGACCCACGGGATGCTGTGCCGTGTCACCGCGGTCCAGCCGTCGTGGTAGATGCCGCGGTTGCAGAACATCTCGAAGTACTGCGTTGTTGTCCGGTCGTCAGCGTTCGTTGTCGTCGAACGAGTACGCCATCGAGACCCCGTGCAGCGGTTCCTGTCGGACGCCGTTCACGGTCTCGGGCTCCGGGAGCTTCGCCGCGTCCAGCACCGTCGCAGCGACGTCGATCACGTGGTGGAACTGCGAGCGGACCTCACCCTTCGCCCCGATCCCGGCGGGCCAGTGCACGACCGTCCCGTTGCGCGTTCCGCCCCAATGTGACGCGATCTGCTTCGTCCACTGGTACGGCGTGTCCATGGCGTGGGCCCAGCCCACGGCGTAGTGGTTGTAGGCCCTCGGCGTTCCGAAGTCGTCGATCCGGGAGACCATGAACTCGGTCGTCTCGAGCCCGAAGGCGCCGTTCAGGATGGCGAGCTCGTTGAAGCAGCCGTTCGGCGTGCCTTCGGCCGAGGCCCCGTTGTCGCCGATGATGTAGTAGACGAGCGTGTTCTCGAGAATCTCGAGCTCGTCGAGCGCGTCCATCAGCCGGCCCACATGGTGGTCGGTGTGCTCGAGGAAGCCCGCGTAGACCTCCATCTGGCGCGCGAGCACGGGCTTCAGGTCGTCCGGCATGTCGTCCCAGGCGGGGATCTCCTCAGGACGGTCCGTGAGCTCCGCGTCGGCCGGGACCACGCCGAGCTCCTTCTGGCGCGCGAGCGTCCGCTCGCGGAGCGCGTCCCAGCCGTCGTCGAACGTGCCCCTTGTACTTGTCCGACCACTCGCGGCCGCACGTGGTGCGGAGCGTGCGTGGCGCCGGGCGCGAAGTAGACGAAGAACGGCTTGTCCGGCATCAGCGCCTTCTGCTGGTTGATCCAGTCGATCGCCTGGTCCGTCATGTCCTCGGTGAAGTGGTAGCCCTCCTCCGCGCGTCTTGTCCTGCTCGACCGGGACCGTGTCGCGGTAGATCGCCGGCGCGTACTGATTCGTCTCGCCGCCGATGAAGCCGTAGAAGTGCTCGAAGCCCGAGCCGGTCGGCCACGCGTGGAACGGCCCCATCGGGCTCGTCTCCCAGACGGGCACCTCGTGGCACTTGCCGAACTGCGCGGTCGCGTAGCCGTTCAGCTTGAGCGTCTCGGCGAGCGGCGCGCACGTGTTCGGGCGGATCGAGTTGTAGCCCGGGGCCGAGGTCGCGATCTCGGTGATCCCGCCCATGCCGACCGTGTGGTGGTTGCGGCCGGTCAGAAGCGCCTGGCGCGTCGGCGAGCAGAGCGCGGTCGTGTGGAAGCGGTTGAACTTGAGCCCGTTCGCTGCGAGACGCTCCGCGGTCGGCGTCGAGCACGGCCCGCCGAACGCGCTCGAGGCGGCGAACCCGACGTCGTCGATGAGCACGATCAGGACGTTGGGCGCACCCTCCGGCGGCCGCAGCGGCTCGATCGGCGGGAAGGTGGCGGCTCGGGTCCTTCGCGTCGAGGGGAAGCTCGCCCTCGTACGGCTTGTCGGCGATCGGCAGAGACAGACGCGACTCGTCGGTCACGCCCGCATCTCGCCCCAGCGGGCCGTGAGCGCCCAGATCACCCACACGGCGAGGGCGATCATGAGGAGCGACCAGAACGGGTAGTAGGGGATGAAGAAGAAGTTCGCGATCGCGGCCAGCGTCGCGAAGATGAGCCCGAGGATGCGGCCGAACGTGCGGCCGGCCATCAGCGAGTAGCCGGCGAAGATCACCAGCGCGCCCAGGATCAGGTGGATCCAGCCCCAGGCAGTGACGTCGAACTCGAAGGCATAGTTCTGGGTCACGACGAAGAACTCGTTCTCGAAGATCGCGGCGAGGCCCTGGAAGGCCTCGAAGATCCCCATGATGATCATGAGGATTCCGGCGAACAGGACGGCTCCCGTCGCCCAACCACTCGGCTCCTGGTACTGCGTCTGAGACATCTCGTGCCCCTCTCTGGAATCGGCTCGCGTGGGCGAGCATCGACGACGACCCGGGGAGCATGACGCACTCCCGGCCTGATGTGGAGAAGACCGTGCGGCGTTCACCCGGGTGAAGGTCACCGGGCGGCGCCGCTGAGGTCGCGCCGTCCCCACCGGCCGCCAGAATGCCGGCCGTGAAGCTGAATCTCCGCGACCGCTTCTCCCGTGGGCGGCCGGAGCCTGCCGAGCCGGACGCGCCCACGGTCATCCAGATCGACGCCACCTCGCTGTCGCGCGTCTTCTCGGCGCCGATGTGGCTCCGCGACCTCGGGCTTCTCGCCTGGTTCCTCGTCGGTGTCGGGATTCTGCTCTTCGGGCTCACCTGGCTCGTCGGCCTCACCTCGACGATCACGGAGCCGGTCCTCGTCGGGGCGATCCTGGCTACGGTCGCGGGGCCGCTCGTCACGAAGATGCAGCGGCGCGGGCTGCCGCGAGCGGCGGGTGCAGCGATCGTCCTCCTCGGACTCATCGCGCTCGGCGCCCTGATCGCGGTGATGGTCCTCGGCGGCTTCTATGCGCAGTCGGACGAGATCCGCGCCTCCGCGTCCGACGCGGCCGACACCGTCGAGGAGTGGCTCGAGGATGCCGGGGTCGACGACGCGTCCGGTGCGAATGACGACGTCACGAGCGGCACCGCGGAGACCGGTCGGAGCCTCGTCCAGGGCGTGATGACGGGCATCGCAGGGCTCACATCGCTCGTGTTCTTCGTCACCTTCTCCGTCTTCGCGACGTTCTTCTTGTTGAAGGACGGACCGACCGTCCGGCGCTTCATCGACGGCCACCTCGGTGTGCCGGTCGGAGTCGCCACGACGGTCACCGGGAACGTGATCAAGTCGCTGCGCCGCTACTTCCTCGGCGTCTCCATCGTGGCGGCGTTCAACGCGGTCGTCGTCGGTATCGGCGCACTGGTGCTCGACGTCCCGCTCGCCGGGACGATCGCGGTCGTCACGTTCGTCACCGCGTACGTCCCCTTCATCGGCGCCTTCGTCTCCGGCGCGTTCGCGGTAGTCCTGACCCTGTCGTCCCAGGGCACGACTGCAGCGTTGATCATGCTCGTGATCGTCCTCCTCGCGAACGGCCTGCTCCAGAACGTCGTCCAGCCGATCGCGTTCGGCGCGACCCTCGAGTTGAACCCGCTCGTCGTCCTCATCGTGACGATCGGGTTCGGCGCGATCTTCGGGATGCTCGGGCTCGTGCTCGGCGCCCCGCTGACGTCAGCAGCGCTACACATCAGCCGCGACCTCGCGCGGGCCAAGGCCGCAGACGCGGAAGCCGCCGGGCGCGGCCCACCGGAAGATCCGGATCCTCTCCTCGCGAAACTCTGAGCCTGCGCCCGGCTCAGATGAGACGCTGCTAGCGCTCGTTCGCAGGCGTCACGCTGCCGAGCTTCAGCCCGAGTCGGGGTGGTGGGCGGCGTCGACGCCCTCACGGACGCGAATTCAACCTATGGGAGCGCTCACCCAGGCGAGATCCGGCTCCCCGGAGTCGCAGCCGCGCGGCAGGTATGCCAGAGTGCAGGCGAATCCGAGACAGGAGGTCAAGGTTGATCGCAGCTGACTACCCGTTCCTCGAGGTCCTCTGGACGATGTTCGTGTTCTTCGCCTGGGTGATCTGGTTCTGGCTCCTCATCACGGTGTTCGCGGACATCTTCAGGCGTCGTGACATGGGAGGCGGAGCGAAGACGCTCTGGATCATCTTCGTGATCATCTTGCCGTTCCTCGGCGTCTTCATCTATCTCCTCACGCAGAACGACGGCATGACGGAGCGCAACGTGGAGCGAGCGAGCGCGCAGCAGGCGCAAATGGACGAGTACGTGAGAACCACCGCGGGAAGCGGCGGCGCCGCGGCGGAGATCGAGAAGGCGAAGGGGCTGCTCGACTCCGGCGCGATCACGCAGGCCGAGTTCGACGCCATCAAGCAGAAGGCGCTCGCGTCGGCATAAGGGCTCGTCGAGCTGAAAGCGGCGGGCATCCTGACCGAGGAGGAACTCGAGGCGAAGAGCGCCGGTTCCTCGGGATCTGAGCGCGGGACGACGAAGCACGCGGCTCCCGGCGGATCGCCGCCCGGAGCCGCGCTGTCGTCCCTGCCAGAGTGAAGAGAAACGCGGGATTGTGACGATGTCGCGTTAGTACGCTTCTCCGCGTGACCGAAGGCGGGGACGGTGGTGGGAAGGGACGCGTCTTCGTCGAGCCGCGCTGGCCGATCGCACTCGCGGTTGGCTCCTACCTGGTGCTGATGATCGTCCTTCGCATCTACGAGCCCGACCGACCCACGGTCGGGACCCGTTGGCTCGTGCCGGGGATCATGGGTGGTCTGCTGGTGGCGCTCGTCCTGGCCGACCCCGCCAACATCGAGAGGCGGGCTCGATGGCTGCGGCGGCTTGTCGGGGTGCTGATCCTGGCGCTGGCAGCGATCGCCCTCGTGGCGACCGCGATCCTGATCGCCGATCTGGTACGGGGTGCTCAAGTGACCGAGTCGGCGTCGACACTGCTCGCCTCTGGCGCGCTCATCTGGCTCGGCAACTGCCTCGTGTTCAGCCTGCTCTACTGGCACTTCGACACGGGCGGGCCTCTCGCGCGATATCGCGGCGAGCGCCCGTATCGCGACTTCGCCTTTACCCAGCACATGAGCCCCGAGCTGGCGCCGGTGGGCTGGCGGCCGCAGTACGTCGACTACTTCATCCTCGGGCTGACCACGAGCACCGCGTTCAGCCCCACTGACGTCATGCCGGTCGCGGTGTGGGCGAAGCTGACGATGGCGCTCCAGTCGCTGATCTCGCTCGCGGTCGTCGGCCTCGTCATCGCGCGCGCCGTGAACGTGTTCTCGTGACCGAGCGGTCAGAGATCGTCGCTGCCGTACTGCTCTCACTCGCGGCCGTGGCCACGGCCTGGAGCGGGTATCAGGCGAGCCGCTGGAACGGCGAGGCGCAGAAGGCAACGGGCCATACGAACAAGCTCCGGATCGAAGCGGCGCGCGCACATGGCCTCGCGGAGGCCCAGAAGGGTGCCGACTTGGCAACCTTTACCCAGTGGGTGGACGCGTACCTCCTCGAACGTCCTGTGGTGGCGAGCTTCTACTTCAGGCGCTTTCGCAAGGAGTTCAAACCCGCGGTGGTCGCATGGATTGCGACGAGACCGCTGCAGAACCCGAAGGCGCCGCTGTCACCGTTCGCAAATGCCCCAGTACCGGCTAGCCGCGGAGACCGAGGCGAGACGGCTCGACGCCGAGGCGGACCTTTCCTCGGCAACGAGGGACCGCGACATCCAGCGCTCGACCGACTACGTGCTCGGAGTCGTCCTGTTCTCGATCGCACTCTTCTTCGGCGGGATGAGCATGAAGTTGCCGACGCGGCGTCTCCGAATAGTCCTGCTTAGCTTCGGAATCGCGATCTTCAATCGGCGCCGCCGCCTGGATTGCGAGCTCTCCAGTCAGCTTCTCGGTGTAGCGGACGAGGCCTGGTGGATCGGCCGGGTGTAACGGAGTGGCTCGCCGACTCTCGTCTGTTGCGCAAGGGGGGGTTAAAGTGGTTAGAGCAACCGACCGTGCGGTCCTGCCGTGGAGCCCCCGCCGCCGATCGAACTCCGCTGATGGTTTGCGGAGTCGGACTCTAGTGCGAAGCTGGGAGGACTTTGCCGAGTCAGACCAGGCGACACGACAGAGCCCCGGTCCATAGAGAGGGGATTCTCATGGACGATTCGGGCAACTCGGACACTCCCACAGTCGTTCTGGTCCATGGCGGTTTCGTGGACGGCTCGGGCTGGAGGGGTGTCTATGACCACCTGAAGAAGGACGGACACAGCGTCGCCGTTGTGCAGAACCCGACGATTTCGCTGGCTGACGACGTCGCCGTGACCAGGCGCACCATCGACGCGCAGAGCGAACCGGTCATTCTCGTCGGCCACTCTTATGGCGGGGCGGTGATCACCGAGGCGGGCACCCATCCGAAGGTTGCGGCGCTCGTCTACATCGCAGGCTTCGTGCCGGACAAAGGCGAGTCGGTGAACACCCTCATCGGGGGCTTCCCGACCGATGGCCCGCAACCGCCGATCCTGCCCCCGCAGGACGGGTTTCTCCTCCTCGACCGGGAGAAGTTCCATGCGTCATTCGCGGGTGACGTGAGCGACGAAGAGGCCGCGTTCATGGCCGACTCGCAGGTCCCTTGGGGCGTCGACGCCCTGGGCGGCACGATCAGCGAACCCGCGTGGCAGAGCAAGCCAAGCTGGTACCTGGTCACGACGGAAGACCGGATGATCCCTCCATCTGCTCAGCGCGAGATGTCCGCGCGGGCGGGTTCGACCGTCATTGAGGTCGCAGGCAGCCATGCGATCTACGTCTCGAAGCCTGCAGCCGTTGCCGAACTCATCCAGACGGCAGTCAACGCGACGATCCCTGCCGCGGCCGGCGTTTCGAGCTAGGCGGCGAAGTCCGGCGTAGCTCGTAGCACTCCATGGGCCGGGGGCAAAGCTAGCCCCCGGCCCGAGTGCGTGGCTCGAGACAGCGAGGCGCCCGCACCATCGCCCCGCTCTCGAGCTGCGGGAGCAACGAACCTCCGTCTCGGCTCCGGGTTGAGATGCTTGGGCCCAGGACTACTGGAGCAAGGAGGTGCTCGTGGAACGGTTCAGCTTCGCCTCCGAGGTGGCGTTCGTGCCCCGCGGGGATCTACTCGATCGCGTGACGGTTGCGCCGCTGACGCCGTCGATCATCGAGGGATCGCTCGTCCAGGCTGCGATCTTCCGAGTCGAGCCCGGTGGCCGGCTTCGTCGGCATCCCGCGACGTTCCCGCAGATCCTGGCCGTGCTCGACGGATCGGGAGAGGTGAGCGGGGCGGACGGTGTCGATGAACCCATCGAGGCCGGCGAGGCCGTCTTCTGGCACGGCGGTGAAGAGCACGAGACGAGATCTGCCGGCGGTCTCACTGCGCTCATCATCGAGGGCGAGAATCTCGATCGGTTCCGGGAGCGTCCGAAGCCTGCCGCTTGACCAGCTCCTAGCGCCGAGGAGGTCTCGGCCGACGTCGAAGGAAGGTCAGGAGTTCGCCAACGAGCTCCACTCCTCGAGACGCCGCTCGATGAGTGCCGCCCGCTCGGCGGCGTCCATGCCGTCGAGCACGGCCAGGTCACCTGGGTCGGCACGGAAGTAGATCCCGGAGGTCCGCGCGTGGAAGGAGTCGGCTCCGACCGAGCGCGTCGTCCAGTAGCCGCCGGCGCGATCGACGCTCTCGAGCTTGATCTCACCGGTTCCCTCGAGCTCGGGAGCGTCCGGATGACGGGGTCGTTCGCCCTTCCAGAAGTAGAAGATGCCGACCGGATCGACGCGTTCCTTCGACGCCTCACTCCAGTAGCGCGCGGACAGCGTGCCGTCGGCCTGCCACGACCGTCCCGCGACCTCGAGCGCGCCGGCGCGATCACGGCTGATCGTCAGGAGCGAGACCGCAGACGGCTCGAGCTCCGTTCTCGCGGTGAGGGACAGTTGCCACCAGTCACCCTCCAGACGGCTGATCCGGCCTTCCGCGTTGATCGCGTTCCGCAGCTTCTGGTTGATCTGGCGCACGATCGCCGGCGTGGTGTCGGGGTCGTACCGGATCGCAGTCAGACCGAGGAGGTCGGAGGGGAGCTTGGCGCCGTTCGCGTGGAGGATGAACGTGCGGCGGATGCCGAGCGCACCTCCGAACAGGCCGGCCTCGAAGACGACGTTGTCGCGCGGTGAGGCCTCTCCGGATGCTGCGTCAGGCGACGCTCCTTTCGTCGTCCAGTCGTCCTGAGCGAACACGAACGCGGCGAAATCGACCTCGCGTGTGAGCTCGACAAGCCGGTCGAGGGTCGAGATACCCGGGTTGAAGACCGTCGTCCACGGGTCGACGTCGGCGATGTCCTGAAGCCCCCGGGTGAGCGCCTGTAGCAGCTTCTCCTGCTGTCCTGACGACCCGAGGAAGATTCGCGGCTTCATCAGTAGCCCAGGCTACTGCTCCGTGGAGCCTGGGGATCGATCCCAACCGCCTACCCCGGCGAACCTGGGTTCGGCTACTCCGCGACCCACTCGACGTTGTAGCGCGGCCCGGCATCCAGCATCCGTGCGATCATCGCCTCATCGGCCGGCGGAGGAGCCATGTCGAACTCGCCCGGTCGGACGCGCTCGAAGACTTCGCGGAACCAGCCCTCCATTCCGGCGGGCGTATAGATCGTGTACATGAGCGCATTACCCTCGCCCACGTTTCGGTAGCTGTGGGTTGTGCCCTTGGGCACGAAGATCGCCTCGCCCACCGATACGACGTGCGTCCTTTCGGCAGCGTTGAACTCGATCGAGCCGTCGTAGAGGAAGAAGAGCTCGTCCTCTGCAAGGTGGCGGTGCGGCGGCGGTCCTCCGCCAGGTCCAACGAGGCAGTCGAACGCGAACATGGAGTCGCCCGACTCGGCGCCTGTGACGTGGAAGACGTATCGGTCGCCGGGGCCCCAGTACGCCTCCCCGCTCGTGGTCCCGTGAACGGGCGATCGCGCGTGGGCGGTCATGTGCTTGCCTCCTCTCCCGCGTCCACCGCGTTCAATTTGGAAGCGCCATAGATCGCGCCAATTCGCTTGCGTCCCACTAGACCCCTCCGTCCTCGCGTGGCGACCTGACGTCGGCCTCGAGCTTGTGCTCGAGCTCACGGAGCCGCCGACCCAGGGGCATCTTCGAGGCCCTGTCTGTGCGCATGGTGTCGAGCGCACAGGCGAGGAAGCACGCCGCGCCCAGCGATGTGTTCCAGTTGGCCGCCGCCTGGTCGAGCATCGACCCGGTCGACGGAACGACGTAGCCGGCGACAGCCGAGATTCCGAAGAAGATGCAGCCGAGCAGGTTGACTGCCGGCTGCCACCAGCCCGCGCCGCCGCGCACCGGCAGCCATCCACGACGCGCCGAGGCACGGTAGGCGATCGCGCCGGAGACGAGGAAGCAGATCGACCCGCGCCAATCAGGCCGCCAGACGAGCTCGTTGTACGCCGCGCTCGTCAAGGCGGTGTGCATCGCTTCGTACGTGGTGACGTTGAAGAACAGCGTGCCGGCAGATTGGATGATCGCGGCCCACCACGCCGCGCCGCCGCCATCGGGAGAGTGCCGTTCGGACCACGCCAGCCAGCTCTGGAGCCCTCCGCCGGCCGTGAACAGGATCGAGCCGACGAAGAAGGTGATGGCGTCAGCCGAGTCGCCGACCAGCTGCGCATAGCCGGGGAACGGGCCGATGAGGAAGCACGTCGACCCAAGCGCAAAACAGAGGGCCATCCAACGCTCGCGACTCATGACCCGACTTCGATCGAGTACGCCTCGTCACCGAGCGCGCCGAGCCTGACGGTGCAACGCCAACCCGTCGAGGCCGGAGCGTCGGGGAGGGCATTTGGTCTTCACGCACGCACCCTGCCGCCGCCGTCGTCGGCCGTCAATTCAACTCTCCGTGCCGAGCCGTCACCGGCACAACGATCGGGGCTCACTGCCGCGGGCGGCAACCGCGCGATGGGATACTCCCTTCCCTTCCGACGAGGAGTCAGACCGTGAGCCTCAAGCACCCGAAAGGGCCTGCGAGCCGATCAGGCGACAACGCAGTTGCACCGCTCTTCAGCCTCGAAACGGGCACCATCCCCCGCCACGAGCTGCCCGTCGGGGAGATGGCACCTGATCTTGCGTACCAGATCATCCACGACGAGCTGATGCTCGACGGGAACGCGCGCCTCAACGTGGCGACGTTCGTGAGCACGTGGATGGAGCCCCAGGCCGAGAAGCTCATGGCCGAGTGCTTCGACAAGAACATGATCGACAAGGACGAGTACCCGCAGACGGCGGAGCTCGAGATGCGCTGCGTGAACATTCTGAGCAGGCTGTGGCACGCACCCGACGAGGGCGACGCAACGGGATGCTCCACGACCGGCTCGAGTGAGGCGGCGATGCTGGGTGGCCTTGCGCTCAAGCGGCGCTGGCAGAAGCGGCGCGCAGCCGACGGTAAGCCGGCCGACAAGCCGAACCTCGTCATGGGAATCAACGTCCAGGTGTGCTGGGAGAAGTTCGCGAACTACTGGGACGTCGAGATGCGACTCGTGCCGATGGAGGGCGACCGCTTCAACATGTCGGCCGACGAAGCAGTGAGGCTCTGCGATGAGAACACGATTGGCGTCGTCGCGATCCTGGGCTCGACCTTCGACGGCTCCTACGAGCCGGTGAAAGAGATCTGCGGCGCGCTCGATGTCTTCGAGAAGGACACGGGTATCGACGTCCCCGTCCACGTCGACGGCGCTTCCGGGGCGATGATCGCACCGTTCGTCGATCCCGACCTCGAGTGGGACTTCCAGCTTCCTCGGGTGGCGTCGATCAACACATCCGGGCACAAGTACGGGCTCGTCTACCCGGGGGTCGGCTGGATCGTCTGGCGCGACGCCGAGGCGCTGCCGGAGGACCTGATCTTCTGGGTCAACTACCTCGGCGACAACATGCCGACCTTCGCGCTGAACTTCTCGCGACCCGGCTCTCAGGTGGTCGCGCAGTACTACAACTTCCTCCGACTCGGCTTCGAGGGCTACCGCCGCGTCCAGACGTACGCCCGCGACGTCGCCACGCGCCTCTCGGCGCAGATCGCCGAGCTAGGCCCCTTCGAGCTCCTGACGAGAGGAGACGAGCTGCCGGTCTTCGCTTTCACGCTGAAGGACGACGTCGAGAACTACACGGTGTTCGATGTCTCGAACGCGATGCGTGAGCGCGGCTGGCAGCTCCCGGCGTACACGTTCCCGGAGAACCGCACCGACCTCGCCGCCTTGCGCGTGGTCGTCAGGCGTGGGTTCACGCACGACATGGCCGACATGCTCATCCACGACCTCGAGCGGCAGCTACCGCGCCTGCAGAAGCAGCCGGCTCCGGTTCACGACGAAGTCAGCGGTTCGGCTTTCGCTCACTAGCCGCGTTTGCGATGAGTTCGTGAGCGTCCGCCGGTCTCATGGCCAGACGAGAGGAGGCGACATGGGCAACGTGGTCATCGACATGAGCATGTCACTGGACGGCTTCATCGCTGCGCCCAACGACAATCCGGAGCAGGGACTGGGCGAAGACGGGATGCGGCTGCACAACTGGGCTTTCGACGATCCTTCGGTGTTCGAGCGGGTGTACGGCAACCTGATCGAGGAGACAGGCGCCGTGATCATGGGCCGCCGGTCGTACGACAACTCGATCGAGGCGTGGGGTGGCAAGGGGCCGCTGGGCGAAGTCCCGTGCTTCGTGGTCACTCACGAGCCGCCCGCGAGCTCGGACCCGATATTCACCTTCGTCACCGACGGGATCGAGAGTGCCCTCGCGCAGGCCCGGGAGGTCGCCGCCGAGAAGCGGATCGGGCTGATGGGCGCGAACATCGACCAGCAATTCCTCGCGGCTGGGCTCGTGGACGAGATCAGGATCCACGTGATCGATGTCCTGCTCGGCGGAGGCCGCCGGCTGTTCGACGAGCTTCCTCAGCGAATCGAGCTGGAACAGACCGGGCTCAGCAAGACCGACGGCGTGGCGCATCTCGAGTACCGCGTCGCTCGGTAGCGCGTGCATCGGGAGCACGCAGCGTTTCAGTAGCATCGCCCCCGTGCGCGAGTTGCGTCCGGGGCTGTGGCACTGGCAGGCGCCCCATCCGGAATGGAGGTCGAGCGAACCGTGGGACCCGAACGTCTCGTCCTACGCGATCGTCGACGACGAGCGCCTGCTGCTGTTCGACCCGCTGGGCGTGCCGAGCGAGATCGAGGCGCTCGCGGCCGAGCGCGAGACGGCGATCGTGCTCACCGCGCCGTGGCACGAGCGGGATGCACAGGGACTCGTGGAGCGGCTCGGCGCACCGGTCTACACGCCCCTGCCCGACTCCGCGCAGTACCTCATGGACACGTACGGCATCACCGCCGAGCAGGCCGGTGACGGCAGTCCCGACGTCGTCTGGCTGCTGCGCGAGAAGAAAGGCGAGGCACGCCCGTACGCGGCAGGCGACCGGCTGCCGTTCGGTGCCGACGTGCTCCCCGGGCACAAGCCGAACGACACGGTGCTCTGGGTCGAGAGCCAGCGTGCGGTGATCTCCGGCGACACGCTCGTCGACTTCGGCCAGGGCCTCGAGATCAACGAGAGGTGGCTCCGCCCGGCGTGACGCGCGAGGAGATCGCCCCGGGGTTGCGCCCGCTGCTCGAGTTGCCGGTCGAGCACGTGCTCGCGACGCACGGCGGGCCGACCGACCGGGCCGCCCTCGAGCGCGCGTTGTCCGCCTCCTAGGCCGCTCGAGGGACGCTCGCGCTGGCCAGCCTGATCTACTCGATGATCGCCTCGCTCGACGGCTACATCGCGGACGAGGATGGCAACTTCGACTGGGCCGAGCCCGACGAGGAGGTTCACACGTTCATCAACGACCTCGAGCGGCCGGTCGGCACGTATCTGCTCGGACGCCGGATGTACGAGGTGTTGGCGTACTGGGACGATCCGCCGGCCCTCGACGAGCAGCCGTCGGCCATGCAGGAGTTCACGGAGATCTGGCGGGCCGCGGACAAGATCGTCTACTCGAGGACACTCGAAACGGCGCAGACTGCCAGGACGCGGATCGAGCGCGACTTCGACACCGAGGCCATTCGGCAGCTCAAAGCACAATCGGAACGCGATCTCGCCGTCGGCGGTCCCGATCTCGCTGCCCAGGCGATCAGGGCCGGGTTGGTCGACGACTACCAGCTGTTCGTCGTGCCGGTCGTCGTGGGAGCCGGCAAGCAGGCGCTGCCGGGCGCCGGCCGCATCGATCTCGAGCTGGTGGGCGAACGCCGGTTCCGCAACGGCACCGTGTTTCTTCACTGACCGCCCTAGGGGCGCGTGAGGAACAGTCGCTTCTCCGTCGCGAGGTGCGGCGCCCACTCGAGGCGGGTCACGCCTGCGAAGTGCAGGTAGGCGCGGAGCGCGTCACGCATCGCGTCGACGAAACCCTCGGTGCGCCGCGGCGCGAAGCCGTCCTCCCACCACAGGTCGAGCACCTGCACCTGGCCGCCGGCGCGGTCGATGCGCGGCTCGAACCGGCCGACGAGGCGGTCGCCGAAGAGCATCGGCAGCACGTACCAGCCCCAACGCCGCTTGGCGGGTGGGAGGAAGAGCTCCCACACATAATCGAACCCGAAGAGGGATCCGAGGAGACCCCGGTCCCAGACCACCGGGTCGAACGGGGGCAGAAAGGCGACGGAGGGCGGCGGCTCGGGTGGGTCTTCCAGCAGTCCGACCTCCTCCCTGAGCACGAAGCGCTTCCCGCGCACCTCCTCGACCTCGACGGGAACGAGCTCGCCGTCGTCGACGAGCTCCTCGCGCAGCGCCGTCCTGCCTGGATACCCGGGCCACCTCGGATCCGGCTTTGCGGGGCCGATGCCGCTGAAGGTGTCTCCGCCGACGCCGAGGAGGCCGTGAGCGCGGTAGCGCGAGAGGAGCTTGTGGCGGAGCTGCTCGTTCAGCGGGATGTCATGCGCGAGCAGGTCAGCCGGTAGCAGCCGCTCGAGGAGGTCGTAATAGCGGCGGTTGCCGTCGCGTCGCGCGAGTCCGAGCACGCCCGTAACGGTGCACGCCTCGAGCACGGCACGGACGGTGTTCGTCGGCACGCCGAACCAGTCGGTCGTCGCCCCGCGCTGGCGTTCGAAGTCGAGCGCGGACAGCGGCCCCTCGGCACGGATCCGCTCGAGCACGCGCTCGGCCACTTCGGCGTTGTCGGCGATGAGGCGCGGCGCGTTCCGGCTCAACGTCCCGCGGAACCACGGGAACTCGCTCGCCCGGACGAAGGACAGCCCCTTGTTGTACGCCTCGAAGATCTCGCGGCGCTCGTAGAGGAGGTCGCACCAGGCCGGGTCGTAACCGGCCACGCGCGCGTGCAGGACGAGGTCGTGGGTGCGACCGGCAACGGCGAGCGGATCGAACTGGATCGAGCCGAGACGGCGGAAGACCTCGAGCACGGCCTCCGGTCCTCCCTCGAGCGAACGCGCAGGAGCGAGCATCTGACGCGCGACCAGAAAGCGACGTGCGGCCTCGGCAGTGACCCTCATGCGGGTTGAAGCTATCCGATGGCGCGCGGTCCTTTACGGTGTCGGCATGGCCGATGCGACGCCCTCGCTCACGATCGTCCCCGCCAACGAGGCGAGCTGGGAGGATCTCCAGGCCGTGCTCGGCACGCGTGGCGATGCGCACAGATGCCAGTGCCAGCGGTTCAGGATGCTGCCCGGAGAGTCCTGGGCGTCGGTCGGCGTCGAGGAGCTCGGCCACCGGCTACGCCAGCAGACCGACTGCGGGCACCCGAAGTCGAAGACGACGAGCGGCATCGTCGCGTACCTCGACGGCGAGCCCGTGGGCTGGTGCGCGATCGCGCCTCGTAGCGTGCACCCACGCCTTCTGCGCAACAACCGCGTCCCCTGGGAGGGCCGCGCGGAGGACAAGGCCGACAGCGACGTCTGGGCCGTGACCTGCTTCGTCACGCGTGCCGGTTACCGGCGGCGCGGGATCAGCTACGCGCTCGCGCGGGCCGCCGTCGACTTCGCGCGGGAACGCGGCGCCCGAGCCCTCGAGGGCTACCCGATACTCACCGAAGCCTGGACAGGAGATCACGTGGGGAGAGGTCCACGTCGGCAGCCGCAGCATCTTCGCCGCCGCCGGGTTCACCGAGGTGACCCACCCCACCCCCCGGCGGTTCGTGATGCGCATCGACTTCTAGCCCGAGCTGTTCGCGTAGCCCGCCCGCGCTCATCGCTTCAGGCACGGCCAGCCACGGATGCTTTTGTATCTCGTACGACGACGCCGTCGGCGGCGGGAACGTCGGGTCGGCGAAAGCACCGGTCAGAACGTCGACGTCATCGGGCTCGTCCGGCTCCGTGTAGAAGACCGTCGCGCCGCATTCGGGCAGAAGTGAAAGACGTGCTGGTCGCCGACCCACGCTCGGAGCCTCGGTAGTGTTGGACGCGTGGCCGAGCGCGTCCTCACGCTGCGCGAGCTGAACCGCGCAACGCTCGCCCGTCAGCTGCTGCTCGAACGGAAGCGGCTCTCGCCGACAGCGGTGATCGAGCGCCTGGTCGGGATGCAGGCGCAATGGCCGCCCGCGCCGTACGTCGGCATCTGGACGCGGTCGACGAGCTTCAAGCCCGAAGCGCTCGAGCGCGAGCTCGCGAGGAGCACCGTCGTCAAGGCGACGGGGATGCGGCAGACGCTGCACCTGCTCACGCGGCGCGACTACGCGCTTCTACGAGCCGCGTTCAGCGAGACGAACTTCCCCTGGCAGTCGTCTCTCGCAGCGCGGCTCGCGCCTTCGGTACGCGCGCTCGCCGCGAACGGTCCCGTGACGTCGGCGGAAGCGCTCGCTCATCTGGAACGCGAGCACGGGCTCACCGGCATCGACGGGCGCCGCGCCTGGCGCGCGGCGCGCGTACGCGCGCATGTCGTGCACCATCACGAGACGGCGCTCTGGCGCGGACGGCCCGAGGGCCGGTTCGTGGCGCTGGACGAGCCGGACGCCCACGTCCCGGTCGAGGCTCGCGCCGAGATCGTCCGTCGCTACCTCGCGGCGTTCGGGCCGTCGACGCGCCGCGACCTCGGCGCGTGGAGCATGATGCACGTGCCCGAGATCAACGCGGCCTTGGAGCTGCTCGAGCCGCTCCGCCGCTTTCGCGACGAGCAGGGTCGCGAGCTCCTCGACGTCCCGCGCGCGCCGCTGCCGGATCCCGACACTCCCGCCCCCGTGCGCTTCCTGCCGAAGTGGGACAACGTGCTGCTCGCGTGGGCTGACCGGACGCGCGTGCTCCCCGAGGAGCACCGCAAGACGGTCATCCGCGTGAACGGCGATGTCGCGCAGACGTTCCTGGTCGACGGGTTCGTCGCCGGAATGTGGCGTGTCGAGGACGGACGCGTCGTGCTCGAGCCGTTGGCGCCGCTCTCCCGCTCCGCCCGAGGTGAGGTCGAGGACGAGGCCGCGCGCTTGGAAGCCTTCCTCGGCGACTGACGCCCTCGGTCACCTTCTCTCAGCGTGCGCCAGCGCCGACGGGGTCTGGCAGCCGACGATCGCCGGCGCCTCGTGGACGAGCTCGTCGTTCTCGAGTGCCGCCACCATGAACAGGGCGAAGTCGACGCGGCGGGTGAGGTTGCTCTCGAGGATGGGATCGCCCGCGTGCCGGCTCCACACGGGCAGGCCTTGGCTCTCGCCCTCCTCGAGGTCGCTCCCGCGCACGACCGTCCACCGCGTGTCGCTGGCGAACACGCGCCGACACGCCTCCACCTGGTCGTCGAGATCCGCGAACCGGAAGAGGCGCGCCAGCGGGCCGCCGATCTTCACGAGCGCCTTGAGCTTCCACGAGTACTTGTCCTGGCCGTCGAGTGTGATGTGCCACCCGCAGGAGAACACGAGCCGCGTTCCCGGCTCTGCGAAGTCGAGCACCGCCTGCGCTGTTCCCGTCGAGTACCCGTGGACTCCCCGCGGCACGAGCACGACGAGCACTCCGTCGCAGCCTGCGACGGCCTTCTCGATGACATCGCGGTCGTCCGTCGCTCCCGGAACGATGGTGATGCGGTCCCCGAACGCATCGAGCTTCTCGACGCTCTGTTCCCGACATACGCCGACGACCTCGTAGCCCCGGTCCAGCGCGTGCCGGACCATGTACTGCCCGAGCCTCCCGGAGGCTCCTACAACGCAGACGCGCACGCGGCGACTCTATGCGACCAGGACGTGCCGACGACCCGAGCAGACGATGGACGATGCGGAGCGCGAGCGGTTCACCCGGTGGTGGCTCAAGGAGTCGGGTCTCCACGTCGATGAAGTACGCGAGATCGCGGCCGGCTTGGCGTAGTCCCGGCCGCGTCTCATCTGCGGATGACCAAGAAATACGAGATCTACTCAGGCAGGCGGGCCGTTTCGGTCGAAGACTCGATCAGCCCGCTCCAAGCTGCGCTCGACTACGCGCGCTCGTTCGGCTTCGCCGAGGACGAGATCCGGCGAGTCGGGGTCGACTCCGTGGCGTGGCGTGGAGCTCGATTCACAGCGGTGCTCGTTCCTGAGCTAGAGCCAGCGGCTTAGAGCCGTCACTCCTCGGAGCGTGCGCTCGCTCGGGCTGATGAGCTCCGCGAGATCGCGGTCGGAGTCGGCGCCTAGCTATCGCCGCGAACGCGCAGCTTGAGCGATAGCTTTCCGCTCGCGCCGCAATCCACCGTGACCGCGAGCGGCCGTTTGTAGTGTTCCGGGCCGACCTTCCAGCCTCGCGGTTCATGCTCGTCCCGAACGCCGACAGTCTCAGCGCACGGGCGTGAAGACGACCCTCATGGAGCCGTCCGTGACGTAGGCGGCGCCGCTGAGCGCGAGGTCCTCGCGCGTCTGCTCCGTGTTCCGCGTCGTCCCGCGGCTCGAGTACGAGAACCCCTTCCCCGCGAGCAGGCGCCCGATCGGGAACGCGTGCGCGCCCGACTTCGGCCCCACGAGCCTGAGTTGGATGAAGAGCGGGCCGTAGCTCCCGCCCACGGTGGTCCCGAGCACCCGCCCCCCGAGCACGACCGGAACGTGCTCGCGGTCGCACGCCTGGGTGTCGCCGCTCGCCGGCAGCGCCTCGTGGCCGAAGCCCATGAGGAGGGTCGACCTGGGCTTCACGCCGTAGACCGGCCTGGGGTTCCCTCCGAGCGTGTACCGCGCATCGAACACGAGGCCCGCAGGCCCCCGGCCCGAGCCGCTCTCGTGCACGCAGAAGTCGCTTCCCTGATCCCACCGGGTGGTCATCGTGCCGGTGGCGGCGCGGTTGCCGCGCACGGCGATCAGGCCGCCGTTGCCGACGGAGGAGAACACGAACCTCACGCGGGGGTAGGTGTGCGTCCAGGTGACCGTCCCCCGGAAGTCCGCGAGGCCCGAGCCCTGGACGTCGCCGATGGCTTCCGTGGCGAGTGTCGCCGTCGCGGTGATCCTGTACGTGCGCGGCGGTGGCACGCGATCCGATGCCGTCGCTCCCGTCGGCGAACCGCCTGCTGGCGCAACCGCGACCAGTGCAACCGTGACCGCGGCTGCGCGCGCCAATCGACGCCGCTTACGTCTGTCCACTTGAACCTCCCCGTCCCCCGCAGTTGGGATGCCTGCCCTGGGGCGGCATCGTACTCGCCTCCGTCGGATGCTGCTAGGGCGCGGCCGCTCCGGGCTGACGCGGTACTCGGGCCGGGCGGGAGATCCGAACTCCATGACGCCATGCGGAATCCGCGGCGCTCGTCGGGTTCGGCAGGGAGATCGTCCCGCTCCACGGTGTTTCGCACCGCCCTGAGGTGTCGCCGTACCCGAGGCGCGCTAGGAGTGGGACGGCCGGGCTGGCTACCCATCCCGCCCCACAGGGGAGAGGGGTTCGGGACGCCAAAGACCAGCCCGGCCGGAGTCGACTTCGGCGGCGTTCATCGAGTGCCTCCCCCGACGGGCCGCACACGATTCCCCGCATGGCTGCTCCGCTCAATGAGCTCGAGGTAGTCGGCGACCCGGATGAGCGGCCGCGAGACCCCGGCAGGTGCAAAGTCGGCAGAGCGTGGGACACAGCGTCGACCGCGCGGCGCTCGAGTCCGAGCTCGGCCAGGTCACCGCGGGTCAGAACGGCATCCGGGTTCGCGAGGCGCTCGACGGCAGGCGCGGCGTACGCATGCGCGAGGGTCTCGTCTAGCGCCGCACCAACCAAGCGACCGACTCGGCGCCGAGCGGGGTACCTGTACTTACAACCGGGGAGGGGACACGCTGCGGCACTGAGGACATGACGCGCACGGGGGTGAGCTGACGGCAATCGACTCCTGGTCCGTGCGAGCTCGCGTCGTGTTCCCTCTCTGGATCGGACGTCTCTGAGCTCGAAGCGCGCTCCTTCGCGAGCACGAGGTCGCGCACGCGACGGCCTCGTGTAGTCCGCGTTTCGCCGATCGTTGGGGAAGGGCGTAGGGTTGCTGTAACTCGACCAGGAGGTTCCGATGGCACTCGCACGGGTCGTTTCCTTCGAGGGGGTCAGCAAGGAACGAATGGACGAAATGCAACGCGAGATGGAGGGGAACGAGCGGCCCGAGGGGGTTCCCGCGACGGAGATCATCGTGCTCCACGACGCCGAGTCGGAGAAGTCGCTCGCGATCGTGTTCTTCGAGAACGAGGACGACTACAGGACTGGGGACGAAGCCCTCAGTGCGATGCCGGCAACCGACACACCGGGACGCCGAACGTCCGTCACCAAGTACGACGTCACGGCCCGAATGACGAGCTAGGCGGCTCACCAGATCCTCGAGCCGGTCGGCCCGCCGAAGCTGCTGCGCGAGGAGGGGCGGGGCAGGCGACGACCTGAACGCCGCGGGCGACAGAAGCGCGACTCTCACCAAACGGACCGGCCTGCGCTCGTCACGATGACTGACGCTCGTGGCGGCGGCAAGATGGCCGTTCGGAACGTGTCCCCGGGGCGGTGCGCACCCGGGGTGTGCACCGCACGCGCTTTCCCGGCATCCCCGGCACTCCTGACCCGCTCAACCATGCGGATTCCGCATAGCCACGCGGCTGAGAATGGGCCCGCCTGGACTCGAACCAGGGTCCCACCGATTATGAGTCGGCTGCTCTGACCAGCTGAGCTACGGGCCCGCGGCGTCCAGCGTAACCGACGGTTCTCGGAGGCTTGGCTCGCACGGGGCTGACACAATGTCGTGCAGCCGTGAAGACGTTTCAGTCCGAGTCGCAGCTCCGAACCGCCGGCGGTCTGACCGTTACCGACATCACCGAGGACGTCCGCGAAGCGGTGCGCCAGAGCGAGATCACGGACGGCATCTGCGCGATCTACTCCCCGCACACGACCTGCGCTGTGCGCGTGAACGAGTTCGAGCACGGCTTCCTCGAGGACTTCGCCGTGCTCCTCAAGCGCCTGGTGCCGAGCGAGCACTACTACGCGCACGACGACTGGGACCGGCGCACCGAGAACGTCTGCGAGGAGGACATGGAGGTCGGGAACGGGCACGCGCACTGCATGTCGATGCTCCTCGGGCCCGCTGGGGAATCGATCCCGGTGCGGGACGGCGAGCTCGCACTCGGCCGCTGGCAGCGGGTGCTCTTCCTCGAGCTGGATCGCGCACGCGATCGGCGCTGGCTCGTCCAGGTCGTCGGCGTCTAGAACGACTAGCGAGCGCGTGCGGGCGCCGGCACGGGGCAGGCATGCCTCGCCCCTACGTCATTCGGGAGTGACGTACGCGGCCGTCAGGCCGCCGTCCACCGCGAACGCCGCTCCGGTCACGAACGACGACTCGTCGCTTGCGAGAAACAGCGCGGCGTTCACGATCTCGCGCGGCTTCCCGAGGCGCCCGGTGGGCCAGTGCACCTGGCGCCGCGCGAACGCCTCCGGATCGCCTCCGTAGATCGCGAGCAGGAGCGGCGTCTCCACCGGGCCGGGGCAGAGCGCGTTCACGCGCACGCCCTTCCGCGCGAACTGCACTGCGAGCTCACGGCTCATCGCGAGCACAGCGCCCTTCGACGCCGTGTACGAGATCTGCGACGTCGCCGCGCCCAGGATCGCGACGAAGGAGGCGACGTTGATCACCGAGCCTCCTCCCCGCTCCAGCAGGTACGGGATCCCGTGCTTGCAGCAGAGGAAGACGCCCTTCGCGTTCACGTCCTGCACGCGCTGCCAGGCATCGACGGTCGTGTCCAGGACGGACGCGTCGTCCGCGGGCGAGATACCGGCGTTGTTGTAGAGCACGTCGATGCCGCCGAAGCGCTCGGCGGTCGCGGCGAGCATCGCGCGCACACCGCCCTCGTCGGCGACGTTGACAGGCTGCGCGAACGCGTCGCCGCGACACAGCGAGACCGTCTCCTCGGCGAGCCTCTCGTCCACGTCGGCGGCGCACACCTGCGCGCCCTCGGCCGTGAAGACGATCGCGGCCTCGCGCCCCATGCCGCCGCCGGCGCCGGTGATCACGCACACCTTCCCGTCGAGCCTGCCCATGCTCACCCTTCCGTCGAGATGAAGACGCTCTTGACCTCCGAGTAGCCGTCGAGGGCGTGCATCCCGAGCTCGCGGCCGAACCCCGATTGCTTGAACCCGCCGAACGGCGTCTGCACGCGAACCGAGGTGTTCGCGTTGACCGACAGCACACCTGACTCGATCGCCCGCGCGACGCGCAGCGCGCGCGCTCCATCCCGCGTCCAGATGGAGCCCGAGAGCCCGTACGGCGTGTCGTTCGCAATCCGGATCGCGTCGGACTCGTCCTCGAACGGGATCACCGCCGCGACGGGGCCGAACACCTCCTCCCGCGCCACGCGATCGTCGTTCGACGCCTCGACGATCGTGCACGGGAACCAGAACCCGGCGCTTTCCGGGACTTCGCCCCGGAAAGCGTTAGGGACACCCTCGACATATGAGGCGACCGTCGCCCGATGCTGCGCCGAGATCAGCGGGCCCATCTCGGTGTCTTCCAGCGACGGGTCTCCGACCTTTACATCACGCGTGGCCGCGACGAACCTATCCAGAAATTCGTCGTAGACGGGTTTCTGGACGAGGATGCGCGAGCGCGCGCAGCAGTCCTGGCCGGCGTTGTCGAAGACCGCATACGGCGCCGTAGCGGCGGCCCTCTCGACGTCCGCGTCCTCGAAGATCACGTTCGCGGACTTGCCGCCGAGCTCGAGCGTCACGCGCTTGATCGTCTCCGCGGCGCCCTGCATGACGAGGCGCCCGACCTCCGTCGACCCCGTGAATCCGATCTTCGCGACGTCCGGATGCTCGATCAGGCGCTGCCCCACGACCGAGCCCTTGCCGACGAGCACGTTCACGACGCCCTCCGGGATCCCCGCCTCGAGCACGAGCTCGGCGAGCCTGAGCGCGGAGAGCGGCGTCAGCTCGGCGGGCTTGAGGACGACGGTGTTCCCGCACGCGAGCGCTGGGCCGAGCTTCCAGCTCGAGATATTGAGCGGGAAGTTCCAGGGGACGATGAGCCCCACGACGCCGAGCGGCTCGCGGAAGGTCATGGCCTCGCCGCCCACCGCCGGGATGGTCTCGCCGAAGTGCTTGTCGACGGCGCCGGCGTAGAAGTGGAAGACCTGCGCGACCATCCCGACCTCGCCACGCGCGCCGGCGATCGGCTTCCCCACGTTCTGCGACTCGATGCGCGCGAGCTCCTCGGCGTTCTCCTCGACGAGCGTCGCGAGCCGGCGGAGAAGGCGGGCGCGGTCGGCCCGCGCGACCGCCCGCCACGCGGGGTACGCGGCGCGCGCCCGCGCAACCGCCTCGTCGGCCTCCTCGACTCCCGCCTGCTCGAGCTCCGCGAGCGGCTCCTCGGTCGCGGGGTCGATGACCGTGAGCGTCACGCCAGGCCGCGGTGCTGGCGCAGGCGAAAGATCCCGTACACGAGCCACGCGAGCACCGGAACGAAGAGCAGGGCGGCGATCCAGAGGACCTTCCCGGCAATGGTCAGCGCCGGGTTACGGACGACGTCCACCGCGAACGCGATCGTCAGGACGATGTAGATGATGAAGAGCGTCCAGTACACGTGGCCTCCCCCGGCTCGTCAGTTTCCGTCGCGGGACGCGCGGTAGGCGCGCGCCTCCTCGACGAGCGTCTCGAACAGTGCCTTGCCCTCCCCCGCCTCGGGGTGCCACTGCACGCCCACGGCGAAGCGGCGCGACGGATCCTCGAAGCCCTCGAGCGTCCCGTCTTGCGCCCAGGCGGCCTCGACCAGACCGTCGCCGAGCTTCCCGACGCCCTGGTGGTGGTGCGAGGTGACATCGGACCGGGCGCCGACCATCCCCGCGAGCCGCGTGCCCTCCTTCATCTCGACGGGATGCTCGACGAACGTTCCCGGAGCCTGCTTGTGCTCGTCCGAGCCGACCGTCTCAGGTAGGTGCTGGACGAGGTCGCCGCCGCGGGCGACGTTCAGGAGCTGGAACCCGCGACAGATCGCGAGCGTGGGCAGGTCCCGCTCGAGCGCCGCCGTCAGCAGCGCCAGCTCGCCCGCGTCACGCCGGCCCTGAGGCGTGTCGGTCGTGGGATGCGCCTCCGCCCCGTACAGCGACGGGTCCACGTCGGCGCCGCCGGAGAACACGATTCCGTCCAGCACGTCGAGCGTCTCCGCGACACCGTGCTCGCTCGGCGGGATCAGCAGCGGGCGACCGCCCGCACGCTCGACGGCGTCGACGTAGTCGAGCGGGATGAGCGCCGACGGCATTCGCCACACGCCGAAGCTCGCCTCCTCGGCATACGTCGTGATCCCGATGACCGGCCTGCTCATCGGCGCAAACGTACTTCATCGCTTGCCGCTTGCGCCCGCCGGCCGGGCGTGCCCGGCCCCTACACCCATAGGACCGTAGGTAGGTGCGAGGCATGCCTCGCACGCGGGCGCCTACCCGCGCTCGAAGTACCGGACTCGCTCCCAGTCCGTGACGACCTTGTCGAAGAGCGCCTGCTCGGTCCGCGCGTAGTTCAGGTAGTGGTCGACGACCTGGTCGCCGAACGCCCCGCGCGCGACCGATCCCGACTCGAGCGCCGCGATCGCCTCCCGCAACGTCGACGGGAAGCGTCGCGCGTCGGACTCGTACGCGTTCCCCTCGAGCGCGGGCGGCAGCTCCAAAGCCGCCTCGATCCCGTGCAGGCCGGCCGCGATGATCGCCGCGAACGCGAGGTACGGATTGACGTCGCCGCCCGGGATCCGGGTCTCCACGCGCTTCGACCCGCCGTGGCCCACGATCCGGAAGCCACACGTCCGGTTGTCGTGGCCCCAGGCGAGCGTCGTCGGCGCCCAGCTCCCCGCGGCGAATCGCTTGTACGAGTTGACCGTCGGTGCGAGAAAGAGCGCGAGCTCCTCGAAGCATGCGATCTGGCCCGCGAGCCAGCCGTCGAACAGCGCCTGGTCCTCGCCGAAGAGAGGCTCACTGTCGCGGAAAAGCGAGGAGTGCACGTGGCACGAGCTCCCGATCCAGCTCTCGAACGGCTTCGCCATGAACGTGATCGAGCAGCCGTTCAGGTGCGCGATCTCCTTCGCGCCGTTCTTGTAGATCACATGGTTGTCCGCCATGTTGAGCGCGTCCGCGAAGCGGAAGTTGATCTCGTGCTGGCCGGGCCAAGCCTCGCCCTTCGAGGTCTCGACCTTGATGCCGGCGCCCTGCATCCCGTTCCGGATCTGGCGGATGAGACCCTCGTCGTAGGTCGTCGCGAGGACGTGGTAGTCGAGGATGTACGGCACCGACGGCGTCAGGTCCTCGTACCGCTGTGCCCACGCCTCCTGGTAGCTCTCGCGCAGGAGATAGAACTCGAGCTCGGAGCCCGCCATCGGCGTGTACCCGAGCGCGGCGGCCCGCTCCATCTGGGCCCTCAGCACCTGCCGCGGCGACGGCGCGACCGGCGAGCCGTCGTGCCACTGCACGTCGCAGAGGACGAGCGCGGTCGCCTCGAGCCACGGGATCCGCCGCAGCGTCGTGAGATCGGGCGCGAGCGCGAAGTCGCCGTAGCCCCGCTCCCAGCTCGCGATCTCGTAGCCGGGGACCGGGTCCATCTCCATGTCGAGTGCCAGCAGGTAGTTGCAGCCCTCGACCCCGTGCTCGGCCTCGATCTCCTCGCAGAAGAACTCGCCGTGCAGCCGCTTGCCCATCAGCCGGCCCTGCATGTCGGTGAACGCGACGATCACCGTGTCGAGCTGCCCGCCCTCGACCTCCGCCTTCAGCTCTCCGAAGCTCAGCATCGCTGCACTCTCAAGGGCGCGATCCTATTCCGTTCCCTGCTTGGTTGACATGGTTCTGTCCGAGTGCGCGTAATACCGCCCTACGTCGCCGATCCTGGGAGGTCGTATGAGCACAGGTCCCACGCCCACCCGCACCTCGGAGGATGAACACCTCCTCCACCGGCTGGGCTATGCGCAGGAGCTCTTCCGCGCGATGGGTGGATTCCGCAACTTCGCCATCAGCTTCACGATCATCTCGATCCTCGCGGGCTGCCTGACGTCCTATTTCGTGGCGTTCGAGCGCGGTGGCCCGGTCGCCGTGACGTGGGGCTGGCTCCTCATCGGGCTGATGAGCACGATCATCGCGCTCTCGATGGCCGAGATCGCGTCCGCGTATCCGACGGCGGGCGGCCTCTACTACTGGGCCTCGAAGCTCGGGAGCCCGGGCTGGGGCTGGGCAACAGGGTGGTTCAACCTCATCGGACAGGTCGCGGTTACCGCAGCCATCGGCTACGGACTGGCGACGTTCGCCACGATCCTCGCCGACTACTGGTTCAGCTACACGGCGCACATGAACGACTGGTTCGGCGCGTCGGCGAACTTCTCGATCTACGTGATGTACGCGATCGCGCTCGGCCTGGCGGTCTTGATCAACCTGCTCGACATTCGGATCACGTCGGGGTTGAACATGATCTCCGCTTGGTGGCACATGATCGGCGTCGCGTTCATCGTCGGCGTCCTCATCATCGTCCCCGACCAGCACCAGTCGCTCTCGTACGTGTTCACGGAGACCGTGAACGCCTCGGGCTACGGAAACGGGACAACGTCCTGGTCGAACCCGGCGATGTGGTTCGTGTTCGGGCTCGGCCTGCTCATGGCCCAGTACACGATCACGGGGTTCGACGCCTCGGCGCACACGGCCGAGGAGACGAAGGCGGCGTCGCGCATGGCCGCGACGGGCATGTGGACCTCCGTCTTCGTGTCGGCGGTCTTCGGGTTCATCCTGCTCGTCGCCGTGACGGCGGCCATTCCCTCGACGGAGGGCGCGCTCGAGAACATCGGGGCGGTCGTTCCGTGGATCTGGGCCGAGTCGATGAGCCAGAACTGGTCGGAGGCGCTTCTCTTCATCTGCGTCGTCGCCCAGTTCTTCTGCGTGACCGCATCGGTGACGTCGGCCTCGCGGATGATGTTCGCGTTCTCACGCGACCGGGCTGTCCCCGGTCATCAGCTCTGGCGGCGGGTGGCACCGAACCGTGTCCCGCGCTGGTCGGTCGTCGGCATCGCAGTCTTCGCGGCGATCCTGATGATCCCGGCGATCTGGAACTACCTCGTGGGCTACGCGGTCGGCACCGCAATCGCGGTGATCGGGCTGTACATCGCGTTCATCCTCCCGGTGTGGCTGCGCTGGCGAAAAGGCGACAGCTGGGACGAGCCGCGGGCGTGGAGCCTCGGGCGGCACTACAAGTGGATCGACGCAATCGCGATCGCGTGGGTCGCGATCATCACGATCCTGTTCATCTTCCCGCTCTACAAGGCGGGGCTGCCGTGGGAGGACGACTTCTCCTGGGAGCTGACGAACTACACGGTCCTCTGGTTCGCGGCTATCGGAGTCATCTTCGGCGGCTGGTGGTTCCTGTCTGCCAAGAACTGGTTCAAGGGGCCTGTGCGCATGGGCACCGAGGAGGAGCTCGAACGCATGGAGCGCGAGCGCGCCGGCGAGTTCGAGCTTCCGACCGAAGCGAGCTAGCTCACCCGATCGGGTACGTCGGAGGAGGGCGCCGCGAGGCGCCCTCTTTCGTTCAGCCGCCGAGCGCGGCCTGGAACGACGGCTCGGCGGCCGTCCGCTCGAGCCGCTCGAAGTGCTCCCGCGCGTAGGCGGCGAAGTCGAAGTCGAGCTCCGAGATCGCGGTCTGGACGACTCCCCACATCGCCTCGCGGAAGTCGGACATGAAGCGCATGAGCTCGAGCGCGCGCTCGTCCTCGTGCCGTGCTGCGCCGAAGTACGCCTCGAGCAAGGTGCGCCGCTCGCTCTCGCCGAGCTCGTGGTTGATCGAGAAGTTCGCGAGGTCGAAGAAGGGGTCGCCCATGCCCGCGTACTCCCAGTCCACGATGCAGAGGCGCTCGCCGTCGTCGAGGAAGTTCGCGTTCAGGAGGTCGTTGTGGCAGGGCTTCGGCGTTGCGCCGGCGCGGAGCGCCTCGATCCGGCGCGCGAGGCCGTGCGCGTGCTCGTATGCCTCCGGGATCGTCCCCCCGCGCGCGAGCGCCGTCTCGCGGTACGTCTCGACGACGCGGAAGGAGTCGAACGTGCCGCGGATCGGAGCCGAGGCGTGGAACGCGCGCAGCGCGTCGGCGACACGAGTGAGGAGCTCGGGCTCACGCATCTTCTCGACCGGCGGGATCTCGCCCGCGACGAAACGCGTCACGAGCCAGCCTTCCGGCTCGACGAACGCGACGACCTCGGGACCGATGCCGAGCGCTGCTGCCCTCCGCGTCGCCTCCAGCTCGACGCCGCGGTCGATCCCGAGCAGGCCGGTGTCCTTCCCCGCCACCCGTAGGACGAACCACTCGCCGTCCACCTCGACCTTGAGATTGTGGTTCGTGATCCCGCCACCGAGGACCTCGACGCGCGGGCTGCGGCCCGGCCACACGCGCTCGACCGCCGCCGACAGCTCGTTCACGCGCGGATCCTCTCCCCTTCCGGATCGAAGAGCGGCTCGGAGGCGATCTCGCCTTCGACCCACTCGCCGAAGATCTCGACCTCGACCTCGGTTCCGACGCCGTGCTCGGCCGGGACGTACGCGTAGGCGATCGACCGCTCGACGGTGTAGCCGTAGCCGCCGCTCGTCACTCGGCCGACGAGCTCGCCGGCGATGCGGACGGGCTCCGACCCGAGCGCGACGGCTCTCGGATCGGCGAGTGTCAGACACCGGAGCAGCCGCTGGGGCTCCGCGCGCGCCGCGAGCGCGTCGCGACCGACGAAGTCGCCCTTGTCGAGCTTCACCGCGAAGCCGAGGCCGGCCTCGAACGGCGTGTCCTCGGGAGTGATGTCCGCGCCCCACACGCGGTAGCCCTTCTCCAGCCGGAGCGAGTCGATCGCCTTGTAGCCGCCAGCGACGAGACCGTGGGGCTCGCCCGCCTGCCAGAGCGTGTCCCAGAGCGCGAGCCCGAGCTCGACGGGGCAGTAGAGCTCCCAGCCGAGCTCGCCGACGTACGTCACGCGCAACGCGAGGCACGGCACGCGCCCGACCGCGAGCTCCCGCGCGGTCATGTACGGGAACGCGTCGTTCGCGAGGTCGGCCGTCGTCAGCGGCTGCAGGACGTCGCGCGCCTTCGGCCCCCAGAGCCCGAAGCAGGCGAGCCCCGAGGTGACGTCGGCGACCTGCACCGCTCCGTCGTCCGGCGCGTGCTGGCGGAGCCAGGCGAGGTCGTGCTGGCCGAAAGCGGTGCCCGTGACGATCCGGAAGTGCTCCTCGGCGAGGCGCGTCACCGTGAAGTCGCACTCGATCCCGCCGCGCGCATTCAGCATCTGCGTGTACGTGACCCGGCCGACTCCGCGCGCGACGCGGTTCGCGCAGAGGCGCTCGAGGAAGTCGGCCGCCCCCTCGCCCGTCACGTCGAGTTTTGCGAACGAGGTCTCGTCGAAGAGGGCAGCGCTCTCGCGGCACGCGCGGTGCTCGGCGCCGATCGCGGACGACCAGAGCTTGCCTGCCCAGCCGCGGGGCCGTAGCGACTCGTCGCCGTGCGCCGCGTTCGGCTCGAACCAGTTCGCGCGTTCCCAGCCTGACTTTTCACCGAACGCCGCGCCGAGGTCTTGGAGGCGTGGGTACGCGGGGGAGACGCGAAGCGGCCGCCCCGCCTGCCTTTCGTGACCGGGGTACTTCACGTCGTAGTAGGTCTCGTACACCTCCTTCGTGCGCGCGACCGTGTACTCCCGGCTCCGGTACGCGACCCCGAAGCGGCGCGAGTCCATGTGCCACACGTCGAGCGAGGGCGTGCCCTCGACGATCCACTCGGCCACGAGCTTCCCCATCCCTCCCGCGCCGGCGAGCCCGTGGGCGCAGAAGCCGGCGGCGACCCAGAACCCGCGGACGTCCGAGGGCCCGAGGATGAACTCCCCGTCGGGCGTGAAGGCCTCCGGCCCGTTGATCAGGCGGATGACCTCGGCGTCGGCCAGCTCGGGCACGCGGACGACCGCGTTCTCCATCAGCTCCTCGAAGCGCGGCCAGTCCTCATCGAGCAGCCGCGAGTTGAAGTCGGGCGGGATGCCGTCGAGCGCCCAGGGCGCGCAGCGCCGCTCGTACCCGCCCATGACGAGCCCGCCCGACTCGGGCCGGAAGTACACGAGGAGCGAGGGGTCGCGCATCGTCGGCATCTCCGCGGGGAGGCCGGCCGGCTTCGTCACCAGGTACTCGTGCGCCATCGGGACGATCGGGACGTTCACGCCCGCGAGCGCGCCGATCTCACGCGCGTACATGCCGCCGGCGTTCACGACGATCTCGGTCTCGATCTCGCCGCGGTCGGTCTCGACGGCCTCGACGCGCCCGCGGCGCGTGCGGATCCCGGTGACGCGCGTCCGCTGCTCGATCTCGGCGCCTCGCCGGCGTGCGCCCTCCGCGAGCGCGAACGTGAGCTGGCTCGGATCGATGTAGCCGTCGGTCGGGATGTATGCAGCGCCGTATACGCCCTCGGTCGTGAGCGGGGGGAAGAGCCTCTGCGCCTCGTCGGGCGAGACGAGCTCGAGCGGAAGGCCGAACGTCTTCGCCCAGCCGGCCTGGCGCGCGATCTCCTCCATCCGCTCCTCGGATGAGGCGAGCCGGAGCGAGCCGACTTCGCGCCAGCCGGTCTCGAGGCCTACCTCGTCCTCGAGCGAGCGGTACAGGTCGACGCTCTCCATCATCATCCTCGTGAGCGAGAGGGAGCTGCGCAGCTGGCCGACGAGCCCGGCCGAGTGGAAGGTCGACCCGCTCGTGAGCTCCGCGCGCTCGACGAGGACGACGTCGTCCCACCCGAGGCGGGCGAGCCAGTAGAGGACGCTGCAGCCGCCGACCCCGCCTCCGATCACGACCGCCCGGGCCCTGTCGCGCATCGGCGGAGCCTATTGCGGCAACCCGTGGTCCGTCGCCCGACCCGCCGCCGGGTCGGTCGTCGGAGCTGGAGGAACGTCCCGGTTCGCCCGGCCGCCTCCACTGGTCCGCTTCGCGGACAATTTGCTGCGCAAATAGCGCGGAATTTCTTTCGACGAGGCCCTTGTCGGACCTGTCCGCGGTGCGTAATGTCCCGCCTGCGCCGAGCACGGGGCGCCGGTAGGTCGAAGCCCCCCGAGGAGCACTACGCGGAAGCGGAAGGTTCGTCGGGAAGGTGGACGAAAGCGTTCCCGGCTCGGCGAATCTGCGGTCGGACCCTCGGGTCCGGCCGCACTTTCTCTCTCCAGGTCACTAGAGCAAGCGCCGCGATGCGCAGCTTGGCCTGTGTGAAAAGAAAAAGTCGCAATTTGCGACAAGTGGGTTCCAAACGGGTCTTGACGGCCCTCGTAGGTAGCCATAGAGTCCCACATGCACCGAGTACGGAGCGCCCGAGGTTGAAGGTTCTCCGAGTGGCAGTCGCTTCGGCGGCGGTCAGTCGGGAAGCTGGACGAAGGCGACACCGGCTCGGTGCATTTCTTTTGGTCCGGCTCGCGCCTGCCGGATGACGGTCTGCCGCGCAGCTCGCTCCGAGTAGCGCGGATGACGCTCTCGAGTAACAGTGCCTCGGAACCCGGACCGCCGCGATGAGCGCCGTCTGAACGCATCGCCCGGTCGCCGCGAAAGTTGCCACCGAGCCTCGTTCGATCGCCCCGGGGTTGCAACGGAGCACCTCGGTCGTGACCAAGTTGGCACGAAGTCCTGACCCAGCCGTATGCCGATCCCCGATACGCTGACCACAGGGATCTCGGGGATCCCCTGGGGGTCGTTACGCGGCGTTTCGCCAGCGGTGTGACAGGGCTCGAAGTCGTGGCCGGAAATTGCGCAAAATTCGTCCGGAGGGGTGCTTGACCGGGCCTTGCGCGTCCCCTAGTGTCGTCGCTGCACCGAGTACGGAGCGTCCGAGGTTGATGGCTCTCCGAGTGGCACTCGCTTCGGCGGAGGTCAGTCGGATTGCCGGACGAAGGCGCCACCGGCTCGGTGCTTTTTTGGTTCCCGAGCGAGCGTCGCGACCGCGCATATCCTGGCTTCATGCGCCGGCTCGTCGCCCTCGTCAGCTCGATCATCTTCGTCGATGCGCTGCTCTTCACCGCGCTGACGCCGCTCGTCCCGGACTACGCCGACGAGTTCGATCTCTCGAAGACCGGAGCCGGCCTGCTGCTCGCCGCCTTCGGCGCCGGCGCGCTGTTCGGAGGCGTCCCGGGCGGCCTAGCCGCGGCGCGCTACAGCCCGAAGCACGCCGTCGTCGCGGGACTCGTCCTCCTCGGGGTCGCGAGCGTCGCCTTCGCGCTCGCAGACAGCGCCCTCACGCTCGGGCTCGCCCGCTTCGTCCAGGGCTTCTCGAGCACGGTCACGTGGGCGGGCGCGCTCGCGTGGCTGGCGGGCGCCGTCCCGAAGGAGCAGCGCGGCGAGATGCTCGGATTCGCATTCGGCGCCGCGATCGCCGGCGCGATCCTCGGCCCGCTGTTCGGCGGGATCGCGGAGACCGCAGGAATCCGGATCTCGTTCATTTCCGTCGGCGTCGTCGCGTTCGCGTTCGCCGGCCTCGCGCTCCTCGGACGCTCGGCCCCGTGCGAGCCGCTCACCGGCGCGGGCATTCGACGCGCATTCGCGGACCGGCGCTTCGTCGGCGGCCTGTGGCTGAACACGCTGCCCGCGCTCCTCTTCGGGACGCTCGCCGTCCTTGCCCCGCTCGCGCTCGACGACGCCGGCTGGACGACGCTCGCGATCGGCGCCGTCTTCTTCGGCGCCGGCCTGGTCGAGGTCGTCCTCAACCCGCTGCTCGGCCGGCTCACCGACCGCCGCGGCCGTCTGCTCCCGATCCGAGCCGCCCTCGCCGGCTCGACCCTCGTCGCCCTCGCTCTCGCCGTCTCGTCGACTCCGCTCTTCATCGCCGTGCTCGTCGCCGCGGCGGCGATCGCGTTCGGAAGCATGTACACACCCGGAATGTCCCTCACCTCGCACCGCGCCGATTCGGCCGGGCTCGCGCAGGGTCTCGCCTTCGGGATCATGAACAGCTCCTGGGCGGTCGGCGCGCTCGTCGGGCCGGCGCTCGCCGGAGCGCTCGCCGACGCACGAGGAGACGCCGCCCCCTACCTCGTCGGCGCGATCCTCTGCGCGCTCACGCTCGTCGCGACACAGCGCGTCGCCCGGACCCAGGTGCGTGCACGTGAGGCGTGAGGACTGGGACCGGAAGTACGGCCAGGCCGAGAACCTCTGGAGCGCGAACCCGAACCGGTTCCTCGTCGCCGAGGTCGAGCACCTTCCGCCCGGTCGTGCTCTCGACCTTGCCTGCGGCGAGGGTCAGAACGCGATCTGGCTCGCAGGGCTCGGCTGGGACGTCGTCGGAGTCGACTTCTCCGAGGTCGCGATCGCGAAAGGCGAGGGCACGCGCCGACCGCGACGGCGTGGCCGTCGATTTCGCGGCCGTCGACCTGCTCGTGTACGAGCCCGAGCCCGGCGCGTACGACCTCGTCCTCCTGCTCTACCTCCACCTGCCGCCGCACGAGCGCCGGCTCGTCCTCGAGCGCGCGTCGGCAGCAGTCGCGCCCGGAGGCACGCTGCTCCTCGTCGGCCACGACCTCGCCAACATGACCGACGGCGTCGGCGGCCCGAGCGACCCCGCCATCCACGTCACGCCTGACCAGGTCGCGGGTGAGCTCACAGGTCTCGAGATCGAGAAGGCGGAGCGCGTGTACCGCGACGTCGTCGGCGAGGACCGACCCGCGATCGACGCGCTGGTCAGAGCGCGCCGACCGTAGCTACGACTCGAGCGAGCCCTCGGCGAGGAGCCGCCGGAACTTCGAAAACTGCCCCGCCTTGCCGACTGCGACGAGCGTGTCGCCCTGCTGGATCACGTCGTCGGGCTGCGCCCCGCTCACGGGCTCGGGTTCGCGGAGGATCGCGATGACGGTCACTCCCGTCTGCGCGCGGAGCCCACACTCGGCCAGCGTCTTCCCGATCGCCGGGCTCGTGTCGGGCACGGGCACCCACTCGATCTGGAGCTCGCCGAGCGCCATCTCGAGCTCCTCGACGATCCGCGGACGCTCGTACGCCCCGCCGATGATCGCCCCGAGCTGGCGCGCCTCGTCGTCGTGCAGCTCGATCACGGCCATCGGCTCGTCGTCGTCGGCGCGGCGGTAGTAGTAGATGTCGCGCTGGCCGTCGTTGTGCAAGATCACGGACAGCCGACCGCCCTGAGCGGTGCGGAACGCGTACTTGACTCCGACGCCGGGCAGGCGGGTCTCTCGCAGGTCGACTGGCATCAGGCCTCCGGTTTCAGTCTAGGGATCGGGAACAGGATGCGGCCGAGGCGCTTCGACTCCTTCATGAGCACGAGGCCGACGGTCGCGGTCACGAGGACGTAGAGCCCGGCGAACGCGACGAGGTCGGTCCGGTCTCCCGGAGCAAGTGCCTCGTTCTCGGACGCGAGCTGCGCGAGGATGATCGTGAACTCGCCGTGCGCGACGAGCGCGATGCCCGCGTTCAGGCTCTGCCTCCGCGTGAAGCCTCCGACCCGCCCCGCGACCATCCCCCCGCCAATCTTGCCCAAGAGCGTCACGACGACTGCGAACGCCACCAACCACCCCACGTCCCCGATTGCGGACACGTCGATCGAGAGCCCGAAGACGAAGAAGAAGAGCGCCGCGAAGATGTCGCGGAAGCTGAAGAAGCGCTCCTCGATCTGCTCGCGGACGCTCGTCTCGGACAGGACGATTCCGGCCATGAGAGCGCCGATCGCCTCGGAGAGCCCGAGCTCCTCGGCGACCGCGGCCGTGCCGACGAGGAAGCCGAACACCGCGAGCAGGAAGAACTCGAGCGGCAACCGGTCGAGCAGCCGGTCGATCGGGCGCGTCAGCCAGCGCGAAACAGCCAGGCCGGCGGTGATGAACGCGAGCGCCTTCGCCACGAGGAGCAGCGTCTCCGAGACCTCGCCGCCGCCGACCGCCGCGTACCCGAGCATCAGCGCGACGACGATGTCCTCGAAGACGAGGATCGCGAGCACGAGGTCGGTCTCGTCGTCGCCCAGGCGCCGGAAGTCGGTGAGGCCCTTGATCGCGATCGCGCTCGACGAGACGTAGATGCACGCGGCGAGCACGAGCGCCGCCGAGGTGAACCCGAATGCCGCTACCCCGATCATCAGCCCGAGCCCGGCGTTCGCGCCGAGGTCGACGACGCCGCCGAGCCCGACGTGCCGCCCGGTCCTCGCGATGCGGCTGAAGGTGAACTCGAGGCCGAGGAAGAAGAGGAGGAAGACGAGCCCGAGCTGGGCGACGAACTCCGTGACCTCCGAGGGGCTGATGAACGAGAGCACCTTCGGCTCGTTCGGCCCGAGGAGTAGCCCTGCGAGGAGGTACGCCGGGATCGCCGAGAGCCCGAACCGCCGCGCAACGAGCCCGAGCACGCCGAGGATCACGATGGTGACGGCGAGCTCGGCGAGGGTCATAGGCCCTATTCTCGCGTGCCTCGCGCGGCCGGGCGTTCTCTAACGAGTCGTGCGCACCGCCTCGTGCGCCGCGGGGAAGCGTTCGAGGATCCACTCCGCGTCGAGCGGAGCGAGCCGGTAGTCGCGCCCATTGACGAGCGCGTAGTCCCCGGTCTTCGGATCCATCGGCAGCCGCGACTCGACCGGATACCAGCGGTTATGGCGCTCGACGAGGTCGTTCACCTCGGTGAACTGCCACTCGCGGGCGATCGCCCGCCAGCGGCGTGCGAAGGCGTCCTTGTCCCCGTCGCACTCGGCGCCGAGCGCTCGCCGCGCCTCGGCGAGCCGCTCCTCGTGCTCTGCGATCTGCACCTCGATGACGTGCAGGCGAACCATGTAGGCGAGCGGGCCGCGGGCGGCCCCGAGGTACGCCGAGGCCGACGGCCTGAAGTTCCGCAGGCGAAGCCGCGTCGGCGTCCCGCGCTCCGGAAGCGACCGGAGATCCTCCTCGAGCCCCGCGAGCTCGCGCCGGTCGCGAGGCGTCTCCGGAAGCACGACGCCCTGGCGCATGATCGCCTCGCGCTCGGCCTTCTCCATGGCCGTATTACAGCTGTCGCGTCGTGGCTAGCGGCCGAGCAAGCGATCGAGCCACGAACGGCGCTCGGGCTCTTCTTCGGCGGGCTCCGGCTCGGGCTCTGAGACCGGCTCCGGCTCGGGCGCTGGCACAGGCTCCGGCTCTGGCTCCGGCGCGGGAGGCTCGGGCTCCGGAGCAGGCTCCGGCTCGGGGACGGGCTCGGGCGCGGGCGGCTCGAGCTCCGGAGCAGGCTCCGGTACGGGCTCGGCCGGCGGCGGCGGAGCAGGCTCCTCACCGGGCGTCGACTCGTTCGCGTCGAGCAGGAGGTCGTCGCCGCGGCGCTCTTTCAGCCGGGCGAAGTCGCCGCGAATCGCCTTGCGCATGTCATCGAGATGGCTCTCCTCGCGCACGACAAGCGTTTCCCGATCCGGCCCGCGAGTCCTTCCCAAAGCCGTGCTAGCGCGGTGACGCGAAGGCCGCAGTCCAGACGACCGAGACGCCGTTGCCGAGGAGGCCCTTCGCGCGCACCGGCGCGGCACCGACGTGCCGGTAGCCCTGACGCAGGATGTTCGCGCGGTGCCCCGACGACTTGAGCCAGGCGGAGACGACGTCGCGCGCGCTGACCCGGCCCCACGGCCCCGCGTAGAGGTTCTCGGCGACGCTCGAGTAGCGGTAGCCCGCCCGGTCGATCGACTCGGTGAACGCCCCACCGCACGGCGTGTGCGAGAACTGCAGGCAGTTGGCGACGCCGCGCCCCTTGATCGCTGCCGCGCGCGTGAGCGCCGGGGACTGCGCGAGCCGGGAGCGCCCGTCCTGCGCTCTCGCCCAGTTCACGAGGCAGGTCACGGAGCGAATCTGCGCGGATGCCGACGCACCGGCATCGGCCGAGCCCGGGCACGCGGATGCGGGCGCCAGGTACGCGTTCCGGCCACTCTCGCCACCGTTCGCCGAGCTCGCGAAAGCGAGCAGCGCGAGGGTCGCGAGGAGCGCTACGAAGCCGTTTCGGGCAGGTGTCGACGCCGCTGCAACGTGCACCGACAAACGGTACGAGCGGTCCCGATGCCCGGCCCTGCCCTCATCGGGGGACGCGGGATGCCTCGGACTGGTGAACCTGCCCCTCACCAGGGTCACTCGGCGACTCTAACGCGTCCGCAGGATGGTGGGTGCGCCAAGTGGCCGCGGCGAGCAGTCCAAGCCCCAAAGTGGGCAAAACGGTGAACGCGCGGTAGAGGAGCGTCGCGGTCACCGCGTCGGCGTTCGGCGCGCCGAAGGCGACGAGGGCGCCGCTGAGGCCGAGCTCGACGATGCCGACGCCGCCGGGAGTGAGCGGAAGCGCGCCCAGGATCCGCACGAGCGCCCACGCCGCGAAGGCTTCGATCCACGTGATCTCCGACGATCCGATGCCAACGGCGCGCAGACAGACGAGCAGCAGGAGGAAGACCGTCAGGTGCCCGACGAGCGTCGCGACGGTGAGCACGTGCCAGCGCCGCCGGAGGAGGCCGAGCGCGCTCGAGCGGAAGCGCACGAGGCCCTCCCCCGTCCAGCCGACCTCCCTCCGGAGGATCCGGCTCGTCCAGCGCGCGAGCCTCGCCACGAGATCGCCGAGGTACCGTGCACGCGCGGCGCTCGAGAGCGCCAGCGCGAACGCCGTGACGGCGACCACGAGGACGGCGACGCCGACCAACGCCGTCGTCCGCAACGCGGGGTGATCCTGATCCTCGGCGGTGAGGAGCGCGAGAGCGATGACCGGGAACGCGAGGTTCGCGAACTGGTTCCAGATGCCCGTGACCGCTACCGCGAGCCCGACGGGCCGCCCCTCGAAACCCCACGAGCGAAGCATCGAGTACGACGCGGCCATGCCCACGGCAGCCCCCGCAGGCGTGACGAGCGAGAGCGCGGTCGACGCCTGCGTCATCGCCATCGCCTCCCGGTAGCGGAGCCCCGGGAGCGCGACCATCCACGGCGGCGGGAAAGTCGCGATGTTGAGCACCGTCGCCCCGACCAGGAGAGCCCACTCCTCCCACCCGAGCTCCTGGACGACCGCCCAGACGTCGCGGTAGTCGGCGATCCGCGGCAGGAGGAACACGAACACGGCCGCGACGACGAGAGACTCGCCGTCCCACCGAGGATGCGCCGCTGCGTCTTCGCCGAAGCGCTGCCGGCGACCAGGCTCCGCGGACATGAGAAGAAACTACCGCGCCCCGGATTCAGTGCTCGTTCTTGACAAGCAGGCGACTTCACACCCCGGCGACTCCGGCCGCTCGGGCACCCCATGAAGGGGTCTGCTTTCGCGTGGATCGGACTCTCGCGCTAGCGAGATTCCGATCTAGCGCACAGTGTCAAGGGCAGCCGCGGCGCGAAGAACGTCCCGACCACGCCCGCCACGACCAGCAGCCCCGCCGCGAGCGCGACGAAGAGGAACGTGACCTCGCTCTCGCCCGGCTCCCGCCCCAGCTGCGAGCCGAGCTCCGAGTACGCCCGCTCGAGCGAGTCGGCCGACCGTGCCTCCGAGAACTCGCCGCCGGTCATGTCGGCGATCGCGCGAAGCGTCTCGGGGTCGGGCGGGACGGGGATGAGGCGCGGCCCGGTGTCGCCGGGGAAGCCGCCGCCAAAGCTGCCACGGTCGATCACTCCTTCCGGCGTCCCGAGCGCGATCGTGTACACGGGGATGCACGCGTCCCGGGCGAGCGCGGCGCCCTCGAGCGGCTGCAGGATGCCGCGGGTCTGCGCGCCGTCGGAGAGGAAGAGGATCGAGACCGGGCTGTTCTCGTCGCACGTCTCGAGCTGCGCGAGGTGACGCGTGTCCCCGAGCGCGATCTCGACCCGTGTCCTCCGGGTGCCTCTCGCACCCGCTTGCCGAGCCCCACGGCCGTCTCCAGCGCATCGCCGATCGCCGTCCCTCCGAAGACCGAGAACGTGTCGATCGTGTCCACCGCCTCGCCGAGAATGACGCGGTTCTTGGTCGGAGGCGTGGCCACCTGCGTATCGCCGGCGAACACGACGAGGCCGACGTTCAGACGGTCGGGGACGTCGTCGAGGAACGTGCGGATCGCGTCCTGCGCCGCGCCGAGCCTCGTCGGCGCGACGTCCTCGGCCTGCATCGAGCGCGACGTGTCGACGACGAGGATGACCGTCGCCTTCTCGTCCAGGAACATCCGCGTCACGTGCGGCCGCGCGAGCGACGCCAGGAGAAGGGCGAGCGCCACGCCCACGAGCACGGGCGCGACGAGACGCGTCCACGTCCTCCCCGAGACCACGGTCGCGAGCACGTCGACGTTCGGGAAGTGCACCGCGTAGCGCATGCTCCGGCGCTCGGCCAGCCACCAGAGGCCGACCGCCAGCGCGAGAACGGCGAGCGAGAGCAGAAGCCACGGGCTCTGGAAGCTCATCGACGCTCCACCGAGCAGACTGCCTGGACCTGCACGAGCGCGCGCACGCCTCCGAGCTCGGCGTCGCCCGTGACACGCACGACCACCCGGCCGTCGCGGATCGACCGCCTCCCGCTGACGCTCGAGACGAGGCTCGGGCTCGGCGCCGTGCGCGTGTTGAAGGCGAAGGCGTGAGCGGCCCCGACGAGGCGCTCACCGGGCCTGCAGCCCTGCGCGACCGTGGCCGTGCCCGGCCGCACGCGGAAGTTCCGCACGCGACGCGTCGTCGGCTGCCCGGCCGGGAACGCCCCGACCGAGGTCGGGACGCGTCCGCCGCCGCCCGACGCCGGGATGCAGCCGATGTACGGCTTGAACGTCGGGCCGCGCGGCGCCTCTCCGACGTAGGAGCCGACGAAGACGACTGCGCGAGCGGTAGAGATCCCGGGGTTCACCGGGCTCCCCATCGTCCCCAGGAAGTGGACGTCGATCGCGCGCTGGCTGACCTCTGCGTCGAGGCCGCCGGCGACGTGTCCCCGCGGGCAGCTGAGCTGATACTCGACCTTCGGGCGCGGGACGCCTCTTGCCGCCGGGACGACGACCCAGGGGCCGGCGATGGGGACGCACACCTGGAGCCCCTCGCACTCTCTCGCCCCGCCGGCCGGCGTCGCCGCGACGAGGCCGGCCACGCACCCCGACCGCCCCGGCCGCGAGCCACGCGCGCAGGCTCACGGGACCCTCCGGAAGAAGAACGCCGAGAGCGCGCCGCCCAGGAGCAGGAGCGCGGCCGCGCCGCCGGCGACGACGTCGGTCACCTCGCGCTGCTCCTTGCGCTCACCGAGGCGCGAGCCGAGGTCCTCGTAGACCGCGCGCAGCCCCTCCGCGTCGTAGGCCGTGAAGAACGTTCCTCCGGTCGTCGACGCGAGCTGCGAAAGCGTCTCCGGGTCGGCGGGAACGCGGATGAGGCGGCGGAAGCCGCCCGGGAGCGTCTCCTCGAGGATGCCGTCGGGCGTCCCCACGAGCACGGTGTGCACGGGCACGCCCTGCTTCGTCGCCTCCGCCGCAGCGGCGGCAGGCTCGACGTGACCCGCCGTCGCGCTTCCCGTCGGAGAGGAGCACGATCGTCCGCGGAGGCAGCGTCCCGTCCTCGGCCCGCTCGCTCTGCCCGAGCTGCGAGCGAAAGCGCCACGGCGTCGCCGATCGCCGTACCCTCGCCCGGAGTCAGCGTGTCGAGCGAAGCGGCGACGAGCTCCCGGTCCTCCGTCGGCGGGACGCCCACACAGCGCGGGTCGCGAACGTGACGACGCCGACGCGGAACTTCTCCGGCACCTCCGCGAGAAACGCGTGCGCGGCGCCGCGCGCGGCCTCGAGGCGCGTCGGCTGGACGTCCGTCGCCTTCATCGAGCGGGAGACGTCCATCGCGAGGATCACGGTCGCCTCCTCGCGCGGGACGCTCACGGTCGCGTGCGGCCGGGCGACGCCCACGATCATGGCCGCGAGCGCGACCAGCAGCACGACGAGCGGGACGTAGCGCAGCCGCCCGGGAGCGCGCTCGACGACGTTCGGGATCAGATCAGGGTTCCCGAACGCGGCCTGCGAGCGCATGCGACGGCGCTCGGAGAGGAGATAGAGCAGGAAGAGCAGCGGCACGACCGCAAGGCCGACGAGCACGATCGGCCACGTAAACGTCATGGTCGGCTCCGGCGCAGGAACGCGACGAGCACGCGCAGCCAGTCTCCCGAGGTCGAGAGCACGACGTGGCGGACGCCGGTCGCTGCGAGCGTGCGTGCGACCTGGCCTCTCTCGGCTTCGGCTGCGGCGGCGAAGCGCTGGCGCAGGCGGCGGCTGCGGGTGTCCACGCGAAGCTGGCGGCCGGTCTCGGGGTCGACGAGCCAGAGGAGGCCGACGTTCGAGAGCTCCTGCTCGCGCGGGTCGCGGACCTCGACCGCGATGACGTCGTGACGGCCCGGCCAGCTCGAGGAGCGGCGCGCCGCCAGTCCCGGGAGCCGCGGAAGTCCGAGACGACGACGACGAGCGCGCGCTGCCGGGCAAACGCGCCGACGCGCGCGATGCCCTCGCCGAGCGACGTGGCGCCGAGCCGCTCGCGATGCGGCTCCGCCTCCGGCTCTCCGCGGAGCGTCGCCAGCAGCCCGACGAGGCCCGCTCGCCCCTGCGTCGGCGGGAGCGCCTTCGGCTCCGTCCCGCCGAAGGTCACGACCCCGAGCCGGTTTCCGCGCCGGGTCGCGAGGTGCCCGAGCGCGATCGCCACCCCCTCGGCGACGTCCGCCTTGCGGCGGTCGGCGGTGCCGAACTGCATCGAAGGAGACGTGTCGAGCGCGAGCCAGGTCACGAGGACGCGCTCCGCGAGGTCGACGCGGACGTGCGGCTCGTTCGTCCGCGCCGTGACGTTCCAGTCGATCCGGCGCACGTCGTCGCCGGGCGCGTACGGGCGGATCATCGCGAGCTCCGACCCCGTGCCCAGCAGGTTCGAGCGGAAGTCGCCCGCGAGCAGCCCCTCCATCCTGCGCGTGATCGAGACGTCCAGCGCCCGCAGGAGCCCTTCCGGCATCGAGCCCGGACCCGGGCGAGCGGGCGTGGTGCCGGGAAGAAGCGCGCCTGCGGAGCTCGAGCTCACGAGCTCAGGCGGCGCTCGCCCTCATGCGCGCGAGATCGAGCGACGGCACCGGAACGGCCTCGAGCACCTGGTCGAGCACGGTGTCGGGGCTCACTTCCTCGGCGAGCGCCTGGTAGGAGAGGACGAGCCGGTGCCGGAGGGCGTCCTTCACGAGGGCGTGGAGGTCCTCGACGAGCGCGTACTCCCGCCCGCGGACGAGCGCCATGGCCCGCGCGCCTTGCACGAGCGAGATCGGCCCGCGCGGGCTCGCCCCGTACGAGATGTAGGGCGCGAGATCTGCGAGCCCGTGCGCGGCCGGCTCGCGGGTCACGGTCGCGATGTCCACGGCATAACTTACGAGCGAGGGGTCGACGTAGATGTCGAGCACCGCGCGCTGGAGCGCCTGCAGCTCGTCGAGCGAGAGCGCCTGTCGCAGCTCGGGCTGGTCGACGAGCTGGCGCTGGACGACGGTGAGCTCCTCGTCGTGCTGCGGGTAGCCGATGACGACCTTGAGCATGAAGCGGTCGATCTGCGCCTCCGGCAACGGATACGTGCCCTCGGACTCGATCGGGTTCTGCGTCGCCATGACGAGGAAGGGCTCCGGGACGGGGAACGTCTCGTGGCCGATCGTCACCTGCCGCTCCTGCATGACCTCGAGGAGCGCGGACTGCACCTTCGCCGGGGCGCGGTTGATCTCGTCCGCGAGCAGGAAGTTGCAGAAGACGGGGCCGAGCTCGGTGTCGAAGCTCCCCTCCCCCGCCCGGTAGATCCTGGTCCCGACGAGATCGCTGGGGACGAGATCAGGCGTGAACTGCACCCGCGCGAACGTCCCGCCGAGCACGCCGGCCGTGGTCTTGATCGTCAGCGTCTTCGCGAGGCCGGGGACGCCCTCGATCAGGAGGTGCCCCTGCGCGAGGAGGCACACGAGCACCCGCTCGAGCATCGCGTCCTGCCCTGCGATGACGCGTCTGATCTCGAAGAGCGCCTGCTCGAGCTGGATCTTCGCCTCGGGCGGCGTCGGCGTCCCGTCGTCCACCGCCTGCTCGGTCACGTCGTCTGCCACGTCTCCCTCCTCTCCGCGGAAGCCTCATACGTAAGCAGAGAAACCTGAGTGTTGGATGAAAGACTCGTGAAGCGTGCGGGTCGTGGCGGGGGGCGACAGCGTAGAAAAAGGCCGGTAACTGGAGAGTTTCGGCTTGACCGACGGGGCGTGCTGTCGGCACCCTTGGGAACGTCCCCGCCATCCTGCCGAGAGGGGGTGCGAGTGGCAGAGACGGTCAACCACTCGTTGGTCCAGCAATTTGCGTCGATGAAACCGACCGAGTTCGGGCCGACGATCGAGCCGAAGTGGCAGGTCTGCGAGCGCCTCGTCATGGAGATACGGACGGCAGTCGAGAAACAGCACCTGACACCGCTGGACGGCGCGCGCGTGATCTCGTCGATCACCGCAACGCTGTTCGGCTACGACGAGTTCATCCTCCGGGAGATATCTCCGGAGACCTGGCTCGCCTCGAACCACACGAAGCGCTAACCGACCGGCCCGTCACACACATAGCCCGTCACAAGGTGGAGGGAGGGCCGTTGCCCTCCCTCCTTCATTTCGCGCTACGAGCGCTGGACTCCCATCACGATCGAGCCGACGTAGCCGGCGCCGCTCCGCGTCAGCTTCAGTGTCGAGCGCCTGCCGCCGTTTCGATAGATGCTGTCCGCGGCGTTCCGCGTGCTTCGGTTCGGTCTCCGCGAGTAGGGCGCGCGCCTGAATACGGCGTCCGTCAGGCGCTCGGGGAAGTACAGCTGCCCCGTGTGTACGACGTTCCCGCCGACGTGCACCGTCACGTGGACGTGCACCGTGCGGCCGACGTACCAGCCGGGGTAGATCGTCTTGAAGAGCGCGAGCCCCTTCGCGTCGGTGCGCTGGATCCCGCGCAGGAAGCGCCGGTCTTCCGTCCCTGTGTCCCCGTCCCCGAGTAGACGCCGCCCGCGTCGCAGTGCCAGATGTCGACCGCCGCGCCTCTGATCGGCTTGCACGTCGAGACGTCGACGACGGAGAGACGCAGCGTGAGCGGCACGCCCGGCCGGCCTTCGCGGATGTTGCGGCGAATCCTGTGGTCGTCGAGGTAGAACGGCCCCTCCGACTGCTCGGGCGCGAGGACGCAGCTGACGAGGCCGGAGGCGACCGCCGCGGGGCCGGCGCCGCCAGCCTCGTCCTCGGGCGCGCTCTGCGAGTCGGCGATCTTCCAGCCGCCGACCGCCGCGGCGCCGGCGAGCAGCCCGCCGAGCTTGAGCAGCGAGTCGCGGCGCGAGATGCGAGGTTCGTCGGTCATGACGCCGAGCGTAGCGGGCGCGCTCGAGAAGGAGCTACAGCTCGAGCAGCGCCTCGACGCGGTCCGGAATCGAGGTGAGCTGCGCTCGTCGCGCTCGCACGACGGCGAGCGCCCGGGCCTCGGGATCGGCCTCGCGATCGTGGACGCGATCGCGACCGCGCACGACGGCTCGTGCACACTCGAGCCCTCGACGAGCGGATCGCGCTTCGCGCTCCGGCTTCCCTCGTTCGAGCCCGCGCGACGCGAGGCCGAGGCTCAGGCCGAGGTCTCGCTCTAGACCTACAGCTGCTCGACGACGGCGACCGCGCGCTCCTGGCCGCCGGCCTCGAACGCGAGCGCGAGCACCCCGTCGCCCGCGGCTTCACGGAGCTCGACGCCGTCCTCGAGATCGAGAGCGTGGCGGTAGTCGAGGCGCGCGCGGAAGGGGCGTCGCGGGTCGATCCCTGCCTCGGGCAGCCGGTGCTCGACTGCGTGCCAGTACGCGGCGTTGTTCACGTGGCCGAGCACGTCGAGGTCGGTCGCGCGGAGCGGCCACGCGGTGCGCTTGGCGCCGGGTCCGGGAGCCTGGAGCTCGAGGCGCGTCGAGACGGGGTGGTCTCCTGCCGACTCAGCGTACGGACCGAAGTCCTCGATCCGCGCCGGCTTCGCGTCGCGTCCGAGGTGGACCCACACGCTGTCGAGCTCGACTCGGCCACCGCGGTCGCCTTCGAGCGACAGGCGGCGCGAGGCTGCGATCGACGCCCGGCCGCTCGACCACGTCGTGAGCTCGACGCGGTCGTCCTCGGCGGGCGGTGCGAGGACGTCGATCCTGATGCTGCGCACGACCCAGAGGTGTTCCGGTGTACCCCACCCCGTCTCGTCGACGTCGTCGCTCGCGACGTCCTGCAGGTAGCACGCGATCGCGTCGAGGCGAAGGCGGCCGTCGGGCGCGCGGTCGGACAGGCGGATGCGGCGGCTCGCGCGGAAGACCCTGCCCGAGCTCGGAAGCGGGACGAGCGGCTCGATGACGCGGGAGCCTAGTCCGTGAGGTCGAGCAGCATGCGGCCGTTCTCGTCGGCGGGCTCGTATTCGACATAGCCCAGCGGCGGCATAGAGCCGCTTCGCGGGGTTGTCCGCATCCACGCTGAGCGAGACCTGCGCGAGGCCGAGCCGCCGGCCGTGCTCGTGCATCGCCTCCATCAGCGCGCGGCCGATCCCGCGCCCGCGGAACCCGTCGACCACCGCGATCGCGAGCTCGGGCGTGTCGGCGTCGACGTAGCCCTCGCCGTGCTCGTCCTCCGTGAAGAAGCGCCACCAGGCGGCCCCGACCGGACGACCGTCCTCCTCGGCGACGACGCCTGCGTCGCCCTCGCGGCCCCAGTCCTCGTGGAAGATGACGACCTGCGGATGGGCGAGGACGAAGTCGGGCGGCGGCAGCTCGACGTCCGGGCGCCAGGCGAGGGCGGCATAGAGCATCTCTCTCAGGAACGGCAGGTCGTCGTCGCTGAGCGCGCGGAAGCTCACGGCTGCTCCTCCTCGGGAACGGGAGCGAGCACGCCGAGGACGCCGTAGCGGCGCGCGCCGGGAGCGGTCTCCCGGAGATCCGCGTACTCGGCGATCAGGCCGCGCAGCCGCTCCTCGAGCTCGCGGGCGGTCTCGGGCGCGAGCGTCGCGAGGTGGTACGAGACGGAGCCCGGCGCGTCCTCCGCGGCGGCCCGCTCGAGACCGGCGTCGAGCTCGTCCGTGATCCCGCGCAGGAGCCCGCCCTCGTACAGGTCGAGATCGCCTGAAAAGCGGATCCGCTCTGCGGTGCGCGCGTAGATCCGCTCGGTGTGGCGGCCGGACGCGCGCGCGTCCACCTGCCGTACGAGCCCGCAGTCCACGAGGCGCCGGACGTGGTAGTAGAGCCGGTTCGCCGGCATGCCGATCGCGTCGGCGAGCTCGGCCACCGTCCGCGGCGCGGCGAGCAGCCGGAAGATCCGGTACCGCAGCGGGTCGTAGAGCGCGACCACCACCGCCGGGTCGTCGAGTCGCAGCTCCTCATCCACGAGTGGAAGTTTCTACAACGGTTGGAAATCTGTCAACTCGCGGCTTGGGGCAGCGTGGTCGCGAGCCAGGCCGTCGCCGCGGCCAGATGAGCCGGGTCGATCTCGTGCGCGGCGTCCGACTCGTGGTACTCGACGTCGAGCCCGCCCTCCTCCAGGAGCTGCCGAGCGCGGCGCGCGAAGCCGACCTCCATGATCGGGTCGTTCTGCCCGTGCGCGACGAAGAGACGCACCGAGGGCCGGCTCGCGAGATCGGGCTCCCAGCCCTCGACCGTCGGCACGAAGCCGGAGAAGGCGAGGATTCCCGCCGGCGCCGGCCGGTCGCCGCCGAGGCCGAGCGCGTAGCTCATCACCGAGCCCATCGAGAACCCGCCGAGCACCGTCCTCTCCGGGCCGAGCCCGGTTTGCTCCCAGAGCTCGTCGTGGAGCGTGGCGAGCCCGCGGTACGCCGCGTGGAACGTCTCCGGGTCCGGGTAGCCGACGCGCGGGACGACGTACCAGTGATAGCCGGGCCAGCCCGGAAGCTGGAGCGGCGCGCGCGGCGTGACGACGTGGAGCCTGCGTTCGGGATCGAGCCCGTCGGCCAGCAGGAGCAGGTCGCGCTCGTCGGCCCCCCGGCCGTGATGGAGGACGAGCAGTCCCGTGGCTTCGCCGACGGCGGGACGCTCGAGGTAGGTCACCGCGCGAGCCTCAGCCGGCGATCGCGACCTCGACCCGAACGTCCGGCGTCGCAACTGCGACGCTGCCGTACAGCGGTCACCTGCGCTTGAACGCCTCCACGAGCTCCGTCCCCTGCTCCTCGCTCACGCCGCCGAGCCGGAAGGACAGCGTCACGGAGTTGAAGACGTTGACGTCGGCGCGGACGGGGTTGGCCGGATCGAGTTCACCGGAGATCTCGACGCTTGCGTTACGCAGCGGCACGTCGCTCTGGCGCGCGAGCACCTGCAGGAGCTCGACGCCGCAGGTCGCGACACCGGCGAGGAACAGCTCTCCCGGCGTCACGGCCTCGCCCGGGCACCCGTTCCAGACGGGGCCGTCGGCGACGAAGTGCTGGTCGCGGCAGCTCCAGAGGACGCGTCCGAAGGTGTCCGTCGAGCGGGCACTCACTCCGTACCGCCGCACCTCGACCGCGCTCATGCCGACGACGCTAACCGATCGAGCCGGCCCTGTCCGAACCGGTACCCAAGTTGCAAGTTGTAACTAGGGCCTTTTTCGGCGCAGCGGGCGCGTATGCAAGCGGAGAGCGTGTCCGCGCGAGCCCTGTCCTCGCCATGATGATCCGGAAGCCGGGAAAGGATGATCCGGAAGCCGGAGAGACGATGGAAGCGCGGCTCGGCGTCGAACTCCACCGCGTGAGAGCCGTCGTCCTCGCCCTCGTGGCCGCAGGTGCGCTTGCGTTCGTGCCGGTCGCCGCGGCCGACCTCGCCGACGAGACCGAGCTCGCCGAGAAGTACGCGCCGGTCGTGCGGCTCGTCGAGCAGCTCGAGGAGTGCGGGCCGGGAGAGCCGTACCTGCCCGTCGACGTCGACCTCGTCCTCGAGGAGCCCACGGTCGCGCTCCGCGGGCCCTGGAACGCGGCGGACCTCGTGAAGATCGCCCCCGCCGCCGGCGATCTCCCCGGCCTCTACGAGTACCACCTCGACTACCCCGGAAACGCGCTCGACCCGCGCTGCGACTACGAGCTCTGGCAGAACCGCCTGACGGGCGAGAGCGCCGAGCCGACGGTGTACGCGCACGTCGCGACCGAGGCCGCCCGCCCCGGTCAGCTCGCGCTCCAGTACTGGCTCTTCTACGTCTTCAACCGGTTCAACAACCTGCACGAGGGCGACTGGGAGATGATCCAGCTCGTCTTCGACGCCGACGACGCCGCCGAGGCGCTCGGCGAGGACCCCGTCGCGATCGGGTACAGCTCGCACGAGGGCGCCGAGCGCGCGGACTGGGGCGAGGAGAAGCTCGAGATCGTGGACGGGTCGCATCCGGTCGTCTACCCGGCCGCCGGCTCGCACGCGAACAAGTTCACCGAGGCGCTCTACATCGGGAGCTCCGCGGAGCAGGGCGTCGGCTGCGACGACACCCAGGGCCCGCACGTCGAGCTCCGGCCGGCCGTGAAGACGATCCCGAGCGACACGGCGGCCGCGCAGGCAGCGTTCCCGTGGATCGCCTACGAGGGCCGCTGGGGCGAGCTCCAGGAGGCGTTCTTCAACGGCCCCACCGGCCCGAACGACAAGCGGCAGTGGACCGAGCCGATCTCGTGGTCCGAGGACTGGCGCGACGCGGAGCTATGCGGTGCCGACGGGAGGCATCGTCGGGCACGGACGCGACCGACTTCTTCTGCTCCGCGGTCGAGACGGGCTCGAAGGCGCTGACCGCGCTGCTCCGGAGCCCGGGCATCACGCTGCTCGTTCTCGGTGGTCTCCTGGCCCTCGCCATCTTCGCCGCGACCCGGACGACGTGGCGCCCCGTCGCTCCGCTGCGCGTCGCTCGCCGGCGGAGCTGGGGCCAGATCCTCTCCGCCTCGGGCCGCATGTACCTGAAGCGCGCACGGCTCGTCCTCGGGATCGGACTGATCCTGATCCCGCTCGGCTTCGTCATCTCCATCGTGCAGGCGCTGCTCATCGGCGGCTTCGGCTGGGCCGGAGTCGACACGACGGGCGAGGCGGCGGGCGGGCTCGTGCTCGTCGTCGTGACGATCGGTCTGACTCTGACGCTGCTCGGCCTCGCGCTCGTCCAGGCCGCGACTGCCCGCGCGCTCGTCGAGATCGACCGCGGCCGGGACATCGGCCCGGTCGACGCATACCGGCTCGCGTTCAGACCGGTCCGCCCGCTCGTGGGCGGGCTCACCACCGCCGTCGCCGTGTGGGTCGTGCTGAACGCGACCGTCGTCCTCGCGCCGGTCGCCGTCTGGCTCGCGGTCCGCTGGTCGCTCCTCGCACCCGTGGCCGAGCTCGAGGAGCGCACCGGGCTCGGGACGCTGCGGCGAAGCTCCGAGCTCGTCCGCGGCCGCTGGTTCCGGGTCGCGTCGCTCGTCGGCGTGGGCGCGGTGCTCGCGCTCGCCGCCGGCCCGCTGCTCGGCGCGCTGCTGATCTTCGCGACGGACGCGCCGCTCGCCTTGCTCAACGTCGTCGCGGGCGTCGTCTACGCGCTCGCGATGCCGTTCGTCGCGCTCATCACCGCGAACGTCTACTTCGACGCGCGCGCACGGCTCGAGCTCGAGCCGGAGCTCCACCCCGACGAGCTTCCGGCCGAGATCCAGCTCTCCGCCTGACACGCCGCGTGCGACCATCCCGGCATCGACACGTCGGCTGATCGCAGGACCCATCGCCGCCAGCGACTGGCGATCCACGTGCGCCGTCTCGTCGCCACGGTGGCGTTCGTGGTGGCGGTCGCCGGGATCGCGACGGTCGCATGGCTGTCTGCTTCGCGAGGAGCCGGAGCCGATCGGCCTTCGTCCCGCGCGAGACCCCCGCGCTCACCGACCTGCTCGCCTACGACGAGGAGCAGGCCGAGGACCTCACGCGCACGGCTGTCCTCGGGCTGAGCCACCCGCTCTACACCCGGAGCCCGGGCGGCGTCTTCGCGTCGGCACGGCGTACGGACAACTACCGCGAGCTGGTCGAGGATGCCGTCGCGGGTAGCGAGCTCGACGCCGACCTCGTCGAGGCGATCGTGTTCCTCGAGAGCGGAGGGCGACCCGAGGTCATCGCGGGCGACGATCCGATCGCCGCGTCCGGCCTGACCCAGATCGTCGCCGAGACGGCGCAGAACTTCCTCGGCATGAAGGTCGACCTCGACGCGAGCCGCAGCCTGACCGTGCGGATCGAGGGCGCGCTCCGGCGCGGGAACCTCGAGCTCGCCGACCGGCTCCGCGCGGAGCGGCGCGCGATCGACCACCGCTTCGCACCGCGCCGCGCGCTCGCCGGCACCGTGCGCTACCTCACGGCGGCGCAGCAGCGGCTCGGGCGCGAAGACCTGGCCGTCGTCTCGTACCACATGGGCGTCGGGAACCTGACGAACGTGATCTACGCGTACACGGGCGCCTCGACCGACACGTACCTGCCGGATCTCGTCGAGGAGGACGACATCACGTGGCCGAAGCTCTTCTTCGACACCGCGCCCGACCGGTTCAGCCTCGCGCACGGGCTGCTCGCGGAGCTCGGCGACGACTCGCCGACCTACTACTGGCGCGTCCTCGCAGCGCAGGAGATCATGCGGCTCTACCGCGAGGACGAGGACGAGCTGCGCGCGCTCGACCTTCTCCACCGCGCGAAGTCGAGCCACGAGGAGGTGCTGCACCCGCCCTCCGACACCGAGCGCTACGCGGACGCGACCGACCTGCGCAGCGCGTGGGAGGAGAGGACGCTGCATCCGCTCCCCGACGATCCGTCGCTCGGGTTCGCGATCGACCGTGAGCTCGGTGAGCTCGCGCCGCAGCTCGACCGGCCGAAGACGCTCTACCGCGGCCTCCGCGCGGAGGCTCTCGCCGTGCTCCTCTACATCGGCCGACGCGTGCAGGAGATCAGCGACTCGACCCGGCCGCTGCTCGTGACGAGCGCTGTCCGCGACGACGAATACCAAGAGCTGCTGCGCGACGGGAATCCCGAGGCCGCGCACGGCTACTCGCTGCACACGACCGGCTACGCGTTCGACATCCGCCGCCGCTACCAGTCCGGCGAGCAGGCGCAGGCGTTCCAGTTCCTTCTCGACGACCTGACCGCCCGCGGGCTCATCGCCTGGATCCGCGAGCCGGGGGCGATCCACGTCACGGTCGCCGAGGACGCCGAGGTGCTCGTCCCGCTCCTGCTCCAACCCGACCCGAATCCGGAGCCCGCTACCTCCTGAGTCAGGGAAAGCTCGAGTCGTCCGGGTCGAGATCGAGGCGTCCGCCGTCGTGGCACTCGGACGGGACGCGGTACTCGAAGCTCGCGGCCCCACGCAGCGCGTTCTCCGTGAGCTGCTGGCGCATCAGCTGCCTCGCCCGGTCTTCGGTGAGCCCGAGCCGGCGGCCGAGCTCGACCCCCGACTGGAGCGCGTAGCACTCCGTCGTCCCCTCGTCCCGTTCCCCCCGCAGGTGCCACGACTCGTGCGCGAGGACGGCGATCGCGCGTCCCGTTCGGCTTCCGGTCGTCACGTCCTCGAACGCCAGCCGGTACAGATCGAGGCAGCGCTCCGGCGTCAGGTACGCGTGGTCGCCGCCGAGGATCGCCACGCCGTCCGTGTGCTGCACCGCGCCGACGAAGTCGCCGGACTCGTCGCAGAAGATCGTCACCGGCTTCCCCGCGATCCGCGACGCCTCGTCGGCGAAGCGCTCGGCGGCCTCGATCCTCGTCTCGCGGTCGAGCGAGTCCCAGCCGGTCCTGCTCTCGACGACCCAGATCACAGCCACGAGTGCCGCGATGAGGCCGAGGCCGACGGCGAAGCGGCGGACGGGCGCGAGGAGCGAGCGAGGCTCGGGCTCGTAGTCCTGGTCGAAGTCCTCGTCGTCGTCCTCGGGCTCGGCCTCCTCGTCCTCGTCCGAGACCGCGAGCCACACCTCTGAGTCGCCGTCCTCGACGACCACGAGCTCGTCCGGCTCGCGCTCGAACCCGTAGCGGTCGCGGTCGACCTCCTGCGGCAGGCGGTCCGGGCGCCGCGCCGCGCCGGAGCGAAGCGCTCCGACGAGGAAGTTGACCTCGAGCCCGAGCGCGACGAGGAAGACGAGCAGCAGCGGCACGAGCGACCTGAGCTCGCTCGGCCCGAGGATCCAGGCAAGGACGAAGACGACGAGGGCGACGCGTACCGCGAACGACCGGCTCATCGCGCGACGGTAGCTGTGAGCCGGTGGGGCGGCCGCAGCGAGCGGCCGCCCCACCGAGCGAGGGTCAGGCGACCCGGAAGCTGCCTCGCATCGACGAGGCGTGCGGATCGCAGACGAACCTGTAGGTCCCCTTCTTGAGCGAGACCACGACGGACTTCGTCCCCGTGTAGCCGACGCCCGTGACGATCTTGCTCACGCCGGGGCCGGAGAGGTGGAAGTCGTGAGCCGACGACTTGTCGCTGATCGTGAAGCGGTACGTGCCGGGCTTGAGCGTCGTGACCTTCTTGCCGTTCTGCTTCAGGCTGATCGTGAAGCCCGGTCCGACCGTGCCGGTGACGTTCTTCGTCGCGGCCGACGCGGTCGCGACGAGCGCGACCGAGATCGCCGCGATCGCGAGAGCCGAGACGGGTAGGAAGAGGCGTGCCATGCGATCCCTCCTTGCGGTTGCTTTCTCTCGTTCGAGGTGAGAGACGTTCGCGCGCGGCGCCTACGGGGCCGTTACCGCCCGGTTACGGCGCGCGACGGAACCTGTGCACGAGACCGGGGCCCCCTCGCGGAGGCCCCGGTCTGCGCGGCTGGACGGCGTTCGGGGTCAGTCGTTGACCGTCACCCCGATGAGCGCCGCCACCCCCGCCCCCACCGTCGCCTGGTCGAGCCCGGCGAGCGTGTTCAGGACGAGCTTGTCGAGCGCCGGATCCGCGTTCGCGATCCGCACGGTGGCCGCGAGGCCGCTGACCCGCGTCGTGCGGTTCACAGCCTGGATGTCGACGATGTCGACGCCGGCCGTGGCGTTCATGGTCACGGTGTCCGCGGCGCCGTCCGGCGTGCGTGCCTCCGATGACGCCGGCGAGGTCGACGTTCAGGTCCTCGAGATCGGTGCCAGAGAGGTCGTTGACGTTCGTCTGGTCGGTGCCGCCGAGCGCGTTCAGGTCGATCCGCTCGACGTCGTTCAGGTCCATGTCGATGCTGCCGAGGTTGCGCAGGAACTCGACCCGCCCTCCGACGGCCGAGGCGGTGAAGATCTCGTTGCCCGCCGAGCCGTTGAAGATCATCCGGTCGCTTCCGTTCCCGCCCTCGACGACGTCGCTGCCGTCACCCGGATCCCAGGTGAAGCTGTCGTCGTCCAGGCCCAGGGAAGCGGAGTCCGCGCCCTGGTTCCCGTCGACGTCGTCGTCGCCGAAGCTGCCCGCCAGGGCGTCGTTCCCCGCGCCGCCGCGCAGGTCGTCGTCGCCCTCGCCGCCGTCGAGCGCGAGCTTGATCCCCGACGCTGCGAGAGCGCTGGCGTCGATCTCGTCGTCGCCGCCGAGCGTCCTCACGTCGAGCAGGTCGAGCGCCGGCTCGGCGTGCGCGATCCGGACGAAGGCCGAAAGGCCGTCCACCGACACGCTTCCGTCGGCTCCGGCGATCGTGACCTCGTCGCCCGTGCGCCGCTCGTCGTCGTCTGACCAGCCGGCCTCGCTGCCGAAGAGCGTGACCGTGTCGGCTGCCAGATCGCCCGCGGTGCCGCCGATCGCGGCCGCGAGGTCGATGTCGAGCTCCTCGAGGTCGGTCCTCGAGACGTCGTTGAGGACGGTGTTGTCGGCGCCGCCGAGAGCACGTAGATCGACGCGCTCGGTGTCGTCGACGTCCATGACGATGTTGCCGAGGTTCCGGAAGAAGCGGAGGCGCTCGCCGTTCGCGGAGACGTCGAAGTTCTCCGCCCCGCCGGCGCCGTTGAAGACGAGCGTGTCGTCTCCGCGGGAGCCCTCGACCCGGTCGCTCCCGTCGCCGGGATCCCAGGTGAAGCTGTCGTCGCCGCGACCCAGGAGCCCGATGTCCGCTCCTAGGTTGCCGTCGGCCGCGTCGTCCCCGGAGCCGCCCTTCAGCGTCTCGGGCCCGGAGCCGCCACGCAGGTCGTCCTCGTCGTCCTCGCCGTCGAGAGTCGTCGCCTCCGTGTCCGTGAACACTCCGTTCGCCTGGTCGATCCGGACCAGGTCGTCGCCCTTCCCGGCCTCGACCTCGATCTTCGTGAACTGGTCGCGCGGGAAGGCGAGGACGCCGCTCGGCGTCACGACCTCGAGAGTCGTCGGATCCCCGGCGCGGAGACGGAGCACGATCTCCTCTCCCGCCTTCGTCCCTTCGACCTCCAGGGTCCCGCGCTTGATCTTGGCCTCGACCTGGGCCTTGTGTGACGCGGCCGCGTAGTCCGCCGCCACGCCGGCGCCGACCGCCAGCCCCAGCGCGGTCGCGAGAAGCACGAGCCAGGTCATCAGGGTGTGTCGCTTCATCGGTGTCACCTCCGTATCGCCGAATGTGCGACGGAGGGTCGCGCCGAGCGGCTACGGGGCTGTTACCGGGGCGTTACCGCAGGCGGCCGCCCGCGGGGACGTACTCCCCGCGGCCATGCGCGAGCTCGGCTTCGAAGCGCGCATCGCCCAGCCGCTCGCGCAGCCGGGCCGTGACGCGCACGAGATCGGCGCGCTCCGCCTCCGGAAGCTCGACCTCGACGCCGGCCCGGGTCGCCTCGGCCAGCCCGAGCAGCCTTGCCGCTTCGTCTGCTCTGTCTCCGAGCGAGAGAGCGCCGGCGACTCCCTCGAGCGTTCGCGCGACCAGCCTCGGCTCCCCCACCCGCCGCGCCCAGTCCAGGCTCTCCTCCTGGAACGCGCGGGCGACGTCGACCTCGCCCCGCTCCTCCGCGAGATGCCCGAGCTCGCGCAGCGTGACCACCATCGCGACCCGGACCGTGCGGTTGTCGAGGCCGTCCGCGACGGCCTCGCGCACGAGCGAGAGCGCGGCGTCGAAGCGCTCGGCCGCGTCCGCGGAATCGCCACGCCCACGAGCGAGCTGCGCGCCGCCCATGGCGGCGTGCCAGCGCATGAACGGAGACCCCCGCTCCGCCAGCCGGTCGCACTCCGCGTAGAGCCGCGTCGCCGCCTCGGCGTCGCCGGCGCGCAGGCGCGAGAGCCCGTAGTGGTAGAGGAGCGGCACGGTTTCCTCCTGAAGGTCGCGAACCCCGGCGGCAAGTGCCCGCTCGTAGACCTGCATCGCATCCTCGTAGTCCCCGACCGCCGCGAGCGAGTGCGCGAGGATGTCGCTCGCGTTCACGATTCCCCACAGGTCGCCGCTGGCCGCGAACGCGTCGAGCGCCCGTTCGGCGCGGCGCCGCGCCTCGTGGACATCGCCAGCCGTGAACGCTGCGACCCCGCGGTAGTGGTGCAGCATCCCCTCGTACCAGCGCTCGCCGTTTCGAACCGCGTACTCCTCGACCGGCGCCAGCTCCTCGGGCTCGACGCTGGAATCGCCCGCGGCGAGCCGGGCCTGGAAGATCACCGTGCGCATCCGGGCGATCTCGGCCTCGTCCGAGGCCTGCTCGGCGAGCGCGAGCCCGGTCACGCCGACCTCGATCGCCTCGGCCGGACGGCCCTCCCTGATCAGGAGGACGGCCAGCGCGCGCATGCAGCGCAGTCGGCGCTCGAGGGCTCCTCCGGGGAGCGTCGAGCGCAGCCTCGACCCGCGCGCGATCGTCCGCGCCGCAGGTGAAGAGGAAGCCGAGCGTTCCGAGCGCGGAGGCGAGCGCCAGTGCCAGATCGGCGTCGCGCACCTCGAAGGCGAAGTCGGCCGCCGCTTCGAAGTCCGCGCGTCTCGGCACGAACGAGCGCGTCCCGGCCTCGAGGCCGTGGGTCCACACACGTGCGTGGCCGTCCTCGGCGATCCGAGCGGCCCAGACGGCGTGCCTGCGCGCGGAGCTCGACGCGCTCGTCGAGCGCCTCCGCCTGCGCGCGCCCGAACTCGCGGAGCGTCTCGAGGAGCCGGAACCGGTCCGGGCCTCCGCTCGCCGCGGCCACGACCGAGCGGTCGACGAGCGACGCGAGGAGATCGGCGACCTCGGCCGCGTCGATGTCGCCGCCCGCGCAGACCTCCTCCGCCGCCTCCAGCCCGAACGACGACGGGAAGACCGAGATCCGCCGGAAGAGCGACTGCTCGCGCTCGTCGAGCAGCTGGTAGCTCCACTCGACGACCCCCGCGAGCGTGCGCTGTCGCTCGGAGAGCCGCTCCGGTCCGCGGCCGAGGAGCGCGAAGCGGTCGGCGAGGCGCGTCGCGATCTCCTCGAGAGACAGCGTCCGCGTCCGGGCGGCGGCGAGCTCGAGCGCAAGCGGCAGCCCGTCCAGGCGGCGGCAGATCTCGCCGATCGCGCGGAGCGCCTTCGCGTCCGGCTCGAGGTCGCCCCGCACCGTGCGCGCTCGCTCGACGAAGAGCCGGACCGCGGCCGACTCGCCGAGCTCGTCCGTCGCGGCCCCGCGTCCGGGCAGGCCGAGCGGCTCGAGCTCGAAGACCGCCTCCCCCGGCACCGCGAGGCGCTCGCGGCTCGTCGCGAGCACGCGGACCCCGGGGCACGCCGCGAGGAGCGAGAGGGCGAGCTCGCCGGCTGCGGCCGCGAGGTGCTCGCAGTTGTCGAGGACGAGAAGCAGCTCCCGGCGCCGGAGGTGGCTCTGGAGAAACACGAGCGGCGAGACAACACGGCCCTCGAGCTCCGACGTCCGCATGCCGAGGGCCTCCACAACGACCTCCGCCACGCGCACCGGCTCCCGCTGCGGGGCGAGCTCGATGAGCCAGACACCGTCCGCGTACTCCGGCGTGAGCGTTCGCGCGACCTCCGCCGCCAGGCTCGTCTTCCCGACTCCGCCCGGGCCTGTGAGCGTGACCAGCCGGTGCTCGGCCAGGCGTGCGAGCAGGTCCGCGCGGTCGGCCTCGCGGCCGACGAAGCTCGTGAGCCGAGCGCCGATGTTCGTCCGCAGCGGCTCGATGCGCGCGAGCCCGGGCGCGCGCTGGAGCATCTGCCGCTCGAGCCGGCGCGAGTCCTCGTCGGGCTCCAGCCCGAGCGCTCTCAGTCTCTCCGACAGCTGTCGAAAAGCGGCGAGCGCGTCCTCCTGGCGGCCCCTGCGATAGAGCGCGAGCATGAGGTTGCGTGCGAGCGGCTCGCGCAGCGGGTTCTGCTCGACGAGCCGTTCGAGCTCGGGGAGCGCCTCGTCCTCGCGTCCGAGCGCGAGGAGCGCCGCGCCGCGGAGCTCCTGCGCCTGGAGCTCGAGCTCCTTGAGACGACGGATCTCGGCCTGCGCGAAGTCGAGGTAGACGAACTCCCCGTACGGCTCGCCGCGGACGAGCGCGAGAGCCTGGTTCGCCTGCGCCAGCGACTCGCGCGGTCCGGCGTCGCGCGCGCCGGCGACGAGGTGCTCGAAGCGCCCCGCGTCGACGTCGGCGTCGTCGATGAGGAGCTGGTAACCGGCGCCGTCGCGCGCGATGACCGAGGTGGACGCGGCCGCCCGCTCGGGCTCGAGAGCTCGGCGCAGGTGCGAGATGCGGACATGCAGCGAGCGTGCCGCCGATGCCGGGGCCCGTTCGCCCCACACCGCGTCCACGATCTCGTCAGGCGAGACCGAGCGCCCGAGATTCGCGAGCAGGTACGCGAGCACCGCTCGCTCCTTGGCGCCTGGTAGCTCGAGCGGACCGTCGGCCCCCACGACCTCGAGCGAGCCGAGCACGCGGAATTCCACCTTCGGAATGCTACGCGCCGAACTGTGAAGGGCCTGGTTCCCGGCCCGGGTTCAGGGCTTCGGCCCGACCCCACTCGTCACTCTTGTCTAGCGCCCGTTGTGCGAGAAGTGCATGTAGTCCTTCGTCTCGCCCGACCACTCGCCGCCCCAGCCCCAGCCGATCGAACGGAACGCGCGCACGACCGCCGGCGTCACCATGCCCTTGCGCAGGCGGGAGCGGTCCATGTACCGCCTGGCCCGCGGATCGCGGCTCATGCCGCAGCCGACGTACGGGTTCTCGACGGGGTTGAGGTCGATCGCGAGGCCGTACGCGTGGTTCGACCAGCGCCCGCTGGCCGACCCGCCGACGCACGGCGACGGCACGGACTGCCGGCACCTGAACGAGCCGGTCACGTCCCCGTCCGGCGGGTACGCCCGCCTGGGGCCATACATGTGGCTGAGACGCATGTGCCGGATCGGGAACTTCAGCTGGTACAGCCGCCGGAACACCTTTGCGAGCGAAGCGGCCGCGTCCTCGTGCACGACGAGCTGTCCCGTGCTCGGACGCCCGTCCCATCCCCACGTCGTCACGGTGAGAAGCCGGAGACCCGACATCGAAACGGGACAGCCGGCACGCCACGAGTTGGTGTCGACGAGGCTGGCCTTCAGCGGGCCCGGGAGCGGTCGGATCGACGAGTCGTACTGCTGGAGCGCGACAACGGCGAGCGGCAGGGCGAGAATCCGAAGCACGGCGACTCCGCCTAGGGTGCCGCCCCGGCCGCACGCTCGTCAAGCCGGGACGCGCCGGCGGCGGCGAGCTCGATCCAGGGCAGCCCGGGATCGGGGACGACGTCCGGGTGCAGGAGAAACGCGAGCTGCGCGATCCCGTCTGCGATCCGCGGCGCCGGCCTCGAGAAGTACGCATTGGCGTCGACCGCGACGACGCGGCACGGCAGCGGAGGCGTCTCCGCCTCGCGAGCCGTTCGCGTCGCGTCGAACCCGCACGGAGCGAGGACGACCAGCTCCGGCCTCCGCTCGAGCACCGCCGTCCACGTCGTCGCGAACGACGCCCGTCCGGCGATGCCGAGCACCTCGTGTCCTCCGGCGTGCGCGACCATCTCCGGAACCCAGTGCCCGGCGGCGAACGGCGGGTCGAGCCATTCGGCGACGAAGACCCGGACCGGGTCGAGGCCCGCAACGCGCTCGCGGGAACGGCCGATCTTCTCCTCCATCTCCGCGACGACCTCGTCGCCGCGCTCGGCGACGCCGAGCTCCCCCGCGAGCTCTCGCACGCTGTCCTCGATCCCGGCGATCCGGCGTGGATCGAACGAGAGCACCGCCGCGTCCACGTCGCACAGGCGGCCGACGTCGTCGCTGGACACGGCGCAGACCGCGCAGAGGTCCTGCGTGAGGATGACGTCGGGCGCGAGTTCCTCGATCAGCTCCTCGTCGAGCGCGTAGAGCGAGCGACCGTCGGCGAGCGCATCGCGTACGGCGCGGTCGATCTCGAGGCTCGCGAGCGCGTCCGTGTCGACCCTCGCTGCTGTGACCACCGGCAGGTCTCGCACCTCGGGCGGCCAGTCGCACTCCGCCGAGCGACCGACGAGCGCGCCCGTGAGACCGAGCGCGCCAACGATCTCGGTCGCACTCGGCAGGAGAGAGCAGATCCTCACTCTGCGACTCTAGTTGCCGACCCGGCGCGTCCCCGGATGGCGTCCTTGGGGCCGTCCGTGCCGGCCGGTTTCCTGTACGGACACACGGCGTCGGGTGTCGAAGTGGGACAGTACGAAACGAGCGGGACGACTGCGAGCGGCGGGCTGCGACCCAACGGCCGGCTCCGGCTTGCGTCCGACGTCCAGGTGTTGATCGTCCCGCCGCCGTTGCTGAAGAACAGGCTCACCGCGCCTGCGGCCGAAGAGTCTCACGCCCGCCAGCCTACGGGCGATAGCGTTGCGGCGTGCCGCCGCTCCACCTCGGCCTGATCCTGCCGAACTACGGCGAGCGCGTCGACGTGGAGCGGCTGGTCGAAGCCGCCCTCGTGGCGGAGGAAGCGGGCTTCGACTCCGGCTGGGTGACCGACCACGTGCTCGTGCCACCCGAGCACGCCGCGATCTACGGCACGGTCGCGGAGGCGCTCGTCTCGCTCGGCTTCCTCGCCGCGCGAACGACCCGCCTTCAGCTCGGCGTCTCCGCGCTGGTCGTCCCGCAGCGGAACCCGCTGGTCGTGCTCAAGCAGCTGACGACTCTGGACTTCCTGTCTCGAGGACGGATCGTGACCGCGGTCGCCGCCGGTTGGATGGAGGGCGAGTTCGAGGTGCTCGGCGCCGACTTCGAGCATCGCGGGCGCGCGTTGAACCACTGGCTGAGAGTCGCGGCCTCGGCGTTCGAGCAGATGCCCGGACCCGTCGACTTCGACTCGGGAGAGGGCTGGCTGGCGCCGGCGCTCGCCCGACCCGGCGGGCCCGAGCTCTGGGTCGCCGGCATCTCGCCGCAGACGCTGCGGCGCGCCGCGCTGACGGGCGTCTGGCATCCGGTGGCGCTGCCCCCTGACGCGCTGCGACCGATGGCCGAGGAGCTGCGCGGACGCCGCCCCGACAGCCGGGTGATCCCGCGGGTCAGCGCGTACTTCCAGGACGAGCCGCAGCGGGGAGTCGACGAGCGCGGCCGCTACGCGGTCGCCGGCCCGCCTGCGTGGATCGCGGAGCGGCTGGCTGCCTACGTCGACGTGGGCTGCGACGGGTTCGTCGTGAATCTCGACTACGACGCGCCCGGTCTCGAGGACCGTGTTCGGCGTTTCGCCGAGGAGGTCCGGCCGCTGTTCGGAAATCCGACTGCCTCGGGTCGGCCGTAGGACCTCTCGGAACTCGAGAGGGGAGGGGTCTCGTGAAGAAGCTGGCCGTAGTGACAGGTAGCGCGACGGTGTGCGCCCTCGCGCTGATCGTCGTCGGAGCGGCGACCGCCCGCCCGGAGGCGACGACGATCAGGGTGAGCACGGCGATGAACGCCGCACAGGAAGTGCCCGCGCCCACGGGCAACGTCGCCGGAGCGCGCGGGACGTTCACCGCGACGGTGACGAAGTCCGGCTCCGGCGCAACCGTGCGCTGGACGATGAGGTTCAACGGGCTGACCGGCCCGGCGGCGGCCGCGCACATCCACACCGGGCGGGTCGGCCAGGCCGGCGGCGTCGCGGTGGCGCTGTGCGGTCCGTGCTCGAGCCCGGCGAGCGGAAGCGCGACCGCCAACGCGGCGACGCTGGCCGCACTCCAGAACGGCGGCGCGTACGTGAACGTCCACACGGCAACGAACGGAGACGGCGAGATCCGCGGTCAGCTCGGCGTGACCGCCGCGATCCGAACGACGCTGTCGTCACGGCAGGAAGTCCCGAGACCGAGCGGCAAAGTAAGCCGCGCGACCGGGTTGTTCACGGGCACCGTCACGAAGTCCGGCAAAAGCGCTCGATTGAGCTGGCGACTCACGTTCGCCCGACTCACGGGCCCGGCTGTCGCTGCGCACATCCACATCGGCGCACGCGGTCGAGCCGGTGGTGTCGCAGTCGCCTTGTGCGGGCCGTGCCGAAGCGGCGTGCAGAGGCAGGCGACGCTCCGGCCCAACGTCGTCGCGGCGCTCGAGGCGGGCCGCGCCTATGTGAACGTGCACACGGGCCGAAACGCGGCCGGCGAGATCCGCGGCCAGATCGCGGCGGTGCCTTTGACGATCCGCTAGCGGCGCGTCCCGAGCACGAGCAGGTACTCCCGCGGGTGCACGATCTCCCCGTTCGAGCGGTAGTTCGTTTCGAAGAAGTCGACCCAGTCGCGGTGCAGGTCCTCGCGGCGCTCGCCGAGCGAGTCGGCGAGCGTCTTCGTCGGGCCGTAGCTCGTCGAGAAGAGCTGCCAGTAATCCTCCCCGGAGGGGACCGTCAGGGTGGAGACCTGCTCCTCGAGCTCGAGCTCGAACGCGTCGCCCAATAGCTGGCGAACGTGAGTCTCGTCGCCCCAATCGAACGGGCTGCTCGGGGGCGGGGCTGCCAGGTAGGGCGCCATCACCTTGAACATGGCCGCGAGCCCGCTCGCCGGGGTCCAGCTGGCGAGCGCGATCCGTCCACCCGGCTTGGTCACACGGATGAGCTCGCGCGCGGCGGCGCCGTGATCGGGCGCGAACATGATCCCGCACGTCGAGGAGACCTTGTCGAAGCTCGCGTCGGGCAGCTCGAGCCGCTCGGCGTCGCCGACGACATAGTCGATCTGGAGCCCGCGCTCGGCGGCGCGCTCCCTCGCGGTCTCGATCAGGGCCGGCGCGAGATCGACGCCGGTCACCTGCGCGCCTGCGGCAGCGGCGCGCTCCGCGATCGCGCCCGTGCCACATGCGAGGTCGAGCCAGCGATCCTCCGACCCCGGCTCCAGCCGCTCGACGACGAGCTCGTGGATGTCCGTGATCGTCTCGGTGATGCGCTGGTAGGGCCCGTTGCCCCACATCACGCTCTGCCGCTGTTTCAGCTCTTCGTATGCCATCGCCTGCTCCTTTCGCCGGCTTACTCGCAGCAGACTAATGACCCTCGTCAGATTCGCGACGCGGCGAGCACGCGCCGCGCAAGCTGCGCGGGCGCGGGCGTCAGCGCAGGTCGGCGGGGAGCATCGGTGAGCCGAAGTCCTCAGGGGCGCAAGCAGATCTGGCTCGGCTGGCGGGGGTTGTTCTTCCGGAAGCGGTTGTAAGCTCGGGGTCGCATGTCCGCTTGAGCCATTTGCCCTCCCCCGAACGGGCGAGGGCACCGACCGGACGAGCCACCGAGGATGCGGTAATGCCGCCCGTACCCGTCTACCGAGGCCGCTTCGGCGTTTCCGAGGCGGAGCGGCTCCTGTGGCGCGCCGGGTTCGGGCCGAGAAGGGGTGAGGCGCGGAGACTGGCGTCGCTCGGGCTCAAGGGCGCCGTCCGCCGGCTCACGCATCCCGGGCCCGAGCGCTTCACCGGTCGCCCGCCGGTAGACGACGACGGGCACCGGCTGGCGCCCGCGGACGCCTACGGCCACGACCACCTCTGGTGGCTCGACCGGATGGTGCGCACGAACCGGCCGCTCGTCGAGCGGATGACCCTCGTCTGGCACGACTGGTTCGCGACGTCGAACAACGGCGTCGGTGAGGAAAAGCTGATGATGAGACAGAACCGCATGCTGCGGCGCTTCGCGTTCGGGAACTTCCGCTACCTCGTCCATGCGGTGACCGCCGACCCGGCGATGCTCATCTGGCTCTCCGGCTCCGACAACACGAAGGACTCGCCGAACGAGAACTACGCGCGCGAGCTCATGGAGCTCTTCACGCTCGGGGAAGGGAACGGCTACGGCGAGCGGGACGTGCGCGAGCAGGCACGCGCGCTGACCGGCTTCCGCAACGACTGGCGGCGGGGTCAAGGCTACGTCAACTTCCGCTTCGACAAGGAGCGGCACGACGACGGCCTGAAGACGGTCTTCGGCAAGCGCGGCCGGTACGACTGGCGCGACTCGTGCGATCTCTGCCTTCGGCATCCGCTCCACGCCCGGTTCTTCGTCGAGAAGCTCTGGAGCTACTTCATCCCGGTGCCGCCGAACGCCGCGACGCGCAACGCGCTCGAGGCGCTGTACCGCAAGGGGCGCTTCCAGGTGCGCCCGGTGCTCGAGGCGATCCTCATGCACCCCGCCCTGTACGACGGCCCGCGCATGGTCAAGCCTCCCATCGTCCTGAACGCCGGGCTCCTGCGGGCGCTCGGCCGCCGGGTCGACACGCGCGCGTGGGTCTGGCTGGGCGAGGCTGCCGGGCAGCGGCTCTTCTACCCGCCGAGCGTCGCGGGCTGGGACGACGAGCGCTGGCTCGACACCGCGACCTTCCGCGCCCGCTGGGCGATCGCGAGCGAGGCGCTGTCCCACATCACCGTCCAGCGGTCGAAGCGCGGGAAGATCCCGAAGGTGCCGCACCAGCCGGCCGCGCTCGTCGCGAGCGCATACCGGACGCTCGGCACGCCGACGGTTCGGCCCGAGAGCCGCGCGGCCGTGATGCGGTTCGTAAAACGTGCGCTCTCGGACGCCGACAGCGACTGGGAGCGCGACGAGTACCCGCTCCTCGTCATGAACGCGACGCGCCAGCTCATCGTCGCGTCACCCGACTACCAGGCCGCCTGATGGGTTGCTGCGACGAGCACACCCGTTCCGAGGCGCTTCGCCGCGGCATCGCGCTCGCCGGGAGCGGGCTGCCGACGATCGAGCCGGGGATGCCTTCCCCCGCGGGCACAGGCCTCGACCGGCGCGCGTTCATGGCCCGCAGCCTCGGGCTCGCGCTCTCGGTCTACGGCGCTTCGGCGCTCGTTCCACGCGCGCTCGAGGAGGGGATCGAGAGCGCGATGGCCGCGAGCGGGCCCGGAAAGGTCCTCGTCTCCGTGTTCCTCGACGGCGGCGCGGACTCGCTCTCGATGCTGTTCCCGGCGAACGAGGCCCGCTACCGCGCGCTGCGGCCGCGCCTGGCGCTGACTCCGACTGCGGCGGCGGTCCCGTTCTCCGAGGACACGCGCCTGTGGTGGCATCCGACCCTCGCGCCGCTGGCGACGCTGCACGCCGAGGGGAAAGTCACCGTCCTCCCGGGTATCGGCTACACCGACGCGAACCAGTCGCACTTCACGTCGCGGCACTACTGGGAGGTCGGCGCGACCGACGAGCGCCTCGTGACCGGGTGGATGGGCCGGTACCTCGACCGGTACGGCCGCGGCGACAACCCGCTGCAGGGCCTCTCGCTCGACTGGAGCCTGCAACCGTCGCTTGCCACGAAGGCGAAGCCCGTCGCCTCGATCGACGGGCCCGACCGCTTCGGCTTCGGGGCCCGTGGAGTCTGGGGATCCGTCGAGAACCGGATGATCGCGGCCATCGGCGGCCTCGGCTCGATCCCGACCCGCGGCGACACCGGGCTCGAGCAGGCAACGCGGGCGGCACGGCAGAGCCATCTTCTGTACCGCCAGCTGACCCCGTTCCGGCGAAGAGAAGGCGGCTTCGGCAGCCCGGTTCCGTACCCGACAGGTGACGACTCGTTCCCGCGGCGGCTCGCCGGACTGGCCGCGATGCTCGCAGCCGGGCTCCCGCTCCGCTGCGTGGCGCTCACCGCACCGGGCGCGTACGACACACACGACAACCAGGCCGGCGATCTCGACGAGGGGCTGCAGCTGACCGCAGCGTCCCTGTTCTCGTTCCAGCGCGACCTCGAGGCCCGTCGGCTCGCCGACCGGGTCATCACGCTCGTCTGGTCGGAGTTCGGGCGCCGGCCCGAGGAGAACGGCTCGAACGGCACCGACCACGGCGCCGCGGGCATGGCCTTCGTGATGGGGACGCGCGCGAGCGGTCGCATGGTCGGCGAGCTGCCCGACCTCACGCGGCTCGACCGGGACGGCAACCTGCGTCCGAACACGGACTTCCGCGCGCTCTATCGGACTCTGATCGAGGGCTGGCTCGGCGGCGACGCGGACGCCGTCCTGCCGCGTGCGAAGTCGTTCCGCCCGATCCCCATCCTCCGGTGAGCGCGCGCGCACTGCTCGCGGCCGGCGCTCTCGTGGCCGTGTTCAGCGCGAGCGCCGCCGCGGCTCCGCGCCAGCCCGCGCGAGTCCAGGTGTCGGCGGACGAGTTCCGGCTCGTCCTCTCGCGCGCGAAGGTCCCGGCCGGTCCCGCGATCGTCGGGCTCGTCAACTTCGGCGAGGACGACCACGACCTCGCTCTCAGACGTCAGGCCTCGGGCGCGAGGACGTGGAGGGTCCGCACGGTGAGACCGGGTGAGTTCCGCGAGCGCCAGCTGCGCCTCGCGATCGGCCGGTACCAGCTCTGGTGCACGATCGCGGATCATCGCGCGCTCGGGATGCGGGCGACGCTCAGAGTGCGTTCGCCGCGGTAGGCGAGCTTGCGCGGCGGGTCGGTTACCGCTTCAGTTTCTCGGCGATGGACAGCGACGTGGCCGACCGAGATCAAGAGCGAGCGCACCGGCACGCGACTATCGAAGCCGTGCCTCCCGGAGGCCCGCAGGCGACGAGACGCGCGCTCGCGAAGGTCGAAGGCGCACGGGCGATCGTGCTCGTCGAAGGAGTCAGCGACCAGCTCGCGGTCGAGGCTCTCGCCGAGCGGCGCGGTCGCGAACTCGACGAGGAGGGCGTCGTGGTCGTCCCGATCGGAGGAGCGCAGTCGATCGGGCGCTTCCTGGCTCGGTTCGGCCCGCTCGGGTCGGGAACGAGGCTGGCCGGTCTCTACGACGCCGGCGAGGAGGAGGTCTTTCGGCGCAGTCTCGAACAGGCCGGGTTCGGCTCCGACCTGACTCGACTCGATCTCGAGCGACTGGGCTTCCACGTCTGCGTCGAGGACCTCGAAGACGAGCTGATCCGCGCTCTCGGCGCCGACGCAGCCGAGCAGGTGCTCGACTCCCAGGGCGATCTCGGATCGTTCCGCACGTTCCAGAAGCAGCCGGCCTGGCGCGGACGGCCGACGGAGGCGCAGCTCCGGCGCTTCATGGGGAGCTCCGCCGGGAAGGCGCGCTACGCGCCTCTGTTCGTCCGCGCGCTGGATCTCGCCCGCATGCCGCGGCCGCTCGAAGCCGTGCTCGCGCACGTCTGACACCGGCCGGTGCACAAATGTCGATCCCGGCCCGGCGCGACCGTCGTCGATACGAGAGGCTTGATGAGACGACGGAAGGAGCGACGATGAAGTACCTGATGCTGGTCTGCTGGAGCGCGGAGCACATGGACTCCGAACCCGACCCCGATCCCGCCGATGCTCCCGAGGAGGACAGCTTCCCCTGGCTGGACGACGTCCAGGCGCGCGGCGTCTGGGTCACCGGCGACCGACTCGCCCCGCCGCGCCGCGCGCGCTCCGTTCGCGTGCGCGACGGAAAGCCGTTCGTGACCGACGGCCCGTTCGCCGAGACGAAGGAGGCGGTCGGCGGCTTCGACATCATCGAGTGCGAGAGCCTGGAGGATGCAGTCGAGATCGCAGCCGCGCACCCGGCAGCGCAGACCGGGACGATCGAGGTGCGGCCGCTCTGGGGCGCGTGACCGCCTCGCGCCGCTAGCCGCGCCGGCGAGAGCGACGCCGGTGAGGCAGGGAGCGCCGCCGACGGCAGCGTGCTGCTTCGGGACGCCGCAACGGCCAAGCAGAGCGGGTGCCGCTCAGTGTCGTGCTCGGGGCTCGTCGTGGAGGTTCGCTTTCTACGATGTCGACGTGGCCACGACGCTCACCCAGCAAGAGCTCGAGGCCGCGAACTGCTGGGAGCCCGAAGACCGCGTAGCGGGCCGACCCGCGATGACCGAGTTCCGGCGGGCGCTGCGTTACCAGCAGGCGCGCTGGCGCGAGACCGAAGGGCACCCGATCGGCTCGCAGCCGATCGTCCCGCGTGAAGGGAAGCCGTCCCGGCCCCTCGGGAGCCGCCTCCCGCTCGACTACGCGCGCGAGACCGGCGCGAACTTCGTCACCGCACGCGCGCTCGACGCGGCGAGGGCCCGGACGTCCTTCGTCGAGCCGCACCAGAGCTTCGATCACCAGCGTCTGTGGGCCGACCTCTTGTGGTCGCCGGCGATGGCCTTCAACCTCTTCGGCGACCTGGCCGCCGACACCCGGCTGGCCGACCGCGCCGCTCACACCTGGTGGCCAGACGCCCCGGGCACTGTGAGCGACGTTCGGTTCGCCCACTCCCCAGGCCGGTTCGATCCCGCGTACCTCAACAGCCTCCGCGCTTTCGATTCGGCGTTCGTGCTGGATCTCGGAGACGGAACGCTGGGGATCGTCGGCGTAGGCGTCAGGTATCACGAGTGGGCCAAGCCTGAGACCCCGAAGCCGAGCAACCTCGGGCGGACGCTGGAGGTCGCCGAGCGGTCGGGCGCCTTCGCGCCGGGGGCGACGGACGCAGTCAAGGGGAGGTCCGAGCTCTGCGTGCTGTGGCTCGAGCACCTGCTGCTGCTGTCGATGCTGCAGCACGTGAGCGGCGAGTGGAGCTGGGGCCGCTACGTCGTCGTCCACCCAGCCGACAACTCGGACTTCGCCGAGGCGTGCGCCCGCTACCGGACGCTGCTCGTGGACGAGTCGACCTTCTCCTCCATCACCGTCGAGGAGCTTCTCGACGCCGACGTCCTTCCCGCGCGGAGCACGGTCTCGCTGCGCGAGCGCTACGTGATGCGGCAGGCTTGAGCTCGTGGTTCCCGAGTCGAAGCTGGAGAAGACCGAGCACGGCCTCGCCCCGACCGGCGGAGGCTGGTACGTCCTCAGCATGCGCGACGCCGAGTGGCGCCACGCCGACGGCCGCGGAGCCGTCTGCGTCGTCTCCGACGACTTCGAAGGGTGGCGCCGCAAGGCGGACCAGCTCGGCGTCAACCCGTTCGTGCTCATGCCCGGCGAGCCGATGTCCATGTACCACTGGGAGACCGACCAGGAGGACTTCCTCGTCGTCTCGGGCGAAGCGGTTCTGATCGTCGAGGGCGAGGAGCGGCAGCTTCGCGCTTGGGACTTCGTGCATTGCCCGCCGCACACGAAGCACGTGATCGTCGGGGCGGGAAGCAGCCCGTGCCTCGTGATCGCGGTGGGCGCCCGCGGGCACGACGGGCAGCCCGACTCGATCGGCTTCACGGCCGACGAGGTCGCGAAACGCCACGGTGCGAGCGTCGACGAGGACACGACGGATGGCGACGCGGCGTACGCCTCCGTTCCGCCCCGCGAGCCGACCGCGTACCGCGACGGCTGGCTCCCCGAGTAGCGCCTCGTCCTACGCGCTGCGCGGCCAGAAGCGGACGTGCATGTGGTTCTCGTGATTCGGGTAGGGCACGACGACGCTGGTCGGCCCGCGCAGGCCGGACGCGTAGCCGACGAACACCATTCTCGCCCCAGCCGCGATGAAGCGCTCGAGGAGATCCTGCGCGAGCCGGCGATCGATCGCTTCCGGCAACTTCGGCTCCCGCAAGGAGCGGTCGAGTCGCGGGTAGTAGATGTCGACGTCGAGCCCGCTCTGGTGGGACACGTGTGCGTCCATCCGCCCGCCACCCTCGAAGCTGATGTCGCCGACGACGACGCGCGGCGCTCGCGGGTTCGCGGCGCGATACGCGTCGATGACCGCGACGATCGTGCGGATCGTGCGCTCGTTTCCGTACAGGCGGCTCGGCGCGTTCGGAACCGAGTCGGTGACCGGGTTCCAGGTGACCCAGTTCGGGCCCTCGACGGGAAGCTGAGTCCCGGCGATCAGGCCGCCGCTCCACGGCACACCGAGCGAGGTCGCGTTGCGCCATTCGATCTTCGGAGAGGGCTCGGAGTCCGCGGCGACCTTCGGCGAGCGCTGCGGCTCGGGAGCGACAGGCACGAGGCCCGCGGGTTCGACCCTCGGAATGGCAACCCCCAGCGTCAGGCTGGGTGGATCTTCCACGAGCATTGCCCCGGAGGCGCTACCGCTCCGAAGCAGGGCGGGCGGGGCCATCACTGCGGGAACCAGCATGAGGGCCGTCGCGCGTGCCCTCCGCCGCCGCCTCCACGCGTCCCGGCGCTGGCGGGAGGCGGCGAGCCCCACCGGCCCGTAGCTCGGAAGCGGCGGAAGCGCGAGACCTGCGACCGCCGGCTCGCCGAACCAGAGCACGTCCACCTCGAGCCACACCTCTTCGCGTCGCCAGCCCACGGAAGAGACTGCCTTCGCCGACGGGCCGACGTGTCCTCCGGCCGCGCGCGCCCCTCAGCGATCGTCGTGCCCGCCGAGCACCTCCTCCACGCGGGCGGACAGCTCGGCGAGCGTCAAGGGCTTGTGCAGAACGAAGAGGCGCCATCAGCACCGCCCCGAACGGGGCAAGCTGCCGATCCGTCACAGGATTCCGCACCGACTCCCCGTCCCCCCGTCGCTCTTCCACTCAGTTCGGGCCGCGTTTCGCCTGCTGTGCGGCGCAAATCACGCGGCGAGTGCCAAGCGAGCTGGAGAAAGCTAGTTCACGGTGCCGGGGCCGTACCCCCGAGGGATGGGAGACGGCCTGAACCGCGAGCGAAAGCGTCCGCCGACTCGAGCGCGACTAGCCAAGGCCCTCCGGATGTTCTAGCTTGGAGAGGGTCGACGAGGGGGTGCGAGATGCGCATCGGGTCATCAGTCACGGCGATCTCCTGGATTCCGTCGGATGCGGTCGAGGGGATGCCGAAGCTTCCGTTCCAGCTCGGGGTCGCGCGCTACGACGAGCCGCCGCCCGAGCGCCTCGAGGAAGGCGACCTCGAGCGCCTGCGCACCGAGGATCGCTTTCGCGAGGCCAATCGCCTCGCCGCATGGATCGACGTGGAGGACGGCGGAATCGTGGGCCACGGGTACGAGGGCACCGGACTGGTCGGCTCGACGACCTTGAGTCTCGGCGTCACGGACATCACGATTCCCGGTGTCGCCTTCGAGGTCGTGCGGCACGAGCCGGAGGTTCAGGAGAACGGCGTCCGCTTCGTGCAATCGGTCGGCGGCCGCGCCGGGTTCCCGGCCCCGCGCAGGGTGACCGGGAAGCCGTTCGTCCGGATCCAGTCCGCGAACGCCTGGACGACGCTCGAGCTCACGATCCGAACCGACGGCTCCTCGGAGCACCAGCTCGTGGGCGCGAGCACGTTCCCCAGGCACTGGATCTACGACCGGGATGGAAACCTGGCCGAGAAGTCGGGGACGATCGACTTCCAGTCCTGGTACCGAGCGGCGCCACTCGAGCGAACGCCGTGGGGCGACGAGGAGTCCGAGGCGTTCGTCACGGCCGCAGAGAGCGCGCTCGAACGAGAGATCTCGCGCGAGCTCATGGCGGGCAAGATGATCCCCGAGCGACGCACGCTCGAGCCGGACGACACGCTCGTGGAGCAGGGCGCGCCCGGCGACGAGCTCTACCTCGTCCTCGACGGCGTGCTCGCGGTGGAGGTCGACGGCGAGGAGGTTGCCGAGATCGGGCCCGGCGCGATCGTCGGCGAGTTGGCGTTGCTCGAGGGCGGCACGCGAACGGCGACCCTCAGCGCGCGAACGCGCTGCCGCGTCGCGGTGATCCCGGGAGAGCTGATCGACCGGCAGGAGCTGGAGGACCTCGCGGGGACGCGGCGGGCGTAGCGCCGAGGCGGCGCTGGAGAAGAGCCGAACCGCGAGGAAGGCCAATGAGCGAAATTCCGTCCGCCCTTCGCACCTTCCTCATCGTCGACATCCGGGGTTACACGCGGTACACGGAGGAGTACGGCGACGAGGCGGCAGCCGAACTCACGGCCAACTTCGCCGAGCTGGTCGCCGACGGCGTCCAGGCCCACGATGGACGACTTGTCGATCTGCGCGGAGACGAAGCTCTGGCGGTCTTCACCTCGGCTCGGCAGGCGATCCGCGCGGCAGTCGATCTCCAGGCGAGGTTCGGGGACGAGACGGGGGCCAACTCCGACGTGCCGCTCAAGGTCGGCATGGGCATCGACTCGGGAGAGGCAGTCGAGGTCGAAGGCGGGAATTTTCGCGGCGCGTCGCTCAACGTCGCAGCCCGCCTCTGCGGGCGTGCCCACGGCGGGGACGTCCTCGTGAGCGCGTCGACCGTCCGGCTCGCCGGCAGGCTCGGGGGTCTTCAGTACAGCGACCGAGGTCGCGTACGCCTGAAGGGCGTGGAGGAACCGGTCCACATCTACCAGGTCTACTCGGAGTTGGACGCGCCTCGTAGTAGCAACTGGGTGCTGATGTTCTTCGGCAAGCCGGGACGCGGTGTGGGCTGGAAGGTGGGCGCTGCGGTCGTGGGGCTCGCGGCGATCACCGCAGCCGGAGTCGTCTACCTGACGTCCGGCGATTCGGGCGACGTCGGGACCGCAGCGCCCGGCCAGGACACCTTCCCGGTGACGACCACGCCCGAGCTCGCGGCCGATGCGGGACTGGACGCGATCGTTCCGGCCGCACTTTGGCAGGACTGCAGGCTGCAGACGGTTGCGGAGCCGGGGGCGCGGCAAACGGCGGTCTGCCTGCCTTCCGGCGGCATGCCGGACCGATGGCAGATCTCGTCGTATCCCGACGGCGCCGCCCTCGAGGACGCCTACGAGGGAGCGCTCCGCAACCGCCCTGACATCGCCCGTGATTCCGGGAGATGCAACGCGTTCTCGTGGGGAGGCGAGCTCCCGTGGCTGCACGGCCCCGACCAACCAGGCGGCCGGATCTTCTGCTACTTCGACGGCAACGACGCGGTCGCCTTCTGGACCCACGAACGTCGCGGCCAGCCGACGCACCGTGACATCCTCATGGTCGCCCGCGAGGGCGGCAGCGATCACGCAGGGCTCGCGCGCTGGTGGCGTCCGTGGCACCACGTCATCGGCAAAGCTCAGTAGGCAAACCTCTCGAGCCCGACAAGTCAGAGCCTGCACAGGAGGGAACGATGAGCGCAAGGAAGGCCACGCAGAAGTCCACCAGGAACACCACCGCGACCGGCAAGAAGTCAGCGGGATTCACGGCCGAGGAACGGGCTGCCATGAAGGAGCGCGCCCAAGAGCTGAAGGCGGAAGCGCGTCGCGCGGACGGGGAGAGCGCCTTGCTCGCGAAGATCGCCGAGATGCCGGGACCGGATCGCGCCCTGGCCAAGCGGGTTCATGCGATCGTCAAAGCCAGCGCGCCAGACCTGTCGCCGAAGACCTGGTACGGGATGCCCGCGTATGCCAAAGACGACAAGATCGTCTGCTTCTTCCAGAGCGCGCAGAAGTTCAAGTCGAGGTACGCGACGTTCGGCTTCAGCGACCAGGCGAACCTCGACGATGGCGCCATGTGGCCGACCTCCTTCGCGCTGAAGAAGCTGACCGCAGCCGACGAGAAAAGGATCGGCGCGCTCGTGAAGAAGGCGGTGAGCTGAGGACGTAGCTCGCCGCCGAACAGCGTTCGCTCCGATGCTTCGAATGTCGCGGGTCGGGGAACTGGCTCTGTAGGGCCTCGTCGACTAGGAGACGCCGAGCTCAAGGAAGCGGAGGAAGGAGATCCCACGATGAACACGCCCCCGATTGTGTCTCCGGAGGAGTGGGAATCTGCGCGGCAGAAACTGCTCGTCAAGGAGAAGGCATTGACCCGCGCCCGGGACGGGCTGGCGGCGGAGCGTCGGCGGATGCCGTGGCTGGCCGTGGAAAAGGAGTACGAGTTCGACGGGCCAGAGGGCAAAGCGAGCCTGCTCGACCTATTCGACGGATGCCGCCAGCTGATCGTCTACCGCGCGTTCTTCGAGCCCGGAGTATCCGGCTGGCCCGAGCACGCCTGCATCGGCTGCTCCATGGTGGCCGACCAGGTCGCTCACGTCGCCCATCTCAATGCACGCGACACGATTCTTGCGTTCGCTTCGCGCGCACCGCAGGCGGACATCGAGCGTGTGAAGGCGCGGATGGGCTGGGAGATGCCGTGGTACACGATCACGGACGACTTCGATGCCGACTTCGGCGTCGACGAGTGGCACGGCACGAACGCGTTCATCCGTGACGATGACCGGATCTTCCGCACCTACGTCATCGACGCCCGCGGCGACGAGGCGATGGGGAGCACCTGGAGCTACCTCGACATGACTGCGCTCGGTCGCCAAGAGACATGGGAGGATTCGCCGGAGGGCTATCCCCAGACCCCGCCGTACGAGTGGTGGATCTGGCACGACGAGCCACGCCAGACGGATCCCGATCGACCGGGCTCGGTAGCCATCCACACCGACGGTTGACTTCCTTTCCAACGAGGTCGACCAAAACCCTGTCCGGGAGCGGAGGCGGCGGGAACCGAGCGCGGCTTCGATTCCCGCCGCCTCCACTCTTGGTTCAACCACGCCCCTTTCGGGGTGTCCCCTGGGGACCGATTCCGGTTTCGTCATCTTGGACGGTCTCGGTCCATACAACACTCGGGATACCGCCGGTGCAAGGCGTTCTAGATCGCGACCCCGCGCGAACACCTCACGACGGACGCGTCACTCAGACGGGCGCGCCTTGCCCTCCCCGAGTGGTTGCCAGTCGTGCTCGTCCGATCCCTTGATCAAGAACGAGCTTGCAGCCGCCGTTGGCTCGAGCGTTGGCTCGTTGTTTGCGAGCACCGCGCGAATGTCATCGGTCGCTCGAAAGCGGCCGCCGACATCGTGGCGAGCTCCGCGCATGCTCCATTGAGCAATCAGCTTCGTCGTATTCATCCCGACAGCCTGCCGTCCCAACGCCTCGCCGGATAGGACACGATTGGGTCTATTTCTCGGCGGTCGCGCAAACGACGGCATGACCCAGTCACGTCAGATCCGTCGGGAGTTGACCCGATTGTGTCCTGTACGACCTGGCTGCCCGCGCCTACCGTGACTCAACGGTGAGTCCGGCGCTGGGAGAGGGCACTCTCGGCGCACCCCTGTAGCAGGCGGGGACTGCGCGGACTCGCCGTCACTGCGCGAGAGACTCGAGCTCCTCACCGCCGAGTCTCTCGTGCAGCCCTCATTCGTCACGCCGTTAGTCGCCGACGCTGCCCTGAATGGCGAGAGGCCCTGAACGGGCCTCCTGGCGGGGGTGTGTGCAGACCCTCGCGGGTACAAGGCTAGACGCGCCCGAGGCGGCTGAACGTCGCCGACGACCGTCGCGAATTGACTCAATTGTGTCCTGTACGGCCTGGCTGCCCGCACCTACCGTCGATGCCATGAGAACGGGTGACCTGGTTGGTCGTTTGAGTCGCGAGCAGCGCGACTATCTCCGCGAGCAGATCGACGTTCTCGTTCGCGAGCGCCTGAGCGTGCTGGCGAAAGGTGGCGGACGCCCGCCCGGCCACGTCTCGAACCTGCGGCGGGCGAAGCGTCGTGATCGGCCCGTCGCGTCGGAACCCGAGACCGACCCGGTGCGGGCGCTGCTTCGGAAAGAGGCCCGCGGCGAGCTGAAAGCCTGAGCCGAGATGGACTCAAACGGGTCTAGCGGATGCCGCCCGCCGACCGGTTCACTGGATGACATCAAGCCCGACGGCATTCGGCAGGCGGGCGACACTCAAAGGAGAACGATCAATGCGTAGGACCATTTTCGGATCGCTCAAGCGCCGTGGCTTGAGCGGCGCTCTACTTGTTGCTGTCGGCGTCCTCGGTTTCTCGGCGGTCGCCGTAGCCGACACGGTGGGCTCGATCAACTTCGAGGCCGCGCAGGGCTACGTCACCGGCAACATCCACGGCCAGCAGGGCTGGTCGAAGATCGGCCCCTACGACGTCGACGGTCGCGCAGACCGACACGCTTCGGCTTCGGTAAGGCGTTGCGGATCTCGAACGCGGTCACGAACGGCGCCTTCGGCGACCAGGCCTTCTCGCCGGGTCTCACCGAGCCGGCCGGGGAGACAGCGCAGCAGGCATTTCGAGTCGAGCTTCAACATCGCAACGACGACGAGACGACCGATGGCAGCCGAGCGGCCTCGCGATCTCGGTCAGCCCCGACAACGGGCAGGGTGCGCGGATGAGCTACCTGCGCTTCGAGGATAAGGCCGACGGCGTGCATGTGTACTTCGACGGGACGACCGCTACGGGTGGCTTCATGGAGAAGGACATCGCCATGCTCAACCGGGCGAGCTCCCACTCGATCAGGTTCCTGATCAACTTCAAGAGGGGCGCAGACGACGTCAAGGTCTTCGTCGACGGCAAGAAGGCTGATCAGCGACACGACCTGGGAGAACTATTACCGACGCCCGAGGCGAGCAGGTGGCTTCCGATCAGCAAGATGCTGTTCCGCGCGGGCGGCACTGCCTCTCCCGCCACGGTCGGTAACGGCTTCCTGATCGACAACCTGACCCTCACCTCGAGCTAAGACAGACCGCCTGAACGACCGCCTCGGCCAGCAAGAGCGCCGAGAGCGGGCGAACGCTCTACCGCATCGCGAGGCCCAGTCAACCGACTGGGCCTCGTCCTATGTCGGCCGTGACAGACCGGCATGAGTGCACCTGCTCGAAGTCGCTTGAACTCCTACACCGCTTCGGCGTTCGACTGGGTTGCAGGCAGCTCGAGCGGGGCCGGGTGCTGCCTGAACGCACTGCCGCGTTTCGTCCGTGGAGAGAATGGGCAAGACGTGAGTGGAGGTGGTTCGATGCCGACCGAGCTGCACGTGAGCGCCGAGGCACGACCCGAGTGCATCCGTCCGCTTCGCGACATTGCCGGGAGCATTGCAAGTGAGGCTGGTCTCTCAAGCGAGGAGGTCTATGCCGTGAAGTTCTGCGTCAGCGAAGCCGTTGCCAACGTGGTGCAGCACGCCTACCCGCACGGCGAGCCGGGCTCAGTCGAGGTGAGCGCGCATGAAGCCGGCGGCGAACTCACAGTGGTTGTCGCAGACCACGGCAGCGGCCGAGTGCAACAAGCGAAGCGCCTAGATGAGGGCGGCTTCGGTCTTGCGTTCATGACACGGTTGACTGCCGGCTGTACGTTCACGGCCGCAGGTGACGGCACGACGGTCGAGATGCTGTTCCCGCTTCCGGGCGGCAAGGTACGGCCGGCTCCTGGGCATCTCGGCGCCGGAATCTGGGGCGCCGCGTGGCCGCCTGAACGCAGTTCGCTGGGCGCTCGATCAGCGCCGTCAGAAGTAGCGCCGCCCCCAGTAGCGCCGTACAAAGGGCGAGATCGCGCGCATGGCCCGGGCGATGGGCCGGCGGACGAAGTCAAATCGCGTCATCTCTCACTCCCTTCATCGTCGAGGTCGGCGACAAGATGTCCGTTCGGGACGTGTCCGTCTGTCGCAACCGTGACACACGGGACGTCGTGGCCGCGAACGACGCGGGCGCGTTGGGCTCCTACGCTCGATCCATGGGCAAGCGGACGAGAGGAGGGGCCACGATGAGGCGCATCGTCATCGCACTCGTCGTCATCGCGGCGCTCGCCGTGCCGTCGGTCGGGACGGCGGGCACCGCCAGCAAGCAGGTCAAGCGGAAGCAGGTCGCGAGGGTTCTCGTGGCTGCGGGCATCCCGGAGTACGGCGACCTCCGGCTCCCGAAGCCAAAGCCTGCTCCTCGGGCGAAGGCCGCGCGCACGTACCAGCTCCTAGCGAGCGGCTCGGACGTGTGTGGGACCGAGACGTTCAGGCTCGTGGTCAACGGGCGCGCCGGTCTCCCGATGTGCTGACGCCATCGCGTCAGCTCGCGCCGTCCACCGATCCGGCCCGGCCCCGCGAGGTCACGAATGAACGACCTCGACGCCGCCGACGAGATGGTCGTTCGGGACACGTCGGCGAGAGAGGGGCGTCAAACGACCGCCCCTCTCTCGCCGCGGAGTCGTAGAGATCGACGATCGGCTACTGGCCGAGCGCGAGTGCTGGCCGCTCCCTGGGGAACGTCACGCGGGTCCGAGTACCGCCGCGTCCGCTCCTGGCCTCCCTATCCTCAGGCGACAGGACGCTTGCGCATCGGGCAGTGATCTCGTCGGACCCACATACCACCCGACGTCACGATCTTTGACGATGCGGGATCTTCTCGATCCGCGATCATGGCCGCGTGGCGCTTCAACGGATGGACAACGTCGGCATCGTGGTGGAATCGCTTGATGCAGCTATCTCTTTTTTCGCCGAGCTGGGCCTCGAACTCGAAGGGCGAGCGATGATCGAAGGAGACTGGTCAGGGCGCGTCACTGGACTGCGCGACCAGCGCGTCGAGATCGCCATGATGCGTATGCCGGACGGCCACGGCAGGATCGAACTCTCGCGCTTTCTCTCGCCGCCTCCGGTCGCCGATCACCGGAACGCCCCGGTAAACGCCCTCGGCTACCTCCGCGTCATGTTCGCCGTGGATGACCTGGACGAGACGCTGGCCCGGCTCTGCAAGCACGGTGCGCAGCTCGTAGACGAAGTGGTCCAGTACGAAGACGCGTATCGGCTCTGCTACGTCCGAGGCCCCGAGGGCATTCTCATCGGGCTGGCCGAGCGAATCGGCTGACGCCCGACACGCGCCCTGGCGACATTCCCGAACACTGGCGCATGGAGCAGTTCTCTCTCTCGCGTTACGTCCCCAGGGACGGACATCATCGAGGCGGGCGTTCGGGCGTACGATCTCGCGAACCGGGTCCGGTGACGGCTCGGCCCTCGACATGGAGGAGGCGCGATGCCCACCGACCCGCACCTCGACGTGTCTGAGGCCGTGCGCGTACAGATCCTCGCGACCGAGCATTGGAGCCTGCTCGCGGCGAGGAACATCACATACGGCGCGATCTACAGCCGGGCCACCATCTTCCTGACTGTCGTGTCCGCGGCCGTCGTTGCGTTGGCCCTTGCTGCCGAGGCGACCGAGTTCGGCGACCGTTTCTACGTGTTCGCACTCCTCGTTCTGCCGGTTGCGTTCTTCATCGGGGTGGGGACATACATCCGCCTCGTCGACGCCCGGATCGAGGACTTCTGGCTCCTGTCCGGCCTGAATCGTCTCCGTCACGCCTATCTCGAGATCGCGCCGGGGCTCGAGCCGTATTTCGTGACGGGCCATCACGACGACGAGCGAGGCCTGTCCGAGACGTACGGCCCAGGCACGGAGAACCGGGTCCTCCGCCTGATTGCCAGCACGTCCACGGTCGTCGGGGTGATCGACGCCGTTCTCGCCGGGGTCGTTGGGGGCCTCGTCGCAAAGGTCGTGGGCGCAGGATCCGAGCTGAGCCTGCTCATCGGCGCAGTGGTGACTTCAGTGGTCGTCGCGCTGCTTGTCCACGCCGACAGGCGCATCATTGCGCGCGGGCGTCGCAGGCTCGAACCCCGCTTCGCCCGATCGGCGGAAGCCGGACGCATGCACGAACAGCAGGAGCCACCGTCCTCTCCGCGCGCCGACGTGCCCCAGAGCGTGCGTGCCCAGATCCTCGCGACCGAGCATTGGAGCCTGCTCGCGGCGAGGGACGTCACCTACCGCGCGGTCTTCAGTCGGGCCGCCATCTTTCTGACGGTCGTGTCCGCGGCCGTCGTTGCGTTGGCCCTGGTCGCTCGTGCGACCGAGTTCGGCGACGGTTTCACCGCGTTTGCACTCCTCGTTCTGCCGGTCGCTCTCTTCGTCGGGGTGGCGACATACATCCGCCTCATCGAAGCCCGGATCGACGACTTCTGGCTCCTGTCCGGCATGAATCGCCTCCGTCACGCCTATCTCGAGATCTCGCCGGGGCTCGAGCCGTATTTCGTTACGGGCCACCACGACGACGAGCAGGGTCTGTACGAGACGTATGGCCCAGGCACGGGGAGCCGGTTCTACCGCCTGATCGGCGAGACTTCCACGCTCGTCGCGGTGATCAACGCAGCTCTCGCCGGGGTCGTCGTGGGGCTCGTCGCAAACGCTGCGGGCACAGGATCCGAGCTGAGCCTCTTCATCGGTGCAGTCGTGACGACGGTGCTCGTCGTATCGCTGGTCAACACGAGCAGGCGCCTCATCGAACGTGGGCGTCGGTTGCTCGAGCCCCGCTTCCCACGATAGGTCGAAGACGATACGACGACACGGGACCCAAACGGCAGGCGTCCGGCTAGTAGATGTGCAGCTTGTCCAGCAGCGCGAGCGGGTCGTCGAGCGACTCGAACAGATCCTTGTTGTGCTTGATCATCTTGCTGCGCATATAGACCCGAAGCCACTGCTTGTAGATATAAAACTCATAGCGGTCGAGCATCTCTCGTAGCGTCAGGTCCCGTTGCGCGATGAGCCCAGCGAGGAACATCGCACACTCGAAGCCGAGCGAGATCGACTGAAAGTACGGCGAGCCTATAGCCGAGTCACCGGCGAGGAAGACCGGTGAACTGGCGAACGGATGGTCACTCGGCCGCGCTTCGAGCCACTGCCGGTTCGTCGCATTGCGTGCGCGGTAGAGATCCAGTGGTATTCGGACGATCTCCAGCTCGCCGAGTATCTCCCCGTGTGTTTCCTCCTTGATCTTGTCGATGAACCTGTCCATCGACTGGGCGACGCCGGGGAAGTTGCCGCGAAGCCATTCACCGTCGAATCCCGATGGCATCGCCTCGTACTCCGCGGCGCTGATGTTGACGATGCCCGTCACGTGGCTGACGCTGCCGTCGTAGTGCGTGCGGTGCACCATCGGGATGAACTTGTACTGCGCGTTCTCGATGTTCTTGTAGTACTTGCAGTGCTCGTTGCAGTCGTACGGCTGTCCGTACAGGAAGGTGATGACGAGCGCATACTCCAGCCGGACCTTGACCGTGTTCGCCCCTTCGGTCACCTCCCCGGAGCCGGGAACGAGGTGATCTCGAAGCAGGGACCTGCTGCCGGTGGCGTCGATGAGGACGTCTCCCGGTTGGAGCATCTCCATCGCCTCCTCCGCAGTCATGACCGCAGCGGTGCGCTCCACCTCATTCAGCCGGCGCGCATCAATCAGATCGCTGAGTGAGCGCTCGATGGAGTTGAGTGGGCAGAACCCCAGCACCCAGTTCTGCAGGAGTGCACGTAGGTCCGGAGCAATGGATTGTCTGAACGCGAGTCCCCGATCGAGCTCGGACGGCTCGAAGATGGCCTCGACGCTGTCTCCGTCAATGGCATCCGCTCGGTAGCTCTCGATCGAATCCGCCACGAGATACGGCGCGAGCTGGACCATGCGCGTTCGCGTGTACTCGCGACGCTTGTCGTACAGGCGCACGGCGATCTGCTCCATCGGCTGGAGCAATGCCGTGAGCATCAGACCCACGGGTCCTGCGCCGACAACGTGCACCTGCATCCTGGAGTTCAGTCTCTCAGAGCCGTGGAGTGAGATGGAGCCGCCCGTTTCGCGCCCTCGTTGCTCGAGCTGCAGCGTCGACCGGGGCGACGTGGACTGAGAACCGACGCTTGCTAGGGATCGTGGCGACCGTGCTGGAAAACGGGAAGACCCGCCGAAGCGGGCCTCCGCGAGTGCGCTCACAAGGTTTCAGCGGCGCCTGACTGTGCCTACTTCTCGACGTACGCAGTGATCGGTTGTACGACACCGTGGTTTTCCATGGCGGCCAGGACTTCAGGCGGCGGCGACGCGAGCATCCCCTGCATGGCTGCAACATCGGATACGTCGGCTGTGATTGCGACGTTGGTACTCCCGTCGGCGGCAACGTAGTCGGTCACGTTGCTGCCCGTACCCGATTCGACGGCAGCGGCGCGTTCTGCCTTCCCCTGCAGCCAGCGGTCGATGTCTTCAACGGCATGCGTGATGACGACTTTGGGCATAACGACTCCCTTCGTGTCGAAGTCTGCGGCCTGGGTAGGGCCGACCGTACTACACCAGCGGCGATTTTTGAGAGGGCGTCACGATCCACGTCGCTCAAGCGACATTCCCGCACACTCGGGCATCCGACGGAGTCTTCGCCACAAGTACCGCACGCACCAACCAGGACCCGACCTTCCGAGTCCTAGAGTGGGCACATGGCACTTAAACGGATGGACAATGTCGGCATCGTCGTCGAGGACCTCGCAGCGACGATCGAGTTCTTTCGCGAGCTCGGCCTCGAGCTCGAAGGGCGAGCCATGGTGGAGGGAGAGTGGGCAGGGCGCGTCACTGGACTGGGCGACCAGCGCGTCGAGATCGCCATGATGCGCACGCCGGACGGCCACAGCCGGCTCGAGCTCTCGCGCTTTCTCGCGCCGCCTGTGGTCGCCGATCACCGGAATGCCCCGGTGAACGCTCTTGGCTACCTACGCGTGATGTTCGCCGTGGACGACATCGACGAGACGCTCACCCGGCTCAGCAAGCGCGGCGCGCAGCTCGTACGGCGAAGTGGTCCAGTACGAAGACGTGTATCGGCTGTGCTACATCCGGGGGCCCGAAGGACTTCTCATCGGGCTCGCCCAAGAACTCGGCTGAGCACCGGCCGCCTTGTACTCGGTCGACTCCCCACAAATTGCTGGATAGAGCCGAGCTCTAGCGACATTCCCGCACGCTCGGGCACCTCGACGTGCTGAAGCATGGCGACCGGCCCGCCTTACAGCGGCGTCGTCACCGGGTCGGCGTCGGACACTCCTGGAGAGGCTTCGATCACGAGGCGGATCGCCTCGTCCTCGTCGAGGGCCTCCGCTGCACTCATCAGCTCCGCGAGTCTCGATCGTCCGAGCGACTGCTCGAGAAGGGCTCGTGTTTCCTCTTGGTCAGACGGGCGCCCGAGCCTGCTTACCTGTGCAGGAACGGCAAGGGGCAGGTCCAGGTGCCGGTGATCCTCCCGGCTGGATGGCCATGTGTCCCGATCGAAAATGACGCGCTCTCGAGGTTCTTGGACCTGATGGCCGTACCGGTGATAAGGGCATTGGCAAAGTTGAATCCCGGCAGCTGGATGATCCCATCGTCGATGCCGTTCCGACCGGGCCAATTGTGGTGATTCAGGACGAGCGTGAAGCCCTTTCTGTGCGGGCCGCGCCCGAGTACGCCGAAGCCCACCCGCCCCGATAGACAGCGGCCACCCTTGATGGTGAACGACTTGCCCCCCACCCGCATCACGGCTCGGCCAGACCCGCAATACCTCGCATACCGGTCTCCGTGCACTGCCGCGCCAGGACGCTGCACATCGGCCGGGGAGCACTCTGGCGGTAGGTCCCCCGCGACACCTGCGATGGGAAGGCTGGGACCTGCGACCGCGGCAGGCGTGCCGCTCGCCGAACTCGGAGGGCCTTGCTGAGTCGCAAAGACGACTCCGGCAATGATCGCTAACGAGAACAGTGCTCCGTACGTGCGCCGTCTCCGGCGAGCACGATGCCACGCCTCCTCGATGAGCGCCCTGAGGAAGTTGTCCGCACCTGGCGGGCGAGCCGGATCAATCGTACTCATCGTGCCCCGTCCCTCTTCATTGCGCTAGTATTACTAGCACCATGATTCGTGTCAAGGTCAACAAGGCAGATCCGACCGACCTCTACGAGCAAGTAGCCGCCGAGATTCGTCGAGCCATCGCAGATGGCGAGGCGAAGCCCGGGGAGCGACTCCCGCCCGCGAAGGATCTCGCCGCTGTGCTCGGCGTCAACACGAACACGGTCTTGCGTTCGCTGCGACTCCTTCGCGACGAGGGACTGCTCGAGTTCCGGCGTGGTCGTGGCATCTCGGTCGCGGGGACGCCCGAGCAGGGAGCCGTCGTCCAGCGCGCGCGGGAACTCGTCGCGTTCGCCCGCCGACATGGCTACGGCGTGGATGAGCTCGTCGAGATCATCGAGGACGTCGCCTAACTCGCAACCAAGGGACATTCCCGCACACTGGCGCAGGCGAGCATGATCTCCTCCCAAAGACTCGACGGAAAGGGAGGAGCGCATGCGCCGCCTGAACTTCTTGGAAGACGAGCCCTGGGATGAAGTGGAGGACGACCAGCGCCTCCGGTGGTTCGGGCACCCGTTCGGGACCGACCAGCTCGGGGCGTCGCTGATCGAGTACCTGCCTCAGGCACCCGGGGGTCCGATGCACATGCACTACGGCGTCGAGGAGATGTTCTTCGTCCTCAGTGGGACGCTGACCGTCCGCACGCCAGAGGGAGAGGAGGAGTTATCACCCGGCGACGTCGTCTACTTCCCGGAAGGCCGGGACGGGCTGCACACCTTCTCGAACCCCACGGATGAGCCTGTGAGGATGCTTGGCGTCTCGACCAAGCGGTTCCCAGATGTCGTCGCCTACCCGGAGCGGGGAGTTGCCTGGGTGGCGACACGCCATCCTGAACGCCCGGTACCCGAGGGCGGCGACGAAGGAGTCATCGCCCGCTTTGACTTGCCACGCGGAGAGTGAAGCTCGCCGCCACTGGACTCAAGCGACATTCCGGAACACTGGCCCAGGCGATGGTGTTCGTGCCACCAGCACCTGCCATCATCGGGCGAGCGTGACGGCAGGCGACGCCCGGGGCAGCAACGAGCCCGTCGATTTCCGCTTCAGGTCGATGAGCCAGGCGGACGCGGAGGCGATAGCTGCGTGGCAGTACCCCGGCGAGTACTCGTTTTACGACTGGACGTCCGACCCCGACGATCTGGCCGAGCTACTCGACCCACGGGCGCGAGCGGACGAGTACGTGGCGGTGGACAGCGGGGAGGGAACCCTGATCGGCTTCTTCCAGTACAAGCGCCCACGCGGCACCAACCTCGAGATCGGGCTTGGCTTGCATCCCGATTGGACGGGGCAGGGACTCGGCAGGAGCTTCCTCGAGGCGGGCCTCGACTACGCTCGTCAGCGTTTTGCGCCGGAACGGTTCACGCTTTCGGTCGCCAGTTTCAACCGCCGCGCGATCACCGTCTACGAGCGTGCCGGCTTCGTCACCGTTCGTGTCTTCAACCATCGGGCGAGCGGCCGCGAGTGGGAGTTCATCGAGTTGCGTCGACGCGCGTGACGCCTGACCAAGTCACACCACTCGGGCTGCTTCGAGCTGACAGTGGTTTGCCCGGCAGGAAAGCGAGAGCGGCGCGGCTTTAGCCGCGCCGCGAAGCGGTGCTCGGGCAAAGGAATGGAGGCGGCGGGAATCGAACCCGCGTCCGCGGTCGCACCGAACAGAGCGTCTACGAGCGTAGTCCGTGCTTCGTCTCACCCGCCGGAAGGTTCACGGACGACCTGCCGACGGGCCAGCCATCCTTAAGCGTCGCACCTCAGGCGATTGGCTCTCCCTTGGTGCCTAGCCCGATCGTTGGCGCCGAACTCCGGGTCTCGGGCCGAACCCGGGTCGGCGTCGCCTTACTAGCTGTTAGCTAGACGGCGAGTGCGAGTTCGTTCTTGTTCGCACTTGCTTTGGTGCCGGTTGATTTACGAGGCCAACCGGCGACCTCGGCTCGCAACTCTGCCGGAGAACCGACCACGTCGAGACCTGGTCGCCCCCGTATGTGTCTACAGTGGACTAGGATAGCTGCCGATAAGCGGACCGCCGGGGGCGGGGGTACCGTCGGGCAAAATCGGGCGAAAGGAATCCGCTGTGGCTTTGATGCTTGAGGAGAAATACGACGATCTGGCCGGGCTTCGCGACAGAGCGAAGGCAGAGGTCGGGAAGGTCGTCGTCGGTCAGGAGCGCACCGTCGAGCTACTGCTCGTCGCCGCACTCGCGCACGGGCACGTCCTGCTCGAGGGCCCGCCAGGGAGCGCGAAGACACTCCTCGGCCGCGCGGTCGCGCACATGTTCGGCGCGACGTTCAAGCGCATCCAGTTCACGCCCGACACGACACCCGCGGAGCTCAACGGCGTCAACGTCGTCAAGGCCGGCGAGCACGTCTTCCTCCCGGGCGCCGTCTTCACGAACGTCCTTCTCGCCGACGAGATCAACCGCACGCCGCCGCGGACGCAGGCCGCCCTCTTCGAGCCGATGCAGGAGCGCCAGGTCACGATCGACGGCAAGGTGCACCGCCTCCCGGATCCGTTCCTCGTCATCGCCACGCAGAACCCGTACGAGCACTCGGGCGTGTTCGAGCTCCCCGAGTCGCAGCTCGACCGCTTCCTCTTCAAGATCAACCTCGAGTACGCCGACCCGGACTCCGAGCTCGCGATGCTCAACCTCCCGCACAACGGGATCGCGCCGGACATGCTCGGCGAGGTGCGGCCGCTGCTCGGCGTCGTCGGCCTCGACAAGGCGCGCAAGGAGCTCGAGACGACCGAGGTGTCGGACGCGATCGGGCGCTACATCGTCGCGCTCGGCCGGCGCACGCGGGACATGCCGGGCGTCGAGCTCGGCGTCAGCTCGCGCGCGATGATCCATCTCATGAGCGCCTCGAAGGCGAACGCGCGGCTGAACGGCCGTCACGTCGTCACGATCGACGACGTCCGTGACATGGCGCCGCACGTGCTGCGTCACCGCCTGATCCTCGAGAAGGGCGCGGACGCGACCGAGGTCCTGAACCGGGCGATGGCCGCAATCCCGGCACCCTCACCGACCGCGGTCTAGCTTCGCCCGCACCCGCTCGGTCCGCCCCGATTCGCATCGAAGGCGTCCTCGAGCCGCGCTAGTGTTCCCCTGCTGGCAGTTCGACCGGAGGAGGGGAGCACGTGGCACTGATCGTCGAGGCGCCGTACGAGAACCTCATCGACTTGCGCGAGCGCGCGAAGCGAGAGGTCTCCAAGGTCGTGATCGGACAGGACCGCGCGGTCGAGCTCTTGCTCGTGGCTGCGCTCGCGCACGGGCACGTGCTTCTCGAGGGCCCGCCCGGGAGCGCGAAGACGCTGCTGGGGCGCGCCGCCGCGCACATGCTCGGGGCGACCTTCAAGCGCATTCAGTTCACACCCGACACGACGCCTGCCGAGCTGACCGGCAGGTACACGGTCCGCGCGGGCGAGCAGATCCTCCTCCCGGGCGTCGTCTTCACGAACGTGCTCCTGGCGGACGAGATCAACCGCACGCCGCCGCGCACGCAGGCCGCCCTGCTCGAGGCGATGCAGGAACGTCAGGTGACGATCGAGGGCAAGAGCCACCGGCTGCCGGACCCGTTCCTCGTCATCGCGACCCAGAATCCCTACGAGCACCGAGACGTCTTCGAGCTGCCGGAGTCGCAGCTCGACCGCTTCCTGTTCAAGATCGACATCGAGTACTCGGATGCACGCAGCGAGTACCTGATGCTCGACCTGCCGCACAAGGGCGTCGCGCCGGACATGCTCGGCGAGGTGCAGCCGCTGCTCGGGGTCGTCGGCCTCGACAAGGCGCGGATCGAGCTCGACTCGACCGACATCCCCGAGGAGGTCGGGCACTACATGGTCGCGATCGCACGGGCGACGCGAGGCCTCGAGGGCGTGGAGCTCGGCGTCAGCTCACGCGGGATCATCCACCTCGCGAGCGCCGCGAAGGCGAACGCGCGGCTCAACGGGCGCGACTATGTGACCGCCGAGGACGTGCGCGAGATCGCGCCGTACGTCCTTCACCACCGGATCATCTGCGAGGAGGGAGCGACGCCCGAGCAGGCGCTCGCCGCGGCGCTCGAGCAGGTGCCGGTGCCCGAGGTCTCGCAGTCGCTCGTGTACGCGTAGCGCTCGTCGGACGAGGGCGAGGCAAGCCTCGCCCCTACGGAGAGGTGTCGGCAATCAGCGTGGCAAGCGCCTCGTAGGGGCGAGATATATCTCGCCCCTACAGACGTGGATACGCGCTAGCGCGCCGCCGCCTCCTCGAGCGCTCGCCTGCCGAGCACTCCCGCGAGGTGTCGGCGGAAGTCCGAGCTCGCTGCGTGGTCGGAGCGCGGGCTGGTGCCGTCTGCGATGAGCGGAGCCGCGTCCTCGACGGACGCCCCGCCGGCGATCGCCTCCTCCGCGGCGCCAGCCCTGAGCGGCGTCGCTCCCATGTTCGTGAGCCCGATCGAAGCCTTTCCGAGCGAGCCGTTCTTCTCCACGACAGCTGCGACGCCCACGGTGGCCCAGTCCTGCGCGCGGCGGGCCATCTTCACGTACGACCAGCCCGCCGACGAGCCGAGCTTCGGGACGCGCACCTCCACGAGCATCTCCGCCGGCCCCACGGCGGTCTGGAAGGGGCCGGTGAAGAACTCGGACGCAGCGATCGTCCGCTCGCCGCCGGCGCCGCGCACGACCAGCTCGGCATCGAGCGCGAGGATGACCGAGGGGAGGTCCGATGCAGGATCTCCGTGCGCGAGCGTCCCTCCGATCGTTCCGCGATGCCGCACCTGCGGATCGCCGATGAGCCCCGCGGTGTACGCGACGATCGGGCACTGGGCCCGGAGCAGCTCGTTGTCGCGGACGTCCTGATGCCGCGTGAGCGCGCCGATCGCGAGTCGAGTCGCCCGCGTCCTTCACGTACGAGAGCTCGGCGATCCGCCCGATGTCGACGAGCAGCGCGGGACGGGCGAGTCGCAGCTTCATCGCCGGGATGAGCGAATGCCCTCCGGCGAGCAGCTTCGCGTCGCCCCCCTCGCCGAGAAGCGAGATGGCCTGCTCCACGCTCCCCGCGACCTCGTAGTCGAACGCTGCCGGGATCATGACGTCGCCTCCTGAATCGCGGTCCAGACTCGCTCCGGCGTCGCCGGCATCTGGACGTCGGTCACGCCGAGGTGCGAGAGCGCGTCGACGATGGCATTGATCACGGCCGGGGCGGCCGCGATCGTCCCCGTCTCCCCCACCCCCTTCACCCCGAGCGGGTTGTCCGCATGCGTCTCCGTGCGGTCGGTCTCGAAGGACGGAAGCTCTGCCGCCGACGGCACGAGGTAGTTCGTCATCGTCGTCGTCACCAGGTTCCCGTACTCGTCGTAGACGCCCTCCTCGAAGAGGGCGGCGGCGATGCCCTGCGTGATGCCTCCGTGCACCTGCCCGTCGATGATCATCGGGTTGACGGGCCGGCCGACGTCGTCGACCGCGACGTAGCGGACGAGCCGCGCGTCCCCGGTCTCGGTGTCGACCTCGACGACCGCGGCGTGCGCGCCCGCGGGCCAGGAGAAGTTCGGCGGGTCGAAGACCGCCGTCTCCTCGAGACCCGGCTCCATGCCGTCCGGGAGGTTGTGCGCCGCGTGCGCGGCGAACGCGACCGCCTGGATGGCCATGTTCCGGTCGGGTGAGCCCTTCACGCTGAACGTGCCGTTCGCGAACTCGAGGTCGTCCTCGGCGACCTCGAGCTGGTGCGCGACGATCTTGCGCGCCTTGTCGATGATCTTCACGCCCGCGTGGTGGAGCGCGATCCCGCCGACGGTCAGCGAGCGGCTCCCGTACGTGTCCATGCCCAGCTGCGAGACGGCCGTGTCACCGTGCAGCACCTCGACGTCGTCGACATGGATGCCGAGCTGGTCGGCGACGATCTGCGCCCACGTCGTCTCGTGCGCCTGGCCGTGCGGGGACGTCCCCGTGACGACCTGCACCGAGCCGAGCGGCTGGAAGCGGATCGTGGCGCTGTCCCAGCCTCCGACGGCGTAGCGGATCGCGCCGAGGATCCGGGAGGGGGCGAGGCCGCACATCTCGTGGTAGATCGAGAAGCCGACCCCGATCTGCTTCGGGTCGCCGCTCTCGCGTCGCGACGCCTGCTCACGCTCGACGGCGTCGAGGTCGAGCAGCTCGATCAGCCGCTCGAGCGACGCGTGATAGTCGCCCGAGTCGACCGTGAGGCCGGAAGCCATCGTGTACGGGAACTCCGTGATGAGGTTCTTGCTGCGGAGCGCGAGTCGGTCCATCCCGAGCTCCGCCGCGAGCGCGTCCATCGTGCGCTCGATCACGTAGGTCGCCTCCGGCCGTCCCGCGCCCCGGTACGCGTCGGTCGGCGTCGTGTTCGTGAAGACGCCGGTGAACGTGACGCTGTAGTTCGGGATCGCGTACGGCCCGGAGTAGATCCACGCGCCGAGGAGCGGGATCCCCGGCGTCACGAGCTGGAGGTACGCGCCCATCGCACAGAGCGCCTCCGACTTGACCGCCGTGATCGTGCCGTCCTTCGTCGCCGCGAACGTCAGCTCGTGGACGACGTCGCGGCCGTGGATCGTCGCCTGGTAGTTCTCGGTCCGCTCCTCGATCCACTTCACGGGGCGGCCGAGCCTCTTCGCGATCGCGACCGCGAGGTACTCCTCCGCGTACACGTTGAGCTTGGACCCGAACCCGCCGCCGACGTCCGGGGCGATGACCCGAACCTTCGACTCCGGGATGCCCAGGACGAGCTGCATCGTGAAGCGAAGGATGTGCGGGATCTGCGTCGCGGACCACAGCGTCACCTCGTCGGTCGGACCGACCTGCGCGATCAGTCCGCGCGGCTCGATCGCGTTCGGGATCAGCCGTGGCTGGCGATAGCGGCGGGTGACGACGACGTCGGCCGCGTCGATCGCCGCCTGGACGCCGTCCGTCTCGAGCTTCCACACGTAGCACTCGTTCGTCCCGAGGTCCGAGTGGACGATGGGCGCGCCGTCCGCGACCGCCTTCTCGATGTCCGCGACCGCGGGGAGCTGCTCGTACTCGACGTCGACGAGCTCGGCGGCGTCTTTCGCGAGTGTACGGGTCTCGGCGATCACCACCGCGACGCCGTCGCCCTGGTAGCGGGCTTCGTCCGTTGCCAGTGGGAAGTGCACGGGCATCTTGATGTCCTCGGTGACGGGCCACGCGCAGGGCATGCCGCCCGCCCAGTCCCCGGCGAGGTCGGCGCCGCTGAACGCCGCCACGACGCCCTCGGCCGCCCGCGCGGCGTCGAGGTCGATGCGTGTGATGCGCGCGTGCGCGTACGGGCTCCTGATGACGACCATGGCGACCGTCCCGGGCAGCGTGAGGTTCTCGACGAACGTCCCGCGCCCGCGGAGGAGCGAGTCGTCCTCCTTGCGCTTGACGGACGTGCCGACGAAGGTCTCGGTCGATTCGACGACGGCCATGGCTAGCTCACCCCCGCTGCGGCGGTGACCGCCGCGACGATGTTGTGGTACCCGGTGCAGCGGCAGAGGTTCCCCTCGAGGCCTTCGCGGATCGCGGTCTCGTCGGTCGCCTCCCCGCTCTCGATCAGGCTCACCGCCGCGAGCACCATGCCCGGCGTGCAGTAACCGCACTGGAGGGCGTGGTGTTCGTGGAACGCCTGCTGGACGGGGTGCAGGTTGCCGTTCTCGGCCAGGCCCTCGATGGTCGTGATCTCGAGCTCGTCGGCCTGGACTCCGAGCATCGTGCAGGACTTCACCGACTCACCGTTCACGAGCACGGTGCAGGCCCCGCACGACGAGGTGTCGCAGCCGACGTTCGTGCCGGTCAGCCCGAGGCGCTCTCGGAGCACGTAGACGAGCAGCTCCCGAGGCTCCAGCTCGAGCTCGTGCCGCGTGCCGTTGACGGCCAGTGCTACGCGTCGCACAGCTCTCCCCTCCTTTGTCGTGGGGCGAATCCCGAGCGTAACGCGCCGCGGGCGCGTGCGCCATGCCCTCCTAGCGGCGGCGTTTGAGAGCGCGCTCGATCTGGCGCTGCGCGTCGCGCTCGGCGAGCACGCGGCGCTTGTCGGCTCGCTCGCGGCCGCGCGCGAGCGCGAGCTCGACCTTCACGCGGCCGTCCTTGAAGTACATGCGGGTGGGGACGAGCGTGAGGCCCTTCTCGCGCACCTTCCCGTACAGCGAGTCGATCTCGCGGCGGTGGAGGAGGAGCTTGCGCTCGCGGTCCGGGACGTGGCCGAACGCGCCGGTCTGCGCGTACTCGGCGATGGAGGCGCCGACGAGCCACGCCTCGCCGTCGCGGATGTCCGCGTACGCCTGTCCGAGCTGGACATGTCCCTCGCGCGCGGACTTCACCTCGCTCCCGGTCAGCGCGACGCCGGCCTCGATCCGCTCGAGGAACTCGTAGTCGCGGCGCGCGCGCCGGTTCTCCGCGATGAGCTTCGTGTCGGCCACCGCGGCAGTGTAGGGCCACGCGAGGGCGACCCAAGGGTCGCCCCTACCCTGCGCAAGACCGGAATCCGCGAGCGCGGATTCCGGTCGCTCGAAAACCCCTAAAGGCGTCCGCTTCGCGGCCGCCGTCGGACCTGTGGCGGAAGGCGTTCGAGGAGGACCGTAGGGGCGAGGCTTGCCTCGCCCTCGCCTCAGTCCATCACGTCGGAGAGGCGCCGCGCGAGCTCCCGGAGCATCGCGAGCGCGAACGCCGGCTCGGACTCGATCAGCGCGAGCGCGTCTTCCCGCGAGACCGCGATGCAGCGGACGTCGGAAGCCGCACGCACTCGCGCCACGCGATCCGTTCCGGGGTTCAGCAGCGAGAGCTCGCCGAAGAAGTCACCCGACCCGAGCGAGTACGAGGCGCCGCGCGCCTCGACCGTCACGTCTCCCTCGAGGATCACGAACATCCCCGAGCCCGGGTCGCCCGAGAGCGCGAGGACCTGTCCCGGCTCGGACTCGAGCACGCCGGCGCGCGCGGCGAGCCGCTCGAGCCCGAGGTCGCTCATGCCGGCGAAGAGCGGGAGGGAACGCAGGTCGTCCGAGGTCACGAGCGCTTCATATCACGGCCGCCCGCGAAGGCTCAGCCGTGGCGCGGCCGCCGCCACTGCAGGATCTGTCTACCGCCTTGCGGCGATGCCTGCGCAGCGGTCGCAGAGCGGGAACCACGGCGGGCACGAGCGACCGCACGAGCGGCAGCGGCCGATCGTCGGCGACTCGACCTCGACGCGGAGCCGCGCGACGACGCGCTCCGCGGCGGCCTCCTCGAGCGCAGCGGCGCGCTCGATCGTGACGCCGCCGACGTCCGGGTACTGGAGCGCGAACCAGCGGAGGATGCTCGCCTCGCGGCCGGCCTGCTCGGCGTCCTCGAGCGGCGCGTCGCGGAGCCGTGCCGTGTCGAGCAGGAACGTGAGATGCGGACGCGCGACTCGGTCGCCCGCGATCGCGAGTGCGAGCGTGGCCAGGAGCTCGAGGTTGTCCTCGTCGACCGGCGCGTTGACGAGCTTCCACGTCTCCTCGAGCGCGCAGCCGGCGGCCGCGCTCACGCAGGCGCTTCTGCACCGCGCCGAGTCGCAGCCGGAGCGGCTGGAGCGACTCGACCGCGAGCCAGCTCTCGTGTGCCCACTCCCGGAGCGCCACCCGGTGCCAGGCTTCGAGCGCGGCGTCGAGATCACGCGGGTCGTCGACGCCGAGGTCCGAGAGGCGCGGGCGGATCCGCGCCTCGTCGACGATTCTGTACCCCCGAAGACTGTCGCTGACGAGCACGTGCGGCTCGAGCGCGGACTCGACCAGACGGGGATCCGGCGAGCCCCAGCCGAGCCCGGCGAGAACGCCCACGTGGCCGCGCTCGACGAGGCCGAAACGGCCGGCGCGTCCCGCGATCTGGGCGATCTCCCAGGGCAGCAGGTTCCGCCGCGACTCCCCGTCGTACTTCGTGGTCTCGGCGAAGAGGAGGGTCTCGCAGGGCAGGTTGACCCCGTGCCCGAGGACGTCGGTCGCGACACAGACGTCCGCAGCGCCGGAGAGGAAGCGGTCGATCTCCTCCCGGCGCGAGGAGAGCGGCATCGCGCCGTACAGCACCGCGACCCGGCCGGGGTGCAGCCGGTTCACCTCGCCCGCGAGCGCGAGCACGGCCTTCCTGCTGAAGGAGACGACGACGGTGCCCTTCCCGAGCGAGCGGAGCGTCCGCTCGCCGACGAACTCGAGCGGGAGCTTGCGCTCGAACACCCTGAGCTCGGCTTCGGGGAACGCGCGCTCGACGAGCGGCAGCGCGTCGAGTGCGCCGAGAAGGCGGATCTCGCGGAAGTCGCCCGCAAGGAGCAGCCGCGTCCACGCCGAGCCGCGCTCCTCGTCGTCGGCCCACTGGATCTCGTCGAGGACGAGGAGCTCGCCTGCCTGCGGCGCCATCTCGACGGTCGTGGCGAGAATCGGCGCGTGCTCGTTCACGCGCTCCTCGCCCGTGATCAGGCCCACGTTCTCCGATCCCACCCGCTCGCCGAGGCGGCGGTGCGCCTCCTGCGCGAGCATGCGCAGCGGCCCCGCGTAGACGCCCGCGCCCGCCTCCGCGAGCTCCTCGAGCGCCGCGTGCGTCTTGCCCGAGTTCGTCGGGCCGAGGTGCGCGACGACGCGCTCGGGCTCGCTCTCGCGTGTAGGAAGCGAGATCTCGATCCGCCGCTCGGCCTGGCGGACGACCGCGGCCGGGCGGCGCCGGTCGGCCCGCTGCGAGCGGCTCGGCCGCTTCTGGCGGCGTTGTGGTCGCCGATTGCGCATCGCGGCACCGTATCGGGGCAGGGCGAGGCAAGCCTCGGCCCCTACGACGTCGTCGAGCGTTCGTAGGGGCGACCCTTGGGTCGCCCTCGCGGACCTCAGACCCGGAGGAAGCGGCGCAGCGTGAGCCCGGAGCCGGCGGCGCCGATCGCGAGTCCCACGGCGACGAGGATCGCCGCCGTCGCCGTGAAGCCGAGCGCGTGCACGTCGGGGTCCTCGCGCATGTTCTGGAGGATTCGCGACATCGCCATCTCCCGCGTGAGGAAGAGCAGGACCACGGCGGCGAGCGAGCCCACTAACCCGGTCAGCAGGCCCTCGAGCATGAACGGGCCGCGGACGAACCAGTTCGTCGCCCCGACGAGCTTCATGACCTCGATCTCACGCCGGCGCGCGAAGATCGAGAGCCGGATCGTGTTCGCGATGAGGATCGTCGAGGCCGCGAGCAGCACGATGACGGCGATCAGCGACACGATCTGGATCGCGCGCGCGACGCGAAGGATCGCGCGCGAGGTCTCGGCGCCGTAGTTGACCGTGTCCAGCCCTGCGAACTTGGCCTCCCGGAGCGCGATAGCGATCGCCTCGGTGTCCTCGCCCTTCTCGGGGACGACGTCGAACGAGACGGGCAGCGGGTTCCCCGCGAGGTTCTCCGTCAGCTCGGGCGCGCGCTTGCGCAGGATCTTGAGCGCTTCGGCCTTGCTGATGTACCTCACACCGCCGTCCTGGACCCGCGGATCGGACTCGAGGAAGCTGCGCACTGCGTCGATCTCCTTGGACGACGGTTCGCCCGCGCATTTGGGGTTCTCGCTCGCGGACGAGCAGAAGTAGACGTGCACCGCGAGCTCGCGCTTCTTGTCGTCGGACCACGAGACGAGCCACGTCCCGAGCCCGATGAACGCGCCGATCAGGAACATGCCGATGAGGACCGACACCGCCGACGCGAACGTCGTCGAGAGGTTCGCGCCGATCGACTTGAGCGCCTCCGAGAAGAGCAGGCGAACCCTTGTCACTCTTCGGCGTATCCCCCACGCCGCTCGTCACGTACGAGCTTGCCGCCCTCGAGCGCGATGACGCGCCGCCGCATCTTGTCCACCATCTCGCGGTCGTGCGTGACCATGAGGATTGTCGTGCCGGTGCGGCTGATGCGGTAGAGCAGCTGCATGATCCCGACCGACGTGTCGGGGTCGAGATTCCCGGTCGGCTCGTCGCAGACGAGCAGCGGCGGGTGGTTGACGAACGCGCGCGCGATCGAGACGCGCTGCTGCTCGCCCCCCGAGAGCTCCTCGGGGCGGGAGTTCATCTTGTGCGGGAGCCCGACGAGGTTCAGCACCTCCGGCACCTTCTTGCGGATCTCCGAGCTCGACTGGCCCTGCACGCGGAGCGCGTACCCGATGTTCTCGGCGGCAGTCCGGTTCGGGAGGAGCTTGAAGTCCTGGAACACGCAGCCGACGTTGCGCCGCAGCAGCGGCACCTTCGAGCGCTTGAGGCGGCCGAGGTCGCGCCCGCCGACGACGATCCGCCCCTCCGTCGGCTCGAGCTCCTTGAGGATCAGCCGGATCACCGTCGACTTGCCCGAGCCGGAGGCGCCGACGACGAAGACGAACTCGCCCTTCTCGATCGTGAACGAGACGCCGTCGAGCGCGGTGACACCCGGCTCGTAGATCTTCTGCACGTCCTCGAACACGATCATCGCCGAGCCGCTCTGATCGCGCTCGACGGGAACCGGCGCGAGGAACTCCTCGGTCTCTGTGCGCTCGGGCTCGGCTAAAGCTGTCACAGTCGCATCTGTCCTAGAGTCATCGAGCGCAGGGTTATCGAGCACGCGGTGTGTCGCAGACGCAGCCTCGACAGGCTGCTCCGGCTCGTGGGAGGCGCCGATTGTAGCTGAAGGCGCGGAAGCACCCGGTCCGCGGAGCGGACCAGTGGAGGGGGTCTGGGGGAACCGGGAGGTTCCTCCAGCGTCTGCGCTCAACTCCTGCATTAGAGGACTTTCCCCGCGGCTTTGGCCAGGAGATAGGAGTGGACGAAGCCGTCGAGCGCCCCGTCGAGGACGGACTGGGCGTTCCCGACCTCGTGGTCGGTGCGGTGGTCCTTCACGAGCTGGTAGGGGTGCAGCACGTAGGACCGGATTTGACTCCCGAAGCCGATGTCCTGCGCTGCGCCGCGCTCCCTCGCGAGCTCCGCTTCGCGCTTCTCCTCCTCGAGCTCGGCGAGACGGGAGCGGAGGATCCGGAGCGCGGTTCGCTTGTTCGACGTCTGCGAGCGCTCGTTCTGGCACTGGACGACGATTCCCGTCGGGAGGTGCGTGATGCGGACGGCGGAATCCGTCTTGTTCACGTGCTGGCCTCCGGCGCCGCTCGAGCGGTAGGTGTCGATCCGCAGCTCGGACTCGTCGAGCTCGACCTCGACGTCGTCCGGAAGGAGCGGCGCGACGACGACCTGCGCGAACGCCGTATGCCGGCGGTGCGAGGCGTCGAAGGGCGAGAGCCGGACGAGCCGGTGGACGCCGCGCTCGGCCTTCACGACGCCGTACGCGTTCTCACCGTGCACCGCGAGCGTGGCCGACTTGAGACCGGCCTCCTCCCCCGGGCTGGCTTCGAGCATCTCGACCGCGAACCCCCGGTTCGAGAGCCAGCGCTCGTACATGCGGAGAAGCATCTCGGCCCAGTCCTGCGCGTCGGTCCCGCCCGTGCCTGCGTGGATCTCGAGGATCGCGTCGCCCGCGTCGTACTTCCCGGTGAAGAGCGCGTCCTCCTGGAGCCGCCCGAGCTCCTGCTCGAGCGACCCGACGAGCTCGTCGATCTCCGCCCCGAGGTCGCCGTCGCCGAGGGCGAGCAGCTCGGTCGCATCCTCGTACTCCCGCGTCAGCCGCTGGTAGCGGTCGAGCTTGCGGGCCGTGCGCGCCTGCTCGGTGGAGATCCGCGCCGCCTCCGCCTGGTCGTCCCAGAAACCCTGCGCTCCCATCGCCTCCTCGAGCTCGGCGCGGCGGCGCGTCAGCAGATCGGGGTCAAAGGTAATCACGGACCCAGGCGAGCTGGGCCCCGATCTCCTCCAGGCGCTGTTCGAGGCTGCGTTCGTTCTCGGTCACGCGGCGATGGTACCGAGTGCCGAGGTCGGACCCTCGGCGGCGCCCCGGTACGAGGCCCGGGGCGCCGCCGCCGTTCATTCGACCGTCAGCTCTGGACGTGCTGGAGAAACGCCTGCGCGATGACGCCGTACCCCTCGCTGTTCGCGTGGATGTTCGGGCCGTGAGGCTCCCCCGCGCACATCCACGTCAGCTGGCAGACGACCAGCACGTTGCGCGGCGTGCCGCCGACGAGCGTCGAGTCCAACGTCGAGAACGCTCCGAAGACGTCTGCGACCGGGATCCCGAAGCTGCCGTAGATCGTCCCGAGGAATCCGTTGAGCGCAGCCGAAAGGGCCGCCTCGGCCTGCACCGCGGCGACGCTCTGCGTGGAGAACCACGCGCTCGCGAGCAGCGGGTCGTAGTAGTTCATCCCGATGATCGGCACACCCGGGGCCGCCGCCTCGAGCGTTCCGAGGATGACCGGCAGGTTGGCGGCGACCGCCGGCACGCCACCCCCGCTCAGGATGTCGTTCGCGCCGAGGTCGATCGTGACGAACGCGACGTCCTCACGGTTCTCCTGGAGGAACGCGACGGCCTCGGCGAGTTGCGAACCGTGCTCGTAGGTGCAGAGCGCACCGGTCTGAAAGGTCACCGTCGACTCGCCGCCGCAGCCGAGCTTGACCTCGCGAAGCTGCGTGTAGTCGTCGCGCACGAGCTTGAACAGCTGGTCGGCGTAACCCTGGTTGTAGCCCGGCGACGCCGTCCGGCTGAGCGGGCCGCCGATCGGCTGGAGCCCCTGCGCAAGCGAGTCGCCGAGCGACAGGTAGTACGTCGCTTTACTCCCGCCGGCGTTGGCGCCTGGAGCGCCGGGCACTGCGAGCAGCGCGACGCCGAGCAGAAGCGAGCAGGAGCGAGACCCTGACTCTCATGGATCGAACCTCCCCCCTTGTCGACCGTTCTTCGGTCGGGTCTGACGGACGGCCGTACCCTAGCGCGACTCGAGCCTGAGGGCGGTGGCCACGGTCTCGCGCGGGGGCGGCTCGGCCTCCTCGGCCTCACGAGGAGCGCTTACGCCGGCGCGGACGGCCTCGAGCTGCGCGATGACCGCGCCGCCGTAGACGATGGTGACGGCGGAGAGCAGGGTCCAGATCTGGAGCGCGACGATCCCGGCGAGCGGGCCGTAGGTGTCGCCGAAGTTCGAGCTGAGCCGGAACGCGACGGCGAGCAGGAGCGTGGCGATCGTCCACAGCACGACCGCGACGCCGGAGCCGAACGCGAGCCAGGACCATGCGGGCTGCCTGCGGTTCGGCGCGTAGCGGAAGAGCGCGCCCAGGCCGGCCGCGGCGAGGCCGATCGCGAGCGGCCAGACCAGAATCGAGCCCACGGTGGTCTCGACGAGCGCGCGCCCGAACGCGAGCAGCACGAACGCTGCGGCGATGGCCGCGCCAACGCTCACTGCGAGGACGAATGCGCGCGCGTACTTGACGTGACTCGGACGGTCCCGCTCGATGCCGTAGAGGCGGTTGAGCACCCGCTCGAGCTGGCCCATCGTCGTCGTGGACGTGACGATCAGGCCGACGAGGCCGAGCAGCAGCGGGAGGTAGCGGTTGTCCCTCCCGACCCGGTTCGCCTGCTCGACGGCGTTTCTGAGGACGTCGCTCGCCTGCCCGGGAACGGCGGTCTCGATCGCCTCGACGATTGCGCGGTTGAAGCCCGTCTCGCCGAACGCGGACGCGAGGCCGACGAGCACGATCGCGCCCTGTACGAGCGCGAGCGAGGTCGTGAAGGCGAGCGCGCGGGCGTGGCTGAAGCCGTCGGACGCGCGCATCCGCACGAACGAATCGCGCAGGAGCGCCGGCGTCCCGGTCGCCGCGAGCGTCTTGCGCGCGTCGTCGCCCGTCAGCTCGTGGGTCTCGGGAACGCGGGTGGCGGTGCTCACTTGCCGTCCTCCGCCGGCTCCGGCACGCGGACGGCGATCGCAGCGGGCTCGACCTCGATCCGGAACCGCTTTACGGGGTCGCGCTCGCCGCCGTCGAGCTCGTACAGGACCTTGCGGTCGAGCTCCGCCCGCACCGTGCTCGCGCGCGTCTGCTGGACGAAAGGAGAGTCGCTCGGCGTCCCCGCCGCGGCGCGCGCGACCGTCCGCGCCCACTCGACGAGCCCCTCGGCGCGCACGATGCCGAGCTCCAGCTGTCCGTCGTCGGGTCTCGCGTCCTCGAACACCTCGACACCGGCGAAGAGCTTCCCGAGATTGCCGGCGAGGACGAGGCTGGCCTCGCCCTCGTACCACGGCACGCCGTCGACCTCGATCTTTGCGCCGAACGTCGACGACCGGGCGCCCTTGAGCCCCGTCCAGACGTACGCCAGGCGGCCGAGCCGGTTCTTCAGCGACCCGTCGGCGTCCCGGATCATCCGCGCGTCGAGCCCTGCGCCGGCCATCACGCCGAAGCGCTCGCCCTTCATCTTCCCGACGTCGATCGTCCGCGTGGCGCCGTGGAGGCCGATGTGCACCGCGTCCGCGATGTCGTCCGGGATGCCGAGATTCGACGCGAAAAGGTTCGCGGTGCCCGCGGGGACGACCGCGAGCTTCGCGTCGGACCCGGCCATGACGTCGATGCAGCGCTGGACGGTGCCGTCGCCGCCCCACGCGAAGACGAGCTCTGCACCCGCGCCGAGCGCCTCCTGCACGCGCTTCGGCACCTTCTTGCTCTTCGGCACCTCGTACCAGAGCGGCCGTTCGACTCCGCGCCGGGCAAGCTCGGTGCGCAGCTCGGGCAGACCGCCGCCGACGGTCTTCCCCGCGTGCGCAACCACAGCGACCTTGGTCACACGCACTCCTCTCGTCTCCGCTCGCGGTTTGCGACGGCGACTCCGACGACGCGGCACACGAAGACCGCGACGGCCACGGCGAGCGCTCCCATGAGGAGCCCGGCGAACGCGTCCGTCGGGTTGTGCATCCCGCGATACATGCGCGACGCCGCGACGAAGAGCGGCAGCCCGAGCCCGAGCGCGTAGGCGGCGTAGCGCCAGGCGGAATCCCGAAGATGCCAGCCAAGGACGAGCGCCAGCGCTCCGTACACGGCCACCGAGGCGGCGACGTGCCCGGACGGGAAGCTGTGCAGGAGCGGAAGGTTCTCGAGGCGATCGACGGCGGGCCGCTCGCGCGGGACGAGGGCCACGATCGCCCGGTACGCGGAGACCTCGATCAGGATCGCGGTCAGGAAGAAGGCGGCCAGGCGCCAACGCCGCGCGATCGCGAGCGAGATGCAGGTGATGCCGACGACAAGCGGGATGACGAGGCCGCCGCTCAGGGTCGAGCCGATCCACGAGACGTCCTCGCGCAGCGGGGCGCGGTGGTCCTCCAGCCAGTCGTTGTAGCTGCGCTCCGCGAGACCGACGCCGAGGTGCGGAACGAGGATCTCCGTCAGCAGGCGCCCGAGCAGGGCCATGACAGCGACGAGCCCGAGCCAGAGGACCACCGTGACGGCGACGTGCACGACCGCGGGGTGCCGGTCGCGCAGGGGTCGGACGTTCGCGACTCGCTCGGCGAGACCGCCGCGCCGGGCCTCGAGCAGGTCGCAGCCGGCGCCGCTCGAGGCAAGCTCCGCGCGCGAGTCCGCGTGGTCGATCGATTCGGTGTCGGAGGGCCGCTCCGGGAGGGTCTGGGGCGGCCGCGTAGGGACGATCGTCACTTGGAAGTGTTTACCACCGCAGCACCGGCGGGAAACGAACCAGAGGGCCTGCGGGCCCCTTTCCCGAGCAAACGATGCCCTTCCTACTCCTTCTTCTCGTTGCGTTCACCATCGGCTCGCTGGTCATGGTGCTTGCGGCGCACTACCCGCACGCAGCTGGGGTCTCACAGCCGAGCGACCACGCCGCCACCCGGGCCGGCCACGTCATCGCCGAGCATCGATCCCTGCGACGGCTGCTTCGCGATCGCGTGAATCCGGCCACCGCGACCGGCCTCGCGCTGACGCTCGCCCTCGGTGTGATCCTCCTGGGCGGGCTCGTCATCGCCGTGCTCGCGCACCTCATCCGGTCGAACTCCGAGCTCGCGGCGATCGACAAGAGCGTCGGCCAGTGGGGAGTCGACCACCGCCTCGACTGGTCGACGGACGCACTCCAGCTCGTCACGTTGCTCGGCGACACGCGCGTCCTGATCGCGCTCGCTGTCGTCGTGGGCGTTGTCGAGTACCGGCGCCGGCCGAGCCGCTGGATCTTTGGTTTCCTCGCCGTGGTGATCGGCGGCGAGGTGGTGCTCACGAACGGGATCAAGGAGGTGCTCGACCGCGTGCGGCCGGAGTTCAACCCGATCGCCGAGACACTCGGCCCCTCCTTCCCGAGCGGCCATTCGGCCGGGGCGGCCGCCTTCTTCGGCGCGGCCGCGCTGCTCTTGAGCCGTGGGCGGCTGCCGCACGAGCGCGCGCTCATCTTCGGGCTCGCAGCGGGCATCGCGGCGGGAGTCGCGTGCAGCCGCGTCATGATCGGCGTGCACTGGCTCTCGGACGTCGTCGCCGGCGTGCTCTTCGGCTGGGCCTGGCTCTCCGCGTGCAGCATCGCGTTCGGCGGCCGCCGGCTGCGATTCGGCGCCCCGGTCGCGAAGGCCGTCGAGGTCGCCGAGGAGGACCTGCGGCAGCACGCGCCCCCGCGGAGCGTCACGACCTACGGGTCGTAGACGTGCCCGAGGATCGGACCGAGCACGCGCCGGTGACCGCGTGAGACGCCCGGCAGCTTCACGAGGCGGTGCGTGAGCGGCTGATCCGTCTCGATGCGCTCGAGCTGCTCCTCCGAGATCGGCTCCCAGAAGCGCTCGAAGACCTCGGTCGGGTCGCCGTCGATCTCGTCGACCGGCAGCTCGAGGTGCTCGGACCAGAGCCGGAGGCGGGTGTCGCGCGCGAGGTCCGGATCGAGCGTGACGACGTTCACCTCGGTGTCGTTGAAGAGCGAGTGGGAGTTGAGGTTCGCCGAGCCGAGGGTCAGCCAGCGGTCGTCGACGATCCCGATCTTCGAGTGCACGTACACGTTGTCGCGGAGCTTCCCGGAGCGTGCGTAGAGCGTGCAGGCGAGGAACCGCGCCTGGCCGTCGTCGGCGTCGATGAGCGCCGCGACCTGGCCGCAGGACACGTCCGCGCCGTCGTTCGCGCGCGCAGGCAGCAGGAGCAGGATCCGGAAGTCGTCGCTCGGCGGGTCCCGCAGCTTGTCGGCCAGGATCTCGACGATCTCGGGCGACCACAGGAACTGGCTCTCGAGGTAGACGAGGCGCTCCGCCGAGCGGAGCGCGGCCGTGTACGCCTCGAGCAGCGAGTAGTCACCGCGTGGGGCTTTCTCGAAGACGCCGTCCCGGACCGTCCTCACGACCTGCACCTCGACGTCGCCTTCCGCGGCGGCCGGCTCGGGCGCCGGCAGCGGCTCGCCGGCCGCGGCCTCCCAGCGCATCCGGAAGTGCTCAGCGACGTCGGCAACGGCTGGGCCGCGCAGGCGCACCGCGGCGTCGTGCCAGCCGATCCGGCCGCGCGCGACGTGCCTCGGCGAGTCGTACGGGTCGCCCCCGTCGAGCGTGAGGTCGATCCCGCCGACGAACGCGACGCGGTCGTCGATCACGATCGTCTTCTCGTGGTGGCAGTGCAGGGGCCCGACGCACGAGTCGATCTCGCACTTCACCTTCGTCTCGCGGCACAGCTCGTCACGCACCTGGCGGACGTCCGACCGGGAGGGCCGGAAGAGCCTGACGGGCGCCCCGCCCCAGAGCAGGACGCGCACGTCGACCCGCTCGGCGAGGTCGGCGAGGAGGTTGCGCACGACGACGGGGTCGTCGCCACGCGTCAGCTGCAGATGCGGTGACAGGTACCAGCCCGTGAGATGGACGTGCGACTGCGCCCGCTGCAGCTCCTCCGCCATCGCGGGCAGCGCGGTCGAGCCGTCGATCAGGACCTCGAGGTCGTTCCCGGCTCTCGGCGGCGCCCCGCTCTCCGAGTACCCGCGCCCGGTCGCGTCGAGCGCGTGCTCCCACCCGACCGCGCGCAGCCGGCGCCGATGCCGCGCGCGCACGGTCTCCTCGATGCGCTCGGCGACCCCGTGCCCGAATGAAGTCGCAATCCGTCCGGTCCGGCGAGAGCCCACGACGCGTCAGGCTATTCAATCCCCTGCTCTTGCTTCCGCATCTCAATGCTGCTATACGCGTGGAGAGGGACGCGATGGCCGAGAAAGCAACCGAGAAGACGATGGAGCGGCTGCGCCAGCGCCTGGCGCACGTCGGCGACGACGGCTGGTTCTTCGCCCAGATCGCCGATCAGGTCGCGGAGCGACGTCGCGAGCTCGGCCTCTCGCAGCAACAGCTCGCGGAGCTGACGGGAACGACACAGTCCTCGATCGCGAGGCTCGAGTCGGGCGGGCGCCCGCCGCGAATCGACACCCTCCTGCGCATCACGAACGCGCTCGACTGCGAGCTCGAGGTGCGGCTCCGCCCCAGGACGACGACCGAGACGCCGTGAACGCGGGTCAGCGGCGGCCGGAGCGCGTCTCGGGCTGCGGAGCGGTGGGTCCGTGGAGATCCTCCTCGGCGACGCGTGCCGCCTCCTCCGCAGCCGCGCCGAAGCGGAGCATCCGTCCGCCGAACGCGATGCTGCAGGCGGCGAACCACGCCCAGCCGAACAGCAACCCGGCGACGACGTCGGAGAACCAGTGCAGGCCGAGCAGCACGCGGCTGCACGCGACTCCCACGGCGATCGCGGCCGCTGCGCCGACGATGATCGAGCGCTGCATCGGCGTCCGTCCGCGGCTCATGAGCAGCGCGACCGCGCCGAAGAAGGCCGCCGCGGCGGCGGAGTGGCCGCTCGGGAAGGAGGGGTTGAGCGTCGCCGCGACCGGGTTGAACTCGGGCCGGACACGATCGATCAGCTCCTTGAGCGTGCCGGTGAGGAAGATCTGTCCGGCGATGACGACGAGAAGGAACGGCGCGATCCAGTAACTCGGGCGCCGCAGGTATTCGACGATCCCCACGATCACTGCGAGAGCGATCACGACGCGGGTGTCGCCGAGCCACGTGACGAGCTCGAGCGCCTCGGTCGACCAGTCGGTGCGGTGGTCGACTCCCCACTGGCCGATGTTCTGGTCGACGTCCGCAAGCAGCGAGCTCGACCGGATCAGGTAGGTGAGAGCCGCCATCACGAGCCCCGCGACGAGGATGAGGGCGAGCGCGAGCGACAGCGCGAGGCCTGTCGCCGTCGCCGGGTCGAGCCGGCTGCGCAGGAGCCGGCGGAGGCCGCGGTGCTCGGCGATCGTGTGACCGATCCGCTGCGCCGCGCGGTCGCTCGGCTGGGAGGCACCGGCGGTGTGCGGGTAGTGCGCGGCGAGCACCGTGACGAGCGAGCCTGCTGCCAGCGAGGCGAGAAGCAGCAGGACAAAGGGCACTTGGGTCTCTTCGTGGGTCGCGTGCGGCTACGGGTACCCGGTCACGTTACTCGCCCGGCGCCGGAGCCCCGTTGCGTGCCGCCCGCGTCATCAGCACCTGCTGCGCCGAGATCGGGAGCACGCCGCCGTCGGGTTGCGCGCGGCGCCAGGCGCCGTTCGCGTCGAGGTCCCACGAGGACGCCGTGTCGTCGAGCAGCGCATCGAAGATCCCGTGCAGCTGGAACTGGAGCCGGTCGTTCTCGACGGGGACGAGCACCTCGATGCGATGGTCGAGATTGCGAGGCATCAGGTCGGCACTGCCGATCCAGCTCGTCGAGCGCTCCTCGGTCTCGAACGAGAAGATCCGGCTGTGCTCGAGGAAGCGCCCGAGCACGCTGCGCACGCGGATCCGGTCGCTGACACCGCTCACGCCGGGGCGCAGCGTGCAAATACCCCGCGTGACGACCTCGACGGTCGCGCCGGCCTGGGACGCGCGGTAGAGGGCATCGACGATCCCGGGATCGGCGAGGGAGTTCACCTTGATCCGGATCCGGGCCGGCTGCGCGGCGGCGGCCGCGCGTGTCACGCGCTCGATCTCGTCCAGGACACCGCCCCGGAGAAACCAGGGGCCGACGAGCAGCTTCCGGAACACCGGGACCGATGCCCGGCCGGTGATCACGTCGAAGACCTCGGCGACATCGGCCGCAATGTCCTCGTCCGACGTGAAGAGGCTGAGATCCTCGTAGCCGCAGGCGTTGGACGCGTGGTAGTTCCCGGTGCCGATGTGGACGTAGCTGCGGACGCCGTCTCGCTCGCGCCGCTCGAGCAGCGTGAGCTTGGCGTGGACCTTCAGGTGGGGCACGCCGTAGACGACGTCGACTCCGGCTTCCTCGAGCGCACGGCCCGAGTCGATGTTGCGCCGTTCGTCGAAGCGGGCCCGGACCTCCACGAAGGCCTCCGCGCCCTTGCCCACGGCGGCGGCCTGCACGAGTGACGCGAGCGTGAGCGAGGCGTCGCCCGTCCGGTAGACGGTCGCCTTGAGCCCCGCGACCCACGGGTCGCCGGCGGCCGAGACGAAGGCCTGCACGCTCGAGTCGAACGAGTCGTACGGGTGATGCACGAGCACGTCCCGGCGGCGAATCTCGGCCAGCAGCGCGCCGCTGTCGCCGCCGGCGAACGCTCCGTGCGTCACCGGATGCCACGCCGCGCTCTTGAGCTCCGGTCGGTCCGCGTCGGCCAGCTCGAGGAGCCCACTAAGCGCGAGCGGGGCCTCGCTCTCGTAGCACACCGTCGCGTCCAGCCCGAGCGACGTCCTCAGGGCCGCGACCAGCGCGGGAGCGACGCCTGCCGCAGTCTCGAGCCGCACGACGTCGCCGAAGGGGCGGTGCAGAAGCGCAGCCTCGACCGCGTCCACGCCGTCGAGATCGTCGCGCACGATCGGGAGGTTGGCGTCGCGCGTGATGCGGAAGACTCCGGCCGCCTCGATCGTCCCCTTCCCCACGACGGCCGAAAGGAAGTGCAGGATCACGTCCTCGAGCGGAACGAGCCCAGCGCCCTTGCGGAGCTCGACGAAACGGGACAAGGAGTCCGGGACGCCGACCCGCACGACGCGTCGTTCTCCAGTCTTTGCCTCGAACACGATCGCGGCGACGCTCAGCTCCAGCGAGGGGGTCTCGCGGGCCGTTCGGGCGTCCAGCACCGTCGGGGACAGCGCGGGCGCGATCTCCCGCCGAAAGCGCTTCCGCAGCGAACGGAGCTCGCGCGCGCCGCACGTCTCGAGGGATGCGACCCGGATGCGCTCGGCGGCGAGCGCGGGCCGGAGCTCGTCGAGCCAGAGCCGGTCCTGTGCGGCCAGCAGCGCGACGACGAGGCGCTGTGCGTCGACCAGCGTCCGCAGCGCCGTGCGCCCGTCCGGGGAGCGTCGCGGGCTCCCCGCCGCGACCGCCTGCTCGAGGCGGGCGATGCGGACGGCGAAGAACTCGTCCAGGTTCGAGGCGACGATCGCGAAGAGCTTGACCCGTTCGAGCAGTGGCACCACCTCGTCGTCCGAGGCGAGCTCGAGGACCCTCGTGTTGAAGTCGAGCCACGAGAGGTCTCGATTGAGAAAGCGATCGCCTGTCGTCGACGAGGGAGGGGTGTTCGCGGCCACGAGCCCGGTCTCCCGTGACCCCGTCGCAGCCGCGAGCCCCTTCTGGGCCCCCTTCGCGGCTGCGAGCCTACTTACTGCCCCCTTCGCAGCCACGTGCCCACTCATGCTCCGTCGGTGGCGCAGAGCCCGCCACCAGGGAGCACATCGGACGACAGGACAAGGTGATCACTTGCTTGCCGCCGGAACCTGCACCGTGACCGCATCCGGCTGGATGTCGACCCGGAACGTCTTCGCTTTCGCGCGGTCGCCGCCGTCGAGCTCGTACAGGATCTTCCGGCTCAGCTTCACCGCGACCGAGCGACCCTTGATCACGTGCACGAACGGCGACTTGGTCACGTCGCTGAGCGCACTGCGCGCGAGCGTGCGGCCCCACTGGACGACCCCGTCGGCACTCGCGACGCCGATGTCGAGCAGCCCGTCGTCGGGGTGAGCATCCTTGAACGCCTTCACTCCGGCGAACGCTTCTCCGACGTTCCCGAATAGGACACAGCTCGCCGGGCCTTCGTACCACTCCTTGCCGTCGACCTCGACCTGCGCCTCGAACGGCGTCGCGCGAAGGCTCTTGCTAGCCGCCCACACGTACGCCGTGCGCCCGAGCACGCGCTTCAGGTCGCTGTTGGCGGCGTGGATCACGAGTGCGTCGAAGCCGACGCCGGCCATGACGGCGAACTTCTCCCCGTTCATGCTGCCGACGTCGAGCTTGCGAGGCTTGCCGCGAAGTCCGACCTCGACCGCGCCGTCGATCTTCTTCGGTATGTGGAGATGCGTGGCGAACAGGTTCGCGGTTCCGGCCGGCACGATTGCCATCGTCGCGTCGGAGCCCGCGAGGACGTCGACGCCGCGCTGGACCATGCCGTCGCCGCCCCAGACGAAGATCAGCTCCGCGCCCTGGTCGAGCGCGGACTGGATCTGCTTGGGAGCCTTGCGGCTCTTGTCCACCTCGATCCAGAGCGGGTCGGCCACGCCGTGGCCTTTGAGGGACTTCCGTAGCTCGGGCAGGCCGCCGTCGAGCGTCTTGCCCGAATGCGCGATGACCGCCACGGAGCTCATGCCCGTGCCTCCGCCGGCGCGTCGTCGGGAAGCTCATCGGGAATGTAGTCGGGAATGTCGGCCTCGCCTGCGAACTCCGCCTCCCACGCGGCCTCGGCGTGCGTGTGCTTCTCCTTGCGGATCTCGGCGACCCTGCGAGCTGTTCGCCCCGCGAAGAGCGCTACCACCAACGCGCCGGCGCCCATCAATACCCCGGCGATGACGTCGCTGGGATGGTGCTCGCCGCGGTAGATCCGCGAGGCGGCGACGACGAGCGGGAACAGGGCGCCGAAGGTCCAGACGAACACCCGCATCCGGATGTCCTTGAAGTGAGCCGCGATGAGCAGCGTGAGAGCGCCGTAGATCGCGACCGATGCGGCCACGTGCCCCGACGGGTAGCTGTGGGTCAGGTTGAACGGGTCCATCTGCACGACGGGCGGGCGGGGGCGACTCACGAAGTAGGTCACGATCGCGTAACAGAGCACCTCCGCCAGCGCTGCCTGGAGCACGAAACTGGCCATCCTCCAGCGCCGCCGCGCGATGAGGAAGATTCCGACCACCCCGATGAGGGGGATCAGGACGTAGCGGTCCGCAAGATTCGAGGCGACGTACGACGCGTCGTCCCAGAACGCCGTTCGCTGGCCCTCTAGCTTGATCGGCAGCCACTCGTCGGCGGTGACGACGGCGTCGACCGAGAGCAGGACCTTGGTGACGAAGAAACCGATCGCGACCATGATGGCCGCCATGACGACCACGCCCGCGTTCGCAACGAGCCACGACACGAAGAGGGACGGGAAGAGGCGCATCCGGACGGCCAGATGCTCGGCCCAGCCGCCCTCCCCCGCTTTGAGTCGTCGCCCGGCGCGCGAATCGAGCGGGACGCCGGACACATGCACAGGAGGCGTTGCCTCGGTCATGAGTCCTCCTTTCTGACGTGCGGCCTCGGCCGGCCGTCGTCGGCAGGCGAGCGCTCGTCTCTGCTGCAAGCGCTGGTCCAGGCCGCGGGCCGGTCGGTCGAACGGTCCGGCGAAAGAGTCATGAGCGGCTCCTGACGCTTGCGTTTTCGCGCGACCACGATGGCCACGCGCTACGCCGGCCGAGTGTCGGAGCCGGAAAAGATCTGCCCGCCTAAGGCTGGGGCAAGGCAGATCCACACTAGCACCGTGGGTGAAACGTGTCGAGACGGTGTCCGGTGCGCTACGTCCCGTGGTTGAGCAGCGCCCTCCAGCCGGCGAGAACCGTGTGCACGTGCGCCGCGCCCACGATCGGCTGGTCGGGGAGCGGCAGCTCGACGGGTGCGAGGATGAACGCGCGCGTCTGGGAACCGCCCATGCCTCCGTGGAACGAGATCAGCTCCTCGAAGGCGCAGCCCTCGTCGAGCTGCGGATCGTAGAAGCTGTTGACGAAGAGGTCGGGCGCGTGCGCGAAGGCACTCGAGCGCGCGAGGTGCGACGCGGCGCTCTCCGAGAACGCGGCCAGCGGATCGTCGCCCGACACGAGATCGTCCTCGAGATAGCGCGCGCCGCGAGCTCCGAGCACCACGGGCCCACGCTCGGCGGAGCTCGCGAGGACGAAGCCGACGTGCGGATGCTCGCGCAAGGCGGTCACGAGACGCGGATGCCGCGCCTCGATCTCCTCCAGGCTGAGGCGACGACGGTCCTCCATCAGGTAGATGAGCCCGAGGTTGCCGGAGCCGAGCACGACGACGGCCTGCTCTTCCAGCTTCTTGCTTCTCTTGCCACCCGTCACGGCCGGCTCGGTGTCCGCGTCGTGCGCCTCCTCGAACGCGAGGCCGACGGCGGTGTCGTTCTCGTCGCCTCCGAGGAGCGTCTGCACCGGCCGCGCCTCGATCGACCTGCGGACGAGGTCGTCCAGCCCGTACCCGTTGCGCTGCCTGAACGTCGCGCCCTGTGTCTGACCGTGGTCGGAGAGCACGACGATCTCGTACGGGCGCGGTGCATACCGGCCCGCGCGTGCGATCCGGCCGAGCTGCTTGTCGAGCTTGCGGAGCGTCTCGAGCGTGTCGTGCCGCTCGAGGCCCGAGTGGTGCGCCACCTCGTCGTACCCGGAGAGCGTCGCGTAGACCGCGGGGCGGCCGCGAAGCATGTCCGAGATGACGGAGAAGACGATCAGGTCGCGCACGACGACGCACATCGCCGCCCGCAGGAGCGGGTACGTGCCGCCTCTGTGCCCGCGCGGCTGGACGTCGCGCCGGCGCTGGCGGGCGGCCGCCCAGAGCTCGAGCACGACCTCGCCCACGAAGAGGGCTGCCGCCCGCGTGACGTTGTGCCCGTTCGCGAAGAACGCCCGGTACCCCGGGTTGGCCTTTCTCTCGGCGCCGATCCGGCTCACCGTGAGGATGACGTCCTCCGCCCCTCCCGAGAGCAGGTTCCCGCGGCTCGTGCCTCCGTCGACGAGCAAGCCCGAGCCGTTCGTGTGGCGGCGCTCGATCTCCTCGCAGTCGCGGGGCGCCGAGCAGGTCATCAGCACGCCGGTGTCCTTCTCGACCCAGCGGAAGGCGGGAATGTCGTCGTTCGAGCCGAGCAGGATCCCCGCCTGGCTCGCGCCCGTCTGCGACGAGAGATCGGTCTCCCACTCGACGAGCCGGTGCGTGCCCCGCGCGAGCCAGCGGGACATCTCCGGAGCGTGCCCGTCGCGGAGCGCCCGCTGCAGCACGGGAAAGGCGAGGCCGTCGATCTCGACGAAGACGATGCCCGGCCGGTCGGTGTGCACCTGCTTGCCCGAGCGTCTGGCCATGCGCTCGATCACGCGCAGCGAATACGTGTCGTCGTTGTTGACCCCGAGCGCGATCTGGAAGACGAGCGTGGCGGCGGCAGCGACAAGAGCGCCCGCGAACGCCCAGCCGAAGTTGTCCACGGAGATGGAGTTCTCGATCGCCTGCGCGGCGATCCAGAGGACCGCGGCGTCGAGGACGAGCACGACGAGGAACCCGCTCAGGACCGTGAACGGCAGTCGGATCCGGGCGCTGGCCGGGACGATCAGCGCGTTCAGGATGCCGACGACCGCCGCGACGCCGAACGCTCCCACGATGCCGTCGAGGCGAAGCCCTGGCAGGAGCACGGCCGCGGCGAGGAGCCCGGCGGTCGCGAGCGTCCAGCCGGCCAGGAGGGCGCGAACGCCGAACCGTGGGCGACGAGACACCCAGACGGCCCCGGCACCCGGTGCGGTAACGGGATCCTGCGCTCCGCCGGAGGCGAGCTCGCTCATCGCAGCGCGCTTACGGTGAACGTTCCCGGCGCTCGGCTTCGGTCTTCAGATGCCGGAGCTCACCCTGCAGCGCGCCGTCGAGCATCTTCTGGAGCCGGCCCCTGAAGAGGCGGGCGACGAGCCCGTGGTACGACTCCTCCGTCCTGACGAGCGTCCCGCCGTCGTGACGCTCAAAGGTGTGGACGTGGATCGCCTTCAGACCGAGCGACGTGCCGGTCCACGCGATCCGCCAGGGCGGGTCGAGGTCCCTGATCGTGGATGTGATCGTGCCCGGCCCGGCCTTCCAGCGGAACTCCGACCCCTCCTCGAGCCCGCCCTCGAAGGAGACGAACTTGATCGCGGGGTTCCAGCTCGGCCAGCGCTCGATCTGCGTGAGAACCGCCCAGGCGGCCTCGGGGTCGGCATCAACCTCGATCTCGCACGATCCGACGACCGGAGCCTGCGCGTCGATCTCCTGCAGCGTCGTGTCCTCCGAGAGCATCGCGTCGCTCATCGGCTCAGCCCGCCGGGACGGTCTTGTCGGAGCGCAGCGTCAGGAAGCTTGTGAAGCGCTTGTTCGCGAGCGCGGCGCCCGGGCGGCGCGTCAACGAGTGCCCGCCGAGGCTCCAGAGCGTCAGCACCAACGCGCTTCCGGTCGCGCCCATCGTGTCCCAGATCAGGTCGGTCGCGGTGTCCGTCTCGTCCCCGACGAGGTTGGCTCCCGCCCACTCGTCGAGCGACCATTCGACGATCTCCCAGCCGGCGCCGACCGCCATACCCAGCATCACCGCCGTCAGGAAGAAGCCGAACTTCTGGTGAACCTGCTTGAGGTCGCTGAGCTCCGGAAGGACGCCGAGTCGGACCAGGAGCACGTAGAACATCCCCGTCACGAGGAACGGCACGGTGAAGTGGACGACGTTGTCGTAGCCCTTCCACGAGTCGTAGAGGCCGAGCACCTCGCCCCAGGCGATGAGGACCATGACGACGAGAAGGCTGAAGTCGTAGAAGCGCGGAAGGTTCAGGAACCGCGCGAGCACGAGTATGGCCGACGCGGCGACGAGCACGGTGACGGGCCTGCCCGAGAGCCCCCAGACGACGGTGCCGGCGACGAAGAGGATGCGGCAGACGTCCAACGGATCGCGTACCCAGCGCGACCAGTCACCGAGGAACACCTTCTGCCACGTGAGGCCCCGTGCCTCTCCAGGGGCGTCGGGGGCCAGGGTTCCGGACACTTCAGCCTCCTTCTCTCGAGTTCCCGCGGGAGCGGCCGCTCGGCGCTGCTCGCTGGCGCTCACTTGACGGCCACCTTGAACCCGACGATGACGAGCCCGACGGCGGCGTTGAGAGACGCAGCGATGAAGATTCCCGTGAGGCCGTGACCTTCCCGGCGGGAGAAGACGATGCCCCAACCGACGAGAGCCGCAATGCCGCCCAACCAGGCCAGGTCGAACGCGACGTGGGCGCTCAGGACGCCGATCGCCCCCAGCGCGAGCGGGACGGCGAGGACGAAGCTCGACTGGAGAAGCGGCCACTCACGGCCCATGACCCCGAGCACGGCGTGCCGCCCCATGCGGTGGTGCCCCTTGATGCGGTCGGCGAGCAGATCCGCGTACACGTGGGCCACCCAGAAGAACGTCCCGGTCGCGACGAGGATCCAGAACCCGCGAAGCGGCGACACGTTGTCGCTCTCGTCCATCCCCGCGACGACGGCCGTCGCGATGATCGTCCCCTCGATCGCACCGACGAGGCTGGGCGACCGTTTACCGGCCACCCGGCTCGGGAGGTGCTTCTCCTTGATCCGCGCCGAGACGGCCACTGAGCGTCAGGCGGTGGCAGGCACCGGCTCCGCCGCCGCCGGAACGGCCTTCCACGCCGAGTTGAGCCCGCTCTGCATGTAGCCGTAGAGCGCGGGGATGATCACGATCGCAAGGACGAGCCCCAGCCAGCCGTTGATCGGCGTCTGGCCGTTCAGCCGCTGCGCCGCCTGGATGCGCTGGAACGTGGTGATCGTCGTCCAGATCGCGGGAACCACGATCAGCCCTCCCGGGAACAGCGCGAGGGTCGACTTCGTCGGGTTGTCCCCGAGCTCCTTCGTCGCTTTCGCGCGGCCGTAGTCGGCCATCTCGCGGTTGACGAAGTACCACCAGAAGATCTGGTAGATCCCGAGCGTGAGGACGACGAAGATCGCGACCAGGATCGGGTTGCGGATCTTCGCGGTCGCGCCCGGTGCGAGCTGGACGTGCGTCCCGGAGGCGGCCGATGCGGCCGGCGCTCCCGCCGCGGCCGGCTGAGGAGATGGAGTGACGGACATTGCGACTCCTATCGGTTGCGTCACGCGTCGACGAAGTCCCGACGCTACGCCGGCCGAGTGTCGGAGCCGGAAAGGGTGCCCGCCAAGGGCTGGGGCAGGGCAAGTTCACGGTACCACTTCGCTGCGGCAAAGGTCTAGCCGGCGAGTCGGGGGCAGCTCGGCCCTCGGCGGGGCGTAGGCGCGGACACGTTTACCGATGCGCAGGTCGTGGGCATCGGCGTACCATTAGAGGCTGTATCGCCGAGCCACGCGCACCGCACGCTTCGAGTGGTCGCGGCGGAGCGCAACGCTCAAACCGCTTGGAAGGGGAATGAGCTACCGCGAGACCGACCATCTGCGAGTCCTGATCGCGAACGAGCGCAAGGATCGCTTGGCGCTGGTCGCCCCGATCGTCGCCGCACTCGGCCACGAAGTGATCGCCCGCGAGATCGATATCGAGGACGTCGGACCGGTAACCGCCAGGGAGCGACCCGACGTCGCGCTCGTCGGGCTCGGCGACAGCTCCGAGCATGCGCTCGGGCTGATCGAGAAGATCGTCCAGGAGGCGGCCTGCCCTGTGATCGTCCTGCTCCACGCACCCGATCCAGGCTTCGTCAAGGAGGCGTCCAAGCGCGGCGTCTTCGCCTACATCACCGACGCGGACGCGCTGGACTGGCAGAGCTCGATCGACATCGTCCTGCGCCGCTTCGCGGAATACCACGACCTCGAGGGGGCTTTCGGGCGTCGAGCCGTCACCGAGCGGGCCAAGGGAATCCTCATGGAACGCCATTCGATCGACGAGTCCGCTGCCTTCGACATGCTGCGTGCACAATCGCGCTCGACGAATCGGAAGCTCGCGGACATCGCGAATGCCGTGGTCGACGGTCATCGCTTGCTGCCGAAGCGACCGGTTGCACCGCCGGCGACGGGCTCCTAGCCGGCGCATCGCCACCCGCGCGGCCTGTCCCCCCGACAGCACCGGTGGTACTGTGGACGTGCCTCGCCCTAGAGCTCGGCGGGCGTCAATTTCCGGCTCCAGCATTCGGTCGGCGTGACCTGAACCGTAGGAGCCGCGCATGTCTTCGCCCGAGCAGTCGTCGCAGTCCGACCAGACGGTCAGCGCGCCGCGCAAGCACCGTCGGGCGCAGCTCGCGGCGGTCGGCGCGCTGCTCGCCGCGCTCTTCGTCGTCTGGCTCGCCCTCTCGATGGTGGCGAACGATCCCGTCGGGCTCGTCGTCGCGTTCGGCTCGGTGTTCGTCCTCGTGTTCTGCGTGTGGTACCTCCTGATCCGGCGCGGCCTCATGCGCCTCGTCGCCCTGCCCTTCGCGTGGCTCGCGCTCGTCGCGCTCTTCACCTACGGCTACGACCAGAAGTACCAGCTGGGCATCGTGGTCCTCGCAGTGGTGCTCTTCGGTCTCGCTGCGCGCTATGCGGTGCGCAATCATCCCGAGTCTGCGCCTAACGTCCACCGCTACGCGCGGCCCGCCGAGCCTGCAGAGCGCGGCGTGCTGATCATCAATCCGAAGTCGGGCGGCGGAAAGGCCGAGCGCTTCAGCCTCGCGGAGGAAGCGAAGAAACGCCGGATCGAGGCGTTGGTGCTGGGTCCCGAGGACGACCTCTGCGAACTTGCCAAGCGGGCGGTGACAGGGGGTGCGGACGTCATCGGGATGGCCGGGGGCGACGGGTCACAGGCTTTGGTTGCGAGCGTCGCCATGGACCACGACGTTGCCCATGTATGCGTTCCGTCGGGGACCCGCAACCATTTCGCGCTCGACCTGGGGCTCGACCGGGACGACGTCGTCGGGGCCCTCGATGCGTTCATCGACGGGATCGAGCGACGCATCGACCTCGCGCGCCTCAACGGTCGCATCTTCGTCAACAACGCGTCGCTCGGCATCTACGCGACGGTCGTGCAGTCCGACGCCTACCGCGATGCGAAGGTGCGGACCTGGAGGCAGATGCTGCCGGAGGTGATGGGGAAGGAAGGGAGCTGCTGCGACCTCGTGTTCGACGTGCCGAACGCGACCGACTGGGGTGGCGCGTCGCTCGTGATCGTCTCCAACAACCCGTATCAGCTGAGACGCTTTCGCGGCGCGGGCACGCGGCCGCATCTGAACACCGGCCAGCTCGGCATCTTCGTCACCCGCGCTCGCGGTGCCGCCGCGGTCGCCAAGCTGGTCACGCTCGGGACGATCTCCCAGCACCGACGCTTCGGCGCCGTGCGCCAGTGGGCGTCGCTCGAGTTCGAGGTGCGCGCGGACGCGCCGGTCGCCGTCGGCCTCGACGGCGAGGCCCTGACGCTCCACCCGCCGCTGCGCTTCGACTCGCTGCCGGGCGCGCTGCGCGTTCGTGTGCCGCGCAACTCGGCCGGAGTATCGCCCGCTTGGGGCACGGTTCCGCTGACGCGCAAGAACCTCGGGGCGCTGCTACGGATCGCGGCGGGCAAGCCGGCCGCGGCGACGTCGGGAAAGGTCTGACTCGGCGGGGAGAGCCGGGTGAAGGAGGACCGTGCAAATTGATGCCAGCGCCTGGCCGACCGTCGGGCGGGAGTCAGAGCTCGAGCTGCTCGAGGCGGCACTCGACGCCCTTGCCGACGAGGGCGCGGTCTGCGTGGCCGTCGAGGGCGAGCCCGGCATCGGCAAGACGCGCCTGCTCGCCGAGCTGAGCAATCGCGCCGAGGGACGCGGCTGTCTCGTCCTTGCCGGTGCGGCGACAGAGTTCGAGCGCGATCTGCCGTTCAGCGTCTGGGTCGACGCTCTGGACGCATATGTCGCCTCGCAAGAGCTGCGCTTGAACGCCGCATGGGATGCCGAGGCGATTGGCGAGCTCGCCGATGTCCTCCCGTCCCTCCAACCCACAGCCGGCGTGGCGGTCAATTCGGTCGCTGACGACCGCTACCGCGCTCACCGTGCGGTCCGGATGCTGCTCGAGCTGCTCGCGGCTGATCGGCCGCTAGTGGTGCTGCTGGACGATCTGCACTGGTGCGACGGGGCGTCGATCGAGCTGCTGGGGGCGCTGCTTCGGCGCGGCCCGGATGCCGGGGTCCTGTTGGCGCTTGGCTTGCGGCCCACTCAGGCGCCCGCACGCTTGTCGGCCACGCTCGGCGTTGCGGGGGTGCGACGGATCGGACTCGGTCAACTCAGCGAGGCGCAGGCGACGCAGCTGCTGGGCGAGCTCGATCCGCGATCGGCGGCGGCGATCTACGAGCACGGCGGCGGCAATCCCTTCTATCTCGAGCAACTCGCGCGCGGAGGCGGCAGCGTGACGCTCACGGCGCCGGTGAGCGGCGCCGGGGTCGACGGGGGCGGCGTCCCGCGAGCCGTCGCGGCGTCGCTTGCCGAGGAGCTGACGTCGCTCTCCGCGACCGAGCGCGGGCTGCTCGAGGCCGCTGCGGTGGCCGGTGAGCCGTTCGAGCCCGATCTGGCAGCGACGATTGCCGAGCTGTCGGCTGCGGATGGGCTCGCTGCGCTCGATGCGCTGCTCGCGCGTGATCTTCTGCGCGCGACGACGGTCCCGCGGCGGTTTGTCTTTCGCCACCCGCTCGTACGCACAGCGGTCTATGAGTCCGCGCCGGGTGGCTGGAGGCTCGCGGCGCACGCGCGGGCGGCGGCAGAGCTGGCGGCGAGGGGCGCCGCGCCGGGCGAGCGGGCGCATCACGTCGAGCAATCGGCCGAGCAGGGAAACGAGGAGGCGATCCAGCTTCTGCTCGAAGCGGGTGCAGCTGCCGCGACGCGCGCTCCCGCCGTCGCGGCTCGTTGGTTCCGGGCGACGCTGCGACTGCTGCGCGCATCGGACGGCGAACGGCAGGTTGACGTCCGCGTGGCGCTCGCCTCGGCGCTCCGCGCCGTCGGCGAGCTGGAGCAGTGTCGGGCGACGCTGCTGGAAGCGATCGAGCTGCTCCCGGCCGGCACGAGGGAGCGCTCGGTCGAGCTGACGGCTTTCTGCGCGGCGACCGAGCACTGGCTCGGGCGTCACGAAGACGCTCATCAACGGCTCACTCGGGCGTGGGACGACCTCCCCGATCGCTCTACGGCCGCCGCCGCCGTCTTGCAGATCGAGCTCGCGGTCGACGGTCTCTACGAGCAGGACTTCGAGCGGACCGCCGTGATGGGTCGCGAAGCTGTGGCGACCGCACGGGCACTCGGTGACCGAGCGCTGATCGCAGCGGCCGCGTCGGCGCTCTGCCTCGGTGAGACCTTGGCTGGGCGCATCGCGGTGGCGCGCGAGCTCCGTGAAGAGGCGCGGTCAGAGGTCGACCGGCTTACGGACGCGGAGTTGGCCCCGCGTCTGGAGGCCCTCTACTACCTGGGCTGGGCCGAGACGTACCTCGAGCGCTATGACGAGGCCGTCGCGCATCTCGAGCGCGGGATGGAGATCACACGCACGACCGGTGACGGGCGGCTGCTGGTTCCGATGATGCTCGCGAGGAACTTCCCGTTCGAGATGCAGGGCCGTCTGGCCGAGGCGACCGAGTGTTGCGACAGGGCGCTCGAGGCCGGGCGGCTGGCCGGGAGCCCGCACGAGCTCTACCGGGCGCTATTCGAGCTGGGCTGGACGCTCTACTACGCGGGCGATCTCGACGGCGCCATCGCGGCCTTCGAAGAAAGCCTGGAGTTCGATCGTCGCTTGGCCGGCGGCACCATCCCCAACGGGGGCGGTGGCCCAGGCTGGGGGCTCGGTGTCGCCTGGTTCGACGCCGGAGACGTCGAGCGTGGGCGGAAGATCCTGCTCGAGCTCGTGGGCGAGGACGTCGCGCGCACGATGCCCGTGGAGCGCTGCTTCGACTGGGAGAGCCTGACGCTCGTCGAGCTGGCGGTCGGGCAGACCGAAGCGGCCGACGCCTACGCTCGCCGTGCCGAGGAGGATGCCGCGCAGCTCGGGCTGCAGTTACCCGCGGCGCTGGCCGGCCGTGCGCGGGCGGCAGTGTTGCTCGCGGGTGGCGAGCCGGCCGAGGCGGCACGTGTGGCGGCGCGATCGGCGGAGGCGGCTGCTGCGGTGGGCGCACAGCTGCATGCGGCGTTCTCGCGCAGTCTGCAGGGGCGCGCGCTCGCAGCCGCGGGCCTGCGTAAGGAGGCGATCGCGGTGCTGCGCGAGGCCGAGCGCGAGCTCGACGCGTGCGGCTCGCTGCGCGTCCGCGACGAGACACGCCGCGAGTTGCGGCGGCTGGGAGCCCGGGCCGAGTCGCGCGGACCGGCGGCTGCAGGCGACAGCGGGCTCGCGTCATTGACCAAGCGTGAGCTCGAGATCGCCACGCTCGCGACCGACCGCAAGACGAATCGCGAGATCGCGGCCGCGCTCTACCTGAGCGGCAAGACCGTGGAGTCGCACATGCGGAACATCTTCCACAAGCTGGGTGTGTCGTCCCGCGTCGAAGTGGCACGCGCGGTCGAACATCAGCGGCGCGAGCTCGAGGGCGCGCAGCGGACATGACTTCGGCAGCCGCGCCGCCGCTCGATCCGGATGCGGCGCGCCTCGCAGAGCTGGGGTACCGGCAGGAGCTCGCCCGCCGGCTTCGCTTTTTCGACAACGCTGCGATGGGCTTCGCAACGATCTCGCCGGTCGTCGGGCTCTACGCAGTCGTGCTGGTGGGCACCGTCGTGGCCGGCCCCGCGTGGGTCTGGGTGCTTCCGGTCGCGCTCGCCGGGCAGTGTCTGCTGCTCGCCGTGTACGCGGAGCTTGCATCCGAGTTCCCGATCGCCGGCGGTGCCTACCAGTGGACGCGTCGCCTGATGGGCGGGGCCTACGGCTGGCTGAGCGGATGGGTCGCGATCTGCGCCTATACGGCGGCGAACACGACGATCGCCTACCTCGGCGCGCCCTGGGCGCTGACCCTCGCGGGGATCACACCAACGGCCAACGCGATCGTGGCGACAGCGATGCTCCTCGTCCTCATCTGCGCGACCGTCGGGGCGCTGGGCATCGAAGTGCTGGGCCGGGCGATCAGGGCCGGGATCGCGGCCGAGGCCGTCGCGTCAGTCGGAATCGGGCTGGCGCTGCTGCTCGTCTTCCGGACACAGGACTTCTCCATCCTCACCCAAACGCTCGGCGCCGAAGCGCTCTCGGGCGGATCGGTCGGGGCCGGCATGCTCGCCGCACTCGCCGTCGGCGGCTGGGTGTTCATCGGCTTCGACGCCTGCGTCGGGGCTTCTGAGGAGACGCAGCGTGCGGCGCGTCACGTCCCGCGGGCGATCTGGATCGCGCTGCTCAGCGTCGCAGCCGTCGTCATTCTCAACGCCTTCGCTGCTGCGCTTGCGCACCCGAACCCGGCTGACATCGTCGCCGGGCGCGACATCGATCCGGTCTCGACCGCGGTGGTCAGCTCATTCGGCTCGTGGTCGGCCAAGCCCTTCGCAGCCGTCGTCCTCACCGCGTTTCTCGCCTGCGGCATTGCTGCCCAGGCCCTGACAGCACGAACCATCTACTCGATCGCCCGCGACGGCGTGCTTCCGGCCTCCCGGTTCCTTCGCAGCGTCGATCGGCGCCGGGCGCCGATCGGCGCAATCGCGGCCACGACCGTCGTCTCCTGCCTCGCCTTGCTGCTGGGCCTGAACTCCGCCGCTTTCGGCAGCCTGATCACCTTCGGCACCGCGGCCATCTACGTCGCCTTCCTGCTCGTCGCGGTCGCCGCGCTGGTCGCGCGCCTGCGCGGGACCTGGATCCCGGCCGGGGGCTTCCGACTCGGCCGCGCCGGCCTGCCCATCAACACGCTCGCCGTCGTGTGGCTCGCGTTCGAGACCGTCAACATCGCCTGGCCGCGCGCCTCGCTCGCTCCCCCCGGTGCGCCTGCGTACCAGATCTGGGCAGCTCCGATCCTGCTCGCCGTGATCGGCGTGGCCGGGCTGTCATACCTGCTCGTCGCCAGGCCGCACCGCAGGCTCGGCAACAGCTAACGCCCCCGGAACTCCTCTCGGGGAGGCGTTTTGCGAGGGCTTCTTTGAATTCTCGCGCACCCTAGATCAGGGCCTTCGGATCGAAAGATCAGGGTGCCGGATCAGGGTGTGCGCCTGATGTCGGGGCGGCGCGTCGGCGGGACGATCAACCCATGTTCCGCACCGCGCTCCAGCACCTCCACCAGCCGCTCCAGGGCAACGTCGTGGGTGCCTCTTTCAAGAAGCACACGACGCAGTGGACGATGCTCGCGGTTCTCTCCTTCGCCGCGCTGATCATCGGTCTGGACGCCACGATCCTGAACGGTGCGCTGCTGTCGTTTCCCGGTCAGCTCGGGACCGAGGGCTCGACGCTCCAGTGGATCACTCGTGCGAAGGCCGTCTGGTCAGGGACAACGTCACAGGCGCTCAGTGTCGGCCCACTCGCGAGCGGCGGCCTGCTCGTCATCGCTTGGAGCGGCAAGCGGCTTTCTCGTTAGGCGCCATGGCACTTCTTGAACTTCTTGCCCGAGCCGCACCAGCAGGGATCGTTTCGGCCGAGGTCCTTGTGCTCGTTGACGGCCTGCCCCTGCATGGGAGCGCCGGAAAGCGGCGGGAGGCTCGGCCAGGGCGGTGGCGGCGCCCGCGCCCGCAGCAGCGATCGCGTCCGCGCCCGCGGAGACGTCGTGCTCGTACGTGAGCGGCCCGCCGCGCGACTCCACCGGCTCGAGCGCCGGCTCGTCGAACGAGACGGCGACGTGGAAGAGCGTGAAGACGACCTCCTCGCGGATCGTCATGCCGAGCTCCTCGAACAGCGTGTGCCCCTCGCCGCGATACTCGACGAGCGGGTCCTTCTGCGCAAAGGCACGGAGATGGACGCCCTCGCGCAGGTAGTCCATCGTCTCCAGGTGCTCGCGCCAGCGATGGTCGACGACCTGGAGGATGATGTAGCGCTCGACCTGACGCGCGATCTCCGACCCGAGCGCCTCCTCGCGCTCGCCGTACGTCTCGATCGCGTCGTCGACGAACTCCTCGATCAGCGCGTCGCGATTCGTGAGGTCGACCTCCTCGCGCAGCTCCTCCACCGTGATGTCGGTCCCCGAGAGCGACTGCATGTGCGTGACGAGGCCGTCGAGGTCCCAGTCCTCCGCGAACTCCGAGTCCGTGAACTGCCGGACACCCGCCTCGACCGTCTCGCGGATCCACTCCTTGACCTCGTCCGAGAGGTCCTCTCCCTCGAGCACACGACGGCGCTGGTCGTAGATGACGAGCCGCTGCGTGTTCATGACGTCGTCGTACTTGAGGACGTTCTTGCGCGCGACGAAGTTCTGCTCCTCGACCTTCTTCTGCGCGTTCTCGATCTGCTTCGAGAGGATCCCCGCCTCCATGGGCTGGTCCTCGGGGATCTTGAAGCGGTTCATGATGTTGTGGATCCGGTCGCCCGCGAACAGCCGGACGAGGTCGTCGGACGCCGAGAGGTAGAAGCGAGACTCGCCCGGGTCGCCCTGGCGGCCTGAGCGGCCTCGGAGCTGGTTGTCGATGCGCCGCGCCTCGTGCCGCTCGGTGCCGAGCACGTACAGGCCGCCGAGGTCGACGACGCCATCCCCGAGCTTGATGTCGACGCCGCGGCCGGCCATGTTCGTCGCGATCGTGACCGCGCCGCGCTGGCCCGCGTCCTTGATGATCTCGCCCTCGCGCTCGTGCTCCTTCGCGTTCAGGACGTTGTGCGGGATGCCGCGGCGCGTGAGCACCTGCGAGAGGTACTCGGAGGTCTCGACCGCGATCGTGCCGACGAGGATCGGCTGCCCCTCCTCGTGGCGCTCGACGATGTCGTCGACGACCGCGTTGAACTTCGCCTCGACCGTCTTGAAGATGTAGTCGTTCTCGTCGAGGCGCGCCACCTGGACGTTGGTCGGGATCTCGACCACGTGCAGGTTGTAGATCTCGACGAACTCCTTCTCCTCCGTCTTCGCCGTTCCGGTCATGCCGGCGAGCTTCTCGTACAGGCGGAAGTAGTTCTGGAGCGTGATCGTCGCGAGCGTGACGTTCTCCTCGCGGATGCGGACGCCCTCCTTCGCCTCGATCGCCTGGTGGAGGCCCTCGCTCCAGCGGCGTCCTTCCATGATGCGGCCCGTGAACTCGTCGACGATCTTCACCTCACCGTCCTGGACGACGTAGTCGACGTCGCGCCTGTACAGCGACTCCGCCTTCAGCGCCTGCGTCAGGTGGTTGACCAGCAGGACGTGGCTCGGGTCGTAGAGGTTGTCGATGCCGAGGGCGCGCTCGACGGCCGTGATTGCCGTCTGCGCTGGTGACACGACCTTGAACTTCTCGTCGTAGAGGTAGTCGGCGCCCGAGGCCTCGGTCTCGTCCTCGCCCTTCGCGGACTTCCGGGTCGCGGGCTTGCCCTCGAGCGTCTTCGCGACCCGCGCGAACTGGTAGTAGGTCTGCGCGGCGGTCTCCGGCTCGCCGGAGATGATGAGCGGCGTTCGCGCCTCGTCGATGAGGATCGAGTCGACCTCGTCCACGATCGCGTACGCGTGGCTTCGCTGCACGGTGCCCTCGAGGGACACGGCCATGTTGTCGCGCAGATAGTCGAAGCCGAACTCGGAGTTCGTCCCGTACGTCACGTCGGCGCCGTACGCCTCACGCCGTTGCGCGAACGGCATGAGGTTCTGGATGAAGCCGACCCTCGCGCCGAGCTTCTCGTACACGGGCTGCGTCCACTCGGCGTCGCGCCTCGCGAGGTAGTCGTTGACAGTGACGAGGTGGACGCCGTGGCCGGTCAGCGAGTTCAGGTACAGCGGCTGGACGGCGACGAAGGTCTTCCCCTCGCCCGTCTTCATCTCGGCGATGTCGCCCTCGTGGAGGACGATCCCGCCCATCAGCTGGACGTCGAAGAGACGGACGCCGATCGTGCGCTTGAACGCCTCGCGCACGGCCGCGTAGGCCTCGAAGATGATCTCCTCGAGCGTCTCGCCGTTCTCGATCCGCTGCTTGAACTCGGCGGTCTTCCCGGCGAGCTCGTCGTCGGAGAGCGACTCGAAGTCGGGCTCGAGCGAGCCGATGTACGCGGCCTGCTCGGAGAGGCGCTTGAGGCGGCGCCCCTCGCCCACGCGGAGGACGCGCTCGAACTTGCCGAACGACTGCGTTGCCACGGGACTAGGGTAGCGGCTCCCGAATCGTGCCTCTGCACGGCAGGAACCGAGGTCCCGTAGGGGCAGGGCATGCCCGGCCCGCGTGTGCCCGGGGCGTCCGCGTGCGAGGCATGCCTCGCACCCACGCGGCAGCGATCACGCGGCTTCGTTCTTGTCCGCGGAGAGCTCCTGCTCGATCTGCTCGACCGACGCAGGAGGCGGCTCGGCACGCTGGCGCGCATCGCGCCGCGGCTTCTCCACCCGCTTGTCCCGGTAGCGCTCGACCTGGCGCTCGAGCTTCTCGACGAGCGTGTCGATCGCAGCCTCGTACGTCGTCGCGGCCTCGCGCGCGACGATGTTCGGGCCCTTCGTGTACACGATCGCCTCCGCCCAGTGGTCGTCCGCGATGGACGGGTTCTTCTCCTTCCCGAGCGTCACCTCGACGAGCGTGCCCTGGTACAGGCGGCGCTCGAGCTTCCCGAGTCGCTTGTCGACGTACTCCTTCACGGAGTCGGTGAGGTTGTCGTGAACGGCCTTGACCTGGAGTCGCATACGGCGCCCCTTCCGGATCGACGGCGGGAACGAAGACCTCGCACTCACACTAACGAACCGCCCTCGCCAGGGTCATCACCTCGACGTGGCGCGCGCCCGCTCGGCGGAGGGCAGAGGCGCACTCGTTCAGGGTCGCTCCCGAGGTGTAGACGTCGTCGATCACGCACACGCGGCGCGGGACCTCGCCGCTCGCGACGACGCTGCCGCGGACGTTGCGGCGACGCTCGGCCAGGCCGAGACCTCGCTGGCGCTTGAGGCTGCGCGTTCGCTCGAGAAGCTCGCCCGCGGGAAGGTCCCATGCGGCGCCGAGTGCCTCGGCGAGCGCCGCGGGCGCGATGCGGCCTCGCTCGAGAGCGCGCTCCGGATCGCCGGGGACGAACGTGAGCGCGTCGACCTCCGGCCGCGCGACGACCTCGGCGACGAGACCGGCTGCCTCCGCGGCGAGCCGGCGCCGGCCGTGCTCCTTCCAGACACGGACGAGCGTGCGCGCGCTGGCGTCGTACACGATCGCCGAGCGCGCCCGCGCGAACGCGAGGCGTCGTCCCGAGCACTCGGCGCACCGCCGCACGGGCCACGGCCCGGGAGAGCCGCAGCGCTCGCACACCGGCGGGACGAGCCGGACGAGAGCTGCGTTGCACGAGCGACAGAGCGGCGCACCCGGAATCGAGCACACCGCACAGCGCCCAGGGAAGAGCGCCGCAAAGAGCAGCTGTAGCACGCCTGAATTGTCGGGCGCTACTCGCTACGTCTCTGTGAAAAGACCTGATCGGCTTCGTGCAGAGTCTCCGCCGAGCCGATGTCGTACCAGTCGCCCGGGATCTGCCACGTGTAGACCGGCGTGCGCGAGTAGAGCCAGACCGGCAGGCGCCCCGGCTGATCGGGGTTGTTCCCCTCGGCGAGGTACTGGCGGATGAGTGGCAGCGTGTGGCTCGGGTAGTAGTAGAGCGCGATCCCGGCCAGCGTCGTGCGCGCGTTCTCGGGCTTCTCCTCCATGAACACGACCCGCCCGCCCTCGTCGCTCTCGACCTGGTTGTACTCCTTCATCAGCGCCAGGTCGCCGACGTCGTGCACCGCCAGCACGGGCGCGTTCACCTGCTTCCCGTAGACGGGGAAGCCGGAGATGTCGCCCCCGAAGAGGTTGTCGCCCGCGACCACGACGAGGTCGTCGTCGAGGTCGAGCTCGTCGAGCACGAACCCGATGTCGCCGATCGCCCCCAGGCGGTCGTCGTTCGAGGTCGTCCCGTCGTCGACGATGCGGACGCGCTCCTTGTTCTTCGCCCACTCCTCGAAGTGCGGAGTGAACTTCGCGTTGGTCACGACGATGGTCTCGTCGCCGCCCATCGCCTCCAGGTGCTCGAGGATGTAGTCGAGCATCGGCCTCCCACCCACTTCGAGCAGCGCCTTCGGACGATCGAGCGTCAGCGGGTAGAGCCGGGTCGCATACCCCGCTGCGATGACCAGTCCCTTCATGCGCGCACGTGCCGTGGGAGCGACTCGGCGTACGGCGCGCGGTGGACGCCCTGCTCGGTCACGATCGCGGCGATGAGCTCGGCAGGGGTCACGTCGAACGCATCATTCCTTGCCGGGAAGCGCCGTGAAACCTCGGCCGGGTCACGCGCCTCGATCGGGATGTCGGCGCCGGCGGCGGTCTCGGGGTCGAGGGTCGAGGTCGGCGCGACGACGTAGAGCGGGATCTCGTGGTGGCGGGCGGCCACCGCCAGCGAGTACGTCCCGATCTTGTTCGCGGTGTCGCCGTTCGCCGCGATCCGGTCCGCGCCGGTGAAGACGCAGTCGACGTCTCCGGCCGCCATCAGCGACGCGGCAGCGCCGTCGGCGATCACCGAGAACGGAACGCCGAGCGACTCGAGCTCCCACGCGGTCAACCGCGCGCCCTGGAGCAGCGGCCGCGTCTCGCCGACCCATACGTGCTCGACGAGCCCCCGCTCCCAGGCGGCGCGGATCGCCCCGAGCGCGGAGCCGTAGCCCCCGGTCGCGAGCGCACCCGTGTTGCAGTGAGTCAGCACGCGTAGGGGCGAGGCTTGCCTCCCCCTCGTCGACAGCAGATCTGCCGCGTGCGCCGCCATCGCGCGACAGCGCTCGACCTCGGCCTCGTGGAGCGCGCGCGCGCGTTCGGGCGTCGGGTCGGAACGGAGCTCGTCGAGCGCCCAGCGGAGGTTGACCGCGGTCGGGCGCGACGCGGCGAGAACGTCGTATGCCGCGTCGAGGTCCTCCCCGAGCGTCACGGCGAGGACGTAGCCGTACGCGGCGGCGACGCCGATCGCGGGCGCGCCGCGGACGGCGAGCGTGCGGATCGCCTCCGCGACCTCGGCGGCCGACGCGCAGCGGAGCTCGACAGCCTCGTCGGGCAGCCGCCGCTGGTCGAGGAGGACGACCGCATCCGGCTCCAGCCGGACGATTGCCTCAGGAGGAAGCGGGGTCAGACCCGTTAGGCCTGGCCCCGCTCGTCCCGATCCCGGGCTCCTGCCACTACCTGGCCCTAACCGTTGTCCCCGGAAGGGGACAACGGCTCACGTCCCCTCGTCCCACGAGGCGAGGTACTTCGCCTGCTCCTCGGTCAGCTGGTCGATGTCGATGCCCATCGTCGCGAGCTTGAGCCGCGCGATCTCGTCGTCGATCTCCTTCGGGACGTCGTACACCTGCCGCTCGAGGGTCGCGCCGTTGGCGACCACCCACTCGGCCGACAGCGCCTGGTTCGCGAAGGACATGTCCATGACGATCGCCGGATGGCCCTCGGCCGCGGCGAGGTTCACGAGCCGGCCGTCGCCGATGAGGTAGATCCGTCGCCCGTCGGCCATCGTGTACTCGTCGACCATCGCCCGCGCCTCGCGCGTCTCGACGGCGAGGTCCTTCAGCGCCGGGATCTCGATCTCGACGTTGAAGTGGCCGGTGTTGGCGAGGATCGCGCCGTCCTTCATGCGCTCGATGTGCGCCCTGCTGACGACGCTCTTGTCGCCCGTCGCGGTGCAGAAGATGTCGCCGACCTCGGCGGCCCGCTCCATCGTCATGACCTCGAAGCCGTCCATCGCGGCCTCGAGCGCGCGGAGCGGATCGACCTCGGTGATGACGACGTGCGCGCCCATTCCCCGGGCACGCTGCGCGACGCCGCGACCGACCCAGCCGTAGCCGGCGACGACGAAGCGACCGCCCGCGAGGAGGACGTTCGTCGCGCGGATGATCCCGTCGATCGTCGACTGGCCCGTGCCGTAGCGGTTGTCGAACATGTGCTTCGTCTGCGCCTCGTTGACCGCGATCACCGGGAAGCCGAGCTTGCCCTCGCGCTCGAGCGCCTTCAGCCGGATGACGCCGGTCGTCGTCTCCTCCGTCCCCGCGATCACGTCGCCGAGCTGCTCGCGCCGGTGCGAGTGGAGGACGCCGATCACGTCGGCGCCGTCGTCCATGGTCAGGTGCGGGCGGTGGTCGACCGCGGCCTCGATGTGCTTGTAGTACGTGTCGTTGTCCTCACCCTTGATCGCGAACACCGCGATGTCGAACTCCTCGACGAGCGCCGCGGCGACGTCGTCCTGGGTGGACAGCGGGTTGGACGCGCAGAGGACGACGTCGGCACCGCCCGCCTTGAGCGTGCGGGCGAGGTTCGCCGTCTCGGTCGTCACGTGCAGGCAGGCCGAGATCCGGAGCCCGGAGAGCGGCTGCTCGGTCTCGAAGCGGTCGCGGATCGCGGCGAGCACCGGCATCTGCCGGTCTGCCCACTGGATCCGCCGCAGGCCCTCCGAAGCCAGCGTCAGATCCTTCACGTCGTATCGTCTTGTCGCAGCCATCAGTCCTCTCTCGGCTCGGGGTCAGGGTGGTCGGGTCAGGCCGCGTCCCGGGCGGAGAGCAGGCGCTCGTGCTTTCGCTGCTCCCACTCGACCCAGGCGGGCGCAATGGTCTCGTTCTCGGGGACGGTCGTGCCGGCGAGCCAGGTCTCCACGGCGGCGCGCACCTCGGGCTCGCGTCGCAGCCTGAGCGCGAAGGCGATCTCACCGAGCCCGAGGCCGAAGCGCCGGCGGAGCTCGGCGAGCGCGTTCAGCTGGTTCAGCTCGCGGATGCCGTAACGGCGGTAGCCGGCCGCGGTGCGGCTCGGGACGACCAGGCGCTCCTGCTCGAGGTAGCGCAGCATGCGCGGCGACCAGCCGGAGCGGCGGCTCGCCTCGCCGATCGTCACGTCGTGCATAGCCGCGACCTTACCATAATCGTGTGAAGGTTGTTCAGGCGTCCTTCGTTCCGGCTCGTCCGTAGCGGTCGTCGAGGCGCACGACGTCGTCGAGGTGCGGCGTCGAGACCTCGACGACGAGCGTGTCCTCGAGCGCGGTCACGCGGTGGACGGTCCCCGGCCGGAAGCGGAACGCCTCGCCGGGCACGATCTCGACCGGCTCGAGCTCCTCTCCCACCCGGCCCAGCTCGAGCACGGCGCGGCCCTCGCGCACGAGCCACGACTCGTCCTTCACCTCGTGGTACTGGAGGCTCAACGCCTCGCCCGCGCGCACGAACAGGAGCTTGCCGACGTACGTCTCCGTCTCGGCGAAGACGAGCTCCCACCCCCAGGGCTTCTCGACGCGGCGCGGCGAGACTCCGTACCGATCGCGCGCGCTCACGAGAAGCGGAGGGCCTTGTCCGGGATGCGCTGGTCGGCGGCGATCCGGAGGCCGTGGTCGAGCTCGTTCGAGGTCCCGAGCATCGCGCCGGGGCCGACGACCGAGAGGTTTCGCACCTCGCTCCCGGCGCCGATCGCGGCGTCGTCCCCGACGATCGAGCCCGCGACGGTGCAGCCCTGCCCGACGACCGTTCGCGCGCCCACGATCGCGTTCTCCACGACGGCGTTCTCCCCGAGCTGCGACCCCTCGCCGAGCACGGCCAGGCTCCCGACCCGGGCTCCTGCCGCTACGACGGCTCGCGGGCCGACGTAGACGGGCGGCACGAGGCGCGCGCCGGGGTGCACCTCGGCCGTCGGATCGACCAGCGTGAAGTCGCTTCCGAGCGCATCCCCCACCTCGGTCGGGAACGTGCGCTCGAGGACGTCGCGGTGGGCCTGCAGGTACGACTCTGGCGTCCCGACGTCGAGCCAGTAGCCGGGCAGCGCGATGCCGAACACCGAGCCCTCCTCGGCGAGCCGCGGGAAGACCTCGCGCTCGATCGACACGGCACGGCCCTCGGGCACGAGGTCGAGCACCTCGGGCTCGAGCACGTACAGCCCGGCGTTGATGAGGTCGGTGTCGATGTCCTCGGGCCGCGGCTTCTCGAGGAAGCTCTCGACGCGGCCGTCACCGACGATGCGGACGAGGCCATAGCGGCTCGGGTCGGCCACGGGCGTGAGCAGGATCGACGCCTTCGCGCCGGTCGAGCGGTGGAAGGAGACGAGCTCGGAGAGGTCGGCCTCGCGCAGCGAGTCGCCGTTCAGCGCGAAGAACGTGCCGGCCAGGTCCCGCCCTGCGAAGCCGATCGCGCCCCCGGTTCCGAGCGGCTGCGTCTCGACCGCGTACTCGAGCGCGAGGCCGCCGTGGTTCGCCCCGAAGGCGGAGCCGATCTGGTGCGGGAGGTAGCCGCAGGAGACGATCGCCTGCTCGACGCCGTGCCGCGCGAGATGCTCGAACGTGTACGCGAGCAGCGGCCGGTCGACGAGCGGGAGCATGTCCTTGCGCGTCCGGTCGGTCAGCGGCCGCAGCCGCGTGCCCTGGCCGCCGACGAGGATTACTGCGGGGAGCGCGCCGCTCACGTCTCGTTGGGCCGCCCGACGCCCTCGTACGCGAAGCCGTGTCCGCGAAGCAGCTCCGGATCGAGCATGTTCCGCCCGTCGACGAGGAGCCGGTTCCGCATCCGCGCGCCCGCTTCCCCCCAGTCGAGCTCGGCGAGCTCCGGCCACTCGGTCACGAGCACGGCCGCGTCGGCGCCATCCAATGCCTCGAGCGGCGAGCCCGCCAATTGCGCGCTTTTCAGATGGGCCGCGCCGTCCGCAATGGGATCCCAGGCGGTCACCTCGGCGCCCTCTGCCTCGAGACGGCTTGCCAGCACGAGGCTGGGCGCCTCGCGCATGTCGTCCGTCCCCGGCTTGAAGGCGAGCCCGAGCAGTGTGATCTTCTTCCCGCGGAGCGAGCCGAGATGGCCCTCGAGCTTCCCGACGACGCGGCGCTTCTGTAGCTCGTTTACCTCGATGACGGCGTTCAGGAGCTGGAAGCTATACCCGGAGTTCGCGGCCAGCTGCTTGAGCGCGAGCGAATCCTTGGGGAAGCAGGATCCGCCGTAGCCAATCCCCGCGCGCAAGAAATGCGGGCCGAGGCGACGGTCGAGGCCGACGCCTTCGGCGACCTTCAGCACGTCGGCGCCGGTTGCCTCGCACACGTTCGCGATCTCGTTGATGAAGCTGATGCGCGTGACGAGGAACGCGTTCGACGCGAGCTTGATCATCTCCGCCGAGTTGACGTCGCACGCGATCACGGGCGCTTCGATGCCGGCGTGAAGCCGTGCGACGACCTCCGCGTCGTCGGGGTCGAACGCACCGACGACGATGCGGTCGGGATGCATGAAATCGTGGACTGCCGTGCCCTCGGCGGTGAACTCGGGGTTCGAGACGTACCCGACGTTCTCGAGGCCGCGCTCGTCGAGGCGATGGCGGACGGCGTTACCCGTGCCGACCGGGACCGTGCTCTTCATCGCCAGCACGATGCGGCGGTCGCCTTTGGGCAGCTCGTCGACGACCGTCCAGACCGCCGTCAGGTCCGCATCCCCGGAGACGGTCGGCGGCGTCCCGACGGCGACGAACACGACGTCCGCCCCCTCGATCGCCTCGGCGACGTCCGTCGTGAAGCTCAGGCGCTCACGGTTGTGCTCGAGGAGCTCGACGAGCCCGTGCTCGTGGATCGGCACCTCGCCGCGCCGGAGCGTGTCGATCCGCGACTCCACGATGTCGCGCACGACGACGTCGTGCCCGAGGTCGGCGAGGCAGGCGCCGGTGACGAGCCCGACGTAGCCGGCGCCGAAGACCGCGACTTTCACCGCAGAAACCTAGCGCCGCGCCCGTGGGAGCGGCCGCAGACCCTTCGCGATCGCGAGCATCGTCTCGTTCGAGATCGAGTCGAGGAGCGTGTTCACGACCCAGTAGCGCGCGAGCTTCGTGCGCAGGACGACCATGTGCAGCTTCGGGCCGTTGTAGTAGAGGTCGTAGGTGCGTCCCTTGATCCGCCTCGAGATGCTGGTGTCGGCGAGCGCGGGCGCGTCCTCCCAGTCCGACATCTGGACGCCCCAGTACTCGTTCGAGCCCATCCGGTAGACGAGGCGCACGGCCCGGTGCTTCCCGCTCGGATCGATCGCGTAGCGCCGGATCGGGCGGTCTCCGTCCGTCCACGAGCTCCGCTCGATGACCGCAGGGACCATGAGCGGGAAGTCGACGCGGCGGCGGTGCTTGAGGAGCAAGTCCTTCGACGCGCGCGGGGCGAAGATGACGTTGGGCCGCTCCTTGCGCGGGGTCTGGTCGATCGGGGCGGACGCGAGCTTGCCGTGGAAGGTCTGCCCGACGACCACAGTCACCATCGCGCCGTTCGCGAGTTGCCGGAGGTTCCCGGGCAGGCGCTTCAGCTCTGCGGACCCGAACAGGTTCGCGACCTTCTGCGCCGCTTGCTGCGCGCGGCGCTTGCTCGGGTTGAAGTAGACCTCGGTCCGGAAGTACTCGAAGTTCGGCGCGTTCCCCGGCTGCCCGTTCGGCGGCGTGAAGATCTGATAGCCCCGTTCGCTCAGGAGGAACCCGGCGTTGGACGCGGAGCCGGGGATCCCGTTGCCGTTCAGGACGGTGGTGCTGGTGTCGCGAGGCGCAGGCGCCGTCCGTTTGATCCGCTCGCCGAGCGCGACCGCGGTCGCCTTCTCGGAGGACTCGACGTCCGGGTGCGTGAACGTCTGGACCGCGCGCGTGACGTTCTCGTGCGCGGTCGTGAGCTCGGCGAAGCCCTCGATCCCCTCGATCTTCGTCTGGAAGACGCGGCCCTTCGGCAGCCCGTACGCGAAGAGCGCGTACGAGAGCACCGTGCGGCCGTCGACGTCGGCGCCGCCGCCCTGCGCGACCTCGACGTTGTTCGTGATCGCGTTGACGACCTTCGGCAGCGCGGTCGGCGCGAAGCTCTCCTGGATCTGGCTCTTGAACGCCTTCACGAACTGCTGCTGGCGCGCGACGCGGTAGAGGTCGGAGTCGGTGTGGCGGTAGCGGACGTAGTCGAGCGCCTTGCGTCCCGTGAGCCGCTGGTAGCCCGGCCAGAGGTTGATCGTCGCGTAACCGGAGGGGCCGCTGACGTCGTTGAAGTAGCGGCGGTCGACGTCCATCCAGGCGCCGCCGAGCCGGTCGACGATCTGGCGGAAGCCCCGGAAGTTGACCGTGATCAGGTAGTTGATCGGGAGCCCGGTGAGGTTCCTGACCGTGTTCAGCGAGCCCTGCGGCCCGCACGCCATGTAGGCATGCGCGATCTTGTCGGTGTACGGGAGCCGGCCGGGGCAGCGGACCTCGACCTGGAGGTCGCGCGGGAAGGACATGAGCGAGATCGACTCCGTGCTCGGATCTGCCCGCACCAGCATCAGCGTGTCCGAGCGGGACGGCGCGCCTTCGCCGTCCGCCTGGCGGTGGTCGTAGCCGATCACGAGCGCTACCGCGGGCTGGCCGGGCAGGGGAACCTGGAGCGAGCGTGCCGCCTTCCTGACCTCGGGCGTCTTCGCGGCGACGGCGGCCACGGACTCGTGGAAGTACAGGTACGCGCCTCCGGCGGCTCCGGCGACGACGACGAGGGACGCGACACCGAGCCAAAGGAGGACCTGCCCGAAGATCCCGAGCCGGGAACGACGCGCACGCGGAGGCTGCCGGTACACGCTCATGGGCGTCGCCGCGCCAGGAGGGAGGACGGCTTTCCCGTTCCCGTTCGACGGCGCGCCGCGCCCCAGACCTCTCTTCAAAGTCGTTCGCATACAACGAAGAGCGCCGCCTGGCGCCCGCCAACGGAGGATACCCGAGGGTCCTGCGGTCTTCCCTCGCCTTCCGGCCTCTCGAGGCCCTTTCGGGCTTCGCCCGAAACGGCCTAATGGGCTAGTGAGTGCAGCCGGTCTCCCTCACCCATTAGGCACTTGTCGGCGAAGCCGAGAAGGGCTTCAGCGACGCGAGCGCTTCTGCGAGGACGCCGATCTCCTCGCGCGTGCCGGCGGTGATGCGCAGCGCGTCGGGCGCGCCGAAAGCGCCCATCGGGCGGACGATGACGCCGCGCCGGAGGAGCGCGTCGTTCATCGCCTCGGCGTCGCCGACCCGCACGAACAGGAAGTTCGCGACCGCGGGGCCGGCGGTCTCGAAGCCGTGATCTCGGAGCGTGCTCTCGAGGAGCTCCCGCGCGTCGCGGTTGGCAGCGCGGCGGCGCGCGACCTCGGCGTCGTCAGCGAGGCTCGCGAGTGCGGCCTCCTGCCCCGCCGACGTCACGTCGAACGCCCGCCGGACCTTCCCGATCGCGGTGACGATCTCCTCGGGCCCGATCCCGTAGCCGACGCGCAGCCCGGCGAGGCCGAAGATCTTCGAGAACGTGCGCAGGACGAGGACGCGGTGCCCCGCCTTCGCGTACTCCTCGATCGCGTCCGGGTAGTCGGGCTCGTCGACGTACTCGAAGTACGCCTGGTCGAGCACGGTGAGGACGTGCGGCGGCACGTGCGCGAAGTACCTGTCGAGCTCGGCGCGCGTGTTGGTCGTCCCGGTCGGGTTGTTCGGCGCCGCGATGAAGACGAGCTTCGTCCGGATCGTGATCGCCTCGACGATGGCATCGAGGTCGAAGCGGTCATCGCGCAGCGGGACGCGCACAGGCACGCCGGCCACCTTGAGCGGGTCGAGGACGTAGCTCGGGAACGACGGCCAGCCGGTGACGGCCTCGTCGCCCGGGTCGAGGGTCGCGAGCGCCGTGTAGCCGATCACCGCGTCCGCCCCGGCGCAGACGGTGACCTGCTCGAAGCGGACTCCGTGTCGTTCCGCGAGCGCGTGCCGGAGGCGGTAGGCGCCGCCGTCCGGGTAGCGGTTGTACTCGAGCGCGACCCGCTCGAGCGCCTCCTGCGCAGCCGGGAACGGGCCGTACGGGCCCTCGTTCGAGGCGAGCTTGACGACGCGCTCGAGGCCGAGCTCGCGCTGAACCTCCTCGACCGGCTTTCCGGGCTCGTACGGGACGAGCCCGTCGAGGGCCGGGCGAATCAACGGCCAGTGCCCTCGAGCGCCGGGCGACTCACGTCGCCGGGATCGGCTCCGGACCTGCCGTGACGTACTCGCCGACGATCTCCTCTTCGGAGTCGTCTCCGACTGCGTATCCCTCGATGCTCTGACCCTCGTCCGAGCCGTGGCGCCGATACAGGACCGCGAAGACGCCGGCCAGTACACCGGCCGAGACGATCCCGAGAGCGATGAACAGCGCAACCTTCGCGCCACTTCGCCGCCTGCGGCGCTTCTGCTGGAGCGCCTTGAGCGTGAGGAAGCCGACGAGTGCGTTCCGCTTGTTGAACACGGTCATGCGGGCAGGGTAACGAACCCGGCCGTCAGGCGGTCGCTTTGCGGCGCGGCGGGAGGTGGATCGCGCGGTCGAGCGCGACGAGACCGGCTTCCTTGAGCCCTTCGGAGAGCGTCGGATGCGCGGTCATGCCGTCGGCCACGGTCTCCACCGTGGCCTCGGCGTCGAGCGCGACGACGGCCGCCTCGATCAGGTCGGTCGCGTGCGCGCCGACGATGACGACGCCGAGGAGCTCCCCGTACGTCGTCTCGTGGATCGACTTGACCCAGCCGACGGTTTCACCCGACATCACGGAGCGCGCGTTGGCCACCCACGGGAACCGCCCGACGGCGACGTCCGAGCCGTGCCTCTCGCGCGCCTCGGCCTCGGTGAGGCCGACTCCCGCGATCTCCGGGTCGGTGTAGATCGGCCGCGGCACGGCCGGGCTCTCGGGGATCGAGGCGTCGTGCCCCATCGCGTTCTCGGCTGCGACCTCGCCCTCGCGAAAGCCGGTGTGCGCGAGCTGCCAGTAGCCGGCGACGTCGCCTGCCGCGTAGATGTGCGGGACCGAGGTGCGTCGGTGCTCGTCCGTCGCGACCCCGGTCCTCTTGTCGAAGGACACGCCGGCGGCCTCGAGCCCGATGCCCTCGACGAGCGGCGCGCGACCGACCGACACGAGCATGAGGTCGCACTCGACCGTCTCGCCCTCGCCGAAGTGGACGGTCAGCGCCGAGCCGGAGTCCTCGACCTTCGTGCACTGCTTGCCGAGGTGCAGCGCGATGTCGCGTTTCTTGAAGGCCTTCGCGAGCTCCTTCGTCGCGTCCTCGTCCTCCTGCGGGATCAGCGAGTCGAGCATCTCGACGATCGTCACCTCGGAGCCAAAACGCTGGAAGATGGAGGCGAACTCGCAGCCGATGATCCCTCCCCCGAGAACTACGAGCCGTCGGGGAACAGAGCTCTGCGCGAGGAGGCCGGTCGAGTCGACGCAGCGCGGCGAGTCGAGGCCGGGGATCGGCGGGCGGATCGGGAAGGAGCCCGTCGCGATGATCGCGCTCGAGAACGTGACGTCCTCCCCGCCCTCGACCGCGATCGTGTTCGCGTCCTTGAACCGGCCCGCGCCCTTGACCCACTCGACGCCGTTCGCCTTGAAGAGCGAGGCGACTCCGCCCGTCATCTGCTTGACGACCGCGGCCTTCCACTCGCCGGCGGTGCCGAAGTCGAGCCGCGGCTCCGCGGTGACGACGCCGAGCTTCGCGTTGATCTCGCGCGCCGCATGGAGCGCGTGCGCCGTCTGCACCCAGGCCTTCGTCGGGATGCAGCCGACGCGCAGGCACGTCCCGCCGAGCTCGGGCTCCTTCTCGATGCACGCGGAGCGGGCGCCGAGCTGCGCCGCGCGGATCGCCGCGGTGTAGCCGGCGGGACCTCCCCCGAGGACGGCGACGTCGACTTCCACGGCTCGATCCTATCTGCGAGTACTCGGCCCGACGCCCCGTGACCCCACGGCCGGTCTGGTCAACTGACCCGCCTCCGGATCCACCAGATCGAGAACGCGAGCAGCACGAGCGCGAGCAGGGCGAAGATGCCGGCTTCGATGCCCTGGAAGAGCCAGAAGCGGCTCGCCGGGTGGTAGACCGCGTGCGTGTACGCGACGATGTCGTGGTCGGCCAGGCAGGCGTCGTCGAAGCTCTTGCCCGACCCACCCCGTCACCACGGGTTTCCTGATCGCGCCTTAGAGCGCGCGGCGCATCGTGATGCTGTCGCTGCCGTCTTCGCCGACGCGCTCGAAGCCGTGTCGCTGCTCGTAGTACGAGACGAGCGGCTCGTTGTCGAGCTCGGCCGAGAGGCTCAGCGCCTCGTGACCGTCGGCCTTCGCCCGCTCGTAGAGCGCGTTCAGAAGCGCGTCGCCGATCCCCCGTCCGCGGCGGCTCGGGACGACGGCCACCGCGAGCTCCGGCGTCTCCTCGTCGACGAACCCGTACCCGGGCTGCTCGCGCCGGAAGAGCCGGTACCACGCGGCGCCGACCGGGAACCCGTCCTCGACCGCGATCAGCGCGGTGTCTCCCGGCCGCCCCCAGCCCTTGACGTACAGCGCGACCGGGCTGGACCCCTCGCCCGGCCGCCGCTCCCGCCAGTAGTACGCGTGGTGGAGCATGTCCCGGAGGAAGCGCACGTCCTGCGGGCCGCCGCGCCGGATGACCATGAGCTCAGATTAGTCGCCGCACGGACGCGGGCGAGGCGAGCCTCGCCCCTACAGCGCGAGCGCAGGCGACTCGACGAGCGCCTTGACGGTGCGCAGGAACTCCGCGCCCTCGGAGCCGTCGATCGCGCGGTGGTCGCACGTCAGCGTCGTCGTCATCGTCGGCCTGATCTCGAGCCGGCCGTCGACGGCATGCGGCCGGTCCTCGATCGAGCCGACTGCGAGGATCGCGACCTGCGGCGGGTTGAGCACGGCGATGAACTGCTCGATGCCGTACATCCCGAGGTTCGAGATCGTGAACGTGCCGGCGTCGAGGTCGGCGAGCTGAAGCTTCCCGTCGCGTGCGCGGGAGACGAGGTCGGCGCGCGCGGCTGCGATCTCCTGCACGGACTTCCGGTCGGCGTCGCGGATCACCGGCACCACGAGGCCGTTCGGCGTCGCGACCGCGATGCCGACGTTCGCGGTCGGATAGCGCTGGATCTTCCCGTCGACGAAGGTCGCGTTCACCGGCCGGTGACGCAGGAGCGCCGCGGCGACGAGCCGCGTGAGCACGTCGTTGACGGTCGGCTTCGTCTCGCCCTCGCGCAGCAGCTCGACCATCCGCTCGCGGGTGGCGACGAGCTCGGTGCAGTCGGCAGTGACGGTCAGCTGGAAGACGGGCGCCTCCCAGGCCTCGGTGAGCCGGCGAGCGATCGTTCGGCGGATCGAGGTGAGCTCGACGATCTCGACGTCGCCGGACACTTGAGTCGGGACTGTCGGTGAAGGAGCGCTCGCCGCTGCCTCGGCCTTCTCCACGTCCTCGGCGATGACGCGGCCCTCGGGGCCCGTTCCGGTCAGTGACGCGAGATCGATGCCGCGCTCCCGGGCGATGCGGCGCGCGAGCGGCGACGCTTTCACACGCTCGCCCGGTGAGCGCTGGGGCGCTTCGGCAGGAGCTGCTGCCTGCGCTGCGCGCGGCTCGGCGGCGGGCGGCACGTCCTGAGCCGGGGCAGCGGGAGCTGGAGCCGGAGCCGGACCGCCGCCGTTCCCTCCCGCGCTCGCGACGAGCTCGGACACGTCCTCCCCTTCGGAGCCGATCACAGCCACGGTCGTTCCCACGTCGGCCTCCCCCTCGGGCAGGACGATCTTCAGGAGCACCCCGTCGGCCTCGGCCTCGACCTCCTGCGTGACCTTGTCCGTGTCGAGCTCGTAGAGCGGCTCGCCCTTCGCGACCGCGTCGCCCTCGGACTTGAGCCAGCGGACGATCGTGCCCGCCTCCATGCCCTGGCCGAGACGCGGAAGCTTGACCTCGACCGCCACCGCTACGCCCTCGCGACCGTCTTCTTGATCGCTTCGAGCACGTCGTCGGCGTGCGGGACGACCCACTGCTCCATCACCGGCGCGAACGGGAGCGGCGCGAACTTCGACCCGACGCGCTCGATCGGCGCATCGAGGTAGTCGAAGGCGCCGTGCTGGATCACGGCCGCGAGCTCGGAGCCGAAGCCGGCGCGCACGACGGCCTCGTGCGCCGTCACGCAGCGCGTCGTCTTCTTCACGGACTCGACGATCGTCTCCTCGTCGAGTGGGAGGAGCGTTCGCGGGTCGACGACCTCGACGGAGATCCCCTCGGACTCCGCCTGCTCGGCGGCGGCAAGCGCGTCGTGCACGAGGCGGCCGGTTGCCACGACGGTCACGTCCTCGCCCTCGCGGTGCACGCGCGCCTTCCCGAGCTCGATCGGCTCGAGCTCGTCCGGCACCTCGCCCTTCAGCGGGTACAGCGTGCGGTGCTCGAAGAAGACGACCGGGTTGTCGTCGTAGATCGAGGACCAGAGGAGGCCGCGCACGTCCTCGGGCGTCGACGCGAACACGACCTTGAGGCCGGGGACGTGGACGAACCACGCCTCGAGCTGCTGCGCGTGCTGCGCGCCCGGCGACCAGCCGGCGCCGCCCTGCGTCCGAATCGTCAGCGGGACCTTCAGCTGCCCGCCCGACATCGTCCGGTGCTTCGCCGCCTGGTTGACGAGCTGCTCCATCGAGAGCGTGAGGAAGTCCTCGTACATGATCTCCACGACCGGGCGCATGCCCTGTATCGCCGCGCCGATGCCACTTCCGACGATCGCCATCTCGGAGATCGGCGTGTTGCGGACGCGCCCGGGGCCGAACTCGTCGAGCAGCCCCTGCGTCACCGCCATGGAGCCGCCCATCTCGGCGATGTCCTCGCCCATGATGAACACGCTCTCGTCGTCCCGAAGCGCACGCGCGAGCGCGTCCCGCACCGCCTCCCGGTAGGTCAGCTCAGGCATATACGTACTTCAAGGCGTCTTCGGGCTTCGGGTCGGTCCCCGCCTTCGCGAACTCGACCGACGCCTCGACCTCGGCGGTCGCTTCCGTGTCGAGCGCGGCGAAGTCCTCGTCCGAGAGCTCGAGGCGCGCGCGCAGGAGGTCGATCGGGTCCTTCGTCTCGCGCTCGCGCTTGAGCTCGTCCTTGTCGCGATAGACCTGCGGATCGCCGACGAAGTGACCTGTGAGACGGAAGGTGCGGAGATGGAGCAGCACCGGCCCCTTCCCCGACAGCGCGTACTCCCGAGCAGCGAGCGCGGCGAGGTAGACCGCCTCGACGTCCTGGCCGTCCGCCTCGAGCAGCTTCATCCCGTAGGCGAGCGCGCGCTTCCCGAGCTCGTCGGTCGAGAGCGGAGAGTGCTGCCTGTTGGGCGTCGACTCCGCCCAGCCGTTGTTCTCGAGGACGAAGACCGCCGGGACCTTCCAGAGCTGCGCGAGGTTGAGCGACTCGTGGAAGGTGCCCGCGTTCGTCGCGCCGTCGCCGAAGAACGCGACTGCAACACGCTTCTCGCCGCGCATCTGGAACGCGAGCGCGGCGCCGACGATGCCCGGGATCCCGCCCGCGACGACAGCGTTCGCGCCGAGATTCCCGACCTCGACGTCGTACAGGTGCATCGACCCGCCGTAGCCCTTCGAGCAGCCCTCCACCTTGCCGTAGAGCTCGGCCATGACGGCGTTGATGTGCGTCCCCTTCGCGATCGTGTGCCCGTGCGCGCGGTGCGTGGACGCGATGACGTCCTCCCGCTCGAGCGCGGCGCAGACGCCCGTCGCAACCGCCTCCTCGCCGATCGCGACGTGCAGGAAGCCGGGAAGCTCGCCGGCCCGGAACCGCTCCTCTACCTTCTCCTCGAAGCGGCGGATGAGCAGCATCTCCCGGAAGAAGTCGCGCAGCACCTCGTCGGAGACGCGCTTTCCCCCGGATCCGGCCTTTTCCTCGACGGTCGCCATCGAGCGGCCATTATGCTGATCCGCCGATGCAGGCCGTCGAGCAGTGGAGGGCGATCGAGGCCGACCTCGCCGGCGCGTGGGACGAGGTCGACCTCGCGTTCACGGTCGAGGATCGCGCTGCTGTGAGCGACGCGGCGGCCGCGCTCGGGCCGCTCGGGGCCGGTCGCTCGGGGAACGTGCTGCGAATGCACGTCTCGAACCGCGCCGGCGGGCGCGAGAAGCTGCTCAACCTCCTGGGACGGCTCGACCGCAAACGGGTATGGGGGACACTCGAGCTCGTCGAGGCCAAGGTTCCCGCGCCGCCCGAGCCCGACGAGGAGCCCACGCCGGGAGCAGGAGTCTCGACGACCGCCCTGCTCGCGAACTGGGACGCTGGGATGGCCCTGTTACCGCCGGGCTGGACCGATCTTCTCTGCGAGCTCGAGCTCGAGTCCACCGATCTCCTCGCGCGCGCGGCCCTGCACGGGGCACCTCTGAACCCGACGCGCGTGCCGGGCGCGGTCGCGCTGCGCTTCCGCGTGTCGAACGGCGGCGGCTACGGCGCCACGGCCGGGATGGTGCGCCGCTGCCTCGAGCGCATGGAGGCGGACGGGATCCGCGGGCGCGTGCGCGTGCTCGAGGCGCTCTCCGACGCCGAGTACGTCGCGACGCAAGGCCCCGTCTGGCGCATCGCCGGACGTTCGGTCTAGAGAAGCGCTACCGGACGACCTTGGCCGACCCCTTCATGCCCAGCGGGGCATGCGGGTCGCAGAGGAAGCGGAGCGTGCCGGCCCGCTTGAGCGTGACCTTCCACTTCTTCGAGCCGGTGTACGTGAGCGGCGTCGTCTTCTGGTTGAAGCCCGGGCCCTTGAGGTGGACGTTGTGGATCCGCCCGCGGTCGCGCACCGTGACGTTGTACGTCCCGACCTTCATCTGCTTCACGGCGGCGCCGCCCGCGGTCTTCAGGCTGATCACCTGCGCCGGGCCGGCCGTGACGACGAGCCTCGTCGACGGCGTGATGGTCTTCACCGGCGGAGCGCCGCCGCTTCCTCCTGTGAACGTGCCGCGCATCGTCGTCGGGTGCGCGCTGCAGCGGAAGACGTACGTTCCGTTCGTGAGCGTCACCGTCCAGCTCACCATGCCCGTGAACGGGATCCCCGAGTCCTCGCTCACACCCGGGCCCGACAGCGAGAACGAATGGAAGTCGGACTGGTCGTTGACGTTGATCGTGTACGTGCCCGGGTTGAGCCTCGTCACCGCGGCGCCGCCGGCGGTGCGGAGTGAGATCGTGAGGCCCGGCCCGACCGACGCCGTGAGCGTCGTGCCCTGGGCCTGAGTGGCCGCCCCGTCCGCCGCGCCCAGCAGGGCGGCGGCAACGAGCGCGACGACGAGCGTGACGGCGCGAGTCATCGGTCCTACTCTACGCCCCGGCCCCGGAATCGGTTTTCTCAAGAGCTTCTAACGTGGTGATCGCTCGTCGCGAGGCGAGCGATGGACGCCGTGAGGCAAGGACGCAGGGAGCGCCCATACCGAGGAGGTATGGGCGCGACTGAGGACGCTGCATCGCGGCGTCCAGCGCCGCATCGCGACATCGGCGCTCATCGCGTTAGGAGCTCTTATGCGCGCAGCTCCGCGCCGAACCGGTTTGTGAGCTCCGTGACGATGCGTCCACGGAGCTCGGCGGCGTCCTCGTCGGTCAGCGTCCGCTCGGGCGACTGGAAGGCGAGGTGGATCGCGACCGACTTGCGTCCCTCTCCCACTTGCTCGCCGCGGTAGACGTCGAAGACGCGGGCCTCGCGCAGCAGCGGGCCGGCGGCGTCGCGCGCCGCCGCGACGAGCGCTCCGACCTCGACGTCCTCTGCGACCGCGACGGCGATGTCCTGGCGCACCGCCGGATACGTGAGCACGTCCTCGTAGACGACCCGGTCCGGGACGTGCTCGAAGAGGGTCTCGAGATCCAGCTCGAACGCGCCCCAGGCGCCCTCGAGAAGCGTCGGATGGAGCTCTCCGAGGATCCCGGCGTCGGTCTCCGCGGCTTTGCCCGGGTGGAGCAGCAGGTGCGTGCTGCGGCGGACGACGAGCTCGAGATGGAGGGCCTCGTAGATCGCCTCCACCACGCCCTTCGCCGAGGCATAGCCACCCTGGACGAGCCCGGCGAGCCGCCACCGCTCATTGGGCAAAGGCTCGCCGGACGGGAGGTAGACGCGCGCAATCTCGAAGCGCCCGATGTCGCCCTCGGTCCCGGCGTCGAGCGCGGTCTTCGCGGCTTCGACGAGCCCGGGCAGGCTCGTCGTCCGGAGGAGCGCCTGGTCGGAGGTCATCGGATCGGGAAGGCGGATTGCGTCGGGGCTCGGATCCGCTGCGGCGAGGCTCCACGTGTATGCCTCGGACAGGCCGGCGCCGACGAGCACGTCCTCGACGAGCCTGCGCAGGCGCTGCGCCTTGCTCAGGCGCCCGCGCACGTGCCGGCGGCGCGGCATCGTGTGCGGGACCGTGTCGAGCACGGCGCGCGCGACCTCCTCGACCAGGTCGATCTCGCGGGTGACGTCGCGCGCGCGCCACGTCGGCACTCGCACGTCCCAGGAGGACGAGACGTCGAACCCGAAGCCTTCGAGGATCCGCCGCTGCTCGTCCTCGGGGACCTCGATCCCGATCACGTGGCTCGTTCGCTGCGGCCGGAGTCGGACGACGGGCGGCTCGGGGAGGCCGCCTTGGACGTCCCGGTGGCCGGTCATGCGCGCGCCCGCAAGGTCGACGATCAGGCGGCTCGCGAGCTTCGCGGCGGGCTCCGCGAGGTGCGGGTCGACGCCCTTCTCCCAGCGGTTCGAGCCCGCAGTGCGCAGCGAGTGCCGCTCCGACGAGCGAAGAATCCCGAGCGGCTCGAAGTTCGCCGCCTCGAGCAGCACGTCGGTCGTCTCCTCGGAGACCTCGCTCAGCTCGCCGCCCATGATCGCGGCGAGCGCGACGGCGCTCTCGGCGTCCGCGATCACGAGATCGTCGGGCGTCAGCGTGCGGAGCGTCCCGTCGAGCGTGCGCAGCTCCTCGCCCGGGCGGGCGCGACGAACGACGATGCGCCCCCCGGCGAGCTTCGTCCGGTCGAAGGCGTGCAGCGGGCTGCCGTAGACGTGCATCACGTAGTTCGTAACGTCGACGACGTTCGAGATCGGGCGCATCTCCGCGAGGTGGAGGCGCGAGCGAAGCCATTGCGGGGACGGGCCGACCGCGACGTCGCGGAAGACGCGGCCGATGTAGCGAGGCGCCCGCTCGAGATCCTCGACGACGACGTCCACGTCCTCCTCGTCGACGATCGGCGGATCCTCGATCTCGGGCACATGGAGCTCGCCGTCGAGGAGCGCCGCGACCTCACGCGCGATGCCGACCATGGACAGCAGGTCGACGCGGTTGACCGTGGGCGTCACGTCGAGCACCCGGTCGCGGATCGGCAGCACGTCGTTGAGCGGCGTTCCCGGCTCGAGCTCGCCGGGCAGCACCATGATCCCGGCGTGGTCGTCGCCGAGGCCGACCTCGTCCTCGGCCAGGATCATCCCGCGAGAGAGCTGACCGCGGAGCTCCCGCTCCTCCAGCGGGACGTCGAGGACGGGAAGGAGGGCGCCGGGCAGCGCGACTGCGACGGTCGCGCCCTGCTCGAAGTTCCACGCCCCGCAAACGATCTGCCGCGCGCCGCCCTCCCCCACGTCGACCTGGCAGACGCGCAGCCGGTCGGCATTCGGGTGCGACTCCACCTCGAGCACGGTCCCGACGAGGAACCGGCCGAGGTTGCCGTCGACGTCGGGGACGCCGACGTCGAGGATCCGCTCGACCTCGGCGGACGAGATCTCGAGCCGGCGCTTGATCTCCTCCGCCGATGCGTCGGTCGTCACGTACTCGCGGAGCCAGGAGAGCGGCGCGTGCATCAGAACTGTCCGAGCAGTCGCGGGTCGTTGCGCCAGAGCTCGCGCAGGTCGGGAATCCCGTGCCGGAGCACCGCGATGCGCTCGAGACCCCACCCGAACGCGAACCCCGTGTACCGCTCGGGGTCGTAGCCGACGAACTCGAACAGGTTCGGGTCGACCATGCCCGAGCCGCCGACCTCGATCCAGCCCGAGTGCCGGCACACGGGACAGCCGGAGCCTTCACAGACGTGACACGACACGTGCGCCTCGACCGAGGGCTCCGTGAAGGGGAAGTGGTGGATCCGAAAATCCGTCCGCCGGTCCTCGCCGAAGAGCGCTTTCAGCAGGTAGTCGAGCGTGCCCAGGAGGTCGCCGAGCGTGATCCCCTCGTCGACCACGAGCCCTTCGACCTGATGGAAAGTCGGCGTGTGCGTCGCGTCCGGGGTGTCCCGGCGGTAGACGCGTCCGAGCGAGACGATGTAGACGGGCGGCTCCTGCGCCTCCATCGTGCGGATCTGCGACGGCGACGTCTCGGTCCTGAGAACGGTCTCGTCGTCGAGGAAGAGCGTCTGTAGCGGGGAGCGCGTCGGGTGCCCCGGCGGGAAGTTGAGGGCGTCGAAGTTGTACCGCGTCGTCTCCACCTCACGGCCGTCCACGACCGTGTACCCGAGCCCGAGGAAGATGTCCTCGACCTCGCGCCGGATCTGCGTGATCAGGTGCAGATGCCCGCGCTCGACACGCGTGCCGGGCATCGTCACGTCCACCTGTTCCTCGGTCAGGCGGCGGTCGAGCTCGGCCCGCTGGAGCTCCTCGTCGCGGCCGTCGATCGCCGTCTCGAGGCGTTCGCGGAGCTGGTTCAGCGTCATCCCCGTCTCGCGGTCGCGGACGTCGCGGAGCGCAAGCTTGAGCTCGCTCTTGCGCCCGAGGTACTCGACGCGGACCTGCTCGACGTCCTCGGGCGTCGTCGCGGCCGCGAGCGCGGCGAGCGCGTCCTTCTCGAGCGCCTGCGGGTCCACGGCGGCGACTCTAGCGGGGTCGGTCTCGTCGATTCGGTGCATCGTTCCTCCTTTCGCGCGCGGGTGCGGGACGGGAAGCCCCGGACGAAACGCGGGAGGAACGGCGAGAGGCTAGGCGCGCGCCGATGCCCCGGTTCCGACCCGGGGCCTCGTAAACAGTGCGATGCGCGTGCTCGCCTTCACGTCTCTGAGGGTAGCGCGCGTCGTGCGCGCCGACAACTTGTGGTCCCGGCGCGGCTGCTTGAATCGCGGCGTGAGCGAGTGGGACGCCTTCGCGGCCATCTACGACGAATGGTCGGCCGACATGACCGAGGACATCGGCTTCTACGTCGACCTCGCGCGCGAGGCGGACGGGCCGGTGGTGGAGCTCGCCGTCGGAACCGGCCGCGTCGCGATCCCGATCGCTCAGACCGGAAAGCGCGTCATCGGGATCGACTCCTCGCCCGCGATGCTCGCGATCGCACGCGAGCGCGCCGCGGCCGCCGGGGTCGAGCTCGACCTCCGACAGGGCGACATGCGCGAGCTCTCGCTCGACGAGCCGACCGACCTCGTCATCTGTCCCTTTCGCAGCCTGCTGCACCTCCCGACCTGGCACGCGCGTAGGGAGCTCTTCGAGCGTGTGGCGGCGTCCCTCCGGCCCGGAGGCCGCTTCGCGTGGAACGTCTTCGTCTTCGACCACCGGGTCGCCGCCGGCCACGACGGAGAGTGGCGCGGCGAGCAGGTCCGGATCCGGATCGACTACTTCCCGGCCGACAGCCGCGTCGACATCACGGGCCAGAACGACAGTCGCTTCTCGGCATGGTGGCTGACGCGGTCCGAGTGGGAAGGTCTCCTCGACGTCTCCGGGCTCGAGACCGAGGCGCTCTACGGCTGGTTCGACCGCCGCCCGTTCGACGAGGACAGCCGCGAGTTCGTGTGGGTTGCGGAAGCCGAAGCCGTGAACCTGTACGACCGGATAGCGGCGTTCTACGACCCGTGGAGCCGGTCGGTCGTCGAGGACGTCGGCTTCTACGTCGACCACGCGCTCGAAGCCGGCGGCCCTATCGTCGAGCTCGCAGTCGGGACGGGCCGGATCGCGATCCCGATCGCGCACGCCGGGGTCTCGGTGATCGGCGTCGACTCCTCGCCGGAGATGCTCGCCATCGCGCGGGCAGGGGCGGAGGCGGCCGGAGTCTCCGACCGGCTCGACCTGCGCGTCGGCGATCTGCGCGAACCGCCCGTCCCCGAGCGCGTGCCACTCGCGATCTGCCCGTTCCGCTCTCTCCTGCACATGGAGACCGAGCCCGAGAAGCTCGCGGCGCTGCGGGCGGCGCGCGCGCTGCTCGAGCCGGGCGGCAGCTTCGTCTTCGACGTCTTTGCGCCGAGTCAGGCGGACATCGCCGAGACCCACGACAGGTGGCTCGAGCGGGAGCCCGGGATCTTCGAGCGCGCGGTCTGGGACGAGGGCTCGCGGACGCTCACGCTCTCCGTACGCTCCGGCGAGGACACGGTCTCCTTCGGCCTGCACTGGCTCTCCGCGCCCGAGTGGCTGTCGCTGCTGGACAAGGCCGGCTTCGAGGTGGAGGAGCTCCTCGGCTGGTTCGACCGGCGGCCCTACGGCGGGGAGGAGGACATGATCTTCGTGTGCCGGCGGCGCAACGCGGCGTAGGCGCGAGGCCACGCCTCGCGCGGGCCGGGCGTGCCCGGCCCCTACACCTCCACCGACGCCGGGGCTTCCACGAGATCGATCGGATCCCCGAGCGCGATCTCGCCGCCTTCGACGACGTGCGCGAGCATCCCGCGCTTGTCGTGGAGCTGGGCGCGGAGCCCGTCGCGGAGCTCGTCCATGCGGTGGCAGGGGTCGCAGACCATCGTGATCTCGAGCAGCGCGTCGCCGACTCGCACCTGCTGACCGACGGCCCAGTCGTGGACATCCGCGCCGTCGACGGTCACGTTCTCGCGGATCGCGCCCGGGGCGACGCCGAGAGCGTCGAGATGCTCCTTCGAGACGAGCAGCACCTCGCGCCGGGGCGGGTTCGCGTGCGCGCAGCCCTCGATGCCCTGGCGCTCGACGGCGAGCACGCGCTCGCACGACTCGGAGACGCCCGATCCGCGTCCCGGAGAGACGAACAGACCGACCACGGTTGCCATTCCGGCAGCGTATCCATAGAGTCGGAGCCTCTGTGATCTGGCTCCTCGTCCTGCTCGCGATCGTCGTCGCGATCGCCCTCTTCCTCGTCGTCCTCTACAACCGGCTCGTCCGGCTGCGGAACCGCGTCGACAACTCCTGGGCGCAGATCGAGGTGCAGCTGAAGCGGCGCTGGGACCTCATCCCGAACCTCATCGAGACGGTCAAGGGCTACGCCGCTCACGAGCGCGAGACCTTCGACTCCGTGACGCAGGCGCGCGCACGCGCCCAGCAGGCGCAGACCCCTGCCGAGACAGCGCAGGCGGAGGGCATCCTCGGCGCCGCCCTCGGCCGCCTGTTCGCCGTCGCCGAGGCGTATCCCGAGCTCCAGGCGGACGAGAACTTCCGGCAGCTCCAGACCGAGCTCGCCGAGACCGAGAACCGGATCGCGGTGTCGCGCCAGGTCTACAACGACTCGGTGCTGAGCTTCAACAACGCGGTCCAGACCTTCCCCGGCCTCGTCGTCGCAGGGCCTTTCGGCTTTGACGTGAGGGAGTTCTTCGAGGTCGAGGAGGAGGCACAACGGGAGGCGCCGGTCGTCGACTTCTAGCGGTCGCCTTCGCGACCGCTGTCGCACTCGCGGTCGTCCCGGCGGCGGTCGCGCAGACGTACGACCTCGTCACGACGGACGTCCGCGTCCAGGTCGTACGGGACGGCACGGTCGCGGTCGAGGAGGCGATCACGGTGTCCTTCGCGGGCTCGTTCACGTACGGCTTCCGGGAGATCCCGTACCGCGACGGCGAGCGCATCTCCGGGATCGCCGTGCTCGAAGGAGGACGCCCGTACCGCCCCGGCGCGTCGACAGAGCTCGAGCCCGGCGGCCCGGCCGGGACGTTCGGCACCGAGGATCTCGGCGGCCGCATCCGCGTCGTCTGGCGTTTCCAGGCGGCGGACGAGGCGCGCAAGTTCACGATCCGCTACCGCTTCCGTGGCCTCGCCGTCGGGTACGACGACGTCGTAGACGTGAACCTGCAGGTCTGGGGCGACGAGTGGGAGCAGCGGCTCGGGACGCTCACCGCGGCGACGACCGGGCCCGACGACGTCGTCCGCGCGTGGGGACATCCGGTGTGGGTGCGCGGCGACGTGACGCTCGCAGGTCCGCGGGCGCTGCTGCGGGCGATCGACATCCCTCCGCGTCAGTACGTCGAGCTCCGCACGCTCTACCCGCGCAGCGCGTTCACGTCGACAGCGGGGATGCGGGTCGAGGAGGGCCCCGGGCTCGAGGAGATCACCCAGGAGGAGCTGGACGACGCCGCGTCCTTCGAGGAGGACCGGGAGCGGATCGACGAGTGGATCGCGCACCCGCTTCGCACGCTCGGAGTGCTGGCGGCGATCGCGATCCTGCCCGCGCTCGGCGTCCTCGCGCTCGTCTTCTGGTTCTTCGGCCGCGAGCGGAGTACCGGATACGACCGCGAGTACGAGCAGGAGCCGCCGGGCGAGACCGAGCCCGCGCTCGTCCCGACGCTGCTGCGGCAAGGCGGGACGGCCGGGTCGTACGAGTTCACGGCGACGCTCTTCGACCTCATCCGCCGCGGCGCCTACAAGGCCGAGCCGGTGACGACCGAGCGGAAGATCTGGGCCGGCCTGCGGACACAGGAGGTCGCCGACCTCGAGATCTCGGCCGGCGAGAAGCAGGAGCTTCGGCACTGGGAGCGGGATGTCGCCGACGTCGTCGACGGCGTGCTCGACGGCGGGAGCGAGCGGCTGTCGCACTTCCGCGAGCGAATCGAGGAGGAGCGGACGTCGATGGCTCCTCGCTTCGAGGCGTTCAAGGGCGGAGTCCACGACGAGGTCGAGAAGCTCGGTTGGTTCCGCTCGCTGGGGGCGCTGCCGCTGGCCGGCGCCGCGGTCGGCTTCGGCGTCGTCGGCGGGATCTTGCTCTGGCTCGCGTGGGACGGCTGGCGGCCGGTCTACCCGAGCTACTCGGACGTCGTGCTCGCGGCCGTCGGCGGCTGTCTCCTCGTCGGCGCGGTGATCCTCGCGCTCATGCTCTTTCGCGCGCGGCGGCTGTGGCGCCGCCGCTCGCCCGCCGGCCAGGCGGAGGCCGAGCGCTGGGAGGCGTTCCGCCGCTATCTCACGGACTTCCCGCGCCTGCACGAGGCGCCGCCGGCGACGCTCGCTCTCTGGGAGCGGTACCTCGTGTACGGGATCGCCTTCGGAATCGCCGACCGCGTCCTCCAAGGCGCGCAGCTGCACATGCCCGAGGCGCTGCACGAGGCGAGCACGATCTACTGGATCTCCGGCAACGGCGACCTCGGCTCGGGCGCGACGAGCCTCTCCATCGGCGACCTCGCCGCCGGCTTCGGAAGCGCCCTGGCGCCACCGAACTCGGGCGGGGCAGGCGGAGGCGGGGGCTTCTCGGGCGGAGGCGGTGGCGGAGGCGGCGGCGGAGGCGGCGGGTTCGGCTAGCCCGGACCGTCTCGCGCGGCCATCTTGCGCCTCTCGAGCCGGACCATCATCCTGACGGCGTGGTCACCGATGAGGATGTCACGCTCATCATTCAGGCACTCTTTGACATCAGGACTGAGCTTCGACGAATCGCGGCGCTGTTGGAGGAGGACGATGGCGAGCAAGGAGACGAGGAAGAAGATCCGTGACGAGCGGCTTGCGGATCAGGCGCGTTACGACGACGTGACGCGGCGTCTCCGGGAGCGAATCGAGCGCGGTCTGCGCGAGATGGATCAGCGCCGCGAGCGGGCCGAGCGCCGCGAGAGCTCGTAGAGCGCGATCGCGCCCGCGGCCGCGACGTTCAGCGACTCGGCCTCGCCGGGGAGCGGGATCGTCGCCTCGACGTCGGCCGCGAGATCCTCGGGAAGCCCCTCCCGCTCCGAGCCCAGCAGGAAGGTCAGCGGCGGGCCGAGCTCGAGCTCACCAAGCGGTCGTCCGCGGTGGGCGGCGAGCGCCACTTTCGTCCCCCGCAGCGACGACCAATCCACCAGCGGCACCCTGAAGATCGCTCCCGCGCTCGCCCGTAGCGCCCGCGGCCCGAGCGGGTCCGCGCACTCGGCCGACAACGAGACGGCCGCCCCGAACGCGTCCGCCGTCCGGATCAGCGTGCCGACGTTCCCGGGATCCGACACGCGCCAGAGCGCGAGCGTCACGTCGCGCGTGCCGACCGGCAGGTCGTCGCGACGGAAGATCCCGATCACGCGCGGCGTATGCCCGAGCGTCGAGACCTCGCCGAGCAGCTCCGGCAGGACGTCCTCGCCGGCCGTCAGCAGCTCGACCGGCTCGAGCCCCGCAGCAAGGCCCGCCTCGACGAGATCCTCGCTCTCGACCGCGAACAGGCCCGTCTCGTCACGGTGCTTGCGGGCGGAGAGGAGCTTCCGGACGAGCCGGAGCTTCTCGTTCTGGCGAGACCTGATCAGGCGGGCTGGGACTCTTCGGCCCGGGAGCAGGCTCGGGAGCAGCCTCGAGCGCCGCCTTCGCCCGCTCCGCGACGGCGGTGAACGCCTGCGGGTCGGAGATCGCGATGTCGGCGAGCGACTTGCGGTCGAGCTCGATGCCTGCGAGCCGGACACCGGCCATGAACCGGTTGTACGAGAGGCCGTTCGCGCGCGCGGCCGCGTTGATCCTCACGATCCACAGCGAGCGGAACGTCCGCTTCCGGACCTTCCGGTCGCGGTAGGCGTAGACGAGCGAGCGCTCGACCTGCTCCTTTGCGAGCTTGTAGCTCGACTTCTTGCGCCCGTAGTAGCCCTTGGCCTCGTTCAGCACCTTCGCGCGCTTCTTGCGCGCGTGGACCGCTCGCTTCACGCGGGGCACGGCTCAACCACCTCTCAGGAGCTTCGTGACGCTCTTGCGATCGCTCGGGGCGACCTCGTAGTTCTTGCGGAAGCCGCGCCTACGCTTCGACGACTTCTTCTCGAGGTTGTGGCTCCTCATCGCGTGCCGGCGCAGGATCTTTCCCGCCCCGGTCACCTTGAACCGCTTCTTCGCTCCCTTTGACGTCTTCATCTTCGGCATCAGACTTCGCTCCTACGTTCTTCGTCGGCGCCAGAACCATGACCATGTTGCGTCCGTCGAGGATCGGCTGCTGCTCGATCAGACCGAGCTCCTTGACGTCCTCCGCGAGCCTCATGAGGAGGTCGCGACCCCGTTCCGGATGAAGCGTCTCGCGCCCCCGGAACATGATCGTCACCTTCACCTTCGCCCGCTGACCCAGAAAGCGCACCACGTGCCCCTTCTTGGTCTCGTAGTCGTGGACTCCGATCTTCGGCCTGAGCTTGATCTCCTTGACGTGGATCTGCTGCTGGTGCTTGCGGGCCTGCTTCGCGCGCTGCTCCTGCTCGTAGCGGTACTTCGAGTAGTCCATCACCCTTGCCACGGGCGGATCGGCGCCGGCTGCGACCTCGACGAGGTCTAGGCCCTTCTTGATCGCGAACTCGAGCGCCTCCTTCGTGTCGGTGATCCCGACCTGCCCCCCGTTCTCGTCCACGAGGCGGACACGGGGCACCCGGATCTCCTCGTTGATGCGCTCGTCCCGCTTGCGCGGAACGACCCGATCCATCGTTGGCCGGCGACGGCGCGGTCTCAAAGGCCCTTCACCAAGCTCTTGCTTCCCTCCTTGCAGACGACAAAACCGCTGCAGGCAGCGGCTTCTTCCATCCAACCAACGGCTCGGTTGAACCTCCGCAGGTCATGCCCGAGGAGGTGAGGAAGCTGTTCGCCCCTGCTTGCAGACGGCGGATGGTACCAGCAAGGGCGACGCTGCCTCGGCCGCGGGGACGGCGGGTCGTCGAGGGCCATGATCGGCACACACTTGGCACGCCTCCGTGTCCCACCCGTTCGGACTTCCTCGTTATGCTCGCAGTGGGTGGTGGGCCGGGGTGCCCCTCCGAACTTCCGCAAATTCGGGGCCGCGAGCTCGTCTCCACGCCCTCGACGAGCCGCACCGCAGGGTCGCCGTCAGGACGCCGGGTCGGCCTCGGCGACGAGGTCGCGGAACCGCCCGAGGAGCTCGTCGAGCGAGAGCGTCGCCTGCTCTCCCCCGTGCTCACGAACCGCCAGCGCGTCGTCGGACTCGCGGTCGCCGTAGACGACGACGAAGGGGACCTTCTCGAGCTCGGCGTCGCGGATCCGCTTGCCGAGCGTCTCGTCGCGCTCGTCGGCGTCGGCGCGGAACCCCTCGGCGACGAACCTGCCGGCGAGCGCCCCCGCAGCCGCCCGGTGCGTCTCGGCGACGGGCACGACACGCGCCTGCACGGGCGCGAGCCAGAACGGGAAGTCGCCGGCGTAGTGCTCGATCAGGATCCCGAGGAACCGCTCGAGCGACCCGAGGAGCGCGCGGTGAATGACAACCGGGCTGTGCTCGCGGTTGTCCGGGCCCATGTACGTGAGGCCGAACTGGGCAGGCATCTGGTAGTCGAGCTGGATCGTCCCCATCTGCCAGCTCCGGCCCAGGACGTCGGTCATGTGCAGGTCGATCTTCGGCCCGTAGAACGTGCCCTCGCCCGGTGAGATCACGTACTCCATCCCGTGCCGCTTCAGCGCCGCCTCGAGGGCGGCCTCGGCGCGATCCCACTGCTCGTCGGTGCCGAGGCGCTTCTCCGGCCGCGTCGACAGCTCGGCGCGCGGCGTCACGCCGAAGCGGTCGTAGAGGTAGCGCACGAAGTCGATCATCCCGTCGATCTCGTCCTGGATCTGGTCCTCGGTGACGAAGACGTGCGCGTCGTCCTGGGTGATGTGCTTCACGCGCAGGAGGCCGTGCAGCGTCCCGCCCCGCTCGTCGCGGTGGAGCGTCGAGGACTCCGCGTAGCGCAGCGGCAAGTCGCGGTACGAGCGGAGCTGCGATCCGAAGAGGAGCATGTGCCCGGGGCAGTTCATGGGCTTGAGCGCCATCGGCTCCTCGCCCTCGTGCGTCCGCACGAAGAACATGTTCTCCTCGTAGTTCTCGTAGTGGCCCGACGTGATGTACGTCTGCAGGTCGTAGAGCAGCGGCGTCTTCACCTCGAGATAGCCGCGCCGGCGGTTCTCGCGGCGGCGGAGGTCCTCGAGCGCGTTCCAGATCACCATCCCCTTCGGATGCCAGAACGGCGAGCCGGGCGAGTGGTCGTCGAGGTGGAAGAGGTCGAGCTGCGGCCCGATGCGGCGATGGTCCCGCGCGCGGGCCTGCTCGAGCCGCTCGAGGTGCTCGTCGAGGTCCTTCTGCGAGTAGAACGCAGTGCCGTAGATCCTGGTGAGCTGCGTATTCCTCTCGTCGCCGCGCCAGTACGCGCCGGCGAGGCTCGTCAGCTTGAGAGCGGCGATCGGCGAGGCGTCCTGGAGGTGCGGCCCGCGGCAGAGGTCGGTGAAGTCGCCTTGCGTGTACAGCGAGATGACACCGTCGGCTTCGCGCGCCAGCTCGACCTTGTACGGCTGGCCCTCCGCCTCGAAGCGCGCGATCGCGTCCTCGCGCGAGAGCTCCTCGCGCTCCCACGAGCGGCCCTCCGCGATCTCGCGCCGCATCTCCTCCTCGATCGCCTCGAGGTCGCTCTCCGAGATCGGCTCGGGGAACTCGAAGTCGTAGTAGAAGCCGTCGGCGACGGGCGGCCCGATCGCGATCTTCACGCCGGGGTGCAGCCTCATGACCGCCTCGGCCAGCAGGTGCGCGGTCGAGTGCCGGAGCACCGCGAGCGCGTCCTCGTCCTGCCCGTCGCGCGTCGTGAGGAAGTGGATCTTCTCACCGTCTGCGAGCGGGAGCCGCAGGTCGCGCACCGAGCCGTTCGCACGCACGAGCACCGCCTGCTCGGCGAGCTTGGGGCCGATCGCGCGGGCAGCGTCGAGGCCCGAGGCGCCGTCGGGCAGCTCGAGCTCGGACGAGTCGGGAAGCACGACCTTCATGGCGCGGGAGAATAGAGAGGCAGGGGGCGTCCGGGTGCTAGCGAGATGTGTCCCGGAACATCACGCGCTCAAGGTTACATGCTCGCGGGTGAGGCTTTAGCCTAAAACGACGTGAGGTTGGGCGGGATCGAGCGAATCAGCGTTGGCGCGTTGGCCGCCGTCGTCGCCGCGCCGCTCGTGCTCCTCGCGATCCTGCTCGCGCGCCCCGCGGTCGACATCACGTGGGAGAACCAGCAGGCGCACTTCTGGCTCGTGCTCGGCGCGGCGGCTCTCGCGACGGCGCTCGGTTGGGCAGTCAGCGTCGCAGCCCGCCGGCGGCGCGACGCGCGCCTCCTGCTGATCTCGCTCGCGTTCATCGCGAGCTCCGGCTTTCTCGGCCTGCACGCGCTCGCGACCCCCACCGTGCTGCTCGGGCCGAACGCCGGCTTCGAGCTCGCGACGCCGGTCGGGCTCGTGGTCGCCGGCGTCTTCGCGGCGCTCTCGTCGCTCGAGCTCGGGTACGTACGCGCGCAGAGCCTCGTCCGGCACGCCAGCCTCCTGCTCGGCGGGCTCTTCGCGTTGATGGCCGTTTGGGCGGTCGTCTCGCTCGCGGAGCTGCCGCCGCTCGATGCCGCGCTCGGCGCGGAGGAGCTCGACGGCTGGCAGACGGTGCTGGCCGCCATCGGCCTCGCGCTGTACGGGCTCGCGGCGCTCGGCTTCATCCGGATCTACCGGCGCCGGCGCGCCCGCTTCGTGTTCGCGTTCACGCTTGCGTTCGCGTTCCTTGCGGAGGCCATGGTTGCGATCGCGTGGGCGACGAACTGGCAGCTCGTCGTGGTGGGAGTGGCACATCCTCATGCTCGGCGCCTTCCTCGTCATCGGGCAGGCGGCGCGGACGGAGTGGCACGAGGAGCGCTTCAGCCCCCTCTACCTCGACGAGACGCTCGCCGGCGCGAGGGACGTGAGCGTCGTCTTCGCCGACCTCGAGGGCTTCACGACGTTCACCGAGCGCCACGATCCCGAGGAGGTCGCGGCGATGCTGAACGCGTACTTCGAGCGAATCATCCCGCTGATGCAGAGCGCGGGCGGCGAGGTGCACCAGATCGTCGGCGACGAGCTGATGGTGGTGTTCGGCGGGAAGGAGGACGATCCGGAGCACGCGCTGCGTGCGGCTCGAGCCGGGCTCCTGCTTCAGGAGGCGGCCCGCGAGGTCGCGTCCGGCCACGCCGACTGGCCTCGGTTCCGCGCGGGCGTCGCGAGCGGCGAGGTGCATGCAGGCGTCGTGGGAGGCCCGACCGGGCACCGCAAGCACGGCATCGTGGGCGACGTCGTGAACCTCGCCGCGCGGATCCAGGCGGAGGCGCCCGTCGACGAGGTCCTCATCGCCGAGGAGACGTTCCGGAGACTCGGAACCGGAGCCGTCGTCGAGCCGCTCCCGCAGCGTCACGTCAAGGGGAAGAAGGACCCAGTGACGGTCTACGTCCTCCGCGAGCTGCGCGAGCCCGACGGCTAGTCGTTCCGAGGAGCGCTGTCGAGCGCGAGCTCGAGCTCGAGGTCGTCGAGCGAGCTGCGCAGGATCGCGATGCGCTCGACGACGTGCGCGTGCGCCTCGGGATCGATGACGCCCGGCCGCACGCGGTCCTTGTGCGCGTCCCGGATCGCCTGGCGCCGCTCCAGCTCCCGCGCCTCCTCCATCGAGTTCAGCACGATCCCGATGAGCACGTTCAGGACGATGAAGGCGGCCACGAGGATGAAGCTGACGAAGTAGATCCACGCCCACGAGTGGACCGCCATCGCTTCCTCCATGTACGTCGGGCCAGTTCTCGAGCGTGAGCATCACGAAGAGCGTGAGCATCGCCCGGCCGATGTTCCCCCACTGCTCGGGGAGCTCGTCGGCGAACAGGATCCAGCCGACCATCCCGTAGACGAAGAGGATCATCGCGGTCACGGCCGTGATCGACGCGAGCGGCGGCACGCTCCGCCAGACGCCGAGCAGCAGGACGCGCAGGTCGGGGAGCACACGCACGATGCGGACGACGCGGAGCAGCCGCAGGAGGCGGAGCAGCGTCGAGCTCCCCTGGACCCCGGGAACGAACGTGGCGCCGATGACGACGAAGTCGAAGATGTTCCACCCGTTCCGGAAGAACTGCAACGGCGTGGGCCAGTACGAGGCGATGCGGATGCAGAGCTCCACGATGAACACGGCGACACAGGCCGCGTTGATCGCGAGCAGCAGCGAGCCCCAGCGGTCATCGAGCTCCTCGTAGGTCTGGAGGCCGAGCACGACCGCGTTGACGGCGATCGTCCCGACCACGATCGCCGTGAACGGAGCGGAGTCGACGATGCGAGCGGCGGCGTTCCCCCGGGGCAGAGATACAGGCACGGGCCGTAAGTCTGCCGTCCGGGGATGACTGACATCCGGCGACCCGCCGTAGACTCACGTGATGGCCGAGACCGAGGCCGTGGAGCCGCCCGACCGGATCACCCGTCTCCTCCGCGGCCCGTTCGACGTGGCGCGCGGCGTCGTGAACGCGCTCCCGCGCGCGTTCGAGGATCTCTTCCGCGACAAGTGCCCGCAGTACGCCGCCTCGATCGCGTACCGCGTCCTCTTCTCGCTCTTCCCGCTGACGATCGTCCTCGTCTCGATCTTCGGCCTGATCCTCCAGGACGACGACCTCCGCCAGGAGGTGATCGACGAGCTCATCGACATCCTCCCCGTCTCCGAGGAGGGTCAGGCCGACGTCGAGCAGTCGATCGAGGGGATCGCGAGCCCGCTCTCCGCGATCGGCCTCATCTCTCTGGTGGCGCTCCTCTGGGGAGCGTCGGGGATGATGGCGTCGATCCGCATCGGGCTCGAGGCGGCGCTCAAGGTCGATCGCGGTCGCCCAGCCGCGCACGCGAAGCTCGTCGACTTCATCCTCGTCGGGGTCGTCGGGATGCTCGTGCTCCTCGTCGTCGGTGCATCGATCGTCGGCGCGTTCCTCGTCCGGCTGCTCGAGGACTTCACCGAGTGGCTCGGGGTGGGCATCGACACGCCGTCCCTCTTCCTGCTTCGAGACGTCGTCCAGCTCGTCGTGATCGGCGTGACGACGCTCCTCCTCTATCGCTATGTCCCGGCCGGACGCCTCCGGCGGCCCGCCGCGCTCGCCGGCGCGATCGTGACTGCGTTCGGCATCTGGGGAGCGTCGAAGGTCCTCGCGATCCTGTTCGCCGACTTCTCCCGCTACAACGTCATCTACGGGTCGCTCGCGGGCGTGATGACGTTCCTCTTCTTCGTCTACGTCGTCGCGCTGATCCTCCTCTTCGGCGCCGAGTTCGCGTACGCGTGGTCGCAAGGGCCGGGGCCGCCCGGGCCGCCCGCGCGCATGAAGATCATCGGCTTCCTCCGCGGCCTCTTCGTCCACGACGAGGAGGACGAGGACCGCGACCGAGCTAGCGAAGCGCCGGCTCGTCGACCGTGAGCGTCCTCGCGTCGGCGTCGAGCGTGCACCGGACGCCGAGCGGGAGCGCTGCGAGGTGCTTCCCGTGCCCCAGCGGAAGGCCGTAGAGCACCGGCACCCCGAGCGGCTCGAGGCGCTCCTCGAGCACGTCCTCGATCGAGCGTGACCGAGCCCAGTCGGACACCGGTCGCAGGTCTCCCCAGTCGCACTTGTTCATCTCCCCCACGACCACGCCGGCGACGTCGTCGAGCTTGCCCGCCTGCTGGAGCTGCACGAGCTGGCCGTCGACGTAGTACGGCGGGCAGTGCGTGTCCTCGAAGAAGAGGATCGAGCCCTCGAGGTCGACCTCCCACGGCGTGCCCATCGTCTGCATCAGGAGCCAGAGGCACCCGCCGACGAGCGGCGCGGTCACCTTCCCGCCGCGGATCGACCGCACCCACGGGTCGTCCGGGTTCGCAGGCACTTCGCCCGCGCCGCCGCCCGTGAGCACCTCGAGCAGGCGGTCCTTCGAGAACGACGTCGTCTCGGGGCTGCCGACACCCAGGAGGCCGTTGCCGTAGACCGTCGCGAGGCCCGCCTTCTGGCGCAACGCGACGTGGAGCGCGGTGAGGTCCGAATATCCGACGAGCGCCTTCGGGTTCTCCGCGACGACGTCGAAGTCGAGGTACGGGATCGTCTGCGCCGACCCGAACCCGCCCTGGAGCGCCTGCACGACGTCCACCTCGGGATCGGCGAAGAGCGCGTTCAGGTCGTCCGCGCGCCGGCGCGGGTCTCCGGCGACGTAGTCGTCGCGCTCCCAGACCGCCTCGCCCAGCTTCACGCGGTACCCGCGCGCCTCCCACCACTCGACGCCGCGCAGGACCTCCGACCGGCTGTCGTACGGGCTCGCGGCCGCGGCGACGCCGATCGTCCCTCCCTCGGGCAGAAGCTTCCCGAAGTGGGTCGCGGCCGTCAGCGGCCGCAGATCCGGACCGTGCGCGCCGTCTCGGCCTCGCGCCCGCGCGTGTCCGAGACGACGGCCGTCAGCGCGTGCTTTCCGCGCCGCTTCCCGGCCGTCCTCCAGTTGAACGTGTAGACGCCGGCGACGTTCTTGCGCACGCGCGCGATCTGGCGCTTGCCGTCGAAGAAGCCGAGCGACGAGATGGTCGCGTTCGAGCCCGCGACGACCTGCAGCTGCGCGCGCGGCCGCGCGAGGCACGAGCCCTTGTTCGGAAGGATCCAAGTGACCGTCGGACGCGCGACCACCGACAGGCGGCTGCCGCCGAAGCGCGAGTTCGGCATCGGGTTCACGCCCTCGGTGTGGATGTTCTTCGTCTCCTGGAAGTCGGAGGCGAAGACGCGCATGAACTCCGGCCCCGGCGCGATCGAGGGCACGTCGCGCGGGAGCGCGAAGACCGCGATGCCCGTCGCCGGGTCGAACGAGATCGCACCGAGCTGCAGCCCACGGCCGAACAGCAGGAGCATCGACAGCGGGTCGACGCCCGAGGCGGCGTCGGTCACCTTCGCGACGATCGTCGGGCGCCCGGAGGAGACGCGCTTCGAGATGAACTGGACCGTCGGCGGGCGAACGTCGTTCACCCACGAGCGCAGCGTGTACGAGCCCGCGAGCGAGCGCCCGTTGAAGGGGTCGCGGCCCGAGTCGACCGAGACGTAGTAGCGCCCGGGCGGCACGAAGACCGCCCCCGCCGCGCCGACGTTGAAGAGGAAGTCCGGCATGAGGTTGTTCGAGTTCACCGGGATCCCCGCGTACCCCGTGACGTCGTTCTCGTCGAGCGAGCTCAGGAACCAGGGATGGATCGGCGCGTTCGAGCTCAGCAGCGAGATCGTCGAGGCGTTGATCTTGATCGCCGGGCGCGTGACGACGACTCCCGCGTTGACCGCCTGGGCCGGGATGTCGATCGAGTACACCTTCTCGGCGCCGTCGTCGTTGACGGACGGGTCGACGCCGAAGAGGCCGAGGATCGCGAACGGCGAGGTCGGCCAGCGGTAGACGCTCGCGTGGTTCGCGCCCGTCCGCGTGGTGCCGGTCTGCGAGCGCCGGAGCGGGACGACCTGCGCGTTTCCGAGCTGCGGCCGCGTGACCGAGAACGCATACGGGATCCGCCGCACGTCGGCGCCGCGGCGCAGGAGGACGAAGCCGAAGTTGTCCCCCTGCGGCGATCCTGCGGCGGCCTGCGCCGACATCTGGACGACGACCGTGCCGCCGGGCCCGAGCGCGAAGGGCGCCACGGAGACGGTCGCCCCGGTGGACGCCACCTGCGGCTGGACCTCGGCGGTCCAGGCTCCGGAGCCGCCTCCGGCATCGCTCACGGTCACCGCGATGGCCCGGCTGGCGGCGCCCGCGTTGACGTCGAGGTAGCCGAACGAGAGCGACTGCGGATGCGTGAAGAGGAGCGGGTTGTCGGCCGACGAGACGTTCACGAGGCCGGCTCCCTGGACGAGCACCGACGCCTCCGCGCTCCGCGTCGAGTTCGCGAACGCCGGGCCGGCGGTGGACATCAACGCCGACTTCACCTGCTGCGGCGTCCAGGTCGGGTGGCGCTGTAGGAGCACCGCCGCGGCGCCGGCGACGTGCGGCGCGGAGAAGCTCGTCCCCGCGGAGATCGCGAACTGGTCGCCGGCGTTCTCGGGCAGCGTCGAGGAGATGATGTTCGCGCCGGGAGCGCTCACGTCGGGCTTGAGCTGATGGCCGAACGGGGTCAGACCGCCCGCGGAGAAGCTCGTGGGGACGCCGGCCCACGTCGTGTCGACCTCGAGCAGGTCGCGTGTGAAGCGCACCTGGACGGAGCCACCCGCACCCGCTGCCGCGGACCGGAGCCGGTCGCCGTCGAGGTCCGAGATCGTGCCACCGGTGCCGGAGAAGAGCGCGAACCCGGGATCGCCCGCACGGTTCTCGACCACGACCATGCCGACGGCGCCTGCCGCACGAGCCCGGGCGAGCTTCCCGTCGAACGGGCAGCCGCCCCGGTCGACGAGCGCGATCGCTCCCGCGAGTGAGTTCGCGGGTAGCGCTGCGCCGTCGCCGCAGAGGAGCCTGCTCACACCGGGGAACGCGCCGACGTCGACGAGCCGCTGGTTGTTCGTGGTCCAGTTCGGCGGAACCGTGCCCGACGGCACGAACGGGATCCGGCCGAACGACACCGCCGGAGAGACGACCGCGAGCGACGCGTCGAAGACGTGCGAGTTCGTCGTGGCGCCGACGCTGATCGCGTCCGGCGCGGTCGCAGGCGCGCCCGCCGTGCCGAGCCCGAAGAAGTCACGGTCGTTTCCGGCCGAGATGACCGGGACGACGCCCGCGCGCACGACGTTCGCGACCGTCTCCATCATCGCGTCCGTCCGCGGGTCCGCCTGCGCGCTGCCGCCCGAGAAGTTGATGACCTGCATCCCGTCGGCGACGGCGGCCTCGAAGGCCTTGACGATCTCGGGCGTCGAGCCCGAGCAGCAGCCTCCGAGCGGAAGCGGGACGTTGAACACGCGGTAGTTCCCGATCTGCGCGCGGGGCGCGACGCCGCTCAGGCCGCTCACCGCGGGATGGCAGCCGCCGTTCTCCTCCGAGCAGAACCCGCGGACTCCGGCCGGCGCGTTCGTGCCCTCCGCTCCCGCGATGACGCCAGCGACGAAGGTCCCGTGGAACGACAGCTCCCGGTCGAGTGGCGCGCTCGACGCGCCCGTGCCCGCGAAGCCCCGCGCGACGATGACCTTCGGCGTCGTGCCGCCGGCGTTCCCCTTCGGGAACCCGGGCGGATACGCGAACCCGGCCGACGACAGGTACGGGTGCTCCTGGTCGACGCCGTCGTCGACGATCGCGATCCTGATGCCCTCGCCCTTCGCGCCGGTGGCGGCGGCGAACTGCGGCGCCCCGATGACCGCGGGGCCCTTGTTCATCGTCTGCGTGTACGTGTAGCTCGGGTACACCCTCTCCGCGAAGCGCGCCGAGAGGAGCTTCGGGAGCTTCGCGTACGGCAGGCTGACCGCGAAACCGTTCAGGAGCACGCGGTAGCGGAGCGAGACCTTCGCCTCCGGCAGGAGCTTGTGCAGGCTCGAGATCGCCCGCTGCTGCTGGACCTGGAGCTTCGACATGTAGGTGCGCGCGAAGGTGCTCTGGACGTTCAGCCTCCGGACCGGGCCCGTGGTCGTGAACGCGTTGCGCGGAGCCGCGGCAGCGAGCGGCGGATCGTCGAGCGTGACGATCACCCGCGTCTGCACCTGGGCTGGAGTCGAGACCGGCCGCGCCGGGTGCTCGACCTGCCGCAGCCGCGGGAAGCTGTCGTCACGCAGCCGCTCGATCACGGGATCGCCCGCGCCGGCAGCGCTACCGGAGAAGGCGACGACCGCTACGAGGCAGACGAGAGGTACGAGTCGGTACACAGACCCGGTCTAGCGAATCCTCGCCGAGAAGCTCCTCGTGGCGTTGAGGCCTTCGAACCGGACGGTCGCAGTCCCCCTGAAGGTCTTCCCCTTCGCGTTCGCCGGAATGAGCCACGTGCAGGTGACGGCCCCGCGGACGACCCGCGCGACCTTGGCCTTCAGCCGTGCGCTCCCGGCCCGGCCGACGCACGTGACGCGGCCGTTCCTGATCACGGCGTTCGTGTCCGATCTCGCAGCGGTCACCTTCATCGTGAACTGCTTCCCTGCGACGGGAGCCCTCGGGGTCGTCACGAGCCTCCGGACGACGAGCGAGGGCTTCGCGAGGAGGACCTGGTACGGGTAGAGGCCGGCGCCGCCTCCCGGAGCGTCGTCCGAGGGACACGGCGGCGACGGGCAGAAGGGCTCCTGCGTGACCGGGTCGTAGGCGATGCCGCCGACCAGGAGCACGTAGAACCTCAGCCGCCTCGTGTTGCCGAGCTCGCTCGACGAGATGCGCACCGTCAGGTTCCCGCTCGCGTACGCGTACGTCAGCGTGACCGACGAGGGGTCACCGAACCTGCGCGTGAAGCCGGTGCCGTCCCAGCGGTAGAGGAAGATCTCGCCCCGGACGAGCTCGAAGACGTAGTCGCTGCCCGGAGGATCCTCTGGACCGGGCGCGCCCGTCGCGGGGTTGTTGTCCGAGTCGACCCACAGGAGCATCACCATGTCCTGCCCCAGCTGCGGCCGGTTCGCGATGCCGAACCGGAAGGAGATCATCCCGGCGTCCGTGTTCGAGACGACGATCTGGCCGATGTCGGGCGACGCGGGATTCTCGCCTGTCGAGTCCATGTACGTCTGGGTGTTCGCCAGCGCTGCGGACGCCGACCCTGCACCCTGGGGAAGAGCTCCCGCAGCGGTCGGAAGGACGACCACGAGCGCCGCAGCCGCAATGACGAGACCGATACGTATGGACAGCCGCATGACCGCGCACCAGGCTACTCACCGCCTGCACATTGCGTCAAATCGCGATGTCAGTACCTCGGGGCGCCGCGCCGCCCGAAGAGACCCATGAGCAACCCGAGCGCAGCGCCACCGCCGAGCGCGATGACGGCGACGATCATCGTCGGATAGAGGATCGAGAACTGCTGGAGCAGGACGCCGACCCCGGCGCCGAGGAGCAGCCCGAGGACGATGCCCCACGCCGGCGCGCCGCCGGGGCCGCGGAGCGCGACCCAGAGCACGCCGAGCCCGCCGACGACCGCCAGCCCGAGCCCGACGAGCCCCGCCACCGTGGTCAGCGGACTGCCGTCGACCTCGATGAGCGCCGAGCCCGTGCAGGAGAAGCCCTGTCCGCTGCTCGTGCCGACGACCTTGTACAGGCCGACGCCGTACTTCGAGTAGTCGCCCACGTCCACGGTCCTCGCCCACGAGGTGCCCTCCGTCGGCGCGTCGTGCACTTCCCAGCTCAGGCCTGCGAACTCGATCTCGACCGTGAGGTTCGTGATCGGCTGCTGGGAGCTCATCGTCACCGGGACGCGCGCCTTCTCGCGAACCTTGATCGGCTCGCCCGTCGCGCTCGTGTCGCGGGTGGCGACGTTCTGGCCGGCGACGGTCGCCTGGCACGGGCCCTCGATCTCGGCGAGGGCGGCCTGTGGGGAGGCGAGGGCGGCCACGGCCGCGAGAGCCACGACCGCAAGAGCTGGGAGGAAAACCGAGAACGGCGAGCGCGGCAGCGAGACCTCCTCGGGCTGTGACACGACGCACGAGTGTACGGGGAGCCTCGGCCGTTACCCGGTAGCGCACGCGATGTCCATGAAATGTGGCTCCCGCGTGCGAGGCATGCCTCGCACCTACACCCACCCTCTCGTCGCAGACCGCCCGCATGAAACGCGTAGGGCGCCGGGCATGCCCGGCCCGCGCGGCCCCGCGCGGCCCGGTTGCGCTGCCCTAATCGAACAAGATCAGGCTGCGGATTCCGTCCTGCTCCTCCATCAGCTCGAAGCCGCGGTTCACCTCGTCGAGCGTCAGCCGGTGCGAGAGGAGCGACTCGACGTCGATCTCGCCCGCGAGCCAGCGGTCGACGAGCTGCGGCACCTGCGTCCGGCCTCTCACGCCTCCGAAGGACGAGCCCGTTACGCGGCGGCCGGTGATGAGGAAGCGGGGGACGATGTCGAGCGTCTCGCCCTTGCCGGCGACGCCGATCATCGTCGCGAGACCCCAGGCCTCGCGCGCCGACTCCACGGCCTGGCGCATGACCTGGACGTTGCCCGTGGCCTCGAACGTGTAGTCAGCGCCGAAGCCGCCGGTCTCGTCGCGGATCCAGTCGACGGAGTCGTCCGCGGCGACGCGCGTCTCGGTCGCGCCGTGGTGCCGAGCCTGCGCGAGCCGCTCCTCGGAGAGGTCGATCGCGATGATCCGCTCCGCCCCTGCGAGCCGCGCACCGATCACGGCGCCGAGACCGACGAGGCCGCAGCCGAAGACGACGCAGGTCGATCCGGGCGCCACCTGCGCGGTGTAGAGCGCTGCGCCGATGCCGGTCGAGAGCCCGCAGGCGAACGGCGCGCAACCCTCGAGCGACGCGTCGCGGGAAACGCGCGCGAGCGCGATCTCCGGGAGGACCGCGTACTCCGCGAAGGTCGAGGTGCCCATGAAGTGGCGCAGCTCGTCGCCGCCGCGCGACAGGCGCGTCGTCCCGTCGGGGAGATAGCCGAGCCCCTGCTGGTCGCGGATCGCGACGCACCGGTTCGTCCTCCCGCTCCGGCAGTGGACGCACTCGCCGCACTCGGGCGCGAACAGGGTGACGACGTGGTCGCCGACCGCGAGCGAGGAGACACCTTCTCCGATCGCCTCGACCACTCCCGCGCCCTCGTGGCCGAGGACGCACGGCGCGTACCCGCTGGGATCGGCGCCGGACGCCGTGTAGAGATCCGTGTGGCAGACGCCGCACGCGACGAGCCGGACGAGCGCCTCGCCTGCCTTCGGCTCGGCGAGGTCGACCTCCTGGACGGAGAGCGGCTGCCCGAACTCCTCCAGCACGGCGGCGCGGATCCTCACGGCCGGGAGGCTACCGAGGGTCGCGCGCCTCGTTCGAGGGTGGCGTCGGAGAGCCGCGCAGCCGACACTACCCGTGTGCGCGGCCTCCTCACCCTGCTCGCCGTCGCGACCCTGACGCTCGCCGGCGCGACGTCGGCTGCACGCCTGCCGCAAGCGCCCGGCTGCCAGGTCTTCCCCGCCTCGAACCCGTGGAACCAGCGGGTCGACAAGCTGCCGGTCGCCGCCAACTCGACTGCGATCGTCGCCTCGATCGGCGTGAACGACCACGTGCATGCCGACTTCGGCTCCGGGCTCTGGGAGGGAAACAGGATCGGCATCCCGATCACCGTCGTCGACACGGGGACGCCGCGCACACGCGTTTCCTTCGAGTACGCGCCCGAGAGCGACCGCGGGCCGTACCCGATCCCCGCCAACGTCAAGATCGAAGGCGGCAGCGACCGGCACGCGATCCTCGTCGATCGTGACGCCTGCAAGCTCTACGAGCTCTTCGCGCTCGAGCGCCGGAGCGGCCGCTGGCACGCCGGCTCGGGCGCGATCTGGAGCCTCAACTCGAACGCGCTACGGCCGAAGGGCTGGACGTCCGCGGACGCCGCCGGTCTCCCGATCCTCCCCGGCCTCGCGCGCTACGACGAGGTCAGGCGCGGGCGGATCGACCACGCGCTCCGCTTCACGGTCTCGCAGACGCGCCGCGCCTACGTGTGGCCGGCTCGGCACTTCGCGAGCTCCGCCACTTCGCCGAACTTGCCGCCCATGGGACAGCGGCTCCGGCTGAAGAAGGGCTACAAGATCTCCCGCTTCCCGCGCCAGGCCCGCGTCGTGCTCCGGGCGCTCAAGGAGTACGGAATGATCGTCGCCGACAACGGCTCGGACTGGTACATCTCGGGCGCCCCGGACCCGCGCTGGTCGAACGACCAGCTGCACGCGCTCCACAACGTCCCGGGGTCGGCGTTCGAGGTCGTCGACACGTCGAAGATGCCGCGCTGAGCGGCGGTAGATTCGGCGACATGAGGTGGACACTCGCCATCGTCGCTCGGCGTCGCGTTGCTGGCGCTCCCGGCCCAGGCCGCGCAGCAGCACCGACTCCGCAACGCGGACGATCCGGCTGGTCTCGTCGACGGTCAACTCGCGCCTGATCGTCGACCGCGCGCCGAAGGGCGAAGCCGAACAAGGGAGACGTCGTGCGGGAGAGAGTCGATCCTGCGCAACGCCGTCCGCCAGTTCGAACGAGCCAAGGGCGCAAACGGTCGGCAGCGACGTCGCGACCTACACGATCGTCTCGCTGAGCCCGGTCCGGATCAGAATGAGGGTCACCGTGAAGCTCCCGGGAGGCACGATCCGCGGGACGCCCAGGTCACGGGCACGACGCGAGCCGGACATTCGGATCGTCGGCGGGACCGGCGACTTCGCAGGAGCGCGCGGGATCGGCGAGGTACGCGACGCAGACGGCCGCGCCCAGGGCGTGCTCAACATCTACCGCCTGCAGCTGCCGTAATCTCCTGCGACGATGGCCGTGCAGGACCCGTCCCACTTCAGCGACGTCATCTGCTCGTTCTGCGGCCGCCACAACCGTGAGGTGCGCGTCGTCGCGAACGACGCGGGACTGATCATCTGCCAGGTCTGCGTCGCGAAGTGCGCCGGCATCTTCGACCAGGAGGTCGGAGTCGATCCACCTGAGGGCGGCTGGTCCACGCGCTGGCCCCTCAAGAGCTGAGCCTCATGCCCGTTCGGGAAGGAGATCGTGGGCCTGACCAGCCTGGGGACACCGCCCGCAGGCGCGGTCGTCGTCGGTGGCTCGAACCGCTGAGTCGGGGGTCGCCGCGCGACGGCACCAGGAGTACCCTCCGAACGTGCACTCGAGGGGGGTCGGCTGCCTGGTCGTGGGCGTTGCGCTCGTCGTCGCCGCGGCTCCGTCGGCGCAGACCGGCCCGACGAATTCGGCCGAGGGCAGCGAGCTGCTCCGCAACCGCGGCGGCCAGAGCGCGCGCTACACCGGTATCGGGCAGCTCGACGGCCCGCGGACGTGCACCGCGTGGGTGGTCGCGACCGTGCCACGCGCGCCGGCGTACGCGATCGCGAGCGGCCGCTGCCTGAGCCTGAGCCCGTCGCAGACGATCGTCTCGAGGCCGGTCGACGGCGTCACGATCGAGTTCGGGCGGTTCGTGGACACGCCGGGCGCCCGGCTGAGAGTCGGCGTGAAACGCGTCGTCTGGAGCTCGGCGAAAGGCACCGACCTCACCGTGCTCGCGCTCGACCGCCCGCTCGCTGCGCTCCGCGCGAGAGGGATCCGGCCCTTGCCGATCGCGTCCGGAACGCCCGGCACGGGCGCCAAGGTCGAGACCGTCGGCATCCCGATTGCGGGCGTGCCGCGGAAGGAGCGGTTGCTGCGGCGCTCGCGCTGCGAGACCAGGCCGCGGATCAAGCGGCTCGTCGAAGGAGCCTGGCTCTGGAACGACCCGATCCCGAGCAACTGCCGGGGCATCGCGAGCGGGAGCTGGGGCTCGCCGCTGATCGACCGCGGGACCGGCAGCGTGGTCGGCACGATCAACACCACGACCCTCCGAGGCGAGAGGCTTCCGGCCTGCTACTCCGGCCGTCCCTGCGAGGTGCGCGGCGGCAAGAGCCTCCGTCCGAGGCCGAACACCACCTACGCGATGCCGGTCGCGAGCCTGCGCGCCTGCTTCACGCGAAGCGGCCGGTTCCGCCCCGGGGGACCGTGCCCGCTCGAGACGCGCGGCTGGCTCACGGCCATCGCTCCGTCGGTGGGCGTCAATCCCGACGTGCTCGATCCGGTCACGCGCTGGCCGCAGAGCACCTGGGACGTGCGCTTCGAGGGAGGACGGGGGCTCACCCACTACCGGACGAAGGTCGGCGAGGCCGGCACGACCGACTGCCGGACGAGCGACGGCTACGGCGCGCCGGTCGTGCTCGCGGACGCGCCCACCTACGACGCGCCCCTGCCGCGCGAGGGTGGGCGCTGGGTGCTCTGCATCCTCGCCGGCCCAGGCACCGAGCTCGACTATGGGTGGCAGCCGCTCGGCAAGGCGACCACGGTCGTGCGCTACGTCGACCGGACGCGACCCACGCGCCGCCTAAGGGTCCGCGTCACTGAGCGGCCGGGAAGCTCGTTCCTCGAACCGGTGTTCAATCTCCCCGAGCACGCGTACTTCGAGATCAAGGTCGGGCCGTTGGCGACCACGAATTGCGCTGACCCGGCGGCATACCGCCCCTACTTGCGAGTCCCGTTCCGCATCCCCTCCCGCCAGTACCCGGCGCGGGCGTGCATCCGCGGCTGGGACGAGGCCGGCAACGAAGCCATGTCGATCTGGCAGCGTCCAATCGACGGCAAGCGATGACCTTCCGTCCGCGGCCCGATCCGAGTCCACGGCCGGGCTCGAGGCGGCGACTCTGAACTTTGTCCGGCCGCAACTCGGAGCCGACCACCGTGTCCTGCGCGACAGTGACGTTCGACGCGGAGGGGTAGAGCTGAATCCCGTCCCCGGCGTGGAGCGGCTGAGCTGCACAGGCGCCGAGCGGGCTCGACGCAACGCCTCCGGCTGACGCGGGCTAGGACGGCCCAGTGCGCGGCCTGCCGCGTCAGCGCGTGAGCACGTCCAGTGCCTGGACACCGAAGAGAACCCCTTCAGCCTCTGGCAGGCCGCGTAGACGGCTCCCCCGAGGCCCCCTGGCGGGCGAGCTGTTACGCCTTCCGAACAGCTCGCCCGCACGCCGGAGGTTGAGGTCACGGCACTTCGCACGCGCGTGACGCGCGCTGAGCGCTCCAGGATTGCCCGGATGGGCTCGCCGAGCTCCGCGGGGTGCTCGTGCGGGAGCACGAGCGGCGCAAGCGGGAGGGGCTCGTCTAGTCGAGGAGGCGGCCACCCGGCAGAACCGGGTGACCGCCTTGTTCTCGTTCCCTTCCCCACCTATGAAGACGCGCAGCGGGGGCATTTCTTGCGCTTACGGTGACACCATTTACAAAGCCAGTGAGCGCTCCTACGATCTGACCCAGGGAAGGGAGACTGGGGGCAGAGCCGGGGGCGACGCTGGAGCGAGCGCGCCGTAGGTGGAGCCCAAGGAAAGCTGGAGCGCGTCGGGGAGAGCGCCTCCGGTCTCCCTTCGCTACCTCGTATGTGGTGAGCAGCCGATCGCTCACGCCGCACCACAGGTCGAAAGGTCAGGCCGGTCCCCACCTTCGGCAAGGGCGAAAGCCCAGGCGCGGAGGTTAGTCTCCGGGCCTTCAGTAAGGGCCGACGAGGGGAAGGGCTTGGGGTCGCCGACCGCAGTGCACCAGGAGTTTCCCCCGCCGCACCCAGGCCTGACCAGTCTAGGCCACATGCGCCGCATCACCTAACCTCGCTCACGCCGCCGTCGCCCCCGTGGCGCGCTCCGCGTTCCGGCGAAAGCGGGCGCGCGGATCATCGCCCAGGCGTCGGAAGCTCACCGAGCTCGACTCGCACGAGCGCCGCGATCGCAGCGTCGGGGTCGAGTCACGACAGCGTCGACGACCCGCACGAGCCGGTCGTGCTCGTCGACGAGCTCGTCGCCGTGCTCGAGCGTCCAGCCGACCGGAAGCTCGCAGGTGCCGAGATCGTCGCCGGTCGGGTCGTGCAGTCGGACGCGAACGAGCTCGAGCTCCACGCTCGCAGCCTGACCGCTGGGCCCTGGCTCGTCCAGCATCGACCATGATCTCGTCGGATGCGAAGTCGCAGACTCAAGATTCTCGCGGTGGCCCTTTCCAGCTTTGCTCTGACTTTCGGCGTGTTCGTCGCGCTTCTGTGGCCGAGGGACGAAGAATGCACCGACGACGGTTGCGCTCTGGCCTTCGCTGCTGCCGTCAACTGGTCATTCGTTCTCGGGATATTGGTGGGTGCTGCGGCTGCGTTCGTTGCGCACGTTCTCTCGAAGCCGACCGACGCTGGCGGCCGGGTTTAGGCGAGCCGAGTCGCCAGCGGGACGCTTCGAGCGTCGCTCGTCGAGATGGCCCGATTCGGAGGGCCGCGTCGCGCGCAACGTCAGCCGATTCCCGGCTGAGGCCGGGCGTCGTGTAGCGGGAGTGCGAGTAGAGCCCGAGCGTTAAAACGCTTTCATGATGTCCCAGTAGAGGATTGTTCGCCCGATCCAAACCGCGTCGCCCCAGCCGATCAACATGGACGCGGCGCCGGCAGTGTTTGACACATCTGGCACAAGGGCGTAGCGTCAGCCGTTCAGCGGGTCGAGTCGCGCCCATACGTCCCCCTGAGGCAAGCCAGCCACCGTTGCAGTGGCCCTTGCGACGCCAAGCCCTCTTTCCTCGCTGCAGCAGTGACCCTGCTCCATCCGGAGTCGGGTATCAGGGGAAGGAGGAAGGAGATGGACAGCAAGGCCATGATCAACCGGAGAACGGCGATCGGCGCAGCGCTCGTTGCTGCGTCCCCGCTGCTCTTCCCAGGGCGGGTACGGGCGCAAGGGAAGGCTGCGCCCGCCGATCCCTTCGTCGTCCTGCTGAAGGGGCTGTATCAGCCCGTCGTTCACGGGCCGAACCTCGGCCTGTCCGCGGTCGACCTGAGGGATGGCTCGTACTCGAAAACGAAGATCTACCCCGTCAGCGGAACTCCGGGCAACACGAACCTGAACAAGGCGATCGGCAACTTCTACGTGCAGTTCGACGGGGAGTTGTGTGCCTACCACATCCCCGGAGGCTCATTTGCGATGCGGTTCACAGAGGAACGATTTCGTTTTCGAAGACGACGGAGCGGGCGGGCGTTTCCTGGTTGGAACCTTCGAGCTCGACGTAATTGAGGGGACGGGGATCTATCGATCCGTTGTCGGCGGCCACAACCACATGGTCGACAGACTGCACTTTCTCGCTCCTGGCGACGGTTCCGGCGGCATCGACGAATTCTGCTTCTGCTTCGTCAGCGGCCCATAACACCAGTCGAGACCAGATACCACAGGGAAGGCCCGCTCCGGCGGGCCGTCCGCCTTGACAGGACGGGGGACACGCCAGTCAGGGCGAAAGCGCCGACGAGGTCGAGCGCGAGGCCGATCGCCGAGAGCACTCGGCGACGATGACCCGGCGGCCGGACGGCCCCGCTAGAGCCGGGACCGCGTCCTTCGCGTCAGCTAGCCGACGCCTCAAACGAGCGCGAGGGTCTCCTACTCTCCTTGTGGGTGAAGTTCCTGGCGCTCATCTATCTCTGCTGCGCAGCCGTGACCGTCGCGCTGATCGTCTTGCTCGTGCTCTCGTTCTGGGGCACTTCGCCGCAGTAGGCCCAGCGACGCCTCGGCCACGACGAGCGCGTCAGCCGGTAATCGACCCCCAGATCGCTGCGCCGCGTTTGCAGTAGCGGCGACGCTGAGGGCGAATCTCGAGGGGAGCACCGGGTGCCCATTTCCGCACCCTGTGACACATTCGGGCCGCTTACCTAAGCCAAATCGACGCAGGCAAGCGAGCCAGAATGGGCGGTACTGGGCTCGAACCACACTCCCCCGCTGGGGACGCCGATGGACAGGAGTGGTCAATGCGGACGCAGCCCGCTCCAGTACAGGCGTTGCGGCCGGTCAGCGTACGACAGGAGTGGACACGCCGGACACCCGATTCGACGGTCCGTGTGGACGAAACGTGGACGGGATCGACCTAGGAGTCGACGTCCTACAGTTCCTCCCATTCCTCCTCGAGATCAGCCCAGTCAACCTCCTCGTCCGCGAACCCGGTGAAGTTCACAGCCAGGCCAATCGGCTCTCCGTTGCGCCAGACATAGTCGGTCGGATCGACCGTCTCACGCGGCGGCCGCAAGTAGGCCGCCGACCACGCACGCTCCTCCGCCTGACCGCGCCTTCGCCGCCGCGGCGGAAGTCGCCGCGCCGAACGGTTAGGCTCGTCACCATGGTGTTGGACGAGGTGCGGGGGGATGCGCCGGTTCCCGCCGCGGTGCTCGACACGCTGGAGGAGCGGTACCTGCGCCCGATCGCGCACGCGGCCAAGCTCGAGAGACTTCTCGACGATCCACTGTTCCTCGCCGACCCGATCAATCACCCGGCGCTCTTCTCGGATCACGGGCCGATCCACGTCCGCGACGTCGCTGCCTGCTACCGCGATCTCGCCGAAACGGCGAACGGCCTGCTGATCTCACGGCGCCCACCGGAGCGGCTCGAGTTCCTGGTTGCCTACGGTCTGCTCGCGACATACCTGCACGACATCGGCATGCTCGACCTCACTCCAGCTGGGCGGCGGCTCCACCCGATCTACGCCGCACACGCGGTGTTCGCAGCCGGCTTTGAGGATCTGATCGACTCCATCCTCGGCTTCGACGGACCACTCGCGCGGCGGCTGCAGGAGGTCCAGGAAGCGGCGCCGCTTCGCGTCCCGTCCCATGTCGTCCTCCGCGAGCTGCTCAGCCTCACTCTCGTTCACAGCAAGTCGCTCGTCCCCGCGTCTTTGCTCGACGACAGGGATGCGTTGCGGAATCTGGTCGAGCGCGCCGTGCTGACCGACCTCGAGACGCACCGGGCCGCCGACCAGGCGCTCGCCGGTTATGGCGCGGAACCCTTCGTCGCCTCGGCGAACGCAGATTGGTACGAGAGCCCGCTCGAGGACTCCTTCGCGTGGCTCACGTCGCAGCAGGTCGCGCACCGCAGCCTGGCCGATGACGTGCTCGACGCACTCCGGCTGCTTCGGGTTGCGGACGCGCTGCGGCAGCGAGGAACCTCACTACGGACAACCGGTGGGTACGAGGTCCTGATCGACGCGGCCACGGGAGAAGTCGTCTTCTCGCTGCGGACGGCGGACGATGCCAGGCTGTACCTGCTTCGCGGCCACAACGCGAGAAGCGCTGGCGAGGCAAACCTGCGAGCGGTGGCGGTTACGGCCGAAGGCCAGGTGCGGATCGCCTTCCACCGCGGCGCCTACCTCGAGCCCGAGGCAGCGATCGCCGCCGCCGGGAGCGCTTCGCTCGTGATCGGCGAGATCCTTGCGGACGTCCTGCCGATGCTCACCGCCGGGACTCCCGCGCTCGACCTTCCTGCCCCGGTGCATACCGACGAACCCCATGTCCAGGTAGAGCGTCCGCGAGACAACCCAGACTTCGCAGACCTTGTCGCGCGGCTCGTCGCGGCGGTGCATCCCGAGTCGGCCGGCCGCATCAGCTCCGTCGAGGCCGAGCTTGCCAGCCCCGAGGGCGCCACCCAGCAGGAGTGGCGGCGCTTCCACCGCGGCGTCGCCGTCGACCCAGGTTCGAAGGAGGCTCGCCACTGCCTGAAGCAGCTCGCGCAGAGCGGGGCGAAGGTCGACGGCCTTGACCTTGACGAAGCCTTCGCAGAGCTCAGACGCGTAGTTGTGGCGGCGGGTGAGATCGTGATGATGGCCGGCTCGCCCTCGGGCTTCGTCTACATTCCGACCGGACCCGGGCTGCGCGTGGAGCCGACGGGCGGGTATCCGGCGGCCGCGTTGAGTCCATGGGTGCCGGTCGGCACAACGGGCGTCATCCGGCGAGCGGAGCGAAACGGCGATGTCACGGCCGAGCGGGAGCTCGAGCTCCTGGTGATCCCCGGCGAACGTTACGTGAGGACCTGGTTCCGGCCGTACGCTGCCGCCGAGCTCGTCTCGATGCTCGGGCGGTTGCATGGGCCATGATGCTGGTCGAGCGCGTGGCGGCTCTTCACGAGGTCGATCTGTTCTCCGCCGTGCCGGGGCGGGTGCTCGCCGCGGTCGCCGCGACCGCGGAGGAGGTGACCGTCGAGCCGGGCTCGACGTTCATCGAGCTCGGCGCGGTCGAGGATTGCCTCTACGTCGTCGTCAGCGGCCGCGTCCGTGTGCATCGGGGCAGTCAGGTCCTGGGTGAGTTCGGCGCCGGCTCGTCGGTCGGAGAGCTCGCGGTGCTCGTGCCCGGGCCGCGGTCTGCTTCGGTCACGGCAGTCGCCCAGACGCTGCTCCTGAGGTTGCGCAAGGCCGTCCTGGACGAGTTGCTTGCCGACCGGCCCGAGCTCGCGAACGAGGTGATCAGGGCGCTCGTGGTGCGCCTGCGCGCGCGTGCCGATGACGGCGCCGACCGCTCCGCCGCGCTCGAATGAACCACGTGAGTCGTGTGGTCAGGCTGCTGGCCGCACAGGCGTTCGTCTTTGGTCTGAGCGTGTCGCTCCTAGTGATCGCGTCGAGTGCGATCTTCCTCACCGCCTACGGGTCGAGATGGCTTCCACTCACGTTCGTCGCGATCGCGCTCTTCGGAACGCTCGTCGCCGCGTGGATCGCGCGGGTTGTCCGGCACCGGCCGCTGCCACACGTTGCGATTCGCGTCGAGTCCGCCGTCGGGGTGCTGTTCTTCGGGGCGTGGGCGGTGCTTACGCTGTGGTCGGGCGTTTGGGTCTCCGCGCCTATGCTCGTGCTCTTTCCGATCCTGCTCCAGGTCGGCTTCGTCTTCGTCGGTGGGCAGGCCGGGCGGCTGCTCGACGTTCAGCAGATCAAGATTCACTTCCCGCGCATCGTCTTCGGCTTCGCGTTCGGCTTCCTTGCCGGCGGCCTCGTGGCGATGCCTCTACTGAGCCTTCCCGGCGGCGCGAACGGCCTGTTTCTCATCGCCGCGATCGCCCAGGTTGCGTTCGTCATGCTGCTTGCAGTGACAGCCGGCCGGTTCGCCGAACGGCTGGGCCAGTTGGAGCGCGCACCGCATGGGTTACCGCGTCCCCCAATCCACCGGCTTCTCTCCAGCCGCTTCGTGCTGCTTCTGATCACCTACCAGGTCCTGTCCGCCGCGGGCACGTACATGGCCGAGTACATCTTGTTCGACCGCGCCGCGGCCCGATTCGACAGCGCCGATAGCCTCGCGCAGTTCCTGTCGCAGTTCACGATTGCCCTCAACGCCGTGAGCCTCGCGTTTCTCGCGCTCCTTGCCGTGCGGCTGCTCCGACGTTGGGGGCTCCGGCTCGGGATCGTCGCGAATCCAGCGGTGGTGCTGGTATTCGCGGTGGCGATGCTCGTCTCGGCGACACTCGTGGGCCCGGAGTCGCTCGCCCTGTTCGCGCTGGTGGCCTCCGCTCGAATCGCCGACGTCTCGTTGACCGACGGCGTCACCAGGGCGTCGCTCAACACGTCCTTCCAGGTACTCCTTCTCGAGGACAGGCTTGCCGTGCAATCCGTGGTCGAGGGCGCCGGCGTGCCGATAGCCATCGGCCTGACGGGCGTCGCTCTTTTCGCGTTGGTCACCGCCGGAGCCTCGGTCGCCGTGATCATCGCGGTGTTCGTCGTCGTCTGCGTCGCGTGGACTGCCGCTGCGGTCCTGCTCTATCGCAACTACGCGCGCGCACTCGTCCTTGCGCTGAGGCACCGGCTGCTGCGGGACACTCCTGTGGATGTTGAGCACGCCGAGACTGCCGCGCGCCTGCACGAGCTGCTCGGAAGCGACGACGGGCGAGTTGTGAGGCTGGCGCTCGACCTCCTTCCGAGCGCCTCCGAGGCCTCGGGGGAACGCGGCGAGCTGGCTCTGCTCGCGGACGACCCTCGTCCCGACGTGCGCCTTCCGGCTCTGGTGCGACTCGCGGAGGCGGGTGACGGCGAGGCCCAGGCCCGCCTTCGCGAGACGGTGCGAACGCTGCTTCGCGACCCCGATCCGGCCATGCGGACCGAGGCGTTGGCGGCAATCGGGCCTGCCGACGTCGACCTCGTCGACGAGGTGGTGTCTGCGCTCGAGGTTCCGGCCACGATGAGCGCGGCGGCCGCGGCTCTTGGACGCCTCGGCGACGCGGCGCTGCCCCGGATCGCGGCTGTGCTAGCGGAGACGTCGGAGCAGCCCACGCCCGCGACCCTGCGCATGGTGCGGGCAACAAGGGCTGCGTCGCCTGACCAGGCGGCGATGTGTCTCGGCTCGTACATCGAGCATCGCGACCGGGAGCTCGCGCTCGCGGTGCTCACGGCGCTGGCTGCGGCGGGCGCCGACCCCGCGCCGATCGCCCCGGCGCTTGATCGGACGCTTCGGGCCGACGCCGAGCATTTCGCCCGCTGCGCGGCGGTCATGCAGGTGGTGGGTGCCGGCTCGGAGCTCGCACGCGCACTCCACGACGAGCTCGAGCTCCTGCGCCGGCGCGTCCTCGCACTCCTCGCCGTCCGGTACGGCGCGGACGGGATCGGTGCGGTCGCGATCGGGCTCGATAGTGACAGGGGTGACCGCCGCGGTCTGGCGGCAGAGACGCTCGACGTGACGCTGACGCCGGCGGATGCCGTCCTCGCGCTTCCGCTCCTTCGGCCGGACCTTCCGCTTCCTCTGCGGCTCCAGCAGCTCGCGGCCGTCGCCCCGGTCACTCCGACCGACCGGGCAGCTGTCCTCGAAGACATCCTGTCGGACGGACAGGGCCACTGGAGGTCAGCCTGGCTCCGGGCGTGCGCTGACTACGAGTCCGGCCTCGTCGTGCCCGCGTGAGGAGGCGGGTCGGAAGGGCCGCCGCGGCGGATTCATTCCGCCGCCGCCCCGCGGCTCTCCGATAGCGCTCAGAGTACCCGCCTTCGAGAAGTACCGCCTCGACCACCTGGCGTAGTGCTGCGCGTGCGCGGCCGTTCTGACACGGTCGCAGCGCCAGCCGAGCGAGAGAGCGGGGGGCGAGCGGGCAGGTGGCGTGGGCCGCCGGCGTGGGGGCGCGGCGTGGGTGCCGGGTTGGAGGGGAAGCAGCAAAGACGCATGCGGGCGTCCGGTAGGTCGCCCGCACGCGATCGTCACGGAGGCTAATGGCGACGGGCCGTGTGGACGGCGCCAATCTGCCTCCGCGCCGCAAACCCGCTCCTGGAGCGGGATTGCGGGAGTGGGCGGTACTGGGCTCGAACCAGTGACCCCCAGCTTGTCGAGCTGGTGCTCTCCCAACTGAGCTAACCGCCCTGGAGCGGCAAGGATAGCGGCTCGCGTCAGAAGATCTCGGGGCACCACGGGGCTCGCGGCCACGCGAAGATCGCGTCGGCACGTGCCGCCGCACCGGGTGTCAGCTCCTCCACACGGCCGCTGCGCACGAGCTGCTCGAACGTGAAGCCGCCGAGGTAGACGGCGCCGAGCATCGCGACGTCGCCGCGCAGGTCGGCGTCCGCGTCCGTTCGCTCCGCGACGCCGTCCTCGAGCTTCCAGCGGCCCTCGTTCCACGGGCAGAACGAGTCGACCACATCGAAGACCACGGAACCATCAGCCACGTACGTGCGCGCCGAGAGCGCCTCACCGACGTCGACGAGCCGCACCCACAGCCCGTCGCTCACCCGGTACTTCATCCGCCTCGGGTTCGCGAGCAGCTGGAAGAGCTGGTGGTCGACGGGCAGGAGGTCGGCCGTGATCTGCGCCGACCAGTCGATGTCGAAGAGGTAGCGCCAGATCTCGGCCGTCGGCCGGCCGTCGAGCGCGACCGCATCGATCACCACGAGCTCGGAGACGTTCTCGGCCCCGTCCCATTTCGACTTGTGCCGGTAGATCGCGTAGCCCTCCGGCCTGCCGTCCGTCTCGAGCACGGCGAAGCGCTTGGGGCCGCCGCCCGCGCGCCACTCGGGCGAGTCGAAGAGCATCCGGAACTCCCACCAGTTCCGGCTCCGGCTGAGCAGGCCCGGGATCGTCGGGCCGCACCTCGTCCCAGACCTGCGGGAAGAGCTCGAGCGCCTCGTCCGCCTCCACGAGCCGCACGCGGCCGGCGGGCTCGAACGGCACCGCGTACGAGGAGGCCTCGCGCGGCACCGAGATCTCGCCCGCGAACGACGCCATGCCGTAGCCGAAGCGGCCGTAGATCGTCTCCTCCGACGCCCACAACGCCGCGAGCGGCTCGCCTCGCTCGCGGACGTCGTCGAGCTGGGCGCGCATCATCGCGCGGAGCACTCCGCGGCGCCGGTGCGTCGGATACGTCCCGACGACCGTGACTCCGGCGGTCGGCACGATCGCGCCGGGGACGGTCATCTCGAACGGGAACGCGCCCGCGCCGCCGACGATCTTGCCGTCCTCGCGCGCGGCATGCATCCGCTCGAACGGCAGGTTCTTGGAGAAGCGCTCCATGCGCTCCTCCGTCGGCTCCATGCCGAAGTACTGGCCGATCGCGAAGACCGCGTCCGAGAACTCCGCGAGGTCGGCGCAAGGCACGACCTCGAACGTCACTTGCGTGCTCGCCATCCCGTGTAGTTCATCAGAAGCCCTCGGGGCACCAGGGTGGGATCGGCGTCGCGAAGAGCGCGGTCGCGCGCGCGAGCCCGCCGGGACGCAGCTCACGCGCCCGCCCCGCGGCGGCCAGGCGCTCGAAGGTGAAGGCGCCGAGGTACGCCGAGGCGAGGTCGGCCACGTCGAGCGCGACATCGGCGTCGTCGTCGGTGCGCCCAGGCTGCGGACCCACCCGCCAGCGGCCCGCGTTCCGCGGGAGGAGCTCGTCCTCGACCTCGAGCACGGCTTCCTCCCCGGCTGCGTAGCCCCGCGCGCGCAGCGCGGCGTCGAGATCGACGAGCCGCAGCCAGAGACCCTCGTGGATCGTGACGTGCAGCAGGCGGGCGTTGGCGACCATGAGGAACAGTGACCACGAGGGGTCGAGCCTCGAGGCCTTCACGCGGGCGACGAGGTCGATGCCGAAGAGGTAGCGCCAGATCTCCGCGGTCGACTCCGGCGTCGTCGCAAGCGCCTCCGTGATCCGAAGCTCTCCTCGCGGCGCCCCTTGGTCCCACTTCGACGCGATCCGGTACAGGGCATAGCCGACGGGCGTCCCGTCGACCTCGAGCAGCGCGAAGAATTTCGGGCCGGCGCCGTCCCGCCAGTGCTCGGGATCCCCGAGCAGTCAAGAGCCGCCACCACGGGTCGGTGCGGCTGACGAGACCCGGCCGCTCGGTGCGGACGCTCTCGTAGATCGGCGGGAAGGCCTCGGCGGCCTCCTCGACGGTCACGAGTCGCACGGAGCCGCGCGGGCCAGGGTCGTCGCGCAGCGAGAACGCGCCACGCTCGGCGTCGATGTTGGTCTCGAGCGTGGCGATCCCGTATCCGAAGCGCCCGTAGATCGGAGCTTCGGACGCCCACAGGATCGCGAGCGGCTCGCCGCGCTCGTGGACGTCGTCGAGCTGCCGCCGCATGAGCTCGCTCAGGACCCCGCGACGACGGTGGCTGGGCAGGACGGCGCACCAGGTGACTCCGGCAGCGCGGGCGATGCCTCCGGGGATCGTGAGCTCGAACGGCCAGGACGCCGCGGTGCCGACCGGCCGCCCGTCGTCCCAGGCGGCGAGCACGCGGTCGGGCGGCATCGAGGGACGCTGGCGGTCGAGGTCGTCGTCCCGCATCTCGTCGCCGAAGGCGGCGTGAGTCGTTGCGAGGACGGTGCCGAGCTCGTCCGCCGTCGGGCTCCGGTACTCCAGGGTCACCTCGGCGCCACGCTACGCGATCTTCTCGAGCGGCGCGTATTCGATCACGAGCCTCCGCTCGCTGCCGTCCTCGGCGAAGCGGATCGTGACGATCCCGCCGGGCTCGACCGCGGTGACGACGCCGTCGCCGAGCGAGGCGTGACGCACCGAGTCGCCCGTCGAGAGAGCGAGGCTCGCGTCGCCGCGCGGAGTCGGTGCCGCGCTCGGCGGCGACCCGTAGCCCGACCACGACGACGGCCGCAGCCGCTCGCGTTCGACTTCCCTCGGCAGCTCGTCCAGGAAGCGCGAAGCGAGGTTGTAGGTGCGGCGGCCCCACAGCGAGCGCGACATCGTGTGCGTCAGCGTCAGCCGCTCCTTCGCCCGCGTGAGGCCCACGTAACACAGCCTCCGCTCCTCCTCGATCCCCTGCTCCTCGATCGCGCGGATGTGCGGGAAGACGCCCTCCTCCATCCCGATCGCGAAGACGGCCGCGAACTCGAGGCCCTTCGCGTTGTGCAGCGTCATCAGCGTGACGAGGCCGCGGTCGTCCGCGATCGTGTCCTGGTCGGAGACGAGCGAGATGTCCTGGAGGAAGCCGGCGAGCGAAGCGTCCGCGTTCTCGAGGCGGTACTCGCGCGCGACGCCGACGAGCTCCTGGAGGTTCTCGATGCGGCCGCGCGCCTCGATCGTCCGCTCGGCCTCGAGCGCCTCGAGCGTCCCGGTCTTCTCGAGCACGCGCTCGAGGAGCTCGTCCACCGGCAGCTCCTGCGCGAGCGCCTGGAGCGACTGCATCGTCCCGTGGAAGCTCTTGATCGCGCGCGCCGAGGCCGCGGCGACTCCAGCCGCCTCCGGGTCGGCCATGGCCTCGAAGAGCGTGCGGCCGGTCGCCTCCGCGCGCGTCACGAGCCGCGCGACCGACGTCTGGCCGATCCCGCGGCGCGGGCGGTTCGCGATGCGGAGCAGCGAGCCCGCGTCGCTCGGGTTCACGAGGACGGTGAGATAGGCGGTCGCGTCGCGGATCTCGGCGCGCTCGTAGAAGCGCGGGCCGCCGATCACCTGGTACGGGACGTCCTGCCGCACGAGCACGTCCTCGAGCACGCGCGACTGCGCGTTCGTCCGGTAGAAGACCGCGATCTCGCTCGCGGACAGGCCTCGGTCGATCAGCCCCGCGATCTCGGCCGCGACGAAGCGGGCCTCCGCGTGCTCGTCCTCGACCTCGAACACGCGCACCGGCTCGCCCTCGCCGAGGTCGGAGAACAGGTTCTTGGGCTTCCGCTCGCTGTTGTTGTCGATGACCGAGTTCGCCGCGCGGAGGATCGTGTTCGTCGACCGGTAGTTCTGTTCCAGCGTGACGACACGCGTCCCCGGGAAGTCCTTCTCGAACTCGATGATGTTGCGGATGTCAGCCGAGCGGAAGCTGTAAATCGACTGATCTTGATCACCGACCGCACACACATTGCCGTGCTTCGCGCCCAGGAGCTGGAGCAGCCGGTACTGCGCGTGGTTCGTGTCCTGGTACTCGTCGACGAGGATGTAGCGGAACGCCTTCTGCCAGCGCTCGAGGGCATCCGGGAAGCGCTCGAGCACCTGGACCGTGAGCATGAGCATGTCGTCGAAGTCGACCGCGTTCGAGGCGTGCAGGCGGCGCTGGTAGAGGTCGTAGGTCTCGGCGACGGTCTGGTCCCAGAACGAGGCGACGCGCTCGAGCGCCTGCTGCGGCGTCACGAGCTCGTTCTTCATCCGCGAGATCTGCGAGTGGATCCCGCGCGGCGCGAACCGCTTCGGGTCCTTGCCCAGCTCCTCGAGGCACGCCTTCGTGAGGCGCACCTGGTCCTGGTCGTCGTAGATCGAGAACGTCGACTTGTAGCCGAGCCGCTCGGCCTCTCTGCGCAGGATGCGCCCGCAGGCGGCGTGGAAGGTGAGGATCCAGATCGCGCGCGCGGTGCCGCCGAGCATCAGCGTCAGGCGCTCGCGCATCTCCCCCGCGGCCTTGTTCGTGAACGTGATCGCGAGGATCTCGTTCGGCTTCACCTTCTTGTCCGCGATCAGGTGCGCGACGCGATGCGTGAGGACTCTCGTCTTCCCCGAGCCCGCGCCGGCGACGACGAGCAGCGGCCCTTCCGTGGTCCGGACCGCCTCGAGCTGGGCCTCGTTGAGGCCGTGGAGGAAGCTGTCGGGGGTCGCGACGGCGATGCGTCGATGCTAGCCGCAGGCCGCGCTGTCGACCGGCCGGCTCAGAAGCTCTCGAGCATGCTTCGCCGGCGCCGCGCCGCCCAGGCAGCGGCGACCGCGCACGCGCCGAGGCACGCGGCAGCGAGCGGTGCCGAGAGCAGCGGCCAGCTCGGAGTCGCGGGCGCGTAGGCGAACCAGCGCTCCACGAGCACGACGCCCGCGACGCAGGCGACTCCCAGGGCGGCGATCGCGACGACGAGCACGGGAGCCGCGAAGCGCGACCAGCGCGTCCACGCGAGCAGGGCGCTCGCCGCGGAGAGGACGAGTGCGGCCGTCCACGCCGCGATCGTCGCGAGCTGAAGCCCGGCGATGACGTCCGGCTTCTCCGCCCACGTCGCCGGCGGAAGCGTGTTCTCGGGAACGGCGTAGAGCGGGAGGACGAAGAGCGCGCACGCGCCGAGGGCGAGAGCGGAAGCGAGACGCGTCTCGACGACCGCAGCCACGCCCGCGACCCGGCGCGCGACGAGCGGCGCGGGCCCGAAGTCGGCGACGGCGGCCCGCTCGGCGTCCTCGGGCGCGAGGCCGGCCGCGCGATGGCGCTCGTACGAGTCGCGGAGGTGTGTCTCCGCCTCGGCGAGGAAACGCTTCCGGCGGAGCCTCGGCAGGCGAGCTCGGAGGTCGGCGAGGTACGTGTCGATCGTCATGCGAGCACCACATCCATGGCGCAGTCCCCTCTCACGGGTGGAAGTCGGTGGCGGTGAGCTGCTTGCCCGGGAGCAGATTGACGGCGGCCGCACGTCCCCTGAGGAACGTCGGGTCGGAGATCGCTCCCTCGAGAACCTCCTTCTTCGGCAGCGTCGTGGGCGTGTACATCTCCTTGGCCGCGACGATCGTGCCGGGCGTCCCGGCCTCGATCGTCCGGTTCGCGACCAGCACCGGCGTCGGGGCCGTTTCGTCTTCACCGACGTCGAGGTAGACGCCGGCGGCAAACGACAGTGCCGCAACCAGCGCCATGCTCAGCAGCACGCTCAGCAGCACGAGAGCCGACGCGACTTTCCTCTCACGGACGGCGAGCTCGGCGCTCAGGCGGCGTGCGACCTCGTCCACCGGACCGAAGTCCCTCGTCGCGGCTACCTCGGCCTCGAAGTCCGACACGCCGGCCGCGCGGTGGCGCGCGGCCGCGTCGCGCAGGTGCTCGCGAGCCTCGCGAAGCGCGCGATCGCGTCGGGTTCGCGGAAGCGCGTTCTCGAGCTCCGCGAGGTACGCGTCGATGGTCACGCGACCACTGCGTCCATCGCGCGTGAGAACGACTGCCACTCGGCGCGCTGGCGCTCGAGCTCCTTCGTCCCGTTGCGGGTCCGCCGGTAGACGCGCCGGCGTCGGCCGTCGGACGTCTCCCAGCGGCTCGCGATGAGGCCTCGCCGCTCGAGCCGATACAGGCTCGGGTAGATCGTCCCCTCGGGGAGGTCGAACGCACCGTCGCTGCGCTCGCGCAGGACCTCCGCGAGCCCGTAGCCGTGCGCCGGCCCGGCCTCGAGCGCCGAGAGGAGCAGGATGTCCACGTGCCCACGCAGCCGGTCGTTCACGCGGGCGAGTATACCTAGCTTGTCTGGGTATGGGAAGAGCGGCGCGGGATCACGGCGACGCGGTCCCCGGCCGGGACGACGTCGATCGACGCGCCGTAGTGGCTCGCGATCAGCGTCTCGGTGAGGACGTCGGCGGGCGCGCCCTCCGCGACGATGCGACCCGCGTCGAGCAGGACCATGCGTTCCGCGTACTGCGCCGCGAGCGTGAGATCGTGCATCGCGGCGACGAGCGTGAGCCCGGACTCGGCTCGGAGCAGGTCGAGCAGCTCGAGCGCCTGTTGCTGATGCCCGATATCGAGCGCGGCCGTCGGCTCGTCGAGCAGCACGATGCGCGCCTCCTGCGCGAGCGCCCGCGCGACGACGACCCGCTGCTTCTCGCCGCCCGAGAGCGTCCCGAGGCGCCGCTCCTCCCACCCGACGAGGTCGAGGCGCGTGACCGCGCGGGCCGCAGCTTCACGATCGCGGGAGCTCTCGCGAGCGAGCGGCCCGAGGTGGGGTGTCCTCCCCATGAGCACGTACTCGCCGACCGTCATCCACGGCGGCGTCGAGGGCTCCTGCGGGACGACGGCGAGGAGGCGCGAGATCTCGCTCCGCCGCAGCTCGCTCGCGGGCCTCCCGTCGAGCACGATCGAGCCCGAGAACGGGACGAGGCCGGCGACGGCGCGCAGCAGCGTCGTCTTGCCGGCGCCGTTCGGGCCGATGATCGCGACCCACTCGCCCTCCCCCACGTCGAGGTCGACCCCGTCGACGACGGGGCGCCCGCCGAGATGCACGGTCACATTCGAGAGCTCGATCACGGCCCCACCCTCGTCGAGCGCAGGACGAGCGCGAAGAACGGCGCTCCGAAGAAGGCGGTGACCACGCCGAGTGGGATCTCCGCGGGCGACGAGCGCCGTGCGCGCGATCACGTCCGCGAGCACGAGGAACCCGGCTCCGCAGATGACCGACAGCGGCAGCAGCGCGCGGTAGCCCACGCCGGAGAGCAGGCGAATCGCATGCGGGACGATGATCCCGACGAAGCCGATCAGCCCGCTCACCGCGACCACCGCCGCCGTCCCGAGCGTCGCGGCGATCACGAGCGCGAGGCGCACGCGCTGGACGTGAACCCCGAGGCTTGCCGCCTCGTCGTCTCCGAGGTTGAGCACGTCGACGACGCGACGGAGCGCGAGGATGACGACCGTCGCGACCGCGAAGTACGGCAGGACGAGAACGACGTCCGACCAGCCGGTGCTCGGGATGTTCCCGAGAATCCAGGTGTAGACCTGCTGCAGCGTCTCCGAGTTCCGCTGCTGGACGAACGTCTGCCACGCCGTGAAGAACGCGGCCACGGTCACTCCCGCGAGCACGAGCGTCGCCGCGTCGCGCTCCCGCCGCGCAGAGCGGCCGACTGCGTAGGTCAGGAACACGGCGACGATCCCGCCGGCGAACGCGGCGAAGGGGAGCGCGCGCTGACCGCTGAGCCCTTCCGGCAGGTACGCGATCGCGATCGTCGCGCCGAGACCGGCGCCGGCTGCGACGCCGAGCAGGTACGGGTCGGCGAGCGGGTTCCGGAAGACGCCCTGGTACGTCGCGCCCGCGAGCGCGAGCATCCCGCCGACGATCGCGGCCAGGACGACGCGGGGGACCCGGATCTGCCACAGGATCGCCTCCTCGGTCTCCGTCAGCGGCGACTCCACGCCCGGCACGTGGAGCCTCGCAGCCGCCGACTCGAAGACCCGGCCGACGCCGAGGTCGATCGGGCCGACGAGGACGCCGACCACGATCGAGACGAAGAGGAAAGCCACCGCTGCGCAGAACCAGAGCGGGGTCAGTCCCCGGGCTTTGACCTCGGCTCTGACCTCGGTTCCGTCCTGCGCGGCGGTGGCGCTCATCGGATCCCTACTGGCGAAGCCGCGCGAGCGCGGAGGACATCGCGCGGAAGAAGTTCACGAGCCGCGGGCCCCAGCGCGACGCGATCGAGTCGTCCATGCGGACGATCGAGCCCGTCCGCACGGCGCTGATGCGATCCCAGCCCGGCCGCGACGCGACCGTCGCCGGGCTCTGGCCGCAGCAGACGGTGTCCGCGAGCACGATCACGTCCGGATCGGACGCGACGACGTACTCGGCCGAGAGCTGCGGGTAGCCGCCGGTTGCGGCCGTGTCGGCCTCGTCGGCGATGTTCTCGAGCCCGAGCAGCGCGTACGCCTTCCCGATGAACGTGTTCGACGACGCCGAGAAGAGCAGCGGATCGAGCTCGTGGTACACCGGAGAGCCCGCGGGCACGGGCCTTCGACGCCTCGACGATGCGGTCGATCTTCGCCCGCATCTCCTTGATGAGCAGCGTGGCCTTCGTCGCGTTGCCGGTGACGAGGCCGAGCTGCCGGATCTGCGTGTACGCACCCTTCAGGGTCTTGGCTCCGTCGTGGTGGACGACCTTGATCTTCAGGCGGCGAAGCGATCTCGCGAGGCCCTTCGTGTCGAACGAGATGACGACGAGGTCCGGTCGATAGGCGGCGATGGCCTCGACGTTGGGCGTGAACCCGGAGAGGGCGGTCTTGGGCGCGTTCTTCGGATAGTCGGACTGATTGTCGACTGCAACGACCTGACGGCCGGCGCCGATCGCGAAGAGCGTCTCGGTCGCGGTCGGCGAGAGCGAGACGATCCGGCGCGGCTTCCTGGTGATCGTGACCTTGCCGCTCGGCGTCGTGATCGTGACGGGGAACGGCTTTTGCACCGCGGCGGACGGGCCGCCAGACGCGCCTGCGGCACCGAGCACGAGCACGCAGACTGCCGTCAGGACGGCGAAGAGAGACGAACGAAGCACCTGAATCCTCCTTCCGCGAGGGGTTCGGCTATGGAGGAGCGCGACAGGTCTTCTGACTCGGGGCTCCCTCCCTCGCCGCCTTCCCGGCTCGCGCCAGTGGCTTCGTGGCGGGGGAGCATCTCCCCTCACAGCGGCGGGACCGTCCCGGATTCGCACCGGGTTCCCTCACCGTGCTCCTTGAACGGGGCCGAGCCTATCATCGGACGGTGTCCGGGCCCGTCGTTCGCCTCTGGCTGCCCGTGCTCCTGTGGGCCGGGCTCATCTTCGCCCTGTCCTCGGTGCCGGATCTCGGCACGGGGCTCGGAGGCTGGGACCTCGTCCTGCGGAAGATCGCGCACGCGGCCGAGTACGCCGTGCTCGGGGCGCTGCTCCAGCGCGCGCTCGGCCGGCCGTGGCTCGCGTTCGCGCTCGGGGCGCTGTACGCGATCTCGGACGAGATCCACCAGTCGTTCGTCCCCGGGAGGCAGGGCTCGCCCCTCGATGTCGCGCTCGACACGGCTGGAGTCATGGTCGGAGTCGGGCTCTGGCATCTCGTCCAGACGCGGCGGGTCGCGTGACCCCGCGGGCGGTCGCCGTCGACCTCGACGGCGCGCTCGGGGACACCACCGCCCTCTGGCGAGACTGGATCGCCTCCGCGCAGAGCGTCCTCGGCGTCGAGGCCGCAGAGCTCTCCGCCGACCGCGGAGACGCCGCCGCCGAGCTCGACCGGCGGGGCGCGGGGAACTGGCGCGTGCTCCTCGAGCGGTTCGTCGAGGACCGGGCGCCCGTCTATCTCCGGCGCGACGCCGTCGCGAGCGCGGCCCTGCAGTCGCTCGCCGACGCGGGCTGCGAGATCGGCGTGTTCACGGATGCCCCGGAGCCGCTCGCACGCGTCGCGCTCGCACAGCTCGGCGCGGAGCGACGAGTCGCGGCGGTCGAGACAGGCTCGGGCGCGCTCGAGCTGCTTCTCGCGAGGCTCGACGCGGACGCCGTGGTCGTTCGCACGCGCGAAGAGCTCGTCGCCTACGCCTCGACGCCGGCCTCGTAGATCCGGCGGACGATCTCCTCGATCTCGGTCTCCTCGATCGCGAGGTCGACGAGCGGCGCACGCGCCGCGACCGCGGCGGTGAGCTCGGCCGCGCTCACCTCGTCGCCGCGGAACGAGAGCCACTGGCGCGGGCCCTCGACGCGCGTGACGAGCGCGCCCGGAATGACGAGCGGCGGCGCGGGCTCCTCGAGGTCGACGACGAGCGTCCGTTCCCGGCCATAGCGTCGCTTCAGCTCCTCGATCGCGCCGTCCCAGATCACGCGCCCGTGGTCGATCACGACGAGCCGCGAGCAGAGGCGCTCGATGTCGCCGAGGTCGTGCGTCGTGAGCACGACCGTGACGCCGCGCTCGCGGTTCAGCTCGACGAGGAAGTCGCGGACGCGCTGCTTCGCGACGACGTCGAGCCCGATCGTGGGCTCGTCCAGGAAGACGACCTCGGGATCGTGGAGCAGCGCCGCCGACAGGTCGCCCCGCACGCGCTGCCCGAGCGAGAGCTGGCGTACGGGCGTCCCCAGGAAGGGCTCGAGCTCGAGGAGCTCGGTGAAGCGCGCGAGGTTCTCCTCGTAGCGCTGCTTCGGCACGCGGTAGACGTGGCGCAGGAGGTCGAACGAGTCGCGGAGCGGGAGATCCCACCAAAGCTGCACGCGCTGGCCGAAGACGACGCCGATCCTTCGCGTCAGCTCGATGCGTCGGCGCGCCGGGTCGAGCCCCGCGACGCGCACGCTCCCCGACGAGGGGACGAGGATCCCGGTCAGCATCTTGATCGTCGTCGACTTGCCGGCGCCGTTCGGGCCGAGGTAGCCGAGGAGCTCGCCCTGCGCGACCTCGAGCGTGATCCCGTCCACGGCGTTCACGACCCGCCGCTCACGGCGCATGCGCCCCTTCCTCGCACGGACGACGAAGGTCTTGCGGACGTCGTCGAGCTCGATGGCGTTCGTCACGAGCCGACGCTCCGGTAGCGGCGCACGGCGACGACCCAGATCGTCCCGGCGACCGCGGCGGCGAGCACGGCGACGAGCGGCGACGCGAACTGGAGCGCTCGCGGGAAGCCCAGCGGATCGTCCTTGTCGAGGACGTACAGCGCGGGGAAGTAGCAGACGAACGCCATCGGGACCACGAACGCGAGGAAGCGCCGCAGCCAATCGCCGTAGATCGAGATCGGGTATTGCGTGAGGAAGTTGCCGCCGTACGTGAACGCGTTCGTGAACTCCCCGCCGTCCACCGTCCAGAACGCGATCGTCGCGCCCGCGATCCAGACGGCGGCGAAGATCAGCGCGCCGGAGACGAGCATGACGCCGACCATCGCGACGCGGCCGGGATCCCAGTCGATGTCGACGCCGGTCAGCGCGTACGCGAAGACGACGACGCCCTGGAGCGCCCGGCCTAGCCGGCGGAGAGAGAAGTCCGACGCGACCACCTGCAGCAGCGAGCCGCGCGGCCGCACGAGCACGAGGTCGAACGTCCCCTCGCGGATCATCCGCGGAAACAGGTCGAGGTGCCCGATGACCATGTCGACGAAGGCGAACGAGATGCACGTGCACGCGTACAGGAACGCGACCTCGTGCAGCGTCCAGCCGCCGAGCGCCGGGACGTTCTCGAAGAGGATGAGCACCGCGGCGAAGTCGATGAACGTGATCGCGAAGTTCGAGGCAAGGTCGAGCGCGAAGGACGTGCGGTACTGGAGCTGCGAGCGGACCTGCGCGCCGACGAGCCGAGCGTAGAGGGCGAGTGCGTCAGCCACCCTGGATCACCACGCGCCTGATCGCCACGCCGAGGACGAGCCGGGCGAGGCCGAGCAGGATGACGGCCCAGAGAGCTTGCAGCACGAAGCGCGCCGGCGAGCTCCGCCCCCGTCACCTGCTCGAGGAAGACGTCGACCGGGATCTGCACGATGGCCGCGAACGGGAGCACCCGCGCGATCGCCTCCAGCCAGTCCGGGAAGAACGGCAGCGGCACGATGAAGCCGGAGAGGACCAGCGCGACCGAGATCGCGAGCACGCCGACGCCGCGGTAGTCGAGCAGCCAGAAGGCCGCGAGGTTGTAGAGGAACCGGTAGGCGAAGCTCACGACGACGGCGAGCGTGACGCTCGCTCCGAACCAGAGCCACGTCGCCGAGCTTTCCGGAAGCCGGACGTCGAACACGAGCATGCCGAGCACAAAAGGCGGTATCCCGCGGAAGGCGAAGTGATAGAGCGCGCGCCCGAGATCGAAGGACAGCCAGTAGCGGAGCGGATCGAGCGGCCGGGCGAGGTCGGTGGAGATGTCCCCGCTCCTGATCCTCAGCGCGACCTCGAACCAGCCGAAGGCGTTGACGGTCATGAGCATCGCCTGGGCGAGCCAGACGTAGGTGACGGCGTCGGACGGGTCGTAGCCGCCGATGTCCTCGCGGTTCTCGTAGAGCGCGAGCAGGATGTACGCCTGGAGGAAGCCGAAGACGGTGTTCGTCCAGATCCCGGCGATGGTCGCGGCCGGGTACGCGGCGTAGCGGCCGTAGCCGCGGCGGGCGATCTCCCAGTACAGGCGCACGGCGGCCGAAGGCTAGACGGTTCCCGCGCTCTACAATCGCGCCCGTGGAGCCGAAGGACGTCGCCGACCGCCAGCTGGACGCGCTGCTCCAGCGTCTCGACCGCATCTCCGAGCAGCTCGAGCGATTGAACCGGACCTCCGAGCAGCAAGAGGGCTTTGCGCTCGTCGCGCGCGAGCTGCATCAGCTGAACGAGTCGCTGAACGCGCTCGCCTACGCCGCGCTCGGGCAGACGCCACCACGCGTACGGCGCCGCGCCGGCTGACGAGCTCGGCAGTCGGGCTTCAAGCCGCGTCCCCACCCTGGGTGGGGTGTCTGACCACCCTCCACCCGCTTCGAGCGTACCGCCGAAACGCGCACACGTGGGACACGAAACTGCGCCGATTCGGTGCCGATCCATCCACAGCGGCGGCGACCTCGCTGCCGGCTACAAGTGGCCGCCCGACGGACGGGTCAGCCTCGAGGCCGACCCCGACGCCAGCTACGTGACGCGGTAGATCGTGCCGCCTTGCGACACGGCGTACAGCTCGCCGGCGAGGTCCTGCCCGAACGACGACAGTTGGCTGACCTCGAAGGGCTCGACGCGCACGTCGCGCGCCTTGCCGCCGGAGACGCGGAAGCTCCACACGGTCCCCGAGCAGTAGTCCCCGACGATGTAGCGGCCGCGCTCGGACGGCCGCGCCCGCCCGCGGTACACGAACCCGCCGGTGACGCTGCACCCCTCGTCGTGGTCGTACTCGAACACCGGGAAGCGGAGCCGACCCGGCCCGCGCGGCGTGTCCTCGTGCCGTCGAGACCCCTCGTAGATGTCCCAGCCGTAGTTCTCGAGCCCGGGGCTCCGGCGCGGCGTGAAGTGGACCTCCTCGAGCTCACTCTGCCCGACGTCGGCGATGTAGAGGTCCCCCGTCTGGCGATCCCACGAGAACCTCCAGGGGTTCCGCAGCCCGAGCGCTGCGATCTTCCAGCTCGCTCGCCGCTTCGACGTGTCGAGCGTCAACAGCTTGCCGAACTTTGAGCGCATGTTCTGCGCGCGGTCCTCGGGGTCGTCGCCGGAGCCCGCGTCCCCGATGCTCGTGTACAGCAGCCCGTCCGGCCCGAACGCGACGTTGCCGCCGTTGTGGTTGTCGTACGGGTCCGGAACCGCCAGCAGCCGTGCGCGCGTCGAGCGCACGGCCACGCGCCCGTTCGAACGGAAGCGCGCGACGACGTTCCGGCCGTCGTCGGACGTGTAGCCGACGTAGAGGAGCCGGTTGCGCGCGTAGTTCGGATGGAAGGCGAGCCCGAGCAGGCCCTCCTCCCCGCCGTAGGCCACGTCGTCGCGAATGTCCAGGAACACCGTTCGCCCGCCGCCGCGCAGCTTGAGGATGCGGCCGGGCTGCTCGACGACGTAGTGCGGTGTTCGGCTCGCCGGGCGCCTGCGTGATGAGCACCGGCGACTCGAAGCCGCGCGCGAAGACCCTGGCGTCGAACGCGCTCTCGGCCTGGTTCGCCGCGCTTCCGAGAGGCGTGAGAGCGACACCGATCGCGATGACTCCGAGCACCCACGCCACGCGCACGGCGGAACGGTAGCCGAACGAGCCACCCGGGCGTACGCTTCGCCGTCGTGAAGATCTTCATCATCGGCGCCGGGCAGGTCGGCTTCGCGATCGTGGACGCGCTGGTGCATCACCACGAGATCACGGTCCTCGACAGCGAGCCGGCCCGGCTGCGCGCGATCTCCGAGCGGTACGACGTGGCGACGTTCGAAGGCGACGGCACGAGCCAGCGCGACCTGGCCGCGGCGGGGCTGCGCACGGCCGACCTCGTGATCGCGTGCACGTCGCGGGACGAGGCGAACCTCGTCGCCGGGATGTTCGCCCGGCGCGAGGCGCGGAACGGGACCACCGTGATCCGGACGTCGAACGTCGAGTACGTGGAGCTCTGGCGCGCCGGCCAGCTCGACGTCGACTTCGTGGTGAGCTCGGAGCTCGAGACCGCCCATGCGATCAGCCGGATCATCGGCGTGCCCGCGGCTCGCCAGACCGACGTCTTCGCGGAGGGCCAGGTCCAGATCGTCGAGTTCGACGTGGAGGAGGCCGCCTCGTCCGAGATCGTCGGAGTCCCGCTCCGGGACGCGCCGATCCCGCGGGACTCGAAGGTGGCGGCGATCATCCGGGAGGACCAGATGGTGCTCCCGGGCGGCGACGACGCGATCCGTCCAGGCGACCGCATCGTCGTCATGGGCTCGCCGGAGGCGGCGCAAGCGTGGAGCAAGCTGCTCGCGCCGAAGGGGGCGAGCGTTCGCGAGGTGGTCGTCTACGGCGGCGGCCGGGTGGGCACGGCGATCACGCGCGTCCTCCTCGAGCAGGGGATCCGCGTGCGCGTGCTCGAGTCCTCGCCCGAGCGGGCGAGGCGGCTCGCGGAGGCGCTGCCCGGGGCGAGCGTCTTCAACGCCACCGGCCTCGACCCCGACTTCCTCGAGCGCGAGCAGATCGGCCGGGCGCACGCGGCGGTCTTCGCGATGCGCGACGACGCGAAGAACCTGTACGCGGCCACGCTCGCGAAGGTGCACGGAGTGCGCTTCACGATCGGAATAGCCCACGAGGCGGTCTCGGTGGAGGCGTTCGAGCACGGCGGCATCGACGTCTCGGTGAACCCGCGGAGCGTGACGGCCGAGGAGATCATCCGCTTCGCCCACGACCCGCGCACGCAGCAGGTCGCGCTCCTCGAGGGCAACCGCTACGAGATCATCGACGTGACGCTCCAGGACTCGAGCGAATACATCGGGAAGCGCTTCAAGGACATGCCTGTCCGGGGCGCGCTCATCGGCGCAGTCGTCCGCAACGGGTCGGCGATCTTCCCGCACACCGACGACGTGCTCGAGGCCGGCGACCGGGTCATCGTCTTCACCGAAGCCGCCGACGCCCCCCGCGTCGTCAAGGCGCTGTGACGGCGAGCGGCGCGGTCGGCCGCGACGTCCGGCCAAGGCGGAGGTCCGCCGTCGACCTCGTGGCGACGGCGAACCTCGTCGGGATGCTCGCGAAGTACCTCGGACTCGTCGTCGTCTTTCCGATCGGGGTCGCGCTCTGGTACGGAGACCCGGTCTGGCCGTTCGTCGCGACGGGTGTGATCACGAGCGGGCTCGGCTTCGCGATCGAGCGGGCGACGTCGCGTGACGACCACCACGTCGGCGTGCGCGAGAGCTTCCTCGTCGTCTCGGCAACGCTGCTCATGTCGGGCGCGTTCGCCTCGCTCCCCTATCTCTTCGTCGGCGGCGACCAGCTCGGGAATCCGATCGACGCGTACCTCGAGGGCATGTCGGCGTCGACGACGACCGGCGCGAGCGTCGTCACGGACTTCGACGCGCTCTCGCAATCGATCTTGATGTGGCGGCAGTTCACCCAGTGGCTCGGCGGCATGGGGATCGTGATCCTCGCCGTCGCCGTCCTGCCCCGGCTCCGGGTCGGCGGGCGCCAGATGATGGAGTCGGAGCTCCCGGGGCCCGAGGTCACCCAGCTCCCCGAGCGCATCCGTCAGACTGCACGGGCTCTCTGGGGCCTCTACATCGGGCTGACGGTCGTGCTGTTCGTCGCGCTCGCCTCGCTCGGCTGGCTGGGAATCGACCACGAGATGACCGAGTTCGAGGCGCTCGCTCACACGTTCTCGACGATCCCGACCGGCGGCTTCTCGACCCAGCCGGATTCGATCGCGGCGTTCTCGCCGGAAGCGCAGTGGCTGATCGCGCTCTTCATGCTGATCGCCGGGGTGAACTTCGTGCTTCTGTACCGCGGCCTCGTGGGCCGGCGCCCCCGGCTGTTCGTCCGCGACGAGGAGCTCCGGCTGTACCTCCTCATCGTCGTCGGCGCGTCGGTGGCGCTCGTCGTGCAGCTCTGGGGCTACGGCATCGCGGAGGGCGAGGAGGCGGTCCGCGCAGCGGTGTTCCAGGCGATCTCGCTCATCACGACGACGGGCTACGCGACCGCCGACTTCGCGCTCTGGCCGGTGATCTCACTGCTGACCCTCTTCGTGCTCATGTTCGCCGGCGGCTCCGCCGGCTCGACGACCGGCTCGATCAAGATCGTCAGGCACCTGCTCGTCGGCAAGGTGCTCCGGCGGGAGCTCGACCAGACGGTCAGCCCCGAGGCCGTGATCCCGATCCGCGTCAACGGCGTGCCGGTCGACGAGCGCACGCTGCGCGCGATCGCGGCGTTCATCCTCCTCTACGTCGGGTTCTGGGTCGCCGGCTCGGGCGTGATCGCGATCGACTCGGCGCTGAGCGACGTCCCGCTCGGCACGCTCGACGTCATGGCCGTCTCGGCGAGCGCACTCGGGAACGGCGGCCCGGGGTTCGGGATCACCGGCCCGTTCGCGTCGTTCGCCCCCCTCGGCGACGTCTCGAAGGTGACGATGATCGTGCTGATGTGGCTCGGGCGGCTCGAGATCATCCCGGTCGTCGTGCTGCTGACCAGGCACTACTGGCGCCTCTAGCGGATCGGCTCCTTCGCCCCCAGCAGGGCCTTGCGCAGGTCGAGCGCCGCGTCGTTCTGGACGATCGCGAGCACCTGGTCGCCGGGACGGATGACCGTCTTGTCGTCGACGAGCTCCGTGCGGCCGTGGCGAAAGACCGAGATGAGCCGTGAGCCTTCCGGCAACCGGACGCCGCCCGCGCGCGAACCCGCGACGGGCGACTTGGGCTCGATCTGCACCTCCACGATCTCGAGGCCCTCCTCGGAGAGCTCGAGCAGGCGGACGAGGCCGTGCTCGGGGAGCTCGTGCTCGACGAGGCCGAGGATGCTCGTCGTCGAGCACACCGTCTGCTTGATCCCGAGCAGCTTGAAGTGCTGCTGGTTCCGCGGGTCGTTCACGCGGGCGATGGCCTTCGGGACGCCGTAGCCCTCCTTGCCGATCTGCGCGATCACGAGGTTGTCCTCGTCGTCGCCCGTGACCGCAAGCAGGAGATCCGGGGGGCGCGCGATGCCGGCGCGCTCGAGGACGCTGATCTCCGTCGCGTCACCGCGCATGACGACCGGGCCGAACTCGTCCTCCAGGAGCGCGAAGCGGTCGGGGCGCTGCTCGATCATCGTGACTTCGTGACCCATCTCGAGCAGCGAGCGCGTGCTGTTCGACCCGACCTTCCCGCCCCCCGCGACGACGATGTACATCAGGCCGTCTCCGTCGGCGTGGGCGCAGGCGCTTGCGCCCGCACCGTCTCGAGGAGCACCGAGATCGCTGTCTGCGTCGGGCACACGGTGTTCAGCCCCCGCTCGGCGTAGAACGTCGCGCGGGCGGGGTCGAGGACGCGGACGACGACGGTGCGGATGTCGTAGCGCTTCTGGAGGACCTGGCCGATGACGAGGTTCGTGTTGTCGCCGTCGGTCGCGACGACTCCCGCGTCGGCGTCGCCGGCGCCGGCCTCCTCGAGCACGCGCGTGTCCATCCCGTGCCCGAGGACGAAGCCGCCCGCCCAGGTCGGGCCGAGCCGGATGAGCGCGTCCTCGCTCTCGTCGACGACGGTGACGTCCCACCCGTCGGCATGCAGCCCCTTCGCGACCGCCGAGCCGACGCGACCGCATCCGATGACCAAGGCCCTCACGGCCGGTCAGACTACTCCTCGAAGACCCCCTCGGGGAACGCGACCACCAGGACTTCACACGGCGCGTGCCTGAGGACGAAGTCGACGGTCGGCGAGAAGAAGCGCGACTGCCTGCGCCAGCGCGACGACGAGCCGAGGACGACCAGGTCGGCCTCGCGCGCTTGCGCCTCCTCGACGATCGCGTGGCCGATCGAGCGGGCGCGGACGGCGTCGGCCTGCACCTCGACCTCGTGATCCGCGCCGAGACCGCGCGCCTCCTCGAGCGACGCCTCGACCTTCGCCGCGACGTCCGGAGGCAGCTCGCCCTCGAGCGGGAAGCGCCGCGGCACGCGAACGACGGTGATCGCCTGCACCTCCGCGCCGCTGTCCTTCGCGAGCGCGATCGCGGTCGCGACCATCTCCTCGCCGATGTCGCCGAGCTTCATCGGGACGAGGATGCGCCGGTAGTCCGTGCGCTCCGGGAGGACGCGTTGCACGACCGGCCTGCGACTGAGCAGCTTCACGCGGCCCTCCGCCGCTCCAGAGCAAGCCGCCCCGCGCCGAGCGCGACGAAGAGGCCGCCGAGCAGGAACCCGACGACGCCTCCCCCCTCCACCGCTGTCCGCGCGAGCAGCGCGACGCCGATCGCGACGAACGCCAGGGAGAAGACGACGACCGCGACCCGGTACGCCCTCATGCGGTCTCCGAGGCGACGGTGAGGACACGGCACGGCGCGTGCTTGAGGACGTAGTCGACCGTCTTCCCGAAGACCGCGGCCTGATGCGCGGTCATTCGGCCGCGAGGGGAGCCGAGGACGATGATCTCGGAGTGGCGCGCCATCGCCTCGGCCACGATCGCGGGTCCCGCCGAGCGGGCGCGCTCGAGGCGGCCGGTCACGTCGACGCCGAACGAGTCGCCGATCGCGACGGCCTCGTCGAGCTCCCGGTTCGCGTCCTGCACGAGCTCGGGGTACTCCTCCCCGAGCGCCCGGTCGAGCGGCACCTCGAGCACGTTGAGCGCGACGACCCGCGAGCGGCGAGCGGCCGCGAGTCGACACGCGACGTCGAGCGCGTCGTCCGACGGCTGGCCGCCGACGATCGGGACGAGGATCCGCCGGTACTCGAGCGCGAGCGCCGGGCCGTACGCGGGCGGGGCCTTCACGACCTCGGTCAGGGGCGCGCGGACGAACAGGCGCCGGTACACGACGTAGCCGACGAGCCCGAACGCCATCCAGCCGAGCCCGACCACGCGCGTATCCGGGTTCTGGAAGACGAGGACGAGGAACGACAGCCCGGTCGCGATCCCGCCCGCGATGGCGAAGAGCGGCATCATGATCCGTCCGACGCGCAGGTTCGGCCGTGCGCGGTAGACCACGTCGGCCTCGTCGCGATCGGCCATCCGCAGGCGGACGAGCGAGGCGTGCGCGATCGTGAACGAGAGCGTCGCGCCGAGCGAGTAGAGCGTCCCGACGAAGTTCACGTCGCCGGGCAGGATCACGAGGATCGGCGCGATTCCCGCGAAGATGACGAGCGAGAGCCACGGCGTCTTGAAGCGCGGGTGCAGCCGCCGCAGCGCCTCGGGCAGCTGGCGGTAGCTCGCCATCGCGTAGGTGATCCGCGACGCGCCGATGACTCCGGCGTTGGTCGCGATGAAGAGGATCGTCGCCGCCAGGATGCCGACGTAGATCTGGGCGAAGTCGAGCACGAGCCCCTCGAGCCCGAGGTTCTCGACGACGCCGAGGACAGGGTCGTTCGCGTAGCCCCCCTCCTCCGGCGGCAGCGCGAGCAGGGTCGTCAGCTCGCCGTCGATCTCCTGGACGGGCAGCGCCGAGAGGGCGACGAGCGGGAGCGTGAAGTAGATCGCGAACACCGCCGCGGCGACGAGCTTGTAGGCGGTCGGGATCGTGCGGACCGGGTCGCGCGCCTCCTCGGCGAGGTTCGAGACGGTCTCGACGCCGGTGTACGCGAGCATCGCGACCGGGATCGAGATCGCGAGGTTCGACCACGTCGGCGCGACGCCCCAGTGGACGTTCTCGACGAGCGTCTCGGGGCTGAAGACGAGCGCGAAGCCGACGACGACGAGCAGGAGCTGGGTCGCGAAGTCGATCACCGCGAGCGAGATCGAGAGCCTGGCCGCCTCCTGCACGCCGACGACGTTCAGCGTGACGAGGACGACGATCACGATCGCGCCGCCCACGATGTCCCACGGGTTCTCGTTCAGCGGCTCCCAGAAGATCGAGAGGTAGTGCGGGACGAAGAACGCCGACACCGCGACCGTGACGACGTACACGAGCATCTGCGCCCAGCCCGCGACGAAGCTCACGAGCTCGTCGAACGCGTGGCGCGAGAAGCTCGCCGAGCCGCCTGCCTCCGGGAAGCGCGCGGTGCCCTCCGCATAGGTCGCGGCCGTCGCCGCGAAGACGATCCCGGCGACACGAAGACGAGCGGCGTCAGGCCGAGCGCGTAGAACGCCGTGAGGCCGAGCGCGTAGTAGATCGAGGAGCCGACGTTGCCGTACGCCGTCGCGAAGAGCGCGGGCGCGCCGAGCACGCGCTCGAGCTCGATCTCGCGCCTGCGGTAGCGGCGCCCGGGCACGCGCGGAATCTACAACACGAGACGACGAGGGGCCGGCTCTCGCCGGCCCCTCGTCGGTCGTGCAGGGTAGAGCGGTTACGGGTTGACGCTCACCAGCGTCCGGGCCATAACCGTGGTCCCGTCGTCGTAGTCGACCCGGGCGAGATACCGCGTGCCCGAGCGTGAGAGCGGAGGACGACAACGTGTGCGTCTGCACCACACCACTCGACGGCCGGTCCGACGCCCGCCAGGGTCGTGTTCCGGGTCGCTCGTGTCGACGACCCAGTCGAACAGCGTTCCCGTCGCGGACGGGCCGTTGCGTCGCGAACCCGTGGACTGGGCTGTGACCGCCAACGGCGCCGCCCCGGTGTTCCGCACCGTGATCACCTCGTTGGACGTGGGGCCGCCGCTGGAGGCGGCGATCGCGGCCCCGACCGTGAGGTACAGGTCGAGGTCGGTGCCCGGAGTCGTGATCTCCTCGTCGAACAAGGCCACGCGGAGAGTCGGCGTTACCGGGGATCACGATGTCCTTCCGGAAGTTCTGCGGGTCGGCCGGGTTGAAGGACGAGTTCGGATCCTGGAGGACCGTGAACGTCGTCTCGGTTGCCGGCGCGAGGCCGCGCAGCGTCGCGTTCAGCGCACCCGTGTAGCCCGGCTTCACCTGCCAACTCGCCGACGTACCCGTGCTCGTCACCTCGAGCGGTGCCGAGAACTGCGACCGGCCGGATGGTGACCGGGCTCCGGACGACGTGGTTCGAGCCGGTCAGCGTCATGAAGCCCGACTGGTAGGTGTTGAACGCCGCCGTCGGTCCTCGTGAACGTGATGTTGAGGGTCTGCGACGCGCCCGGGTTGATCGTGAAGTCGGGCACAGTGCGACGCGTCGATGCCCGGAAGCCCCGTGAAGCTCACCGAGTACGTCTCGGGTGAGCTGCCGACGCTCCGCACGGTGCGCGTCACGGTCTGAGCGCCCGCCATGTCGCCGATCGTGATCGACGCAAGGTTCAGGTCACTCGGATCGATCGGCCCGCCGAACGGGGCGCACTCCGAGGCCGCGAGCTGGCCGGTCCCGCAGATGAAGCGGAGCCAGTCCGTGGCGTTGTTGTCGTAGACGAGCCCCGGGTCCGCCGCCAGCGTCGGCTGGACGTGGCCGGCGCCCTGGGCGAACGCCCGGTTGGCGTCAGCCGACGCGGTGCCGGTCGCAGCGAAGGTCCCATGCAGGTTGTTCGCCGTCGTCATCAGCGACGACTTGATCATCGCCGGCGACCACGTCGGGTGCTTGTGCTTGAGCAGCGCGCCGATGCCCGCCACGTGCGGGCTCGACATCGAGGTGCCGCTCACCATGTTGAACAGGAAGCCCGGCTGCACGATGCTCGCGGGCGAATAGCCGGCGAGAACGTCTACACCCGGAGCTGAGACGTCCGGCTTCAGCTGGTCGAACGTCGCCGCGCTCGGCCCGCGCGACGAGAACGACGCGATCTGCGGCGCGTCGACCGTTGCACCCGGAACCGGGCTCAGCGTCGCCGTGGCTCCGGCCGTCTGAGCGTACGCCTGAATCTCCGCGAGATTCGTGTTCGGCAGGTGCACAGTCGGGACGGAGTGCAGGTCGCCGTTCAACGAGTTGACGGCCGTGTTGATCAGGATCATCCCGACCCCACCCGCGTTCTGTACGGCACGGCTCTTGTCCACGCGTGCGTTGTTCGGCAGCGCGCCGCCGCGCTCGCAGACGACGATCTTCCCTGCGACCGCTGCGGGATCGAGGACCGCCTGGCCGCCGCTGTTCGGCTCGAACGCCGAGAAGCACTGGCGGAGCAGGTTCGGATTCGCTCCGGGCAGTCCGGCGTCCTGCGCCCGGACGACCGGGGCGGGGCCGACGGTCGTGACGATCTGCGACACGCCGTCGAAGGTCGCGGCGTTGCCCAGTGTCACCCGGCCGACGGCAGGCCGGTCGTGCGTGCTTGCGGCGACGGTCGTGAGCCACGGGCTCGGATGTGACACGGTGCTCGCCCCCGGGCCCGTGTTGCCCGCAGACATCGCGACGAAGACGCCCGCTGCGGCGGCGTTGAACGCAGCAACCTCGACGACGTTGAGGAAGCTCGTCGTCGTTCCGCTGATCGAGAAGTTGATCACGTCGACGCCGTCGGCGACGGCCTGATCCATCGCCGCCGCGCTGTCGGCCGTGAAGCAGCCTCCGGTGTCCGGATTCCCGTCGTCCCAGCACACCTTGTACGTCGAGATCCGGGCCCGCGGAGCCATGCCGCTGATCTTCCCGAACGGGGCTGCGGCACCCGTCGGGGTGATGCTGTTGTTCCCTGCGGCGGTCGTGGACGTATGGGTCCCGTGACCGTCCGAGTCACGCGGCGACCGGAAGTCGTTCGGCGCGAGCGGCAACGTCGAGAACTGGTCGAACGCCGCGATGTAGAACTGCGCACCGACGAGCTTCTGGTTGCAGAGGTTCGCGTCCCATGAGCCGTCGGTCACGGTTTCGGCCGACGCGCAATGCCCGTTGAAGGACGGAAGGTTCTTGTACAGCAGCTTGCCGTCGATGCGGTCGCTGACGCTCGGGTGCTCGGGCCAGATGCCCGTATCCAGCATCCCGACGACGACTCCCTCGCCGGCACCGCCGGCGTTGGCGGGGTTCGTGCCGAACTGCGGCCCGCCGAGCTGCGACCAGAGCTCGCCCGGCCCGTCGAGGTCGAGGAAGTCCGGCGTGTCCGCTGTCGCCGGCGCCCACTCCATAACGGGCTCGACGGAGACGACGCTGGACATGCTCTCGAGCTTCTGAGCCTGAGCCGTCGAGAGCTTCGCGGCGAAGCCGTTGTAGACGTAGCGGTAGTCGTAGATCTTCTCGCCCCCGCCGACCTGCGCGAGGACGGCGTCATGGCGCGAGTCGAGATGGCCGACGTAGTCGGCGACCTTCTTGCTCTGAGGATCGAGCTTCTCGCCCTTCGCCGGCTTCGTAGCCGGGATTCCGGCGATGCCGCCCGTGTACTTGACGACCGGCGGCGCGGCGAGCTGGACGACGTATGCGCCCGGCACGCCCTTGGTGTCGGCGGCGGCAACCTCGAGGCCCTCGACCTCGAGCGACGCCGGCGGAGCTGCGGATCCTGCTACCGCGACGGGTACCGCCACGGCAGCAACGGCTGCGAGCAGCACGCCAAGGCGCACTGCACGTGGAAACCTCATTCGCATGCTTGCTTCTCCCCTTTCATGGTGCGGGCGCTGACGGCCAGTGCCCTAACCTGAAGCGGCGGCATGCTAGCGCGAGGCGGCCGGCGCGTGCGCCGGTAGGCGGGGAAGCCCTTACTACGGTGGAGGGCCGGCTTCCGCCGGCCCTCCGCAGGTCTCAGCCGTGGATCGAGGCGATGATCGGAATGAGCAGGATCGCGACGATGTTCGCGATCTTGATCATCGGGTTGATCGCAGGACCGGCGGTGTCCTTGTACGGGTCGCCGACCGTGTCGCCGGTGATCGCGGCGGCGTGGGCGTCGGAGCCCTTGCCGCCGTAGAGGCCGTCCTCGATCGTCTTCTTCGCGTTGTCCCAGGCGCCGCCGCCCGAGGTCATCGCGATCGCGAGGAAGATGCCGGTGACGATCGTGCCGATCAGGAGGCCGCCGAGCATCTCCGGTCTGATGATCCCGACGACGATCGGGATCGCGATCGGGATCGCGGCCGGGAGCATCATCTCCCGGATCGCCGAACCGGTGACGATCGAGATCGTGCGCGAGTAGTCCGGACGCGAGGTGCGAGCCATGATCCCGGGGTCCTCGCGGAACTGCCGGCGCACCTCCTCCACGACCTGCCCGCCCACGCGGCCGACCGCCTGCATCGCGAGCGACGCGAAGAGGAACGGCATCAGGCCGCCGATGAAGAGGCCTGCGATGACCCACGGGTCGCTGAGCTCGAACCTGATCGTGAGCCCCTCCTCCGCCAGCCCGCGGCCGAACTCGTCGAAGAGGATGAGCGCGGCGAGGCCGGCAGAGCCGATCGCGTAGCCCTTCGTGACCGCCTTCGTCGTGTTCCCGACCGCGTCGAGCGGGTCGGTGACCGCGCGGACACCTTCGGGGAGCTCGGCCATCTCGGCGATGCCGCCCGCGTTGTCCGTCACCGGCCCGTACGCGTCGAGCGCCACGATGAGGCCGGTGAGCGAGAGCTGCGCCATGACCGCGACGCCGATCCCGTACAAGGCCTCCCCGGCGGTGTAGTAGGCGCCGACGACACCCGTCGCGATCACGATCACCGGCAGCGCCGTCGCCTGCATGCCGATCGCGAGGCCGGCGATGATGTTCGTCGCGTGCCCCGTCTGCGAGGCGCGCGCGATCTCCTTCACCGGAGGCCAGCGCGTGCCCGTGTAGTACTCGGTGATCGCGACGAGCAGGAACGTGACCGCGAGGCCGATGAGCGCGGAGCCGTACAGGTTCCAGAAGCTGAAGTCGTCGCCGTCGTAGACCATCGTCACCGGGATGAACCCGAGCGCCGAGAGCACCGTGGCCACGAGCACGCTGCGGTAGAGCGCGTTGATGATCGCGTTCGGGCCGCTGAAGACGCGCGTGAAGAAGGTGCCGATGACCGAGGCGAGGATCGAGATGCCGCCGAGCGCGAGCGGGTACAGCCAGAGCTCCTGCGACTCGAAGCCGATCCCGAGCAGCATCACGGCGACCGCGGTGACCGCGTAGGTCTCGAAGAGGTCGGCCGCCATGCCCGCGCAGTCGCCGACGTTGTCGCCGACGTTGTCCGCGATCACCGCCGGGTTGCGCGGGTCGTCCTCGGGGATCCCGGCCTCGATCTTCCCGACGAGGTCGGCACCGACGTCCGCGGCCTTCGTGTAGATGCCGCCGCCGAGACGGGCGAAGACGGAGATGAGCGAGCCTCCGAACGCGAGCCCGATCAGGTCGTCGACCGCGGACTCGGGGCTGTTCCCGAGCCAGTCGGTCAGCACCCAGTAGTAGCCGGCGACGCCGAAGAGGCCGAGCCCGACGACGAGGAGCCCGGTGACGGAGCCTGCCCGGAACGCGATCTTGAACGCCGGCTGCAGGCCCTCGCGAGCCGCCTCGGCGGTGCGCACGTTCGAGCGCACGGCCACGTTCATCCCGATGAAGCCGGCGGCGCCGGAGAAGACCGCGCCGACGAGGAACCCGAACGCCGTGCCCCACCCGAGCTCGTTGTAGAAGCCGAGCAGGAAGAACGGCGCAATCGCTACGACAGCGATCGTCGTGTACTGCTTGCGCAGGTACGCGGCGGCGCCCTCCTGGATCGCGCGCGCGATCTCCTGCATGCGCTCGTTTCCGGCCGGCTGCTTGAGCAGCCACCAGGTCAGGTACAGCCCGTACACGACCGCCACGAGCGCGCATACGAGTGCGAACGCGACGGCGTGGTCAACGAAGAAGTCCATCGATCCTCCGGTCTTGGCCCATCACAAAGTGAGCGCCGAGCTGGCTCGGCGCGGCCGATTATCTATCACAAGCGCCGGAGGCGCTCCGCTTGACCCGGCTACCGGCCGAGCCCGTAGGCCCGGACTGCCCGCTCCCCGGCGCGCCGCCCCAGGCAGGGCCGGCCCTCGTTGTCGCTCAGACCTATCGAGCGGTTCAGCTCTCGGCAGCTGCGAGCTCCGTCTCCGCCGCGGCGAGCATGCGCTCCCGCAGCCCTTCGGCGCGGGCGAGGTCGAGCGCCTCGCGTGCGTGCGCGATCGCGTCGTCGCGCCGTCCCGCGACCCGCTCGCCCATCGCGAGCGCGACGAGGCCGCTGACAGTCCAGGCGCGCTCCTCGAGCGCGCGGCGGATCTCCAGCGACTCCCGCAGATGCGCGAGCGCCTCGTCGTGGCGCTCCTCCCGCAGCAGGAGGTCGAAGCCGACGTGGCGGTGAATCTCCGAGCGGAGGAGCGGACCGGCGCCCGGACGCGACTCGACGAGCGACAGCGCCTCGCCGAAGAGCGGCGCCGCCGTCTCACCGTCGCGCCGGAGCACCTGGTGCACGAGCCCCAACTGGAAGAGCGACTCCGCGATCCCCAGCGCGTCGTCGAGCTCCGTCCGGAGCGCCAGCGCCTGCTCGAACAGGTCCTGCTCGGGGCCGGGGTCGATCGCGACCCGCTCCTCGGGCGGAAGCTCGATCGCGCGGTAGTGCAGAACCATGCCCTTCTGGGCGAGGGCGGCGGCCTCGCCGCGCCGGTCGCCGAGCGTCCGCGCTCCGCGGAGAGCGCGGTCGGCGAGATGCGTCGCGCGCTCGTAGTCGCCCGTGCGGAAGTAGGCCTCGGCGAGCGCGTCCCGCGCCGCATCGAGCGTCGACCGGCTCACAGGCTCAGCCGTCGTCAGCAGCCTCCTCGGAGACCGCGTTCGCGTACGCGAGCTGGAGGTTGACGCGCGCCTGCTCCAAGTCGCGGACGAGCGCCTCCTCGACGCCGTGCTCGCGCAGCACCGGCTCGAGCGCGCGCAGCGACTCGATCGCGAGCCGTGCCTGCGGCAGGTCGCGCGCCTCCGGGGAGACCCGGCGGAAGCCGATCGAGACCGAGGTCGCGAGCGCCTGCACGAGGACGTCGCGAACGCCGATCCTGTCGAGCGCGGCGAGGAGCTGCTCCTCGGTCGGCGTCTCGTCAGCCACCGATCCGCTCCGTCGCCGTGGCTCGAACCTGCTCGGCGTAGATCTCCTCGAGCGAGGCGCCCTCTTCGAAGCGCTCGAGCTGGCGCTCGGCTGCATTACGTTCGGGGACCGCGAGATACGGGGCGGCGCCGATCTCCTCCGCGACCGGGAGCACCCACTCGATCAACTCCTCGAGCCGCTGTCGCGCGGGGATGGGTGCACCGCGCTCGAAGTCGAGCAGCTCTCCGGGCAGCCCCCACCGGATCGCGCGCCAGAAGTTCTCCTCGATCAGCCGGTGCGGGAGAGGCTCGACCGGCGCGCCCTCGTCGTACGCGCGCGCGACGCGCGCCGTGAGCGCGACGGCGAACGCCGCGAGGGACTGCGCCTCGGCGAGCTCCGGCTGGCCGTCGCAGACGCGTATCTCCACGGTCGGGAAGGTCATGTGCGGTCGCACGCTCCACCAGATCTGCGTGTTCTCCGTGATCGAGCCGGTGTCCCAGAGGAAGCCGACGAACTGCGCGTACTCGTCCCAGGACCGGAACGCGTCCGGCACTCCGCAGCGCGGGAAGAAGCGCGTGAAGATCTGCGTCCGCGCCGAGTGGAGCCCGGTGTTCACGCTCTCGACGAACGGCGAGCTCGCGGAGAGCGCGAGGAGCTCGGGGAGGAAGTTGCGCATCGCGGCGACCACGGCGACCGCTCGGTCGGCGCCGCGGATGCCGACGTGCACGTGCAGCCCGAACGTGTTGTTGCGCCACACGACGTAACGCAGCAGCTCGTCGTTCGCCCGGTAGTGCGGCGTGTCGATGATCCGCTGGTCCTTCCAGTCCGCCCACGGGTGCGTGCCGGTGGCGCCGATCAGGAGCCCCAACGGCTCGACGAGCGAGCGGAGCTGAGCGCGCCGCTCGGCGATTGCAGCCGGGACGTCCGCGAACGTCTCCTGGCGCCCCGTGCGCACTTCGACCTCGGACGCGATGAGCTCGCCGACCAGGTGCTCCTGGAGCGGTGTCCCATGCGCGGCCGCCTGCACGTCCTCGAAGCGGTTCGTGAGGTCGAGCGTCCCGGGGTCGAGGATCGCGAACTCCTCCTCGACCGCGACCGTGAAGTCGGTCGCAGTCTCGAAGTTCTCACGCGCCCGCTCGATCTTCTCCGCCGGTGAGAGCTGGGACTCGTCGCCCATTCGGCGCACTACAGTAGTTGAAGCGTTGCTCAGGGAACGGCTTGGAGGAGCCGCTCCGCGACGCCCGCCCAGCTCCAGCGCTCGACCGTCGCTCGGCGTGCTGCGGCCGAGACCGCGGCCCGCTCGGCGGGGCTGAGCGCGAGTAGCGCGCGCAGCTTCTCGCGGAGATCGGCGGCGTCTCCGGTCGCGAACGCGGCGAGGTGCCGGAGCTCGGGCGGGTACTCCTCCTCGAGCCCGGCGGCGATCTCCGCGAGGCCCGAGTGGCGAGCGACGAGCGGTGGGCAGCCGGTCGCGGCGGCCTCGGCGGCGACCATCCCGAAGGCCTCGGGGAAGATCGACGGGACGACGCAGGCGTCCGCCAGCGCGAGCAGGTGCACGAGGTGGCGGTGCTCGAGCGGGCCGGTGAAGAGCGTGCGGGTCGGGTCGGCCATGGCTTCGAGCTCGCTGCGGTAGTCGCCGAAGCCGACGATGACCGCCCGCGCGTCGAGGCCCGCGAGCGCCTCGAGGAGGATGTGGACGCCCTTGTTCAGGAGGAGCTTCCCGAAGTAGACGACCGTCGGGCGGTCGCCGGCGAGGAACGCCGCGAGGCGCTCGGCGTTTCCCTCGTCGGGGAGTCGCTCGTTCGCGTTCCCGGGGTTCGGCGGGTCGCGCCGGCTTTCCTCGATCAGACCTGCGAGCGCCTCGTCGCGCGGACGCGGACGCCACTCGTCGACGTCCACACCCGGCGGCACCTCGCGCACGCGGTCGACGTGGCCGCATACCTCCTCCACCACCTCGCGGATGTGCGCGGAGCCGACGAAGATGGACTCCGCGCCGGCAAGCACGTCCTTCCCCCACTCCTCGAGCTCGGGCCGGCCCCGCATCGAGTACTCGAGCTCGGAGCCGTGGGCCTTCACCGAGTAACGCGTGCCCGTTGCGGCGCCCACGGCTCCACCGAGGAGCACGTGGTTGCAGAAGACGAGGTCGGCCGGAAGTCGCTCGCGGATTGCGGAGGCATTTGCCTCGACCCAGGCGTCGAGCTCTGCGCGCGTGCAGTCCTGGAGGAGCTTGACCTCGTAGCCCTCGTAGTGGTCGAGGACGAAGACGGGGAGGAGACCGTCCACGTCGGGCCGCACCACCTGCGCGGTGCCGAGGTCGTGCAGCTCTGGGTGCGGCTCCTGGCAGAGGACGGTGACCTCGTGCCCGGCCCGCGACCACTCGCGGGCGAGCTGCCGCGTGTAGACGTTCGACCCCGTTCCGCCGAGGAGGTAGCCGTGCCAGAGGAGGATCTTCATGCCTGCATCCTGCTCGTCTCAGGCGGACGAAGTGAGACAACGGTCAGCCGCGTCCGGCTGACGAAGTGACCGCGGTCGCCTGCGTCCGGAGCGCCACACCTCGGCTCCCCACTTCGGCTCCGCGCATCCGCGCCGCACATCCGTTCCCCACCCTGGGTGGGGTGTTTGGGCCACCCTCCACCCGCTTCGAGCGTAACGCCGAAGTGCGAACGCGTGGTGCACGGGTCCGTGCCGAGTTTGCGCCGATCGCTCCACACCCCGCCGCCGCCTTACACCATCCCCCGTCTCGGAGCCACGCCGCCGCCTCGCAACGGCGCCGACCACGGCCTCAGGTGAGGTGGAAGTAGAGCGCGTACAGGACGTCCACCGCAGGGTTCGACGTGTGCACGTTGACGTCGGCCGGGACGTCGAGCAGCGCCTCGGAGTAGTTGAAGATGATCTTCACGCCCGCGCGGACGAGCGCGTCCGCGGCGTCCTGGGCCGACTCGGCGGGAACCGCGATCACGCCGACGATGATGTTGCGCTCCCGGCAGATCGCGACTGCGTCCTCGATCGAGTCGACCGTGAGGTCGCCCACACGCTCGCCGACCTTGTCGGGGTCCCGGTCGAAGATCGCGGCGATCGTGATCCCGTGCTCCGCGAAGATCGGGGAGCTCGCGATCGCGCCCCCGAGCCGCCCCGCGCCGGCGAGCGCGACGTTGTGCTGCCCCTGCGTGCGGAGGATCTGGCGGATCTCGTCGAGGAGGGCGTCGGTGCGGTACCCGACTCCGCGCTTCCCGAACTTCCCGAAGGCGGAGAGGTCGCGCCGGATCTGAGTCGCGTTGATGTTCGTGTACTCGGCGATCTCCTGCGACGAGATCCGGTCCTTGCCCATCTTCCGCGCCTGCGTCAGCACCTGGAGGTACCTGCTCAGGCGCGCGGCCACTCCGACGGTCAGACGATCGGCCACGCACTCCCCTTTCCCGGACTTTGTGACGATTCGTCACGATTCTTACCAGCGGCCTCGCGCAGGCTGCCGGGGGAACCGTTCGGCCCTGCCTCACATCCGCGCCCGCAGCGCCTCCGGGTCCACGAAGTACGTGAACGCCCGCTCGCCGTCGATCTCGATCACCGGCAGGTGCTCGCGGTAGCGCGCTTCGAGCTCTGGATCGCCGCCGATGTCGACCACCTCGAGCTCGAACGCGACCTCGTCCCGCACCTCGCGCACGACCTCGAGCGCCCGCCCGCACAGCCCACACCCCTCGGCCGTGTAGACCACGACCCGCTTAGGGATAGAGCCCCCGCGTCGTCGTCGCCTCCGCCACACGCTGCACCGCGAGCCCGTACGACGCCATGCGCAGGCTCGTCTCGTACCGGTCGCGCGTCTGCCACGCCTCCTCGAACGCGCGCGCGACGATGTCGTGCAGCTTCGCGTTGACCTCGTCCTCGCGCCAGAAGTACTCCTGGAGACCCTGCACCCACTCGAAGTACGAGACGACGACGCCGCCCGCGTTCGCGAGCACGTCCGGCAGCACGAGCACGCCGCGGTCCTCGAGGATCGCGTCGGCGGTCGGCGTGACCGGCCCGTTGGCGCCCTCACAGATCACGGTCGCCTTGATGCGATCGGCGTTCTCCTCCGTGATCACCTGCTCGAGCGCGCACGGAGCGAGGATGTCGCAGGGCAGCTCGAGCAGCTCCTCGTTCGTGACGGGCTCGGCATTCGCGAGGCCGGCGAGCGTCCCGCGCTCCTGCTTGTGCGCGAGCGCGGCGGGCACGTCGATGCCGTCCGGGTTGTAGACACCGCCCTGCGAGTCGGAGACCGCGACGACCTTCGCGCCCTCGCCGTGGACGAGCCGCGCCAGGTGCGCGCCGACGTTCCCGAAGCCCTGGATCGCGACCGAGTACTCCGAGGTCCGCTTGCCCTGCTTCCCCGACATCGCCTGGATGCAGTAGAGCGCTCCGCGCGCAGTCGCCTCCTCGCGCCCCAGCGACCCGCCGATCGACAGCGGCTTGCCCGTCACCACGCCGAGGACCGAATGGCCTTTGTTCATCGAGTACGTGTCGAAGATCCACGCCATGACACGGCCGTCCGTCCCGACGTCGGGCGCGGGGATGTCCCGCTCGGGCCCGATGTCGTTGATGATCTCGCTCGTGTAGCGGCGCGTCATGTGCTCGAGCTCGTTCGTCGACAGGATCTTGGGGTTGCAGATCACGCCGCCCTTGGCGCCGCCGAAGGGCAGCCCCATCAACGCGCACTTCCACGTCATCCACATCGCGAGGGACTTCACCTCGTCGAGCGTGACGCCGGGGTGGTAGCGGATGCCTCCCTTGGACGGCCCGCGCGCGATGTTGTGCGTCACGCGGTAGCCGAGGAAGACCTCGATCGAGCCGTCGTCCATCTGGACGGGGATCGAGACCTCGACCGCCTTCTTGCACTGGGAGAGGACACGAATGAGGTTCGGGTCGAGGGCGAAGACCTCTCCGACTCTCCGGAGCTGGGACTTCGCGAGCTCGAAGGGGTTCTCGCGGAGATGTGAGACCGCTTCGGCTGCTGTGCTCATCGAGATGCGCCTCCCTGATCGCGGACGGCGCCGAGTATATGCCTGTCTCGAGGAGCCGCCTACCGCACGACGTACGGGACGCTCTCGACGAACCGGCGCATGCCCGTCCCGGGACGGGCTACCACATTGACGGTGTAGCGCCCGGCCGGAAGCCGGTCGCCGTCCGGCCCGCGCCCGGTGAGGCCGAACGTGTACCGGCCGGGCAGCACCTCGCGGCGCCGCGCGAGCACGCCGAGCAGCTCGCCGCCTCGGAGGAGACGCACTTCGAGCGTCTCGAGCGGGCGCACCTCGAGCGACGGCTCCGTCGTCACCGCGCCGGCGACGAGGCTGAGGACCGCCGGGGTTGCGTCGGACACGCGTCCCACCGGGGCCTCGAGCCGCACGCGAGTGAGGAGGTCGACGCTCTGGTCCGGCACGGCGACCGCCCACGGGACGTGCACCTCCGTCGAGTCGCGGACGAGGAACACGAGCTCGCCGGTCGCGACACCCGCCTGCTCGGACAGGTCGCTCGTGTCCGCCCGCACGACGACGGTTCTGCTCCGGCCGGGTCGCAACGCGAGCTCCGGCGGGTCGAAGGTGATCTCGACGGCCTTCGGCGCGAGGTTGATGGTCTGGATCGAGACCTCCACGCGGCGCGTCGAGACGTTTCGCAGCCGGATGACGCTTTCCAGCTCGGCCGTGCGCGGGCCTGCGATGCCGAAGGAGATGATCGGAGGCTCCGCGACCACCTCTTGCCGGACCGCGACGCGCAGATTCACGAGGCCGGCGCCGGAGGCCGTCGCGTCGAGGTCGCCGGGCTGGCGCTGCGCCGAGCCGCGGAGCAGCCCGGCGAGCTCGGTCGCCGAGGATTGCGGCCGGCCCTCGGCGAGCACCGCGGCGACGCCGGCGACGATCGCGGCCGACACGCTCGTCCCGCTGACCGTGCCGAAACGCACCTCGAGCTCCTCTCCCCGCCCCGGCTCCGACGTCGGGATCGCCACGCCCGGCGCCGTGAGGTCGGGCTTGAGCCCACCGCCGAACGCCAGCCCGCGCGACGAGAAGGCGGCGACGGCGTTCCCCGCTTCGTTCTCGGCGACGTCGACCGCTCCAACCGCGGCGGTGACGGGGATCCCGGCGGCGAGCATCGCGCGTATCTCCCGCACGAGCGCCTCGGGCAGCCCGACGACGGGCACGCCCTCCGGGACGTCGAGGCTGAACGCGCCGGCCGGGAGCCGTCCGTCCACGAGCACGGCGATCGCGCCCGCGCTCGTCGCCTCCTCGATCGTCTCCTCCGAGAGCACCCCACGCGGGAGCAGCGGCGCGCGCGCGGCGACGCGGCTCAGCCCGTCCGGCCCGAAGTGCCCTGGCGTGCCCTGCGCGGCGGCGGCTCTCGACACCGGAACGACCTCGGCCGTGACCGTCTCGGTTGGGGCTCCGCCGAGAGGCAGTCGCGAGTCGAACAGGACGCGCAACCCGGCACGGATGTGGACGCGCACGGTCGGCGCGTCGGGACGCTCGTCCGCGGCCGCGGCCGTGAGCGCCTCGGGGACCGCGCTCGGCCCCCCGATCGAGCCGAAGCTCGGCCCGGCGCGCCCGTCGTTCCCGGCGGGCACGACGACGAGGACGTCGAGCGCGGTCGCGCCGGCGACCGCGCGGGCGAGCGGACCGTCGGTGAACGACGCATAGGGCTCGACGACGCCGACCAGCGAGATGCGCGCCGCGTCCATCGAGTCGCCGTCCCCGTTCGGGTCGACCGCGGCCTCGAGCCCCGCGATGATCTGGTCGGTCCGCGAGTACACCGTGTACCCGCCCTCCGCGTTCGGCTGCCAGCCGGCGATCCGCACCGGGAGGATCGACGCGCCGGGCGCGACTCCCTGCAGCCCGTCAGGGCCGTCCGACCCGGTGACGATCCCGGCGAGCTCGGTCGCGTGCCGCTCGGGGCGGCCGGGGATCGTCGGATGCGGCTGGGCGACGGCGCCGCTGCCGGGGTTCAGAAGGTCGATGCCCGGAAGAAGGCTGTCGCGCAGGTACGGGTGTGACGGGTCGACGCCGGTGTCGAGCAGCGCGACGGTGACCCCGGTGCCGTCGAGACCGGGGACTCCGAGCCCCGTGAGGGTCGCGGGCCTGACGTTCTCCGTCTCCGGGAACTGGGCCGGGTACGCGATCCGCACCGGATACACGCCCAGCACCTCGCGGTCGCCCTCGAGCACCGCGAGCGACGTCGGGTCGAGCTGCGTCGAGAAGCCGTTGACGACGCGCACGTAGCGGTACTCCGGGCCGATGCGCACGCCCGCCGCCGTCATGCGCGACAGGAACTGCTCCTGGACGCCGAGCGCCGCGCCCGTCCAGGCGCGCATCTGCGCCTCCGTCGCGCGCCCGCCCTCGTCGCGCACGCGAGACGCGAGGGAGGGGTGGTCGAGGAGGACGACGTAGCGCTGCGCGGTCGAGACGACCCCGCGGACGCCGAGCACGCCCTGCCAGCCGGCTTCGTCCAGGGACGTCTCGGGCGGCCCCGGCTCCTCCTGCGCACGGGCGCCGGCCGCGCCGAGGAGCACAGCGGCGAGCACCGCGAGCAGGACGGCCTTACGAGAGCGAGGCATACGCGTCCAGCTCGAGGTAGCCGGGGTACGGGACTGCGGCGGAGAAGCGCGCCGCGGACGCGATCATCGCGGCATTGTCGGTGCAGAGCTCGAGCGGGGCGAAGCGCGCGTCGGGAAGCGCCGCCCGCAGCGCCGAGTTCGCGGCCACGCCGCCGACGACGGCGAGGCGCTCGAGCCCGGTGTGCGCGGCGGCCTCACGCGCGCGGCCGGCGAGCGCGCGCACGATCGCGTCCTGGTACGAGGCCGCGAGATCGGCCTTGCGCCGCTCGGTCTCCTCGTCGCCGAGCTCGCGAACCGCGTACAGCAGCGCCGTCTTGAGCCCCGAGAACGAGAAGTCGAGGCCCGGGACGCGGGCGACCGGGAACGAGAACGCGGCCGAGTCGCCGTCCCGGGCCAGCCGGTCGATCTCGGCGCCGCCGGGGTACCCGAGCCCGAGCAGGCGCGCGCCCTTGTCGAATGCCTCGCCCGCGGCGTCGTCGAGGGTCGTCCCGAGGCGCTCGCTTCGCCCGTGCTCGCGAACGGCGAGGAGCAGCGTGTGCCCTCCGCTCGCGAGCAGGCAGAGAAACGGAGGCTCCAGCGGGTCCGGATCGAGGTAGAGCGACGCGACGTGGCCGTCGAGGTGGTCCACCGGTACGAGCGGGAGCCGTCCGGCCCATGCGATCGCCTTGGCCGCGGCGATTCCCACGAGGAGCGCCCCGACGAGGCCCGGGCCCTGCGTCACCGCGACGCGCTCCACCCGCTCGAGCGGCGTCCCCGCCCGCTCGAGCGCCTCCCTCACCACCGGCGTGACGAGCTCGAGATGACGCCGGGACGCGATCTCGGGAACGACGCCGCCGTACCGCTCGTGCAGCCGCGCCTGCGAGGACACGACCGATGCGAGCACCTGCCCGTCGGCGACGACGGCAGCGGCAGTCTCGTCGCAGGACGTCTCGATCGCGAGAATCACGCCATCCTCCTGCGGAGGATGGTTAGAAGAGCATCAGCCATCCGAGGCCTCGGCCTGTCTAACCGTTTCCGCGTCAGCGGAAACGGCCGCATCCCGCCACATGATCAAGGCGTCCTCACGGTTGTCGGTGTAATAGCCGCGCCGGATGCCGCGGGCCTCGAAGCCGAGGCGCTCGTACAGCCTGATCGCGTCGCGGTTCGAGACGCGCACCTCCAGCGTGTAGCCCCGGCGCTGGTCGGAGGCGGTGGCCTCGAAGAGCCGCTCGAGCAGCTGCGTCGCGATTCCCTGCCGCCGGAACTCGGGCGCGACGGCGACGTTCATGACGTGCCACGCGTCGACGTAGCGAGACGCGAACGCGTACGCGACGAGCTCGCCCGTCTCGGCGTACGCGCCGATCGCGAGCGCGCTCGGTTTCCGCAGCTCGGCGGCGAACATCGACCGGGACCACGGGGTCGGATACGACGCGCGCTCGATCGTCTCGACCGTGTCGAGGTCGCGCACGTCGAGGCGGCGGAGCTCGAAGGTCACGCGGCCCTCACCTTCGCGTCGGGCGCGCGGACGTAGAGCGGAAGGACGTCCTCCGCCGGGCCGAACACCGTCGCGAGCGCGGCGTGCAGGCGTGCGTGCGGCACGTGGATCGGGTCGTCGTCGGGCGGGACGAGCGCGCCCTTCTCCTCCAGGGTCGGCCGGTAGCGAACCGCGCCCGACCCGATGCAGAGCGTGCCCGGGTCGAGATCGAGGTCGTCGGGCGCGAGCGCGCGCGGACCGGGGACGAAGACCTCCCGCCGGCGTGCGTCGAGGACGGGTAGTGCGTCGTCTGCGGCTGCCGCGAGCGCGTCGAGGGTCGAGACCCCGGCGACCGGGAGCTCGAGCGCGAGCGCGAGGCCGCGCGCCGTCGCGAGCCCGATGCGCGTGCTCGTGAAGCTGCCCGGGCCGGTCCCGACGACGAGCGCGTCGAGATCCGCCGGCGTCGCGCCGGCGGCGTCGAGGAGCCGGTCGACCTCCGCGAGCAGCGCGCGCGGCTCGGACTGTCCTTCCCCGAGCACGCGCCCGTCCTCGAGGAGGGCGCTGGTCGCGACGTCGGTGGCGGTGTCGAAGGCGAGCACGAGCATTACGCGAGTCCTTCTAGCAGGGAGCCCTCAGCAGTCGACAGTGTGACCGCGCGCCGATCGCCCCCGGCGTGCTCGAGCCGGACCGCGACGCGGGCCTCGGGCAACGCTCCTGCTCCGGCCTCCGGCCACTCGACGAACACGACCGCGCTCGTCGAAATACGGCTCGAGGTCCCCCCACTCCGCAGGCGACAGGCCGCTGAAACGGAAGAGATCGAGGTGGGACACCTCGACGCGCCCGCGATAGCGATGCCCGATCGTGAAGGTCGGGCTCGTCACCGGCTCCTCGACTCCGAGCGCCCGGCACGCGCCCCGGACGAAGGTGGTCTTCCCGCTGCCGAGCTCGCCCGAGACGGTCACCACGTCCCCGGGCTGGAGCCGGGCGGCGAGCCTTGCCGCGACCTTCTCGGTCTCGTTCGCCGACTTCGTGAGGACGTACGCGCGCGCGGGCGACTCCGAGAGGACACGCGCGACGAGCGGGCCCTTGTCGACGCCGCTGTACCAGCCGTCGCTCGCGTCGAGCATCGCCCGCTTCAGCTCCTCGTACTCGCGGACGAGCTCGGGGTCGGCCCGGAGCGCGTCGCGGAAGCGGAGAAAGTCGCTCCAGTGCGTGCCGCCCCACTCGACGACGTGCACGACCGCCTCCCAGGGGACGCCGGTGCCGCGGCGGTAGCGCTGCTCCCAGGACCGGATCTCGTCCTCGGCGAATGCGTAGCCGAGCCCCTCGAGGCCCGCGACCGCTTCCGGCGGGAGGTCGAGCGTCGTGGCGCCGACGGCGATGTCGATCGTCGGCTTCGCGGCGATGCCCGGGATCGACGTGCTCCCGACGTGCTCGATCTGGACGGCGACGCTGCCGAGCGCTCGCCGCAACGCCCCGGCTTCGGCCTCGAAGCGCTCGCTCCAGGCGGGGTCGTGCTCCGCCAGCCGCGGTCTCACGGACGCGGCTAGAAGAGGCCGAGCTGGACGGGCTCCGGCTCGGGCTCGGCCTGAGCCGGGGCCTCCTCGACCGCAGGCTCGGCCAGCGAGCGCTCGAGGATGCCGGGGATCCGCGCGAAGTCCTCCTCGAGCACCTTCAGCATCGACGGCGTGTACAGCGCGGCGGCCGGGTGGTAGATCGGGTACAGGGAGACCGTCCGCGTCCCGAGCGTCACCTCCTGCTCGTGGCCGTGCACGCGCGTGATCCCGGCGGGCTTGCCGGAGAGGAGCTTCGTCGCGAAGTTGCCGAGCGTCGCGACCAGCGTCGGCTCGATCAGCTCGATCTGGCGGAAGAGGTGCGGCTCGCAGGCGGCGATCTCCTCGGGGAGCGGATCGCGGTTGCCGGGCGGCCGGCACTTGAGCACGTTGCAGACCCAGACGTCCGCCCGCGTGAGCCCGATCCCGTCGAGCAGCTTGTCGAGGAGCTTCCCCGCCTGACCGACGAACGGGATGCCCTGCTGGTCCTCGTGGAATCCGGGCGCCTCGCCCACGAACATGAGCTCGGCATGCGGGCTCCCCGAGCCGAAGACGACCTGCGTCCGCCCCTGGGCGAGCGCGCACTTCGTGCACGAGGCCGTCTGCTCGGCGTACTCCCGGAGGGCCGCTGCACGTTCGACGGCATCCATCGGACCGCCAGTTTAGGCCCTAGCCCGGATGCGTCACTCCTCCGCGCCGGGCTCGGCCAGGACCGGCATCGGCAGGAACATCAGCGCGAGCCCGGCGACGATCCCGACGCCGCCGACGATCGCCCCCGCCACCTGCTTCCACCCGAACCCGTCCGTCCCGCCGATGCCGATCGGGTCGGCGAGCAACGAGACGACCACAAGCGCCGCTCCGGCAACCGCCATGACGGCTCCCCAGGCTCGCGTGCTCATGCCGCTGGCGGCTTCAGTGGCCGCAACCGCACGAACCGCCGCAACAGCCGCCACCCGACGAGGCGGGCCCCGCGTAGCTCGGCTGCTTCTGGGAGCCGTGGACTGCGAAGGTCGAGAGCTGCTTCAGCACCTTGGCACCGCCGCACTCGGGGCAGGTCACGGCCTGATCTTGGCTGCGGACGAGCTCCTCGAAGTGCGACTCGCACTGCATGCACGCGTACTCGTAGATCGGCACGCGCCGAGTGTACTGTCGGCGGCGTTGCCTCGGTGGACCGTTCCCGTGCTCGACGGCGGTGTCGTGCGGCTCGAGCCGCTTCGGCCGAAGCATGAGGATGGGCTCTGGCAGGCTTCTCGCGACCCCCGCACCTGGCGCTGGCTCAGCGTCGTCCAGCCGCAGACGCGCGAGGAGTGGCATGCGTTCGTCGGCCAGGCGCTCGCCGCCGCCGAGTCAGGGACCGAGATCCCACTCGTGACGATCGCCGCGCAGGGGATCGTGGGCTCCACGCGGTTCCTGGCGTTGCGTCCCGAGCACCGTTCGGTGGAGATCGGCTGGACGTGGCTTCACCCGTCGGCCTGGGGGACGGGCGCGAACGTCGAGGCGAAGCTCCTGCAGCTCGTGCATGCGTTCGAGTCGTGGGGCTGCCGTCGCGTCGAGCTGAAGACGGACGCGCTGAACGAGCGCTCGCGCGGCGCCCTGCTCGCGCTCGGCGCGACCTTCGAAGGAGTCCACCGCAAGCACATGCTCGTCCGCGAGGGCGAGAACCGCGACAGCGCCTGGTACAGCGTCACCGACGACGACTGGCCGCGGGTGCGGGCACTCCTCGAGGAGCGCCTCTCGGCAGCCTGAGCCGGCGGTGCTACCCTCCGGCCTGCCCGGTATCCCCAGCGGAACTGGAGCGAGAACAGATGCTCGACAGGATCAAGGTCATCGGCGCACGCGGCCGCGTCGGCTCGACGGTGAGCGCCCGGCTCGCGGAGCGCGGCATCCGGGTAGCCGACGACGACCCGGAGCTCGTCCTCCTCTGCGTACCCGATCGTGCGATCGCCGAGGTCGCGTCCGAGATCGCGCCCGGCCCGTGGGTCGCGCACGTCAGCGGCGCGACGCCGCTCGCCGCGCTCGACCCGCACGAGCGGCGCTTCGGGATGCACCCCCTGCAGTCGTTCTCGAAAACGCTCGGGCCGGAGCAGCTGGACGGCGCCTGGGCCGCCGTCACTGCCGAGACGGACAGTGCCCGTTCGGTCGGGTTCCAGCTCGCGGAAGCCCTCGGCCTGCGGCCCTTCGTGCTCGACGACGCGAACCGTGCCGCCTACCACGCCGGTGCTGCGATCGCCTCGAACTACCTCGTCACGCTCCGTCGAGCCGCCGGCTCGCTGCTCGAGGCTGCCGGCGCACCCCCCGAGGCGCTCGACCCGCTCATGCGCGGCGTGATCGAGACCGACTTCGAGCTCACGGGCCCGATCGCGCGCGGCGATTGGGAGACGGTCGAGCGACACCTCGCCGTCATCCGCGCGGAGCGGCCCGAGCTCGAGGAGCTCTACCTCGTCCTCGCGGCCGAGACCGCGAAGATCGCGGGCCGCGAGCTGCCTGTGTGGAGCGACCGGTGAAGGTCGCCCGGACCATCTCGGCTGTGCGCGACGAGCTCCGCGAGCGCCCCGGCACCATCGGCCTCGTCCCGACGATGGGCGCGCTGCACGCGGGCCACCTCTCGCTGCTCGCCGCCGCGCGCGCCGAGTGCGACACCGTCGTCATGAGCCTCTTCGTGAACCCGGCCCAGTTCTCGGTGCCCGTCGATCTCGGCCGCTACCCGCGCGACGAGGCGCACGACCTAGAGCTCGCCGAGGAGGCGGGCGTCGACGTCGTCTTCGCGCCCTCCGCGGAGGAGATGTACCCGCCCGGCTTCCAGACCTGGGTCGAGGTCACCGAGCTCGGCTCGATCCTCGAAGGCCGCTTCCGCACCGGCCACTTCCGCGGCGTCGCGACGATCGTGCTGAAGCTCTTCTCCATCGTCCGGCCCGACCGCGCCTACTTCGGGCAGAAGGACGCGCAGCAGGTCGAGGTGATCCGGCGCCTGATCCGCGACCTCGCGCTCGAGGTCGAGCTTCGCGTCCTTCCCACGGTTCGCGACAGCGACGGCCTGGCGCTCTCCTCGCGCAACGCCCTGCTGTCGCACGACGAGCGCGAGGCGGCGCTGGCTCTTCCCCGCGCGCTCGCGACGCGCGACGCCGCCGCGGCCAGCAAGCTCCTCGCCGAGTCGAACGGCCTCGTCGTCGACTACGTCGAGGTCGCCGACTTCGACCCGCCCGTCCTCGCCGGCGCGGTCCGCGTCGGCTCCACCCGCCTGATCGACAACGTCTCTCTCGAAGGAGCCTCCAAGAAATGAGCACTCGCCCTCGGAAACCTGCCCCCGCCACTCCCGCGCCCGGGAAGCTCCCGCTTACCGAGCTCGTCGAGATGAAGCTGCGCGCGCAGCGGATCGTCATGGTGACGGCCTACGACGCACCTGGCGGTCGCCTGGCCGACGAAGCAGGCGTCGACGTCGTCCTCGTCGGCGACTCCGCGGCGATGACCGTCCTCGGCCACGACTCGACCGTTCCCGCGACGATGGACGAGATGCTCATGCTGACGCGCGCCGTCACCCGCGGCGCCCGCCGCCCACTCGTCGTTGCGGACATGCCCTTCGGGTCATTCCAGGTCTCGGACGAGGATGCGCTGCGAAACGCGATCCGCTTCGTCAAGGAGGCAGGCGCCGACGCCGTGAAGCTCGAGGGCGCGGGCCCGATGCTCTCGCGCGTGCGCGCGATCGTCGGAGCCGGGATCCCGGTGATGGGCCACATCGGCCTCACGCCACAGTCGGCGACGATGCTCGGCGGCTACCGAGCGCAGGGCCGCTCGGCGGAGAAAGCGCTCGCGCTGCTCGGGGACGCCCGCGCGCTCGAGGCGGCCGGCTGCTTCTCGCTCGTGCTCGAGGCCGTGCCGGCGCAAGTGGCGAAACAGGTAACGGACCGGCTCGTGATCCCGACGATCGGCATCGGCGCCGGCAGCGACTGCGACGGCCAGGTGCTCGTCTGGCACGACCTGCTCGGTCTCTACCAGGGCCGGACGGCGCGCTTCGTCAAGCGCTACGCCGAGATCGGGGAGTCGATCCGCGTCGCGCTCGAGTCGTACGCCGGCGACGTCCGCGAGCGCCGCTTCCCGGAGGAGCAGCACACGTACGCGATGCCCGAGGACGAGCTCGCGGTCTTCGAGGAGGTCCTGTCAGGCGGCGCTGCCGAAGACGAGCGCGACGGCGGTCACGAGCGCCGCGACTAGCGCGAGCCCCGACGCGACCGTGCCCGCCGAGCGCGGCCAGCTCCAGCCGTGCACGACGCGCACTCCGACGACGAGCAGCGCGAGCGACCACGCGACGAAGGCGAGCTCGAGGGCGAGCATCGCCACCTCCCCTGCGCCCTCGTCGGCGCCACCGTCGTGGAACGTGTCTCCGCCGAAGAGCGCGAGCCGGAGCGGGAGCACGAACAGGAGCGAGGCCGCGAGCGGCACGGCCGCGAACGCCACCAGCTGCCGTTGCCGAATGAACGTTCCCTCGCTCCCGAGCAGCCGGGCGCCGAAGTGGACGCCGAAGCCGATGAAGAGGTATCCGGCCGCGCCGTAGATGCCGCCGAGGGCGAAGGCCCAGATCGCGAGCAGGATGCCGTCCCATTCGGGCTTGTCGAGCAGCACTCCGGCCTTCGGGCTCGACAGCACCCCGGCCGCGCCGGCGAGCCAGACGACGAGCAGGATCGGCTCCGCGCGCGCGTGCACGTCGTCCGGGTCGTCCTCGCGGAGCGCGAAGAAGACGGATCGCGGGCCCAGGAGCGTCGCCGGGACCCGCAGCCACCAGGCGCGCTCGGGCGAAAGCTCGTCGCGCCGGCCCGCGGTGTCCAGGAACGCCACCCGGAGAGCGTAGCCGCCTCGAGTCGTGGGCTCCCTGCGGGCGAGCGCTTAGCCGAGCGCGTGCGGACCCGAGAGGGCGATCCGGTCGAGGCCGCTGAGCACGCGCTCGTACTCCTCGGCCGGGACCATGGTCATCCCCCCGAGCAGCACGCTCCTGACACGGCCGTCGCTGCGCGTGTAGCGCACCGTCTCGCCGGGTGAGGAGTAGCCGGGCGCTTCGGCGATCCGCAGCGTGTCGCCATCCACGACCTCGAGCTTCTCCATCGCGCTCGTCGGATCGGGCTGGTTCGGCGCCACGAGCCACAGGCGGCCACCGAGGTCGACGACGTCGGTCAGGCCCCAGAGCGCGGCGAAGTGGCCCGTGTATGACGCGAGGTCCGCCGCGGCAGTGGCTTCCGTGGCGTCCGGCGCCTTGGCGGCGTCGAGTGCGGAGTCCACGAGCTTGACGATGCCGACCGCGAGCTCCCGCGCAGGACCGTCGATGGCGTTGGTCAGCGCGACCACCGTGAGGCCGTCGACGGGGTCGAACAGCGTGCGGGTGATGTGGCCCGGGAAGCCGCCGCCGTGGCCGATCATCCGGCGCTCGCCGATCTTGTGGATTCCGAACCCGAGCCCGTACCGGTCGTCGGTTCCCTCGACCTCCCACTCGCCGCGCTGCATTCGACGCTTGCTCGCGTCGCTCAGCAAGCGCTCGTCGCCGAGCACGTGACCGGCCGCGTACCGGCAGAGATCCTCTGCCGTCGACCAGAAACCAGTCGCAGAAGCAAGCGCCCGCGTGTCGACCGGGTCGATGGGCAGCCGCCGCTCGAACGTCTCGAGGGTCGAGTAGCCCGTCGCGTATTCGTCCGACCGGGACGTGTCGAGCTCGGGCCCCGTGTCGCGCAGGCCGAGCCGGCCGACGACGTGCTCGAGGACGTAGTCCGCATAGGACTGACCGCTGACCGCCTCGATCACGAGGCCGACGACGCCGTAGCCGATGTTGGAGTACTTGAACCGCTCGTTCCGCTCGAGCACGTCGGCGGCGTCGAGGCAGGCCGCGATCAGCGCCTCGCCGTCGGGGAACTCCCGCTGCAGCTGCCAGAAGTCCGCCTCGTGGCTGTCCCGCACCACCCCACCGCCGTGCGCCAGGAGCTCGGCCACGGTGCGATCGCCGATCGGCGACCCGGCAAGAGCGGCCACGTGCTCTTCGACCGTGTCGTCGAGTCGCAACTTGCCGGCTTCGACGAGCTGCATGACCGCCGTCGCCGTGAACGTCTTGGAATGGGAGGCGATCCGGAAGAGATGTCGCGGTGGTCAGCGGCTCGCCGGGATCGTCCTCGCCATCCGTCCCCGGCAGCCTCGCGAACCCGTGCGCGGACGAGAGCAGCATGTCGCCGGCGACCGCGACGGCGACCTGGACGCCCGGGACCCGCTGCGTGCGGGCGCGGAGCTCGACCCAGGTGTCCGCATAGCCCGCCGCCTCGCGGACGACCTCGCGCTGTTCGGCCGACAGGGGCTCGGGGCGCGTTCGAGTAACCATGCCGGAACCCTAGTAGGCGGCAGATTGCAGAGCATGAGAAGGTTCCGGCGATGGACGCCGACGCCGAGCTGACCGCGATGGCCCGCGCGTCGATGCCGCTCGCCGACACGCTCGGGCTCGAGATGCTCGCGGCCTCGGCGGAGGAGGTGCGCACGCGGCTCCCGTTCCAGGAGCGGCTCTGCACCGCGGGAGGGATCCTCCACGGCGGAGCGCTCATGTCGCTCGCCGACGCCGCCGGAGCCTACTGCGCGTTCCTCAACCTCCCCGAGGGCTCGACCGGCACGGCGACGATCGAGTCGAAGACGAACTTCTTCCGCGCGGTGCGCGACGGTCACGTCGACGCGACCTCACGACCCCTCCATCGGGGGAGGACGACGATCGTCGTCGAGACCGACCTGCACGACGCCGCGGGCAAGCACGTCGCACGCGTCACGCAGACCCAGGCGGTGCTCGCCGGGTCGTAGATCCCCGTGACTGAGCGGGCCTGCCGTTAGCTGCGACGGCACGGGGACATCCTCTGGCACCATGGCGCGCTGGACGACGAGGCATTGGAGCGATGCTCGTGCCTGCCGGTCGTCGGTCGGTCGTCAACCAGAAAGGGTGACAGGAGGGCGACGGTTCTCATTTGACATTGCACCTGCGTCCGGGACAGGATCTCCCGTCGGACGCAGAGTGTGAGAGGGCCGCTCTGCCATACAACACATCCTTGTCAGCCGTTCAAGGAGGGGAGAGACCTTGAAACGCAGACGTATGAAGTACGTGCGTCGCACGCACGTGTTCGCGCTCGTGGGCGCCGTCGCCATGCTGGCGTTCGCCACTACCGGAGCAGTAGGCGCCGGCACTCCGACCGCGGTACCCAACGTCGACGTCAGCACGATCCCCGCGCCGCATGGTTCGCGCGGTGGCTCGCTGAACGTCGTCGTCACGCTCGATGCACCATCCGTCGCCGTCGCGGCCGAGCAGCAGGGCCTCACGGTCGCGGAGCAGCGTCAGTACTCGAACAGCCTCGATGCCCAGCAGGACACGCTGAGTGCTCGGGCCGCCAACGTCGGAGCCACCGAGCTGGCCAGCGTCACCACGGCGCTGAACGCTGTGGCCTTCCGAGTCGGCGCGGTCGCAGGTCGACGACCTGCAGGCACTGCCGGGCGTCGCCTCGGTGCGCCCGATCTTCAACTACGAGCTCGATCTCAGCGAGACGGTGCCGTACATCGGCGCCGCGGCCGTCCAGGCCGGTGGCTTCGACGGCACCGGCATCGACGTCGCGGTCATCGACTCCGGCATCGACTACACGCACGAGAACTTCGGTGGTGCGGGCACAGCCGCGGCGTACACAGCGGCATACGGGACGACGACCGGCGACGCGCGCAACAAGACGCTCGACGGGCTCTTCCCGACGACGAAGGTCGTCGCCGGGTCCGACTTCGTCGGCGAAGGCTGGCCGACGACCGCACTCGCACCGGACCCCGATCCGATCGACTGCGGACCCGCGGCTATCCCGCTGCCGTGCGCCGGCGGCCACGGGTCGCACGTGTCGGACATCATCCTCGGCATCGGCCCGAACAAGGGCGTCGCGCCCGGCGCGAAGCTCTTCTCGTACAAGGCCTGTAGCGCAGTGTCGACGTCGTGCAGCGGCGTGGCGCTCCTGCAGGCGGTCGCTGCATCGCTCGACCCGAACGGCGACGGCTCGATCGCGGACCGGGTCGACGTGATCAACCTGTCCCTGGGCTCGTCCTACGGCCAGGAGGAGGACGACCTGAGCTTCGCCCTCAAGAACGCATCGGATGCGGGCGCGGTGGTCGTCGCGGCGGCAGGCAACGCTGCCGACAGGCCGTACATCGTCGGCTCGCCGTCCACGCAGGCCGAGGTCATCAGCGTCGCCCAGACGCAGGTGCCATCGGCGAAGCTGTATCTGCTCGACCCATCGGCCGCGGGCTTCAGGTCCGTCGGTGGGTCGCGCCAGGCCTGGTCGGCACCGGCGACGCTCGTCACCGGCACGCTTGCCTACAACACGGGCAGCACCGCCGAGAAGATCGGCTGCACCAACTGCGACCGGTGGCAATCCGTACGCAGCGGGCGAGCACGCGGGGCAGATCCTCGTCGTCGACCGCGGCACCTGTGCCGTCAGCTTCAAGTCGGCGAACGCGGCCGCCGCGGGAGCAATCGCGGTCGTGGTCGGGAACAACCTGCTCCAGGCACCGGGTGACCTCCCGCCGGACTTCTCGTTCGGTGGCGGAGCCCAGACGATCGCCGCCTACACGATCACACTGCGCGACGCGAACCACCTCAAGGGCGTCGCGGAGGGCACCACGTGTGCGGGCGTCGTCTGCCCGAACCCGGCCGCGTCCAGCGCGTTCGGGGCGTCGGCGACGATCGATCCGGCAAGCGCGGCGAACCTCGTCGGCCACATGGTCGCGTCGTCCGCACGCGGGCCGACCACACCTTCAACTCGATCAAGCCGGACATCGGCGCTCCTGGCGGATCGGTCTCGACCGAGGCCGGCACGGGCACCGGTGAGACGGCGTTCGGCGGCACATCGGGCGCATCGCCCATGGTCGCGGGCTCCGCGGCGCTCCTGCTGGACAAGAACGCGTCGTTCTCGGTTCGCGACGTCAAGACGCTGCTCATGAGCACCGCCGAGACGAACATCGGCCTCAACCCCGTCGGGCTGCCCGGCGTGCTCGCCCCGATCACGCGGATCGGCGGCGGCGAGGTGCGGGTGGACAAGGCGGTCGCCAGCGGTACCGCCGCGTGGGAACGGGGCAGCAACGCAGCAAGCCTCTCCTTCGGGTACCACGCGCTCTCCGAGAAGGAGACGCTCCGAACGACGGTGAGGGTGAAGAACTTCACCTCGTCGAGCAAGCGGTACACGATCACGCCGAGCTTCCGCTATGCGGACGACGCGGCGTCGGGTGCCGTCAAGGTCATCGCACCGGGGAGCATCCGCGTTCCGGGCGGCGAGACGAGGAGCTTCGACGTCAAGCTCCGGATCGACCCGAGCAAGCTCCCGGTGTGGACGCTCAACGGCGGCCCCTTCGGCGGAGACGGCTTCCGCCTCCAGAGCGTCGAGTTCGACGGCTACATCACCCTCGACGGCGGTACCAACAACACCGTCCACGTTGCGTGGCAGGTGCTGCCGCACCGCTCGGCCGACGTCGAAGCCGACGACGACACGGTCAAGCTGAAGCAGAACGGCACCGCGACCGTCGAGCTCGAGAACGACAGCAAGGTGCTCGACGGACGGGTCGACGTCTTCGCGCTGACGGGCACGAGCCCGCGCATCGACGAGGACCCCCCGGCGCCGGGCTCGAACGAGGCAGTCGTCGATCTCCGCGCAGTCGGGCTCCGGCTGGTGGACATCGGAGGCGGTGCGTTCGGCGTCCAGTTCGGGATCGACACGTTCGGTGCGCGTGCGCATCCGAACTACCCGGCGGAGTTCGACATCAACATCGACTCGAACAGCGACGGGATCACCGACCGGATCATCTTCAACGCCGAGAACGGCGGATTCGGGGTCACAGGGCAGAACGTGACCGCGGTGTTCACCTGCACGAACGCGGCATGCACGACGGGTACGACGTCCGTGTTCTTCTTCACGGACGCCGACCTGAACTCGGGGAACGCGATCTTGACGGCGCCGCTGGCAGCCCTCGGGCTGACGCCGACGACGCAGTTCAAGTTCTCCGTGGACGTGTTCGACAACTACCACAGCGGTCTCCTGACGGACTCGATCGACACGATGACGCACACGCTGGGGACGCCCAAGTTCACGGGCACCGGTCTCCCCGCCGCCATCCCGGCGAAGGGCGAGGCCGACCTCAGCATCGCCAGCGTTGCTGGTGGCGATGTCGCATCGCCGTCGCAGACCGGCTTCCTGCTCATGTACCGCGACGCCTCTGACGTCACGCGGTTCAACAGCAGGAACGAGGCCGACCTGCTCACGGTGAAGACCAAGAAGTAAGGGCGCGACGAAGTCGCCCCGGACGAACGGAAAGAGGGCCGCGAAAGCGGCCCTCTTTCTTTGCGTCGGTTGTCGCGATCCCAACGCGGCCGACCGGGGGACGGCTCGTTACAGCCGTCCTACTACAGGCCGCGAGGACTAAGTGACCGAGCCGGTGACGGTGATGGTTCAGTTGGCCGGTGAGACGGTCGCCGAGATGCCGGCGAAGCATCCGTCGAAGAAGCTCAGCACGTCCTCGAGGCGGGCGCTCAGGCGCCCTCTCTTTCAGGTCGTCGGACGCCCCGTGCGCCCGGTGTCCGGCCCGATGCAGTCGAGCTGCGGCAACCGGGTGATGGCGTACGCGCGGCTCCCGCGGGACCCGAAGGCCCTGAGCGAGTAGTAACCGCGGCAGACGCCGGCCGAGATCGGGAACTTCACGCTGAACACGCCGGCAGCGTTGGCGACCTTCGTCTTCGAATACGTGCCGCCGCGCGCCCACGCGATCACGTGAACGCGCTCGCTCGGCATGAAGCCGACCCCGCGGACGCTCAGCGGCTGCAGGTCCGTCATCTGGAGCTGCGCCCGCTTGACCGCGGTCTCGCTCGGTGCCGCGCTTGCGACTCCCACGATCCCGAGCACGCACAGGCCGACGACGAGTGTGATCCTCGTCATGCGCCGAGTATGCCACCGCGGCTACTGGCGACGCGCCGGGCCTTACAGAACGCTCACTCCGAGGTCAGGCGGCCGCGGCCGCCGGCTCCGCGAGGATCCCGCGCAGGAAGCCGCCGGTCGCGGAGTCCTCGACCTCGGCGATCTCCTCGGGCGACCCGGCCGCGATCACCTCTCCCCCGGCCTCGCCGCCCTCGGGCCCGAGGTCGACGATCCAGTCCGCCTGCTTGATCACGTCGAGGTTGTGCTCGATGACGAGCACCGTGTTGCCGTTGTCCACGAGCCGCTGGAGCACCTCGAGCAGCTTCTCGATGTCCGCGAAGTGGAGCCCGGTCGTCGGCTCGTCGAGGATGTAGAGCGTCTTCCCGGTCGCGACCTTCGAGAGCTCGGCCGCGAGCTTCACCCGCTGCGCCTCGCCGCCGGAGAGCGTCGTCGCCGGCTGCCCGAGCTTGATGTAGTCGAGCCCGACGTCGTGCAGGGTCTGCAGGCGCCGCCGGATCTTCGGGATCTTCGCGAAGAACTCGAGCGCCTCCTCGACCGACATCTCGAGCACGTCCGCGATCGACTTCCCCTTGAAGCGCACCTCGAGCGTCTCCTTGTTGTAGCGCCGGCCGTGGCAGGTCTCGCAGGGGACGTAGACGTCGGGCAGGAAGTGCATCTCGATCTTGATCGTCCCGTCGCCCTTGCACGACTCGCAGCGCCCGCCGCGCACGTTGAACGAGAACCGGCCCGGCTTGTAGCCGCGGATCTTCGCCTCCGGGGTCAGCGAGTAGAGCTCGCGCACGTGCGTGAAGAGGTCGGTGTACGTCGCCGGGTTCGACCGCGGAGTGCGCCCGATCGGGCTCTGGTCGATGTCGATGACCTTGTCGAAGCAGTCGATCCCGACCACCTCGTCGTGGTCGCCGGGCTTCATCCGCGTGCGGTTGAGCCGGTTCGCGAGCGCCTTGTACAGGATCTCGTTCACGAGCGTGGACTTCCCCGAACCGGAGACGCCCGTGACCGCGACGAACCTCCCGACCGGGAAGTCGACGTCGATGCCCTTCAGGTTGTGCATCGAGGCGCCGCGCACGCCGAACCAGCCGCGCCCGTTCTCCTCTCGGCGCGGCGGGATCGCGATGCGCCGCTCCCCGCTCAGGAACTGGCCGGTGATCGAGCCGTCGGTCGCGGCCACGCCCTCGGCCGTCCCTCGGCGACGACCTCGCCCCCGTGCTCGCCCGCGCCCGGGCCCATGTCCACGATCCAGTCCGCCGAGCGCATCATCTGCTCGTCGTGCTCGACGACGAGGACGGTGTTCCCGAGGTCGCGGAGCCGCTCGAGGGTCGTGATCAGCTTCCCGTTGTCGCGCTGGTGCAGCCCGATCGAGGGCTCGTCGAGGATGTAGAGCACGCCGACGAGCTGCGACCCGATCTGCGTCGCGAGCCGGAGCCGCTGCGCCTCGCCGCCCGAGAGCGTCTTCGCCGCCCGGTCGAGCTGGAGGTAGCCGACGCCGACGTTGTCGAGGAACGTCAGCCGCTCGCGCACCTCCTTCACGATCCGGCGCCCGATCAGCTCCTCGGTCTTCGTGAGCTCGAGACCGTCGAGAAACAGCAGCGCCCGCGTCACCGACATCTGCGTGAACCCGTGGATCGAGAGCTCGCCGATCGTGACCGCGAGCACCTCGGGCTTGAGCCGCGCGCCGCCGCAGTCCGGGCACGGACGGAAGCTCATGTACTCCTCGATCCGCTCGCGCTGGTGCGACGAGTCGGTCTCCTTGTACCGGCGCTGGAGGTTCGTCACGAGCCCCTCGAACGCCATCGTGTACTGGCGCTTGCGCCCCATGCGGTTGCGGTACGTGACGAAGATCTTGTCGCCGCCCGTGCCGAACAGGAACCGGTCCTGCTGCTCCTGCGTGAGGTCGCGCCACGGCGCGTCGAGCGGGATCTCGTAGCGCTCGGCGATCGCCTCGATGACGCTGTCGTAGAAGCTCTGGCTCCCGATCGTCCAGGGCACGAGCGCGCCCTCGTTGATGGACACCGAGCTGTCCGGGACCAACAGATCCGGGTCGATCTCGAGCTGCGACCCGAGCCCGGTGCAGCGCGGGCAGGCGCCGTGCGGCGAGTTGAAGGAGAAGACGCGCGGCTCGAGCTCCGGGAGCGAGACGCCGTGCTCGGGGCAGGCGAAGTTCTCGGAGAACGTCAGGCCATCGCCGTCTACGACGTCGATGGTTACCAAGCCTTCGGCAAGTGAGGTGGCCGTCTCGATCGACTGCGTGAGCCGCTGCCGCAGGTCCGGCTTCATCACGAGCCGGTCGACGACGACCTCGATCGTGTGCTTGAACTTCTTGTCGAGCTCGAACTCCTCCTCGAGGAGGCGCTGCTCGCCGTCGACCTTCACGCGCGTGAAGCCGTCGCGGCGCAGCTCCTCGAGCACGTCCTTGTACTCGCCCTTGCGGTCGCGAACGACCGGCGCGTTGACCGTGAAGCGCGTGCCCTCGTCGAGCCGCAGCACCTGCTCGACGATCTGGTCGAGCGACTGGCCCGCGATCGGCCGCCCGCAGATCGGGCAGTGCGGACGCCCGATGCGCGCGTACAGCAGGCGCAGGTAGTCGTAGATCTCGGTCACGGTTCCGACCGTCGACCGCGGGTTGCGCGACGTCGTCTTCTGGTCGATCGAGATCGCCGGCGAGAGCCCGTCGATCGAGTCGACGTCGGGCTTCTCCATCATCTGCAGGAACTGACGCGCGTACGCGGAGAGCGACTCGACGTAGCGGCGCTGTCCCTCGGCGTAGATCGTGTCGAACGCGAGGGACGACTTCCCCGAGCCGGAGAGCCCCGTGACGCACACGAGCGCGTTCCGCGGGATGCGGACGGTGACATTCTTGAGGTTGTGCTCGCGCCCGCCGTGGACGACCAGGTGGTCAGCGCTCATGAGCGCGCCATTGTACCCGGCCGAACAGACGTTCGTGCCGATGGAGGGATGCGCCCCGGCCTTGCGATGCACGTGAATGCGGCCTTGCTCATCGATCGGACAAGGAGGAGAACGTGAAGAGAGGAGCAGTCATTTCGCTCGTGGTGGTCGCGCTCGCAGGCGTGGCCGCGATCGCCGCCGCGGCGGGCTTCGCCGGGCCGGGCGGAGCTGAGGATTCGGTCTACGGCGGAGGGCGACACGCCGGCGCCGGAGCGTGCACCGACGGGACGACGCCGTTCTGTCCCCCGGCGCGCGAGCTCAGCCTCGACGCGCACTCGAACCAGAACGGCGCCGCGGCGCACGGGACGCTCGAGTACGCGAATGCGGAGTCCGGCGCGGTCATCGTCAGCGGCGACGTGACGTGTCTCAACGCCGACGGCGACAGGGCGGTCGTCGGAGGTCGCCTGAACGAGGGCGAGAACGCCGGCACGGGCTTCGTGCTGCATCTCGAGGATCGCGGCCGGCCGGGATCGGCGGCGCGGGATCGCGTGTCTCCGGTCTTCGTCTTCGTCGACACTCCGGAGCCTCCGGGATTCCCGCGCACGTGCCCGGAGTTCGAGGAGGACGTCGGCGGCGTGGGCTTCTTCCTGCAGACGTTCGGCGACGTCGCGGTCGTCGACGAGTAGCCGCGCGCGCCGCGACGTGTCATGGTGCCGAGGTCCGAGTCAAGGAGGTGGGACATGGCAGATGCCGGGCTGTTCATCGGCTTCGGCAACCCCGTGCGCGGACGTGAGGGCCAGGCGGTCGACCTCTTCAACGAGACGATCGGCTGGTACTCGCAGCTCCAGGAGGACGGCGAGATCGAGAGCTTCGAGCCCGTCTTCCTCGAGCCGCACGGCGGCGACCTCGGCGGCTTCATCATGATCCGCGGCGACGCGGAGAAGCTCGCGAAGCTCCGCGTGAGCGACGAGTTCACGCAGTTCATCATCCGCGCGGGGCTCTACGTCGACTCGATCGGCGTCGTCGGCGCCGACATGGGCGGTCGGCTCCAGAGCCAGATGGCGTACTACACGGAGCAGATCGGCGCGATCGCCTAGTCGCACACGAGGCGGCGCTCGCTGCGGGCGCCGCCTCGTTGCCTGTGGCCCAGGGGATCAGCTCAGGGCTCGCGGCAGTCCGGCCGTGGAACCTGCCGGAAGGCCCGGCTCCCCAGCGAGCCGACCGCGCGGATCGTGACCGTCTGGCAGCCGATGACGGGGGCGACGCTGAACGAGGCGGTGAACCTGCCCTGCCGGGTCGCCTGCACGCGCTTCGTTCCACGCTTGCCGCCGTCGAGGGTCACCGTCACCCGTTCGCGCGCCTTGAAGCTGTAACCGCGCACGGTCAGTGGCGTGAGATCGACCAGCGCAAGCCGCGGCTTGACGACGTACTGCGCGGGGCCTCCGTCGGCTGTGGAGACAGTGCCCCCGGCCGTCGCAACGGCGACCACGACTACCGAAGCCAGCAGCAGTGCCAGAAGCCGGCTCATGGGGGCCAGTATGCCGAACCCGTCCCGGTGCACGACGAGGGCCGCCCGGAGGCGGCCCTCGTCCTGCTCGTGCGTGTTTGCCGGGAACTACGGCGTCTTCGTCACCTTGATCGGAACGGAGAGCGCACCCGGCGCGGACGTCGGCCCCAGCGACAGCAGGCCGAAGTAGTCCTGCCCGTTGACCATGTCCGCCTTGGTGTAGTTCACGGTCAGGGTCACCGGCGTTCCGGCGGGGATCGGCCCGGACGGCGAGACGTTCACCGTGAGGTCGTTCCCCTGGAGTGCATCGATGGTCAGCTCCGCCGTCGGCGTCCCGGCCACGCCGAAGCCCTGCAACCACACCTGGTAGTTGCCGTCCTCGGGCAGCGTGATCTCGATGAACTCGTCCCCCGTCGCGCCCGCCGACACGGCGACGATCTCGTCGTTCGTGAACACGCCGTCGCTGTTCGCGTCACGGACCACGAAGAGGTCGATGTCGTCCGTCGGCAGGACCGTCTCGACCGTGAGCCGACCCGCGTGGTTCAGCGTGACGTTCTTCTTCACGCTCGCCGAGCTCGGGTCGCCCGGATCGTCCTGCTGCACGGTCTCGTTCGTCGTCACCGGCTGCGACAGGCCGAACGCCTCGCCCGCGACACCGTCCAGCGGGAGGCCGGACGTGAAGGTCACGTCGAACGTGCCCGTCCCCGTCGCCGTGGTCTCCACGACCTGCGTCGGCGAGACCGAGGCTCCGGCGACCTCGACGTCGAACGGCGCGTGGAACTGGCCGCCATTCCAGCCGACCTGGTGCAGGACGGCTGCGTGCAGCCCCGCCTGAGCCGGGGCGGTGACGACGTCCTCCGCTCCTCCGGTCGCCGTGTCGAAGGTCCAGACACCCGCCCCGATGTTCGTGTTCGGGCTCCCGCCCACGGTGTCGAGGATGTAGGGAGCCCCGAAGACCGGGCTTCCTCCGAAGAGCTGGAAGGAGTTCTGGGACCGTCCGAAGAGCAACGTGTCGATGTCGGTGAACGGCGCCGTGTCCTGCCACCTCGTACGGGTCAGGAACAGCGAGCCGGGCGCCGGTGTCTGCGGCACGTCGTAGTAGAAGAACCGCCAGTCACCGGCTTCGGCTCTCCAGCCCCAGTCGTTGGCGCCGAAGACCGAGCCGTTGTTGTACAGCAGGTTCCGCTGTGCGGCCTCGACGGCCGGTCCGCCGAACTTCAGCGAGCCGGTGATCTGGCCCGATGCGTTCTGCGTCGCGGTCGCGGCGACGGTCACCATCAGCGGGACGACCATCGTGTCCCCGCCCCGCCGAAGCTGTATCGCGCCGGAGTACATGCCGAACGGCGTCGACGGAGGGACTGTGATCGACGCCGAGAACGAGCCCACGGCCGACGACGGAGTCGTCACCCACGACCAGTTCGTGTTCTCGTAGAAGTCGACCTGGACCTCGAAGTCCGTGATCGGGATCGCGCTCGAGCGGACCTGGTGCTGGAGCCCGAGGAAGACCCCGTCCGCGTCGTCGAGCGCTTCCGCCGGGTCCTTGAGGAACCCCTGGAACGAGTTCGTGATGGCGTTGTGGTACATGAACCGCACGTACTCGCCCTTGTCGATCTCCGAGTTCCGGTAGTCGATGTCGAGGAACCCGTCGATGTTGCTGCTCGTCGTCAGGATCGTCTTGTCGACGACGCCATCTCCGTCACGGTCGCGCCAGAGACGGTTGTCGCGGTCGATGTCCTTCCAGCTGTACAGCAGCGGACGCCAGGACTGGTCGTTGGCGTAGTCGCCGTTCGGGTCGAACTGCGCCTGCGGGTAGTTCACCCGCACGACCATGAGATCGGCGTCCTCGTTCTCCTCGATCAGGCCCGACAGGTCCCGCAGGTAGTCGGGAGCGTTGAAGTTGTACGGGCTCTGTTGCGAGATGTTCTTGCTCGAGAACGAGATCGACTCGCTGGCCGTCCGGGTCATCATCCGGTCGGACACCTGCCACGTTCCCGGCCCGTCGATGGTGAAGGTCTGCGAGTCCGACCCGCCCGGGGCCAGGACGTGCGCGAAGACCTCGTACTCTGTTCCGCGGTAGTCCCCCGGCCGCCACTCGTTCGGCGAGACGGTCGCCCGGTGGCCGAGCGCCGACTTCACGGCGTCGTCCGCGTCGACCGAGCCCGCCGCCTGGATCATCGAGTCGTAGCCGAGGTCCTTCGCGGACGACTTCAGGATGTCCTTGGCCGTCCCGTAGAAGCCCGCGGGCAGCGGGCCCGGGTTGGCCTTGCGGTACGCCTGGTAGACGAGCGCCGTCGCCGCCACGGCGACCGGCGTCGAGCGGCTCGTGCCGCCCCACGTCAGCCAGGCGTTCTTCCCGTTCAGGACGCCGTTCAGCGTCGTGTCGCCCGCGGAGTACGCGCCGTCGGCGACGACGTCGAGCCCCGCGTTCCCGTTCGCGCCGGGCCCACGGTTCGACCAGACCATCACCTCGTTGTCCACGACCTGGCTGATGCGGTCGATCGAGTCCCAGCCGGTCCCGCCGAACTGCGTCGACGCGCCGACCTCGATGCCCGCGGACGGCGACGGCGGGGCAGTCGTGCCGAAGCCGGGAGCGCCGTTTCCGGTCGAGAACAGCGGAGTCGTCTGCCCGCCCGCGTGGAGGAGGTCGGCCTCCTGGCTCGCGGCGTCGTAGTTGTCGTTGTCGACGGACGAGTCTCCGTAGGAGTTCGACGTGATGTCGACGCCGGAGATCGTCGACAGGAGGTACCCGATCTGGATCGAGAGGTCGAACGCGAAGTAGATGTCGCCGTACGGGGCGAGCTTCGCGTGCGGCGCTCCGCCGATGACGGCGCCCGGATACGTCTTGCCCTTGTCGGCCCCGGGACCCCCCTCGCACGAGACCGCGCCCTTCGAGCTCTTCAGGTCCGAGAAGCACGGCGCCATGCCGTTGATGACGCCCTGGCCGACGATGTTCGAGGCCGTCTGCGTCCCGTGGCCGCCGATCGCCGGGTCGTAGTCACCGCTCCAGGCGACGAGCCGGCCCGGCGGGAACAGATTGCCGTCAGGCCCTGTTCCGAGCACACCGCCGAAGACGTCGATGCCACCGGGGACGCTCGTCACGCCGTCCGAGATGAAGTAGAGAAGGCCGCCGGAGATGTCCGTGTAGCCGTCCCCGTCCATGTCGCGGTACGAGACGGGCGACGACTTCGTGGCGGGCTTCTCGTCGGAGAAGTCGAAGTCCGCGTCGAGGTCGACATAGACCGTGTCGTACACGCCGGCCGTGTTCGGGTCGGTGACGAGGAACGCCGGCCGCTCTTCGAAGAGCCCGAGCAGGTGGTCGTCGGGATGGCTCCCGAGCCTGACCGTGCCGGACTTCGACCACTTCGCGGGGAAGGTGTAGTCGTGCGCGACGGTCCCGCTCGGGGCATTGAAGTTCCGGGACGGGCCCGTCCGCGTCGCGAAGTTCACCGTGCACTTCTGGTTCGAGCCGCTGCCGCTCAACGCGCACGTGCGCTGCGACGTGAGTGTGTACCAGCTGAGCCCCTGACCGATCTGGCCCGGGGACAGAATCCACTGCGCCACTCCGAACGGGTCGAACGCTTTCGGCCAGCCGTTCCAGCCGGGATCGGGTGCGTTCGACCACGTCTGCCACGTGCCGATCAGGTCGGGGTGGCCGAAGTCGGTGCCGCCGTCCATGACGCCGACGGTGACGCCCTTGCCGGTGAACCCGTCCTTCCAGGCACGCGCGAAGTCGTGCGTCTTCGCATCGAGGACCGCAAGCTTCTTCAGCTTCTCGAAGTTCGAGCCCTTCAGCTTCGGCGCCTTCGAGAAGGAGACCTCGCGCTTGTACAGGCCCGCGAGCGCCGCATTGATCTGCTGCTGGTTGTGCGACATGGCGACCTCGGGATCGGGGTTGCCGAGCGGCGAGCCCGACTTCCGGAGGTCGACCGGGCCGACGCTGACGACGCCCTTGAACGAGGCCAGCTTCGGCAGCATCTGCACCGACGTCTCGCCGACGACGATGGAGATGCCGCGCACGGTGGCGACGCGGTCTCCCTCGAGCAGCCCGCGCACGTCGGCGGCGCTGCCCTTCATGGTCACGAACACGTTCACATCCGCAGTCGAGCCGCTCTCGACCTTGTGCTCCAGCGTCGAGTGCAGCTTGTCCATCGCCGAGTCCGACGCGGTACGAATCGTCGTCTGCGGCTGGGTCGCGCCTCCACCTCCGGCCGCCACGCTCGCGGGCAGCGCGAGCACGGCGATTCCGACGGCGAGGACGACGAGTGCGGGCGGAATCCGCCTCGCAAAGCGATCGCGCAACAGGCTCATCGAGCACTCCCCTGGTTGCTTGCATACACGCGCCGACCGAACGGGCGGCCTAGGCTCGGGCGCCAACGTACCACCGCCGGGACGCGGCCCGCGTCAGTGGGGCAACCCTCGTCCGCGACTGGGGGATACGCTGGCGCGCGTGCGTCTTTCCGGGTGTCTCGGCGTCGCATCCGCCACGGTCGTCCTCGCCGCGTGCGGGGCGGAGCGAAGCCGTGCTGAGCAGTTACCGCTTCGCGGTCCGCCAGCGGCCGAAGATGAGGCCGCCGACGGTGAGGCCGAGACCGAACGTCCCGAGGGCGAACGCGCCGATCGCGAGGGACTTCCGCCAGAACGACAGGCCGCGCCAGCGGCCGATCGCCTCCTCTTCCTCGGACGTCAACGGCTCGCCGCGCCGCTGCTTGCGGACGGCTCCCCCCGCCCGCAGGCCGAGGTAGATGTCGTCGAAGAGCTCAGGCGCCTCGTTCGCCATGCTTCGAGTGTATAGCCTGCCCCGGCGGTGGCCGCGCGCATTCTCCACCTCTCCGATCTCCATCTCGGCCACCGCGATTCCTTCGAGCCGCTGGACGCGCTGCCAGAGCTGATCGCACGCTTCGAGCCCGAGCTCCTGCTGACCACCGGCGACCTCTCCCACCGGGGCAGGCCCGAGCAGCTCGCGCGGGCACGCGAGCTTCTCGAGGCCGTCGGCCTCCCCCTGTTCGCAGTCCCCGGCAACCACGACGTCCCGTACACGATCCCGGCCCGCTTCACCCGGACCTTCGAGCCGTGGCGGAGCGTCTTCGGCGACACCGAGCCGACCCACTCCTCCCCCGGCCTGGTCGTCGTAGGGCTCTGCTCCGTCCGCCCGTGGCGCCAGCAGGGCGGCTGGCTCGAGGACACCCAGATCGCCCATGCCGTAGAGACGCTGCGCGCCGCATCGCCCGAGGCGCTCAAGGTCGTCGCGCTCCACCACCACCTCGCGGCTCCCCCCTGGCGTGCGAAGCGCAAGCGCCCGCTCGGCCGACGCGACCATGTTCTCCAGGCGTTCGCGGAGGCGGGCGCCGAGCTCGTCGTCTCGGGACACGTGCACCAGGCCGGGGTTGCCGAGCGACGCGAGTTCGAGGCGCTCGAGGACAGCGGGATAGGCTCGCTGGTGCTCGCCACCGTCGCCGGCCTCGGCCGCCCCCGCCCGCATCGGCGCGGAGAGGCGCGCGGCGTGAACCTCTATGTCGCCGACGAACGCTCCCTCACGGTCACCACCTTCACCTGGGCTGGAGGTGCGTTCGCCGAAGTCGCCCAGCGCCGCTTCCCACGCGGCTAGAGTCCAGCTCGTGGAGGCGGCCCTCCTCGAGCTCAAGCGGCGACTCGGCGAAGTCGCGGATCTCTCGCGCGCCGCAAGCGTTCTCGTGTGGGACCTCGAAGTCTGGATGCCGCCGGGCGGAGGCGCGTCACGCTCGACGCAGCTGTCGACGCTCGTGCGGATCATCCACGACAAGTTCACCGACGACCGCGTCGGCGAGCTCCTCGACGAGCTCGAGCCGCATGTGGCCTCGCTCCCGCACGACGCGGACGACGCCTGCCTCGTCCGCGTGACGCGACGCGAGTACGAGAAGACACGGCGAATCCCCGCCGACCTCGCCGCCGACCTCATGAAGGCCGCCGCCGACGGGTATCAGGTCTGGGTCGGCGCGCGCGAGGCGGGCGACTTCCAGGCGTTCCGGCCCGCGCTCGAGAAGATGCTCGAGCTGACACTGCGAAAGGTCGAGTGCTTCGCGCCGTACGACGATCCCTACGACGTCCTCCTCGACGACTACGAGCAGGGCATGCGCACCGAGGACGTGGAGAACGTCTTCGCCGTCCTGCAGCCCCAGCTCACCGCGCTCGTCGACGAGCACGCAGCGGACGAGGTGGACGAGCTCCTACGCGGGCACTTCCCGACGGACCAGCAGGACGCCCTCTCGCGCGAGATCATCACGGCGTTCGGGGTGGACTGGAACGCGTTCCGCCTCGACCTCACGGTGCACCCGTTCCAGGCCACGTTCGGCGTCAACGACCTTCGCCTCACCACGCGGTACGACGAGAGCGACCTGAACTCGCTCTTCACGGCGATGCACGAGGCGGGGCACGGCCTGTACGAGTTCGGCATCAGCGAGTCGCTCGACCGCACGCCGATGGCCGGAGGGGTCTCGTCCGCGGTGCACGAGTCCCAGAGCCGCCTGTGGGAGAACGTCGTGGGGCGTTCGCTCCCGTTCTGGCGCTGGTACTACCCGCGGCTCCAGGAGACGTTCCCGGAGAAGTTCGGATCCGTCCCGCTGCACGCGTTCCACCAAGCCGTGAACCGCGCGCGGCGCTCGTTCATCCGCGTCGACGCCGACGAGACGAGCTACGGGCTGCATGTGATCCTGCGCTTCGAGCTCGAGCGGGAGCTCCTGTCCGGAAGGCTCGCCGTCGCGGACCTCCCCGAAGCCTGGAACGCGCGCTTCCACGAGCTCCTCGGGCTGGAGGTGACGGACGACCGGCAGGGAGTCCTCCAGGACAGCCACTGGTCGGGCGGGTTGTTCGGGTACTTCCCGACCTACCTGCTCGGGAGCGTGCTCTCGGTGCAGATCTGGGAGAAGGCGGCCGAGGCGATCCCGGACGTCGAGGAGCGCATGGAGCAGGGCGACTTCGCCGACCTCCACGGCTGGCTGCGCGAGAACGTGTACGCCGTCGGGAGCAAGTTCACGCCCGCGGAGACGATCGAGCGCGCAGTCGGCGGCCCGATCGTCCCCGAGCCGTACCTCGCGTACCTCCGCAACAAGCTCGACGCGTACGCGGCCGCGTGACGTAGGGGCCGGGCTTGCTCGGCCCTCGCCGACCTATGGAACTTCGAGGGCGAGGCGAGCCTCGCCCCTACGACCCCGTGGTCAGGCCGCGACGCGGCCGAAGCGCTTCTCGGCCCGCGCACGAGCACGCGCAGCCTCGACCTCGCGATCGCGCGGCGCGCTCGCGGTCACGAGCTCGTCGAGCAGGCGCCGCGTCGTCGCCGCGACCTCGTCGATCGCCAGCGCGAACGCAGCCTCGTTCGCCTTCGACGGCTTGTTGGAGCCGCTCACCTTGCGGACGTACTGAAGCGCGGCCGCCTGGATCTCGTCCTCCGTAGCGGGGGGCTCGAAGTTGTGGAGCGTCTTGATGTTCCGGCACATGCCGACGAGGTTACCTCGCGGCTACACGGCCACGGTCGGGAGCCCGGCAAGCGCCATCGCGACCTCGTCCTCCGCGTACTCGTGGTCCTCGAGCTTGCCGGCGAAGAAGTCCGTGTACGCCTGCATGTCGAAGTGGCCGTGGCCGCAGAGGTTGAAGAGGATCGACTGCGAGACGCCCTCCTCGCGGCAGCGGATCGCCTCGTCGATCGTCGCCTTCACCGCGTGGTTCGCCTCCGGGGCGGGGACGATTCCCTCGACCCGCGCAAACTCCACCCCGGCCGCGAACACCTCGGTCTGCGTGTACGCCCGCGCCTCGATCAGGCCGAGCTCCTTCAGATGGCTCACCAACGGCGCCATACCGTGGTACCTGAGCCCGCCCGCGTGGAACGGCGGCGGGACGAACGTCGAGCCGAGCGTGTGCATCTTCACGAGCGGCGTCAGGTGCCCGGTGTCGCCGAAGTCGAACGCGTACAGCCCCTTCGTGAGGCTCGGGCACGCGGCCGGCTCGACCGCGATGACCCGCATCGACGCCTCCTCGCGCAGCGCCCGCCCGATGAACGGGAACGAGAGCCCGGAGAAGTTCGAGCCGCCGCCGGTGCAGCCGATGACGACGTCCGGGTAGTCCTCGGCGGCCTCGAGCTGCTGCTGAGCCTCCTCTCCGATCACGGTCTGGTGCATGAGCACGTGGTTCAGGACGGAGCCGAGCGAGTACTTCGTGTCCTCGCGCGTCGCAGCCGACTCGACCGCCTCCGAGATCGCGATCCCGAGGCTGCCCGTCGAGTCGGGATGCTCGGAGAGGATCGCGCGACCCGAGTTCGTCTCCTCCGACGGGCTCGGCAGGCAGCGCGCGCCGAAGGTCTCCATGAGCGCGCGGCGGTACGGCTTCTGCTCGTACGAGATCCTGACCATGAAGACCTCGACCTCGAGCCCGAAGATCTGACCGGCGAACGCGAGCGCCGAGCCCCACTGGCCGGCTCCGGTCTCGGTCGCGAGACGCGTGACGCCTTCCTGCTTGTTGTAGTAGGCCTGCGCGACCGCGGTGTTCGGCTTGTGCGAGCCGGTCGGCGAGACGCCCTCGTACTTGTAGTAGATGCGTGCGGGCGTATCGAGGTGCTTCTCGAGGCGGCGCGCGCGGTAGAGCGGCGTCGGCCGCCACTGCCGGTAGACCGAGCGCACCTCCTCCGGGATCGCGACGAACCGGTCGGTCGAGACCTCCTGCAGGATGATCTGCATCGGGAAGAGCGGCGCGAGGTCGTCGGGGCCGACGGGCTGGCCCGTGCCGGGATGGAGTACCGGCGGCGGAGGCTCGGGGAGGTCGGCGACGAGGTTGTACCAGGCCTCCGGGAGCCGGCTCTCGTCGAGGACGTACTTGACCTGGTCGCTCATCGCGCTCCCCCTCTCGGTCGCTGGCCTGAGTCTTGCCCAGGACGGAGGGCGAGGCAAGCCTCGCCCCTACGAACCGGAACATGCCCACGTTCTGGCGTAGGGGCCGGGCATGCCCGGCCCGCGCGTGCCACCGGCGCTCGAGTGCGAGGCATGCCTCGCACCTACATGTCGCAGCACGCCGAAGGGCCCGCCGAGACGGGCCCTTCGAGGTACAGGCGGGCAGGCTCTACGAGAACGATGCGACCCGCTGTCGCCGCAGCGCGAGCACCGCGCCGCCGACGAGGAGCAGGCCGAGCCCGAAGGCGCCTGCCGCGCCGATGCCGGCGTCGGCCCAGTCGAACCCGTCGGCACGCACCGACGTCGACTCGACCGGCACGAGCGTGGGCGCCGGCCCGATGCCGCGCCACGCGCGGTCGTCGGGACGGACGACGTCGTTCGAGCCGTCGGTGGCGAACAGCCCGGGCCCGTGAGTGGGGCGGTCGTCCGGGCGGACGGCGACGGTCGCGTCGAGACCGATCGCTCCCGGGCCGTGGGTCGCGCGGTCGTCGGGGCGAACCGTGCCCGTGCCGTCGAGCGCGATCGCTCCCGGGCCGTGGGTCGCGCGATCGTCCGGGCGGGTTCCGCCTTCCGCTGCGACGACACCTGCGGTGAGCACGAAGGTCGCTGCCGCCAACACGATGTACATGAAGCGCTTCATCGTTTCTCCTTCCGTCGTCGACCGCCTCGTGCGATCGCGTTGACGGCACCGTGCGGCGCACCGGTTGCGAACCGGCTGCAAACAGGGCACAGTCCGCTGCACAACTGGCGGGGAGCGGTATGGAGACACGAATCCTCGGCCCGCTCGAAGTCCTCGTGGAGGGCAGGCGGGTCGAGATCAAAGGCGGCAAACAGCGAGAGCTGCTCGCGATCCTGCTCATCCACGCCAACGACATCGTGTCCCCGGACCGGCTCATCGAGGGGCTCTGGGGCGACACGCCTCCGGCATCGGCGCTGAAGACGCTGCAGGCGTACGTCTCACGGCTCCGAGGCACTCTCGACACGGCCAGCGGAGCCCTCGAGACGCACGGCCACGGCTACCGCTTTCGTGTGGAGCCCGGTCAGCTCGACGCCGAGCTCTTCCGCAGCGGGCTCGAGGAGGGTCGGCGCGCGCTCGCTCGAGGCGAGGCCGAGGCGGCCGCCGAAGGGCTACGAGAGGCTCTCGCGCTCTGGCGCGGCCCGGCGCTCGCCGAGTTCCGGTACGAGGACTTCGCGCAGGCCGAGATCGCCCGCCTCGAGGAGTTGCGGCTCGCGGCCCAGGAGGAGCGCATCGAGGCCGACCTCGAGCTGGGGCGACACGACGAGCTCGTCCCGGAGCTGGAGGCGCTCGTCGCGGAGCAGCCGCTGCGCGAGCGGCTGCGCGGGCAGCTCATGCTCGCCCTCTACCGCTCCGGCCGGCAGGCCGAGGCCCTGAGGACGTACCAGGAGGGGCGCCGCGCGCTCGCCGAGGAGCTCGGCCTCGAGCCGAGCGAGAGCCTCCAGCGCCTCGAGCGGCAGATCCTCGACCACGATCCCGCGCTCGCCGCGCCGGCGCGGCCGGCAAGGCCGCGGATCGTGCCGGCCGCGGCCTGGCGGCACCCGCGCAGGATCGTCGCAGCCGGCGCGCTCGTCCTCGCGGTGGCGATCGGAGCGGCCTTCTACCAGGGTACGCGCGGCGGCGAGACGATCGAGGCATCCGGCGCACTGGCGCTCGACCCCTCTTCGGGCGAGCTCGTCGCCAGCGTTCCCCTCGGAACTGCCCCGTCGGCCGTCGCCGTCGGGGACGGGAGCGTCTGGGTCGTCGATGCCGACGACAGGACGATCTCGGAGATCGATCCCGAGACGCGCTCGCTCAAGCAGAGCTTCGGCACGTCGTCGATACCCACGGACATCGCAGTTGGCGACGGCGCTGTGTGGATAACGAACGCGTCGATCGATGCGCAGTCCAACGACGCGGACGACTTGCTGCCGGCGAGCGTCTCGCGACTCGATCCCGAGTCCGGCGACGTCGTCGAGACGATCGATCTCCGGCCCGCACCGGGCGGGCACGTCTTCAGCGTCCTGCCGGGTCTCAGCGTGCAGCACCTTGCGGTCTCGCCCGACGCTGTGTGGGCCATCAATCGCGACCTCAGCGTCTCGCGCATCGACCCGCGGACGAACCGGATCGTGGCCCAGGTCGAGGGCGTCAAGGCCAACAACATCGCGGTGGGCGACGGCGACGTCTGGGTCGCCGAGGGGGACAGCCTCGCCGAGATCGATCCGAGCACCAACGAGGTCGCAAGGCGGGTGCCGCTCGATGCCGACCTCTCGACCCTCGCGGTCGGAGGCGGCGCCGTTTGGGTCGCCGATCCCGAGGGCGGCAACGTCTGGCGCGTCGACACGGGCCCGAGGCTGAAGACGACGGCGATCGAGGTCGAGACCTGGGTCGTCAGGCTCGCGTTCGGCGAGGGCGCTCTGTGGGCGACGAACGAGATCGCGGACTCGATCCACCGCATCGACCCGCGGACCGGCGCGTCGCGGCGCGTCGCCGGAGCCACGTCGCCCCGAGGCGTCGACGCGGGCGACGGCACCGTCTGGGTAACCGCGGCGACCCCGCCGTCGGAAGATGCAGCGCTCCCCACGGCCGTCTGTCGGAACGTCGACTTCGGCGGCGACGGAAGCCCCGACGTCCTGCTCGTCTCGAGCCTCCCGCTCCAGACTGGGTGGCTGGAAACCACCCAGCCGATGATCGACGCGATCCGGCTCGTCCTCCGGCAGCGTGGATACGAGGCGGGCGCGTTCTCGGTCGGGTTCCAGTCGTGCGACTCCTCGACCGCCCAGGCCGGTGCCGAGGACGTCTTCCGCTGCGGCTCGAACGCGAAGGCCTTCGCGCGCAACCTGAAGGTCGTCGGCGTCTTCGGCTCCTTCGGTTCTCCCTGCTCCTACTTCCAGATCCCGATCGCGAACCAGGCTTCGGGCGGACCGTTGGCCATGATCAGCCCGTCCAACACGGCCGAGCTCCTGACGGAGGACGACGACCTCTATCCGTCGGGCACGCGGAGCTTCTTCCGGCTCGCTGCGGCGGAGCGCTACCTGGGACCCGCCCAGGTCGAGCTCGCGAAGCAGCTCGGTCACGAGCGGCTGTTCCTCCTGACGTCCAAGTACGACGAGTACAGCGCGAACTACACGCGGGATCTCCGCGCCGCAGCCCGGCGACTCGGCGTCGACATCGTCGGCAGCGCGAGGTTCGATCCGGAAGCCGAGAGCTTCCGCGCCCTCGTGCGCAGGGTCGCCAGGGCCCGGCCGGAGTCGGTGGCGATCGTCGGGCTCCTCGTTCCGGGGACCGGAACGATGGTTCGCGAGCTACGCGGGGCTCTCGGTGAGAACGTCTCGATCAGCGGGCCGGACGCCTTCGCGCTCGCGGAGGACCTGCGCAAGCTCGCCGGCGACGCGGCGACCGGCATGTACGTCGCGACGTACGGCATCCCGAACGACCGGCTCCCGCCGAAGGGAAAGCAGTTCCTCGCGGCATACGCAGCGGAGCACGGCGGCGATCCAGGCCCCGACGTGGCCGCGAGCTACGGCGCGCAGGCGGCGGAGATCCTCCTCGATGCGATCGCCCGCTCCGACGGCACCCGAGCGTCGGTGAACGAGCAGATTCGACAGACGGACGTTCGCAACGGGATCCTCGGGAACGTCAGCTGGGACCCAAAGGGTGATCTCGTGGAAGGGCCGGTCACGATCCTGCGCATGACCGGCGACGAGCTCGTCGTCGATCGGGTCGTCGTCGTCCGGCCGCAGCGCGGCCGCCCGTGAGCCGCTCGCGGTAGGCTCGCCGCCGATGGCCGTGCTCACGACTCAGGTCGCGCGCGACGACACGTTCGAGCAGCGGCGCGCGCGGATGGAGGAGCTCGTTGCGGAGCTGCGCGAGCGCAGCGCGCGGATCGCGCAGGGCGGCGGCGAGAAGGCGGTCGAGCGGCACCGCTCCCGCGGGAAGCTGACCGCCCGAGAGCGAATCGACCGCCTCGTCGACCCGGGCAGCGCCTTCCTCGAGCTGAACGCGCTCGCCGCGTACGACCTCTACGGCGGCGACGCCCCCTCCGCCGGCATCGTCACCGGCATCGGCGTCGTCGAAGGCCGCCAGGTGGTCGTCGTCGCGAACGACGCCACGGTCAAGGGCGGCTCGTACTACCCGCTGACCGTGAAGAAGCACCTCCGCGCGCAGGAGGTCGCCCGCCAGAACCGCCTCCCGTGCATCTACCTCGTCGACTCCGGCGGCGCGTTCCTCCCGCTCCAGGCCGAGGTCTTCCCCGACCGCGACCACTTCGGCCGCATCTTCTTCAACCAGGCGCGGCTCTCCGCCGAGGGGATCCCGCAGATCGCGGTCGTCATGGGCTCCTGCACCGCCGGCGGCGCGTACGTGCCGGCCATGTCCGACGAGACCGTGATCGTGCGCGGCACCGGGACGATCTTCATCGGCGGGCCGCCGCTCGTGAAGGCCGCGACCGGGCAGGACGTGACCGCGGAGGAGCTCGGCGGCGCCGACGTCCACACGCGACGCTCCGGCGTCGCCGACCACTACGCGACGTCCGACGAGCACGCGCTCGCGATCGCGCAGAGAGATCGTCCGCCACCTCGACCCGCCTCTCTCCGCCCCCTGGGAGATCGCGCACTCCGAAGACCCGACCGCCGATCCTGCAGACCTCTACGGCCTCGTCCCCGAGGACTTCCGCCACGAGCTCGACGTGCGCGAGGTCATCGCGCGCATCGTCGACGGCTCACGCTTCCACGAGTTCAAGGAGCTGTACGGGGAAACACTGATCTGCGGCTTCGCGCGTATCGAGGGCAACCCGGTCGGGATCCTCGCGAACCAGGGCGTCCTCTTCGCCGAGTCCTCGCAGAAGGGCGCGCACTTCATCGAGCTCGCCTGCAAGAGGCGCATTCCCCTGGTCTTCCTCCAGAACATCACCGGCTTCATGGTCGGGAAGGAGTACGAGGAGGGCGGCATCGCGCGCGACGGGGCGAAGCTCGTGATGGCGGTCGCGTGCGCCGACGTGCCGAAGTTCACCGTCGTCGTGGGCGGCTCGTTCGGCGCCGGGAACTACGCGATGTGCGGCCGCGCGTACGAGCCGCGCCAGCTCTGGATGTGGCCGAACGCCAGAATTTCCGTGATGGGCGGCGAGCAGGCCGCGACCGTCCTCACGATGGTCGGGGACGCCGACCCGGACGAGATCAAGGCGACGTACGAGGCCGAGGGGAACCCGTACTACTCGACCGCGCGCCTCTGGGACGACGGGATCATCGACCCGCTCGACACCCGCCGCGTCCTCGCGCTCGGTCTCGCCGCGGCCGCGAATGCGCCCGTGCCGGAGACGACCTTCGGCATCTTCCGCATGTAGAGCGGCACAGGAAAAGATCTGTTAGCAGCACGTCTTCGGTGTTTCCGGCGCGTCGACCGCTCACGCGCTTAGACACGACGCCGCGTGGCGATCCGCGAGCGAGCTTCGGGAGGCACTCTCCCGGAGCTCGTCTCTCGCCCTCCTCGCGGTAGTTCCGTTTGGGGCAGTGTCCCGGCCGGAGCATCCGACTAGGATGCGCCCTCAGTACGGGGGGAACATACGAGAGGAGAGACGAATGAAGTTCCTTCGGGGGGCCAGGCCCTCGCCAGCGATGGTCGTCGCCTGCATCGCGCTGCTCGTCAGCCTGACGGGCACGGCCGTCGCCGCCGTGTCGCAGCTCCGCGAGCACAGCGTCGGCACGCCGCAGCTCAAGAACAACGCCGTCAACTCGAAGAAGGTCAAGAACGGGTCGTTGCTCCGGGCCGACTTCAAGAGCGGTCAGATCCCGGCGGGCCCGGCCGGGCCCGCGAGGCGCGACCGGACCCAGGGCCGCCGGTGCCGCCGGAGCACCAGGTGCGGCTGGACGCCGGCACGACGCCGCTGGCTTCACGGCTGAGCCGATCCGCGGCACGATCGCGGCCGCTGAGACACAACCTGCGCCATCGAGCAGGCAGCTCGGCGACGATCGCGAGTTTCCCGATCCGGCAACCGTCGCGCTGAGATCACGCACGACGTCACGCGTCGACGGCCAACTGTGAAGCACGGGCGAGTGCACTGGCACGGCGACAAACCCGACCGCCGTCGCCGGACGGTACGTCTGGCATGTACCCGTGCGTTCACGGGCCGACTCGCAAGCCGGCGACACGGCGTTCATTGCGTAGCGATACTTGCTGGTGACGAAGTGGGCGTTCCAGGCTGTCCGTGAACGCCGCGGCTGCTGAGCCCGCGGTCGTTCTACGCGATGGGCGTAACGCGCCGTAGCTCGACTGTCAGGCGGAGGGCCGTCAGGCCCTCCGCCTGACGTCACGTGATCGTCCGCATCCTCATCTGGAACCTGTTCGACTCGAGACGACGATCGACGAGCTCCGGGAGTCTCTCCCGGAGCTCGAGCCGCCGAGCGGCTGGATCTGGAACGAGGGGAGCGAGCGCTTCGGCGCCGTCCTCCACGGTGACGAGTTGCCCGAGGCGGTCGGCTGGGCGACCGACCTCATCGGCACCGACGCGGACGTGTACGAGGAGTTCGACCTGCTCGACGGCTAGGGTCGGACGGCCCGCGGGCTTGCGTGCACGTCCAGCGAATTGCGGAAGAACTCTCCTGAATAGGCAGTCCTATGAGGGCCATCAGAGAGAGGGAGGGAGCATGCGTGTTGTAAGGGGGATCAAGCTCTCACCGGCGACAGCGATCGCGTGCATCGCGTTACTCGTCAGCCTCACCGGCACGAGCGTCGCCGCCGTGTCACAGCTCGCGAAGAACAGCGTCGGCACACCTCAGCTCAAGAAGAACGCAGTCACTTCGCCGAAGGTGAAGAACGGCTCACTGCTTCGGGCCGACTTCAAGGCGGGTCAGATTCCGCGTGGCCCACGAGGAGCCCGCGGGCCGGCGGCCCCACCGGCGCGACGGGAGCCGCCGGAGCAGTGGGACCGACAGGTCCACCGGGGCCGCCAGGAAGGGGAACAACGCTCAGCGTTCAAGACGCTTTTCACCACAACGGGCAGCGAATCGAGCGCGACGACATTCGAGGCGGTGCCGGAGGCGTCGACCACGCTCATCGTTCCCGACGGCTCGACGGCGACGTTCCACCTGACCTTCAGTTCCGAGTCGACCTGTGACGGCGTCCCGGCCGGCGTCGACGCCGGTTGGTGCAGCGTCCGGATCCTGGTCGACGGAGCCGAGGCCGCTCCGGTCCTCGGCGACCAGTACGCGTTCGACAGCTCGGACAGTGGCACGGAGACCGAATTCTCGTGGGAATCGCATGCCATGCAGCGGGCCGCCTTCAATCTTGGTGCGGGATCGCACACGGTGACCGTGCAGCGAGCGGTCAGTCACCCGGAAATGACCCTCTGGCTCTTCGGCTGGACGCTGACCGTCCAAGCATTCAAGGAGTAGCTCGCAGGAGGGCAGCTCGGCTGAGTCGTGTCGACGCGCGGCTCAGCCGAGCGACGCGTGCCACGCGTCGAGCTCGTCGCGCTCCTCCTCTGTCAGGCAGCGGAGCGGAGCGCGGACGTCCTCCCGCACCGGGACGCCCTGCCGGCCGAGCAGGCGCTTGAGCGCGGCCTGCCTCGGGAAGCGCTCGACGAAGGCGCGAAGCTCGGCGAGGCGGGCGGCGCCTTCGGCGGTCGGCTCGCGCACGACGGCAGCCACCTCCGCCGGGAACGCGGACGCGAGTGCGGACACCGCGCCGACCGCGCCCGCCTCCATCCCCTCGTGGATCAGCGCCTCCGGGCCGACGAAGACGTCGTAGCCGTCGAGCAGGTAGCGCGAGAAGCGGTCGAACGGCGTGTCGGACACCTTCAGCCCCGCGACGTTCGGGGCATCCTGGCGCAGCCGCTCGAGCACGGGCGGCGCGACCGCGTACCCGCTCGTCGACTCGAACTCGTAGACGTAGAACGGCAGCGGTGCGCACGCGAGCGCGGCGGCGAGGAAGTGCGCGTGCTGCGCGTGCTCGTCGAGCTTGAAGTACGGCGGGCCGATGACGACGGCCGCGTCCGCGCCGACCTCGGCCGCGTGCGCGGCGAGCCTCACCGTCTCGGCCGTGGACTGCGCGCCGCAGTGGACGGCGACCTGGAGCCGGTGCTCGGACGCCTGCAGGAAGAGGTCGGCCGCGACGCGCCGCTCGGCCTCGTCGAGCAGGATCCCCTCCCCCGCCGTGCCCAGCGCGAGGATCCCGTCGAGCCCCGCCGCGACGAAGAAGTCGACGAGCGGCCCGAACGCCTCGTCGTCGAGCTGTCCGCCCGCGTTCGCGAGCGGCGTGACCGAAGCCGCGAGGGCGCCGCGGAGGGGCGGCATCAGCGAGCCGTCTTGCCTTCGCGAACGCGTTCGACGGTTCCCGCGATCCGGCGGGCGCGCGTCTCGGGCCGCTTCGCCTCCTCGACCCACTCGACGTACTCCCGCCGGTGCGTGAAGGAGAGCGCTGAGAAAGCCTTCTTCGCCTCCGGCTCGGCGGCGAGCGCTGCGCGCAGGTCCGCCGGGACGCGCACGGTGCGCGGCTCGGTGTCGAGCTCCATGGTCACGGCGACGCGATCGCCCGCGTCCACGCCGGTCGCGTCCCGGACTGCGCGATTGAGACCGATGTACCCCGCGCCGCCGTACACACCGGGGGTCGTGCGCCAGGTGTGACCCCGAATCGTGACCTTCACCGGAGGACGCGCGCGGCCGAAGACGTCCTCGAGATCGAACGGGACCCGGAACATCGCCGCGGTCTTCTCGGCGCGCTCGAGCTCGACCGTGAAGCGCTTCGCGGGCATCGGCGAAACCATATGGTGTCCGCTCCATGTCGGCGCTCCGCGTTGAACGCGACAGCCACGTGCTCCGGGTCACGCTCGCCCGCCCCGAGCGCCGGAACGCGTTCGACGCGGCGCTCATCGCCGAGCTCACCGAGGCGTTCACGGACGTCGGGGACGCGCGCGCGGTCGTGCTCTCGGGCGACGGGCCGAGCTTCTGCGCGGGCGCCGACGTCGAGTGGCAGCGCGCCTCGATCGACCTCACCTACGAGGAGAACGTCGAGGACGCGACGCGGCTCTTCCGGATGTTCGAGGCGATCGACGCCTGCCCGGCTCCCGTCGTCGCCTCGGTGCACGGGTTCGCGCTCGGCGGAGGGTCGGGGCTCGCCGCGACCGTCGACATCGCGATCGCGGATCCGGACGCGACGTTCGGGTTCACCGAGGTGCGGCTCGGGATCGTCCCGGCGGTCATCTCGGCCGTTCGTGCTGCCGAAGATCGGCTCGGCGGCGCGGCGGTACTTCGTCACGGGCGAGCGCTTCGGCGCCGACGTCGCGCTGCGGATCGGCCTCGTGTCGGAGGTCTCGGAGAACCCGGCCGAGGCCGCCGAAGAGGTCGTCGCCTCGATCCTCGCCGGTGGGCCCGAGGCGGTCCGGGTCGCGAAGCAGCTCGTCCGCGAGCGGCCGGATGGGCTCGAGACCGCGCACATCGCCGCGAAGCGCCGCGCGAGCGCGGAGGGCCAGGACGGCCTGCGGGCGTTCCTCGAGCGCCGCGCGCCCGGCTGGACGCAGGACGAGAGCTAGCGCCGCTCGTCCAGGTACTTCTTCAGCCCGAGGAACGGGAGGATGAACCCCGCGAGCACGGACGCGAGCCAGACGATCGAGGGTGCCGAGGATCCACCCGGTGACGCCGTCGATCGAGAGCCCGTCCGTGACGAGGACGGTGACGATCAGCGACACGAGCGTCGCGATCAGGGCGACGCCGCCGAGAATCCCCGCACGGCTCGCGCGGAGCTGGACGAGCAGGAACGGCTGCAGCAAGGCGAACACGATCGTGTACACGACGACCGCGATGAGGAAGCCGGTCACGTCGAGGCTGACTTCGTCGAGCACCGCGGCCGCGACGATGAGGCCCACGGCATTCGACGCGAGCGCGATCACCGTCCGGACGAGCAGCCGGATCACGCGCTGACCCTAGCTCCTAGCGCGAGGACATGAAATAGAGGAGCGCGAACCCGACCGCGACGAGCCCGGTGATCCACCACGCGGGGGACACGTCCGCGATGAGGAGCCCGAACGCGACGAGGCCGAGGACGACCGCCGGCAGGTACGGCGCGAGGCGGATCGGGCGCTCTGCGAACGACGCGCTCGTGCCGAGCCAGATGGCGAGGAAGAGACCGAGCGCTACCAGGCCGGTGATCCACCAGGCCGGGCTCACGCCGCCGATCAGGAGGCCGAGCGCCGCGAGACCGACGATCATCACGGGGACGAAGCGCGCCATGCCGCGCGAGCCTAGCCAGTTCCCGCCCTAGAGTTCGCCGTCGTGGCGATCCGGAAGCTGCTCGTGGCGAACCGCGGCGAGATCGCGCTGCGCGTCTTCCGCACGTGCCGGCGGGAGGGCATCGCGACGGTCGCAGTGGTCGCGCCCGACGACACCGGGTCGCTGCACGCGCGCTCGGCCGACGAGACGGTCGAGATCGCGAGCTACCTCCACTCCGAGGAGCACATCCGCGCGGCGAAGGCGGCGGGCGCGGACGCGATCCATCCGGGCTACGGGTTCCTCGCGGAGAACGCGGACTTCGCGGAGGCGGTCGAGGCTGCGGGGCTCACGTGGGTCGGGCCGCCGCCGGAGGCGCTGCGGCTCGGCGGCGACAAGCTCGCGGCGAAGCGGATCGCGCGCGAGGCGGGCGTGCCGACGCTGCCCGAGGGCTCGCCGGAGGAGATCGGCTTCCCGCTCGTCGTGAAGGCCGCAGCGGGAGGCGGCGGGCGCGGCATGCGGGTCGTGCGCTCGCCGGGCGAGCTCGACGAGGCGCTCGAAGCCGCTGAGCGCGAGGCGGTCGGCGCGTTCGGCGACGGGACGCTCTATCTCGAGCGCTACCTCGAGCGCCCGCGCCACGTCGAGGTGCAGCTGCTCGCGGACGCGCACGGGAACGTGGTCGCGCTCGGCGAGCGGGACTGCTCCGTGCAGCGGCGGCACCAGAAGGTGCTCGAGGAGGCGCCGGCTCCCGGCCTCGACGCGGAGCTGCGCGAGGCGCTCTTCGAGGCGGCCGTCGCGTTCGGTCGCGCCATCGGCTACCGCAGCGCCGGGACGGTCGAGTTCGTCGTGGAGGACGGCGCGTTCCACTTCCTCGAGCTCAACGGCCGTATCCAGGTCGAGCATCCGGTCACGGAGGCGGTCACCGGCCTCGACCTCGTCGCGGAGCAGCTACGGATCGCGGAGGGACAGCCCCTCGGAAGCGAACACGCCCAACACGGGCAGGTCTGGAGTGAACAGGCGAAAGGACATGCCCTGGAAGTACGGTTGTACGCGGAGGACCCGCGCACGTTTCTCCCGCAAACGGGCCGAATCGAGCAGCTCAGGCTGCCAAGTTACAACGTGTTACAAGGCGCTTTCGGCGGCCTGCGGGTGGACGCGGGCGTCGAGGAGGGTGACGAGGTCGGGCTCGCGTACGACCCGATGATCGCGAAGCTCATCGCGCACGGCCGCGACCGGGCCGAGGCGCTCGAGATCGCTGGCGAGCGCGCTCGCCGAGACGGAGGTCGTGGGCACGACGCACGAACCTGCCGTTCCTGCGCTGGCTCGTCTCCCACCCGGTCGTGCGCGCGGGCGAGGCGACGACGGCGTTCCTCGTCGAGCATCCGCCGCTCTCCGAGTACCCGCTGCGGCTCGGCCGGCCGGCCGTGGAGCAGGCCGTGGCGACTGAACCTCCCCGCTCCCGCGCCCGCGGCTCCGCCGGACGTCGACGTCGCGCACGCACGGCGACGGCGCTGTCGCGGGAGGAACGGCGACGGTGACCGCGCCGATGCCGGGGACGGTGCTGAGCGTCGAGGTCGAGCCCGGGACCGAGGTCGAGGCGCGCCGCGCGCTCGTCGTGCTCGAGGCGATGAAGATGGAGATCCCGGTCCACTCGCCCTTCGCCGGGACGGTGAGCGCCGTGCACGTCGCCGCGGGCGATCGCGTCGCCGGCGGCGCGCCGCTCGTCGAGCTCGAGAGCTAGGACTCGGTCGCGTCCGCGGGCGGAGGAGGCCCGGGCGCGGACCGCATCTGCGTGAGCGCCGCCCGGTAGCGCCACCAGATGATCCCGCCGGCGAGCAGTGCGCCGACGATCCCGACGAGCATGGCCTCGGAGTCGATCTCCGGCTTGACCGTCATCACGTAGATGATGAGAAAGAGCAGGACGAGATCGAGTCGCGCGAGGAAGACGAGTCTCATGATCCGCGGAGGCGCCTCGGGCGAGCCCTCGTCTGCGAGCTGCCCGACGCGCGCCGACTCCGGCCCGAGAAAGAGCAGTCCGGCGAGGAACGTCGTCGCGTAGAGCAGCAGGCCGACCACGATCCAGTCGTCGCGGAAGCCGTAGAAATCGGAGTCCACGACCAGCCAGACGCCGCTCACGAATGCGATCAACGACGCCGGGATGAACACCCTCTTCGCAACCCACTCGATGTCGTGGCCGAACGCGGCCATCCGCGAGCGGTCGTCCGACCGCGAGTAGCGGTACCCGAGGACGAGAAGCATGAGCGCGCCGCCGACCCAGGCGACGGCCATGGCGACGTGGACGAACAGGAGAACCTGGAACCAGCTCATGCGGTCGGGAGGCTAGTCGCCGGTGACTTTGTCGAGGAGCCAGCCCACGACGACGTTCACGAACCAGACCACGATCGTCGCGCCGACGTACGTCCAGAAGCCGTCGATCGAGAAGTCGGGCGCGATCCACTCGGCGAGCGCGAGCATGAGGACGTTGATCGCGAAGTACGCGAGCCCGAACGTGATGATGATCAGCGGCAGCGTCAGGATCGCGAGGATCGGCTTGATGATGAGGTTGCCGACCATCAGGACGAATGCCCCGAGGAGCAGCGGCCACCAGCGACCGATCGTGACGCTGTCGAACATCCAGTCGACGACGATCAGCGCGAGAACGTTGATCCCGTAGACGACGGCGAGCCGGATCAGCCAGGGCACGGGTGCGAGCCTAACGCACGTGAGAGTCTGTGGTCAGAACAGCTTCTGGAGCTTCATCGCCGCGCCCATGTCGCCCTTGATCTTGAGCTTCCCGGTCATGTACGCGGTGGTCGGGTTCTGCTCGCCGGCGATGATCTTCTCGAAGTTCTCGCTGCTCGCCGAGAAGGTGCAGTCGGCGTCCTCGGCGCCCTCGCGGACCTCGATCGTGCCGTCCGCGATCGCGACCGTCCACGCGCCGGCTCCCTCGATGTCGAAGACGTAGGTGTTGTTCATGCCCTCGATCCGGTCCGGCGTCACGCGCCCCGGCAAACCTTCGAAGAACTCCTGCACGCTCGGCATCTGCTCGACCTCTCCCTCTTCGTTGACGGACGGGCGGAGCCTACCGCGCGGATAGGATCCGCGCCCGTGGACTTCGACCTCTCGCCCGAGCAGGAGCTGATCCGGGACACCGTCCGCAGCTTCGCCCGGGAGCGGGTCGCGCCGGTGGCGGCCGAGCTCGACCTCGAGGGCCGTTTTCCCTACGAGCTCGTGTCCGAGCTCGCCGAGCTGGGCGTGATGGGGCTGCCGATCCCGGAGGAGCACGGCGGCGCCGGCGGCGACACGGTTTCGTACGCAATCGCGATCGAGGAGCTGACGCGCATCGACTCGTCCGTCGCGATCACGGTCGCCGCGCATACCTCGCTCGGGACGATGCCGATCCTCATGTTCGGGACCGACGAGCAGAAGGAGCGCTGGCTGCCGGACCTCGCGTCAGGGAAACGCCTCGCAGCATTCGGACTGACAGAGCCGGGCGCCGGATCGGACGCGGGCAACACGCGGACGACCGCGGAGCTCCGCGACGGCTCGTGGGTGATCAACGGCTCGAAGCTCTTCATCACGAACGCGGGGACGGACATCACCTGGGGCGTCACGATCACGGCGCGGACGGGGCCGGACGAGATCTCGAACATCGTGGTCGAGAACGGGACGGACGGGTACACGATCTCGGCGCCGATGAAGAAGCTCGGCTGGCGCGCGTCGGACACGCGGGAGCTCGCGTTCGAGGGCGTCGAGGTGGCGGAGGGGAATCTTCTCGGGCCCCGCGGGGAGGGCTTCCACCAGTTCCTCGAGATCCTCGACGGCGGGCGGATCTCGGTGGCGGCGATGGGTGTCGGGCTCGCGCAAGGTGCGTACGACCTGGCGTTTTCCTATGCGAAGGAGCGGGAGCAGTTCGGGAAGCCGATCTCGAAGTTCCAGGCGGTGCAGTTCCGGCTCGCGGACATGGCCACCGAGATCGAGGCCGGTCGGGCGCTGGTCTATCGCGCGGCGTGGCTGAAGGACCAGGGCCGCGAGTTCGCGCGCGAGGCGGCGATGGCGAAGCTCTACACGGGCGAGCTCTCCGCGCGCGTCGCGGGCGCCGCGCTCCAGATCCACGGCGGGTTCGGCTACATGGAGGAGTCGGCGATCTCACGGCTGTACCGCGACCAGAAGATCCTCGAGATCGGGGAAGGCACGAATGAGGTCCAGCGCATGGTCATCGCTCGCCATCTCGGTCTGTAGCGCGCTCCTCGCCGCCGGCTCTGCCGGCGCGCACATCGACGCGACTCCGGCATTTCTCGAGGCGAACGCGACCGGGCTCATATCGCTCACCGCGCACAACGACCGGCAGGTGACGATGGACGGGTTCGCGATCGTCGCGCCCGCGCAGCTGCGCATCGACGACATCGGCGCGCTCGAGGGCTGGGAGGGCTCGGTCGACGAGACGACGGCGACCTGGACCGGCGGAAGCCTCCCGGCCGGAGAGGCGGAGACGTTCGGGGTCGTCGTCGAGGCGCCGCCCGACCCCGGCACGGTCTCGCTGCGGGCGGAGCAGCGCTACCCGGACGGTGAGGTCGTCTCGTGGCCCGTGGCGCTGACCGTGGTGCCCGGTGACGAGAGCTCGACGCCCGCGTACGTCTGGGTGCTGGTCGGCGGGGTGGGGCTCCTCGTGCTCGCCGGCGTCGCTCTGGCCTGGAAACGTCGCGGCCAGGTCCAGTAGCGACCCGTCTCGGCAGCCGCAGAGCCCTCGCGGAAACCCGAGCGCGGCGCCGCTACGCCGGTTGCGGACGTGGCGGGGACAGACCCTCGTCATGTCCGCGACAGACGCGTTGAGCGTCACAAGGGTGCGCCGATCGATCCACAGCACGGGTCGACCGGCGTCGCACGTGGTCAGCCGCGGGCGCTCAGAAGACGAGCGCGAAGACGGCGTGGAAGACGAGGAAGACCCCGCGTGGACCCGGCACCGGCCGTCTGGCGCCGTCGGCAGCAAGGACGGGCGCCCCGGCGGCGCCCGTCATCGGCCGGGATTCCCGGCTTCGGCGATCGGGAAACGGCAATCTTGCGGCCGATAACAGTCCGCTAATGGACTATTTGCCACAGTCTCGCGCTACTCGTACTCGCCCCGGTAGACCGCTTGGCCGTTCATCCCAGCTGGCGGCGCGGACCCGCGCAGTTGCAGCGGTTCTTCCCTCGACGCACGGAAGTTGACCCTCCACGACATCGGTCTGGAGCTTTACGGCGATGTCGGCGTCCGCGTTCGGCTCGACGGTGAAGTCCACACCCCAATGCCGCGCGCACCGCAACGCAACACTTCAAGAGAAATAGCGAAAGTCGCTGCTACGGTCGCGAATTGTGATCTTCACGCAGTTCGTCGACGACGCGCTCGGGTGCGCGTCCTATCTCGTCGGCGATCCGGGGACGGGGGAAGCAGTCGTCGTCGACCCCGCGTTCGCGATCGAGCAGTACCTCGAGGAGGCGGAGCGGCGGGGCGTCCGGATCCTCCGGACCGTGGAGACGCACACGCACGCCGACCACCTCTCCGGTCACGGGCGACTCGCGCTCGAGCATGAAATTCCGGTCTCGATCCACCCCGCCGCCGACGCGGAGTTCGCGCACGATGCGCTCGAGGACGGCGACGAGATCGTCCTCGGCGACGTCGTGCTCCGGTGCCTGCACACACCGGGGCATCGTCCCGAGCATTGCTGCCTCGCCGTCAGCGACCGCTCGCGCGGCGACGAGCCGTGGCTCGTTCTGACAGGCGACTCGCTCTTCGTGGGGGACGCGGCGCGGCCCGACCTCGCGATCGACGCGCGGGACGGCGCCGAGGGGCTCTGGCATTCGCTCCAGCGCCTGGTCGCGCTCGGCGACGGCGTCGAGGTGTACCCCGGGCACGTCGCGGGGTCGCTGTGCGGGAAGGCGATGAGCTCGAAGGCGTCCACGACGATCGGATTCGAGCGGCGGTTCAATGCAGCGCTGGCCGCGTCCGATGTCGGCCGCCTTCGTCGCCGAGTCGGCGTCGATCGGCGCGCCGAGACCGCCGAACATGGAGCGGATCGTCGAGCTCAACCGAGGCCCGTTCGTCGGCGCGTTCGAGCCTCCCGTCGAGCTGCCGATTGCGCCCGAGGGCGCGCAGGTGATCGACGTGCGGCCTGTCGAGGCGTTCGCCGAGGGGCATCTCGAGGGGGCGCTCAGCGTCCCCGTCGACGGGAGTCGCTTCTCCACGAAGGCCGCCTTCGTGCTCGACCCCGAGCAGCCGGTCGTGGTCGCCGCGACGGACGAGGCAGAGGCCGAGCGGGCGATCGCGCACCTGCGCTCGGTCGCGGTGCTCGACCTCGCCGGCTACGTGCTCGGAGGCGGCTCGCAGACGCTGGATCTCGTCGAGGTCGACGAGCTGGACGGGCTCCTCGCCGACGGCGCGGAGCTGATCGACGTTCGCGAGAAGGACGAGCGCGACGCGGGCTACATCGCGGGGAGTCGCAACATCCCGTACCGCCTGCTCACGCTCGACGAGACCGATCTCCCGCGTGACCGGCCGTTGGTGACGATCTGCGAGTCGGGACCGCGCGCGGCGATCGCAGCGAGCATCCTCTCGGCGCGCGGCTTCGACGCGCGTGCGGTCGCGCACGGCGGCATCGACGCGTGGGCGGCATCCGGCAAGCCCACGGTCGAGTTCCGCCGCTGCGGCGCCTGAGGCCTTGGGCCGCTGCCCGCTCCCGGCCGGCGGGGCCGGCCTCCGGGTCGGCTGACGACGACTAGGCCGGCGGGCCGAGGCGCTCGACGGCGTAGCCGGCCGCGCGGATCGCGCCGACCAGCGCCTCGCAGTGCGCGGCATCGCGCGTCGAGACGACGAGCTCGACCTCCGTCTGCAGCGCGGTCGTCGTCGTCCCCTCGCGGTGGTGGTCGACCGAGACGAGGTTGCCGCGCTCGCGTGCGACGAGGTCGAGGAGGTTGCGGAGCTCGCCGGGCGAGTCGGGGATCAGCGTCCGCACCGCGAGGTATCGGCCCGCGCGGGTCAGCCCGAGCCGCATCACGGAGATGAGCGTCGTCGCGTCGATGTTCCCGCCCGAGAGGACGACGACGACCGGGCCGGAGCCGCCCGCGCGTCCCGCGAGCAGCGCGGCCAGCCCCGCGGCGCCGGCGCCCTCGACGAGGAGCTTCTTCCGCTCGAGGCAGAGGACGAGCGCATCCGAGATCTCCTCGTCCGAGACCTCGACGAGGTCGTCGAGCGTGCGGTCGAGGATCGAGGTCGCGAGCTCGCCTCGGTGCTTCACCGAGATCCCGTCGGCGATCGTGAGGCCCGGCCGGCACGTGACGCCGACGATCCGCTGCGCCCGGACTTCGCTCCCGTAGCGCGATCGAGATGCCCGCCGCGAGCCCGCCGCCGCCGACCGGGATCAGCACGGTCTCGGCCTCCGGAGCCTGCTCGGCCAGCTCGAGCCCGATCGTGCCCTGGCCGGCGATCACGCGCTCGTCCTCGAACGCGTGGACGAGCGTCGCTCCGGTCCGCTCGACGTGCTCCTGCGCAGCAGAGACCGCGCCCTCGAAGCCCGCGCCCGCAAGCTCCACCGCGCCGCCGTAGGAGCGCGTCGCCTCGACCTTCGCCATCGGCGCGTCCTCGGGCATGAAGATCGTCGCCGCGATCCCGGCCTCGCGAGCCGCCCACGCGACGGCCTGCCCGTGGTTTCCCGCGCTCGCCGCGACGACGCCTGCCGCGCGCTCCTCCTCGCTCGAGCGTCGCGATCCGGTTGTACGCCCCCCGGATCTTGAAGGAGCCCGTGCGCTGGAGGTTCTCGGCCTTGAGCAGAACCGGCCGCCCGGCGAGTCGCGAGAAGGTCTCGGTCGCGTACACGGGAGTCTCGCGAGCGACCCCGGCGAGGCGCGCGGCCGCAGCTTCGATGTCAGCGATCGCCGGCGCCGTCAAGCTTGAACACCTTCTCCATGATCTCGCGGACAGCGGTGAGAGGATCGAGCTCGCGGCGCTCGACGGCCTGAAGCAGCCGACCGAGCTCGGGATCGTCCGCGACCGCCTCTTCGAGGACGGCTTTCGCGCGGCCCGACGCGACCGCGAACACCTCGCGCGCGAGATTCCGGCGGCGGCGCTCGTCGAGCTGACCGTCCGCCTCGAGCGCGGCGCGGTGCTCCTCGAGCTTCGCCCACAGCTCGGGGACGTTCTCGCCGCGCACGGCCTCGGTGAGGAGAATCGGCGGCCGCCGCTCGGGCTCGGCGAGCCCGACGATCGAGCGGACCTCGTTCAGCATCGTCTTCGCGGTCGGGTGGTCGGACTTGTTGATCGCGATCACGTCCGGGATCTCCATGATCCCGGCCTTCAGTGCCTGGACGGAGTCGCCGGAGCCCGGCATGAGCACGAGCAGGACGGTGTCGGCGATCCCCGTCACCTCCACCTCGCTCTGGCCCGCGCCCACCGTCTCGACGAAGACGAGGTCCTTGCCGAACGCGTCCATCAGCAGCACGGCCTGGAGCGTCGTCTCGGCGAGCCCGCCGAGGTGGCCGCGCGTCCCCATCGAGCGGATGTAGACGCCGGGGTCGAGGAAGTGGTCGGCGAGGCGGATGCGGTCGCCGAGGAGCGCGCCGCGCGAGAAGGGGCTCGAGGGGTCGACGGAGACCACGCCGACCGTGCGCTCCGCTGCGCGAACGTGCTCGACGAGCGCGGCGATGAGCGACGACTTCCCCACTCCCGGCGGGCCGGTCACGCCGATCACCGCCGCCTTGCCGGTCTCGGGATAGAGCTCGCGGACGAGCGGGTAAGCGAGCGGGTCGCCGTTCTCGACGAGGGAGATCGCACGCGCGAGCGCGCGCCGGTCCCCGTCCCGCATCCCCGCGGTCAGCTCTTCGAGCGTCCAACCTCGCCTCGCCACGTCGGAGCACTCTAGTCCGGGGGTTCGCGCCAGACCCGCACGTTCCGGCAATTCAATGGGGCACCCCGGCCCACCACCCACTGCGAGCATAGCCTCGAAGTGCTCACGCGTGGGACACGCGAGTGTGCCGAATCCGTGCCGATTGACGCCCCCGCGAACCTCGCTCCCGGCGGCCGGCCCGCCCGAGGCGAGCCGACGCTAAGCGCTCCGCCGCGACTCGAGCTCGCGTCGCCGCTCGATCTCCTCGAGCAGGATGGCGATCCGCTCCAGGCTCCCACGCGACGACCCGTCGCGCGCGTCCCCGACCGGCTCGGGCGCGTACTCGGGCTCGGGTGCATACTCGGGCTCGGGAGCGTACTCGGGCTCGGGCGCATGCTCAGGCTCCGCGGCGGGCGGCAGCAGGGCCACGGGCTCCAGGGCAGAGACCGGTTCCGAGACGACCTCGCCCACAGGCCCGGGTGGCGCGTCCCCGGCGAGCGCAGCCGCGGCCGCTCGGCCGTGCTGGTCGAGCAGGTCGTCCTCGTCCGTGACCGCGACCGGGAGCCAGCCGGTCACGGCGAGCGAGACGACAGCGCCGAAAACGTAAATCGCGCCGGCCGCGATCCAGACCGCGCGCGCCCCGTACTGATCCGTGAGGACGCCCGCTGCGCCCATTGCCAGGCCGAGCAGGGCGTAATTGGTGCTCATGATCGTCGCCAGCGCCCGCCCCCGGTAGCGGTCGGGCGCACCACGCTGGACGAGGATCTGGTTGCAGATGATCGCGGCCCCGTTCCCCGCTGCTCCGCCGATCACGAGGGGGATGGCAACCCAGATCGAGCCTGAGAACGCGGCCCCTCCCCACCCGACGGCCATCAGTCCGATCGAGCCAGCGTAGTGACGCCGGAGCCCGACCTTGCCGAGCGCAGGCGCAGCCAGGTACGCGCCGAGAGCGAGTCCCACTCCGCTCGCGGCCACGAGCGCCCCGAAGCCGACGGTGCCGGCATCGAGCGTCTCCCGTGCGAAGAAGACCTCCGCGACGTTGATCGCGGCGCTCCCGACGAGGACGACGTTCCAGACGATGAGCACCGTCCTCAGCGGCGCCGACGTGAGAACGAGCCGGATCCCGTCCGCGACGTCGCGCCAGTGCCCTCGGGTCAGCGACTCCTCGGAGCGCAGCTTGCTCTCGGAGATGCCGACGATGAGGCAGGCCGACACGAGGAACGTCACCGCGTTCACGGCGTACGGAACGTCCGGCCCCCAGGCGGCGAACATGAGCCCTCCCACGACCGGCCCGATCATCCAGGCCAGCGTCTCGATCACCTGGAGCAGCGAGTTCGCGTTGGTGAGCTCGTCGTCGGGGACGAGGTTCGGAAGCCCGGCGTACGCAGCGGGCCGGAAGAAGCCGGTGGCGACGCCCGCGACCCCGGCCAGCGCGACGATGGCGGTCGGGCCGTTCACGAACGGCAGAGCCGCGAACACCCCGAAGCGGACGATGTCCGAGCTCACCATCAGCCAGCGTCTCGAGAGCCGGTCGACGAGCGGGCCGAACAGGAGCCCGATGAGGACGATCGGCAGGAAGTCGGCGATGAGGAGCGCGGCGATCCAGAGGCCGCGGTTGGTCTCTGCGCGCTCGTAGACGTCGACCGTGAGCACGATCGCGGCGATGTACGTTCCGAAGCTCGAGCCTGCGGTCGCGAGGAAGAGCAGTCCGAAGGCAGGCGACCGGCGGACGAGTCCGAGGCGGCTGTTCCCCTTCACGGCCCTGCTGACGCTAGCACCGGCTTCCGCTTTCCTCTACGGGCTTTCCCGGCCGTGTCCAGGTAGGTCATGGCGTGAAGATTCGGCGCTTTCGGCCGCGCGCCTGCGCGCTCGTTACCCGCCGCGCAGCGCCTTCGCCATCCGCCCGCCGACGAGGCGCGCGAGGCGCACCTCCGCCTTCTGGTGGGGCACGGCGAGGGGGGAAGCGACGAAGACTCCGGCCATCGCGCGCGACTGCCCGAGGTAGATGGCGTCGACGTACACACGTATCTCCTGGCCCTGCGTGCGCCCGGTGTAGACCGCGCGGTACGCCAGCGTGCGCTGGCCGGCCCGAGGGAAGGGCAGGCGGCGAAACGACTCGAGCTAGAGGCCGGACGGGGGCCGAGCTTGCGGTACTCGGCTCTCAGGCAGGCGACTCCCGCTGCGCGAGTGCCAGCACGACGACGGCGAGGACGAGCCGGAACAAGCCCGGCATCGTACTCAAGACCCCGCGGGCTCGTAGGCGAGATTCGGCCGCAGCCAGCGCTCGGCCTCCCCCACCTCGATCCCCTTGCGCTGCGCGTAGTCGACGACCTGGTCGCGGCCGATCCTCCCGACCGAGAAGTACCGTGCCTGCGGGTGCCCGAGGTAGAGGCCGCTCACGCTCGGAGGCGGCGTCATCGCGAACGACTCCGTGAGCTCGATACCCGCACGCTCCGCGTCGAGCTGCGCGAAGAGCGTGCGCTTCTCGGAGTGATCCGGACACGCCGGATATCCGTAGGCGGGCCTGATCCCGCGGAAGCGCTCTCCGATCAGCTCCTCGCTCGTGAGCGTCTCACGGGGTGCGTACCACTCGTGGCGCGCGGTCTCGTGCAGCCACTCGGCGAACGCCTCCGCGAGCCTGTCGGCGAGCGCGCGCACCATGATCGCGCGGTAGTCGTCGTTCTCGGCGACGAAGCGGTCGGCGAGCTCCTCACCGCCGTGGATGCCGACCGCGAAGGCGCCGACGAAGTCGTGGAGGCCCGAGCCTGCCGGCGCCACGAAGTCCGCGAGCGACCGGTTCGGCCGCGAGTCGCCGTGCTCGGCCTGCTGCCTCAGCATCGGGAAGCGCACGCTCCCATCCAGGACGAGGTCGTCCTCCTCCGCGACCGCCGGCCAGAAGCCGTACACGCCGCGCGCCGTCAGCGACTCGGCGGCGACGATCTCGTCGAGGAGCTCGTTCGCGGCGGCGAAGAGATCTCGCGCAACCTCGCCCTTCTCCGGGTGGTCGAGGATCGCCGGGAACCGCCCCTTGAGCTCCCAGGCGTGGAAGAAGAACGTCCAGTCCACGTACCCGCGGAGCACCGAGAGATCCGCCTCCACGAGGCGCGTCCCCGTGAACGCGGGCTCGGCGACGTCCTCCGCGTGCCAGTCGATCGGCGTCCTGTTCTCGCGCGCCTCGCGGAGCGGGAGGAGCGGCTTGCGCGCCTTGTCGGCGTGCATCGTGCGCAGCCGTTCCTGGTCGGCGCGGTTCTCGGTGTCGAGCCGCGTCCGGCGATCCCCGTCGAGGAGGTCTCCGACGACTGCGACGACCCGCGAGGCGTCGAGCACGTGCACCGTGGGATTGCTGTACTCAGGCGCGATCCGCACGGCGGTGTGCTGCTTCGACGTCGTGGCGCCGCCGATCAGGAGCGGGAGGTCGATCCCGCGACGCTCCATCTCCTTCGCGACGTGGACCATCTCGTCGAGCGACGGCGTGATGAGCCCTGAGAGCCCGACGACGTCGCAGTCCTCCTCGAGCGCGGTGTCGAGGATCCTGTCGGCCGCCACCATCACCCCGAGATCGACGATCTCGTACCCGTTGCAGCCGAGGACGACCCCGACGATGTTCTTGCCGATGTCGTGCACGTCGCCCTTCACGGTCGCGAGCACGATCCGCTTCGCCTTCGACGCCTCGGTCTTCTCGGCCTCCATGTACGGCTCCAGGTACGCGACGGCGCGCTTCATCGCGCGCGCGCTCTTCACGACCTGCGGGAGGAACATCTTCCCGGAGCCGAAGAGGTCGCCGACGATCTGCATGCCGTCCATGAGCGGCCCCTCGATCACGTCGAGCGGGCGCGGGAGCTTCTGCCGCGCCTCCTCGGTGTCCTCCTCGATGAAGTCGACGACCCCGTGCACGAGGGCGTGCGCGAGCCGCTCCTCGACCGGCGCTTCGCGCCACGAGAGGTCGAGCTCGCGCGCGGTCGCCCCGCCCGTCACCGAGCGCGCGTGCTCGACGAGCCGCTCGGTCGCGTCCGGGCGGCGGTCGAAGAGGACGTCCTCGACCCGCTCGAGCAGGTCCGGCGCGATGTCCTCGTAGACCGCGAGCTGACCCGCGTTCACGATGCCCATGTCGAGGCCGGCGCGGATCGCGTGGTAGAGGAACGCCGCGTGCATCGCCTCCCGCACCCCGTCGTTCCCGCGGAAGGCGAAGGAGAGGTTCGAGATCCCGCCTGACACGAGCGCACCGGGGCAGCGCTCCTTCAAGCGCGGGATCGCGTCGATGAAGGACTTGGCGAACGCGGCGTGCTCCTCGATCCCGGTCGCGACCGCGAGCACGTTCGGATCGAGGACGATGTCCTCCGGCTCGAACCCGGCCTTCTCGGTGAGCAGGTCGTAGGCGCGGCCGAGGATCTCGACCTTTCGCTCGACGGACTCCGCCTGGCCGCGCTCGTCGAACGCCATGACGACGACCGCCGCGCCGTAGCGCCGCACGGTCTCCGCCTGCTGGAGAAACGCCTCCTCCCCCTCCTTCAGCGAGATCGAGTTGACCACGCCCTTGCCCTGCAGGCAGCGGAGACCGGCCTCGAGCGCGGAGAACCGCGAGCTGTCGACCATGATCGGGAGCCGCGCCGCCTCCGGCTCGGTTGCGAGCAGGTTGAGGAAGGTCGTCATCGCCTCAGGGGCGTCGAGCAGGTCGGCGTCCATGTTCACGTCGAGGAGATTCGCGCCGCCGCGCACCTGGTCGAGCGCGACGTCGACGGCGCTCTGGAAGTCGCCGGCCTCGATCAGCCGCCGGAACTTCGCCGAGCCGGTGACGTTGGTCCGCTCGCCGACCATGACGAACCCGGTGTCCGGGCCGACGACGAACGGCTCGAGCCCCGAGAAGCGCGGCCTCCCCGAGCTTTCCGGAACGCGCCGGGGCTTGAGCCCTTCGACCGCGCGCGCGATCTCGCGCGTGTGCTCCGGCGTCGTCCCGCAGCAGCCGCCGACGACGTTGACGAGCCCGTCCTCGGCGAACGCGCGCAGGAACCGGCTCGTGTCGCCCGGCTGCTCGTCGTGCAGGCCGAGCGCGTTCGGCAGCCCCGCGTTCGGGTGGCAGGTGACGTACGTCGAGGCGACGGTGGCGAGGCCCTCGAGGAACGGCCGCATGTCGGTCGCGCCGAGCGAGCAGTTCACGCCGACGAGGAACGGCTGCGCGTGCTCGACCGAGATCCAGAAGGCGTCGGAGGTCTGGCCGGAGAGGTTGCGACCGCTCTTGTCGACCGCGGTGAACGAGATCCAGAGCGGGAGCTCGGGCGCGACCGAGCGGGCAGCGACGATCGCCGCCTTTGCATTCAGCGTGTCGAAGATCGTCTCGATCAGGAGCAGGTCGACGCCGCCGTCGCGGAGCGCGGCGATCTGCTCCTCGTACGTCTCTCGCACGTGGTCGAACGTGACTGCCCGGTACGCGGGGTCCTCGACGCGCGGAGAGAGCGAGAGCGTGACGTTGAGCGGCCCGACGGAGCCGGCGACGAAGCGCGGCCGGTCGGGCGTCTTCGCCGTCCACGCGTCGGCCGCCGCCCGGGCGAGCCGCGCGCCCTCGAGGCTCATCTCCGCAGCCGCGTCGCCGAGGTCGTAGTCAGCCTGGCCGATCCGCGTCGCGGTGAACGTGTTCGTGGTCGCGATGTCCGCGCCGGCGGCGAAGTACGAGTCGTGGATCTCGGCGACGACGTGAGGCTGCGTGAGGTTGAGCAGGTCGGGGTCGCCCTTGACGTCGTGGGAGTGGTCGCGGAAGCGGTCGCCTCGGTACTCCTCCTCGGAGAGCTCGCGCCTGTGGATGAGGACGCCCCAGGCCCCGTCGAGGACGAGGATCCTCTCTGCGAGGGCCTGCTCCAGTCTCCGCTCTATGTCGCTGCGCGTGTCCTTCACGCTGTGCCTCCAAAACAACGGCTCCCGCCTAAAGAGGGTCGGGAGCCGGAAGGCTCGCGGGCTCTTTAGGCGATTGTTTTACCTGGTCGCCAAGCTGCCACAAAGTCCCAGGTCACAGGACGGTAGCACGGGTCACCGGAACCACGGCCGGTCCCAGTCGACGGTGTGGTACTCGTCCAGATTCCCGCCCGCGGTCACGATCGCGAGGCCACCGTGCCTCAAGGCGCGGCTGCGACGGCGCCCCTGAGGTCGAACAGCCGTTCATCGCAGTGGCCGCGAGCGGACTCGTAGCTGCTCTCGTCGGGGTCACCGTCGAGCTCGACGAGGCGTGGCGGCTGGGAAAGCGCTTGCCGCTGCTGCGGGCGCACCGCAAGCAGATCGAGCGCGCTCTGAACGCCGCGCCGTCCGCCTGACCGCGCCGCCTCTCAGCCCGAGAACTCGAGCTGCTCGGCGTGCTCGATCAGCTCGGCCGGCGTCGGCGGCTTCGTGATGACCTCGACCAGCTGCTCGGGGTCGGGAATCCCGCTCGCGCGGAGGCGCGCGATCGCCTCGTCGACGTCGTACTCGGTGCGCCGCAGCTCGACGTCCGGCCCGAGCAGCGCCCAGTACGCGCCGGGCTTGCCCTCGTAGGGCATTCCGACGCTGCCGGGGTTCAGCGCCCGGACCCCAGCGACATTCCGGTCATATTGGGCGTGCGTGTGGCCGGTGACGAGGACGCGCTCCTCGATCTCGCCGGTGGCCGCCGCAAGCCGCTCCTCGGGCGTCCCGGCGGTCAGCAGCTCCTCGTCGCTTCGCGGCGAGCCGTGCGTGAAGTACGTCTGGCCGAGGCCGTCGATCTCGACCGAGTGCGCGTGCTCGAACGTCGCGGCGAAGTCGAGGTCGGAACCCGCGTGGCTGTCGAGCATCCACCGCTCGCGCTCGGAGGGCGACTCGACGGCGCCGTCGCGTAGCTCGAGGAGCGCGCGTTCCGCGTTCCCACGAACGTAGCGCGACGGAAGCTCGAGCGCACGCACGAGCTCGAGCGCCGCGGCCGGCTCCCACCCCCACGAGAGATCGCCGGTCCAGACGACGAGGTCGACGTCCTCCCGCCGCACCTCCTCGAGCACCGCCGCGAGCGCGGTCGCGTTCCCGTGGACGTCGCCGACGACGGCGACGCGTCTCAACCTGTGGTCCGGCCTGAGACGGCCAGCTGGTTCTCGGCGTGGATGATGCGCTGCTCGAGCTGCCAGCGGTCGGCCTGCGATTCGCCGGCCTCGACCTTCTCGAGCTCGGCCTTCGCCGCCTCGAGCTGCGCACGGGCGCGCTCGTCGTCGATCTCCTTGACGTCGACCGCGTCGTCCACGAGCGCGAGCGCGCGGTCGAGCTCGACCTTGAAGAAGCCGGGGCCGGTCGCGAACTCGAGCACCTCGTTCGGACTCAGGTGGATCCTGGTCGACCCCGCCTTGAGGGTCGCGACGAGCGGCGCATGCCGTGCGAGGACGCCGATCTCGCCCGCGGCCCCCGGCACGACCATCATCTCCGCCTCGCCGTCGAACGCAGGCCCGTCAGGCGTGACGAGCGAGACGTCGAACTTCGGATGCGATTCCGCCATGTCGGCTTAGCTCGGCGCAAGGTCAGGATTCGCTAGCGCAAATCCTGACTGCGCAAACATCCCTGAAGGTGTCCGCTTCGCGGCCGCGGGCTCTGTGGTTTTCACGTGCATGCTCCTAGGCGGCGACGGCCTCGGCCTGCCGGCCCTTCTCGACCGCGTCCTCGATCGCCCCGACCATGTAGAAGGCCGCCTCGCCGAGCTCGTCGTGCTCGCCGTCGATGATCGCGCGGAAGCCGCGGATCGTGTCCTCGAGCTTCACGTACTTCCCGGGCGTGCCGGTGAACTGCTCGGCGACGAAGTTCGGCTGCGAGAGGAAGCGCTCGATCCGGCGTGCGCGGCCGACGACGAGCTTGTCCTCGTCCGTGAGCTCGTCCATCCCGAGGATGGCGATGATGTCCTGGAGGTCCGTATAGCGCTGGAGGATCTGGAGCACGTCGGTCGCGGTCTGGTAATGGTCGTCCGAGACGATCCCGGGCTGCAGCGCGCGGGAGTTCGAGCCGAGCGGGTCGACGGCCGGGTAGATGCCCTTCTCGACGATCGCGCGCGACAGGACGACGGTGGAGTCGAGGTGGGCGAACACGTTCGCCGGGGCCGGGTCGGTGAAGTCGTCCGCGGGCACGAAGATCGCCTGCACCGACGTCACCGAGCCGGTGCGGGTCGACGTGATCCGCTCCTGAAGCTGACCCATCTCCGTCGCGAGCGTCGGCTGGTAGCCGACGGCGCTCGGCATGCGGCCGAGCAGCGCCGACACCTCGGAGCCTGCCTGCACGAAGCGGAAGATGTTGTCGATGAAGAGCAGCGTGTCCTGGCCCTGATCACGGAAGTACTCGGCCATCGTCAGCCCGGACAGCCCGACGCGCAGGCGCGCTCCCGGCGGCTCGTTCATCTGCCCGTAGACGAGGGCGACCTTGTCGATGACCTCCGACTCCGTCATCTCGAGCAGGAGGTCGTTGCCCTCGCGCGTCCGCTCCCCCACGCCCGCGAAGACCGAGACCCCGCCGTGCTCGCGAGCGACGTTGTGGATCAGCTCCTGGATGAGGACCGTCTTGCCGGTGCCCGCCCCGCCGAAGAAGCCGACCTTGCCGCCCTTCACGAAGGGCGCGATGAGGTCGATCACCTTGATCCCCGTCTCGAAGATCTCGATCTTCGGCGAGAGCTCGCGGAAGGCCGGCGGGTCCCGGTGGATCGGCCAGCGCTCGACGCCCTCCGGGAGCGGACCCTTCTCGTCGATCGGTTCGCCGATGACGTTCCACAGCCGTCCGAGGGTCGCGTCGCCGACGGGGACGGAGATGGGGCTCCCGGTGTCGACGCACGCGGCGCCGCGGGGGAGGCCGTCGGTCGAGTCCATGGCGACGGCGCGGACGCGGTCGTCGCCGAGGTGCTGCTGGACCTCGGCCACGAGCGTGCGCGTCTTCCCGTCGCCCTCCGCGATCTCGATCTCGAGGGCGGTGTAGATCTTTGGAAGGCGCTCCGGGAAGACGGCGTCGATGACGACGCCCTTGATCTCCACGATGCGGCCTGAGTTCGTTTGGCTCGTACTAGCACTGCGCGAACCGGTCTCGGACAACGTTTTCTCCTGGTAGCGAGGGCTCTGAGGCGGCGCGCAAAAGCGGCCTGCCGGACGCGGAGTCTATCGGAGGCCGTCAGCGCGACGGCCGAGTGCTGTTGCTACTGGCCGGCTTGACGCTGGAGCGTCTTGACCTGCAGCCCCGCGCCCAGCAGCCCGCCGAGCGCGAGGTTCGCCTGGTCCCAGCTCTCGAAGCTGAATCCCTGCGCCTGGCGTAGGAACGCTTCCCGGAACGCGGGATCCTCCATCTGCTCGCCCGTCAGCCCGATGTCGTTTCCGAGGCCCTCGAGCGCCTTCACGAGCTTCGCGTTGTCCTGCTCGAACTCCGCCGGCGCCCCGAGATCGTCGAGCTCGACCGCCGCCGCGTCGATCGCGACGGAGGCTTCTCCCATCCGCTTTATGAGCTCGTCGATGGACTTCGCGCGAGACACCCGGTTGAAGGCGAAGTCGGTGCGATCGACCGCCCGCACGACGGCCACCTCGTACTCGGCAGTCGTGGGCTCGTTGCCACCGCCTCCGCACGCTCCGGCGAGAAGCACGAGCGCCCCGAGGAGGCTGCCGAGCAGTAGGAGGGGTCGCATCGTCATCGATCGAGGATCAGAGGAGAGTGGAGCTCAGCACGGACTTCGGCGCCCGGTGCGGCAGCCGGTTCAGCATGGCGAGCTCGCGATCGGTCTCGGCGCGCGTCGGGAACCGCGTCACGGTGACGGACCATTCCGACCGGGATACGTCGCCCGAGCTCGACGGCGTCACCTGCGATGCGAGGCCGACTGCGGCGAGGGCCAGCACCGCGGCGACGCCGGTCTGCATGCGCAGGATCGACAGACGGCGTGGGCGCCGGACGGCGATCGGGCGCTCGAGCGCCATCAGCGGCGCAGCGCGCAGCTGGAGCGTGAACTCCTCGATCTCGTCGGCGAAGAGGCGGCAGTCGTGGCAGCGCTCGATGTGCGCCGTGACCATCCGGCGCTCGAGCTGCGACAGCTCGTCGTCGAGACGCAGAGAGACCTGCGCCCTGACGCGCGAGCAGTTCACCGAGGTGTCGTTAGAACCCATCTTGTGTATCTGACGACGTTTCGCCGGTTCGGTTAGAGCGCGGTTTCCTGAGAGGTCGCAGGCGGCCCCACGACCGTCTGCCCAGGTCCCTTGGAACCGAGCTCGAGCGGATTCATGACGTCCGCGAAGTGGCACGCGACGGGATGTGCGCCACCCGCCCTCGGCACGAGCGCGGGCTCCTCCTCGGCGCAGATCTCCTGGGCCTTCCAGCAGCGCGTCCGGAAGCGGCAGCCCGACGGAGGGTTCGCGGGGCTGGGCACGTCGCCCTCGAGCACGATCCGCGACCGGCGGCCGCGCTGGAACGGCGACTCGATCGGCACGGCGGAGAGGAGCGCCTGCGTATACGGATGCATCGGCGCCTCGTAGATCTGCTTCCGGGACCCGACCTCCACGACCTTGCCGAGGTACATGACCGCGACGCGATCGGAGACGTGCCGCACGACCGAGAGGTCATGGGCAATGAAGAGATACGTGAGCCCGAACTCGTCCTGGAGCTTCTCCAGCAGGTTCACGACCTGCGCCTGGATGGAGACGTCGAGCGCCGACACCGGCTCGTCGAGCACCATCATCTTCGGGTTGAGCGCGAGAGCGCGCGCGACGCCGATCCGCTGCCGCTGGCCGCCGGAGAACTCGTGCGGGAAGCGGTTCGCGTGCTCGGGGCTCAATCCGACCGTGCGCAGCAGCTCCTCGACCCGGCGCCGGCCTTCCTGGCGCTGGTAGAGGCCGTGAATCCGGAGCGGCTCGGCGACGATCTCGCGCACCGTCATCCGCGGGTTCAGCGACGCGTAGGGGTCCTGGAAGACGATCTGGATGTCCCGGCGCACCGGCCGCATCTGGCGCCTCTTGAAGTCCGTGATGTCGCGGCCGTCGAAGTAGATCTTCCCCGCCGTCGGCTCGATCAGCTTGATGATCGTGCGTCCGAGCGTCGTCTTGCCGCAGCCCGACTCGCCCACGATCCCGAGCGTCTCGCCCGGCTTCACGGTGAGGTCGACGCCGTCGACCGCGCGCACCTGTCCGACCGTGTGCTTGAAGATGCCGGCCTTGATCGGGAAGTACTTGACGAGGCCCTCGATGCGGAGGAGGTTGTCGTCGTCCTTTGCGACGGCCTCGCGCGCCTGTGCGGTGGCGGGCTCGGTACTCATGACACTCTCGCTCACGAGACCGGTCCCGCTGTCTCGGCGTGCGCGCGCCCCGCGGTCAGCTCGTCGGCGAAGTGACAGGCGGACACGTGGCCGGCGGAAACATGGCCGCTGCCGCCCGCGGTGAACGCGCGAAGCGGTGGCACGTCCGTCCTGCAGATCGCGCGCCCATGGGACAGCTGGCACCGTGGATGGAACGCGCACCCGGGCGGCAGGTTGACGAGGCTCGGCGGCTGGCCGGGGATGGGCTCGAGCTGGGCCTGGTCGTGGTCGAGCTTCGCCAGGCTGTTCATGAGCCCGACGGTGTACGGATGGCCCGGCTTGTCGAACATCGCGAACACGTCGCTGTTCTCGACGACCCGGCCCGCGTACATGACCACGACGCGGTCCGCGAGCTCGGCCACGAGGCCGAGGTCGTGCGTGATGAGCACGGTGGCTGCGTGCGTCTCCCGCTGCGCCGCCTTCAGGACCTCGACGATCTGCGCCTGGATGGTCACGTCGAGCGCCGTCGTCGGCTCGTCGGCGATGAGGATGCTCGGGTTGTTCGCGATCGACATCGCGATCATCGCGCGCTGGCGCATGCCGCCCGAGAACTCGTGCGGATACTGCTTCACTCGCCGCTCAGCGGAAGGCACGCCGACGAGCTCCAGGAGCTCGATCGTCCGCTTCTCCGCGGCGCTGTCGGACGTGCCCGGATTGTGCGTCTGGATCGCCTCGCCGATCTGGTCGCCGATCGTGAGGACCGGGTTCAACGACGTCATCGGGTCCTGGAAGATCATCGCCATCGGGCCGCCCCGGATCTCGCGCAGCTTGCGCTTCGACATCGTGAGGAGGTCCTCGCCCTTGAAGAGCGCCTCTCCCGACGCGATTCGCCCCGGGGGCATGGGAATGAGCCCGAGGATGGACATCATCGAGACGCTCTTCCCGGATCCCGACTCGCCCACGATGCCGAGGATCTCGCCGGGAGCGAGGTCCCAGCTGACGTCCGTGACGGCGTGCACGACCCCATCCTCCGTGCCGAACTCAACCGTGAGGTTCTTGAGCTGGAGAATGGGGTCTGCCACTACGCGCGGATCCTACGCTGCGTGGGATCGAGTGCGTCACGGAGGCCATCGCCGATGAAGTTGATGCAGAGGGCGATGAGCACGATCACGAGCCCGGGGAACGTCACGAGCCACCACGTCTCGAGTCCCTGCTCCTGACCGTCGTCGATCAGGCTTCCGAGGGCCGCGTTCGGAGGCTGGATCCCGAAGCCGAGGAACGACAGGGCGGCCTCGAGCAGGATCGCAACCGCGACGATCAGTGTCATGAAGACGACGATCGGTCCCACGCAGTTCGGGAGGATGTGTCGGAGGATGATGCGGGAGTTGCCCGCACCGGAGGCCTTCGCGGCCTCGACGAACTCCTTCTCTCTCAGCGAGAGGAACAGACCGCGGACGATGCGCGCGATCGCGGTCCAGAGGAGAAACGCGAGAATGAGACCGGTCTTGAACGGGTCGCCCGCACCGAAGTAGACAGAGGCGGTGAGGAGGACCGCGAGAACGGGCAGGGTGAGCATGAGATCGGTGAACCGCATGAGCAGGTTGTCCACCTGCCCTCCGAAGTAGCCTGCTAGGGCGCCGACCGCCGTGCCGAGCAGCGTGGCGAGGAACGCGACCATGACGGCGACCCAGAGCGACGTCCTGATGCCGAACATGACCCTGCTCAGGTAGTCACGGCCGAGCTGGTCGGTGCCGAAGAGGTGCCGTCGACGCTCGGCTTCTGGCTGATCGCGTTGAGGTTGATCTCGTCGTAGCCGTAGGGCGCCAGCTGCGGCGCGAAGAGCCCGACGAGCGCGATCAGGATCAGGACGATCACGCTCGCGACCGCGATCTTGTGGCGGAGGAACCGCATCCGGACGTACGCCCACTGGCTCCGAGCCTTGAGCTCGACGCCCGCCTCGTACGCGAGGTCGTCCGACCCCGTGGGCTCCGCGAGGGGCATGCCGACCGCCACAGGCTGAGGCGCACCGGGACCGGCTCCAGAGTGACGCATCATGTCGTCGCGATCAGTCATAGCGCACTCGCGGGTCGAGGAGGCCGTACGCGATGTCGGCGACCAGGTTGAAGATGATGACCATCGTCGCCACGATCATGAGCCACGCCATCACCGGATAGGGGTCGTTCGAGTTCAGTGCGGTGATGAAGTAGAGGCCCATCCCGTCCAGCGAGAACACGGTCTCGGTGACGATCGCTCCGCCGAGGAGCCCTCCGAAGCTGAGAGCCACGAGCGTGACGAGGGGAATGAGCGCGTTTCGGAACGCGTGCTTCAGCGTCACGCGCCGCTCCTCGAGCCCCTTCGCGCGCGCCGTGCGCACGTAATCGGAGTTGATCACCTCGAGCATCGAGGCGCGCATGTAGCGCGAGTACACGGAGATCTGGGCGATCATCAGCACGAAGATGGGTAGCACGAGGTGGTGGGCGCGGTCGAGCCAGAAGCTGACTCCCGAGCCGGCGTCGACGTCGCTGAGACTCGTGATCGGAAATATTCGAGTCCCGGAATTCTCGTATATCAGGACGACCAGCACCTGGAGCATTAACGCGAGCCAGAAGACGGGCATCGCCAGGCCCAAGAAGCTGAAGGCCGTGGCCGAGTAGTCGAAGACCGAGTACTGCCGTAAGGCGGAGAAGACCCCGATCCCGACGGCGACGAGGATCGCGAGCGCCTCGGCGACGAAGACGAGCTGCATCGTGTTCTTCATCACCCGCCAGAGGTCGGGGAGGATCGGGCGGTCACCGAGGAGCGTCGTCCCGAACTTGTTCGGTGACCGCATCCCTCAGCCAGTAGACGTACCGGACCGGGATCGGGTCGTTGAGGTTCTTCTGCTCCTCGATCCGCTTGATGGTGTTCGGGTCGTAGTTCGGGGTCACGCGGAGCGCCGCGAGCGGGTCGCCGGAGAGCGAGACGAAGGAGAAGACGAGGAAGCTCGCGACGAAGAGAACGACAATGCTGTAGAGGAGTCTCCGAACGACGTAAGTGAGCATCGGCTTGAACCTCCGATCTTAGAGGCAATCCCGCCCCCGCGGAAGCGGGGGCGGGATTGCTCGTTCGGTAGAGCCGGCAGTGTCGGCCGGCAGCACCTATGGGACTAGCGAACCGTCCAGGTGTTCACGTTCCAAGGCGTGCCCTCGGACGTCACGTTGACGGCCGGGCCCTTCACCCTGGTCGAGCGGATCGTGAACGCGGGCCGTGCGGCCAGCGGGATCGACGGAAGGTTGGTCGAGATGTACAGCTCCTCGGCCTGATTCAGCATCTTGATCCGCTGGGCCTCGTCGAGCGTCTGCGTGACCTTGTTCAGGAGCGCAGTGGCCTTCTTGTTGCACCACTGGCCGTAGTTCTGGTCGCCCCGGTTGTTCGGGCACGAGTAGAGACCGTTGGCCGTGATCTTCGACGACGGCACCTGGCCGTACGTGAACATCAGCAGGTCCCAATCGCTCGACGGCAGCGTGGTGCCGAACAGCACACCGGCCGACTGGAAGCGCGGGACGAGCTCGATGCCGACGCTCTTGAGCTGGCGCTGCATGATCTCGAACGCCAACGCGCGGAGCTGGTTACCAGTCGTCGTGCCGAAGCGGAAGGACAGCCTGCCGACGTTCGGGCACGAGAAGATCGAGCTGTTGCTCGCGCTCGGCGTGTCCGGACCGCCCGTGCAGCCCTTCGCCTTCAGGAGTGCTGATGACCTTGGTCTGGCTGAACTTGTGCTTGCTGTAGTGCTGGGTGTAGCCCTTCTCGAACGGCTTGAAGATGAGGCTCTGGAGAGCCTTCGTCTCCGGGGCGATCGTCCGGTAGATCGCCGAGGCGATCTGCGCCCGGTTGATGCCCTGGACCAGCGCCTGCCGCACGTACAGCTGCTTGAGCGCCGCATGGCCCTGCGGACCGAACTGGATGTCGAGGTGCTCGAAGGCGTACTCCGGGCGCCTGTCGACGACGAACTTATTGTCCCGCAGGAAGCCGGCGATCTGGAGCTGAGGCTGCGACTGCATGACCTGGCCCTCGTTCGCCTTGAGCGCCTGGAAGCGAGAGTTCGTATCCAGGATGTAGCGCCAGACGACGCGATCCAGGATCATCTTCTTGCCGACGTTGAAGCGGTTGTTCTTGACGACGGTGAGCTGGACGCCCTTCTGCCAGCTCTGGAAGCGCCACGGACCACTCGACACGGGGATCGAGTTGTTGAACATCTGGTTCATGTCCTGTCCGCGGATGATGTGCGCCGGATAGAAACCGGCCGAGACGGGGGTCTCCCAGTCGGCGTACGGGGTCTTGAAGGTCACCGTGCCGTTCTTGCCCTGGCACTTGACGGACTTGATGTCCTGGTAGCCCTCGCGACTCACGACGTTGTAGTTCGGGTTGATGAACACCTGCCACGTCGCCCGCATGTCAGCGCACGTCACCGGCTTGCCGTCACTCCAGACGGCGTTCGGCTTGATCTGGAACTTGACGGTGGCAGGCTTCTTCTTGATGAGCTGAGCCCGCTTGGTGAAGAGCGCCGGAACGCGGTTACCTTGCGGCGTTGTAGACCGTGCCCCCGTAGAAGATGTTGTTCGTGACGAGAGCGGTCGCGAGGAGGTTGTTGTCCTCCCAGCTCCCTCTCAGCGTCGGCGGCTCCTGGTCATGAATGATCGTGACCGTGCCGGCCTGTGCCCGCTCAGATCCGGCGGTCGCCGGACCGACCACGAGGGTCGCCATCATGGCGAGTGCCCCCGCTACGAGCAAGAATGAACGTTTACGCATGTACATCCCTCCATCCGAGTGGTGCCCTGCGGGTACTGGCCACGGAGCTGGCCGCAACCGAGTTCCTGACGGTACGAAGGCCGCATCGGCCTCGGACACTGCCGCCGTGAAAGTGCCTCGGTTGCTTGGAGCGCCATGGACAAAGTGCAGGATCATAGTTCTGTGACGTCCCAGTCGAGAATTCGTTAGGAGGTTGTGTTGCAGATCCCCGGAATCCCCGAAAAACGGCGCGAAAGCAGCAACTTCGTCGCGGCGGAAGAGGGCGCGCGGCTCGCGGAGGAAGCGGTACCGCTGCTCGAGCAGGCGGTCGGAGTGACCTGGTACGAGAGCGCAGGGAGCGAGATCGACCGCGCGACACTCGCGCTCTGCCGGCTGCGGCGCGCGCGTTCAGGCGAGAAGGGCGGGTCCCTGTACGGGGACGAGGCGGTGCGGACCGCGCTCGGCGAGGCGAGCGAGCCCGCGCTCGTCTGGCTCGCGAGCCGCGCGATCTCGTACATGGACGAGTCGGGCTTTCCCGAGACCGTGGAGCGCTGGTTCCCCGAGGACGCACCCGGCGTCTAGCGCCTCGATGGTGTGGAGTAGGTGCGAGGCATGCCTCGCACGCGAGCGCCGCCGGCTCCCGCGGGTCGGGAATGCCCGACCCCTACAGACAAGCGCTCCGAGAAGGCATCAGCGATCCCGGCGCCAGAGCGCGAGCCCGAGCGGGAGGAAGGCGAGCATCGTGAGGTAGGGAGCGAGCGGCAGGCGCTTTCCACGCTCGCCCTGAACGGCAGTCGGCCCGTCTCCGAGGAACGCGTGCGTCAGCCGCACCGCATCCGAGACCTGATCCTCGGACACCACCGAGCCGCCGGTCGCGTCGGCGAGGCGCTCGAGGAGGGGGCGCGCGTCACGGTTGGGCTTGTACTGCGGCTCGCGCGCGCCGCGGTTGAAGACGCTCTCGTCTCCGCCCCAGACGTGGACGAAGATCGTCCCGATCTCGGGCTTGCGGCGCATGATCGCCGCGAGCCGGATGTTGGAGACGCCTGCGCTCTCGCCGTCGGTGACGACCACCAGCAGGCGCTTTTTCGACCGCGGCGAGAAGAAGCGCAGGCTCCGCACCGCCCCCAGCGAGTCGAGCGCCGTGACGTTCGTGCGGAAGCCGGTGCGCGGCGGCGGGCGCTCGATGTCGATGGCACGCTCGAGCGTTGCCTCGTACACGTCCTCCCTGTAGCTCGGGAACAGGTGCGGAAGGACGCGATCCGTGAGCGACGCGAGCCCGATCCGCACGCCCGGAAGCGATGCCCGGTAGATGCTCGCCGCCTCCTTCGCGCGGTCGATGCGCATCGGCGCCGACACGGACTCCTGCGCGAGCATCGAGCGCGTGATGTCGAGGACGACGAAGACCTCGGCGTCGGTGCGCACGTGCAGCGTCGTGTCTCGCTCGAGGATGGGCTGGGCGGCCGCGAGTCCGACGAGCACCGCGGCTGCGACGAGGGACCCGAGCGCGACCACGATCCGCCGCCGGGCCGGCTCGCCGAGACCGAGACGCCCGCGCACGCGCCGGGCGTGCCGGCGCCGGAAGACGAGCACGGCGAGCGGTACGACCACGCCGAGCGCGAGGAGCGCGGCCACCGGTGTGAGGAACGTCAGGCTCACGCCGCGTCAGTAGCCGGTGCCGGGATCGCTCGTGCCCGCTCCGCGCGAGCCCTGCCCGCCCGGCTGGGGGTTGCGGCCCCCGCCGGCCTCGGAGAGTTCGAGCACCCGGCCGCGCTGGTGCGCGAGCTCGAGGTTCAGCTTCGCCTCGTCGTTGTCCGGATTGAGCGCGATCGCCCGCTCGAGGCTCGCGAGTGTGTACTGGAGCAGCACGTCGCGCTGCTGGGTCTCGGTGACGAGGCGGGAGAGCCCGAGAACGCCGAGGAGCCCGGCCGCGCGGGACCTGCGCTTGGCGTCGCCGGGAGCACCCGCGATCGCCTCGAGGCGTCCCTGTGCCTCGTTGCGGAGGACCGCCACCTCGGGATCGGACACGGTCAGGTCGTCGAGCCGTGCTGCCCGAATCGCGACGAGCGCCTCGCGGAACTCGACGTCGTCCTTCACTCCGAGCATTGCCCTCGAGACCCCGCCCGGCAGCCGCGTCGACGGCTCCCAGGTGCCGCTCCCCTCGGCTGCGACGAAGCGCACGTCGCCGCCGGAGACCGCGTCGCGCCAGCGCCCGACGTCGAGCGCGAGTAGGGCGAGCACGGCTGCGAGCGCGAGGCATGCCGCCGCGCCGACGAAGAGGCCTCCGCGAGTCAGGAGCTCCCGTCTGGTCATGCGGACCCCCGTGTCTGTCGAGGAACGAGCGGAAGCGCGAGCCTCGCGCCGAAGCGTTCGTGCAGGGCCAGCGCGGCGAAGAGCAGCGCCCCGAGGACGAGCAGCGCGTTCGGAGTGCCGTACGTCGACTCGCTCGTCGGCCCGGCCGCCGCCGCTTCCTCCTCCGAGGGCAGAGCGAACGGCGAGTCGGCGAGGAACTCGCTGAACAGCGTCTGCGCGTCGCTCGAGGGGCCGAGTGCGGCGACCTCGAACTCGATGTTGCTCCGGCGCAGGCCGTCGACCGTGCGCGCCAGCAGCGGCACGTCCTCGGGCGCGGTCTCGAGATCGCTGACGAGGAGAATCGACGGGTTCTCGATCCCGTCGCGCACGAGCATCTCCTGCGCGAGCTCGAGCGCGCTCGAGATGCGGGTGCCGGCGCGGAACGCGCTCGTCCACGGGTTGACCGGGATCTCGAACCCCGTGGGCACCTTCAGGAAGCGGAACAGCGGCTGGAGCTCCGCCGAAGGCGAGCCCGGCGGCAGCAGCTCGTAGGCGACGTCCGAGAAGACGACGAGGCCGATGCGCACGTCGTCCTGGACGAGTCGCTCGAGGGCGGCGCGCACGGCACCGTAGTCCTCGTCCGCGATGGACAGCGAGAGGTCGAGCACGACGACGCCGGTCGTCCCCTTGGGGAGAAGGCCACGCTCGCGCGTGTCGAGGTCGCGCGCGGAAGCGAGGCTGGCCGCGAGGAGCGCGACGGCGGCACCCGCGAAGACGAGGCGGAGCAGCCGCGCTCGCCACGTGCCGGCCGTGAACGACCTCGCGTCGTGGCTGTCGATCTTGTGTGCGCGCCTGGGAGCCCTAATCCTCACTGCCGTCTCCGTTCCGGTCGGCCGCTGCCCGCGCGAGCAGCTCCTGCTCGAGCTCCTCGCGGACCTGGGCGGCGAGCGCGTTCGTCTGGTCGACCCCGGGGACGTCCGGCGACCAGGCGAGGACGCGAGCCTGCCCCGCGAGGTCCGGGTCGCCATACGCGTCCAGCTCCTCTGCGACGAGCTCGAGCGCGCGGCGCTGGTCGCCCGCTCCGTCGATGCGCGCGGACTCCTCGAGGAGGATGAGCGCCTGCTCGAGCGGGGTCAGCGACGGAAGCGGCTCGGGCTCCGGCTCGGGCTCGGGCACCGGCTCGCGCCGCGGCCAGGCGACGTACGACATGGCGGCCGCCGCGACCACGAGCAGCAGGCTCAGGCCGAGAAGGATCCAGATGAGCGCTGTCGGCGAGATGCGATACGAGAGCGCGGGCAGCGAGACGAGGTCGGCGCGCCAGGGAGTCTCGACGCTCTGCGTGTCCTCGAACCCGACTGCTGCGAAGCGGGAGAAGACGACGAGCAGCGGCCACTCGGTGTTGAACACGCTCCCGCTGTCCCTCGAGGGCGCCCGGGGCAGACACGGCGGCGTTCACCTCGCCGAGGTTGAGCGGCGAGGCCTGTCCCACCGGAATGCACGGGCTTGCCATGCAGCGCAGGGTGTACGTCGTGCGGACGTGCCCCAGCGAGCCCGCGTCACGCTGCTCCCGCGTCGGGGACCCGATGACCTCCCACGGCGAGAACTGGGCGCCGACGCGCACGCTGCCCGGGTCCCAGCGGGTGCGATCGACGGTGACGTCCACGATCGCTTGCACCGTGTCCCCGAAGAACACGATCTCCGGGCTGAGGCTCACGTCCAGCCGGACGCCGCTCTCTCCCAGAGTCCGCGTAGCGTCCTCCTCTCGGTCGGCCGCGACCATGACGACCGCGAGCGCCGCCACGCCCGCCGCGGCAGCGAGCCCGAGCCACGGGAGCATCCGGGGCAGCCGCGACCGCACGGAGCCAGGGAGCCTCATGCCTGCACCACGCGCCGTACGCGTCGGAGCTCGGACCACTCGAGGAACGCCGCGAGGATCTCGGACTGGTCGCTCGACGAGATCAGGATCGGATCGAGGTCGAGCTCCTGGAACTGCGTCAGCAGGTTCCGCACGCGGTCCTCGTTCTCACTCCGGCGCGCGTCGATCTCGCGCCGCCTGAGCCTGACCGGGATGGTGCGGCCCGAGTCCGCGTCCCTGAGCGGGACGACGATGCCGGACACGTCCGGGAAGCTCTGCTCCCAGATCGGGTCCTGGATCACGACGGGGACGACATCCCAACGCTGTTCGATCGCGGTGAACCACATTTCATTAGACGGCGCCGGGACGAAGTCGGAGAGTACGAACACGAACGTGCCCGCCGTGACCGAGCGCCGGTGCTCCGCGAGATGCGTGAGCGAGCGCTCGAGCCAGTCGCTCGGCGCCTGGAAGTCAGACGATTCGAGCCGCTCGTTGTGGAGCTTGAGCAGCCTCCGCTCGAGCTGCGGCGCACGCCAGTAAGGCTCCCCGTCGGCCTGGTCGAGATAGCCGACGAAGCCGCCAGCGGCGGCCGCACTCGCGAGGACGAGCTCGAACAGGTTGCGCATCGCGAGCGGCTTGTCGAGCCATGGCAGGGGCGCGCTGAAGCACGACATCGCCGGGCGCCGGTCGCATACGACCACGACCCGCGGCGCCTCCTCCGCGAAGCGCTCGCGGACGATGAACTCGTCGCTCCCGCGTGCGGTCGAGAGCCGGGCGGACGCGGCCCAGTCGATGGCGTCCATGTCGTCGCCCGGGCGGTACGGGCGCGAACCCGCGATGTCGGTGCCGGTCCCGCGCCGCAGGCTGCGCATCGTCCCGAACGAGATGCCGATGACCCCGCGACGAGGGACGAGCGGGAAAGTGAGGCGGCCTCCGGGCATTCAGTAGTGCGCAAGACCAGAATCCGCGAGCGCGGATTCGCTCCTCTGCGCAATGCTGAAGTCTGCTCGCGCAGACCTCAGCAGCGCCGAACCCTGGCGCGCGAAAATCCCTAGAGGCGTCCGCTTCGCGGCCGCACTCGTCATTAGATTGCCCGCGGGCCCTCGAAGAGGGGGTCCTCCTCCGAGCCCGGGCGCGGCGCGACCTCGAGGCAGGCCGCGCGGAACTCGTCGATCGCCGTCGCCCAGTTCGTCGCGCGCGCACGCGCGACGAATCCCGGCGTGAAGACGACCCGGTGGGCGAGCACGGGGACGAACAGGCGCTCGATGTCCTCGGGCATGACGAAGCTGCGGCCGTTGACGAGCGCCCACGCGCGCGCAGCCCGCTCGAGCGCGAGGCTGCCGCGCACGGAGCTCCCGATCACGACCGATTCGTTCTCCCGCGTCGCGCGCACGAGCTCGACCACCCAGCGATGGAGGACCTCGTCGACGTACACGTGCTGCGCGGCGACGCGGACGTCGTTGATCTCGTCCACGGTGACCACCGGGCGGAGGTCGGCGAGCGGGTGCGAGAAGCGCTGCTCCACGAGGATCTTCAACTCGTCGTCGATTCCCGGGTAGCCGAGCGCAGTGCGGAGGAAGAAGCGGTCGAGCTGCGCCTCCGGCAGCGGGAAGGTGCCCTCGTACTCGATCGGGTTCTCGGTCGCGATCATCAGGAAGGGTGTCGGCAGCTCGCGCGTGACGCCGTCGACCGTCACCTGGTACTCCGCCATCGCCTCGAGCATCGCGGACTGCGTCTTCGGCGTCGCGCGGTTGATCTCGTCGACGAGGACGACGTTCGCGAAGATCGGCCCGGGCCGGAACTCGAAGTCGCGCGAGCGCTGGTCGAAGATCGAGAGGCCCGTCACGTCCGTCGGCTGGAGGTCCGGCGTGCACTGGATGCGCTGCGGCGTGGCGCCCTCGATCGTCCCCGCGATCGCGCGCGCGAGCACGGTCTTCGCCGTCCCCGGCACGTCCTCGAGCAGGACGTGTCCGCCGCAGACGAGCGCGGTCAGGACGAGCTTGATCTCGTCGGGCTTGCCGTAGACGACGGTCTCGATGTTCGCGACGAAGCGGCCGGCGATTTCGCTGGCCTGCTGGAAACTCTCGGGCTCGATCCCGCGCGCGGGCACCGCTTCCACCGGCGTGATGCTAGCTGCGTCCGTCTCGGGGCTCGGTACCGCCATGCGTTAGACAGTTCTACGTCCGCGCGACGAGGTTTGTTAGGAAATCGAGAACGGGGAACCTAAGAACTGGGTAAGAGCGTGCGAGGCATCCCTCGCACCTACACCGCCCCGTGGCAGCGGTCCGTGACGTCGTAGGGGCCGGGCATGCCCGGCCCACGCCTACGTCAGCGCTTCCGCCCCCGCGACGACCTCGAGGATCTCCTGCGTGATCTCGGCCTGGCGCGCGCGGTTCATGCTCAGCGTGAGCGAGTCGATGAGCTCGCCCGCGTTCTTGGACGCGTTCCGCATCGCCGTCATCCGCGCGCCCTGCTCGGACGCGGTCGACTCGAGCAGCGCCCGGTAGATCTGCGTCTCGACGTAGACCGGGAGCAACCGCTCCATGATCTCCTCCGGCTCGGGCTCGAAGATGAAGTCGCCGCGGAGGGTGTCCGCCGCGCGCTCCTCGTCGTCCGTCTCCAGGATGTCGGGGGAGATGGGGAGAACATCCTGCTCGGTCACCCGTTGGGTGAGCGCGGAGATGTAGGTGTTGTAGACGAGCGTGACACGGTCGACCTCGCCCTCGGTGAAGAGCTCGGCGACGCGGTGCGCGATCGCCTGCGCGTCCTCGTACGCGGGGCGGTCGGTGAAGCCCATGTACGCGCCCGCCAGCTCGCGGCGGCGGAAGAGGAGCGTCGAGCGGCCCTTCTTGCCCACGGCGACGAAATGGACGGCCTTGCCCTCGGCCTGAAGCGTGCGCTCGAGCGCGAACGCGCGCCGCAGCACCTGGGCGTTGAACGCGCCCGCGAGCCCGCGGTCGCCGGTCAGCGGCACGATCGCGACCCCCTCCACCTGCTCGCGCTGCTCGAGGAGCGGCAGGCGGACCGAGGACGACGCGCGCCCGACGCCCGCGATGAGCTCGTTCATCGTCTCCGCATAGGGCCGGAGCGCCTTGATCCGAAGCTCGGCCCGCCGGAGCTTCGCCGCCGCGACGAGCTCCATCGCGCGCGTGATCTTGCGCGTGTTCCGGACGGACTGGATCCGCCGCTTGAGCTCCTGGACCGTCGCCATCTAGCGGGCGATGCCCTTTTCCTCTTCGACGTTGAAGACGCCGAGGAAGTGCTCGAGCTCGGCCTTGAGCTTCGCCTCGGTCTCCTCCGAGATCTCGCCCTCCTCGCGGATCGCCTGGAGCACGGAGCTCTCCGTGCGCAAGTGCTCCCGCAGCTCGTCGTGGAAGCGCGGCACCTGCGGCACCGGGATCTTGTCGAGGTAGCCGTTGACGCCCGCGTAGATCGCGACCACCTGCTCCTCGAGCGGCCAGGGCACGTACTGCGGCTGGTTCAGCGTCGCGACCATGCGCTCGCCGCGGCCGAGCGTCTGCTGCGTCGCCTGGTCGAGCTCGGAGCCGAACTGTGCGAACGCCTCGAGCTCGCGGTACTGCGAGAGGTCGAGCCGGAGCCGGCCCGCGACCTGGCGCATCGCGCGCTTCTGTGCGTTCCCGCCCACGCGCGAGACCGAGACGCCGACGTTGATCGCCGGCCGAACCCCCGAGAAGAAGAGGCCGGACTCGAGATAGATCTGCCCGTCGGTGATCGAGATCACGTTCGTGGGGATATAGGCCGCGACGTCGCCGGCCTGCGTCTCGATGATCGGCAGCGCCGTCAGCGAGCCTCCGCCGAGGTCGTCCGAGAGCTTGCATGCGCGCTCGAGCAGCCGGGAGTGGAGGTAGAAGACGTCGCCGGGAAAGGCCTCGCGGCCGGGCGGGCGCCGAAGCAAGAGGGACAGCTGTCTATAAGCATCCGCGTGCTTCGAGAGGTCGTCGTAGATGAGCAGGGAGTGCTGCCCCTTGTAGAGGAAGTACTCGCCCATCGCGCACCCGGCGAACGGGGCCATCCACTTGATCGGCGCCGCCTCCTGCGCGGGCGCGGAGACGACGATCGTGTACTCCATCGCGCCGGCATCGCGCAGTCGCTCGACGACCTGCGCCACGGTCGAGCCCTTCTGCCCGACAGCCACGTAGACGCAGATCACGTCGCCGCCGCGCTGGTTCAGGATCGTGTCGATCGCGATCGCGGTCTTCCCGGTAGAGCGGTCGCCGATGATGAGCTCGCGCTGGCCGCGGCCGATCGGGATCATCGAGTCGATCGCCTTCAGGCCGGTCTGCAGCGGCTCCTTCACCGGCTGCCGGCTGATGACCCCAGGCGCCTTGAACTCGAGCGGCCGGCGCTCGGCGGCCTCGATCGGGCCGAGGCCGTCGAGCGGGTTCCCCAAAGGGTCGACGACGCGGCCGAGCATGCCCTCGCCGACGGGGACGCTCATGACCTCGCCGCTGCGGCGCACGGGCTCGCCCTCTGCGATCAGCTGCCACTCGCCGAAGAGCGCGGCGCCGACGTTGTCCTCCTCGAGGTTGAAGGCGATGCCGACGACGCCGTGCTCGAGCTCGAGACGCTCGAGCGCGACGCAGTTCTCGAGCCCGTGGATGCGGGCGATGCCGTCGCCGACCTGGAGGACGGTGCCGACCTCGGAGAGGTCGGTCTCGACGTCGAACTCCTTGATCCGGTCCTTCAGGATCGCGGTGATCTCTTCCGGCCGTAGCTTCACGTTCTCTCCTTGCGTAGGGGCGAGGCTTGCCTCGCCCTCAATGGGCGGTTGTCAATTCCTGTCGAAGGCGCTCGAGCCGACCGCGGACGCTGCCGTCGGCGCGGAAGGACCCGACCTGGAGAACGATGCCGCCGACGAGGCCGGGGTCGACCGAGCGCGTCGCATCGATCGTGCGGCCGGAAGCCTTCTCGATCGTCTCGACGATCGAGCTCGCCTCCTCGTCGGACAGCTCGACCGCGGTGACGAGCTCGACCGCGAGGCGGTTCTGCGCGCGCGCCACGAGGGCGTCCAGCTCGGCGCCCATCTCGGGGAGCTCGCCGGCCCGCCCCTTCTCGGCGACGAGGCGGACGAAGTTGCGGACGAGGTCGTCGGCGCCGGCGGTCAGCTCGGCGAGGACGGCGGCCTTCTCCGGCGGATCGATCTGCGGGTTGCGGAGGAGGGCCTGGAGCGCGGGCGTCTCCCTGATCGCGGCCGCAAGCGCGGAGACCTCGGACGCAACCTGCTCCAGGTTCCCGGCCTCGTCCGCGGCCTGGAAGATGGCGCGGGCGTACAGTCGTTGCGCGACAGCCATGCTCGCCTAGGTCGTTTCCTTCTCGAGCGCGGAGAAGTCGAGCTCGGCGATCGCCTCGTCGATGAGGCGCCGCTGGTCCTCGGCGTCGAGCACTTTCCCCGTAACCCTCGCTGTCGCTGCGAGGGTCGAGCTCGGCCACCTCCGAGCGAATCTGGTCGAGCGAGCGCTTCGTCTCCGCGTCGATCTGGCGTTTCGTCTCCTCGAGCCGGCGCTGGCGCTCCTCCTCCGCCTCGCTCTTCACTCGCACGATCTGCGCGTCCGCCACCTTGCGCGCGTCGGCGAGGATCTCCGCCGCCTCCCCCTTCGCCTCGCCGATGAGCTGCCGGTGCTGCTCGAGCAGCTCGCGCGCCTCCGCGCGGGCGCTGTCCGCGTCGTCGACCGCCTTGCGGATCCGGTCCCGGCGCTCGTCGATCGTCTTCTGGATCGGGCCGAACGCGAACCTCCTGAGGACGAAGAACGTGATCGCGAAGCAGATCAGCGTCCAGATCATGAGCCCCGGGACGACGTCGATCAGGCCGCCCGACGACTCGTCCTCGGCTGCTTGGGCGAGGAAGAACATCTAGACCAGGACGTAGGCGAGGAGCCCGCCGATGAGGCCGTAGAACACGACCGCCTCCGTGAGGGCGAAGCCGAGCCACTGGATGCCCGTGAGCTCGCCCTTCAGTTCGGGTTGGCGTGCGACGGCCTGGATCATCGAGCCGAAGATGTTGCCGATCCCGATGCCGGCGCCGAGCGAGCCGAGGCCGATGCCGAGCGCCAGCGCAATGGCCTTGCCGGCATCGGCGCCGTCGCGGGCCTCGGCAGTCCGCGAGGAAGAAGAACGACGAGGAAAGCATGGTGGGGTGACCCTCCTTAGTGCTCTGGCTCGATGGCCGAGCCGATGTAGATGGCGGACAGGGCGGCGAAGATGTACGCCTGGATCGAGACGACGATGATGACCTCGAAGAGGTAGAAGACGGTCGCCGCGGGCACGGCGATGATTGCGAGGAACACGTTCGAGAGCACGAAGATGAGCCCGATGAACGTGAGGATCAGCATGTGGCCCGCGAGCATGTTCGCGTACAGGCGGACCGAGAGGCTGATCAGGCGCATGAACTGACCGAGGATCTCGAGCGGGATGATGAGCGGCAGCATCGCCTTCGGGACCTCCGGGATCCAGCTCTTGAAGTACTTCCGCGTTCCGTTCCAGCGGATGCCCTCGACGTGCGTGAAGATGAACGTCATAAGCGCGAGCGCGAGCGTCACCGAGAGCGTCGAGGTCGCTGCGAAGATCGCGAACGTGGGCAGCTCGACGCCGAAGATCTCGAAGCGCTCGTCCGAGAGCGGAAGTGGGATGAACCCGAGCATGTTCACGACCCAGATGAAGACCATCAGGGACGCGACGTAGGGGAACCAGCGGCCGATGGCCTTGTGCGGGAGGCCCTGCTCTGCGACCTGTACCTGCGCGATCTCGTAGATCGTCTCCCCGACCGCCTGCCGTCGGTTCGGGCCTCGCCCGACCTTGACGCGCATGAACACGATCCCGACCACGATCGAGACGATCGTGCCGAGGATCAGGTAGGCGACGGCCTTGTTGATCGACATGTCGATCGGGCCGATCTTCAGCTCCGGGCCCCACGTATGGAGCTCCCACTCGTGCGCGGGGTCGAACTCCTCTTCCTCGGCCGGAGTCACCTGTCCGAACGCCGTCGTGGGAAACACGAGCGCGAGGGTGAGCAGGGTGAAGAGCACGCGCTTCACGCCTTCGCCTCCCCGCCGAAGTAGGCCGCGAGCCCGACGCAGAGCTCGACCGTGAACGCAAGCGCGTACAGGGCTGCAGCGGCAAGGCCGACCGTCTCGTTGCTCACCGTGACGATCACGAGCGGGATGCCGACGAGGAGACCACGTGAGGTTGTGCCTATGCCACGCATCCCAGCGGCGGCGAGGTTATCGGTGTCGCCCGCGAGCCGCGCCAGTACGAAGGCGAACGCCTGCGCCCCGACCCAGAGGACCGCGGCGAGCGCCCATGCCTCGAGCGGCCAGCCGGCGACCGCGAAGACCGGGAGCGCGAGCGCAATGACGGTGGCGCCGGCGATGGTCGGGGCGAGCCTGCTCGGCATCGGCCGCGGCGTCGAGAAGATCCCCGCGCTCACGTGCGTCCTTGGCGTCCGTACACCATGTAGACAGCGACGACGCCGAGCGGGATGCCGGCGACGGCACCGAGGAGCAGGCCGATCTCCCACGCTCCGGCAATCCAGCCGATGAGCGCACCGACGCCCATGGAGAGTCCGAGCGCGCCCAGGAGCAGCCCCGAGGCAGTCGCGAGCGAGTGAGGCGAGGAGACCGCGTCCGGCGTCATCCCGAGCGGAGCATATCAGCGCGCTTGTGACAGGAAATTCCCTATCTTCGTGCGGAAAATCGGGGAGTTCGTTACACGGTCTAGGATGCCACGATGGAGCGTCTCGTCCTCGTCCACGGCAGCGTCGTCGGGCCCGAGGCGACGTGGCGCGCGCAGCGACCGCTCGCCGAGCGCTTCGAGCTCGTCCTCCTCGGGCGGCCGGGATTCCCGCCTGGCGCCGCCGGTCGAGCGCGTGGATTTCGAGGTGGACGCGGAGTTCGTCGCGGCGCAGGTCGAGCCCGGAGACCATCTCGTCGGGCACTCGTACGGCGGCGTCGTGTGCCTGCTCGCGGCCGCACGGCGGCAGGACGCACTGCGGTCGTTGACAGTGATCGAGCCGCCGGCGACGCAGGTCGCGCTCGACGTCCCGGCCGTGGCGGAGTTCGCGGAGGGTGGCGCCCGGCTGTGGGCCGAGGGTCCCGGGGACGACCCGGAGGCGTTCCTGCGGGCCTTCCTCGAGGCGGTCGGCTCCAGCTACGACCCGCCGTCGCCGCTTCCGCCCGAGCTCGAGCAGGGCGCGCGGCTGCTCATGAACGAGCGCGGCCCGTGGGAGGCGGAGATCCCGCTCGCGGCGCTGGCCGCCACGTCGTTCCCGAAGCTCGTCGTCTCGGGCGCGCACCATCCCGCGTTCGACGCGATCTGCGATCGCCTCGGGCGCGAGCTCGCGACCGAGCGCGTCGTCCTCCCCGGCTTCGGCCACACCGTCCAGCGCCACCCGGGCTTCAACCCGGCGCTCGCGGACTTCGTCGACCGCGCCGCCGTTGCCGCCGCACCGCCGCGCCGCTGACCTCCGCCTCCCCCGCCCTCGAGAGCCAGGCGGCGGGAGCCATGTCCGAAAGGACGGCCAAGTTACAAGTTGTAACTTGCGCTCGTTCGTCGCCGACTTGTTGCGAAGGCGTCACGGCTGCACAGGCACGCTGAAGGCATGTACGCGGCCGGGCCACGAGTCGATGAGCGCTTCCTCGAACACGTCGTCGAGCTCGACGACCGCTCGGTGCCGATTGCGGAGACGTACCGTCGGACCCGCACTCTCGCCGCGCAGATGGGCATTCCGAGGCCGAGCTACGAGCGGGTGCGCCTGCATCTCCGCTCGACGCGACTCCGTCGGCACGAGCGCAAGCGCGCACGCGCGCTCGCCCTCGAGCTCGCCTACAACACGCGACGCGCCGACCTCGTCGTCGCGGATCTCCTCGCCCTCCTCGAGTAAGGCGAGGGCGCCAAGTTACAAGTTGTAACTTGGCGATCTTGACTCCCGCGTGCGTGCAGACAGTTGGCGTTGCCCTCGACGAACGAATGTGTCGGGTGGCTCCCGCTCAGGCGGTCGCGCGCTCGGAGTCCGGTTCGGCTTCCGCCGCCTCTTGCTCGCGGACGCGCCTTCGGATCCGCGGGTTCATGAGCTTCACGATCTCGAGCAGGTACACGACGTAGACCGAGAACGCGAGCGCGAAGACGGCGATCGCGACGATGAGCAAGGTCTCCCAGAGATGCCAGTCGCCGCCGTCGCGGAACGGGACGAACCGCGTCGCGAGGGCCGCGCCGGCGAGGCTCGCGCACCAGAGCCACATCGTCACGGCCGCGCGGCGCTGCGAGAAGCCGATGTTGAGGAAGCGGTGGTGGAGGTGGCTGCGGTCGGCGCCGTAGATCGGCAGGTTGTGCTTCAGCCGCTTCGCGACGACGAAGGACGTGTCGAGGATCGGCACCGCAAGGACGAGCAACGGCAGCACGAGGACGACCGTCGACGCCGTCTTCAGCAGGCCCTGGATCGACACCGAAGCGAGGATGAACCCGAGGCAGAGCGCCCCGGAGTCGCCCATGAAGATCCGCGCCGGGAAGAAGTTGTGGCGGAGGAAGCCGAGGCAGGCCCCGGCGACGATCGCCGACAGGATTGCGGGATCCGCGCTGCCGAGCGACAGCGCGAGGATCGCGTACGTCACACCGGCGATCCCGCAGACGCCCGCCGCGAGCCCGTCGAGGCCGTCGAGGAAGTTGACCATGTTCATCACCGCGACGATGAAGAACATCGACAACGGGACGCCGATCAGCGGCGGGAGATCCACGGCGCCGAGGAACGGGAACGTGAAGTGGTCGATCCAGACCCCGAACATGGGCGGGATCGCCGCCGCGGCCGTCTGCCCTGCGAGCTTCACCGGCGGCGACAGGCCGCGGAAGTCGTCGACCGCTCCCACCACGGTCGCGACCGCGGCTCCCAGCAGGACTCCCCGGCTCTCGCCCGAGAGATCGAGGAACGCGAGCGCGGGGACGACGATGCCGAGGAAGATCGCAAGCCCGCCGAGCCGCGGGATCGGCCGCCGGTGGTGGCGGCGCTCGTCAGGGCGGTCGACCGCGCCGAGCAGCCTCGCCATCCCGCCGACCGCGGGCGTGAGGAGCACGACGATGACGAAGGCCGCCAGCGCTCCGTAGAGAACCTCAGGCGTCGCCCTCAGCTCGTCGAACACCGAAGCTCTACTTCGTCCCGTAGAGGCGGTCGCCTGCGTCGCCGAGGCCCGGGAGGATGTAGCCCTTGTCGTTCAGGCCCCGATCGATGCCGGCGACGACGATGGGCACGTCCGGATTGTCGCGATGGACGCGCTCGATGCCCTCCGGGGCCGCGATCAGCGCGATCAGCCGCACCGATGTCGCGCCCGCGCGCTTCACGGTCTCGATTGCGGCCGTCGTCGAGTTCCCGGTCGCGAGCATCGGGTCGAGCAGGATGACGTCGCGCTCGCGCAGGTCGTCGGGAAGCTTGACGTAGTACTCGACCGGCTCGAGCGTCTCCTCGTCGCGGAAGAGCCCGATGAAGCCGACGCGCGCGCCCGGCACGAGCGAGAGCACCGCGTCCAGCATCCCGATTCCGGCCCGCAGGATCGGGCACACGGCGACCTTCTTCCCGGAGATGCGACGCGCGGTCGTGTGCTCGAGCGGCGTCTCGATCTCGACCTCCTCGTCGGCGAGGTCCTTCGTCGCCTCGTACGTGAGCAGGAGCGTGAGCTCGTTGACGAGCTGCCGGAACATCTGCGTCGTCGTAGTGACGTCGCGCAGAAGCCCCAGCTTGTGCAGGACGAGCGGATGCGCCACTTCCGTCACGCTTCGCGTGCCGGAAGTGGTTAGGGCAGGCTCCGTCACGGCGCCCTAGCCTTTCTCGCCCTCGGCGAGAAAGGTCGGGAACGCCGTGCGGCCGGGATAGAGCGGCCGCCGCTCGCACAGCTCGGCGCTCCGGCGCGCGAGCGCCTCGAGATCCGGGGCGCTCCCAAGCGCCTCGCAGATGATCCGCCCCACCTCGCGGAAGTCGTCCTCGTCGAAGCCGCGGATCGTCGGCGCAGGCGTGCCCACGCGGAACCCCGAGGCGACGGTCGGCGGCCGCTCGTCGAACGGAATCGTGTTCCGGTTGACGGTGATCCCGACCTCGGCCAGGCGCTCCTCCGCGTCCTTCCCGGTCCACTCGGTCGCGCGCAGGTCGACGAGCAGGAGGTGCGTGTCGGTGCCGCCGGTGAGGACGTCGAGCCCGCCTTCCTGCAGCGTTTCCGCAAACGTGTCCGCATTCGCGCGCACGGCTTCCTGGTACTCGCGGAACGGCGCGGACGCGGCGATCTTGAAGCAGGCCGCTTTCGCGGCGATGACGTGGTTGAGCGGGCCGCCCTGCATGCCGGGGAAGACCGCCCGGTCGACCGCCTGCGCGTGCTCGGCGCGGCAGAGGACGAAGCCCGACCGCGGCCCGGCCAGGGTCTTGTGCGTCGTGGAGGTGACGAAGTCGCAGTGCGGCACCGGGCTCGGGTGCAACCCCGCCGCGACGAGGCCCGCGAAGTGGGCCATGTCGCAGAGGAGGAGCGCGCCCACCTCGTCCGCGATCTCGCGGAAGCGCCAGGCCTCGACGGTCCTCGGATACGCGGAGCCGCCGCAGACGATGAGCTTCGGCCGGTGCTCCTTCGCGAGCGCGAGCACGTCGTCGTAGTCGACGAGGTTCGTCTCCCGCGACACGCCGTAGTGGACGATGTCGTAGAGGCGCCCGGAGAAGTTGACCTTGAGCCCGTGCGTCAGATGCCCGCCGTGCGAGAGCTCGAGCGAGAGGATCGTGTCGCCCGGATCGAGGCACGCGAAGTAGACGGCCATGTTCGTCTGCGCGCCCGCATGCGGCTGCACGTTCGCGTGCTCGGCGCCGAAGAGCTCCTTCGCGCGGTCGATCGCGAGCTGCTCGATCTCGTCCACGATCTCGCAGCCGCCGTAGTACCGGCGACCCGGATACCCCTCGGAGTACTTGTTCGTGGGGACGCTTCCGACTGCCTCGAGCATCGCCGGCCACGTGAAGTTCTCGGACGCGATGAGCTCGATCTCGCCGCGCTGGCGGTCGAGCTCGCGCTCGAGCAGCTCCGCGACCTCCGGATCGACGTCTGCGAGGCCTGCCGAGCGGAGGTCGTCCAGCGTCAGCGGGGCCACGGCCATCGAGCGGATGCTACTCCGCATGTTGGTTGGAAGGGGTCAGGCGTAGGGGGCTCGGCTCGCCCTCCTCGTGCCGGTAGCGATCGAGGGCGAGGCACGCCTCGCCCCTACGAACCCCGGACCCGGGCCAGAGCCTCTTCCGCCGGCACGGCTCCCTCGCGAAGCACGCGCGGCTCGTCGCCGGTGAGATCGACGACCGTGGACGGAGTGCCCGGCAGCTCCCCGTTGTCGACGACTGCCGACACCGCGGCGAGGATCGACACGGGTACGTCCTCGACTCGCCCGGGATCCGGCCCGCCGTGGACGTTCGCGCTGGTCGCCGCCACGACGCCCACGTGGTCGAGCACGATCGCGCCCGGCCCGGCGAGCTCGGGCACGCGAACGCCGATCGTCTCGGGACGCTCGCCCGTCAGCCGCGCGAAGCGCCGCGCGGGGTTCGGGAAGACGAGCGTGTACGGCCCGGGCAGGAGCGCCCGCGCGAGGCGTTCGCCCCGGCCTCGCAGCTCCGGAACGGCGGCGAGCAGCCGATCGATGCTCGACGCGAGGAGCGCGAGAGGCTGCGCGGGGGGCCGGCCCTTGAGCGCCGTGAGAGCCCGTATCGGCTCCTCGCCGTCGGGCGTGCACACGAGCCCGTAGACGGTGTCCGTCGGGAGGACGACCAGATCGCCCGCACGGATCGCGCCGACGGCCTCCTGGATGGTGCTCACGCGCCGAGCACGCCCTCGACCACCCGGTCGCGTCCGGCGAGGTCGTTGGTGGACTCGACGTCGGAGAAGCCGAGCTCGCGCAGCAGGCTCGCGACCCGAACCGCGCTACCGTCGGCGATCTCGAGCACGAGCGCGCCGCCGGGTCGTAGCGCGGCGCGCGCCCCTTCGGCGACCGCCTCGGTGGCGCCCTCGGCGACGAGCGCCGCGCGCGGCTCCCAGTCGCGGACCTCGGGTGTGAGGCCGTCGATGTCGGCGGCGGAGACGTACGGCGGGTTCGAGACGACGAGATCCCACGGCCCGGCCGGCAGCCCCGCGAAGAGGTCCCCCTCGACGAGCTCGACAGTCAGGCCGGCGCGGGCCGCGTTCTCGCGCGCGACGGCGAGCGCGTCCGCGGACGCGTCCGTCCCGGTCACCCTGGCGCCCGGATGCTCGTCGGCGATCGCCAGCGCGATCGCGCCGCTCCCGGTCCCGACGTCGAGGACGCGCGGAGCGTCGAGCCCCGCGACGCGCGCGAGGCAGCGTTCGACGACGATCTCGGTCTCGGGCCGCGGAACGAGCACGCGCACGTCCACGGCCAGCGTGAGCCGTCGGAATCCCCATTCGCCCAGCACGTAAGCGAGTGGCTCACGGGCCGCGCGGCGATCGAGGAGCCCGTCGAGCGCCGCGTGCTCCTCGGCGTCGAGCTCGCGCCTGCCGTCCGCGGCAAGCGCGCTCCGCGACGTCCCGAGCACGTGCGCGAGCAGGATCTCGGCGTCCACGCGCGGCGAGTCGACGCCTGCCCGCTCGAGCCGCGCAGCCCCCTCGAGGAGCGCCGCGTAGACCGTCGTCACGCCGACGCTGTGGCGAGCGCCTGGCGCCGGTCCTCGGACTGGAGCGCCTCCGTGAAGTCTCCGAGATCTCCGTCCAGCACCTGGTCGAGCCGGTGCGCGGTGAGCTTGATCCGGTGATCGGTGACCCGGCTCTCGGCGAAGTTGTAGGTGCGGATCTTCTCGGCGCGCTCGCCGGTGCCGATCTGCGAGCGGCGCTGGGCCGAGAGCTCGGCCTCCTGCCGAGCGCGCTCGGCCTCGTAGAGCCGTGCCCGGAGCACGCGCATCGCCTTCAGGCGGTTCTGGAGCTGCGACTTCTCGTCCTGCATGACGACGACGAGCCCGGTCGGGACGTGCGTGAGCCGCACCGCGGAGTCGGTCGTGTTGACGCTCTGGCCCCCCGGCCCGGTCGAGCGCATGACGTCCACCTTGAGGTCCTTCTCCTCGATCGCGATCTCGACCTCCTCGGCCTCGGGCATCACTGCCACGGTCGCGGTCGACGTGTGGATCCGGCCCTGCGACTCCGTCTCGGGAACGCGTTGCACGCGGTGCGTCCCGCCCTCGTACTTGAAGACGGAGAACGCGCCGTTCCCCTTGACCGCGAACACGATCTCCTTGATGCCGCCCGCCTCGTTGTGGCTCGTCGAAAGCGTCTCGACCTTGAACCCGCGCCGCTCGGCGTAGCGGGTGAGCATGCGGTGGAGGTCGCTCGCCCAGAGCGCGGCCTCGTCGCCCCCCACTCCCTGCCGGATCTCGACGATCACGTCCTTCTCGTCGGCCGGGTCCTTCTCCACGAGCGCGAGCTTGAGCTCCTCTTCCAGACGACTGACCTCGGTCTCGAGGTCGGCCGCGAACGACGCCAGCTCCGGGTCCGCCCGCGCCGCGTCCAGGTCCGCCGTCGCCTGTCGCCACGCCTCCGCGAGCTTCCTCGCGCCGTCCAGCTCCTTCAGCCGGCGGCCCGTCTCGGCCGCGGTCCGGCGGTCGTTGTAGACGGCGGGGTCCGACATCCGCTCCTCGGCCTCGGCGTAGGAGCGCTCCAGGTCGTCCACCAGATGCTCGATCGTGCTCACCCGGGTGATCGTAGCCGCGTCCCTGGGCGCTCTCGCCTCGACGGGAGTAGTCTCGACGCCGGCATGCGGTCTGAATCGAGGCCACCCGCGCTTCATCCCCTGCGGCTGCTGCTCGCGCTCTCGTCTCGAGCGCGAGCATCCTGCTCGCGGCCGGGATCCTCCCGGGCTTCGACGTCGGCGACTTCTGGGTCGCGATCGTGGCCGCCCTCATCATCGGCGCGCTCAACGCCGTCCTCGCGCCGCTCGTCGCCGCTCTCAAGCTGCCGTTCACGGTCGCCACCTCGTTCCTCCTGTCTCCTCGCCCTCAACGCCGGGCTGCTCCTCGCCGCCGACGAGCTGACGGACGACATCACGGTCGACGGATTCTGGTGGGCGCTCCTCGCCGCGCTCGTCATCTCCGCGATCTCGACGGCGCTCGGTGTCATCGCCGGCATCAACGACGACGACACGTACACGATCCGGATCATCCAGCGCATCGCGCGCCGCTCCGGGGAGAGGGTCGAGACGGACGTCCCCGGGATCGTCTACCTCGAGATCGACGGGCTCGCGCGGCCCGTGCTGCAGCGCGCGATGCGGGACGGGAACGCGCCGAACATGGCGCGCTGGCTCGCCGAGGACACGCACCGCTTCATCGAGTGGGAGACCGACCTCTCGTCGCAGACGGGCGCGAGCCAGGCCGGGATCCTGCTCGGCTCGAACGAGGACATCCCCGCGTTCCGCTGGGTCGAGAAGGAGCGCGGCGTGCTGATGACGTGCTCCGCGCCCGCCGACTGCGAGGAGATCGAGCGCCGGCACGCGGGGAACGGGTCTGCTGCGCGACGGTGGCGCGAGCCGCGGGAACCTCCTCTCGGGCGAGGCCGAGCACGTGATCCTCACGGTCAGCCGGATCGAGGCCGAGAAGGGCTCGAACCCGGGCTACCGCGCGTTCTTCGCGAACGCGCACAACGTGACGCGCGCGCTCGTCCTCTTCTTCTGGGAGGTGATCCTCGAGTGGGTCGCCGCGCTGCGCGCGATCCGCCGCGACGTCCGACCGCGCGGCCACCGCGGCGGCCTGTACCCGTTCATCCGCGCGGCGATGTGCGTCGTCGTCCGCGACCTCATCGTCTACGGCGTGCTCACCGATCTCATGAAGGGTCGCCCGGCGATCTACGCGACCTTCTCGAGCTACGACGAGGTCGCGCACCACTCCGGGCTCGAGCGCGCGGACACGCTCGAGGCGCTGCGCAAGCTCGACCAGCAGTTCGGACGCATCGACCGCGCGCGGCAGTACGCGCCGCGGCCGTACGAGATCGTCGTCCTCTCCGACCACGGCCAGACGCAGGGCGCGACGTTCAAGCAGCGGAACGGCTACGGCCTCGACGACCTCGTGCGAGCGGGCGCTCGAGACCGGAGAGGTCGCCGAGTTCGCCGGCGGCGACGAGCAGAGCGCGATGGTCGGGCACGCTGTCGGCGAGGCGACGGGCACCGGGGCGAAGAAGAAGCGTCCCAAGAACGACGTCTCCGACCGCTCGGTCGTCGTACTCGGCTCCGGGAACCTCGGCCTCGTCTACCTCATGGACGAGCAGCGGCGGCTGACGCTCGAGGAGATCGACGAGCGGCATCCGCGCCTCGTCCCGGCGCTCTGCGAGCACCCGCACGTCGGCTGGGTGCTCGTGCGGTCCGAGACGCACGGGCCGGTCGTCCTCGGCCGCGACGGGGGCGCGCACTACCTGACGCACGGGCGCATCGAGGGCGAGGACCCGCTCGCGGCCTTCTCCCCGAACGCGCCGCACCACCTGCGCAGGACCGACGGCTTCGAGCACGTCGCCGACCTGATGATCGGGAGCTTCTACGACCCCGAGCTGGACGAGGGCTGCGCGTTCGAGGAGCTCATCTCCTTCCACGGAGGCATCGGCGGACCGCAGACGCGCGCGTTCATCCTCGCGCCCGCGCACCTCCCGTTGCCCGAGGAGCCGCTCGTCGGCGCGGCGGCTGTGCACGGCCTGCTGCTCGGCTGGCGACGGCGGCTCCAGGGCGCCGCCGAGCAAGGGCGAGCCTAAGCTCGCCCCTACAGCAGCGCCGCGTCGACCGTGATCTCGGGCACGGCCGCGAGCGCCTTCGAGACCGGGCAGCCCTCCCTCGCGGCCTCGGCCGCGATGCGGAAGGCGTCCTCGTCCATGCCCGGGACCGCCCCGCGCACGGTCAGCGCGCTCTTCGTGATCCCCGTTCCCGGGACGAAGGTCACCGTCGCCGAGGTCTCGAGCCGGTCGGGTGGAGCTCCCGCCTGCGCGAGCCCGTGCGAGAGAGCCATCGAGAAGCACGCCGCATGCGCGGCGGCGATCAGCTCCTCGGGGCTCGTGCGCCCGTCCGGCTCCTCGGTGCGCGAGGCCCACGTCACGTCGAGCGGCCCGAACGCGCCGCTCTCGACGCTGTCGATGGTGCCGGAGCCCTCGAGGAGCGACCCCGACCAGGTGACGTTTGCAGTGCGCTCGGCCGCCATCAGCGTTCTCCTTCCCCTAGTGTCGCCTCAACCGTGACCGCCGCGCTCGCGCGGATGAGCGCGGAGATGGGGCAGCCGGCGTCGGCGGCCTCGGCCGCGCGAGCGAAGCTCTCGGCGTCGGCGCCGGGCGCAGAGCCGGTCGCGACGAGGTCGGGACGCGACGATGCGGTGGTCGCCGGTCTCGATCTGGTCCATCGTGATCGTGCAGCGGACGTGCAGGCGCTCAGGAGGCGTGTCGGCACGTGCCAGCTCGCTTCCCAGCGAGGTCACGAAGCACGACGCGTGAGCCGCCGCGATCAGCTCCTCCGGGCTCGTCTTGCCCTCGGGATCGCCGACGCGCGACGCGATCGTCACCGGCAGCTCGAAGGCGCCCGAGCTCGCCGCGGTGACGACGCCTGCTCCGCGGGCGGTCGTTCCTTCCCAGGCGATCTCCGCCTCTCGGACGATCCGCGGCATACGCCGCGACCTTACTAGGCCATCACTTCGACGCGCGCGTCCACCTTGCGCTCGGCCTGCGTCTCGGCCTGCTCGCGCTCGAGGACGCGCTGAAGCGCGCGAATCGACACCTCGACCTGCTCGTCGTCGGGCTGGCGCGTCGTCAGCCGCTGCAGCCACATACCGGGAGCGAGCAGCGTCATCAGCGCGCGGTTGTCCTGGTGCTTGCCGGCGTAGCGGATGACCTCGTAGGCGAGCCCGGCGATGAGCGGCAGGAACGCGATCCGGCTCAGGATCAGCCAGTGCCATTCCGGCCGCCCGACGAACGCGAAGACGAAGATCGCGATCACCATGACGTAGAGCAGGAACGCCGTCCCGCAGCGCGGGTGGATCAGGCAGTGCTTCTGCACGTTCTCGGTGGTCAGCTCCTCGCCGGCCTCGAGCGCGTGGATCGTCTTGTGCTCGGCGCCGTGGTACTGGAAGACGCGGCGGAGGTCCGGGAGCAGCGAGACGACGAGGATGTAGCCGATCAGGACGGCGACGCGGATCAGCCCCTCGACGACGACGAAGGAGCCTGTCGACTCGACCGGGAGCCAGCTCGTGAGCAGCGCCGGGCCGACCTTGAAGAGCATGAGCGCGAAGACGATCGCGACCGAGAACGAGAAGATGATCTGGCCGCGCGTGATCACCGTCTTGATCTCGCCGTTCTCGTCCGTCTCCTGCGTCGCGACGTTGGCCGAGATCGCGAGCGCGCGGAAGCCGATCGCGAGCGACTCGCCGAGCGCGATCACGCCCCGGATGATCGGCAGCCGCCAGATGCTTCTTCTTCGACATCGGCGAGCTGATGTCGTGGACGATCTCGGTGATGTCGCCCTCGGGCGTCCGTACGGCGACGGCCCAGTTCGAGGCGCTGCGCATCATCACGCCCTCGAGAACGGCCTGCCCGCCGTAACTGACTGCCATCGTCTAATTGTGCGCGAGAACCGAGCCCGCGACCGCGTCTGTGGATTTCACGTGCACCAGGGCTAGCCGCGGCGCGGCTCGCCGCCGGCCTTCTCGAGCCTGCGCTGGAACCGCTCGACCCGACCACCCGTGTCCACGAGCTTCTGCTTGCCGGTGTAGAACGGATGACACGCGGCGCAGATCTCGACGTGCAGCTCCGGCTTCGTGGAGCGCGTCCAGAACTCGTTCCCGCACGAGCAGGTCACGTGCGCGAGAACGTAGTCGGGATGGATCTCGGCCTTCATGGGCTGGCCAGGATAGCAGCGGCTGTCTGCGCGGCGACATTCCCGCCCGAGACGACGCACACGGTCCGGCCTTCGCCTGCCTTGCCCGCGAGCACCGCGGCGACGGCGGCCGCGCCCGCGGGCTCGCAGGCGAGCTTCGCGCGCGCGTAGAGGAAGCGGAAGCCTGTCCGCGAGCTCGTCCTCGGTCACGAGCACGGGCTCGACCCCGAGGTCGAGGCACGTCTCGACCGCGAGCTTGCCGGCGAACGGCGCGTTGAGCCCGTCGGCGACCGAGAGCGCCTCGACGCGCGTGCTCGTACCGGCTTCGACGCCGGCGTGGAGCGCGCGGGACGTCTCCGGCTCGACCGGCACGACCGCGACGCCCGCGGGCGCGGCGGCTGCGGCGATGCCGCCGAAGAGACCGCCGCCTCCGCACGGGACGAGGATCGTGTCGACGCCGTCGAGGTCGTCGAGGATCTCGAGGCCCACCGTGCCCTGACCCGCGAGAACGAGCGGGTCGTCGAACGGATGCACGAGGACGCGTCCGGTCTGCTCGACCAATTCGTCCATCCGCTCGAACAGGTCGCCGGGCCCTTCCGCCTCCTGGTCGATCTCGGCGCCGTAGGCGAGCGCCGCGTCTCGCTTCACCTCGCTCGCGCCGCGGGGCATGACGACGAGCGCGGTCGTCCCCTCGAGCGCGGCGCCGAACGCGAGCGCCGCCGCGTGGTTTCCGGCGGACGACGCGATCACCCCGCGCTTCTTCTCCTCCGGCGTCAGTGACTCGAGCCTCGTCAGGACGCCGCGTGGCTTGAACGAGCCCGTTCTTTGCAGCAGCTCGGCCTTGAGGAAGACGTCCGCCCCGAGCGTGCGCGACGAGAGGAGCGGGGTCCGGTGCAGGCGCCCGGCGATGATCCCCGCCGCGCGCTCGACCTCGTCGCGTGCGACCGGAAGCGCCACGGCGCGATCGTACGGGAACCTCCGCCGCGCGCCCGTTGTAAGAGGGGCATGCGCGTCCTCGTCCTCGCCGCGCTCGTCGCGTTCGTCCTGCTCGTCCCGACGGCGGCGGGGAAGCCCCCGCCTCCGCCGACCGAGACGGCCGTCGTCGCCACGGGCCGGGCGCCGTGCGGGCTCGCGGCGCATCGGGGCGAGCTCTGGGTCGGCGTCTACGAAGCGGGCGCCGTGCTGCGACTCGACCGGGCGGGACGCGTGCAGCAACGCCTCCGCGTCGGGCGCTTCGCGTGCCGGGTCGCGGTCGACGACGCCGCCGTCTGGGTGACGCGGGACAACGCCGGTCGGGTCGTCCGGATCGACCGCGGCACCGGACGCCGGCAGACGATCCGGGTCACCTCGCCGTTCGACGTCATCCGAGCGGCCGGCGCGATCTGGGTGGCGAGCTTCGAGACCGGCCGCGTGGCCGTCTTCCATCCGAGAACTGCGCGCCTCGCCCGTGTGTACCGCGTCGGCGGGCATCCCTCGGGCCTCACGTCGTGCGGCGGGTACATCTGGGTCGGGCACAGCAGGGACGCGACGTGGCTGACCCGGATCGACCCGCGAACGGGTCGGACGAGGCGAGTCGACGTCGTCGTCAGTTCCCCCCGTGCGCCGAGCTGCCTGCACGGCCAACTCTGGGTCACGACCGAGCACGAGGCGCTCCGGCTCGCCCCGCGCACGGGCGAGCGTCTCGCCCACGTCCTGCTCGGCGGAACTCCTGGCGGCGCGGCCGCGGCACCGACGGGGACCGACGGCGACTGGATGATCTGGGTCACCGACAAGGAGCTCTCGCGCATCCACCGGATCGATCGCGCGACCGGCCGGCTCGTCGATACGTTCGCGGCAGGCCCGGGCGCGTTCGCGCTCGCAGAGCTCGGCGGCTCGATGTGGGTGACGAGCTTCGCGGGCGCCGACGTGCGCCGCTACGACCCCTGACCGCCGCTCTGGCGACCGGGCGGCGCGAGGGGCGTCAGGTCAGCGTGTACTCGGGCCCGGAGCCGCCCTCGGGCGGCGTGAGACGCCCGCCCTTGGCGGTGATCGCGCCGCACTGGACGCAGTTGGACGGGGTCATCTCGAGCACGACCATGTCGTCGCCGAGGTCGCGCCCGACCGCGTAGACGTTCGCCGGGCACATCCACGCCCAGGCCTCCGCGACCGGCCGCCGCACCCGGGTCGCGACCTCCAGGTGGTTCGGCTGGTCGTCGCGCGTGCGGTTCCCCGAGGCGAAGACCGACGACAGCTTGTCGAAGAGGTACCTGCCGTCCGGCTTCGGGTAGCTGCGAGCACGGCCGGTCTTGATCAGAGGCCACTCGGCATTCGGGTGCGTCGGGTAGCGCCCGTTCGGCATCCGGCCCTTGGTGACGGTCATCATGCTCGCGAGCGCGCCGCCGACGTAGAAGCCCCTGTCGAAGGCCTGGCGCATGTTCCGCACCTCGTACAGCTCCCTCCAGAGCGAGCTTCCGCGCAGCGCCTCGTCGTACGAGTCGAGAGCGCCGACGCGACCCGGGACCTCGCCGCGCTGCAGCACCCGGAACGCTGCCTCGGCCGCGAGGCGCCCGGATTCGATCGCGTAGTCGATCCCCTTGAGCCGCGGGACGTTGACGAGCCCCGCGCCCTCGCCGACGAGAAGCAAACCCGGTGCGTTCAGCCGGCTCGGAAGCGAGTGGTAGCCGCCCTCGGTGATCGTCTTCGCGCCCCACGCGACCCGCTCGCCGCCGCGCAGCATCTTCCAGACGAGCCGGTGCGTCTTCAGCTCCTGGAGCACGTCGTGCACCGAGAACTCGACGTCGCGGGCCTCGAGGCCGGCGACGAAGCCGATCGACACGAGGTCCTCGCCCATCGGGTAGATGAAGGAGCCGCCGAACTCGCCGTAGCCCCCGAGCGTGCGCAGCGGCCAGCCCATCGTGTGCACGATCTTGCGCAGCGGCCGCGGGACGCGCCAGACCTCCTTCACGCCGAGCGCCCAGATCTGCGGGTTGTCGCCTTCGAGGCGGAAGCGCTCGATGGCCGCGCTCGTGAGCAGCCCCTGCGTCCCCTCGGCGAGGACGGTCACTCCCGCGACGACGTCCGAGCCCGGCTCGAAGGTCGGCAGCGGCTCGCCGTGGCGTCCCCGGCCGCGATCGCCGGTGCGGACGCCGACGACACGGCCGTGCTGGACGAGGAGCTTCGTCGCGGCGGTCTCGGGGAGCACGGCCACGCCGAGGGCCTCGGCCTGCTCCGAGAGGAAGCGGCCGAGCTCGGACACGGAGAGGATGACGTTCCCGTGGTTTCGCATCGTCGGCGGCGCCGGGATCCGGTACGACGAGCGGCGCGTGAGCACGTAGACCGCCTCCCCCGGGACCTCGCCGTACGTCGGCAGGTCGGCAAGCGTGAACTTGCCCTTGAAGAGCCGGCGCAGTGACCGCGGGTTCACGACAGCACCGGAGAGCAGATGCGAGCCTGGCTGCTTGCCTTTCTCCAAGACTGCTACCGGCACATCACCGAGCCGCTCGCGCACCTCGGGATGCTCCTCCAGCAGCTGCCCGAGCCGGATAGCGCACGCGAGCCCGCCCGGCCCGCCTCCGACGATCAGCACCCCGACCTCGATCCGCTGCTCCGGCGCATCCGTCGGGACCCCGATCGCGTCGATCGAGCCGAACGGCGGTGGGAAGTCGATCGGGCGGGCCACGGTTACGAGCCTCGGTGGGCGCGGGCGAGCTCGGTGAGCTTCGGGACGATCTCGTGCAGATCGCCGACGACGCCGAGGTCGCAGAAGTCGAAGATGGGTGCGTTCGGGTCCTTGTTCACCGCGACGATCGTGCCGGCGCCCTGCATCCCGACCTTGTGCTGGATCGCCCCGGAGATGCCGCACGCGATGTAGAGCTTCGGCGACACGGTCTTCCCGGTCTGGCCGACCTGCGTCGCGTACGGATACCAGCCGGCGTCGACCACCGCACGCGTCGCCGCGACCGCGCCGCCGAGCGCGTCCGCGAGCTCCTCGAGTAGCGAGAACGCGTCCGGCGCGCCGAGACCGCGCCCGCCCGCGACGATGATGTCGGCGTCCTCGATCGAGGGGCCGGTCGACTCCTCCTGCGTCTGCTCGACGAGCGTCGCGCGCGTGGAGAAGTCGGAGGACTCGAACTCGAAGCTCTCCACGTCCGCCTCGCCGCCGGACTCGACGGGGTCGAGGGAGCCGGAGCGAACGAGGCCGAGCCGCGGCGACTCGGTCCAGCCGACGTCGACGAGCACGGTGTCCCCGAGCGCGGGCCGCGTGCCGACGAGCTCGCCGTCCCTGATCTCCAGATCGGTGAGGTCCCAGTTCAGCCCTGCGTCGAGCCGGGCTGCGAGGCCCGCTGCGACATCCGCCGAGAGGACGGACGCGCCGAAGAGCACCGCGTCGGGGCTCGCTTGCTCGACGAGGGCCGCGAGCGCGTCCACGCGCGGCTGCGGGAGCGGATCGGCGAGTGCCGCGTCCTCGCTGGCGTAGACCTTGGCCGCGCCGAACGCGCCGGCCTTCGCGGCGATCGAGGGGGCATCCGGCCCGAGGACGACGCCGGCCGCGTCGCCGAGGGATGCGGCCTTGCCGAGAACGCCGAGCCCGCCCTTCTCGAGCTCGCCGTGGTAGTGCTCGAGGAAGACGAGGAAGTTCACCAGGAGCCTCCGGCGCCTGCACGCCGGGCATGCCCGGCGCCTACACCCTGAGTCGTAGGGGCCGGGCATGCCCGGCCCGCGAGGACCACCGACCTCACAGGAGCCTCCGCTCGACCACGAAGTCGAGGATCTTCTGCGCGGCGCTCCCGTCGTCCTCGATCTTGACCTGGTTCCCGCGCGACGGCGGCGGGCCGAGGCCGAGGACGGTCGTCTTCGCGCCGGCCTCGCCGGCGACGCCAGGGTCGACGCCGACGTCGCCGAGCGCGAGCGTCTCCTGCGGCTTCGTCTTCGCGCCCATGATCCCCTTGAGCGAGGGGTAGCGCGGCTCGTTGATCGCGTCCGAGACGGCGACGATCGCAGGGAGCGGAGCCTTGATGACGTCGTAGCCGTGCTCGGTCTGGCGCTTGCCGGTCACCGACCCGTCCTCGATCGTCAGCGACGCCGCCTGCGAGATCACGGGCAGGCGCAGCCGGTCGGCGACCGCGGCCCAGAGCACGGAGCCGTCCGAGTCGTTCGAGGCCTGGCCGAAGAGGACGAGGTCGGCTTCGATTCGCGCGAGCGCACCGGCGAGCGCGCGGCTGGTCCCCAGCAGATCCGAGCCCGCGGCGGCGTCGTCGGCGACGAGCATCGCGCTGTCCGCGCCCATCGCGAGCGCCTTCCGCAACGACTCGACCGCCTTCTCGGGGCCGAGCGACACGAGCACGACTTCGCCCGACTGCGCCTCCTTGATCCGAAGCGCCTCCTCGACCGCGTTCAGGTCGGTCGGGTTGAGCGCCGCCTCGCCGGAGCGGTCGAGCCGCTTCGTCCCCGGATCGATCCGCTTGTGCACGGTCGCGTCCGGAACCTGCTTGACGCAGACGGCGATCTTCATCGGCCGTGACTCTATCCGCGCTGCCCGCAGCCGCTCCCCGACAAGCAACCCCCGGCACGGGCTAAGTCGGCGGACGGCAACGCGTCGATACGCGCGGGTGATGCGAGGACGCCCGCATCACTCGCCAGCCGACGGTCGTCGTCCTCGTCATCCTGGCGGGGGCCGCTGCTGTGGCGTCGATGGTCTCGGCGCTCGGCGCGAGGGACGCGCCGCCTCCGGCTGCCGCGCCGATGCCTCCGACGCACCCCGTTGCGGGTGACTTCGAGCCGACCCGGACGGAGATCGAGGACTGCGCCGACCAGGCCTGCCTCGAGCAGGCGTACGGGAACCTCGCCTTCTACGCCGGCCCGAAGAGCGCGCTCGGCGTCCTCGAGGAAGAGGTCGGCTCCGACCACGAACGCATGCCACCGCATCGCGCACATCATCGGTGCGGCCTCGCTCGCACGCTTCAAGCGCAACGTCGGCCGCACGTTCGCCGAAGGCGACTCGATCTGCAACTCGGGCTACTACCACGGCGTGCTCGAGCGGTCTCTCGTCAACGTCGCCGACCGCTCGGCGAGCGTCCTCGGCGGGGTGGCGCGCGGGCTCTGCGACGACCCGGAGGTGGAGGCGCTCGCCGAGCTCGAGTACCAGTGCCTGCACGGCCTCGGCCACGGGCTCATGATCACCACCGGCTACAACCTGCCCGTCTCGCTCCAGGTCTGCGACCACCTCGAGGGCGAGTGGGAGTCGAACTCGTGCAACGGCGGCGTGTTCATGGAGAACATCTCGACGTCGTACGGCTTCCGCTCGAAGTGGCTCGACGACGACGACCTCGTCTACCCCTGCGACTGGGTGGCGAAGGAGGACAAGCTGACGTGCTACCAGCTCGTCAACGTCCCGCATCATCCAGGTCGTCGGGCTCGACTGGGAGCGGATCGCGGAGATGTGCGCGGCGGTCGAGCGCGACTGGGTCTCGTCCTGCTTCGAGTCGTACGGACGCGACGTCGCGGGTCAGACCCGCCGCGATCAGGAGGAGATCCTCGAGCTCTGCTCGGTGGCGCGGCCGTACGGCGGCGAGGACGAGTGCATCACGTTCGCGGCGTACGACCTGATCGGGAACGACGCGACCGGAGAGGGGGCGGCAGAGCTCTGCACCGGGACGGAAGGCGGGCTGCGCGCGACGTGCTTCCGCGCGATTGGGCTGTTCATGGCCCGCGCTACACCCACACGGGCGGAGGGTGTCGCGAACTGCCAAACGCTCGCCGAAGGAGCCGACGCGGCCGCCTGCACGCGAGGCGCGGACGCCCACTTCGCTTCTGCGGCTGCCCGGTAGCTCTGTTAGCGTCCCGACCTTCGCGCGCCCCCGCGAACCTCCGAATGCGACTTCACCGGACGACAGCCCGCGCGACGGCCTTCGTGCTCGTTCTCCTCGGCCTCGCCGCCGCGATCCTCGCGAGCCCCGCGGCCGGAACCTCGAACGGCGTCCCCAAGATCGTCTTCCCGCTCGTCGCGAAGACGCTGTGGTGGGACAGCTACGGCGACGCAAGGCCGAACGGCATGCCACACCGGGATCGACATCGAGGCGCCGTGGCGCGCGCCGGTCGTCGCAGTCGAGCCCGGCCGCGTCGAGTACGGCGAGTCGTCGCTCGGCGGCTGCATGCTCTACCTCCACGGCCGCAGCGGGACGACGTACATGTACATCCATCTCAACGACGACGTGACCGCGCGCTTCGACAACCGCGGCAGCTGTCGCGAGACCGCCTACGCCGTCCCGAACGGCGCCCGCGTCGCCGTCGGCGAGCAGGTCGCCTGGAACGGAGACTCGGGCGACGCCGCCGGGAACCACCACCTGCACTTCGAGGTGCACCCGAACGGCGGCACGGCGGCGAACCCGTACCTCCACCTGAAGCGCGCGAGCCGCCCGCTCTTCGCGGCGAAGCCCGGCTCGGTGTTCAGCCTCGCGCTGCGCGGCAATGTCGTCTCCTCGAACCCGGTGGCGCTGACGCTCGACGTCGAGCGGGTGCGCCACTACCCGGGCGGGCGCTGGCTCGACATCGACCGGCGCACGGTGAAGCTCGCCGTCGTTCCCGACAAGGTCGTGAGCCAGATCTCGCCGCCGTCGAGGCGCCCGAGCGCCGTGTCGCCGGTCGTCGTGTACACGCAGAAGGCGACGACGACGATGCGGGCGATCGTCGGCGCCGCCGGCGCGCTGCGCGTCGGCCGCGTCACGCCTGCCCGCTGACCGAGTCGCCGGCGCCTAGACGGCGACCGCGCCGCGCAGGAAGTCGACGATCTCGCCCGTCGTCGCGCCCGGGCCGAACACGCCGGCGACGCCGCGGCCCTTGAGCTCCTCCGCGTCCTCGGGCGGGATCGTGCCCCCGACCACCACCAGGACGTCGTCGGCCCCGTTCTCGCGTAGCCCGTCGACGATCCGCGGGACGAGCGTCATGTGCGCGCCGGAGAGGATCGAGACGCCGACCGCGTCCGCGTCCTCCTGGATCGCGGTCTCGACGATCTGCTCCGGCGTCTGGTGGAGGCCCGTGTAGATGACCTCCATTCCGGCGTCCCGGAGCGCCCTCGCGATGATCTTCGCGCCGCGATCGTGACCGTCGAGCCCCGGCTTTGCGATCACCACTCGGATCTTCCGCGGCACATGGGCAGAATACCGCCGTGCGCCTCTCCGTCATCGGCAGCTCGCCCGCGTGGCCGAACCCCGGAAGCGCGCACTCCGGCTACATGCTCGAGGCGAACGGGCACCGGCTCCTGCTCGACTGCGGGCCGGGAGTCCTCGGCCGCCTGCGCGAGGACGAGAAGTGGCCGGACATCGAGGGCGATCGCGATCACGCACTGGCATCTCGACCACTGGGGCGACCTCGTGCCGTGGGTCTGGGGCAGCTTCTACCTTGCGAGGAACGGGCCGCTCCCGCGCCCGCAGCTCTGGGTCCAGCCGGGCGGCAGCGCCTTCCTCGCCGAGCTGGGCGGGCGTCTCGGCTTCCCCGACATGTTCGAGAAGACCTTCGTCCTGAACGAGTACGAGCCGGGCACGCCGTTCTCGGTCGGCCCGCTCGAGGTCGTCCCGACTCGCGTCCCGCACTACAAGCTCGAGACGTACGCGTTCCGGGTCGAGGCGGACGGCCGCTCGCTCACGTACTCGGGCGACTCGGCGCCGTCGGACGAGCTCGTCGAGTCCGCGCGCGACGTCGACCTCTTCGTCTGTGAGGCGACCCTGCTCCGGGGCGAGCTCGACGGCGAGCCGCGCGGGCATCTCTCGCTCGAGGAGGCGCTCGAGGCATACGAGGCCTCCGGCGCGAAGCAGCTCCTCCTCACGCACCGCCCGTGCGAGCTCCCGACACCGGAGAAGTACGAGCTCGCGTACGACGGGCTCGAGCTCGACGTCTGACATGCGGCACGCCGCATTGCCATTTCGTGACCTGAGCAGCGCCTAGGCGGTTCGTGTTGAATTTGAGCCGTCCCCATGCGGCTCGCATCGTTCGTCCTCCGCCCGGCACGCCGGGCTGGCTCGACACGCCGCGGGCGTCGTGATCGCGGTCGCCGCCGCGCTCGCTGTCCGGCCGCGGCACGTGCGACTGCGGTGGATCCTTCCGCGGCTACATCGCCCGGCCTCTTCCGAGCACTCGCTCTAGAAGACCGGTGTCTCCCGCCAGACGCCCCACACCTCGCGGAGCGCGTCGCACATCTCGCCGAGCGTGACGTAGTCGCGGGCCGCGTCGACGATGAGCGGCATGAGGTTGACGCCCTCGCGCGCGGCGGCGTCCTTGAGGGCGGCGAGCCGGGTCACCACCGCGGCCGAATCGCGCCGCGCACGCACCGCCACGAGCCGCTCGATCTGCTTCGTTTCGAGCGCCGGGTCGATCTTGAGGAGGTTGATCGGCTTCTCGTCGTCGTGGACGTATCGGTTGACGCCGACGATCACGCGCTTCCCGGACTCGACCTCGGACTGGTAGCGGAACGACGCCTCCGCGATCTCGCGCTGGAAGAAGTTCTCCTTGATCGCCGGGATGACGCCGCCGAGCTTGTCGATCCGGTCGAAGTACTCGTAGGCCTGCGCCTCGAGCGTGGAGGTGAGCTCCTCCACGTGGTACGAGCCGCCGAGCGGGTCGATCGAGGCGACGACGCCCGACTCGTGCGCGATCACCTGCTGCGTCCGGAGCGCGAGCCGCGCCGCCTCCTCGGTCGGCAGCGCCAGCGCCTCGTCGAAGGAGTTCGTGTGCAGGCTCTGCGTGCCGCCGAGCACGGCAGCGAGCGCCTCGATCGCGGTCCGCGACGATGTTCACCTCCGGCTGCTGCGCCGTCAGCGACACACCCGCGGTCTGCGTGTGGAAGCGCATCAGCAGCGAGCGCTCGTTGCGCGCGCCGAAGCGCTCCCGGAGCTCCCGCGCCCAGATCCGCCGCGCAGCCCGGTACTTCGCGATCTCCTCGAAGAAGTCGAGGTGCGCGTTGAAGAAGAACGAGAGCCGCGGCGCGAAGTCGTCGACGTCGAGCCCGCGCTCGACCGCCGCCTCGACGTAGGCGAACCCGTCGGCGAGCGTGAACGCGAGCTCCTGCGCTGCGGTCGACCCGGCCTCGCGGATGTGGTAGCCGGAGATCGAGATCGGATGGAAGAGCGGCATCTCCCGCGCGCAGAACTCGACCATGTCGACGACGAGCCGCATCGACGGCTCGGGCGGGAAGATCCACTCCTTCTGCGCGATGTACTCCTTGAGGATGTCCGTCTGCGCGGTGCCGCGAAGCTTCGCGCGCGGGACGCCCTGCTCCTCGCCGACGACGACGTAGTACGCGAGCAGGATCGCCGCCGGTGAGTTGATCGTCATCGAGGTCGAGACGTCGCCGAGCGGGATCCCCGCGAACAGCGTCTCGACGTCGGCCAGCGAGTCGACGGCGACGCCCTCGCGCCCGACTTCACCGAGCGACCGCTGGTGGTCGGAGTCGTAGCCCATGAGCGTCGGCATGTCGAACGCGGTCGAGAGACCCGTCTGCCCGTGGTCGAGGAGGTAGCGGAAGCGCGCGTTCGTCTCCTCCGCCGTGCCGAAGCCGGCGAACTGCCGCATCGTCCACAGCCGGCCGCGGTACATCGACGGGTACACGCCCCTCGTAAAGGGGTACTCGCCGGGATAGCCGAGATCGCGGGCGTAGTCGAGATCGGTGTTGTCCGGCGCGTACAGCGGCTCGGTCTCGACGCCGGAGATGGTCGAGAAGAGCTCGTCGGTGCGCTCGGGCGCGCGTTCGTAGGCCCGCTCGCGCCAGGCGTCCACTGACCCTGACGTGTCCCTGTCTTCGGTTCTCGCCATCGCGCCGAATTCTACGGTGCGGGCCGCCGCACCTTATGTTTGTGACAAATCGCGCTATCCTCGATCCGGGAGCAGCAATCGCTGCGGCTTGATGACGAGAAAGAGGGATGGCTCGTCCTCCACCCGCAGCCGACGAAGACCGCGTGAGCACCCGCTTCTTCGTCAGCCTGGTCGCCGGCGCACTCGTTTTCGTAGCGCTCGTGGCTGAGTCGGGGACGGCTACCGCCGGGGGACGCTGCGGCGCCGACGTCGCCGGCAACGGCGGCTACACCTACGCCGGCTACCAGGCGAAGGATCGCGCACATGGCGTCCGCGCGACGATCACCGCCACCCGCCCGCTCGAGGCCACGTCGGGCCATGTCGCGGGCTGGGTCGGCCTCGGCGGCCCGGGTCAGGGGGTCGGCGGCGAGGACGCCTGGATCCAGGTCGGCATCGCCTCGGCGTTCGGCACGCAGCCGTTCCTCTACGCCGAGATCGCCCGCGGCGGCCGCTATCCGAGGTTCATCCCCCTCGACCCTGAGGTTGCGGTCGGCGAGACGCGAAACGTCGCGGTGCTCGAGGTCGCAGGGCGGCCGGGATGGTGGCGCGTGTGGGTCGACAGACAGCCCGTCACGAAGCCGGTCAAGATCCGCGGCTCCTCGGGACGCTGGGCGCCGATCGCGACCGCCGAGAGCTTCAGCGGCGGCAAGGTCGCCTGCAACAATTTCACCTTCCGCTTCGAGCACGTGCTCGTTTCGCACGGCCCGGGTGGCGCGTGGAACGCCTTCGAGTCCGGCCATCGCTTCCTCGACGGAGGCAACCGCGTTCGGGCGCTGGCGACGACTCGCGCCGACCGGAGCACCCGACAGCCCGCGAGCGTCTCGAGCCGCCCCCTCCCGTACGCGTTCGTCGCCTCGTCGTAGTTCAGGCCTTCACGGGCAGATCCCGGGCACGTCCGGACGGGCAAGCACGCGCACCGGGTTCGTGACCCGCCAGAGGACGAGAGGCGCCGTGGAGGCGGCCGCGACGCGGCGCCCAGCGAGGCGAAGTCCCCCTTCGGCGACGACGTAGCCGGCGCGGAGCGGCTCTCCCGCGATCTCGATCCGGCCCGAGCGGGTCACGCGAGCGTCCTCCCATGGGAGGTAGTCGGGGTTCTCCCCGAGATGGACCGACGTCCCCGACCGCGTCGTTGAAGAACTCGGTCAGATACGGCGCCCGCGTCGCTTCCTCCGGCGAGCACCGGCGAATGGCGGTGACGAGCGTGACCGAGCCCGTGGGCAATCCGCGGTCGTCGAGCCACGACGGGTCGTCCGAGGGGAACACCGACGCCCAACTCTTCGCCTCGTGCCTCGCGCCGTCCCAGACGAACCCACCCATGAGTACGAAGACCACCAGGACGGCGGCAGCGAGGACGTACCGGTACCGCGCCGACACGAGCAGCGCCGCCAGCACGAGGAGCAGTGTGAAGCCGACCAGCACGATCAGGCCGTCGATGCCGTAGCCCGACATCCACTGGTCCACCTCGACCCACAGCGTCGTTCCGACCCCATTCAGCTGGCTCGCTGCCTCGCTCCGCGTGAACTTCGGGAACGGGATGAGCAGCGGCAGCACGAGTGCCGATGCCCGCGCCGAGGGCCGCGGCAGCCAGCGGACGGGGTGCCCCGTCGGCCAGCCAGACGAAGAGCAAGACGAGCCAGAGCGGGACGATGTAGAACAGGGGCCGGTCGTGCAGGCGATCGCCGCGTAGATCGTCGAGTTGAACGCGGCGGTGAGCAGCAGCAGCGCGGCGTTGACGGTCGCGAAGAGCGCGAGGAACGCCGCGTGCCTGTCCGATCCCGCGCGTGCCCTTCCGGTACAGGGTCGACGAGGACGATTGGCGCCACGGCGACCGGGACGACAGCGACATAGAGCTCGAGGTTCGCGAGGTGATAGACGAGCCAGTGCGTGAGGTCGGTGACGTCGTACCGGCGCCAGAGCGTCGAGTAGCCGCCGAGAGCGACGGCGGCGCCCGCTGCACGATGGGGATCACGACGAACACGATCACCCACGCGAGCGTCGCGACGACCGTGGGCAGGAGCGTCCGGACCATCTGCAACGGCGAAGCCCGGCGACCGCGCACCATGAGCGCGCACGATCCGAGCCCGAGGACATACGCGCCGAAGAGGGCGATGAACTCGGTTCGCGCCGCGGCTGCGACGAGGATCGCGACGAGCGCGGCAACCTGACGCAAAGGTCGAGGGCGCTCGAGCGCGAGCGCGATGGCGAGGAGCGCCGAGGCGAAGGCGAGGTATCCCGATGCTCTCGGTCATCACGAGCGAGACACGTACATCGCGGAGCGGGATCGCACGACGGCCAGCCCGCCGCCGCGACGCTCGACCACGGCGTTGAGCAGCCGCTGCGCGAGCAGATAGACGGGCACCGCGACGAGCGCGAACAAGCAGCGCGTTCAGCAGCTTCGCGGCCTGGTACGCGTCCTCGCGGTCCGGCACGATCCACAGGAGCGCGCCGAGCACGTACTGCGTAGAGGCGGGCGTGCCTGGTACTCCTCGCCGCGGATCGAGGGCCCTTCGCCGTCGGCGATCGATGCGCCGACCTCCATGTACAGCAGCTCATCGCTGAAGGCCCGCGGCGCGTCGACGCCGCGCGCGAGGAGCGCGTATACGGCGAACGCCGCCACGACGACGGCCGCGAGTGCAAGCGCGTGTCGCCGAGAGCAGGCCCGACCCCGGCCGCGTCCGTCACGCGGGCAGCTCCAGGCAGAAGCCCTTCCGCTGCGCCACAGCCCTCGACGCGGACGGTGCCCGAGACCTGCCAGAGCTCGAGCCCGGCAGCCGTTCCCGACCCGAGGGCGGTGCCTTGCAACCGTGCGCCCGGCTGCGCGACGACGTACTCCGCTTCGAGCGGCGCCCCGTCCACGAGCACGGTGCCGTCGGCGGCGACCCGGGCGGCGCCCGGGCCCTCGCGGACGAGGTCGACCACGTCATCGATCGAGTCGTTGAAGAACTCGGTCAGGAAGTGGCTGTCCCGCTCGAGGACCGAGCCCTCGCAGAAGCTCTCGAGAACGGTGACGGAGGCGCCCTCGGGGACACGCTCGTCCACCCACCGTCGCTCCAGGCCCTGGTCGGCGAAGACCGCCCCCTCGGGCGGGTTGAACGCGCGACCCCAGACGAGCATCGAGTTGACGAGGAAGACCGCGACGAGCGCCCAGACCGCCGCCTTCGCCGCGCCTCGCCGGAAACGCGACGAGCAGCAGCGCCACGAGGACGAGCGTCAAGGCCGCTCCGACGAGCGTGGAGCCTGCGATCTCGTCGACCGCCGCAGGGAACGCCGTGCCCGGCGCGCTGAAGAGCTTGCGCCGTTCTCGAGGTCGAGCTCCCGGTACGGGAAGAGCAGGGCAGAGCACCGCCGCGAGAGCGATTCCCACGCGCGTGGCGCGTGCGCGGCCGCGGCGCCCCGTCGGCGATCCACCAGACGAGCACGATCAGCCAGAGCGGGACGACGTAGAACAGGTAGCGGTCGTGGAGGCGGTCGATCTCGAGCCCGGGGTCGTCCTGGGAGGTGACGACGATCGCCGCCGCCGCCAGCGCCGCGGCGTTGAACGTGGCGAAGGCGGCGACGAACGCCGCGTGCCGCTCGGACCCCCCGCGCGCGCGCGCGAAGAAGATCGAGAGGACGATCGGCGAGACGGCGACGGGCACGACCGCGAGGTAGAGCTCGAGCCCGGCCGCATGCTGGACGAACCACTTTCCGACGGTCGCGAGGTCGTACGTGCGCAGGAGGCCCCCGTAACCGCCGAGGGCGTCTCCCGACTCCGAGCCGCGTAGGAGCGGCCCGAGCACGAACGCCAGGAGCCCGACGACAACCGAGGCTGCGGCAGGCCACAGCACGCGAAGACCGCGCCACCCGAGCGCCCGCCGCTCCGGAAGCAGCCACTGCGCGAGGACGAGCGCCAGGAGAAAGGCTGCGTAGAACGAGACGAACTGCGTTCGGACCAGAATCGCCACGCCCACCGCCGCGAGCGCCGCGACCTGCCGCAGTACCGTCGGCCGCTCGATCGCAAGCACGACCGCGAGCAGCGCCCATGTGACGGTCAGGTACGCGAGGCTCTCGGTCATCACCACGGTGACGTAGACCGTCGAGGGCACGGCGACCGAGAGCGCCGCCACGCCCACGCTCGGCCACGGCGCGAGGAGGCGCCGGGCAAGGAGGTACACGGGCACCGCAGTCAGCGCGAAGAGCAGGGCGTTCAGCAGCTTCGCGAGCGCGTAGGCGGTCTCGCGATCCCCGGCAAGAGCGAGGAGCGGAGCGAGGACGGTCGGGTAGAGGACGCCGTACGCGTACGGCTCGTCCCGCACCTCGAGCCCTTCGCCGTCCGCGAGCGACGCGGCGGCCTCCATGTAGATGAGCTCGTCGTAGAAGATCCGCGGCGTCTCGACGAGCGACGAGACGGCCGCCGTCAGCGCGAAGCAGGCGAGGACGGTCGCGGCAACCGCGGTACCAGGAGATTGCAGAGCCGAGCGGAGTCGTCCCGTGGTCCCGGGCCTTTGCGTGGTGGTGTCCGGGAGCACGCCCCGCAGCAGGTTAGAGAGTCGGTCGGAGAGTGACGGCCGGGCAGTGAGCTGCTGCGCCGCTACTCGACGATCCGTATGGGCATCCCGAGCGGGACGCGCCCGTAGAGGAAGCTGACGTCGTTGTTGTGCAGCCGCACGCACCCGTGCGAGACCGCCTGCCCGAGGAGCTCCGGCCACGGTGTGCCGTGGACTCCGACGACGCCGCCGCCCGGCCAGTCCGAGAGCTTCGAGTACGCGCTCGTCTCGAGCGCGAACGCCCCGAGGATCGGCGCGTTGGGGACGAACTTCGACTGCACGTAGAAGAGGCCGGTGGGCGTCTCCGCACCCGGCGCGCCGACCGCGATCTTGCCGGTCCGCACGAGCCGGCTTCCGTCCCAGAACTGGAACCGCCGTGCGCCGCGGTCGATGACGAGCCGCTTCTTCATCGGCTTGATGCGCACGGCGGCCGCCCGCACCCAGCCCGTCTGCCCGTTCGGGCGGCCGGGGAGGCTGATGCGGTACCACGTCGGCTTGCCCGTCTTCGGGTGCTTGCGCTGCGCGAGCGCGAGGACGAACTGCGGCTGATAGTTCGCCCGGAACTGGTTGAGGACCCTGATCCGCCTCGCGCCGGCCTGCGGCTTCGCGAGCACGGCGACGTGCGGCCACTCGATCGGGCCTGCGCCGACGACGCGGAGCTCGGAGCCGCCGTTCGGCGAAGCCCCGGTCCCGGGCGCGACGAGCGCAGCGCACGAGAAGAGGACGGCTGTCGCCGTCCCAATCCGAGCCGCTCGCCCGATGTTCATGACTCTCGTTCGCAAATCGTCTCCTGTCTGAATGTATCCCCCGCCGGAGTGACGGGCAATTCCTCGTTCGAGTGAGGCTGAACGGGGTCGGGGCCCGGCGCGGGCCGGGCCCCCGGTGGGCCAGATGCCGGAGGCGACCGCAGTCGCCTCGCGGCTTCCGGCTTGCTTCGCGGCCTTAGCCCGTGAGCGGCGGGAGGAACACCCCCACTGCCCCGATGCGCCTCGGGCCGCAGACCTGCTGGTTCTTCGTCTCGACCGCCGTGATCGTGATCACGCCGGGGCGGCGCGGGTTGATGACCACGGTCGCCATCCCGTTCGCCTTCGACCTGGAGGTCTTCTTGACACCCGCGCCGAAGACACGCACCTTCGTGCCCTTGACGCGCTTCGTGCCGGCAGTCACCCGCACCTTGAGCGTGTCCGGCCGGCCGTCGGCGGTGACCATCTTGGGCGTCACCGTCAGCGTCAGGCACACCTGCTGCTGCGGCTTCGGCTTCGGCTTGGGCGTCGGCGGCGGCTGCACCGACTGCGGCACGACCGTCACCGCGGTGTCGACGTTGTCCGCCGGGTTCGTCTCGCGGCCGCCGCTACCCGTCACCGTGGCCGTGTTCGTGTGCCGGCCGACGACGTCGCCCGTGCGGTCAGCGTGACCGTCCGCGACTGACCGACCTCGAGCGTGCCGAGGCTGCAGGTCAGGAGCGCCGGCGTGACGGTGCACGTCGGCGAGCCCGGGACGCACCGAGAGATAGGTGATGCCCGCAGGCGCCGGGTCGGCGAGCTGGACGTTCGTCGCGGTGTCAGGGCCCTTGTTCGTGACCGTCATCGTGTACGTGACGATCTCGTTCAGCGGAGTCGGCGACGTCGCATCCTTGACGATGACGAGGTCGATCAGCCGCTCCGTGAACGTGACCGTCGCGTCGTCGGAGTCGGACACGGGGTTCTGGCTCGTGTCCACGCCCGACGCCGTGACGACGTTGACGTGCGACGTCCCGGCCGTGCCCGTGACCGTCTTCGGGAACGTGCACGTGGAGCTCTGCCCCGGAGTGAGCACGAACGGCACCGCGAAGCAGCCGCTCGGCGAGCCGCCGGCCACGTTCGCGAGGTTGCCGAACTTGTCGTCGACGACCGAGTTGATCGTGACGTTCACGGGCCCGGTGTTCTCGACCGTGACCGTGAAGTCGACGGGGCCGCCCGGCTCCTTGACGGAGGTCGGGTTCGCCGTCTTGATCACGTTGATGACGCCGGCCGGCCGCTTCGTGTTCGTGAACACACATGTAATCGTCTCGCTGCCGCTCAGGAAAACGAACGCGGTCGAGCCCTCGCTCTCCGTGCCCTCACCGCAGTCGATGCCGGTGAGATCCCAACCGACCGGCACCATCTCGCCGACCGAATAGCCGCCCGGAGCAAGCGGACCCGAGTTGTTCGACTGCCCGTCGGACAGCTGGAAGCCGTCCTGGTCGTAACTCGCCTCGAACTGGAACACCCTCGAGTCGCCGTTCGGGCTCGTCTCCTTGCGCACGATGATCCCGCCGCACTCGACCGTGACCTGACCCTGATCGGCGTTGTTCGCCGGAGTGATGTCGCCCGAGGCGGTGATCGTCACCGTGTTCGGCTTGACGCCGCAGGCTCCCGCGGCCGTCGTGGGCGAGGAGACGGTGATCGTCTTCTGCGCCCCGCCGCCCGCGAGGGTGAACGAGCACTCGAGGTCCTGGTCGCCGACCGAGCCCGTGACCAGACAATCGGGCGTCGTCGTCGACCAGTCGAGCCCGCCGTCGGGCAGCTGGTCGTCGAAGCTCACGCTCGAGGAGCCGTCGCCGGAGTTCGTGACCGTGATCGTGAAGGTCGCGAGCTCACCCGCCTGCACGACACCGGCGTCCGGCGTCTTCTGAACCGACACGTCCGCGCACAGCACGACGACAGTGGCGCTCGCCGAGTTGGGCGCGGTGCCCTGCGGACTCTCGTTCGTCGCCGACACGGTCGCCGTGTTCGGAATGTCCGCGCAGTCCGCGATCGTCGTCGTCTTCGTGATCTCGATGATGTACTTGCCGTTCTCGAGCAGCGTGATCCCTGAACACGAGAGCACGCCCTCGTCGATCGAGCACGCATTCCCGGTCTGGAACAGGATCGACCAGCCCGATCCCAGCAGCGTGTCGCTGAGGGTGACACCGGTCGCGGTACCAGGGCCGAAATTCCCGATCATGATCTCGAACGTCGCCGACTGACCCACCGTCACTGGGCCGTTGCCGTTCTTAACAACGACGATGTCCGGGCAGTTGACGGTGACGGTCGCGCTCGACGAGTTGTTGCCCAGGTTCGTGTCGCCCGTTGCCGTGATCGCGGCCGTGTTCTGCATCGGGCCGCAGTCCGCCGGCGCGGCGGTCGCACGCGAGACGACGACCGTATAAGTCGCGCCCTGCGTCGGCAGGGAGATCCCCGTGCACACGATGGAGTTGCCGCCGTTGATCACGCAGTTCCCGGCGGTCTGGCTCGAGATCGTCCAGCCGGTGCCCGGAAGCGTGTCAGTGAGTCCGACGCCGGTGGCGGCGCCGGGACCGTTGTTCGTGATGACCATCGTGAACTGCGCGGCGCCAGGCACGGTGACGGTCCCGTTGCCGGTCTTCAGCACCGAGACGTCCGGACAGCGGACCGTGATCGATCCGGTGTTCGTGTTGTCGTTGGGCGTCGTGTCGCCGGTCGACGTGACGGTCGCCGTGTTGCTCAGGGTCGCGCAGTCGGCCTGGTCGGTCTGCGTCGTGACGCTGACCGTCCGCGACTGGCTCGCCGGCACGTTCTGGAAGTTGCAGGTCAGCGTCTGCTGCTGCGGAGGCTGCGTCGAAACCGTGCACGAGCTCGACGGGTCGCTCGACTCCACCCACATGAGGCCGCCGCTCCCGAGCGGCAGGCTGTCGTTCAGCGTGATGTTCGCGACGCCGGGCCCGTTGTTGGTCGCCGTCATCGTGAAGGTCGCCGGCTGGCCCGCGTCGATCGTCTGGTCGTCCGGCGTCTTGTCGACGGAGACCTGCGGCGGCGCGAGGATCGCGGAGGACATGATCTGGTTGTCGCGGTTTCCGACCGACGCGCCGTCGGCAGCGGTGATGCGCACGTGGTACGGGCCGCCGCTGATCGATCCGGCACCGACCCCGGCGCCCCAGCCGCGCGGGCCGGTGCTCGGGGCGATGTGGCCGCCGAAGAGCAGCATCACCTTGGAGGCGTTCGCGAGCGACGGCACGGAGTAAGTCACCGTCAAGTGCGCGTAGGAGTCACTCGTTCCGGACGCGTCGTCGTGGGTGTACGACGACACACCGGTGATCGTCCCTCCGTACATCGTGAGGAATTGGCCGGTGAGCTGATGCAGGGACGTAGCGCTTCCGCCGCCGCTCGAATCCGCGACGACAGTGCCGTCGAGCGGAATCGGGAACGTGGCGGCCAGGCCCGGGACGCAATCCGCCACGTTCAGGTTCGCACAGCGATCCGCGGTCGTCTGCGTGTGATTCCAGGTGGCGAGCGAGTCGTACGCGTGCACGTCACTCTTGCGCGTGAGGTACGAGATCTCGACTGTCCGACCCGTCGTCGGGCCGTCCTTCGGTAGATCGAGAACGACACGCTGCGGAGTCACGTCGTCCTCCGCGTAATGCGCGTTGTTCGCGTTGAGAATTCCGTTGATCCAGTTTTCCGGACAGTCCGCCGCGGTGCTCGGCGGATCGCCGTTCGCACACTGGTCGTACACGCCGACGGACGCGTCGGTGCCAGGCGCTGCGCCCGTGAAGGACGCAGCAGCAAGCAGCGCGGCTGACAGCGCGATTGCGGCCACTAGGACCCGCGTCAAGTTCCTCAACATTCCCAACTCATCCCCAGTTCTCCCCTCATTGCTTCCCCGGCATCACACCGCGGTTTGGGGACTCGACCGCAGGCCGAGCCCCAAGTGGGCCGAAAGCGAGGACAACCCAGTCGTCCCCGCCCCCGGCTTTGCTCTACCCGTGAGCGGCGGGAGGAACGCCCGCGCGCGCCAGATAGCCCACCTTCCCCGTGCCCATAGTGAGGTGCTCCCTTCGCCGCTTCGCCCGAAAAAAGAGGCCCCTATTCCGCCTCGATTACTCCGGAAGCTGGGCCCCGCGCCCCTTGCAGCTTCCGGTCGGAGAGTAGCCCCCATATGGGGCATCGGCAATCCCTCGAAGGAGTAACCAGACCCCTGGCCAGGTCTGACCTAGTCCCCCGTCAGGGGGCCCCCACTCCATGGGTGGGTAAACGTGCTCGGGACCGGCCTCGGCGACGGCGCTCGCGTCAGGCCCCCGGGTCGACAGAAAGCCGAAGGGGCGGCCGCAGCCGCCCCTTCTCGTTCCACCGTGATCCGACCGTCAGCCCGTCAGCGGCGGAAGGAAGACCCCCACTGCGCCGATGCGCTTCGGGCCGCAGACCTGCTGCTGCTTCGTCTCGACGGCCGTGATCGTCAGCACGCCCGGCCGCTTCGGGTTGACACGGAGGGTCGCCATGCCCTTCGCGTTCGAGCGGGCGCTCTTCTTGATGCCCGCGCCCTTGATCCGGACCGTCTTGCCCTTGATGCGCTTCGGGCCGGCCGTGACCTTCACCTTGACCGTGTCGGGCTTCCCGTCGGCCGTGATCATCTTCGGCGTGACCGTGAGCGTCAGGCAGTAGGTCGGCTTCGGCTTCGGCGTCGGAGGCTGCACCGGCGCCGGCACGACCGTGATCGCCGTGTCCGTGTTGTCCGCGGGATTCGTCTCGCGTCCGCCCTCACCGGTGGTCGTCGCCGTGTTCGTGTGCCGACCGACCGTCGTCGCGCGTGCGGTGACGGTGACCGACTTCGACTGGTTGACCTCGAGGGTCCCGAGGCTGCACGTGACGAGTGCCGGCGTCAGCGTGCACGTCGGCGAGCCCGGGTTGACCGTGAGGTACGTGATCCCCGCGGGTGCCGGGTCGACCAGCTGCACGTTCGTCGCAGTGTCTGGACCCTTGTTCGTCACCGTCATCGTGTAGGTGACGGTGCCGTTGAGCGGAGTCGGCGACGTCGCGTCCTTGACGACGACGAGGTCGATCAGCCGCGGCGTGAAGTCCACCCGCGCGTCGTCCGAGTCGGTCAGCGTGTTCCCGCTCGTGTCCGTCCCCGTCACCGTGACCACGTTCACATGGCTCGTCCCGGCCGTCCCCGTCAGCGTCTTCGGGAAGGTGCAGGTCGAGCTCGCGCCCGGCGCCAGGACGAACGGGACGGCGAAGCAGCCCGCAGGGGTCCCGCCCGCCACGTTCGCGAGGTTGCCGAACTTGTCGTCGACGACCGAGTTGATCGTCACGTCGACCGTGGATGTGTTCTCGACCGTCACCGTGTAGTTCACGCTGCCACCCGGCTCCTTCAGGGTCGTCGGCGTCACGGTCTTCACGATGTTCAGCGAGCCCGGCGGCCGCTTCGTGTTCGTGAACACGCACGTGATCGTCTGGCCTGCGTTCAGGTTCAGGACGACCGCGGAGCCCTCACGCTGCACCTCGACGCCGCAGTCGAGGCCGGTGAGGTCCCAGCCGAGCGGGACGTCCTCGCCGACCGCGTACTGGCCCGGCTCGAGCAGACCCGAGTCGTGCTGCTCGCCGTCACCGAGCTGGAACGTGCCCTCGGTCCAGGTCGCGGAGAACGTGAACTTCCTCGGGTCGCCGTTCGGGATCGTCTGCTTCTCGACGATGATCCGCCCGTCCTTCTCGTTCGTGAACACGCAGGTCACGACCTCGCCCGCCTGGAGCGAGATCGCGCCCGCCGGTGACTCGTCCGAGCACACCGCCGACTCGAGATCCCAGCCCGCCGGGACTGTCTCCGAGACCGAGTACGTGCCCGGATCGAGATCACCCGAGTCGTTCTGCTGGCCGTCCGAGAGCTGGAAGCCGCTCTCGTCGTAGCTGGCGTCGAACGAGAACATCTGCGGGTCGCCATTCGGAAGCGTCTGCTTCTCGACCACGATCCGCGCGTCCTTTTCGTTCGTGAACACGCACGTCACGACCTCGCCCGGTTGCAGCGAGATCGAGCCCGCAGGCGACTCGTCCGAGCACAACGCCGACTCGAGATCCCAGCCCGCAGGGACGTTCTCGGAGACCGAGTACGTGCCCGGAAGCAGGAGGCCCGAGTTGTTCGACTGGCCGTCGCTCAGCGAGAACCCGTCGGCGTCGTAGCTGGCGTCGAAGGTGAACACCTGCGGATCGCCGCCCGGGAGCGTCTGCTTCTCGACGATGATCCGACCGCGGTCGAGCGTGTTCGTGAACACGCACGTCACGACCTCCCCGGCCGAGAGCTCGATCGCACTCGCGGGCGACTGATCGGAGCAGACCGCCGAGGTCAGCGCCCAGTTCGCCGGCACCGTCTCGGCGACGGAGTACGTGCCCGGATCGAGATCACCCGAGTCGTTCTGCTGGCCGTCCGAGAGCTGGAAGCCGTCGGCGTCGTAGCTCGCGGTGAACGTGAAGACCTTCGGGTCGCCGTCGGGGTCGGTCTGCTTCTCGACCACGATCCGTGCGTCCTTCTCGTTCGTGAACACACAGGTCACGACCTCCCCGGACTGAAGCGAGATCGCGCTGGCGGGCGACCCGTCCGAGCACACTGCCGACTCGAGATCCCAACCCGCGGGCACGTCCTCGGAGACCGAGTAGGTGCCGGGCAGGAGCGGGCCCGAGTCGTTCGACTGCCCGTCCGACAGGGTGAAGCCGTCGGCGTCGTAGCTCGCGTCGAACTCGAACTGCTGCGGGTCTCCATTGGGACGTGTCTGCTTCTCGACGACGATCTTGCCGCGGTCGAGCGTGTTCGTGAACACGCACGTCACGACCTCCCCGGCCGAGAGCTCGATCGCGCTCGCGGGCGACTGATCGGAGCAGACCGCCGAGGTCAGCACCCAGTTCGCCGGCACGGTCTCCGAGACGGAGTACGAGCCCGGATCGAGGTCACCCGAGTCGTTCTGCTGCCCGTCCGAGAGCGAGAACCCGTCGGCGTCGTAGCTCGCCGTGAACGAGAACGTCTGCGCCGCGCCGTCGGGGTCCGTCTGCTTCTCGACGACGATCCTGGCGTCCTTCTCATTCGTGAACACACAGGTCACGACCTCACCCGCCTGGAGCGAGATCGCACCAGCCGGCGAGGCGTCCGAGCAGATCGCGGACTCCAGGTCCCAACCCGCCGGGACGGTCTCCGAGACGGAGTACGTCCCGGGGTCGAGGTCGCCGGAGTCGTTCTGCTGCCCGTCCGAGAGCGAGAACCCGTCGGCGTCGTAGCTGGACGCGAACGCGAACACCTGCGGATCGCCGTTCGGAAGCGTCTGCTTCTCCACCACGATCCTGGCGTCCTTCTCATTCGTGAACACACAGGTCACGACCTCACCCGCCGCCAGCTGGATCGCGCCCGCCGGCGACTGATCAGAGCACACCGCCGACTCGAGATCCCAACCGGCAGGCACCGTCTCGGAGACCGAGTACGTGCCCGGATCGAGATCGCCCGAATTGTTCTGCTGACCGTCCGAGAGCGAGAACCCGTCCGCGTCGTAGCTCGCCGCGAACGCGAACACCTGCGGATCGCCGTTCGGAAGCGTCTGCTTCTCCACCACGATCCTGGCGTCCTTCTCATTCGTGAACACACAGGTCACGACCTCACCCGCCGCCAGCTGGATCGCACCCGGCGCCGAGGCATCCGAGCACACCGCCGACTCGAGATCCCAACCGGCAGGGACGTTCTCGGAGACGGAGTAGGTGCCGGGCGCCAGCAGGCCTGAGTCGTTCTGCTGGCCGTCGCCCAGCGAGAAGCCGTCCGTGTCGTAGCTAGCCGCGAACGAGAACACCTGCGGGTCGCCATTCGGAAGCGTCTGCTTCTCGACGATGATCTTGCCCTTGCGCGTGTTCGTGATCGTGCAGGTCACCTGATCGCCGAAGCCGACCGAGAAGGTGTGGCTCGTCCCGTTTGCGGAGCCCTTGCCCGAGTCGCACGCGACGCTCGAGACGTAGTTGCCCAGCGAGGTGCCGGTGCCGGCGAGCTCGTCCACCGTGACCGGGCCCGTGGCGACCGTCTTGAAGCCGGTGTTGCCGCCGTCGCCGACGTCGTCGGCGTGGGTCGTCGTGTTGATCCGAAGATCGAACTTCCCGGCGTCCACCGCGGGCACGAGGTCCTTGACGACGCGGACCTGCGGCAGCCGCTTGTTGACGTACGTGCACTCGACGTGACCGACGAACCCGAGCGTGATGCTCGCGGTCGCGGTCGCGCTGTTCGGGCTTGCGCTCGTGCCGGGGCCGGTCGCGACCGGGCACGTGAGGTTCTCGAGCGCCCAGCCGGCCGGGAGGACGTTCTCCACGACCGAGTACGTGCCGGGCTGGAGGTTCGGGTACGTCCGGCTCTGCCCCGAGGCGAGCGTGAACGTGGCCGGAGTCAGGCCGCCGGTGGTCGAGTAGCCGAACTGCGTGGCGTCGCTCGGCGTGGCCTGCTTCGTGATCTTCAGCGATGCGCACGTGTCGACCGCGCCGAGGCCGAAGTCCTTGAGATCCGCGGACGGTGACTGCGACGTGCGCGTGTTCGTGAGGAACGTCGAGAAGCAGGGGACCGTCTGCCCGAAGAGTGCGGTCAGGTTGAGGCCGCCCTCGAAGAAGAAGGGCGCCGTGAGGCTGCCGGCCCACGAGGTCGAGATCGTCCCCGTGTTGACGATTGCGCAGCCGTCGAGCGTCCCGAGCTTCCCGCCCACGCAGGGGCCGACGTTCGTCGTCGTCACCTCCGTGAGCTCGTCGTCCAGCCACTCGTAGACGCGGATGCCGGAGACGCTGCCGCCGTTCGTGAACTCGCTCTGCACGAGCAGGTCGCCTTCCGCGTGGACACCGGAGAACGAGCCGTCCGGCTCGAGGCCGATCGGGTTCTTGAGGAACCAGAACCCGACGTTCGCGTCGCCCGAGTTGTCGAGCTGGCGGTTCTGCCCGAAATAGAGGATGAGGTTGCCGTCCTCTGAGTACACCGCGGCGTAGTCGTTCTCGATGTCGGACTTCGCAGGCGTGACGTCCGCCTCTTCCCAGGACCACAGGTCGATGTCTCTCGTGTCCTTCGTCTGACCCGAGCCGTATCCGAGGTCGGTGCCGTCCGTCGGGTCGTCGCGGAAGCCGGTGAACCCGAGCGGCGAGCCCAGGGCGTCCCAGTCGTTCGCGCTGCCGCCGGCAGCGTTGCCGTCGAGCTCGAACCCGTTGATGTCCGGATTCGCGGATGCGGCGAGCGGCACTCCGACGAGCACCGCAGCAATGGCGACGAAGGCCGCGCACGCCAGCAAGCGGCGCGGCGTCCACCGAGATCCCACCCGTGTTGTGTTGACGCGCGCAGGCGCGCAGTCCATCGTCCCCGAACCCATAGCCTTGACTCCCTTCGCTGCTTAGAACTCGCCCGAAAAAACCTTCTGATCCCCTCGAGTACTTGGCAGCTAAGGGCCCCCGCCCGTCCGCTCCCGTGCCGGAGAGTAGCCCCCATATGGGGCACCGGCAATCCCTCGAAGGAGTAACTTGACCAGGGTCTAGGTCGGAACCCATCCCCCGTCCGGGGGCTTCCTCACCTCATGTCGGGGGAACCCGCCAACAGCTGGCTGTCGAGCCCGCGACGGCATCGGCGCCCTGTGCGACACTGCCTCCATGCGGGTCGTGATCGCCGACGACCATCGGCTCGTCCTCGATGGGATCAAGCGGGCGCTGGAGGCCGACGGCGACTTCGAGATCGTCGGCGAGACGCAGTCCGGGACGCAGGTCCTGCCGCTCGTCGGCCGGACGAAGCCCGACCTCGTGCTGCTCGACGTGCGCATGCCGCACATGGACGGGCTCGCATGCCTCGACGAGATCAAGCGCCGGCACCCCGAGATCAAGGTCGTGATGCTCTCCGCGTCGACGAGCAACGAGCTCGTGGACGCCGCGCTCCGCCGGGGCGCGACGGCCTACATCGTCAAGACGGTGAACCCCGACGATCTCGCGTCGACCCTACGTCAGGCGCTGGAGGGGAACATCCACACCGCGATGGGGATGGACGAGGAGCGCTCGGGGGCGAAGTCGCTCGGGCTGACGGAACGTGAGCTGACGATCCTCGGCGCCCTCGCGCGCGGGCTCTCGAACGACCAGATCGCGAAGGAGTTCTGGGTCGCGCCGCAGACCGTGAAGTTCCACCTGACGAACATCTACCGCAAGCTCGGCGTCAAGAACCGCACCGAGGCGACACGCCTGGCGTACCAGCACGGGCTCGTCGAGAGCCCCATCTACGCGGACGAGTAGAGAGCTCGACGCTTGAGTCGGGTACGACGCGTCGCCGAGGAGGAGTTCCTCCTCGTCGTCCTCCTCGCGGCGTTCGGCGCGGTCTTCGTCGTGGCTTTCCCGCCGACGCTGCTCGTCGCCGACACGTGGATGACGCTCGTCGCCGGCCGCGAGGTTGCGGAGCACGGCCTGCCGTCGCACGACGAGCTGACCGTGCTCGCCGCCGGCCGCGACTGGACCGACCAGCAGTGGGGCGCGCAGCTCCTCGCGCACGGGGCCCACGAGCTCGGCGGGCACGCGCTGCTCGCGCTCGTCACGGCACTCTTCGCAGTCGGCGCGTTCGCGATCGCCGTCGTAGGCGCGCGGATGCTCGGCGCAGGCCAGCGCGCCATCGCGCTCGTCTTCTTCCCGGTGCTCGTAGCGGCGCCGTGGGCGTGGACGATGCGCGCGCAGGTCTTCGCGCTCCCGCTCTTCACCGGCCTGCTCTGGCTCCTCGCCTCCGAGTCACGCCACCCCACCCGGCGCGTGTACCTCGCGTTCCCGATCCTCGTCGTCTGGGCGAACATCCACGGGACGGTCGCCCTCGCCGCGCTCTTGACGATGCTCCTCGGCGCCATCGAGCTGGTCAGGAGCCGCGGCGCCTCTGGGTGGCGCAGTGTCGCGCTGCTCGTGCTGGCGCCGCTCGCCGTACTGGCGACGCCGTACGGGCCGGTCGAGACCGCGCGCTACTACAACCTGCTCCTCGTGGACCCGCCGTTCCCGCGCGAGCTCGTGACCGAGTGGCGGGCGAGCGACCTCGGGACCGACACAGTTCTCTTCTACCTGCTCGCCGCGGCGGCGCTCGTCGTCGTCCTGCTGGGACGCAAGCGGCTCACGCTCTTCGACCAGGGGGCGCTCGCGCTGACGTTCGTCGGAGCGGTCACCGCCATCCGAGGCATTCCCTGGTTCGCGCTCGCGTGCCTCGTGCTGCTGCCCGTCGCGCTCGGCCGCAGGCTCGAGGGCGCCGAGCCTCGACAGCCGCGGCGGCTGGACGGCGTCCTCTCGTTCGCCGCCGTCGGCGCGCTCGCGGCCGCAGTCGTCATCGCGCTCGCGCGCGACGAGAGCTGGTACGTGAAGAACTGGCCGGAGGAAGCGGTGTCCGCGATCGAGACGGAGGCCGAGAGCTCCGACGTGCGCGTGTTCGCGGCGACCAAGTACACCGACTGGCTGCTCTGGCGGATCCCGGAGCTCCGCGGGCGAATCTCCCACGACGTCCGCTTCGAGCTCTTCGACCGGGAGACCTTCGAGCGAATCGTCCGCTTCAAGGGCGAGCAGGGCGAAGACTGGAAGTCGATCGCCGACGGGTTCGACGTGGTCGTGCTCGAGACGGGGACGGGGCGAGGGCTCGCAGGTCCCGGACTTCCTCATGGAGGCGGGAGCCGTGACGCTCTACCAGGATCCGCGCGTCACCGTGATTCGGCGAGCGCCGTCCTAGCCGACGTACGCGGCCGGGCCGGCTCTCGCTCGCGCGCGTCCGGGGCGACGTACAGCGCGACCGCGACCGTCAGCGCCGCGGCCGCCACGGTCGTGGCCGTCTGGAACGGCGACCCGTTCGCGATCTCCTCGGCGCCGAACATCAGGAACGGAACGAACCAGGCGACGCCCAGTCTCGGCTGCGCGACGGCGACCACCAGCAACAGCAGCGCGAAGTAGTGCAACCAGATGATCGGCGAGCACGCGATGATCGCGGCCACTCCCAGGACGAAGGCGCGACGCTCGTCACCGCGGCGAGCGACGACGTACGACGCCACGAGCACGGCCAGCGCCACGGCGAGCCAGAGCGCCTTCGCGAGCATGTCCCCGGCGCCGGCGTCGTGCGCGATCGCGTAGACCGAGTATCCGAACTCGTCCATGCGGTCACCGAGCTCGCGGAGGAGCGACCCGTACTCGAGCAGCCCGGCGAACCCGATCGCCGCCCATGACACGAGCAGGAGCGAGACGGCGGTCGCGGCCGACCACGCGAGCACGCGGTACGACCTCCGCGCGAGAAGCCACGCGGCGAGCGGCCACACCAGCGGCTTCACCGCGATCGACGCGCCGAGCGCGACGCCGCCGGCCGGCCGGTCGCGGAAACGCCAGACGAGCGCGGCGGCGAGCCCCATCAGGATCGTGATGTTCTCGACGTGGACGGCCGACAGGACGGGTGGCCAGAGCAGGGCGAGGCCGTAGCAGCGCCAGTCGCGGACGTCGAGCAGGAGGAGGGTCGCGAAGACGGCGGCGACCAAGACGAGCGCGAACCCGACGACCGCGACCGCCTCGGACACGAACGTGAGCGGGATGAGCACCTCGGCTACGACGGGCGGATAGACGTATGCGGTGCCTTCGGCCAGGCCCGGGTCGCCGGTCACCGGATACGGGCTCTCGCCGTGCAGGACGGCGTCGGCCGCGTTCAGGAAGGCGATGCGAAGGGGCCAGCCCGCCTCTCCGCTCGCGAGGTCCCACACGACGTAGCCGACCGCGAAGAACGGGACCACCGCGAACAGGGCGATCGAGCCGACGACGACGAGCGGGCGTCCGAAGCGCTCGCGCATCAGGATCGCTCCAGGCCGACCGATCCGGACGCGCCCGCTCGGGAAGCACGCCGCGCGCCGAGACGCCCGAGCGTCCAGTCGTCCGGCCGCAGTACGAGGACCACGACGAGCGCGGAGACGCCGATGGTCACGACGGTCTGCCACGGCGCCCCGTTCCCGGTGCCGGGCGACACGAGCGCGAGCAGCGCCGGCAAGAACCACACCGCGGAGAGCCGCGGCCGAAGCAGGGCGACCGGCGCGAGCAGGAGGGCGAACGAGTGCAGCCAGACGATCGGCGACGCGACGATCACCGCCACCACCGCACACGCGAACGAGCGGGCGTCGTCTCCTCGGCGCGCGTACAGCGCGCCCCCGAGGAGCGCGAGCAGGAGGCAGGCCACGGCGCTGAGCACACCGAACACGTCGGCGAATCCCGCGTCGTCCATGAGCGCCTGCAACGTGTACCCGCGGCCGCTCTGCTCCCCTTCGAGCCGGCCGAGGCTGTCCGGATACTCGGCGAAGCCGGAGAAGCCGAGCGTCGCCCAGAGCGCCATCGTCACGCCGACGGACACGACGAAGACGCCGACCGCCGCTCGCAGGCGGCGCGTGACCGCGAGCCAGAACGCGAGCGGCCAGGCGATGATCTTCACGGCGACGGCGAGGCCGCCTGCCACAGACGTCACCGGGCCGCGATCGCGCCACCTCCAGCAGACGCTCGCGGCGAGCAGGATCGGCAGCGTCACGTTCACGGTCTGCACGGCGTTGAAGACCGAGATCCAGAGGAACGCCGCGACGTAGCAGCGCCAGTCGCGGACGCCGAGCAGCCAGAGCGAGGCCGGGACGCATGCGGCGACGGCGAGGGTCACGAGGATCTCGGTCGCGGGCGCGACCACGAACGGCACCGAGAGGAAGGCGACGAGGGGCGGGTAGCCGAGCTCCGGATACGGGGACCGGCCGTCGAGGAGCGCCTCCGCCGCCGGGACGAAGGCTTGCTTGAAGTCGTAGGCGAGGATTTCATCTCGCGCCGCCCAGACGAACTTCTGGAGTGGGACGATCAGCAGCGCCACGAGAGCGACATTGGAGAGCCCGCTCGCCAGCCGCTGGACGTTGAGTTGCCGCCTGGGAGTCGCAGACATCAGCACCTCACTGTGGCACGACCGTGTCCGCTTCGGCACGAGCCGAAGGTCGAAGCCTGCCGTGACGCCCAGACAGTGGGACCTAGCCCTCCGTCCGAAGTATCACCCACCCTGGGGCAGCATGGTCTGGTCCCCAACCGATCCGTCGGCCAGTTGCGCGGGCGCCCCGGCCATTCGACCCTGAGAAGGCCCGATGAACTCCAGGGTGAACAACACAGTCAAAGGCGTCGGCCGACGCCACGTACCCGAGAGGGAGGTCCCTCGGAAATGAGTGACATCCTGTTGCGCGCACAGGTGCGCGTCCAGACCGCTCTGTATTCCCTTCGCCACCGGCAGGAGGGGCAGGGCCTCGTCGAGTACGGCCTGATCATCGCTTCGATCGCGATTCTCCTGATCGTCGCAATGCTCTTCCTGGCCGGGAAGATCGACGACCTGTTCAGCGAGACCGGCTCCAGCGTCGACAGCCCGGGCCCGCTGCCGTAACAAATGCAGCACACCCGGCCGGGCTCGTAGGAGCCCGGCCGGGTGCCACACCGGCAATGAGAAGCGCCGGCCCGGTCCCCCTCGACCGGGCCGGCGCTTTTCATTTTCCCGCCCGCAGCGGACGGGGCGGCTCTGACGGGTCCGACATTCGGCTAGCCACAACCGCCCGGACGGCCAGTTGCGCTCGAGGCCCGTCGCCGACACCCTGAAAGCGTCCACATGGACACTTGCCAAACCAACGGCGCCGTGCGCGCCTCGAACTCCAAGAGAGGGAGGTCCCTCGGAATGAGTGACATCCTGTTGCGCGCACAGGTGCGCGTCCAGACCGCTCTGTATTCCCTTCGCCACCGGCAGGAGGGGCAGGGCCTCGTCGAGTACGGCCTGATCATCGCTTCGATCGCGATTCTCCTGATCGTCGCAATGCTCTTCCTGGCCGGCAAGATCGACGACCTGTTCAGCGAGACCGGCTCCAGCGTCGAGAGCCCGGGCCCGCTGCCGTAAGAACCGCGGCCGGCCGCTTGTGACGGCTCGGCCGGAACAAGACCCGGCAACGGGAGTGCGCCGGCCCGGTTACCCCCTCGACCGGGCCGGCGCACGTGTTTCAGGGATTCGACCCTTTCGGATTTCCGACCAGGGGGGCACAATGAGAGGGAGAATGAGTCCGAGTCGGGGATCGGGCGAGAAAAGGGGACTCACGTTGGAGCCAACATGCGCCGATAAGACCCGCATGCGCTCGTCGTGGGCACCCGGGGCCGCGTCAGCCGAGGCAGCTGCAGGCCCTCGTGCACGCCCGCGTGAGAGCGGCCAGGCCCTCATCGAGTTCGCGCTGATCGCCCCGCTGTTCCTGCTCCTCGTCGTCGGCATCATCCAGTTCGGGATCGGCCTCAACTACTGGCTCGACCTCAACCGGATCGCGAACCAGGGAGCGCGCTGGGCGGTCGTCGACAAGTACCCGAATTGCAACGGCATCGTCGGCTCCCCCGGCTGCACGACGCCGACCCTCGTCCAGCATCTCGAGAGCGAGCCCGTCTCGGGCGGCCTCCAGCCGACCGCGACGATCTGCTTCGAGGACAGCGTCGACGGCGCGGTGGGCGAACCGCTCACGGTTCGCGTCGAAAGTGATTTCACGTTCCTGCCGATCATGGACCTCGGGACGATCAAGTTGCGCGGCAAGGCGACCATGCGCATCGAGCAGTCGCCGGCCGTGCTCAACGCCCAAGGGATCGGTGCATGTCCGTAGCCACCCGCACGGTTCCTTCCGCACGTTGCTACTTTCACCGGGGGCGCCGGAAGTGCGCCAACCGGGTCTCATGTAATTGTGGGGACGTGCCGAAGTAAGCCGTTGTAAGCGCCACCGAGAGAGGAAGTCATGTCCAATACGTTTTCTACGAAGGTTTCCGGAAGAGTCTCGTCCCGCGGGTGGGCGATCGCGCTCGGGCTGGGCGCAATCGTGCTCGCAACGATCCTCCTGATCGTGTACCTCGACCGCTATCGCGCCCGCGTCGGCGGCGCCTCCGCGCCGACGCCCGTGCTCGTCGCCAACCGGACGATCGAGGCCGGGACGCCCGGCCTTATCGTCGCGAACGAGAAGATGTACACGGCGACGACACTGCCGAAGAAGGAAGTGCTCGAAGGAGCGATCGCGGATCCGACGTTCCTGGAGGGGCGCGCGGCGGCCGTCCAGGTCCTTCCGGGCAAGCAGCTCACCGCGCTTGACTTCGCCGCCAGCACGACCACGACCGTCGACTCCCAGATCACGGGGCCGCAGCGCGCCCTCTCGGTCAGCATCGACACCATTCACGGCAGCCTCTCGCAGCTCAAGGCGGGCGACCACATCGACATCTACATCGGCGTGAACGAGCGAACGAGCGGCGGCGTCGAGGAGCCCGAGATCAGGCTCTTCCGCTCGAACATCAAGGTGCTCACCGTGCCGACGCCCGAGGGCGGGAACCTCGTCCTCCAGACGCACACGACGGGACGCCGCGAAGTTCGCCTTCGCCAGCGACCACGCGAGGCTCTGGTTCGTCCTGCGTCCGGCAGCGCTCGAGGGCACCAAGCCCACGCCGAACACGGTCGCGACCGAGGAGAACCTGACCCAGGGCCTGCGCGCCCCCAGAGGACGCTGAGGACCGACCGTGCCGAGCCGCCCAGTCAAAGCCCTCCTCGCCATCGAGCCCGGCGTCGACGCCGAGCAGGTGCAGGAGTCCCTGCCGGACGATCCGGAGTTCAACATCGTCGCCGTCGCGACGACCGCCGACGACACGATCCGCTCGTTGTCGGACACTCAGGTCGACGTCCTGCTCGTGGCTTGCGCCGGGTACTCGGACCGCGCCCTCCTGCTGCTCGAGGCGGTCGCGAAGCACAACCCGGACCTGCACGTCATGGTGCTCGGGCACGGGTCGCCGAACGGCTTCCTGCGCCGGGCGTTCGAGGCGGGAGCGGACGACATCGTCATGCTCCCCGCGACGCGCGACCAGGTTCGCTTCGAGATCCAGAAGCTGATCGCGCGGAAGCAGGGCGCGGACACGCCGGTCTCGGCCGAGACGTCGCGGCTCGTGTGCGTGCTCGGGCCCAAGGGCGGGACGGGCAAGACGCTCACGGCGACGAACCTCGCCGTGTCGCTCGCGCAGCGTGGGCAGCGGGTCGCGCTCGTCGACCTCGACCTCCAGTTCGGGGACGTCGCGCTGTGCCTCGGGCTACCGCCGGAGCGAACCGTGTACGACCTTGCCCAGTCCCCGGGCGCGCTCGACTACGACAAGCTGGACGCCTTCCTCGCGACGCACAGCTCGGGGGTCCGCACGCTCATCGCCCCGCGCCGGCCCGACCAGGCCAGCGCAGTCGGCGCCGAGCTCCTGCGCGAGGTGTACGCGATCCTCAGAAGCACGTTCGACTGGGTCGTCGTGGACACGCCCCCGGGCTTCACGGCCGAGGTCATCACGTCCATCGACAGCTCCACGGACGTCGTCATGGTCGGGATGCTCGACTCCCTCTCTCTCAAGAACACGAAGCTCGGGCTCGAGACACTCGAGCTCATGAAGTACGACCCAGACCGCGTGTACCTGCTCTTGAACCGCGCGCACAGTCGCGTCGGCATCAGCCAGTCCGACGTCGAGGCGGTCCTCGGACGCGCCCCCGACGTCTTGATCCCGTCGGATCGCGAGATCCCGCGAACTGTCAACGAGGGCATCCCGATCGTCATCGCGAGGCCGCAGTCGGAGCCGGCCGAGGCCTACGGGCAGCTCGCCGAGCTCCTCGCCGAGCCCGTCTCCGGAGCGACCGAGCCGGTCGCCGTCGCGGCGGCCGGGAGCCGCTCCTCCTCGAAGCGCCGGCTCTTCGGAAGGAAGGCATAGACAACGATGGAACTCCACGAGCGCATCAGCACAGGCCGCAGCCCGGCGCAGCAGCAGGAGCCGTTCGCCGATCTCAAGAACCGCGTCCACATGGCGGTGATCAGCGAGCTCGGACCGCAGCTCTTCAACATCGCGATCGATCCGAGTGAGCTTCGCAACCGCGTCACCGCCGACATCCGGCGCCACCTGAACGACGAGGCCGGACTCGCTCGTGAGGACCGTGAACGGCTGACGGCGGAGATCCTCGACGACATCCTCGGATACGGGCCGCTCGAGCGCCTCATCGCCGACGACTCGATCACCGAGATCATGTGCAACGGCGCCGACGACGTCTGGATCGAGCGCGGCGGGAAGCTCTACGAGACGACGGTCCGCTTCACGGACGAGTCGCACCTGCGCCGCATCATCAACAAGATCGTCTCGCAGATCGGGCGCCGCATCGACGAGGCCTCGCCGATGGTCGACGCGCGCCTCCCCGACGGCAGCCGCGTCAACGCGATCATCCCCCCGCTCTCGCTCTCCGGCCCGCTGATGACGATCAGGAAGTTCTCGAAGCGGCGCCTGACGATGGAGGACATGATCAACATCGGCTCGCTCTCCGAGGAGTCGGTGGAGTTCCTCTCGCGCTGCATCGAGGCGCAGATGAACATGCTCATCTCGGGCGGTACGGGCTCTGGCAAGACGACCCTCCTGAACGCGCTCACGGCCTCGATCCCGAACAGCGAGCGCATCGTGACCATCGAGGACGCCGCCGAGCTCCAGCTCCATCAGCGCCACGTCCTCCGGCTCGAGGCCCGCCCGCCGAACATCGAAGGCGAGGGCCACGTGCCGATCCGCGATCTCGTCCGGAACTCGCTGCGTATGCGGCCCGACCGCATCATCGTCGGCGAGGTCCGCGGCGCCGAGGCGCTGGACATGCTCCAGGCCATGAACACCGGCCACGACGGCTCGCTCTCGACGGTGCACTCGAACTCGCCGCGCGACGGCCTCCACCGCATCGAGACGATGGTGCTCATGGCGGGATACGACCTTCCGCTGCGCGCCATCCGGCAGCACGTGTCGTCGGCGCTCGACCTCCTCGTCCACATCGACCGCCTCGAGGACGGCTCGCGGCGCGTCGTCCAGGTCACCGAGGTGCTCCGCATGGAGTCGGACGTCATCCAGCTCCAGGACATCTTCGAGTTCGAGATCCAGTCGGTCGCTCCGGACCGGACGATCACGGGCGCCCTCCGCCCCACGGGCCTGCGCCCCGTCTTCCTCGAGAAGTTCCGCAAGCGCGGCGTCGAGCTCCCGCAGAGCATGTTCGGCGAGCGGATCTCCTCGCTCGACGCGCGGCGGGGCGCGACCGCATGACGTTCGCCCGGCTCACGAAGGCGGCAGGACTCGCGCTCGTCGTCGCGCTCACGCTGCCCGCGCTCTCGCTCGGGCAGTCGGGCAACGGCATGACGCTGCGCGAGGCGCCGGACTCGGCGTTCCCGGATCGCGTCTACCAGCTCCAGCTCCCGAGCGAGAGCGCGCTCTCCGCCGAGGACGTGACGATCACCGAGAACGGCGCGCCGCCGGCGGGTCAGATCGCCGTCGAGGCGCCGAGCTCGACGAGCGGCGTCGTCCTCCTCATCGACGCGTCACTCAGCATGAAGGGCGAGCCGATCGAGCAGGCGATGGCCGCCGCGCGGGCGTTCATGAAGGTTCGGCCCGAGGCGATGCCCGTGGCCGTCGTCGCGTACAACACGGAGCAGCACGAGCTGACCGGCTTCACCACCGATCCGACCGCCCTCAACGAGGCCGTGGCGACCACTCCGGAGGTCGTCCTCGGCACGGAGATCTACGACTCGCTGATCCTCGCGTCCGAGATGGCGACCGACCAGGGTCTGAAGCGCGCCACCGCAGTACTGCTGTCCGACGGGAACGAGAATTTGAGCGAGGCGAGCGCGGCCGAGGCGCTCGAGGCGCTCGAGGCGGCCAACATGCGCGTCATCGCGGTCGGGTTCCAGTCGATCCGCTACAACCCCACGCGGTTGGACACGCTCGCGCAAGGAACCGACGGGAGGTTCATTCCGACGGCGGCGGCGTCCGAGTTCGTTCCCGTCTTCGAGCAGATCGGCAAGCGGCTTTCGAACGAGTACATCGTCACGTACAGGTCGCTGCTCCCGCCCGATCAGAAGGTGGAGGTCGTCGCGAACGTGGACGGGCTCGGAACTGCGACGGCCTCCTACACGACGCCGCACATCGACTTCACCGAGCGCGGCACCTTCGAGGAGAGCTGGGTCGACGACGCGATCACCTCGCCCTTCCTCATGGTCTTCGTCGTCATCGCGGTGCTCGCGCTGCTCGTCTTCGCGATCCTCACCGGCCTCGACGTCCGGAATCGCTCCGTCCGCAGGCGGATGGCGCAGTACGTGAGCGTCCCGTCCGAGGACGAGTCACGGCAGCGCCGCGCCGAGGTCGCCAGCATGCTCGCCGAGCGCGCGCAGCGCCGCGTCGAGGGACACCGCTGGTGGCAGTCGTTCGAGCGCGACGTCGAGCTGGCCGGCTTCGCGGCGACAGCCGTGACCATCGCGGGCTGGACCGTGGTCGCAGGCATCGTCACGTCGATCCTCGTCGCGGTCGTCTTCCAGTCGCTGCTCGGGCTCTTCGCCGGCCTCGTCGCGCCGTTCGTGACGCGGGCGGTCGTGCGGCGGAAGATCAACAGGATCCGCTCGGCCTTCGCGGAGGAGCTGCCGGACAACCTCGAAGTCCTCGCCGGGGCGCTCCGCGCCGGGCACAGCCTCATCGGCGCGATGGGCGTCATGGTCGACGGCGCCACCGAGCCGTCGAAGTCCGAGTTCCGCCGCGTCCTCCAGGACGAGCAGCTCGGCGTCCCGCTCGACGACGCCTTGATGGTGATGGCCCGCCGTATGGACAACCTCGATATCGAGCAGGTCGCGATCGTCACTCGACTCGGGCGCGAGGCAGGCGGCAACACCGCCGAGGTGCTCGACCGCGTCGTCGAGAACATCCGCGGCCGCATGGAGCTCCGGCGCCTCGTCCGGGTGCTCACCGCGCAGGGCCGGATCGCCCGCTACATCCTCACGGCGATCCCGGTCGTGCTCCTACTCTTCTTCCTCTCCGTCAACAAGGTCTGGCTCGAGCCGCTCTGGACCACAGGGCCCGGGCGCTTCGCGCTCGGCGCCTGGTTCGTGATGCTCATCGCGGGCTGGTTCGCAATCAAGAAGATCGTCGAGATCGAGGTCTGAGTCGAAATGGATCTGGAAGTCATCGCAGTCGCAGGCGTCCTCCTCCTCGGGGCGGGCGTGACCATCCTCATCTTCAGCCTTCGCCGAGCGCCGGGCACCGCGACGCTCGACCAGATCGGGACCTACGGGTACGTCGCGGAGGCCGCGGGCGGCTCCGAGGTCGACGCGCCCGGGCGCCGGCCGCTCGACTCCCTCGCCGGCCGGCTCGGCGACGTCGCCGCGCGCAGACTGGCCCGGTTCAGCGAGAACGAGGTCCGCCAGAAGCTCGTCGCCGCGGGGATGTACGGGACGAGCCCGCGCAAGCTGCTCGGCTACCAGGTCATGCTCGCTGCGACCTTCGCCATCCTCACGCTCTGGCTGGTTCCGGTCATGGGAGGCTCGGGGATCCTGACGGTCGTGGCCGCCGCGGCGGCTGGAGTCTTCGGATGGTTCGGCCCCATGGCGTACGTCGACCGGAGAATGCGGCAGCGCTTCCAGAAGATCGACCGGCAGATGCCAGACATGATCGACCTGCTCGTCGTGACGATCGAGGCCGGCCTCGGCATCCTCGCGTCGATGCGGGTGGCGTCGGACGGCCTGGGCGACCCGCTCGGACAGGAGCTGCGACTCACGCTGCAGGAGCAACGAATGGGCCTGTCGGTGTTCGAGGCGATCGAGAGCCTCGGGCGCCGCGCAGACTGCCCGAACATGCGGATTTTCGTCCGGGCCCTGATTCAGGGCGAGAAGCTCGGTGTCTCGATCGCGACGACCATGCGGAACGTCGCCCTCGAGATGCGAAAGCGACGCAAGGCCACCGTGGAGGAGAAGGCCCAGAAGATGCCGATCAAGCTGCTGTTCCCGCTTGTCTTCCTCATCTTCCCTGCCATCATGATCGTCCTCTTGGTTCCGGCCATCATTCACATCTCCGAAGTTCTTTAAGCCATGGGCACGCTGACGCTCCGCCGGGAAGACGGTCGGATCGTGTGCGAGCGGTGTGTCGTGGCCGACCGGGTTCACCGCCGTATGCGCGGCCTCCTAGGGCGACGTCGTCTGAACCCGGGGCAGGGCATGGTGCTGCGGCCCGCGTTCGCGATTCACACGCACTTCATGCACTTTCCGATCGACGTCGTATTCCTCGACTCAGATCAGGTCGTGATCGCGATCGAACGGAACGTGCGGCCGTGGCGTACCGCGTCCTGCCGGGGCGCGCGTGAGGTCGTCGAGCTGGCAGCAGGAGAGTGCGACCGACGCGGGCTCGAGGTCGGAGATCGGGTGGCGTGGGCCTCCCGCAGCATGTCCGATGCGCGCGCGGACACGACCGGGTCGATGTGGGAGGACGAGCCCGAGCCCCGTGCCCGGATCCTCGTCGCGAGTCGCGACCCGCGCTTCGTGAAGCTCGCGCGCTTCCTCTTCGAGGGTCGCGATCTCGAGGTCGAGGAGCTGTCCTCCCCCGACCGCGTCGTCGAGGGGATCGTGGACGCGGAGGCCGACGTCGTCGTGCTCGACGGCGGCGGCGACGTCGCGTCGGCGCTGCGTACGGCCAACCGGCTGCACGCCCAGCGGCCGGAGCTAGCCGTGGTGGTGGCGGCGGACACGGGAGGGCGCAGCCCCACCGGCACGCGTGTCTTCGACCGCTGGAACGAGACCGAGGAGCTTCTGCACGACGTGGAGCGCGTCCTTGCCGAACGGCTGCCGGCCGCGGCTCCGGGGTACGCGGACTAGTCGAGACGAGAGGCAGGCGAGGGGTGCAGGCAGAGGGACGGGGGCGATGACCACCGAGGCAGGCAGGGAGATCGGCTCCGGGCCGGCGCTGCCCATCCGCGGCGGCGTCGCGAGCGAGCGCCCTGGGCGCGCCGAGGCCGGAGAGCGGCTCGAGCGGCTCCATTCCTACTTCCTCGAAGGCTGCTCGGAGGAGGTGCGCCCCGCGCTCGAGGCGACGCTCCAGCGCGCCCGCCTCGTCCGCGAAGGCTGCGGCCAGCGCGACGTCGGAGACGATCTCGCTTCGGCCTGGTACGCGTCCGCCGCGGTCGTCGAGCTCGCCTCCGCGCTCGAGCTCGACGAGGCTGACGTTCGCGGCGCCGCCGCCGCAGTCGCCGAGGCGTGCGCTCTCCCCCTCTCCGCCGCCCGCGTCGTCCTCTTCGGCCGGTCCGTCGCCAGCCCGCGGCTCCTCGAGCTCCCGCCGCTCCTCGCCGCCGAGATCCAGCTCAGCCTCATGCTCGGGCTGGACGTGCTCGCCGAGGTCTCGCTCTGGCGCCGGACGACCGGCGGCCTCGAGTGCCTCCTCTCGCTCGGGGGCGTCGGCGACCCGAGCCGGCGCGTGCGCGCCGAGGCCAAGGCCGTGCTCCGCGGGCGCTCCCGCCTCTCGCTGCTCGGAGGCTCGACGCTCAGGTCCGCCGCGGTCGACCGCTTCGGCCAGCCGTACGCAGCGGTCGTCGGGCGCGTCGGGTCGGTCGACCCCGACATCGCGGACGCCTTCCTCGCGGAGGCGGCGTCCGCGCTCACGCCGGTCGTGGAGCGCGTGCAGCTGCTCGAGTACTCGAGCGAGCGCGAGCGCACGCTCGTCGGCTCGGCCGAGCGGCGCCTGATGCGGCTCGGCTTCGACCTGCACGACGGCCCGATCCAGAACGTCCTGGCCCTCGCGGCCGACGTCAGGCTGCTCCAGCAGCAGGTGTATCCGTTCGTGCTCGACGGGTACCGCGAGCAGGCCTACGGGCGCTTCGACGACCTCACGCTGCGCCTCGTCGAGGTCGACCGGGAGCTGCGGGAGCTCGCGCACTCGCTCGAGACGAAGAGCGTCATCTCGCGGCCGCTCGGAGAGATCCTCCACCGCGAGGTGGACACGTTCACCGAGCGCACCGGTGTCGCCGCGGCGCTCGAGATCCGAGGAGACCCGGACTCGCTCTCGTCCGGCCAGCGGATCACCGTCTTCCGCACGATCCAGGAGGCGCTCGCCAACGTCCGCGAGCACGCCGCCGCGACGTCCGTCACCGTGCGGATCCGCGCGCGGCGGAGCGCGATCGAGGTGCAGGTCTCCGACGACGGGATGGGGTTCGAGGTCGAGCGCGCGCTCGCGAAAGCAGCGCAGCGCGGGCCGGCTCGGCCTCGTCGGAATCGCCGAGCGCGTCCGCATGGCCGGCGGCACGTTCGAGCTCCAGAGCACCCCCGGCGGCCCGACCAACCTCAAGCTCACGCTTCCGCGCTGGGAACCGCTCTAGCGCGGGGTACCCATGGTTCCCCGGCGAGCCCGCGCTCAGCCGGTTGCATGGAGCAACGCTGGCGCCCGCCTCCGGGCGAATGAATCGCCCGCGGCCTGAGGACTCCCCGTCAGCTCCGGCACGTGGCAAGGTCCTGAACGGACGGCTAGGGACCTGTCCGCTGGACAGAGGCGACTTCGTTCGACGGCACCGGCATCGGGTCGCCGGTGACTGTCAGGGACAGACCCTGGTCATGTCTTCTGGGGCCGATCAGAAGTGTGTCGAGAGTGCGCCAATGGATCCACAGCGACGTTCTCGCGCTCGACCGGCGAGCGCGAGGGAACTGACTCGGGAGGGTGGTCGCTAGGCGGCGAGCGGGCGGAACGGGGTGTGGTCGGGGTCGATCTGGACGATCTGGCCGCGGTCCAGGACCACGCTGACGTTGCCGGCGTCGTCGATCCCGTCGACGATCCCGCGATCGCCCTGGGTGACTCCCGACGCCGTGTCGTCGCTGACGAGCTCGATCCTCGTGCCGACAGACACGCCCGCCCTGATGCGAGCCGCAAGCAGACGTGCACCGAGTGGATCCATGCCCTAGTTATCGGCTCTGAGTCGGCTAGCCCGAAACCCCCATTCGGGCAGGAGAGGCTAATCGTTCGGCGAAGTCGCACCAGCCGACGGGCTGACCCGAATCGACGGCTGAGGATCGGCCCGTCGGCAGGATCGTGGGGGAACCCATGGTTCCCCGACGCGCCCCTCCTTCAGCCCCTGGGATCGAGCTGAGTCGAGACTCGCCTACGGGCGAGTGAATCGCCCTTCGGCCTGAGACCGTCGTGCTAGCTCCGGCTTGTCCGGTCGCTAGGCTGCCGAGCGGCGATGCGCAAGGTTCTGGGCGGCAGCGGCTCTCTCTCCGAAGACCAGCTCGAAGGGCTCCTCGACGAACGGCGGCGCGAGCTCGAGGCGCAAGCCGCCGCGCTCGAGAACGCGATCGCCGACCTCGAGCGGCGCGAGAGCCTCCTCCGGGACTCGCGGGCGTCGCTCGAGCGGCTCGTGCGCCTCGGGACGAGCGACCTCGACTCGCGCGAGTCGGAGCTCGCGGAGCTCATACGCGAGCTGACCGCGCGCGAGGAGCGCCTCCAGGAGGCGGAGAACGAGCTGACGCGGCGCCGGAGCGAGCTCGGCGCCGTCGAGCTGAGGCGCGCCTCGGTGGAGCAGCGGGAACGCGCGCTCGCCGAGAGGGAGCTCGAGCTCGAGGAGCACGAGCACGCTCCGGCGGTGCAGGGCCTGCAACAGCCGGCTCCTCCTGCGCCCGACCCGACGGTCGAGCTCGCGTTCGTTCCGGGCGAGCGCTACCGGCTCGTCGAGATCGGCGGCGCGGGACTCAGCCCAGGGTCGACGTTCACGCAGGACGACGACGACTACGTCGTCGCGCGAATCGGCCCGTCGCCGCTTCCCGGCGACTCGCGCCGCTGCGCCTACCTCGTGCGGGGGCCGCGCGGCACGTCTTCCGGCGGCAGCTCGTAGACCGGCTGGCTGCCGAACGGCGCAGTCTCGGCGCCGAGCGCGGCGAGGCGGCGCTCGGCCTGCGCGACGAGGAAGCGCGCGACCACGAGATCGTCGTCGGTGAAGCGGCGTAGCCGCATCTCGTACAGCTCGACGAGCCCCCACGGCTTCCCGCCGACGTGCAGCGGCAGGAGCAGCACCGCATTCATGCCGAGCTCGCGCAGGATGAAGGCCTCGGCCGGGTCGACGTCGCCGTCGAGGAAGGACACCGCTCTCGGCTCGCCGGTCTCGAGCGTCTCGGCGGTGACGGGGAAGTCCGAGAGCCGGTACGACGCCTCGTCTCCGAGGGAGATCTCGCGCAGGGCGTGCTTCGTGGAGTCGATGACGAGGTCGCCGACGAGGCGGGACGCAGAGCACGCGGTCGCGCCGACGACGAAGACGAGCCACTTGCAGAGCCGGGAGCAGACGCCGTCGGGGGTCGTCTCGGCGTCGATCGCGAGAGCGGCCGAGACGACGTCGGCGAGCGCAGAGCCCTCGCCGCGCGCGCGACGCCGACTCTCGGTCGGCGTCCCCGGCCTGCGTCAGCAGATCCGGGCGAGCGATGTCCGAGAAAGACGCAATCCGATCCTTGCCAGCGTTCTTCGCCGCGTACAGCGCCTGGTCGGCGGCCCGGAGGAGCGTGGAGGACGACGCGCCGTCGAACGGGTAGGTCGAGATGCCGGCGCTCACGCGAAGGGGGAAACCGGCGTCGGTCAGGCCGTCCGCGAGCACCTGCCGCAGCCTCGATCCGAGCGCGGCGGCGAGGTCGGTGTCCGCGCCCGGGAGCATGACGACGAACTCGTCGCCGCCGAGCCGCGCGGCCTCGGCGCCCGTGGGCAACGCCCGCACGAGCACGCGCCCGATCTCGTGCAGGAGCGTGTCGCCGAACTCGTGCCCGGCGCGGTCGTTGATCTCCTTGAAGTCGTCGCAGTCGATGACGAGCACGCTCAGTGGCCTGCGCAGGTCCTGCGCGACGGCGAGCTCGCGCTCGAGCTCCTGCTCGAGCCCGCGGCGGTTGAGGATCCCCGTCAGCGAGTCCGTGACCGCGCTCCGGCGCTCGAGCTGAAGGGCGGCCGCGGTGTCGAGGCTCGCCGCCACGTGAGCCGCGAGCACCGCGGCCGTGTCGAGCTGGACGGGATCGACTCCCTCGTCGGGTCGAACCGCCGCCACGAGCGCGCCCAGATCGGTCCCGCTCGCCCGGAGCGGAAGCCAGACGAGCGAGCCGAGCCGCCGTGCGGCGCCCGGCGCCCCGTCCATGTCGAGGAGCTGGCAGACGACGTTCGGATCCACGAGCGCGCGCGCCACACCGAGCTCGGTCTCCGAGAGGGGCCGTCGGTCGCCGTCGTCCGAGCGCCACGACGCGAGCTCGACCGGCGCCCCGTGCTCGTTCCAGACGACGACCTGGCTCATGTCGGTAGGCAGCACTCTCGAGAGCGATGCGGCGGCGAGGCCGGCGATCTCGTCGGGGTCACGCAGCCCGCCCAGATGCACGAACAGCCGCGCGAGCGCGGCCAGGTCGAGCGTGCGGCTCACGCGAAGCGCCTCCGCGAGCGGAGCGAGGACCGTCGCGAGTGGGCGGACGAGCTCCGCCACGCGCTCCGGGAGCGGACGCTCTGACTCGACGTTCAGCACGCCGACGACGGCCTCGCCGACGCGGAGCGGGATCGACAGCTCGGAGCGGACGCCCGGGAGCGCGCCGAGGTAGTCCGGGTCCGCGCGCACGTCCGGCGTGAACTGCTCGTTCCCGAGCCTGACGGCCCGTCCCATGATTCCCTGCTCGACGCGGATGCCGTCGGGGACTACCGCGTAGCCGCGCTGCGCGACGAGCCACAGCCGGCCGTGCTCGAGGACGTACAGCGCCGGGTAGATCGCGTCGATGTCGTCGTGGAGGGCGCCGACGGCGGCGTCGATCGCATGCTTCGGCTCGGTCGCCTTCGCGGCCGCGGAGACGGCCTTCTGCACGCCCGCCGCGAGCAGCGCGTGGTCGATCTGCTCCTGCCCGTGGGCAGGCGTCGACGTGCTCTCCTCCATACGAGACAAATCGGCTTCGGAAGGGGCGCGCTTGAGCGTCGCGAGACGCGCTGAACCTGATCCTTACGCGCCGATGTCCCAGTACCAGTCGAGAATCGCGTCTCCGGCGAAGAGAGCCACGACGGAACCGAGGGCGAGGAACGGCCCGAGCGGGATCGCCTGCTTGCGAGCGGCCATGCCATGGCGGATGAGCAGCACGATCGCGGGCACAGCCGCTGCGATGAATCCGAGGAAGAGCCCGACGACGACTGCGAGCCCGAGCCCGCAGCCCAGGAAGAACGCAAGCTTGACGTCGCCGAGCCCCATCCCTCGCGGATACACGAGGGCGAGGATGAAGAGACCGAGCCCGGCGCCGAGACCGGCAAGGATCCAGCCCGACGCTCGGCTCGTCGACGGTGCGCAGGACGACCACGAGCACCGCCCCCGGCAGGATGATCCGGTCCGGGATGAGCCGGTGCTCGAAGTCGGTGCGGGTCACGATCACGAGGACCCAGCAGAAGATCGCGCCGACGAGGGCCTCGAGCTCGAAGCCGAACACGAGGCCGCACGCGCCGCCGAGGAGCGCGGTCGCCGCGGCGACGAGCCAGAAGCGGCGTGAGAGCGGGACGCGAGCGAGGAGCGGGGCGCCCACGGGAGCGTTCGTCGCGAGCCGATCGGCGAGCGGGCCGACGGCCAGGCCCACGAGCAGACCGACGAGGCCGGCGGCGAGGTCCACGCCTCACGATTCCCCCGCGAGGTGCCCGTTCCTCCCCCATCCCCCATACGGCGGACCGCTGTTCGCGCCAGCCTCCGTTCGGCGGGGATGTCGAGCCGCTCGATCACTCCTTCCAGGGACTTCCATCACCCGTCGTGGGGGCGCTCGACCCACCCTTCGTGAGTACGGTCGGAAGTGACTGCGGATGGCCTGCGCATCAGGCCAAGGGAGCAAGCGGGGGAGTGAGAATCGGAGACAGGCGCCAACTGAGTGGGACGCTGGCTTGGGCCCTGTCCTTCGCCGCGCTCGTCTTCATCGCGGGCGGCGCCGCGGCAGCGCTGCGGGCCGATCCCAGCTCTTCGCTCGGCGCGCTCGCCGTCGTCGGCTGCACGGCGGCGGCCTGCGGAGTCGCGCTCGACCGGCGCATGCGGCGCGCGCGCTCACAGGCGCTCCGCGACCCGCTGACCGAGCTCCCGAACCGCGTCCTCCTCGAGGATCGCATCCAGCAGGCGCTCCGGTCCTCCCAGCGGTCCGGAGAGCCGTTCACGCTCATCTGCGTCGACCTCGACGGGTTCAAGGACGTGAACGACGTCCGAGGGCACGGCGCCGGCGATGCCGTCCTCCGCTCCCTCGCGCGCCGCTTCGAGGCGATCGTCCGGGCGAGCGACACCGTCGCCCGCGTCGGCGGCGACGAGTTCGTGATCCTCTCGCTCGGAACCGGGAACGACGACCAGGCCTCGGCTCTCGTCGGCAGACTCCGGCACGCGCTCCGGCGGCCGTTCCGCGTCGAGGGCTCGACGGTCGAGATCGACGGCAGCCTCGGCTGGGCGGTGTTCCCCGACGACGGCTCCACGTCCGACGAGCTGATGTCTCGCGCCGACGGGCAGATGTACGCGACGAAGCGCGACGCGCCCGACGACACGCTGTTCCTCCGGCGCGGTATCGACGTCGGAGTCGTCCGCGACTTCGAGGCCGCGCTCGCGCGGGACGAGCTCGTCGTCCTCTACCAGCCGATCCTCGAGCTTCCGAGCGGCGAGCCGCGCTCCGCCGAGGCGCTCGTGCGCCGTCTCCTTCCCGACAGGACGCTCCTCCTGCCCGCGGACTTCCTCCCTCACGTCCAGCGCACGCCACTCCTCCGTGAGCTCACGTTCATCGTCATCGACAACGCCCTGCGCTCGATGCAGCTGTGGGCCGAGGCGAGGACCGAGCTCGGCGTGTCCGTGAACGTCCCCTACAGGCTCGTCGACGACCCGCAGTTCGTCGACGGGCTGGCCGGCCGCCTGCGGTCGTCCAGCGTCCCGTCGGGGCAGCTGACGCTCGAGGTGGTTCCAGCCGGGCCGGGTGCGGGATCCGAGCTCGACGAGGAGGTTCTCCGCCGCCTCGCAGAGCTCGGCGTCCGGCTCTCGCTCGACGACGGGGGCCGAGCGGCCTCGTTCGCCTCGCTGCGCACGCTGCCGCTCGACGAGCTCAAGATCGACGCCGCCTTTGTCCACGGACTCGGGCGCAGCGACACGGACGCGGCACTCGTGCGCGGCCTCATCGAGATCGGCCACGCACTCGGGCTTACCGTCGTCGCCGAGGGTGTGGAGACCCGCGAGGCCTGGAACATCCTCACGACGTGGGGCTGCGATCGGGCGCAGGGCTTCTACGCCTCGAGCCCACGCTCGGCCCAGGAGCTCGTCGACTGGCTCCGCAGCCGCTGGCCGGCGGTCGCGTAGCTACACGACCGCCTGCACGCCGAACACGACCCCGACGAGCACGAGGACGGCGCCGAGCGCGAGGCGGAGGACGTTCTCCGGCACCTGCCCGGTCGCGCGCGCGCCGAGCCAGCCGCCCGGGATCGCGCCGGCGAGGCCGGCGGCGAGCACGTCCCAGTCGATGCCGACGCCCACGGCATGCGTCGCGAATCCCGCGATCCCGAGCAGGAAGCCGACGACGAGGTTCGTCCCGGCCGCGCGGCGGACGTCGAGCCCGACGGAGCGAACGAGCGCCGGCATCCGCAGCGTGCCGAGGATCACGCCGACCGCGCCGCCGAGAACGCCGATGAAGAACGCGAGCATGCCTCCTCGGAGCACGCGCAGCCGCTCGCGAGCGAGTGGCGCGATCGGGCGCAAGGCGAGGTCGATCCCGCTCCAGACGAGCACGGCCGAGATCACGCCATAGAGCAGCGCCTCGGAGACGTCGTCCGCGACGAGCGCCCCGAGGATCGCCCCCACGACCGACGGCGGCGCGGTCCACGCGACGACGCGCCAGTCGACGCGCCCCTCTCGCGCGTGCTTCAGCCCTCCGGCGCCCGCGGCCGCGGCCGAGATCGCGATGTTCGTCCCCGCCGCCGCGAGCGGGCTGCCCGAGGCGATGACGATCAGCGGCAGCCGGAGCGTGCCGAGCACGAGCCCGAGCATCGACCCGAAGTACCCGGCGACGAATGCGCCGGCGAACGCTAGGAGGAGCTCCCAGGCCTCCAGAGCATCTCCTCCCGACCCTCCGCGGCATTCGCCGCCCGGGCGAGGATGAAGAGAAGGTCGGAGAGGCGATTCAGGTAGACGAGCGCGAGCGGGCTCACGTCGTGTGCACGGGCGGCGGCGATCGCCTCGCGCTCGGCCCGCCGGCAGATCGTGCGCGCGACGTGCAGCCGCGCCGAGGCCTCGGTTCCCGCCGGAAGGACGAAGCTCTTGAGCTCGGGCAGGTCGACGTTGAAGCGGTCGCAGTCGCGCTCGAGCGCGTCCACCTGCGCCTGGGTCGTGCGCAGGCGGCCCTCGTGCTCGAGCGGCACGGAGAGGTCGGCACCGAGGTCGAAGAGCTCGTTCTGGACGCGGCCGAGCACTGCGGCGATGTCCGGCGGGCAGTCGTCCACGGCGAGGACGAGGCCCAGTGCGGCGTTGACCTCGTCCGTCGCTCCATACGCAGCGATCCGCTCGTCGAGCTTCGACACCCGGGAGCCGTCGCCGAGCGAGGTCTCGCCCGCGTCTCCGCCGCGCGTGTAGATCTTCGTCAGCCGGACCGGCTCGTCTCGCTCGCGGGGCACGACCGTAGCCTAAAGCCGCCGCCCGCGAGACCGGCGTCGTTCACGACCTCGACACCTTCGTCGGCGTCAGGCCTGCGGTACGGGCGCCTCGCGGAGCTGGCGCCCGAGGATCGAGCGCGCAATGACGAGCCGCTGGATCTCGCTCGTCCCCTCGTAGATCTCGGTGACCTTCGCGTCGCGGTAGTACCGCTCGACGGGAAACTCCTTCGTGTAGCCGTAGCCGCCGAGGACCTGGATCGCCTCCGCCGTCTGCCGGCGCGCGGTCTCCGACGCGAAGAGCTTGGCCTTCGCTCCCTCCGCGGTGTGCGGACGGCCCTGCTGCTTGAGCCAGGCGGCGCGGTAGGTGAGGAGACGGGCGGCGTCGATCTCCGTGGCCATGTCCGCGAGCTTCCACTGGATCGCCTGGAAGTCGCCGATCCGCTTGCCGAACTGCTCGCGCTCGAGCGCGTAGGCGCGCGCCACGTCGTACGCCGCCTGGGCGATCCCGAGCGCCTGCGCCGCGATCCCGATGCGTCCTCCGTCGAGCGTCGCCATCGCCACGCGGAAGCCGCGACCCTCGTCGTGCAGGAGCCGGTCGCGCTCGACGTACGCGCCCTCGAGGACGAGATCGGAGGTCGTGGACGAGTTCAGGCCGAGCTTCTCCTCCTCGCGGGTGATGCGCACGTGCGAGTCGTCGAGCACGAAGGCGGAGACGCCTCGCGCGCCCTCGGTCGCGGGATCGGTGCGAGCGAAGAGGACGAACGTCCCCGCTCGAGACCCGTTCGTGATCCACTGCTTCGAGCCCGTGAGGCGCCAGCCGTCCCCGTCGGGCTCGGCTGTCGTCCTGAGCGAGCCAGCGTCCGACCCGGAACTCGACTCCGTAAGCGCGAACGCACCGATCTGCTCACCGCGCGCCAGCGGGGGCACGAAGCGCGCGCGCTGCTCCTCGGTCCCGAACGCGAGGATCGGGAGGGTCGTCGCGCTCGTGTGCACCGCGACCGTCACACCCACGCCGGCGTCGGCCCGCGAGAGCTCCTCCAGCACGAGGACGTACGAGAGGAAGTCGGCGCCCGCGCCGCCGTACTCCTCCGGCACGCACACGCCCATGAGCCCGAGCGCTGCGAGCCGCGGGAAGAGCTCGTCCGGGAAGCGATGCTCGCGATCCCAGGCGGCGGCGTTCGGCGCGATCTCGGCGTCCGCGATCGCGCGCGCGAGCCCCTGGATCTCGCGCTGGTCGTGCGTCAGCTCGAAGTCCATCGCCCGTGACTATACGGCGCTCCCCACCGAGTCCGAGACATGGCCGAAACGCACATGGCTGCAGCGAGCTTTCGAACGCTCGGAGCGGAAATCCGGGCCGCGCAAAGTCGAAGATTCAGGGACAGTCCCTCGACATGTCCGCTACCGACAGCGGAAGTGCGACAAGAGTGCGCCGAGTCGTCCACAGGCTGCGGACGACGCGCGAGCCGGTCAGTCGTACTCGTAGAAGCCGCGGCCGCTCTTGCGGCCGAGCCTGCCCGCCGCGACGTACTGGCGCAGCAGCGGGCACGGGGCGTACTTCGGGTCGCCGAGCCCGTCGTGGAGCACCTCCATGATCGCGACGCAGGTGTCGAGGCCGATGAGGTCGGCGAGTGCAAGCGGCCCCATCGGATGCGCGAACCCGAGCTTCGCGATCGTGTCGATCGCCTCCGGCTCGGCGACGCCCTCCATGAGCGCGTACGCCGCCTCGTTCACGAACGGCATGAGGATGCGGTTCGAGACGAAGCCCGGGAAGTCGCGTGCTTCCGCCGGGACCTTCCCGAGCTCGACCGCGAGCTCCGAGATCGCTGCGGCGGTCTCGTCCGAGGTCTGCACGGCGCGCACGACCTCGACGAGCCTCAGCACGGGCACGGGGTTGAAGAAGTGCATGCCGATCACCTGCTCCGGCCTCCCCGTGACCGCCGCGAGCGACGTGATCGGGATCGACGACGTGTTCGAGGCGAGGATCGCCTCCGGCGGCAGGGTCTCGTCCGCCTGTCGGAAGACCTCCTTCTTCGCGTCGGCGTCCTCGACGACCGCCTCGATCAGCAGGTCGGCCGCGACGATCGCGTCGACGACGGAGACGCGCGCGAGCACCTCGTCCGCCGGAGCGCCGCCCTTCTCGGCGAGCTTGTCGAGGCTCCGGCGCATCCCCTCGAGCGCGCGCTCCGGCGCGCCGGGGAACGTGTCGTGGAGCGAGACCCGGCGCCCGGAGGCCGCGACGACCTGCGCGATGCCGCCGCCCATCTGGCCTGCTCCGACGACGAGGACGTGCTCGAAGCGCACGCGCGCAGTATCCCCGAGAGCTCCGTGTCTCGGTCCGACCCGCGGCCGCGAACGCGGCCGCGCTTTAGGTCCTTTGCTCTTTCGCGCGACCGGAATTCCCGCTCGGGGATTCCGGTCTTGCGCACTACGAAGGCGCGCCCGGCAGGTCCGGCCGCGTCCCGCGCGCTCGCCGCCGGAACGCCCACGCGAGCACGAGGCCGAGGATGACGAGGCCGATCGCGACCTTGATCACCGTTCCCCGCGGCTCCCCGCCCGCTGCAACGAGCTCGCCGGGCGTCACCTGGCTGCAGAGGCTGCCGAGCCAACCGCCGTCGGGAGCGCGTTGGAGCAGCATTCCGACCGCGCGATCCGGCTTCACCTCCGGCGCGCAGCCGGGGATGCTGCGGACGACGATCGTCTTCTTCACGTCACCCTTGACCCGCTGGTCGACCTCGAACGTGAGGAGGGCCTGGCGCGCTCCTCGCAGCATGCGGGTCTCCTGCGACACGAAACGCCCGACGACCGCGGCGTCGGCATCGTCGAGCCGCTCGGCGATCGACCCCTTGACGCATGTGCACGCGTACGCCTCGCCGGCGAGTGCAAGCGCGGCGACAGCGGCGACGAAAACAGACGTAAGACGACGGCTCACGGCGACGGACTTGTCAGGGATGCGAGCCCATCTAGACCTCGATCAGGAGCGCGTCCCCCTGCCCGCCGCCGGAGCAGATCGCCGCGAGCCCGAGTCCGCCGCCCTCGCGTCGGAGCTCGTGCACCATCGTCGACACGATGCGACCGCCCGAGGCTCCGATCGGGTGCCCGAGAGCGACCGCGCCGCCGTTGACATTCACGATGGCTTCGTCCGCGCCCAGCATCCGCGTCGAGTTCTTCGCCACCGAGGCGAACGCCTCGTTGATCTCGACGCGCTTGACGTCGCCGATCGTCTTGCCCGCCTTCGCCAGCGCCTGCTCGCCGGCTCGGGCCGGCGTCCGCGCGAGGTACGCATAGTCGTCGGCGACGTACCCCTGCGCGAGGATCGTCGCGAGCGGCTCCAGGCCGCGCCGCACGGCGAACTCCTCCGAGCACACGACGACGCACGACGCGCCGTCGTTCACGCCGGGCGCGTTGCCCGCGGTCGTCGTCCCCTTCGGATCGAACACGGGCTGCAGCCCCGCGAGCCGCTCGAGGGTCGTGTCGCGGCGCACGCTCTCGTCCGCCCTGACGTCGCCGACGGGGACGATCTCGTCCTCGAACCGCCCCTCGTCCTGCGCGGCCGCAGCGCGCTGGTGCGACCGATATGCCCACTCGTCCTGATCCTCGCGCGAGATCCCGAGCTCGCGGGAGACGAGCGACGCCTGCTCGACCATGTGCAGCCCGTCGAAGCTCGACGTCAGCCCGTCGAAGACCATGTGGTCGACCACCTCGCCGTTGCCGAGCCGATACCCGAAACGCGCCTTCGGGAGCAGGTACGGGGCATTCGACATCGACTCCATCCCGCCGGTGACGACGAGCTCGTGCCCGCCCGCGCGGATCATCAAGTCGGCGATCTCGAGCGCCCGGATCGAGGACGCGCACACCTTGTTGATCGTGTCGGACGGGATCTCCTTCGGGATCCCGGCGGAGACTGCCGCCTGCCGCGCGGGCGCCTGTCCCACCCCGGCCTGGAGCACCTGGCCCATGATCACGTACTCGACCTCGCCCGGCTCGAGGCCGGCGCGCTCGAGGCCCGCACGAATAGCGGTCGCGCCGAGCTCGGTCGCGGGAATGGAGGCGAGCCCGCCTCCGAGGCGACCAAAAGGCGTCCTGACCGCGGAGACGATGACCGAGCGACCCATGCAATTCAGCCTACAGGCGTTAAGATCAGCAGCTGCCGTGGCCGTCGCGGTACCTGAAGCCCTCGTCCTCGTCCTCGACGAGGACTACCGGGCCCTCGAGATGAGCCCCGCCTTCCGGGCGGGCTGCGGCCTGACTCCTGGCGACCGTGTGCTCGACGGCCTTCCCATCTCGCGCTCCATGTTCGTCCAGTACTGCGAGCACGCGCGGCGAACGAGCGAGGCAGTGGACCTCGTGGAGTTCGGCGGCGGCCGCGTACTGCATATCCGTATCGTCCCGCGGGACAAGCGGCTCCACACGTGGTGGGAGACGCTGGGCATCCTCGACACGCTCACGATCGACGGGTTGCGCGCTTCGCTCCGGTCGATCGCCGAGACACTTGCCGGCACGGAGGACACACTCGGACGAGAGCGGCTGCGCCGCTCGCTGCGGCTCGTCGGAGGCGGCGGTTGACCAGCCGCGCCTGGTCCTTCGTCATCGACGAGACCGATCGGATCGTCCAGGTCGGCGACGAGATGCCGGGCGGGATGGAGCCGTTCCTCGGGCACCCGCTCTGGGAGTACCTCCCGCACGGGCAGGCGGTCTTCAGTCCGCTCTTCGAGGAGGCGCGCGCGACCGGCGAGGAGGTGGAGACGATCGTGTACTACGCGGGCGGCACGGTGGGCGTCCGCATCGTCCCGTCCGGCCGCTCCGTGGTCGTCTACGCCACCCGGCGGATCGAGCTCGACGTCAGGACTCTTGGCACGCTTTCTGCGAGCCTTCGGGCGATCGAGCGGGAGCTAGGCGCTCGAGCGCCTGCGCGACCCGATCCACGAGCTCTCGGGTCTCAGCAAGCTCTTCCCTGAGCGCCGCGAGCTCGACCGCGTGCGTCGTCTGCGCGTCCGGCGTGCGGACGAGATCGCTCACAGTCGTCTCGGTCAGCTCCGCGATCCGCCGCAAGCGCGGCAGGGATGGCGACGTCACCCCCCGCTCCCAACGTGAGACCGTGATCGGCTCAACGCCGAGAGCCTCGGCGAGTTGCTTCTGGGTCATGCCGGCGCCGCGTCTTGCAGCGCGCAACCGCCCCCCCACTCCGTTGTCGTGGGTGCCCGCGATGACGTGTTTCCTATCACAACCCAGGGGCAGACGTACACCCAACATGACAGGTTTGCTACCGGTCCTTCAGGCGTATCCGACGTCCGCATCGCTCGCAGCGCTGGAAGCGCTCGGTCAGGAAGAACGGCCGCCGCCGACGGGGCAGCCGGTGTCCAAGAATCCGGCAGCGAAGCGGCAAATCAGTTGGACTCGTCCGGTCCGACCTTCACGAGCATCTTCCCGATGTTCTCGCCGCGGAAGAGGTCGAGGAAGGCGCGAGGCGCGTTCTCGATCCCCTCGATCACGGTCTCGCGGTAGCGGAGCCGGCCGTCGCGCACCCACTCCTGCGCTTTGGCGAGGAACTCGGGAAAGCGGTCGTAGTGGTCGCTGATGATGTAGCCGTGGATGCCGAGCCGCTTCGTGACGACCATGAACATGTTGCTCGGGCCGGGCGCGGCCTCGACGTCGTTGTAGCGGGAGATCGAGCCGCACGCGGCGACCCGGCCGTGGATCCGAAGCGCGCCGATCGCGGACTCCAGGTGGTCGCCGCCCACATTGTCGAAGTAGATGTCGATCCCGTCCGGAGCCAGGTCACGGAGCGCGTCGCGGACGGACCGCTCCCGGTAGTTGAACGTCTCGTCGAAGCCGAGCTCGCGGAGCCAGGCGATCTTCTCGGCCGAGCCGGCGCTCCCGAGCACGCGGCAGCCCGCGATCTTCGCCATCTGACCCGCAGCGCTCCCGACGGCACCCGCCGCTCCGGAGACGAACACGGTCTCGCCCTCCTGCGGGCGCCCCAGCTCGAAGAGCCCGTAGTACGCCGTGAACCCGGGCATCCCGAGGACGCCGAGCGCGAGCGAAACGGGAGCGCCCGCGGGATCGAGCGTCCGCATCCCGTGACCGTCGGAGAGCGCCCACTCGCGCCAGCCGAGGCCGTGCACGACCCAGTCGCCCTCTGCGAAGCGCGGATTCCGGGACGCCGCGACCCGCCCGACGGCCCCGCCGGTCATGGCCTCGCCGAGCGTGTACGGGGCGACGTACGAGCGGACGTCGTTCATCCGCGGCCGCATGTACGGATCGACCGAGAAGTACGCGTTCCGGACGAGCAGCTGCCCGTCGCCCGGCTCGGGGATGGAGGTCTCCGCGAGCTCGAAGAGATCCTCGCCGGGGAGCCCCCGCGGCCTCGCGACCAGCCGGATCTCGCGGGCAGTTCCTTCCATTCGGGCGATGATATGCCCGTGCAATCGCTCAAGGGCCAGCTGCTCGTCGCCGCCCCCGCGCTCGTGGACCCGAACTTCCGCCGCACCGTCGTCCTCGTCGGCGAGCACAACGAGGAAGGCGCGCTCGGGCTCGTCCTCAACCGTCCCTCGGAGACGACCGTCGAGGAGGCGGTGCCCGAGCTCACGGTGCTCGTCGCCGGCCTCGAGCAGGTGCACGTGGGCGGACCGGTGCAGCCGTCCGCGATCGTCATCGTCGCCGAGTTCGCGGAGCCGGAGCAGGCAGGCTCGCTCGTGTTCGAGTCGGTCGGCTTCCTCCCGGCCGAGATCGATCCGGACGCGCTCGGCGAGCTCCTGCAGGCGCGCGTCTTCGCCGGCTACGCGGGCTGGGGGCCCGGCCAGCTCGACGTGGAGCTGGAGGAGGGCTCGTGGATCGTCGAGCCCGCGATCGCGACGGACGTGTTCACGCTCGAGCCGGACGAGCTCTGGAGCGAGGTCCTGCGTCGCAAGGGCGGGCCGTACGGCGTGCTCGCGCTCATGCCGGCCGACCCCTCGCTCAATTGAGCCTCCTCGGCGCGCTGCCGCGGAAGCTCATCCTCGGCGCGGCGGACAACCGCCCGCTGCGCAAGGTCGTCGACCGCTACGGCATGCGGCTCGGTGCGGCGCGGTTCGTCGCGGGTGAGACGCTCGACGAGTGCGTTCCGGTCCTCCGCCGCCTGAACGAGGCCGGGCTGCACGCGAACACGACGCTGCTCGGCGAGGAGATCCCGAGCCCCGACGGCGCCGCGGCCGCGGTCGCGGCCTACGTGGAGATCCTCGACAGGCTGGCGGCGGAGAAGCTGCGCGCGAACGTCGCCCTCAAGCTCACCCACCTCGGCCTGTCGTTCGACGAGGAGATCGCGTTCGCGAACGCCGAGCAGCTCGTCGCGCACGCCGGCAGCCTCGGCCTCTTCATCCGCATCGACATGGAGCAATCCGAGTACGTCGAGCCGACGCAGCGCACCTACGAGCGGCTGCGCGCGGCCGGGCACGAGAACGTCGGCCTCGTCCTCCAGGCCTACCTCTACCGCTCGCCGGACGACCTCCGGCGGCTCCTCCCGCTCGCGCCCAACGTCCGCATCGTCAAGGGCGCGTACCTGGAGCCGCCCGAGATCGCGCACCCGGAGAAGCGGGACGTCGACGCTGCGTACGTCCAGCTGGTCGAGACCGGCCTGCGCGGCGGGGCGTACGTCGCGGTCGCCACCCACGACGAGAAGATCATCCGGCGCGTGTTGGCGTTCGCGAAGCGCGAGGGAATCACCCGCGACCGCTTCGAGCTCCAGATGCTGTACGGCGTCCGCCCCGCGCTCCAGCGGAGCCTCGCGGCCAAGGGGTTCAAGGTGCTCGTCGCGACGCCGTTCGGTCCCGACTGGTATCCGTACCTGCTGCGGCGGCTCGCGGAGCGGCCCGCGAACCTTCTCTTCTTTCTCCGGAACCTCGTGCGCCGATGACGACACTCCCGAAGCGCGCCGAGGCGGTGGTCGTGGGCGGTGGCGCCGTCGGTACCAGCATCGCCTTCCACCTCGCCGAGGCGGGCGTCGGTGTGTGCCTGCTCGAGCGGGACGCGCTCTCCTCGGGCTCGACCAGCCGGGCCGCGGGAGGAGTCCGGACGCAGTTCTCGGACCCGCTCAATATCGCGATCGGGCTTCGCGGCGTCGAGGCGTTCGAGAAGTTCGCCGAACGGCCCGGAGGGGAGATCGACTTCGCGCAGGTCGGCTACCTCTTCCTGCTCGACCGCGAGGAGGACGTCGCGATCTTCGAGCAGAGCGTCGCGCTCCAGAACGAGCTCGGCGTCCCGAGCCGCGTCGTCGACGTCGCCGAGGCGGAACGCCTGTCCCCGCTTGCAGGTCTCGAGGGCGTCCTCGCCGCGACCTACTGCCCGATCGACGGCCACGCGAGCCCCGAGGCCGTCGCGCAGGGGTACGCCGGAGGCGCACGCGAGCACGGCGCCACGGTGGTGACCGGCTGCGCCGCGACGGCGGTCGACGTGGAGGACGGCGTCGTGGTCGGCGTCGAGACCGACGCGGGGACGATCGAGACCGCGACCGTCGTGTGCGCCGCAGGCGTGTGGTCGCCCCGGCTCGCCCGCACGGCCGGCGTCGAGCTGTCGGTGGAGCCGGTGTTCCGCGAGGTCGTCACGACTGCACCGGTCTCGGATCTCCCCGAGCGAGTCCCGCTGACCGTCGACTTCACGACCGGCTTCTACTTCCACCGCGAGGGGCCGGGGCTCTTGATCGGGATGGCTGACCGGGACCAGCAGCCCGGGTTCGACGCGCCGACCGACCCGGACTGGCTCGAGCACGTGACCGAGGTCGCAGCCCGGCGCGCGCCCGCGTTCCTCGACATGGGGATCGCGCACGGCTGGAAGGGCTACTACGAGGTCTCACCCGACCACAACGGCGTCGTCGGCGAGGCGTCGCACGTCGAGCGCTTCCTGTACGCGACCGGCTTCTCGGGACACGGGTTCATGCAGGCGCCGGCCGTCGGCGAGATCGTGCGCGACCTCGTCCTGCGCCGGGAGCCCTTCGTGGACGTGTCCCCGCTCTCCGCGGAGCGCTTCGCGCTGCACGCTCCGCGCCCGGAACACAATGTCATCTAGGCGCAACACCAACAGCCGCTGGCCGAGGCCACTCTTCAGGCTCGATGCCTGACACCGTCGTCTTCATCCCCGCGCTGAACGAGGAGGACAACTTGCCCGCCGTCCTCGACGAGCTGCGGGCGACGCTTCCGGACGCCGACGTGCTCGTCGTCGACGACGGCTCGACCGACGCGACCGCAGACGTCGCCCGCACACACGGGGCCGAGGTGCTCTCGTTCGGGGAGAACCGCGGCCTGCGGGTGGGCGTTGCGGCGGGCTACCAGTACGCCCACGAGAAGCAGTACGCGTTCGCGGGCCGCGTCGACGCAGACGGACAGCATCCGGTCGACGAGCTCGGACGGCTGCTCGCGCTCGTGCAGGCCGACGAGTGCGACGTGGCCGTCGGCTCGCGATTCGCGAGCGGCGACGGCTACGAGGCGTACCGGTATGCGCCCTCTCGGAGCCGCCGTTTCGGAACCGCGGTACTGCGACGCGGGATGCGGACGGCGCTCGGGCGACCGTTCCTCGACGCGACGAGCGGCATGTACGCGGTGAACGCCGCCGCGATGCCTGTTCTCGCGAAGCCGTACGAAAGCGGCGCGCCCGAGGTCGAGTCGCTCCTCCGGCTCGAGCGGGCGCGGTTGCGCGTGCTCGAGGTGCCCGTGCACATGCGGGAGCGCGCAAGCGGCGAGTCCAAGCTCCGCGGCAAGCGCGCGCTCGAGCTCGTGCTCACAGTCGTGGGAACGCTGATCGCGTACGGGCTGTGGCGCCACCTTCGGGGGCGGCGGTGAACGAACGGCTCGTCGCGGTGTTCGGATGCTCCAGCTGGCGCAGCAGCGAGCTGCATCCTGCGTGTGTGCTGCGTCTCGCGCACGCGGCGGCCGAAGCGACTCCGGCCGACGCCGTGCTGTTCTCGGGGCGATCGGTGGAGACCGACCTGATGGTGCGGGCCTGGAGCGGCGTCTCGAGGAGGATCCTGCTCGACCCGCACGCGCGCTCGACCTACGACAACGCCGTCGGGATCGCGCGCTCCGCCCGCGAGCTCGGCGTTCGGGAGGTCGTGTGCGTGACGTCGGGCTGGCACGGGCGGCGGGCCGAGGCTCTCGTCCGGGCCGCGCTGCGTGGCTTCGAAGGACAGCTGCACGTGATCGCGACCGACGAGCGGGGCTCGCTCGCACACCGCTGCCGCGAGCTTCTCTGCTGGACGCTCGTCCCGGTCCAGGCTGTGCGCGCGGCACGCCGCAGCTAGGCTCTTGCGCATGGGACGGCTCGCGCTCGCCGCAGTGGCTGTCGTGCTCGGGTCCCTCGCGCTCGTCGCAGCGGGATGCGGCAGCGACGACGGGGAAGAGACCTCGACGACCGCCGCCTGGGCAGAGGACTTCTGCACGTCGGTGACCGACTGGCAGGACGAGCTCGATCAGATCGGCGACGATCTTCTCGCATCGCCGTCCACGGAGGCCCTCGAGGACGCAGCCCAGGCCGCCTCGGACGCCACCGACGCGTTCATCGAGGACGTGCGGGAGCTCGGCGGCCCGGAGACGGAGTCCGGCCAGGAGATCGAGGACTCGCTGGAGCAGCTCGCGGACAGCGTCGACGAGGAGAAGGCGGAGATCGAGGAGGCAATCGACGACGCCGAGGGCCTGACCGGCGCCGCCGGAGCCGTCGCGGCGATCGGCACCTCGCTCTCGACGATGGCTACCGCGCTCCAGACGACGTTCCAGGCAATCGAGGACTCCGACGCGAGCGGCGAGCTCGAGACGGCGATCGACGACACGCCCGCCTGCGACGAGATCGCCGACACGCAGTAGCGCGCCGGCGACGAGTCGGATTCGACGAAGCCGAGTCCTGCGACGAGATCAGCCGCTGACGCCGGACCGACCCGCGCCGGCGCGGGCGCGGACTTCCTCCAGATAGCGGTGCACCTCGTGGATCACGACCGAGCCCTCGCCGACCGCGGACGCGACGCGCTTCACAGAGCCGGCCCGCACGTCGCCGATCGCGAACACGCCCGGTGCCGTCGTCTCGAACATGTGCTCGCCGCCGCCGGTGAGGACGAATCCCCGCTCGTCACGCTCGATCTCCGCCGGTAGCCAGTCGACGCGCGGCTCGGCGCCGATGAGTGCGAAGACCGCGTTCGCATCCACGGTCTGCTCGATCCCGCGCGCGTCACGCAGCGTGACCTGCTCCAGGCGGTCGCCGCCGGCGGCGTCGACGATCTGCATCGACTGCAGGACCTCGACCCCCGCTGCCTGGATCTCGTCGATGAGGTACCGCGACATCGTGTCCGTGATCCGCTCGCGCCGGCAGACGATCGTGACCTTCTCGGCATAGCGGCTCAGGTGCGCTGCGGCCTGCCCGCCGGAGTTCCCGGCGCCGATGACGAATACGCGCCCGCCGACGAAGGGGAGCGCGTCCGCCGCCGAGTAGCCGTAGTACAGCCCCTGCCCGTGGAAGCGCTCGAGCGTCGGCAGGCCGAGCTTGCGCCACGAGACACCGGTGGCGAGGACGACGCTCGCGGCCTCGACCTCTTCGTCGCCGATCGTGAGGACGTGCGCGCCGTCCGCGACCCTGAGCCCCACGACCTCGCGCATGATCAGGAACGTCGTCCCGAAGACCCAGGCCTGCTGGTACGCACGAGTCGCGAGCTCGCCGCCGGACACCCCGCGCTGGAAACCGAGGTAGTTCCGGATCCGCGCGCTCGATCCCGCCTGGCCCCCGATCGACTCGCGCTCGACGACGAGCGCACGCAGCCCCTCCGAGGAGGCGTACACGGCCGCCGCAAGCCCGGCGGGGCCGGCGCCCACGATCGCGACGTCGTAGCCGTCGTTGTCGCGAACCTCAGTCGGAACCTGGTACCCCTGTGCCGCGAGCTCCTTGTTCGATGGGTCGAGCAGCGCCACGCCGTCCGGCCGCAGCACGACGGGCTCCTCCGAGCCCGGGTGGCCGCACTCCCCGAGGAGACGGCGGCCCTCCTCCGAGTCGCTCGGATGGAACGCGTGGGGGACGCCGTTCCGGGTGAGGAGGTTCCGAAGCTCGTACCCGCGCCGCGACCACCGGTCGGCCACGACCGTCAGCTCGCGGCGGCCCTCGGCGTTCGAGCGGCGCCACTCGTGCAGGAACTCGGACACGGTGCGGTGGAAGAGCTCGTCCGGCTCGTTCCACGGCTCGAGCACGTAGTAGTCGATGTGGCCGTGCGCCATCGCCTTGCGGATCGCCTCGGTTGTGTCCTCGTCGCCCCAGCCACCGAACGGGATCAGGAGACCGCGCTTGGCGTGCGGATGGAGCGAGCTGACGCGCTCGAGCAGCTCCTCGCCGCGGAGGCCGCCCTCGGAGCAGCGCGCCGCGAGAACGACGGCCACGCGCGCGCCCTGCTCCCGCAGCTCCGTGAGCTGAGTGAGAGCAGTCTCTGGGGAGGGACTACAGACGACCTGGTAGTCGCGCTCGTAACGCGTCAGCTCTCCCGTGATCCGCGAGAGCGACGCTGCGTCGGGCTCGACCGCGACGATGAGAGGGCGCGTGTCGCCCGAGCCGGTCACGAGCCCGCCGGGGCCGGGTCGAGCACGAGCCGCGAGAGCCGCCATTCGCCGTCGAGGCCCTTGAGCGCCTCCGTGCCACGATCCTCGAACGCGACACCTGCGCCGGCGGCGAGCACGCGAGTGAGGTCCGAGACGAGGATCTCGTCCTCGCCTGCCGCCCCCATGATCCGGGCCGCCTCGTGCACGGCTACCCCGCGAACGTCCTGACCAACGAGCTCGACCTCGCCGACGTGCACTCCCGCACGGACGTGCAGCTCGGTCCGGTTTGCCGCGCGCCGGATCGCGGCAGCGCAGTGCAGGGCGCGTGCGGGGCCGTCGAAGGTCGCAAGCAGGCCGTCGCCCGTCGTGTTCACTTCGCGCCCGCCGAAGCGCTCGAGCTCCACGCGCGAGGCTTCGAGGTGGTCAGAGAGAAGGTCGCGCCAGCGCGCGTCGCCGAGGCGGGCCGCGATCGCGGTCGAGTCGACGAGATCGGTGAAGAGGAGCGTCGCGAGGACGCGGCTGCGAATGCCCGTCGGGAAGCCGGCCCAGGTCCGGATTCCACCCCACTCACTCTGCACGCACTGCTCGTCGCCGACCGTGTAGCCGTCGTGTCCGGGAGGGATGTCGAACACGTCCCCGGGCCCGAACTCGGCCTTCGTGCCGTCGGAGAGCGCGACGCCGAGCCGTCCGGAGACGACGACGCCGAGGTGGCGTGCCTGGCACCACTCGCCGCCGACGGTCGGCTTCATGTCGACCGACCAGCGCCAGCCCGGCTGGGAGACGAGCTCCGCGACGGTGATGTCACCGAGCTCGACGACGCGAGCCCGGATGTTCGGGAACTCGATGACGTCGTCCGGCGTCTCGAGGCTCTTGTAGACGAGGTCTGCCACGTGGAGGTCAGCGAGCGCTGACGGTGTCCCCGACGTCTGCGAGCGCGCGCAGCGCCTGGGAGAGCGCGATCGGGAGCGAAGCGAGGAAGAGCGCGACCGCCCCGCCGACGAGCGCAACGCCGATCGTCTGCCAGAATCCCTCGACTTCGATCGCCCAGATGATCGTCCCGATCGCCGCGCTCAGGACGGCAAGAACGCCGACGATATTGAGGACGGCCGCCCACAGCCTGAGCGTCCCGTAGTTCGTCATCTGCAACCTCCCGTGAGCATCGCGATTTCGAGGCGAGTCTACGCCTTGATCCCTCCGGCCCCGCCGATGACGTTCTCCGGATCGAGCTGTCGCTTGAGAGCCACGAGACGCTCGAAGTTGCGCTCGCCGTAGGACGCTCGCAGCAGCTCCTGCACTTCGTCGCGGCCCAGGAGGACCTCATCGACGAGCTCGGCGGCGCCGTGCCCGGGTGCCTGTACGCCTCGTTCTGCTACGAGCAGTCGCTCGTCGACGACGAGACGCGCACGCTGATCGCGGACGCGATGCTCGCGTGGCGGTCACTCACGCGGGAGAAGCTCGACGAGGTAGTGGGGCGCTACCCGCCGCGCGTCCCGGTCGATCTCGACGCGCTGGGCGACCAGGGTCTCGCAGTGTACGAGGGGTCGTTCGTCCTCTCTCGCGCGCTCGGCGAGCCCGAGCTCCTGCGCGGCCAGCTCCGCCACTTCCGCACGTACCTGGAGCTCGTCTTCCGGCGAGATTGACTCGGAGGGCACATTCTGTTCCACTACTTGCCTGACGCGGCCAGGTGGGGGTGGCCGTGTCAGGACCCCGTGTGGATCGCCCGCACGGTGTCGATCGTGTCTGCCTCCTCGGGCCGCTTGTCCGGCCGGTAGCCCTTGACGCGCGCGAAGCGGAGCGCGACTCCGCCCGGGTAGCGCGGGCTCGTCTGGACGCCGTCGAAGGCGATTTCGACGACGAGCTCGGGGCGGACGTGGACGACGCGGCCGTCGCTCTCGGTCTCGAGCTCGCGCAGGCGCTCGGTCTGCCACGCGAGCATCTGGTCGGTCAGGCCCTTGAAGGTCTTGCCGAGCATGACGAAGCCGCCGGTTTCGGGGTCGCGAGCGCCGAGGTGGAGGTTCGAGAGCCTGCCCTGGCGCCGCCCGTGCCCCCACTCCGCGGCGAGCACGACGAGGTCGAGCGTGTGCGCGACCTTCACCTTCAGCCAGCCGAGGCCTCGCCGCCCGGCCTCGTACGGCGCGTCGAGTGACTTGACCATGACGCCCTCGTGCCCGTGCGCGAGCGCGTCCTCGAGGAAGCGCCTGCCCTCGTCCGGGTCGGCGGTCTCGAGCCGGCGGACGCGGAGCTCCTCCGGGATCCGCTCCGAAAGCGCGGCCATGCGCTCGCCCGCGGGCCGGTCGAGCAGGTCCTCGCCGTCGAGGTGGAGGACGTCGAAGAAGTACGGAGACAGGGGAACGGTCTGGCGCAGTTCCGCGACGTTGACCTTGCTCCCGAAGCGGCTCATCGTCACCTGGAACGGCAGCGGGCGCTCCTCGGGGCCGAGCGCGATCGCCTCGCCGTCGAGGACGACCGCGTCGAGCGGGAGCTTGGAGACCGCTTCGACGATCTCCGGCACGCGATCGGTGATGTCGGCGAGGTTCCGCGTGAACGCACGCACCTCGTTCCCCGAGCGGTGCACCTGGATCCGTGCTCCGTCGAGCTTCCACTCCACAGCAGCCGGCCGGATGCGGACGAAGGCGTCCTCGAGATCGCTCGCGGTCTGTGCGAGCATCGGCTGGACCGGGCGCAGCGGCGTGAGCGTGAAGCGTGCGAGCCCCTGTAGACCGTCCCGCACCGCGGCGACCGCGACCTCTGCGAGGTCTCCGGCAAGCATCGCCGCCCGCCGCACGTCGTCGGCCGGGACTCCGGCGGCCTTGGCGACCGCTGCAGACATGACCCCTTCGAGCGCGCCCTGCCGAAGCTCGCCGAGGAAGAGTGCGACGAGGAACCGCTGCTCCTCCTCGGTTGCGCGGCCGAAGAGCGCCGCGAGCTCCTCGCGCCGCCGCGCCTGCGAGCCGGCTCCGGAGACGGATGCGATGCGAGAGATCGCCGCGTCGACCTCGAGCAGCTCGAGCGCGGGGTCGTCCGCGGGCGACGGGAGCTCTTTCAGCGCCGCCCAGCCGACGCCGACCGTCCCCTGCGGAAGCACGCCCGAGAGGTACTTGACGGCGATGCCGACCTCGTCGGGCCCGGCGTGCCCGAGGCATTCCGCGAGCCGCGCGATCTTCGCGAGCCGGGACGAGGTCGAGGCGACGGTGAAGGACGTCTGCGCGATCTCGTCGAGGAGCACCGCCGTACTCTCGCAGCAGCGCCTACGGCTCCGTGTACGAGACGAGCTCCTCGCGATCCGAGCCGCCCGAGATCGACAGCGCGAGCACCGTGCCGACGCCCTGCGCGTAGAACTTGTGCTCGAGGACGTCCGGCTCGAGCGGGGTGTACTCCTTCGTCATGAGCACGCCGTCGAACCGTCCGAACGGGACCTCGACCTTCTCGTCCAGGCTGAGCACCTCGGCCGCGTCCTCCGCTTCGCCCGCGAAGTACTCCTGCCGGTACGTCATCCCGTCCTCGGGCTCGGCGGGAACGAGGATCCCGGGCTGCGCGCCGTCGACGCCCGCCTCCCACGACCCCGCGGTCGTCGCGACCTTCCCGTTCTCGAACTCCTTCGTGTCCTCGCCGAGGTACCAGACGTTCCCGTCCGCGTCCTGTGCGTACCAGTCGAACGTGTCCTCGACGAGCTCGCCGTCCTCGGTGACGACGTCGTGCACGACTCGCGCTTCAATGCCCATGATCTCGCGCGTCTCGTCGAGCACTGTCACCTCGACCTTCTGCTGGCCTCCCTCTCCATCTCTCTCGCGATAGAGCCAGCGCGCGCCGACCGCGAACGGCATCCACGGGTTGTCGATCACGGACGTGAACTCGGCAGGGTCGAGGTCGACGGGCTCGCCGCCTTGCGGAAGTGCCGCCTTCCCGGAGCCGCCACAGCCGACAACGGCGAGCAGGACGACTGCCAACCCCGCGACCGTGTCGGCTTTCATCGTCCGCTCCTCGCTCGCATCTCGGGCCGAGCGTATGGGCGTCAGATGAGAGGGCGATGAGCCGCGTCCGCCGAGATCGTGAGCGTGATCTGCGCTCCGCCCGCCGGCGCGTTGACGGCTGCGGCGCTCCCGCCGTGGGCGCGGGCGATCGCGTCGACGATGGCCAGACCGAGCCCGGCGCCGCCTCCGCTGCGCGCGACGTCGACGCGGCTGAAGCGCTCGAAGGCATGCGGCAGGAAGTCCGGTGGGAACCCGTCCCCCGCGTCGCTCACCCGCAGCGTGACGGCCCCGTTCTCGACCTCCCCGCCGAGCCGGACGGTGCCCGCTCCGTGCCGTAGCGCGTTGTCGACGAGGTTGCCGAGCGCCTGCTCAAGCCGAACGCGATCTCCGGTGAAGACCTCGTCGTCGCGAGCAGAGACCTCGAGCCTGCGCCCCGCCGTGCCGGCACGCGTGTCGAAGCGGCCGGCGACGGCGTCGAGGATCTCACGGACCGTATGCCGGTCGACGCTCAGCGGCAGCCGGCCGTCGTCGGCACGCGCGAGCACGAGCAGGTCCTCCGCGAGCCGCACGAGACGCTCGACCTCCTCCGACGCCGAACGCAGCGCGACGGTCAGCTCCTCGTGCGAGCGCGGCCGGCGTAGCGCGAGCTCGAGCTCGGTGCGGAGCGAGGCGAGAGGCGTCCGCAGCTCGTGGCTCGCGTCGGCGACGAAGCGGCGCTCCCGCGCGAGACCCTCCTCGAGGCGGTCGAGCATGTCGTTCAGCGTCTCTCCGAGCCGGTGGATCTCGTCGCGCGCGGGAGGCAGCGGGAGCCGCCGGTCCGCCCGGTCGCTCGAGATCTCGGCCGCGCGCCGCCGCATCGCCTCGACCGGGCGGAGTGCGGCGCCCGCGAGGAAGTACCCGCCGATCGACGTCAGCAGCAGTGCCAGCGGGCCGACCACGAGGAACTGGGCGAGCAACCCCGAGAGCGCCTCGTCGCGGTCCTCGAGCGACTCGCCGGTGACGACGAGGTACGGCACGCCCCCCACGTCGACGGACCTGACCAGGATTCGGGCCGTGTAGTTCTCACCGTCAGGCGCCGTGAGCTCACGCTCGACCATGATCGGCTCGTTGCGGGCCTGCGCTCGCTCTGCGTCCGTGAAGGCGAGCCCGCGTGCCTCCGGATCGAATGCGAGACCTGTGCCAGGCCCGACCACGAGTGCGAAGCCGTCCTCCTCGTCCGGAACCCGGATGTCCTCGACGGGGACACTCCGAACAAGCGCCGCCAGTGCGTCGTTACGGCTCGCCAGTCTGTCCTCGATCTGCTCGTCGAGCGAGTTTCCGAGACGGACGTACAGCACGCCTCCGACGAGCGCCAGGACGATCGCCATCGCGAGCGCGAATGCAAGCGCCAGCCGGAGCCGAAGCGGGATACGGCTCATGCGCCGTCCTGCCGAAGCCGGTAGCCGACGCCGCGCACGGTCTCGAGCGTGTGGCGGCCGAACGGGCGGTCGATCTTCCCGCGCAGGTAGCGCACGTACACGTCGACGACGTTCGAGCGGTTCTCGTACGCGTAGTCCCAGGCGTGCTCGAGCAGCTGGTAGCGCGAGAGCACCTGCCCCGGCCGCCGCATGAACGTCTCGAGGAGCGCGAACTCCTTCGCGGAGAGTTGGATTTCGGCCTCGCCCCGCCATGCCTTGTGCGTGGCCGGGTCCAGCCGCAGGTCGTCGACCTCGAGGAGCGCCGGGCGCTCGACGGCGCCGCGTCGCACGAGTGCGCGCAGCCGCGCGAGGAGCTCCGCGAACGCGAACGGCTTCGCCAGGTAGTCGTCTGCGCCCGCGTCGAGCCCGGCGACGCGATCCTCGACCGCGTCCCTCGCGGTGAGCATGAGCACCGGCGCCCACACGCCGTTCTCGCGGACGCGGCGGCACACATCGAAGCCGTCGATCCCGGGGAGCATGAGATCGAGCACGATCGCGTCGTACTCGGCCGCCTCGGCCATCCAAATCGCATCGTCGCCCGTGCGGGCGAGGTCCACCGCGTGACCCTCCTCGACCAGGCCGCGGTGCAGGAGGCTTGCCATCTTCAGCTCGTCCTCGACCACCAGGATCCGCATCTCCGACTCATTGTCGCCCGCCGAATGAGAGTCCGATGAGAGCCAGGCACTCACGGTCGTCTCATCTGCGCCGCGTACCGTCGAAGACATGCGATCACGACGACGGAGGCACGCCATGAAACGAGCCGTAGCGATCGTCGCGCTGGTCCTCGCGGTGGCCGCGATCTCGGCAGGGATCGCGGTCGGAGCGGGAGGCCGGGACGACGAGAAGCCCATCGAAGGCACCGCGCTCGCCCGCGCGTCGGCGGCCGCCCTCGCTCACACCGGCGGCGGTCGCGTCACGGAGACCGAAGTCGGCGACGAGGAAGGCATGTACGAGGTGGAGGTGACGCTCGCCGACGGAAGTGAGGTCGACGTGCATCTCGACCGCGACTTCGCCGTCCTCGGCGACGCGCGCGAAGACGGGCCGGAAGACGGGCCGGACGACGACTGAACCGGCGGTCCGCCCGCCGAAAGACCGCGACGGCAGCCAAAGGCTGCCGTCGCGCTCGCCGCTCCCCGCCCCGCACCCGGTTACCCGGATGTACCCGTGCGTTTTTTCGAGGAGGCGAGACCGGTGATCCGGGGCCGGGCCGCAGCTCGGCCCCGGATCGAAACGACCGTCAGGAAGTGGTGCAGTGCTTCTCGAACGCCGCCTGCAGCCGCTCGACGCGCTTGTCGAGCTTCGCGATCAGCGCCTGCACGCGCGCGAGATGCTTCTCGGCGCGAGCTTCCTGCGCGTCCGTGAGGTTGCCGCTGTCGATCCGCGCCTGGATCTTCGCGGCGACCTTCTCGAGCCGGTTGCCCGCGTTCTGCTTGTGCTCGATCATGGCGTCGAGGCGATGGCAGAACGCCGCCTTGCCCGTGGCACCCGGGCGATCGGCGCTCGCGGCCGGAGGCCCGCCCGCAAAAGCGGCGCCGGTGACGAGGCCACCGAGCACGACTGCAACCGTTGCCGCAACGATACGAACCTTCAACATCAGTACTGCTCCTCTCGGTCAATGCCGGGTTACAGGTCTAGGGATTGACGATCCCCGTGTGGGTTCTCTGTGCTGCCTGTAAGGGTTCCGTAACGATCCGCGCAGCTATACGGCGCTGAGCGCCGCGAGCTCGTCGCCATCGAGCCGCAAACCGTCCGCAGCAGCCACGTTTGCGCGCACCTGCTCGGGCTTCGTGGCGCCGGCGATGATCGACGTGATGCCCGGGGTCGAGGCGAGTGCCGAGATCGCGAGCTCGAGGATCGTGTGGCCGCGCTCCTCCGCGTACGCCGTCAGCTTCTCGACGCGCGCGAGGCGCTCGTCCTCGATCTCACGCCCGGCGAGCCGCGTTCCCTCGGGCGCCGGCTCCCCGCGCCGGTACTTGCCCGTGAGCAGGCCGCTCGCGAGCGGGAAGTACGGCACATAGCCCACGCCGAGCTCGCGGCAGAGCGGGAGCACGCCCTCGTCGTCGCCGCGCGCGAGCAGGCTGTACTGGTTCTGGAGAACGGTGAAGCGCGCCGTCCCGCGCTCGCGCGCGACCCGATCGGCCTCGGCCAGCTGCTCGGCAGAGAAGTTCGAGCAGCCGATCGCCCGTACCGTCCCCGCCTGCACGAGCTCGTCGAGCGCCGCGAGTGTCTCGCCGATCGGAGTCTTTGCGTCCGGGCGGTGCAGGTAGTAGAGGTCGACGTAGTCCGTCCGCAGCCGCTCGAGCGACCCGGCGATCGCGCTGCGGACGTTGTCGGCGCGTCCCTCGCCACCGTCCCCGCCCCAGGCGAACTTCGTCGCGATCACGACCTGCTCGCGTCGGCCCTCGAGCAACTCACCCAGGAAGCGCTCGCTGCCGCCGCCTCCGCCGTACGACTCGGCCGTGTCGAAGAACGTGATCCCGGCCTCGAGCGCCGCCTCGACCACCGCCTGCGTCTCCTCGAAGCCGATCCGCCCGCCGAAGTTGTTGCAGCCGAGGCCGACGCGTGACACGCGGAGGCCGCTGGCGCCGAGGTCGATCTGCTGCATACGGCCCAACGCTACCGCCCGAGACGAGGGTAGGGAAAACCGTACCCAAAGATGGGGGAACTCCCCCTTACCGCTCGGAGCGGCAAATGAGACCTTCTGGTGCATGAGCTCGATTGCCGCACCAGTACTCGCTCCGAGGCCCCTCGCACCGCCGGCTCCGGCCCGCGCACCCCGTCCGCTCAGGTCGCTCTCCCCGCACCTGCTGCTCGTGGCGAACGGAAACGCGAGCGGGCTCGGCCGGCGGCCGGAGCTCGTCGCGGACTCGGCGCGCCTGCTGCGTTCCGCAGGGGCGCGCGTCGAGTCGCTCGTCACGACGTCGCTCGACGAGCTCGAGCTCGCGCTCGCGACTGCTGAGCGCCGCGTCGTCCTGCTCGGCGGCGACGGCTCGCTGCACGCGGCCGCGAACGCGCCGGGCCCCAAGCCGGAGCTCGCCCTGATCCCCGGCGGCCGCGCGAACAACGTCGCCCGGAGTCTCGGCGTTCCGTTCGAGCTCGACGCAGCCGCCCGGCTCGCGGTCGAGGGTCGCGCGCGCCCGATCGACGCGATTCGCGCCAGCACCGGCGGGCACAGCTACCTCGCCGTCGAGGGCGTCAGCGTCGGCTTCCACGCACTCGCGCGCTCGCAGTACCACGGGAAGAACTCGGCCGACACCGCTGCGGGGATCCGCGCGGGTCTCGGCGCGCTCACCCGCTTCGAGCCGATCACGATGGCGGTCGGGCTCGACGGGTCTTGCGAGCTCATGCGCCTGGTGCAGCTCTTCGTCGTCAACATGCCGCTCTTCGGCCCGGGTCTCCGCGTCTCTCCCTCCGCGGACCCGGCCGACGGGCTGCTCGATGTCGTCGCGCTCGAGGGCGCCGGCCGGCGCTCGCTGCTCCCCCTGGCAGCGAGTCTTCGCCGCGGGACGCACCTCGAGCGGGACGGCGTTCGCGCCTTCCGTGCCCACACCGTCCGCATCTCGACGCGCGGCGCCTCCCCCGTCATCGCCGACACGACCGATCTCGGCACGGGCACCGTCCAGCTGACAGCCGTTCCGAACGCGCTCGAGCTCGTCGGGAGGGCGGCATGACCTCGATCGCACTCAGCTTCGGCACGCGCCGCCAGCTTCGGCGCCTGCGCACGCCGTACATGGTCGCGTTCGCCGCGGCCGCGCTCGCTGCCGGCCTCGGCCGCGCCGTGACCACGACCTACCTGCCGCTCCTCCTCGAGCGGATCGACGACGCTCCCGAGCTGATCGGGATGGTCATGCTCGTGAACGCCGCGGCGGGAATGGCCGTGCCGCTCGTCACCGGAGTCTGGAGCGATCGCCTCCGGCGCAGCGGGCGCGGGCGGCGGCTCCCCTTCATCGTTGGCGGCAGCATCGTCACGGCCGGCGGCCTCGCGGCGATGGCGTTCGGTTTCTCGACCTCGTACCTCGTGCTCGCGCTCTTCGCCGCGGTCGTCTACACGGGCCTGAACGCGCTGACCACGGCGCATCGCGCGCTCGTGCCGGAGACGTTCGACGAGTCCGGTCGGGCCCGCGCGACGAGCGCCCAGGAGCTCGCCCTGCTCGCCGGCGGCCTCGTCGGGCTCGCGGTGGGCGGCCTCCTCTTCGAGATCGCGCCCTGGGCGCCGTTCGCTCTCTCGGCGATCCTCGTCCCGCTCCTCGCGGCGCCGACGATCGCCCGCGTTCGGGAGCCTCATGCTCTCGACGCAACCGATTCGCCGCGCAGCTCACACACCGCGACCTACTACCTGCACGCGATCCGGCGCCCCGGCGTCGGCCCCTTCCTGCTCGCGCAGATCCTGTGGGTGCTCGGCTACGCCGCCCTGCCCGCCTTCTTCCTGCTCTACGCCGAGGACGTCCTCGCGCTCGAGCCGGGCGTCGCATCCCTCTGGCTCGCGGGCTTCGGCCTGGCGACCGGCGCGGCGATCGTGGCCGCAGGCCGCGTTCGCCGCCCGTCCCTGCATCAGCCGCTCCTCGTCGCGGGGGTCCTTCTCCTCGGCGGCGGCTTCCTCGGCGTCGCGTCGTCCACGAGCCTTCCGGTCGTCGGCGTCGCGCTCGCAGTCGGCGCGACCGGCTTCGGGCTCGTGACGACGCTCGGCTTCCCTCTCTTCTCCAAGCTGATCCCGGACGGCGAGGCGGGCGGCTACACGGCGCTGTACTTCTCCGTGCGGGCGATCGCGTCCACGATCGCGCTTCCGGCGGCCGGCTGGACGGTCGCGGCGACGGGGAGCTACCGGTCGCTCTTCGTCCTCGGCGGAGCCGCCACGCTCGCCGCTTTGATCCCGCTCGTCGGCGTCCCGAGCATCCGCGGCCGCGGGCGAGCGGCGCTCGCGCTGCTCGCGACGATCCCCGTCCTCGGGCTGCTGGTGGCGAACACGGAGCTGCAGCGGCTCGATTCGTGGCTCTTCGGCGTCGTTCACGACATCGGGCCCGTGCCCGACCTGGCCTGGACGGTGCTCGATCCGCACACGCGCAACTACCTCCTGCTCCTCGGCCTCGCGATCGCAGCCGCGACGATCTCGTCCTGGCGCCGCATTCCGGGAGTGCTCGGACGCGTGCTGGGCTCGGCGTTCCTCGCGTTCCTGCTGCTCGAGGCGGTCTACGCGGTCTTCGATCGCCCGCGCCCGGAGGAAGTCCTCGAGCTCGAGCTCGGGGAGCACACGTGGGCGCACCTGAACTCGTTCCCCAGCGGGCACATGGCCGTCACCGCCGCGCTCGCAGCCTCGATGGCGCTCGTCTTCCCGCGGCTTCGCGGCGTCCTCCTCGCATACCTCGCGGCCGTCGCGCTCACGCGCGTCGTCTTCGGGGCTCACTTCCCGATCGACGTGCTCGCGGGAACGATGCTCGGAGTCGCGAGCGCGCTCCTCGTCGCCGAGCTCGCCGACCGGATCAGCGGACGGGCGAGCGCCGTCGGCGCCGCCGAGCCGTACGACGAGCACGCCCCGGTCGTCGCGGTGATGCCCTCGTACAACGACGTTCCCTCGCCCGCGCTCGTCGCGTCGACTCTGCAGCACGTCGACCGCCTCGTGCTCGTCGACGACGGCTCCGACGCCGCGGTCGCACGCGAGCTCGACGAGATCGCCGCCGACAGCCGCGTGGAGCTCGTGCGGCTGCCCGAGCGCGGCGGGAAGGGCTCAGCCGTCCGCGCAGGCGTCACGCGGGCACGAGCTCGCGCCGGCGCCGTCGTGGTCGTCGACGCCGACGGCCAGCATCCGCCGCACGCCATTCCGGCATTCGTCGCTGCGGCGCGAGATGCAGAGCTCGTGGTCGGCGACCGCTTCGGCGACCTGCGCGGGATGCCCCGCCACCGCCGGCTCGCCAACCGCACGACGCGCCGGCTCTTCCAGCTCGTCACCGGTCGCGCGGTTCGCGACACGCAGAACGGCATGCGGCTCATCCGCGGCCGCGCTCTCGAGCTCCTCCCCGACGGCGGCTACGAGGCCGAGACGCGGCACCTCCGCGAGGTGCTGCAGACGGGCCTGCCCGTCGCCTGGGTGCCGATTCCCGCGATCTACGAGAGCGAGCGGAGCTCGTTCAGGTCCGGGCGGGACTCGCTGCGCGTTCTCTGGGCGCTCGTACAGCCGCTTTGACGACCCACGCCGCGGCGAAGCCGACGGCGATGCCGAGCAGGGTTCCGGCGGCGACGTCGAGCACGTAGTGCACCCCGAGGTAGACGCGCGAGACGGCGATCACCACCGCGAGCGCCAGCAGCGGCCGCCCGAGCCGCGGATACACGAGCGCGACGGCGACGGCGGCGGCGAAGGCGGTCGCCGCATGCCCGGACGGGAAGGACGCGGACGCCGGGACGATGCCGATGGGGTCGAGCCCCGGATCGGCGATCGGCGGCCGGGCGCGATCGAAGATGTCCTTGAGCAGCGTCACGAGAAGTGCCGCCGTCCCGACGGCAAGCGCGGCGGCTGCCGTTGCGCGCGGGAGGCATCTCCGCTTCGCGTCGCCGCAGCTGCCGATTGCGACGATCAGCGGCCACTTCACCCACCAGGCGGACGCGAGCAGGAAGACGAACGTCAGCGGCGCGAGGCGCACGTGCTCACCGAGAGCGGACACGGCGCCGTCCCAGCTCGAGACGGTTTCGACGACCGCGGCCACGGACGGTGCAGGATACCGATACGGCACGCGAGATCGCTACGGCCGGCCCGGGATGCGGAGCTACGATGGCCGCGGATACCAGGGACCCGACGTGTTCAAGCGCCGATCGTTACGAGTGTCGGCGGGGTGGCTGAGCGTCGTCGAGCTGCTCGTCCTCGTCCCCGCCTCCGGAAATCGTGGCGTTCGGCTGGTTTCTCGTACTCGTCGGGATCGTCTATGCCGAGATCGCGGACAATCAGCGCGCCGCAGCCGTCATTCCCGTCGTGTGGTTCGCGATCCTGGTCGCGATGTCACTGGTGTCGGCCGCGGCGATCGGCCCGGAGCTGTGTCCGGCCTCGTAGGAGCACGACGAGCACCCGTCCTGCGGTGCGGTGGATCTCGGCCGCGCACGCGAAAAGCCCCGCTTCCGGGGCCTTTCGCGAAGCTGCGACTCTCAGGTCGTGAGCTCGGTGGTGGGAGAGGCCGAACGAGCCTTCCGACCATGCGCGCGGGCCGCTGACCCGTAGACGGCCGGGAAGCCCGCTCGCCAGCTCGGATAGCGCAGCGTCCACCCGAGCTCGCGCTTGGCCTTGGCATTCGAAGCGCCACGGGCCTCGGTGCCCAGCATGACCCCGACGTCGCCCGCGAACAGCCGCGCGAGCCAGACCGGGAAGTGCCGGGGCGGCTTCGCCCCGAGCGCCTCCGCGAGCGCAGGCAGCCATTCCGTGACGGGCGCAGGCTCGTCGTCGACGATGTTGTAGATCGCCGGGCCGCCTCCCAGCTCGAGCGCCAGCACGGTCGCCGCGGCCGCGTCGTCGAGGTGGATGAACGTCGAGATGCCGCCGCCGTCGCCGACGATCGGGAACTGCCGCTTGCGCACAGGCTCGATCAGGCCGTCGTTCGCAGCCCCGTAGAACAGGCCGTAGCGAAGGGCGATCCCGCCCGCCTTCGTCACCGTCTCGTCGAGATAGCGCATCGCGGCGCTCGTCTCACGCATCCCCGCGAGCGGGTCGGGATCGAGCGGATCGTCCTCCGTCTTGACCGGCCCGCCCTCGCGCTCGTACCGCATGCTGGCGAAGCTCTGGGCGACGAACCGGCGCACGCCCGCCTCGCTCGCGGCGGCCAGGAGCGCGTCGGTCCCCTCGGTCCGAAGCCGGTTGGTCTGGTCGAGCGTGCGGTCCAGGTTCTTCGTGAACCGCGCATCCGCGAGAGCGGTCGCCTGATGGACGATCGCGTCCGGCTCGGATTCGAGGACGGCCTTGCGCACGGCACGGAGGTCGAGCAGATCGAGCACGACCGGCTCCGCTCCGAGCGCACGCACGCGCTCGACGTTTCCGGGAGACCTCGAGGTGCCGACCACCTCGTGTCCCCGCTCGATCAGCTGGGGAACGAGCCGGGTGCCGATCGCACCGCTCGCTCCGACGACGAAGACCTTCATCGTGGTTCTCCTTTCGTCACATCCGCGTCGGTTCGCGGGTCTATTGCTATGACCCCAAGCGACGGAGGAATGTGACCGATGACCGAGCAGGCATGGCTCGCGGAGCGCTTCGAGGAGCACCGATCCCATCTGCGCGGCGTCGCCTACCGGATGCTCGGCTCGTTGAGCGAGGCTGACGACGCCGTCCAGGAAGCGTGGCTGCGGCTCAGCCGAACGGACGCGAGCCAGGTCGAGAACCTCGGCGGCTGGCTGACCACGGTCGTGGCGCGCGTCTCGCTCAACATGCTCCGCTCGCGCAACGTGCGGCGCGAGGACCCGCTCGGGGTCCACATGCCCGACCCGATCGTCGACCCTGCGGACGGGACCGACCCGGAGCACGAGGCGCTGCTGGCGGACTCGGTGGGTCTCGCGCTGCTCGTCGTGCTCGAGACGCTGACCCCCGCCGAGCGGCTCGCGTTCGTGCTGCACGACATCTTCGCGGTGCCTTTCGACGAGATCGCGCCCATCGTCGACCGCTCCCCCGAGGCGGCACGCCAGCTCGCGAGCCGCGCGCGCCGCCGCGTCCAGCGCGAGAACACGGTTTCGGACGCCGACCTGGACACGCAGCGCGAGGTCGTCGACGCGTTTCTCGCGGCCGCGCGCGACGGCGACTTCGAGGCGCTGCTCGCCGTGCTCGACCCGGACGTCGTGCTGCGTGTCGACCTCGGGCCCGACGGAGGATTCAGTCAGGTCCGAGGCGCGGTGGAGGTCGCCAGCCAGGCCGGCGCCTACGCAGCCGCCCTTGGTCTGACCATGCGGAGGGCACTCGTCAACGGGGTGGCCGGAGCAGTCGCGACGCTCGAAGGAGAGCCGTACTCGGTCGGAGCCATCACGGTCAGGAACCGCAAGATCGTGACGATCGACATCCTCGCCGACCCCGAACGGCTGCGCGACCTCGACCTCACGATCCTCGACAACTAGCGGCCACGTCGGCCCGCGGGATTCCGCTTACTGGGTCTCGGTGTTGGCAGAACCCAAGCCTGCGACATTGCGAATGTGCTCGGCAAACACACTGCTGCGCAGCAGGAAGCTGATGAGCCGCGGCGTCAACGGCAGCTGCTCATGCTGGTGCGCGACGACGTCCGACACCATCGAGCCGGCGTCTGATCCCTCGAGCGCTTGACGTACCGGCTCCGCGCTGGCCGAAGGAATACCGGCGGCGACGAGCATACGTAGCGGGTCCCTGCCGAGCTCAGCGCGGAAGGATTCGTCTGCCGCTATTCGTTCGGCGAGTGCCACGAGCCCACGCATCTCGCGCTCGAGCCCTCGAGCGAGGTCAGACCACCCGGCTGCCTCGGCCGCTGCGACCGGGTCGGTGTCGAACGCCCGGCGGAAAGCGGGATCGCGCTCGAGAGCATGCCCGAGCTCTGCCAGCTGAGTCTCCGTCAAGGGTGTTGCGTCCGCGGCAGTCCGGTCCCGGGTCAGCATCTCGAGGATCGTCGACTGGGCCGTCGTTACCCATCGCTGCGGCGCCGGTCGCAGGAGCCGCAGGAGGTATGCGAGTCGCTCTTGGCTGTCAGCGTTCAACGCCACCATATGACAGGACGCCGCTGAGCGACCAGTTCTTCCTCCGGCTCGGACGATTGGTCGGCCGAGATAACGGTCACCGAAGCGCAGAAGCACCGCGGGGGCCTCGGCCAAGGCCCCCGCGGTGCTCATGTTCGGGTGTTAAGAGCCACTGCGCGATTCGCACGGCCGTCCTCATTTGCGACAGATCCTGGCGGGAATGGCGGCTAGCGTGCGGAGAGCTGGCAACGACGGAAGGGAGACCGCGAATGCCCGTTCGCGACCGATACATCCCCGGCGTCCCCTGCTGGGTGGATACGAACCAGCCCGATCCCGACGCCGCGGTCGACTTCTACGGCGGCGTCTTCGGCTGGGAGTTCGAGGACCTGGTTCCGCCGGGCTCGGGGCCGAGGTACCTCCTCGCCCGTCTGCCGGGCGGCGAGGTCGCCGCGGTCTCGTCGATCCCCGAGTCCGCGCCGCCTACGGCGACGTGGGACACGTACGTCTCGGTCGAGAGCGCCGACGAGACCGCCTCCAAGGTGCGCGCTGCCGGCGGAGACGTGGTGAAGGAGCCGTTCGACGTCATGGACGCCGGCCGGATGGCTGTCGTCACCGATTCCGACGGCGCGGTGTTCTGCGTCTGGCAGGCGAAGGCGTTCAGCGGCGCGCGAGTCGTCAACGAGCCGGGCTCGTTGAACTTCAACGATCTCCACACGCACAACGTGGAGGGCGCGAAGTCGTTCTACGGCTCCGTGTTCGGCTGGAAGACGCTGGAGCTGGGGGGCGGGTTCCAGGCGTGGACGCTGCCCGGCTACGGCGACCACCTCGAGGCGAACGATCCCGGCCTCCGCGAACGGTTGGCCGAGTTCGGCGGCATGGCGGGATTCGAGGACGTCGTGGCGAGCATCAACCCGATCGCGGACGACCAGCCCGAGATCCCGGCGCACTGGGGCGTGACGTTCGCGGTCGACGACGCCGACGCCGTCGCCGCAAAGGCCGGCGAGCTCGGCGGCACGGTGGTCGTCCCGCCGTTCGATGCCCCGTGGGTCCGGATGACCGTTATCACCGACCCGCAGGGCGCGACCTTCGTCGCGAGCAAGTTCGTGCCCGAGAACAAGGACCTCGGCAGCAAGACGGACGCCGCCGTCGGGGCCGCCTAAAGGAACGGGGCCCGAAGAAAGGCCCTGCTTAGCAGGGCCTTTAGTAGCGGGGGCAGGATTTGAACCTGCGACCTCCGGGTTATGAGCCCGGCGAGCTACCAGACTGCTCCACCCCGCGACGCAGGCCCGAGTATAGCGCGCCCGCAGCAGCCTCCACGTTCACGCGGCCCGCGCCGTAGGTCGCGACGAATCCGCCCGCACTCGGGTGCCAGTACGGGAGACCGAGCTCGACGACGACTGCCTCCGGCGATCGCGAGACCAGTTCCTCGATCGCGCGGCGCACCCACTCGTGGCGGTGTGCGTCGCGGGTCACGATCACGAGGCGGCGCCCGTTCGCGCTCGCGAGCGCGTGTTCCGCCGAGCGGACGAGCTCCGCGTCCGGGACGACGTTGCGGAACCACTCGCCGGGCGTCTCCTGGAGCCGGCCGGCAGCCATGCTCGGCTCGGGCTCGAGCTCGACGACGAGCGGCGGTGCGTCGAGCGACGTGTCGCCGTCGATGCGCAGCGCCCGCTTTGCCGCGTCCCGTCCGACCTCCCGCCCGACCCGCATCCCGGAGCCGCCGCGCGAGGCCCAGCAGGCGGCACGCCGCACGCGCCCGGCCGCCTCGACGAGCCGCGCCTCCGCGAGCCGACCCGACTGGACAGCGCCGAGGAGCGCGTCCCGGACGGCGACGACCGACTCGTCGAACAGGTCGTGGCCGAGACAGAGCGCGTCCGCGCCGGCCGCGATCGCCTGCACCGCTCCTTCCTCGACCCCGACCGTCGCCGAGATCGCCTTCATCTCGAGCGCATCCGTGAGCACGAGGCCGTCGTAGCCCAGCTCTTCGCGGAGAAGGTCGTGGAGGACTGCTCGGCTCATCGTCGCCGGCGTGTCGCCGAGCGAGCGGACGACGATGTGCGCAGTCATGATCGACTGCACGTCCGCGGCGATCGCCGCGCGGAACGGCGCCAGCGCCGCCTCCTCGAGCGACTCGACGACCGGCAGCTCGTGGTGGGAGTCTGCGGAGGTGTCGCCGTGGCCGGGGAAGTGCTTCGCGCACGCCGCGACCCCGGCGCCCTGGAGCCCGCGCACGGAGGCGGCCACGTGGCGCGCGACCAGTCCGCTGTCGGCGCCGAAGGAACGGATGCCGATCACGGGGTTCAGAGGGTTGGTGTTCACGTCGGCGACCGGCGCGAGGTTCAGGTTCACGCCGACCTCGGCGAGGTCGGCCCCGATCGATGCGGCGACACGCTCGGTCAGGTCGACGTCGTCGACGTCCCGAGCGCCGCGTTGCCGGGGTACGAGCTCCCGGTCGCGACCTCGAGACGGGTCACGTCGCCGCCCTCCTCGTCGATCCCGACGAGCAGCTCTCCCTCGGCGCGCAGCGACGACGTCAGTGAGCGCAGCTGCGCAGAGCTCTCCACGTTCCAGCCGAAGAGCACGACGCCGCCGAGCCCGTCCACGAGCCTCCGCCGGACCCAGTCCGGCGCCACCGGCCCTTCGAAGCCGGGGAGGATGCACGCGAGCGCTTCGCGCTCGAGACTCATCCCTTGACGGAGCCGGCGGTCAGCCCGAACGCGATCTTCCGCTGGACGAGGAGGAAGAAGATGATGACCGGGATCGCCGTCAGCGTCGACGCCGCCATGAGCGCGCCCCAGTCCGTGTTCCGGCTCGTCCCGGAGAAGTACGAGAGCCAGATCGTGAGCGTGTGGTTCTCCTGGCTCGAGAGGATGACGTTCGCGAAGATGTACTCGTTCCAGGCCGTGATGAAGACGAAGATCGAGGTCGCCACGAGGCCGGGGGCGACGAGGGGGAGCAGGATCCGGAAGAAGGCGCCGAGACGGCTCGAGCCGTCGACCATGGCGGCCTCCTCGAGCTCGCGCGGGATGCCCATGATGAAGCCGCGGAGCGTCCAGACGGCGAACGGCAGCAGGAAGACCATGAACGTGAGCACGACGCCGGTGATCGCGCCGCGCGGGAACGGGTCCTCCTGGTTCGTCAGCCCGTAGCGTGAGAGCACGACGTAGAGCGGGATGATGAGTCCCGCAGCCGGAAGCATGAGGATCCCGATCATCGCCACGGCGAAGAGCTTGCGGCCGGTGAACCGGTACTTCGCGAGCGCGACCGCTGCGAGGAAGGCGAGCGCGATCGAGAGGACGACGGTCGCGCCCACGATGACGAGGCTGTTCTTGACCGCGTCCCAGAAGCCGGGATGGAGCGCCGGGTCGATCGCGTCGCGGAAGTTGTCGAGCGTCGGGGAGGTCGAGAACAGGTCGGCGTCACGCCGTCGATCTCCGCGTCCGGCTTGAAGGCCGTGGAGACCATCCAGAAGACCGGGAAGAGCATCACGACGAAGACGACGAGCCCGACGGCGTTCCACGCCGAGCTGACGGCGGCGACGGCGGTTCACGCGGCCCCCTCGGCGCGCACCATCCTGCGCACGTACGGGACGGAGAGCGCCGCGACGATCAGGACCATGAGCAGCGAGATCGCTGCCCCACGCCCGAAGTCGGACTGCAGGTAGCCCTCGATGAAGACGTACACGCCCATGAGGTAGTTCGACGAGTCGAGCTGCCCGGGGCTGATGAGGAGGTACGGCTGCGTGAACACGCCGAAGTCCCAGATGATCGAGAGGCTCGTGAGGATCAGGATGATCGGCTTCAGGATCGGGAAGGTCACGTCCCGGAAGACGCGGAACGGGCCGGCGCCGTCGATCTCGGCCGCCTCGACGAGCTCGCGGGGTACCTGCGCCAAGCCCGGCGTAGACCGTGATCGCCACGAACGGGATCGCCCCCCAGACGACGAGGAGCGTGACCATCGCGAGCTGGGAGAACGTCGTCTCGTACCAGTCGTGCTGCTCTCCGACGAGCCCGAGCTGCGCAAGCAGGTAGCTGAGCACGCCGCTCTCGAAGTTCGTCATCCAGTAGAAGACCTGCACGGCGACGACGACCGGCATGGCCCAGACGAGAACGAGCCCCGTGCTCAGGAGCAAGCGCACCCACGTCGAGACGCGTGGCGAGCAGGAGGCCGATGAGCGTCCCGAGCACGATCGTCAGCGAGACGTTCGCCGCCGTGAAGATCACGGTGCGTAGCAGCACCTCCCAGAAGATCGAGTCGCGGAGGACCGACTCGTAGTTGTCGAGCCCGATCCAGGTCCCCTGCTTCTGGATCAGCTCCGGGAGCCCGTACTGCTGGAAGGACAGGGTGACGAGCTTGTAGAGCGGGATAGCCGAGGACGGCCGCGATGACGAGGGCGACCGGGAGCAGGAGGAGATACGGGACCGCCGCACGGCGCACGCGGCGCCACGAGAAAGGCCGCCGCCGAGCCCGAAGCGTTCCGAGCTCGGCGGCGACCGTTGTTCCGTCGGGGGCCTGGGTGCTCGTCAACGAGATCCTTGGTCCCCTGGGAGATGTCCTACGGCTGATTCAACGTGAACGTGATGTTGTCGCTGGCGAGCGCCGCCGCCTGCTTGATCGTGTTCTGGTTGGTCAGGATGCGCTTGAGCATCGTGCGGAGGATGTTCCCATTCTCCACGTTGACCCAGTGCTTCGCGGTCGGCACGAACCAGCTGCGCTTCGCAGCCTTCTCGTTGACGCTGGTTCCGAGCAGGCTGGTCGTGTTCGGGATGTTGCCCTTCGCGCGAAGCGCGGTCATCGACGCGTTGTCGGTGAACGCGCGGATCCAGGCCGCGGCCTTCGCCTTTTCGCCGCCGATCGGCACGGCGAGGTCGGACCCACCGAGGAAGCCCGGCATCGGCTGACCCGCGGTCCGGCTCGGCATCACGAACTGCGCGGTGCGCGCCTTGTTCGCGTCGCCGACACAGCAGCTGAACCAGCCCGGGCCGATCATGGCCGCTGCGTTGCCCTTCGCATAGACGTCGTACGGGTTCGGGCGCGTCTCGATCGTCGTCTTGCTCGCGCGCGACGCCGCCTTGTAGAAGGCCTTGAACGCGGCCAGCCCGGCGAGGGCCTTCGGCTGGTCGAGGGTGCCGACCCACTTGCCTTTACGGAACGCGGCAATCTGGCCGCCGTGGTCGTAGACGAAGCTCATCGCGACATACCAGTCAGTGCCCGCGATGTACACCGGCGAGAACGCCTTGCTCTTGTTCCGCACGCCGAGCTTCTTGGCGGCGGCGGTGAACTGCGCGAGGCTCGTCGGCAGCTTCTTGATGCCGGCGCGCTGGAAGAGGTCCTTCCGGTACGTGACCACGCGCGACCCGGCGTAGTAGGGGACGCCGTACAGCTTGCCGTTGAACCGGCCCGAAGCGGCGAGGCCTGCGAGCCAGGTTCCCGAGTTCGGGAATGACCCTCGCTCGGCCGTGAGGTCCTGGAACGCCCCGGCAGCCATGTACTTCGTCATCTCGGTGTTCCCCATCTCGATGACGTCCGGCGCGTTGTTGCCGGCAAGCGTGGCGTCGAACTTCTGAAGGTGCGTGGTCCAGCTCTGGTACTGAACATCGACGTTCCAGCCCGGGTTCGCCGCCTCGAACTGTGAGTTGGCGGCTGCGACCACCTCTGGCCACCCGGACTGCGCGTCCACCTGGAGCCAGACGGTGAGGGTGTCCGCTGCTTGGCCGCCAGAGGCGCCGGTCGCGCCGACACCGAGTACGGCGAGCACGACGACCAATGACGCCGCAGCGAAATGACGTACGTTCATGCGCATCTCCTGTGGAGGCCTGGGCGCCCGAGCTCTTCGCATTCACTCGCGTGGCAGGCGGCTACGGGCGGCCCAAGTGGTTTGTACCAATCTGCCATCAGGGGCAGGCTTCCACAAACCGGCGCCGCTGTCAAGACCTCACTGGCCACTCGTCGTCGCCGCAAAGCGCCTCCACAAAGCGAAATCGCAACTAACTTACGTCGTTCAGTGGTGGTAAGTACCAGAGCGAGGTAGGCGCGAGCCTAGGCTGCCCGACCATCACGCTCGGCGGCGCGCGTGGTCCGCCGGCGTCGGCGGTCCTGCGGTCGCCCCAGGGTGGTAACGAGCCGATAGCGGTCGCCGCGGTAGATCGACTCGACGAACTCGACAGTCTCGCCGGCCTCGGATTGCGTGACGCGCTCGAAGCGGAAGGCCGGTGAGTGGAGCGGGACGCCGAGCGCCTCCGACTCCTCCTCGTCCGTCACCGTCGGCTCGATGGTCTGCGTGCCGCCGACGATCTCGATTCCGTAGCGGTCGCTCAGGAGCTCGTAGAAGGACTTCTCCTCGAGGTCGGCCGCCGACAGGCCGGGCACGTGCCGCTCGCGCACGTGCAGCGTCTCGATCGCCATCGTCTCGCCGTCTGCGAGCCGCAACCGGCTCGCGATCACGATCGGTTCGGACGGGGAGACGTGCAGGATGCGGCCGAGCCGCGCTCCGGCGGGCGTAACGCGAAGCTCGAGCGTGCGACTCGCGGGACGCAACCCGCGACTTCGCATGTCGTCGGTGAACGACGTCATCGTCAGCTCCTGCGCGATCTTCGGCTCGCTGACGAAGGTGCCGGCGCCGCGGCGGCGCACGAGATAGCCCTCGCGTGCGAGGTCGTCGAGCGCGGCGCGCACGGTCAGGCGCGACACGCCGAGATCGGTGCTGAGCTGCCGTTCGGAGGGGATCGCCTCGCCCACCTCGAGCTGCTCGATGAGGTCGAGCACGAGATCGCGGGTCTGGCTCTGCTTGGTCACGAACGAACCAATCCTAACGTAAGCGCTCGGGTGGTCAATACCAGACGTACGAGGACGTCACGTCTGGTGCGCGACCGGGACCGGGTCCGGGCTCTCGGGCTCGGGGATCGGCGGCTCGAGCAGGCTCGCGCCCGTCTCTGGATCGAAGTAATGGAAGCGTGCGGGGTCGACCGCAATGCTGAGCCCCGAGCCCACTCGAGCGGCCGTGCGTGGATCGACGCGCGCGTTGAGGAGCGCGACCTCGTCCGCGACGAGCTGGGCCGCGTCCTCGCCTTCCGCTTCGATCGTCTCGGGCGTGATCCGCGGCGCATCGATCGGGAAGAAGACGTGGGCGTCCGAGCCGAGCTCCTCGACCACGAGAACGTCGACGTCGAGCGTCGGCAGCTCGACGGGCGCGAAGGCCGCGTCCTCGAAGCTCTCCGGCCTGATCCCGAGCACGACCTTCGAGCCCGAACGTGCTGCAGCCGGGCGACGATCGGGATCGAGCGGGACGCGGAACTGGCCGAACTGCAGCGTGTTTCCGTCGATCGTCGCGTCGACGAGATTCATTGCCGGCGAGCCGATGAACGCGGCCACGAACACGTCTCGCGGCTGCTCGTACAGGCGCTGGGGCACGTCCACCTGGAGGATCCGGCCGTCGCGCATCACGGCCACGCGCTGGCCGAGGGTCATCGCCTCGACCTGGTCGTGCGTGACGTAGACGGTGGTCGTCCCGAGCTGCCGGTGGAGCTGCGCGAGCGACGCGCGCATGCCGACACGGAGCTTCGCGTCGAGGTTGGAGAGCGGCTCGTCCATGAGGAAGGCTTTCGGCGTGCGGACGATCGCGCGGCCCATCGCGACCCGCTGGCGCTGGCCGCCCGAGAGCTGGGCCGGCTTGCGTTCGAGAAGGTCGGTGAGACCGAGCATCGCCGCGACCTCCTCGACCCGCCGCCGCACCTCGGCCTTCGCGATGCGCCGGACTCTGAGCCCGTAGCCGAGGTTCTGGCGAACCGTCATGTGCGGGTAGAGCGCGTAGCTCTGGAACACCATCGCGATGTCTCGGTGCCGGGGCGCGAGGTCGGTGACGTCGCGCCCGTCGATCGAGATCGTCCCGCTCGTGACCTCCTCGAGCCCGGCGAGCGCGCGCAGCAGCGTGGACTTGCCGCAGCCGGACGGGCCGACGAGCGCGATGAACTCCCCGTTCTCGATGCGCAGCGAGACGTCGTCGAGCGCGACGACGTCGCCGGAGAAGACCTTGGTCACGTTCTGGAGCTCGATCTCGCCCATGCGCGAAGGCTATACCGATACCACATTTCAACGCCAATTGGTATTGACCACCTGACCGATACCTGCGTAGACTGCGGTCCAATGGCTTCTTCCGTCGACGAATCCCGCTTCGACGCGCTCGCGACGGAAGCCGCGAACGAGCCGGACGCCGACTACGACGTCCGCTCGACGCGCGAGCTCGTCGGGCTGATGAACGCACAGGACGAGACCGTCCCGGCGGCCGTGGCCGAGGCGACGAGCCAGATCGTCGTCGTGATCGAGGTCATCGCCGAGTCCCTCCGCCGCGGCGGACGGTTGATATACGTCGGCGCCGGGTCCTCGGGCCGGATCGCGGCGCTCGACGCCGCCGAGTGCGAGTCCACGTTCGCGTCGCCTCCCGGGCAGGTCGTCGCGCTCCTCGCGGGCGGCCACGACGCCTCGTCCCTCGAGCAGGAGCAGGCCGAGGACGACCGCGCGGCGGGACGACGGGATGTCGCCGCGCTCGACCCTCGCCCCGAGGACGTCGTTGTCGGCATCAGCGCGAGCGGCCGCACGCCCTACGTCGTCGCGGCCCTCGAAGCCGCGGTCGCGGTGGGAGCGGCAACCGCTTGCGTCGTCTCGGTGCCGGAGTCCGAGCTCGAGGCGATCGCCGAGCATCCGATCGTCGTCGTCGTCGGCCCGGAGTTTCTCGCCGGCTCGACCCGGCTCAAGGCCGGGACCGCGCAGAAGCTCGTCCTGAACATGCTCTCGACGCTCTCGATGATCCGGCTCGGCAAGACCTACGGCAACCTCATGGTCGACGTCGTCGCTACGAACGAGAAGCTGCGCGCACGCGTCCGCAGGATCGTCCGCACCGCGACCGGCGCGCCGGACGACGACGTCGACGCTGCCCTGGCCGCGGCCGACGGCGAGGCGAGAGTCGCGATCGTCTCCCTCCTCGCCGGAGTCGGCGCCGATGAGGCACGCGCGCGACTCGACAGGGCCGGGCAGAGCATCCGGCAGGCGGTCGAGGGATGAGGCTCGGCGTCGAAGCCGCGCTCGTCGACGGTCGCTTCGTACCCGGCGACGTCGAGATCGCCGACGGTCGGATCGCGGGCTACGGGCTCCTCTCGCCCAACGGGCGCGGAGTCGCCGTCCCCGGCTTCGTCGATCTCCAGGTCAACGGCTTCGCCGGCGTCGACTTCTTCGAGACCGACACCGACGGCTACCGCCGCGCCGGCGAAGCCCTGCTCGACACCGGCGTGACCGCCTACCTCCCCACGTTCGTGACCGCGCCCGAACAGCAGCTCCTCGCCGCCCTCCGCGAGGTGCCTGCTCGGTCGGACGGGCCCCGCATCCTCGGCGTCCACCTCGAAGGGCCGTTCCTCTCCCCCGCGCGTCTCGGGATTCATCCCATTGCCGCTCGCAGGGACCCGGACGTGCGGCTCCTCGAGCGGCTGCTGGATGCGGGGCCGGTCCGGCTCGTGACGCTGGCGCCGGAGCTGCCAGGCGCCGACGCGCTGGTCGAGACGCTCCTCCGCCGCGAGATCGCGGTGTCGTGCGGTCACTCCGACGCGACGGCGGAGCAGGCGAACGCGGCGTTCGACCTCGGTGTCGGCACCGTCACCCACCTCTTCAACGCCATGCGGCCGTTCGGGCACCGCGATCCCGGGATCGCGGGCGCTGCGCTCGCCCGCGACGACGTCATCGTGCAGCTCATCCTCGACGGCGTGCACCTGGCGCCCGAGACGGCGACCGTCGTCTGGCGCGCGGCCGCAGGACGTGTGGCGCTCGTCACCGACGCGATCGCCGGCGCACGGCTGACCGACGGCGCGTACAAGCTCAACGGCCTTGCGATCGAGACCCGCGACGGCGTCGCGCGCGGGCCCGGTGGGGAGCTCGCCGGGAGCACGCTGACGATGATCGAAGCGGTTCGGAACCTGCACGCACTCGGCGCGTCGCTTGCCGACGCTGTCGCGGCGGCCACCGAGGTGCCCGCGCGCGTGCTGCGCCTGCCCGCGGTCGGACGTCTCGCGGTCGGGTTTCCCGCCGACGTCGTCGTTCTGACCGACGAGCTCGAGATCGACCGCGTCCTCGTGGACGGGCGTGAACGTGTCGTCAGCTGAGGCCCACGCGGAGCCCGTCCCACCCGCGCAGCCGGTCCGTGAAGCGGGCTCGCGCTTCCTGGCCGAGATCGGCGAGCAGCCGGCCGCGCTTCTCCGCCTCGTCGAGCAGCGCCCCGACTTCGAGAACGTCGCAGGCGAGATCCTCGAGCGGCGCGCAACGACGATCCGCATGGTCGGCCACGGCTCCTCCGACAACGCCGCCTCGTACGGCGTGTACGCGTTCGGGCTGCTGCCGGGCTGGACCGCGCTTCGCGACTCGATCTCCCTGACCGTCTACTACGGCGCCGAGCTCGACATGGCGGGCTCGACCGTGCTCGCGCTCTCACAGTCCGGGCGGACGCCCGACGTCGTCCGCTACGTCGAGCGTGCTCGGGAAAACGGCGCCTTCGCGGTCGCGATCACGAACGACGAAACGTCTGCTCTCGCGACCGCCGCCGACGCGGTGCTGCCGCTCCGCGCAGGCCCCGAGCTGGCGGTGGCCGCAACGAAGACGTACATGAACCAGGTCGCCGCCCTCGGACTCCTCGCCGCGTGCACCGCCGGCCAGGGAGCACGCTTCGCGGAGGAGCTCCGCGCGGTCGCAGAGTCGATGAGCGGTCTCATCCCCGCGGTGCAGGAGCGGATCACGAACGTCGCCGTCTCCTTCTCGTTCGCGGGGAGGATGTTCGTCGTCGGCCGCGGAGCGGAGCTCGCGACGGCGCGAGAGATCGCGCTCAAGCTCCTCGAGACCTGCCGCGTCGCGGCCGAGCCGCTGACCGGGACCGGCCTCGCGCACGGCCCGGTCGCGGCGCTCGACCCGCTCTTCCCGGTGTGGGTGATCGCGACCGACGACGAGACGCTTCCCGCCGCACTCGAAGCGGCGGCCCGTGCGCATACCGCGGGCGCGACGGTGATCGCGAGCGGCAACGCCGCCGCCGCGGTCGTGGACGCTCCCTACTCGCTCCCGGTGCCCGACGCGCCCTCTCCTCTGCTCGCGCCGCTCCTCTCGGTCGTGCCAGGCCAGCTCTTCGCGTGGGCGCTCGCGCGGACGAAGGGGCTCGACCCGGACGAGCCGCGCGGGCTCTCGAAGGTCACGCTGGCGACGTAGGGGCGGGGCTTGCCTCGCCCTTGCTAGAGCGAGAGCTCGGCCGGCTCGCGGGTCTGCGCGGCGACCTTGTCCAGAATCGCCTCGAGCAGGCGCCCCGACGAGAGCACGTGCTCGCGCGCGAGGACACGCGCGCCCTGGGGGCTCCCGGCCGCGATCGCCTCGCGGATCGCGCGGTGCTGGCGGTCGTTCTTCCGGTACAGCTCGTCGAGGTCGGCGCCGGTCGCCCACACGGGCTTGACGAGGAAGGTGCGGCGCGCGGCCTTCGCCATCCGCTCGATCAGCGGCACTTGAGCTGCCTGGTAGATCACGTCGTGGAACGCGTGGTTGCGATGGAGCCACTCGCGTGCGACCTCGAGATCCTGCCGGCCCGCGTGCGCCATCTCCACGAGCTCGAGCGTGATCTCGTGGAACCGGTGCTCGGCCTCCTCGAGATTCGCGAGATCCGCGGAGGACATCCTCGGAGTCGCGATCTCGGTCGCGAGGCTCTCGAGCTCGGCGCGGACGAGGAACGCCTCGCGCAGCTCGTCGAGCGCGAGCATGCGCACGCGGACGCCGCGGTTCGGCTCGAAGGTGACCAGACCGAGCGCGGCGAGCCGCCGCAGCGCCTCGCGCACCGGCGTCCTCGAGACCTGGAACTGCTCGGAGAGATGCTCCTGGCGGAGCACGCTCCCCGGCGGGATCTCGCCCGAGACGATCGCCTCCTCGAGCGCGAGCGCGAGGTCGTCGGCCTTCGTCCCGTCGGACACCTACGTCAACTCCAGCAGGCGCTCGTACGCGGGCAGCGTGAGGAACTCCGTGAACTCCTCGGCGAGCGCGAGCCGCTCGAAGAGCGCCCGCGCCTCGACGTAGACGGGCTCGTCGGGGAGCTCTCCTGCGACCTCGGCGATGACGCGCTCGACGTCCTCGCGCGCGAACCGGCCGTGACGCACCCACTGCCACACCTGCGAGCGCGAGATCTCCGCGGTCGCCGCATCCTCCATGAGGTTGTCGATCGCAGCCGCGCCGACTCCGGAGAGCCACGCGGCGATGTAGCGGATGCCGACCGAGACGTTGGCGCGGAGACCCTCGTCGGTGATCTCGCCGGGCGTCGCTTCGAGGTTCAGGAGGTCTCCCCCTCTCACCGACACGTCCTCGCGCAGGCGATCCAGCTGATTGGGCCGGGCACCGAGGACTCCGTCGAAGACCTCCATCGCCACCGGGACGAGATCCGGGTGCGCGACCCAGGTCCCGTCGAAGCCGTCGCCCGACTCGCGCTCCTTGTCCTCGCGCACGCGCGCGAGGGCGATCTCGTTGACCTCGGGATCGCGCCGGCTCGGGATGAACGCGGCCATGCCGCCGATCGCGTGCGCGCCGCGGCGGTGGCAGGTCCGGACGAGGAGCTCCGTGTACGAGCGCATGAACGGCACCGCCATCGTCACCTGCACGCGGTCCGGGAGCACGAACTCGGGACGCTCCCGGAACTTCTTGATCGCCGAGAAGATGTAGTCCCAGCGGCCCGCGTTCAGCCCCGCCGAGTGCTCGCGCAGCTCGTACAGGATCTCGTCCATCTCGAACGCGGCGAGGATCGTCTCGATGAGAACCGTGGCCTTGATCGTCCCCTGCTCGAGGCCGAGATGATCCTGGGCGAGGCGGAACGCGTCGTTCCAGAGCCGCGCCTCGAGGTGGCTCTCGAGCTTCGGGACGTAGAAGTACGGCCCCGAGCCGCGCGCTAGCAGGCGCTCCGCGTTCCGTTGCAGGTAGACGCCGAAGTCGAAGAAGCTCGCGGAGACCGGTCGCCCGTCGATCTCGACGTGCCGCTCGAGGAGGTGCCAGCCGCGCGGGCGGACGAGCAGCACGGCGACCTCGTCCTTCAGCGCGTAGCTCTTCTCCGGGGTCGTCACGGAAATCGTGCGCTCGATCGCGTCCGTCAGGTTCTGCTGGCCGCCGACGACGTTCTCCCAGGTCGGGGAGTTCGCGTCCTCGAAATCGGCCATGTAGATCTTCGCGCCGGAGTTGAAGGCGTTGATCACCATCTTCCGGTCGCCGGCCGGGCCGGTGATCTCCACGCGGCGATCCTGGAGGTCGGCAGGGACGGGAGCGACCCGCCAGTCGCTCTCGCGCACCTCGCGCGTCTCCTCGAGGAAGTCCGGGAGCTCTCCGGCGAGAAGCCGCTCCTCGCGTGCCACACGCGCGAGGAGCAGCTGCTCCCGCCTGTCGCCGAGCTCGCGCTCGAGCGCGGCGACGAGGTCGAGCGCCTCCGGTGTGAGCACTCCGCCTTCGTCCGGGGCGTGGAGAGTGACTCCCGGAGTCAGGGCGGGGCTGCTCATGCGGTCGGCGCTGCCTCGAACTGCGCTTCCTCGGTCGAGCCCTCGAGCGCGCGGGTCGAGGCCTGACCACTCGTGATCGCGTCGAGCACGGCGTCGAAGTAGCCGGCGCCGACCTCGCGCTGGTGGCGGGTCGCCGTGTACCCGTGCTCCTCCGCTGCGAACTCCTGCTCCTGCAGGCGCACGTACGCGCTCATGCCCTCGGCGCTGTAGCCGCGCGCGAGGTCGAACATCGAGGCGTTCAGCGCGTGGAAGCCCGCCAGCGTCACGAACTGGAACTTGTAGCCCATCGCCGCGAGCTCCGTCTGGAACGACGCGATCGTCTTGTCGTCCAAGTGCTTGCGCCAGTTGAACGAGGGCGAGCAGTTGTACGCGAGGAGCTTGCCCGGATACTGGGCGTGCACGGCCTCGGCGAACTGAGCCGCCTCGTCGAGGTCCGGCGTCGACGTCTCGCACCAGATGAGGTCCGCGTACGGCGCGTACGCGAGTGCCCGCGCGATCGGCGCCTCGATCCCGGGCTCGACGCGGAAGAAGCCCTCGGGCGTGCGCTCCCCGGTGAGAAACTCGCGATCGCGCTCGTCCACGTCGCTCGTGACGAGCGTCGCGGAGAGGGCGTCGGTGCGCGCGACCAGGACCGTCGGTACGCCGAGCACGTCGGCCGCGAGCCGCGCGGAGACGAGCGTGCGGACGAACTGGCTCGTCGGGACGAGCACCTTGCCGCCGAGGTGGCCGCACTTCTTCTCGGACGAGAGCTGGTCCTCGAAGTGGACGCCCGCGGCGCCGGCCTCGATGAACGACTTCATGAGCTCGAACGCGTTCAGCGGACCGCCGAAGCCGGCCTCGGCATCGGCGACGATCGGTGCGAGCCAGTACGTGCCGTTCTTGCCCTCGGACGCGTCGATCTGGTCCGCACGCAGGAGCGCGTTGTTCAGCCGCTTCACGAGCGCGGGCGCGCTCGAGACGGGATAGAGGCTCTGATCCGGATACGTGTGGCCGGAGAGGTTCGCATCGGCCGCAACCTGCCAGCCCGAGAGGTAGATCGCGTTCAGACCGGCCTTCACCATCTGCACGGCCTGCGCGCCGGAGATCGCCCCGAGCGCGGCGACGTACGGCTCGGAGTGGAGAAGCTTCCACAGCCGCTCGGCGCCGAGGCGCGCCAGTGTGTGCTCGACGTGGAACCTCCCGCGCAGCTTCTCGACGTCGGCGTCCGTGTACGGACGCTCGATGCCGACCCATCTGTCGTGCCCGTTTCCCCCGATCCTGCTCATGTCATTCTCCTCCCGCCCCAGATTGTGTCCGAGACCATAGCGCTTCGGATCCTAAATAGGCAAGCGGACGCCACATCTGAGCGCTTTACTGCCCCTACCCGCAATTGTGGATACAAAACGCATCCACGATGGATCCCATCCCGGCCGCGGATCCGACACGCGGGGCGGCTACGATCGGGACGTGGTTCTCGCGTCCTTCCTCGCCGGTCTCGTGGTGGTGATCGCCGCGACGGTCTTCTGCGTTCTGCGGGGCTTCCGGTTCTGGCGGCAGGCGAAGGCGACCGGCGCCGCGCTCGGGCAGGAGACTGCCCGGTTCGAAGAGCGGTCTGCCCGCACCGAGCGGCTCCTGGCCGAGGCGGAGGCCGCGAGCACCGAGCTCGAGGCCGCGCTCGAACGGCTGCGCAGATCGCGCGCGGAGCTCCAGGTGCTCCTCGGAGCCGTCGAGCGGGCAAAGGCGCGGACGCGCTGGCTCCGAGCCTTCCTGCCGGTCTGATGACCCGCGTCGCAGCGGTCGATCTCGGGACGAACTCGACCCGACTGCTCGTCGCCGATGTCGACGGAGGCGAGCGGCTCGAGGAGGTCGTGAGGCTTCTCACGATCACGCGCCTCGGTGAGGGGGTCGACGAGCGGCGGCGCCTCCTCCCCGTGCCGATCGCGCGCGTGCGTAACACGCTGGCCGACTACCGACGTGAGCTGGAGGCGCACGGCGCGGAGCGGACGCTCGCGATCGGAACGAGCGCGATTCGGGACGCCGAGAACGGCGAGGCCTTCCTCGGCGAGATCGAGTGGAGCTACGGCTTCGCGACGCGGATGCTCGACGGGGACGAGGAGGCGGCGCTGATGCTCCGAGGCGTCGCGACGGGCCGTGACGGGGTCCTCGAGGACACGCTGGTGATCGACATCGGCGGAGGCTCGACGGAGCTCGTGCGCTCCGCGAACGGCGGGCCGCCGGCGTCGACGAGCCTCGACGTCGGGTGCGTGCGCGTGACCGAGCGCTTTCTCGGCTCCGATCCGCCCACGGCTCGCGAGCTCGAGGACGCGTCCGCGTTCGTGCGTTCACTCCTGCCGACTTACGAAGCACGCGCCGCGATCGGCGTGGCGGGGACGGTGACGACGCTCGCGACGCTCGACCTCGGGGACGAGGAGTACGACCCGCAGCGGACGCACGGCCACCGAATCCCGCGTGCGTCGCTCGACGAACAGCTCGAGCGGCTGGCGCGGATGACCGTCGCAGAGCGCGAGCGCGTGCCCGGACTCGAGCCGGGCCGCGCGCCGGTGATCGTCGCGGGGCTCGTCGTGCTGCGCGAGATCGTCGCCGCGTACGACCTCGACGAGATCGAGGTCTCGGAGCGCGACATCCTCGACGGCGCCGCGTTGGCGGCCGCAGAGCTGCCGGAGCCCGAGGAGGGCGCGGCGCCGCCGGGCGCGTACACCTGCTGTTAGAGAAGGGCGAGGCAAGCCTCGCCCCTACGCCGCAGGCGGGAGCTCCGGCGGCTCGTCCTCCTCCTCGTCCGTAACCTCGTCCTCGGCCAGGCGCCGCAGGAGCACGCTCCGCGAGAGGACTCCGACGAGCCGGCCGTCGCCGTCGACGACGGGCACACGCTCGAGATCCTCGGCCTCCAGGAAGCGGAACGCCTCCTCGAGCGGGACGTCGGGGGAGATGGTGTTGTCCGGGGGCTCGGCGATGTCGGCGAGCCTGGTCGTGCTCGGGTCCCTGCCCGTGGCGACGACCTCGCGCACGAGGGTCTTCCGGGTCACGACCCCCACGAGGCGGTCGCCCTCGGTGACGTACACCGCGCGCACCTCGGGAGGCTGAAGCAGCTCGCCGGCGGCCTGCGCGCTCGCGTCCGCCGGCAGGTGGCCGGGCTGCGTGACCATCGCGTCGCGGACGACTCCGTCGTTCACGGGAAGAGCCCCCGGGCCTCGAGCGCCGCCGAGACCTCGCGAATCCCGCTCACGAGCGCCGCCGTCCGCAGCGACGTGCCGCGCTCCTCGGAGAGGTCCCACACGCGGTCGAACGCGTACGAGAGCTTCTCCGCGAGCTTCGCCCGGATCTCGTCACGCGTCCAGAAGAGGCGCCCGAGGTCCTGCACCCACTCGAAGTACGAGACCGTCACGCCGCCCGCGTTCGTGAGGATGTCCGGAAGGATGGTGATGCCGCGCTCGCCGAGGATCCCGTCCGCCTCCAGCGACGTCGGCCCGTTCGCGCCCTCCGCGATCATGCGCGCCCGCACGCGCGGCGCGTTCTCGGCGGTGATCTGGTCCTCGCGTGCGGCGAGGACGAGCACGTCACATTCGAGCTCGAGCAGCTCCTCGTTCGTGATGCGCACACCCGCGTCGCATCCTTCGAGAGACCCGTTCACGCGTGCGTACTCGAGGAGCGCGGGGATGTCGAGGCCCTCTTCCGAGTAGACGCCGCCGGACACGTCCGAGACGGCCAGGACCTTGGCGCGGAGCTCGTGGAGCTCGGCCGCGGCGATGCCGCCCACGTTCCCGAAGCCCTGGACGACGCAGCGCTGCTCCTCGATGCGCCAGCCGAGCCGGTTGCACGCCCGCACGACGACCATCACCACGCCCGCTCCCGTCGCCTCGTGCCGGAACACCGAGCCGCCGATCGAGATCGGCTTCCCGGTCACGATCTCGGGCACCGCGTACCCGCGCTGCATCGAGTACGTGTCCATCATCCACGCCATTGTCTGCTCGTTCGTGGCCATGTCCGGAGCGGGGATGTCCTCCTGCGGCCCGATGAACGGCAGGAGCTCGGAGGTGAAGCGGCGCGTCAGGCGCTCGACCTCGGGGAGGGAGAGCTCGCGGGCGTTGCAGCGGACGCCGCCCTTCGCACCGCCGTAGGGCAGCCGAAGCAACGCGCACTTCCACGTCATCCACATCGCGAGCGCGGCGCACTCGCCGAGCGACACCTCGAGGTCGTAGCGGATTCCCCCTTTGGTCGGCCCGAGGATGCTCGAGTGCTGCACGCGGTAGCCGGGGAAGACGACCCGGCGACCGTCGTCCATGCGCACGGGAACGCTGACGATGATCGAGCGCTCGGGGTAACGGAGCCGCTCGGCGACCGCCTCGGGGATCTCCGCGACCGGCACCGCCTGGTCGAACTGCGCGACGGCCATGCGGTAGAGCGGCGTGTCCCACTCGAGATGGGGTTGGGCAAGCGCTTCCGGCGGGCTCGCCACGGCCGGCGGAGTGTATCCGCGCCGCGCGGACAGGCGACTACGCTGCGCGCTCTACGCGCGCGAGGAGAGCCGAATACGCCACGAGATCCTGCTTCGTGCGGGGGCGTGATGCCGGGGGCGGGACTCGAACCCGCACGCCCCCAATGGGGACACCCGCTTTTAAGGCGGGCGCGTCTCACCCGTTCCGCCACCCCGGCCGAACGAGTGTAGACCTGCTACATCCCCGGCTGGAGGGAGCTCGGCTCGAAGCGCTCGGGCCCCTGGAACTGGAAGGCACGGAAGAAGGTCGACACGGCGTCCTCGTCGAAGTCCTCGCACTTCGCGAGGTACCCGTTCCCGCCCTCGCCGTCCGACACCCAGGCGCCTAGCGCGAACTGGTTCCCGAGACTCGGCAGCGGCGCCATGACGGTCCCCGTCTGGTGACTGTCGTAGAAAGAACGGAGCTGGTCGACGGTCGCGTTCGGGACGTCGTCGCCGTAGAGGATGAAGATGCCGCCGTGCTCGAGGTTGTGGACGACGCGCGCGAGCTCGAGCGGCTCGTCGTAGATCCCGAAGATCGCGGCGATGCTGTAGTGCGGGCCGCTCGTGGGCGGGTCCGTGTTCCACGACTTGTCCGTGTCGCCGGGCTGCGCGACCGTGTGGCTCCCCGGAAGCGCGGGCGCGGCGCGGAAGGTGCAACCCGCGTCGGTGAGGGTGCTCCGCGCGTCACCCTCGCTCGGCTTCCCGCCTCCCAAGCTGAGCGCTGCCAGCACGAGGATGACGGCGAGCGCCGCGAGGCTCGCCACGCCGTACATGAGCAGCCGCCTCGTCCGGCCGGAATCGGCGGCCTTCGGAGTGGAGCGCTGCTTGGGCGCCTTGACACGCGGCTTGTCGGCCATTGCCGCGGGCGAATGTAGCAGCCATCCAGGCCGGTCCCGGGTTGCGCCGCCGTTGCGCAGAGTGCCGTCCGCACCGGTCTCTACCGTTCCTCGACCCGATGGTCATCGCACTCGTACTCGGCCTCGCATTCGGGCTCGCGGCCGGCGCGCTCGGCCTCTACGCCTGCCTGCGGCCCGCCCTTGCCGAGCGGCGGCGGCGGGTCGAGGAGGTGATCGCGCTCGAGCGGGAGCTCGCCGCGGCCGAGGCGGCACTCGAGGCGGAGCGAAACGCGCTCGACCAGAGGCTCGAAGTGGCCATCAAGGCGATCTCCTCGGAGGCGCTCGACGCGAACAGCGCGCGGTTCCTCGAGCTCGCGGACTCGAGGCTCTCCGGCTACGTACGCCCGCTCAAGGACTCGCTGGAGAGGATGGACCAGCAGCTCCAGGGCGTCGAGCGCGTCCGGCAGGAGGCGTACGGCAACCTCCAGGCGCAGGTCTCGACGCTCTCCGAGCGCGCCGGGAACCTCACGAACGCCCTGCGCACGCCGCACGTGCGCGGGCGCTGGGGCGAAGCGCAGCTGCGGAACGTCGTCGAGTACGCCGGGATGATCGAGCACTGTGACTTCGTCGCCCAGGCGACGGCGTCGACCGAGGAGAGCACGCTGCGGCCCGACCTCGTCGTCCGCATCCCGGGCGGCAAGCACGTCGTGGTCGATGCGAAGGCGCCGCTCGCGGCGTACCTCGACGCGTTCGAGACCTCGGACGACGCGGAGCGGGAGCTCCACCTCGCAAACCACGCGCGCCAGGTCCGCGAGCACGTCACGAAGCTCTCGGCCAAGGGGTACTGGCGGCAGTTCGAGCCCTCGCCCGACTTCGTCGTGATGTTCCTCCCGGACGAGTCGTACCTTCGGCGTCGCGCACGAGAAGGATCCGGGGCTGCAGGAGTACGCCTGGAGCTCGAACGTCATCCTCGCCTCGCCGAGCACGCTGATCGCCATGCTCCGCACCGTCGCCATGACCTGGCAGCAGGAGACCGTCGCCGAGAGCGCGCGCGAGGTGAGCGCGCTCGGCCGCGAGCTCTACAAGCGCATCTCGACGATGGGCGCGCACGTCGGGCGGCTCGGAAGGTCGCTCGACGGGGCGGTGAAGGCGCACAACGAGTTCGTCGGATCGCTCGAGCGGCAGGTGCTCCCGCAGGCCCGGCGGTTCGAGCAGCACGGGATCACCGGGGTCGAGCCTCCGGAGCTACAGCCGATCCAGCGCCAGACGCGGCCGCTCGCCGCGGCGGAGCTGATCGACGGAGAAGCAGGCGCCGACAAGCCCACGCTCGCGGCCGGCGCGGACGCTGCCTAAGGCCCCGTGGGAACATGAGACTCCTCCGAGGCGTTCTGGGTTTCATGCCCCGCGACGCGGGGCTAACGTTACGAGGGAGGAGTTTCGATTGAACGACGTACGCGACGTGATCATCATCGGGGGCGGCCCGGCCGGGTTCACCGCAGCGCTGTACACGGCGCGCGCGAACCTCGATCCTCTCGTGATCGAGGGGTTCAACTGGGGCGGCCAGCTGATGATCACGAGCGACGTCGAGAACTACCCCGGCTACGCGGACGGGGTCCTCGGGCCGGCGATGATGGCGGACTTCCGGCGCCAGGCCGAGCGCTTCGGCGCGGAGTTCGTCACCGACGACGTGACGCGCGTCGACTTCTCGGAGCGGCCGTTCAAGGTGTACCTCGGAGACGTCGAGCATCGCGCGAAGGCCGTGATCGTCGCCACCGGAGCGAGTGCACGGCAGCTCGGGCTCCCGTCCGAGCAGACGCTCCAGGGCCGCGGCGTCTCGTACTGCGCGACCTGCGACGGAGCGTTCTTCCGCGACAAGATCGTGGTCGTCGTCGGCGGCGGCGACTCGGCGATGGAGGAGGCGACCTTCCTCAGCCGCTTCGCGAGCAAGGTGATCATCGTCCATCGGCGCTCCGAGTTCCGCGCGTCGCCGATCATGGTCGACCGCGCCCGCGCCAACGAGAAGATCGAGTTCGTGCTCGACTCGGTGATCGAGGAGGTGCTCGGCGGCGACCAAGGCCGCGTGACCGGCATCCGCGTCCGCAACGTGGAGACGAACGAGACCACGGATCTCGCGGCGGACGGAGTCTTCGTCGCGATCGGGCACGACCCCACCACCGCGCTCTTCCTCGACTGGCTCGACCACGACGACCAGGGCTATCTCGTGACCGAGCCCCGCTCGACGCGGACGAACATCCCCGGTGTGTTCGCGGCCGGTGACGTCCAGGATCACACCTACCGGCAGGCGGTGACCGCGGCCGGGTCGGGGACGATGGCCGCGCTCGACGCGCAGCGCTTCCTCGAGGACTCCGAGCACGAGGAGGCGAGCCCTGTGGCCGAGGCCTCCGAGATCGCCGCGACCTCCGCGTAAGCGAGGCGTTCCGACCGCGCCCGGCGCTACTGTCGCCGGCTGTGGACGTACGCTGGATCGACCTCGTCGACCCGACCCCGGACGAGCTCCTCGCGTCGCTCCCCGGCAACGTCGATCCCGAGGTCGTCGACGTGCTCGCCGCTCGACCCGGAGAGGGCCCCGCGCCGCGGTCGCTGCTCGAGAGCCACGGCGCGTACGTCTTCGGTCTGCTCGTGGCCGCGCGACCGATCCCGGACGAGGACCGGGTCGTCTACCTCGAGATCGGCTTCGTCGCCACGCCGACGCTGCTCGTGACCGTACGAAAGAGCCCGCCCGACGGCGGCGGCCCGTTCGACCCCGATGCCCTCCATCCGGCGGTCGCCGACCGGGCACCGGCAGGCGTGCTCGTGCACCGGCTCTTCGACGACGTCGCCGACAGCTTCGTAGACGCGGTCGATTCGGTCTACGCGGAGATCGAGGAGCTCGAGGACGGGATCGACGACTGGCCCGCGAGCCGCGTACGCTCACGCATCTCGCTCCTCCGGCACGAGCTCCTGGACAGCCGCCGCATGGTCTCGACCTTGCGGGCAGCGGTGAGGCGGATCCTCGACGGGCGCGTCGAGATCGGCGACCACCAGCTCTTCCCTCCGGCCGTGGAGGTGATGTTCGCGGAGACCAACGAGACGTTCGTGCGCGTGACCGAGGAGCTCGACATTGCACGCGACCTCCTCGCCGGCGTCCGCGACCATCACCAATCGAAGGTCGTCGAGAGTCAGGGCGACGTGGCCAAGAAGCTCACCGTGATCGCGTCACTCGTGCTCGTGCCGTCGCTGATCGTCGGCTACTACGGCCAGAACTTCGAGTCCGCGTTCGACGAGCCGTACTGGTCGATGGGCGTCTCCGCCTCGCTCATCGTCTCGTCGACGATCCTCCAGCTCGCGCTCTACCGCTGGCGGCGCTGGATCTGACTTCGGTGGCCGAGGGGCGCGTCGACTTCGACCTCGACGATTGGGACGCCTGGCATCCAGCGGAGGCCGCCCGACACCTGGCCGCCGTGGACGTCCGCTGGGCCGTGATCGCGGGCTGGTCGCTCGATCTCTTCCGCGGACGGCAGACCCGCGAGCACGAGGACCTCGAGATCGGCGTGCCCGAGCACGGCTTCGCGGCGATCCGAGCAGCGCTCGGGGAGCTCGAGCTCTACGCGATCGTGGAGGGGCAGCCGGTGCCGATCGACGACGTGTCGCTCGCGGAGAGCCACCAGACGTGGGTGCGCGATCCGGTCGCAAGCCTGTGGCGGATCGACGTCATCCGCGAGCCGTGGGACGGAGACACGTGGGTCTGCCGCCGCGACCCGCGTATCCGACGACCCGGCTCGGAGCTCATCGCTCACACCGCGGACGGCATCCCGTACCAGCGACCGGAGATCGCGCTCCTCTTCAAGGCGAAGCACACGCGGGAGAAGGATCAGCTGGACTTCGAGAGCGTGCTGCCGCTGTTGGCTCCGGACGCGCGCGCCTGGCTCACGGACGCGCTGGAGCTCGTGCATCCGGGTCACCCGTGGATCGAGGCGACGCGGGCGAGCTGACGACGGCTATCCGGCTCGAGGGGCAGAGGCTCGCGAGCACACAGTCCTCGCAGCGCGGCCGGCGGGCGTCGCAGACACGCCGGCCGTGCCAGATCAACAGGTGCGGGAAGCGCGGCCAGTCGGCGCGCGGCACGATCTTCTGGAGGTCGCGCTCGATCTTGACGGGGTCCTCCCGACGCGTGAGCCCGAGGCGCTGCGAGAGCCTGCGCACGTGCGTGTCCACGACGATCCCCTGCGCGTGGCCGAGCTCGGACGCGACGACGTTCGCGGTCTTGCGCGCGACGCCCGGCAGGCGCATGAGCTCGTCCAGCTTCCCCGGTACGACGCCGTCGAACTCCTCGAGCAGCACCCGCATCGTCCCGCGGATCGCCTTCGTCTTCTGGCGGAAGAAGCCGGTCGTGTAGATGTCGCGCTCGAGCTCCTCCTGGGGGACAGCGAGGTAGTCCTCGGGCTTCCGGTACTTCTCGAACAGCCTCTCGGTCACGCGATTCACGTTCGTGTCGGTCGTCTGGGCGGAGAGCATCACCGAGACGAGAAGCTCGAGATCGGAGCGAAACCGCAGCGCGATCTCTGCGTCCGCGTGCTCCTCGGCGAGGAGCTCGATGATCGGCCCGATCCGCTCCCGCCGCCGCCCGAGCCCGCGGCGGCGCGCCTCGCCGACGTAGCTACGTGCCACTGCGGGCGGCCTCGAAGCGCGCGGTCGTGTCCTCCGCCTCGGGCGGCTCGAGCAGCTCGGCCAGGTACTCGTCGGTGACTCCGCCGCCGCTTTGCATCCCGGCAACGGCCGCCTCGACGTCGTAATCGCTGCGCCGGAGCTCGACGTCCGGGCCGAGGAGCGCCCAGTAGGCACCCGGCGGCCGCTCGAACGGGATGCCGACGCTGCCCGCGTTGACGACCCGCGGCCCGTTCGGCAGGCGCCGGTCGAACTGGACGTGCGTGTGACCGACGACGACGAGGTCCGCGTCGACGTCGCCCATAAGCGCGGTCAGGTCCTCGTCCGGCGTCGCGCGCGTGTAGATCGGGTCGTCCGCGGCCGGGGTCGAATGGCAGAAGAGCACGCGACCGATGCCTTCGACCTCGAGCTCGACGGTCAGCGGCCAGGAGGCGACCGCCGCGAGCCGCTCCTCACCGAGGCGCGCGCGGTACGCGGCCCAGTCCGTCCCGTACTCGTCGGTGCCGTGGAGGACCATGCGGTCGGCGTTCCCGCGCACGTACCTGACGTCCCGCACGCTTGCGAGCCGGTCGAACACCGCGGCGGGCGAGGGCCCGACGACGAGATCGCCGCCGCAGACGACTACGTCGACTCGTTCGCGCTCGACGTCCGCGAGCACGGCGTCGAGGGCCGCCACGTTGCCCTCCACGTCGTAGAGCGCCGCGACTCTACGCGCCACGCTGGCTCTCGAAGAACGCGCTCGTCTCGTCCGGATCCGGCGGCTCGAGCAGGAGGCGCAGCTGCTCCTCGGGCCTCGGCGCACCGTCCGCCCGCATCGATGCGACCGCAGCCTCGACGTCGTACTCCGTGTGTCGCAGCTCGACCTCTGGACCGAGGATCGCCCAGAAGGCGCCGCGGCGTCCCTCGTACGGCATGCCGACGCTGCCGCCGTTCACGATCCGAAGCCCGCTCGGCAGGCGGCGGTCGAACTGCACGTGCGTGTGGCCGACGACGAGCAGGTCGGCGTCGAGGTCGCCCAGGAGCGCCGCCACGTCCTCGTCCGGCGTGATCCTGGTGAAGATCGGCTCGTCCGCGGTCGGGATCGCGTGGCAGACGAGCGTCCGGCCGAGCCCGTCGATCTCCAGCTCGTGCGTCAGTGGCCACGTCGCGGCCGCGGCGAGCCGTGCGTCGCCCATGCGCTCGCGTTCGGCTGCCCAGTCCTCGCCGTATTCGTCCGTTCCCTCGAGCACGAAGCGGTCGGCATTCCCGCGCACGACGCGCACGTCGGGGAGACCGGCGAGGCGATCGAAGACCTCCGCGGGAAACGGGCCGCCGATCACGTCGCCGGCGACGAGGACGGCGTCGACGCCTTCGGCCTCTACCTCGGCGAGCACCGCTGCGAGCGCAGGAAGGTTGCCGTGGATGTCGCTCAGGACCGCGACGCGCACAGCCGTGAGGCTACCGCTCTGCCCCCCTAACGCCCCACGACACCCAACGACGCCCCCAATGACCCCCAGGGGCACTCCCGTGTCCCTACACGCACGCTATCGGGGAAGTGCTCGCACGTGTGTGGCGATTCTGTGCCAGATCAGCATGTGCCAAATCCGTGCCAGCTCTCCGCGTGTGCCACATCCGTGCCGGGTCAGCGTGGGCACATCCGTGCCGGGTCAGCGTGGGCCACATTTCGCCGCTAGCCGCGACGGCGTTTCGCCTCGAAGAACGCGGTCGCCGACTCGGCACTGGCCGTGCCGCGGACCGGGCCTTCGAAGACGTCGACCACTGACGGGAACCCGGAGGTCGCGAGCGCGTCGAGGGCCGCATCGACGGCGTACGGCGTCCGTCTCAGCTCCACGTCCGTCTCGAGCAGGGCCCAGAACGCGCCCCGCTCGCCCTGGTACGGCAGCCCGACGCTGCCTGGATTGATCAGCCTCGGCCCGCCGCCTGGCCGCCGATCGTCCTGGACGTGCGTGTGCCCGCCGACCACGACGTCCGCGTCGACGCCCGAGAGCGCCGCCATGACGTCCGCGTCGGGCGTCGAGCGAGTGAGGTGCTCGGTGTCGGACCGCGGCGTCGCATGGCAGAAGACCACCCTGCCGAGGCCGTCGAGGCCGAGCTCCACGGTCGCCGGCCAGCTCGAGACGAGCCCGAGTTCGTCGGCCGTGAGCCGGCCGCGGCACCAGGCCGAGCTCTCGTCGGCGGCGGTGAGGACGTCGCGCTCGCAGTTCCCGGAGATGAACACGGCATGCCTCGAGCGGAGCGCCCCCAGGCACTCCGACTGGAACGGGCCCCAGAGCACGTCCCCTCCGACCACGATGCGCTCCACGCCCGCGGTCTCGACCTCCGCGAGGACCGCTTCGAGCGCCGGCAGGTTCCCGTGGATGTCGTAGAGCGCCGCGACGCGCACGCCGGCGAGGCTAGCCGTAGCCGGCGACCGGCAGCCGCGGCCCCGCGCAGACGAGGTCGAGCGCGGGACAGTCGGCGCACGTGAGCTCCGACGGACGCGGCGGGAACTCGCCCGCGCGGATGCGCGCGATCGCTTCCGAGAGCTCGGCCTCGAGCGCAGGCGTGTCCGCCGCGGTCAGCTTCGTCGAGACCGGGGCATCTGGGCGCTCGAGGAACTGGTACACGACCTCGACCTCGTCCGCGCCGTCGCGCAGGCACGCGAGCGCGTACACGAGCCGCTGCACGCGGTACTCCGACTCGACCACCTCGGCCGGCTCGGCGCCGTCGAGGACATTGCTCTTGTAGTCGAGGACGAGCGCCTGCTCGTCGCGGCGCCAGAGAACGTCGAGCCGCCCGTGCAGGAGGACGCCATCGTGCTCGAACGCGAACGGGCGCTCGGCCCGCGCCCCCTCGAGCTCCGCGACGCGGCGCGCGAGCTCGGACGCGCAGTACGCGTCGACGAGCTCGGCGATCCGGTCGAGCTCGGCCTCGCTCACGGTCGGGTACCACGAGCGCACGGCCTCGTCCAACGCAGCGCGATCCGGCGGCGCTGGCTCGGTCAGCGGGACGTCCTCGAGCAGCCGGTGCACCGCGTCGCCGATCTCGTTCCCCGCGAGTCCACCCGGCTCCTCTGAGTCGGCCGCCTCGCTCCGCTGCGGCGCCACCGGCCGCAGCCCGAGCACGCGCTCGGCGAAGTAGCGATACGGGCAGCGCTCGAAGAGCGAGAGCGCGCTGTACGACAGGCGCCGCACGTCGTGCAGCGGCGGCGCGGCGATCGGCTCGAGCGCGGCCAGCTCGAGCCCGACCGGCGGCGATCCCGGTGGCAGGTCGCCGAAGAGGGCGAGCTGCGCCGGGGCCTCCTCGACAGGCGACGCTGCCGCCGCTTCCGCGATCCCGGAGTGCCGATCGACGCGGAGGAGGAAGCGCGCCTCCCCACGCTCGAGGTCGCGAGGCTCGTTCTCGGCAGAGGCCACGTCGTCGCCCGCCTCCAGCCGGTCGAGCACCCAGCCGATCGGCGTCTCGCGGTCGCTCGCGCGCTCGGCGTCGATGGCGCCGGAGACGACGAGCCGGTCGATCGCGCGCGTCATCGCGACGTAGTACAGGCGCAGCCGCTCGGCGCGCTCCTGCCGTTTCTCCTCCTCGCGCACCGCCTCGAACCCGAACACCGGCCGCCGGTCGCCGCGCGTCGGGTGCACCATGCGGAACCCGAACCGGCCGTCGGAGAGCGCGACGATCTCGTTCCCGGCCCGCGGCCCGCCGATGTCGCGCCCGGCGTCGGCCACGATCACGACCTTGAACTCGAGCCCCTTCGCCGCATGGATCGTGAGCAGGCGGACGGCGTCTGCTCCCTCCTCCTCGGCGACCGCCTCGAGCTCCTTCGCGCCGAGCGCGTCCTGCTCGCGCACGAAGCGGACGAAGCCCGCGAGGTCGCGCCCGCGAATCGCCTCGTACTGCCTCGCGAGACGCCCGAGCTTGCGCAGATTCGCGAACCGCCGCGAGCCGTCCCAACGCGCGAGCACGGCGAGGTCGTAGTCGTGCTCGGCGAGGATCTGCTCGCAGAGCCGCTCGAGACCGACGCGGGCCGATGCGCGCACGAGCCGCTCGTAGCGCTGGCGGAACGCGCGCAGGAGCCGCTCGTCGTCGTCCGAGAGGCCCTCCTCGATCCCTTTCTCGAGCGCAGTGAACAGCGGGCGCCGCTGCGCGTTCCGGCGGATGAGCACGAGCACGTCGTTCGAGACGCCGACGAACGGCGACGCGAGGACGGTCGCGAGTGCGACGTCGTCGTAGCGGTTGTGCAGCAGGCGCAGGTACGCGAGGAGGTCGACGACCTGCTGCTGGCCGAAGTAGCCGCGTCCGGTCGCACGGTATGTCGGGAGCTGCTCGCGGCGAAGCGCCTCCTCGTAGCGCTCCGCGTCCGTCCCGGCGGCGAAGAGGACGACGATCTCGCCCGGGAGCGCCTCGCCCGAGTCGACGAGCTCGCGCACGCGGCGCGCAATCGCGCGCGCCTCCCCGTTCCGCCAGTGCTCCGGGGTGTCGCGGTAGCTCGACTTGTCCGTCACGAGGAGCTCGACCGGATGGCCGAACACCGGGTCGGCGAACTCGGCCGACGCCGCGAGCGGCTGGTACTCGTCGCCGAACGCGCCCGCGAAGAGGTAGTTCACCGCGGCGAGCACCTGCGGACGCGAGCGGTAGTTGCTCCGGAGCGTCAGCAGCTGCGACGACTGCGCGCGCCGCTCGCGGAAGACCTCGACATCGGCATGGCGGAACCCGTAGATCGACTGGAACTCGTCGCCGACGGTGAAGACCTCGGTCTCTTCCGGGTGCGAGACGAGGTCGACGAGCTCGCACTGGAGCCGGTTCGTGTCCTGGAACTCGTCGACCATCACCATCCGGAAGCGCAGTCGGACAGCATCGCGAACCGAGTCGCTGTCGCGGAGAAGATCGCGCGCCGCGAGCTGGAGGTCCTCGAAGTCGACCACCGACTCGCGCCGCTTCGCGGCCGCGTACTCCGCGGCGAAGCGCTCGAGCAGCTCCTGGAGGAGGTCGCGGTCGTGGGCCGCCAGCTCCTCGAGCGCCGCCCGCTCGACCGCCTGCCGCGCCTGCTCGTACGACGCGGCGCGCGAGCCTCGGCACTGGACACCGGACAGGTCGGCGACCCGCTCGGGAGCCGCGCCCTCGCCGACGGTCCGCGCGGCCTCCTCCGCCGCGCCGCGCTGGTTCGCCGTCGCCGACGGGTCGCCGGCGAGCGCAGCGGCCTCGGCGCGGAAGCTCGCGATCGCCTCATCCAGCGCCGGCCGCTCTCCGAGCTCGAGCACGAGATCGCGGCCGGCCGAGCGCAGCGTCTCGTAGACGCCCGTGAGCATCCGCCTCAGCCCATCCGCGCGGTACGTCGCAAGCAGGCGCAGCCGCTCTGCCCCCGCTCCGGCCCCGGCAAAGCCGGCACCTCCGCTATCGGGCGGCTCCGTCGAGCCTACGCCTGCTCCCGCTCCGGCCCCGGCAAAGCCGGCACCTCCGCTATCGGGCGGCTCCGTCGAGCCTACGCCGCCGGAACAGAACTCCGCGAGCGCGCGCTCGAACGCCTCGCCGCGGAGGACCGCCGCGCCGGCGTCCTCGAGCTCGCGAAAGCGCGGGTCGAGGCCGACCGCGAACGGGTGGGCCTTCAGCAGGCGGTTGCAGAAGCCGTGGATGGTCGAGATCCAGGCGCCGTCGAGCTCGCGGGCGAGGTCGTGGCGCTCCCGCTCGACCAGCGCCGCGCGAATCCTCGAGCGGAGCTCGCCCGCGGCCTTGCGCGTGTACGTGATGACGAGGATCGACTCGATGTCGAGTCCGCGCTCGCAGACCGCGCGCACGTAGCGCTCGACAAGCACCGAGGTCTTTCCCGTGCCTGCGCCGGCAGAGACGAACACCGTTCCCTCTGCCTCGACAGCAGCGAGCTGCTCGTCGTTCAGCCCGGCCCTGGTCTCGATCACGGTCATGCGCGCGGCACCCGGCAGATCGGCCAGAGGTCGCACCAGGCCGGGCACCCTTCGCCTTTCGGATCGTGCTTCACGTCCCCGGCGCGGATGCGCTGCGCGTTCGTCGCGGCCCGTTCGCGGGCTGACTCGACCTGAGCCCAGAACTCGTCCTCGTCGAGGTAGTCGTTCTTCTCGAACCCGGGGAGGTCTTCGCGCGCGGACTCGCGCAGCATCCCACGCGTGGCGCGCCGCCCGGAGAGGGCGCGGTAGACGCCGCCGAGCGGCTCGATCCCGACGAGGTCGCGCAGCGCGAGCACGTAAAGCGGGATCTGCAGGCGCAGCTCGCGGTCGATGTCGCGCGCCGAGTGCGCGCCCTTGCCCGACTTGTAGTCCTGAACGATCCCGCGGGCGCTCCACGGATCGACGTCGATGCGGTCGATCTTCCCCGAGAGCCGCAGCCCGCCGGGGAGCTCGAGCCCGCGCTGCAGCTCCGGCGCCGCGCGCTCCGAGCCGAAAGACACCTCGAGCCGGCGCGGGACGAAGGTCATCTCCGAGGCCGCCTCGTCGCGCACGAAGCCCTCGAGGTCGGCGATGAGCGTCTGCCGAAGCTCGGCGGACTGGAGCGGCGTCAGGTCGAGGCGAACGCCCGACTCCAGCGCGTCGTCGAGGCAGCGGCGGACGAGCCCGAGCGCAGCGTCGACGTTCTCGGGGGTGACGCGCTCGGCGTCGAGCTCGCGCGGAAGAGCGGCGTAGAAGCGGTTCAGCGTGGTGTGCACGACCTGGCCGCGGAGCATCGGGTCCGGCTCCGCGTCGATCGTCTTCGGGTCGATCACGCGCTCGACGAGCCAGGCCGACGAGCAGTCGGCGAAGCGCTCGAGCTCCGTCGCGGAGAACACCGTCCTGCCCGACATCGACTCGAGAACGGCCGGGCTCGCGAGCGCGGTCTGCCGGTCGAACGCCGCGCGCGCCCGGTCGAACCGTCGCGACCAGCCGTTGGCGGCGGCAAGGGCGGCGGCGCCGTCCTCGTCGTCGACCGCGAGGCGGGCGAGTGCGCGGAGGCGCTCTCGCTCGCTCGGCGCGGCCTCGAGCGGCCAGGTGAGGCTCGACAGCGGGCGCCGGCGCGTCGCGCGGGCGACGTCGTCCTTCGCGAAGAGCGCGCGCACGTCGTCCCAGAACGGGCTCGCCTCGCGCGGCGAGCCCTCGTCGCTCGCAGCCTCCCGCACGAGCACGAGCCGCAGGGTCGCCCGCGTGCAGGCCGTGTAGAAGAGATAGCGGTCGCGCGCCACGGAGTCCGTGCGCTCGAGCCGAGATCCGAGCGCGCGGCGCGCGTCGTCGTCGAGCAGCGGAGAGGGCGGTCCCGCCGAGGCAGGCTGCCCTCCTCGAGGCCGAGCAGGATGACGGCGTCGAAGGTCCGCGTCCGCGCTCGCGCGTAGTCGAGCACGGCCACGCGGCCCGCCTCGCCCTGCGTCGTCGGCCGGACGGTCGCACGCTCGAGCGCGGTCACCACGTCCTCGCGCGCGAGCGGCGTTCCGTTGCGGCGCTCGAACGACTCGAGCTCGTCGAGCGTCTCGCGGATCGCCTCGTACGCGCGCGCGTCTCCGCGGGCGTGGTCGGCGGTCGGCGGCGCCTCGAGCCCCCAGGCGTTGCGGACGAGCAGCCGGACCAGCGCACGCACCGCGACGACGGGTTGGTCATGGAACCGGAGCTCGGCGAGCGCCGGGATCGGCGCGCCGCGAAGCTTCTCGGTCTCCTCCTCCACCCGTGCGGGCTCCACGACCGCACGCCCGCGCAGGCGGCCTTCCACGTAGTCGACCGACCGCCGCTCGAGGCCGGAGAACGGCGAGCGCAGGAACGAGAACAGCTCGCCGCGGCCCCCGCCGAGCCAGTCGAAACGGAGGAGCGCGAGGAGCGCACCGCCGAGTGCGGTCTCGCCGAGCCGCGCCCGCTGCTCGATCGCGTACGGGATGCCGAGCGGGCCGAGCACGGTCTCGAACGGCGTCCGCCAGCGCTCGACCGACTCGCAGACGACGCCGATCCGCTCGGGCGGCGTCCCCGCGCGGACGAGCGAGAGGATCTCCCCGGCGACGAGCTCCGCCGTGCCGCGCGCGCCCGAGCCCTCGAGGAAGTGCACGGAGCCGTCGAGCGGGATCTCCGCCGAGGGTGAGTCCACGAAGAGCTCGCGCTCGATCCGTGTCAAGGCGGCCGGCACCGGCCGGTCGGTCGCAGGGGGCAGCTCCTCGATCGAGCCCGCCGCCAGCCCGGCGAGATCACCGACGGTCCGCTCGAGCGCCGCGAATGCGGCGCGGCCAGGCTCGTACGGGATCGAGACGGTGACCTCCGTGCGTGCGGCGAGCGCCTCGATCAGAGCCCACTCGGCAGCGGTCAGGTCCTCGAAGCCGTACGCGAGCACGGGCGCGCCGTCCCAGGCTCCGAGGTCGCTCTGGAGCCGCTCGGCCGCGGCCCGCCGAAGCCCGTCCCGGTCCCACGCGCCGAGCCGATCGAGCTCGTCCCGGTAGGCGCGTGCCAGCAGCCCGAGGTCGCCCTCCACCCGCTCGGGGTCGACGAGCGCGGACTCGAGCTCGCCGAGCGTTCCCAGAAGGACGTCAGCGAAGCCTCCGGAGCCGGCGGAAGCCGAGAGGCCGTCGAGCTCGGCGGCGGAGATCGCGCGGCGGGCGACGAGTGTCCGCTGCGCGTCCGTCAGGAGCTCGAGCCCGCCGGGGTCACCGGACGCGAGGTGCGCAAAGAGGTCGTCGAAGGTGCCGATGCGGCCGGCGAGGAGCGCCGGGCTGCGGCGGAGCAGGTCGCGCTCGACCCGCTCGACGTCGGCGCGGTTCGGGACGATCAGCCAGGGATCGCGGTCGAGCACGCCGAGAAAGCGCTCGAGGAGCAGGGCGACTTTGCCGGCATGCGCCGGCCCCACGACCAGCGAGAGGGCCATGCTTCATCGTAGTCCTGCCTCTTGGCGCTATTTCGTACGCCCGGAGGCGAGTCCGTGCAAAGAGCGCAAAAAGGGGTCAGGCCGCGAGACCTGACCCCCACGCCCGGCGTTCTACGCGGCCGCCTTCGGCCGCCGGCCGCGGCGTGCGACCGCGTGGCCCGGCATTCCGCCGGCGCAGTCGTCGCAAAGATCGGCTTGCTTCGAGCCCCGCCTTGCATCCGTGTAGTTGAGGCGCATGACCGCGCCCTTGCCCTCGGCCACTTCCCGCGAGCATTTGTCGCACACGAGAATCGTCTTTCGCGCCACGATTTCCTCCCCATGCCTCGATTGCAAAGTGAAATCGAAGCCTAGAAAAGATCGACGTCCAAATGCAACTGTTATCGCCCGGGGTTTCTAGCCATGAACTGTCGGGTGAGCGGCGAGTAGGATCGCAGACATGCAGACGATCGTCGTGCTCGAAGGCGACCAGACCGGCCAGGAGCTTCTGGAAGAAGCGCTGCGCGTGCTCGCCCCGGACGTGATCGGGGTCGAGCTCGAGTTCCCGCGCTTCGACCTCTCGCTCGAGACGCGGCGGGCGACGGAGAACGGCATCGTGCATCAGGCCGCGGTCGCGGTGCGGGAGCACGGCTACGGCCTGAAGGCCGCGACGATCACGCCCGAGAAGGCGGGAGACGTCGGCTCGCCGAACCGCATCCTGCGCGAGGAGATCGGCGGCAAGGTCATCGTCCGAACCGGCCGCCGCATCCCGGGCGTCGTGCCGCTCGGCGGCGTGCACGCGCCGATCTCGGTCGTGCGCATGGCGGTCGGGGACGCATACGGCGCGAAGGAATGGCGCGAGGGCGAAGGCGACGAGGAAGTCGCTTTCCGCACCGAGAGAATCGAGCGCGGGATCTGCCACGCCGTCGCCGAATTCTCGTTCCGCCAGGCCGAGCGCATGGGCGCGAAGGTCTTCGGCGGGCCCAAGTACACCGTGAGCCCGATCTACGAGGGAATGCTGAAGGAGGAGATGGACGAGGCGGCGGAACGGCATCCCGACGTCCCCTACGAGCCGCAGCTCATCGACGCGACGTTCGCGCTTCTCATCTCCTCGAGCGGCGCGCCGATGGTCATTCCCGCGCTGAACCGCGACGGCGACATCCTCTCCGATCTCGTGCTCCCGCTCTTCGGGTCGATCGCCGGCTCGGAGTCGCTGCTCGTCGCGTTCGGGGACGACTACGTGCCGAGCGCGCTCATGGCCGAGGCCGCGCACGGGACCGCGCCCGCGCTCGAGGGCAAGGACGTCGCAAACCCGATGGCGATGATCCTCGCCGGCGCCGCGCTGCTCTCGCACGCGGAGGAGGAAGAGATCCAGGACGCGGGCCGAGCGATCCGGGAGGCGTCCCTCGAGGCCGTGGCCGAGGGCGTCCGCACCGCCGACCTCGGCGGCCACCACGGCACGACCGCGTTCACCGACGAGGTGATCCGGCGCACGAAGACGAAGCTCGACGTCTGGCGGTCGATGTAGCGGGCGTCCGGCCCGCGCATCTCCCCTGCGCGTCCCCACATCCTCGACGCGCGCACGACACACGCACACGCGACACGTACACGCCCCACGTACCCCCAGGGGCACTCCCGTGTCCCTGAAGACACGGTATCGGTGATCCGCTCACATGTGGGTGGCGATTTCCGAAACGACTTCTGCGCCGAGACGAGGCGGGTCCCACAGGCCCATGGCGCGCAGCTCGGCGCCGGGCGACCCACCACGCTCTCTCGAAGGAGCGCTCCGCCGACCCGCGCTCGAACCGAATCGGCCATCCCAGCCGACTCCCCGGGACGAGGCGACGCGGCTCCCGCGACGCACACGCCGCGCCTCCCCATAGAGTCCCACCCGCATGCGAGTCGCGGTTCCGAGGGAGACGGCTCCCGGCGAGCGTCGTGTCGCGCTCGTCCCCGAGACCGTTTCCAAGCTCCGGGACGACGGCTTCGAGATCCGCGTCGAGCGCGAAGCGGGCGCGGCGGCCGGGTTCCCGGACGAGGACTACGCCGAGGCCGGCGCCGAGCTCGCGGACGCCCGAGCGCTGCCGCGGATGCCGAGGCGGTCGTCCGCGTCGCCCCACCGTCGCCCGACGAGGTCGCCGCGCTCGCGTCCGGAACCGTCCTCGTCGGCTTCCTGCACCCGCTGACCGACGCCGACGGGGTCGCGCGCCTACGCGAGCAGGGCGTCGTCGCATTCGCGATGGAGTCGATCCCGCGCATCACGCGCGCGCAGCCGATGGACGCGCTCTCCTCGCAGGCCACCGTCTCGGGCTACAAGGCCGTCCTGCTCGCCGCCGACCGCGTGCCGAAGCTCTTCCCGATGCTGATGACCGCCGCCGGCACGATCGCCCCCGTGCGCGCGCTCGTGATCGGCGCAGGGGTCGCCGGCCTCCAGGCGATCGCGACCGCCCGCCGGCTCGGCGCCGTCGTCTCGGCCTTCGACGTCCGCCCGGCCGTGAAGGAGCAGGTCGAGAGCCTCGGCGCGACGTTCCTCGAGCTCGGCGTCCGGGCGGAGGAGACCGAAGGCGGCTACGCGACCGAGCTCAGCGCCGAGCAGCAGGCACAGCAGCAGGCCGCGCTCGAGGAGCGGATCCCCGACTTCGACGTCGTCGTCACGACCGCGGCGATCCCCGGGCGCCCTGCGCCGAAGCTGATCCCCGCCTCCGCCGTCGAGCGCATGCGCCCCGGCTCGGTGGTCGTCGACGTCGCCGCCGAGACCGGCGGCAACTGCGAGCTGACGCGACCCGGCGAGGTCGTCGACCACGCACGGCGTCACGATCGACGGCACGACGAACCTCCCCTCGCTGATGGCCTTCCACGCGAGCCAGCTCTACTCGCGCAACGTCGCGGCGCTCCTCCAGCACCTCGCGCCCGGTGGCGAGCTGAACCTCGACTGGGAGGACGAGATCACCGCCGGCGCCTGCGTCACGAGGGAGAAGACGTGACCGAGCTTCCGCTCGATCATCGAGCTGACGATCCTCGTCCTCGCCGCGTTCCTCGGCTTCGAGGTCATCGCGAAGGTGCCGACGATGCTGCACACGCCGCTGATGTCGGGCGCGAACTTCATCCACGGCATCGTGATCGTCGGCGCGATCCTCGTCCTCGGCGGCGCCGACGACACGTTCACGAAGGTCGTCGGCTTCGCTGCGCTGGTGCTCGCGACCGCGAACGTCGTCGGCGGCTGGTTCGTCACCGACCGGATGCTCGGGATGTTCAAGCGGCGGCCGGAGCCGAAGCAGGAGAAGGAGCCGCACGAGTGATCTCCGATCCCGACGTCGTCGGCCTCCTCTACCTCGTCACGATCGCCTGCTTCGTCGTCTCGCTGAAGTTCCTGTCCTCGCCGAGGCACGCGCGGAAGGGGAACTGGGTCGGCGGCGCGGGGATGCTGGTCGCGATCGCGACGACGCTGCTGCTCGAAGGGATCGAGAACTGGGCCCTGATCGTCGTCGGGCTCGTGATCGGCAGCGTCGTCGGCCTCGTCGGCGCGCGCAACGTGCGCATGACCGCGATGCCGCAGATGGTCGCGATCTTCAACGGCGTCGGCGGCGGCGCGGCCGCACTCGTCGCGCTCTCCGAGTGGCACAACGTCGACGGACCCGGTCTGGGACGAGACGATCTCGATCGTCCTCTCGGCGCTCATCGGCTCGATCTCGTTCGCGGGCTCGGTGGTCGCGTTCGCGAAGCTGCAGGAGCTCGTCAGCGGGCGCCCCATCGTCTTTCCGGCGCAGAACATCGTGAACATCGCGGTGCTCGGCGCGGCGTCGGCGCTCGGGATCGCGGCGATCGCCGGGGTCGAGGAGCAGTGGGTGCTGTACGCGCTCATCGCGCTCGCGCTGGTGTTCGGCGTCATGTTCGTGCTCCCGATCGGCGGCGCGGACATGCCCGTCGTCATCTCGCTCCTGAACGCGTTCACCGGCCTCGCCGCCTCGGCGACGGGCTTCGTCCTCGACTCGACCGTGCTCATCGTCTCCGGCATGCTCGTCGGCGCGGCCGGGACGCTGCTCACGCTGCTGATGGCGAAGGCGATGAACCGCTCGGTCGCGAACGTCCTCTTCGGCGCGTTCGGCCAGGTGCAGACGGTCGCGGGAGCGGCGCGCGCGGCCGACGACGGCCGCACGGTACGCGCGACCACGCCCGAGGACGTCGCGGTGCAGCTCTCCTTCGCGCGCAAGGTGATCGTCGCGCCGGGCTACGGGATGGCGGTCGCGCAGGCGCAGCACGACGTCCGGCAGCTCGCCGACGTGCTCGAGGAGCGCCGGCGTCGAGGTCAAGTACGCGATCCACCCGGTCGCGGGGCGGATGCCGGGGCACATGAACGTCCTCCTCGCCGAGGCCAACGTCCCGTACCCGCAGCTCTTCGAGATGGACGAGATCAACCCGGAGTTCCCGCAGACCGACGTCGTCCTCGTCATCGGCGCGAACGACGTCACGAACCCGGCCGCGCGGAGCGACCCGGGGAGCCCGATCTACGGGATGCCGATCCTCGACGTGGACAAGGCCGCGAGCATCGTCGTCCTCAAGCGCTCGATGAACCCGGGCTTCGCAGGCATCGACAACGAGCTCTACCTCGACCCGAAGACGACGATGCTCTTCGGCGACGCGAAGGACTCGGTGCTGAAGCTCGTCGCGGCCGTGAAGGCGCAGTAGGGGCGAGGCTTGCCTCGCCCTCGGTCGATCACCGTCTTCCGCGCGGCAGACGTCCGTGCTGCCGTCTCACCTGCAGGAGGCGTACGACGCTGTGCGAGACGCGTTCGTCGCCCACGCGCGTGGCGAGTGGTCGATGCCGCCGAAGGTCTACGTCACGAACTATCCCGGCGGGAGACTTCCGCGCGATGCCCGCGCTCGGCGGCGGGCACGCGCTGCTGAAGTGGGTCACGTCGTTCCCCGGGAATCCCGCGCGCGGGCTACCGACGGTCACCGGTCTCGTGCTGCTCTCGGACGCGGAGGACGGACGTCTGCTGGCGATTCTGGATGCGGCCGCGGTCACTGCGCTTCGGACCGCGGCCGCGGCGGTGCTCGCCGGCGACGCGCTGGCTCGCGAGGACGCCTCCTCGTGGGCGGTCGTGGGCGCCGGCGTGAACGGCGCCGAGACGGTCCGCATGCTCGTCGCGCGCGGCCGAACACCGCTCGTCTGGGACGTCGACGAGACGCGGCGCCGTGCCGTCGCCGAGGAGCTCGGCGCCGAGGTCGCAGCGAGCGTGGAGGAGGCGCTCGCATGTGACGTCGTCGCGACGGTCACCCCGGGCTACGAGGTGCTGTACGGCGACGGAGCGCTGCGCCTCGGCCAGCATGTCTCGCTCATGGGCGCAGACGGGCCCGGCAAGGCCGAGGTCGCGCTCGCGGAGCTCTCCCGCGCACGCCTCTTCTGCGACGACTGGGAGCAGGCGAGCCACGGCGGCGAGCTCGCGGCCGCGGTCGAGGCGGGCCGGGTGACACGCGACGACGTGATCGAGCTGGGCGCCGTGCTCACCGGCGCGGCCGAGGGGCGTCGCGACGACGAGGAGGTGACCCTCTTCGACTCGACCGGCCTCGCGATTCAGGACCTCGCGATCGCGAAGGCTGCGTTCGCGAAAGCGGCAGCGCTCGACCTGCCTGCGATCGACCTCTGAGCTGCTACCGCATGCCTCCGTCGCTCACGCGACGAGCAGCCGCTGCGGCTCGAAGAGGTCGAGGAGCGGGTCGCGGTCGCCGAGGATCGCGCGCGCGACGAGCCTGCCGCATGCGAAACCCGAGCACGTTGCCGTGCCCGGAATAGCCGCCGGAGACCCAGAGGCCGTTCTCGCTCGGAACCCTCCCCACGACCGGGAGGAAGTCGAAGACCATGCCGAAGATCCCCGCCCAGCGGTGCTCGACCGCAACGGGCCGGCCGAGGAGCGACTCGACGAACGCCTGGAGCGCCGCCTGCACGACGGGCGTCGTCACCTCGTCGGCGGTGAACTCGTCCTGGAGCGAGACGTCGCGGAAGCCGCCCGCGACGATGCGGCCGTCCGGCGCCTGGTGCCAGTAGTCGAAGCCGTGGCGGCCGTAGTGCGGAATCTCGAAGAGCCGCTCGGGCACCGGCTCGGTGGCGATCACCTGCCCGCGCGTGGGGACGATGAGCCCTTCGAGCCCGCCGAGGAGCCCGCTCGGGTACCCGTCGGTCGCGACGACGACCGTCTCCGCCCCCGTCTCCTCCCGTGAGCGGACCCTCGTGTGCTCGCGGATCTCGACCCCGGCGTTCGCCGCACGCGCGGCGAGCCGCCGGACGAGACGCGCAGGCTGCAGCACGCCGTCGGGCGGATGGAAGATCGCTGCCGGATACCGGCCCGCGAGCGGAGGCGGAAGCACATCCCGCCACTCGGCGGCGAAGCCGTCCTCACGCAGCGCCTCGTACTCGGCCTCGAGCTCGTCGCGCTCCTCTTCGTCCGCCGCAAGGCGCAGGCTCCCGCTCGGCCGAAACGCGTCTCCGGCGGCCGCAGCCAGCGCCGCGACGGCGTCCTCGGTCCACCGCCAGAGTCCCGCGGCCGCCTCGCGCCCGATCGAGTCGACGATGACCGGATACGGCGCCGCGCCGCCCCGGAGAGCGAACCCGCCGTTACGCCCGCTCGCGCCGCCGGCGATCTCGCGCGCCTCGTACACGCGAACGCGCAACCCCGCCTCGGCGAGCGCCAGCGCGCATGAACAGCCGGTGATGCCTCCGCCGACGACTGCGACGTCGGGCGGGCCGTCGAGACGCCGCACGGGCAGCGGATCATGTGGCTCAGAGAGCCAGTACGAGACGCTCGGCACGGCATGCGATCCTAGCCCGCTGCCGTCCCTGAGCGTCCCTTGACAGCGCACGGCGACGCGACCAGCAGCGCGTGCGTCGAGATTGGCAAAGCGACGGCCCACGTGTACGCACCCAGCGCAGCCGACGCGAGCTTCACGATCCGCGTCGCCGTGATGGGCAGGGACGACGCCGGGTCGGCGACCGCGGTCTCGGCGCAGACGACCGTCGTCCCCTAGGCCGAGACGCGGTAGACCCCGTCCTCGAGCGCGACCCTGCGCGCGAGCTCGAGCTCCATCAGCGCCGCCGAAGCCGCAGCCGGGTCGACGCCGGCGGACCGCACGAGCTCGTCCGCGGTCAGCGCCCGGTCGCGGAGGTGCTCGAGCAGGGTCGCCGCCGCCTCGCCAAGGGGGGCCGCATCGGGCTCGGCCGGCTCGAGCCCGAAGCTCTCGAGCACGTCTGCCGCACTCGTCACCGGGGTCGCCCCGAGGCGGAGGAGCGCATTCGTGCCCGCCGAGAGCGCGGACGTGATCTCGCCGGGAACCGCGAGCACCTCGCGCCCCTCCTCGAGCGCGAAGTCGGCGGTGATGAGGGCGCCGCTCCGCTCCCGCGCCTCGACGACCACCGTCGCCTGACAGAGCCCGGCGATGATCCGGTTCCGGGCCGGGAAACGCCAGGGAGCGGGCTCGACCCCGGGCTCGTACTCCGACGCGACGAGGCCGCGCTCGCAGATCTTGCGGGCGAGCTCCGCGTGTGCGGCCGGGTAGTCACGGTCGATGCCGCAGCCGAGCACCGCGACGGTCTCCCCTGCCTCGAGCGCTCCCCGGTGGGCCTCTCCGTCGATTCCGCGTGCCATCCCGCTGACGACGACGAGACCGGCCGCGGCGAGCTCGCGTCCGAGAGTCCGCGCGACCGAGCGGCCGTAGGCCGAGCACGACCGCGCGCCGACGACCGCGACTGCCGGTCGCTCGAGCAATCCCTCGGGAGCGGAGCCGCGCAGGAAGAGCGCCGGGGGCGGATCGTGGATCGCGCCGAGAAGGCCGGGAAACGCGGTGTCGCGCCGCCGCAGCCGGCGGATCTCGCTCACGAGGCGGGCATCCGGTACGAGAGGGCCTCCGCGACGTGCGCCGGCTCGACGTCGGCCGCACCTGCGAGCGCGGCGATCGTGCGCGCGACCCGGGCGACCCGCACTCGGCCGCGGCCCGAGAGGGGCAGGCGCTCGACCGCATTCGACAGGAGCTCGGACGCGGCCTCGGTGCGCCGCGGCATCGCTGTCGCCAAGCGCCCGCGTGCAGCCTCGACGCGGGCTCGGACCGGCGCGGAGCCCTCGCCCGGAGGCGCGGCGAGCTCCGCAGCGCGCGGGCGCGGCATCGCCACCGCGAGGTCGAAGCGGTCGAGGAGCGCGCGCGAGAGCTTCTCCCGGTACGCAGCGAGCCGCTGGGGGCTGCACCGGCACTCGACCGCCGGGTCGCCGCGCGCGCCGCACGGGCACATGTTCATCGTCCCGACGAGCTGGAAGCGCGCGGGGAAGAGCGCATGCCCGCCCACCCGCGCAACGGCCACCACGCCGTCTTCGAGCGGCTGCCGGAGCGCCTCGAGCACCGAGCGCGGGAACTCGGGCAGCTCGTCCAGGAGCAAGACCCCGCGATGAGCCAGCGAGACCTCTCCCGGGCGCGGGCTCGGGCCTCCGCCGACGACGGCGGGCGCCGACGCGCCGTGATGCGGAGCGCGAAACGGCGGCGACGGTGATCAGCGGGCGCGAAGGCGGGAGCAGCCCGCAGACCGAGTGAATCCTGGTCACCTCGAGCGACTCCTGACGCCGAAGCGGCGGCAGGATCCCCGGCAGCCGGCGCGCGAGCATCGTCTTGCCCGTGCCGGGCGGCCCCTGGAGCAGGAGGTTGTGCGAGCCTGCCGCGGCGATCTCGAGCGCACGGCGAGCCCGCTCCTGCCCGCGCACGTCGGCGAGATCCGAGACGGGCGGCGGCTCGAGCTCCTCGGCCGAGAGCGGGTCGAACGCCGGCGCATCGATCTCGCCGCGCAGGTACGCGACCGCCTCGCCGAGATGCTGGACGGGAATCGGCTCGACGCCCGCGAGTGCGGCCTCGGGAGCCGACTCGGCGGCGCAGACGACACGCTCGAGACCGGCGAGACGCGCGCCTTCTGCGACGGCGAGCGTTCCCGCGACCGGCCGGATCCGCCCGTCCAGCCCGAGCTCGCCCACGGCCGCGTGCTGCGCCAGCCGCTCGGGAGGGAGCTGGCGCGTCGCGGCGAGAACGGCAAGCGAGATGGGGAGATCGAAGCCCGAGCCCTCCTTGCGCAGCGCGGCCGGAGCGAGGTTCACGGTGATCCTCCGGTTCAGCGGCCACTCGAGCGAGGCGGACATGACGCCGCTCCGAACCCGATGCTTCGCCTCCTGGCAGGCGCGGTCGGCCATCCCGACGATCGCGAACCCCGGCACGCCCAGCTGCAGGTGCGCCTCGACCTCGACCTTCCGAGGCTCGAGGCCCACGAGCGCGTGGGTGACCGCGCGAGCGAGCACCCTCTCGAGGGTACGGCGGGTCGAAACGATGCGGGTCGAAAGTTCGAGCCGAGGGCGTTACGACTTCTGCGCGACCAGGATCGACTCGAAGTACTCGCCCGAGCGGCGGCCGGTGCGCCGGTTCACGTGCCGCTCGAGGCGCTCTACGAGGCGGAGGCCGCTGCGCTCGAGGATCTCCGGATAGAGCTGGCGGCGGTCGTTCACGACGACGAGCACGGGGGCGCCGGGCCGGAGCGACTCCGCGCAGCGGCGCAGCACTTCCGATATTCCGACCGTGTACTCCTCGACCGCGGCCCGACTCGTCCCGCGCGCTGCGGCGCCGAGCTCGCGCTCGCGGCGGTCGTCCAGCCCGAGAAGCTCGTACGCGTACCGGTGCTGCTCGTGGTAGTCGATGAGCCCCGGATACGGCGGCGAGGTGAGGACGGCGTCGAACGGGCCCTCGAGCGCGACGTGCCGTGCGTCGCCGTGGACGACCTCGGCCGCGCGCTTCCGGTCGCGCACGCGCTGAAACGCCTTGATCCGGTCGAGCGTGTCGAGCAGGTAGCGGCCGAGGAACTTGTCGGCCTCCTCGACGGGGCGGCACGTGCGACGGTGCTTGTGACACCAGTACGGCTCGAGCTGCGGCGCCTGCGGGAACTCGAGGTCGAAGTGGGTCGTGCGGCGGGCGGAACGCGCCGCGCGCGCGAGCACGATTCTGAGGACGTCCGCGTGCTCGTACTCCTCGAGCAGCGTTCGGAAGTGGAGGAGCTCGGCGGCGGCTCGCGGCGCGTACCACTCGGCGAGGTAGCCGCGCGGCCGCTCGGTGGAGCGCCCGCGGCGCGAAAGGGCGTCGCGCAGCTCGCTCTCGAGGCCGAACGCGTCGTAGCCGGCGGTCTTGACCCGCATCAACAGGCAGTTGAACGCCGCGACGTCGACGCCGACCGCGTCGTAACCCGATTCCAGCGACTGCACGAGGGTCGTCCCGGAGCCCGCGAACGGGTCGAGGACGCGTCCCCCCGGCCGCACATAGCGGCCGAGCAGCGCCTCGACGAGCTGCGGGACGAACTTGCCGAGGTACGGGTGCAGCCGGTGGACGTGCTTCGTCCGCTCGCGCTCGGGAAGCTCCTTCTCCGACCACGACAGGTGGAGGTCGCCGGACGAGAGCTCGTCGTAGAGGGCAGCCTGCGTCGGAGCCACGAGCGCTCCTTCGACGGGCCGGTCCGAGGTCCTACGTCAGCGGCACCCGCTCGACCCGCCGGCCCCGCACCGCCACCGCTTCGAGCGCGACCTCCAGGCCCGCGACCTCCGGATGCGCCGCGAGCCACGCGCTCGCCCCCACGCGGACACGCCGAGCCTTCTCCTCGTCGACCATCTCGAGTGGATGGCCGAACCCGGAGCCGCCCTTCTCCTTCACCTCCGCCACCACCACCCGTCTGCCGCGCCGCAGGACGAGGTCGATCTCGTACCCGCCCGCGTGCGCGTTCGCGTCGAGGAGCCGATACCCGCGCAGCCGATAGTGGAGAAGCGCGCGGCGCTCGCCGCGATTCACGCAGCCGCGTCTTGGTAGCAGCGCGCCTGGAACGAGCGGCGATGGACGTCGGACGGCCCGAACGCCCGCACGGCCGCGGAGTGGGCCGGCGTGATGTAGCCGACGTGCGACATGAACCCGTAGCGCGGGTACAGCGCGTCGAGCCGCCGCATCACGCGATCACGCACGACCTTCGCGACGATCGACGCCGCCGCGATCGCCGCGCTCCGGCAGTCGCCGTCGACGATCGCCCGGTGCGGAGGAGCGGTGGGACCGAGGCGGAAGCCGTCGACGAGACACGCCTCGGCCGGCGGATGCAGGTCGGCGAGGACGGCGCGCAGGCAAGCGAGGTTGGAGCGGTGGAGCCCCGAGCGGTCGATCTCGCCGTGCGACACGAAGCGCACACTGATCCGGCTCGCACAGCCGACGACTCCGTGGAAGAGCGCCTCGCGCTCCTCGTGCGTGAGCTGCTTCGAGTCGTTCAGGGTCGTGAGCGGCCGGACGCAATGCCCGCGCAGTCGCTCGTAGTCGAGCAACACGCCCGCGACGACGAGCGGCCCTGCGAGCGAGCCACGCCCCGCCTCGTCCGCGCCCGCGACGAAGCGGACGCCGAGCTTGCGATCGTGCGTGAGAAGCCGCTGGCCGCTCGAACGAGCCACCGGCCGAGGATAGACGCTAGCTCTGTCGGAGCTCGCGGACGCGCGCCTTCTTCCCCACTCTCTTGCGCAAGTAGTAGAGCTTTGCGCGTCGCACGTCGCCGATCGCGGCGACCTCGAGCTTCTCGATCTTCGGCGAGTGGAGGGGGAACGTGCGCTCGACGCCGACGCCGAAGGACTGCTTGCGCACGGTGAAGGTCTCTCGGAAGCCGGAGCCCTGCCGCTTGATCACGATGCCCTCGAAGACCTGGATGCGCTGGCGCTGGCCCTCGATCACCTTGAAGTGCACGCGCACGGTGTCGCCTGCCTTGAACTGAGGCAGGTCCGTGCGCATGTTGCGCTGCTCGAGGCTCTCGATCGTCGCGTTCATCGGAAGGAGCGGCCGGCGGCCGGGCGGAAATGCTAGCGGATACCGTCTCGCGGCTCCTAGTGGAAGGAGATGCGGTTGGGCGGCCAGTAGATCATGAAGACCGGCCCGATCAGGTTGTCCTCGGGCACCGTGCCCCAGTCGCGGGAGTCGCACGAGTGCGCGCGGTTGTCCCCCATCACGAAGTACTGGCCCTCCGGAACGTCGTAGGTCGACGGCTCGGCGGTGCCGCGGCGGTCGGCCTCGAGGTAGGGCTCGTCCAGCCGCTCCCCGTTGATGTACACGTACGGGACGCCTCGCTGAAGCCGGATCTGCACCGTCTCGCCGGGAAGGCCGATGATCCGCTTCACGAACGTCCCTCCCGGCGGGCACTCCTCGGCCGCGGCGGGCGGCGTCTCGAAGACGACCTCGTCTCCGCGCGCGGGATCGGTGAACCGGTAGATGAAGCGGTTTGCGAGCACGCGGTCGGAGAACCGCCCCTCGCAGCCCGCAATCGGGCGTGCGCAGTGGAGCGCCGGCTCCATCGACGGGGTGGGAATCCGGTACGGGTTCACGACCCAGGCCTTGATCGCGAGCACGATCCCGACCGCCGCGACGATCGTGACCACCCAGTCGACGACGATCCGCACGCGCCGCGGCAGGCGGCCCGTCACGCGGTCGAGCGGGTGGTGCAGCCCGTCATTCGGCTCCGCCGCCTCCCAGGAGAAGGGCGGCGCCGGCGGCGGGACCGGCTTCGGCGCGTCCTCCATGGGCCGGCTAGAGGCTAGAAGAACGAGATCCGGTTCGGCGGCCAGTAGGTCATGAAGACCGGCCCGATCAGGTTCTCCTGGGGCACCGAGCCCCAGACGCGCGAGTCGCACGACTGCGAGCGGTTGTCGCCCATGACGAAGTACTGGCCCTGCGGCACGCGGAAGCGCTCCTCCGGGCCGATGTCGCGGCGGTCCGGCTCGATGTACGGCTCGGGCAGCGGGCGGCCGTCGATGTAGACGTAGGCGGAGCCGCGACGCAGCCTCATCTGCACCGTCTCGCCGGGGAGTCCGATGATGCGCTTCACGAACGTCCCTCCCGCACCGCACTTCGCCCGCGCCTGCGGCGGGGTCTCGAACACGACGATGTCGCCGCGCTCCGGGTCGGTGAAGCGGTAGATGAAGCGGTTCGCGAGCACGCGGTCGGAGAACCGCGACTCGCAGCCCGCAGCCGGGCGCGCACAGTGGAGGGTCGACTCCATCGACGACGAGGGGATCCGATACGGGTTCACGACCCAGGCCTTGATCGCGAGCACGATCGCGATCGCGCCGACGATCGTGACGACCCAGTCGACCACGATCCGGACCCGCCGCGGAAGCCTGCCGGTGACGCGATCCAGCGGATGGTGGAACTCGTGCTTCTCCTCGTCGTCGGGGATCGGCCAGGAGAAGGGTGGCGCCGGCGGCGGTACGCGAGGCTCCTCGTGGAGCTCCGCGACGGGCCACGAGAACGGCGGCGCCGGCCGCTCGCGACCGTCCAGCTCGGCGAGCTCCTGGAGCGCCTCGGCCTCCGCGCGCTCCCGCTCTTCGAGCTCGCTCACGTAACGCTCCGCACGCGCTCGCGGCGCCAGCCCTCGATGCGGGCGTGGTCGCCCGAGAGCAGGACGTCGGGCACCGCCCAGCCGCGGAACTCCGCCGGGCGCGTGTAGTGCGGGTACTCGATCCCCCCGTTCAACGCATGCGAGAAGCTCTCCTCGTCGCCCGAGCCTTCGGTCAAGGCGCCCGGGAGCCGTCGCGCGACGGCGTCGAGGACCGCGAGCGCCGGGATCTCGCCTCCCGAGAGCACGTACGGCCCGATCGAGATGGCGTCCGTGCACAGGTGGTCGAGGATGCGCTGGTCGAAGCCCTCGAAGCGCGCAGCGAGCAGCGTGAGCTCGGGCTCTGCGACGAGCTCCTCGACGAGCTCCTGGTCGAGCTGCCGTCCGGCCGGGGTCAGCGCGACGACGCGGTGGTCGGGGACGCCGCCGTAGACCGCCTCGAACGCGGCCGCGACGACGTCCACGCGGAGCACCATCCCCGGCCCGCCGCCGTACGGCTCGTCGTCGACCTGACCGGCGCTGAGCGGGGTCGAGTCGCGGTAGTTGAAGATCCGCAGGTCGAGCTCCGTACCCAGCACGGCGGCCACGGGACGGCGCTCGTGGACCCATGCGAAAGCGTCCGGAATCAGGGTGAAGACGTCGAGGCGCAAGGCGAAAACGAGGTTACCGGTCGCCTGCGAAACCAGGTGCGACGAGAACCCGGCGGCGCTCGAGGTCGACCTCGAGCACGCACGCCTCGACGAGCGGCAGCAGGATTCCCGTGTCGAGCTCGAGCACGTCGTTCGCGACGCCCGGGAGGACGTCGGCGACGACGCCGAGGCGGGCGCCTCCCTCCTCCAGCGCTTCGAGGCCGAGGAGGTCGGAGACGTAGTAGGAACCCTCCTCGGGCGGCGGGAGGTCTCCGCGCGGGACGTGCAGCTCCGCCCCGCGCTCGACGCGCCGGTCGAGCTTGATCGCAGGCCGGCCGCCCCCGACGCGGCGTGAGAGGACGACGGTCGCCGGCTCGCCTCCGACGACGAGCGTCGCGCCGACCGCGAATCGGCTCGCGTCCTCGCTCGCGTGCTCGACGACGAACGCCCCGTCCAGCCCGTGCGGGCGTCCAACCCGCCCGACGAGGACGAGGTCTTGCTGTCCGTCAGCCGGCAATCTCGAGGAGATAGCGCTCGTCCGCGCGGGCGCCCGCGGCGCGGACGATGCTCCGGAGCGCGCGCGCCATGCGGCCCTGGCGCCCGATCACTTTCCCGACATCCGCCTCTGCGACGTGGAGATGGAAGACGATCGCGTCCTCCCGCTCCTCGGTCTCGACGCGGACGGCGTCAGGCTCGTCGACGAGCCGGCGCGCGACCCATTCGAGCAGCTCAGCCACTGCTGATGCCGACGGCCCTCATCAGCCGCGAGACCGGCTCGCTCGGCTGTGCGCCCTTCGCGATCCAGTCCTTGACCTTGGCCTCGTCGAGCTCGATCGTCGACGGGTCCGTCTGCGGGTTGTAGCGCCCGATGATCTCGATGAAGCGGCCGTCCCGCGGCGAGCGCGAGTCGGCGACGACGACGCGGTAGATCGGGTTCTTCTTCGAGCCGACCCGCGTCAGCCTGATCCGTACAGCCATCTGTTGCCTTTCTCGTTCGAGGAAACGAGAAAGGTTATCTAGCCTGTCCGGGCGGAACGCCGGGAAAGGCGGGCATCTTGCCCTTCCCCATCTGCTTCATCATCTTCGCCATCTGCTTGCGGGCGGCCATGAGCTTGTTCACCTCGTCGATCGAGGTCCCGCTTCCCGCGGCGATCCGGCGGCGCCTTCCAGGGTTGATGACGTGCGGCAGCGCGCGCTCCTGCGGCGTCATCGAGAGGACGATCGCCTCGACGCGCGCGAGCTGCTTCTCGTCGACGTCGACTCCCTGGAGCTGCTTGCCGAGGCCGGGGACGAGCTTGAGAACGCCCTGCAGCGGGCCCATGCGCCTGAGCATGCGGTAGCTCGCGAGGAAGTCGTCGAACGTGAACTCGCCCGACCGGATCCGGCGCTCCATCTCCTCCTGCTCGTCGAGCTCGACCGCGGCCTCGGCCTTCTCGATCAGCGTGAGCACGTCGCCCATGCCGAGAATCCGCGAGGCCATGCGGTCGGGGTGGAAGTACTCGAGCTGGTCGAGCTTCTCCCCCACCGACGCGAGCTTCACCGGCCGGCCGGTGACCGCGCGCACGGACAAGGCCGCGCCGCCGCGCGCGTCGCCGTCGAGCTTCGTGAGCACGACGCCGTCGAACGCGATCCGCTCCTGGAACGCGACTGCGACGTTCACCGCCTCCTGGCCCGTCATCGCGTCGAGCACGAGGAGGACGTTCGCGGGCTTCGTCGCGTCGCGGACGCGCGCGAGCTCGTCCATCAGCTCCTCGTCGACGTGCAGCCGGCCTGCGGTGTCGAGGATCACGACGTCGAGGCCGTCCTTGCGAGCCGCGTCGAGCCCCTCGCGAGCAGCCGCGACCGCGTCCTCCGGCTCGAGCGCGTAGACCGGGACCTGGATCTGCTTGCCTAGCTGCTTCAGCTGCTCGACCGCGGCCGGGCGCTGGAGATCGGCGGCGACGAGCGCCGGGCGCTTGCCCTCCTTGCGCAGGAGCAGCGCCAGCTTGGCGGCGGCGGTCGTCTTCCCCGAGCCCTGGAGGCCCGCGAGCAGGATCACGGTCGGCGGCCGCCCGAACGCGAGCCGCGAGTCGCCCGAGCCCATGAGGGTCGTGAGCTCCTCGTGCACGATCTTCACGACCTCCTGGCCCGGCGTGAGGCTTCTGGTCACGTCCGCGCCGAGCGAACGCTCCTTCACAGACTGCGTGAAGCTCTTGGCTACCTCGAAGTCGACGTCGGCCTCGAGGAGCGCGAGGCGGATCTCGCGCATCGCCTTCGAGACCGACTCCTCGTCGAGGCGACCGCCGCGGCCGAGGCCGCCGAGCGTCGCCTGGAGCTTGTCGGAGAGTGTGTCGAACACGGGCCGCACAAGTGTACGCAGGGGTTTCGTGCCGATCCGCACGTGGACGCGCGGCCGTAAGGCTCCTACACTCGCGCGGTGAAAGGGCACGTGGCTCGCGCGGACCTGCCGGAAGGCACCGTCACCCTGCTCTTCACCGACATCGAAGGCTCGACGCAGCTCCTGCGGACGCTCCGTGGGCGCTATACGGAGGTCCAGCACCGGCATCGAAGCCTGCTCCGCGCTGCATTCGGGGCGGGCGGCGGCGTCGAGGTGGATACCCAGGGCGACGCGTTCATGGTCGTCTTCCGATCCGCCGCCGACGCTGCAACCGCCGCGATCGAGGCGCAGCGGGCGCTGGCCGCGGAGACGTGGCCCGACGGCCTGCGCGTGCACGTGCGTATGGGTCTGCACACGGGCGAGCCCGAGCTCGACCCCGAGGGCTATGTCGGCATCGACGTCGTCCGCGCGTCCCGCATCTGCGATGTCGCGCACGGCGGACAGATCCTCGTCTCGCAGCTGACGCGCGACCTCGTCGCGGACGCGGGCTACGAGACGATCGACCTTGGGCGGCACCGCCTGAAGGGCATCGCCGAGCCGGAGAGCCTGCACCAGCTCGTCGCGCAGGGCATCACCGAGTCGTTTCCTCCCCCGCGCACGCTCGGCGGCGCGACGCTGCCCACGCTCCACCACCGCCTCGTCGGTCGGCAGCGCGACCTCGCCCGGATCGAGGAGCTGCTCGCCCGCCCGGACGTGCGGCTCGTGACGATCACGGGGCCGGGCGGCGCCGGGAAGAGCCGGCTGGCGCTGGAGGCGGCGGCGGGTGCGGCCCGGGAGCGCCCGGTGCAGCTGGTCGGCCTCGCGCCCGTCTCCGACCCGAGCTTCGTGCTCACGGAGGTCGCGAGCGTGGTCGGGGCACGCGAGTCCTCGGGTCGCCCCCTGGCCGAGACCATCGCGGACACCCTGCACGGCACGCGCACGCTGCTCTTCCTCGACAACCTCGAGCACCTCGCGCCCGCCGCCCACGATGTCGCGACCCTGCTCGCCCTGACGCCCGACCTCGACGTGCTCGCGACGAGCCGCACGCCGCTCCGGCTCTCCGGCGAGCACGTGCATCCCCTGAACCCGCTGTCGACGGGCGACGCGGCGACGCTCTTCGTCGAGCTCGCGGCCGCCCGCGGGGTCGTCCTGCGCGAAGACACGACGAAGTCCGTGCGGGAGATCTGCCGTCGGCTCGACGGCCTGCCGCTCGCGATCGAGCTCGTCGCGGCGCGGCTCGTCGTGCTGCCTCCCGCCCGACTCCTGGAGGCTCTCGACGAGGGCCTCGCGCTCGAGATGGAAGGCCCGGTCGACCTTCCCGAGCGCCAGCGCACGCTGCGGGCGACGATCGCGTGGAGCTACGGCCTCCTCGAAGAGAGCCAACGGGAGCTGCACGACGCGCTAAGCGTGTTCGCGGGCGGGTGCACGCTCGAGGACGCGCGAGCGGTGGGACGGGCGGGTACCGGCTTCCTCCGCGACCTCGAGGCTCTCGTGGCCTGGAGCCTCGTTCGCACCGACATGTCCGACGGTGACCTGCGACTGTCGATGCTCGAGACGGTCCGCGAGGACGCCGTCGCGCGAGCCGTGGAGCAGGGGACGTTCGAGGAGCTCCGCCGTCGGCACGCGGAGCACTTCGTCGAGCTCGCGACGGCGGCCGAGGACGAGCTCGAGGGCGAAAACCAGGCCGAGTGGCTCGAGCGCCTCGAGCAGGAGCTCGACAACCTCCGAGCAGCCCTCGACTGGTGCTTCACGTCAGGGCGCGTCGAGGACGGCCTGCGCAGCGCCGCGGCGCTTCATCGCTTCTGGCGGGGGCGAGGCCACGTGTCCGAGGGACGGCGCTGGCTCTCGCTCGGGCTGAGCCCTGGCGACCACGTCTCGCCGCTCGTACGGGCGCGCGCGCTGTGGACAGCCGCGCATCAGGCGGACGCACAGAGCGACTGGGACGCCGCGATACCGCTGCTCGAGGAGGCGCTCGCGTTGTTCCGCGAGTGCGGCCAGGGGCGCGAGGCCTCGTTCACGCTCTCCGAGCTCGGGTTCATCGCGCTCGTGCAGGGAGACCCGCAGCGCGCCGAGCAGCTCTGCGAGGAGGCGCTCGCGCTAGCGCGCGAGCTAGGAGATACCCGCGCCATGTCGGCGGCCCTCAACAACCTCGGTGAGGTGCGCTCGGCCACCGGTGACCACGAGCGAGCCCTGGCCTGCCACGAGGAGGCCGTGACCCTGCGGCGCCAGCTCGGGAATCCCGAGCTCGTCTCCGCCTCCACGTACACCCTCGGCGTCGCTGCGTTCTGGAGCGGAGACCTCGCGCGGGCGCGCGCCGCGATCGCAGAGTCGCTCTCCGTGTCGCGCGCGCTCGGGGAGGAGCTTCACACCGCGCCGCAGCTCTTCATGCTCGCTGTGCTCGATCTCCTAACGGGCGACCTCGACTCCGCCCAGCGGAGCATCGGCGAGGCGTATGCCATCTACGCTCGACTCGAGAACGCTCGCGAGCGCGCCGCGTGCTTCGTGGTCCTCGGCGGGATCGCCGTCGCGCGGAAGTCCTACGAGACGGCAGCGCAGCTCTTCGGCGCCGCAGAGACGGTTCGACGTGGCTCGCCGCCCGAGCGCGCCGAACAGACCGTGCTCGACCGCTTCGAGCCGGAGCTCCAGTCGGCCCTCGACGCCCGCGACCTCGCCGAACTCAAGGCGCGCGGCGCCGGCCTCGAGGACAGCGGGCGCATCGCGGAGGTTGTCCCGATCGGCACACGGGAGTAACGTCGGCGGCCGAAGAACTGCTTCGGAGGGGCCCACGTGGGCCCCGTCTCGAAAAGGAGTCACCATGAACGAGCCCATGAACAACCTGCGGCCGCGGTCGCTGGTTCCCATCGTGCTGATCGCGTCGATCGTCGGAGGGCTGCTCGTCCTCGGCGGCCAGTGGGTCGTCGACGAGATCCGGGAGCCCACCTCGATCGAGGGCGAATCCCTGAAGAGCGGCGAGCAGCAGGAGGCCGATTTCCTCGAGGCGATGCACGCCGCCGCCCAAGAGGCGGTGGACATCGAAGACGGGAAGTACAAGGACGAGCCGCTCGAGGTCGCCAAGATCGAGGTCACGGCGGGGAACCCGCACATCACGGCCTACAGGGTGATACTCCAGCCCTCCGGCTGAGCCGGCGACGTCATCGGGGCTCCGTCGTGCCGGGGCCACGCATGGTTTCCGCGCGCTGACCCTCGTACACTCGGGCCATGTCCGTGGGTGGGGAGTCCCCGACGCAGGGCACCGCGCGCCTTCCGGTCGGCACCGTCACGCTCCTGTTCGCCGACGTCGAGGGCTCGACGCGGCTCCTCCACTCGCTCGGCGAGCGCTACGGGCCTGTACGCGCGCGTCTGCGGGAGCTCGTCAGGGACGCGGCCGCGCGGTGGAACGGTCACGAGGTCGACTGGGCCGGAGACGGCGCGTTCCTCGCTTTCTCCGGCGCCCGCGATGCGATCGGTGCAGCCGTGGACCTGCAGCGCGCGATCGCCGCCGAGCCGTGGCCGCCCGAAGGGGTGTTCCGAATGCGCATCGGCCTCCACACGGGGGAGCCGGAGCTCGTCGACGAGGGCTACGTCGGGGTCGACGTCCACGTCGCCGCTCGCATCTGCGCAGCCGGCCACGGAGACCAGGTGGTCATCTCGCAGGCGACCCGTGAGGTCGCCGGAGACGAGCCCGTTTCCGGCGTCACCTTCAGCCCGCTCGGGCGCCATCGGCTCAAGGACGTCCCTGAGAGTCAAGCGCTCTTCCAGCTTGTCGCCGACGGGCTCGCAGAGGACTTTCCGCCGCTGCGCACGCTCGCCGGAGCGACGCTTCCCACGCTCCACCACCGGCTCGTCGGCAGGGCTCGCGACCTGAGTGCCGTCCAGTCCTTGCTCACGCGGCCCGACGTGCGGCTCGTGACCCTCACTGGCCCCGGCGGAGCGGGCAAGAGCCGGCTCGCGCTCGAAGTCGCCGGCCAGGCCGCCGTGGACCGGCCCGTCCACCTCGTGGGCCTCGCGCCGATCTCGAACCGCGAGCTCGTCCCGTCGACGATCGCGCGCGCGATCGGAGTTCGTGAGGCGCCCGGTCGTACGGTTTTCGAGAGCATCGGTGAGGCGCTTGCCGACACGGGCGCGCTCCTCTTGCTCGACAACCTCGAGCACCTCCCCGGCGCTGCAACCGACGTGCGCGAGCTGCTCGACGCGGCGCCGGACGTGAAGCTGCTCGTGACGAGCCGGGTGCCTCTCCGGCTTTCGGCGGAGCACGTCGTGCCGCTCCCCCCGCTCGCGGTGCACGATGCCTCGGAGCTGTTCACCGAGCTCGCCGCGGCTCGCGGCATCGTGCTCCATGAGGACACGCTGAGCTCGATCGAGGAGATCTGCCGCCGCCTGGACGGGCTTCCGCTCGCGATCGAGCTCGTCGCGTCGCGCCTCGTGATCCTCCCTCCGGCCCAGGTCCTCGAGGCGCTGAAGCACGGTCTCGCGCTCGAGATGGAAGGGCCGGTCGACCTCCCGGAGCGACAGCGCACCCTGCGCGCGACGCTGGACTGGACCTACGCGCTGCTCAGCGATCGCCAGCGGGAGCTGCACGAGACGCTCGCGGTCTTTTCCGGCGGATGCTCGCTCACGGGCCTGCGGGTACTCGTCGAGTCGAGACCTGCGCTGTTCGGCGACCTCGAGGCCCTCGTCGCCTGGAGCCTCCTGCGGAGCGACGTCGCCGACGGCGACGTGCGCTTCTCCATGCTCGAGACCGTACGCGAGCACGCGCTCGCGCGACTCGAGTCCTCAGACCGGCTCACCGGATTGCGCCAACGGCACGGCGAGCGGTTCCTCGAGCTCGCAACGCAGGCCGAGGTCGAGCTCGAAGGGCCGCAGCAGGCGGGTTGGCTCGAGCGAGTCGAGGTCGAGCTGGACAACTTCCGCGCCGCGTTCGAGTGGGCACTCACCAACGGGCGGGTCGAGGAGACTCTGCGTGCGGTATCCGCGCTCGGGCGCTTCTGGCGTGCTCGCGGCCACATCGCGGAGGCGCGACGCTGGCTTTCCCGCGCGCTCGCCGAGGCCACCGACGACGTACCGCGGGACGTGATCGCCAATGCGCTCTGGTGGTCCGCGCGTCAGGCGGCGGCACAGGACGATCTCGACGCCGAGGTCCCCGACCTCGAGGCGGCTCTGAAGCTGTTCCGGGAGCTCGAACTGCCCCGGGAGACCGCGTTCGTGCTCGGCGAGCTGGGCTGGATCGCGCTGCAGCAGGGCGAGGCGGCTCGCGCCGAGGCGTTGTGCTCGGAAGCGCTCGAGGTCGCGCGCGAGACTGGCGACGCGGCAGCGATCTCGGGCCAGCTCAACTATCTCGCCGACGTTTTTTCCGCCCGCGGAGACCACCTGCGCGCCCTCGCCGCGCACGAGGAGGCGCTCGAGCTCCGCCGCAGCGTCGGCGATCCTCTGCAGGTCGCGAACTCGACCTACAACCTGGGGATCGCAGCGTTCGAGAACGGGGAGATCGAGCGTGCACGGAGGGCCTTCGAGGAGACGCACGCGCTCGCCCAGCGGCTGAGCGACGTCCTCCACACGGCGGCCGCAGACTTCATGCTCGCGGAGGTCGCGCTCCACGAGGGCGACGCGAACGAGGCCGAGCTGCGGATCCTCCGCTGCCTCGCCGTCTACACCGAGCTCGGCAGCGACCGCAGCCGCGCCGAGTGCCTCGTCGTCCTCGGCGGCTGCGCCGCCGCGAGCGGGCGGTACGAGGACGCCGCTCGGCTGTTCGGCGCAGCTGGCGCGCTACGCGGCGACGCGACCGTGAACCGCTTCGAGCGACCGGTGCTCGACCGCTACGGCCCGGACCTCGCGAGCCGGCTCGGCGAGGACCGTGTCGCCGAGCTCGGGCGCGAGGGTGCCCGGATCGGCGTCGATGCGCTGGTCGCCCCGGTTGTACACGAGACGGTTGCGGACTAGTGTTGCCGTGACTGCGGATCGGACGAAGGAGGGGCGATGCCGGCCAACGGAAACCACGAAGAGTACGAGGAACTGGGGCAGATCAATCTGCGAGAACCGGGCAGGTCGTACGAGGGAAGGTCGGACCGGAACGAGCAAAGCAGCTGGAAGGACCTCCACCTGGCGGTCCAGCGCGCTGCAAAGCGAGCCGCCGCCGACCTGGGCCCCGGAGAGGAGAAGTGGTTCGAGATCACCCGCCTCCGGATCCTCGTGGGCAACCCGAACGTGAAGATCTACAGCGCTTTCGTAAGCGGGACACCCGACGACTGACGTCTCCGCGCTGAGCACAGGGCTAGGAGTCGTCGGCCGAAGCGGGTTCCGGCCGCGTCTCGTTCATCGCCTTGAACCCGCCGAGCTCGGCGACGGTGACGTCGGCGACGACGGCGCCGAGCCCGAGGAGGGCGACGAAGCGGCTGCGCCTCAGGATCCCGAGGAGCAGGAGCGCCAACCCCGCCAGCCCCACGGGGCCGAAGGCGATCGTGGTCTCGCGGTCGTCCACGGGCCGATCGTATCGGCGTCCGGCGCGGCGAGGACCGCGCCGGCCGCAATCACGCGACCCAGCTCGCGACCGCAGCTGGGACTGACATCATCCCGATCCGGTCGACCATGTCCGGATCGGCGACGTACATGTGGTGGAGCGGGACGAGCTCGTAGTCGGGCACCCGGCCGAGGCCGAGGTCGCGAGCTACGGGCAGCATCCTGTGCTCGAGGAAGCCCAGGAAGGCCTCCTCCGTCCGCCACACCTCGTAGACCTGGAGACCCTCGTCCGTGAAGGTCGCGAGGTGGAGGATCTCGCCGGCGGCAGGATTCGTGTCCAGCTCGAGACGCTCCATGAGAGCGTCGTACTGGCCCGGGATCATCCCGTCCCAGTGCATCAACATCGCGACAGCCATTCCCAGCCTCCTTCCCCTTGTCGCAGCAGGGGTTCCCAGGCACAGAGTAAGGACCCCGGCGGACGGCTGCAAGAGCCTTTGGAGGCCTAGGAGGGTTTGGCGAAATATGTGCTGTGCCGTCGGGGAAGCGCTGCTCGTCGCGATGCGGCGTCCTCGGTCGCACCCGTACCTTCCTGGTACGGGCACTCCCTGCGTTCTTGCCTCGCGACGACCAGCGGCATCCCGACGACGAGACCTATTCCGCCAAACCCTCCTAGCCCGAGACCACGAGCGCACGCGCGTAGTCGCGCGCGTCGAACGGGCGTAGGTCGTCGACGGCCTCGCCCACGCCGACGAGCTTCACCGGAAGCCCCAATTCGACGGCGATCGCGATCGCGACGCCGCCGCGCGCGCTGCCGTCGAGCTTCGTCAGCGCGACGCCCGTCACGCCAGCCGTCTCTCCGAAGAGCCGCGCCTGCTGGAGGGCGTTCTGCCCGGTCGTGGCGTCGACGACCAGGAGCGTCTCGTGCGGCGCACCCTCGATGCGGCCGGCGATCACGCGCCGGAGCTTCTCGAGCTCGGCCATGAGGTTCGTCTGCGTGTGCAGGCGGCCGGCGGTGTCGACGATCACGACGTCGTGCCCGCGGGCGCGCGCGGCCTCGACTGCGTCGTACGCGACCGCCGCGGGGTCGGCACCGCGCGGCGAGCCGACGAAGTCGGCGCCCGCGCGCTCCGCCCAGATCTCGAGCTGCTCCTCAGCCGCTGCGCGGAACGTGTCCGCCGCGCCGACGAGCACCGAGCGGTCGTGCTCGCGGAGCTTCGACGCGAGCTTGCCGATCGTCGTCGTCTTGCCCGTTCCGTTCACGCCGACGACGAGGATCACCGTGGGCGTGCCGTCGAGCGCGAGCGTGGGAGGGCCGCCAAAGAGCGCCTCGACCTCGTCCGCGAGCGCGTCCTCGAAGGGGCTCAGCTCGCCGCGCGCCTCCAGGCGCCGGACGAGCTCGGCCGTGGCGGGAACGCCGACGTCGCTGCGGATCAGCGCCTCCTCGAGCCGCTCCCAGGACTCGTCGTCGCCCGGGTCGAACCCCGCGGTCGCCATCTGCTCGGTGAGCGCGCGGCGGCTCTTCGCGAGAGACTCGCGCATGCGGCCGAAGAAGCCCGTGCGCTCGGGCTCGTCGTCCGGGGTCGGCTCGTCGCCGAGCAGCTCTGACCAGGTGTAGCTCACGACGGGCGAGCTTACGCGGCGTCGCCGGCTCTACGCGGCAGCGTGCTCTGCGGTGTGGTCGGCCGGCCGCGGCAGCCGGCGCGAGACGACCTGCGAGACGCCGTCGGGGCCCATCGTCACGCCGTACAGCACGTCCGCGGCCTCCATCGTCCGCTTCTGGTGCGTGACGACGACGAACTGCGCCCGGTCCGAGTAGCGGCGCAACAAGTCGACGAAGCGCGCGATGTTCGTGTCGTCGAGCGCGGCCTCGACCTCGTCCAGGAGATAGAACGCGCACGGCCGCGCGAGGAACAGCGCGAACAGGAACGAGATCGCGCCGAGCGCCTTCTCACCGCCCGAGAGCAGGGACAACCGCGTGACGCGCTTCCCGGCGGGTCGGAGCTCGACCTCGACCCCCGGCTCGCCGTCCTCGGTCTCCGGCTCGACGAGGCGCAGGCGGCCCTCGCCGCCGGGGAAGAGCGTCGTCGCGACCTCCTCGAAGTGCTTCGCAACCGCATCGAACGTCTCGGCGAAGCGACGCTCCACTGTCTCCGCCAGCTCCGCTCTCAGCCGTTCCAGCTCCTCGAGGCTGCGCTCGAGATCCTCGCGCTGGACCTGAAGATCGGTGAGCCGCTCCTTCTCCGCCTCGTACTCCTCGCGCGCGAGCGGGTTCACCTGCCCGAGGGTCGCCCGGCGCGTCTCGAGCCGCTCCGCGCGCGCGGCGAGCTCGTCGCGGTCGTCGCCTTCCGCGGGCTCGGCTCCCGCGGCCTCGAGACGCCGGCGCGCCTCCCCGGTCTCGGCCTCGATGCGCGCGAGCTCGATCTCGGCCGCGGTCGTCCGCTCGGTCGCCTCCTCGAGCTCCTGCCTGAGCGCGACCTCGGCCGCGCCGAGGCGCCGGAGCTCGTCGCCCAGGTCCTTCGCCTTCAGCCCGCCCGCATCGACGCGGGCTCGAAGAGGAGCGTCGAAGCGGGCGCTCGTCTCGAGCGCCGCCTCGATCCCGTCGCTCAGGCGCCTCGCGGCGGAGGCAATGCGCTCGAGCAGCTCCCGGTCGAGGGAGAGCGTTCTCGGGACGCCGCCGAACGCGTTCTCCGCCACGCGGGCGGCCTCGGCGGTCTCCTCCGCGACGCGCGCGGCTTCGCCCGCCCGGCGCTCGAGATCGGCGGCCTCGGCCGCGACCTCGCGCCGCCTCGCCTCCAGCTCGAGCATGACCGCCTCGGCGGTCTCGCCCGCGAACCAGAGCTCGCGCCGGTCAGGGTCGTAGCCGAAGCCCTCGGGCGTCACGGAGGGCACGCGCGCGTCGAGCAGGCGGCTGCGCGGGACGACCGGAAGCTCTCCGACGAGCGCCTGCAAGTCGCCGCCCGCCAGGACGATGAGGCTGCCGAGACCCTCGGCGCGCGCCCGCTCGAGCAGCGCGAGCGCCTCCTCCGGATCGTCGGCCAGCACCGCGGACGCGCGGCCGCGGAGAGCGGCGGCGACGGCGCGCTCGGCACCGGCCTCCACCTCGAGCTCGGCGAGGACGAGCTTGGCCCCGTGCTCCGCCAGCGCCCGCGCGGCAGGGGGAAGCCCCTCCTGCTCGGCGAGGACCCGCTCCACCGAGCGCAGGCGCTCAGCTGCGAGCCGTACCTGCTCGGCGAGAGCGTCGCGCTCGGCGGCGGCGCGACGGCCGGCGGCGGCGGTCTCGGCGGCGGTGCGCTCGAGGCCGGCGACGTCGACGGTTCCGGTCTCGGACGGCGCGAGTGACGCGAGCTCGGCGTCGAGCCGGTCGCGAAGCGCGGCAGCGGACTCACCGCGCATCGACAGGCGGTCGCAGCCGCCCTGGAGCCGGTACTGCGCGGCGAGCGAGGCCTCGCGCCGGCCGGCGGCGTCCGAGAGCTCGTCCTCGGCGCGGGCACGGTCGGCGAGAAGGGCTTCGAGCCTCGACTGCGAGCCGCGCCGCGACAGTGCGGCGGCCTCGCGGCGGCTCTCGGCCTCCGCGTGCCGGCGCTCGCCGTCACCCAGGTCGAGCTGCGCGACCCGCGCGCGCAAGGACGCGATCTCGGCACCGAGCTTCTCCGCGCGCTCCGCCGCGGTCGCCTGGAGCGCGAGCGGGCGCAGGCGCTTCTTCACCTCGGCCTCGACATCGAGGGCACGTTCGACCTGGAGCGCGACCCGCGCGAGCTTCAGCTCCGCGCGGTGCCTGCGCCGCTTGAACTTCCCGAGCCCGGCGGCCTCCTCCACGAACGCGCGCCGGTCCTCCGGCTTCGACGCGAGCACCTGCTCGACCTTGCCCTGCCCGACGATCGAGTGCATCGCCGAGCCGAGGCCGACGTCCGCGAGCAGCTCCACGAGATCGGTCCGGCGGACGGAGGCGCGGTTTACGAGGTACTGGCCCTCGGCGCCGCGGACGAGGCGGCGCGCGATCGAGACTTCGCTGAAGTCGAGCTCCGGCCACGCGCCCTCCTCGTTGTCGAAGACGAGCTCGACCTCGCAGTGGTCGGCGGGCTTGCGGTCGGCGCCGCCGGCGAAGAGGACGTCGTCGGGCCGTTCCGCGCGGAGCTCCGACGGCGTCAGCGAGCCGGCGGCCCAGACGACGGCGTCGGCGATGTTCGACTTCCCCGACCCGTTCGGGCCGACGACCACGGCGACGCCCGGCTCGAGCGCGATCTCGAGCGCGTCCGGAAACGACTTGAAGCCGCGAATGCGGAGAGACTTCAGGTGCACCGAGACGGCACGCTATCGACCGCCGCGGACGGTCCGAGGCCGGGCGAGGGGCGAGGCATGCCTCGCCCCTGACGGACCCTCGTAGGGTAGGGGCGAGATTCATCTCGCCCTTCGTCTGAGCACCCACGCGACTCAGAACGGTTCGGGAACCACACCGAGCTCGTCCAGCGCCTCGCTCGCGGCCTCCTGCTCGGCGGCCTTCTTCGTCGACCCCCGCCCCACGCCGAGCTGCACGCCTGCGACGTGCGCCGCGCACACGAAGCGGCGGTCGTGCGGAGGGCCCTCGACCTCGAGCACGGTGTAGTGCACTTGCTTCCCCGAACGCGCCAGGGCTTCTTGCAATTCGGTCTTGTAGTCGACGTGGCTCGAGCGCGCGTACTCGATCTTCTCCTCGAACGCGGCGACGATCGCGGGCTCGATCTGCTCGAAGCCGTGCTCGAGGTAGAGCGCCGCGATCGCCGCCTCGAGCACGGCCGCGAGCACGTTCCGGCTGCGGGAGATGCGCTGGAGCTCGTCCGCGGGGATGTCGCCCGCGTACTCGAGGAGACGCGCCCCGAGGTCGAGCTCCTTCGCCACGGCTGCGCAGCTCTGTCGGGAAACGACGTGTGCCCGGATCTTCGCGAGCCGCCCCTCCGAGGCATCCGCAAACCTGTCGAAGACGGTTCTGGCGATCGCGAGCTCGAGGACGCTGTCGCCGAGGAACTCGAGCCGCTCGTACGACGCGGCCCGGTCGCCCGCCCACGAGGCGTGGGTAAACGCCTGCTTGAGCCGCCCGTCCGGCAGCTCGGAGATCAGACGGCCGAGCCTCTCGGGCCCGCCGGTCGTCTCTTCCGTGTCGCTACTCCTGGTGCGCGATGACGTAGTCGATCGCCTTGCCGACGGTCGTGAGCCCCCGGGCGTCGTCGTCGGGAATCCGCAGCCCGAACTGCTCCTCGAGGTCCATGACGACCTCGACCAGATCGAGCGAGTCCGCGCCGAGATCACCCTCGAAGGACGCCTCCTCGGTGATCTCGCTCTCCTCGATACCGAGCTTCTCGGAGAGCGCGCCCTTGACCTGCTCGAGAATCTCCTCACGCGACTGTGCCACTGGAAAACCTCACTTCTCTGCCATCGGGGTCGTGGAGCGCGCCGATGCTAACACGCCCGGTGGCAGACGCTCTTCGAGACGCGCGACGACTTCGTGCTCCACCCCGCGAGCGGCCAGGCGTATTGCATTGGCAATCGCGACGCGCGAGCTCGAGCCGTGCGCGATGACGACCAGGCCGCGCAGCCCGAGGAGGTAGGCGCCGCCGTAGGTCTCGGGGTCGAGGAGCTCGCGAACGCGTCGCGCAGCGGGGCGGATGAGCAGACCTCCGAGCCGTCCGCGCGGCGTGGATTCGAGCTCGGCGCGCAACGACTGGAGGATGCTCCTGATCGTCCCCTCGATCGCTTTCAGCGCGACGTTTCCCGTGAAGCCGTCGGTGACGACCACGTCCGCGTCGCCCTCGAGCAGCCGCCGGCTCTCCGTGTTCCCGGCGAACCCCAGCGAGCTCGCGCGCAGGAGCGCATTCGCATCGAGAGTCAGCTGGTTCCCCTTCTCGTCCTCCTCGCCGATCGACAGCAGCCGCACCTCGGGCTCGACCGCGCCGAGGATCTCGTGCGCGAAGACGGCGCCCATGTGCGCGAACTGGAGCAGGTGCTCGGGCCGCGCGTCGGCGTTCGCGCCCGCGTCGATGAGGACGCTCGGGCGCTGCCGCGCCGGCAGGACGACTGCGATCGCGGGGCGGTGGACGCCCGCCAGCCGGCGGATGTGGAGGAGGGACGCTGCGAGCATCGCGCCCGTCGACCCGGCCGAGACGACCGTGTCCGCCTCACCGGTCGCGACGGCCTGCGCCGCGCGCACGAGCGACGAGTCGGGCTTGCCGCGAACGGCCTCCACCGGGTGGTCGTCCATCTCGACGACCTGTCTGGTCTCGACGAGCGGCAGCCCCTGCGGGTCGAGCCCGGCAGGCCCGAACAGGATCGGCTGGATGTCAGGGGACGACGCGGCGAGCGCGCCCGCCACGATCTCCTCGGCGCCGTGATCGCCTCCCAGGGCGTCAACGGCGACGCGGACGGGCATGGGGTAGGAGTCTAAGGAGCCTGGATCCGGATCGGCTCGATGTCCCGGCCCTTGTACGTCTTGCAGTTCGGGCACACGCGATGCGAGCGCTTCGGCTGCCGGCAGGTCGGGCAGAGCTGGACGCGCGGGACGGAGATCCCATGCTGCGCGCGGCGCTTGTCGCGCCTCGCCTTCGACGTCTTTCGTTTCGGGACGGCCATTTGCGGCTGCGGAGTATAGCCACCGCCCGTGCCCGCTGGTGTAGGCGCGAGGCATGCCTCGCGCGGGCCGGGCATGCCCGGCCCTACGGCAGCGAGATCGTCCGGGTCGGCTGAATGGTCTCCAGGAACCGCCGGTCGTGGGAGACGACGACGATCGTGCCCTCGAACGACGCGAGCGCTCCCTCGAGCTGTTCGACGGCCTCGAGATCGAGGTGGTTCGTCGGCTCGTCGAGGACGAGGAGGTTCACCGCGCGCGCCTGCAGCTCGGCGAGATGAGCCCGCGTCCGCTCGCCGGGCGAGAGGCTCGAGCAGGGCCGGCCGACGTGATCCGCGCCAAGTCCGAACTTCGCGAGCAGCGTCCGCGCGTCCTCGGCCGCGAGACCCGTTCGCGCGACGGAGCTCGTCGAGGAGCGGCGCGTCGGACCCGTACGCCTCGCGGCCCTGCCCGAGCGCCCCGACCGTGGTCCGCGGCCCGACCGTTCGGCTCCCGGCCGCGAGCGGGACGTCCCCGAGCAGCATCCCGAGCAGCGTCGACTTCCCGCTCCCGTTCGGCCCGCTGACGGAGAGCCGTTCGCCCGGCGTGAGGTCGACGTCGACCGGCCCGAGCCGAAACGCGCCTCTCTCGGCGACCGCGCCTTCGAGAGTCAGCACGCGGTCGCTCGGACGGTCGGCGCGACCGAACGAGAGCCGGAGCTCCCAGGGCTCGAACGGCTTCTCCGGCAGCTCGTTTCGCCCCAGCAGGCGCTCCGCCTGGCGCACCTTCGTCGAGAGCGCGTTCGTCGCCCGGCGGTCGGCGCCGCCGGTCGACTTCCCCAGCGAGTCGCCTTTCGACCGCGCCTCGGTCCGTCGCCGGTTGAGGAGCTCGGCGAGCGTCCGGCGCCGGTCCTCGGCCTCCTCGTAGCGCGCGTACGCGGACGCCCGCTCGGCGTTCCTGCGCGCCTCGTAGTCGCTGAACCCGCCCGCCCACTCGCGGATGCTCCCGGTGTCCGGCTCGATCGCCGCGATGCGCGTGACCGTCCGGTCGAGGAACGCGCGGTCGTGCGACACGACGACGAGCGCGCCCGCGTACGCGTCGAGGAAGCGCTCGAGCCGGTCGAGGCCGTCGAAGTCGAGGTCGTTCGTCGGCTCGTCGAGCAGGAGCAGGTCGAAGCGCGAGAGCAGGATCGAGGCGAGCGCGGCGCGCGCCGCCTCTCCGCCCGAGAGCACGGACGAGGGCCGGTCGAGCTCGACGTCGAGGCCGAGCTCGGCGCAGGTGACCCGAGCGCGCGCCTCGAAGTCGCCGCCGCCGAGCGCGAGGAACCGCTCGAGCGCCGCGGCGTAGCGGCTCTCCGCCGGTTCGCGCCGCGCGAGCGCCTGTGCGGCGTCCTCGAGCTCGCGCTCCGCGGCGGCGACCCCGGTCCGGCGCGCGAGGGACTCGAGCAACGTCTCGCCCTCGCGTCCTGCTCGCTCCTGCGGCAGGTACCCCGCTGTCACATCTGCGGGCGCGCGCGAGACGCCTCCGCCATCGGGCTCCTCGAGACCCGCGAGCAGGCGAAGCAGCGTGGACTTCCCGGAGCCGTTCGGCCCGACGAGGCCGATCCGGGCGTGCGGACCGACGGTGAGCGTGACTCGATCGAGAATCTGCTGGGCGCCGAAGTGCTTCGAGACGCCGGTGAGCTGGACCCGCACGGACGAACCTCCTGCCGAGGAAGACGCGCGCACTCGGTGCGCGCACGAGAGGGTGGGTCGGCTCAGTCCGTCATAGAGGGCGCGTAGCGGCGCCGCGGCCATCCTACCGCGGTGTCCCGGCGCAGCCGGACACGAAATCCCTGGCAAGCGTTCATCCAGGCGTTCCGTGAGGGCGACCCCGCCCTCGGAGGCGTCGCCGGCTACCGCCTCGTCCAGGTCCGGACGTCGAACGTCTAGCGCTTCGCTTGCCAAGAGCCGCGCCATCGGCCCGGCTCTTGGTTATGAGCGCGCGGTAAGTCTTCCGTAAGAGGTCTCTCATGGGAGGGGTCCGGCCGCGCACCGGGTGGTACCCAGAACCCGGGACGTGATCCGAGAAAGGAGCCTCTCCCATGAGAGACACGGCTATCCAGAACAGACTGCGACGCACGTACTCCGTGCTCCTGGCCGTGGCTGCGGCGGTTGCGACGGCCAGTGCCGCCGCAACGGTGCTGGCCGGGGACTCGCACGCGCAGACAGCCACCCGCCCGAGCAACACCGCTCGGCCGACCATCGCGGGAACGCCGGCGAACGGCGTCGCGCTCCAGGCGAACCGCGGCCGGTGGACGGGCACCCCGGCGCCGACCTTCACCTACCAGTGGCTGCGCTGCAACGCGCAGGCCGACGGCTGCGTCAACCTCCCCGGCGCGACCGCCACCACCTACACGCCGTCGGGCGCCGACGTCGCCAGGACGATCCGCGTGCGCGTGACCGCACGGAACTCCCAGGGCTCGACCGGAGCGACGTCGAACGCCACGGGCGTCGTCGGCGCGGGCAGCGTGCCGTCGATCCCGGCCTCGCAGGTGCCGCGCGACGAGAGGCTCGTCGTCTCCGACATCCGCTTCGAGCCCAACATCGTGACGAGCCGGAACCAGGTGATCACCGCGCGGGTGCTCGTCAAGGACACGCGCGGCCTGATCGTCAACGGCGTCAACGTCTTCATGCGCGCGACGCCGCGGGTGACGAGCGGCGACACGAAGGTGACGGGCAACGACGGCTGGGCGACGCTGCAGTTCACGCCGAACCGGAACCTCCGCGTGCGGACGGGCTACAACATCCAGTTCTTCATCCAGGCGTACCGCACGGGCGAGTCCCTGCTCGCGGGCATCGCGGGCTTCCGCCTCGTCCAGGTTCGCACGGCCAACCGCTAGCCCGCCGACTGTAGGGGCGAGATATATCTCGCCCCTACAGCTGGTCGCGGAGACTCTCGAGCGCGGCCCACCGCGGGTCGAGCTCGCGGTCGACGTGCTCGTGCGGCTCGACGTTCAGGTCCTTGCCGCAGTCGGGGCAGAGCCCGGCGCACTCGTCGCGGCAGAGGATCTGCTCCGGAACGGCGAGGGCGATCACGTCGCGCGCCCAGTCCCCGACCTTCAGCTCGTCGTCTGCGACGTACTCCGAGCGCAGGTCGTCGGCGGGCGGCGCGTCGGAGTCGTGGAACTCCCGCGCGCGCGAGTCGACCTCGAGCTCCGCGAACCCGAGGCAGCGCATGCACGGCCCGACGAGGTGGGCGTGCAGGCGGAGGTCGAACACGGTCGCGCCCGAGGCCCTGGTGATCTGCACGTCGACGGGGATGGTCTCGGGGTGGAGCTCGTAGCGCTGGCCGCCGAGGAGGAACGGCTGCAGCTCGACGTCGAGGCGCTCGTCGCGGACCTCACCGGGACGGAGGCTCAGGCGGCGGAGATCGATGGTGCTCATAGCGGGAGCGTAGCGCCCGGGCGCCGAATGGTTCGATTAGCGCGTCTGCTCGGCTGGTACCCTTCGATCATGGAAGCTGATCGCTGGCTCGGGCTCGACCTGCGGCACCTGGTCGCCCTGAAGGCGATCGCGGACGAGGGCTCGTTCGGCAGGGCCGCGGAGAAGCTCGGCTACACGCAGTCGGCGATCTCGCAGCAGATCGCGACGCTCGAGCGGATCGTGGGGCTCCGTCTCGTCGAGCGGCCGGGCGGCCCGAGGCCGGTCTCGCTGACGCAGGCCGGCGACGTGCTCCTGCGGCACGCGGACGCGATCCAGGCACGGCTGCTGGCGGCGAAAGCGGACATGAACGCGCTCGAGGCAGGCGACGCCGGTCGGCTGCGGGTCGGGACGTTCCAGAGCGTCGGCGCTCGCATCCTCCCGACGCTCCTGCGCCGCTTCTCGGACTCGCATCCGGGCGTCGAGGTGCTCCTGCGGGAGTCCTCGGACGAGAGCGAGCTCATGGAGATGGTCGAGCGCGGCGAGCTCGACCTCACCTTCTGGACGCTGCCCTGTCCGCCCGGGCCGTACGAGTCGGTCGAGCTCCTGCGCGACCCCTACGTCCTCGTCGTCCCCTCCGGCTCGCCGCTCGCGGGCCTGAAGCGGACGCCGACGCTGAAGGAGATCGGCCTCCACCCCATCGTCGGCTTCAACCACTGCTCGGCGATGGACGAGGTCGAGGCGCGGCTCGCAGCGTCCGGGCGGCAGCCGAACATCGTCTTTCGCTCCGACAACAACGGCACCGTCCAGGGCCTCGTCGGCGCCGGCGTCGGAGTCGCGCTCACGCCGCTCCTCACCGTCGACAGCGACGACCCGGATGTCGAGGTGATCGACCTCCAGGGCCGCATCGACCCGCGGATCATCGGCCTCGTGTGGCACGCCGACCGCCACAAGAGCCCCGCCGCGGACGCGTTCGTCGAGTCGGCGGTCGCGGTGTGCCGCGAGGTCGCGGTCGAGCCTGCGGCGGCCTAGCGCCTGCTTACACGAACGGCCTGAACTCGCGTCGCGGCTGCCGGCCGAGCTGCATGTCCGGCCGCGGCTTCCGGCCGGCCCGGCGCCCGTCCGCGACGCCCTGCTCGACGCGCTCGCGAAACCAGTTGCGACGTTCCTCCGGCACAAGCTCCGCCTGGCCGTTGCTCCAGGCCGGCGAGCCAACCCGCGAGCACATCCGACGCCCTGGCCGGCGAAGACTGCTCCACGAAGACTCGCCACGGAGAACAAGGCCCGGTACGGGTCCGTGATCACGTGTTCCCCGTTCCGCAGCCTGCTCGCATCCCGGTGGTGGGTGACGAGCGCCTCTTCGACCCAGACGATCCGCTTGTCGGCGTCGACGAGCTGCAGGCAGATCTCCACGTCGTCGTAGCAGGTACGAGAGCATCGCGTTGAACCCGCCGGCCTCACGCAGCGCCGACCTGCGGAAGCTCATGTCGCACCCCGCCAGGTAGAGGAAGGGATCGGAGCCACGCCCGAGATAGCTCTCCGCCGGCGGATCGCTGTTGGTGTTCGCCGCCCCGTCGCGCATGCAGGTGCAGATCGCCCATTCGATCCGTCCGAGCGGGACGTCGAACACGGGACCGCCCGCGGCCGCGACCGTGGGATCCGCGTACGCGCCCGCCAGCTGCTCGAGCCAGTCCGGCTCCGGCACCGCATCGTCGTCGATGAATGCAAGGACGTCACCCGCGGCCATCCGGACGCCGACGTTCCGCGAGAGCCCGACATGCGCCTCCGAGCAGGTCCCGATTCGCACTGGATAGCGCGTAAGAATCTCGGCGGTGCCGTCCGCGCTCGGACCGTTCACCACGACTACCTCGAACGGGCGGAACGTCTGCCGGGCAAGCCCGTCGAGCGTGCGCCGGAGGCTTTCGCACCGGTCGACGGTGTTCACGATCACGCTGACCGCGATCCGCCCGCCGCCGCAACATGGCCAGGCACCGTACCAACGTCCCGGGGGCGCGGAGCCGGCGAACGGGTACGCCGTTACGTGCCGTCGAGCAAGGGTGAGAGCGCGGAGCGGATGCGCGGCGCGAGGCGTCCGGCCGCAGCTCCGCGAGGCGCCGATCCGCGGCGTCGGCGAGCGCGGCACGGGTCGAGCTCGACGACGTGAGCTCGTGCAGCGCTTCCGCGACGAGCGCGAGGTCCGTGCCGTCGACGACAAGCCCTGCGCCTCCGAGCGTCTCGGGCACGCCCCGGCGTCGTTGGCGACGACCGGAACCCCGTGCGCGAGCGCCTCGATCAGCGGCATGCAGAAGCCCTCGTGCACCGACATGGACAGGTAGGCGTCCGCACGGCGGTACCAGGCGTCGCGGGCTCCCCGAGATCGGGCCGGTGAAGAACACGCGCGCTCGCCGCTCCGCGCCGACGAGCAGTCGAGCGCGTGGCGGTAGCTCTCGAACCCCTGGTACGGGCCGACGAGGACGAGCGACGCCTTCGGCGCGTGCCGCCGCTGGTAGAGCGCAAACGCCTTGATCGACATCCTCGAGCCGCTTGTTCGGAACGATGCGGCCGACGGAGAGGACGATCGGCTCGTCACTCGGATCGCGTCGCGGAGCCTCGGGCGGAAGCTCGAACATGAGCGGGACGACGGTCGCGTCGCCGAGCCCGGCCTCGCGCAGGTCGACCGCATTGAAGCTCGAGTCGGCGATGAGCGTCGAGACGCGGCCGCGAAAGGCGGGGAGCGCGTCCCGTCCCCGGTCGCAGAGGTCAGCGAGGCCCGGGTTGAACTCGCGGAGGAGGTGGCCCGGCGTGATGTTGTGGTAGCAGAGCCGATCGGCGTGTCCGCGCGCGGAGCGCGGCCTCCGAGGCATGCTCCAGATCGTGTAGTGGAGGACGACGCCGCCTCCGCTCACGAGTCGCCTGCCACCGCGATCGAGCATCCGGACACTCCCCATCAGGTCGGGATGCACGGACTCGGCGACGATCTCGCTCTCGTGGCCCCAGCCCCGCAGCAGCCGGCGCCAGATGAGCGCCTGCTCCGTCGTGGCGTCGTGCGGCGCAGCCGCCGAAACAAGCTGGTGGATTGCGGTCAAGAGGCGCTGAGCTCGATCGTCTTGGTCATCTCGGGGCTGCGGTCGTCGCGGAGGAACCGTGCCATGCGGTGGATTCTGTCGACGGGCTATTGTCTCTGGCTTGCCGTCCGAGAGGCTCGAATCGAGAGAACGAGAGGCGGCCCCGAAGGAAGGGCTCGCCCAGCTCTTCACCCGAGCGTCGCTCCGGAGCCTTGTGTACCAACCACGTTGGTTCGTCGCGAACGTTCTCCAGGCGCCGCGCTGGTACCTCGATCAGCGGAAGGCCGTCTCACCGGAGCGGTACCGAGAGCACTTCGCGTCGGAAGCGGCCGCAGTGTCGGCGGTCCTCGGCATCTCGGAGGACGACTACGAAACCGCCGTCGCGTCGGTCTGGACGCCGGAGCGCGATCCCTCCGAGCCGCTGTCCGCGTGGACGGCGCGCGAGGAGTTGCTGAATCTCCTCGGTGCGCTCGTGACACTGATGCTTCCCGACGTCGTCGTCGAGACCGGCGTCGCGCTCGGCTTCAGCACCGCGACCATCCTGACGGCCATGCGCGAGAACGATCGGGGTCACCTGCACAGCGTCGACATGCCCGCCGTCCAGTACGGCCACGAGCGGGAGATAGGGAGCGCGGTCTCGGCGGAGCTTCGAGGGCGTTGGACACTCGTCCTCGGGCGCTCTCAGAAGGTTCTGGTGCCGCTTCTCCGCAGGGTCGAGCCGGTCGACCTGTTCATCCACGACGCGAACCACGCGTACTCGGCCCAGCTGCGTGAGTACAGGGCGGCCTGGCCGTACCTCCGGTCCGGAGGCGTGCTGGTCTCCGACGATGTCGGGAACCCGGCCTTCATCGAGTTCGCTGCCGAGGTCGGCATCCGGCCGTACCTCGTTCCCGGTTCCCGCAGTGACTCGGCCCTCGGGATCGCCTGCAAGCCCTAGATGCGGATCGTCTTTCTCTCCCATTATGCGATGCCGCACCTCGGTGGGATCGAGACGGCGATCGACGGCGTTGCTTCGGAGCTGGCCCGTCGCGGACACTCCGTCGTACATGTCGCCTCGACGGCAGGCGCCGCCTCTTCGGCCGACGCGAACGGTGCATATCGAGTCGTTCGCGTCCCGGCGGTGAACGTCCTCGAGCGGCGCCTCGGCGTGCCGTATCCGATCTTCGGAGTCGCACTGCTCCGCGCCCTCCGGCGCGAGTTGTCGCAGGCAGACGTGGTTCATGCGCACGGGTTCCTGTACATGACCTCGGTCGCGGGACTCCGTCTCGCCTGCTCCGCGAGCTCCTCGAGGCGACCCGTGCGCGTGCTCACCGAGCATGTCGGCCACGTCCCGTACGAGTCGAAGCTGCTCGACGGTCTGGAGTCCGTGGCCATCGGGACGATCGGGCGCGCATGTCTCCGAACCGCCGAGTCGATCGTCGCCTACAACGATCGTGTCGAGTCTGAGCTCCACCGGCTCGTGCCTGGCCGCCGACTCGACTACCTCCCGAACGGGGTGGACACCGAGCGCTTCCGGCCACCGAGCGAAGACGAGCGCATCGCCCTGCGGCGTGACCTGGGCTGGAACGACGACGAGCCGCGCGTCCTCTTCGTCGGGCGGCCGGTCCCCAAGAAGGGCATCGACCTCGCGCTCGCGGCCGCGGAGATCGCCAACGGCAGCTTTGAGTTGGTGGTCGTCGGCCCTGGGAAGCTCCAGGCGTCTCGTCGGGCCAATGTGCGGATGCTCGGGCCACAGCCACGTGAACGCCTCGAGCTGCTGTATCGCGCAGCAGACGTGATGCTGCTGCCGTCGCGAAGCGAAGGGTTCCCGATGACCGTCCAGGAAGCCATGGCCAGCGGGCTGCCGGTGGTGTTGTGCGATGACCCGGGTTATCGACGCCACCTCGACGGTGCCGCGGAGGGCGTTCGGGTCACCGCACCGAACGCCGGCGCGGTGGTCGAAGCTCTGGCTTCTCTCCTGAAGCCCGAGCTGGCGCGTCAGGCAGCTGGTCGAGACGCCGAAGCGCACGCGAAGAGGAAGTTCTCGTGTGCGAAGTCGGCAGACGATCACGAGGCGCTCTACATGCGTGTCCGCGAAGAGCGAGCGACCTGATCCGTGCTCGTGCGGGTCTTGACGTCGCTTCCGGTGCGTGCCGCTGTCACGCTTGCGCTGCTCGGCGCGCTGGTCACCTGGATCGACTGGGGCGAATTTGCCAAGCGTCTCGAGCAGGGCAGATGGGAGCTGTTCGTGGCAGCAGTCGCCGTGGTGGTGATCGCGCTCGTGATCGGCGCCCTGCGATGGCACGTGTTCGTCCGAGCCGGCGACGTGGGCGCTGACCTGCCTCAGAGCCTGCGCGCCTACTGGATCGGGATGTTCGCGAACAACTTCCTCCCCACGGGCTTCGGCGGGGACGCCGCGCGCGCAATCGTCATCGCCCGTGCCGGGCATTCGACCGCACGAGCGGTTGCCTCCGTGGTGGTGGACCGCATCACCTCGCTTGCCTGCCTCGCACTACTTGCGTGGCTGGCGGTCGAATCGCACCAGCTGACGTTCCCACCTCGCTCGTGACGCTGCTAGGGCTCGTCACCGTAGTCGGGGTCGCCATCGTAGGGGGCCTCGCCCTCGCAGCGAGTCGCGGGCGGCGGCCGGACGCCGGTGGTGTCCTGCGGCGGCTGCATCGACTCGCCGTCACGGCCTGGGCAGCCGTGGGGGGCCGCGAAGGCAGTCTAGGTCGTGGCGCTCACCACCCTCCTCGGCCTGCTGTCCCAGGGAACGATGGTCTTTGCCTCGTGGCTCCTCGCGCGCTCGATCGATCTCGATGCGTCGTACGCGTTGCTAGCGGTAGTCACCCCACTCGTACTCGTGGCGACACTGATGCCGGTCTCGATCGCAGGCTTCGGAGTTCGAGAAGGCGGCTACGTCGCATTGCTCGCGGGGTCCGGTCTCGGCCGACGCGACGCTCTTCTCGTTCCTCAACGTCGCCGCACTGGCAATCGCGATCTGCCCGGTGCTGTTGCGCTGGTGCTCCCAGCGGGTCGCAAGCACGACCGTCCACCGCTCGAGGCCAAGCCGGGCGAGCACGTCGGGACGGTCGATACCGCGCCGCAGTGACTGCGCGCGCCGGGGCTCGCGTAGCCTGAACGAAGGTCGGGCGTCGCGGCAGCGAGCCTTGGCGACGCTCTCGATCTACAGACTCTCGAACGTGAGACGAGTTCCGTCTTCGAGGCGGGTCGGCTCGAAGTCGATGAGCGACCGAAGACGCGAGATGTCGAGCACGATCTTGTGCACGTCGAACGAGCGCACGTCGTGTCGGTCGACGCGCACGCGCTTGTGGGTGATGTCTCCGACCAGCTCGATCAGCTGGTTGAGAGATGTCCCGACGCCGGAGCCGACGTTGAGCAGTCGGGGCTCCGAGGGAAGGGCCAACAGGCGCAGCACGACGCTCGTCAGGTCCCCGACGTAGATATAGTCGCGCACGATCGAGCCGTCGCCGAAGACGCTGATGGACTCGTCCGCCAGGACGCGCTGGAGGAACGTCGGAACGGTGCCTTGGCCACGATCGACCGGCTGGTTCTCACCGTAGACGTTCGAGCAGCGAATGATTTGGGCGGGGACTTCGTAGCGCTCCGAGTACATGGCCACGTACTTCTCGGAGGCGAGTCTCACGATTCCGTAGGAGGAGATCGGGTCGGTCGGGTGCCCTTCGTCCACGGGTAGGTAGCGCGGACGGCCGTACACGGTGCCGCCCGAGGAGAGCAGGGTCAATCCGACTTCGTCGCGCTCCCGGAGCGCCTCGAGCGTGGCGATCAGAGGCGGAAGCGAGAGAGCGAGGTCGAGCTCGGGGTTGAGGTTCGATTCGGCAGGCAGGAGTCCACCGGCGCTGTAGATCACCTGCTCGACGCCTTCGAGAGCACGTCTCAGGAAGTGCTCGGTGGCAGCATCCCCTACGACCAGGTCCGCGCCACGAATGCGTTCTCGCTTTCTCGCGTCCGGCGGGGACCGGGTGAGGACAACGGTGGAATGACCGGCGCGTACCAGCTCGCTCACCAGGCGCTCGCCGATGAAGCCGCAACCGATGACGAGGACGCGTCGGCTTGTTCCGTGCATGCTCCCCGGAGAAGCTACCGAGCGCCTACCGCATCGTGCCGGAAGGTCGACTCCAACAGCCGAGCGATCGAGACTCTTCCGCCCTTCGCGCTCAGTTCCGGGTCGAGAACCGATCCCAGCACAACAGACTCTAGGGCTGACGAACGGGTGCCCGCGCCCGCGCCGTGTAGTACAGGGCAAGATTCCGCACGACCGGCGTTCTGGCCAACGCACGGTCGACTCGGTCGAGCATTCCGAACAGGCTCGGGGGCCCGGGCGGCGTGTACACCGGCCCGAGCTCCACGTCCACGTGGTCGAAGCCGGCCAGCTCGAACCAGCGGGTCAGGATCTTGGGCCGCATGCTGAAGACGCCGCGCTCCTCCCTCTGCACGATTCCCATCAACCCGGTGATCGGGAAGATCGGGTTCGCCTCGAGGAAGATCACCGGTGCGCCCGGTCGCATGGCGAGGCACAGCTGGTGCAAGAGCTCCGGGGCTCGTCGACGTGGTGCAGGACGTCGATCCCGAAGGCACCCGCGAGCAGGCTGTCGTTCACGGGCAGCTCTCCGCCTTCGGAGACGCGCAGCGTAACCCGATCGCCGAAGTGAGCGAGCCGGCGGCGCGCGACGTCGAGCATTCCCGGGGAGAGATCGACCCCGACGTACTGCAGATCGGGGTACGTGGCGAGCAGCTCGCCGGCGATCTGGCCGGTACCGCAGCCGACCTCGACGACCGGGCCTTCGTGCAGCTCTTCGCCCAGGGCCTCGGCGACCAGACGCCCCTTGAGCTGCTGATTCCTGGGCCAGCGAGAGCGGAGGAAGCGGCTGTCGTACCGCCGCGCGAGGCGCTCGAAGAACTCCCGCTGAGCGTCTTCTCCCACGTCAGCGAGCTCCCGAGACGTTCGACTCGCCGAGCCGTCCGCGGCGCGCTGCGCGCGGCGCATGCCGACAACGAGCAGCCACCCGGCGACGATCGTGGCCAGCACCCAGGCGAGCATCTTCGGCCAGTCGGGCAGGCGGCCGGGGTTCTGCACGAGCGGTCGCACGGGCTCCACGCGCACCGGTCCGGCTCGGAGCGTGCCTTCGCCGATGTAGTAGACCCGCGTCTGTATCAGGCCGCCGTTCGGATTCGAGAACTCGAGCGTGACATCGGTGAGGCCGTCCGATCGGAGCTCTCCGGCTTTCACGACCCTGCTGGCCAGCAGCTCGTCGGCGGCGCGCTCACGGCATCGATCAGGACGACATCCATGTCGGGCCGAGCGCCGCTGACGGCCAGCCGGAACGTCGCCCGGTACGTGCTGTTCTTCAGCGCCTCATAGGGCCCGTAGACCATGTAGTCCGGGTGGTCTCCCGGCTGAGCGACGGCCTCCCCTCCCCGCCGGCTCCCGGTCAGCGGTGGGAACTCCCCTCCCGGACGGAGCGTGTACGACGTCGGCACCGGATCCGCGTTCGTCAGCGGCCACAGGCTCGCGACCGTCCGGGTGCCGAAGAGACGCGGCATCTCGCTCGTCGGGTAGAGATAGCGATGCTCCTGCACGGCCGCGCCCGCGAACACAAGCGAGACAGCGAAGAGCGGGACGAAGGCCACGAGCGCGGCGCGCACCTCCTGGATCACGAGCGCTATCGGGATGGCGATCAGCGGGATGACAATGACGAGGTACCTCGCGGGGAAGTCGAAGCCGATCGTGATGCCGAGGCTCGCCAGACCGAGCAGATGACCCGCGGCGACGGTGGCGCAGGCCGCCGCCGGCCAGCCGTACCTGAGGACGAGACATCCGAGAGCCGCAAGACCGAGCAGGTGGACCGGGACGAAGGGGATCCACCCTTCCGTCGGGTTGAAGAGGTCCGCGAGCGCGAACTCGTACAGGAAGCTCAACCCTCCCGATCCGACCGTCGTCTCCGAGTGGAACCGGTAGGGCGCGGTCGGATTCGGTGACCCGTACAGGTGCTCCGAGACGGCGGCGAAGAGCGCAAAGTCGAGCACGAACGGGACGAGAACAGGCACCGTCACCATTCTCCAGTCGCTCCACAGGACGCGGGCCCAGCGCGACAGCTCGCTTCCCGCCGCGCGAACGGCGCCCGTTGGCCCAGGCGCTCTCGGCCTCGCGGGGCCGCGTCGGCGAGCCCGGCAGGCAGCGATGAGCAGCCCGAGAAGCACGCCGAGCGACAGAGGGATGAAGCGGACGTGCAGCCACACCAGCAAGGCGGCCGCGGTCGACCCCAGCGCAAGAGCCATGGGAGACGTCGGTCGCGTGATCATCACCCGAAGCGCGACGACGATCAGCAAGGCGCCGGGAAGCTCCGGGTAGATCTGACTGGAGAAGATGATGATCGGGTAGCAGAGCGTCACGGACGCCCACCCGAGCGCCGCGTACCGCAGCCGGAAGCCGAGATCGCGCAACAGGCGGAAGAGCTGGTCTGCGAGCAGCGCCGCGATGAGCACGATCAGCAGCCGCACGCCCGTCTCCCCTCCGAGCGCGACGGCCGGAGCGAGGAGCGCCGCCATGCCGATGCCGCGGACGGGACGCAGCTGGCCCGAGTCCCTGTAGTCCGCCGCGTGGATAGAAGGAGCGACCTGGTGCCGAACACCTCCAGCGTCCGCTCGTTGCTCGCGTAATCGTTCGTCGAGATCGAGGTCGCCGTCGTAGGCGAGGCTCTGGGCCGCGACCATGTAGTGTGGCTCGTCGCCCGTCGCGGTCGGGTTCATGGCGAAGGGGCGGCCGATACACCACCAGTGCCAGCACGAAAGGCGCGAGCTGGAGAGCCAGAAGGACGTTCGGCGCGGACAGCGCCAGGCGTCGGCCGGGAGAGAGCCGCCGGTGCCGCTCGCCTCGTGGTCATCGTCCGCGTCGCCTTAGCGGCGGCGCAGCCCCAGCACGCTGAGGAACAGCGCCGAGAAGGCCGTCTGCATCCCGCACGCGATCAAGGTCGCGCCGGGAATGACGATCCGCAGGATCTCCGGGTAGTCGAGCGCGCCGAAGTCCGGCCCGCTCCCAGGTCGCGAGGGCGTAGACCGAGAGGCCGAGGCCCGGCGACAACGAGCAGGACGCCGGCGACGAGCCCGATCTCGAGCGTTCCCCGTCGTTCGAGCAAGCCGCGGACCAGGGGGTCGTCGGGAAGAAGCCCTTCGGTGATGCCGAACCAGCGCGCCGTGAAGAAGAAGTAGACGGCCTGCAGGCCGACAACGACGGCCAGCGCGAAGTAGAGGAGCGTGCTCACGTCGAAGCCGACGCCGCCGATCGAGCGGTTTTCGGGCAATAGCCACGCCATTCCGGCGATGCCGATCAGCAGCAGGAACAGGCCCGGGTACAGGAACAGCCACTTGGGGCTGTACAGGAGCAGCAGACGGATCGAGCGCCAGCCGTCACGCCATGTGTTGAGGTGAGGCTCGCGGCCCTCCGCGTCCGGAGAGAGCGTCGTCGGGACCTCGGTGACGCGGTATTGCGGCTATCGTCGCCTTGACGATCATCTCGATCGCGTACTCCATCCCCGGCGAGCGGATGTCGAGGGCCGTGATCTTCTCCCGGTCGAACGCGCGCAGCCCGCAGTTGATGTCGCCGCACGGCGTCCCGTAGAGCCTCCGGCTGACGAACGACAGCACCGGATTCCCGAGCCACTTGTGCAGCCACGGCATGGCGCCTGGCTGGATGCCGCCCTTGAAGCGGTTGCCGGCGACGAAGTCGTAACCCTCGCGAAGCCGCGCGACGAAGGGCTCGAGATCGGAGAAGTCGTAGCTGTCGTCGGCGTCGCCCATGATCACCCAGCGGCCACGGGCGGCTGCGATGCCGCCCATGAGCGCCGCCCCGTAGCCGCGCTGCGCGACCGGGACGACGCGTGCACCGAGCTCCTCGGCAATCGCCTGCGAGCCGTCGGTCGAGCCGTTGTCCGCGACCACCACCTCGCCGCTGATGCCGAGGCGCTCGAAGGACGCCTGGGCCTTGCGAATACAGGTCGCGAGCGTGCGCGCCTCGTCGAGGCACGGCATCACGACCGAGAGCTCCGGCGCGGTCGTCTCGGCGGGCTCGATCGCCTGTGCTGGGGTCGCCTCTGTCGAGCTCATCGCGATGTGGTCTTCACGCGAACGTCCACGAGGATCGACCACACGAAGCCCCGGGCGCACACGGCATGATCGTAGTCTTAGCCCGAAGAGCCGTGCGCCGAAACGCGCGGGTTCTTTACCGAAACCTTCCCTACGGCCTCGAGCCACGTCTACGAGCGCTTCGTCTGTTCCTCCAGGACGGCGACTCGCTCGGAGAGCGTGCGCAGCTCTTTCTCGGCGGCGCGGCGGGACTCCGCCTCGCGCATCGAGCGCCTCGGACAGCGCCTCGCGCGCGGCGGCCTCCGCGGCCAGCGCCGCCTCGAGCCGGACGACCGCCGCGTCCGTCTGGCGCGCGAGGTCGTCGAACACGAAGAAGAGCAGTCGCAGGTTCAGCTTCTTGACCCCGGTGATGAGCGGCCCGACGACGGGCTTCGAGGAGAAGCCGAGCTCCGGCCGGAAGCGGAACGCGAGCCGCCGTGCCGCCGAGGTCGAAGCCGCTCGCGAGCATGCTCGGGTCGCTCCGAGCGGCACCTCGAGCGTGATCGCCGCGAGCTCGTCGGCGTCCGCGTACCGCCCGTCCGCGCGCTCGCGGGCGACGCGCGCCTTCAGCTCCGCGACGATCTCCTCGGCATCGCTCGTGTGCTCTTCCGCCATCGCCCGCCGATGCTAGCCACGCGGAGCGACGTACAGCCCATATCCTCTCTCGGCATGGGGCCGATCCGCAAGCGGCGGAGCACGAGATGACGCCCACAACACCGTCCGGACTCGACTCGCCGGTCAAGGGCAGCCTCAAGGCCGCCGGGCGGGGATTCCTCTGGCCCGCGCGGCGGTTCGTGGACCCGCGGATCCAGGGCGATGCTCGGCCACTCGATCTCAGGCACGAGGAGCTGCTCGAACACCTCCAGGCTGTGCACGACCTGCAGGAGGCGCGCGCGGACTCCGAGGTGGAGGCGGCAACGGTGATTGGGCCGCTCGCTCGACGACATCCTGCGCGAGACGGAGCGGATCGCGCTGCTCCTCGACCAGCCGCCGGGCAAGCGGTTGATCCGGGACGTCGGCGAGCTGGACACCGAGGCGGCAAAGTTCCTGAACTACGCGCTTGGCAGCGAGGGCTTCGCGGCCCAGGCAGGGCTCTGGTTCAACCCGCCGGTGCTCGCGCTGCATCGCGACGGCGCCGTCGAGGTCGAGCCATGTCAACGAGCGGATCGCGGAGATCCCGTACGTCTTTCGCGCGCTCGGTGCGCTCGGCGCCGGCGCGAAGATCCTCGACGTCGGCGCCGCGGAGAGCACGGTCGCACTCTCGCTCGCCGCGCTCGGGTACGAGGTGACCGCGCTCGATCCGCGCCCGCTACCCGTTCTCGCACCCCCGGCTACGGACGGTCCAGACGCGGTCGAGTACTGGAGCACGAGCGACGAGTTCGATGCGGTCGTGTGCCTCTCGACGATCGAGCACGTGGGGCTCGCCGCGTACGGCAAGAGGAGCATGCCGACGCCGACATGGCCGCGATGCGCCGGATCCACGAGCTGACGAAGCCGGGCGGGCTGCTGCTCCTGACGGTGCCGTTCGGCGAGTCGTTTCACGCCGACGACTTCCAGCGGACGTACGATCGAGCAGCACCTCGACGAGCTGCTCGCGGGCTGGGAGGTCAAGGACCTCACCATCCTGCGCCGGACGGGCCCCAGAGCTGGGAGACCGGGCAGGATCGAGCCGGTCGGCGAGGGCCAGCGGCGAAGGCCGCGGAGCGCTCACGTCGCGCTCGTGACGGCACGCCGTTCGGCTGACCCCGTGACGCAGGTCACGCCATGGCAGTGCTGCTCGACATCCAGGGAGTCCAGAGCCAGGTGCTCGGCGAGCGCGGCATCGCGCGCTACCTGAGCGAGCTCGCGAGCGCTCTCGAGCGGGAGCACCCGGAGACCGGTCTCCCGCTACTCCTGAACCCGGACCTGCCCGTGCCGGCCGCGATCGACTCGATTCCGAGCTGGCGCCTCGAGTTCAACGATCGCGTCGACCTCGCGGACGCGAGCGTCTACCACGTCGGGTCGCCGTTCGAGACCCGCCCCGATCGACCGGATCTGGCCGGCGGCGGCGAGCCAGTCGGGCTTCCGCATCGCGGTCACCTCTACGACCTGATCCCCGAGATCTTCTCCGACGCCTATCTCGCAATCCGGTGGCCCGCGTCCGCTATCACACGCGGCTCGCGACGCCTGCGGCGAGCGGATCGCTTCCTCGCGATCTCGGAGGCGACTCGCGAAGGACGCGACAGAGCATGCTCGGGATTCCGGCCGGAGCGGATCCGGGTCGTCGGCGCGGCCGCCTCCGGCAACTTCGTCCGCCCGCCGAGCCGTGAGGCGGCGCTCGCGACGCTGGCCGAGCAGGAGCCCTGGGTGCGTCCCGGCTACGTCCTCTGCACCGGCGGCATCGACTATCGGAAGAACATCGATCGCCTGCTCGTGGCCTATGCGGCGCTGCCCGCAGGACCTCCGGGCGCGTCATCAGCTGGCGATCGTGTGCCGGGTCCACCCGGGCGAGCGCGAAGTGCTCGAGCGGCGATTCGGCGAGCTCGGCATCGCGGGCGACGCCCACCTCGGCGGGTACGTCCAGGACGAGTGCTCGTGCTCTTCTACCAGGCCGCGGGGCTCGTCGTCTATCCGTCGCTCTACGAGGGGTACGGGCTCCCCGTGGCGGAGGCGATCTCGTGCGGGGCGCCCGTGCTCACCGGCCGCACGTCGTCTCTCGTCGAGCTCGTGGAGGACGAGGCGGCGCTCTTCGATCCGACCGACGCCCGCTCCATCCGCCAGGCGCTGGAACGGGCGCTCACCGACGACGAGGTCCTGGCGCGGCTCTCCGCGCTGAAGCTCGCAAGCGGCACACCTGGCCCGAGGTGGCGCGCCGCACGGCGGCGGCCTACGAGGAGCTCGAGCGCGTAGGGCGTCGCCCGCCTCGCCGCAGACGCCGGATCGGCCACGCCTCGCGGGCGCTCACGGCACACGACCGGCTACTGCAAGCTCTGCGAGCTCAAGGACTTCGCCGACCCCGAGCTGCGCGCGCTGATCCGTGAGGCCTATGCGAACAGATCGACGGAGCTCGGCCCCAGATTCCCGACCGGAGGTCGAGCAGCGGAAGCACTGGGAGGTCGCGATGAGCCTGCGGGCGTTCCGCGACCTCGGCGTGCTCGGCCCGGAGAGCGACGTGCTCGGCGTCGGCGCCGGCGCGGAGGCGACGATCTTCTGGCTGACGAACCACTGTCGCCGCGTCTTCGCCACCGACCTCTACTTCGACAACCAGCGAGTGGGGATCGGAGTCGCCCGCGGCGATGCTCACCGAATCCGGCCGAGGTCGCGACCTGTCCTTGGGACCCGCGGCGGCTCGTCGTCCAGCACATGAACGCGCTCGATCTCCAGTACGAGGACGCGACCTTCGACGGCGTCTTCTCGTCGGGCTCGATCGAGCACTTCGGCGACGCCCGACGACGTCCGGCGCGCGCTCGCGGAGATGCACCGGGTACTGCGGCCGGGCGGGATCGCCGCGCTCTCGACCGAGTACCGGCTCGGTGGGCGGCGCGATGTCGCTGCCCGGCACCTGCTGTTCGACGAGGACGAGCTGGAGCGCTCTCGATCCGAGGAGCTGTGGGAGCTCGTCGAGCCGCTGGATCTGACCATCTCCGAGGCGACGACGCGCGTCGGTCATCGACATCGAAGAGGCCGTCGGCCCGGTACCAGGAGTCGGACGACACCACCGGGGTCACTTACCCGCACCTCGTGCTGCAGCACAGGGCGGGGCGACCTGTGGACGAGCGTGCACGTCGTGCTGCGCGCGCGGTGAGGGTCCCGGCGCCGGAACTAGACTGGCGCTGCCTTGAGCCTGTACGCAGACGTCTTCCGGCACGGCGAGCTCTTCACGCAGCCTCTTCCGGCGCGAGCTCCGCGTCCGCTACCGCGGGTCCTCCCTGGGCATCGCCTGGACGCTCATCTACCCCCTCGCGCTGATGATCGGGTACTGGCTGCTCTTCGGGCTCCTGCTCAAGGCGGTGGCGATCGAGAACTACCCGCTGTTCGTGATCTCCGGCCTCATCAGCTGGATGTTCTTCCAGTCGGCGGTGCAGATGGCGTCGACGAGCCTGCTCGGGCAGGCGAACCTCGTGAAGCAGGTTCGCTTTCCGCGCCAGCTGCTGCCGCTCTCCGTCGTCGCGACGAACCTGACCACCCTCGTCGCGATGCTCGCGATCGTCATGCCCGTGAACCTCATCGTCCGGCCCGAGACGCGGACGACGTTCTGGGCGGCGATCCCGCTGCTCGTGCCGCTCGTCTGCCTCGCGAGCGGGCTGGCCGTCGTCGTCGCCGGCGCAACCGTGATCTTCCGGGACGTGGAGCACCTGCTGACGACCATCCTCGTCCCGTGGTTCATCCTGACGCCGATCTTCTACACCTTCGACCTGCTCCCGGGGTTCGCGGACCACGAGGTGCTCGCGAAGGTCCTCTACTACGGGAACGTCATGGCGCCGATGGTGGAGGCGATCCGCGACCCGATCTTCTTCGGCGAGCTGCCGGCGACGGGGGACGTGATCTACGCCTTCGGCGTGGCGGCCGGCTCGCTTGCGCTCGGCGCGTGGGTCTTCGCTCGCCTCGACGACCGGCTCGCGGCCTCCCTCTGAACCTGGACCGCCAGGCGCTTTCAGTACGCTCAGCGGCGTGGAGCCAGGCGCGATCAGAGCCGAGAACGTCAGCAGGCGCTTCCGCGTGTACCCGACGCGGAACATCACGCTGAAGGAGGCGATCGTACGCCGCCGCCACTCGAAGCCGACGGAGATCTGGGCGCTGCGCGACGTCTCGCTCGAGATCGCGCCCGGCGAGTCGGTGGGCATCGTCGGCAGGAACGGCTCCGGCAAGACGACACTCCTGCGCCTGCTCGCGGGCATCTTCAAGCCGACGAGCGGAAAGCTCGCCGTCTCGGGATCGGTCGGGTCGCTGCTCGAGCTCGGCGCGGGCTTCCACCCGGACTTCACCGGACGGGAGAACATCTTCCTGAGCGGGGCGATCTACGGGATGAAGCGCTCGAAGATCGAGGGCCTGCTCGACGACATCATCGAGTTCACGGAGCTCGAGCGGTTCATCGACCTTCCCGTGCGCACGTACTCGTCCGGGATGTACATGCGTCTCGGGTTCGCGATCGCGTCGCACGTCGACGCGGAGATCCTCCTCCTCGACGAGGTCTTCGCGGTCGGGTGACGAGGCGTTCCAGCGCAAGTGCATGGACCGGGTGCTCGCGTTCAAGCGCTCCGGAGGCACGACCGTGTTCGTCTCCCACTCCGCGCCGGCCGTCGAGCGGATGTGCGACCGCGCGGTGCTTCTCCGCGAGGGGCAGGTAGCCGTCGACGGAGAGGCGCACGACGTCCTGCGCCAGTACCAGGGGATCCTCGCGGACGAGGAGGCGATGGCCGAGCGCGACGGCGCACCCGTCCGATGGGGAAGCCGGCGAGATTCGCGTCACCCGGGCGACCCTCGAGGGGCCGGGCGGAGTCGAGCAGCAGGAGCTTCACGCGGACGAGCCGATCAGCCTGCGCATCTGGCTCGCCTCCGAGACAGCCCTGCCCCCGCCCCTGATCGCCGTCGAGCTTCGCGACTCGAACGGCGGGCTTCTCGGCTCACACGTGCAGTCGACTGCCGAGCTCGGCTGGGACGGGTCGCCCGGAGAGCGCGTGTTCCGCTTCGAGCTCGACCGGCTCCCGGTCGTGGACGGCCGCTTCCGCTTCGGGGTCGCCCTCTACGACCCCGAGCGAGGGCGCACGTACCACCGGGTCGAGCGGGCGGCGGAGTTCCTCGTCAGCCCTGCACCCGAGACACACGGTTGGCTGCAGGTTCAGCGGGCGGTTCATCCTGGACGAGTCGGCCAGCATGGCCACCGTCCGCTAGAGAATCGCCGGGCGAGGCAAGCCTCGCCCCTACGCGAAGCGGTCGACTTCCTCTGGCTCCATCGGCTCGGGGCCGACGCCCGCGACGACCGTCTCCTGCGAGCGCTCGTGCAGGCGCTCGCGGCCTCGCTTCACCGCGCCGAGGAACTTGTCGAGGTTCACCTCGAGCGTCGAGAGGATGCTGTCGGCCCAGTCCTCCATCTCGAGCCGCGTCTCCCGCGCCGAGCGGCGCGCCTCCTCGACGATGTCGTCGGCCTGGCGCTCGGCGAGCTTGACGATCTCCGTCTGCGACGCCTCGCGGATCGCCTGCTCGCGGGCCTCCTGGATGATCCGGTCGCACTCGCGCTTCGCCTCGGCGAGCATCTCCTGGCGCTCCTTCACGATCCAGCGCGCCTGCTTGATCTCCTCCGGAATGGTCGCGCGCATCTGGTCGAGGATCTCGTAGATCTCCTCGCGGTCGAGGCGCACCTGGTCGGTGAGCGGCACCGCCTTGGCGTTGTGCACCAGGTCGTCGAGCTTGTCGATGAGAACGAGGACGTCCATTGGGCGAAAAGTGTACTTGCGGGGTGAGACGGGGCCGCTATTCCTGCGGCGAGACAGGCGCTCCGGGACGCCCGTCCGGATACAGCTCCACGAAGCGCTCCGCGACCGCCTTCGGCACCAGCTCGTCGACGCGCCCGCCGAACGACGCGATCTCCTTCACGCCGCTCGAGGAGACGAAGCTGTACAGCGGGCTCGCCATCACGTACACGGTCTCGATCTCGGGCGCGAGCTGGCGGTTCAGGTGGTTCATCTGGAACTCCCACTCGAAGTCCGAGATCACGCGCAGCCCCTTCACCATCGTCTGCGCGTCGTGCTTGCGCGCGAAGTCGACGACGAGCTCGGAGAACACGTCGACGAGGACGTTCTCGCAGCCGGCCAGCGCCACCTCGAGGAACTTCACGCGCTCGTCTACGGTGAACAGCGTCTCCTTGTGCAGCGGATCGCGCACGACCCCCACGACGACGCGGTCGAAGATGCTCGCGGCGCGGCGGATGACGTCGACGTGACCGTTCGTCACCGGGTCGTACGAGCCTGGGCAGATCGCCGTGATCATCTGGAGAAGACCGTGATGCGTGCGGAACCGTAGCGGCGGCTCGTCACGAGGGCGAGGGGAAGCTCCGGCTCCACGCGTGACGTGGTCTCGACGACGGCCAGCCCGTTCTCCTCGAGGAGAGCTGGGAGGAGCTCGGCGAGCGGGCTCGCGCGAAGCGGTCCCACTCCTCGTACGGCGCGTCCACGAGGATCAGGTCGTAGGTGTGACCGCGGGCGCGCTCCTGCTCGCAGCGCACCGACGGCGTCCTGGCAGAGGACGACGGCGCCGGTCAGGCGCAGCTTCCTCGAGGTTCTGCTGGATCACGCGGCACGCCTCGCGGTCCCGCTCGACGAAGACCGCTCGTGAGGCGCCGCGGGAGAGCGCCTCCAGGCCCATCGCTCCGGAGCCCGCGAAGACGTCGAGGACGCGCGCCTCCTCCACCGGGCCGACGATGTTGAACACGGCCTCGCGCACGCGGTCGCCGGTCGGCCGCGTGACGACGCCCTTGGGCGCCGAGATCCGGTGCCCCTTCCTCGAGCCGGCGACGATCCTCACGCGGGGAAAGCTAGATCTCGACGACGAGCTCGTGCGCACCGTCGGCGAAGGACGAGCTCGCGACGCGTCCCATTCTGCGCAGGAGCGCGAGCGCCGCCTCGTTCCCGTAAGCGACGTGCGCGACGAAGCGCTCGACGCCGTCGCGCTTCGCGAGAGACGTGAGCTCGCGGAGCAGGCGGCTTCCGACGCCGTTTCCGTGGCACGCGTCGACGACGGCGAACGCCACCTCGGCGGTGCGCTCGTCCTCACTGTCGCGGACGAACCTGGCGATCCCGACGACCTCGCCCGTGCGCAGGTCGATCGCGCCGACGGCCTCACGGCCGCAGCAGCCGACGTCGGCGAGCGCGGCGACCTCGGCCTCTGGAAGACGCGGCTTCGGGCCGTGGAACCGGAACCGCCGCGAGTCGTCGGACAGGCCGTCGAAGACCTCGCGGACAGCCTCCCGGTCGCCTGGGTGAAGACGCCACGTGGAGTAGGCGCCGCTTTCGCAGCCTCGTTTCGCGTTCTCTCGAATCACAGCCATAGCGTCGCAGCCACGCTCCGCCGCCGCCGTGAGGGCGACCCGAGACCGAGAGTGCGGTTATCCGTACTTCTACGACTCGCCGAGGTGCTCCGACTCGCCGAGCAGCCGGTCGGCCGCTTCGGCGAGGAGACCCTCGTCCTCGAGCCCGCGCGCGACCTCGCGTGCCCGCTCGAGCAGGTCACGGTCCTTGCGCAGCCACACGAAGCGGAGGTCCGAGAGCCCGGACTGGCGCGCGCCGAGGAGCTGGCCCTCGCCGCGGATCTCGAGGTCGCGCTCCGCGAGCGCGAAGCCGTCCGTCGTCTCGACCATCGCGTCGAGCCGCTCGACCGCTCCTTCGGTCAGCTCCTCGCGCGGGCGCGAGACGAGCAGGCAGTACGACTGCTCCGCCCCGCGGCCGACGCGCCCGCGCAGCTGATGGAGCTGCGCGAGACCGAAGCGGTCGGCCTCCTGCACGATCATGATCGTCGCGTTCGGGACGTCCACGCCGACCTCGATCACGGTCGTCGCGACGAGGACGTCGAGCTCGCGCGCCTTGAAGCTCGCCATCACGGCGCGGCGGTCGGCGGGCTTCAGGCGGCCGTGCAGGCAGCCGACGCGGTAGCCCTTCAGCTCGGCGGTGCGCAGGCGCTCGGCCTCCGCCTCGGCCGCGCGCGCGACCTTCGTCTCGGGCTCCTCGATGAGCGGGCAGACGACGTACGCCTGGCGCCCGTCGTCGAGGTGCCGTCGGAGGCGCGTGTAGGCCTCGGAGCTTCGGTCGTCCGTGACGTGCGCGGTGACGATCGGCTTCCGGTCCGCCGGCGGCGAGGCGAGCTCGCTCACGTCGAGGTCGCCGTAGACCGTGAGCGCGAGCGTGCGCGGGATCGGCGTCGCGGTGAGGTGGAGGACGTGCGGGCTGCGACCTTCCACGAGGGCGCTGCGCTGACCGACGCCGAAGCGGTGCTGCTCGTCGACGACCGCCACGGCGAGGTCGTGGAAGTCGACCTCCTTCTGGATGAGCGCGTGCGTCCCGACGACCACGTGGGCATCCCCGGACGCGATCAGCTGGCGCGCGGCGGCATGCTCACGGGCGCGGATCGAGCTCGTCAGGAGCGAGACGCGGACGCCGAGCGGCTGGCAGAGCTCGTCGATCGTGAGGAAGTGCTGCTCCGCGAGCGTCTCGGTCGGCGCCATCAGCGCGCCCTGGCGGCCCGCTTCGACAGCGCGGAGGAGGGCATAGAGCGCGACGACGGTCTTCCCGGAGCCGACGTCGCCTTGGAGCAGCCGCTGCATCGGCGTCGAGCGCGCGAGGTCGCCGTCGATCTCGACGAGCGTCTTCTCCTGGTCGGGCGTGAGGGTGAAGGGGAGCGAGGCGCGGTAGCGGGCGATGAGCTCGCCGGGGGCGGGGATCGCCTCTGCGGACGCCTGCTCGCGCGCGGCGGCCGTACGTGCCAGCGCGACCTGGAGGACGAGCAGCTCGTCGAAGGCGAGCCGGCGTCTTCCCTGCTCCGCTTCGGCGAGCGCGCGCGGCCGGTGCAGCGCGGCGAGCGCGTCGGCGCGGAGCGGGAGTCGCTCCGTCTCGAGGAGCGTCGCCGGTAGCGGCTCTCCCGCATCGCGGACGAGCTCGAGCGCCTGGGCGCGAAGGCCGCGCAGCGTCTTCTGCGAGACGTCCTCGCCCGCCGGGTAGACGGGCGCGAAGTCGGCCGTCTCCACCTCGCCCTCGAGGTCGTACGAGCCGACGGCGAAGCCGAACTTGTTCGCGCGCCCGCGCAGCCGGATGCGGGTGCCCGGCGTCAGGCGCGCCTCCAGCCAGGGCTGGTTGAACCAGGTCGCCTTGATCTCGCCCGTGTCGTCTGCGACCCGGGCGGTCAGGATCTTCAGGCGTCCGCGCCGCCGGCTCGACGCGGCGCGTACGACGACCTCGACGGTCGCCTCCTCGTCGCCGAAGAGCTCGCTGATCTTCTTCGCCGGGACCGGCTGCTCGTAGCGCCGCGGCCGCTGCCAGAGGAGGTCGCCGACGGTCTCGAGCCCGATCCGCTTCAGCCGCCGCGCGATCGTGGGGCCTACGCCGTCGAGCGACTCGATCGGCGCCCCGAGCCGCTCGGGACGAGGCACGCTGCGCGGGCGCGGCCAAGCGTCGGGCGCTTCGAGCCCCGTGAGCGCGACCGGCATCCGGACGGCGGTGTTCGTCCCCTTCACGACTGGGGATCACTATAGGTCCCGGATCCGGACAGGCCGCGGGCGAGGCAAGCCTCGCCCCTACGGTCGCCGATCCGGGTTCTCGGGGTCCAAGGCCCACCGGATCGGGTTGGTGGCGATGTACTCGCGAACGCGAACTAGGTCGTCCTCGTCGCGAACGACGTGGTCGTAGTACCCGCGCTGCCAGAGCGTCCGTCCAGTCTCTCGGGAGCTCCCGGCCTTGAAGGACCCAACGACGGTCCCGAGGCGTAGGGGCGAGGCTTGCCTCGCCCTCGTCCCGAGACCGACGATCAAGTGGACGTGGTTCGGCATGACGACGAAGTCGTCGAGCTCCACGGCGAGACGTTCGGGAAGTCGCTCGATCTCCTTCGCGACAACTCGTCCGTATCGACGGAGAACGACGTGATCGCCCTGCACCTCTCCAAGAATGCAGCGCCGAGCGCGTGTACAGATCGTGACGAAGTAGGGGCCGTGGAACGAGTAGTCGAAGCCACGAATTCGAGTGCTCTTCCGATCGCGCACGCAGCAAGCGTCGCGGCTTGCGCGGAGACGGAGGTGTCAAGATCGCCACAGGTCCGCAACGAAGGGCGAGGCAAGCCTCGCCCCTACGCCTCCGTTGACGGCAACGCGCGGGGTCAGTCGTCGTGGAACCAGAAGAAGCCGACCGCGCCCGGGCCTGCGTGGGTCGACACGACGGCGCCGAGATTCGCAGTGAACTCGATCTCCGCCTTCGGACGAACGCGCCAGACGAGCTCGGACAGCGTCCCCACCCACTCCGCGGCATCGGCGTGCGCGACCGCCACACGCAGCCCTGCCTTGTCCTCCGTCTCCGCACCGAAGCGGCGCTCGAACTCGGTCAGGGCCTTCTGCCGGCCGCGGACGCGCGCGACCGCGATCACCTCGCCGTCCTCGATCGCGAGAATCGGCCGCACGTTCAGGAGCGAGCCCGCCAACGCGGCGGCCCGCCCGATGCGCCCGCCCTTCTGCAGGTACTCGAGCGTCTCGACGGTGAAGACCACGCCGCAGTCGCGATGGAACCGCTCGACGAGCGCGTCGATCTCCTCGTCTGTCGTCCCGCGCGCGAGCCGGCGCTGGATCGCGTGCGAGAGCATCGCGATCGCGAGCGAGGCCGAACGCGAGTCGACGACGCGCACCTTGTCTCCGGCCAGGTCCGTGGCTGCCAACTCTGCGCTCGCGTAGGTCCCCGAGAGCGTCGAGGAGACGTGGAGCGAGTAGATGCGCTCGTAACCCGTGAGCTCCTCGTACACGCCGAGGAAGTCCTGCGGAGTCGGCTGCGAGGTAGCGGGCAGCACCGGCGCGGCGCGCAGCTTCTCGAAGAACTCGTCGGGGCCGAGCTCCACGTAGTCGCGGTACGTCTCGTCCCCGAAGCGCACGTACAGCGGGACGAAGCGCATGTTCGGGAAGCGGTCCGGCGCCTCCGGGTAGTCCGACGTCGAGTCGAGCACGATCGCGGTGTTCTCCGTCGTCAGGTTCACGCGCCACTCCTTCCCGCCGCCGCGCACACCGCGTCGACGAGCGTGTCGAGTCCTTCGTCCTTACGGATCAGCGCCACGCCCGCTCGGCGCGCCGCCGCGTACTCGTCATCGCCCGCAGACGCACTCAGAAACACGATCCCCGTCTCCGGGCGGCGCTCGCGAATCATGGCCGCGGCTTCGCCCCCGTCGTAGTCGGGAAGGCGGTAGTCGACGACCGCGACGTCGACCTCGAGCTCCACGCACGCGGGCGCGGCCTCCTGCGCCGTCTCGACCGCACCGACGACCTCGAGCCCGTCGTGGCGCCCGAGCAGGAAGGCGAGGGAGTCCCGGTAGACCTCGTTGTCCTCGACGAGCAGCACGCGGATCGGCTCCATCCCACTTTCTACTCCGCCACGACGAGCAGCGGGTAGTGGGGCTGGCCGCCGTCGTGCACCTCGACGTCAACGTCCGGATGCGCGGCGTTGACGGCGGCGAGGAGCTCCTCGACCGGCGGCGCGCCCTCGCCCGTGAGGATCCCGAGCCAGCCGCGCTCGCCGTCGAGCACGCGTTCGACGACCTCGAGCGCGACCTTCTGAAGGCTGCCGCCGGCCGTCACCGCCGCGTCCTCGACGAGCCCGAGGTACTCGCCCTTCGCGATCGTCACGCCGTCGAGCTCCGCGTCGCGCGACGCGACCGTGACCTCGCCCGTGCGCACCGACGCGAGGGCGTCGAGCATGTCCTCCTCGTTCTGCTCGGGCGTGTTCGTCGGGATGTAGCGCCCGATCGCCGCGAGCCCCGCCTGCACCGAGCGCGACGGGATGACGCGGACCGGCTTCGTGGAGAGCGCGGCCGCCTGCTCCGCGGTGAGGACGACGTTCGAGTTGTTGGGGAGGACGAGAACCTCCTCGGCGGGCGTGGCGTCGATCGCGGCGACGATCTCGGCCGTCGACGGGTTCATCGTCTGGCCGCCCTCGATGACCTTCGTCGCGCCGAAGCTCTCGAAGAGCCTGCGGTTCCCCTGGCCCGGGCAGACCGCGACGAGGCCGGTCTCGAGCGTGGGCAGCGCGCTCGCGCTCGCGGGCGTCTCGGTGAGCCGCTCCTCGCGCTGCGTGGTCTGCGCGTGCATGTTCGCGATCTCGACGCCCTCGACCACGCCGAGTGCCGTCCCGGCCGCGAGCGCGCGGCCCGGCTCGTCGGTGTGGACGTGCACCTTCAGCGCGGACGGGTCCCCGACGACGAGGAGCGAGTCGCCCATCTGCTCCAGCGTCGCCTCGAGGCCGGCCTGGTCGAGCCCCTCGCCCTCGACGACGAACACCGTGCAGTAGCGGAACTTCGAGAGCTCCTGGTGGATCGCGTCGAAGGAGAGCGCCTCGCCTTCGACGGGCGCCTCGGGCAGCGGCTCGCCGGCGAGCTCGAGCGCGAGGCCGCGCGTGATCTCGACGAGCCCCGCGCCGCCCGCGTCCACGACCCCGGCGTCGCGAAGCACGTCGAGCATCTCGGGCGTGCGGGAGAGCGCGTCCTCGCCGCGCGCGAGGACGGCGGCCAGGAACTCGTGAGGCTCGAGCCGCCGGTTCTCCTTGCGCTCGCCCTCCTCCGCCATCTCCCGGATGACCGTCAGCATCGTCCCTTCGACTGGGCGCTTCACCGCCCGATACGCGGCGTCGCTCGCGCCCCGGAACGCGCGGCGCAGGCGGGGCGTGCTCGCGTCCTCGTACTCGCCGAGGACGTCGACGAAGCCGCGCACGATCTGCGAGAAGATGACGCCCGAGTTGCCGCGCGCGCCCATCAGCGCAGCGCGCGACAGCTCCTTCGCGACGGCGGCGCTGCCTTCCGCGCTCGACTTGTCGAGCGTCTCGACGACCGAGCGCAGGGTCAGCACGAGGTTCGTGCCGGTGTCGCCGTCGGGCACCGGGTACACGTTCAGATCGTCGATCCGGCGACGGTGGGCTTCGAGGTTCTCGAGCGCGGCACGCGCCAGCGCGCGGACGATCTCGAGCTCCATCAGCGGCCCCGGACGCCGTCGATGTGGACGTCGAGTGACGCCACCGGGATCGCCACCATGCGCTCGATCTCGTACAGGACGCGCGCGCGCACCGCCGTCGCCACCTCCGCGAGCTTGAGGCCGTTCTCGACGACGACGCGGAGCTCGATCTCGAGCCCGTCCGCGCGCCGCGAGACGTCGACGCCCTTCTTGATGCCCCAGGGGATGATCTTCGTCCAGCGGCTCCGGCCGGCAAGCGCGACGACGCCGTAGCTCTCGGCCGCCGCGTAGCCGACGATCTGCATGATCGCCTCGTTCGAGATCGCGATCCGACCAAGCGGCGACGGCGCGACGTCGTAGTGCTCGCGGTCCACGTGGGCGAGCTTAATCCGTGGCCGCGAGTCTTAGAGAGCCTTCTGGACCTTGCCGGCCTTCAAACAGCGGGTGCACACGTAGGCGCGAGTACGGCGGCCTTCGATGAGCACCCGGACGCGCTGGAGGTTCGGGTTGAAGCGCCGCTTCGTCGCGACCATGGAGTGACTCCGGCTGTTGCCGAAGCCGGGCTTCTTCCCGCAGATGGCGCAGATCTTGGACATGCGGCCGCGCATGGTACCGATCGTCGCCGCGTTCCCGGGTTCGTAGGCGCGAGGCATGCCTCGCGCGAGCCGGGCGTGCCCGGCTCCTACGCCCGGCGTCAGCGAGCCGCAGCCGCGCGCAGGTGCGAGAAGACGTCCGCCATCTCGAGCGCGCTGCGGACCGCCTCGGCGGCCTTCTCGATCCGCGGCTCGGCCTGCTCGACCCGGTCGAGCGTGAGCACGCCGAAGGAGACCGGGACACCCGGTCTCGAGCGCGGCGAGCTGGAGCCCGCTCGCGGCCTCGCCCGCGACGTAGTCGAAGTGCGGCGTGTCGCCGCGGATGATGCAGCCGAGGGCGACGATGCAGGCGAAGCGGCGCGTCTTCGCGAGCGCGGTCGCGGCGACCGGCAGCTCGAACGCGCCCGGGACGACCATGACCGTGATCGCCTCGCGCCGGACACCCGTCTGCTCGAGCTCCTCGAGTGCGCGCGCGAGGAGCCGCGAGGTCACCGTGCCGTTGAAGCGGGCGACGACGACGCCGACTGCTCTCCGGCCTCCGTCTGCGACGCCCTCGAGCACGGCGTACCCCTCCGGGATGTCGAGGTCGCCCGCGGCGTGCTCGAGCGAGGTCGGGACGGCGAACGCGGCTGCGTCCTCCTCGACCGCCTCGTCGAGCTGCTCGGGCTCCGGCTCCATCTCCGGCTCAGGTTCCGGTTCCGGCTCCGGCTCGCGGTCCGGGACGATCTCCGGCTCGAGCTCGGGAGCCGCGGCGGCCTCGGACTCGGCCGGTGCGGAAGCACCCCACGCGGGAGCTTCATCCTCCGCGTCCTCGGCCTGCTCGACGTCCTCGGACTCCTCGGCCTCTGCCGCGTGGTCGAACGGCTCGCCCGGCTCCTCCTCGGGAGGCGGGCCGTAGCGCGGCCAGTCCGAGAGGACGTTCTCGCTCGAGTCGTCGATGTCTGGATTGCTCATTCCTGGTCCCGTTCGGTCGAGGGCTCCTGCTCGAAGCGCACACCCTGGTGATGGAGCTTCGTGATCGTGTGCCCCAGCTTCTCACGCTTGGCGGCCAGATAGCGCTCGTTCTCGGGCTGCGGCTCGACTTCGATCGGCACCTGCTCGACCACGGTGAGGCCGAAGCCGTCGAGCCCTGAGAGCTTCGCGGGGTTGTTCGTGAGGATCCTGATCGTCGTCAGGCCGAGGTCGGCGAGGATCTGGTTCCCGATCCCCCACTCCCGTGCGTCGGGCGGAAAGCCGAGCTCGAGGTTCGCCTCCACCGTGTCGAGCCCCTGCTGCTGGAGCTCGTACGCCTTCAGCTTGTTGAGGAGGCCGATCCCACGCCCCTCCTGCGCCATGTACAGGAGCACGCCGCGGCCCTCGGCCTCGATCCGCTCGAGCGACTGCGCGAGCTGCTCGCCGCAGTCGCAGAGCTGCGAGTGGAAGACGTCGCCCGTGAGGCACTCGGAGTGGACGCGCACGAGGACGTTCTCGGCGCCGTCGACGTCGCCCTTCACGAGCGCGACGTGGCGCTTGCCGTCGTCCAGGAGCTCGCGGTACGCGATCGCCTGGAAGGCGCCGTGCTCCGTCGGGAGCCGCACCGAGACGACGCGCTCGACGAGCTTCTCCGTGCGCCGCCGATACTCGATGAGGTCGGCGACGGTGATCATCTTCAGGCCGTGCCGCTCGGCGAACGCGGCGAGGTCGGGCACGCGGGCCATCGTCCCGTCCTCGTTCATGATCTCGCAGACCACGCCGGCGGGATTCAGGCCGGAGAGGCGGGCAAGGTCGACCGCCGCCTCGGTCTGGCCGGTGCGCTGGAGCACGCCGCCCGGCTTCGCGCGCAGCGGGAAGACGTGTCCAGGATGGACGAGGTCGTGCGTGGTCGAGCCCGGGTCGATCGCGACCTGGATCGTCCGGGCGCGGTCTGCGGCCGAGATCCCGGTGGAGACGCCCTCGCGTGCTTCGATCGAGACGGTGAACGCGGTCTCGAGCGGCGTCTCGTTGTGGTCGGTCATCGGGCGCAGGTCGAGCTCGTCGCAGCGGTCGGGGGTCAGGCAGAGGCAGATGAGCCCGCGCGCATGCGTCGCCATGAAGTTGATCGCCTCCGGCGTGACGAACTGCGCTGCGATCGTGAGGTCGCCCTCGTTCTCGCGGTCCGCGTCGTCGACGACGATGACGAACCGCCCCCGCCGGAAGTCCTCGAGCGCCGCGTCGATGTCCGCAAAGGGCGTGGTGCGTCACGTCCGTCTGCATGCCGGGATCGTAGCCCTCAGTCCCGCTGCAGCAAGCGCTCCACGTACTTCGCGAGCACGTCGACCTCGAGGTTCACCTTGCGGCCGGGCTCGAGGGACGAGAGCGTCGTCACCTCGAGCGTGTGCGGGACGAGCGCGACCGCAAAGGCGTCCTCGGAAAGCTCCGCGACGGTGAGCGAGACGCCGTCGACGGTCACCGAGCCCTTCTCGACCAGGTAGCGCAGCACCTCGGGCGGCGCCTCGACGAAGACTCGGAGCCCGTCTCCCTCGGCCTCGACCGACTGGATGCGGCCGACGGCGTCGACGTGCCCCTGGACGTAGTGCCCGCCGAGCGGCTCGCCGGCGCGAAGCGCGGGCTCGACGTTGACGGGGTCGCCCTGCGCGAGGTCGCCGAAGGTCGAGCGCGCGAGGGTCTCCGGGACCGCGTGGAGGGACACGCGGCCGTCGCCCACCTCCTCGGCGGTCAGGCAGACGCCGTTGACCGAGATCGAGTCGCCGGTCGCGAGCGCGGCGGCGGTCTCCGGCGCCTCGACGACGAGCGCGAGCCCGCCTCGCGCATCCGCACTCGCGCGGAGACGACGTCCGGCCCGAGCTAACGCGCGGACGATCCCCCGTGAACGGGATCCGGCGCCGACGGCGCATCCGACACGCGGCTTAGCGGTTCGCTGGCCGACGCGGTCGACGAGCACCGGTGTCGACACCGAATTTCACCTTCCGGACCTGGCCCGCGGGCATGTCCGAGCTACGGCTCGCGGAGGTAGCCCTGGAGGAGCACGTCCTCGCCGATCGAGCGCGCCTCGAGGCGACGAGGTCGCGCTTCCCGGGCAGGCCGGCGAGCATCCCCGGCCCCTCGCCGGAGAGCTTCGGCGCGACGAACACGAGGAGCTTGTCGACGAGGTCTTGCTCGAGGAACGCCGCCGCGAGCGTCGGGCCGCCTTCGAGCAGGAGCGACTGGACGCCGTCCGCTGCGAGCGCCTCGAGCTCCTCGCGCAGCGGGCCGGAGCGGAGCTCGAGCTCGGACTCCTCGGGGAGCGGGCCTCGGCCGAACGCGAGGCGGCGCGGCTGCCCGCGCGGGGTCGGGACGTCGCGCGCGTCGAGCCTCGGGTTGTCCCAGCGCACGGTTCCCATGCCGACCGCGACCGCGTCCGACGACGCGCGGAGCAGGTGGACGAGGCGGCGCGACGCCTCTCCCGTGACCCAGCGCTCGCCGGGGACGGTCGACGCGCCCGTCGAGCGTGATCGCGACCTTGAAGGTGACGAACGGGCGACCGCTGCGCGACCCACGTGCGCCACTCCTCGAGCTGCTGGCGCGCGCGGAAGCCGAGCTCGCCGTCGGCGAGCTCGACCTCGACGCCGGCCGCGCGCAGCTTCTCGAGGCCGCCGCCCTCGACCTTCGGGTTCGGATCCGCTGCCCGGCGACGACGCGTGCGATTCCCGCTTCGAGCACCGCGTCCACGCACGGCGGCGTCGAGCCCGAGTGCGCGCACGGCTCCATCGTCACGTAGAGCGTCGCGCCGCGCGCCCGCTCGCCGGCCGCGTCGAGCGCGACGCGCTCGCCGTGCCGGCCGGTGCGCCCGGCCTCGGTCGCGCCCTCGCCCACGACCTCGCCGTCTGCGACGACGACCGCGCCCACGGTCGGCTTCGGGATACGCGCGCGCGTCGGCCTCCGCGGCGACCTCGAGCGCCCGCTCGAGAAAACTCGCGTCGGCCTCGGAGAGCATCGTCGTAGTCTCGCGGACGAGCGGCCTAGGCTCCCGCGATGAACCTCCCACAAGCTGTCGTCGAGACGTGGGCGCACGAGCCCGAGTGGCTCGCGGCGCTACCCGGGCTGGTGCGCGAGTGCGCCGAGGCGTGGGAGCTCGAGCTCGAGGATCCGGTCGACACGCCGCACTCGCTCGTCGTGCCGGCGGGCGACGCCGTGCTGAAGCTGAACGCGCCGTCGCACTTCGAGGCCGACACCGAGGCGGACGCGCTCGAGCGCTGGGACGGCCGCGGCGCGGTGCGCGTGCTCGCGCGCGACGACGAGCGGCGCGCGTTCCTCATGGAGCGGTGCGTGCCGGGCACGCGGCTCTGGGACGCCGGAATCGACGAGACGTCGGTCGTCGCGGATCTGTTGCCGCGCCTCCAGATCGAGGTCAGCGGCGCGCATCCGTTCCGGCTCCTCGCCGACGAGGCCGAGCGCTGGGCCGACGAGGTCCCGCGATGGTTCGACGCGGCAGGCGAGCCGTTCGAGCGGTCGCTGCTCGACTTCGCGGTCGACGTCTTCCGGAGCGCCGACCGCTCGGCGACGCGCCTCGTCAACCAGGACCTGCACGGCGGGAACATCCTGCGCGCGGAGCGGGAGCCCTGGCTCGTGATCGACCCGAAGCCGCTCGTTGGCGAGCGCGAGCTGGAGGCGACCGCGCTGCTGAGAAACGCCGACTCGGTCACGCGGTGGCTCGACGCCCTCGCAGACCTCGGCCTCGACCGAGAGCGTGCGCGCGGCTGGGGAGTCGCGCACAACCTCGCGTGGGCCCGGGATGAGAACCGCCACGTCTGGCTGTCGGAGCACGTCGAGGAGGCGCGGCGGATCCTCAGCGCACGCTGAGCCGCGCGACGAAGAAGCCCGCGGTCCCGTGCACGTGCGGGAGCGTCTGCAGGAACTCGGGCCGCCGCGCGTGCCGGAACGCCGGCCACTCGTCGCCGAGCGTCGCGTCGACCTCGAGCCCCGACGCGTCGACGACCGCCTCGCCCTCGTCCGCGTTGATCGTGCAGACCGAGTAGACGATCGTCCCGCCCGGCCGCACGCGCTCGGCGGCCGCGCGCAGGAGCTCGAGCTGGAGCTCCGGGAGCGGCTCCGCGCGCCAGCGGAGGTCCGGCCGGCTGTTCGAGGACGCCGAGGCCCGAGCACGGCGCGTCGACGAGCGCGCGGTCGAAGCCCGTGAGCTCGGGCGGCAGCTCGCGGCCGTCGGCGACGACGACCCGCACGTTCGACGCGCCGAGCCGCGCGACCGTCTCCTCGAGCTCGCGCGCCCGCGCCTCGTTCACCTCCACCGCGACGACCTCGCCCGCGAGCATCGTCGCCTTGCCGCCCGGCGCGGCGCACAGGTCGAGCGTCCGCTCGCCTTCGCGAGCGCCGACCGCGAGCCCGACGAGCTGCGACGCACGGCTCTGCGGCCAGATGCGCCCGTCCGCGAGCGCGCCCTCGTCGACCCGGTCGACGCGCCACGCGCCGGGAACGTCGGTCGGCTCGCCGTCGATCTCGCCGCGAACGAGCCGTACGGCGAGCTCGGCCGGCTCGTTCTGGGCGCGCATGAGCGCCCGCGCGTCCTCCGCGCCGAGGTCGCGCCACCACGTCTCCGCGATCCAGTCCGGGTACGAGTGCGCGAGCGCGGCCTCGCCGGCGGTCTCCTCGGGCAGCGAGGCGAGCAGTGGCTCGATCCCGTCCGCGAGCCGGCGGAGCACCGCGTTCGTGAACGCGACCGCGCGCTCGAGGCCGGCGGCGCGAACGAGCTCGACGGACTCGTTCACCGCGGCGTAGCGCGGGACGCCGGCGACGAACCCGAGCTGGTACGCGCCGAGCCGGAGCGCCGCGCGCACGGGCGGGTCGAGCTTCCGCACGGGGCGCCGCCCGAGCGTCTCGATCGCGTGGTCGAGGGTACGCATGCGCTGCACGGCCCCGAAGGCGAGCCGCTGGGCGAGCGCACGGTCGCGCTCGTCGAGATCGCTCGCGGCCGACCGCAGCGCGCGGTCGGCGTACGCGCCGTCCTCGAACACCCGCAGGAGCACGTCGTACGCCGCCCGGCGCGCCGGGCTTACCTGAGTCCGCGCAGCCACGCTTCGTACTCCATGCGGCGCCCGCCGGCGGGCTGCACCTCGACGGGCTCGAACGAGCCGTCCTCGGCGACCCGTGCCCGCCAGACCGTCACCGGACGACCGTGCAGCTCGGCGCGTGCGCCGATGTGCGGGGAGAGCGCGCGGACGAGGTCGACGAGCTCCCGCGCGGGCCGCTCGAGATCGAGGATCCGGTCGTCCGGCTCGATCTTGGCCGCGTAGGTGACGCCCTCCTCCGGCTGTGGCGTGAACGCGGGGTCCGGATCGGCGAGCACCCCGTCGAGCAAATCCGCAGCGAGCACCGCCGCCCGCTCGTAGACGTCGCCCGCGTCGTCGTCCTCCTCGACGAGGAACGGCGCCTGCGCCGCGATCGGCCCCGCGTCCAGCTCCTTCACGGTCCGGTGGATCGTCACACCGGTCTCCACGTCGCCGGCCATGAGCGCGCGCTCGACCGGCGCGGCGCCGCGCCAGCGCGGGAGGAGCGACGGGTGCACGTTCAGCCACAGCCGCTCCGCGAGCAGCTCGTCCGGGACGATCCGCCCGTACGCGACGACCACGACCGTCGGCGCGCCGGGGTCGAAGCCGGGCTCGAGCCGCTCGGGCTGGAGGACCGGGATCCCGAGGCGCTCGGCGGTGACCTTCGCCGGGGGCGCGACGAGCTTGCGGCCGCGCCCAGCGGGCGCGTCCGGCCGGGTGAGGAGCGCGCTGACCTCGTGCTTCGCGGCGAGGCGTTCGAGGACGTCGGCGCCCAAGGGCGCGGTTGCCGCGACCGCGATCCGGCTCACGTCAGCGAGAGCCGAGAACGGGCTGCGGCCGGAGCTTCGCGAGCGCCGCGCGGCGCGACTCGTCGTCCGTGCGGTCGAGGATGAGCACCCCGTCCAGATGGTCGAGCTCGTGCTGGACGATCCGCGACGAGGGAACCGCGAGCTCATATGACACATGCTCGCCGTTCGCGTCCAGGCCCTCGATCGTCACCGAGCAGGCGCGTTCCACGGGCACGAGCACCTCGCGCAGCGAGAGGCAGCCTTCGTCGTCGAGCTCGATCTCCTTCGAGCGCTTCGTGATGACCGGATTCACGAGCACGCGGTCCTCGCCTTCGTCCACGAACACGAACACGCGCTGCAGCACGCCGACCTGCGTCGCCGCGAGCCCGACGCCCTGCGCTTCGTGCATGAGCGTCGTCATGCGCTCCGCAAGCCGCCGCACGTCGTCGTCGACCTCCTCGATCTCGCGCGCCTTCATCCGCAGGACCGCATCGCCGTACTGGCGGATGCGGGCGAGCGCGACCATGCGCCGCGCCTGCAGCTCGAGCTCGCGCGCGTCCCGCTCGCGGTCCTCGTGCGTGGTCGTGGTCGTGCTCGTGGTCGTGGTCGTGCTCGTGGTCGTGGTCGGGTCATCGGCGGCGAGTCTAGCCCTCAGAGCGACTGCGGATCGACGTCGACGACGACCGCGAGCCCGTCGCGGCGCATCGCCGGAGCCGCCGCGACGAGCATGGCCGCGGCACGGTGGGCGAGTGCGCGCGGCGAGGTCGTCTTCGCGACGAGCTGCATGCGGTGGCGGCCGCGCAGGCGCAGGAGCGGGGCAGGCCCGAGGACGTCGACGCCCGGCACGCGCAGCGCGTCGCGGAGCTCCGAGAGAACGCGCGTCGGCCCCGACGGCTCGGGGCCGGAGACGACGATCGACACGAGGTGCCGGAACGGCGGATACGAGAGCTCCTCCCGGCGCGCGAGCTCCTGGGCGAGGAAGCCGGAGACGTCGTGCCGCGCCGCGTACGCGAGCGGGGTCGCGTCGGGCTGGAAGGTCTGGACGATGACCTTCCCGGGCGCGTCGCGCCCGCTGCGGCCGGCGAGCTGCGTCACGAGCTGGAACGTCCGCTCCTCGGCGCGAAAGTCGGGGAACGCGAGCCCGGTGTCCGCGTCGACGACGGCCGCGACGGCGACGCCCGGGAAGTGATGGCCCTTCGCGACCATCTGCGTGCCGATGAGCGCGGCCGCTCGCGCGTTCGCGAAACGCGTCAGCGCCTCACGGAGCGCGCCGGGCTTCGCCGCCGTGTCTGCGTCGAGCCGGATCCGCTCGAGCCCGGGAACGCGCTTCTCGAGCTCCGCCTCGAGCCGCTGCGTGCCCGCCCCGACGCGCGCGAGCTCGACGGAGCCGCACTCGGGGCAGGTCGTCGGAAGCGGCTCCGAGAAGCCGCAGTGGTGGCAGTGGAGGCGCTCGTCGCGGTGCAGCGTGAGCGCGACGTCGCAGCTCCGGCAGCGGCGCGAGAGTCCGCAGGCGCGGCAGTGGATCGCGCCCGAGACGCCGCGGCGGTTGAGCAGGAGGATCGCGCGGCCGCCGCGCTCCTCGACCGCGGCGAGCTCGGCGAGCAGCGGCGCCGAGAGCGGGTAGCCGGCCTCGCGGCGGAGATCGACGATGCGCACCGTCGGCATCGGGGCCCCGATGCGGGAGGGAAGGCCGAGCCGGTCCAGCCGCGCCCAGCTCTCTGCGCGCGGGGTCGCGCTGCCGTAGACCGCGACCGCACCCTCCAGCGCCGCACGCTTGGCGGCGACCGTTCTCGCGTCGTAGCGCGGGTCCGACTCCTGCTTGAACGACGAGTCGTGCTCCTCGTCGACGACGACGAGGCCGAGCCCGGAGACCGGGGCGAAGACCGCGGAGCGCGCGCCGACGACGATGCGGGCCTCGCCGGAGGAGATCCGCTCGCGCTCGTCGCGCCGCTCGGCCTCGGTCAGCGCCGAGTGCAGCACGGCGACCCCGTCGCCGAAGCGCGCCGCGAAGCGGCCGACTGTCTGCGGCGTGAGCGCGATCTCCGGCACGAGCACGATCGCCCCGAGCCCGCGCTCGAGCACGGCGGCGCAGGCGCGGAGGTACACCTCGGTCTTGCCGCTGCCGGTCGGGCCGTGGAGCAGGAGATGCCCGCCGCCCGCATCGAGCGCCGCGACGATTTGCGCGACCGCCTCCTCCTGCGCCTGAGTCAGCTGCTCGCGGCGCGGGCTCGGCGGGAAGCGAGTCGCGATGGGCCGGCGCCCGTCGCTCCCCCCGGCGCGCACGCGTGTGCGGCGCGACGAGCGCGAGCGCCCGCGCCGGCGTCGTGCCGTAGTACTCGGCGACCCAGAGCGCGAGCTCGACGAGCGGCGCGGGAACGCGGTCGACGACCGGCCCGGCAGCCGCGATCTCGATCCCGTCGGGCGCCTCGACGCCGACCTCGGTCACGACGCCGCGTACCCGTCGCCCGCCGAGGCCGACGCTCACGACCGCGCCGCGCTCGACCTCCTCCGCCACCTCGTAGGTGAATGCCCGCGAGAGCGCGCGGGCGGTGACGAGCGGGTAGACCTCCGCGAGCGGCATGGCGCCGAGCGTATCCGCGCCCGCGGGCGGCGCTGCACCTCGCAGGCAGCGCAGGATCACGCGGGCCCGCGGGGACCCGTCCGCAAGAGACGCCAAGTTACAACTTGTAACTTGCGCAGCTTCCTCGCGGCGCCGGCGGCGACGCCGCATGGGGACGAGCCCCGAGCCGGCCGCAGGCGAGCCTCGTTACAACTTGTAACTTGGCGATCTCGGCGCTGGGCGGAACTCGTAGTGGTGGGTGCTGCGCCGGTGTAAGGTTTCCCTTACATGGCGTGCTCGATGATCCGACTCGAAGGCGTGACGAAGCGCTTCGGCGACGTCCTCGCGGTCGACGGGGCCTCGCTCTGCGTCGAGCGCGGCGAGGTGGTGGCACTCCTCGGCCCGTCCGGATGCGGGAAGACGACCCTTCTGCGCCTCGTCGCCGGGTTCGAGCGGCCGGACGCGGGCGCGATCGAGGTGGCCGAGCGCGCGGTGAGCGGAGCCAGAGCCTGGGTACCTCCGGAGGAACGCCGCGTCGGGATGGTCTTCCAGGACTACGCGCTCTTCCCGCACCTGACCGTCGCCGAGAACGTCGGCTTCGGCATCGCGCGCCGCACACGCGCGACCCGCGTCCCGGAGCTCCTCGCGACGGTCGGCCTCGACGGCCTCGGCCGCCGCTACCCGCACGAGCTCTCCGGCGGCCAGCAGCAGCGGGTCGCGCTCGCCCGCGCGCTCGCGCCGGCGCCCGAGCTCGTCCTGCTCGACGAGCCGTGGTCGAACGTCGACCCCTTCCTGCGCGAGACCTTGCGCGCCGAGGTCTCGGAGATCATCCGCCCGCTCGGCGTTACCGTCGTCCTCGTCACCCACGACCGCGAGGAGGCGTTCTCGCTCGCCGACCGCATCGCGCTCATGCGCGACGGCGCCGTCGTCCAGGAGGGGACGTCTGAGGAGCTCTACTTCTCGCCTGCCTCGCGCTGGGCCGCCGAGTTCGTCGGCGCCGCCAACGTGCTCGCCGGCCCCGTCGTCGACGGCCGGATCGAGACTCCGGTCGGCGCCTTCCCCGCGAACGGCAGCTCCGACGCCGCAGGCGCGAACGTGCTCGTGCGGCCCGAGCTCCTCGAGCTCGAGCCGGACCCGGCTGGGCCCGGCGAGGTCGTCGCCCGCGAGTTCCGCGGCCACGACGTCTTCTACAGAGTGCTTCTCGACGGCGTCGAGCTCGTGTCGCAGCGCCCGTCGACAGAGGTCGTGCCGCTCGGCTCCCGCGTGTCCATCCGGCTCCACGAGGGCCGGGCGCCGGTTCTCGACTGACGCTCTCCACGAACTGTGTAAGGTCGCCCTTACATCAGTAATCGGGTGTTCCTTACACGGAGGTCGAAAGCAGTGAGAGCAATCGCAATCCTCGCCGGGACCCTCGCGCTCGTCGCGACGGCGGCCGGCTGCGGGGGCGGAGACGACGGCGGCCCCCTGACGGTGTACTCGGGTCGCGAGGAGGAGCTCGTCGCGCCCCTGTTCGAGATGTTCACGCAGGAGACGGGCACCGAGGTCGAGGTTCGGTACGGCGACAGTGCCGAGCTCGCGGCCACGATCGCCGAGGAGGGCGAGAGCTCGCCCGCCGACGTGTTCTTCGCCCAGGATCCGGGCTCGCTCGGCTCCGTCGAGGACCAGCTCGCCGAGCTGCCGTCCGAGACGCTGGAGCTGGTCGACGAGCGCTTCCGCGACACCGAGGGGCGCTGGACCGGCACGTCGGGCCGCTCGCGCGTGCTCATCTACAACACGGACGAGCTGACCGAGAGCGAGGTCCCGGACACGGTGGCCGACCTCATCGACCCGAAGTGGGAAGGGCGCATCGGCCTCGCGCCGACGAACGCGTCGTTCCAGGCGTTCGTGACCGGGATGCGGCTCTCCGAGGGCGACGACGCGACGCGGCAGTGGCTCACCGACCTGAAGGAGCTGAACCCGAAGATCTACGAGAGCAACACGCCGACCGTGGAGGCGGCCGCCGCGGGAGACATCGACCTCGGCCTCGTCAACCACTACTACCTCTACCTCGTGAAGGAGGAGCTGCCCGACGCGCCGATCGAGAACCACTTCCTCGCCGCGGGTGATCCGGGAGCGCTCGTCAGCGTCGCCGGAGCCGCCGTCCTGTCGAGCTCGGACCAGTCGGACGACGCGCAGAGCTTCGTCGACTTCCTGCTCTCGGAGGAGGGCCAGCGCTTCTACGTGGACGAGGCGGAGGAGGCCGAGTATCCGTTGATCGAGGGGATCGAGGCGAAGGAGGGGCTGCCTCCGCTCGACGAGCTCGAGGGCCCGGACGTCGACCTGTCTGCGTTCGGCGCCGAGCTCGAGGCAACCGTCGAGATGCTGCGGGAGACCGGTTACCTGACATGAGCCGCGGAGCGGGGACCCGTGCCCCGCTCGCGCTCGTCCTCGCGGCGGGCGCGGTCGTCGCGCTCCTCCTGTTGCCGCTCGCGTACCTGGTCGTCCGGGTCGCGAGCGGCGGCAGGGTGCTCGAGATCCTCGGCGAGGCGCAGACGTGGCGCCTCGTGTGGAACACCGTGCTGCTCGCGCTCGGCGTCGTCGTGAGCGCGGTGGTCGTGGCGGTCCCGCTCGCGTGGCTCGTCACGAGGACCGACCTTCCCGGCCGGCGGCTCTGGGCCACCGCGGCAGCCCTCCCCTTCGTCATCCCGAGCTACGTCGCCGCGTTCTGCCTACTTGGCTTCTTCGGCGAGCGAGGGATCCTCGCGGACGCGCTCGGCGTCGAGCGCCTGCCCGAGATCCAGGGCTACTGGGGATCGCTCCTCGCGCTCACGCTCGCGACCTACCCGTACGTGTTCCTGCTCACGCAGTCCGCGCTGCGCGGGCTCGACCCGTCGCTCGAGGAGGCGGCCCGCGGGCTCGGCAGCTCGCAGAGGCGCATCTTCCTCCGCGTCACCGCGCCGGCGCTCCGGCCCGCGGTCGGCCTCGGCGCGCTGCTCGTCGCGCTGTACACGCTGTCGGATTTCGGCGTCGTCTCGCTGATGAACTACGACACGCTCACGCGCGCGATCTACGTCCAGTACAAGAGCCTCTTCGACCGGGCGCCCGCGGCGACGCTCGCGCTGCTGCTCGTCGGGCTGACGGCGATCGCGCTCGTCGCCGAGTACCGGATCCGCCAGCGCGGCCGGCTCTATCGCTCGGGTCCCGGCACGAAGCGGCCGCAGCAGGTCATCGCGCTCGGGCGCTGGACGGCGCCGGCCCTCGCTTTCTGCGCCGCGGTCGTCGGCCTCTTCCTCGTCCTCCCGGCGGGCGTGCTCGCGTACTGGCTGAGCCGCGGCATCGCGAACGAGCGCGAGTTGGAGTTGCCGTGGTCGGAGGCCGCGCACTCCGTCGTCGCCTCCGGGCTCGCGGCAGGCGTCGCCGTGCTGGCAGCGCTCCCCGTCGCCGTGCTGGCGGTGCGCTACCCGTCTCGCTCGTCGCGGGTGCTCGAGCGGCTCTCGTACGCGGGCAACGCTCTGCCTGGGCTCGTGATCGCGCTCTCCCTGGTCTTCTTCGCGGCGCGGTACGTGGGCCCCGTGTACCAGACGCTCGCGCTGCTCGTTTTCGCGTACGTCGTGCGCTTCTTCCCCCAGGGTCTCTCCGGTGTCGAGACCGCCTTCGAGGCGGTGAGCCCACGCCAGGAAGAAGCAGCGCGCAGCCTGGGAAGCGGCGGCCTGCGGACGCTGACCCGGGTCACGGTCCCGCTCGTGCGCTCCGGCGTCCTCGCGGGCGCGGCGCTCGTCTTCCTCTCGGCGATGAAGGAGCTCCCCGCGACGATCCTCCTCCGCCCGATCGGCTTCGACACGCTCGCCACGGAGATCTGGGGGCTCACCCAGGTCGGCGCCTATTCGCGAGCGGCGCTTCCCGCACTCTTTCTGATCGTGGTCTCGGCACCGGTCATCTACCTCGTCTCGTCGGAGAGGCGGTTCGAGTCGGGCACCGCGGGCTAGAGTCCAGGAATGGCTCAGCCGCACGGCCACTCGGTCGACGAGTACCTGGAGACGATCTACTTCCTCGCCTTCCCGATCGGCGAGTACCGGCCCGCGGCGGGCTCGACCGCGATCGCGTCGCGCGTCGCGGAGATGCTCGGCGTGTCGCGCGCGTCCGCCGGCGAGATGCTGAAGCGGCTCGAGGCCGACGGGCTCGTCGAGCGCGGCGACCAGAAGGAGGCGATCCTCACCGAGGCCGGCGCCGAGCGCGCGAAGCGGGTCGTCCGCAAGCACCGGATCATCGAGCGCTTCCTCACCGACTTCATGGGCTACACCGCCGCCGAGTCGCACGTCCACGCAGACGAGCTCGGCGACACGTTCACCGACGAGATGATCGAGCGGATCAACGAGCGCCTCGGCCGCCCCGACCGCTGCCCGCACGGGTGGCCGGTGGAGCCGGAGATGGAGCAGGCCGAGAACGCCGTCCTCGTCCCGCTCGCGGAGCTCGAGCAGGGCACGGAGGCCGAGATCGTGCGGCTCGCCGAGCACGACGGCGACCTCCTGCACTGGTTCTACGAGCAGGGTCTCGTTCCGGGAACGCACGTTTCGGTGCGCGGCGCGCAGCCCGCCGCCGGCCAGCTGACCGTCGCCGTGGACGGTGCCGAGCGCGCGCTCAGCGAGAAGGCGGCGGACGGCGTGTACGTGCGCGCGGCCTAGCAGCGCGCGCAAACCTTTACCGAAAGCTCAAAGAGCTCTCAGAGCCGTCTCATACAGCTCTGGAACGATTTCATCCAGGACTCCGGCCGGGCCGATCCTCCCTGCCCGTCACAACGGCCGGACCTCCAGGAGGCCCGTCCCCAGGGCGGGCCTCTCTCTTACCCATTTCTTAGGGAATTCACAGGCGCGTCTCACGTGGGCGCGTTTGGATCAAACACGTATTCCCTCCGATGGATGTACGACCCTCCGGCACAGGCCCGCGCAAGCGGGTCTGCTGCTGTGGCAGGCGCCCGGGCGAGCCGCGAGAATGAGTTCGGACCCGCCGTGTCCCTCCTCCCTGCCGACTCAGAGCTCGCCGTCGAGCGCGTCATCTCCGCGCGCGACGTCGTCAAGCGCTTCGGCAGCACCGTCGCGCTCGCCGGGCTGAGCGCGGACATCGGGCCCGGGATCACGGGCCTCCTCGGCTCGAACGGCGCGGGCAAGACGACGTTCATGTCGCTCATGCTCGGCCTCCGCAAGCGCGACGGCGGCGAGCTGACGGTCCTCGGGCACGACCCGGAGAAGGCGGGCATCGAGATGCGCGCCCGCATCGGCTTCGCGCCCGAGCACCACGACCTCCCGTCGGAGCTCGCCGCGAGTGACTTCGTCCGCCATCTGTCGGAGATGCACTTGCTTCCCGGCCGGGCGGCAATGCAGCGCGCGAACGAGGCGCTCTGGCTCGTCGGCCTCGGCGAGGAGCGCTTCCGGCCGGTGGGGACGATGTCCACCGGCCAGCGCCAGCGCGTGAAGCTCGCCGCTGCGATCGCGCACGATCCCGAGCTCGTCCTCCTCGACGAGCCGACGGACGGGCTCGATCCGCTCCAGCGGACGAGCATGCTCGACCTCATCCGGCGCATCGGGACCGAGTTCGGCCTGCACATCGTCGTCTCGTCGCATCACCTCGAGGAGGTCGAGCGGATCTGCGACTCGGTCGTGATCGTCGAGGGTGGCGTGGTCGTGCGCGCCGGCGCTCTCGCCGACGTGCGGCAGGGGCCTGAAGGGCTCGTGGTCGAGGTGGACGACCGCGCAGAAGAGCTGGCTGCGCTGCTGCGCGAACGCGGCCTCGAGGTCGTCGTCGACGGGAGCCTGCTCCTGCTCGGGGCTGACGACGGCGTCCACGACGCGGTGCGCGACGCCGTCGCCGAGCTCGGGCTCGGACTCCGCCGGCTCGAGCCGCGCGGCCGTACCCTCGAGGACGTCTACCTGGGAGCCGGAGCGTGAGCACCGGCGAGGCGCAGCTCTTCGACCTCGGTTACCGCGGGTACGACGGCACGCGGCACCGCCCGGCACTCGCGATCCTCACGCTCGCGTGGTTCACGGCCAAGCGCGTGCTCGGGCTCGGTCGCGGCGCGCGGCACAAGGTGCTGCCCGTGCTCACGCTCGTGATCGCCTTCCTCCCCGCGCTGTTCAACGTCGTCATCGCGGTGGCCGCCGACGACCTGCTGGAAGAGGATCTCATCTCGTACGGGGACTACATGTTCATCATCGGCGCCGCGCTCGTGCTCTTCGCCGCGCTGGTCGCGCCGGAGGCGCTCTGCCCCGACCGGCGCTCGGGGATGCTCGGTCTCTACCTCGCCGGTCCGCTCGACCGCACCCGCTACCTGGTGGCGAAGGCGATCGGGGTCTTCGCGGTCATGCTCCTGATCACCGTCGGCCCGCTGCTGTTCATGCTCCTCGCCTTCGTCGTAGCCGGCTATGGGCCGTCCCCGGCGGACATCCCGGTGCTGCTGCTGCGCATCCTCGCCACCGGGCTCGCGACCGCGCTCCTCTACGCCTCGCTGTCTCTCGCCGTGTCGAGCTTCACCACCCGCCGCGCGGCCGCGGCGGTCGCGACCGTGCTGCTGTTCTCCGTGCCGGTGACCGTCGCGCGAACTGCGATCGAGAGCGCCGACGCGCCCGCCGAGCTCGACCTGCTCAGCTTCCCGTTCGTTGCGTTCGAGCTCTCGTACCGGATCTTCGGCGAAGAGGCCGACGACACGACTGCGCCGATCTTCGAGCTCTCGACCGGGCTCATCGCAGGCGGGCTGCTCGCCGCGAGCATCGCCGCGCTCCTCGTCTGCTGGCTCCGGTACCGCCGGATCGAGGCATTCCGGTGAGTGACGAGCCGCGCGTCGTCGCCGAGGGCGTCTCGAAGTGGTTCGGCGCCGCTCGTCGCCGTCTCCGACGTGAGCTTCGACGTCGGCCCGGGAGTGACCGCGCTCCTCGGCCCGAACGGGGCAGGGAAGTCGACGATGTTCCGGATGCTCTGCGGCCTCGCCAGGCCGTCGAAGGGCACGGTGCGCGTGCTCGGACGCGACCCGCGAGCGGACCTGGCCGTGACCCGCTCGATCGGCCTCGTGCCGCAGCAGGAGAACGTCTTCGAGCGGCTCACGGCGCGCCAGTTCGTCGGCCTCACCGCGAAGCTGCACGGCCTCCGCGAGCCGACCTCGGACGCGGAGCGCGCGCTCGAGACGGTCGGCCTCGACCCGGACGACCCGCGCCCGCTCCCGACCTACTCGAAGGGCATGCGCCAGCGGGTGAAGGTCGCCCAGGCGATCGTCCACGACCCGTCCGTGCTGGTGCTCGACGAGCCGCTGACCGGCCTCGATCCGCGCCAGCGCAACGATCTGGTCGAGCTCTTCACGCGCCTCGGGAGCGAGGGCAAGTGCGTCATCGTCTCGAGCCACGTCCTCGCCGAGGTCGAGCGGATCGGCTCGCGGGTGCTGGTCATGTCCCGTGGGCGACTGGCCGCCACAGGCGACTTCCGCGAGCTGCGCGCGCTCATGGACGACCGGCCGATGCGCGTGCGCGTGCGGACCGACCGGCCGCGCGAGCTCGCCGGCGCCTTGCTCGAGCGCGGGGCGGTCGTGGGAGTGCGCCTCGACGGCGACGACGTGCTCGAGCTGGACACGGCGGACGCGCGTGCGCTGGCGCACACGATCGCGCCGGTCGCCCGCGAGCGCGACGCGCACCTGTACGAGGTGCGGCCGCTCGATGCGGATCTCGAGGGCGTCTTCCGGTACGTGGTGGAGCGTTGAGCGCGGTCGAGGCTGTCCCGCGCCCGCGGACCTGGGCGACGCTCCCGGCGCTGTACCGACTGGTGCTGCGGTCGCAGCTCACGCTCGCGCGCGTCCTCGGCATCGGCGCGCTCGGCGCGCTAACGGTCCTGCTCGGCGTGTTCGCGGGCCAGGACGCCGAGCCGGACCAGGCCATGCGGGTCGTCTTGACCTTCGCGCTCAGCCTCGTCGTGCCGCTCGCCACGCTCTGGTTCGGCACCTCTGCCCTCGGCGACCTCGTCGAGGACCGCCTGCTCGTCTACCTCTGGCTGAAGCCGGTCCCGCGCTGGCAGCTCCCCGCGGCGGCCGTCGCCGCCACGACCACGCTCGTCATCCCGCTGACGGCGCTTCCGGCGGGTGCCGCGGCGCTCGTCGCCGGGACGGACGAGATCGCGCTCGAGGCGTTCGTCGCCGCGGCGCTGGCGGGCTTCGCGTACGCCGGCGTCTTCGTCGCCGCCGGCCTCTGGTTCAAGCGTGCGGCTTGGTGGGGGCTCGCCTTCGTGCTCCTGTGGGAGAACGCAGCAGCGCTCGTCGCCGAGGGCCTTGCCCGTTTCACCATTCTCGGCTGGTCGGGCGCGATCCTCGACTCTGCTCCCGGCAGCCCGTCGGAGGTGAGCGCGGGGAGCGCAGGGGCAGGGTTCGTCGTGCTCACGGCGGTCGCGCTCGGCGGCTGGGTCGTCGCGACCTACCGGTACAGGCGAGGCGAGCTCGACTGACCTTGCTCGCAGATCGGGATCCGCTAGCGCGGATCCCGATCGCGAAATCCCTAAAGGCGGCCGCCTTCGCGGCCGCATCGCACCCGGTTAGGCCCGGGCAGCTTCAGAGAGGAGTCCGGCGGCCGCCTTCGCGGCCGCATCGCACCCGGTTAGGCCGGGGTGGCTTCAGAGAGAAGTCCGGCGGCCGCGCGGAGCACGTCCGCCTTGTCGGTGCGCTCCCACGTGAAGTCGCGGTCGTCGCGCCCGAAGTGGCCGTACGCGGCGGTCTTCGCGTAGATCGGCCGGAGCAGGTCGAGATCACGGATGATCGCGCCCGGGCGAAGGTCGAAGTGCTCCGTGACGAGCTGCTCGATGGTCGCAAGCGGCACGGCCTCGGTGCCGAAGCACTCGACGTTGATGCTCATCGGATGCGCGACCCCGATCGCGTACGCGACCTGGATCTGGCAGCGGTCGGCGAGGCCGGCGGCGACGACGTTCTTCGCCACGTGACGCGCGGCGTACGCGGCCGAGCGGTCGACCTTCGTCGGGTCCTTGCCCGAGAAGGCGCCGCCCCCGTGCGGAGCGGCGCCGCCGTAGGTATCGACGACGATCTTCCGGCCGGTGAGCCCCGTATCCCCCATCGGGCCTCCGATGACGAACTTGCCGGTCGGGTTCACGTACAGGAAGTCGCGCGCGCTCAGCCGGGCCGGCTCGTACAGGCCACGGTAGTCGGCGTGCAGGATCGGCTCGATCACGTGCTCGAGGAGATCCGGCTTGAGGAGGCTCTCGACGTCGAGGCCGTCGCGGTGCTGCGTGGAGATGAGCACCCGCTCGATCTCGACGGGGCGCTGGATCCCGTGCTCGTCGACCTCGTAGCGCACCGTCACCTGGGACTTGCCGTCCGGCCGCAGGTACGGCAGCACGTTGGCCTTCCGAACCTCTGCCAGCCGCTTCGTGAGCTTGTGCGCGAGCAGGATCGGGAGCGGCATGAGCTCCTCGGTCTCGCGCGTCGCGTACCCGAACATCATCCCCTGGTCGCCGGCGCCGAGGAGGTCGAGCGGGTCGGTGTCGCCGTGCTGCGCCTCGTAGGACTCGTCCACTCCCTGCGCGATGTCCGCGGACTGCTCGTCGATCGCGACGACCACGCCGCACGTCTCCGCGTCGAACCCGTACTTCGCGCGCGTGTAGCCGATCTCGGCGATTCGCTGGCGCACGACCTCGCGCACGTCGATCCAGGTCTCGGTCGTCATCTCGCCCGCGACGACGACGAGCCCCGTGGTGATGAGGGTCTCGCACGCGACCCTGGCGTTCTTGTCGTCGGTCAGGACCGCGTCGAGGACGGAGTCCGAGATCTGGTCGGCGACCTTGTCGGGGTGGCCCTCCGTGACCGACTCGGAGGTGAAGGAGAACGCGCGGGCTGCCATGGGTCGGAAGGCTACACGCGAGACCCGATCACTCATGCCATAGCCGGAGACCCGTGCGCGGACGGGCGCCGAAGGGCGGAACGCTGCGCACCCCCGTGTGAGACTCGCCGACGCTGCGCGGCGTGCGATTGGTCGAGGATCGTCCAGCGCGAACTCGGCGCAGATTCGTCACCCACGCGTGAGCGAGTCCCCGATACCGTGTCTCCAGGGACACGGGAGTGCCCCTGGGGGCGCGTGGGGATAGGCCGGCCGGCTACTCGGTCGTCGGGTCGCGGCGCATGAGCTGCTGCACGAGGTCGGTGAGATGGACGCCCTCGAGCACCGCGCAGACGCCCTCCGTGATCGGGAGCTCGATGTCGAGCCGGTGCGAGACGTCGCGCAGGACGGGCGCGGTCGTGAGCCCCTCGACGACCATCCCGATCGCCGCCTGCGCCTCGTCCGCCGACGCGCCGCGCGCGATCAGCTCGCCCGCCCGGCGGTTGCGGCCCGTCGGCGCCCAGCACGTGACGATGAGGTCGCCCATGCCCGCGAGTCCCGCGAACGTGTCCGGGCGCGCACCCGCGACCTCCGCGAGCCGCCGCATCTCGGCGAGGCCGCGCGCGACGAGGGCCGCCTTCGCGTTGTCGCCGAGCCCGAGGCCGTCGGCGCCACCGGCCGCGAGCGCGATCACGTTCTTCGCCGCAGCGCAGAGCTCGACGCCGACGACGTCCTCGTTCACGTAGATGCGGAAGATCGTGGAGTTGACCGCGACCTGAAGACGGACGGCGAGCTCGAGATCGTCGCTCGCCACGACCGCCGCCGCCGGCAGGCCGCGCACGATCTCCTCGGCGATGTTCGGGCCGGAGAGAACGGCGACGGGACGGCCCCGCACGAGCGTTGACAGCCGCTCGCCGGTCGCCGGATCGAGCCCCTTCGTCAAGCTCAGGAGCGGGGCCGACCCCGGAAGCGACGTCACGACCTCGCCGAAGACCCGGCTCGGCACGGCGACCACGACGAGCTCGGCCTCTGCAACCGGTGCCTCGGCGATCGTGGCCGCCGAGACGCCTGTCAGATCTGCGGTCGGGACGTAGCGTGGATTTCTTCCCGTCTCGCGGATCGCGGCGACCTGGTCGGCGTCGCGCGCGGCGAGCGTGACCTCGTGGCCACGGTCGCGCAGGACGCCCGCGAACGCCGAGCCCCACGAGCCGGCGCCGACGACAACGGTCTTCACTCGCTCGTGACGAAGTCGATGGAGACCGGCACGCCTTCGAGCCTAAAGCGTTTCCGGATCTCGTTCTCCACCCAGTAGCCGTAGTCGCGCGTCACCAGGCGGCGATCGTTCACGAACAGCCGGAAGCGCGGCGGCCGCGAGCTGACCTGCGTGCCGTACATGAGATTGAGCCGCCGCCCGCGCCTCCCCGGCGGCGTCCGTGCCTCCCGGAGCTCCTTCAGCGTCCGGTTGAGCTCGGCGGTCGTGATCCGCCCGGAGTAGCGCGAGAAGACGTCCTCGACCGTGTCCAGCAGCCGCTCGAGCCCGCGTCCGGTCGCCGCGGAGATCGCGAGGATCGGCGGACGCTGGCGGAGCCTCCGCTCGAGCGCGGGGCGCACGTCCTCGATCCGCACCTCGGAGATGTCCCACTTCGAGAGCGCCACGACCGTCCCGCAGCCCGCCTTCCGCGCGACGTCTGCGACCGAGAGGTCCTGGTCGACGACGCCCTCGGCCGCGTCGACGAGCACGATCGCGACGTCCGCACGCTCGGCCGCCTCGAGCGCGCGCAGCTCCGAGTAGTACTCGATCCCCTGCCGGTGCCGGCGCTTCCGGCGCAGGCCGGCGGTGTCGACGAGCACGAAGGTCTGGTCCCCGCGGCGGAGGACGGTGTCGATCGCGTCGCGGGTCGTGCCCGGGACCTCGGAGACGATCACGCGCTCACGGCCGAGCAGCGCATTCACGAGCGACGACTTGCCGACATTCGGGCGGCCGAGGATGGCGACCCCGATCGCCTCCTCCCCCACCGGCCGCTCGCCCGTGCCGGGCAGCCGGCGCACGACCTCGTCGAGGAGATCGCCCGTCCCGTGGCCGTGGAGCGCCGAGAGCGGGAACGGATCACCGAGCCCGAGGCGATGCAGCTCGAGCGCCTCGGCGTCGCGGCGCGGGTCGTCGAGCTTGTTCGCGACGACGATGACGTCGCGGCGCGACCGGCGCACGATCTCCGCGAGCTCCTCGTCGCCTGGCGTCACACCCGCGCGCGCGTCGACGACGAGGAGGACGAGGTCCGCCTCTTCGATCGCCTGCTTTGCCTGCTCGACGATCTTGGGGCCGTACGGGCCCGTGTCCGCCTGATCGACGCCGCCGGTGTCGATGACCAGGAACGTCGTCCCCGACCAGTCGCAGATCAGCTCCTTGCGATCGCGCGTGACCCCCGGCGTCTCGTGGACGACCGCCGCCCGCGTTTCGGTCAGCCGGTTTACGAGCGTCGACTTGCCCACGTTCGGGAAGCCGACGATCGCGACGGTGCCGGCGAGCTCGACCGTCTCGTCGAGCCGCTCGGCGGGCTTCGGCTTCGTCCGCGGTCTCATCGCGGAGGAGTGGCGTCGCGCGGCCGGCCGAGCTCGTGCACCTCGACGAGCCACTCCCAGAGCTCGCGAAGCTTGCGCTCTACCTCGAGCGACGCCTCCTTGTAGCCTCGCCCGCCGCGCGGGAGACCGTCGAAGCTCATCGGCTCGCCCCACGCGACGGAGACCGGCCTGAAGTTCCCGAGCCGCCAGTCGTGACTGTGGATCGCCGCCGGGATCAGGGGCACCCCCTCGGCGATCGCGACCATCGCGGCGCCCGGCTGCACAACGCCCGGAACGCCGCTCGTCTGTCTCGTCCCCTCCGCGAACATGCCGAGCGCATTCCCGTCGCGCACGATCTGGCGCATCGTCCGCACGGCGTCGCGGTCCGACTCCCCGCGCCTGACCGCGAACGCGCCGAACGACCGCATGAGCTGCCCGAGACCGGGGACGCGGTGCGCCTCGACCTTTGCCATGAAGTAGAGCGTGCGCGGGCTCGCGGAACCCAGCGCCGGCGGGTCGATCCAGCTGAAGTGGTTCGCCGCGACGACCAGCCCGCCCTCGAGCGGCACCCGCTCCCTGCCGTAGACCCGGTGCGGAGCGACGAGCTTGGTGGCGGTCCCGATCGTCGTGCGGCCGATGGCCCAGATGGCGTCGGTCTTGTTCATACGCGCGACTCGACGAGCTCGACGATGCGCTCGACGACCTCGTCCACGTCGAGGTCGGTCGTGTCGAGAAGAACGGCGTCGTCGGCCGGCTGCGTGTTGATCGCGTCGCGCTCGTCCCTCGCCCGCAGGTCCGCAGCGAGCGCCTCGGCGTCGGCGCCGGGACGCTCCGACCCGCGCCGCCGGGCTCGCTCCTCTTCGTCGGCGACGAGGAAGACCTTCACCTCGGCGCCGGGGGCGACCACGGAGCCGATGTCCCGCCCCTCGATCACCGCGTTCCCCTCCGCGCCGAGCGCGCGCTGGCGTTCGCGCATGACCTCGCGGACCGCCGGATGGCGCGCCACCACCGGAACCTGCCGGTCGATCTCCGCCTCGCGGATCCGCAGCGAGACGTCCTCGCCCGCGATCTCGACCCGCCCGTCGACGTCGAACGACACCGCATGCTCCCGGGCGAGCCGTGCGAGCTCTTCGCCGTCGTCGAGCGGGACCCCGTCTCGAAGCGCGAGCCACGTGAGCGCCCGGTACATGGCGCCGGTGTCGAGGTGGCGGAACCCGAGCCGCTCGGCAAGCACGCGAGCGACGGTGCTCTTACCGGAGCCGGCCGGCCCGTCGATGGTCACGATCACTGGCGCTTTCTACCGCCTCAGGCCGCTTCGAGCTGGGCCAGCACGTCGAAGAAGCCCGGGAAGCTGGTGTCGACCGCCTCGGCGCCGCGCAGCTCGACGCCCTCGCGTGACGAGACGCCGGCGACCGCGCCGAGCATCGCGAGGCGGTGGTCGCCACGGGCGTTGACAGCACCTCCCCGGAGCCGGGCGGGGACCCCACGGATGCGATAACCGTCCTTCGTCGCGCGGATGTGGGCACCGAGCGGGCGAAGCGCCTCCACGACCCCGTCGATGCGGTCGCTCTCCTTCAGGCGGAGCTCCGCAGCGCCGCGCACGACACTGTCCCCGCGCGCGTGGCACGCGGCGAGCGCGAAGAGCGGCAGCTCGTCGACGAGCGTCGGGACCTCGGACGGCGTCACGGTCGCGCCGACGAGCTCGGATGCACGGACCTCGACGTCCCCGGCCGGCTCGCCGCCGATCGCGCGGCGGTTGTAGACGGTGACGCGCGCACCCATCCGCTCGAGCACCTCGAGCAGTCCTGTCCTCCGCGGGTTGAGCCCGACGCCGTGCACGGTGATGCTCGAGCCGGGGATGATCGCGGCGGCCACGAGGAACGGCGCCGCGGAAGAGAAGTCGCCGGGGATCTCGAGGGAGCCGAGCGCGAGGCGATCCGCACCGCTCACCGTGACGCTCTGCGGACGGCGAACGACGCGTGCGCCCGCGAGCTCGAGCATCCGCTCGGTGTGGTCGCGCGTCGGAAGCAGCTCGACGACGGTCGTCTCGCCGTCGGCCAGCACGCCGGCGAGGAGCACCGCCGACTTCACCTGCGCCGAGGCAACCGGAAGCTCATAGTCGATCGCCCGCAGCGTTCCGCCTTGGACGACCAGCGGCGCATGACCGTCGGTCGTCTCGATGGTCGCGCCCATCCGCCGCAGCGGCTCGGCGACGCGCTCCATCGGCCGCGACGAGAGCGACTCGTCGCCGCCGAGCTCGAAGCGCCCGCTCTGCCCCGCGAGGATCCCGGGCAGCAGGCGCATGAGCGTGCCCGCGTTGCCGCAGTCGATCGGCGACGCCGGCTCGGAGAGGCCGCGGAGGCCCACGCCGTGGACTGTGAGCGTGTCGACGTCGTGCTCGTCGACCTCGGCCCCGAGCGCGCGCACCGCGGCGATGGCGGCCTCGGTGTCGGCCGAGCGCCCGAACCCCGAGATGCGCGTCTCGCCCTCGCAGATCGCGCCGACGAGCACCGCTCGATGCGAGATCGACTTGTCCCCAGGCACGGCCACGTGCCCCACGAGGGCCGGCACCGGCTCGACGCGCATGGTCGGACGAGTGTAGTAGGGGCGAGGCTTGCCTCGCCCTCGCCCGATTCGCAAACGCCCGCTATCCTGTCCGGCTCATGTCTCCCGCCTGTCGCAACGAGCCCTGGTCGTGGCCCACGCGAGGCTGGAGCCTGCGCGCGGCCTAGCGCGAAGACCTCTCGCCTCGCTTCTCCACGGCGCCACCGGCGTCACCACACCGCCTGCCACGAAAGGAGAGAATCGAGCGATGAAGGTCTTCTCGGGAATCCAGCCCACCGGGGCGAAGCACCTCGGAAACTACGCCGGCGGCTTCCGCCAGTACGCGGCCACGCAGAGCGAGGAGTCGTTCTTCTGCATCGTCGACCTGCACTCGATCACCGTCGAGTACGACCCCGCCGACCTCCGCGAGCGCACGCTCGACCTGCTCGCGATCCTGATCGCCACCGGGCTCGACCCGGAGCGGACGACGATCTTCGCCCAGAGCCACGTGACCGCGCACGCCGAGGCGGCTTGGCTGCTGTCGGCCGTCGCGAGCTACGGGCAGCTCGGCCGCATGACGCAGTTCAAGGACAAGACCGAGCAGCGCGAGTTCGTATCGGCCGGGCTCTTCAGCTACCCGGTGCTGATGGCCGGGGACATCCTCCTCTACCAGACCGAGATCGTCCCGGTCGGAGTCGACCAGCGCCAGCACGTCGAGCTCACGCGCGACATCGCGGAGCGGTTCAACTCGCGCTACGGCGAGACGTTCACGATCCCGCGCGGCGTGTACCCGGAGACCGGCGCCAAGGTCATGGACCTCCAGGAGCCCGACAACAAGATGTCGACGACCGGGGGCACCGCGCAGGGCACGCTGTACATGCTCGACGACGTCGACACGATCCGGCGCAAGTTCAAGACCGCGGTCACGGACTCGGGCAGCGAGATCGTGCACGCGCCGGAGAAGCCGGGGATCTCGAACCTCATCGAGATCATGACCGTCGCGACCGGCGACTCGATCGCCGCGGTTCAGGAGCGCTACGACGGCCAGGGCTACGGGGCCTTCAAGACCGAGGTCGCCGAGTCCGTGATCGCGCTGCTCGAGCCGGTCCAGGAGCGCTTCGGCGAGCTGCGCGGAGATCCGGGCGAGCTCCAGCGCGTGCTCGAGCTCGGGGCGCAGAAGGCGCGCGAAGCGTCGGCGCCCACGCTCGAGGCGATGTACGACCGCATGGGGTTTGTGCGGGGTCGGGCTTCAGCCTGACCCCGCCGTCCTCCTGAGCTCCGCCACCTCTTCCGAGGCCAGCTCGCGCCACTCGCCGGGCTGGAGGGCCTCGACTCCGAGGCCTGCGTAACTGCTCCGGTGAAGCCGCATCACCGGGTGGCCCACCGCCTCGAGCATGCGCTTGACCTGGCGCTTCCGGCCCTCGTGCAGCGTCAACTCCACGAGCCCCGAGGGAAGAAGGCGCGCTTCGGCGGGCGCTGTCCGCCCGTCCTCGAGCTCGACGCCCTCGCGCAGCGCGGCGAGCGCCTCCGGGCCGGGCGAGCCCTCGACCTCGGCCTCGTACACCTTCGGCACGCCGTAGCGCGGGTGCGCGAGGCGGTGCGCGAGGTGGCCGTCGTTCGTCAGGAGCAGCACGCCCGTCGTGTCGGCGTCGAGCCGCCCGACGGGCACGACGCGCGCGGAATGCGAGACGAGTCCGACGACGGTGGGCCGCCCCTGGGGGTCGCGGGCGGTCGTTACGACCCCGCCCGGCTTGTGCAGGAGCACGTACGCGAGCGCCTGCCGCTCGACGCGCCGGCCGTCGACCTCGACGACGTCGTGCGCGCCGACGACGGTGTTCAGCTCCCCCGGAGCGCCGTTCACGAGCACGCGTCCGGCCCGGACGAGCTCGTCGGCGCCGCGACGCGACGCGACTCCGGCCCGCGCGAGGAAGGCATTCAGGCGCACGAGCGCATTCTTCCGCCGGTAGGGTGCCGCCCGTGACCGAGAGCGCAGTGGATCGGGCGACAGTGGGTCAGATCGAGGAGTGGACGGACAAGCTCGCCGAGCTCGCCGTCTTCAGCGCGAACGTGCAGCCGGGCCAGCTCGTCGCGCTGACGAGCTACGTCGGCAAGGAGTATCTCGCGCGCAAGATCGCAGCCGCCGCGTACCGCCGCGGCGCGAAGTACGTCGACGTGGTCACCTTCGACCAGTGGGTCAAGCGCGAGCGGATGCTGCACGCGGCCGAGGACACGCTCTCGTACGTCCCGCCCTGGATGGCGCAGCGCCTCTATCACCTCTCCGACGAGCACGCGGCCCGGATCACGCTCTCGGGCCCGCACGCGCCGACCGCGCTCGAAGGGGTCGACCCCGCCCGCGCAGGGCGCGACCTGCTCCCGTCGATTCCGGAGTCGGGCGAGGTCGTGAACCGCATGACGACGAACTGGAACATCGTCCCGGCGCCTACGCCGGCCTGGGCGGAGGCCGTGTACCCGCACCTCGAGCCGGAGACGGCCTTCGAGCGCCTGTGGGAGGAGGTCGCGCACGTGTGCCGCCTCGACGCCGATGACCCGGGCGCCGCGTGGACCGAACGCATCGCGGAGCTAAAGGCGAACGCGGACGGGCTGAACGACCGAGGCTTCGACGCGATCCGGCTGCACGGGCCGGGCACCGACCTCACGATCGGGCTCCTACCCTCTGCGAGCTGGCAGGCCGGCGACATCGAGACGGTCGACGGCGTCCGCCACTTCCCGAACATCCCGACCGAGGAGACCTTCACGACGCCCGACCCCGAGCGCGTCGACGGCTTCGTGAGCGCGACGATGCCGCTCGAGCTCGCGGGCTCGATGATCTCGGGGATCCGGGTCGAGTTCGCAGGCGGGCGCGCGGTCGCGATGGACGCGGAACAGGGCGGAGAGGCGTTGCGCGCCGCCGCTTCCTCGGACGACGGCGCTCGCCGGCTCGGAGAGCTCGCGCTCGTCGACGGCGCCGGCCGCATCGGCCCGCTCGGAACAGTCTTCTTCGACACGCTGATCGACGAGAACGCGGCCACGCACATCGCGCTCGGACGGGGCTACGACCACCCGGTCGCGGACGCGGATGAGAAGAAGCGGATCAACATGAGCCGCGTCCACATCGACTTCATGATCGGGAGCCTGGAGCTCGCTGTGGACGGCATCACCAGGGAGGGCGCGACCGTGCCCGTCCTGCGCGAAGGCGCCTGGCTGATTTAGGTACGCGCGATGCCCAGAACCGTGCGTTTTGCGGCATTTTGATGGGGCACCCCGGCCCACCACCCACTGCGAGCATAACGGCGAAGTGCGCACGCGTGGGACACGTAATCGCGCCGAATGTGTGTCAGATCGAAGCCCGCACCAGAGGATGTCTGGCGCGCTAGGAGGCGCGGCTCTCGGCGACCTCGAGGAGCCGCTCGCGGATCTGGCCGACGTCGGCGCCGAGGTCGTCCAGCCGTGGCAGCGCGGCGAGACTCTCGAGGCCGAAGACCCGCTCGAAGAGCGGCGTCGTCCGGTAGCGGACGGCTCCACCCGGACCGCCCTCGCGTCCCGCCTCCGAGATCAGCCCGCGCTCGACGAGGCTCGCGACCGCAGAGTCGGCGGCGACGCCGCGGATGCGCGCGACCTCCGGTCGCGAGCACGGCCCGAGGTAGGCGACGATGGCGAGCGTCTCGAGGGCAGCCTGCGAGAGCCCGCGCTCGACCGGCCGCTCGAACATGCGCGCGCACGCGTCGGACGCCTCGCGGCTCGCGCGAAACGCGTACCCGCCCGCGACCTCCTCGAGCACGATCCCGCTCCGTGTCTCCGAGAACCGCTCGCACAGGAGGCCGAGCGCGGTCTCGACGCGCTCCGGGTCGTCATCCGCCGCCTCGGCGAGCTCGGTCACCGACAGAGGCGCCGACGCGACGACGAGCAGCGCCTCCAGCGTCCGGGCGAGCTGGTCGACGGGGTTGGCGGCGATCAGGCGGAGCGTGCTGTCCACGTCTGAGTCCTTTCTACATCGAGTGAGTCGAAACCTTCCTCGCGTGCCTGGGGCGCCGCTGACGCGTCGAGGCCGGAGGGGACAGTGCTGCTGCGCACGGCCCCGGAAGGCATCGACGCGTCAGCGAGATCAGGTGACGGCGGAGCCGGGCTTCGCCCGGCGGGAGCCGTCGCCGGCCAGGCGCGCGAGGACGAAATCCTGATTGGGGCGAAGGGAGCTGCCTGGCCGATGGCGATCTCCCCGGCCTTGCGCAGCTCGAGCAGCGCGAGGAAGGCGACCGCCTGCTCGACGCGTGAGAGACCGTGCACCTCGGTGTCGAAGTCGAAACGGCGCCTGCGTGAGAGGAGTAGCCGGAAGCGCTCGAGGAACTGGGAGACGGGCGGAAAGCGGAGCGCCATGTGGTTCAGCGACACGCTCGGCGGCGGTGCCGCGAGCAGGCGCAGCGCGACGCCGAGCCCGACGGGATCCTGTGGCGCGAGCCTGCGCTCCCGACGCGGCGCGAGCGGCGCCGGCCCGAGCCGGAACCAGCGGTCGCGCTCGGCGACGAGGCGTTCGGCGAGCCAGGCGGCGGCCTCCTTCATGCGGCGGTACTCCGCGAGCCTGCGCGCGAGCTCCTCGGCGGCTTCCTCCGGCTCGAGTGCGTCGAGCTCGGCGGCCTCCTCCGGGAAGAGCGCGCGCGCCTTCAGCTCGAGCAGCGCGGCGATGAGGACGAGGAACTCGCCGCACGCCTCGAGGTCGGCTTCCTCTCGCTGCCCGAGGACGTCGAGAAACGCGAGCACGATCCCTGCCATGTCGACGTCGCGCGGCTCCAGCTCCTCGGAGAGCAGGAGCGTCAGCAGCAGGTCGAACGGGCCCTCGAACGCGTCGAGGTCGAGCGCGAGCTCGCGCACGGGTGTCGCAGGCACGGGAGCAGGCTAGTTACCAGACCGGAGGGCACGAGCGAGCCGGAGCGCCTCGTCCCGGCCGAAGTTCCCTTCGAGCCTGTACGCGACGCCGCCCTCGTCCCAGAGGAGCACGTCCTGGGCCAGGCGGGCGCTGTCCTCGATCGTGTCGCCGGTCTCGTCGATCAGGAAGAGGAAGTGCGGCCCGCCGCTCAGGAAGGCGCCCGGAGCCCCGTCCACGCTGACGAGCTCGACGCGCGTCTCCGAGCCCACGAGCTTCTTCTTCAGCGCGGGTGCGTCGACATCCTGAAGCGGCGTCTGCGCGAGCAGGAGGCGCGGCCGTTGTGGCGTCCCGTACAGGAACCACACCGTCCCGCGCGGGCCGAGGTAGACGCGGTCGGGAGCCTGCTCGAGCCCGCGGAGCACGAAGTCGCTCCGCCGCTTCGCCTCCTCGAGCGACACGCGCTCGCCGAGCGTGGGCTCGAGCTCGTGCACGAGCGGGATCTCAGGCAGCTCGTCGACGATCTCGATCCGCTCGCCACCGATGTCGAAGATGCGCAGGAAGGCCGAGCGCGCGTCGGGGATCGCCAGCGTGGCCCCGATTGCGGCGAGCGCGAGCACGGCGAGCGCGAGGACGAGCCGCCGGCGGGTGACCGCGGGCGTGCGCCGAGGGTCGATCCGCGCGAGCACGGCCGGGACGAGATCCGGCGCCTCCGGCACGTCGAGCTCGCGCCCGAAGGCGACGAGCGAGCGCTCGAGCTCGGTCACAGCTCTGCGTCCTCTCCGACTGGGTCCTCTCCGACTGCGGCCCGCAGGCGGACGAGAGCCCGCGCGGTCCGCGACTTCACCGTCCCACGCCGGACGCCGAGCACGGCCGCGGTCTCCTCCTCCGACAGCTCGAGGAAGTAGCGGCAGGTCAGCACGTCGCGGTCGCGCTCGTCGAGGCGCGAGACGGCGGCCAGCAGCTCGTCGCGGAGCTCGCGCCCGATCGCGGCCCCCTCCGGCGACGGGGCCGCGTCCCCGAGAGGATGGGCCGCGGTCGCGCGCAGCTCGAGCGCCGCCTTGCGCCCCAGCTGCCGTCTGCGGTTGTGGGCCTCGTTCGCGACGATCCGCAGAAGCCACGGCTTGAACGGCGCCCCCGCGCGGAACCGCGGCAGCGCGCGCCAGGCCTTGACGAAGGCCGTCTGGGCCGCCTCCTCCGCCTCGCTCGCCGAGCCGGTGAGGAGGAAGGCCGTCCGGAAGGCGATTCCCTGATACATGCGCACGAGCTCCTCGAACGCGCGCTCGTCCCCGCGCCTGGCGCGTTCCGCGAGTGCGGCATCCTCCGGCGGCCGGCCCTCCACCGCCCCCTTCTACACCGTGGCGACGATGGAGGTTCCGCCGGAGGGGCCGCGCTCAGCGGCCCGCCGGAGCCAGCCCCCTCAGGCGCCGGATGCCGAAGATCGTGATCACGCCGAGCGCGAGCAGCAGGCCGACCACGGCCAGCGGAAGTGGTGAGAGCAGCCCGCCGTCGTCGAACACGCCGCCGCCGCCGCCGGGGGCGCCGACCGTGACCGGGTCGAATGTCGTCGTCTGCGACTCGCCGTAGCCGGTGGCCGCGAGGCCGTTGTCGATCTCGAACGTCCAGGTCCCGGCGTCGGGGAAGACGACCGCGGCCTGGTAGACGCCGGGCTCGCCGGCCGGATCCGCCGGGAACGTCGACGTCTCCGCGGACACCGGTTGGACGATGGTGACGCTCGGCTCCGCGCCGTCCGTCGGCGTGACGCCGTGCCGAAGGACGGTGAACCGAGCCGTCCACGTGTCGCCTGCGTCGATGCCGGCCGGCATGGCCGCCAGCTCGACGGTCGCCCAGCCGCCCGCCGGCGCCGCTGCCGGCGCGGCGAGCGCGACGGCGAGCACCGAGAGCGCGAGCAAGTAACGCATGAGCTCCTCCTTGGTTGCCTGCCGCTCTTACACCGCAGGCGGCCGAGGAGGTTCCGCGAGCCTCAGCGCTCTTTGGGAATGGCCATCGCCTCCACCTTCGGAGGCGGAGCTCCCTCGTCGCCCCGCGGACGATGCCAGTTCCGCTGCCACCAGACGAAGAACGCAGCCGAGAGGATGATCGCCAGAGCGGCGACGTAGACGTTCAGGCGGATGCCGCCGAGCTCGTGCGACGGGTCGACGCGCAGGAGCTCGATCCAGAGCCGGCCGATGCTGTAGATGAGCACGTACAGCGCGAAGAGCCCACCCGGCCGGACCCTGAACGCACGCTCGATGATCAATAGCAGCCCGGCCGCCGCGAAGCACCAGAGGGCCTCGTAGAGGAAGGTCGGATGGAAGAGCTCGCGGTCGATGAAGTCGAGCGGCCGGTTCTCGGGCGAGATCTCGAGCCCCCACGGCAGGTCGGTCGGCTTACCGAAGAGCTCCTGGTTCCACCAGTTCCCGAAACGGCCGATCCCCTGCGCGATGAGCAGCCCCGGCGCGACGCAGTCCAGGAGGCGCGGGACGTCGGCACCCGAGCGCTTCGCGACGATCGCGCCCACGATGACCCCGAGCCCGATGCCGCCCCAGACCCCGAGGCCGCCCCGCCAGATCGCGAACGGCCCCCACCACTCGTCCGGGAGCTCGTCCCAGCTCGTGATCACGTGGTAGAGGCGCGCGCCGACGATCCCGGCCGCGACGCCCCAGACCGCCAGCCGGAAGATGAGGTCCCAGTCCCCGCCGCGGCGCGTCCAGCGGATCCCGGTCACGAGAACCGCGGCGCCGATCGCGACGAGGAGCGTCAGGCCGTAGAAGTGGATAGAGAGCGGCCCGACGTCGATGGTGCTCGACTCGGGCGAGGGAATCGAGGCAAGGATGTCGAGTCGCATCGCCGCGACATTCTGCCGACACCGGTCGGCCGGAGTAGAAGGAACCGGCGGCGCGAATCGCTCCGCGCCGCCGTCCGGGGTTCTCGTCGCTAGAGGAGAATCTGAAGCGCGAGGTCGACCGTGCAGCCGCGCTTGAGCAGCTCGACCGCAGCGTGGAGATCGACGTCGTGGCTCGCGGCGAGCACGAGCGCGCTCTCGGGGTCGTACCCCGCACGCTCGAGCTCCTCGTGACGCCAGCGCTCGATGCGCTCGATCTCGGAGAAGTAGATGAGCTCTAGGTGTGCCGCAGACATTCCTTCGCCCTTCCGCAGGTTGAGAACTGGTGGGTGATCGTGTACCTCGCCTATTCGTCCATTACGACGTAGACGGCTTCCCCTTTCTGGGGGGATTGCGTTGCGAGTCCGTAAACGTTCCGTGAAGCCGCCTCCGGCGGGGACGACGCACGCCCACGCCTTGGCTCCCGCAGCCTGCTAGCGGACAATGGTCGGATGACCCAGGCTCCTGCTCGTGCGGCCTTGCCCACCGAGCTCGTCTCCTTCGTCCCCCGGCTGACGCTCGAGTGGTTGCGCGACCACCCGACGCAACCGTGGCTCGAGGTGGACGGCACGCTGGCGTTCGTCGACATCTCGGGCTTCACGGCGATGTCCGAGCGACTCTCGAGCCGCGGGCAGAGCCGGCGCGGAGGAGGTCACAGAGGTGATGAACGCGACGTTCGCGGCCCTTCTCGGCGTCGCCTACGCGCAGGGCGGCGGGCTTCTGAAGTTCGGCGGTGACGCCCTCCTGCTGCTGTACGACGGCGACGACCATGCGGCTCGGGCTGCGCGGGCGACGTTCGAGATGCGCCGGACGCTTCGCGCGGTCGGCCGGCCGCGGACGTCGGCCGGCGCAATCCAGCTCAGGATGCACGCCGGCCTCCACAGCGGGCTCTTCCAGTTCTTCCTCGTCGGCGAGTCGCACCGCGAGCTACTCGTCACCGGGCCTTCCGCGACACGTACGGTGGAGATGGAGGCGGCGTCGGAGGCCGGTGAGATCCTCGTCAGCACGGAGACGGCCGCCCACCTCGACGACGACGCCGTCGGGGAGGAGAAGGGAACCGGACGACTCCTCCAGGCCTCGCCTGGGGTCCACGGGGCTGTCGAGCCCCTCCCTCACGTCGAGGGCATCTCGCTCGAAGTGGCTGTCCCGGCGCCATTGCGCGCGCAGCTGCTCGAGGTAGGCCCGTTCGAGGGTGAGCATCGCCATGCGGCGATCGCCTTCGTCCGTTTCTCCGGAACCGACGAGATCATCGCCACCGAAGGCGTGGAGGCGGCGGCCGAGGCGCTCGAGATCCTCGTTCGGAACGTGCAAGCGGCCGCCGATGAGCACCAGGTCACGTTCCTCGAGAGCGACGTCGATCGAGACGGCGGCCGGATCGTCCTCGTGTCGGGCGCGCCGCAGACGTTCGGCGACGACGAGGAGCGGATGCTCCGAACCGTGCGCGCCGTCGTGGATTCCGGCTTGCCGCTTCCGGTTCGGATCGGCGTCAGCCAGGGACGCGTCTTCACCGGTCAGGTCGGCGCGAGCTTCCGGAGGACGTACACCGTGCTCGGCGACACAGCCGCGCTCGCCGCCCGTCTGATGGCGCGGGCGGGGGAGGACGAGATCTGGGTATCGGCCGATGCCTATCGCCGAGGAGGAGCTCGCTTCGCGGCGACGGAGCTCGAGCCGCTCGAGTTGAAGGGGAAGAGCGAGCCCGTGCACGCGGTCGTCCTCGAGCACCTCGTCGCCGACCTGTCCCGACCCGCCGAGCAGCGCGGACGCCGGAGAGAGGCTCCCGTTCTTCGATCGCGAGCGGGAGCGCGCCGTACTCGCCGCGTCGGTCGCGCCCGTTCGACTGGGTTTCGGCACTCTCGTCGAGCTCGTCGGCGAGCCGGGGATCGGGAAGTCGCGGCTGGCTGAGGAACTGCGCGAGAACTGCGCCGACATGCAACAGATCTCGTTGCGCTGCGAGGAGTACGAGGCCTCGACGCCTTACTACGCGTTCCGCCCGTTCCTGCGGTCACTCCTCGACGTCGAACTGAACGGGGGAGGTGAGCACAACCGAGCCGTGCTCACCGAGCGTCTCGCCACCGTCGACGAAGAGCTCGTTCCGTGGTCTCCGCTTCTCGCCGCGCCGCTCGGTGTGGACGTGGAGACGACGCCGGAGGTCGAAGACCTCGACCCGGCGTTCTGGCGGGCCCGGCTCCACGGAGTCATGGGCAACCTCCTGGGGCACCTCCTCGACTCGCCGACGCTGCTCGTCTTCGACGACGTCCACTGGATGGACGATGCCTCGTCCGAGCTCCTGCGCTACCTGGGAGCGCAGCTCCCGACGCGACCGTGGCTCACGTGCACGACCCGCCGTCCGATCGAGGGCGGCTTCGCCGCCGCCGAGGGAACTCCGCCGCTCCCGGCGCTGACGCTCCGGCTCGAGCCGCTTCCGGTCGAGGATGCCAAGGCGCTCGCACTGGCCGCTGCGGGAGACCGGGTGCTGACCGACGAGGAGCTGGCAGCGCTCATGGAACGCGGTGCAGGCAACCCGCTCTTCCTCCAGCGGTTGGCGAGCGTCGGCGAGACAGCGGACGAGGCGGAGGAGCTGCCCGAGTCCGTCGAGGCTCTCGTTGCGACGCGCATCGATCGGCTCGCGCCGGGTGACCGTGCCCTTCTTCGCTGGGCGTCCGTGCTCGGCGTGTCGTTCTCGGGGACGCTCATCCGCGACGTCCTCGAGGACGACCCGCTCGTGGCTGCGGCTTCGGAGGCGTGGGATCGCCTCGGAGAGTTCGTGGAGCGCGATCCCGACGTTCCCGGCGCCTTCCGCTTCCGTCACGCCCTCATCCGCGACGCCGCCTACGAAGGACTCTCCTACAAGAGGCGTCGCGAACTGCACAGCCGCGTCGCCGAAGTCCTCGAGCGAAGCGTTGGAGATCGTCCCGAGGAGGTGGCGGAGCTGCTGTCGCTCCACTACTTCAACGCCGGCCGCTGGGGCGAGGCGTGGCAGTACTCACGGCTCGCCGGAGACCTCGCGCGGGAGGTGTATGCGAACGTCGATGCCGCACGCTTCTACGAGCGGGCGCTCGAGGCGAGCGCTCACATCAAGGACCTGGAGGACGGCGAGGTCGCGCACACGTGGCGGGCGCTCGGCGAGGTCCGCGATGCAGCAGGTGCCTACCGCGGAGCGTTGGATGCCTTCAAAGCAGCGGTGAAGCAGCTGAAGAGCGATCCCGTCGCGCAGGCGGAGATCTACGAAGCGCGCGCTGTCACTCGCATTCGGCTCGGCAGCTTCCGCGATGCGCTCAGGGAGACGACGGCAGGTCTGGATCGTGTCACTTCTCTCGAGACGCCTGACGCCAGGCGTGCTGCGAGCAGTCTCCTCTCACTGCGCGCCCAGGTGCACCTCTTCCAGGAACGACCGCGCGATGCGATCGCGATCGCCACGAAGGTCGTCGGCGAGGCCGAAGCGCTCGGCCCGAGCATGGCTCTCGCCCGCGCCTATTCCGTGCTCGAGGGCGCCTACCTGGACATCGGCGAGCCCGACAACGCCGTCTACGAAGAACGAGCCTTGGAGATCCTCCGCAAGATCGGTGCCGCCCGCCCGGCCGCCGTCGTCGAGATGAACCTCGGCGTGAAGGCGTACGGGGAGGGTCGCTGGCAGGATGCAACGCAGCTGTACGGCCACGCCCGCGACGAGTTCGAGAGGGTCGGCGACTCGACGCAGGCCGCGCATGCCGCCGCCAACCTCGGCGAGGTGCTGGTCAGCAGGGGCTTCCTGGACGAGGCCGAGGAGGTGTTGACCGAGGCGCAGCGCACGCTTCGGGCGTCCGAGTTCTTCTTTGCGGCGGTCTTCTGCGAGGTCCAGCTGGCGCGACTGGCGATCGCGAGAGGCGACGTCACGACCGCGATTGTCGACCTGACCCGAAGTGTGGATGAGGCGCGGTCACTCGGGAACGTCGGCTATGCCGTCGGAGCGTCGATCCATCTGGCGGAAGCGTTCATCGTGAGCGAAGAGCCTGAACGCGCTCTCGAGGAGCTCGCCCGAGCGGCTCAGCTCGTGGAGCACGACGCGTCGCCTCTCCATGCCCCGCTCGCCCGAACCCGGGCGACGGCGCTCCTCAAGCGAGGAGATCTGGCCACGGCTGCCGACGAGCTCGCGTCCGCGCTGTCTCTGGCACGTGCTCAGAAGCTGGCATACGAGGAAGCGCAGATCCTCCGCTCGACAGCGGCGCTTGCCCGCTTACAGGGCCGCGACGAGGAAGCAGACGACGCGCTGCATGAGGCGGAGCGCCTCATGCAGCGCGTCGAGGCCGTGAGCTAGCCGGGGCCGAAGCCGCCGCGGCTGCCGTCGACTTGGAATAGATCCAGGCGCTGTACGCCCGCGAGCTATCCGGATCTCCGGCCGCAGGGGCAGAGTCGGTGCTCTCGAGCATGCAGGAGGTGTGGTTCCCCGGCAACACGCCCGCGTCATCCACGGTACGCCGGCAAGTCGAACGGGTTGCCAACGGGATCCGGCCGCGGGTCCGTCTTGCACAGGAGCATCGTCCTCCTGTTCACTCCGTCGTACCGTTGGAGCGGTGTCGTCGTACCAGAGCTCATCGGGTTCTGCACGGCTCCGTACCCTCTCCACGCGATGTGCTCGACGACCTTGAACAGTGCCGCCTCCCGGCGCGACCGGATGCAGCGTGGCGAAACGTTCGCCGTTGTCGTCGAACGCCGTGAACATCACGACGTCGTCGGACTTGCAGACTGTCCTGCTGCGTTCCTCAGCAGCTGCGCCGAGTACTCCACAGCCGCCGTCGAGCGAGTGCGCGTCGAAAGGCTCGTCGCAGGAAGGGGTCACCGCCAGGGCGCGATAGCAGAACGTCGTGATCGAGGCCACGTTGAACGTGAACTTCGGCGGCACCGCGCTCGCGTTGTACTGCGAGTCCGGTGACGAATGGAGGTTCGTGTCGGACGACACGCCGCGGCTGACGCCATCCGCGGGAGCGTTGGGCGCGTTGTTGAAGTAGTCGTACCACGAGACCTTCGTCCCGCCCTTGACCCCGACGTGGTAGACGACGGCTGCGCTGCCGCTAACCTCGAAGCTGAAGTGCGTCTTCGGGTCCTTGCCGCCGCTGGGGGAAGGATGACGAATGTGACACCGGTCGCGGGGTCGGTGTACGACCCGGGTGTCGCCTTCACGATCTGGAACTCCTCCATCCCGGAAGGCGTGGCAGGCCCAGCTCCGTAGGACGTTCCTGCCGAATTGCAGCTGAAGTTGCTCCCGCCGACGTTGGCGATCGACGGAAGGATGCCCTGAAAGCGCTCGTCGGCGACACGCCGCCGCTCCCGTCGGCGAGGCGACGTATCGCTGCCCACTGCCGGCAGCACGATGGCGAGCGCAGCCGTCACGAGGACGACGAGTATCCGCTGCCGCCCATGCCGTTCTCTGATGTTTCCGGTCGCCCGGACGTACGTACCGCCCCATATCCCCGTCCTCCTATGTCCGCAGTGCCTCGTGTCGAACGACACAAGGCAGCTAGCGGACAACGAGGCCCGACTAGCGGCGCGATACTACCCTCAGGAGCGAAACATTGATAGTCGCGGACGGTCCTGCAGTCATCGGCCGTCGTGCGCTTGCGTTCGCCCATGGTGGGGTTAGGATCCCGCTGTGGCGCTTGGACGGAACACGAAGGTCGAGCTCCTGAAGAGAGTGCCCCTCTTCGCCGGCTGCTCGAAGGCCGAGCTCCAGAAGCTCGCGACGATCGCCGACGAGATCGACCTCCGTGACGGCACCGAGCTGACGCGCGAAGGACGACCCGGCCGCGAGTTCTTCGTGCTCATCGACGGCACGGTTGCGGTGACACAGAAAGGAGAGCAGGTGGCCGAGCTGAGCAGCGGCGACTGGATCGGCGAGATCGCCCTGCTCACGAACGCTCCTCGAACGGCGACGGTGACGGCGACGTCGCCGGTACGGGTGCTCGTCATCACCGACCGCGCGTTCCGGCAGGAGATCGAGACGACGCCGTCGATCGCGGTCAAGATGCTCGAGCGAATCGGCGAGCGCCTCGCACACGACGCAGCAAAGCAAGAGGCCTAGGAGCGCCCGCCGGACCGCGACTTCCGGCGAGTCGTCGAGACGACACCCCGGACCGCCCTCGAGGTGATCGCGAGCGTGGCGCAACGGCTCCGAGCGAGTCGCCCTGTGCTGACCTTGGTCAGACGAGTGCGGCTTCGCCGAGGAGCGCGCGGGCCTCGGCGAGGAAGTCCGAGTCGGGCTTCACGCGGTACTCCGGGCCGAGCGCGAGCGTCTTCTCCCCGACGGAGGTCTCGAGAGCGAGGTAGACGGGCGCCTCGCCCGGGAAGTCCTTGACGAGCAGCGCGAGCTCGCGGATCAGGCCGGCCGGCGCGCGGCGCGCGTCGATCCGGAGCCGGATCTCGCGACGCACCGGGGTCGCCTCGAAGGGCGTGACCTCGAGTGCGATGACCTTCGTCTCTCCCGCCTGCTTGTGGTCGACGCGTCCCTTGACCACGAGCACGCGGTCCGGCTCGAGGTGGTCGCGCGCCGCCGCGTACGTCGAGTTGAAGACGACGACCTCGGCGCTCCCGGTCAGGTCGTCGAGCGTCGCGAACACCATCGGGTCGCCACGCTTCGTCGTCACCTGCTTGAGCCCGGAGACGATGCCCGCGACTGCGACGATCTCGCCGTCCCGTCGCCTCTCTACTTCGGACAGCGTGCAGTCGGTCTTGCGCCGTAGCTCGCCGCGCACGCGCTCGAGCGGATGCTCGGAGACGTACAGCCCGAGCGTCTCCTTCTCGAGCCGCAGGAGCTCCCGCTCGTCGAACTCCTGCGTGGGAAGTTGAGGGTGGTGGCTTTGCGTGACGGCTTCGACATCGTCGAAACCGCTGTCGAAGATCGACGCCTGCCCGGCGAGCCGGTCCTGCGCCTGCTTGGAGCCGAACGCGAGGGCCTGGTCGAGCACGGCGAGCATGCCGAGCCGCGTCGCGCCGACCGAGTCGAGCGCGCCGCACTTGACGAGTGACTCGAGCGCACGCTTGTTCACCCGTTGCGGGTCGGCGCGCTCCGTGAAGTCCCAGATCGACGCGAACGGGCCGCCGTCGCCGCGGGCACGCAGGATCGCGTCCGCGGCCGGCCCGCCGACGTTCTTGACCGCGTTCAATCCGAAGCGGATCTTCCCCTCGACGACCGCGAAGTCCGTCTGCGAGAAGTTCACGTCGGGCGGCAGCACCTCGATCCCCATCTCGCGGCACGCGTTGACGTACAGCGGGACGCGGTCCTTCGTATTCATGACCGACGAGATGAGCGCGGCCATGTACTCGCGCGGGTGGTTCGCCTTGAGCCAGGCCGTGCGGTAGGCGATGAGCGCGTAGCACGCGGCGTGCGCCTTGTTGAAGGAGTAGTCCTGCGAGGACTCCATGTCCTTCCAGAGCTGCTGCGCGACGGCCGGCGTGACGTCGTTCTCGGCGCAGCCCTCGAGGAACTTGTCCTTCAGAGACGCCATCAGCGCGTGGATCTTCTTGCCGATCGCCTTGCGCAGGGTCTCCGCTTCCGCGGGAGAGAACCCGGCGAGCTCCTTCGCGATCCGCATGTACTGCTCCTGGTAGATGCAGATCGCGTACGTGAGGCCGGTGATCGTCTCGAGCCGCGGGTCGGCGTACGAGACCGGCTCGCGGCCGTGCTTGCGCGCGGCGTACGTCGGGATGTAGCCCATCGGCCCTGGGCGGTAGAGGGCGACGAGCGCGATCAGGTCCTCGAACTCGGTCGGCTTCACCTGCCTCAACGCCTCGCGCATACCGGAGGACTCGAACTGGAAGACGCCCGTCGAGTCGCCGCGCGCGAGCATCGCATAGGTGGGCTTGTCGTCGAGCGGCAGCGTCCCGATGTCGATCCCGCCGACGAGCTCGACCGCCTTGTCGATGACGTCGAGGTTGCGGAGGCCGAGGAAGTCCATCTTCAGCAGGCCCATCTCGACGACGTCGTTCATGCCGAGCTGGGTGACGACCTCCTGATCCGTGCCCTTCTGCTGGAGCGGGACGACCTCGATCAGCGGCTGCGCGCCGATGACGACGCCGGCCGCGTGGATCGAGTCTGCCCGCGTGAGGCCTTCCAGCGGCTTCGCGAGGTCGACGATCTCCTTCGCGACGGGGTCGGTCTCGACCGCCTGCGCCAGCTCGCTGCCGCGTTTGAGCGAGTCCTCGAGCGTCTGCCCTGGCCCCTCTGGGACCATCTTCGCGATCTTGTCGACGACGCCGTACGGGATGTCGAGCACGCGGCCGGCGTCCCGGATCGCAGCACGCGCGGCCATCGTCGAGAACGTGATGATCTGCGCGACGCGGTCGCGCCCGTACTTCTCGGCGACGTAGTTGATGACGCTGTCGCGGCCGGCGACCGAGAAGTCGATGTCCATGTCGGGCAGGTCCGCACGGGCCGGGTTCAGGAAGCGCTCGAAGAGGAGCCCGTAGCGCATCGGGTCGACGTCGGTGATCTCGAGGCAGTACGCGGCGAGCGAGCCCGCCGCCGAGCCTCGGCCGGGCCCGACGCTGACACCGTTCTGCTTCGCGAAGTGGATGAAGTCCCACACGATCAGGAAGTAGTCGGCGAAGCCCATCTCCTTGATCGTCTTCAGCTCGAAGCGCAGGCGCTCGGTGAGCTCGGGCGTCGCCTTCCCGTACCGCCGTGCGAGGCCTTTCTCGCAGAGCTCGACGAGGTAGTCGAACGCGTCGCGTCCCTCGGGCACCGGGAAGGTCGGCAGGAGGATGCGCCCCAGCTCGAGCTCCACATTGCAACGCTCCGCGACCTCGAGCGTGCGCGCCATCGCGTGCTCGAGCCCGGGAAAGTCGGCCGCCATCTCCTCGGGCGACTTGAAGAAGTACTCGTTCGTGTCGAAGCGCCAGTGGCTCGGGTTCTTCAGCGTGTCGCCGGACTGGATGCAGAGGAGCGCCTCGTGCGCGTACGCGTCGTCCGCGTCGAGGTAGTGCACGTCACCCGTAGCGACGAGCGGGAGGCCGGTTTGCTCGGCGAGCGCGACGAGCTTCGGGTTGAGCAGCTGCTGCTCCTCCAGGCCGGCGTTCTGGAGCTCGACGTAGGTCGAGTCGCGGCCGAATATCTGAACGAGTCGATCCAGGTCCTCGTGTGCGTCGCGGTCACGGTTCTCGGAGAGCGCCCGCGAGACGCGCCCGGCGAGGCAGCCGGAAAGGGCAATGAGCCCGCTCGAGTGCCGCTCGAGGAGCTCCCAGTCGACGCGCGGCTTGTAGTAGTAGCCCTCGAGGTAGCCGAGCGAGGAGAGCTTGATCAGGTTCGCGTAGCCCTCGTTCGTCTCGGCGAGGAGGGTGAGGTGCGCGTAGCCCTTCGTGAGCTTCGTGCGGTCGTCGGCGACGTAGGCCTCGCAGCCGAGGACCGGCTTGACGCCGGTCGACCGCGCCTCGCGGAAGAGCTGGACCGCGCCGGCGAGGGAGCCGTGGTCGGTGAGTGCGACCGCCGGCATCTCGAGGCGCGCGGCCTTCTCCACGAGGGCCGGGATGCGGCACGCGCCGTCGAGGATCGAGTACTCCGAGTGGACGTGCAGGTGGACGAACGGCGGCGACTCGGAGCGACTCACGGGAGGGCAATCGTACTGCCCTCATGGGACGTCACCCGCGAGGCGGTTTCTCCCTCGAAACGGAGTGCTCGCGCTCCCTATGCCGCCCAGAGGAGGTCGGCGAGCCGGCGCCACTCGGTGCGCAGGTCGGTCCGTCCGCTGACGCGCTGGAGCTCCCAGTAGGCCCGGACGAGGGCGCCGAGATCGGGCTCGCCGCCGTACGCGCGGCTCGACTCGAGCACCCGCAGGTACCACGCGGCGGGATCGATGCCGAGCTCGGCCGAGAGGACGAGCGCCCGGTCGCGCAACGAGTGAGTTGGGGTCTCGAGGCGTGCCACGGGTCCGGTATCGGCAGGCGCGATCGGCCGACTTGAGGCGGGTCCCTCGGACGAGGTACCGCGACGGCCAGGTGAGGGCCCCGGCGAACCGGGAAATTCCAGCTCTAGCCACAGACCGCGCCCGGCGTGACCCTTGGGCAGACTCCACCGGGCGATGCGACCGCCCACGTCCATCCGCCCAGGCCTCGTCGCGGGCCGGCACCCGTCCGCGTTCGGTCTCGAGGAGGCCGAGCAAGCCGTGGCCGACCTCGTCGGACAGGGCGTCACGCTCTTCGTCGACCTGACCGAGGACGGCGAGCTGGAGCCGTACGCGCACCTCGTCCATTCCCCCGCGCGCCGCGTGTCGGCGCCCGTGCGCGACCTCTCCGTCCCGCCGCGCGAGGAGCTGGTGGCGACGCTGGACGCAATCGACGAGGAGCTCGAGGCAGGCGGTGTGGTCTACCTCCACTGCTGGGCCGGGTGCGGGCGGACCGGCGTCGTCGTCGGTTGCTGGCTCGTCCGGCACGGGCTGGAGCCTGCAGCGGCTCTGGAGCGAATCGCCTCCACGCGAGGCCCCGGATGCCCGCAGACGCTCGAGCAGCGACTCGCGATCCTCTCCTGGAAGCCCGGCGACTGACGGCGTCGTAGCCGGGGGCCACGAGGACCGCGACCGTCCCGAGCCGCGCGCCACGGCCTACGCGCACATATCCCCACGCAGCACCCCCACGCACCCCCAGGGGCACTCCCGTGTCCCTGGAGACACGCTATCGGTGAAACGCGAACGCATGGGTGACGACTTCGCGTCGACTTCCACCAGCGGCCGCTCGGACGTGCAGGCCAAAGCCTCCGTCGTGGCGGCGGCTCGGATCGGCACCGCGGTCGACTTTCCGTCGCCTGCGTCAGAACCGCGCGCGGAGTCAGTCCCTGAGAAGGGTGAGCGAGCGGCCGGGGCGTCGCTCCGATAGGCGTTCTGAGCATGTCAGGTGGTCTCGTGGTCTCTGCGCGACCCGCGTCGAGGGGACGCAGAGCGACCCTGCCCCGAGGTCTCCACGGAGCCGCCCATGGATCCCCCTGAGCTGAGGCACACCGGCAGCGACCACGTCGGCCTCGACGAGCGCGTCGACTCGCTCGCGACGTGGATGGGTGACATCGAGGCGCGCGTGCGCGCGACCGAGCTCGCGACCGGCGACGAGCGGACTGCGAAAGAGCTGCGCAAGGCCATCGAGGCGCTCTCGAAGCACGACCCGAAGCTCGAGAAGCGCGTCACCGACCACGTCGCCGTCCTCGCCGACCGGTTCGAGACGCTCGCCTCGACGGTCTCTCAGACCGCGGCCGCCCAGGCCGCGAAGGACGGCGAGATCGCCGCGCTGCGACGGGAGCTCGCGGACGCGGGCAAGCGGATCGAGGCGCTCGGCGGCGACACGGGCGGCGGAGTCGACGCGCGCGAGATCGCGAGGCTCCGCAGCATGATCGACGCCGTCGCGGCCCAGCGTCCGCTGCGCGCGTCGGACTCGCGCGTGGACGAGCTCGGCAGCCGTGTCCGGATCCTCGCCGATCGGGTCGACTCCATGGCCGCCACGGTCTCGGCCGCCGCGGCGACGCTCGGCCGCCGCGAGGGCGACCTCGCGGTCCTCCGCGAGAGACTCGATCTCGGCGCCTCTCAGGTCGAAGGCCTGACCGTCGAGCTCCGGCGGCTGAACCGGGACGGCGACCTCTTGCAGCAGCTCGACGCGCTCAATGCCGCGCTGGCGGTGACGAACGGCGGGCTTGCGGCGCGCGAGCGGGAGGCAACGGCGCTGCGTTCTCGGATCGACGAGGCCTACTCGCGCGTCGGCTCGGTCGTGACCGAGATGCAGCGCGCGCTCGGGGGGCTCGCGACGCAGGTCGCCGCGCTCGAGACTCTCCCGCAGACCACGGCCACGGCGCTGGACGACCGGGCAGCGGAGCTCGGCGGCAGGGTCGATGCCGTCGACCGGCGGCTCATGGCCGTGGCAGCGGATGTCGAAACGGGGCTGCGCGACCTCGAGAGGCGAGATCACGACCTCGCGTCGCTTCACGGCGAGCTCGACGCGCAGCGCACGCACGTCGACTCGGTCGTGGGCGCGCTGCGAGCGGAGCTGGAGGCGCTGCCCGACCCACGGGCCCGCGACCCGGAGCTCGACGCCCGCCTCGACGAGCTGGCGAAGACCGCCGCCTACGTCGCGTCGAGGCTCGAGGAAGTCGCCGCAGACGCCGCTTCCGGCGCCACAGCCTCTGCGTCACGGGCGACCGCGCTCGAGGACGCGCTCGAGAAGCTTTCGACCAGGCTCGACTCCGTCGAACAGGAGCGCGACGCCGCATCCGTGCAACTCCGGCGCGCCGACGAGGTGTGGCTCGAGGAGCGCGACTGGGTGCGTCGCCAGCTCGAACGGCTGGCAACCGCGCACGCGGACGCGACGGAGGCGAACGGAAGCCTCGCGCCTGAGCTGGGCGAGCTCCGGACACGCCTCGACGAGGTCGAGGCCGCCCGTGACGCCGCCGCGTCGGAAATCGTCCGCGTGTCGCACGCGCTCGACTCCGAGCGCACCACCGTCCAGGCGCAGCTCGACGGCCTCGCCGCGCGAGTCGCCGACGCGGTAGCGACTGGCGGCAACGATCCCACAGAGCGGATTGTCGACCTCTCGAGCCGGCTCGAGGACCTCGAGCGTAGGGAGGCCGCGGTCGCGTCCGAGCTCGCACGGGCGACCGTCGTCTGGACGGCCGAGCTCGAGTCCCTCGGCCGCCGACTCGAAGGGATCGACGCTGCGGGACAGGATTCGCACCGCCACGAGACGGAGGGCCTGGTGGACGCGCTCGCCGCGCGGCTCGACGCAGCGGAGCGCGCACGCGCCGCCGCGGCCACCGAGCTCGCGGGCGCGGCGGAGACGTGGGCGGTCGAGCGGGCGTCGCTCTCGGAGCGGATCGAGGACGTGTCGGCGAAGCTCGCTCGAGTGGAGTCGGCTGCGCAGAGCGCCGCCGCGGCAGCCGCGACGGCCGCCGCCGGCACGTCGGACGACAGCGTGGTCGAGCTCCGTGCGTACGTCGACGGCCTGCGGCTGAAGATCGCGTCCGGCGAGAAGGAGCTTGCGGGCGCCCGTGACGCCGGGGCGCGGCTCGACGAGCTGGCGCGTCGTCTCGAGGCGGTCGAGCTGGCAGGCCCGATCACGATCGTCTCGGACTCGGGCGTGCCGCTCACGGGAGACGGACGCTTCCGGCTCGAGCTCCGTGCCGTGGAGCTGCGCATGGAGCACGCCGAGGCCGCCGCGCGCGAGAACCGCGAGGCGGTCCTGACCCAGCTCGAGCGGCTCGCCTCGCGTGTCGAGTGGCGGCTCCAGCGACTGGAAAGCGCACAGGAGGGGTACACCGAGCCCGTGGAGACCCCAGTGGAGAGCGGAGCGCAGGTCGTGCCTATCCGCGGAGCGGACTGAGGACGCAGAACGATGCGTCTCCTCGATCGCCTCCTCGCCACGCGCAGCCCGCGCGCGCGAGGTCGCCTCACCTACCGCGTGCTTCTCAGCATCGCCGCCCTCGAGCGCCCGGCGCCGGTGCCTGCCCGCGCGCGCTCGGCGCCGAGAACGGCCCGTCCACGCGGCTGAGCACGCAAGTTCTCGCGTCCGCGCACACCTCCCACACGCTCCGCACAGAACGCTCGCCACGTACCCCCAGGGGCACTCCCGTGTCCCTGGAGACACGCTATCGCTGAAGTGTTCACGCGTGGGTGACGACTTCGTGCCAGTTCCGCGCGGCGGCATCACTCGTGCTCGAGCGCCACTCAGGCCGAGGAGCTACTCGAGCAGCAGCGCCATGAGGATGGCGTCGACGTACTCGCCCTCGCGCTCGTAATGCCGCTTGCGGAGGCCCTCGCGCTCGAACCCGAACGCCTCGTACAGGCGGAGAGCCGGCTCGTTCCAGGGGAACACGTGGAGCTCGAGCTTCGTGACGCCCGAGATCCGCGCCCACGTCGACCGCTGCGTCCAGCAGCAACCTCCCGATGCCTCGCCGGCGGTGCTCGGCCGCGACCATCAGCCCGAGGTCGGCGACGTGGCGGCTCGCCGGATGCGGGTCGCGCGCGAGCGACATCCGCGCGAGCACGCTGGCCGTCCTCCTCGGCGACGAACACCGCCGCGTCGGGATGGCGGAAGACGCTTCTGACGTAGCGTCGCTCGTCCGCGATCGTCCGCCAGGTGTCGCTCGAGAGGATCCAGCGCTCGTCCTCGCCGCCGACTGCTTCCGCGAGGGTGACGAGCGCAGCAGCGTCTCCCGGCTCGGCCTTGCGGACCTTGATCATCCGACGACCACCCCGGCCCCGCCGCGGCGCGGGTCGCCGGCAGCGGCGAGCGTGCCGTCCGCACGCAGCTCGACCGCCTGCACGCCGCCGAAGTAGAGGTTGCGGCCCAGCCAGCGCACGACCTCCCAGTCCGCCGCGAGCGGCCGGACCTCGTCCTCGTCCCAGCCGCCCTCGAGATTGAGCGTCGAGCCGTCCACATGCATACGCGGGCCGTCGATCGCCTCGCGTACCGGCTCGCCGGCGAGCACGCGCCATGCGACCTGCGCGATCGCACCCGCCAGCCGCACGGACCCGGCGCTGCCGAGCGCGAGCCGCGGACGCTCGTCGTCGAGCACGAGGGTCGGCGCCAGCATCGTCGGAAGCCGGGTTCCCGGTGCCCGCGGCTCGTGGCCGATGACGTCCAGCTCACCCAGCATGTTGTTCAGCTGCGCGCCGCCACGGAACACACCCGAGCCCGATCCGAGCGTCGACGACAGCGCCGCCGTCGTTCCCGAGGCGTCGATCACCGAGACGTGTGTCGTGCCCGTGAGCGGGCCCGACCCCGAGGACCCGTAGGCGCGCTGCATCGCCCGTGCCTCGTCGTGGAGCGACGGGTCGTCGGCGGCCGCGAGCAGCTCGAGAATCTCGACGACGATCCGGCCGCCGCGCGAGGGCGCAGGCGGTGTCAGCACGCGGTGCCCGAGGACGTGCGCCTCGAGCGGCGTCCGCTCGGCGACCTCGTACGCCGCGATGTCGTGCGGCGAGCTCCGGGAGGAGGTCGGCGACTGCGGCGGCCCCGGTGTCGCGGATGCTCTCGAGCGTCGCGCACAGGTCGGCGGTCTCGACCCGCTCGGGGTTGCCGTAGAGCCTTCGCCCACCCTCCTCGCGAAGGAGGACTCCGTGGAGAATCCCGTGCAGGAACGCGCGAGGCTCGTCACAGTCGACTCCGACCCTCGCGACGTCGAGCGCGGGCGCGACGAGCGCACCCCACTCTCGGCTCGCGAACCGTCGATGCGCCTCCTCGAGCCCGGCGAGGAGCCCCGGAACCGCGACCGAGCCCTCGCCGATGTGAAAGACCTGAGTACCGGAGTCTGCGAAGTCGATGACGACCTCGTCCATCTCCCCGACCGGCCGGCTCGGCACGGCGAAGAAGCAGTCGAGGAGCACCGTCCCGCCACCCGGCTCGTGGACGAGCAGGAGCCCGCCTCCCGCAGGCCCGGTCAGCGGCCCCTCCGTGACGAACGCGGTGAACGCCGCCGCGAGCAGCGCGTCGACCGCGTTGCCGCCTGCCTCGAGTACTCGCCTGCCCGCTTCGGCGGTGAGCGGATGTCCGGCTGCGATCGCTCCTCGCATCGCGGGAGGGTATCGGGGCTTCGATTGCCGGATGTGCTCGCGACTAACGCTGAAACCGTCACACGTGGGATACGACGTGTGACAAGAGCGCGCCGAGTTGCGGCGGCGCCGGCGGCGTCGCGATCTCAGTGCGAGTTCAGGAAGGCCGGCAACTCGTCGTCGTCTGCTCTCGGCGCTCGGTCCTCGAACGCAGGACGGCCCGCCCGGACGCGGCGCGGCGCGCCGAGGCCGGTGGCGACGACCGTCACCCAGACCGATCCCGTGAGGCGCGGGTCGACGTTCGCGCCGAAGATGATGTTCGTGTCGTCGGTGGCGGTCGCGCGGATGACCTCGGCCGCGTCGTTCACCTCGACGAGCGAGAGGTCGTCGCCGCCCGCGATCGAGAGCAGGATGCCGCGCGCGCTCACGATCTCCGCGTCGATCAGCGGCGAGCCGAGGGCGCGCTCGGCGGCCTCGCGGGCGCGGTTCGGACCGGTCGCGTAGCCGATGCCCATGAGCGCGGCGCCCGCCTCCTGCATCACCGTGCGGACGTCGGCGAAGTCGAGGTTGATCAGCCCCGGGGTCGTGATCAGGTCGCAGATCCCTTGCACGCCCTGGCGCAGGACGTCATCCGCAATCCGGAACGCGTCGACCATCGAGGTCCCACGGTCGAGCACCTCGAGCAGCCGGTCGTTCGGGATGACGATGACCGTGTCGCACGCGGCGCGGAGCTCCTCGACTCCTCGCTCGGCGGCGGAACGGCGGCGTGTGCCCTCGAAGCGGAAAGGCGTCGTCACGATGCCGACCGTGAGCGCGCCGACCTCGCGCGCGACCCTGGCGACGACGGGCGCGGCGCCCGTCCCCGTGCCACCTCCCTCGCCGGCGGTCACGAAGACCATGTCCGAGCCCCGGAGCGCAGTCCGGAGCTGGTCAGCGGCGTCCTCGGCGGCCTTGCGGCCGACCGAGGGGTCGGCGCCGGAGCCGAGACCGTGCGTGACTCCCTCGCCGATAGCGATCTTCACGGGGGCGTCCGAGATGGCGAGCGCCTGCAGGTCGGTGTTGACGGCGACGAAGTCGACCTGCGCGATCCCGGCGTCCATCATGCGATGGAGCGCGTTCAGTCCGGCGCCGCCGACGCCGACGACGCGGATCGCCGCGATGTATGCGGCGCCCTTCGGCGGCGGCACTCGGTGGAGACGCGGCGCGGGCTCGAGAATCGTCTGGAAGTAGCGCGCGGAGGCGCTGGAGGCGGCTGCCTCCGTGGGAACGTCGGGCTCGGGGAGTTCGCGCTCGGGGATCGCCGGCGCGGGCGCGGCGGGCGCAGACGCGGCCGCGGTCGGCTCGGCAGGGCGGATCGGAGTCGGCGCGGGAGGCTCGGGCTCGGCGAAGTCGTGGACGTGCTCGACGGTCTCCTCGAGCGCAGCCTGGCTGCGGCGGGCGTCCTCCTCGGAGATCTCCGGGGGCTGAGCAGGCTCCTCCGCGGGCGCCTCCTGCTGACGCTGGGCGGCCTCCGTCTTGCGGAAGAGCTCCGCGAGCGGGCCCTCACGCATGCTCGCGCGCTTTCGCGCCATCGAGAACCTCCTTCGCCAGGTCGCGGTACGCCTGCGCCGCCGGGCCCGTGGGGTCGTAGCGGAGCACGGAGCTCCCCTTCACGGGCGCCTCGGCGTAGCGGATGGTCTTGCGGATGCGGGTTTCGTAGACGAGGTCGCCGAAGTGCTCCTCGAGAATCTCGATCGCCTCGCGCGCGTGCAGCGTCCGACCGTCGTACATCGTCGGAACGATGCCCTGGACGCGCACGCCCGGGTTGAGGTTCTCACGCACCATGGCCAGCGTGTTCTCGAGCTGGACGAGCCCGCGCAGCGAGAGGTACTCGCACTGGACCGGGACGATGACGCCGTCGGCCGCGACGAACGCGTTGATCGTCAGCAGGCCGAGCGACGGAGGAGTGTCGATGAGGATGTAGTCGTACTTCGGGCGGACCTCGACCAGAGCCTTGTCGAGCGCTCGCTCGCGGCCGATCAGCGCGGACAGGGCGAGCTCGGCGCCCGCGAGGTCGATCGAGGCGACCGCGATGTCGACCTCGACCGTGTGGATGACGTCCGAGATCGGGACGCGATGGACGAGAACGTCGAACATCGAGCGCTCGATGGCGTCCGGGTTCATCCCCTGGCTCATGGTGAGGTTGCCCTGGGGGTCGAGGTCGATGATGAGGACGTTGTGCCCGAGCTCGCGCAACGCGACACCGAGGTTCAGCGTCGTCGTCGTCTTCGCGACGCCGCCCTTCTGGTTCGCGAACACGATGACGTTCGCCATCACGCGCTCCCTGGGAACAGGCGGTAACTCGTCGTCGGCGGACGAGACCGCGCGGAGGTGGGCACCCTGGTCTTCATCCGACACCGCGGGCTGGGGCTCGCGCGGCTCACCGGGGCCGGGGGCGGCCTCGAGGTCGGGCTCGCGGCCCGGCTCAGGGCCAGGCTCGACTCCCGGCTCGTCCCCGGGGTCGTGGTCGTCGACGACGGGTTCGAGCCGCGGCTGCGACCGAGGCAGGATGCGTGAGAGCCCCATGACCGCCTCACCTTCAAGTCCATCGGCGAAACTCCTTCAAGCCACGGTGCGTGGCGGATCAACGGTAGCCGACCCCTCGGCTCGTAGACGGTCTGCGGCCCGTACCGCGAGACACACCGGGGCATGTGACCGGAGTCGAACGGCGCTCGGGCTGACTGACGCGGTGCGGAGGAGCTAGTCCTCGTCGTCCCAGGGGTCGCTGCTGCGCTCGATGCGCGCGATCATGCCCAGGCCGGAGAGGGCAACCCTGCCCGAACGCGGGTAGAAGCAGATGTCGTGCGGCTCCCGCGTCCCGTACATGAGGAGGGAGAGGGGCTCGTCCCCGGCGCGAAAGGCGTGCGCGACACCCGTCCCAGGTGGACGCGCGACCACGGAGCCGCGCCGGACCGGGTGCTCCGCGACGCCGTCGTCCTCCCAGAGCAGGAGGTGACCCTCTCCGTCGAGCACGACGAAGATCTCCTCGTCGGCGAAGTGGCAGTGCGGTGCGTTGTTGAGCTTCCCCGGGAGGACCTCGCAGAGGCTGAGCCCCGTCCGCTGCGACCCGGCAGCCTTGCTCAGCCGGCGGATCCGCCTCCCGACCGTCGCCCCGTCCCGCTCGACCGGCTCGACGTCGTCGACGTGGACGATGTTCGACGGTCGCGGTGAGAGCTCCGCGATCTCGGGTGGCCCGGCCGCGGCCTCGCGGGTCCAGGGGTGGTCCTCCTCGGCGCCGACCGGCGCCCAGGTCTCGCCGAGCCATGCGACGCCGGCCCGGGGCAGCCACGTCGCCCCCGGCGCGTACGTGCGCTGCCCGAACGCGAGAACGTCGAGCCCGTCGTCGCCCGCCTGCAGCGTGTGGGCGTTCTCGAGCGCGAGATGCACGATGCAGTCGCCGGCTCGGACCTCGTGCCCGAGCGTGTCCTCGCCCTCCCACTGGACGGAGACTCCACTGCCCCCGAGCACGTAGAAGATCTCCTCCTCCGCGCCCTCGAGGTGCAACGGCGTGGCCCACATCCCGGCGTCGATCTCGATTCGCTTGACCCCGACCGTCTGCGACGCCCGCCCGGTGAGGCTTCGCCACGTGCCCGCGATGTGACCGCGCTCGCCGCGCCAGGTCCGAACGTCGTCCCAGTGCGAGACCAGAGCGTGCGAGCTCACGTGGCGATCATGTCACGAGCGAGGGCCGACCGCAGGGTCTCGACCGCGCACTCTCCGGCATCACCTCCTTCGACCTTCGACCACGCCTCGGCGTCGACGAGCAGCGCCCGGAGCTCGGTCAGGAGCGACGGCCGGTCGGCGCCCGCCCGGTCGAGCGCCTCGATTCGCTCCAGCCTCTCCAGCACCGCCCGTGCCTCGTCCATGAGACGACCGTAGTCGGGCAACGCTCGCACGCGGGTAACGAGTTCGTGCCGAGTTCGTGCCGAGTTCGTGTCGTCAGCGGGAGCCCGTGATGCCCGGCTCAGACTGCCTGCGCCCAGGCGGCCGCAGAGCGTCTCGGCAGCCCGAGGAGCTCGCGGTCGAGGTCGTGCACGAGATCGGCCCGATTGCCGCCGCGAAGCACCGCAACGAGCGCGCGGCGGACGGCGTCCATGACGCCCGAACCTGCAGGTTCGCCGCCGGCCAGGGCACCGAGCTCGGCGTAGAGCTCCTCGCGCGCCGCCCCGTCCTCGGCCAGCAGCACGGAGCAGCGCAGCGGCCAGGTCTCGCCCAGCAGCGCCGACAGCGCCGCCCGGAGCTGCTCGGCGCGGAAGGGCTCGTTCTGGAAGAGCGAGAGCTCCCAGCGGTCGAGCGCCTCGGCCAGCGCAAGGGTCGCCGTCCGCGAGCCCGAGCGCCGCGAGCACCTCGACAGCGATCGGCGTGCGGAAGGAGTCGAGCCGCGACGGCTCGCCGGGCGGCTGCGTGGCGGCGATCGGAAGCACCGGCCGGATGCCGAACGGGCGCCCGTCGAGGGTCTCGAAGAGGACGGGACCGGCCGCGAGCGCGGCCGCGGTGGTCAACCTGATCGCGCTGACCGCGTCCGCGATCTCGGCCGGAGCGTCCGGAGGATCGTCCCCCGCATCGAGCTCCGCGCGGAGCTCGAGCATGCAGTAGCGGTCGGGCTCGCTCCCGAATCCCGGCGGGAGCAGGCCGCGCGACTCGGGCCAGTGCGTCGAGAGCTCGCCGGGTGAGGAGAGGCGCACGGCGAGGCCGGGCGCGAGCTCGATCGGCTTCGCGACGGACAGCCCGACGAGCGGCGCGACGACCGCGTACTGCCGACGTTCGCCGAAGAGCGAGGACTCGAGCGCCGCGTAGGCGCGCTCGAACGCCTCGTCGTCCCAGTCGAACCCGCCGCACGCCTCCGCGGTCACGATCAGGAGGCCGAGCAGAACCGTGCGGAAGAGCGCCTGCTCCTCGGTCGCGCGCGGGCCGGCATGCGCCCGCGCGAAGATCGCAGCCGCGGGCTCGCGCCGGAGCTCTTCGATGGCGAGTGTCGCATCCTCCCTGCCGCGCAGCAGCAGTTCCCGCTCCTCGATGAACGTTCGCACGAGCGGGTGCAGCTCGTACAGCGTCGGCCCGCGCCGCTGCACGTGCTCCTCGAAGGCGAAGGGAAGCTCCGCGCCCTCCTCGAGCTCCCGGCCGAGCACGACGAACGAGCCGAGGACGAAGCCCCGGAGCAGCGGATAGAGATGGGGCGCGCGCACGGGCACAGGTTTCCCGTACGCCCCCGACGGCGCCTCTCCTCTCTCCGACCGTGACTACGGTCGCAGCACCGCGCGACGCGGGCCGGCGAGGAAGCCGGACTCGACGAGGAGCGCCAGCGCGTCCGACTCGACGACCGGCATGCCGTCGAATCGCTCGACCGCGAGCCGCTTGGCCCCGCCGGCACGCACGTGCGCGACGAGCGCCTCGATCGCGGGGCGCAGCCACTCCGGCGACGGCTCGCGCAGCGGAACGAGCGACCGCCCGCCGCGCTCGACGAAGAGCACCGCCTCGCCGCCCAGCAGCACCACCCAGGCTCCTGCGACACGAGCCGCGCGAGCACCTGCGCGGCGGGGCCACGGGAGCGCCGCCCCGTACGGCTGTGCCGGATCGGCCGCGGCCAGCACGAGCGCCTCGGCCGCATCCTCGGACCGCAGCTCGCGCAGCCGCTCCACCGCCCCTGGCAGCGCGAACTGCGCGCCGCCGAGCCCCTCGACGAAGTACCCGCGCCGGCAGACACCGAGCGTCTCGAGCGTGCGCAGCTCCGAATACACCGCGCCGTACCCGCCGCGAATCCCCTCACCGCGCACACCGTCGCGCGTCACGATCCCCTGCCGCTCGAGCAGGAGCTCGGCAAGCGCGCGCCGATCGCGCCCCGCCTCCTGCGCGAACAGCCGCGCGGTGAGCGACCAGCGGCCCTGCGTCGGCGACGGCGCCGCCGCTCGCGAGCGCATGAACCTCCGCCGGCCGCGCTCGGGACGCGGCGCCTCGTACCGTCGCGAGGCACGGAGTGGCGCCCACGAGTCGTTCGTCACCTCGCCCGCCCACACGAGATCCCAGAGCGCGGCGAGCGCGTCGCCCGAGTCCAGCTCGGCCGCGCTCACGAGATCGGCCCAGAAGAGCGCGCCCTGCGCGAGCACCGCCCGCACGGCGACGTGAGCATCGCCCTCCGGTGGGGCCTCCCCCGCGGGCGGCCCGAGCAGCGGAGCGTCGTCGCGGAAGTACGCCGCGACCCGATCGAGCCCGGCGCCGACCCACACGACGTCACCCGAGGCGCAGAGCGCATCCAGGTCCACCGGCCGGTAGCCGGGCACCCGCCTCGGCAGAACGTCGCTCTCCCACAGCGAGACCGGCAGCGCGAGCCCCTGCAGCGGGACGAGGGCCTCGCGCAGCGTCTGCCGCCGCCCGATGCCGTGCCACGCGGGAAGAAAGCGTCCGAACGAGGCCTGCTCGGCGGGCTCGACCTCCCGCCGGAGCACCGCGAGCGTCGCGCGCCGGATTCGCCGCAGCACGTCCGGGTCGCACCATTCGCGCTCGCTCCCGCCCGGCCTGAGCTCGCCTCGCACGAGCTGCTCGTCCCGCTCGAGCGCGGCCAGCTCCGACTCGACGCGCTCCCGCTCGAGCCCGAAGCGCGAGGCGACCTCGCCGGTCGTGAACGGCCCGCTCGTCCGCGCATGCCTCCGCAGCAGCACCGAGAGCGCGTCCGGGACCGGCTCGAGGAACGCCTGCGGGACCCCGCCTGGCGGCACGGCCCCGAACGCGTCGCGCACGAGCCCGGCGTCCTCCGCCGCCGCGAGAAGCTCCCGCTCGCCGAGCCGCACCCGGATCGCCCGCCGCTCGCGCAGCAGCGTCTCCGCGAAGCCGGCGTCGTATTCGCCCTCGACGAGCGGCCCCGCACGTCGGAGCAAGTCATGCAGCTCGTCGGCGTTCCGCGCCGGCCGCCGCAGCGACGCCTCCACGTCGGCGATCGCGCCCGCGTCGAGCAGCTCGCGCAGCTCCTCGACCCCCATGAGCTCCCGCAGGAGGCCGCGGTCGAGCGACAGCGCCTGCGCGCGGCGCTCCTCGGCGGGCGTGTCGTCCTCGTACATGTACGTCGCGACGTAGTCGAAGAGGAGCGAGGACGCGAACGGCGACGCGGAGACCGTCTCCACCTCGACGAGGTCGAGCTCGCGCGTCGAGATCCCGCGCAGGATCTTCTTCAGGGCGGGCAGGTCGAAGACGTCCTGCAGCACCTCGCGGTAGGTCTCGAGCACGATCGGGAACTGCGGGTAGCGGCGCGCGACCTGGAGGAGCGACTGCGCCTTCAGCCGCTGCTGCCAGAGCGGCGTCCGCTGGCCCGGGCGGCGGCGCGGGATGAGGAGCGCGCGCGAGGCGTTCTCGCGGAAGCGCGCGCCGAAGAGCGCGGACTGCGCGAGCTCGGCGAGGACGAGCTCCTCGACCTCGTCCGCGTCGAGCAGGAGGTCGGCGAGCGGCGGCGGCGCGTCCGCATCGGGGAAGTGGAGCGCGATGCCGTCGTCGGACCAGAGCGAGTGCGCGTCGAGGTCGAGCGAGTCGCGGAGCCGTGCCGCGAGCGCAAGACCCCACGGCGCGTGCACACGGCCGCCGAAGGGCGTGAGGACGCACACGCGCCAGTCGCCGATCTCGTCCCGGAAGCGCTCGACCACGATCGAGCGGTCGGACGGGACGACGCCGGTCGCCGCCTGCTGCTCGCGCAGGAACGTCAGCAGATTCTTCGCTGCCCGCGCGTCGAGCCCGTACTCACTCTCGATCCGGCTCGCGGCATCGTCACCGAGAGCGACGAGCTCGCGCGTCGCGCGGCCGATCTTCTCCCCCAGCTCCGCGGGCCGCCCGACTCCCTCGCCCTTCCAGAAGGGCGCGACGCCGGGAACCCCGGGCGCCGGCGACACGAGGACGCGGTCGCGCGTGATGTCCTCGATCCTCCAGGTCGAGGCGCCGAGCAGGAACGTCTGCCCCTCGCGCGCCTCGTACACCATCTCCTCGTCGAGCTCGCCGACCCGCCCGCCGCCGTCGACGAGGTGCACGCCGAAGAGCCCACGGTCGGGAATCGTCCCCGCGTTCGTGACCGCGAGGCGGCGCGCGCCGGTCCGGCCACGAACGACGCCCGCGGTCCGATCCCAGACGATCCGCGGCCGCAGCTCGGCGAACTCGTCCGACGGGGTAGCGGCCGGCGAGCATGTCGAGGACGTTCTCGAGCTGCGCGCGCGACAGCTCCGCGAAGGGATACGCGCGTCGCACGAGCTCGTGGAGGTCGGCTACCGACACCTCCTCGTCGGCGCAGATCGCGACGATCTGCTGCGCGAGGACGTCGAGCGGGTTCCTCGGGATCTTGGTCTCCTCGATCGCGCCCTCGCGCATCGCGCGCGCCACGACCGCGGACTCCAGGAGGTCGGCCCTGAACTTCGGGAAGATGCGCCCGCGCGAGACCGAGTGCAGATCGTGGCCGGCGCGCCCGACCCGCTGCAGACCGCGAGCGACCGACTTCGGGCTCTCGACCTGGATCACGAGGTCGACCGCGCCCATGTCGATCCCGAGCTCGAGCGACGAGGTCGCGACGAGACAGGGAATCTGTCCCGCCTTCAGCAGCTCCTCGACGACGAACCGCTGCTCGCGTGCGAGCGAGCCGTGGTGCGCGCGGGCGATCTCCTCCTCGGCGAGCTCGTTCAGCCGGAGCGCGAGCCGCTCGGCGAGCCGGCGGTTGTTGACGAACACGATCGTCGAACGGTGTTGCCGCACGAGCTCGAGGATCGCGGGGTAGATCGAGGGCCAGATCGAGCGGCTCGACTGCTCGACACCGGAGCCCATCTGCACGCCGTCGGCGATCGGAGGCACGGAGAGGTCGGCCGTCGAGGCGAGCTCGCGCATGTCCTCGATCGGGATGACGACCTCGAGGTCGAGCTCCTTGCGCGATCCCGCGTCGACGAGCTCGATCTCGCGGTCGGTGCCGGCGACGAAGCGGCCGATCTCGGCGAGCGGACGCTGCGTCGCTGACAAACCGATGCGCTGCATCGGTTTGCTCGACGAAGATCCTCCAAGCGCTCCAGCGAGAGCGCGAGGTGCGAGCCGCGCTTCGATCCGGCGACCGCATGCACCTCGTCCAGGATCACGGTCTCGACCCCGCGCAGCGTCTCGCGCGCCTGTGAGGTGAGCAGCAGGAAGAGCGACTCCGGCGTGGTGATGAGGATGTCGGGCGGCGTCTTCAGCATCCGCCGGCGCTCGTCCGCGGGCGTGTCGCCGGTGCGGACGCCGACTGCGAGCTTCGACTCGAGGCCCGCGAGCGGGCTCCGCAGGTTGCGCTCGATGTCGTAGTTGAGCGCCTTCAGCGGGGAGACGTAGAGCAGCCGCAGTCCCTCCCCCGGCGACTCGTTCAGCCGGTCGATCCCCGTGAGGAACGCCGCGAGCGTCTTCCCGGAGCCGGTCGGCGCCTGGATCAGGACGTGCCCGCCGCGCCCGATCGCGGGCCAGCCGAGCGCCTGCGCGGGCGTCGGCTCCTCGAACACGCGCTCGAACCACGCGCGCGTCGGCGGCGAGAAGGCCGCGAGCGGCTCCATACCGCCAGGGTAACGGCCCGACAACGTCACGAATTCCGCCGACGCGCGTGCGGATCGTCAGACGGCTGATCGCGCCGATCGGGACGACGACCGAGATGTCGCTCTCGATCATCGAGACGATCTGCTCCCGCGGCCCTCGCCGCCACTCGTCGCTGCCGTAGAACGCGTCCTGGCTTTCCCGCAGCTCGTCGAGGCTCGCGTACGCCCGGACGAGGTAGTAGAGGTCTTCGTCGTCGAGCGACGGGCCGTAGGCGACCACCTCCACGCCCCAGCGCTCGAGCATCGGCATCGACTCTTCGACGACTGCCCGGTGGAACCGCGCCCCGGTGCCGGCCTTCAGCCTGTACGTCCTGATCTCGAGAACGCGGCCGTCGTGTGGCACCCGGCGATTATCCCGCCGCACCGGCGAGACGAGCGAGCCAGGCGACGAGCGTCTGCTCGTAGTCCGGCGCGAGCGTGCCGTCCGGCAGCGTCAGCTCGTGCTCGGCGTCGGGGACGACGACGATCTCGACGTCATCCCCGCGCGCCGAGCGCCACGCCTCGACACTCGGCGCGACGGGTGTCCACGAGTCGGCCGCGCCGAAGAACGCGAGCACCGGCACGCGGACCTGCGCGAACACCGGCCGCGGGTCGAAGTCCATCTCCTCGATCCAGAGCGCGCAGCCCTCCTCGTCGAGCGGTACCGGAGGAATGAACAGCACCCCGAACCAGTCCTCGTCGAGCGCGGAGCGCAGATCGGCACGCAGCTCGTCCTCGTGCTCGCGGCCGATGCCGTGCACGTGGTCCTCGAACCTCCCTCGCAGCTCGAGCGCGCGCGTGACGACGTCCTCCCCGAACCCCGCGAGCCGGAGCTGCGCGGCGGTCGCGTACCGCATCTGCTCGGACGGCGTGACCCCGGTCGAGGCGACGAGGACGAGGAACGCGACGCGCTCGGACATCGTCGCCGCGAGCGGCGCGACCCAGCCGCCCTGGCTGTAGCCCCAGAGCCCGACGCGCTCCACGCCGACAGCGTCCAGCACCGCGAGCGCGTCGCGCGCCTGGACGTCGAAGCGGCCGCGGGAGGCGTCGCCCGTCGACTCGCCCTCGCCGCGGCGGTCGAACGTGACGACGCCGATGCCGGCCGGAGGAAGGACCGCGTGCAGGTGCTCGTAGAGCTGCCGGTGGAGCTCTCCGTCGCGAGTTCCCTCCCCGGCACCGTGCAGTGCGACGAGCGCCGTCTCTCCCGCCGGGCGAGTAGCTCCCGGCGAGCGTGACGCCGTCGTGCTCGACGCGCAGCTCCCGCACGCGCGGAGCATCCCACACGCCTCGTGCGCTACCGAATCTCTCGTGGAACGACGAGGGTCGCGAGTCGAGCGCAGCCCGGTCCGAGGTTCGACCAGCTGTCGAGCTCTGCCTCCAGCGTCGCGAGTGCTCCCGTGGGCAGCTTCGCGCTGGCGCGCTCGCGCAGCTCTCCGGGCTCCGCGAGCAGAAGCAGAACGTCGGCGAGGCCGGGGTTGTGCCCGACGAGCATCGCCTCGTCGACGTCGTCCGGCAGCGAGCGCAGACGCACGACGAGCGCTTGTGCGTTGGCGGCGTACAGGCCGTCCTCGATCTGGACGTCCGGAGTACCGAGGCCCGAGAACACCCCTTCGAGCGTCTCTCGCGCCCGCCGGGCGTCCGAGCAGAGGACGACCTGGGGTCGCACGTCGTGCTCGCGCACCCAGCGCGCAATGCGCGCAACGGCCTTCTGCCCACGGGGCGCGAGCGGCCGGTCGCGGTCGCGGAGCGCGGGATCGTCCCACGACGATTTCGCGTGCCGCAGCAAGTGGAGTCGCCGCATGCGGAGACGAGTGTCTCACGACGACCCAGCGGTGCCGGCGCGATTCTGCGGGCGCCAACCCGGCTCGCCTAGAATCAAGCCGATGCCCGAGGCGCTCTTCTTCACCGACTCGGACGAGGCGAACGTGCTCATCGCTACCGATCCGCTCGCATTGCTGATCGGGTTCGCGATCGACCAGCAGGTCACGGTTCAGCAGGCGTTCTCCGGGCCGCTCCGCCTGAAGCAGCGGATCGGGACACTCGATGCCGCAGCGATCGCGGGTATGGACCCGCAGCAGCTCGAGGATGCGTTCCGCGAGCGCCCGGCGATCCACCGTTTCCCGCGGGCCATGGCGCAGCGGGTGCAGGAGCTCTGCCAGGTCGTCGTGGACGAGTACGGCGGCGATGCGCAGCGCATCTGGACGGAGGCCGCCGACGCAGCCGACCTCCGGAAGCGCATCGGTGCGCTCCCCGGCTTCGGAAAGATGAAGATCACGGGCTTCGGGTCCGTGCTGGCGCTCCGGTTCGGCGTCGAGGCAGCGCAGGAGCTCGTCCCGAGCTACCCCTGCCTCGGCGGCGTCGACTCGCACGAGGCGCTCGCGGAGTACCAGGCGCAGAAGCGCGCCCACAAGGCCTCGCTCCGCGCCGCAAAAGCCGCCGCGCCGGCGGCGTGACCGAGCCCGCGGCCGCAGAGGCCGCAGAGGCCGCGATCGAGCTCACCACACTGACGGACGGGGGCCAGCGCGCCGCCGAGGTCGCGCGCGGGATCGCCGCGTTTCTCGGCCGCGCCGAGAAGTCCCTCGACATCGCGGTATACGACGTCCGCTTCGAGACGGACGCGGGCGGACTCGTGCTCGCGTCGCTCCTCGCGGCGGCACAACGCGGCGTCGAGATCCGCCTGCTCTACAACGTCGCCCACCCCGGCCCGATCGCAGTCCCGCCTCCGCCCGAGACCGCTCCTGAAGCGATCGAGCGGCTCCCGATCCCGACCCGCGGCGTCGCCGGGATCCCCGACCTCATGCATCACAAGTTCGCGGTCCGCGACGGCGAGGCGCTCTGGACGGGCTCGACGAACTGGACCGACGACTCGTGGACCAGGCAGGAGAACGTCATCGCCGTTCTCCGCTCGCCCGAGATCGCGTACGCGTACACGCTCGCGTTCGGCCAGCTGTGGGAGAGCGGCACGGTCGAGGGCTCGGGCGAGGTCGACCCGCGGCCCGAGTCGCTCGACGGCGCGCGGGTCCGCGCCTGGTTCTGCCCGGAGCACGGCGAGGCGCTCTCGCACCGGGTCGCGAAGCACATCGGGAAGGCGAGCGAGCGCGTCCGGATCGCCTCGCCCGTCCTCACGTCGGGTCCGATCCTCGGGACGCTGGTCGAGGTCGTGAACGAAGGGCGCTGCCCGGTCGCCGGCATCGTCGACGACACGCAGGTCGACCAGGTCTTCGAGCAGTGGCGGACGAACGGCGTCAGCGAGTGGAAGATCCCGCTGCTCCGCCGGGTCCTCGACGGCGGCGACTTCGCCGGAAAGACGTCGGTCCCGTGGACGCCCGAGTCCGTGCACGACTTCATGCACGCGAAAGTCGTGGTCGCGGACGACACGTCGTTCCTCGGCAGCTTCAACTTCTCGCGCTCGGGCGAGCGGAACGCGGAGAACGTCCTCGAGATCCGGGATCAGGCGATCGCCGACAGGCTCGCGACCTATGTCGACGAGATCCGCGCCCGCTACCCGCGGGCGTCGCCGCCCGGCGAGCCGGCTACCGCAGCGGCGTGATGACGACCGACGGCGCGGAGCGCCGAGCGGGGCCGTGGTACGCGGCCTCGATGTTGTTCCCGTCCGGATCGAGCACGTAGGCGCCGTAGTAGCCCGGGTGGTAATCGCGCTCGCCCGGCGCGCCGTTGTCCTTCCCGCCCGCGGCGATCGCTGCCGCATGGAAGCGCTTCACGGCGTCCTCGTCCTCCGCCGCGAACGCGAGATGGAGACTCTCGGTCGGCGGCCCGTCCGCGCTCACGTAGAGCTCGTCCGACCAGAAGGCATCCTCGGCGGTCTGGATCTCGAGACCGAGCGCGCCGAGCGCCGCCTGGTAGAAGCGGCGGCTCCACTCGAGGTCGCGGACCCGAAGGTGGACGTGGTCGAAGAGCCGGCCGCGGTGGTACTCCACGGCGCCGACTATGCCACCGGCGCCGCCACCGAGGTGATCCGTACCGAATGCTTACGACCTCGTCACAGATCGCTCAAGGAAACTCCACGAGTCGGTGCGTGACTCCCTGGGGTGAGAGCCCTCGCACTCGCGACCGCAGGAGCGATCGCCGTCGTGTTCGCCGCGATGATCGGCCCGGCGGCGCTCGCGGGCGATGGCCCCACCCTCGGCGAGGGCGGCCGCGTCCCGGCCTCGCGGGCGGAGCTCACAGGGGTCAACTTCATCGAGGTCTGCCGCTTCAGCCACCGCGCGCCCGACGACCCGATCGTCGCCTTCGGCCGGCCAGGCGCGTCCCACGACCATTCCTTCGTCGGCAGCCGCTCGACGAACGCGTCCTCCATCTTCCCGACGCTGCGGGCGGCGGGAACGACCTGCGAGCGGCCCTCGGACACGGCCGCGTACTGGGTCCCGACCTTGCTCCAGGGCACGACAGCGATCCCGCCTGTGGCAGCGACGATCTACTACCGGCGCGTGACTGTCGCGCCGATCCGCAGCTTCCCACCGAACCTGCGCATGATCGCCGGAACCGCGACCGCCGACCGGCCACAGGGGATGGCGATCACCTGGTGGAGCTGCGGGGCTGCCTCGGGGACGAAGCGGTCGACCGCGATTCCGACGTGCCCGAACGTCCGCGGCTCGTGGCTGCGGCTGCACGTCCGCTTCCCGTCGTGTTGGAACGGGCGTCAGCTCGACAGCGCCGACCACAAGAGCCACATGGCGTACCCGGCCCGCGGGGCCTGCCCGTCGACGCATCCCGTCTCCGTTCCGCAACTGACCCAGATCTACCGCTACCAGTCGCGAGGCGGCGGCGCGGACTTCTACCTCGCCTCCGGTGGCCAGTTCAGCGCTCACGCCGACTTCGTGAACGCGTGGCGCCAGCCGGTGCTGCGCATGCTCGTCGAGGCGTGCCTCGACGCGCTCGTCCACTGCGGCCGCGGCTGAGAGCTCAGCGGCCGAGCGGCGTTATGAGGCGCCGGTACGCGGCCCTGCTGCGCGGCTTGCTCTGAAGGTCCCAGATCGCGCCCGGCTTGCTGTTGAAGTACGCGAGGAACTCGATACGGCCGTGGCTCTTCACGAACGCCGCCATCTTCTCGACGAACGCGGGGTCGTCGATCCCCCAGAGCCCCCACTCCGCGAGCGCGTACGGCTTGTTCCGATGCGCGGCGTACAGCGCCTCGTTCGCGTCCCAGGCCGCGTTGAAGCGCTGGTCGTAGAGGTCGTTCGCGACCACGTCCACGTATCCGTCGCCGGGGTAGTAGGCCTGCGCCGAATTCCCGCGGACGTCCGGCGAGCCGTAGCCCTGCGGATTCCACACGATCCGGGCCTCCGTCGGCGCCAGGTCGAGGCTCGCGGGGACCGGCACGCCCGCCTGGCGGAGCTTCTGGGCCACCTTCGCCGCGGGGCCGCCGCGCGCGAAGATCGCAATCCGGCGGAACGCCTTCTTGAACGCCGCGGTCGAGTGCTGCGCGCCCCGCCGAGAGCCGTCGCGGTTGTACGCGCAGTAGTCGTTCCAGTGCCCGTTCATCTCCGGCAGCGCGCGGACGTAGACGAGGCTGCCGAAGTCCGCCACCGCTCGGTTGAGCTGCAGCAGGAACGCGTCGCCGCGACCGCTCGCGATCGCGGCGGGGGTAATGGCGCCGCCGGTCTTGATGGCGATCATCGGGATCGGGCGCAGGTTCCCGAGGATCTGCGGCAGGGCGTTGCCCTGGTGCCACCCGAGGAAGTTGTGCCGGATCGTGGAGCGCTGACCGGTCAGGCGCGCGAAGCGGGCGGCGTCGCCGGTGATCCCGAGCTGCGTGCGTGCGACCGGAGCTTCGCCGCCGCCGGACGCGCTGACCGGGCAGGCGGCGACCACGAGAACGCATACGAGCGTGAGCAACCCCCTCATCGCCCGCCGATGATGCTCCATGACACGCCGCGAGTCCAGCCGCCGTCGGGTGCGGGAGACCTATTCGGCCGACCTTCCTAGGCGACGCCGGCGAGCAGGAAAGCCCTGTTCTCCTTCAGCATCTCGCGCGCGATCACGAGCCGCTGGATCTCGTTCGTGCCCTCGTAGATCTGAGTGATCTTCGCGTCGCGCATCATGCGCTCGACCGGGTACTCCTTGATGTAGCCGTAGCCGCCGAGCACCTGCACCGCTTCGGTCGTGACCCACATGGCCGTGTCCGTGCAGGCGAGCTTCGCCATCGCGGAGGCCTTCGTCAGCTCCGCGTCGGACGCGCCCTCGTCGACCATGCGCCCGAAGCGGTAGAGGAGCCCGCGCGCGCCCTCCGTCCGTGTCTCCATGTCCGCGAGCTTGGCGGCGATCAGCTGGTGCTCCGCGATCGGCTTCCCCATCGTCTCGCGCGTGCGCGCGTACTCGAGCGCGTAGTCGGTCGCGCCCTGCGCGATGCCGAGGCCTTGCGCGGCGACCCCCGGCCGCGAGCGGTCGAGGATCCGCATCGCGATCTTGAAGCCCTCGCCCTCCTCACCGAGCAGGTTCGCGGCGGGGACGCGCGCGCCGTCGAACGTCAGCTCGCCGGTCGTCGAGCCGGAGATCCCCATCTTCGGCTCGAGCCGCGCGACCTCGAACCCGGGCGTGTCCGACTCGACGACGAACGCCGAGATCCCGGAGTGGCCGGCCTCCGGGTCGGTCTTCGCGAACACGGTGTAGAGCCCGGCGACGGACGCATTCGTGATGAAGCGCTTCGAGCCGTCGAGGACGTACTCGTCGCCGTCGCGGCGCGCGGTCGTGCGCATGGCGGCTGAGTCGGAGCCGGAGCCCGCCTCGGTCAGCGCGTACGCGGCGAGCGACTCGCCGGACGCGAGCGACGGGAGGAAGCGCGCCTTCTGCTCGTCCGTCCCGGCGAGCTTGAGGCCGAGCGATCCGAGCTCCTGCACGGCGAGGATGAGCCCGCTCGTCGCGCAGACCTTCGAGACCTCCTCGATCGCGACGAGCGAGAGCAGCGTCCCGGTCCCGGTGCCGCCGTACTCCTCGCCGAAGAAGAGCCCGAAGATGCCGTGCTCCCGGAAGAGCTCCACGACGTCCCAGGGGAACTCGTGCGAGGCGTCGATCTCGGCGGCGCGCGGGGCAATGCGCTCGCGGGCAAGCGTGCGGACGAGGTCGCGAACCTCGACCTGCTCGTCGGTGAACGGCTCCCACGGCACCGGCGCAGTTTATGTCCGGCCGCTCCGCTAGGTTCCGGATTCACGCCGCCGCCGGAGGAGGCGTGAGCAGGCATCGGAGCCTCAGGACTGGAGTCCTGGGGCTTTTTTCGTGGTCCGACCGACGAGGAGGTGGAGAGATGACGAACCAGGAGCTCGTGTTCGCCGTGAGCACGGTCTGGGTCGTGCTGGCCGCGGTGCTCGTGATCTTCATGCAGGCCGGCTTCGCGTTCCTCGAGGCGGGGCTGACGCGGATGAAGAACGTCGGACACGTCGCCGCGAAGAACGTGCTGATCTTCGCGCTGGCCGCGATCACTTACTACCTCGTCGGCTTCGGGATGGCTTTCGGCGACGGCGGCAACGGCTTCGTCGGCGGCTCCGGCTTCGTGCCCTCCACGGAAGAGCTGCTGCAGATCGGCAAGGCTCCGTTCTCGTGGTTCGCGGAGATCCCGGCCGCGGCCGGCTACCTCTTCCAGGTCGCGTTCGCGGCCGTCTCGCTCGCGATCGTCTGGGGCGCGATGGCCGAGCGGACGAAGCTCTGGGTCTACTTCGCGTTCGGGATCGTCTTCACGCTCGATCTACTCGCTCGTCTCGCACTGGATCTGGTCGCCCGACGGGTGGCTCTTCGCGCGCGGCATGCAGGACTTCGCCGGCTCGACCGTCGTCCACTACCAGGGCGCGCTCGCCGGGCTCGCCGGGGCGCTGCTGCTCGGGCCGCGGCTCGGGCGGTTCGTCGAAGGGAAGGCCAACGCGATCCCGGGTCACAACATGGCGTTCACCACGCTCGGCGTGATCATCCTCTGGTTCGGCTGGTTCGGCTTCAACGCCGGCTCGACCTTGGGCGTGCAGCTCGGCGGGCTCGGCTTCTTCGCGTACGTCGCGCTCAACACCAACCTCGCCGCGGCGGCCGGCGTGCTCGGCGCGGTCGCGACCTCCTGGGTGGTGCTGAAGCGGCCCGACCTGTCGATGATGCTCAACGGCGCGATTGCCGGGCTCGTCGCGATCACCGCCGCGTGCGCGTTCGTCGCCCCGTGGGCCGCGATCCTGATCGGCGCGGTCGCGGGCGCGATCGTGGTCGGCGGGACGCTCGTGGTCGAGCGGTTGCGCATCGACGACCCGGTCGGCGCCATCGCCGCACACGGGATGGCCGGCGTCTGGGGCACGCTCGCGCTCGGCTTCTTCACGGCGCCGGAGCTCGCGGAGCGCCTCGCGACCGGCTCGGGCGGGCTGCTCTACACCGGCTCCGCGGCGCAGCTCGGCACGCAGGCACTCGGGCTCCTCGCGGTCGGCGTCTTCACGTTCGGCGCGTCCTTCCTCTCGCTGTGGGCGATGGACGCGGCCTTTGGCATCCGCACGGACGCAGAGGCGGAGTCGGCCGGCTTGGACATGTCCGAGCACGGCATGTGGGGCTACCCGGAGCTCTTCTCGCCCGTTCCCGGTGGGTACCGGACGGACGACGCGAACGGCGCGCAGCTCCCGCTCTTCCGTCCCGGCGTCGTCGTGGCCGAGCCGACGTAGGCGAGTACTACGTTGCGAGTGCGCGTGCGAGGGTCGCGTGCGCGTCCTCGGTCACCGGGTCGCCGTGCGCCGGCAGGAGGAGCTCGACGGGCAGGTCGAGCAAGGGTCGCAGCTGGGCGCGGATCATCTCCGGTGTCTGGCCCTCGGCGATCCACGAGTCCGGCTGGACACGGATGCCCTCGTCCCCGCCGAGGAGCACGTCGCCCGTGACGAGCGCCCCGTGGGAAGGAATCCAAAGGACCGCCTCCTCCGCGTATCCGCCCGGCCTCGCTTCGACGCCGCCGGGAAGCGTGTCGCCGAGCTGGAACGGGACCGCGGGCAGCTCGATCTGCTCGATCCCCGTCGCGAACGCGCGCACGGTCGCCGCCCGGTTGGTGACGAGAGCGAGCGAGCCGCGCCGGTGCCAGAAGACCGTGAGCAGGATCTCGAGCGACCGCCCCGCGGCCAGCTCGAGGATCTCCGCGGGCGGCTCGTTCGGGTCGAAGAGGACGAGTGCGTCGCCTGCGTCGAGCGCGTACGAGCGCACCTCGCGGTCCCAGCCCTCGGGCCCGCCTTCGTCCGGAGTCCACGACGGATGCGGCGCCGACCACGTCCAGAGTCCGGGGCGAAGCTCGTCCATCACGCTCCGTGGTAGACGGCCTCGATGTTGTTCCCGTCGGGATCGAGCACGTAGGCGGCGTAGTAGTCGGGCGCGTACTGCGCGCGGATTCCGGGAGCGCCGTTGTCGCGTCCGCCCGCCGCGAGCGCCGTCTCGTGGAAGCGGTCGACGGCAGCACGGTCCTCGGCGCCGAACGCGACGTGCGCTCCGCCGACCGGGTCTCGGCGGCCGATCCCGAAGTCGAGACCGCGCGCATCTGCGTAGTACGCAAGGGCGCCCGCCTCCTCGTAGACGACGCGATAGCCGAAGAGCCCGAGCACGTCGTCGTAGAAGCGCTTCGCACGCTCCCAGTCGCTCACGTTGACCGCGACGTGCGTGACGCTCACTGCGGCTGCTGGCAGACGGCCTCGATGTTGTTCCCGTCCGCGTCGAGCACGAAGGCTCCGTAGTAGTTCTCGTGGTAGTGCGCCCGGATCCCCGGCGCGCCGTTGTCCTTCCCGCCCGCGGCCATCGCCGCCGCGTAGAACGCGTCCACGGTGGCGTGGTCCGGGCACTTGAACGCGACGTGCGCGCCGCCGACCGGCTCGCGCCGGACGACGCCGAGATCCATCCCGTTCGCGTCCCCGAAGCCCATGAAATCGCCGAACTCGAACGCGAGCGAGTAGCCGAGCGGCTCGAGCGCCTGGGTGTAGAAGCTCTTGGCGGCCTCCTGGTCGCTGACGTTCACCGCCGTGTGGTCGATCATCGCCCCCTCCTCTCACGTGGTTACAGTCGCCGCGCATGATCCTGGAAAACGGGACGATCCGCACGCTGGACCCGGCGCTTCCGGTCGCGCGGGCGCTCGCGATCGCAGGAGACCGAATCGCGGGCGGAGTCGGCACGCACGAGCCCGCGCTGCCGACTCCGGACGTCGTCGACCTGCGCGGACGCTGCGTCGTCCCCGGGTTCACGGACTCGCACGTCCACTTCCCGACCTGGTCGCTCGGGCAGCGTGACCTGAGCCTCGACGGGGTCGGGTCGCTGGCAGCGGCGCTCGAGCGAGTTCGAGGCGCGACGGAGCGTGCCGGCTGGTTCCGCGGCCACGGGTGGCGCTCGGCGGACTGGGAGGCGGAGCCGACGAAGGAGGCGCTCGACGAGGTCACGGGCGAGACGCCGGCGGCGCTCTGGGCGAAGGATCTCCACTCGCTGTGGCTCAACTCGGCCGCGCTCGCGCTCGCGCAGGGCGACCTCGAGGTCGAGGGCGGCGTCGTCGAGCGCGACGCGCAGGGAGAGCCGACGGGCGTCCTCCGCGAGGAGGCCGCGTGGCGCTTCCGCGAGCGCTTCCCGTCCGTCCCCGAGGACGAGTGGGTCGAGGTCGTGCGCGCCGGCGTCAAGCTCGCGCACAGCCGCGGCGTGACCGCGGTGCACGACAAGGACGGCTGGATCGGCGCGCCCGAGATCTTCCAGCGTCTTGCAGAGCGGGAAGGGCTCACGCTGCGGGTCTGGCAGTCGCTGCCGTGGCGGAAGCTGGCCGAGCTCGAGGGGCTCGGCCTGCGCTCGCGCTTCGGGAACGAGTTCCTTCGGCTCGGCTACCTGAAGGTCTTCATGGACGGGACGCTCGGCTCGCAGACGGCGTGGATGCTCGACGGCTCCGGGGTCCGGATCACGAGCGGCGAGGAGCTCGCGGAGATCGTTCGGCGCGGAGCGCGCGCCGGCTGGCCGGTGGGCGTGCACGCAATCGGCGACCGCGCGAACCGGGAGGCGCTCGACGCCTTCGAGGCGACGAAGGACGAGTGGCAGCCGCGCGGGCTCCGGCCGCGCATCGAGCATGCGCAGTGCCTCGATCCGGCCGATCTCCCCCGTTTCGCCGAGCTCGGCGTCGCCTGCTCGGTGCAGTTCTCGCACGCGCCGTCGGATCGCGACCTCGCCGAGCGCTTCTGGCCGGAGCTCCTCGACGGCTCGTACGCGTTCCGCTCGCTCCTCGACTCCGGCGCGGTCGTCGCGAACGGCTCGGACGCGCCGATCGAGGAGCTCGACCCGCTCGCGGGGATCCGCGCGGGCGTCACGCGCACGATCGACGACCGTCCCGGCTGGCGCATGCAGGAGGCGCTCACGGTCGAGCAGGCGCTGCACGCGACGACCGTCGCGCCCGCCTGGGTCGCCGGCGACGAGCGGACGCGTGGGAAGCTCGTTCCCGGCTACCTCGCCGACCTCGTCGTCCTCTCCCGCGACCTCGTCGAGTGCCCGCCGGACGAGCTCGAGTCGGTCGAGGTCGTCGCGACCATGGTCGGCGGCCGCTGGGTGCACAACCCGCCGCCGTGGGACTGATGTGAGACCGCGCATCGAACGCACGGAGGGCCGGCGACTGTTCGGTTCCGACCCGGCTGCGTACGACCTGGCCCGGCCGGGGCACGCGGAGCGGGTCTACGAGGTGCTCGTCCAGCGCTGCGGCCTCGGCCCCGGTTCACGAGTGCTCGAGGTCGGGCCCGGGACGGGTCAGGCGACGCGACGGCTGCTCGAGCGAGGAGCGTCGGTCGTCGCGATCGAGCCCGATCCGTCGCTCGCGGCGTATGTCGGGGAAACCGCTGGGTGTCGACGTCCGGGTGGTCACGCTCGAGGACGCGAAGCTGCCTGTGGGCGACTTCGATCTCGCCGTCGCCGCGTCGTGCTTCCACTGGGTGGATGAGGCCGTCGGGCTCGCGAAGCTCTTCGGCAGCCCTGCGACCGGGCGGATGGTTCGGGATGTGGTGGACCCTCTTTGGCGACAGTGAGGCGCCGGACGCCTTCATCACCGCGACGAGCCCGCTCCTCGACGGTCTCCATCGCAGCCCGACCGCCGGCGAGGAAGGGCGGCCGCCGTTCGCGCGAGATAGCGAGGCGAGGCTCGCCGCGCTCGCCGCAGCCGGCTTCGAGGAGGCCACGTACGAGGTCGCGCGCTGGGACTTTCATTGGGACACCGCCGGCATCCGAGCGCTCTACGGGACGTTCTCGCCGATCGCGCGGCTCGACGAGGAGCGGCGCACCGAGATCCTCGACGGCATCGCGCGCATCGCCGAGGAGCAGTTCGGCGGCCGGGTCGGACGCACGCTGCTCACGGCGCTCTATACCGCGCGCAAGCCGGCCTGACGAGACGGGCCTACAATCCGTGCGTGAGCGCGGACACGACCCGCACGATGCTGCCGGTGCATGCGGCGCCGACGTGCTCGGTCGCGGGCGCCGCCGAGATCGTCGGCTCGAAGTGGACCGTCCTCATCGTCCACGACCTCTCCGAGGGCCCGCGCCGCTTCACGGAGCTCGAGCGCTCGTGCGCGGGGATCAGCCCGCGGACGCTCGCGGAGCGGCTGCGCTGGCTCGAGACCGAGGGCATCGTCGCGCGCCAGAGCTACCCGGAGTCGCCGCCGCGGGTCGAGTACGCGCTGACGGACAAGGGCCGTGCGCTGCTGCCGGTCGTCCACGAGATGCGCCGTTTCGGCCACGAGTGGCTCGGCTGCGGCGTCCATCAGACCTGATCGAGGCGGACGAGGGCGACGCAAGCGTCGCCCCTACGATCCTTGGCGACAGCCCGTAGGGGCGAGGCTTGCCTCGCCTCCATCAGACCTAGTCAATCCGGGTGGTCGGCGTAGCGGCCGCGACAGCGGACGCCTTCAGGGATTTGCGCGATCGGAATTCGCGCTAGCGAATTCCGATCATGCGACGAGAAATCAGTCGGCGAGGTTCTTCGCACGCAGCTCCTCGAGCGCGTGCTCGGACTTCTCGAGCCCGTTGAAGCCCATGCCCTCGAGGACCCGCGCGGTCTTCGTGAACTGCACCTCGCGGTAGTCCACGAGCTGCCAGCGGTTCCCCCACGGGTCGCGGAAGTCGTGCGTGCCGATGACCTCGACCCCGCCTTCCCGGAGCCGGCGCACGGTCTCGGCGAGGTCGTCGACGACGAGCCCGATGTGCCGGTCGTGGTCGGCGACGTGCGTGACGCCGCGCGCGAAGGCGATGAACTGGTCGCCCATGTCGACGAAGGCCATGTTCGCATTCCGGCCGCGGAGCGTGACATCGTCGAAGAAGCGCTCGAAGAACTCCACCGCCTCGTCGATGTCCCCGACCTCGACCGCGACGTGGTTGATACCCACGAGCCTGGCCATACGCGAACCCTAACCCCTGCTTCCCGCCGGGTATTCCCCCGAGGGGGGATCAGGCGGGCTCGGCCCAGACGCCGGCGAGCTCGACGATCGTCGCGGCCGCTGCGGCCATGTCCTGCACGCTCGCCCACTCGCGCACCGAGTGGTACTCCTGGCCGCCGGTGAAGAGGTTCGGCGTCGGAAGGCCCATCGCCGAGAGCACCGCGCCGTCCGTCCCTCCGCGCGTGATCGCGATCCTCGGCTCGACGCCCGCTCGCCGGATCGCCTCGAGCGCGCTCTCGACCACGCGCGGCGTCTCGTCGATGAACGGCCGCATGTTGCGGTACGAGTCGAGCACCTCGATCTCGATCTTCGCGCGCGGCTCTCGTTCCGCAAGCTGCCCGGCGAGCTCGCGCAGAAGCTCGGTGTGCTGCTCGAGCAGGTCGTCGTCGTGGTCGCGGATGATGAAGTCGACGATCGTCTTCTCGACACCGCCCGAGATCCGGTGCGGGTGGACGTAGCCCTCGCGCTCCTCGGTCGTCTCCGGCGAGAGCCGGTCGGGCGGAAGCGACGCAACGAGCTCGGCCGCGAGCTTCACCGCGTTCACGAGCTTCCCCTTCGCGCTGCCTGGGTGCACGGACAGGCCGCTGATCGTCACGCGCATCGACTTCGCCGAGAAGGTCTCGGTCTCGAGGTCGCCGAGCCCGGTGCCGTCGAGTGTGTACGCGACGTCCGCGCCGAAGCCGGCGAGATCGAAGTCCTCGGCTCCGCGCCCGACCTCCTCGTCGACCGTGAAGGCGACGCGGATGTTGCAGCGGGGGCGCTCGGGTTGCCGTGCGAGGTACGCGACCGCGGCCATGATCTCCGCGATCCCGGCCTTGTCGTCGGCGCCGAGGAGCGTCGTGCCGTCGCTCGTGACGATGTCGTGGCCGACGCGCGCGGCGAGCTCGGGGAGGAGCTCCGGGTCGAGCACCTGACGCCCGTCGCCCGGGAGCTCGATCGGCTTCCCGTCCCAGCTCTCGTGCACGATCGGAGACACGCCCGCGCCCGTGACATCGGGGGTCGTGTCGACGTGTGCGATGAGGCCGACCACCGGCATGCCCTCGTGGTCGGGGAGGCCCGAGAAGACATTGGCGCCGTCCGTCAGCTCCGCTTCGAGGCCGAGCTGCTCGAAGCTCGTCCACGAGCAGCCGCGAGAGATCGAGCTGCTTCTTCGTGCTCGGACGCTGCGGCTCGCGGTACGCGCCCTGGGTGTCGACCCGGACGTAGCGGAGGAACCGCTCGAGGACGTCGCCGGCGAGCTCCTCCGCAAGCGGGCTCGCGAACGCTGCCTTCGCTCTAGCCAAGCTCTCCGAGCCGTCGGTAGGTCTCGCGGACGACGTCGACGCCCCTGCTCAGGGACGCCGCCGGGAACTTCTCGTTCGGCGAGTGCGCATTGGCGTCGCGCGTCGCGATGCCGGTGATGATCGCGGGGATTCCGCGGGCGACGATCCGCTCCGCGACCGGGATCGAGCCTCCGACGCGCACGAGCACCGACTCGTTCCCGAACACCGACTCGAACGCCCCGCGAGCGAGCGTGAGCGCGGGCGCGTCCGGGGAGACGAGCGCCGGCTCGCCGTGCGAATGGAGCTCGACCGAGACCTCGGCCCCTGCTGGCGCGGCCTCGCGGAGGAGCCGCTCGAACGTCTCGCTCACCTCGGCGACCTTCTGGCCGGGCGCGATCCGGATGGACACGTTCGCGCGCGCCTCGACGGGGAGCACCGTCTTGACGAGGTCCGGCGAGCCGCCCGCGAGCCCGTGCACGTCGACCGACGGGCTCGGCCCAGGTCCGGATGTAGAAGTCGTCCGACGCGGATTCGTCGACGGGCTGCACTCCGGCCCCGGCGACCACCTCGGCGCCCGGCTTGAGCGTCCTCCAGGCCTCGAGCTCCTCCGCGGACGGAGGCGCGATGCCGGCCCGCAGCGGCTCCGGTACGCGGCCGTCGCGGGGAAGGACGCCCGAGAGCGTCTGCATGAGCGCGTGCATGGCGTTCATCCCGACGCCGCCGAAGAGACCCGAGTGGAGATCCCGCTCGCCCGTCCGGACGCGGACGTGGAAGTAGCAGAGCCCGCGGAGCGCCGTGTAGAAGGTCGGGACGTCGCCGTCGAGCATGTCGCCGTCGAACACGATGGCCGCGTCCGCGCCGCGCTCGTCGGCCGTGACCCACTCCCCGACCGACTGCCCGCCGACCTCCTCCTCGGAGTCGAGCGCGAAGCGCACGTTGACCGGGAGCTCGCCCGCCTCCGCGAGCTGGCGCGCGGCCTCGACGAGCATGAACAGGTGCGCCTTGTCGTCCGCGACGCCGCGGGCGTAGAGCCAGCCGTCGCGCTCGGCGAGCTCGAACGGAGGCGAGTCCCAGAGCTCGAGCGGGTCGGGCGGCTGGACGTCGAAGTGCGCGTAGCTGAGGACGGTCGGGGCGGAGTCGGCGTTCTCGGACGCTGCGATCTCGCCGATGACGAGCGGCCTGCCTCCGTTCCAGGGGACGACCTCGGCCGTCCCGCCGGCGCCCTTGATGCGATCAGCGACCCACTCGGCCGCGGCCTCGACGTCCTTCGCGTGTGCGGGATCCGCGCTGACGGACGGGATGGCCACCAGCTCGGCCAGCTGGTCACGAAGCTCTTCGTGAGAAGGGGCCACGGCCGAGCATTCTAGGGGCGAGGCGCGCTCTTGCCTCGATTCAACCGTAGGCCGGGATGAGCCCCAACCTCCCCCAGGGGCACTCCCGTGTCCCTGACGAAACGGTATCGACGAAGTCGTCACACGTGGTTGGCGAAAGTGTGTGAACTTCCGTGCGCCGAGCTTGTCTACGCCGCGTCGAAGATCGGGTACCTGCCCCGTCCGTCGAGGCAGTCGGCGACGAAGAGCGCGACGCCGACGTCTCCGGTCCACAGCGAGTACCGCCCGCGGCCGCGCTCGGCCCGCAACCGCTCGACCTGCTCGAGCGCGTGCATCGCGAACCGGCGGGCGCGCTCGAGCCAGCGCTCGTCGCCGGTGCGCTCGAAGGTCTTCAGGAACGCGTGGCCGTTCCCCGCGGTGCCGTGGCAGATCGACGGGCCCTTCTCGAGTCCTGGCGGGCCGACATGCCACAGGAGGTCGGCACCCGCGAGCAGGAGGTCTTCGTCGAGATACTCGTGCGCGCAGACCACGATGCCGGGCGCGCCCGCGCACCACTGCACACGGATCTGGCCGTCCGGCCCCGGAAGCGTCGGACGGTCGCGGGGCGGCCAGTTCGCGAGACCGTCCTCGACGACCGCGGTCCGCTCGAGCACCGCCGCCGTCTCGCGCTCCAGCTGCTCCCGGCGTGCGAAGTCGAGGAGCGGCCGGAGCGCGCTCACGCTCCCGACGAGACCGTGCGGCGGCGTGAGGCTGCGAAACTCCTCGCCCGTCGGACGCCCGGTCCAGAGCCCGTCGTCGCCGCGCCGCGCCAGAAGCGCATCGGCGCCCTCGTTCCACGCCTCACGCCAGCGCTCGTCACCGGTCCAGTCGAGCATCGCGCGCGCAGCGAGGAGCGTCCCGGGCGTTCCCCACATGACGCTCGCGACCTCGTTGGACTCGTTGTCCCGCACGCGCGCGAGGAGCTCGTCGGCGAGCCCGGCCGAGGGCGCGAGCCGCCACGCGACGAGGAGGATTCCGGTCTCGCCGCAGAGGAGCGACGACTCCTTCGGCTCGGGCAGCTTGATCTTCATGAAGTCGGGCCGCTCCCGGAAGAGCTCGAGGTTGCGAAGCGCGAGCTCCGCCAGGTCGAGCCGCGTCTCGGCGTGGCCGCGTCGCCGCAGCTCGTCGAGCGCGAACAGCACGCCGGCCGTGCCGACGTAGAGGTTCTTCATCGGGCTCGTCGCCTGCCAGCGGTCCCACTCGTCGGCCGGCCAGAAGAGCCGCCTGCCACGGTATGCCGCGTCCGCGTCCTCGACGATCGCGCGGATCCCGTCGCGGGCGCGCGCGTCGTCCCAGGTCGCGTCGGCGAGCGGCTCGAAGGCCTCGGGCCGGTAGAGCACGCCTTGACTCTAGAAAGACGAGGTCAGGCGACGTCGCGCACGCGCGCCGCGTCCGCGAGCGCGCGCAGCTTCTTCAAGCCCTGATGCTCGATCTGCCGAATGCGCTCGCGCGTGACGTTGAACGCGCGGCCGACCTCGTCGAGCGTGCGCGGCTGGTGGCCGTCGAGCCCGTACCGAAGCTCGAGCACCTTGCGCTCCCGCTCCGAGAGCGCGCCGAGGATCGTCCGCAGCGCCTCGCGCTGGAGCGTCGTCTCTGCGAGCTCGTCGGGCAGCGGCGTCGAGTCGTCGGCGAGGAAGTGGCCGAACTCGGACTCGTCGTCGTCGCCGACCGGCTTCTCGAGGGAGACGGGAGTCTGCGCGCTCCGCCGAATGTGTTCGACTTCGTCGGACGTCATGTCGACGTCGCGCGCTATCTCCTCTATCGACGGCTCCCGCCCTCTCTCCGCGCGCAGCTTGCGCTCCGAGCGGAGAATCCTGTTCAGCTTCTCGACGACGTGCACGGGCATGCGGATCGTGCGGCCCTTGTCGGCGATCGCGCGGGCGACCGCCTGCCGGATCCACCACGTCGCGTACGTGGAGAACTTGAAGCCCTTGCGGTAGTCGAACTTCTCGGCGGCGCGGACGAGCCCGATCGTGCCCTCCTGGATGAGATCCAGGAACGGAAGGCCCTGGTTCCGGTAGCGCTTCGCGATCGAGACGACGAGGCGGAGATTCGCCTCCACCATCGCCTGCTTCGCGCCGTGGTCGCCGCGCTCGATGCGCTTCGCGAGCTCGACCTCCTGCGCCGCGGTGAGGAGCGGCACCTTGCCGATGTCCTTCAAGAAGAGCTGGAGCGCGTCGGTCGTGATCTCGCTCTCGGCGCGCTCGACCTCGACCTCTGCCTCGGGCTCCGCGCCGCCCGCGGGGACGACGGCGATCTGAGCCTCGTCGAGCGCTGCGTAGAACTCGTCGAGCTGGCTCGGCTCGAGCTCGAGCTCGTCGAGGGCGAGTGCGACCTCGTCCGCGTCGAGGCGTCCGTCACGGAGCCCGCTCTCGAGCAGGCGCTGCGCCTCGTCGGTCGCGAGGACGTCCTCGACGGGCGCCTTCGCGGCCACACCCTCCTGTTTCGCTACTCCTCCCACACCGCCCCCTTGCTCATCGGCGGTCACACGGTAATCGCAGCAACGGTCGGCGTCAAAGAAACTCACCGAAGGTCCGGTCAGGACCTCGCCTTGCGGATCGTCTCCAGGCAGCAAACGGCCTCGCGGGCTAGCGGAGAGTCTGGTTTGTGCGCGCTGCGAGCCGGGCTCGCGCTCGGCCGCGTCAGCGACTCTCGACGGCCAGGATGTTGCCGTCCGGATCCCGAAACCAGGCGATCTCCGACGCGCCGAGCCTCGCGATTCCCTTGTCGTCCGTGTTCAGCGGCTCCCCGTACTGCTCGAACGTGACGCCGCTCGCGATCAGCTCGTCCACGGCTCCCTCGACGTCGTCGACCATCCACGCAGCGAGCGTCGCCCCCGACCTGCCGGCGTTTCCGGGGGACGGGTAGATGTGAACGAACGAGCCGTCTCCGCTCGGATACGTGTGGCCGCCGTCCTCCTGGTCCTTCCCGCCCGAGAGGCCGAGCTTGCCCTCGTAGAACTCGCGGGCTCGCGCCATGTCGGAGACCGGGATCGTGGCTGCGACCGGATGCTCGCGGAGGCTCATCCCGGGAACTCTACGACCTCGCCTTGCGGATCGTCTCCAGGTAGCGAGCGGCCTCGCGGGCCAGCGGAGAGTCTGGTTTCGTGCGCGCCGCGAGCCGGAACTGGCGCTCGGCCGCCTCGACCCTGCCCGTCCACAGGAGGAGGACGCCGAGATGGAAGCGGACGGTCGGCTCTCCGGGGTAGACGCGCGTCAGCGGGCCGAGGCTCCCGAATGCGAGCGCGGGCTCGTCCTTGTCGAACTTCCCGACCGCGGCGGCGACTCGCGCCTCGGCGTTTCCGGGGGCGCGCCGCGCGGCCTCGTCGAAGGCGGCGGCCGCGGAAACCGGGTTGCCGACGCGCTGGAGGCCGACGCCGTAGAGGAGCTGGTCGCGGACGCCTCCGCGCGCCGCGCGCCGGCGCAGCGCCTCGAGCTGGCGCGCCGGCGGGAGCTCCGTCACCGCCGCCGGGGCGGAGAACGACGGGACGAACGCGGGCAGCCCGCGCGGGAGCTTCGGATGCAGCACGTTCCCGGCGAGGATCGCGTACGGCGTGTCCGGCTCCGCCTCGAGCGCGGCCCGCCAGGCCTCGACGGGGTCGCCGCGCTGCACCCAGAGCCGCGCGAGCCCGAGGTGGAGCTGGACGACCGCGGTCTCCGGGTACAGCTTCGCGAGCTGCTCGAGGCGGTCGTACGTCCCCTCCGGCCAGGAGGCGAACGCGGCGCCGACCTTCGCCTCCAGCGAGTCGTGCTTCGCGAAGAGCGGCGCGGCTTCGGCGAGCCGTCCGCGCGAGTAGAGCGTCACGCCGCGGCGCAGGTCGCGCGCCTCGGGATCGTCGCCGAACCCGAGCGAGAGCGAGAGCGGAGGACGCCCCGGGCGCGGCTCTGGCAGCCCGGAGCTCGTGGCGGAGTCCCCGTCGGCCGAGACGACCGCGGCGGCGACCACGGCCACGGCCGCGGCGGCAACGAGGCCGACGAGCAGGAACATGCGGCGGCGCGCGCTCACGCCGCGACGATAGCCCGCGGCGCGGTGGCGGAGAGAGGCGGTGTCAGACACCGCCTGATGTTGGTGCCGACTTCGCGCCGATCGCTCCACAGGCGACGCGGCACAGCTGAGCGGCCGGCGGCCTCAGGACACGTTCGTACCAGTCACCCGGTGGGAGGCAACGGTCTGCGGCGGTGTCAGACACCGGTGTTCATGCGCCCGGCGCTTCCGCCCGCGAGGAGGCGCTACAGTTCGGAAAGTAATGGCCGGATATCGTGAGCTGCTCGCACAGGTGAAGGAGGAGATCGACGAGATCTCCTCGATCGAGGCGCACGAGCGCCTCGAGTCGTCCGACGGCCCGCTCTTCGTCGACGTCCGCGAGTCGGACGAGTGGGAGGAGGGCCACATCCCGGGAGCGCTCTACACCGGGCGTGGCCGGCTCGAGCAGCGGATCGAGGGCCTCGTGCCCGACAAGGAGCGCGACATCGTCGTGTACTGCTCCGGCGGCTCGCGCTCGGCGTTCGCGGCGAAGGCGCTCGGCGACCTCGGCTACGAGAACGTCGTCAATCTCGCGGGCGGGTTCAGCGACTGGAAGCGAAACGGGTTCGAGGTCACGATCCCGCGCGTCCTCACGGGCGAGCAGCGCGCGCGCTACAGCCGCCATCTCCTGATTCCCGAGGTCGGCGAGGACGGCCAGCAGCGCCTCCTCGACGCGCGCGTCCTCCTCGTCGGCGCCGGCGGGCTCGGATCCCCCGCGTCGCTGTACCTCGCCGCCGCCGGAGTCGGGACGCTCGGGATCGTCGACGCGGACGTCGTGGACGAGTCGAACCTCCAGCGCCAGATCGTCCACTCGACGGACCGCCTCGGCGACCCGAAGGTGCTCTCCGCGAAGCGGACGCTAGAGGCGCTGAACCCGGACGTGCGCGTCGTGCCGTTCCAGGAGCGGCTCACCTCCGACAACATCGAGCGGATCCTCGCCCAGGGCTGGGACGTGATCCTCGACGGAGCTGACAACTTCCCCACGCGCTACCTCGTGAACGACGCCTCCGTCTGGCACGGGATCCCCGTCGTGCACGGCTCGATCTTCCGCTTCGAGGGCCAGGTCACGGTGTTCGCACCCGGCGCGGGCCCGTGCTACCGCTGCCTCTTCCCGCAGCCACCACCGCCGGAGCTCGCGCCGAGCTGCGCCGAGGGCGGCGTCCTCGGCGTCCTGCCGGGGATCATCGGCTCGATCCAGGCGAACGAGACACTGAAGCTGATCCTCGAGCGCGGCGACACGCTCGCCGGGCGGCTCCTCCTCTTCGACGCGCTCGGCACGACGCTCGACGAGGTCACCGTACGCCGCGACCCGTACTGCCCGGTTTGCGGTGACAGCCCGACGATCACCGAGTACGTCGACTACGTCGAGTTCTGCAACGCGCCGCTCGAGATCTGATGGCGGCCGTGCGCATCCCTCCCACGCTGCGGGCCGAGGTCGGCGGGGTCCGCGAGCTCGAGGCCCGGGGTGACACCGTCGGCGAGGTCATCGACGACCTCGTCGAGCGCTATCCACCGCTCGCGCCCCAGCTCATCGCCGGCGGCGAGCTCGCGTCGTTCGTCAACGTCTACCTCGGCGGTGAGGACATCCGGACGCTCGACGGTCTCGACACCCCCGTCTACGACGGCGAGACGATCATCCTCCTGCCGGCCATGGCCGGCGGTGTCTAGAGCGCTCGCACCCTCGCTCCTCGACCTGATCGGCTCGACGCCGCTCGTCGAGCTTCCGCGCCTCTCGCCGAAGCCCACGGTCCGCCTGTACGCGAAGCTCGAGGGCCAGAACCCGACCGGCTCGATCAAGGACCGGGTCGCGAAGGCGATGATCGACGCCGCCGAGGCCTCGGGCGAGCTCGCGCCCGGCCGGAGACTGCTGGAGCCGACGAGCGGCAACACCGGCATCTCGCTCGCGCTCGTCGCGAAGCTCCGCGGCTATCCGCTCACGTGCGTCCTCCCCGCGAACGTCACCGAGGAGCGCCGCCGCCTGCTCCGCCTCTACGGCGCCGACATCGTCGACTCGCCGCCCGAGGAGGGCTCGAACGGCGCCGTCCGCCTCGCGCTCGAACTCGCGGAGCGCGACCCCTCGCTCTTCATGCCGTTCCAGTACGCGAACGAGGCGAACCCCCGCGCGCACCACGACGGCACCGGCGCGGAGATCGCGGCCGCGCTCGACCGCGTCGACGTCCTCGTCGCCGGGCTCGGGACCGGCGGGACGCTGATGGGCGCGGGAGAGCGCCTGCGCGAGACGTTCCCGGGGATCACCGTCGCCGCGGCGGAGCCGCTTCCAGGAGACGAGGTCATGGGCCTCCGCTCGCTCGCCGACGGCTACGTGCCGCCGATCCTCGACGTGTCGAAGCTCGATCGCAAGCTCCTCGTCTCGAACGCGGAGTCCGTCGCCGGCCTCAGGCTCCTGCTCGAGCGCGAGGGGATCTTCGGCGGGGTCTCCGCGGGAGCAGTCGTCCACGCGGCGCTCCGCGTCGCGCGGGACCTCGACGAGGGCGTCGTGGTCTGCGTCCTGGCCGATGGCGGCTGGAAGTACCTCTCGGCCGGGTTCTGGGACGCGGAGGACGTCGAGACGGCCATGGAGCGCTCGGTCTGGTGGTAGTCCCGGAGGAGGTGCGCGCGCAGCTGGCCGAGCACGCGCAGGACGAGCTGCCGAACGAGGCGTGCGGGCTCGTCGTCATCAAGGACGGGGTCGCGGTGCGCTACGAGCGGGGCATCAACGACGACGCCTCCCCGTACCGGTTCGACCTGCGGATGTCCGACCCGGAGATCTGGTTCCTCGAGGACGAGGGCTTCGAGCTCGCCGTCTTCCACTCGCACGTCTCGTCCGCGCCGCGGCCGTCCCGGACCGACGTCGAGCGGATCAACCTCTGGGAGGGCCGGCCGTACCTGATCTACACCGTCCGCACCGGCGAGCTCGCAGCCTGGCGGATCGAGGACGGGGCGATCGAGCCGCTCGAGCTGCGCGTTACTGCGTGACGGCTCGGCCCTCGGCCGCCGAGCGGTAGAGGGCATCGACAGCCCGCGCCTGACCGAGCGCGTCGGCTCGGCCGAGAAGCGGCGGCGCCTCTCCCGCGATCGCAGCCGCGAGGTTCTCGAGCTCGAGCCGGAACATGTCGGCTCCGGGAACCTCGACGCGGGTGGTCTCTGCGCCCCGTCGCAGGAGCACGTCACCGCCCCAGTCCGGACGCCAGGGCGCTTCGACGAGGAGCGAGCCGTCGTCGCCGAGCGCCTCGAGCCGCTGGAATCTCGGCAGCGTGAAGGAGGAGTCGAACTGCGCCACGACGTCGTCCTCGAAGCGGAGCGTCCCGTGGAATGCGAGATCGACGCCGGTCTCCCCGACCACCTGCTCTCCCTGCACGCGAACGGGCTCGCCGGCGAGCAGGCGCGAGCCGCTCACGCAGTAGCACCCCACGTCCATCAGCGACCCGCCCGCGAGCTCCGGTAGCAACCGCGGGTCGTCCGCCCGCTCGAGGTGGAAGGTGAAGGTCGCCCGGATCGCGCGCAGCCTTCCGAGCGCTCCCCCCGCGACCAGCTCCGCGACGACGCCGCTCTGGGGATGGTGGCGGTACATGAACGCCTCCATGAGCACGAGGTCGGACTCCTCGGCGAGGGCGAAAGCCTCCTCCACCTCGCCCGGGTGACGCGAGTACGGCTTCTCGCAGAGGACGTGCTTGCCGGCGCGAAGTGCACGCATCGTCCACTCGTGGTGGAGGCCGTTCGGAAGCGGGACGTAGATCGCGTCCACCTCCGCGTCCTCGAGCAGAGCCTCGTACGAGCCGTGAGCGCGCGGAAGCCCGTGCTCGCGCGCGTACGCCTGGGCGCGGGCGACCTCGCGACTCGCGACGGCAACGACCTGCACGCGCTCCGAGCTCGAGGCCGCCGAGAGGATCTCCGCGTTGATGCGCGCGGTCGAGAGCAGGCCGAGCCTGACCGTCACGTGGGCGCAATCTCCCCCGAGCCGCGCCGGACGAGGGTCGTGGGCAGCACGACGAGGAGGAGCTGCGCGGCTCGCCCAAGCTCGACCGAGCCCGTCGCCACTACGGTCCCGGCCTGGCGACGTGTGGTCGGCCAGGCGGCGGTGCGAGTCCGCGGCGGCCCCGACTGGAAGAGCGCAGGCGCTCGCCTCGTGACGGCACGACGTTGCCATCGTTCACGAAACCGGATTATTCTCACGGTCGTGACATTCTGACGTTGACCTCGCCCGTACTCAGGGTCACGTCCCGTTCCGTCCCGTGCGCGATCTCGAGAGGGAGGAGAGATTGATGGCCAGTGATCCACGTTCTGCAGGGAAGGTGCGAAGACTTCTCTGGCTTCTGATGATCTCGGTCGTCGCCGGGCTCTCCGTCGTCGCCGCTGGTTGCGGTGGTGACGACGACGAGGGCACCGATGGGACCGAAACATCCGCGACCGGGGGAGACTGCGAGCAGAGCATCTGGGTCCTCCTCCCGGACAGCACGACGTCGCCGCGATGGGAGACCGACGACCGCCGCTACTTCACGGAGGCGTTCACGGAGGCCGGCGTCGACTTCAACATCGTCAACGCAGAGGGTGTCGCCACGACGCAGCAGTCGCAGGCCGAGCAGGCGATCGCCGACGACGCCGGCGCCATCATCCTCACGAGCGTCGACTCCGGCTCCGGAGCCACGATCGTCGACCAGGCGAAGGAAGCCGGGGTCGAGGTGGTCGAGTATGACCGCTTCAACACCGGCGGCTCGGGCGGCGCGGCCTATGTGAGCTTCGACAACGAAGAAGTCGGCCGGACGATGGCCAAGGCACTCGAGCCCGAGATCGACGCTCTCGACGTCGAGACTCCGGCGGTCGTGATGCTCAACGGCGGCGAGGAGGACAACAACTCCTTCCAGTTCCGCGCAGGCTATGCCGAGACCGTCGAGGCGAAGGTCGATGCAGGTGACTGGACCCTGGCTGCCGACCAGCACGTCCCGGGCTGGGGTGCCAACGGCGAGGGGCAGGGGATCATGGAGCAGGTCCTCACCGACGCCAACAACAAGATCGACGCCGTGTTCGCGGCCAACGACAACCTCGCGCAGCAGGCGATCAACGCCCTCGAGGGAGCGGGCGTCGGCCCGATCCCGGTGAGCGGTCAGGATGCGAGCGCCGCCGGCATGCAGAACGTCGCCCTCGGGAACCAGAGTATGAGCGTCTACAAGCCGTTCCCGGACGAGGCGGGAGTCGCGGCCGACGTCGCTCTCGCGCTCTGCTCCGGCGAGGACTTCCAAGCGGCCGCCACGGACTACCAGTCGGACCTCGCCTCCGGCGGCTCCGGCGCGTCGATCATCGGGATCGACACCGAGACGGGCGAGACCACCGCGTCGGCCGACGAGGAGGGGTCGATTCCCTTCGTCGCTCTCGAGCCAATCTCGGTCACCGTCGACAACATCGTCGACACCGTCATCGCGGACAACTTCCGGACGATCGAGGAGATCTGCACGGGAGACGTCGCACAGACGGACTTCTGTCAGGAGAACTCCTGATCTCGCAGTCAACGGAGTCGGACGCGGACTTCGTGGAAGGGAGGAGGCGCCCCGAAGGCGCCTCCTCCGCCACGCTCTCGCCGAGCGAGACGACGGAACGCGGAGCGACGCCTCTCCTCGAGACGAAGGGCGTCTCGAGGGCGTTCGGCGCGGTCCAGGCGCTCTACCAGGTCGACTTCGAGGTCCGCCGCGGTGAGGTCATGGCCCTCGTCGGCGACAACGGGGCCGGCAAGTCGACCCTGATCAAGGGGGTCGTCGGGATCCACCCGTTCGACGAGGGCGAGGTCTGGTTCGAGGGCCGCGACGTCGACATCCACGGCCCCCGAGACGCTGCGCAGCTCGGCATCGAAGTCGTCTACCAGGACCTCGCGCTCGCCGACAACCTCGACGTCGTGGCGAACATGTTCCTCGGCCGTGAGCGGTTACGGAGCCTCGTCGTCCTCGACGAGCCGAGCATGGAACGCGAGTCGCGCGCCGCACTCGACAGCCTCTCTGTCACGACCCTGAAGTCGGTGCGCCAACGCGTTGCAGGCCTCTCCGGAGGACAGCGGCAGGCGGTCGCCGTGGCGAAGTCGGTCATGTGGGACTCGAAGCTCGTGATCCTCGACGAGCCGACGGCGGCGCTCGGAGTCGCCCAGACCCGTCAGGTGCTCGACCTCGTCCGACGCCTGGCCGAGAGGGACCTCGGCGTCGTGATAATCACGCACAACCTGCACGACGTCTTCGAGGTCGCCGACCGGATCACGGTGCTCCGCCTCGGCCAGCGCGTCGCGATGCTCGAGACGTCCCGGACGACGCAGCAGGACGTGGTGCACGCGATCACGGCGGGCACACTCGACCACGTTCCCGGAATGGACGAGGCCGGTCCGCTCGAGACATGACGACCGACGAGGCACTGCCGCCCGCGCACACGACGCCCGAAGTCGAGGCCGACTCGCCCGAGACCCTGGGCGGCTACGTGCGCCTGTGGTGGCAGGGCGTCAAGTACGGCGAGCTCGGCTCGCTGCCGATCATCGTCGGCCTCGGCGTCATCGTCGTCACGTTCGGGATCCTCGACGACTCGTTCCTGACGGAGCGCAACTTCACGAACCTCCTCCTGCAGATGGCCGCGATCGCGACGATCGCGATCGGCGTCGTGTTCGTGCTCCTCATCGGCGAGATCGACCTGTCGGTAGCGTTCGTGAGCGCCGTCGGGGGCGTCGTCATGACGCTCCTCCTGCGCCCGGACGACCCGGGCTGGCCGTGGTGGGCCGCCATCGCCGTCGCGCTGCTCTGCACCACTGCCATCGGTTTCGCCCAGGCCCTCGTCATCACCAAGGCCGGCGTGCCCTCGTTCGTGGTCACGCTGTCAGGGCTTCTCATCTGGTCCGGCGTGGTCCTCATCCTCACGACGCAAGCTTCCAGCGTCGGGACGATCCGGATCCAGGACGACACGGTCATCGGGATCGCCAACAACTTCCTGAGCGACGTCCAGGGGTGGATCCTCGCGGCGCTCGTCGTCGGCGTCTTCGCGATCGTGCAGCTGCAGACGACCCGGGCCCGGCGTGCCGGCGGCCTGATCGCGAAGCCGACGATGGTGATCGTGCTGCAGACTCTCGGGCTCGCAGCGGTGACCTTCGCCGCGGTCTGGTACGCGAACAAGGACCGGGGCGTGCCGACGGTCATCCTCATTCTCGGGCTCTTCCTCGTCTTCTGGTCGTTCGTCGCGACGCGAACGCAGTTCGGCCGCCACGTGTACTCGGTCGGCGGGAGCGCTGAGGCTTCGCGCCGCGCCGGTATCAACGTCGACCGCGTCCGGATCACCGTGTTCATGATCAGCGGCTTCATGGCGGGCGTGGGCGGGATCATGCTTGCGTCGCGGCTGCGCTCCGTCGCAACCAACACCGGCGGCGGAAACCTCCTCCTCCTCGTGATCGCGGCCGCCGTTATCGGAGGAACGAGCCTCTTCGGCGGGGTGGGCCGCGTCGTGTCGGCGCTCCTCGGAGCCCTCGTCATCGCCTCGATCCAGAACGGGATGGACCTGCTCGGCCTCGCGTCCGGGACGAAGTTCGTCATCACCGGCCTCGTCCTGCTCGGCGCCGTGCTGGTCGATGCCTATGCGAAGCGACGGCGCGTGGCGCGCGGCGTCGCCTGACGCAGTCGAAGCCGTGCGAGGAGCCGGATCGATGCGGGTCGCAGGCGCCACAGTCGCGGTCGTGCTTCTCGCCACGGCCTGCTCGTCCGGCTCGGAGGTGGAGTCGAGCCCGCCCGCGCCTCCGAGGACCGACCTAGAGCTCCAGGACGTCTCCCGCGAGGTCGGGCTCGACTTCCGGCACGGAGCATTCCGCTGGAACGTTTCGCCGGACCCCGCGGCGATGATGGGCGGCGGCGTCTGCTGGCTCGACTACGACTCCGACGGTTGGCTCGACCTCTTCGCGGTGAACTCGTACTCGGAGGCCGAGACCACGCGCTGGGAGAGCGAAGGCGGCTTGCCGGAGAGCGCTCTCTTCAGGAACGACGAGGGCGAGTTCGTCGACGTCAGCGAGGAGTCCGGAGCGAACCTGGCCGTGCGCGGGAACGGGTGTGTCGCAGCCGACTTCGACCTCGACGGGAACACGGACCTCTACGTGACCACCGCGCGGGTCAACGCGCTGCTCTGGAACGAGGGCGACGGGACCTTCACCGAAGGCGCCGTCGAAGCCGGGGTCGCCGGCTACGACTGGCGGAGCGGAGCGTCCGTCGGAGACGTGAACGGAGACGGCTGGCCCGATCTCTTCGTCGCCGGCTACGTCGCCATGCAGAACCCGAACCAGAACGCGACCCTGGGCTTCCCGAACACCTACTTCGGCGTGCGGGACCTCCTGTTCCTGAGCGACGGCGCTTCGGGCGGCGGAAGACCGACGTTCCGAGAGGTGGGCCGGGAAGCGGGGCTCGAGGTCGCTCGCTTCGCGTACGGCCTCGGCTCCGTGCTGGCGGACGTGGACCGCGACGGCGACCTCGACCTCTACCTCGCGAACGACACGAACCCGAACCGGCTGTACGAGAACGTTGCGTGGCCGGGCGGGCCCGAGGCCGATCCAGCGGGCATCGGCTTTCGCTTCGAGGAGCGCGCGGCCGCCGCCGGGGTCGCCGACACGGGCGCGGGCATGGGCGTCGCTGCCTCCGACTACGACGACGACGGCCTGCCGGACCTCTTCGTGACGAACGCGCGAAGCCAGGTCCACGCCGCGTACCGCAGCGTCCCCCCGGACGAGAACGCGCCGTCGTGGACCGACGTGCGCGGCGAGCTCGGGCCGAGCTTCACCGGGTCGACCGGCTGGGGTGTCACCTGGGCGGACCTCGACCTCGACACCGATCTCGAGCTCCTGCTCGTGAACGGCGACATCCCCGTGACCGATCTCGCGGCGGACGCGGAACCGCTCGAGCTCTTCCGCGGAACGCGATCGGGGACGCTCGAGCCGGCCGCTGCGGCAGCCGGGCTGGGCGAGATCGACGCTCTCGTGGGTCGGGGAAGCGCTGCAGCCGACTACGACAACGACGGCGACCTGGACGTCGCCGTGGGCACCATCGGCGGGCGACTCGTCCTGCTCGAGAACACGGGCACGGGTGGGAACTGGCTCGAGGTCTCGCTCGAGGGCTTCCATCCGGGTGCGGCGATCACGGCGGAGCTGCCGGACGGCCGGAAGCTCGTCCGCGACGTCCTCGCCGGAAGCAGCTACCTCTCGTCCGAGGACCCGCGTGCCCACTTCGGGCTCGGCGACGCGAGCCAATTGCGACGGCTCGTCGTGCGTTGGCCCGGCGGGGAGGAGACGACGCTCGAGGACGTGCGCGCCAACGAGCTCGTCCGAGTGGAGGCGCCGTGAGCAGAGCGCGCCTCGCAGCGGCCGCGCTCGTCTGCGCCTTCAGCGTCTCCGCGTGCTCGGTCGGTGGCAGAGGGGAGGAGACGTACCTCGCGGACGACTGCACCCGCCGCGACCTCGAAGGCCACTCGGTCGCGCGGGTGTGGAACGAGGCACTGCTGGACGCCATACGGCGCGACACACCGGCGCCGACGGTTCACGCACGGAACCTCTTCCACGTCTCCGCGGCGATGTGGGACGCGTGGGCAGCCTACGACGCCGACGCCGACGGCCACTTCGTCCAGGAGAAGCTCGAGACGGACGACGTGCAGGCCTCGCGCGAGGCCGCGCTGAGCTACGCGGCCTACCGGATCCTCCTCCACCGCTACTCGATCGCCGCCGGCCTGGAGGCGACATTCGCGGAGCTCGTCTCGACGATGGAGGATCTCTGCTACCGCGTCGACTACACGGATACGGAGGGCGACTCGCCCGCGGCGCTCGGCAACCGCATCGCGGCGACCGTCATCGAGCTGGGGCGGGACGACGGTTCGCTCGAGCCGACTCGCTACGTAGACACCACCTATCAGCCGGTCAACCCGCCGCTCGTCGTCGCCGAGCCCGGCGCCACGATGCGCGATCCGAACCGCTGGCAGCCCCTCGCGCTGGACACCATCGTCGCGCAGAACGGACTGCCAATCCCCGGGAAGGTCCAGTCGTACGTCGGCCCGAACTGGGGCGACGTAACGGGGTTCGCGCTGCCGCCCACGGCCAGCGGGCTCCCCATCGATCCCGGCCCGCCGCCGCACCTCGCCGGTGCCGGCGACGAGGCGTTCAAGCAGACCGCCCTCGAGGTGCTCCGGTACTCGAGCTACCTCGATCCGGGCGACGGCGTCCGTGTCGACATCGGGCCGGGCACGCTCGGCGACAGCTCGCTCGGCACGAACGACGGGAACGGGCATCGCGTGAATCCCGCGACCGGGAAGCCGTACGCGCCGGATCGCGTGCCGAGAGGCGACTATGCCCGCGCGCTCGCCGAGTTCTGGGCGGACGGACCGAGCTCGGAGACGCCTCCCGGCCACTGGAACGCGGTCGCCAACGAGGTCTCCGACGCCGGTGGCCTCAGCCGTCGCATCGGCGGAACGGGGAGCGAGGTCGACCGCCTCGAGTGGGACGTGAAGCTCTACTTCGCGCTGAACGGCGCCGTGCACGACGCGGCGATCGCAGCGTGGGGCGCGAAGCGATCCTACGAGTCCGTACGCCCGATCTCGATGATCCGGTACCTGGGCGGGAAGGGACAGTCGAGCGATCCCGGCGGCCCGTCGTACGACCCGGCGGGGCTGCCGCTCGAGCCGGGGCTCGTCGAGGTCGTCACGCCGGCTTCGAGTGCGCCCGGAGAGCGCCACGCCGGGCTCGCGGGCCACGTGGGCGAGATCGCCGTTCGAGCATGGCGAGGCAACCCGGACGATCCCGCCACGGAGCATGCCGGCGTCGGGTGGATCCGCGCCGTCGAGTGGCTTCCCTACCAGCTTCCGACGTTCGTGACTCCCGCCTTCCCCGGATACGTGTCCGGCCACAGCACGTTCAGCCGGGCAGCCGCAGAGGTGCTGACCGCCTTCACGGGCGATCGCTACTTCCCGGGCGGGCTGCTCGAGTGGCCCGTCCCGAAGGGCGAGCTGAAGACCGAAGCGGGGCCCTCCGAGGACCTCTCCCTCCAGTGGGCGACCTACTTCGACGCTGCCGACGCGGCGGGCACGTCAAGGCTGTACATGGGCATCCACGTCTCCCCCGACGACTTCGAGGGTCGCAAGATCGGCTCGAAGTGCGGGCGGGCCGCCTGGGCTCGCGCGCAACGCTACTTCGACGGCTCCGCCCGCTCGTGACGGACGCCCCGAAGACGAGCCTCGGCATCTGGGCGCTGGGCCCCATGGTGACCCGCTTCGTCCCGGGCGGCTACCAGCCGCAGTACGCGGGGGAGTCGATCGAGGAGCGGGTCGGGCGAGCCGTGGCGGGGCTCGGCGACCTGATCGACGACTACGAGTTCCACTACCCGCAGGAACTCTCGGAGGAAACCCTCGACGCCGTGCGCGCGGCGCTCGACGGGCACGGGATCTACGCGCTCGCGACAGGAACGCACCTCAACCCGCTGTTCGGCAAGGGCGGGCTCTCGTCGCCCGACGACGCGATCAGGCGACAGGCGCTCGAGGAGGCGCTCCGGGCCGCAGACTTCGCCGAGTCGGTCGGAGCGCAGATGATCCTCTGGCCGGGGATCGAGGGCTACAACTACCCGTTCCAGACGCCGTACCGCGAGGTGTGGACGCGGTTCGTCGACGGCGTTGGCGAGGTCGCCGCCCGCTGCCAGGAGCACGGGATCATGCTCTTCCTCGAGCACAAGAACTCGGAGCCCGCGATGAAGATCCTCATGCGGAACGTCGGCATGACGCTGCACGTCATCCACACGCTCCGCGCCCGCGGCATCACGAGCGTCAAGGTGAACATGGACTGGCAGCACCTGCTGATGAACGGCGAGAGCCTCGCCGAGTACGCAGCGCTGCTCGCGGCAGAGGGGCTGCTCGGCCACCAACACGCCAACTCGGGCTGGGGCACCTTCGACGACGACAACATGGTCGGCGCGACCGCCTTCATGGAGACGCTCGAGCTCGCGCTCGAGCTGAGACGAGCCGAGTACGGCGTCAGCGGAGAGCGGCTCGGCTTCGACCTCTACCCGTATACGGAGGACGGGGTCGCCGCCGTGAGGCGCTCGGTCGAGCAGTGGCGGTTCATCTGGGACGTGTCCGGCCGGATCGACGACTCCGCTCTGCGCGAAGCGCAGCAACGGAAGGACGCGGTCGGTGCGTACGAGCTCGTCTACGCCGCGCTCGGCGCCTAGCGATGTGACCCTCGTCGCCGGGCTCGACGTCGGCACGACCGGGGTCAAGGCGATCGCGATCACTCCCGACGGGGAGGTGGTCGCGCGCGCCGAGCGCTCCTATTCCCTCTCGACACCGCAGCCGGGCTTCGCCGAGCAGGACCCGGAGGATTGGTGGCGCGCGAGCGAGGAGGCGCTGGCCGAGCTCGGCGGCGGCATCGTCTCGATCGGCCTCTCCGGCCAGATGCACGGCCTCGTTGCGCTCGACGCCGAGGGCCGGGTCGTGCGACCGGCGATTCTCTGGAACGACCAGCGAACGGCCGCGGAGTGCGCCGAGATCGAGGAGCGGGTCGGTCTTCGGCGCCTGCTCGACCTGACCGGGAACCGGGCGCTCCCGGGGTTCACGGCGCCGAAGCTCCTGTGGCTCCGCCGGCACGAGCCCGATGCCTACCGCCGCATACGCCGCATCCTGCTCCCGAAGGACTACGTCAGGTGGAGGCTGACAGGGGAGCATGCGACCGACGTCGCGGATGCCTCGGGAACGCTTCTGCTCGACGTCGCCGCGCGCCGCTGGAGCGGCGAGCTGCTCGACGCGCTCGAGATCCCGCCGGACTGGCTTCCGGAGGTGCTCGAGTCCCCGTCCGTCTCCGGCGTGACGGCGGACCGCATCCCGGTCGCGGCCGGCGCCGGCGACTGCGCCTCTGCCGGCCTGGGCGTCGGCGTGGACCGCCCCGGGCCCGTGTCCGTCGTTCTCGGCACCTCCGGCGTCGTGTTCGCCGCGCTTCCTGCCTATCGTCCCGACGAGCAGGGACGAGCACACGTCTTCTGCCACGCCGTCCCCGGCATGTGGCACGCGATGGGCGTGATGCTCTCCGCAGCCGGGTCGCTCCAGTGGCTTCGGGACGTGATCGCGCCCGAGATGTCGTTCGAGGCGCTCGACGGCGAGGCGGCGCGCTGGGAGCCGGGCGCCGAAGGGCTCCTGTTCCTCCCGTACCTGCAGGGAGAACGCACGCCGCATGCCGATCCGGACGCGCGCGGGGCACTCTCGGGGCTCCAGCTCAGGCACGACCGCGGCGCGCTCGTGCGCGCGGTGCTGGAGGGCGTCGCCTTCGGGCTGCGGGACTCGCTCGACGTCGTGCGCAGCCTCGGGATCGAGGTGTCGAGCGCGCGAGCTTCAGGCGGCGGCGCGCGCTCGGAGCTGTGGCTTCGGATCTGCGCGTCCGTGCTCGACCTGCCGATCGAGCGGACGGTGGTCGAGGAGGGCTCGGCCTTCGGAGCGGCCCTCCTCGGCGGTGTGGCCGGCGGTGTGTTCGCAGACGTACACGAGGCGGTCGCCGCGGCCGTGCGCACGAAGGATCTCGTCGAGCCCGACCCGGCGTGGCGCGAGGCGTACGGCGAGATTCGCTCTCGATACCGCGCCCTGTACCCGGCCCTCCGCGATCTTGGCGGCGGCACGATCGCCGGGTGAGGCCGCCAGTGGCGCTGCGAGACGTCGGCCGCGTCCAGGCCGCTGAGGTGTCACGGCACCTACCACTCGCGGCTCGCCGACGTCGAGGCAACGGATACGCACCGTGGGTGACTCGTGCGCGGCGACGACGCACCAGCGGTCGATCGCGAGCGGGAGGACGAAGCCGTCGTTGTAGTCCGTGTGGTCGCCGATCAGGTTCACGCGCCCGCGCCCGGTACCGGCGCGCGTCGACGGCGTGCTCGATGGCGGCCGCGACGCGGGCGGCCGCATGGGTCGGCGTATGCACTCCGGTTCGCTAGGGGCGAGGCGAGCCTCGCCCCTACGAGACCTCGAGGCTCCCGTTCATCTGGCTCGCGTGGGGGTCGCAGACGAAGTCGTAGGTCCCCGCGGCGACGTCGATCGAGAAGTTCTGCGTTCCGGTCTCGGAGACGTCCGTCGAGACGTCGACGCCCGGGCCCGAAAGGTGGAAGTTGTGCGCCGAAGAGAGATCCTCGACCTCGAGGTCGTAGCTTCCCGCCGAGAGCGTCTCGACCGGGGCGCCGTCCGCCGTGGTCAGGGTGATCGTGAAGCCGGGGCCGACGGTGCCCTTGAGCGCCGAGCCGGCCGCCGTCGTCTCCGTCTCGGTGTCGGTCGTGGTCGTGTCCGTGGTCTCGGTGGTGGTCGTGCCGTCCGTGTCGTCGTCACCGCCGCAACCCGCGCCGACGAGTGCGAGCGCCGCGAGCAGCGCGACGAGCGTGAACCCGAATGCCTTCATGCCCCTCCTCCTGTCTGGCTCAACCCGACGATACGCGACGCCGGTCGCATCGGTTCGGGGACAATCGCGCCCGTGGAGGTCATGCGGGTTGCAGATGGGCTCTGGCGCTGGACGGCATACCACGACGAGTGGAGGCAAGACGTCGGCTGCGTCTACCACGAGTCCGGCGACGACGTCGTCCTCATCGACCCGCTCGTCCCGACAGATGACGCCGAGCCGTTTTGGGCGGCGCTCGACCGCGACGTGGCACGCGTCGGCGGCACCGTGCACGTTCTCGTCACGGTCTTCTGGCACGTTCGTGACACGAAGGCGATGGTCGAGCGCTACGGCGCCCGCGTCTGGGCGCCGACCCGCGGGAAAGGCGCAATCGAGCGTCGCGTCGGAACCGTGACCGATGCGTACCGGCCCGGCGACCCTCTGCCCGGCGGAGTGGAAGCGCACCCGACCGCACGGGCTGCCGAGATGGTGTTCTGGATCCCGGAGCACTGCGCGCTCGTGCCCGGCGACGTGCTGCTCGGGGACAGCGACGGAGGTCTGAAGCTCTGTCCGCCGACCTGGCTGCCGGAGAAGGCGACCGTCGCGAAGGTCGCCGAGTCGCTCGGGCCCCTGCTCGACCTCCCGGTCGAGCGCGTGCTCGTCTCCCACGGCGAGCCGGTCCTCACCGGCGGCGGCGCCGCGCTCGCGAGGGCGCTGCGCGCCTCGTAGACTCCGCGCACCGTGCTGTGGCTCTGGATCCTCGTCGGCGTCCTCGTCCTGCTCCTCGTCGTCGCGGTCTACGGCTACAACCGGCTCGTCCGGCTGCGGAACGAGGTCGACACGGGCTGGGCGAACATCGAGGTCCAGCTCCAGCGCCGCACCGACCTGATCCCGAACCTCGTCGAGGCCGTCCGCGGCTACGCCGCGCACGAGCGTGCCGTGTTCGACGAGGTGACGCGTGCGCGGACCGCGGTGCAGCAGGCCCAGTCCCCCGGAACCGCTGCGGACGCGAACGACATCCTCACCGCCGCCATCGGCCGCCTCTTCGCGGTCGCCGAGGCGTACCCGGACCTGAAGGCCTCCGAGAACTTCCTGCAGCTGCAAGAGGACCTGACGGACACTGAGGACAAGATCAGCGCCGCGCGGCGTTATTACAACGCGACCGTGATGCACTTCAACACGGCGGTGCAGAGCCTGCCGTGGCTCCTCCTCGCGAAGCCATTCGGCTTCCGCGAGCGCGAGTTCTTCTCCGCGCAGGGTGACACCGCGGTACCCGAGGTCGCGTTCTCCGGCGACGCTCCCGCTCCGTGACGCTCCAGCAGCAGATCCGCGCGAACCGGGTGCGGAGCGTGATCTCGATCTTCGGGTTCGTGCTCCTGCTGCTCGTCCTCGCGGGGCTCGTCGGTCTCGTGCTCGACATCTCCATCGGCGTGATCACCCTGGTCATCGCGCTCGGGTACGGGGTGTTCGCGCTCGTGCGGTCGCGGAGCATGGTCGCGCGCCTGACGCACGCCCAGGAGATCTCGCCGGAGGCCGCACGGCCGCTGCGCCGGCTCGTGGAGAACGTCTCGATCGGCGCCGGCCTGCCGGTGACGCCAGAGGTCAGGATCGTCGACGACCCGGCGCCGAACGCATACGCGGCCGGGCTCCGGCCGGAGAAGAGCTACGTCGGCGTCACGACCGGCCTGCTCGCGACGATGCCGCAGCGCGAGCTCGAGGCCGTGCTCGCGCACGAGGTCGCGCACATCCGCAACCGGGACACGTACCTGATGACCGTGGCGACGATATTCGCGGGCGTCATCGCGCTGATCGCGGACATCGGCTTCCGCTCGCTCGCGTACGGCGGCGGCCGAGGCAGGGGACGAGGAGGCGCGCTCGTCGCGGTCCTTGCGATCGCCGGCTTCATCCTCGCGCCCTATGCCGCGCTGCTCCTGCGGCTGAGCCTCTCCCGCCGGCGCGAGTATCTCGCGGACGCCGGCGCCTCGGAGATCCTCAACGACCCGGAGGCGATGGCGCTCGCGCTGCGTCGCCTTCAGGCCGACCCGACGACCGTCCGCTACGCGGAGGCGTCGACCGCGCACCTCTGGGTCGAAAGCCCCACCGACCGGGTCGACAGCGAGCGGCGAGGCGTCCTCGCCCTCTCGAGCTTGTTCAACACGCATCCCGCCATCGACGCGCGGATCGCGGCGCTCGAGGAAGCCGGAGGATTCGAGACTCCCGCTACCCTGGCCGGCGATGTCCCGTTCGGCGTCGAGCACAACCTCGTCTAGAGCCCCGACCGATTCAACGGAAAGAGGGGGAAACTCGCTCAGCCTCCGGCCGATTCGGGTCGATAATGGGTGAGTCGTGAAAAAGCTGCGCATCGGCCGCCGCCGCGGCAGAGGCGACGAGCTTGCGCTCTCGCCTCTCGAGCTCGCTCTCTACCCGGCCATGGTGGACGGGCGCTGGCACGTCCCGGACCGCTTCAACTTCACGCGCGACGTCGTCGAAGCGCTGTCCGACGACCCCAAGCGGCGCGCGGTCACGTTCATCGGCAAGGACGGGATCATCGAGCCGCGCACGTTCCACCAGGTTGCGGAGCGGAGCGCGCGCTGGTCGTGGCTCCTCCGCGAGCGCGGCGTCCGGCCGGGCGACCCGGTGCTTGTCATCACCGGCACGAACATCGACTGGCTCGAGATCGTCCTCGCCTGCCTGAAGGTGGGCGCGGTCGTCGTCTCGTGCTCCCCGGCCGTGACGGCCGAGACTCTCGACGTGCGGGTCTCGAAGACCGGCGCGGAGCTCGTGATCTCCGAGCCGAGCGTCGCGCCCGAGATCGGGCGGATGATGGAGCGCCCGCAGGTCCTGTACGTAGACGAGGGTATCGGGCTGCTCGACACGGTCGCCGAGCAGGCGCCGACGCACGACTCGTCGTCTCGCGACATCGCCTTCGTGGTCGCCACGACCGGGACCGCGGGCGGCTCGAGGCTCGTCGGCCACTCGCACGGCTCGGTCTTCGCATCGCGTGTCGCGGCCGAGCATTGGCTCGACGCAGGACGCGGCGACGCGGTGTGGGCGCCGGCCGACGCCGGCTCGGCGCTCGCGGCCTGGCACTCCCTCGTCGGCCCCTGGTCGCGCGGCGCCGAGACGCTCCTGCACGACGGCCCGTTCGACCCGCTCGAACGGCTCGACCTGGTCTATCGCCTCGGCGTGACCGTCTGCTGCATGAGCCCGGCCGAGTACGCCGCGGTCGCGGAGCTCCGCGAGGTCGCGCGCTTCCAGCCACCCCAGCTCCGCCGGCTCGTCTCGACGGGCGACTACCTCGACCCCGACGTGAGCGCCGTCTTCGAGCAGGCGTGGGGCCTGACCATCCACGACGGGTACAGCCAGGCCGAGACGGGCGTCGTCGTCGCCAACAGCGGCGAGGCCGGCTTCAAGCCCGGCTCGATCGGTCTCCCGCTCCCGGGGCACCAGGTCGCGGTCATCGACGACCAGGGGAACGAGCTCCCGCCCGGCGTCGAGGGCGAGCTCGCCGTACGCGGCCGGCCGCCGACGCTGTTCGCCGGCTACTGGGAGTCCCCGGAGGAGACGAAGCAGGCGTTCCGCGGCGACTGGTACGTGACCGGGGACATCGCGACCGTCGACCAGGAGGGCTTCTTCTGGTTCGTCGCGCGGAACACGGACATGATCACCAGCAAGGGCGAGCACTTCGGACCGCACGAGAGCGAGCGCGCCCTGCGCGCCCACGATGCCGTCGCCCACGCCTCGGTCGTCGGCGTTCGCGACCTCGAGCGCGGCGGCCAGTTCGTGCGCGCGTTCGTCGTCCCCGCCGAGCGGTACCAGGGCTCGGAGCAGCTGGAGGCCGAGCTTCGCCAGGAGGTCAGCCAGGCCCTTCCCGACCACGCCGTCCCGCGCGAGATCGAGTTCGTCGACGAGCTGCCGACGGCGCCGGGCGGCAAGGTCCGCCGGCTCGAGCTGCGCGAGCGGCTCGTCGTCGGCCGATCGCTCTGGGATCTCCCGCCGACGACGGACGCCGAGCCGGAGCCTGACCTGTGGGGCTCCATGCTCGAGCCGTGGCCGGGGCCGGAGGCCGAAGCCACTGCCGCGCCCGAGACGCCGACCGACCTTTCCCCCGACGCGCTTCCCGACTACATCGTCCGGCCGGTCGAGCCCGAGCCGGAGCCCGCCGCGCCCGCGCCCGCCGCGGAGTCTGCGCCGGCCGTCGAGCCAGAGCCCGAGCCCGAACCGGAGCCGAGCCGGAGCCGGAGCCTGAGGCCTTGCTCGAGCCGACGCCGCACTATGTCGTGGAGTCTCATGTCGTCGAGGCGGCAGAGACGGACACGCCGCCCGTGCTGGAGGCTGTTCCGGTCGAGCCGGTCGATGAGCCGACCCCCGAGCCGGGGCCGACGCCGGTGGCGACGCCGGAGGCCGAGGTCGCTGCCGAGCCCGAGCCTCCGCCTGCGCTTTCCGTGGTTCCCGAGCCCGCCGCCGAGGACGAGCCGGTTACGGCAGTTCACCCGCTGCCCGACTGGACCACGGGGACGGACGAGGCCACCCCGGCCGAGCCGCCCGCTCCCGCCTCGCACGCCGAGCCGGAGCCGGAGCCCGAGCCAGGACCCGAGCATTGGCCAGAGGTCGAGCCGGAGCCGGAACCTGTCGCCAAGGCCGAGGCCGAGCCAGAGCCCGAGCACGTTCCGGAGTTCGTCCACTCGTTCGAGCCGGAGCCGGTGCCCGAGACCGCGCCCGCGCACGCGCTCGAGGCCTTGCCCGAGCCGGATCTGCCGGCGCCCGAGCCCGAGCCGACGGAGGTCGAGCCCGTCCTCGAAGCGCTCCCAGAGCCGGCGCCCGAGATCGAGCCCGATCCGCCCGCACTCGAGGCGGAGCCCGAGCCGGAGCCCGAGGTCGAGCCGGAGCCGCCGTCACTCGAAGCCGCCCCCAGGCCGGAGCCCGAGCCTGAGCCTGAGCCCGAGCAAGCGCTGGAGCCGCCGCGCGATGTCTGGAAGCCGCTCCCGAACCTCGAGTCGTTCGAGGACCTCGAGCAGGAAGCCGCGCCCGAGCCCGAGCCCCGGCCGGAGCCCGCCGCCGAGGCGGTCTGGACGCCGGTGCCCGGGGTCGAGCCCGAGCCCGAGCCGCAAGCCGAGCCGACGGATGCCGTCGCACCCTCGTTCACCGAGTTCGTAATCGAACCGCAGGAGCCCGAGCCCGCAGGCGTGGCATCTGAAGCGAGCGCCGCCTCGCCCCTCGAGCTCGAGCCCGAGGCCGAGACCGACGACGGCCCGCTGCCCGACTACATCGTCGATCCCGACAATGGGGACGACCCGCCCGCCAACCCGGCCCCGCCCAAGCCCACCGAGCGCAAGCCGGATGGGTGGCACACTCCGACCTTCCCCGGCAGCGCCGCCCAGGCGAGCGCCGAGCCCGAGCCGTCGCTCGAGGGCCTCGGGCTGCCGCCGTTGGCCGACTTCCCAGGCGTGACGCGCGACAGTCCTCCGCTCAAGCGCCCGCGGCGGGAGAAGCGCGAGGCAGCCGACTCCAGCGTCCGGCCCGAGCCCGCGCCCGAGAAGAAGCGTCGCCGCCGGCGAAGCCGCTCAGCCGGCGAGCCGGGAGACGAGCAGGAGGGCAACATCGGCTGGATGGACGGCCTGTCGTCGCGGCTCGACGCGTACAGCCTCGCGAGCGAGGGCGAGGCCGCGCCGGCCGAGGACGAAGGCGGGCCCGAAGACGAGCAGACCACCGAGTAGCCGCGCGCCTCGCTTCGTCTAACGTCCCGCTCGTGGCCGACCAGGCAACCGTGAGCCTGCTGCGCTGGCTCCGGCGGCAGCTGCGGCAGCCGACGCCGCTCAGGGAGCACCTCGAGGCGGCGGTCGAGAACGACGACCCCGCCGAGGCGCGCCGCCTGATCGCGCTCGTCCCATTCACCGACGCGCAGCGCCGCCACGTCGACGGCCTCCTCGCCCGCTGGGAGGAGGCCCGTGGGAGCCGCTGAGAACGAGGCGCTCGTCCGCGAGATCTTCGGCGCGTTCGCCCGTCAGGAGGGTTTCGCGCTGCGCGGGCTCTTCGCGGAGGATGCGGTCTGGACGGTGCCGGGAGGAGGCATCATGGCGGGCGTCTTCCGCGGCCGCGAGGAGATCTTCCGCTTCCTCACTCGGCTCCCGAAGGAGACGGACGGGACCTACAGCTCCTCCCTTCGCGACGTGCTGTCGAGCCCCGATCGCGCGGCGGCGCTGTACACCGCACGAGGAGCGAGGAACGGCCGGACGCTCGAGCTCGACCAGGTGCTGCTCTTCCGGATCGAGGACGGCCTGGTCCGCGAGGTGCTCGCGCTGCCGAGCGACCCGGGGGCCTTCGAGGAGTTCTGGTCAGCGTAGGGTGAGCGCGGCATGAGGATCGCGATTCTCGGCGGAGGACGCGTGGGAAGCGCGCTCGCCGCGACGTGGACGGAGCGCGGACACGACGTCACCGTTTCGCGCCGTGACACGGTGGCCGCCACCGCCGACGCAGGGGATGTCGTCGTGCTCGCGCTCCCGGCGCGCGCGGTCGCCGAGGTGCTCGCCGAGGCCGGCCCGCTCGACGGGAAGATCCTGATCGACGCGACGAACAACGTCTCGGGCGGCCCCGGCGGCCTCGAGATCGCGGCGCTCGCGCCGGCGGCGCGCTACGTGAAGGCGTTCAACACGGTCTTCTCGACCTTTATGCACGACACGCCGCCGGAGAGGCCGGCCTCGCTCGTCCTCTGCGGCGACGACGAGCAGGCGAAAGGCGTCGCGTCCGAGCTCGCCGCCGATCTCGGGCTCGACCCGGTCGACGCCGGAGGCACCGACGCCACGCCGCTCGTCGAAGCGCTCGCCCACCTCGTCATCGGGCTCGCGTACTCGCAGGGTCGCGGCCCCTTCGTGTATCGCTTCGAGTCGCGATGACGAGCGCCGAAGAGCGCGCCGTCGGCACCGTCACGGAGGCGGAGGAGGAGAAGCGGACCGAGTTCATCGAGCTCTTCTTCGACCTGGTCTTCGTGTTCGCGTTCACGCAGGTCACGACGCTCGCCCTCGAGGACACGTCCGCGGCCGGGTTCGCGCGCGCCGCGCTCGTGTTCGCGCTCGTCTGGTGGGCGTGGTCGGCGTACGCCTGGCTGACCGACGCGATCGACGTCGAGAACATCCCGACGCGGCTGTTCATGTTCGGCGCGATGCTCGGGGCGTTCTTCATGGCGCTCGCGGTGCCGAACGCGTTCACGGACGAGGCCGCGTGGTTCGGTGACCGCGTACTTCGCCGTCCGGGTCCTGCACATCGCGCTCTACATGTGGGGCGTTCGCGACGACCCCGTGCAGCGCGCTCGCGGTCGGCCGGCTCGCGCCCTGGTTCCTCGTCGCGCCGACGATCGCCCTCGTCGGCGGGTTCGTGGACGACCCCTGCGCGCACGAGCGCTCTGGGTCGTCTCGCTCGTCGGTCGACGTCGTAGGAACGCTGGTCGCAGCGGGGCGGGCGCCGGATTCCGGGTCAGTCCGGCGCACTTCGCCGAGCGCTACGCGCTGATCGTGATCATCGCGCTCGGCGAGTCGATCGTCGCCATCGGGCTCGCGGCGGAGGCGCTGAACGAAGGCGCGGCGTACGCCTTCGCGGTCGCTGTCGCTTTTGCGGGCGCGGCGGCCGCCTGGTGGGCGTACTTCGACTTCGTCCAGATCGCCGCGGAGCACGCGCTCCACGGCGCCGACCAAGCGACTCGCGGCCCGCTCGGCCGCGACGTCTACACGTACTTCCACTACCCGATCGTGCTCGGGATCATCTTCCTCGCCGTCGCCGCCAAGAAGACGCTGTCCGCGCCGACGGACCCGCTCTCGGACGGTGGCCGCGCTGCACTCGGCCTCGGATTCGCCCTGTTCCTGCTCGGCTTCGTGCTGATCCGGTTCCGCGTGATCCAGCACCTCGCCTGGGAGCGCATCGCGGCCGCAGTCGCCGTCGCGCTCCTCGTGGTCGTGCTCGACGATACGGACGCGGTCGTGCTCCTGACGCTCTCGGTGGTCGTGCTCGCAGCCGCGCTCGCGGTCGAGGCGATCCGGCTGCGCGACGCCCGCGCCCGATTCCGGGGACCGGCCAACCCTAGACTCGGCGACTGACCTCTCGATGCGGACGTGCCACAGTAACGCCCTCACCACCGACGTACACTCGCCGCATGACCCTGCCGGCGTCTCTCGCGGGCGAGCTGCGCGGCGCGCTCGGGAGTGAGCACGTGCTCATCGAGCCGGAGCAGCTCCGCGTCTACGAGTGCGACGGCCTGACGGGCCATCGCGCGACTCCCGAGCTCGTCGTGCTCCCGTCTTCGACCGAGGAGGTGCAGGCGATCGTGCGCGCGTGCAACCGCGAGGGCGTCCCGTTCGTCGCGCGCGGAGCCGGGACCGGTCTCTCGGGCGGCGCGACCCCGTTCGCCGGCGGCGTGGTCGTCTCGCTCGCACGCATGAACCGGATCCTGGAGATCGACCTCGAGAGCCAGCGCGTGGTCGTGGAGCCGGGCGTCGCGAACCTCGACGTGACGCGGGCGGTCGCCGACGCCGGGTTCTTCTACGCGCCCGACCCGTCCAGCCAGCAGGTGTGCACGATCGGCGGCAACGTCGCCGAGAACTCCGGCGGCGCGCACTGCCCGAAGAACGGGTTCACGGTGCACCACGTCACCGGGCTCACGCTCGTTCTTCCTGATGGGGACGTCGTCGAGCTCGGCGGCAAGGCGCTCGACCCCGACGGCCCGGACCTCCTCGGCCTCGTCGTCGGTTCCGAGGGAACGCTCGGGATCGCGACGCGCGTGACGCTGAGGATCGTGCGCGTGCCCGAGACCGTCCGCACGCTGCTCGCCGGCTTCACGTCGACGGACGCTGCCGGCGCCGCGGTCTCGGCCATCGTCGCGGCGGGGATCCTGCCCGCCGCGATCGAGATGATGGACCGGCTCACGATCGAGGCGGCCGAGCTGGCAGTCGCCCCCGGATACCCGGTCGGGGCGAGTGCCGTGCTCCTCGTCGAGCTGGACGGGGTCGCAGAGCAGGTCGAGGAGGACGCGGCCGAGGTCGAGCGGATCTGCCTCGAGTGCGGCACGTTCGAGCTCAGGGTCGCGGCCGACGACGCCGCGCGCGCGCTCCTCTGGCTCGGCCGCAAGTCCGCGTTCGCGGCCATGGGTCGTATCGCGACCGACTACTACGTCCAGGACGGCGTCGTGCCGCGGACGCGGCTCCCGGCTGTCTTGCGACAGATCGAGGCACTTTCGAAAGAGCACGGCCTGCGCGTCGGGAACGTGTTCCACGCCGGGGACGGGAACCTGCACCCGCTCGTCCTCTACGACGCCGAGGCGGGCGAGACCGACCGCGCGCGCGTGCTCGCCGAGGCGATCCTCGACGCCTGCCTGGACGCGGGCGGCTCGCTCACGGGCGAGCACGGCGTCGGCATGGACAAAGCGTGCTCGATGCCGCGGATGTTCTCCGAGCGCGATCTCGAGGTCTTCGCGCGCGTCCGGCGCGCGTTCGACCCGGACGGGCTCTGCAACCCGGGCAAGGTCGTCCCCACGCCGCGGCTCTGCGGCGAGGTGCCGGGGCCGTACCGGATTCATCCGCTCGAGAGGATCGGCGTTGCCGAGCGTCTCTAGCCTCGAGGAGGCGAGCGAGGTGCTGGCGGCGGCGGGGGCCGAAGGCCGGAAGCTCCGGATCGGCGACGACCTGACGACGGGCGGGCTGGGCCGGATCCTCGAGCACGAGGCCGGAGATCTCACGTGCACGGTCGAGGCCGGAGTGCGGCTCTCGGGCCTGCAACGCGCCCTCGCCGAACATGGCCAGCGGCTCTCGCTCGACCCGCCCCGCGACCCGACGGTCGGCGCGCTCCTCGCCGAGAACGTCTCCGGCCCGCTGCGGCACCGCTTCGGCGCGCCGCGCGACCTCGTCCTCGGAGTCACACTCGTGCTCGCCGACGGCACGGTGGCGAACGCGGGCGGGAAGGTGGTGAAGAACGTCGCCGGCTACGACCTCGCGCGGCTCGTCTGCGGCTCACGCGGGCGCCTCGCGCTGATCGCGCGCGCGAGCTTCCGGCTCCACCCGCTGCCGAAGGCGACGCGGACGCTCGTCGTCGAGACCGAGGACGCGCCGCGCGCGGTCGCGGCCCTCCTCCGCTCGCAGCTCCAGCCGAGCGCGCTCGACGTCCTCCACCCCGGCCGAGTCGCGGTGCTCTTCGAAGGGTCCGAGCGAGCGGTGGAGGCGCAGCTCGAGAGCGCGCGGCGCCTCGTCGGCGGGAACGAAGTCGGGCCCGAGACCTGGGACGAGTCGCGCGCCCGCCAGGCCGAGGCAAGGGGCAGGATCCGCTTCGACCCCGGCGGGCTCGGAAAGACGCTCGCCGGCCTCGACGAGGCAGTCGTACGCCCCGCGGCAGGAGTCGCGTACACGCCCGCAGCCACGGCACGAGAGGACGACGAGGCCGTGCATGCGCTCCTCGACCGCATCGCGCACCAGCTCGACCCGCACGGAGTCCTCGGCGCGTGATCCCCGAGCTCACAGCGGACTGCGTCCACTGCGGATTCTGCCTCCCGACCTGTCCGACGTACGTCCTCTGGGGCCAGGAGACGGACTCGCCGCGCGGCCGCATCAGCCTCATGGACGCGCGGATCGACGGGACGCTGACGCTGAACGCGACCGTCACGACGCATTTCGACCGCTGCCTCGGCTGCATGGCGTGCGTCAGCTCGTGCCCGTCGGGCGTGCGCTACGACCGGCTGATCGAGACGACGCGCGCGGCCGTGGAGCGTGAGCACGAGCGGGAGTGGAGCGACCGCCTGCTCCGGTGGCTGCTCTTCCGCGTCCTCCCGCACCCGGGCCGCATGCGGACGGCGATGCGGCTGGCGCCGCTCGGGCGGGTGCTGCCGCTCCCGCAGAGCTTTCGGCCACTCGTCGAGATGGCGCCGAGCTGGCGTGCGCGCGCGGAGATCCCCGCCGTCACGCCTGCGTCCGGCCCGCGCCGAGCGCGTGTCGGCGTCCTCACAGGATGCGTCCAAAGCGCGGTCTTCCCGGACGTGAACGCCGCGACGATCCGCGTGCTCGCCGCCGACGGGTTCGAGGTCGTCGCCCCGCCGCAGGGCTGCTGCGGCGCGCTGTCGGTGCACGCGGGCCGGCTCGCGGAGGGAAAGATCCTCGCGCGGAGGCTCGTGTCGAAGTTCCAGAACGTCGAGCTCGTCGTCGTGAACTCGTCCGGCTGCGGCTCGCACTTGAAGGAGCTCGGCTGGCTGCTCGGAGACGAGGAGGGCGCGGCTTTCGCGGACAAGGTGCGAGACCTCGGAGAGCTCCTCCGGGAGACACGCCCCCGGGCGTCGCGCCATCCTCTCGGGCTCCGGGTCGCGCTCCAGGATCCCTGCCACGTGCGGCACGCCCAGCGGCTCCCGCTCGCGTCGCTCGACATGCTCGAGCGCATCCCGGGCGTCGACGTCGCGCAGCCGGCGGAGCAGGACCTCTGCTGCGGGTCGGCCGGCATCTACAACGTCACGCAGCCGGACGCGGCGCGCGAGCTCGGCGACCGCAAGGCCGCGCACGTCCTCGCGACGGGCGCGCAGGCCTACGCGAGCGCGAACCCGGGCTGCCTCGTGCAGGTCGCGCAGGCGCTCCGCCGCGCGAAGCAGCCGCTGCCGGCGCTCCACCCGGTCGAGCTCGTGGACGCCTCGATTCGCAGCGTCGGCGCGGAACGCCTGCTCGCCGACGCGCGGCGCTAGCGCCGCGAGCGGGCCGCGACCTTCGCCGCGAGGGATCGTGCGGCCTTGGCCGACATGGGACTCACAGACGGATGGATGGCTACGGCGTCTGGAGCTCCGACTCGAGCTCGTCGACGTCGAACGTCACACCGCTCCCCTCGTTCCGCGCGGTCCCGTCGTCGCCCACCCGGAACGCACCCTGGAAGTCGCCCATGGGGGCGAGGCCCGGGACGGCGAGCTCGCCGAAGCGGTTGGGATTCGCGAAGACGAGCAGGCGATCCCCGACCTCGAAGACGTCGGCCTCCAGGCTCGAGTCGGCGATGGTCAAGTCGAGCGCCGAGGCATCCTCGCCACGCAGCGTGCGCTCGACATCGAAGCGCACGCGATGCACGGTCATCCGGATGAGATTGGGGTCCTCGTACTCCGGGTCGACGAACTCCGAGCCGCCCTCGGCGACGACGGTGCCGACGAAGACGCGGGTCGCTTCCGAGACGAGGTCCTCCCGCGACACCTGCACGATCAACGAGGTGGTGGAGGCGGCCTGCGGCCGCGGCTCGCCCGGCGCCAGCGCCGGAAGGTCACCGACTGCGGCGGACCAGTCCGTCGGGGCGTCGGAGCCGACAGCCTGCACGCCGAGGACGACCGCCGGCACGGCGACGGCGGCAGCCAGGAGGATCGAGCCGATGCGGCGCCGGCTCAGGCGGCCATGCCCGGGGCGCCGAGCGTCGGTCGCGCCGGGCCGCTCGCCAGCCAGGCGCCGACCGAGCTCGGCGTCGAATCCGGGCCCGTGCTCGGGGGTCTCGAGCGCACGCAGCGCGTCGCCGAGCTCTTCGTCACGGTAAGTCGCAGTGTTCTCGGTCATCGGTCTCGATCTCCTTCCGGTTCGTCCGTCAGAGCGCTGCGCAGCAGCGAGCGTGCCCGGTTGAGGCGCGACGCGATCGTCCCCTCGGGGACGTCGAGGATCTCGGCGGCGGCGCGATAGTCGAAGCCCTGGGCGTCGACGAGGAGCACTGCGGCGCGGTCCTCCGGCGCGAGCGCGGTGAGCGCTTCGGCGAGCCGGGCACGCAGCTCGACCGTCTCGGCGACACCCGGCGAGGCGTCCTGTGGCTCGGCACCGTCCTCGGGCTGCACGAGGCGGAGGCGGCTCGAACGCTGGAGCTCCTCCTGGCAGACGTTGTAGACGATCCGATAGAGCCAGGTCGCGAGCGTCGAGTCTCCACGGAACCGTGCAAGCGCGCGGTACGCGCGTACGTACGCCTCCTGGAGCGCGTCGTCCATGCGGTCGCGGTCGCCGAGGATCCGGTAGGCCAGCGCTCTCAGCCCTTGGTCGTAGCGCCGGACGAGCGCGGCGAAGGCCTCGTGATCGCCCGTGCGCGCGAGCTCGAGCTCTGTCTCCTCGGGCGCCGGTACGTCGCTTCGGGCCGTCACAGCGGTCATGTTCTCCTTAGACGACGCGAGTCCCGGATTCCTTCACGCGGGGCGTCAGGTCGGCTCGAGCGCCACCGGTTTCAGCTCGTCGAGCCGGTCCACACGGGCGAGCGCCGGGAAGAGCTTCCACCACAGCCCCGCGACGACGATCGTCGCCACGCCTCCGATGACGACCGCCGGCGCTGCGCCGATGAGCGCAGCCGCGACACCCGACTCGAACGCGCCGAGCTCGTTCGAGGCGCTGATGAAGACCATCTCGACCGCGTTCACTCTCCCGCGCAGCTCGTCCGGAGTGACGAGCGGCAGGATGGTCGCTCGTAGCACCATGCTCACGAGGTCGAACGCGCCTCCCGCCGCCAGAGCGAGCATCGACAACCACATCGCCCGTGAGAGCCCGAACACGATCATCGAGACGCCGAACCCGGCGACGACGATGAAGAGCGTCGGCCCCGCACGCTGCCGGATCGGACGGCGGGCGAGCACGAGCGCGGCGAGGAACGCGCCGGCCGGGGGCGACGCGCGCAGAAGCCCGAGACCCGTCGGCCCCACCTCGAGGATGTCCTTCGCGAAGATCGGGAGCAGCGCCACCGCGCCGCCGAGGAGCACGGCGAACAGGTCGAGCGAGATCGCGCCGAACAGCACGCGCGTCCTGCGGATCAGGCGCACGCCCGCGAGCACGTCCCCCAGATCCGCGGCGCCGTCTCCCGCGGGCACGCGCCCCGAGCGAACCGTGAGCGCGAGCGTTAGCGCAACGAGCGAGAGCCCGATCCCCACCATGTAGACCAGCGTGTCCTCGATCGCAAACAGGAGACCGCCGACCGCAGGTCCGGCGACCACGGTGAGCTGGAAACCGATCGAGCGCTGCGCGAGCGCCGCGACGAGGATCTCCTGCGGCACGAGCGAGGGCATCAGCGCCCGGCTCGCAGGCGCCCCGATCGCGCTCCCGATCCCCTGGACGAACGCGAGCGCGAAGAACGGCCAGACCTCCCCGGCGCCGGACAGCGTGACCGCGAGCAGCCCGCAGAGGACGAGGGTGTCGAGCGCGATCATCGAGGTCCACAGCCGCCGCCGCGGCAGACGGTCCGCGAGGTGCCCCGCGGGCAGCGCGAGCAGAGGGAGAGGGAGGAACTCCGCGAGCGCGACGAGCGCGAGGTCGAGCGGGCTCTCCCGGACCGAGTACACCTGCCAGCCGATGGCGACCGTCGCCATCGTCAGCGCGAAGCTCTCGGTTATCTGCGCGGCGAAGTAGAGAGCGAAGTCGCGATGCGAGAGCGGCGACTGCTCGCGTGGTCTCATGTTCTCGTGCGCAAGGCCGGAATCCCCGAGCGGGGATTCCGGCCGCGCGGAAATCCCTGAAGGCGTCGGCTACGCCGCCGCGATGCTGTGGTTTCCACGGTTGGCTTATGCAGCTTCCGGCTCGTCGGCCGGCGGCTCGACCCCGAACTCGACCTCGATCTTCACGATCCTCGTGCCCTCGACCTCGACAACCAGAAGGCGCAGCCCGTCGACGGCGACCAGGTCCCCGACCTCGGGCGCGCGCCCGAGCTCGCCGAAGACCAGCCCGGCCATCGTGTGGAAGTCGTCCTGCTCGAGGTCCGTTCCGAACTGCTCGTTGAAATCGTCGATCGTGAACGTGCCCTCGATTCGGATATGTGTGTCGTCGATCCGCTCGATCGAGGTGTCGGGAAGGTCGAACTCGTCCTCGATCTCACCGACGATCTCCTCGAGGACGTCCTCCAGCGTGACGATCCCGTCCACGTCCCCGTACTCGTCGACCACGATTGCCATGTGCTGCTTCTCCCGCCGGAAGTCGGCGAGCAGCGCGGCGAGGTCCTTCGTCTCGGGCACGACGAAGGCCGGGCGCGCGATCGACTCGAGCTTCACCGCCGAGATGCCGAGGTCGTGCATCGCCGCGAAGAGGTCACGCACGTGGAGGATGCCGATCACGTTGTCGAGCGAGTCCCGGAAGACCGGGTACCGCGTGAACGGCGAATCGACCACGGTCGTGAGGGCTTCCTCGGGCGGCATGTCCGCCGCGATGGCGACGACGTCCGGGCGCGGCACCATGACCGCGGAGACCTCCTTCGAGGCGAAGTCGAAGACCTTGTAGAGCATCTCCTCCTCCGCCTGCTCGAGCTCGCCGACGTCTTCGGCGGCGGCGACGCTGTGGCGGATGTCCTCGCGCGTGTAGGCGATCATCCCCGCGGGCGCGGGTCGCACGCGCAGCAGTCGCAGAACGACGTTCGCCGACACCTGAAGCGTCCAGACGACCGGGTACGCGATCCGCGCGAGCAGGTCGAGCGGGACGGCGAGCGACATTGCGAGCACCTCGGCTTTCTGCAAGGCAACGGCCTTGGGGACGAGCTCGCCGAGCACGACGGACAGGTAGGTCAGGATCGCGAACGCGATCAGGAACGAGACGGTCGTCGACAGCGGCGGTTCCATGAGGTCGGAGATCAACGGTTCGCCGATGGCGCCGATGAGGATCGCGGAGACCGTGATCCCGACCTGCACGGTCGAGATGAAGCGCACGGGGTCGTCCATCAGCCGGAGCGCCGTCCGCGCACCGCGACCACCGCGCCGCTCCGCCCACCTCTCGAGGCGGCCGCGCCGCGCGGTCACGAGGGCGTACTCCGCGGCGACGAAGATCGCGTTCCCGAGCACGAGCACGAAGACCACGATGATCCGGAGAGGCGTGCTCATCCGACCCTCGATCGTCGGGGTCGGCGAACTTGCTCGCTGACAAGAGACGCCCCAATAGGGGCGCCGGTACTAGGCGGGTGGTCGTCCACCATCGATCAGGCCGCAGTATAGGTGACGGTCCCGCTGATCTCCCCTCGCCGGGCTGCACCTTCGAGCACGAGGCGCTCGGCGTGCGAGAGCGTCTCGGCGATCGCAAAACGCCTGCTCACAGGCTTGAGGTCGTCTCCGAAGAGCGCAAACGAAAGCTCGTAGCCAGTCCGCGGCTCCGTGTCGAGCGCGGCGACCGTCTCCTCGAGCCGGAGGCGGTGATGCTCCTGCAGCTCGCGCGCGCGCCCCGCCGGATCCGCGATCGGCTCGCCGTGGCCGGCGTATGCGACGCGCGGGTCGAGCTCCTGCGTGCGGTCGAGTGCCGCGAGGTAGTCGCCGAGCGGATCCGGCCGGCTCGCCGGCCAGAGCCCGACCGTCGGCGTGATGCGGTCGAGGAGGTGATCGGCCGCGATCAGCACCCCGTCCTTCAGCAGGCAGAGCTGGCCGTCCGCGTGTCCCGCCGCCGCGACGAGCTCCCACCCGTCGAGACTCTCACCCTCGCGCATGAGCAGCGGGTCGCGCTGATAGCGGATATACGGGCGGTAGAGGGAACTCTGGCCGACGAGCTCCGCGGTGACGTCGTCCGGCGTGCCGTGGAGCTGGAACCAGTCGAGCAGCCGCTCCGACCACGCCGGGTTCCCCCACACGAGCTCGCACTGCGCGTAGTCGAGCGCGCCCTGATGGACGGGCGCGCCGGTCAGCTCGTGCAGGTCGGCGGCGGCCCCGATGTGATCCGGGTGGAAGTGCGTGACGAAGACCGCGGACACGGGCCCGTCGACCTTGGCGAGCTCGGCCGCCCACGTCTCCTTCGCGTCCGGCAGGCCGATGCCGGTGTCGACGACGATCCACCCCTCGTCACCCGGAAGCAGGTACGCGTGCACGTGCCCGGGGCGTGTCGGCAGCGGCAGCGTGACGCGGCGGATCCCGCCCTCGAGCTCGTCCATGGCGCGCGACTCTACCTCCGCGACCGGTATCGAACATATGTTCTATACTCGGCTCATGCGCGCCGAGTACCGGCTCGAGCCGTGCAGATCCGCGCTCAACCCCGTGCGCGGGATGCCGTTTCGCTGGTCGCTGAACCCGTACATGGGCTGCGTCCACCGGTGCACGTTCTGCTTCTGTAGACTCGCTCGGTCATGTCTGTAACGGGCCACCCGGGCACGAGGCTGCCCAGCGGGACCGTCACGCTGCTGTTCGCGGACATCGAGGGCTCGACGCGGCTCCTGAACTCGCTCCGAGGCGGGTTCGCGCCGGTGCGTGCCCGGCTGCGCGAGCTCGTCCGCGAGGCAGCTGCGACCCGCAGCGGGCAGCGAGGTCGACTGGGCCGGCGACGGCGTCTTCCTCGCGTTTGCCCGCGCGCGCGAGGCGGTGCTCGCGGCGACGGAGCTCCAACGCGCGCTGGAGAAGGAGCCGTGGCCGCCGGACGGCGTCGTGCGCCTGCGGATCGGGATCCACACGGGCGAGCCCGACCTCGGGGACGAGGGCTACATGGGGATGGACGTCGTCGTCGCCTCGAGGATCTGCGCCGCCGCACACGGCGGTCAGATCGTGGTCTCGAGGGCGACCCGTGACTTCGTCGGCGACGCCGATCCCGAGCTCTCGTTCCGCCCGCTCGGGAGCCACCGGCTGAAGGACATCCCGGCTCCGAGCAGCTCTTCCAACTCGTCGCCGCCGGTCTGCAGGAGGGGTTCGCGCCCTGCGCACGCTCGGCGGCTCGGCGCTGCCGGCGCTCCACCACCGCCTGGTCGGCAGCCGCGAGGACCTGACCTCGACGCTGTCGCTGTTGAACCGCACGGACGTGCGGCTCGTCACGCTCACCGGACCTGGCGGCGCGGGCAAGAGCCGGCTCGCGCTCGAGATCGCCGCCTGAGCGCGGTCGAGCGACCGGTGCACCTCGTCGGCCTCGCGCCTGTGTCCGATCCCGAGCTCGTCCGGCCACGATCGCCCATGTGCTCGGCGTGCGTGACGCCGACGGCAGGCCTGTCATGGAGAGTGTCGCCGAGACGCTCGCGGGCACGGGCGCGCTTGCTCTTCCTCGACAACTTCGAGCACCTGACCGCTGCGGCCGGGTACATCTCCACGCTTCTCGACCGCGCGCCGGACCTCGACCTGTTGATCACGAGCCGCGCGCCGCTCCGCCTCTCCGGCGAGCACGTCGTACCGCTCCGGCCGCTGTCCGTCTACGACGCCTCGACCCTCTTCTCCGAGCTCGCCGCGGCGCGCGGGGTGATCCTGCACGAGGACGTGCTGCCCGCGGTACGGGAGATCTGCCGGCGCCTGGACGGGCTCCCGCTCGCCATCGAGCTCGTCGCCGCGCGGCTCGCCGTCCTCCCGCCCCGCAGCTCCTGCTCGCGCTGGACGAGGGGCTCACGCTCGACATGGAGGGTCCGGTCGACCTCCCCGCCCGGCAGCGCACGCTGCGCGCGACGATCGACTGGAGCTACAGCCTCCTGAGCGAGAGCCAACAGGAGCTGCACCAGACGCTCGCCGTCTTCACCGGAGGCTGCTCCTTCGACGACGCGCGTGCGCTGTCCGGCTCCCCGACCTTCCTCTCCGACCTCGAGGGGCTCGTGACCGGGAGCCTCCTTCGGAGCGACGTCTCCGACGGCGAGGTGCGGCTGTTCATGCTCGAGACCGTGCGCGCGGACGCGCTCGCGCGGCTTGCCTCTGACGGGAAGCTCGACGACCTGCGGCGCCGGCACGCGGAGCGCTTCCTCGAGCGCGCGACCGCCGCGGAGGCCGAGCTCGCCGGGCCTGACCAGGCGCAGGGGTACGAGCGCCTCGAGCACGAGCTCGACAACCTGCGGGCGGCGCTCGACTGGCTACTCGCTGCCGGCCGCGTCGCGGACGCGCTTCGTGCCATCTCCGCGCTCGAGCGCTTCTGGCGTGCACATGCGCACGTCGGCGAGGCGCGACGCTGGCTCGCCATGGCCCTGGCGCTCGCACATGACGTGCCGACCGACGTGCGCGCGGCGGGCCTGAGAACGGCAGCCCACCAAGCTGCTGCGCAGAGTGACTGGGAGGCCGCCGGAACAATGCTCGAGGAGGCGCGAGACCTGTACCACGCAAGCGGCCAGGCCGTCGAGGAAGTGCGCGTCCTCGCATACCTGAGCTTCGTGGCACTGAGGCGCGACGAGATCGAGCGAGCGGAGCAGGTCGCGCAGGAGGCCGTGGCGATCGCGACCGACCTCGACGATGACAAGGCCGCGTCGGCAGCGCTGACTGCGCTCGGCGACGTCCATTCGGCCCGAGGCGAGCACGAGCTGGCGGTGACCCGATACGAGGAAGCCGTTGTCCTTCGCAAGCGGCTCGGCGACCCGCTTCTGGTCTTGGACGCCGTCTACAACCTCGGGCTCACCGCGTACCACGGCGGCAACCTCGCGCGCGCACGCCGGGAGTTCGACGACGCGCTGGGACAGGCGCGAGACCTCGGCGAGGCCGCGTTCATAGCGGCAGCCCAGCTCTTGCTCGCCGAGATCGCGCTCGTTGACGGCGAGGTCGAGGACGCCGCGACCCGCGCACGTGAGAGCCGCGACGTCTACACGGAGCTCGGAGACGACCGGTCGCGGGCTCGATGTCTGGTGGTCCTGGCGGCAACGGCGGTGGCACAGGGCTCCTACGCGACGGCGGCCCGCATGCTCGGCGCCGCAGACGCTGCCCGCGGTGACGAGGCTCCGGACGAGTACGAAGCGCCCGTCCTGGAGCGCTTCCTGCCGGAGCTCGAGGCACACCTCGGAGCAGACGAAGTGAAAGCCTTCGCGACCGAGGGACGAGCACTCGACTAGGACGGCTCGAGGTCGCGATCGTCAGAAGGACGCGGACTTGGAGCTCTGCCTGGTCCTGCGTGGGCACGGCAATCTCCCGACGCCGACACTCGGGCGCGAGAGCCTCCGCTTGTCCCTCGGGACTACTTGAGCTCCCGCGGCACTACAAACTCCGTCAGCCAGGCCTCGCCGGGAGCAACGTCGGCCCAGCGTACGACGTCCGCCTCGAGCGCCGCGAGCGCCCCTGCCGGGACATTCTCGCTCGCCCGGTCTCGGAGTTTGCCCGGCGCAGCGAGCAGCAGCAACACGTCCATCAGGCCGGGGTTGTGTCCAACGAGCATGACCTCGTCAACTTCGTCGGGAAGGGTCCAGGATGCGGGCGAGCAGTGTTTCGGCCCCGGCTGCGTAGAGGGTGACCTCGATCCACACTTCTGGCTCGCCGAGTGAACGCGCTGGCGCTCGTCCGCCTCTACGCCGCGACCAACTCCGCGCAGTACGAGCTGGGAGGTCGACGACGGCTCGCGGGGACGTCGACGAGCTCGAGCGCAGTTGCCCGATCGCTGGCGCCACCGAGACGCCTGCTCGCGACCGTGCGGCGGCTCGCGACCCGGGGAGAGGAGTCGGCGACAGTGTAGGAGTCCCACCTTCCTTGGCACCGGTACTAGAGGTTCCCGCTCGGGCTGCTCTGCGCCCCGAATCCCAGGCGAAAGGGCACTAGCGCGCGCCCGACCGCCAGGCGCACGGCCGGCGGGCCGCTACTCCCGACGGCCGGCCGCTATCGCTTCGAGCTCGTGCAACTCGACGAGGTTCGCCGGGATGGGCGCGACGCGACACGGCACCATTGCGCGCAGCGTCGCCGTTCGCGTGCCGTCCCCGAGCGACGCGCCCTCGCCCAGGATCGCCCCGGGGCCGATCTCGGTGATCGCCTCACCGTCTACCTCGACTGCGAGAAAGCCGTCGAGCAGCAGATACAGCTCTTCGCCGGTCTGGCCCTGCTCGACGAGCGTCTCGCCCGGCTCGAGCGAGCGCCGCTCGGTGAGGCTCTCTCCCTTCATCAACTTGTGCGAGAGCGCCCGCTCGAGCGCGGTCTCCCGGCGGCGATGAAGGAGGGCGACTCCTCCGCGCCCCACGGCGTGTCGTCGCCGTGTGCGTCGCTGTACCACCTCTTGAAGTCGACCGTGCCCGACTTGGCGATCAGGTCGCCGTTCTGGTCGTAGATCCAATGCCGCGGGAACGGGCTCGCAGCGACGATCTCGTGCCAAGAGGAGCCGTCGGCCCGCATCGTGAGCCCGAGCGACGTCCAGGCCGTCGCGGAGTGGATGCGCAAGAACGGCTTCCCGCGCACGCGCCGCGGCTGCGGGAAGCCCGCGCGCCCGCCGACTGTCTGCACGAAGCGGACGGATTCCTCGCTCATCTCGGGCTCGGAGCGGAGGACGTCGAAGCCGACCCCCGGGATCGTCATCCCCCAGCGGCCGAAGCGGAACTTCGTCGAGCCGACGAGGCCTCGCCCCTCCTGTCCATGCGTGACGATCCTGCCGTCGTCGACTTCGATCCAGGCCTTGAGCTCGTTTGCCTCCCGAAAGCGGTTCTCCGCCAACAGACGATCCAGGTCGTCGGGCTCCAGCCGGCCCGGCGGCGGCTCGTCGTAGAGTCGCGATCCCGTGCTCGAAGGGCAGCCGCGGCATCCCCTCGACCGCCTCGGACGGGATCCACGAGATCGCCGTGACCGATGACTCGATGCGCATCATGCGCTCCCTCCGCGTCGACGCGACAACGCTAGACCAGTTGAACGCGCGTGCCTAGTGTCGCGCGCCTCGGCGATGATCCCGCCGTGGGCGACACCCGGCACGGGGACTTCGGACACCGCGCCCACCACGGCCCGATCCTAGGCCCTTCGCGGCCGCTCAGCCGGGCGATAGAGCGAACTCGCAAATCTCCGTGCTGCTGCTCGGTCTGCCTCCCTTGCTCCGATCGAACGTATGTTCTATCCTCGACCGATGCGGGTCCGAGTATCGGATCGAGCCATGCAAGACAGCTCTGAACCCTGTGCGCGGCATGCCATTCAAGTGGTCGCTCAACCCGTACATGGGCTGCGTCCACCGGTGCACGTTCTGCTACGTGCGGCACTTCGAGCAGCGCGCCGACCGGCCCTCCGACGACGGTTACGGGCGCTCGATTCGCGTGAAGACGAACGTCGCCGACGTGCTGCGCCGGGAGCTCGCGCGGCCGTCGTGGGAGCGGGACGAGGTCGCGCTCGGGACCGCGACCGACCCGTACCAGCCGGCCGAGGGCCGGTTCCGGCTCACGCGGGCCTGCCTCCTCGAGTTCGCGCGCTCGGGCACGCCGTTCTCGATCGTCACCCGCGGGCCCCTCGTGGTGCGTGACGTCGACGTCCTCCAGGAGGCGTCGACGTCGGTCGGGGTCAGCGTCTACTTCTCGGTGCCCACGCTCGACGAGCGCGTCTGGCGGACGACCGAGCCCGGCACCGCGCCGCCTGCGGAGCCGGCTCGAGGCGGTCCGGAGACTCTCGGAGGCCGGGATCGACGTCGGCGTCGGCATGGCGCCGATCCTGCCCGGCCTCTCCGACCGCCCCGAACAGCTGGAGGAGGTCGTGCGCGCGGCCCGGGCCGCGGGCGCGCGCGGGATCTGGGCGAGCGTCGTCCACCTGCGGCCCGGCGTCCGCGAGCACTTCCTGGAGGCACTCGCGCAGGACTGGCCCGAGGAGGTCGCGCGCTACGAGGCGCTCTTCGCCGAGCGCGCGTACCTGCCCGCCACGGTCACGCGCCCGACGATCCAGCACGTGCGCGCGATCTCCCGCTCGATCCCGTCGCCACGCCGCCGCGTGGCCCGCCAGGGCCGGGAGCCCGCGCGAGGGGAGCAGCTGACTTTGGCGGTGTAAAGCAGGAACCGCCCGAGGCGCCTCGTAGAATCGTTGCGTGGCCGATGAGATCACGTGCCTGCTCGCCGACGACCACGAAGTCGTCCGCGAGGGACTCCGTCTCGCGCTCTCGCGCTCGCCCCGGATCCGCGTCATCGGCGAGGCGTCCGACGGCGCGTCGGCGGTGGCGCTGACCGAGAGGCGCCGCCCCGACGTCGTGATCATGGACCTGCGGATGCCGGACATGGACGGCCTCGAGGCGACCGAGCTCCTCCTCCAGCGCGTCCCCGGGACGGCCGTCCTCGTCTTCACCGCGTACGGCGAGCGCTCGCTCCTCCAGCGGAGCCTCGAGTCGGGCGCGCGCGGCTACATCCTCAAGGAGACGCCGCACGAGACCCTCCTGCGCGCGATCGAGAAGGTCGCCGCGGGCGAGACCTTCGTCGACCCGGGGCTGATGGCCGAGTTCGTCGCCGGCAAGAGCAGCGCCGACATCCTCACGCCGCGCGAGCGCGAGATCCTCCAGCTGCTCGCCGACGGCATGTCGAACGTCGACGTCGCGGACAAGCTCTTCATCAGCCAGGAGACCGTGAAGAGCCACGTCCGGCACATCCTCGCGAAGCTCGAGGCGGACACCCGCACGCAAGCGGTCGCCATCGCGCTGCGCGAGGCGATGATCGATTGAGCACCGAGCCTCTCCGGGCGGACGACGCCGAGCGGGCGCTCTTCGCCGAGCGGATCCTGGCCGAGCAGGAGGAGCGCCGGCGCCTCGCCGAGCTGCTCCACGACGGCCCCGTGCAGCACATCGCCGCGATCGCGCAGATCGTCGACGCCGGGCTCGCCGCGCTGCGGGCAGGTGAGAGCGATCGCGCAGATGAGATCTTCGAGCGGGGGCTCGACCTCTCGCGCGACGCGAGCCGCGAGCTCCGCGCCCTCTGCGAGGACCTGGAGCCGAAGGTGCTGCGCGAGCTCGGGTTCGCAGCCGCCGTCGGCGCGCTCGGCCGGCGGTACGCGTCCCGGCACGACGTGGAGATCGACCTCGATGTGAAGCACGGGGACGAGCTCGGCGAGCACGCGCAGACTGCCCTCTACCAGATCCTCCGCGAGGCGATCGACCAGTCGGTGCGGCGCGGAGCCCCGACGCGGATCGAGGTCGGGCTGCACGCGACCGCGGGCGGAGGCGCCGAGCTCGTCGTCTCGGACGACGGCCCGCCCGAGCGCCGTAGCGCCGTCCTCGAGGCGCTGGCCGAGCGCGCGGCGACGTTGAATGCCCGCTTCAGCTCGGAGGTCCGCTACCCGCGCGGCTCGAAGGTGCGCGTGGAGCTGCCTCCGTCGGCCGCGCGCCGTTAACCTTTCCCGAGGCATGGACGAGAACGGCCGCGGCGCGCATCTGCTCTTTCGTTGGTCGACTTCGGGCTACACGCTCGAGGAGCGGGCGGGCGATCCACCCGAGGTCGGCTCAGAGGTCGAGGACGGAGACCAGCGCTTTCGCGTAACGAAGATCGCGCCGTCGCCGCTGCCCGGCGACCCGCGCCCGTGCGCGTACCTGCTTCCCGCCTGATTACTCGAGCGGCGGGTTCTGGACGTTGTGCTCGGTCGCGTACGCGTTCGTGAGCGAGTTGATCTTCTCGGGCTCGGGGAACGCGTAGTTGATCTCGACGAAGGCGTTCCACTTGTCCGGAAGCGCGTCCTCGGGAAAGATCGCCTCCACCGGGCACTCCGGTTCGCACGCGCCGCAGTCGATGCACTCCTCCGGGTCGATGATCAGGATCCGCTCGAATACGTGGATGCAGTCGACCGGGCAGACGTCGACGCAGGAGAGGTCTTTGATGTCGATGCAGGGCTCGGCGATGATGTACGTCACGACTCAGTCGAGTCTAACCAGCGCGGTCAGGCGTCCAGACCGGCCTCTGTCGCCCCGGTGAGCTCGTCCACGAGCTGAGACGCGCGCTCCACGAGCGCCGACTTCACGATGACCTGATCGAAGCCGGCGGTATGCGCCCGCTGCAGGCCGGCACGGTCGGTGTGATTCGTGAACCCCATGATCGGGACGTCCGGCCAGGCGTCCGCGACGTCCTCCGCCTCCACGCGCGAGATGTCCGCGATCACGAGATCCGGCGCGTCGACGCTCTCGGTCGTGACGAAGCGGTGAGCAGGAAGAAGCCCTTCGAGCTTGGTCCGAAAGAAGAGGTCGACCCCAACGAGCAGGATCGTGGCCACGGCCGCGAATCTACCACCCTCGGCGGACGCGGATAATCGCTCCGATGGGACTGGAGCGAGGGCTGGAGCTGATCCGCGCCGGCGCGTACTTCGAGGCGCACGAGGAGCTCGAGGACGAGTGGCGCGAGGCGCCCGCCGAGGAGCGCGACTTCCTCCAGGGGCTCGTCCACGTCTCGGTCGCCTGGCTGCACGCGGGCAGGGGCAACCGCCCGGGCTGCGAGCGCCAGCTCGAAAAGGCCGCGCGGCGCCTCGGGCCGTACGCTCCGGCGCACCGCGGGATCGACGTCGCCATCGTGCTCGAGGACGTGCACCGCGCCCTCGATCTCGTCAGGTCGGGCTCGCTGCGTCTCGAAGAGCCGCGGCTCTAGACCAAGGCGCAAGCTGTAACTTGGCCTCTCGGGCGGAGCTGTCCCGGTGTCAGAAGGCCGGCTCGAGGCCGAGCCACTCGAGGAACCGGTTGAGGTAGATCCGCAGCACGTAGAAGCGCTCGAAGAAGAGCAGGAGCCCGAGGGCGACGAGCACGGTGCCGCCCACGAACTGAATGGTTCGGTAGTGGTCGCGGAGCCAGCGGAACGCGCCCATCGCACGCGAGAACACCGCGCCCGCGAGGACGAACGGCACCGCGAGCCCGAGCGAGTAGACGCCGAGCAGCGCGGCGCCCTCGAGCGCGGACTCCGAGGAGCCGGCGAGCACCAGGATGGACGCGAGCACCGGGCCGATGCAGGGCGCGGCGCAGATCGCGAAGGCGCCGCCCAGCAGGAAGCGCGAGCCGCGGCTCCGGGCCCCCTGCACGAGCCCTGCGCCGAGCAAGCGCTCCGGCCACGGCAGCAGTCCCATGAACGCGAGCCCGAAGACGACGAGGACGAAGCCCGCGATCTTCTCCAGCAGGAACTGGTTGGCGAAGAGGCGACCGCCGACGAGCCCGGCGCCGATGCCGAGCAGCGACGAAGAACGCCATGAGGCCGAGCACGAACGGGATGCTCGAGACGACCACGCGCCGCGCAGTGCCCGGCTGGCCGAGCCGCTCCGCGTCGACCGCCGACACGGCCGAGAGGTAGCCGGGGACGAGCGGGAGCACGCACGGCGCGAGGAACGAGACGAGCCCGGCGACGAAGGCGACCGGGACCGACGACAGGCTCAAGGGCCCTCGAAGCGCGCGAGCTCCTCGTCGACCCGGCGCTCGAGCTCGGGGTCGAGCGGCTCCTCGTCCGGAGAAGCTCGCCCGCGACTCCACGAGCGCACGAGCACCGCCGCGGCGATCGCACCGCCGGCGAGCGCCGCCAGCGGGAGGAGCCAGGCGAGCAGACCGAACCCGCCCCCCGGCGGTCTCGCGAGCACGCCCGGGCCGAACTGGTCGACGAGCGCGTCCTTGATCTCGTCCTCCGTGTCTCCCGCGGCGATGCGCTGGCGGATGTAGAGCTTCATGTTCTCGGCGACCGGCGCGTTCGACTGGTCGAGCGTCGTCTCGCAGACCGGGCACACGAGCTCGGCCTCGAGGTCGGCGGCGCGCGGCGGCTCGGCGGCCGCTGCCGCACCGGCGCCCAACCCAAGTGCGCATACGACGGCCGCCAGCGCGCGCAGCATCACGCCTCGAGCGCCAGCGCCCGGTCGATCGCGTCGCGCAGGCGCGCGCGGTCTTCTTCGGAGGTGACCGGACCGACGAGGGCGTCGACCACCCGTCCCTCGCGGTCGATCACGAAGGTCTCGGGGTAGCCGTTCACGCCGTACTCGTTCGAAACGTCACCCGGGCCGTCGTACACGAGCGGGAAGGTCAGGTCGTAGTCCCGCGCGAACTTGCGCGCATCCTCGCGGAAGTCCCTCGAGTCGAGGCCGACGAAGACCACGCCTTGCGCGCGGCGATCGCGCCAGACCTGCTCGAAGTGCGGCGCCTCCTCCCTGCACGGGGCGCACCACGAGGCCCAGAAGTTGACGACCACGGCCTTCCCCTGGAGCGACGCTAGGTCGAGCTCGCCCTCCTCGTCGAGCCGCTCGAGCACGAACGCGGGAGCCTCGGGCAGGTCTCCGCGCGTGGCCCGCTCTGCGACGTCGCCTCCCTCATCGGTGACCAGCGCCCACACGAGCAGGATGAAGAGCAGCGCCACGAGCCCGATCGCGATGCCCTGGGCGACGAGCTTCGCGCGCTGCGCAACCACTAGAGCGAGACGATGAAGACCGGCGTCCCGACCTCGACGTGGTTGAACAGCCACTCGGCTTCGGAGATGCGCATGCGCACGCATCCGTGCGAGGCGGAGTAGCCGATCGAGGCCGCGTCCGGCGTGCCGTGGATCCCGACGTACGGCGCCGAGATGCCCATCCACCGCGTCCCCAGGGGATTACCGGGACCGGGCGGAACCGGGTCAGCGTCCGCGGCCCAGTCGGACGGCGGCGGATACCACCACGGGTTGCGCTGCATGGTCACGATCTCGTAGTTGCCGGTCGGGGTCGGGAACTGAGACTGCCCCGTCGCGACGCCGAACGTGCGGACGAGCCGCGAGCCCTGGAAGTACCGGAGCCGCTTCGAGTCGCGCATGATCACGATCGCGGCGCCGAGGCTGTCCTCGGCGATCTTCGGCTTCACGGCGGCCAGCGTGAGCGAGATCGGCGCGCGGCTGTTCCGGGCCAGCGCGGACCGGATCGTGCGCGCGTTCGCGAAGAGCGGCATCCGGCGGCCCTCGACCGAGGGGATCACGCGCACAGCGGCGCCGCGAAGGGCGATGCGCGCGTCCACCGGCGCGACGCGGAGCTGACGCGCGAGGCTCTTGACGTACTTCCGGACGCGCTCGCGCGAGACGCTGACGTCCAGCGGTATCGCCGCACCCGGCCGAGCCCAGCGTGCGCGGCTCAGGGCCTTCTTGAAGTACGGCGTTGCCCCGAGGGTCCACGGTCGCGGGCGGAATCGGCGGGTCGGCGTCGCGACGAGGATGAGCGGTCGCGCGTAGGCCGCGCGCACCGCAGCCGATGCCTGGTACGGCAGGAGGCCTCCGACGTCGATGCCGCCGATCGTGACCCCGCTCGGGATGCCCGGCTGCCTCGGCGGCAAAGGCGTGGTCGTCGTCGGCGGCTCGGTGGTCGTCGTGGTCGTCGGCGGTTCGGTCGTCTGCTGCGGAGACGCGGTCCCCGGGTCCGCCACTGCGCCCAGCGCGAACGCGGCCGCGGCTCCGGCCAGGGCAAGGGCTGCGAGGAGCCCGATCGCGATTGCTTTCCCCGCTTTTCTCACGACGTCAGTGTAGATACGAAAATCGACGGATCGTTCGTCACAACTGCGTCGACCCCTGCTTCGTCGACGCGGGAGAGATCCTCGACAGTATCGACGGTCCATGCGACGACAGGCGCTCCGCGCGCGTGCGCGCACTCGACCACGCGGGCGGTGACGAGCTCGTGATGGAGCACGAGCACGGAGCCGCGCGCGCGTGCGAGGAGGACACGGACGAGCGCGGGCCCGACGGGCCGGAGGCTGCGCAGACCAACCCGCACGGCAGGCGCGAGCCTCTCCCGCCCCCCGATGCCGAGCCGTTCTCGCGGGAACGAGATGCCCGTGCGAATCCCTGGATCGCTCCGCCGGAGCCGACGCAGCGCACCCGCGTGGGACGAGCTCACGAGGCTCCGCTCGACGAGCCCGAACCCGCGCAAAGCGGCCTCTACGGCGTCGACGGCCCCGGACGATTTGATATCCACGTGGACGCCGGTCTCGGGGGACTCGACCGCGAAGAAGGCGAGCGCCTCGTCGAGCGTCTGCAGGCTCCGGGCAGAGCACACGCAGCTCGGCAACGCTCCGCGCGCCGATCTTCCCCGCCGCGACGCCGTGGCTGACCTCGTGCAGGTCGTCCGAGTGCGCGACGACGAGCTCACCTCCTTCGAGCTGCAGCACGTCGATCTCGACGAGGTCGACTCCGGCCGCGACGGCGGCGCGGAAGGATTCGACGGTGTTCTCGGGCGCGAGCGCGGCTGCGCCCCGGTGCCCGATCCGGAGCGGCCTCCCGGCTCGGCGCTCGAGGGCGATCATGGTAGAGCTCCTAACGTAATGACGCCCGTCGCGAGGCGGATGATGGACGCCGGGAGGCAAGGACGCAAGGAGCGCCCATACCCAACGTATGGGCGCGACTGAGGACGCAGCATCGCGGCGTCCAGCGCCGCCTCGCGACATCGACGCTCATTGCGTTAGGGGCTCTTCGGCCGGGTGGGCAGGTAGTCCTCCTCCAGGCGGCCTCCCTCAGCTGCGTACGAGACGATCATGCGGTCGGTGATCCACTCGACGGGCGCACGATCGTCTGTCCACGGCGTCCCGTCCGCGTCAATGGGCGCGACGTCGCGCGCGAGCAGGTCGCGCAGCACCGCGAGGTCTTCCGGGCCTTCGCGCAGGCGCCGCCGGAGCTCCTCGGCGTCGAGGGGCTCGGTGAGCCCGAGCACGATCGTGTTGAAGCGGAGCGCCGGCCACTCGAGCACCTGTGGGAGCTCGGCCGCCACCGTGCGTCCGATCGCCTGCACGAGCCGCTTGTCGTCGGGGACGGCTGCGACGTTCAGCGCGACGATCCCGCCCGGCGCCAGGTGGTCACGTGCGAGCGCGAAGAACTCGCGCGTGGCGAGATAGAAGGGCACGTACGGCTGGTGGTACGCGTCGACGACGATGAGGTCGTAGCGCTCGTCCGTCGCGCGCAGGTACGGGCGCGCGTCCGCGTCGTGGACGGTCAGGCGCGGGTTGTCCTCCATCCCGAAGTAACGGCGCCCCACCCTGCTGACCGCAGGGTCGAGCTCGACCCCGTCCACCTCGGCCTCGGGGTAGTAGACGCCGAGCGCGCGCGCCGTCGTCCCGGCCGCGTTGCCGAGGATCGCGACCCGCTCGAGCGGCCGCCCGAGGAGCGGAGGCACCGCGAGGAACGCGTCCCACACGCCTCCCGTGAGAACGGTGTCGGCGCGCCACACCGAGTGCACCGCGACACCCTCGTTCAGGTGCAGCAGCCGCCGGCCGTCCTCGCGCTCGACGACCTGGATGTACTGGTGGTACGAGGTCTCCTCGTGGATGAGCCCCTCCGTCGGCTTCACGACACCGGGCGGGAGTGCCACGAGCGCGGCGAGCAGGGCGGCAACGACGAGATAGCGGGCTCCGAGCAGGAAGCACGACGAGAGTGCGATCAGCGCGGCGACGACGAGGAACGTCCGCTGCGTCCCGATCGCTGGGATCAGCACCAGCGCCGGGAGGAACGTGCCGAGAAGCGAGCCCGCTGTCGAGAGCGCGTACAGCCGCCCCGCAACCGCGCCGGCGGTCTCGATGCTCGAGACCGCGAGCCGGATCGCGAAGGGCGACACCATGCCGAGGAGCAAGACCGGCGGCGTGCACAGGAGCAGGACTGCGAGGAAGCTTCCGACGACCGCGCCGACCGACGCCTCGTCGAGCCCCTCGACGGTGAGCTCGAGGAGCGGGTCCGCGACGAAGGGGATGGCCGCGACGCAGACCGACGCCGCGAGGACGATGAAGCCGAGGAGCGCCGGCTCCGGCCGCCGATCCGCGATGCGGCCGCCGAGCCAGTAGCCGACCGCGAGCGCAGCCAGGACGATGCCGATCAGATTCGCCCACACGATGGTGGACGAGCCGAAGTAGGGCGCGAGCAGGCGCGAGGCGGTGATCTCGGTCGCGAGCGCGCCGATCCCGGCGCCGAAGACGAGCGCCCCGAGGGCGACGCGGCTCCCCTTGTCACCCTGCATGATCGTCAGAGCCCGAACAGGCGCTCGATCTCGTCGAGCGTCCACGCCGCGAAGAAGACCGCCGCAGCGAGGACGAGCACGAGCACGAGCCAGAAGCGCAGGCCCGCCCAGCGCCGCTCCCGGTGCCAGCGCTCGCGTGCCGCCCGGCGGGCTCGGTGGAGCCGGTAGGCGCGCTCGACGGCCTGCGGGTCGAGTGGCGGCGCCTCCTCCTCGGCCGCAACAGTTGGCTCCACCTTGGCCACGCGGAGATTGTAAGGGCCGCGCGGAGGACGACCCGCGTCCTCGGGGCGTGCCAGCCGCCGCCGAACCCATACTCTTCTCCCGATGGACGGCCCGATCGAGCGTCGGCGCGGCCGGCTCCCGTTCGCCGGCGCCGGCGGCATGCCCGGCCTCGGCGGCCGGCTGACATTCGTCTTCGGCCTGCTGCTCGCCGTGTCCGCGCTCACCGGCTGGTACACCGGCGAGGGCGTGGGGACGACCGTGTCCGTGCTCGGCTGGCACACGGGGACGATCGGCAAGGTCGTCCTCGTCCTCGGTCTCCTGGCGGTTCTGCTCGTGGTGCTGCGCGAGTTCGGCATCGACCTCCCCGCGGCGATCCCGGAGAGCCTGGTCGCGATCGCGATCGGCTCGGTGGCGACGGTGCTCGTGCTCGTGCGCCTGATCTCGATCCCGGAGGAGTTCTTCTTCGCGAGCCGCGCGCTCGGGATCTGGCTCAGCCTCATCTGCGCGATCGGCGTCATCGTCGGCGGCCTGCTCGAGGCGTCCGAAGAGCTCTAACGCCGTTACGGCGTCGTCACGGTGACCGTGACCGTTCTCGCGGGCGTCTGCTGTTCGAGCGGCGTCAGCGTGCGGACGTCCGTCACGAGATCGCCCTGCTCCGGCCGCTCGTCGAGCGTCTGCGCGAACGCGATTCCGAGCAGGAACGCGAAGACGAGCAGCACGAGCGCGAGGACGATGCGCAGGCGAGGGCGGCTTCTCTTGCGTGGCCGCTCGCGTCGCGGACGGCTCTGAGGAAGCTCGGTCACGGCTGGTAGTCGACCGCGCCGCGGGCGTAGAGCCGGAACGCAGCCCCTTCGACGATCGAGAGCGTCGCCAGCCACTGCGGGCCGAGCTCGTCGGCGGCGACCGCGTCACGCGTCCACACGTCGGCGCGCTGGTACTCGGCGGCCAGCTCGCCGAGCGTGAAGGTCGAGCCGACGCGCTTGCGGAGCTCCTCCATCACGGCGCGCAACTGCATCCGCAGGCCGTCCGCCCGTGCGGGGTCGCGCGAGGCCTCCTCGAGCCGGCGGTAGGCGTCGTCCCAGTCGCGCCTCGCGCTCTCGACGTCCGGGGTCACGCCCGCAGACTAGAGATCGGCGACGAACGCCTGGGAGCAGCAGCGGGCGGGCCACAGCGGCTCGAGCTCGGCGAGGATGCGCTCACCGAGCACGTACCCCGGCCGCGCGAGCGCGTAGGCCGCGTGCGCGTGCAGGCACTTCAGGCGGGCGGGGTTCCCGGAGCCGCCGATGCCGAGCTCGAGCGAGGCGCCGCCGTCGCGACCGTGACGGTCGCCCGCGAGCTCACGGCGAACCGCACGCTGCTCCTCCGTCGCGGCGAGGAGCGACGCCTCGAGCTCCGGATCCTCCTCGGCCGTGGCGCTCCAGCGCTCGACGCCGCCCGCCGCCTCGACGCGGGCGAGCGCGGCGACGAGGTGGGGGCAGGTCAGGTAGTACGTCGTCGGGAACGGCTCGCCGTCGCGGTCGTACGGTGCCTGCTCCGTAACTGTCGGGAGACCAAACGGGCAGCGCGCAGCTACGCGCAGGAACGCTCGGGGAGCTCTCCCGAGCTGCCGAGCGACGACCGCTTCGTCATCCATCCCTCCGCAGGTTACGGGTGGCGCGGCGCCACTCCGGGATCCCCTTGACGACGAACAGCTGCTCGGTCGGAAGCACGAAGCCGATCCGCCGGGCCTCGCGTTGCGTCGCCTCGAGGCTTGTCGCGTTCACGAGCCGGAGCTCGAGCTCGGCCTTCGTGATCCGGAGGGTCTCGACGTGCGCCCGCTGCGCTGCCAGCTCGCTGCGCGTCTCGAGATACGACGCCAGCGGGTGGTAGTACAGGTACGAGACGAGCCCGAGGAGCGCGACTGCCCACAGGAGCCGCAGCCGCCGTTTCGACCGCGAGATCCGGCTCTTGGGACGCGTCTTCCTCGAGGCTCTCCCCGCCATGGCCTCCACGTGTTCCACGCCCGGCGCCGGCTCCCTGCCGCGACCCGATGGCCAGCTTGGCACCAGCTCGGCACCAGCTCGGCACGAAGTCGGCATGAAGTCGGCACCCATGCGTGAGCCGATCGCCGATACCGTGTCTTCAGGGACACGGGAGTGCCCCTGGGGGTGTATCAGGGTGTATCGGGGTGTCTCGGCCGCGCTTGCGAACGAGCCGCAAGCCACGCTCCGCGACCCAGCCGGGCACTGGCATCGGCCTACGCCGTGTCGACCTTGATCACGTTGGTCGAGCCGGGGATGTTCACCGCGGTGCCGGCTGTGAGGACGACCCGGTCGCCGGCGCTGACGATCCCGGCCTCGCGCGCGGCCTCGATCGAGTTGCGCCAGAGGTCGTCGACGTCGGTCGACTCCGGGATCTCGAGGGGCGTGACCCCCCACTCGATCGCCATGTGCTGGAGCGAGGTCGCGACGTGCGTCAGCGCCACGATGGGCCGCCGTGGCCGCAGGCGCGCGACGGCGCACGCGGTCCGGCCGGTGAAGGTCGGGACGAGGATCGCCTTGGCGGCGAGCGCCTCGGCGAGGTCGCACGCCGCATTCGACATCGCCTGCCCGACGGTCGGCGCCTCCTCGGCGCCGGGAAGCTGGTGGCGGTAGCCGAGGCTCGGCTCGACCGCGCGCGCGATGCTCGCCATCGTCTCGACCGCGGCGAGCGGGTACGCGCCGATCGCCGTCTCGGCGGAGAGCATGACCGCGGACGTCCCGTCGAGGATCGCGTTCGCCACGTCCGAGGCCTCGGCCCGCGTCGGCTCCGGGCGCTGCACCATCGACTCGAGCATCTGTGTCGCGGTGATCGCCGGCTTTCCCCGGTCGAGCGCCGCGAGGATGATCCGCTTCTGGAGGAGCGGGACCTGCGCGGCGCCCACTTCGACCCCGAGGTCGCCGCGCGCGATCATCACGGCGTCGGTCTCGTCGAGGATCTCGTCCATGGCCGCGACGGCCTCCTGGAGCTCGATCTTCGCGATGACCCATGCCTGCGCTCCCGCAGCCTCGATCCGCGCGCGAAGCGCCGCGACATCGGCCCGCGTGCGCACGAAGGACTGCGCGACGTAGTCGACCCCGAGCCCGAGCGCGAAGTCGAGATCCGCGAGGTCCTTCTGCGTCAACGACGGCACGGGCAAGGCGACGCCGGGCACGTTCACGCCCTTGTGCTGCTCCACGACACCGCCGGTGACGACGCGACAAAGGACGCGGCCTGCATCGACGTCGAGCACGCGCAGTCGAACGTGGCCGTCGTCCACGAGCACGTCCTGGTCGGGCTTCAGCACCGAGCCTAGGACGGCAGGCGCGACCGGGAGATCCCCCTCGCGCGCGGCGTCGGCGCCGGCGACGACGATGGTCTCGCCAACCTCGAGCTCGACCTGGTCGGACATGTCCCCGATGCGAAGCTTCGGGCCCTGGAGGTCGGCGATGAGTGCGATCGGCCGCCCCGCGGCCGCCTGCGCCTCGCGCACTCGCTGCGCGCTCAGCGCGTGCTGCTCATGGGTGCCGTGCGAGAAGTTCAGGCGCGCGCCGTCCATTCCGGCCGCGATCAGCCGCGAGAGCATCGGCTCCTCGTTCGACGAGGGCCCGATGGTGGCGACGATCTTCGTACGACGGTCGGACACAGCCACAGTTTTCGCAGGCTACAACGCGCGGGGGAAAGTGCTCCAACCGGCGTACTCGGCCCGCGCGCCCAGTTCTTCCTCGATCCGAAGGAGCTGGTTGTACTTCGCGACCCGGTCGGTGCGAGACGGCGCTCCGGTCTTGATCTGACCGGCGTTCACCGCGACCGCGAGATCGGCGATCGTGACGTCCTCGGTCTCGCCCGAGCGGTGCGAGATGACGGTCGCGTAGCCGGCCCGCCGCGCGACCGCGATCGTGTCGAGCGCCTCGGTGAGCGTCCCGATCTGGTTCACCTTGACGAGGATCGCGTTCGCGACGCCCTCGGCGATGCCGCGCTCGAGGAACTCGACGTTCGTGACGAAGAGGTCGTCCCCGACGAGCTGGACGCGTCGCCGAGCCGCTCGGTGAGGCTCCGCCAGTCCGACCACGCGTTCTCGTCGAGCCCGTCTTCGATGGAGACCAGCGGGAAGCGCTCCGCGAGCCCGGCGTAGAAGTCGATCATCTCGTCCGGCTCGAGCGTCCGCCCCTCGCCTGCGAAGCACGTACTTGCCTTCCTCGAAGAGCTCGCTCGCAGCCGGGTCGAGCGCGATCGCGATCCGCTCGCGGTGCCCGGCGCGCTCGGCGGCCTCGAGGATCGCCTCGATCGCCTGCTCGCTCGACTCGAGGTCGGGCGCGAAGCCGCCCTCGTCGCCGACGCCGGTCGCGAGCCCGCGCTCGTGCAGCACGGCCTTCAGGTGGTGGAAGACCTCGGCGCCGATCTCGAGCGCATCCGAGAACGTCTCCGCCCCGGCCGGCGACGACCATGAACTCCTGGAGGTCGAGCCGGTTCTGCGCGTGCGCGCCGCCGTTGACCACGTTCATGAGCGGCACCGGCAGGACGTGCGCCTCGTCGCCTCCGAGCCAGCGGTAGAGCGGCAGCCCCGCGTCCGCAGCGGCGGCCTTCGCCGCAGCGAGCGAGCATCCGAGGACCGCGTTCGCGCCGAGCCGGCTCTTGTTCGGCGTGCCGTCGAGCTCGATCAGGAGCCGGTCGAGCGCCGGCTGGTCGGCGGCGTCGACGCCCATGAGGGCTTCCGCGAGCTCGCCGTTGACGTTCGCGACCGCGCGCGTGACGCCCTTTCCGAGAAACGCGCCCGGGTCGCCGTCGCGGAGCTCGACGGCCTCGTGCTCGCCCGTCGACGCCCCGGAGGGCACGGCCGCGCGTCCGAACGCGCCCGACGCGAGCCGGACGTCGACCTCGACCGTGGGATTGCCGCGCGAGTCCAGGATCTGGCGCCCGTGGACGTGCGCGATCCCGCTCGTCATCGCAGCTCCTCCTTCGCCTCGTCGTAGTAGCGATCCTGGTCCGCCAGGCCGAGCTCCGTCCAGCGCTCGCCCCTCGCTTCCGCGAGCTCCTCCGCGCGGCGAACCCGGTCGACGAACCGCCGGGTCGCCGCCCGCAGCGCGAGCTCCGGATCGACGTTCAGCTTGCGCGCGACGTTGACGGCAGCGAAGAGGACGTCGCCGAGCTCGCCGAACACGTGCGGGTCGGGCTCGGTCTCGGGCGACGGATCCCCGCTCCCTTCGAGCGAGCTCCGCCAGCTCCCGCAGCTCGTCCTCGAGATCGGCCCGTGCGCCGGCGACGTCCGGGTACTCGAAGCCGACGGTCGCCGCCCGGCGCTGCACCTTGCGCGCGTGCAGGAGCGCGGGCAGCGACTCCGGCACGTGATGGAAGACGCCCTCGCGCCCCTCCTGCTCGGACTTGATCTCCTCCCAACGCTCGCGCACGCGGCCCGCGCGTGCGCGCCTCGGCGTCGCCGAACACGTGGGGGTGCCTGCGTACGAGCTTCTCGTGGACGCCGCGCGCAACGCCCTCGAGGTCTCCAAAGCCCTTCTCCTCCAGGAGAAGGGCCAGGAAGTAGACCTGGAAGAGGAGGTCGCCGAGCTCGTCGAGGAGCTTGGCGTCGTCGTCCCCGTGCGCCGCGTCCGCGACCTCGTACGCCTCCTCGACGGTGTGCGGCACGATCGTCCGCGCCGTCTGCTCGCGATCCCACGGGCAGTCGCGGCGAAGCCGCCTGGTCAGCTCCTGGAGGTCGAGGAGAGCCTCCGCGAGCGCCATGTCGCGAAACCTACTCGGTCTCGGGAACGGGCTCGGTCTCGGTCGTGTCGGTCGGCTCGTCCGGGAGCTCCGGCGGCGCGAACCCGGCCGCGTACCGCGTCTTGTCGTCGTACTTGCCCCGGATGTCCTGCGCCCACTCCTCCATGAAGGTCGACTTGCGCTCCTGGAGCAGCGTCGCCTCGATGGTGGGACGCACCTCCTTGAAGGGAGTCGTCTTCGCCGCACGCACCGGCGAGAGCGCCTCGATGATGTGGTACCCGTACGTCGTCTTCACGGGCTGCGAGATGGCGCCGACCTTCGCGTCGAACGAGGTCTTGTCGAACTCGGGAACGGTCTGGCCGCGCGTGATCGTGAGCTTGCCGCCGTCCTTCGCCGACAGGGTGTCCACCGAGAGCTCCTTCGCGAGCGTGGCGAAGTCGGCGCCGCCCTCGAGCTCGGCGCGGATGCGATCCGCCTCGGCCTTGCTCTTCGCGAAGTCGACCTGGCCGTTCGCGCCCTTCTCGGCGACGAGGATGTGCCTCACGTCGCGCGACTCGGGCGTCGTGTACTGCGTCGAGTTCTGCTGGTAGTAGGCGAGGATCTCGGACTCGGGCACCTTGACGTCCTTCGTCACCTCGTCGTAGAGCTTCTGCGCGAGAACCGAGCTCTCGAGCGTCTGGCGGAAGGACTCGATCGTGAAGCCCTGCGCCTTGAGCGCCTTCAGGAAGTCGGCCTGCTTGCCCTTGAAGTTCGTGTCGACGAACTTCTTCACCTCGGCATCGACGTCTTTCTCCGTGACCTCGATCCCGAGCTCCTCGGCCTCGTGCTCGAACTGCTCGCGCTGCACGAGGAACGCGACGTACTGCTTCTGGGCGTCCTGGTACTCGGGCGTGCCGACGCGCGGGAACTCCTGCTGCGACGCCTCTGACGTCCGCTTGCCGTGGGCGACGAGCTCGTCGAGCTCCTCGCGCGTGATCTCGGTGCCGTCGACGACGGCGACCACGCCCTCCGGCACGCCGGACTCGCTGCCGCACCCGCTCACTGCGAGCGAAAGCGCTGCCAGGGCGGCGACGAACGTGAGATGCAGGAGCTTCATGCGGGCTGGAGGGTTATAGCCAAGTGGGTGTTAGGCACGGGTTGTGAACTGTTCGGCGCGTCACCCCGAACGGTTTGCCGCGGTCATCAGGCCGCGAGCCGCGCTCCGACGATGGTAGCGGGAAGCTCCAGGGCCGCCTCGAGGGTCTCTACGCGAAGCGAGACCTCGCGCTTCGAGGTCGAGTAGATCGCAGTCGGCGCGGCGGCGCGGAGGATCTGCAGCTCGACCGAGCCGAGCGCCACCGGTCCGACCGTTGCCCGCCCGCTCCGGTAGACGAGGTAGTCCGCGCCGAGCCGCGCGAGCTTCAGCTTCGCCTCCTGGATCGCGAACAGGTTCTCGACCGGCTCGGGCACGGGCCCGTACCGGTCCTCGGTCGCCGCGTGGAGCTCGCGCAGCTCGTCCTCGCTCTCCGCGAGCGCGATGCGGCGGTGGAGGTCGATCTTGAGCGCCTCGGCGGCGACGTAGTCCGCGGGCACGTAGGCGTCGACGCGGGCGTCCACGCGGACGGGGCGTACCGCGATCCGCCGCTCGCCCGACAGCTCGGCTACCGCCTCGTTCAGCATCTCGACGTACAGCTCGAACCCGAGCGCGGCGACGTGGCCGGACTGCTCCGGCCCGAGCAGGTCGCCGGCGCCCCTGATCTCGAGGTCGCGCATCGCGATCTGGAACCCTGCGCCGAGCTCTGTGTGGTCGGCGAGCGTCGTGAGCCGGGCGCGCGCCTCCGCCGTCAGCTCGGAGGTGTCCGGGTAGAAGAGGTAGGCGTGCGCGAGGACGTCCGAGCGGCCCACGCGGCCCCGGATCTGGTACAGCTGGGCGAGCCCGAGCAGGTCCGCGCGCTCGACGACGAGGGTGTTCGCCTGAGGGATGTCGAGCCCCGACTCGATGATCGTCGTCGAGACGAGCACGTCGGCGTCGCCCGCGAGGAACGCGTGCATCCGCTCCTCGAGCTCGCGCTCCGGCATCTGGCCGTGCGCGACGAGCAGGCGCAGGCTCGGAACGAGATCGTGGAGCCGCTCCGCCGCGTCGTCGATCGACTCGACGCGGTTGTGCAGGTAGAACGACTGCCCGCCGCGCGCGTGCTCCCGCTCGAGTGCGAGCTTGATGAGGTCGTCGTCGTACTCGCCGACGGTCGTGCGCACGGGCCTCCGGCCCTCGGGCGGCGTCTCGATGATCGAGATGTCGCGCAGGCCGGAGAGCGACATGTGCAGCGTGCGCGGGATCGGCGTCGCCGAGAGCGCGAGCACGTCGACCTCGAGGCGAAGCGAGCGCAGGAGCTCCTTCTGCGCGACACCGAAGCGCTGCTCCTCGTCGAGGACGACGAGTCCGAGCTCCTTCGGGATGACATCTCGGGAGAGAACTCTGTGCGTCCCGATGAGCACTTCGACCTTGCCCTCCTGGAACTCGCGCAGGATGCGCGTCTGGTCGGCCTTCGTGCGGAAGCGCGAGACCATCTCCACGCGCACCGGGAAGTCGCGATAGCGCTCGCGGAACGTGTTCCAGTGCTGCTCGGCGAGGATCGTGGTCGGGCAGAGGACGAGCGTCTGCTTTCCGTTCAGCGCTGCGGCGAAGGCCGCGCGGACGGCGACCTCGGTCTTGCCGAAGCCGACGTCGCCGCAGACGAGCCGGTCCATCGGCCTCGGCGCCTCCAGGTCCTCCTTCATTGCCTCGATCGCCTGGCGCTGGTCGTCGGTCTCGCGGTACGGGAACGACGCCTCGAGTCGCTCCAGCCAGTCCTGGTCGAGGTCGAAGGCGAACCCCGGCGCCTGCTGGCGTCGCGCGTACAGCGCGAGCAGCTCACCGGCGAGCTCCTGCACCGACGCGCGGGCGCGGGTCTTCAGGTTCACCCACGCCTTGCCGCCGAGCTTCGAGAGCGCAGGCGCGGTCGCGTCGGCGCCGATGTAGCGGCTCACCTTCGGCAGTTGCTCGTGCGGGACGTACAGCCGGTCGTCGCCGCGGAAGGCGAGGTGGAGGTAGTCGCGCGTCACGCTCGCGACCGTCTTCGTCTCGAAGCCGAGGAGCTTCCCGACGCCGTGATCCTCGTGGACGACGTAGTCGCCGGTGCGGAGGTCGGCGAACGACTGCAGCGCGCGCCCGAGCCTCGCGTCCGCGCGCGGCGGCCGCTTGCGGAAGACCTGGACGTCGGGGAGGAGCGCGATGCCGAGGTCGCGCCAGACGAACCCGCGGCGGGCAGGGCCGACGACGAAGCGGAGCTCGGCGTCGTCGGGAAGCGGGCGTGCGTCGTCGACGACGTCGGCGTCGACCTTCCGCAGGAGGCGCTGCGTGCGGAGCGCCTCGCCGCGGTGCGGGAAGGCGACGAGCACGCGCCGGCCCTGCTTGAGCATCCCGGCGAGCTCGTTCTCGGCCTCCGCGAGCCCGCGTGCCGCGATGGCGGGACGCTGCGCGTCGAACGAGTGGCGCTGCGCGCGCGGGAAGGGGTCGAGCTCGGCTGCCCCGTCCAGCGTCGGGGCGGCGACGCCGTCCTCCTCCCAGACGTGGCGGACGTCGTCCGGCTGCCAGACGAGGTCGGGCGGGCGGGCGACCGGCGGGACGAGATCGCCGGGGTCGTCGCCGTCGAGCGCTGACCAGGTCCTGGCGGCGCTCGGCGGCCGGGTAGATCACGGCGTCGTCGACGGGGTGGAGCGCGCGCTGGGTGAAGGGCGAGAACGCGCGCACCTGCTCGATCTCGTCGCCGAAGAGCTCGATGCGGAGCGGCTCGCGGCCGGTGCTCGGGAAGACGTCGACGAGCCCGCCGCGCACCGCGATCTGCCCGCGCTCCTCCGCGCGGTCCGCGCGTGCGTAGCCGGCGAGCGCGAGCTGCTCCACGAGGGCGTCGAGGTCGATCTCGTCTCCCACCGAGACGCGGATCGGGTCGGGACGGTGCGCGGGCGGAGGGAGCCCCTCCGCGAGAGCCCTGGCCGACGCGCACACGAGGCCGCCCTCGGCGAGCACCGCAAGCGCGCGGGCGCGCTCGCCCACGAGGTGCGCGGGCGGGTCGAGGCCGGAGCCGACCGCGACGCCGCGGCTCGGCAACAGCGCCACGCGGGCTGGGTCGACGTACCAGCCGACCGCCTCGGCGGCGTCGCGCGCGTGCTCGTCCTCGGGAAGGACGCAGAGCAGCGGCCCCTCGCGCGTCTCGCGCAGCGCGGCGAGAAGGAGCGGGAGCGCGGACTCGGAGACGCGCGCGTCGGCGGGGAACGCGTCCGCGAACGCGCGGAAGCCGTCGCTCTCGGCGAGCGTCGTGACGAGACCGTTGAGCGGTGACAGGTCGGTGGTGGTTGCCGGGTCCATGCGTCTGGCGGGATCTGCGTCCCGTGGCGCCATCGTATCCCTGCGGATGTGGGCGACCTCGCGCACGAGAACGACCGATAGCCGACGCAATCGACCGACCCCCGCGATCACGATCACACCGGATCCGCCCCAACCTCCCCCAGGGGCACTCCCGTGTCCCTGGGGACACGCTATCGGGGAAGTCGTCACGGGTGGGATACGGCTTCGTGCCGAATGTGCGCCAACGGACGCGTTGGGGCCGAGCCCTCCTCGCCTCTGCGAAAGTCGCCGCGCCTCCTTCGGGACGCAACGGAGTCGTGGCCTCCGTAAGCACGCCGTCACTTCGTGCGCCTCCGTCCGCACGCCATCGCGTCGTACGCCCTCGCTCAGACGCCCGCCGCGTCGTCCGCGTCCGTCTGCACGCGCCCCGAGTCGAGGCGCGCCGACGCCGATGTCAGGTCAGTTGAAGCGCTGCTGCGTCTCGACGAGGCCGTCTGCGAGCATCGACTCGACCGCGTCCGCCGCGCGCAGGACGAGCGACTCGGCGTCGTCCTCGGGAGCGAACGGCGAGAGAACGTAGTCGGCCACCGGCCGCGGGTCGCCGCGCTCGGGCCGCCCCACGCCGATCCTGACGCGCAGGAACTCCGGGGTGCCGAGCGCCTGCGAGATCGAGCGCAGCCCGTTGTGGCCCGCGAGCCCTCCGCCGAGCCGCACCTGGAGCCGCCCCACCGGCAGGTCGACGTCGTCGTGGACAACGAGCACGTCCTCAGTCGGCACCTTGAAGAACCGCGCGGCCGCCGCGATCGAGCGACCGGAGTCGTTCATGTACGTCTCCGGCTCGAGCAGCGCAACGCGCGAATCGCCGAAGCGTGTCTCCGCGAGCCGGCCGCTGAACTTGGACTTGAACGACCCGGAGTGCCGTCGCGCGAGCTCGTCGACGACCATCCAGCCGACGTTGTGTCGGTCGGCCGCATGCTCGCGGCCGGGATTCCCGAGACCCGCGACGAGCAGGTCGAGCGTCGAGGCGCTCGTGCCCCGACGAAACAGGCGCACGGGTTACTCCTCGTCCGACTCTTCGGGCGCTGCCTCGGCCTCCTCGGCCGCTTCCGGCTCGCCCTCCGGCGGCTCGCCCTCGGCCAAAGCCTCCGCCTCGGCCTCTGCCGCGGCTGCAGCGTCGGCCTCCTCGAGCTCCTGGAACCCGCGCGGGATCGTGACGGTCGCGATGACGGTCTCGTGCGGATCGTCGAGGAACGTGACGTCCGGGATCGCCCCGATGTCCTCGAGGCGAAGGACGTCCCCCACGTCGAGCGCCGTAACGTCGACGTCGATGTGCTCGGGGACGTTCATCGGCAGCGCCTCGAGGTTGATCTCCCGCGCGACGAGCGACACGAGGCCGCCCGCCTTTACGCCGACGGACTCGCCGACCAGGTTGATCACGACCGACGCGTGGATCGGCTGGTCGAGCCGCACCTCGCGCAAGTCGAAGTGGATGAGCGTGCCGCGGATCGGGTCGCGCTGGTAGTCGGCGAGGATCGACGGGTGCGTCGTCTTCTGCCCCTCGAGGACGACGTCGAGGATCGCGTGTAGACCCGACGGCCCGGTGACCGCCGCGCGCAGCTCGCGCTCGCCGACCACGACCGCGCGCGCGTGCCCTTTCCCGTAGAGCACGCCCGGGATCAGCCCCTGCTTGCGCAAGCGCCGCGTGTGGCGCGAGCCGATCTCATCCCGTTCGCGCACCTCGAGCTTGATCCGGTCTCCGGACATCGGCGGCGGATTGTAGCGAGGGCGCCCCTGACGGCGAGGGACTCAGTCGTCAGGGGTCAAACGTGGAGGGTGCAGCCGCCCCGCGGGGCGGGGAGGCGGGGACCCCATACGGAGCCTCGCGGGGCGGCTGCTCGACGGAGAGCTCGGGGAAGGGGAGCCCTCCGCAGACTGGTACAGCAAATCTCGTTGGGACGCAGACGACGTCCATGGCTCGCGCATCGCGTACCCCTCCGTTGACGTGCACGTCAGAAGCTGGTTCACCGGCGAGGGCAGGAGACCCGAACAGAGCCTCGGCCAAGTCGCACGGCCATCCTCGACGCTCCGACCCTGCCAGGACCCGAACGCCGTGACGGGAAGTCTATCCCTCTTAGTTACGAGGTCAAGCGGCATCCGCGCCGTCGTCGGTGCTCGGCTCCCCCGCACCCATCAGGAAGACCTCGACGGCCATGTCCGGATCGTGTGTGACCTGCGAGAAGAACGCCTCGACCCTACGGCCCGTCGCCGCTTCGACGATCTCGGTGAAGTGGGGGCGCATCCAGTCCTGGAACAGCGTCCGTGTCTCGCGCACTTGCAAGAAGGCGCCCTCGGCGATCATCTTCTTCTCGACCGTCGTGAAGCAGTCTTCGAGCCTGGTCATTACCAGGTCCTGATGAATGAGGGTGCGGATGCGGTCTGCGCCCCGTCCGTAGTGCTCACGATGCATCGACCCGATGCCGTTCGAGATCGACGTCGCCTGGCTCTTGAGATCGGTCGAGCCTGCTGAATCAGCCACAGCGCTTTCCTTCCGATAAGGCTCAGACCTGGCGCAACCCGTCACGCGCGCAGCGGCGGAAGGAGAGAGCTCGTTCCGAGACCGAGTCTACACCCGCCAGGACCGAGTCCCGGTCGGCTTAATGCAGGACTCAGAAGAGCTGGTTCTCGCCGCCGAAGATCGCCGACACCGACTCGTCGGCGAAGACGTTCATGATCGTTTCGGCGAGGAGTCCCGAGACCGTGAGGACGGTCAGGCTCTTCGGTCGCACACGGACGTCGATCGGAACGGTGTCCGTGACGATGATCCCCGCGATGTCGCTCTTGCCGAAGCGCTCGAGCGCGCCGTCGCAGAACTGGCCGTGGGTCGCGAACACCCAGACGTCCTTCGCTCCCTGCTTCTTGAGCGCGTCGACATTCGCGAGCAGCGTCCCACCCGTGTGGATGACGTCGTCGCCGACGATCACGGTCTTGTCCTTGACGTCGCCCGTGATCGCGATGACGGAGACCTCCTCGTGGGCTGGGCGCGTCTTGTGAATGAGCGCGAACTCGGCATCGATCATCTCCGCGAAGCGCACGGCGAGCCGCGCGCGGCCGGCGTCGGGCGAAACCGAGACGACGCCGGGGCCTGTGAGCCCCATGTCGCGGAAGTGGCGCGCGAAGAGCGGCAGCGCCGTCATGTGGTCGACCGGGATCGTGAAGAACCCCTGGATCTGGCCCGCATGCAGGTCCATCGTGAGCACGCGGTCGGCGCCTGCGAGCTGGAGCATGTCGGCGACAATGCGCGCCGAGATGGGCTCGCGCGGCTTCGCCTTCCGATCCTGGCGCGCATAAGGGAAGAGCGGCATGACGGCCGTGATGCGCTTGGCCGACGCGAGCTTCGCCCCCTGGATCATGAACAAGAGCTCCATCAGATTGCGATCCACGGGATCGCAGCCCGTTTGGAGGATGAAGACGTCGGCGCCGCGAATCGACTCGCCGTAGCGGCAATATGTCTCGCCGTTCGCGAACGTCTTGAGCTCGATCTCGCCGAGCTCGACGCCAAGCTTCTCCGCGATCCTGTGCGCGAGCTCGCCGTGCGAGCGCCCCGCGAACACCATCAACCGCTTCTGCGGAGTAAGCGGGATCGCGTGGCCGCTGCTCACCTCGGGCCGCACGATGTGCACGTCGAGCCCGGGAAGCGCCTGCTCAATCGTTCCGCTTTCCACCCCGACCCTCCTTGTTGACCTGGCGCGCACGAGCAATCGCGAGCGAGCCCGCGGGAACATCCTCGGTGATGACAGAGCCGGCTGCGATCCATGCGTCGTCGCCGATCGTCACTGGGGCGACGAATGCATTGTCGACTCCGGTCCTGACGTTGCTCCCGATCACGGTCCGCTGTTTCTGCCTCGTCTGGTGGTCCAGGTTGACGGTGACGTTCGAGGCGGCGATGTTCGTGTCGTCGCCCACATCGGTGTCGCCGAGATAGGACAGGTGTGGAACTTTCGTCCTCTCTCCGATGCGTGAGTTCTTGATCTCGACGAACGTGCCCGCTTTGGCCCCGGCCTCGAGCACCGTGCCCGGCCGAAGGTAACAGAACGGTCCCACCAGCGCGTCAGGACCGACGACGGCATCGACGACGACCGCGTGCGGGCCGACTTCGGCGCCCGCCGCGATGCGCGACGCGCCGCGAACGACCGTGAACGGATGGATGACCGCGTCCGCCTCGATCTCCACCTCGGCGTCGATCCACGTCGTCGCCGGGTCCACGATCGTCACTCCGGCGAGCATGTGCTCGCGGTTGACGCGGTCGCGAAGCGCGGCCGCCACGTCCGCGAGCTCCGCTCGGGTGTTCACGCCCTCGGTCTCCATCGGGTCACCTCCCTTGTGCACCGCGACTGAGCCGCCCTCCTCGACGAAGAGCGAAACGGTGTCGGTCAGGTAGAGCTCGCCCTGCGCATTCTGCGGCCTCAGCCGCTCGAGCACGGGCCACAGCCGCTCGGCCCGGAAGACGTAGATCGACGAGTTGACCTCACGCACCGCGAGCTGCTCGGGCGTCGCATCCTTCGCCTCGACGATCGCGGCCAGACCGCCGTCGCCGTTCCGGAGCACGCGCCCGTACACCTTCGGATCGTCCGGCTCGAATGAAAGCACCGTCGCCCATGCGTCGGCGCGACTGTGGGTGTCGAGCAGGTCGCGCAGCAGCTTCGGCGTGAGCAGCGGCGTGTCACCGGAGAGCACGAGGACGTCTCGCGCGCGGCCTTCGAGCGCCTTGCGAGCGCTGCGGACCGCGTCGCCTGTTCCGAGCGGCTGCTCCTGGACCGCGACCTCGAGCCCGTCGAAGGCGGCGGCCGTCGAAGGCGCTGCGACGACGACCAGCGGGTCGGCATCGAGCTCGCGCGCCGTCGCGAGCACCCAGTCGACCATGCGCCGGCCGAGGAGCGGGTGCAGGTGCTTCGGCACCGGCGAGCGCATGCGCGTGCCGAGGCCCGCGGCCATCACGACCGCGCCGAGGCTCCTCTCGTCCGTCGGCGGCATCAGGCTGGGGCGCCAGGATTCGAACCTGGGATCACGGGACCAAAACCCGTTGCCTTACCACTTGGCCACGCCCCAGAGCGAGGTCATCTTGCCATTCGCGGTCACCGGGGTGAAACCGGGCGCGCGAGCCAGCTGGGCCCATGGTCAGCAACCGCCTTCCGGGCGGCTGCGGCCTGCTCGTCGCGTTCGAAGAGGCCGAAGACGGCGGGGCCGGCGCCCGTGACGTCGGTGCGGAAGGCGCCCAGCGCTCGGAGGTCGTCCGCGAGCGGGGAGATCGCGAGGTCGCTCTTCGGGAGAAGCGCGAGGTCGCGTGCACCCTCGACTCGAGCGAGCGCGGCGTGGAGGTCGGCTCGGCGTTGGTCGAAGCCCTCGGCGCCTTCGCGCTCGTCGAAGCGCTCGTAGATCTCGGCGGTCGACGTCTTCTTCTCGCCCTTCGGGAGCACGAGGAGGACGGCGTAGTCCGTCGGCAGGTCGAGCGGCGCGAGCTCGGTAGCCGTCTCCCGTCCCGAGCTGCGGGCCTTCGCGCAGGAAGAACGGCACGTCCGCTCCGAGGGCGGCGGCGACCTCGTGCAGGACGTCGTCCGGCAGTGGATCCGGGAGGAGCGCGTTCGCGAGGCGGAGCGCGGAGGCGGCATCGGAGCTGCCGCCGCCGAGTCCGGCCGCGACCGGGATCCGTTTCTCGATCCGCGCGCGCCAACGCGGCTCGATTCCGGCTGCAGCGGCGAACGCCTCGAGGGCTGCGCGGACGAGCGTGTCCTCCGAGAAACCGTCAACGGCGAGCTCGTCCGCCGGCTCGAGTTCGACGTCGTCGTGGAGGTCGATCGCGTGCAGCACGGTTGCGACCTCATGCTTTCCGTCGGGACGGAGCGGCCCGACGACGAGCGCGAGGTTCAGCTTGGCGTACGCGCGAGCGCGGCTCATCGCAACGCGGCGGCGAGGGCGACGAACTCGGGAGGCGCGAGCTCCTCGGCACGGACGTTCGCGGACTTGCCGACCTCCGCGAGCGCCGCCTCCGCCTCGTCGCGGCGCGCGAGCCCGGAGAGCGCAACCGAGTTCGCGAGCGTCTTTCGCCGATGCGCGAAGGCGGCGTCGACGACCGGGCGGACGGTCCCGAGCGGCGGTCCTTCGATGCGGACGAACGCGACGAGTGCGGACTCGACCCGCGGCCGCGGCCGGAAGACCGTCGGCGCGACGGCGTGGAATCCGACCTTCCGCGTCGCCAGCTGGACGAGCACCGAGACTGCGCTGTACGCCTTCGTTCGTGGTGACGCGAAGAAGCGATCCGCGACCTCGCGCTGCACCATCACGCACCAGTGCTGGAGCGACGGGATGCCCTCGAGGCTCTCGACGACGACGGGAGTCGCGACGTTGTACGGCAGGTTCGCGACGAGCTTCGACGGCGCGGGGGAGAGCGTGGCCAGGTCGAGCCCGAGCGCGTCGCCGAAGACGAGGTCGACGTTCTCGCGGCCCTCGAGCGACTCGCGGAGCGGCCCCTCGAGCGACTGGTCGAGCTCGACGGCATGAACATGCTCGACGCGATCCGCGAGGTAGCGCGTGAGCACGCCGAGGCCGGGACCGACCTCGAGCACGACGTCCTCGGGCCGGAGGTCCGCCAGGCGGCCGATGACGCCAAGGATGTTCTCGTCCACGAGGAAGTGCTGGCCGAGCGACTTCTTCGGGGTGACGTTCATGCGAGGCCTAACGCGGCGGCGGCGTTCGCATGCGTGCGAGCGCCGAGCTCGGCGGTGTCCTCGCCGCGTGCCTCGGCGAGCGCCGCGACTGTGTGGATGACGTGCGCGGGCTCGTTGCGGCGCCCGCGCACCGGCTGTGGAGAGAGGTAGGGGCTGTCGGTCTCGACGAGGATCCGGTCCTGCGGGACCGCGGCGGCGGCCTCGCGGAGCTCGGGAGCGCTGCGATAGGTCGCGTTGCCGGCGAACGAGACGTAGTAACTGCGGTCGAGAGCTGTCGGAAGAAGCCCTGGCGACGAGAAGCAGTGGAGGATCACCGTCCCGGCGAAGCCCGCGAGCGCGGCGGCGGTGTCGGCGGCGGCCTCGCGGCTGTGGATCACGACCGGCAGGCCGATCTCGTCGGCCAGCGCGAGCTGAGCTTCGAAGAGCCGCCGCTGGTCGGCAGGAGTCGCGTGCTCGCGCACGTTGTCCAGTCCCGTCTCGCCCACCGCCACGGCCTTCTCGTGCGCAAGGAGCTCGCGCAGCTCGTCGACCCGGCCCGCCTCGGACGAGGACGCCTGGTGCGGGTCGATGCCGAGGGCCGCGAAGACACCCTCGTGCGCCTCGGCGATCGCGAGCGCGCGACGGCAGGACTCGATCCCGGTGCCGACGGTCACGATCCGCGTCACGCCCGCTTCCCGTGCGCGCTCGACGAGTGTGGCGGCCGGCTCGTCGCACGCGTCGAGATGCGCGTGCGAATCGGTCACGCCGGCCAAGTCACGCCGGCCAAGTCATGCGGGCGCCGCGGCTTCCATCCGCGCGAGCTCGTCCGCGACGACCGTGTCCGGATCGAGCTTCGCGAACAGCGGCCGCGGCTCGCGCAGCTTCTGCCCGGCAGGGAGCGTGCTCGGCTCCCAGCGACCCGACCACGTCTCGTAGTCGCCCGTGAGCACGACGTGCTCGCGACCGTCGCCGTCGTCGACCGTCCGGAACTCGAGCGGCCCGGCGATCACGTCGTCGTAGCCGAGCAGCTCGTGCAGCTGCTGCGCCGAGAATGGGAGGAAGGGCGCGAGGAGGGTCTTCAGACTGTCGACGGCGCGCAGGGCGACGTGGAGGATCGTGCCCGCTCGCTCGCGATCCGAGTCGAGGAGCTTCCAGGGCGCCTGCTCGGCGAGGTACTGGTTGCAGAGCGCGGCGATCCGCATCGTCTCCTGGAGCGCAGCCTTGAAGCGGGCGGCTTCGATGAGCTCGCCGACCGTCTCGAACGCCTGGGCGACGTCCGCGAGCAGCGCCTCGTCGGCCTCCGTCAGCGGCCCGGGCTCGGGAACGGCGCCGAAGTTCTTGTAGGCGCTCTGGAGGGTCCGGTTGACGAGGTTGCCCCAGGTCGCGACGAGCTCGTCGTTGTTCCGGCGCACGAACTCCGCCCATGTGAAGTCGGTGTCCTGCGTCTCGGGGCCTGCGATCGAGAGGAAGTAACGGAGCGCGTCCGGGTCGTACCGGCTGAGGAAGTCGCGCACGAGGATCTGTGCCCCCCGGCTGGAGCTGAACTTCTTCCCCTCCATCGTCAGGAACTCGCTCGACGCGACGTTGTCGGGGAGCTCGAGGGCGCCTCGCCCGGCACCGTACTCGCCGCCCTCCCCGTAGCCGAGGAGCATGCTCGGCCAGATGACCGTGTGGAAGACGATGTTGTCCTTCCCCATGAAGTACGCATGCTCGGCTTCCGGGCTCTGCCACCACTCGCGCCACGCGTCGGGCTCGCCGCGCACGACCTCCGCCCACTCGATCGCCGCCGAGAGATACCCGATCACCGCGTCGAACCACACGTAGATCCGCTTGTCGTCGCGATCGTCGTAGCCCTCGACGGGAATCGGCACGCCCCAGTCCAGGTCGCGCGTGATCGCGCGCGGCTTGAGCTCCTTCACGAAGTTGAGCGAGAACCGCCGGACGTTCGGCCGCCAGTGCTCCTGCGACTCGATCCACGCCATCAGCTGCTCCTTGAACGCCGGCAGGTCGAGGAAGAGGTGCTTCGTCTCCCGGAAGACCGGAGTCGTGCCGTCGACCTTCGACCGCGGCTCGATCAGGTCGACCGGGTCGAGCTGGTTCCCGCAGTTGTCGCACTGGTCGCCCCGCGCGCTCTCGTAGCCGCAGATCGGGCACGTGCCTTCGATGTAGCGGTCGGGGAGCGTGTGTCCGGTCGAGGCGGAGAACGCCCCGAGCGCTTCCTGCTCGATGACGTAGCCCTTCTCGTAGAGCGTCCGAAAGAGGTCGCGGGTGACGCGATAGTGGTTCGGCGTCGTGGTGCGCGTGAAGAGGTCGTACGAGAGCCCGAGCGCGCGCAGGTCCTCGCGGATGAGCTCGTTGAAGCGCTCGGCGGCCTCACGCGGCGACTCGCCCGCGGCGTCCGCCGCGACCATGACCGGCGTGCCGTGCTCGTCCGTCCCGCTGACCATGAGGACGTCGTTGCCTCGCAGCCGGTGGTAGCGGGCGAAGGTGTCCGAGGGGACTCCGAAGCCCGCCACGTGGCCGATGTGCCGTAGCCCCGACGCGTACGGCCAGGCCACCGCAACCAGGATCTTCCTCGGGGATTCCGGCGTGCTCACGGGCGTCAATCATAGGGAGTGGCTTTCTGCGCGCCGGCCGGGCGAGGAGGCGCCACAGGCCGCCCGCGACGAGCACTCCCAATGCGGCAAGCGCGAGGCCGAGGACGATCGGATGCCGTTCCGCCGCCCCGCCCGAAGAGCCTCCGTCCGCGCGCTCGGCCTCGGCTCGAGGTCGCACCACCGGCATCGGCAGGTGAGCGACAGACGCACGCGGCGTCGTCGTCCGTCGACTCGTGCCCGAGACGGCGTGCGGCGGCCCATGCGCGACCGCAGAGCTCGTCCGGGCCCCAGACGGCGCAGCGGACGCAGGGCGCGCGAGCGCGACCTCCTCGTGGGTGCCGTGCGAAGCGGAGGTCGCATCGACCACGGGCCGCCCGGACACGCCGTCGTCGCTCTGCCGTGAGGGTGCGGGGACGGGAAGACCGCCCACAGCCTCCCGCGTCGCCGTCGGTCGCATCGGCTTCGCGGTGCCGACAGCAGCCGGAACGGGAGCCGAGACCGGCGGAGTCGGCGCCGGCTGCGCCACGAGCGGCGGCTCGGGCGCGGGCTCGGGAGGAGTGGGAACAGGTGCGGGCGGCGCCACGGACGCCGGCGGAGGGGTCGCGGGGTCCCGTGGCGGAAGCAGAGACAGTGGATCGATGTACGCGTCGTCGGTCGTCCGGATTCCGAGATGCACGTACGGGACGTCGTGCTCGGGGGTCCCGGACGGCCCCGGCTCGGCGACCGGGTCGCCCTCCTTCACGACTGCCCCGCGCTGCACGAGCAGCGGGCCGAGGTGCGTCAGCGACGCCTTGTAGCCACCGGAGGTCTCGATCGTGACGGTCCGCCCGTGTGTCGGCACGGTCCCCGCGAACGTCACCTCACCCGCTGCGGGCGCGCGGACGACCACGCTGCCGCCGAGGGCGAGGTCGACGCCACGGTGCTGACCGCCGTCGTACGGGTTGTCGCCGACCGAGAAGGCGCGCAGAACCTCGCCGTCGGCGGGCCAGGTCCACGCGTGCGCGGCAGGCGCCGTCGCGAGGGTCCACGCGACCGACACGAGCAAGGCGGAGGCCGTTCTCGTTGCCCGCTGCAGAAACACGGGTCGACCGTAGCGGCCGGTCGCCCTGGTCGACGGCGCATTTGACGGTCTTGTTACCGAGGGTGCGCGATCTTGTTACAGAGAGGCGCGATAGAGCGCGTTGCGGGGCTGTCCCGTGAGGCGGGCGACGACGTCTGCGGCCTGCCGCCGCCCGACCCCCGCCGTGACGAGCTCGGCGACGGACGCGAGCGCGTCCTCGGCAGACACGTCCGAATCGGCCGCTGCGCCGGCCCCGACTACGAGCGTGATCTCGCCGCGCGGCGGCTCCCGAAAGCGCTCGGCCAGCTCCGCCACCGACCCGCGCACGACCTCCTCGAACCGCTTCGTCAGCTCGCGACAGACCGCAGCAGCCCGATCCGGCATCTCCTCCGCGAGCACTCCCAACGACGCCGGCAGCCGCCGCGGCGACTCGAACGCGACCACCGGTTGCGACCAGCGCGCGAGCTCGACAGCGAACGCCCGCAGCTCCCCCGCCCGCCGTGGCAGGTACCCGACGAACTGGTATCGCTCCCCGACGAGGCCGCTCGCCACGAGCGCGGTCTCGACCGCGGACGCGCCCGGGAGCACCGTCACCGGAAGCCCAGCGTGCACCGCCGCCGCGATCAGCCGCGCGCCCGGGTCGTTGACTCCCGGCAGCCCCGCGTCCGACACGAGCGCCACCCGCTCCCCGCCCTCCAGCCGCCGCAACGTCTCCGCCGTCCGCGCAGCCTCGTTGTGCCGGTGATAGCTGAGAAGCCGCGCCTCGATCTCGTGCCGGTCGAGCAGGATCCTCGTCCGCCGCGTGTCCTCGCAGAGGACGACGTCCGCCTCGCGGAGCTCCGCGAGCACGCGGAGGGTCACGTCGTCGAGGTTCCCGATCGGCGTCGCGCACACCGCGAGCGGCATCGGCTCAGCCCTCGGAGTCGAGCGCGGCGAACCCGACGAGTCCGGCCCCGATCAGTCCTGCGTCCGCCCCGAGCTCCGCGGAGACGACCCGCAGCGTCCCGTCCGCCGGCGTCAGCGCCTCCTCGCGCGCGACCGTCTGTGCCCGCTCGAGCAGGAAATCTCCGGCCGCCTCGCCGAAGCCACCGCCGACGACCACGAGCTCGGGATCGAAGAGGTTCGCGAGCGAGCCGATCGCGGCTCCGAGATACCCGGCGATCTCGTCGAACCGAGCCGCCGCGCCTTCGTCCCCCTCCCGTGCCCGCTCGATCAGCTCGCGCGCGTCCGCTTTCTCGCCGAAGAGCTGCCGCGCCTCCCGGTCGGCCGCGGTCCCGGACGCGAGCGCCTCGAGATGACCGTGCCCGTGGCAGTGCCCCTGACAGGGCGGGCCTCCGGCGAGCACGACCATGTGCCCGATCTCTGCCCACCCGCGGTACAGAGCGCCGTCGAGGACGATGCCCCCGCCGACCCCGGTCCCGAGCGTCAGCACCACGAGGTTCGACGCCCCCCGTCCGGCGCCCAGCCGCCACTCAGCCAGCGCGGCGGCGCCCGCGTCGTTCTCGATCCCCACCGGAAGCCCGAACCGCGCCCGCACGTGCTCCACGAGATCGAACTCGTCGAGTGGAAGGTTCGTCGCCCGCAGCACCCTCCGCGTCACACGGTCGAGATTCGCGGGCACGCCGAGCCCGATCGCCCCGACGCGCTCGTCGAGGAGCGCCTCGATCGACTCCTCGAGCGCCTTGAGCACGCTCGCTTCGGAGCTCTCGGGACTCTCGACGAGGTGGCGCGAGACGACCGTGCCGTCCCGGTCGACGACACCGGAGAGGATCTTCGTCCCGCCGACGTCGACTCCGATGACGAGTGGGACGTCCACGGCCGCGGGCTACCATAGCGCCCCGGATGGCCGAGGGAGTGAAGCCCTACCGGCGCTACCGCGGAGGCCGAGTCAAAGGCAGGGTCCCCCTCGACGGAGCCAAGCGCGCGCCCACGAAGCCCGCCAAGAGCGCAGCCCCCAAGAGCAAGCGCAGGTGGGGCAGAATCGCCGCGCTCGCCGTCGGCGCGCTCCTCCTGTTCTTCGTCGTCTGGGGCCTCCTCGGCTACCTCTCCTTCTCACGCGGCGTCGACGAGGCGAACGAGCGGCTGCAGCCCCGTGCGTACAACCAGCTCGCGGAGCACAGCTCGATGCTCTCCGACCCGGCGACGATCCTCGTCATCGGGACGGACGGCGGCTCGGCGCCGGGCCGCGGCGACTCGAACCGCTCGGACTCGCTCCTGCTCCTGCGTACCGATCCGGAGCACCATCGCCTCTCCTATCTTTCGATCCCGCGCGACCTCCGCGTCGAGATCCCCGGGTACGGCTCGTCGAAGATCAACGCCGCGAACCAGTTCGGCGGCCCCGCGCTCACGATTGCGACCGTGCGCCAGTTCACCGGCTTGCCGATCCACCACGTTCTCGTCCTCAACTTCGACGGCTTCAAGGAGCTGATCGACGCGATGGGCGGCGTCGAGATCGACGTCCCCAAGAAGATCCTCTCGAACAAGTTCGACTGCCCGTACAAGGCCGCGCGCTGCGCCGAGTGGGACGGCTGGCGCTTCGAGAAGGGAAAGCAGACGATGGACGGGCGGCGTGCGCTCGTCTACTCGCGCGTGCGGACGAACCAGCTCGACTCGTCCGACAACGACGTCACCCGTGGCGGGCGGCAGCAGGCGGTGGCGGACGCGGTCGGAGACGAGATCGCGAGCTTCGGGACGTTCCTCAAGCTCCCCTTCATCGGGGACTCGCTCGCCGCTCCGCTCACGACCGACATGTCAGCCGGAGACCTGGTGAAGCTCGGGTGGGTGCGGTTCCGCGCGGACGCGAGCCGCTCGATCCACTGCCGCCTGGGCGGTGAGCCCGCGACGATCAGCGGCGAGTCGGTGATCCTCCCGAGCGACGAGAACCTCGAGGTGGTCGCGATGTTCCTGCGCCGCTCGGCGCCGCAGCCTCCGCCGAAGGGCGCACTCTACGACGGCGGCTGCACGCGGCGACCCGGTTAGCCGGTGTCGGACGCCTTCTTCTCGCCCGCGCCGCTCTTGTCGCCGGACGGCTTGTCGGCCGGCTTGTCCGTGCTCTTCTCGGACGAAGACGCGTCGCTCGCCGCGGCCTTTCGCCCGCCGCGGCCGTAGTCGGTCGAGTAGAAGCCCGAGCCCTTGAAGTGCACCGCGACCGGGAAGAGGATCTTCTCGACCGGGCCGGCGCCGCAGGTCGTGCAGGTCTCCGCGGGCGCGTCCGACATCTTCTGGAAGACCTCGAACGTGTGCCCGTTGGGGCAACGGTACTCGTAGATGGGCACGTGCGTAGAGAGGCTAGCGCCCGGACCTGATCTCGGACTCCTCGCGCTCGCGGTCGAGGAGCTCCTGGTAGCACGGTGCGCTCTCGAAGGCGGCCAGCCCTCTCGGCCGGCCGCGTCGCCTCGCGATCCGGCGCCGGCGGGCCATGGCCGCGATGGCGGCGGACGCGCCGACGACGCCTCCGAGCGCAAAGGGCCTGAGCCTGCCGCGTCGCTGCTCGCGCTCGCCGTCCATCCCTCTGATCTTACGATTGGTCGCCGTGCTCGTCTGCACCCTCGGAGATCTCACGCTCGACGTTCTCGTCCGCTTCGCGGGCCCGGTGGCGGCCGACGGCGACACGCCGGCGGAGATCACGCTCTCGACCGGCGGGCAGGCGGCGAACGTCGCGGCGTGGGCCTCGGCGCTCGGTGCGACGGCGCGGTACGTCGGAAAGCGCGGCGCAGACGACGTCGGCCGGCTCGTCAGCGCGCGGCTCGAGGCGGTCGGAGTCGAGGTCGTCGGGCCCACGGCCGGGCGAACCGCGGTCATCTGCTCGCTCGTCTCCCCCGACGGCGAGCGTTCGATGGGCGCGGATCGTGGCACCGCGGTGGACATCCGGCCGGACGAGCTCGAGCCCGCGTGGCTCGACGACTGCGACCATCTGTTCATCTCCGGGTACGCGCTCCTGCGCGAGCCGGCGCGCAGCGCCGCCTTCCGCGCGGTCGAGCTTGCGCGCGGGAACCTCGCCGCGGTCAGCGTCGACCTCTCCACGTGGAGTGCGATCCGCGACGCGGGCGTCACCGAGTTCCGGGCGGCACTCGGAGCGCTCGCCCCGGACGTCGTCTTCGCGAACGAGGACGAGGAGCGGGTCGTGGGCGGCATGCTCCCGGACGTGACGTGGATCCTCAAGCGCGGGCCGGCAGGCGTCTGGTTCGACGGAGACGAGCGCGTGGCGGCGCCGGCTGAGCAGGTCGTCGACACGACCGGAGCCGGAGACGCGCTGGCCGCGGGCTGGATCGTCGGCGGGCCGGATCTCGCGCTCGAGGCTGCTGCCCGCTGCGTCGGGCGAATGGGTGCGATGCCGTGAGCAAGTTTCTGTCCGTCTCGGAAGAAGTGCGGGAGGCACTCGACGCGGGGCGGCCCGTGGTCGCGCTCGAGACGACGCTGGTTGCCCACGGCTTCCCGGCTCCGGACGGGGTCGAGGTCGGGCTCCAGAGCGAGACAGCCGTGCGCGAGGCGGGAGCGGTGCCCGCGACGATCGGCGTCCTCGACGGAAGCGTCAAGGTCGGGCTCACGCGGGACGAGCTCGAGCGCTTCACGCGGGACACCCGAAAGGCGGGGCCGCGCGACCTCGCCGCCTGCGCGGTGCAGGGCGCCGTCGGCGCGACGACCGTCGGTGGCGCGCTCACGGTCGCGCGCATGGTCGGGATCCACTTCCTCGGGACAGGCGGGATCGGCGGCGTCCATCGCGGCTTTCCCTCACCGCCGGATGTCTCAGCCGACCTGCTCGCGCTCGTCCAGTCGCCCGTGCTCGTCGCGTGCTCGGGGGCGAAGTCGCTCCTCGACGTCCCCGCGACCATGGAGTACCTCGAGACGCTCGGCATCCCGGTCCTCGGCTTCGGCACAGACACGCTCCCGCTCTTCTATTCCGCGACGGGGGGGCCGCCCGTACCGCAGCGCGTCCAGGACACCGCCGAGGCCGCGCACGTCGCCGACGCGCACTGGAGCCTCGGCGGCTGCGGCCTCGTCCTCGCGAACCCGCCGCCGGAGAGCTTCGACGCGACCGACCTGATCGAGGAGGCGCTCGCCGAAGCGGCGCGCGAAGGCGTCTCGGGGCAGGCAGTGACGCCGTTCGTGCTCGCGCGCCTGCACGAGCGAAGCGGCGGCAAGACGCTCGAGGTCAATCGCGCGCTCATCGTCGCCAACGCGCGGCTCGCCGCCGAGGTCGCTGTAGCGTTCGCCGCGCTGTGAGCCTCTACGACGCCGTGCGGGACCTCCCGCTGGAGATAGAGAGCCACGACCTCGAGCTGCTCCAGCTCCAGGCACGGCCCGACTTCCTGCGCAAGACCACGGTGGTCCATCTCCACGGCGGCGGCGCGGAGGGCATCGGCGAGGACGTCACCTACCACGGCGAGCAGCACGACCGCACGCAGGAGCGCGGCCCGGACCTCCCGCTCGCCGGCTCGTGGACGCTGCACACGTTCTCCGAGCACCTCGCCGAGCAGCCGCTCTTCGACACAGAGCCGGAGCAGCATGCGTACCTCGACTACCGCCGCTGGGCGTACGAGAGCGCGGCGCTCGACCTCGCGCTCCGCCAGGCGGGAACGTCGCTCGGCGGCGCGCTCGGCCGCGAGGCGCGGTCGGTGAGCTTCGTGGTTTCGATGGGCCTGGGCTCGCCTCCTGACACCGCGCACGTGCACGGCTGGCTCGAGCACTACCCGGACCTTCGCTTCAAGCTCGACGCGAACCCGGAGTGGAGCGACGACCTGATCGCGGAGCTGACAGGCACGGGAGCAGTCGACTCGATCGACTTCAAGGGCCAGTACCGCGGCACGGTCGTCGACACGCCTCCCGACGCCGAGCTCTACCGCCGCGTCGCCGAAGGGCTGCCCGAAGCGTGGCTCGAGGATCCCGCGCTCACCGAGGAGACGATTCCCGTGCTCGAGCCGCACCGCGACCGCGTGACCTGGGACGCGATCATCCACGCCGTCGAGGACATCCAGTCGCTCATCTGGGCCCCGAAGACCGTCAACGTGAAGCCGTCGCGCTTCGGTTCGGTCGAGCGGCTGTTCGCCGCCTACGACTACTGCGAGGCGCAGGGAATCGGAGCGTACGGCGGCGGGCAGTGGGAGCTCGGCCCGGGGCGCGGCCAGATCCAGCTTCTCGCCGCGCTCAACCACCCGTCGACGCCGAACGACGTTGCGCCGCGCGAGTACAACCTCGCGCCGGTCGCGGGGCTCCCGAGGAGCCCGCTCACGGTCCGCCCGCGCGAGACCGGGTTCCTGGCCCTGTAGGACCGTCGGGGCGAGGCATGCCGCGCCCGCGAGCGCCACGGTCGACGAGGGCCGGGCATGCCCGGCCCCTACCTGTTCTAGCGGTAGCGGATCAGGCTGTCGGGGGCGGCGCGCATGTCGTTCGCGTTCCCTTCGAGCACGTTGCCCGAGACCGTCGCCTGCGCGTAGTAGTGCGAGAGGATCGCGTGCCCGTGCGCGTAGCGGTCGCTCGACTTCAGGTTCGCGCGCGTGTCGCGGATGGTGTTGCGGCTGATGTCGCAGTGGGAGTAGTCGCCGCAGTAGATCCCGACTCCGAGCGCGTCCTCGACGACGTTCCGGCTCACGGAGCCCATCGACATCTCGCTCACCGTGATCCCGCGCAGCGTCGTCTCCCGCACGTGATTTCGCCGGAAGTCGACGTGCGCCATGTGCGAGACGATCCCCTCCTGGCCGCCGACCACGGTGCACCGCTCGACGCGGCTCATCGGCAGGTCGAACGCGAACGAGATGTCGATCGCCTGCGTGTACTCCCCGCGCAGGCGGATGCTGCAGCCCTTGATCCTCAGCGAGCTCCGCCGCGCATGGATGCCGTCCATCTTCGACTCCGAGATCGAGACGTTCTCGAGCCGGACATTCGTCGAGTCGTGCACCTCGATGCCGTTCCTGCCGCCGACGACGACGAGGTCGCGCACCGTCACGCCGTCGGAGGTGATGACGATGCCGCCGCGCACGACCGTGCCCGGCTCGCCTTCGAGCGTCTGCGGGGTGTCGAGGACGATCGGCCCCTGGTGCAAGCCCGACTCGAGGACATACGTCGGCGGTTGCGTCGCCGCTGCCGTCCCGAGTACGGCGAGCACCGCGGTGCCGGCGGCGAGCGCAAGCCCCTGTCCCGAGGTGCCGAGCTCGCCTCCGTCCTCGGCGTAGGTGAGTCGGACGTACGGGAGCAGCCCGTGGCCGAGGATCTGCAGGACGAGCCAGGACCCGGCGAAGAACCAGAGCGCGGGGCCGAGCGGCGCGGCGATGTCGAGCAGGCGGACGAGCGCCATCGTCAGGCCGAGCTCGAGCAGCCCGAGGGGAACCGCGGCCCAGCCGGACTGGTAGCGGAGGAAGCGCCGGTAGGCAGAGGCGTCGAGCGCCAGGCCGACACCGACCATCACGCCGACGAGCTCGACCGGCCACCAGTCGCGCAGCAGGGACGCGACCACGCATGCGACGACGAACGGGAGCACCGCCGCCGCGAGGCGGGTCTCGATGCGGCCTCTCAGCGTGTACGACATGCCTCGACCTTTCGCAGGAACCTGCGCGCGATGTACTTCATCCCGACGAGCGTGTCCGCGGCCGGGTAGGCCCACTGCGCAGGGACTCCGGCAAGCGCGAGCGTGCGCGTGGAGTCGGTCAGCGCCGCCACCGTGCCGTCCGGCGCGAGCACGATCCAGCGCTCCTCCGTGTCGAGCTCGTGCTCCTCGGCGAGGCGCCGCAGCAGCGCGTCGTGCTCGAACCCGCGCCGGAACCCGGTCGCGCAGATCACCTGCGCCTCGCCGTTCACCGAGGCCGACACGCGGAAGCGCCCCTCGCGCGTCGCCCACTCGACCGGGTCGTCCCACGCGCGCCCGGGCGGGTACGAGGGCTCGCCGAAGCCCGCGAGGAGCCCGACCCGCTGCGAACGGCCGGAAGCGTGGAACGACGCGAGCCCCGCCTTCGTGAACAGCGGGCGCGGGACGTTCAGCGGACGGCGCGCGGGCTCACGGCGCCGCACCGACACGACCTCCGCCCCCGCGGCGAGCGCGTTCAGCCATTCGGTCGCGGCGGCCATCCCCGCTCCCACGACCGCAACCCTGTCGGCATAGCCGTGCGGCTCGTAGGCGTGGACGGTGCGCGGATCGCCCGCGAGCTCCGGAGGCAGAGAGAGGCCGGGATGCCCGGGCGCGAGCAGCACGTGCCGGAAGCGGCCCTGGTCGTCGACGTCGAAGCCGCCCTCCGCCGCAGAGACCCGATCCGCATCGTGCCGCTGGAAGCTCCGATCCCACCCGGACCGCTCGCGCAGCTCCTCGACATGGCGCAGGAACTCCGGCACGCTCGGCCGGTACCGGTTGCACACGGTCTGCCACAGCGGACTCGGTGAGCGCGTCCGCACGGCCTCGCGCGGCGCGAGACCCGGGAACGAGCGCGGATAGCAGTGGCCGTCGCTCTCCGAACGCATCCGCCGCTGCCGGATCGCCTCCGCGCGCGGCCGCCAGGCCGCCACCGGATCCGGGTCGCTCCCGAAGACGGCGATCTCCCCCGGCTCGAGCCCGCCGTGACGGAGCGTCACGTACGCCACGAAGCCCGCGAGGCCGCCGCCGACGATGGCGACCGAGCGCTCCACGCTACTTCACCGACCCCGCGAGCAGACCCTGCACGAAGTAGCGCTGGAATGCGAAGAAGACGGCGAGCGGGATCGCCATCGAGAGGAACGCGGCGGGCGCGATCAGCTCGATGTTGGCGCCGAAGGCCCGCAGCTGGCTGAAGATCGCCACCGTGATCGGCTGGGTCTCCCCGCCGAAGACGAGCGCCACGAGCAAGTCGTTCCATACCCAGAGGAACTGGAAGATCGCGAGCGAGGCGATCGCGGGCAGGCCGAGCGGCAGGATCACACGCAAGAAGATCCGGATCTCGGACGCCCCGTCAATCCGCGCCGCCTCGATCAGGTCCTTGGGGATCCCGATGAAGAAGTTCCGCAGCAGGAAGATCGCGAACGGCAGCCCGAACGCCGTGTGGAACAGGATCAGCCCGGGGATCGTGCCGTAGAGCCCGAGGTTGTTGTAGAGCGAGAAGATCGGGATCAGGGCCATCTGGATCGGCACGACGAGGAGCGCGACGACGAGGATGAACAGCCAGTCCCGCCCCGGAAACTCGAGCCAGGCGAGCGCGTAGCCGGCGAGCGCCGCGACCACGATCGGGATGGCGGTCGCTCCCAACGAGATCCAGAGCGTCGTCCAGATTGCGGACGTGATCGCCTCGTTCTCGAGGATCTCCGTGTAGTTGTCGATCGTCAGCAGGCTCGTGTCCGAGAGCGCGTCCCACCACGCGGCCGACTGATTCTCCTCCGGGACGATGAGCGACGTGAGCAGGAGCCCGAACGTGGGGACGAGCCAGAGCAGGCCGACGAAGATCACGACGAAGTAGACCGGTGTCTTCCCGAGCCAGCGAACGGTCCTCGACGCCGTGCTTTCCTCGACGACGACCGGGCCGTTCACCTCGGCGGTCGCGGTCGTCATCTAGACCTCCCTCCGGAACCGGCGGACGTTCACGGCGAGCACCGGGATCACGAGGATGAAGAGAAAGACGGCGATCGCCGAGCCGAGACCGAAGTTGTTGACACCTGCGAATGCGGTGCGCCACATCGCGAGCGCGATGACGTTCGCCTCGTCCTGCGAGGAGCCCGGCGCGACGGAGATCACGATGTCGAAGACCTTGAGGACGTAGATCAGCATCGTGATGAAGACGACCGTGAGCACCGGAGCCAGCAGGGGCACGGTGACGCGTCTGAAGACCTGCCACTCGTTGGCGCCGTCCGTCCGCGCCGCCTCGAGCAGGTCGCGCGGGATCGCCGACAGTCCCGCCGCAATGACGACCATCGCGAAGCCGGCCCAGACCCAGATGTACGCGATCATGATCGCCGGGGTGATCAGGTCGGGGCCGAGCCACGAGTAGCCCTCGAACGGCGCGACGAAGGTGCTCGAGGCGATCGCGACGCGATGGGAACCATCGACGCGCCTGAACTCGAACCTGCCATCGATCTCGGTCTTCACACTCTCGACAGTCGACCCCGACTCGTCGCGGAGCTGCACGGTCACTCCTGGCAGACCGAGTTCCCCTTCCTCGACGACGCCGGCTTCGCCGCCGCCAGGCTTGAAATCTCTCCACACGACGCCGGTGATGCCACCCTGGAGTGGCTCGGGGCGGACTCCGTCCGCGGCGTCGTCCGGAATCTCGGACGGCCTGATCGCCGTCAGGCCCAGCAGCGCCACGCCGCCGGGCTCCACGGGCTCGGCGAGGACGAAGCCTTCTTCGGGGGAACCCTCCAGGCTGTCGGTCGATGCCCGCCCCGTCGAGAGCGCGCCGGCCGAGCCGCGGGCCTCCTTCACGACCCCGATCGCCGCGTTCACAGCGCCCTGGTCGGGATCCTTCTCGTACATCACGCGCCAGATGACGCCGGCAGCGAAGAGCGAGATCGCCATCGGCATGAAGACGGCGGTCTTGAACGCGACCGAAAAGCGCACCCGCTCTGTCAGCACCGCGAACACGAGCCCGACAGCCGTCACGAACGCCGGCACGATCAGGACCCACAGCGCGTTGTTCCTGAGCGCGGTGACCAGGTTGTCGTCGGTGAAGATCTCGCGGTAGTTGTCGATCCCGACGAACTCGTCCCCGGATCGGTCGAACAAGCTCCGGTAGACCGTGTAGAAGACCGGGTAGACGATCCAGACACCAAGGAAGACGAGCGCAGGTGCGAGAAACGCCGCCGCGACTCCGTACGATCGCCAGCGTCGCCCCTCGGCCTCTGGGGGCGGAGCCCCTATGAGGGGCTCCGCCGTACTCGCTGCGCCAGAGGTCATGTACTAGCCGTAGGCCTCCGTCGCGGCGTCCTCCATCTGCTGCGTGATTCCGTCGATGTCTTCCGGATTGGCCAGGAAGTCCTGGAAGAGCTTGAACAAGCCCTGCCCGACGGTGCCGCCGAACGCCGACGGCTGCAGGTCGGAGAGGTCGAAGCGGAAGTTCTCCGCCTCGCTGAACGCGCCCGCAGTCGACTGGATGAGCTCGTCGGGGTAGAGGCTCGTGTCGACGTTCTGATTGGGCGTGGCGAGGCCGCGAGTCGCCCACTGCTCTCCGGCCTCCGGGGTCGTCAGGTACGTCACCAGCGCCTGGGCAGCCGGGCTGTCCTTGAACATGACGACGTAGTCGCCTGCGCCGATGACGGCGGGCGCGGAGCCGTCGATGGCCGGGAAGGTGAAGACGTTGTACCCCTCCACCGGCTCGAGCGTCGTCTCGACGGAAGCCGGGACGAAGTCGCCCTCGATGACCATCGCAGCCTCGGGCTCCTCGGTCAGCACCTTGGAGATCGAGCCCGGGTTGTCCGTCTGCAGCGCACCCTGGGTGCCTCCGGCAATGTTGTCCGTGTCGCCATAGATCTCGGCCATTCGCGTGAGCGCGTCCTTCACCGACTGGTCGGTCCACGGGATCTCGTGCGCCGCGAGCTGGTCGTACATCTCCACTCCGGCGGTGCGGATGTACACGTTCTCGAACAGGTCGGTGAGGGTCCAGCCGTCCGCCCCGGCAAGCGAGTACGCCGGAAGGCCCGAGTCCTTGATGGTCTGGGAGCTCTCGATGAACGCATCCCAGTCCTCCGCAGGCTCGACGCCGGCATCCGTGAACGACTGGACGTTGTACCAGACGGTCGATTTATTGAGCGCCTTCGTATAGATGCCGTAGAGGGTCCCGTCGACCTCCCCCGTCTGCACGACCGACTCGCCCAGGTTCGCCACGGCGTCCTCCCGCGCGAAGTCGAGCGACTGGATTTCGCCCCTGTCGGCGAAGTCCGCGATGGTGCCGGGCTGCGCGACGGTCGCGAGGTCGGGCGGGTTTCCGCCCTCGACCGCGGTCGCGAGGCGAGTCACGATCTCGTCTCCGGCCGGGAGGTAGGTGACCTCGACGTTCGGATACAGCTCACCGAAGTCCGCGAGAATCGCCTCGATCGCCTCCTGCTGCGCGTCCCCGGCCCAGATGCCCATCAGCGAGATCGAGCCGCTGATGTCCTCGCCGCCCTCGGCGCCACCGCCCTCGTCATCATCGCCTCCGCAGCCCGCGGCGACGACCGCGAGAGCGAGGACGAGCCCCGCGAGGAGGGCGAGAAGTAGTCGTCGCCGCTTCTGCATGTCCAACTCCTTTCGTTCGCTAGCTCTGGTCGTAGATACCGAGGCCGGTCTCGGGGTCGAACGCGTGCACCGTGCTCATGTCCACCGCGACGTCGACGACGTCTCCGGTCCGCACGCGGCTGCGCGGCCCGAAGCGGCCGACGAACATCGTCTTCGAGGGCTCGCTCGCGGCCACCTGGACCGTGCTCTCCTGGCCGACGTCGCGCGCGAGCTCGCGGACGTCCTCGGTCAGCGCCGGGGGCGCGTCCACCTCGAAGTGCGCGACGATCTCCGAGCCGAGCGGCTCGCGGAGGATGAGGACGCCCTTGATGTGCCGGTCGTCCGGCACGTCGGGCTCCAGCGCGCCGTCCTCCAGGCCCTCGGGACGGATGCCGAGCACGATCTTCTTGCCGACGTAGCGCTCCAGCGCCGGTCGTTGCCGCAGGAGCTCGTCGCCGAGCGCGAGCGTCTGGCTCCCGAGGAGGGCGACGAGCGATCCGTTCCGCCGCTCGACGGTCGCCTCCGCGAGGTTCATCGCGGGCGAGCCGATGAACCCGCCGACGAACAGGTTGACCGGACGCTCGTACAGGTCCTGCGGCCCGGCGACCTGCTGGAGCTCGCCCTTGCGCATGACCGCGACGCGGTCGCCCATCGTCATCGCCTCGACCTGGTCGTGCGTCACGTAGATCGTGGTTACCCCGAGATCGTCCTGGAGACTCGAGATCTCGGCGCGCATATGCACGCGGAGCTTCGCGTCGAGGTTCGAGAGCGGCTCGTCCATGAGGTAGGCCTGCGGCTGCCGGACGATCGCCCTGCCCATCGCGACCCGCTGGCGCTGACCGCCGGAGAGGGCACGCGGCTTCCGCTCGAGGAACTCCTCGAGGCCGAGGACGTGCGCCGCCTCGCGCACGCGGCGGTCGATCTCGTCCTTCGGCATCTTCCGCAGGCGCAGGCCGAACGCGATGTTGTCGTACACGGTCAGGTGCGGGTAGAGCGCGTAGCTCTGAAACACCATCGCGATGTCACGGTCGCGGGCGGCGACGTGGTTGACCACGCGCTCGCCGATTCGGACGACGCCCTCGCTGATGTCCTCGAGTCCGGCGACCATGCGGAGCGCCGTGGTCTTGCCGCAGCCCGACGGCCCCACGAGCACCATGAATTCCCCGTCGCGGATCTCGAGATCCATCCCCGACACCGCTCTGGTTCCGTCGGCGTAGACCTTGCCGACTCCCTCGAAGGTCACGGCGGCCACCAGCTCTCGAGTGAGACTATACGGTGACGATGGTCGCGTGATGCGTTGCTAGAGCGCGGTCGAGACGGCGAGACTCGCTCGCCCTCACGAGCCGAGCGCGCGGTTGCCGGTGGGAGCGAGCGCCAGGCTGTGGGCGGATTGGCGCAGAATCGGTGCAGAGCCGCGTCCCACGCGTGCGAAATTTGGCGTTACGCTCGAAGCGGGTGGAGGGTGGCCAAACACCCCACCCAGGGTGGGGCTTACGTCCCGGGTGGTGTCTAGTCCAAGGTCCCGAGGAAGTCGTCGATCTCGATGAGGGGAAGCGACTCGAGCTTTGCGCTGCCTCGCGCGCCGAGCGCGACCGAGACCTTCGCGATCGTGATGTCGTCGGGCGCCTCGACGATGTTCACGAAGTCGTACTCGCCGAGCGAGGCCCACTGATGGAGGACCTTCGCGCCCATCTCCTCGACGTCGCGGTTCACCTCACGCAGGCGCGCGGGGTTCGCGTGCAGCGTCTGCACGCCCTTCTCGGTGAGGCTGGTCAGCATCAGGTAGGTCGGCATCTCGCTCCTCTCGTGGGTCCTCGCGCGAGCGTAACCGAGCCTCCTGGTCGACGTACAGCAGTGCCCCGCCGAGGAAGAGCAGCGGTGCGAGGACGACGTCGGCGAGGAAGATCGCAATCCGCACCGTGTTATCGGCCTGCGACTCGAGCAGCAGCGCGAGCACATAGCGGCAGAGCGCGAACAGAACGACGAGCGCGCCGAGCGAGCCCACGGCATGGACGTACCCGGCGCGCGCGAGCGCGAGTCCCCGCCGAAGCGCGTCCGAGAACGCGGTCCGCTCCGTGAGTGCGGCCGGGATCGAGAGACCGACGAGCGCGAGCCAGACGACTGCGGCGAGGGAGAACCAGGGGAAGAGGAGCGCCGCCGGGATCCAGACGACGACGCCGACCGCAAGTGTGACCGCCCAAACGCGTCTCGGCGCCCGCGTCTCCGTTGCGAGCTGTGTCGCATACGCGTACGCGAGCGTGAAGACCGGTCCCGCCGCGAGCAGCACGAGCCCGGTCTCGATCCTCGTGGCTCCGATCGTGAGCTGGTCGGCCGCCGCGACGGCGAGCCCGAGCGGGAGCGCGCGCAGGAAGACGGACTCGTAGAGCCGGATCGACTCTGCTACGAGCTGACCGACGGTGCGCCGCTCAGGCGGTAGCGGTGGAGGGAGCCCGCGCGGGCTCGGCGTCGCTCGCCGCGCCATGAGGCGCAACGCTAGTCGCGATCGCGTCCAGGAGCAGCGGGATCGCGTCCTCGAGCGCCTCGAGCGCCCGCCGGATCATCCAGCGCGAGCGGTCGCGCTCGCCGAGGTCGTTCGAGATCGCCCGGACCTCGACCGCCGGGACTCCCGCGAGCGCGCAGGCCCGGAGGACGCCGAAGCCCTCCATCCCCTCGACCCGCAGGTCATGGCTCGCGACGCCGTGCGCGACGGCTGCGCTCGTCGCGATAGGAAGCGCGACCGCGCTCGGCATCGCGAGTCGCGCCGCGGCGAGGAGCGCAGGGTCGGCCTCGACCCGCTCGACGACCGGGATCATCGCGGAGAGGTCCGTGTAGACCGCCTCGGTGCCGATCGCGAGCGACCCGGGTGTGATGCGCCGCCCGCCGGCGACCCCGACGTGGAGAACCGCGGCCGGGCGGGACTCGGCGAGGTGCGCTGCAGTCGTCGCGGCGGCCTCGACCGGCCCGATCCCGCAGATGAGCCCCGGATGCCCGCACAGCTCCAGGTCCGTGGCGCCCACCACCAGAATTCCCCTCTCGGCCATCGTCATGGCGATTTCCCCCTGGAATCCTACGGGTAATGCGCCGATCCGCCCAGTTTCTGCGGCCCGCGTTATGAGTCGGGCAGTTCGGACCCGAGGCGGAATACGGGGTGGCGGGGCGCCTCGGCCAGCCAGTCCGCGTCCGAAGAGTCGAGCGTCACGTCGAAGAACGGGCGCGTGACGCGGCCGAGCTCGTAGTAGCGGCGGAGCACGGGTACCGCGTCCTCGGGCGAGAGCTCCACGACGGCGAGACGCTCGTTGCGGCGGCCGCGCCGAAGCTCGATCCAGCCCGCAGCACGAGCGTTCAGCACCCAGTTCCGGTCGCCGTACGGCGCGACGAGCCAGCGCTCGCCGCGCTCGGCGACGATCGAGACGGGCGTCGACCAGGGCTTCCCGGTCTTTCGGCCCCGAACGGTGAGGACATGCGTACGCGGCCCCGTCAGACCGAGCCGCGCGAGAGGGCGAACGAGCGCGTTGAGCGCGTGGCGCCAGAGGCTCTTCCGGTACGGCTTCGGAGACGCGGCCAACGCCTCGACGTTAACCGTCCGCGCACCGCGGCCGCCCCGCCAGACGGCCGCGGTACCCCCGGATGGACCCCCACTTAGTGCGCCGTGCGAGTGCGCGTCGCGCGGAGAGTCATGTAGAGCCCGAGCATCAGCAGAATCCCGATCGCGAAGCCGAGCCCGAGCTGCGGCCACGGCACCTCGTTGTCCGACGTCACCGAGATCGGGGGCTGCCTGCCGGTCGTCGGATCGAGCCGGAACCGGTCGTCGACGACAGGCTCGACGATCGCGACGGGCGCGTTGACCGAAAGCGCCTGCTCACGTGCATCGAGGATCGCGTTCAGCCGCTGCTGGTCGGCGGTGGCCGCGTAGTCGGCGGTGTCGGGCGAGACGTGGACGGTTCCCTGCGCCCGGTCTCGACCCCAGTCGTCGGCCGCTGCCGGCGAAACGGCGAATACGAGAAGTGCACCAACGGCGGCGATAAGAAGTGTGATCTTGGGGGTCATCGCTCCTCCTCTTTCCCTTCGTGGTGGCCCTTCTGACCACCCGCTTCGAGGCTAGGGAGCGACGGGATCTCCCGAAACGGGGGAATCCCCTGGGTTTGGAGCGACGACCTCGCGTTCTGCGTCTCCGAGCACGCGTGCGAGCTCGGTGCGGGAGCGCACGCCGAGCTTGCCGAAAGCATGCGACAGGTGTCCTTCCACCGTTCGTTCGGAGAGAAAGAGCGCCGCGGCGACCTCGCGATTCGTCTTCCCTTCGGCGACCAAAGCGGCGACGCGCTGCTCGGAGGGAGTCAGCGCTCCCGGGCTCGCAGCGCGCCCGCTGATCCGGCCGAGCTCCGAGCGAGCCCGCACGGCCCAGAGCGCGGCGCCGATCCGCTCGAAGATGCCGAGCGCCTCCTCGAGCGTCGCCCGCGCCTCGCGCCTCCGCTTCGCCCGCCGCTGCGCCGCACCGAGAGCCAGCAGCGTCCGACCGCGATCGAGCGGGAACTCGACCGCGGCATGCCAGGTGAGCGCTTCTTCGAACGCGACGCCAGCGCCTTCGAGATCTCCTTCCTGGGCGGCGAGCAGACCCCGACAGCGCATGCAGTTGGCGAGCGCAGAGGCACGCCCGAGCCGCCGCGCGTTCGCCTCGTACCAGTCGAGGAGCTCGACGGCTTCGCCCCGCCGCCCGAGCTCGACCAGTGCCTCCACGCAATCGGTGACGAAGTGGGTCGTCCCGGGCTCGACGATGCCCTCGCCTCGCACGAACGCGACGAGCTCCTCGAGCTGAGCCACGCCGTTGCCCGGCGTGCCGAGCGAGAGCTCGAGGTGACCGAGCGCGGCTCCCGCGATGATCCCGGTGAACCGGTCCTTGTTGATCTCGCGTGCGTGGCGCGCCGACTGCGTCGCCTCCTCGAGACGACCGAGCTGCGCCAGCGCCACGCTCTCGAGGGCGAGGCCGAGCGCGCTGAAGAGCGGTTGGCCCGACTGGTCGGCGGCCTCGCGAGCCTCACGCGCAAGCTCGAGCGCCTGCTCGAGGTCTCCTGCCCTGCGCTCGACCTCGCCGAGCAGGCAGAGGAGCCACGGACCGGCGTTCTCGTCCCCGACGTCGCGTGCGCGCTGGAGCAGCTCGACGAGCGCGTCACGCGCCCGTGCGTGCTCGTCGATCCAGATCCAGTGCTCGGCCAGCGACGCCAGGGGTTGATCGAGCACACGAACGCTCGTAGCCGAGCGCTGCATCGCCTGCGCGCGTTGGGCCGTCGCCGCCGCCGCCGCGGACCTGCCGAGCATCGTCTCGGCCGTCAGCCGCGCCATGAGCACGTCTCCGGCCAGCGCCTCGTCACCGAGCTCGTCGGCGAGAGCCAGGGCGATGTCGGTGTGCCAGAGCGCCTCGTCGAAGCGCTCGAACACCCAAACGCTGTAGGCGGCGGCGCCTTCGTGGGCGAGCGCGAGCGTCCGGCGATCCTCGCCCGCCTCCTCGATCACCTGCGCGAACAGCCCCTTCGCCTCGGCGGGCGCCTCGTAGAGCCGGATGCGCGCAAGCGCCACCATCGCGCTCGCCCGCAGCGGGCCCGGCTCGAGCGGAGCGATGACGTCACGGAGCTGCGCCTCGGCGCGGCGGGAGTCACCGGACTCGAAGTGCAGCCGGGCTGCCTCGACCGCTCGCCTCACGATGTCTGCACGCCGATCTGTGGGCGTCAGCTCTCTCGCGCGGTCGAGCAGCAGCGCGGCCGGCCGCGGCGCTCCGAGGGAGCGGACTCCCCGCGCGGCCTCCTCGAGAACGGACGCGACCGCCTCGTCCGGCTCGTCGACCGAGGCAGCCAGCTGCCACGCGCGCGCCTCAGGGCGCTCGAGCAGCTCGGCGAGCCGCGCGTGCACCTCGGCGCGCCGGAGCGGATCCGCCGTCTCGTACGCGCCGGCCGCGAGCAACGGATGCGTGAACCGCACACGGTCGCCGTCGAGGGTCACGATGCGTGCCTCGAGCGCGGGCGGCAGGCCCCGGTCGCAGGGCACCCCGGACGCAGCCTCGGTGACGGCGAGCGTCGGGTGCGCGTGCGCGGAGGCCGCGAGCAGGAACTGGCGGCTCTCGGACGGCAGCGCCAGCAGCCGCGAGTGCACGAGCTCGTGCAGAGACTCGGGCACCGGGAGCGGATGGCCCGCCTCGACCGACGTCCCCGTGCGTCTGAGCATGCGGACGATCTCGAGCGCGTAGAAGGGATTCCCGCCGGACGCCTCGCGCACCTCGGCGAGCAGCGGACGCGGGAGCGCGACTCCGAGATGCTCCTGGACGACGCCGTGCAGGGCACCGACGTCGAGCGGGCCGACCTCGACGTGCACCAACCGCGCCGGCGGCAGGCACCGCGCGACCTCGTCGAGGAGCACGCTCTCGACGCCCGTCCTTCGCGCGAGCAGGACCCCGACCGACTCGCCGCGCAACCGCCGCACCGCGAACGCGAGCGCTCCCGCCGAGGCCGGGTCGAGCCACTGGACGTCGTCGATGGCCAGGAGCAGCGGGCGCGTCTCGGCGAGCCCCCGCAACCCATTCAGGAGAGCGACGCCCACGGCGTGCGGATCAGGCGGGGGGCCCTCGTCGTCGCCGAGGACGAGCGCACGGGAGACCGCGCGCTTCTGCCCCTCCGGCAGGGGAGCGAGCGCCTCCTCGAGCACGGGATGGAGAAGGTCGCCGAGCGCGCAGAACGTGAGCGCGACCTCGCTCTCCGCCGGCCTCGCCTCCAGGACGAGGAGCGACTGCTCGCCGGCGAATGTGACCCCCGCGGACCAGAGGGTCGTCTTTCCCATTCCCGCCTCGCCCTCGAGCACGACCGCGGCCGCGCCGTCAGAGACGCTCTCGACGAGCGCCCGGATCGCCGAGAGCTCCGCGTCGCGCCCCACGACCCCAGGCATGGAGTGATCGTACGCCCGCACACGAGCTTCCGCGATACTCGGCGGATGGGATACACGATCTTCCGCCAGCCCGAGCTCGAGTGGGAGCCGCGCGGCGACGAGGACCCACGCACGATCGCGCGTCTCTCGGAGGGTCTGTCGCAGTCGCGGGCGAACCTCTGGCGCTACCCGCCGGGGACGCGCGGAAAGCGGCACGCGGACCATGCGCAGGAAGAGGTCTTCGTCGTCCTCGACGGGACGCTCACGGTCGACCTCGGCGACCCGTCCGAGCGCCACGAGCTCGCCCGCGGCAGCGTCCTCGTGGTCGAGACCGGCACGGCGCTCCAGCTCCGAAATACCGGCGACGAGGAGCTCGTCCTCTTCATCTACGGCGCCCCGCCCGTTACCGGGCAAGCCGAGTTTTTCGACGACGTCCCGTAGGGCCCGGGCATGCCCGGGCCCACGTCCACGACGGGCGCCCGCGTGCGAGGCATCCCTCGCACTACACCAGCCTGAGATCTACGCCGGCGTGGGAACGTGCGCTACCGCGCGCTCGAAGGCGAGCTCGCCGTCGCGTGCGTCGACGCGCACGGTGTCGCCCTCCGCGAAGCGACCCTCGAGGAGCTCGAGCGCGAGCGGGTTCTCGAGTAGGCGCTGGATCGCGCGCTTCAGCGGGCGCGCGCCGTAGGCCGGGTCCCAGCCCTCCTCGGCGAGGAGCTCCTTCGCCGCGTCCGTGACCTCGAGCTCGAGCTTCCGCTCGGCCAGGCGCTCGCGCAGCCGCCCCAGCTGCAGGTCGACGATCTCGGCGAGCTGCTCCCGCGTCAGCGGCTCGAAGCGGACGACCTCGTCGATCCGGTTCAGGAACTCAGGCCGGAACCGCTCGCGCAGCTCTTCCTCCGAGCGGATGTTGGACGTCATGATCACGACGGTGTTCCGGAAGTCGACGGTCCGACCCTGGCCGTCGGTCAGGCGGCCGTCGTCGAGCAGCTGCAGGAGCACGTCGAAGACCTCGTTGTGCGCCTTCTCGATCTCGTCGAGCAGAAGCACGGCATACGGCCGACGTCGTACCGCTTCCGTCAGTTGGCCACCTTCCTCGTAGCCGACATAACCCGGAGGAGCACCGACGAGGCGGGAAACTGTGTGCCGCTCCTGATACTCGGACATGTCCAGGCGCACGAGCGCGCGCTCGTCGTCGAACATGAACTCCGCGAGCGCGCGGGCGAGCTCGGTCTTGCCCACGCCCGTCGGGCCGAGGAAGACGAACGAGCCGATCGGCCGGTTGGGATCCTGCAGCCCCGAGCGCGCGCGTCGCAGCGCGTTGGACACGGCCTCGACGGCCTCGCCCTGCCCGACGACGCGCTGGTGCAGCCGCTCCTCCATGTGGATGAGCTTCTCGACCTCGCCCTCCAGCAGGCGGGAGACGGGGATCCCGGTCCACGAGGCGACGACGGCCGCGATGTCGTCCTCGTCGACCTCCTCCTTCACCATGGGCGCTTCCATCGGCTGCTCGCGCTCCGCCAGCTCTTTTTCGAACTCTGGAAGCAGGCCATATCGGATCTCGGCCACGCGCGCGAGGTTCCCGGCGCGCTCCTCGCGCTCGGCCTCCATCCGGAGCTCGTCGAGCTGGCGCTTGATCTCGGCGACCCGCTGCAGCGAGTCCTTCTCGCGCGACCAGCGCGCGGCGAGCTCGTCGCGCGCGGCCTTCGCGTCCGCGAGGTCGCGCTCGAGCGGCTCGCGCACGTTCTCCGGCTCGTTGACCATCGCGGCGAGCTCGATCTCGAGCTGACGGACGCGGCGCTCCGCCTCGTCGAGCGCGACCGGCGAGGAGTCGATCTCCATCCGCAGGCGCGAGGCGGCCTCGTCCACGAGGTCGATCGCCTTGTCGGGGAGAAAGCGATCGCTTACGTACCGGTCCGAAAGCACGGCCGCCGCGACGAGCGCGGAGTCCCGGATCTCGACGCCGTGGTGGGCCTCGTAGCGCTCCTTGAGCCCGCGCAGGATCGCGATCGTCTCGGCGACCGACGGCTCGCCGACGTAGACCGGCTGGAAGCGCCGCTCGAGGGCGGCGTCCTTCTCGATGTGCTTGCGGTACTCGTCGAGCGTCGTCGCGCCGACCGCGCGCAGCTCACCGCGCGCGAGCATCGGCTTCAGCAGGTCCCCCGCAGCGACAGCGCCCTCGGCGGCGCCCGCGCCGACGATCGTGTGCAGCTCGTCGATGAAGAGGACGATGTCGCCGGCCGCGTTCTGGATCTCCGCGAGGACGGCCTTGAGCCGCTCCTCGAACTCGCCTCGGTACTTCGCGCCGGCCAGCAGCGCGCCGACGTCGAGCGCCCAGACACGCTTGCCCTTGAGCCCCTCGGGGACGTCGCGCGCGACGATCCGCTGCGCGAGCCCCTCGACGATCGCGGTCTTCCCCACGCCCGGCTCGCCGATCAACACGGGGTTGTTCTTCGTGCGGCGGGAGAGAACCTGGATCACGCGCCGGATCTCCTCGTCGCGCCCGATCACCGGGTCGAGCTTCCCGGCCTCGGCGAGCGCGGTCAGGTCGCGGCCGTACTTTTCGAGAGCCTGGAACGTGCCCTCGGGATCTTGCGAGGTCACCTTCTGCCCTCCGCGGACGCCGTCGAGCGCCTGGAGCAGCGCTTCTCTGGGCACCACGTCGAGCGCAAGCAACAGGTGCTCGACCGAGACATACTCGTCTCCGAGCGACCGCATCTCGTCGAACGCCTTGTCGAGCACGCGCGAGAGTGCGCCGGAGGCTCGCGGCTGCGCCGCGGCCTCGCCCGAGACGGACGGCAGGTTCCGAAGTCGAGCCTCGGCCTCCGCGCGCACCTCGGCCGCGGCGTGGCCCGCGCGGTCGACGAGCGTGCGCGGGAGCTCCTGCTCGAGCAGCGCGACCGTCAGGTGGTCAGGCGTCAGCTCGGGGTTGCCCATTCGACGCGCGAGCTCCTGCGCGGCCGCGACGGCCTCCTGCGACTTGAGGGTCAGCTTGTTGAAGTCCATGTCAGCTCCTCGGCGCGGGGTGCCCGGTCGACGGGCGGTACACCACCAGCTCCCGCTTGTAGGTCTTGTGCACGGACGCGATCTCGGCGCGGAGCTCGCGCTCGAGGCGGTTCATCCGCGCCTGCATCTTGCGGAGCTCGTCCTCGAGCCGAAGCACGTGCTCGACCCCGGCGAGGTTGAGCCCGAGCTCGGTAGTCAGTCGCTGAATCAGCCGCAGCCGCTCGAGGTCAGCCTCGGAGTAGAGCCGCGTCCCACCTGGCGTCCGCGACGGCCGCACGAGCCCCTTCGACTCGTACAGCCGCAGCGTCTGGGGATGCATCCCGACGAGCTCGGCGGCGATGGAGATCATGTAGCGGCCGCGCTCAGGCATCTGAGTCACCAACCTCCGACAAACCTCGCGAGCGCGCAAGCCCGAGACCCACGAGCGCGATCCCGATCATGAGGCCGACGACCTCGGGCCAGCCCCGGTCGCGAAAGACAAGCTCGGTGAGATTCAGGAACGCGAACACGGCGCCGAGCACGACCACCACGCGCCAGAGGTTTCTCGTCTGGGCGCTCATCGCGTGAACACCTGGCGCGGGTTCTCGTTGGACACCTTCTGGTAACCCTCGAGTGCCTCCTTCTCGGCCTTCGAAAGCTTCGTCGGAACTGAGACCTTCACCCGCGCGAGCAGGTCGCCGCGTCCCTTGCCGCGGAGCTGGGGCGCGCCGCGGGCCTTGACGCGGAGGAGCTTTCCGCTCTCCGTCCCTGCCGGGATCTTCAGCGCGACCGGGCCGTCGGGAGTCGGGATCTCGACCGACGCACCGAGTGCCGCCTCCGCGAACGTTACGGGCACCTCGAGGATCAGGTCGGAGCCGCGGCGCTCGTAGAGCGGCGACGGCTCCACCTCGACGACGACGAAGACGTCTCCGGGCGGCCCTCCGTTGCGACCGGCCTCGCCCTTGCCCTTGAGCCGGACGCGCGTCCCGTTCCTGGCGCCGGCCGGGATCGTCACCGCGTACCGCTTCGTCGTGCGCTCGCGACCCGAGCCGCGGCAGTTCCGGCAGGGCGTCTCCACGATCGTCCCGTTCCCCTGGCAGCGCGGGCACGGCTGCGAGAACGCGAAGAGCCCCTGCGAGTCGGAGACGACGCCGCGCCCCTGGCACTGCGGGCAGACGACCGGCGACGTCCCCGGCTCCGCGCCAGTCCCGTGGCACACGGAGCAGACCGTCTCGGTCTGGACGGGGACGCGTACCTGGACGCCCTTCAGCGAGTCCTCGAACGAGATCCGGACGCGCGCCTCGAGGTCGTCTCCGCGGATCGGCTGGCGCACGCCTGCGCCACGCCCGCCGCGGAACATCCCGCCGAGCAGGTCGCCGAGGTCACCGAGGTTGAACTCCTCGTAGCGGGCACCGCCGCCTCCGGGGAAGCCGCCGCCGCCGAAGCCGCCCGAGAACCCACGTGGCCCTGCGGCGCCGAACGCGTCGTACTGCTTCCGCTTCTCCGGATCCTTGAGCAGGTCGTACGCCGCCTGCACCTCCTTGAACCGATCCTCGGCGCCGTTGTCGCCGGGGTTGCGGTCGGGGTGGTACTCGCGCGCGAGCTTCCGGTACGCCTTCTTGATCTCCTCGTCGGAGGCGTTCTTCGCGACGCCGAGCGTTTCGTACGGGCTCTGCGCCGCCATCACGGGCCGCCGATCCGCGTATAGGGGCCGGGCATGCCCGGCCCACGTCTGCCACACGCGCCCGCGCGCCGGGTATGCCCGGCGCCTACGGACGAACTGACCGACCAGGTCGTCATTCCGCGACGATCACCTTCGCGGGCCGGACGACCTTGTCGCCGACCCGATAGCCGCGCTGCACGACTTCCAAGACAGAGCCGGGCTCGACACCTTCGCCGGGCCGCGTGAGCAGCGCCTCGTGGACGTGCGGGTCGAAAGCGCCGTCGGTCTCGATCTCCGCGAGGCCCTCCTTCTCGAGGGCCATGCGGAGCGAGCGCTGGACGAGCTGCACGCCGTCGACGAGCGCCGCCTCTTCGTGCCTCTCGGCGGCATCGAGCGCCCGCTCGAGATCGTCGAGGATCGGCAGGAGCTCCTTCACGAGCCGCTCGTGCGCGTGCGCGACGAGCCGCTCCTGCTCGCGCAGCGAACGCTTGCGGAGGTTCTCAAGCTCCGCCTGCTTGCGCTGCAGGAGATCGAGGTATTCGTCCCGCTCCGCGGTGACCTTCGCGAGCGCGTCGTCGGCCGGAGGAGACGCGACCTCGGGGGCCGCCTCTCCTCCGTTCCTCTCGACAGGCTCCAGAGGCTGGTCGGTCACGACCGCTTCGCCTCTTCCTCTTCGTCGATCACCTCGTAGTCGGCGTCCTCGACGACCTCGTCCTCGGACGCCCCGCCGCCGTTCCCGGACGGCTGCGATGCCGCCTGCGCCTGCTGCGCCGCCGACGCCTGCGCGTAGATCGCGTCCGCGAGCGAGCGCGACGCCTCCTGGAGCGCGTTCGTCTTGGACTGGATGTCGACGACGTCGGAGCCCTCGAGGGCCTGCCGGAGCTCCATGACCCGGCCCTCGATCGTCGACGCCTCGGCCTCTTCGAGCTTGTCGCGATGCTCCGCGAGCGTGCGCTCGGTCTGGTACGCGAGCTGCTCGCCGAGGTTGCGCGCGTCCGCGAGCTCGCGCAGCTTGTGCGCCTCGTCGGCGTGCGACTCCGCCTCGGAGATCATCCGCTCCACGTCGTCCTCGGTCAGGCCCGAGCCGCCCTCGATGCGGATCTGCTGCTCGTTGCCGGTTCCGAGGTCCTTCGCCGAGACGTTGATGATCCCGTTCGCGTCGATGTCGAACGAGACCTCGACCTGCGGGAGGCCCCGCGGCGCCGGCGGGATGCCGACGAGCTGGAACTTCCCGAGGGTCTTGTTGAACGAGATCATCTCCGACTCGCCCTGCGCGACGTGCACCTCGACCGAGGGCTGGTTGTCCTCCGCGGTCGTGAACACTTCGGACTTGCGCGTCGGGATGGTCGTGTTCCGGTCGATGAGCTTCGTGAAGACGCCGCCCTTCGTCTCGATGCCGAGCGAGAGCGGGGTCACGTCGAGCAGGAGCACGTCCTTGACGTCGCCCTTGAGGACGCCTGCCTGAATGGCGGCGCCGACGGCGACGACCTCGTCCGGGTTCACGCCCTTGTGCGGCTCGGAGCCGATGAGCTCCTTGACCTTCTCCTGCACCGCCGGCATGCGGGTCATGCCGCCGACGAGGACGACATGCTCGATCTCGGACGCGGTCAGGCCCGCGTCCTGCAGCGCCTGCTTCGTCGGCTCGACGGTGCGCTCGAGGAGGTCGTGCGCGAGCTCGTTCAGCTTCGCGCGCGTGAGCTGGAGGTCGAGGTGCTTCGGACCCTCGGGCGTCGCGGTGATGAACGGCAGGTTGATCTGCGTCGTCATCGTCGAGGAGAGCTCGATCTTCGCCTTCTCGCCCGCCTCGTACAGCCGCTGCAGCGCCATCGGGTCCTGACCGAGGTCGATGCCCTGGTCGCGCTTGAACTCCGCGATCATCCAGTCGACGATCGCCTTGTCGAAGTTGTCGCCACCGAGGTGGTTGTCGCCGTTCGTCGCCTTGACGTGGTAGACGCCCTCACCGAGCTCGAGCACGGAAACGTCGAACGTGCCGCCGCCGAGGTCGAAGACGAGGATGTTGTGCTCGGCGCCCTCCTTGTCGAGGCCGTACGCGAGCGCGGCCGCGGTCGGCTCGTTGATGATCCGCAGGACGTTGAGCCCGGCGATCTTGCCGGCGTCCTTCGTCGCCTCGCGCTGAGCGTTGTTGAAGTAAGCCGGGACGGTGACGACGGCGTCGGTCACGGTCTCGCCGAGGTAGGCCTCCGCGTCGGCCTTCAGCTTCTGGAGGATCATCGCGGAGATCTCCGGCGGCGCGTACTCCTTCCCCTCCGCCTTGACGCGCACGTCACCGTTCGAGCCTTCGACGACCTCGTACGGAACGATCTTCATCTCCTCCGAGACCTCCTCGTACTTGCGGCCCATGAACCGCTTGATCGAGAAGATCGTGTTGGTCGGGTTCGTGACCTGCTGACGCTTCGCAGGGGACCCGACGAGCCGCTGGCCGTCACGCCCGAAAGCGACGACGGACGGGGTCGTGCGTCCGCCCTCGGCGTTCGGGATGACGGTCGGCTCGGAGCCCTCGAGCACGGCCATGCACGAGTTGGTCGTGCCGAGGTCGATGCCGATGGTCTTGGCCATAGGTTTGTGTCTCCTTTCGGTCTGTGAGTGGTCAGAAGTCGAAAATCTGAGTCTGACCGTAGCAGATCAAGCCGAGAAGGAACGCGGCTCATCAAGCGAGAACTGGAGACGGGATGCCGCTGCTCTCGGAACGCCGCCTGGAGAGGCTCAACCGCGCCGTCGTCTCCGGGCGGATCCTCCCATACCTCGCGTTCGTGACGCTGGTGGTCACGGTCGCCTCGGCCGTGGTGGTTCGCGTGCTGGCTCACAACGAGTTCACGAGCTTCGGCGAGTCGCTCTGGTGGGCCGCGCAGACCGTGACCACCGTCGGGTACGGCGACGTCATCCCGAAGACGGGCTTCAGCAAGCTCGTCGCCGCCTTCGTCATGTTCTTCGGCGTCGCCACCGTGTCGCTCTTCACGGCGATCGTGACCTCCGTCGTCATGGCCTCGTCATACGAGCGCATGTCGGCCGCGGAGCCGCAGGACGACCCGCACCGCGACGTGCTCGAACGGATCGAGCAGCGTCTCGAGGCGCTCGAGAAGCGCCTCTAGCGGAACGACCCGATCAGGATCCCGCCCGACACGACGAGGAGCGCGCCCCCGACCAGACGCAGGCCGATCCGCTCGGACCGGCCGAGCACGAGCGCCGAGAGCGCGACGCCCCAGAGCGACTCGGTCGCGACGAGTGGCGAGACGACGGTCACGAGACCGCGGTAGTACGCCTCGAAGAGGCAGATGTAGCTGAGCCCGAAGAGCACGCCCGCCGGCGCGAACGCGCGCGCGTCCTGGGCCCGTAGCGGCGCCCGGCTCCCGACGACGAAGACGGCGATGAGCGCGGCACCGGCTGCGAGCGTCGCACTCACGGCAACGCCCGGCGCGACGTCGGTGTCCACGGCGAGCCAGCGGACGAGGTTGTCGCGGGTCGCGAACACGACCGTCGCGGCGAGCGCGAGGACGAGCCCGACGAGGCGGACGTGCTCCGGCCGCTCGCGCTCGCCGACGAGGAGCAGGCCGCCGGCGACGATCAGCACCGCGCCGGCGACGAGCCCCGCCTCGAGCGGCTCGTCGAGGAAGACGATCGCGATCGCGACCGAGAAGAGCGGCGCCGTGCCGACGACGACGGACGTCCGCGCCGGGCCGGCCTCGCGTACGGCAAGCGTGAAGAGGAGCTGCGACAAGCCTGGCCCGAGAAGCCCGGCGAGCAGAAACGGCCAGGTCTGCGTGAGGTCGCCGCCCTGGAAAGCGGCGAACGGCAGCGTCACCGCCAGCGCCGCGAGAACGGTGAAGAGCGCGCCCGCCTCAGCTCCTGCCCCTTTCCCGAGCGCGACGCGGATCGCAACCGTCATCGCGCCGAACAGGAACGCGGACGTCGCGGCGAGGAGGACGGCGTCTATCGCGACCCTCCGCAGCGGCCGCTGTGGATCGATCGACACACACTCGTGACCAAGAAGGCGTCCCGAAGGGACATGACCAGGGTCTGTCCCCGGCTCATCGTCCCGATCCGGGGAGGAAGCGGCGCAGCGCGGCCGCCGCGGCCGGCTCCGCGAGGAGGATCCCCGCCATCGTCACCGCGCACCCGAGCCAGCCCGGCCAGCCGAGCACCTCGTCCGCGAGCAGGACGCCGAAGAGCGCCGCGAACGGCGCCTCGAGCGTGAACAGGAGCGCGGCCCGCGCGGCGGTCGTCCGGCCCTGCACCCAGGTCGCGACGAGGAAGCCGAGCGCCCCCGCGAAGAGCCCCGTCACGAGGAGCGCACTCCACACCGTCCAGCCGCGCGGCACCTCCACCTGGCCGAGGGCGACGGCGATCACCGCGAAGCCCACGAACGCGGTCGCCATCTGCAGGAAGGTCAGAGCGCGCGGGTCGTACCGCGGCGCGTACCGCTCCAGCGCGGCGATCTGCACCGCCGCGACGAGCGCGCTCGCGAGCACGAACGCATTCCCGGTCAGCGAGCCGCCAGGCGCTCCGTTGAGCAGAAGGAGACCGACGACCGCGAACACGACCCCCGCCCAGACCGCCCGCGGCACCGCAGTGCCGAACCACGCGAGCGCGATGAACGGCGTGAAGACGACGTAGAGCCCGGTGATGAAGCCCGTGCTCGACACCGTGGTCAGCTCGAGCCCGGCGGTCTGGAACCCGTACGCGCCCGCGAGCAGGACGCCCACACCCGCCCCGGCGAGCCATCCTTCCCGGGGGAGGGCGCGCAGCGGCCGCCAGGCGAACGGCGCGAGGGCGACGGTGGAGATCGCGAAGCGAACCGCGAGGAACGCGAAGAGCGGGTACAGCTCGAGCGCGTCCTGCACCTGCACGAAGGTCACGCCCCAGACGGCGGTGACGCCGACGATCGCCACGAGCGGGAGCGCCCGGCTCTGGCTCACGTCGACCACGCGGCGATTCTCTACGCTCTATCGCGTGGAGGTACTCGACACCCTCAACCGGCCGCTCCGCGACCTCCGGATCTCGGTCACCGACCGCTGCAATTTCCGCTGCGTCTACTGCATGCCGAAGGAGGTCTTCGGGCACGAGTACCGCTTCCTGCCTCGGCGCGAGCTCCTGACCTTCGAGGAGATCGAGCGCGTCTCGCGCGTCTTCGTCGGCCTCGGCGTCGAGAAGCTGCGCATCACGGGCGGCGAGCCGCTGCTCCGGCGCGACCTCGAGGTGCTGATCGGGAGGCTCGCGAGCCTCGGCGACCTCGACCTGACGCTGACGACGAACGGCGCCCTGCTCGCGCAGAAGGCGAAGGCGCTCGCGGACGCGGGCCTCACGCGCGTCACCGTGAGCCTCGACTCGCTCGACGACGAGGTCTTCCGCGCGATGAACGACGTCGACTTCCCCGTCGCGCGCGTCCTCGCCGGGATCGACGCGGCCGCCGCCGAAGGGCTGCCCGTGAAGGTGAACGTCGTCGTCAAGCGCGGGCAGAACGAGGGCTCGATCCTCGACATCGCGCGGCGTTTCCGCGGGACCGGGCACACGGTCCGCTTCATCGAGTTCATGGACGTCGGCGCGACGAACGGCTGGCGGCTCGACGACGTCGTCCCCGCGGCCGAGGTCGTGCGGACGGTCGGCGCCGAGTTCCCGCTCGAGCCCGTCGAAGCCGCATACCGCGGCGAGGTCGCCGAGCGCTACCGCTACCTCGACGGCGCGGGCGAGATCGGCGTCATCGCGTCCGTCACGCAGCCGTTCTGCGGCGACTGCACGCGGGCGCGGATCTCGGCCGACGGGAAGCTCTACACCTGCCTCTTCGCCGTGAAGGGCCACGACCTGCGGGCCGTCCTGCGCGCGGAAGCGACCGACGACGAGCTGGAGGAGGCGATCCGGGCCGTCTGGCTGCGCCGCACCGACCGCTACTCGGAGCTCCGCACGAGCGAGACGGGCGCGCTCCGCAAGGTCGAGATGTCCTACATCGGCGGATGACCGTCCGCGGATATCGCGACGCGGACAGAGACGCCTGCCGCGCGCTCTGGGTCGAGCTCACGCAGACCCATCGCGACCTCTACGCGGCGCCGGAGATCGGAGGCGACGACCCGGGCTCGTACTTCGACGAGCACCTGGAGCTCGTGGGCCCGGAAAACGTCTGGGTCGCCGAGCGAGACGGGCACGTCGTCGGGTTCACCGCGCTGATCACGAAGGAACAGCAAGCCGAGCTCGAGCCGATCGTCGTCAGCGACGAATGTCGAGGCGAGGGCATCGGGCGCGCGCTGGCCGAGACGGTCATCTCGACGGCGAGGGAGCGTGGCATGCGCCAGGTGATCGTCCGCCCCGTCGGGCGGAACGCCGAGGCGATCGGGTTCTTCCACTCGCGCGGCTTCGAGGCGGTGGGCCAGATCGAGCTCATCCTCGATCTCGTGAATCCCGGACGCTGGCGGGCCGGCGAGCGCTTCGCGGGTCGCGACTTCCGCGTCTGACGAGCTCTCAGGCGCTCGGCTCGGTAACGGCTGTCGCGCGCGGAGGCGTGCGCCTGAAGAGGCCCCTTCCCGGCTCGAGCGTGTCGCCGCTCGCGCGCACGATCATCGCCACCGAGACGACGACCGCGGCGCCCGCCACTCCCATCTGCAGCGTGATCTCCTCGTCGAGGAGGAGCCAGCCGAGGAAGACGGCCACGATCGGGTTCACGTACGCGTACGTCGCGACGAGCGACGTCGGTGCGACCTGGAGGAGCCACACGTACGCCGTGAAGCCGACGAAGCTCCCGACCACGATGAGGTAGCCGACCGCAAGCAGCGCCTCGGTCGAGAAGACCGCGTCGCGGAACTCGCCCGCCGCGAGCGACGCGATGACGAGCAGCACGCCTCCGCAGAACGACGCGAGCCCGGCCGAGACGAGCGGCCTCCGCGGCAGTGGCGCGCCCCGCGAGTACAGCGACCCCGCGGCCCAGGTCCCGGCGCCGAGGACGCATGCGATCGCGCCGAGGCGATCGACCGAGCCCTCGCCGAACGGGTCGACGAGGAATGCGAGCCCGAGAAATCCCACCGCGAAGCCGACGTACGCGGAGCCGCGCAGGCGCCTCCCGAAGGCGACGCGGTCGAAGAGCGCCATCCAGATCGGGATGCTGCCGACGAGCAGCGCCGCGACCCCGGCTGGCACGGTCTGCTGCGCCCACGCAAGTGAGCCGTGGCTCAGGACGAAGAGGAGAAAGCCGAGGATGAGCCCCGCACGGATCTGAGTCCAGCCGATGCGGTCGCCCTCCCGGTCTCCACGCGGCAGCGCGAAGGCGAGCAGGATCGCGCCGGCCACGAAGTGCCGCATCGCGAGCGTGAGCAGCGGCGGCAGGTCCCGAACCGCGATCGCGAGCGCGATGAACGTCGAGCCCCAGGCGAGGTACACGACGCCGAGGGCGAGCCAGATCCTCGCGTCGGGACGCGCCGCCATCGCCGAAGGATGACGGCGGTGCGAGGATCAGCTCAAGTCGAGTTCCCGCGCAGCTGGATCACCGCAGCTGATCGACGCACACCGCAGGTGGAATGGCCACCGTCCGCCGGAGCGTTAGAATCCGCAGTTCCGTGTCGAGCCTCGTCGCCGAAACCTCGAGGCGGTTGCCTCGCGGCTGGTCGCATCTCGCGTTCCAGTTCGTCATCTGGATGGGCTTCTACCTCGTGTACCAGGTCGCGCGCGGCGTGGCCGACCGCAGCGTGGCCGACGCGTTCCAGAACGGCGAATGGGTGCTGCGCACGGAGCGCGAGTTCGGCGCGCTGTTCGAGCCGGCCGTGCAGCGGGTCGTCGACACCTCGTCGATCCTCGTCACGCTCACCTCCTACACCTACTGGCTCTCGCAGTTCGCGGTCGTCGGGATCACGCTCCTCTGGGTCTACTTCCGCCACCACGAGCGCTTCGCCGGCTTCCGCAACTGGCTCATCGCCGCGAACCTCGTCGGGCTCGTCGGCTACATCCTGATGCCGACCGCGCCTCCGCGGATGTTCCCGGAGTGGGGCTTCGTGGACACGCTTTCGCAGTTCGCGTCGGTCAACCATGACAGCGGCTTCATCTCGCTCGCGTCGAACCCGTACGCCGCGATGCCGAGCCTGCACGCCATGGACGCCTTCATCGTCGGGGTCGTCATGTTCGGGCTCGTGCGCTCGCGGCTCGCGAAGGCGCTCTGGATCGCCTGGCCGGCCTGGGTCTCGTTCTCCGTGATCTCGACCGGGAACCACTACTGGCTCGACATCGTCGCCGGGATCGTCCTCGCGATCCTCACCGGCTACGCGCTCCGGCACGTCCGCACGCTGCGCCTCCGCCGCGCCCACGCATGAGCGACGCCGAGCGGCCGCCCGGGAACGGGCAGGCCCGCGGCAACCAGCTGGACCGGGTCAAGCAGGAGTACACACAGGCGGCCCGCGAGATCCTCGCGCGCTCGATGCGCGGCGTCGCGAAGACGAAGCTGACGCCGGACATGCTCACGCTCGCAGGCGTGTCCTTGTGCCTCGCTGGCGCCGTCCTCGTCGGCTTCGAGGACCGGAACGAGAAGCTCTTCTTCTGGCTCGGCGGGTTCCTGTTCGTCGTCGGGTCGATCGCGGACATCCTCGACGGCGCCCTCGCCCGGGCCGCGAGCAAGGGGACGGTCTTCGGGGCGTTCCTCGACTCGACGTTCGACCGGCTCGGCGAGGCGGCGATGCTCGCCGCGATCGGCCTCGTCTTCATGCGCGACGGGAACGAGCTCGCGCTCGTCGCGACCTTCGCGGCCGTCATCGGCTCGTTTCTCGTGAGCTACACGCGCGCGAAGGCGGAGGCGCTCGGTCTCCGAGGTGACGTCGGGTTTGGATCCCGCGTCGAGCGCGTCGTCCTCATCTCGGTCGGCCTCGGCCTCGCTCCATGGGGCCTGCTCGAGTGGCCGATATATGTGCTCGCCGTGATCGTCTGGGTCACGGTGTTCCAGCGCATGCTCTTCGTCCGCCGCCAGCTTCGCGAGCTCGCCGAGCAGGCGCCCTAGCCCAGCTCGACGTTGCGACTTCGCATAGCGCTCTTGCTATGCGTGAGGCTATCCCCTATAGTGCTAGCACTTTGCGTGATAGCAATTCACAGCGGACGAGCATCCTGGTGCGGATGCCGGCCCCTCTAAAGGAAGCTCTCGTTCGCGAGACCGCCCGCCGCGGGTCGAATCTCAACGACGTCGCGGTCGGGATCCTCGCCGACTCGTTCGGCATTACGTACCGGCCGAGCGGCCGCCGGCGCAAAGTGCTAGCAGGCGGCAGCCCGGTCGTCCTCCTCCGCGTTCCTGCGGAGTTGAGAGACGAGATCCACGCGGAGGCGGCGCGCTCTGGCTCGAACGCGAACGACCTCATCCTCGCCGAGCTCGCAGACGGGCTCGGTCTTCCATACACCGGCAAGAGAAAGGAAACGATGGCAGCTCCGAACGGCAGGAAGAACGGCACGCGCTCGAAGGACAAGGTGCGCGTCGCGATCATCGGCGTGGGGAACTGCGCCAACTCGCTCCTCCAGGGAGTCGAGTACTACAAGGACGCGTCCTCCGAGGATGCCGTCCCCGGCCTCATGCACGTCGACCTCGGCGGCTACCACATCTCGGACATCGAGTTCACCGCCGCGTTCGACGTCGTCAAGGGCAAGGTCGGCGTCGACCTCGCGGACGCGATCTGGGCGCACCCGAACGACACGATCAAGTTCTCGGACGTCCCGAAAACGGGCGTCAAGGTCTCCCGCGGCATGACGCACGACGGCCTCGGAAAGTACATCTCGCAGGTCGTCGAGAAGGCGCCGGGCCAGACCGACGACGTCGTCGGGATCCTCCGCGAGACCGGGACCGACGTCGTGGTCAACTACCTCCCGGTCGGCTCCGAGGCCGCGACGAAGTGGTACACGGAGCAGATCCTCGAGGCCGGCGTCGCGATGGTGAACTGCATGCCCGTCTTCATCGCGCGCGAACGCTACTGGCAGAAGCGCTTCGAGGAGGCCGGCGTGCCGATCATCGGCGACGACATCAAGTCGCAGGTCGGCGCGACGATCACGCACCGCGTCCTGACGACCCTCTTCGGCGACCGCGGCGTCCACCTCGACCGGACGATGCAGCTGAACGTCGGCGGCAACTCCGACTTCCGCAACATGCTCGAGCGCGACCGCCTGGAGTCGAAGAAGATCTCGAAGACGAACGCGGTCACGTCGATGCTCGACTACGACATCGGCGAGGACAACGTCCACGTCGGGCCGTCGGACTTCGTGCCGTGGCTGACCGACCGCAAGTGGGCCTACATCCGCATGGAGGGCTCGTCGTTCGGCGACGTCCCGCTCAACGTCGAGCTCAAGCTCGAGGTCTGGGACTCGCCCAACTCGGCCGGCATCGTCATCGACGCCGTCCGCCTCGCGAAGCTCGCCCTGAACAACGGGATCTCGGGCTCGCTGGAGGCGCCGAGCGCGTACCTCATGAAGTCGCCGCCGTTGCAGATCCGCGACGACGAGGCACGCGAGCAGATCGAGCGCTTCATCTCGAAGAACGCCTACGCGAAGAGCGGGCGGAAGGCGGCCGCGAAGGCGTGACCGGGCTCCGGCTCAGCCGGATCTTCTGGATCGGGGCGGCCGCGATCCTCATCGCCGCCGCCCTGGTCGCACTTACCGCGGTCCTCCGAGGCGACTTCTCCGACACGGACGGCCGGATCCTCGGAACCCTCGCCGCCGCCCTCCTCGGAGGGGCGACGCTCATCTCAGGGCTCGCGCTGGTCGATCGCGGCGGGCGTGCGCTCGGATGGACCGCCGTCGTGGTCGCGATCCCCGGCTTCGCCCTGCTCGTCTACGCGATCTGGGACTTCGTGTTCGAAGGCGAGGACGACGCCTGGCAGTGGGGCTGGTCGGGCGCGCTGGCGCTCGTCGCGGCGCTCGGAGCGGCGACCGCGCAGCTACTCGCCCATAGCGAGCGGATCGTCCGCCTCGCGTGGCTCGCGGGAGGTCTTGCGACCGCGGCGGCCATCGCCTCGATCGCTGCCATCTGGAGCGAGAGCCCCGGCGACACCATCGGGAAGCTCATCGCCGCGCTGTGGATCCTCACGGCGCTTGCCTACTTCCTCGTGCCGGTGCTCCAGCGCTTCACGTCGGCCGGCGTCCCCAAGACCGCCGATCGCGTTCTCGCGGAGCTGAACGGCGTCCAGCTCGTCGCGACTCGCTCGGACAAGGGAGTCGAGCTCCGGCTCGAGCCCGGCGAGCGCCTGACGCTGCGCCGAAGCTAGGCCTCGACGCGCGGCGCGACGTCGTCTGCGACGAAGCACTCGCGCCGGTGGCTCTTGTCGCAGAACGGCTTCGTCTGCGAGTGACCGCAGCGGCAGAGCACGATGCCACGTCCTTCGGGCACGACGAGCTCGCGCCCCTCGGCGTCGACGATGCGCACCGGCCCCTCGACCTTGTACGGGCCGTTCGTGCGCACCGTGATCGTGACCTCGCTCATGGAGCCAAGGTACACGGGCCGTCCTGCGACTTGATTTCTCGCGTGGCGGCCGCGTAGCGGCCGGAGGCTCTTGCGCGACCGGAATCGGCGCGAGCCGATTCCGGTCTTGTGCACAACGAGGCTAAACTCGACCGACCGTGAGCCTCCGCATCTGCTTCGTCACGCCGTTCGCGTGGTCGCAGCCGCACGAGGTGAACGCCCACGTCGAGGGCGCCGCCGTCGCACTCCGCCGCCTCGGCCACGAGGTGACGGTGCTCGCCCCCTCGTCGCGGGCGCGAGACCTCCTCGCGGGGCGACGGGCGCTCCAGCTCGGCCTCGAGGACGCCGAGGTGATCGCGGTCGGACCGTCGGTGCCGATCTCCCGGCGCTCGTCGCTCGGCGTGCCCGTCGGCGTCCGTGCGAACCTGCGGCTCGCGCTCGCGCGAGGCCATTACGACGTCGTGCACGGGTTCGAGCCGGGGCTGCCCAGCCTCTCGTACCTCGCCCTCACGTCCGCCCATGCGCTGACGGCGGCGACGTTCTTCTCCGCCGAGCGGCTTTCGTATCCGCCGCGGCGGTCGCGACGCGACCGCCTGCGCGCCCGCGTGGACGCGCTCCTCGCCACCTCCGCAGCGACCGCCGAGGCCGCGGCCGAGCGCTTCGAGGGCGACTACACGCTCGTCCCGCTGGGAGTCGACACCGCGTTCTACGTTCCCGCGGCGAAGAAGCCCAAGATCGCGATCGAGCTCGAGCCGGGCGGGCGCGCCGTCACGCGCGCGGTCCTGAGGACGCTCCGCGAGCTCCCCGACTGGGAAGCGACGCTGCTGCACACGAAGCCGCTCGGCTTCCGGCCGACGGTTCCGCGCTCGGTCCGCAAGCGGGTCCATGTCCGCGCCGTCCGCCGTCCGGACCAGCGCCTGGCGGCGCTCTCCGACGCGGCGATCTTCGTCCCGGCGCCCGACGGCGAGGAACGTCTCGGCCTCGAGGCGGCGGCGTGCGGTGCCGCGCCGGTGGCGGTCGACGGGCTCGGTCCCGAAGCCGTCGCCGGCGAAGTCGTGGAGCTCGCAGGCGACGAGCGGCGCCGCGAGCGCCATGGCACACGGGAACGCGCCCGCGCCGAGCGCGAGAGCTTCGAGCGCGTGGCTCACGAGCTGGATGCGCTCTACACGCGGCTCGCCCGCAAGCGCCGCGATCGCCGGCCCCGCGACGAGGTCGACCCGCTGGCAGGCCGCGACTGGATCACGGTCGACCTGCACATGCACACGGACTGGTCGACCGACTGCACGACGCCGGTCGCAGACCTCCTGGACCACGCCGAGGAGATCGGGCTGGGCGCGATCGCGATCACCGACCACAACGCGTTCGGCGGCGCACTCGAGGCCGTCGATCTCGCCGCGATTCGCGAGCTCATCGTCATCCCCGGCGAGGAGATCAAGACGGACGCGCAGGGCGAGGTGATCGGGCTCTTCCTTGCGGAGGAGATCCCGCGCGGGCTCTCGTTCGCCGAGACGCTGGAGGCGATTCGCGAGCAGGGCGGTCTCGTCTATCTCCCGCACCCCTTCGACCGCCTTCACTCGATCCCGGACCCGGCCACATTGCACCGCCACCTGGCCGAGATCGACGTCTTCGAGGTCTTCAACGCGCGCCTCCTGCGCGACACGTTCAACGACGAGGCTCTCCGCTTCGCCCGCAAGTACGGGCTACTCCAGGGCGCGGGGTCGGACGCACACGTCCTCCAGGGCGTCGGGACCGGAGCCGTGCGCATGCGCCGGTTCGAGGGCCCGGAGGAGTTCCTGCTCTCGCTACGGACCGCCGAGATCCTCCGCCGCCCGAAGTCCCTCGCATACCTGCAGTCGCTCAAATGGGTGGCCCAGGTCAAGGAAAAGGTCCGCTAAGGGAGAAGGTGAGCCGGACTCCGTGTCAGCGGCCGTGCCCACCGACGAGATCTACGAGCGCTACCTGAAGAAGGCCATCACCGAGGTCAACGAGCTCGGCGACGAGCTCGCTCGGGCCGGCGACGAGCTGCGCGTGCCGGTGGTCGGCTCCGGCCACCCGCTCGCCGACGTCTTCCTCCTGAAGCACGCGCCGCAACCGCAGGAGATCCAGGAGGGCGTCGCCTTCTTCGGCCGCACCGGCGCCGCGGTGCTCAAGTCGCTCCAGCGCCTGCACGTCGATCCGCTCGCCGTCTACGGGACGAACTGCCTCAAGTTCGGGACCGAGGATCCGGCGGACGCAGCCGGCTGGCTCACGCGCGAGCTCCACATCGTGCAACCGAAGCTCGTCGTCGTCATGGGCGTCCCGGCCGCGGAGTTCGTCAACGCGCTCGGCTTCCCGCTCGCCGACGCCATCGACCCGGAGTCGCGCGGAGTCCTCCGGCGCTTCACACCCACGATCGAGGCGCTCGTCACTCCCGACGTCGACGAGTCGCTCGACGACCAGGCTGCGAAGACGGCGTTCTGGAAGGATTTCAAGGCGCTCGGCCCGTGGTGGGCGGAGCAGCCGCCGTACTAGAGCTCGTGGGCCGCCAGCGCGCCGTTGCGCTCGCGGCTCTCGTGACGGGGTTGATCGCGTTCGGCGCGGTCGCGGCGAGCCTGCCGCAGCTCTCCGAAGGCGGCGCGATCGCGGTCGCGAGCTTCCTCGTCCTCCCCGCGTTCACCCTGGTGATCTGGGTCGCGCTGCCCCTCGCGCGCGGGAATCGCTTCTGGCTCCTGGGCGGCGCGGCGCTCGCGGGAGTCGCCTGGGTCGTCCTCTACTTCGCCGGGCTGGGCGTGGCCTCGAACGCCGCCCGGCTCGCATGCTTCGTCCTCGTCGGCTTCTGGTTCCTCTCGCTGTTCGAGGAGCTCTGGTGGCTGACGCTCGTCTCGATCCTCGTGCCGTGGGTCGACATCTGGTCGGTGTTCTTCGGCCCGACGCAGTACGTCACCGAGGAGCGCCCCGGCTTCTTCGAGAACATCTCGGTCGCGCTGCACGTGCCGGGCGAGGAGTCGACGGCGAACGTCGGGCCGCCGGACATCGTCTTCTTCGCGCTCTTCCTCGCGGCCGCGCAGCGGTTTGCCCTGCGGACCGGTCTGACCTGGATCGCGATGACCGGGCTCCTGTCGGCGACGCTCGTCCTCGTCTGGTGGGCCGACACCTCGGGGCTTCCCGCGCTGCCAGCAGTCTGCCTCGGGTTCATCGTCGCGAACGCTGACCTGCTGTGGCGCGACATCCGTCGGGCCTGGGCGGAGCGCCGCGAGCGCGACGCGGGAGCGGCTTAGGCGTTCAGCTCGAGGAGCGAGACCGACTCGACGTGCGGGGTGTGCGGGAACATGTCGACGGGCCGGCAGCGGAGGAGCTCGTATCCGTAGTCCTCACGCAGCACCTTCACGTCGGAGGCGAGCGTGGTCGGGTTGCAGGAGACGTACACGATCCGGGGCGCTTGGAGCGCGCCGGTGCGCCGGAGTGCCTTGCCCGCGAGGCCCGCGCGCGGCGGATCGACGACGACGAGCTGCGGTGACCCCGCCTGCTCGACGAGCTCCTCGAGCGTCTGCCCCACGTTCCCCGCGAAGAAGCTCGCGTTCTCGACGCCGTTCAGCTCGGCGTTCTCGATCGCGCAGGCGACGGCCTCCTCCGAGATCTCGAGGCCCCAGACGTGGCTCGCGTCGCGGGCGAGCGAGAGGCCGATCGTGCCGGTGCCGCAATAGAGGTCGTAGACGTTCTCCGTCCCGGTGAGCGCTGCGAGCTCGAGCGCGATCCCGTACAGCCGCTCGGCCATCTCCGTGTTCGTCTGCAGGAACGCGTTCGGGCGCACGCGGAAGCGCAGCCCGAGGAGCTCCTCCTCGATCGCCTCCTCGCCCCAGAGCAGGCGTGTGGGCAGGTTCGTCCGCTCCGCGGGCGTGTCGTTGATGGCCCAGTGGATCGAACGGACCTCCGGGAAGCGCCGGAGGACGTCGACGAGGTAGCCGGTCTCGAACTTCTCGCCGGGCGCAGTCACGAGGACGGCCAGGACCTGGCCCGTGTTCCGGCCCTCGCGGTAGACGAGGTGCCGCAGGTAGCCCTCACCGGTCGCCTGGTCGTACGGCTCGAGCTTCTCCTCGCGGGCCCAGTCCCGCACGGCGAGGCGGATCGCGTTTCCGAGGTCCGTCGTGAGGAGGCACTCCTCGATGTCGATGACCTCGTCCCAGCGGCCCGCGCGGTGGAAGCCCGAGCTCGACCTCCCCGTCGTCGCCGGAAGAGAACGAGTACTCGAGCTTGTTGCGGTAGTGGTAGAGCGACGCCGCCGGGACGATCGGCTCGACGGGCGGCGCCTCGATGCGGCCGATCCGGATGAGCGCGTCGCGCACCTGCTGCTCCTTCGCGGCGATCTGCCCGTCGTAGGCGAGGTCCTGGAAGCGGCACCCTCCGCACTTCCCGATCCCGAAGTGCCGGCAGGGCGCTTCGACGCGCTGCGCACTCGGGTCGAGGACAGTCTCCGCGGCAGCCTCTGCGAACCCGCGCTTGACCTTCGTCACACGCGCGCGCACGCGGTCGCCGGGGAGCGCGCCACGGACGAAGACGACGAACCCGTCCACCCGCCCGACCCCGCTCCCGCCGTACGCGAGCGAGTCGACGTCGAGCTCGACCTCCTCGCCCTTCTGTACCGGCGCAGCCATGCGGATCAGCGTACGTCTTGCGGCTAGGAGAGGACGGAGATGTACAGCGAACGCTCGCGCGGGCCGTCGAACTCGCAGAAGAAGATCGACTGCCACGTCCCCAGCGCGAGCGACCCGTCCTCCCGCAGCGGAACGACGACACTCGGCCCCATGAGCGAGGCCCGTACGTGCGTGGGAGCGTTCTCCTCGGGCGGCTCGTGGTGCTGCCAGGGCCAGCCGTCGTCGACGATCCGCTCGAGTGCCGCCTCCAGATCGCGCGCTACCGCCGGGTCCGCGCCCTCGTTGATCGTGACGCCCGCCGTCGTGTGCGGCACGTATACGACGACTGCGGCGCCGGCGGAGCCCGCCACGGCCTCACGCACCTCGCGCGTCACGTCGACGACCTGCGTGCGCCGCTCGGTCCGAACCTGCAGCTCGTGCATCACCGAGGGCGAGGCAAGCCTTGCCCCTACAGCGCGCCGCCGGCGGCGGGGGGCGCTCCCGTCTCGAGCGGGTTCTCACCGCTGCTCCGCCGCGAGATGTACTCCTCGACGTGGAGGAGGTTGTCCTGGCCGCGCTCGACGATCGCGAGCAGCTCGGTCATCGAGGCGACCTCCTCCCGTTGCTCCTGGAGGAACCAGTGCAGGAACTGCTCGCCCACGAGCTCGCCGTCCTCACGAGCGCGCTTCACGAGCTCGACGATCTGGTCTGTCACGCGCTTCTCCTGCCCGAGCGCGAGAGCGACCGGGGCGACGGCGTCGGAGAACGACGTCTGCGGCGCCTCGACGCCGGGAATTGCGACTTCCTCGTCCGCGTCGAGCAGGTACTGCACGATCATCATCGCGTGGTTCCGCTCCTCGACGGCCTGCCGGTAGAAGTGCGCGGCGAGCACCGGCAGCGTCTCCGCGTCGTAGTAGACCGCGATCGCGATGTACTGCTGCGACGCGCCGAACTCGTAGCCGATCTGCTCGTTCAGAGCATCCGAGAAGGCGGACATGGCGCGACTCTACCGCGGTGCGCACGGGCTCTGACGCACCCGTAGCATCCGGCCGATGGCGGGAGTCCCCGACACGCTGAAGGGCCGGAGCTTCACCCGCGTCGCCGCCTGGTCGCGGGACGAGCTGGAGACACTCCTCGACCTCGCCGACGAGCTCAAGGCCGAGCGCGCGCGGCGTCCCGAGCTGCGCGTCCTCCCCGGCCGCACGATCGGGCTCATCTTCCACAAGCCCTCGACACGCACACGGGTGGCGTTCGAGGTCGGGATCGCGGAGCTCGGCGGCATGGCGCTCTTCCTGCCGGCGGCGGAGCTTCAGCTTGCCCGCGGCGAGTCCTACCGCGACACAGCGCTCGTGCTCTCGCGCTTCCTCTCCGCGCTGATGATCCGCACCTTCGAGCAAGCCGAGGTCGAGGAGTTCGCCGAGCACGCCTCGATCCCGGTGATCAACGGCCTCACGGACGAGAGCCACCCGCTTCAGGCGCTCGCCGACGCGATGACGCTACGGGAGCGCTTCGGGACGCTCGACGGCGTCCGGCTCGCGTATGTGGGCGACGGCAACAACGTCTGCCACTCGCTGATGCGGATCGCCGGGCGCTTCGGGATGACGTTCGTCGCCGCGACCCCTCCCGGCTACGAGCCCGATCCCGACTTCACCGCGGCCGCGGCCGAGGACGCACGCGGAACCGGCGGCACGATCGAGCTCACGACCGACCCGCGCGAAGCGGCCCGGGGCGCCCATGCCGTCTACACCGACGTCTGGGCGAGCATGGGCCGCGAGGACGACCGCGAGCGGCGCCTCCGCGACCTCGATCCGTACAGGGTCGACGCAGAGCTCCTCGCGCTCGCGGATCCCGACGGCGTCGCGATGCACTGCCTCCCCGCTCACGTCGGCGAGGAGATCTCCGCCGAGGTCCTCTACGGCCCGCGCTGCCTCGCGTGGGAGCAGGCGGAGAACCGCCTGCACACGCAGAAGGCGCTCATGGCTCTCGTCATCCGCTGAGATGGCCTTCGACGACCACGTGCGCGCCGCGCTCGACGAGCTCCCGCCGAATCTCGCCGCCGCCCTGAAGAACGTCGCCGTCGTCGTCGAGGACGAGCACCCGGAGGATCCCGACCTCTTCGGCCTCTACCACGGCGTGCCGCTTCCCGACCGCGGGGACATGTCCGGCCAGCTCCCCGACAAGATCTCGATCTACCGGATCCCGCTCGAGGAGAGCTTTCCCGAGCCCGACGAGCTGCGCGAGGAGATCCGGATCACCGTGCTGCACGAGCTCGCGCACTACTTCGGGCTGAACGAGGAGCGGATCGCGGAGCTCGGCTACGAGTAGACCCCCCAACGCGCCCCAGGGGCACTCCCGTGTCCCTAGAGACACGCTAGCGGGGAACGTCAAACGCGTGGGTGCCGACTTCGTCACAAGAGTGCCGCCGCGAATCACGCCTCAGCCGGTGCCCGAACGCGCGATTCGCCCGTCGGCGGGACACGGATCACGCCCGAAAATCCTTCTCGCACCGAGGTTTGAACGGTTGCCTGCAAGGGGAATGAAGCCCTCGTGACGGCCGTTTCAACGAACATGACACCGAACGAGCTTCACGACGAGATCGAGCGCATCTCCGAGGACCGCCAGGAGCTCTGGCACCAGCTCTCGGATGGGCACGATCCCGTCGTACGAGAAGAGATCAAGGCTCTCGACACCCGCCTCGAGGAGCTCTGGCAGACGCTCCGCATGGAGAAGGCGCGACTCCGCTTCGGCGAGCGCGAGGACATCGTCCGTCGCGCGCGCGCCGAGGAGCGCCTCGAGCGCGCCGCCTGAGCCGAGAGTCGATCCGCTAACGACCCTCCCTCGCGGGCAGGAAAGTGCGCCGCGCCCGCATATCATCGACGCATGCCCCTCTTCGGCCGCCGCGACCTCGTAGAGCCCGCCACGATCGACGCGGAGCTCGATCGCCTGCGTGCGATCCGCATCTCTGCGGACGAGGAGCTCGGCCGGCTGCGCCGGGAGCTCGCCGAGCGCGTCGCCAACGTCGAGAAGAAGGAGCGCGAGCTCGCGGACGCGCTCGCCAAGGTGAGCCGCGGGGCGGTCGGGCGCATCCCGCCCGGCGCCGACGAGGCACTCGTGCACGCGCAGGTCGGTCTCGCCGCCCGCGCACAGGAGCTGAGCCGCCGGGAACGCGAGCTCACCGCGCGCGAGCGTGAGTACGTCAAGGCCGAGGCTGAGCTCGCGCACCACGTCGCCGAGGCTGCGAAGACGCCTCAGGAGATGCTCGACCGGATCGAGGCGCGCGTCGCCGCGCTGCAGGAGATGGAGCAGGCGTTCGCGAGGACGCAGGCCGAGCTCGCCGAGCAGAGCGACGAGCTCGCGCGCCGCGAGGCTCAGCTCCTCGAGCACGGGCGCGCGCTGAGCGGCGTCGGGGCCGGGAGCGGCGCGATGAGCCGGGCGGAGCTCGACGAGCTCGACGAGCGCATCCGCCGGCTCGAGCAGCAGACGCGCGAGGCGGCCGCGGACAAGAGCTTCGGCGACGGCCTGAGGACCCTCGAGCGCCGCGGCCTAGGCGATCTTCCACCAGGCTGACCGCGTGCCGCGCGCCTACACTTGACGCTCTCGGGGCGTTAGCTCAGCTGGGAGAGCGCCGGCTTTGCAAGCCGGAGGTCACCGGTTCGATCCCGGTACGCTCCACTCTTAGAAGCCCCTGCTAACGCTGGGGTTTCTTCGTTTCGGGGGACGACTCCAAGATGGCCCGTGGTGCCCCGAATCGCCTCTCATGGTGACCCATCACCGCCCAAGCAGGCAGGAAGCCTCGTGCAGTTGAGGGCTAACGTGCCTCCACAGTGGGTGGCGGGATCGACTTTAGGGTTTCCCGCTGCCCACCGCTTACGAGTGCGGAGAGAGAAGGTATGGAGTGAAGGAAGCATCAAGCGAGTGGGCAAGGATGGACAAGCGCCCGCGGCACCCTCGGACCTCGTTGACGAGCGAGTCCCGGCTCCCGGCTGACCCGGGGGTCTACGCCATCTACCGAGACGGCGAGCGCCTCTACGTCGGCAAGGCCGGGAGCCTGCGTTCCCGTCTGTGGAACAACCACCTGCGAGTGGGCGTGTCCATGACCAACTCGGCCTTTCGCCGCAACGTCGCCGAGCATCTCGGCATCGCCACAGCCGCCGACATCAAGGCCCGCCGATGCTCCCCGACGGCCGTGGACGCGAAGCGCATCGGGGAGTTCGTGGAGACGACCAAGTTCGCCTGGATCGTCTGCGAGAGCGAGGCCGACGCGGTGGCGCTGGAGACTCGCCTCAAGGCCGAGTTCAAGCCGCCGCTCACCAAGCGGTAAGCCGCACCACGATCCCCAACCGAAGGAGCAGGCCAATGCCCGAAAGCACCGAGCGCATCGAGTCGAAGAGCGCCACACACGGCGAGAAGACAATCGAGGTCAGGGTTCGCTTCTGGACGAACGACCTCGCAGGGGAGAAGGGGAAGATCATCCCCAAGCACGGCTGGACGAGCGGCCAGGTCTTTCTCCCGTCGAACCCCAGCCACGGCATCACGTCAAGTGAGCCGGTCATGTTCAACTCGTTCGCGGAGCTACCGAGCAAGATCGAGGAGCTGCTGATTGCGAGCGGGATCACGCTCCATCCCGACAAGGAGCGCCGGTATCTGGGGTAACTACCCAGACTGGAGCCTCGCCTTGGAGAAGATCCAGCGGCGCCGCTTCAGCCTCGCCCACAACTAGCTCGCGTCCCCGAAGTCGGAGCGACGTAAGAACTTCGGTCGTCCACGCGGACGTCCAGGCCGAGGCGCGGGCGTGTGCGAGACGCTACGTCCCGTTCACCGCCGCCGAGAGAGCCGACAGCGTCGCCGGGCCGACGACGCCGTCGTCGGTGAGGCCTGAGGACGTCTGGAAAGACTTGACGGCCTGCGCGGTCGCCGGCCCGAACTTCCCGTCGACGCTGGTCGAGTATCCGAGCCCGACCAGCGCCGCCTGCACCTGGCTCACCTCTGCGCCTCTAGCCCCTCTGCGGAGAACCACGCCTTCCGGCAGCGTGGCCGGGGTGGTGGGCGTCGGCGAGGTTGTGGTCGTAGAAGTGGTCGACGGGGTTGTCGACGTGGTCAGCGTCGTGGTGAGCGTCGCGGTCGTCGTCAGCAGCGAGGTGGTCGTCTCAACGCCGCCGGTGAGCGAACGCGAGACGAGGGCGCCGGCGAGAACACCGGCGAGGAGGAGGATCACTGCGCCGACGACGGCAGGCACGATGAGCCTCCGGCTCGGCTCGCCCTCGCGAGCACCGACGACGGGACGCGGCTCGCCGTCGCCCTGCGCGGGCTGGCGCGCATCCCGGAGTTCCGTCTCGTCGTCGGCCGGGGAAGGTCCTGCGCCGGCCTCGACGAACCAGTCGTCTTCGGGCACGAAGGGCCGGGTCGGGAGCCGCCCCGAGCTCATGGCCACGAAGGTACTACGTGCCTCGGAGGGCCATCGGAGGCGCAGCCCCCGGAGGAGGCCACAACCCAGCTCGCATTCGTCCTGTACGACGCCCGCGTCGCTGCCGCATGGAGTCGGGCCGTGGCTCGTCCCAAGTGGGAGACGATGGACACGAAGGAGCTGCAGGCGTACCTGAAGACGGCGCCCGAGGAGAAGGCCGAGGAGATCCGGCTCGCCCGCCTGCGAGCCGCCCGCCGCTCCTACCGCGAGCGCCATCTCGACAAGGAGAAGAAGCGACAGGCCGCCTGGTACCGGCGCAAGCGAGAGGAGCTGGAGAAGGATCCCGAGCAGCTCTCACTCCTGCGGGAGCGAGACGCCGAGCGCAAGCGCCGCGAGCGGGCGAAGGACTAGTCCGCCTCGATCTCGACCACGACCCCCTCGGGCGTGAGCCAGAGCACGAGCCGCGCTCCGCAAGGAGAGAGCCGCGCTCCGCATGGAGAAGCCGCCGTCCGCAAGGAGAGAGCCGCCGTCCGCAAGGAGAGAGCGGGACCCGAGCGTCGGCAGCCGCCGGTCGTCGCCGCCCACGGTGAACCCGCACTCGGGGGTCCCGCTGCGGGCACGTGCGAGGATGTCACGAGCTACGATTACAACTGGGACAACGACATGAAGTGCACGCGGTCTGACGGTTCGACCTTCTACACCGATTTTCTTCAGCACGTCGGGCCCGCCGTACTCGTCGCGAACGACCGCTCTCATCGCTTCCCTCTGAGCGCCGGCGTCAGCGTCCGCGGCTTCGGGTCGACCAGGTCGGCCGTCCGGCGCAGCCACCCCTCGAGCACGCGGCGCATCTTCGACGCGCGGCCGCGCCGGCTCGCAGCCTGGGCGCGAAGCTCGCGTCCCGGTCGTGCGCGACCGCGAGCGCGCGCCCAGCGGGTGCCCGATGAACATCAGCTCCTGCCTCCTTCGAGCGTCAGCACGACGTTGCCGGTCTTCTGCCAGGTCTCGACGTACGTCGTCGCCTCGACGACCCGCTCGAGCGGATACGTGCGATCGATCACCGCGCGGTACTCGCCAGTCTCGAGCAGCCGCTTGAGGAGGAGGAGATCCTCCTTCTCGTACCGCGGCCACGCGGCGACGATCCTCTGGCTGCTCCAGCGGGTCAGGAGGACGCCCAGCACGTTCCAGAGCCCGTCGGTGAGCACGAACATCCCGCCTGGGACGAGCGAGCCGCGGTAGCGCAACCCGACGATCTTCCCGACCGCGTCGACGATCACGTCGTACTTCTCGCCGCGCTTCCTGAAGTCCTCGCGCTGGTAGTCGATGACGACGTCGGCGCCGAGCGAGCGCATGAGCTCGACGTTCTTCGTGCCGCACACCGCCGTGACGTGCGCACCGAGATGACGCCCGAGCTGCACGCACGCCGTTCCGCACGAGCCCGAGGCGCCGTACACGAGCAGGCGTGTGCCCTTGCCGACGCGCCCCCGCCGCAGAGCCACCAGCCCCTGATATGCGCCGTCGATCACGGCCGCGCCCTCCTCGAAGCTCAGCGCCTCGGGCAGGTGTGCGACCAGGCGGCTCTCGCGAACGGTCACCAGCTCCGCGTTCGCACCGTGATTCTTCATCCCGAACACGCGGTCACCGACGGCGAACTCGGTCACTGCCGACCCGACTGCCTCCACCTCGCCGGCGAACTCCATCCCCAGCGTCCTCCACTTCGGGCGGAAGAAACCGATCATGAAACGCCAGACAATCGGCTTCGCGCGGCGCACGTGGCAGTCGGTCTGGTTGACCGTCGTCGCGCGGACGCGGACGAGGACCTCGTCGTCCTTCGGGACCGGCGCCGGGACATCCTCGATGCGCAGCACCTCCGGCGGGCCGAACCGGTCGTGCACAACCGCCCTCACCGAGGGCCGCCGTTCAGCGACAGCACGACGTTCCCGGTCTTCTGGCGCGTCTCGACGTAACGGTGCGCCTCCACGACGTCCTCGAGCCGATACGTGCGGTCGATCACGGGCCGGTACTCACCCGCCGCGAGCAGCTGCTCCAGCGCCGAGGACGTCCTCCTTCGCGTAGCGGACGATCCCGAGCCTCGCCATCCGTTGAGCGTGCGCTCGACCATGGTCAGGATCATGACGTCGACGGTGACCGCGAAGGCCGGGGAACTGCGAAGGGTCGTAGCCGGCGGGCGGCCGGCGCTCGGAGTTTTGGTCTTCACGACCCTTACCTTAGCGCGGGGTTATTGTCTTTTCAACCCTAACTTACTTGGTGATCCGGCGCGAACGCCGGATCCTCGCGCGCACGGGCACGCGCGCGCAAATGAGATGGGCGCGACCCTGCCCCCCCACCACCCCCGCGAGCGTGTTCGTCGAGTTGGGGCCGCGAGCCGGGGCAACACTTCTATAGCGTCCTCGGGGTGGAGGCAGCCGCAAGGACGCGGAAGTGGACGCTTCTCGCGGTCTGCCTGACGACGTTCATGCTCCTGCTCGACATCACGGTCGTAGTGGTCGCGTTGCCGAGCATGCAAGAGCGCTTCGATGCCAGCTTGACGGGCTTGCAGTGGGTCGTGGACGCCTATGCGCTCAGCCTCGCCGCGTTGATCCTCACTGCCGGCGCGCTCGCCGATAGGTACGGGCGCCGCCTGATCTTCATCGCTGGGGTCTTGCTCTTCACGTTGTCCTCGCTCCTCTGCGGCCTCGCCTGGAGCATCACGGCGCTCGATGTGGCGCGTGCGCTCCAAGGGGTTGGCGGCGCCGCGCTCTTCGCAACGGCGCTCGCTCTTATCGGTCACGAGTACCGCGGGCCCGACCGCTTCGGAGCGCTTGCCGTCTGGGGCGCCACGGTGGGCGCCGCCGTTGCCTGCGGTCCCCTCGTCGGTGGCCTCCTCACCGACGGCCTCGGGTGGCGCTGGATCTTCTTCGTGAATATCCCGGTCGGGGTTTTCGCATTCGCGGTCGCCCTCACTCGTATCTCGGAGTCGCGGGACGAGGGCGCGCGACATACGGACGTGCGCGGTCTTGTGACGTTTGCAGCGGCGCTGCTCTTGATCGTCTTCGGAATCCTTCGCGGCAACGCCAGCGGCTGGACGAGCGCCGTGATTCTCATGTCACTCGTCGGTGGGGTGCTCCTACTCGTCCTGTTCGTCGCTGTCGAGATGCGTCAAGACCGGCCCATGTTCGACGTGACGCTCTTCCGTCAACGAGCATTCCTCGGGGTCTCCATCGCGACCTTCTGCATCGCGGCTGGCATGTTCGCGATGTTCCCGTACCTGTCGATCTACCTGCAAGACATCCTCGGCTACTCACCGCTTGCGACGGGAGTGCGCTTTCTGCCGCTGACCGCATTTGTCTTCTTCGTGCCGCTCGCGACGCGACGGGTGGCCGTGCGCGTGCCCCTCCGGATCATGATCAGCGGGGGTCTCGCGCTCGTCGCCGTAGGGCTCGCATTGATGTACGGGCTCAATGCAAACTCGGGCTGGACGGCACTGCTCGCCGGCTTCGTCGCCGGAGGCATCGGTATCGGAATCGCGAATCCCGCACTCGCGGCTGGTGCTCTCCGTGTGGTGGATCCGGCGCGAACAGGGATGGCTTCGGGGATCAGCAACACCTTCCGCCTCGCAGGTGTGGCAGTCGGGGTCGCGGCGCTCGGCGCCCTACTCCAGAACCGGGTCGAGAACTCCCTCTCGACCACGGGCGGCGACAACGCGCACTCCCTTGGTGCCGCAGTGAGCTCGGCCGGGACTCGCGCCGTGGCCGGTCATCCGGATCTGGTGGAGCCCGCAAAGACGGCATTCGCAAGCGGCCTCAACGACGTGCTTCTTGTGGGCTCGATGCTGCTCGTGGTCGGCGCACTCGCCGCGGCTGTCCTCCTTCGCAGCCCAGCGCCGGCTCCCGCTCCGGTAACCAAGAACGCCTGAGGCGCCAGGACATCGGAATCGACCCCGGCGATCTCGTACGCGAGACTGAGACGCAGCGTCCAGGTGCTCTCCATCGGGATAAAGATCCCACCGCTCGATCAGCGAGATGACACGTAGCCGACGTCCAGCTCAATCCTCCGTCTCCTCGAGCCAGCGAAAAGGGGCGTACGGCTCATAGCCCTGCGCACCAGCACCCCAAAGCTCAGACCGAAGCGACGACGCTGACGCTCCGCGCTTGTGGACCCTTCGGGCCCTGCTCGACCTCGTACTCCACTTTCGCACCTTCAGCGAGGCTCTTGAATCCCTCGCCGCTGATCGCGCTGTGGTGCACAAAGACGTCCTTGCTCCCATCGTCCGGCGCTACGAAGCCGTAGCCCTTGTCGTCGTTGAACCACTTCACGGTTCCGGTCGGCATATGTTCACCTCCCCTCGGCTGCTTCATGAACGCGCAGCGGAAGGCGTAAAAGCCGAATCCGGTACTCGCTCTAACTCCTGTAGTCGTCGCCACACTACCAGCGCGACGAACGCGATTTGAGCCGGGCTGCCGGAGTTCCAGGTGGCGCGCGTTAGTGCGAGCGGCGGTCGGTGCTCACACGCGGTGGTGCCACCCACCTGAGGTCAGACCCTCCCCTTTTTCGAAGGCGGAGCTGCGAGCTAGGGTGGCCCCGTGTACGAGGAGAGCAAGCCCGACGCCGATGACGAGCGCCCGCCGATCTGCCCGGCCTGCGGCGTCACGATGGGGATCATCCTCGACGAGGAGGGAGCGACGCGCTATGGCTGCCTCGAGTGCGGATTCTCCGCCGAGAGACCCTCCTTTCGTGTCTGACGGCCGACTGAGGGACATGGAGGGCTGATGGGCACCAATGGGCATCGGAGAGTCGTGATCACGGGGCTGGGCGCGGTGACGCCGCTGGGTAACGACGTGCGGTTGAGCTGGGAGAACCTCGTCGCAGGCAGAGCGGCGGCCGGGCCGATCACGGCGTTCGACACCACCGGCTTCGCGGTCACATTCGCCTGCGAGGCGAAGGACTTCGAGCCGACGCAGTGGATCGAGCGCAAGCAGGCGCGGCGTATGGACCGGTGCGCGCAGATGATCGTGGCTGCGGCGCATCAGGCGCGGGCGGACGCCGGGCTGGAGGTCGAGCAAGAGTGCGACCGGGTCGGCGTCTCCGTCGCGACCGCGATGGGCGGCCTCGAGTCGTTCGAAGATGCCTGCGAAACGCTGATCACACGGGGCCCCGATCGGGTCAACCCCTTCTCGATCCCCGCGATCATCCCGAACATGGGCGCCGCCCGGGTCTCGATCGAACTCGGCACGAAGGGCCCGCTCTCCTCCCAGTGCACCGCCTGCGCCGCCTCGACGATGGCGATCGGCGACGGCCTGGACGCGATCCGCCTCGGCCGGGCCGACGTCATGCTTGCAGGTGGCAGCGAGGCACCGATCACGCGGGTCGGGATCGCCGGCTTCAGCGCCATGCGAGCGCTGTCGCAGCGAAACGACGACCCAGAGCACGCGAGCCGGCCGTTCGAGGCCGAGCGCGACGGCTTCGTCATGGGCGAGGCCGGCGCCGTTCTCGTGCTCGAGGAGCTCGGGCACGCAACGCGGCGCGGGGCGAGGATCTACGCCGAGCTGGTCGGTTATGGCGTCTCCTCCGACGCGCAGCACCTGACCGAGCCCGACTCGACGGGCCAGAGCCCGGCCCGTGCCATGCTCATGGCGTTCGCTGACGCCGGCATCTCGCTCGACCAGATCGACTACATCAACGCGCACGGCACCTCGACCCCCCTCGGCGACGCAAGCGAGACGCGGGTGATCAAGCGCGCCCTCGGAGAGCACATCGCCCGGAGGGTGCCCGTCTCATCGACCAAGGGTGCGACCGGGCACTGCCTCGGTGCCGCGGGCGCGGTCGAGGCGGTTTTCTGCACGCTCGCGATCCACGAAGGCGTGGTGCCGCCGACCATCAACTACGAGACGCCCGATCCCGAGTGCGACCTCGACTACGTCCCGAACGAGGCACGCGAAGCCGACGTCGGCGTCGCCGTCTCGAACTCGTCCGGCTTCGGCGGGCACAACGCATCGATCGTGCTCCGCCGCTTCGCAGGATAGGCAACAGGGCTCCTGTACGCGCACGGCGACGGCACAGTCCGAACCCCATCTCCCCCGCGCATGCGTGACGAGTGACGAGTGACGGGTACCCACCCTCGTCAGCGAGTTCTCGGGGTGGGGCCTGCTGGCGGGGGGCCAGGGGGAAGGGATGACGAGCGTTTCTCCCGCGCACGCGCACGCACACGAGGCATGACCCACCCCTGCGACAAGGGTGTCGAGCTGCCTGGTCGCAAGACCCTCCGTCGTGGTAATGCCGAGTCCGAGTGCCCCGATCATCTTCCGGCTCCGGCCGAACCGGATTAGACTCGCCTCACCTGTGACGCTCGACCAACGAGGTGGGTATGGCTGTAGCGAACCTGGCTGAAAACGCCGCGACGGAGCTGCTGCTCCCGGGGTCCGAGAGCGAGGCTGTGGAGGCCTTCGGAGACGGCACCGACGTCGTGGTGGTCGGCGGCGGCACCATCGTCGTCCCCGACATGACGTACGACCGACTGCGCCCCGCGAAGGCGCTGCTTTTGAAGAACGCAGGACTGGGCGGGATCTCCCGCGAGGGGTCGCGTGTCACGATCGGCGCGACGACGTCGATCCAGGAGCTCGTCGACCTACCGCCCCCGATCGGCCCGTGCGCGGCGAACGTCGCGGATCTCGAGATCCGCGGTGCCGCGACCGTAGGCGGGAACCTCTGCGCGGGTGAGGGCTACGAGGCGCCCCGCGGCGACCTCCAGGGTGCGTTCCTTGCTGTCGGCACGACCGTCCGCTCGGCCGGCGAGGGCGGGATTACGGAGGAGCCACTCGAGGACTTCCTCCCGAAGCACCAGGAGCGGCTCGTCCTCTCGATCTCGTACGAGGAGCCCGTTGCGGGCGCATTCGCGGGCCTCGACCGACCGCACACGCACGATTACACGGCGCTCGCGGTCTCCGGCGCGAAGTCGGCCAACGGCACGATCCGCCTCGCCGCCACTGGCGCGGGCTCGTACGGCCGGCGTCTTCCCTCCGCCGAGAGCGGCGATGCAGATGCCGCGTCGAACGACGTCGAGCCGCATGACGACGCACTCGCCTCGGCCTGGTACCGGGGCAAGGTCCTGCCGGTGCTCGTGCGCCGAGTCCTCACCGACCTCGAGGGGGCGTCATGAACCTCACCGTGAACGGCGTCGCGCACGAGATCGAGAGCGATCTGCTTACCCCGCTCCTCGACGTGTTGCGCGAGGAGCTCGGGATCACGGGCCCGAAGGCCGGCTGCCACCAGGGCGGCTGCGGTGCGTGCACCGTCCTCGTGGACGGCGAGCCCCGCCGCGCGTGCCTGCTCCCGGTCGCGTACGCCGACGGCGGCGAGATCACGACCGTCGAGGGCCTCGGCTCGCCCGATGACCTCTCGGCGATCCAGCAGGCGTTCATCCACCATTACGCCGCGCAGTGCGGATTCTGTACGTCCGGGATGATGCTCGCCGCCGAGAGCTACATCGCGCGCGGAGGCTCGGACGACCCGGAGGCGATCCAGGAGGCCCTCGGCGGCCACGTCTGCCGCTGCACCGGCTACTTGAAGATCGTCGAGGCCGTCGCGGCGGCAGCCCGCGGCGACTCCTTCGACCTGACGGAGACTGCCGTCGGCAAGTACACGACGATGACGACAGGAGGTGCGGAATGAAAGTCGTCGGGGCACGAATCCCGCGTTACGACGGGGTCGCCCACGTCACCGGCCGCACGACCTACGTCGACGACGTCCGCATTCCCGGAACTCTGTGGGTGAAGGCGCTCCGCTCGCCGCACCACCATGCGGGGATCACGAAGCTGGACGCACGCGCGGCGGAGGAGATGCCCGGCGTACAAGCGGTGATCACCTGGCGGGACGTGCCCCTTCTCGAGTACGGACACCTCTCCGCCCTCGGTATTCCTGCCGACGAGCCGCTGCTGGCGAAGGACGAAGTCCGGTACAAGGGCCAGCCGATCGCGCTCGTGGCCGCGGACGACGAGGAGATCGCCGCAAAGGCCGTCTCCCGGATCGAGATCGAGTTCGAGGAGCGGCCGGCGCTCACCGACGTACGCCAGGCGTTCGACGCGGAGGCCCCTCAGATCCATCAGGAGGGCAACTGGTACAAGCACTTCGAGGACGAGATGGATTGTCGCCAGATCCGCAAGGGCGACATCGACTTGGCGTTCGAGAACGCGGACACGATCGTGCAGGGCGTCTATCGCCCGGCGGCCATCGAGCACGCACCTCTCGAAACACAGGTCTGCCAGGTCGTCCCCGAGCCGAGTGGCCGGCTGACGATCTACTCGTGCACCCAGGCGCTCTACTTCTCGATGGGCGTCGTCGCCGCGCACCTGCAGGTGCCGCTCAACAAGCTGAAGGTCGTCGGCGGTACGACCGGCGGTGGCTTCGGCGGGAAGGTGGACACGGCCACCGAGACGATGTGCTGCCTCCTGGCGATGAAGTCCGGCCGGCCCGTGAAGTGGCGCTGGACGCGTGAGGAGGAATTCCTCTGCTCGTCCACCCGCGCGCCGTGGCACATGGAGATCGCCGATGCGGTGACGAAGGACGGCTGGATCCTCGGCCGCAAGATGCTGACGCTGCACGACGCGGGTGCGTACTCGCGCTTCTCGCCGTACGGCCTGACGAAGCACAGCTTCCACCACACGGGCGCGTACACGATCCCGAACCTCGCGTTTGACGGATACGTCGTGTACACGAACCGCGTGCCGACGACGGCGATGCGCGGCTTCGGAGTGACGTCGGTCTCGTTCGCGACGGAGACCCATATGAGCCGCGTCGCCGACGTGCTCGGGATCGACCCGATCGAGATCCGGCTCAAGAACGCGAACCGGATCGGCGACACATCGCCCAACGGCATCGTCTACACGGATCCGTCGACCGTCTCGACGATCCAGACGATGGCGGAGGCGATCGGCCACGAGCTCCCGGCCGCCTACCGGACGATGTCGAACGAGCAGCGCGCGGGCGAGTGGCTCCCGGAGCACCTCGTCGGCCAGCTCGGGAACCCGGAGGACCACTGATGGCCAGGCACAGAGGCAAGGGAATCGCTGCGATCGAGTACCCGACCGGGATGAACCAGAACGGCGACCCGTCGCAGTGCTGGATCAAGGTCAAGCCGGACGGCCGCATCGACGTCTTCGCCGGGACGGCCGACATCGGGAACGGATCGAAGACGATCCAGACGCAGATCGTCGCCGAGACGATCGGCGTGCCGTACGACTGGGTCACGTACGACAACTCGAACACCGACTCGTCTCCGATGTGCACGGGCACGTTCGCGTCGCGCGCGACCTTCGTCGCCGGGAAGGCCGCCGAGAAAGCGGCGCTCCAGGTGAAGGCGAAAATCCTCGAGATCGCCGGCAAGGAGATGGAGATCGACCCCGCCGACCTCGAGATCGACGACGGCGAGGTGATCGCGAAGGGCTCGCCGCAGACCAAGCTGTCCGTCGCAGACGTGGCGGGCGCCGCGACCTTCGGGCACGGCGAGCTGATCACCGGGACAGGCGCACAGCTCAAGCCGTACGCGGCCATCGTCGACGCCGAGACGGGCCTCGTCGACTCGCCGCCGCACTCGGCGATCTCGTACGCGACCTGCGCAGCCGAGGTCGAGGTCGACGACGAGACGGGCGAGGTGCGCGTTCTGCGGCTCCAGCAGTGTTACGACGTCGGCCGCGCGATCAATCCGACCCAGGTAGAGGGCCAGATCGAGGGCGGCGCGATGATGGGCCTCGGGCTCGGCGTGCTCGAGAACTGCTACCCCTACTACCCCTCGGTCGAGCATCGCGGCGGGGCGTTTGGCAGCTACCTCGCGCCAGGCATGGAGCAGATGCCGCAGATCGACACGATCCTCATCGAGAACCCGTCTACCGACGGCCCGTACGGCGCGAAGGGCATCGGCGAGATGGCGAACAACCCGCAGCCGCCGGCGATCGCGGCTGCGGTCTACGACGCCGTGGGCGTTTGGGTAACCGAGCTCCCGATCACGCCCGAGCGGGTCTTGCGGGCGCTCGAGGCGAAGGCCGAGCCGCGTCGCGAGGGGAAGCTCGTGGTGTTCGACGAGGAGCTCTCGGTGAACGCGGTGTCGAGCGGCGGGATGCGGTTCGAGGTTCCCGCCTGACCTCGGCTTTCAGGACATGGAACGGCGTGGATCGCCACACCCTCTTCCCGGGCGTGGCGATTCACGCGATCGGCGGCGAGCAGGTGATGCTGTGCCACGCCGTGTACGCGCCGGGGACGACGGTCGCCCGCCACTCGCACCCGACGGCGGAGCAGGTCATGTGGATCATCGAAGGTGACGTCACGATGACGGTCGGCGAAGAGACGAAGACGCTGGGGGCGGGAGACGTCGTCGTCGTGAACCGAGGCGTGGAGCACGAGCTCCACTCGGAGGGCGGGATGACGTTCATCGAGGCGCTCGCGCCGGTGTTACGTGATCACGTGCCGGACGCGGAGCGCGACCTCGTCCTCGGCGACCAGGGCGACTCGCTCCACGCGGACCGCTAGTGGTTCACCGGAGCGCGCGCGGGCGCGTCGCTCTGGTCCTCGTGCGTCCACTGAAAGAACTCGAGGACGTAGCCGTCGGGATCGAGGAAGAAGACCTGCGTCACGCCGTCTCCGCGCGGCATCGGGCCGCCGGTGAGCGGCACGGCCGTGTCGGCCAGCCGCGCGCAGGCGGCTTCGAGGTCGTCCACCTCGAACGCAAGGTGATGCGTCAGTCCCCGGGTCGCGCCAGGTCCGGCGTCCTCCTGGCCTGCGCCGCCGGTCGCGTGAGCCTCGGCGAGCAGGTGGATCTCGGTGCCGCCGAAGCGAAACCAGGCGCCGTCGAACGCGAAGTTCGGTGGGCGAGGCACTTCCTCCAGCCCGAGGGCGTCGGTGTAGAAGCGACGCGAGCGCTCGAGATCGGAGACGACGAGGCCGACGTGCTGGATGCGCATCGCCATGACGCCTACCGTAACCTCGCGCCACCGCGAAAGGAGGCGCCATGCCGCTGATCAGGGTCGAGCTGTTCGACTACCGCATGAGCGAGGAGACGAGCGCTGCGCTCATCGGGAAGCTCACCGACGCGCTCTGCGAGGCGACGCACCCGGGTCTACGCGACCACACGTGGGTGATCGTCGAGGGCCACTCGCCGAAGAACTGGGGTCTCGGCGGCAACCCCTGGCCCGTCGACCAGATGCCGCCAGGCCCGTCGTCGTAGGATCGAGGGCCGACGAGAGGAGACTGCGATGCCCGTGATCGACGTGAAGCTGTACGACCGCCGCGTGACCGAGGAGTCCGTGCCGAAGATGATCGAGGCGCTCACGAACGCGCTGCACGAGTCGAGCGGCGCCGCGAAGGAGCACATCCACGTGATCATCCAGGGCGTCCCCGCGAAGCACTGGGGTCAAGGCGGCAAGCCGGGCGAGTAGGAAAGACGAAGCCCGCCTGTCGGCGGGCTTCATCGAGTGACGCGAGCTCGAAGTCGTGGAAGCCGCTCAGCCGGACGCGACCGGCACCGCGAGCTCGAGCTCGACCGCGGCGGCGCCCGGCTGCACGGCCTGCGTCTCGCGGGCGTGCAGGAGCGTCGTCCGCACGATGAGCTTCGCGCGGGCGAAGTTGTCGAGCTCCGTCGGCACCGGCCCGACGCGCCGGCCGAGCGCGTAGCCGGCCGCGTTTTGCCCCATCGCGCGGTACGACTCCAGCGAGTAGAGGGGCGACATCCCGAAGAGCTCGAGGTTGTCGAGCGGCTCGAGGTCGGCGCGATGGATGACCGCCGTTCCCTTGGACTGGACCCCGAGCGCGATCCCCGAGCCCGAGAGCTGCGCGCCGTCGTGCGCGATGAAGGCGACGTCGGCGACGCGCCGGACCCTGACGATCCGCGGCAGCGCACCACCCGCTGCGATGCCGTCGCGGATCGCGCAGAGCACGTCCTCGTGGCTCAAGTCGTTGATCGTCCTCCGGATTCCGGCTGCGAAAGCCGGGCCGACAGCGACGACGACCTCCGCCGGGTCGTCACCCCGAATCGCCTCGGCGCGCTCGACCACCAGGGCCTCGTCTCCTGCCTCTCCCCCGAGCAGGTCGGCCGGGTCGATCACGTTCGGCAGCGCCTGGAGCAGCTCCCAGCGCGCTCCCTCCAGCCGGTAGCCGGTGCCTGGCCCGCTGTAGACGTTCGGGTCGTTCACGGCGGAGTGCACGAGGCCGTCGGCATCGATCACCGCGGCGGTCTGGAGGTAGTCGGCCGAGACGCGCTGGCGCTGCATCGCGAAGACGGCTTCCGCGACCTCGGCGAAGCCGCGCCGGTCGAGCGCGAGCGCAACGTCCAGCCCCGAGACCCCGCGCGCAAGGAGGTCGTCGGCGGCCTCGACGTCCGCGGCGCGGTCGCGGTCGGGCATCTCTCTCGAGTCGTAGCCCGTCGTCGCCGCGGCGACCTCGTCGTCGGAGACGGGCGGCAGGCGGAGCTCCTCGAACACGGCCTGCACGGCCCGCGCGGCCTGCTCCCGGATGCGGAGCAGCTCCTCCTCGGCGACCGGCTCGATCCCCGCGTCCACCTGCCAGTCGCGCTGGACCGTGAGCCACTCGTCGAGGTCGTCGGCGTCGTAGTTGCCTCCGCCGAACGTGTTGTCGCGCCGCGGCATGACGGAGTAGCCGGACGTGACGAAGTCGGTTCCGGGCAGGAACTGACCCATGAGCTTCGCCGTCTTGCGAGTCTCGGAGTGCGATGCGATCGCGTCGTTTCCGGATGCGACCTCGAGGTCGAGCCAGGCGGCGAGGACGTTCTCGCCGAGGATTGCGCGTGTGCCCCCGGGGACCGCGAGCACGAGCGCGACACACGAGATCGAGCCGTTCTGCACTCCCTGCGAGCCGGCTGCGCGAACCGCTGCGAGGCAGCGCGCCTCGAGGTACAGCATCGACAGTCCCTGGGCGTAGCCCATCAGCGCCTCGGACCCCGTACCCGACGTGAAGCGCACCTTCACGCCGCGCGACGCGTAGGCGGCGCCGAGGAACGCCTTCGACCAGGGCGTGTCGTCTCCGTCGACGAAGACCGGCTCGGTTCCGTAGACGGAGAGCGTCTCCGCGTACGTGACCAGCCCGCGGATCGCGAGCTCCAGGTTCCTCTTCTCCTCGACCGCACATTGCGTCATGACGCCCCGGCGACCCGTCTGCGAGCCGACGAGGAGCGCGATCGCGTTCAGCGGCGCGTAGCGGGCCACGCCGACGGTCGTCTCGATCTCGGCGAACCCGCGTCGCGCGGCCTCTGCGGCGTCCGCCGCGAGCAGGGCGGGGCTCTCCTTGAGGTTCGTGACGTGAGCCTGGTTCGAGGGCGCACGACGGGCGCGAAGCTTCTTGAGCGCGAGCATCAGCTCCACGGGATCGAGCAGGCCGATGACGCGTGCGAGCTTCGCCGGCGTGAGGCCGCGGGCGAGTCGCACGAGCTCGGTGCGCGGGACGCCGACGTCGACGAGCATCCGGGCGAGCTCGAGGTCGTCGAGCGCCATGGCCTCCGCGGCGACGCCGAGGTCGAGCCCGTGCGCGACGACGAATCGGTCGATCACGTCGAAGTCGGCGGCTGCGTGACCGTCCATGCGCGTGACGACGTCGTCTTCGACCACGAGCTCGGGCTGCGGGTCGTTCGGTCCGTCGGAGGCGACGAGACCGAGCTCGGGCATCGGTGAGACGAGCGTCTCGCGATGGAGATCGCGCCGCGCACGCGACTGGAAGCGCCGGCTACGCATCGGCGAGGAGCCCACGCTCGGAGTAGGCGATGGCCGCCTCGCGCACGAAGTCGGCAGTCCCGCTCGCGCCGTGGCTCTCGAGGCGGGCGGCCCACTCCTCGAGCTCTGCGGCGGTTGCGCGGCGCGGGCGCAGCGCCGTGTATACGGCGAGCAGGAGGTCGTCCGGGACGCCCGCAAGCTCCGCAGCCCGCTCGAGGTTCTCGGCGAGCGCGCCCCGGCCAGCGGCACGGGCGACCTCGGCCTGCAGGCGCAAGGTCTCCGGGGTCGCTCGGATCTCGGCGCTGTCGAGATCGCCCGCCCGGAGTGCCGTCGAGCGTCACGCCCGCGAGGGGGACGCCGGCCGGGGTCGAGACGAGGTCGGGCCGCCGGGTCCCGAGGGGGTAGTCGCGCTTCGGGTCGAAGCTCATCCCGTCAGACTTTAGGCTTGCCTCCGCCATGGCAAACGATTATCGATTCTCCGGGCGCGTGGCGCTCGTCACGGGTGGGAGCAGCGGGATCGGCGCCGCGGTCGCGCGCCGACTCGCCGCCGAGGGCGCGGCGGTCGCCTCGCTCGACGTCGCGGACGACGCCCCGGACGGCGTGCTCGCGATCGTGGGCGACGTCTCGCGGTCGGAGGACGCCGACGCCGCCGTGCGGCGCGTCGAGGACGAGCTCGGCCCGGTCTCCGTGCTCGTCTGCTCGGCCGGGGTTCCCGGCGCGTCCCTCCCGACGGTCGAGGTGACGGACGACGAATGGCGGCGCGTGCTCGCGATCAACGCCGACGGCGTCTTCTTCTGCAACCGTGCCGTCCTACCCGGGATGGTCGCGCGCGGGTACGGGCGAATCGTCAACGTCGCCTCGATCGCGGGCAAGGAGGGGAATCCGATGGCAGGCGCCTACTCGGCGTCGAAGGGGGCGGTGATCGCGCTGACGAAGGCGATCGGGAAGGACGTCGCGCGTACGGGCGTGGTCGTGAACTGCATCGCGCCGGCGGTGATCGAGACGCCGATCCTCGAAGGCATGTCGCAGGAGCACATCGACTACATGGTCGAGCGGATCCCGATGGGCCGCATGGGCAGCCCGGAGGAGGTCGCCGCCCTGGTCGCGTGGCTCGCGAGCGAGGAGTGCTCGTTCTCGACGGGCGCGGCCTACGACATCTCGGGCGGGCGGGCGGTGTACTGATGCGGCGCGTGCGTCTGCTCGGGCCGGACGGCATCGAGAAGGGCGTCGTCGAGGACGGCGTCGTCGTGACCGAGCGCGGCGAGCGGATCGAGCCGCGTGGACGTGGCGAGCCTCGTGCTCCCCGATCCATATCGCCTGCTGCTCCCGCTCGAGCCGCCGGAGGTCTGGTGCGCCGGGGTGACGTACGAGCGCTCCCGCGACGCGCGGGTCGGCGAGAGCGCCGCGCGCGACGTCTACGAGCTCGTCTACGACGCCGAGCGCCCGGAGCTCTTCCTCAAGGACGCGGCCTGCCGTCGGACCGTCGGGCCCGGAGCACCGATCGGCGTGCGCTCGGACTCGGCCTGGAACGTGCCGGAGCCCGAGGTCGGGCTCGTGCTCGGCGACGGCGGCGAGATCGCCGGGGTCACGATCGGGAACGACGTGTCCTCGCGGGACATTGAGGGCGCGAACCCGCTCTACCTCCCGCAGGCGAAGGTCTATGCGGGCGCGTGCTCGCTCGGGCCGGCGGTTCTCTCTCCCGCTCCCGACGAGCCGCTCGAGATCCGGATGCGGATCCTCGACGCGCGCGGGGCGGAGGCCTTCTCCGGCGAGACCTCGACCTCGCGCATGAAGCGCACGTTCGCCGAGCTCGTCGAGTACTGGCTCCGCGACAACCCGGTTCCGGCCGGCAGCGTCCTGCTGACGGGAACAGGCCTCGTGCCGCCCGACGACTTCACGCTCGAGCCGGGCCACGTCGTCGAGATCCACGTGCCCGGGATCGGCACGCTCTCGAACCCTGTCGTCCTCGCCTCGAGCCTCGTGGAAAGGAGCGCAGCCCATGTCTGAGACCCTCACCGGAATCGCCCGCGAAGAACTACGTCGGCGGCGAGTGGCGCGAGTCGGCGAGCGGGAAGACGTACGAGAAGCGGAATCCCTGGCGCCCGTCCGAGGTCGTCGGCGTCTATCCCGCCTCGGACGCCGAGGACGCTCGGGCGGCGATCGCCGCCGCGCGCGAGGCGTTCCCCGCGTGGTCCGCGCTCCCCGCAGCGCAGCGCGCGTCCTTCTTCACGGCCGCGGCGGCCGCGCTGGAGGCGCGGGCGGAGCAGATCGCCCGCGACATGACCGCCGAGATGGGCAAGCCGCTCCGCGAGTCGCGGCTCGAGGCGCTGCGGGCGGCGACGATCCTCCGCTACTCGGCCGGCGAGGCGTGGCGGCCGGTCGGCGAGCAGTACGCGCCGTCCGTCGCGGACCAGCGCCTGTACACGCTGCGGCGGCCGCTCGGCGTCGTCGGTCTCATCACCCCGTGGAACTTCCCGATCGCGATCCCCGTCTGGAAGCTGGCGCCGGCGCTGATCTACGGCAACACGGCCGTGCTCAAGGTCGGCTACGAGGCACCTCGCACCGGGCTGCACGTCGCCGAGGCCTTCGCCGAGGCCGGGCTGCCGGCGGGAGTGCTCAACGTCCTCACCGGCTCCGGGTCGACTGCAGGGGCCGAGCTCGTCTCGAACCCGGAGGTGCGCGCGATCTCCTTCACGGGCTCCGTTCCCGTCGGCAAGGGCGTGCGCGACGAGGCGACCGCACGCGACGCGCGGGTCCAGCTCGAACTCGGTGGTCACAACCCGCTGCTCGTCACGGCCTCGGCCGAGCTCGATCGGGCGGTGGAGGCCGCGTATGCGGGTGCGTTCTGGTCGGCGGGCCAGAAGTGCACGGCGACGCGCCGGATCTTCGTGCAGGACAGCGTGTACGACGACTTCCGCGAGCGGCTGCTCGCACGCGTCGCCGCGGGAAGGGTGGGCGACCCGGCGGATCCCGAGGTCGAAGTCGGCCCGCTGGTGAACGAGAGCGCCCTGGATGACGTTCTTGCCGCGATCGAGCGCGCTCGCGTGGAGGGCGGAGCGGTGCTCGCAGGCGGCGAGCGCGCGGACGGCGAGGGCTACGTCGTCGCGCCGACCGTCTTCGAGGGCGTCGCGGACGACGCGGAGCTGTCGTGCGAGGAGGTGTTCGGCCCGGTCACGGCGCTCTACCGCTACGCGACGCTCGACGAGGCGATCGAGCGGGCGAACGCCGTTCGCTTCGGCCTCTCGGCCTCGATCTTCACCCGCGACCTGCTCGAGGCTCAGCGCTTCACCGACGGCATCGCCGCCGGGATCATCCACGTGAACTCGCAGACGGCCGGGGCGGACGTCCACGTCCCCTTCGGCGGGATCAAGGGCTCCGGCTGGGGGCCGCACGAGCAGGGGCGCGCGGCGATCGAGTTCTACACGGAGGTCGTCACCGTCTATCAGGACGCGCCGCTTGCCTGACGCCGAGCGCACGCTCGTCACGGGCGCGCTCGGCTGCGTCGGCGCGTGGACGCTCAAGGCGCTCCTCGAGCTCGGCGAGCGCCCGGTCGGATACGACCTCGGCGGTGACGACGCCCGGCTCCGGCTCGTGCTCGACGACGGTGAGCGCGACCGCGATCACGCTCGTCGAGGGCGACGTCACCGACGACGCCGCGCTCGGCCGCGCGCTCGACGAGCACGGGATCACGCGGGTCGTCCATCTCGCCGCGCTCCAGGTGCCGTTCTGCCGCGCCGACCCGCTCCGTGGCGCCCGCGTGAACGTCGACGGCACGGTCGCCGTATTCGAGGCGGTCAAGGCGAGGCTCGGCCGTATCCCGGGTCTCGCCTACGCGAGCTCGACGGCGGTGTACACGGTCACCGACCCGTCTCCCGCGCCGGAGTCCGGCGGGACGGAGCCCTCCACGCTGTACGGGGTGTACAAGCTGGCGAACGAGGGGACGGCACGCGTGTACTGGCACGAGAACGACGTGCCGTCGATCGGGATCCGGCCGTACATCGTCTACGGGCCCGGGCGCGACCAGGGACTGACGTCGGGGCCGTCGCTGGCGATGGCGGCCGCGGCGCGCGGCGACGGGTACGAGATCGCGTTCGGCGGCACCGCGCAGTACGACTACGCGCCCGATGTCGGACGCGCCTTCGCGCTCGCGGCGCGAGCGGCCTCGGACGGCGCCCACGTGGCGAACTTCCCCGGCGTTCCGTCCACGATCGTCGAGGTCGTGGATGCGATCGTGGCCGCCGCGCCTGCCGTCGCCGGGAGGATCACCTGGCAGGAGGAGCAGCTCCCGTTTCCGGAGTCGCTCCAGGCGAACGCGCTCCAGCAGCTCGTCGGCCCGCTTCCGCACACGCCTCTCGTGGACGGCGCGCGCCTGACCGTCGAGCACTTCCGCGCCCGCGGCTAGCGACGAAGCTCAGTGCAGCAGCGGGCGCAGGGTGTCCCGCGCGATGAGGAACCCGCGCTTGACGAGCTCCTCCGTGCCCTCGAACGAGCGGTCCTCGTGCTCGACCGAGACGACGTGGTCGTAGCCCGCGCGATAGAGCGCTGCGACGAAGCGGTCCCAGCGCACCTCGCCGAGGCCGGGCAGCCGTGGCACCTGCCAGCCGATGCCTTGTGCGGCGGTGCCGTGTCGATACAGGCCGTCGCGGTCGATCTCGAGGTCCTTCGCGTGGACGTGGAAGATCTTGTCCGCGTAGTCGCGAACGACCCGCTCGTAGTCGATCATCAGCCACACGAGGTGCGACGGATCGAGGTTGAGCCCGAAGCTCGGGCTGTCCACGATCGAGAACATCTCGTCCCAGATCGCCGGCGTGGAGGCGAGGTTCGTGCCGCCGGGCCACTCGTCGTAGGAGAAGATCATCGGGCAGTTCTCGATCGCGATCTTCACGCCGCGCGACTCGGCGTGGTCGACGAGGCGCGGCCACACGCGACGGAAGTCGCGGAAGCTGTCGGGAACGTTCTTCGACGGGTCGCGGCCGACGAAGGTGCCGACGAGGCCGACGCCGAGCTTCGCGGCCGCGTCGATCACCTTCCGCAGATGCGTGTTCGCGGCGCGGCGCACCTGCGCGATCGGGGTGGAGGTTGTTCGGGTAGTACGCGAGTGAGGAGATCTCGAGGCCGTGCTTCGCGAGAGTCCCGAGGACCGCGTCGGGATCGAAGCGCGTGACGTCGATGTGGGACGTGCCCGCGTAGCGGCGGCGCTCGGCGCCGGCTGCGGGCCAGCAGGCGACCTCGAGCATCTCGAAGTCCTCTGCTCGCGGCCCACGAGGCGACTTGGGTAAGAGTGCGGCGCGGGAACGGTGCGGTCAGCAGTCCGAGCTTCATGTCAGGGGTACCTCCACCCAGCGTCGTTCGCGGTTGGACAGTGCGACGGCGTCGCCGAGAACGTTCTCCACGTGGCCGTCGCGAAACGTCGGGTACGCGGGATCGCTCCGAAGGGCCTTCGCCCGACGCGACTCGCGCGACGTCGGCGTAGACCGCGCGATAGAGCTCGCGGAATGTGTCGGCGAAGCCCTCGGCGTGTGCGACCGGAAGGTGCGTCAGACTGGCGGCGCGCTCGTGCATCAGCGCCGGCGTTCCGGACGAGCATCTCGTTTGGGCGGTCGCGGTGCCCGAGCCACAGCTCCTCGTGTCGCTCCGAGTCCCACGCGAGCGCCCCCTCGGAGCCGTCGACCTCGAAGCGGAGCGCGTTCTTGCGGCCGTTCGACACCTGCGAGACCACCATCGAGCCGCGGGCGCCGTTCTCGAAGCGGAAGAGCACGTGCGCGACGTCCTCGGTAGCTACGGCGACCGGCTCGCGCTCGTCGTCGCCGCCGCTCGCGAACGTCTCGACCTCGCCGCGCGGGCGCTCGCGCACCGGGATCGCGGTCGCGAGGTCGGCGAAGACCTCGACGATCCGGTGCCCCGTGACGAACTGCGTCATGTCCATCCAGTGCGAGCCGATGTCGCCGATCGCGCGCAGCTCGCCCGCCTTCTCCGGCTCGAGCCGCCAGTTCCAGTCAGTCGGGCGGGCGAGCCAGTCCTGGAGGTATCCGCCGTGGACGTTCCAGACGTCGCCGAGCTCGCCGCCTCGCACGCGCTCGCGTGCTTCGTGGACGAGCGGATAGAAGCGGAGGTTGAAGTTCGTGCAATGCACGAGGCCCGCCCGACTCGCGAGCTCGAGGAGCTCCGCCGACTGCTCGGACGTCACCGCCAGCGGCTTCTCGCAGACGACGTGCTTTCCGGCCGCGATCGCCTGCGCGACCTGCTCGTAGTGCAGATGGTTGGGCGTGGCGAGGTGGACCACGTCGACCCGGTCGTCGGCGAGCAGAGCCTCGTACGAGTCGTACGCCGGCGCGATTCCCTTCGCAGCAGCGCGCTCGCGGGTCGACCCGGCGACTCCGAGTACGTCGATCCCGAGCCGCCGGAGTGCGTCGACGTGCACGACGCCGATGAACCCGGTGCCTGCGACCGCGGCCTTGAGGTCCGCGATCTCGGTCATGTCCCTCGTTGTGCGCGCATCGCCTCGAGCTCGTCCTCGAGCACGCTCACGTCGCCGCCGGCGCGCCGCGCCGCCTCGCGCGCCGCGAGATCCTCGAGTGCTATGCAGACCGGAAGAAGCCGCTCGTCGTCCACCGCTCGGACGCGCGCGCCGCGGAACGGCTCCGACTCGACGAGACGGAGGAGCTGGAGGTCGCGAAGCGCCTCCCGCACCGGCGCCTGGCTCGTGCCGAGCTCTCGCGCGAGGCGCGTCTCCACGAGGCGTTCGCCCGGCTCGAACTCGCCTCTCAGGATCCGCTCGAGGAGGATGTCCTTGATCTGCTCGCGGAGAACGGTTCGGGCGACGGTCACCGGCCGACGCCGATCATCGATGCTCGATTGTCGGGAGTCAACCCGCGACGAAGCTCAGCCGATCGAGAGGACGAGCTTGCCGAAGTGCTCGCCGGACTCCAATCGGTCGAGCGCCGCTTCCGCCTCGGCGAGCGGCCGGACGGAGTCGAGCACCGGCCGCCAGCTCGCCTCCGAGAGCGTCCGCAGGAGCGCCTCGAAGTCGCGGGGGCTGCCCAACTGCGTCCCGTGCAGAGACTGCTGCCGGAAGTAGAAGGGCCGGACCTCGATCACGACCTCCGTTCCGCCCGTGCCTCCGAAGACGACGACCCGGCCACCCGGCCGCACGCTGTCGAGGCACTGCTGCCACGTCGAGCCGACAGAGTCCAATGCGAGGTCGACCGGGCCGAGCTCCCGAATCGCCGCAGGCCAGTCTCCGACCGTCGCGTAGTTGACCCCCGCCTTCGCTCCGAGCTCCTTCGCGCGCTCGATCTTCTCGTCCGAGGACGAGGTGACGAGGACACGTGCTCCAGCCTGGGCGGCGAGCTGCACGACGAAGCTCGTGACGCCGCTTCCCGCGCCGAGCGCGAGGACGGTCTCGCCCTTCCGGAGCCCACCGCGCGAGAAGAGCGCGCGGTACGCGGTCACCGCGGCGAGAGGGAACGAGGCTGCTTCCTCCCACGAGAAGCCCGCCGGCTTCGGGAACACGCACTCGGCCGGCGCCGCGATGAGCTCGGCATACGTCCCGTCGCGCGGGCCGCCGAGAAACTCGAACCCGGGACCGGGTGCATCCTCGCGATCGCCCCAGCCGGCCGCCGGGAAGAGGACGACCTCCTCGCCCGTGTCGCGGCGGACGCCCGCTCCGTCGGACCCGGGGACGAGCGGGAGCGGGAACGGGTAGATGCCCTTGCGCACGAGGAGGTCGCGCCGGTTGAGAGCGGCGGCGCGGAGCTCGACGAGCACCTCTCCCGCCTGCGGCTCGGGATCTGCGACGGTCTCGTACGCGAGCACCTCCCCTTCGTGGACACGAATCGCCTGCATCACTCGTCCTCGTCGCCCGGAGGCGGTGCCGGGTTCCAGGCGGGGCTCGAGTCGTTGTCGGCCGGATCCGTGATCTCCTGGACGCTTGAGGCTCCCTCTGTGGCCACGGACGCGAGCTGGATCGCGCCGTTCTCGGAGAAGGCGATCGAGTTGCCGTCGGGCGACCAGGCCGGCTCGAAGGAGTCCTCCTCGGAGACCGTCACGCGGGTTGTCTTGCCGTTGGCGACGGTCACCCAGTAGATGTCGTACTGCGAGATCCGGTTGTTGGTCGAGAAGGCGATCCGTGCGCTGTCCGGGGACCAGGCCGGCGAGTAGCTCGCGCTCTGGAGCTGCGTCAGCTGGCGTCGTCCCGTTCCGTCGGGATGCATGATCCAGATCTCGCGGATCGGCGTGCCGGGCTCCCGCCGCACGTACGTGATCCAGCGTTCGTCGGGAGACCAGGCGGGCTCGGCCTCCTCGACCGTGTCGTCGGAGATCCGGCCGGCGCCGGAGCCGTCCGCGTTCATCACGTAGATGTCACCGCCCCGGGCGAAGGCGATCCGGTCTCCTTCCGGGGACCAGGTCGGCGAGCTCTCGTTGTCGTCCTCGGTGGAGGTGAGGCGCCGCGTGCCGGTGCCGTCGGCCGCCATCACGTAGAGATCGAAGGACCCGCTCCGCTGGCTCACGAACGCGATGCTCTTCCCGTCCGGGGACCAGTCGGGCTCGACCTGGAAGAAGACGCTCGCGGACGAAGCAGCGTCGGTGGTCTCGGCTTCCGTCAGCCGGTTCTGACCCTCGCCGTTGGCGTTCATCTCGAATACGGCGTAGTCCCCGTCGCGGGTGCTGACGAACGCGAGGTCCGGCCGCGCCTCCGTCGAGCCGCCGCAGCCTGCGGCGAGCGCTGCGAGGAGCGCGACGGGCGCAGCGCGGAGCGGTCGTCTGGTCATGCGGCCAGCGATCCTAGCTTCAGCGCGCCACCGGCTCGACGCCGAGAAAGCGGCGCTGCATCTCGGGATCGCGTGACAGCTCGGCGGCGGTGGTCTCCAGCGCGATCTCGCCGCCGACCATCACGAGCTGACGGTCCGCGAGCGAGGTCGCGACGTCGAGCTTCTGCTCGATCAGCAGGATCGCGAGACCTTCCTTCTCGAGCTTCTTGAAGGTCTCGATGAGCACGTCGATGACGGCGGGCGCGAGGCCCTCGGAGGGCTCGTCCATGATCAGGAGCCTCGGGTTCCCGAGCAGCGCACGGCCGATCGCGAGCATCTGCTGCTCGCCGCCGGAGAGCTCGGCGCCGCCGTTTCGCTTCCGGTCGGCGAGCCGCGGGAAGAGCTCGTACACGCGCTCGATCGTCCACGTGCCTCCCCGTCCGCGAGTGGAGATCCGGAGATGCTCGTTGACGGTCAGCGACGGGAAGAGCCGCCGCCCCTGGGGGACGTACCCGAGCCCCGCGCGAGCGATCTTGTACGACGGCTTGCCGACGAGCTCCGTTCCGACGAACTTCGCGGAGCCGGTGACGCGCGGGGGAGTGAGGCCCATGAGCGCGGCGCAGAGCGTCGTCTTTCCCATCCCGTTCCGGCCGAGGATCGCGACCGGCTCGGCGCCGACGGTGAACGAGACGTCGTGGAGCGCCTGCGCGCTTCCGTAGAACGCCGAGAGGCCCGTGACCTCGAGCAGCGCCTCACTCACGGGCGTAGTGCTGCCTGCCCAGGTAGAGGTCGTGCACGAGCTCGTTGCCGCGGATCTCGTCCGGCGTCCCTTCGACGATCACGCGCCCGTCGTCCATCATCGTGACGCTCTCCGCGACGACGAGCGCGACGTCCATGTCGTGCTCGATGAGGACGAGCGTGATCTCGGGGTCGAGCGCGAGCAGGAGCTCGGTGAGGAGCTGCCGCTCACCGCGGGAGAGCCCGGCCGCAGGCTCGTCGAGCATGAGGATCGTCGGCTCGGAGGCGAGCGCCATGGCGAGCGCCACCTGCCGGTGCTCGCCGTGCGACAGCGACCCGACCTCCGTGTCGAGCCTGTGGTCGATCGCGACGCGACGGGCAGCCTCGCGCGCGTGCTCGCGTATCCGGCGGTCCGTCCCCGGAAGCGTCACCGGTCGCAGGTGCCCGCGACGGACGCCGACGATCGAGAGGTAGATGCTGTCCTCGACCGTCAGGCCGAGGAACAGGCGGGACTGCTGGTACGTGCGAGCGAGCCCGAGCCGGGCGCGCTTCCTCGCCGCGGCGCCCGTGACGTCGTGCCCGAGCAGCTCGACCGTCCCGGTCGACGCGGCCAGGTCCCCCGAGATGACGTTGAACAGCGTCGTCTTCCCGGCGCCGTTCGGCCCGAGGATGGCACGCCGCTCGCCACGGGCGACGTCGAGGTCGACGTCGTCTACGGCGAGCAGCCCGCCGAAGCGCCGGCCGACCCCCCGCAAGCGGAGGGCCGGCTCGGCATTCTCGACGGACGGTGCTGCTTCGGTCACCGACCTACTTGATGACCTGGTTCGTGATCCGGCCGTTCCGGACGACGCGGATCTTCCCCTGCCACGGGAGCTTGCGCTTCGCGCAGGCAGGGACGGCGCGGTTGGGGGCCTTCTTCTTGGGCCCGAAGTACCCGCCGAACGTCTGGTCCACGTTCGGTACGTAGCCCGCGACCTGTGCCGCCGGTTGGCCGTTGGCGCCACGGACGATCCGCAGCGGGTACTGGTCCTGGATCGCCTGGCGACGTTTGTCGAGTCGAAGGTTGCCGCTGTTCGCGACCTGGAAGGCCGGCTTCAGCGTCCTCGGCAGGGCGCGCTGCAGTGCGGCTCCTACCTGACCGTTCGACTTGTTGAGCCCCTGGACGAGCGCCCAGGCAGCGTTCCAGTAGTTGTAGAAGAACCCGTCGTTGGGGTCGAACCCGGCGAACGACCCGCTCTTCGGGAACCACTTCGACGCGTTCTTGACGTACGTCTTGGCCCGCGGTGTGTTCAACCCGGTCTGGGCTGTGCCGAAGCCACCGAAGTAGGAGCCGACGAGCTTCGGAGCGACCGTGGCGAAGTTCCCGAGGAAGAAGAGGAACAGGTTGCCCGAGTGCTGCTGCGCTTTCACCGGTCCGTATGCCTGCTCGAACGCGGTCAGGGCAGCACCGGTGTTCGCCCCTCCGATGAGCCAGAAGTAACCGTCGACCTGATCCGGTCTCGGCAACTGCCGAATGAACGGTGCGTAGTCACCACCCTGCGGCGGCGTCCACACGCGCTTCGTGATCCGGCCACCGATGCCGCAGAAGTCGGCGACGATGCCCGCCGCGGAGGTCCACGGGAAGCTGTAGTCGTCGCCGATCAGCGCGGCCGTTCGCCAGCCGAGCCGCTTGTACAGGATTTCCCCGAGCCCTGCGTTCCACTGCGCTCCGTCGCCGTGGTAGCGGAACAGGTTCTTCGGGGCGATCTGCATCGTCGGGTCCTGCGACCCGGCGGTGCCGATGATCACGGTCTTCTGCGGGTTGGCCTTCGCCCAGTTCGCGATCGACACTGCCTCGTCACCGGACAGCGGCCCGATCATGACGTCGGCGCGAAGCTGGTTCATCAGCCGACGCGTTTCCTTGAGCGCCAGGGCGGGTGTCTCGTCGCCGCAGCCGATGCCGACGACGTTTATCCGCTTGCCACCTGCTGTGCCGCCGGTCATCCCCGCCGAAGGCTTCTTCTTGTTCTTCGGCTTGGCGCCCGCGTACTGGGAGAACGCCGCGATCGTCCCGGCCGTGTCCACCTCGTACCCGAAGGCGAAGGCGCCCTTGCAGTCGGTCATGATCGCGACCCGCACTTCGTTCGCCTGCGCGGAGCCGGCGAGCGCGCCCGAGGTCGAGATCGTGGCCGCTGCTGCGAGCAGTGCCAGCGGAAGCAGGAGCTTCCACTTACGTACCTTCATCGTGCCTCCTCTCGTGCCTGCCGTTCGATCCTGGTGTGAATCAGCGCAGGAGAGCCTACGCGTGTGGCGTAGCGATTTCACCTCCTCCCGTCACGAGGTGGCCTCGGTCGCGGGCCTCACGTCTCCCGAGCCGGACGCGCGGTCTCGACCCGCGGCGCTCCAGACCCGGTCCCACAGCCCCATGAGCCCGTCGGGCGAGACGATGACGATGGCGAGGAAGATGAAGCCGATGACCGTGTTGAACGTGCCGCCGATCACCGGCAGCCCCGAGGACGGGATCCGGTTCGTGACCTCGTTGTTGATGACGAGGAACGCGACGGCTCCGAGCCAGGCGCCCTCGATGCGCCGGAGGCCGCCGATGACGGCTATCACGAGGAGCTGGATCGTCGCGTCGAGGCCCATGATCGTCGGGGAGAGCTGTCCGAACCACCAGGCGTAGAGGACGCCGCCGATCCCGGCGACGAGTGCGCCGATCCCGAAGGCGAGCGTCCGGTGGAGCGCGACGTTGTAGCCGAGCGAAGCCATTCGCACCGGCTCGTCCCGGATGCCCTGGAGCGAGATTCCGAAGGGCGTCCGGACGAGATACCGGATGAGCACGTACACGGCAACTGCCGCGATGAGCGAGATGAAGTACAGGCGCTGGCGGTCGTTCACGATCTCGCCGACGAACCCCGGCGTGTACAGGTCGACGCCCGCGACGGGCGAGAACCCGCCGATGAGCGTCACCGAGCCGACGAACAGGAATGCGATCACGGTGTACGTGAGCGTCAGCATCAGGAAGTAGATCCCGTAGCTCCGTGACGCGACGGCGCCGAAGACGAGGCCGATGGCCGTGGTCAGGAGGATCGCGGCGATGAGGGCGACGGTCGGGTCCCAGCCGAGCAGAAGCCCCTTCGTCTCTCCTCCGGGCACCCGCTGCGTGACCATGTTCGCGAGCGCGTAGCCCGCGATGCCCATGAGGCCTGCCTGCGCCAGCGAGATCATCCCGCCGTACGCCGAGAGGAAGATGAGGCTCGCGGCGCCGATCCCGAGGATGAGCGCCTGGGTGAGGATCGAGTTGACGAAGAAGTCGCTGAAGATGAGCGGCGCGAGGACGGCCACCACGAGCGCCGCGACTCCGAGCACGCGCTCGACGAGCGTCTTCGTGGCAGGTCTCGTCACGCGGCTCTCCCGAACAGGCCCTGCGGGCGGAACGCGAGCACCAGGGCCATGAGGACGAAGGTGAGGACGACGGAGTACTGCGTACAGCAGTTGTCGCCGGTCGTGGGCAGGTATGCCACCGCGAACGAGAAGACGAGCCCGTAGAGCACCGATCCCACCGCAGCGCCGGCGAGCGAGCCCATGCCGCCGATGATCACGACGACGAGCGAGAACAGGAGCCACTGGCCGTCCTGGCCCTGCGCGATGGACGACTGCGACCCGCTCACGACCGCTCCGAACGCCGCAAGAGCGGATCCGACGAGGAAGGCGATCGCGAAGGTGATCTGGATATTGATCCCGATCGCCGAGGTCATCTGCCGGTCGTCGACGCCGGCGCGGATCACCATGCCGGTCTTCGTGCGATGGAGCCACAGCCAGAGCGCGATACCCACGCCTACGCCGAGGGCGAGCATGACGAGCCGCGCGAGCGAGTACCTCACACCCGCGACGTGGAGGTCGACGAAGTCGTTCGTCCAGCCGGGCCAGGTGATGCTCACGGCGTTCCCGCCGAACTGCTGCGTCCCGGCCGGGACCGTGCGCGGGAAGTGAGCGATGACCTGATCGGCGACGATCACGGACACCGCGATCGTGATGAGCGCCTGGCGCAGGTCCTGCCCCTGGTTCCAGCGGAGCAGGAGTTGCTGCACGGCGAGCCCGAAGACGGCGATGCACGCCATCGCGATCAGCCAGGGCACGACCCACTCGAGGGTGCTCACATCCGTGCCCCCGAGCGCGAACCCGGATCCGGTCATCCGCTGCTGGACCTCGTACGCGATGTACCCGCCGAGAAGGAAGAAGGCTCCGTGCGCCATGTTCACGACGCGCATGAGCCCGAAGATCAGGGAGAAGCCGCTCGCCACGATGAAGAGGAGCCCCGCGAACGTGATCCCGTCGAGGACCGTGTTCACGAATGCGGCCGGGTCGTCGAGAGCCGAGCCGAAGTTCGTCGTCCGCCAGTCGCCGCCGCCGAGCTCGGGCGCGGGATTGGCGATCACGAGCACGTACAGCAGCGCGAAGGCGACGATCCCGCCCGCGAGTGCTCGCGGCACGGTGCCGACAACGCCCCAGGCCCGAAGTCGTTCGGTCACAGGCGATGCGAACGTACCAAGCTGCCTTGCGGCTTTCAACGCAGAACGCTCGATAATCGATTGCGCGCTGCCGCATCGCACCCTCAGCTAGATCAAGGATCCGCGCTCACGGGGGAATGACGGCTACGCACTCGATCTCGACCCGCGCGCCCTCGACCGCGAGCCGCGGCACCTCGACAAGCGTCGACGCCGGTCGAGTGTTGCCGAAGACCTCTTGCCGGACCGGGTTGATCAGCGGCCGCTCGTCGACGTCCGTGAGGAAGATCGTCACCTTCACGACGTTCTCGAAGTCGCAGCCAGCGGCGGCCAGCACCGCGCGGAGGTTCTCGAATACCTGACGCGTCTGCGCGACGACGTCTTCTCCGCCGACGAGCTCCCCGTCGCCGTCCACTGCGACGACGCCGGAGACGAAGAGGAGGTCGCCGACGCGCACCGCGTCCGTGAAGTGCGAGATCGGGTCAGCGAGACCGTCGACGCGGATTTCCTCGCGGCTCATTGTGCTCGCGCCTGCAGCTCGCTCAGCTTCACGCGCGGCGAGATGCGCTCGGGAGCGACTGGGAGCACGAGCACCGACGGTTTACTCGAGCCGAGCGCGCGCTCGAACGCGGCCTCGAAGTCCTCCGTGCGCTCGACCCGCTCTCCGTGGGCGCCGTAGGCCTCCGCGAGCGCCACGAAGTCGGGGTTCTCGAGGTCGGTGCCGATCACGCGGCCCGGGTAGACGCGTTCCTGGTGCATGCGGATCGTCGCGTACATGCCGTTGTCGACGAGGAGCACGACGATCGGCAGCTCGTACTGGACGGCGGTCGCGAGCTCGGGCGAGCTCATCACGAAGTCGCCGTCGCCTGTCCAACAGACGGCGAGACGGTCAGGGTGGACGAGCTTGGCGGCGTTGGCGGCCGCGACGCCGTAGCCCATCGAGCCCGATCGCGGGCACACCTGCGTCCCGAACTGTGAGAACTCGGCGAAGCGGTGCGCCCATACGGTGAAGTTGCCTGCGCCGCAGGTCTGGACGGTGTCCGGAGGCAGTCGGCCGCGCAGGAAGGCCATGATCTCGCCGAGGTCCACCGGCCCCTCCATTGGCTCGTGGCGGAGGTTCGCCTCGTAGTCGGCCCGAGAAGCCTGCGTCCACTCGCGCCAGTGGGGCTCCAAGGGCTCGAGCCTCCGAAGCACCGCGGCGAAGTCGGGGACCGTGGCCGCAATCGCGAGGTCGGGCTCGTAGACGAAGCCGAGCTCGTCCGGATCGGGATGGACGTGGATGAGCGTCTGGCGCGGGTCGGGTGCCTCGACCAGCGTGTAGCGGCGAGTCGGCACCTCCCCCAGCCGGCCACCGATCGCGAGCACGAGGTCGGCGGCCGCGAGTCGCGCGGCGAGGCGGTCGTCCATCGCGACGCCCAGGACGCCGGCGTAGCTCGGCGAGGCGTTGTCGACGAAGTCCTGGCAGCGGAAGGCACACGCGACGGGCAACTCGCTCGCCTCGCAGAACGCGAGGACGTCCTCGCTCGTCGAGGTCGTCCAGCCGCCCTCGCCGACGACGACGAGCGGCCGCTCCGCCACCGAGAGCAGCTCGCGCAGCCGTGTCAGGTCCTCGGCGCGCGGCAGCACTGTTGAGACCTCGACCGGCGCAGCGTCCTCGACTTCGGCCTCCTCGGAGAGAACGTCTTCGGGCAGTGCGAGCACGATCGGCCCCGGGCGGCCCGAAAGCGCGGTCTCGTAGGCGCGCGCGACATGCTCCGGGATCCGCTCCGCGCTCTCGACCTCCCACGCGGCCTTCGCGATACCAGCGAACGTCCTCCCGTAGTCGATCTCTTGCCAGGCGTCGCGACCGCGGAAGGCACGCGGCACCTGGCCGACGAGCAGGAGCATCGGCGTCGAGTCCTGGCGCGCCGTGTGCACTCCGACGGCGGCCTGCGTCGCTCCTGGGCCGCGCGTCACGAGGCAGATTCCGGGCCGCCCGGTGAGCTTGCCGTACGCTTCGGCGGCGTTCGCAGCGCCCTGCTCGTGACGGCACGACACGAGCCGGATCGACGAGTCGTAGAGCGCGTCGAGCACGGCGAGGAAGCTCTCGCCGGGGAGGCAGAACGCGAGGTCGGCGCCGTTCAGCTCGAGCTGGTCGACCACGATCCGACCGCCGGTCCTCATACGGGAACCTCGAGCAGGATCCGTGCCTGCTGCAGCTTCGGCTTCTCCTCGTCGACCGGGTCGAGATACTGGATCGTCCGCTTGCCGGCCCACTCGGCCGGCAGCAGCAGCACGCGGACGAACGCGGTCGCCTCGGTCGCCGAGGATGTCGCGAGCACCGGGTCGTCCGCGTCCTCATACCACGACTCGCCGGCGCGGTACGTGCTCGCGTCGCCGTCGCGGTCGATCGTCAGCTCGCCGTGCAGGAGCCTGCGGATGCCGGGGCCGGGATGGACGTGTCGGTACGCGACGCCTCCGGGCGGGAAGTCGACGCGGTCGCACCGGAGGAGCCAATCGCCTGGTCCAGGCTCGTCGACGACCTCGAAGAGCAGCGCGTGCCCGTCGACCTCGGCCGCTCCCGCTAGCGCAGCGTCCCGCGCGACGTCGTAGACGACGTGCCTGCCGGGGCCGGCAACGACCCCTTCCTCGTGCTCCGAGAGCGCGAGGATCAATGGAAGTACTGGCCGCCGTCGATGACCATCGTCTGGCCGGTGACGAAGTCGGCGGCCGGAGTGCAGAGGAAGACGACCGCGCCGACGACGTCCTCGGGCAGCTGGTCGCGTTGGATGGCGCGCGCGGCGATCGACACGTCGCGCAGCTTCTCGACCACCTCCGGGTGCGCCTTCACGCCGTCCGACATCGTGAACCCCGGCGCGACGCAGTTCACGTGGATCCCGTCCTGGCCGAGCTCCTTCGCGAGCGCGCGGGTGAGCGCGACGATCGCACCCTTGCTCGTCACGTAGTGGAGGAGGAACGGCACCCCACGAAACGGCGTCCCGGACGAGATGTTCACGATCTTGCCTCTTCCCTGCTCGCGCATCACCGGGACGACCGCGCGCGACGTAAGGAACATGGACGCGACGTTGATCTCCATCACGCGGTTCCACTCGTCGAGCGGGATCTCGGTGAACGGCCGCATCTCGAGCGACGCGTACAGCCCTGCGTTGTTGACGAGCACGTCGATGCGCCCGTGCCGCGCGAGCGTCTCCTCGACCATGCGGGCCACGTCCTCCTCGGACGAGACGTCCGCGCGGATCTGGCCCTCGGACGGATCGAGGTCAGCGACCACGACCGTTCCGCCCGCTTCTTCCAGCCCCCGGGCGATCGCGGCTCCGATTCCCTGGGCGCCGCCCGTGACGATCGCGACCTGGCCCGCGAGCGCTGCCATCAGCGAAGCGGCGAGAAGGCCGTCGGGACGAGGATTCGGTTCTGCTGCGTGTGCATCAAGGGCTGCACCCTGGCGAGGAACTCCTGCCAGCGGGGGTCTGCCTGGAGCCGGGCGCGCTTCTCCTCCCGCTCGGCGTACGAGTCGTAGCGCCAGATCGTCGTGTACGTGGAGAGCGCGCCGACGTCGGTCGTGAACGCGCCCACGAGGCCGCCCAGGATCTCGTTCTGGATCGGGATGCCCTCGTGCTCGTAGAGCCGGACGAGCTCGGGCAGCTTTCCCGTGTAGACGTGGTAGTCGCGCTGCTCGACGATCACGCCGACCCCTCGATGCCGCCGAGCGCCCAGTACTTGAGCTCGAGCCACTCGTCGATCCCGTACGACGAGCCCTCGCGGCCGATCCCCGACTCCTTGACCCCGCCGAAGGGCGCGACCTCGGTCGAGATGAAGCCCGTGTTGATGCCGAGAATCCCGTACTCGAGCGCCTCGGCCACGCGGGTCACGCGCGCGAGGTCCTGCGAGTAGAAGTACGCAGCGAGCCCGTACGGCGTGTCGTTCGCGACCCGGACCGCCTCGGCCTCGTCGGAGAACCGCGCGATCCCCGCAACCGGGCCGAACGTCTCCTCGCAGCTCATCGCCGCGTCGGCCGGGACGTCCACGAGCACGGAGGGCTCGAAGAACTGGCCCTCGAGCCTGCTTCCACCAACGACGAGCTCGGCGCCGAGCTCGCGCGCATCCGCAACGTGGCGCTCGACCTTCTCGACCGCCGCCTCGTCGATCAGCGGCCCGACGTCGACTCCGGGCGTGAAGCCGTCCGCGACCGCGAGCGCGGAGACCGCGGAGGTGAAGCGCTCGAGGAACGCGCCGTAGATCCCCTCCTGGACGAGCAGGCGGTTCGCCGAGATGCAGGTCTGGCCGGAGTTGCGGTACTTGCAGAGAACCGCGCCGGCAACGGCGGCGTCGAGGTCGGAGTCGTCGAAGACGATGAACGGTGCGTTGCCGCCGAGCTCGAGCGAGACCTTCTTGAGCCCCGCCGCACACTGGCGCATGAGGAGCTTCCCGACTTCGGTCGAGCCCGTGAACCCGAGCTTGCGGACGGCCGGGTTCGAGGTCATCTCCTCGCCGATCGCCGGCGCGTCCTCGGCCGCGCCGGTCACGACCGAGAAGACTCCCGGGGGGACGCCGGCTTCGTCCGCGAGAGCGGCCACCGCGAGCGCCGAGAGCGGCGTCTGCTCCGCGGGCTTCAGGACCATCGTGCAACCGGCGGCGAGCGCGGGCGCGGACTTCCTCGTCACCATCGCGGACGGGAAGTTCCAGGGCGTGATCCCCGCGGTGACGCCGACCGCGTGCTTCGTCACGAGGATCCGCTTGTCGGGCCAGGGCGTCGGCACCGTGTCGCCGTAGACGCGCTTCGCCTCCTCGCCGAACCACTCGTAGAAGGACGCGGCGTACGCGACCTCCGCCTGCGCCTCGGCGAGCGGCTTCCCCTGCTCCGTGACCATGAGGCGCGCGAGGTCGTCCTGGTGGTCGAGCATGAGGTCGGCCAGGCGCCGGAGGATGCGCGCGCGCTCCTTCGCGGGGCGGTGCTTCCAGTCCGGGAGCGCCCGCTCCGCCGCCGACAGCGCGCGGCGCGTCTCCGCGGCGCCCATTCGCGGGACGTCGGCGATCGTCTCGCCGTTCGCAGGATTCGTCACGGGGAACGTTTCGCCGGAATCGGCGTCGATCCAGCACCCGTCCACGTAGGCCTGCCGGCGAAGCAGCGCGGGCTCGACCGCGGTCATGCAGGCAACGATAATCGAGCCATGGAGCCGCAGTTCGTCCGCCTCGACACAGTCCGCGCCTTCGAGCTGGCGGCGGGTGTCAGCGGTCGGCCGCTCTTCGGCGAAGGCGCGATGCTCAACCTCATCCGCTTCGAGCCGGGCGCGACGGTCCCGCTCCACAGTCACCCCCACGAGCAGCTCGGCATCGTCCTCGAAGGCATGCAGGCGCTCGTAGTCGACGGGGTCGCGCACGAGCTCGGCCCGCTCGAGGCGTACGTGCTCCCGGGCGGAGTCGAGCACTCGGCTTATTGCGGGCCCGAGGGCTCGCTCGTGCTCGACGTCTTCCGTCCGGTCCGCGAGGACTACCGCGAGCGCTGGGGCGCGGAGTCCGGGTAGGGGCCGGGTGGGCCGGCCCCTACGGAATGCGGGTCCCTAGACGCCCGCGGGCACGCCGGCAAGCGCCTCGGTCACGGCTGCGCAGTTCGTCACGGTCGCGACGTTCTGGAGCGCGTAGTTGATCGACGCGTTGTGCCAGTCGGCATTCATCGTCGAGCATCCGTCTTCGGGAACGACCACGAAGTACCCCTTGTCGGCGCCCGTTCGGGACGTGTGCTCGACGGACATGTTCGTCCAGGCGCCGGTGACGATGATCGTGTCGCGGACGAGGCCCTTGAGCAGATGCTCGAGCCTCGTTCCCTCCCACGCGTTCATCCGCATCTTCTCGACGATGAAGTCGCCGTCCTGCGGCTCGAGGCCCTCCGCGGGCGCCGCTCCCCACGTCCCGCGCACGAGGGCGTTGTTGTCCTTGACGCCGGCAAACAGCGGGGCGTTGACCTTCAGCCCCGGCGAGCCGTCCTCGACGACGTACCAGACGTGGATCACGGGGATGCCTTTGCCGCGGCAGGTCTCGGCGAGCGCCTTGACGTTCTCGACGACGTTCTGCTCCTTCGCGTGCTCCGGCGCGCCGGTGTCGGCGAAGGCGCCGCCGTCCATCATCACGTCGTTCTGCAGGTCCTGGATGATCAGCACGCAGCGATCGGCGTCCAGGGTCAGAGGTTCGTCTGCCATCTCATCCTCCTAGCGCATGTACGGCTCGCGGCGCGGGCCGACGATCGTCCGAATCGAGTACAGCGACGTCGAGCTCGGGATGAAGAGCGTGTGCCAGTCCTCGCCGCCCCACGTCATGTTGCCGGTGTTCTCGGGGACGAGGATCGTCCCCAGGTGCTCGCCCTCCCCGGAGATGACCCAGACACCGCCGGGACCGGTGACCCAGATGTTCCCACGCTCGTCGCACTTCATCCCGTCCGGGATCCCTTCCTCGATGACTCCCGAGCCGACCCCGTCGAAGAACATGCGGCCGTTCGAGATCGAGCCGTCCGGCGCCGCGTCGTAGACCTTGATGAACGCGCCGGGAGTGTCGTTGATGAAGAAGAGCGTCTCATCCGGGTTGAAGCAGATCCCGTTCGGCATCTCGAACTCGTCGCGGCCCACGATCAGCTCGGGGTCGCCCCCGTCGGGCGAGATCCGGTACACGCCCTGGAACCCGAGCCGGCGCTTGCGCGGGTGCCCGAAACCAGGCATGCGCCCGTACCACGGGTCCGAGAAGAAGATCGCGCCGCTCGAGTGGACGCAGACGTCGTTCGGGCTGTTCAGCTCCTCGCCCTCGAACTCCTGGGCGATGATCTCCCGCTCGCCGGCGACGGTCTCGCGGATCAGGCAGCTCGTGACGTGCTCGCAGACGAGCAGGTTGAGCTCTGCGTCGTACGTCATTCCGTTGCATTTGTTCGCGAAGTTGCGGACCTCGACGACCGTCCCGTCCGGCGTGTACTTCCGGCGGACGTCGCCCGGCATGTCCGAGAAGAGGAGGTATTGCTCGGTCGGGTGCCAGATCGGTCCCTCCGTGAACGTGAAGCCGGTCGCGAGCCGCTCGACCGAGGATCCTTCCTCGACGAGCTCGTAGATCGCGTCCGACTTCGCCTCGATTCCGAGGCCGGTATCGGTGCTCGTCACCGTGCCCCCTTTCGTCAGGGAGATGTCGGCCCGACTCTAATACGCCCCCGACCGCGCGTCAGCAAGGACAATCGATGATCGAGCGTTCTGGGCGCGCTCTCCCTACCAGAAGGCAATGCGACCGCGCATCGGGGCGATCTGGCGATAAGCCCCCGGCTGATTGAGTGTGGCGTGGCCGGAGCCGGCGCTCGGGGCGTGTCAGATTCGTGTCAGATCAGACTGACCCAGGAGGCTGACTCCAGGCAACCCCGCGCGTCGATGATCGCGCAACCATCCCATCGCGACATGTTCTGACGCGACGGACTGGTAACGTTTGAACCCCAGGCGCAGAGCGGGTTTTTGGTGTGACCTCCCGCCATGCATGCCGCTGATCCACCCTCCCCTCCGGAGCTGCAGCGCCTTTGGACGCCCGATCGCGGCTTCTACGCCGTCGTCGACGACGACTCTCGCCCGACGTCCCGCTCGGCGTCGAGCTGAGGTGTTCATCAGTAGGGGCCTCGATGGTCATACTCGCGCCATGAGCGAAGGGCGCCTGACGCTCCGAGACGGGCGGACGCTCGCATGGCATGAGTACGGCCCGGTCGACGGCCGTCCCCACCTCAGGTTTCAAGGCACTCCCGGCTCGCGCTACTCGCGCCACCCTCACGAGGACTCCTACGACCGGCACCAGGTGCGCGTGATCTTGTTCGACCGACCTGGTTACGGCGCGTCGAGTCGGTTGCCTGGGCGCGGCATCTCGGTGGTCGCCGATGACGCAGCGGAGCTTCTCGACCATCTGGGCCTCGATGTCGTCCACGTCGGTGGTGGCAGCGGAGGAGGCCCGCACGCTCTCGCGTTCGCGGCGGGTCACCCCGAGCGCGTGCGAGCGGTGACAGTCGCGGTTGGCGGTGCGCCGCTCGAAGAAGCAGACCTGAGCGAGATGATCGAGCTCAACCGGGAGGCGTGGTACGCGGCGCACGAGAGTTGGGATGCGCTGCACGCACTGATCGCCCCGATACGCGACCAAATGCTGGTCGATCCGTTAGCCGGATTCCGCGCGGTGATGGAGGCTGCGCCCGAGAGCGACAAAGCAGTGATGAACGACCCTGAGTGGCAACGCATCTTGATTGAGTCCGTGACAGAGGCTCTTCGCCCCGGCGCTGAAGGATGGGCGGATGAAGGCGTGGCGCTGACCTTGCCATGGGACTTTGACCCCTCCGGCGTGAAGTGCAGCGTGACCTGGTGGCACGGTGAGCACGACGCCAACACTCCGATCGGAGCCGTTCGACGCCTACTCGAACACATGCCTGGCGTGGACTTGCGCCTATGGTCGGACGCCGGCCATCTCGAGGCGTACCACCGTCATGACGAGATGCTGGCCGAGCTCATGGCCCGCTGAGGCACCTTTCGGTGCCTGCGTCGGCGCATTTCCCCCCGCTCGGGCGGAGCCCGTGAGCCTCGCGCGCACGCGTAATGGAAGTTGCTAGACGGCCGCGGCCTCGCTCTCGCCCAGCAGCGCCTCCGTCTCCGCAAGCGAGGGCTTGTAGCCCATTGACGCAAAGAGCTCGCGCGCCTCGCGCAGCGGCTCCCCCGCCTCGGAGCTGTCGAACTCGGCGAGGCAGCGGCCCTCGCCGAGCAGGGCGTAGGCGCGCTCGGGCACGTTGCCGAACTCGCGCCAGCGCTCGGCCGCCTCGCCGTAGAGGGCGGCGGCCTCGGCGTGGTCGCCGGCGGCCTCGGCGAACTGGGCGCGGCATGCACAGAGCGCGTGTTCGACGAGCGGTGTGGGTGTTTCGACGCCGTCCACGAGCCGTACGGCGAGCTCAGGCCCCTCGAGCGCGAGCGCGATGTTCACGAGCGCCGGCAGCGCTGCCGCGTAGTAGGGGTCGGCGCGGACCCCGGCAACCCGCTCGAGCTCGACCAGCAGCGCCATCGCCTCCTGCGTTCGACCTTGGACAAGCAGCAGACGGGCGGCGGCCGCGAACGCGAGCGCGGAGTCCTGCGTCTCGGGGCTCTTCCGCGCGGCCGCGACGAGCTCGTCTGCCGGAGGGGCGTGTTCGTGCGCACCCCGTTGGGCGAGCAGGCGCAGCCGCAGCGTGCGCGTCTCGAAGCCGATGCTCCCGGCTGCCTGCAAGCGTTCCGCGATCCGCTCGGCCTCGGCCAGCGCCTCCTCTGTCCGGCCTAGCTCGGCGAGAAAGGTCGTGCTCATGCTGGCGATCGAGAGCGCGAACTCGGCGATGCCGCGCCGCTTGCAGAAGTCGATCCCTTCCTGGCAGGCGGCGAAGGCCGCCTGCGGACCCTCGTACTGCCAGCTGATGACCGCGAGGTTGTTGTGCAGGATGGCGGCGGTGCGGCCATGGCCCTGCTCGAGCGCGAGCTGGAGCGCGCGGCGCGTGTCCTCGAGCCCTTGCCGCTGTCCCTGGTAGCAGCGGGCCCCGCCGCGGTAGCCCAGCGCACGTGCCGGCTCCGGCAGGCCGAGCTCGGCGGCGAGCGCGAGCGCCCGCTCGGCAGCCGCGATCGCCTCGGGGTAGGCGGCGCGGACGAAGCGCGCCGACGCGAGCTCGGCGTGGGCGGCGACGAGGTCGGGGCCGGGGGGCTGCGCCTCGAGCAACGCGAGTGCCTCCTCGATCGCCTCTTCGCGGCGCGGGTCACCTCGGCGTTGGAGCGCGCTCGCGAGCGCAGTCAGAACGCGCCCGGCGGCCACGGTCTCGCCCTGCTCCCGGTAGAGGGCGAGTGCCTCCTCGAGCCCGGCCCGGGAATCCTGCAACTGGTTCCGCTGCTGTGCCGCCTGCGCCCAGCGCTCGAGCAGGAAAGCGCGCTCGCCGTGGCCGGGAGAGGCGAGCGCGAGCGCTTTTGCCAGGCTCGCCTCCGCATGTTCGACATCGAGCGGAAGCGCGCGCTCGCCAGCGAGGGCGAGGTAGCGAATCGCGCCCTCCTCGAGCTCCTCCGTCGCTGCTCCGGGGGCGGCGGCGCGGGTAAGCTCGAGCGCGCTCAGGAAGTGGTGGGCGAGCACGTCCGCCAAGTCCTCTACCCGCTCGCCCGCCTGGCTCTCGAGCCAGGCCGCCGCCGCGCGGTGACGGGCGGCACGCGCGGCGCGGGGAATCTGGGAGTAGCAGACGTCCCTGACCAGCAGGTGCCAGAAGTCGTACTCCTGCTCTCCCTCCATCGAGCTCGTGCGGGCGGGACGCACGAGCTCCTTGCGGGAGAGCGCGTCCAGGGCGAGCTCGACCTCGCGCGGCTCGCGCGTGCCCATCTCGGCCACCGCGCCGGCCCAGAAGACTTTGCCCACGACGGCCGCATCTTGGAGCAGGTTCTTCCGCTCCCCCGACAGCGTGTCCAGGCGGGCAGCGATCAGCGCCTGCACCGAGTCCGGGACCTCCGCGACGACGTCGCCAAGCTGCTCGCGGTCGCCGAGCAGACGCACGAACTCCTCCGCGTAGAGGGGGTTGCCGCCGGCCCGCTCGAGCAGTGCGCGCTGCGTCTCCGCTGGCAGCACCGCCCCCTCGAGGAGCGTCGCGATGAGGCGCGCAGTCTCCTCGTCGCTGAGGGGGCCGAGGTTGACCGTGGTCGCGTTGCGCAGGCCCGTCGCCCATGATGGGTGCTGCTCGTAGAGCTCGGGGCGGGCGGTGCAGAGCAGGAGGAGGGGCGCCCCTTGCGACCAGTCCGCTAGGTGCTCGAGGAAGGCGAGAAGAGCGGCGTCCGCCCAGTGCAGATCCTCGAAAACGAGGATCGTCGCTCGCTCCTCCGCACACAACTGGCAGAAGCGGCGCCAGGCGGTGAAGGACTCCTCGCGGGAGGCGGGCGGGGCCCCGCCGGCACCGACGAGCGGCTGAAGACGGGCCTTGAGCCAGGCGAAGTCGGGGTCGTCCGCGGGCAGCGCTTGTGCGAGCTTGGCGTCTGCCTCGTCCGGCGTGTCCGACTCGAGGATCCCGCACTCCGCCTTCACGATCTCCCCGAGCGCCCAGAAAGCGATGCCCTCCCCGTAGGGTAGGCACCGCCCCTGCCGCCAGCGGGTTAGCTCCGGCCGCTCCTCGAGGTAGGCGAGGAGCTCGGCGCAGAGGCGGCTCTTCCCCACCCCCGGCTCGCCCACGATCGTCACCAGCTGGCAGGAGTGGTGCTGCGCCGCGCGCTCGAAGGTGCCGATCAGGAGCGGCTTCTCCAGCTCGCGCCCGACGAGCGGAGTCGCATGCGTGCGGGTGATGTCCGAACCCAAGCGGGCGCGCGGCTCGAGCGGTCGGAAGACCACGAGCGGTTCCGCCTTCCCCTTCACCAGCACCGGCTCGAGGACTTCGTAGTGGAAAACGCGCTCCGTCTGCCGGTACGTCTGCTCGGAGACCGCGATCCCGTCCACCGGCGCCGCCCCCTGCAGGCGGGAGGCGGTGTTGACGACGTCCCCCCATACCATCCCCTCCCCCATCTCCGGGCGGGCGTCGAGGGCGACGACAGCCTCGCCCGTGTTGATCCCGATCCGCACGTGCAACGAGAGCGCCGGGTCTTCTGCATTCAGATCGTCGATCGCCTCCAAGATGCGCAGGCCGGCGCGAACCGCGCGTTCGGCGTCGTCCTCGTGCGCCACCGGCGCTCCGAAGACGGCCATGACCGCATCCCCGATGAACTTCTCCACCGTCCCCGCGTAACGCTCGATCTCCCGGCGCAGGCGGGCGTGGTAGGGACGGATGCGGGAGCGAACGTCCTCGGGATCTGCCGCTTCGGAAGCGGCCGTGAAGCCGACGAGATCGCAGAAGAGAACGGTCACGACCTTGCGCTCCTCGACCGCCGGCTGCTCGGTCAGCCGCGCCCCGCAGAAAGGACAGAACGGAAACTCCCCCGGCAGCTCCTTGCCGCAGGAAGGACAGGTCGGCACGCGCCGAGTCTAGGCGCACCACCCGCCGAAAGCACGCGCCGAAGGTCGTTCCCTGAGCCGTGCGCTGGCCTCAGCCTGAGCAGCGCACCCCCAAGCCGCCGGTGCCGCTGTAGCCGGACGCCTTCTCCCGCGCACGCGAGGGCCACCACCCACGACTGACCGACCATCGTGCGCGGGAGGGCGACCGGCCGCGGTCGCCCTCCCGGGCTGCGCCTCACCAGATGGTCGGCTTCGCCTCCTGGAAAATCCAGGCGTCGAAGAAAGCCGTCAGATCCATCCCCGACTTCTGCTCCGCCAGCGCGATGAACTGCGGCGTCGTCACGTTGCCGTAACGGTTCTGCGTCGCCCAGTCCTTGAGCAGCTGGAAGAAGGCGAGATCGCCGATCTTCTCGCGCAAGGCCTCGAGCGTCATGGCGCCGCGGTAGTAGACGGTGCCGTTGAAGAGCAGGGCCGGGTCGAGGAAGTTGTCGACCGCGGGCCCCCAGAACGAGGTCTGCTGAGCCGGGGTGTTGAAGTACTGCTTGAAGTACTGCGCGGCCGACTTGTTGCCCTGCCGCTCGCTCCAGATCCACTCGGACCAGGTCGCGAAGCCTTCATGCAGCCAGATGTCGGGCCACTTCACGAGCGTCACCGAGTCGCCGAACCACATGTGCGAAATCTCGTGGACGAGCGTCGCCTCGTCGGGCACGTACGGGAAGTTCGGCTTCGTCTGCGTCTCGAGCGAGTAACCGACGACCTTGGCGTCGTCGACGATGGCTCCGACCGCGTTGAACGGGTACGGGCCGTAGATCGACTCGAAGAACGTGACCACCTCCGGCAACTTTGAGAGCACCTGGCCCTTCGCGAGTTGCGGGTCGACCGCGACGTACGACGGGATGCTCCCAACGCTGGAGATCTCGAGGTCGAACTTCCCGAGCGTCGTCGTCGCGAGGTATGTCGACATCGGGTCAGTCTCCCGCCAGACCCAGGTCGTCTTCCCGCCGCTCGTTGCGTGGGAGACGAGGACGCCGTTCGCCATCGCGGTCAGCCCCGCTGGGACGGTAACGCGGAAGTCGAAGGTCGCCTTGTCACGCGGGTTGTCGTTGCACGGGTACCAGGCCGGCGAGCCCTGCGGCTCGTTGACGACGAACGCGCCGTCGTCCGTCGGCACCCAGCCCTCGATCGAGTTGTCCGGGTCGGTCACGACGGCCGGGGTGCCGGCGTAGTCGATCGTGACGGTGAAAGTCGTTCCCGCGAGAATCCCCGTCCTCGGCGTCACGGTCAGCTCCTGCCCGCCGTCGCGCGCGAAGGTTGCGGCTCGGCCGTCGACGAGCAGCCGCGAGATCGCGAACCCGCGCAGGTCGAGGTTGAAGCTCGAAAGATCCTGCGTCGCCCGGGCGCTGATCACGGCCGTCGCCGTCAACTGGTTCGACGACGGCGTGTAGTCGAGCGTCAGACCATAGTGCTGAACGTCGTAGCCGCCATTCCCGGCGTTCGGGAACATCGGGTCTCCGAGCCCGGGCGAACCCGGCGTGAAGCTGGCCGCATACGCCGCCGCCCCAAGCGCCAGGGCGAGCACGCCGGTGCCCAGCACGGTCCGTGCGAAAAGCTTTGTCATCTCTCTCCCCTCTCCTGTCGTCGAACCCCGCGCCGTGCGCTCCCTGGAGCGTTCCCCCGGGGGCCCCTGCCAAATTTCGTCGCGAGCATAAGTTCGATTTCAGAGTTCCAACCCGACCGTGACCGAATACGGTCAAACACTCGGAGAGGCTACCTCCACGCAGCTGCGGAGCGCCTTCTGGGTCTGAACGACCATGAGCGTCGCAAGAGTCGCGGCCGCTCTGCTAACGCAATCCTGGCCCGAACCTTCGGACGGAGATCGCTTACGATCGCGCAGTGGATCGCGAGGAGTACCGGCGTACTTCCCTCGAGAACTGGCAGGTCATGGCGTCCGGCTGGGAACGTCAACGGGCGAAGATCGAGAGAGCCACTCGCCCGGTCAGCGAGTGGATGGTGGGGGCGCTCAATCCGCGGCCGGGCGACATCGTGCTCGAGCTCGCGGCTGGCCCGGGAGACGTAGGCTTCCTGGCTGCTCCGCTCGTTGGCGAATCCGGCCGTCTGATCTCGAGCGACTTCTCGTCGGAGATGGTCGAGGTCGCCCGCCGGCGCACAGCTGAGCTGGGTCTCCAGAACGTCGAGCACCGGGTCATCGACGCGGAGGAGATACCGCTCGGGGACGACTCCGTCGACGGCATCCTCTGCCGCTTCGGATTCATGCTGATGCCCGATCCTGACGCTGCCCTAGCTGAGACTCGCCGCGTCCTGCGCCCGGGCGGACGTCTGGCGCTTGCCGTTTGGAGCACCCCTGAGCGCAACCCGTGGATCGCGATCGCCGGACGAGTGCTTGCCGAGCGCGGCCTGGCGCCACCACCCGAGCCTGGCACCCCCGGGATGTTCGTGCTCGCGCAAGAGGAGCGCCTGCGGGATCTGATCGAGAGTGCGGGCTTCAGCATGGAGCGGGTCGAGGACGTGCCTGTGCTCCTCACGTATGACGATGTGGACGCCTACATCACTGCGGCGCGGGACACCGGTGGCATGTTCGCAAGGATCTGGCGCGACGCCTCGGACGACGAGCGCGAGACCATCAAGACACGTCTCGTCGAGGTTTTCGCACCGTTCGCGGCTGCCGGCGGCTACGAGCTCCCCGGGGTCGCCGTCGTCGCCCTCGCGAGCTGACAGCTGGAGAAGGGCACCCGGCCCCGAGAACGGAGCAAAAGCCTCGCCCACCCCCGTGAACGCGTTCGTCGGGCCGGGGCCTGGGAGCCGGGCTCCCCAGCGGGCCGCGGGAACCGCAGCCCGAATCGCGAGTTCGACTGCCTCCGCTTCGCCGAAGATCGGCCTGTCCTGCTGGCTCAAGTGTCGGCCGGTCCGGTGGCCTGCGAGGCCCCTGGTGACGCGCTCGACACCACTTGGGCTGCCAGGGCGTGCTCTCGAGCAGGGTCCGGTGCGACCCGCGTGACTCCGGCGGCCGCGTAGGCCTCGTCCTCGTCGAGCGTCTCGTGCTCGAGGAGCGCTTGCGCGAGCGAATCGAGCTTGTCCCGGTTCTCCCGCAGCAGGGCGACGACCTGCTCGTGCGCCTCGTCGACGATCCGCCGCACCTCCTCGTCGATCAGCTGCTGTGTCCGCTGCGAGACCTCGGAGGTTCCGGGGAAGACCGGACCACGGCCGTCGGTGGGGAGGACGGCGAGCGGCCCCACCTTGTCGCTCATGCCCCAGCGGCCGACCATGTGGCGCGCGATCTCGGTCAGCTGCTGGATGTCCGACTCGGCCCCGGTCGTGGGCTGAGCGAAGACGACCTCCTCGGCGCCGCGCCCGCCGAGGGCGACCTTGATCCGCGCCAGCAGCTCCCGCTCCTGATAGCTGTAGCGGTCGGCGTCCGGCGCGGAGAAGGTCACGCCCAGCGACGTCGCGCGCGGAATGATCGAGATCTTCCGCACAGGGTCGGCGCCGTCGGTGAGCATGCCGACGATCGCGTGGCCAGCCTCGTGATAGGCCGTGCGGCGCCGATCGTCCGCGCTAATCATGATCTGCCGCTCGGCACCGAGCACGATTCGTTCCAGAGCGTCCGTGAAATCGGACTCCTCGACCGCCTTGTGCTCGCGCCGCGCGGCCAGGAGCGCCGCCTCGTTGACCAGGTTGGCCAGATCGGCCCCGACCATCCCGGGAGTGTTGGCCGCGATCCGGCCCAGATCGACGTTCGGCGCAAGCGGCACGCCGCGCGCGTGCACCCGGAGGATCTGCTCGCGCCCGGTGCGGTCGGGTGGCTGCACGGCGACGCGGCGGTCGAAGCGACCGGGGCGAAGGAGCGCCGGGTCGAGCACTTCCGGGCGGTTGGTCGCGGCGATGACGATCACTCCGGTCGAGGAGTCGAATCCGTCCATCTCCGTCAGGATCTGGTTCAGCGTCTGCTCGCGCTCGTCGTTGCCGCCGCTGAAGCCCGCGATCCCGGCGGTACGTGAACGACCGATCGCGTCGAGCTCGTCGATGAAGACGATCGCCGGCGCTGCCTCTTTCGCCTGCGCGAAGAGGTCCCGTACCCGTGAGGCGCCGATGCCGACGATCGCCTCGACGAACTCGGAGGCGGACAGGGAGAAGAACGGCACGTCGGCTTCTCCTGCCACCGCCCGCGCGAGGAGCGTCTTGCCGGTGCCGGGCGGGCCGACGAGCAGCACACCGCGGGGGACGCGGCCTCCCAGCCGTCGGTACTTGTCGGGTTTGCGCAGGAAGTCGACCACCTCGACGAGCTCCGCCTCCGCCTCTTCGACGCCGGCGACATCCTCGAACGTCACCCGGTCGCCGGTGGGCTCGTAGCGACGCGCACGCGAGCGGCCGAACGCCCCGAGCGCGCCCTGCGCATTGCCCGCGCGGCGCAGGAAGAAGACGAGGAGCCCGACGAGGAGGAGCGTGGGCCCGAAGCCGATGAGCAGGGTCTGCCACCAGGGCGTGCCGGTGTCGAGCGGCTCAGCATTGACCACCACCTCGCTGCTCTCGAGCAACCCCGAGAGCGCGTCGGTGTCCGCGAACGCGGGAATCTCCGTCTCGAACTCCGTCTTCGGCTCCGACTCGTCGTAGCTCCGCGGCCGCTTGAACGTGCCCTGGACGGTCGTGCCCTCGGACGTGATCTCGGCGACGTTTCCCTTCCGCACCTGCTCGAGGAAGAATGGGCTGTAGGGCACGCTGAGGCGGGACTCGTTCTCCATCGCCCGCGAGCCCACCCAGTAGTTGAGTGTGAGCAACGCGAGGGCGACTGCGATCCACCACCAGCGGAAACGCATGCGCGGCGGCTGCGGAGGCGTCGCCGGAGTGCGCGCCGGCCCCGGCGCTCGCGGCGAGATCGCGCGCCTGCGGCAGGTCGCCTCGCTGTGGGCCTTCCTCCTCCGGCTCCGTCACTGCGCTTCCTCTTCGACCGTCCGCTCAGCCGTGGGGACAGCTTCGAGGCGCTCGTCCGGGATCGGCTTGCCGCTCTCGATCGAGAGGCCGTACGTCCCGGCCGCAAGGCGCGCCTCGGCACGGACGACGGCAGCGAGCTCTTCGCGTAGATCGTCTGCGAGACCCTCCTCGAACTCGTCCTCGTACAGCTCGGACGCCAGGTTGGCCGGGTCCACCTCGTCCGCCGGCTCGCCAGTGTCCTGCGGCCCCAGGTGGGCCAGCGCTCGCTCGATCCGCGCGCGCTCGGCGGCCAGCAGCTCGCGGGCTCGGTCTGGATCCATCAAGCCACGTTACCCAGATGCGAACTCTTAAGATGCTGAACATGGGTATCGGAAACTGGATTCGCGGGCTCTTTTCGTCCAGCGGAAGGGACGATGAAGCGGCCGAACGCGAGGAGTACGGCGTCTCCGATCGCGGCGAGCTGGAGGTCGAGCGGGACAAGGCTGCACCCTTCGCGGGATCCGAGACAGCCGAGGCGGCGGAGGCGGAGCTCGACCAGTTCAAGGACCCGCGCGATCCGGCCCCGTGATCGACCGAGGGTCGACGACGACACATGGCAGGCAAGGCGGACTCGCCCTCGGGGTCACTGTCAGCCGCCCATCCGGAAGGAGGTCAGACACTCTTGGTGTCTGACCTCTGTGTCCGCAACCGCGCCTCCATCCGGTCGAAGAAGCCGGCCCAGCCGTCCTTTGTACGGTCGTACTCCTCCGGCCGCATGTGCCCGCGCTGGTCGAAGAGCATCTCGGTGCGTCCCGAGCCGAGATCGTTGAGGACGACCGTCACGAGCTCGTAGAGCTCGTCCGGCCCGTCCGAGAACGTCAGCACCAGGCGCTCCGGCGCGACCACCTCGAGGTACTCACCCTTCCACCGGATCACGCGGCGGTCTGAGCCGACGAACATTGTGGCGCGCCACGCGCCACCGGGTCGCACGTCCATCGTGACCGTCTCGAGAGGGATCTCCGCCTCAGGCCCACCGAACCAGTCGGCGAAGCGCTCGGGCTCCGACCACTCCTGCCACACGCGCTCGCGCGGCGCATCGAACACGCGCCTGATCGTGATCCCGTACTCAGCCACGGAGGCGCCGGTCGAGGTCGTCGAAGCTGTTCGTCCAGAACGAGCGATACCGCTCGAGCCACTGCGCAGCGTCGCCGAGCGCCTGACCTCGCAGCCGCGACGGGCGGAGCTGTGCTGCTCGGCGGCGCTCGATCAGCCCGGCGCGCTCGAGCACGCGCAGGTGCTTGGACACGGCCTGGACCGTAATCGGAAACGGCTCGGCGAGTTCGTTGACGGTCGCCTCGCCGGCGGCGAGCCGCTCGAGGATCGCCCGCCGCGTGGGATCCCCCAACGCGGCAAAGGTCGCGCTCAACTGATCAACCATGTGGTTGAATACAGTACTCGAACAGGCGGACGTAAGCGGTTCGGGTTACGGACGGGCACTCAGTCCGAAGTTCACAACGAGAGGAGAACCGAGATGGGCAGGATCGTAGTGACCGAGTACGTCTCCGTCGACGGCGTCGTCGAGGCCCCGAGCGGAGCCGAGACCTTCGAGCGCGTCGGCTGGACGGACGCCTTCACGCGAGGTCCCGAAGGCGATCAGTTCAAGTGGGACGAGACGAGGGCGTCCGACGCGCTGCTGCTCGGTCGCGTGACCTACGACGGCTTCGCCCCCGTCTGGCCGAATTACGAGGGCGAGTTCGCGGACAGGTTCAACTCGATGCCGAAGTACGTGATCTCCTCCACGCTGGAGGACCCCGAGTGGAACAACACGACCGTGTTGCGAGGTGACGTGGTCGAGGAGGTGACGAAGCTCAAGGAAATGTACGAAGGCGACATCGTCGTGCACGGCAGCCCGCAGCTCGCGCAGACGCTGATCGAGCACGATCTCGTTGACGCAATCCACCTCCAGGTCTATCCGATCATCGTCGGAGCCGGGAAGCGGCTGTTCGGGGAGACGAGCGCGACGAAGCGCCTAAGCCTCGCCGAGGCGAAGACAGTCGGCGATGGCGTCCACATCCTGATCTACGAGAAGGTCGCGTGACGGAGGTCGGCGTCGCGTTCAGCGCCCGACCGGCCACCGGGGCGCGGGCTGGGATCAGGACGCCCTCACGTCGCCGTGGTGTCCAGGCCCACCCCAGTTTGAACGCGATCGTTGCCTGACGCGAGCCCTAGTCGCCCTCCTCGCTACGGCGCCCGATGTCTTCGGCCCCACTTGGCAGTGACTCACATCTGCGGGCTCGGCGCGGATCAAGGCTGGCGACACGAGAGCAGGGTCCTCACGGCTGCTCACGACGACGCTTGCGATGCCGACTCGGCCACGCGCTGTGGCGCTCCGACGAGTTGGCCTCCAGGACACGCGCTGGCTTCGATAGCTCTCCGCGGGTTGACGATGCCGATTGCGCCGAGCACACCGCCCGCAGCCACGAGAGCTGCGCAGGCGACGACAGCTTGGTGAAAGGCTTCTACCGAGTCGTTGTTCGGCGCGAAGGTGTTACCCGCGAGCGTGCTCGAGACGACTAACCCCACAGCCGACACTCCGACGAGACCGGCAACTCGGGCGATCGCGTTATTGATGGCCGACGCGATGCCGGCATCGCTCTCGTCCGCGTCAGCGAGGACGGTCGCCACGAGAGGAGCGACCGTGAGCGACAGCCCGAGAGAGAACACGAGAAGAGCCGGCAGGAGGTCGGTCATGTAGTCGGTTTCCAACCCGGTGCGCAGAAGCAGAAGGATGCCGACCGACGCGATCAGCGGACCAGCCCCCATGAAAAAGCGCGCGCCGAACCGATCGGCAAGAGCGCCGAAACGCCGCGAGAGGGCAAACATCACCACGGTCACGGGAACGACCGTGAGGCCACTCTCGAGCGCGCTGTAGCCGGCGACCTGCTGCAGAAAGATCGTCAGGAAGAAGAACAGGATCGCCAGACCCGCATACACCGCGAACGTCTCGGCGTTTCCGACCGCGAAGTTGCGCCGGGAAAAGAGCTCGAGCTCGAGCATCGGCTCGGCAATGCGACGCTCGTATGCCAAGAACGCCGCAAACGCGACGACTCCCGCGGACAGAGGCAGGAAGATCACCGGGCTGCTCCAGCCGAAGTGGGGTTGCTCGATAAGAGCGAACACGATCCCGGACAGCCCAGCGGCACACAGCGCAGCACCAATGAAATCGACCCGGCGACCGGTTGCACGTGGTGTGACCGGAACTGCTGCCAGCACGAGGATCAAGGTCGCGATGACGAGCGGAACGTTGAGCGCGAAGATCCAGCGCCACGAGGCTTGGTCGACGATCACGCCTCCGGCGAGAGGCCCGACGATGGCCGCGATCCCGCCCCAGGCCGTCCAACTCCCGATCGCGGCCCCTCGCTCGCTCGGCGCGAACGCCGCAACGATGATCGCAAGCGAACTCGGAACCATCAGCGCCGCCGCCGCTCCCTGCAAGGCACGGGCGCCGATGAGCACCTCGATCGTCGGCGCGAGCGCACAGGCGATCGACACCATGCCGAAGGCCGCGATGCCGATCGCGAACACGCGCCGCTCGCCGTAGATGTCCCCGAGCGAGCCCCCGATCAGGATCAGGGAGCCAAGCGCAAGCAAATAGGCGTTAGCGACCCACTGCTGTGCGCTGAGCCCTCCGCCGAGGTCCTGCTGGATCGCCGGCAGCGCGACGTTTACGATCGAGCCGTCGATCGTCGCTAGCGCAGACCCGAGGATGGCGGCCAGCAACGTCAGTTGCTGAGGCCGACTCATGTCGACGTAGCCAGCCGCGTCCTCGGTGTCATTTCGGAATCAGGCCTCCGTACGTCCGGCCTCGCCGTACGCGGCCTGCCCGGCGGTCACCGCCGGTCGGGATGCTTGTCACGGGGAGCTCCCCTCCTCGGTGGACGTTCCCGACTCTACGACGTCTAGCTTCGCCTTGAAACCCATGGGCCCAACCGGTCACGCGGATCCAACGGAGGTTCGCGCCCGCACGCGTCGATGGTCGGCAACGCACGCGATAGGCACTACGAACTCTGTCCGCCGCGCCTCGCCGGGCGCCATGTCGGGCCCAGCGTTGTATGTCCGCCTCCAGCTTCGCAGAAGTCCCCCAGTCGGGACATTCACGCGTGCACGCTCGCGGAGCTTGCCCGGCGCAGCGAGCGGGGAATGTCCCCTGAGCGGGTCGTTGAGAACGCACTTGCCCGCGTCCGTGCGGGTGTAACGTGGCGACCGACCCCCACGGGAAGGAGCGGCTCATGGCTGCCACACCGGACACGATCGTGCTCATCCACGGCTTCTGGGTGACGCCGCGAAGCTGGGAGGACTGGAAGGCTCGCTACGAGAGCCGCGGCTACCGCGTCCTGACTCCTGCATACCCCGGCTTCGAGGTGGAGGTCGAGGCGCTGAATGCGGACCCGACGCCCATCGAGGACCTCACGGTGCCGGCGGTCATCGAGCATCTGGAGTCTGTCGTCTCGCAGATCGAGCCGGCGCCGATCCTGATGGGTCATTCGGCCGGTGGCGTCTTCACGCAGCTGCTGATGGATCGGGGCTACGGCGCCGCCGGCGTCGCGATCAACTCGGCGCCGACCGAGGGCGTCAAGCGCCTGCCGCTGTCACAGATCAGGTCGAGCTGGCCCGTCCTCAAGAACCCCGCCAACCGGCACAAGGCCGTCGGGTTCACCTTCGAGCAATGGCGCTACGTGTTCACGAACACGTTCAGCGAGGAGGAGGCGCGAAGGCTCTACGAGCGCTACCACATCCCCGCGTCGGGCCGCGTGTTCTGGGGCAGTGCGCTCGCGAACATCCATCCGGGGCCCGACGACACGCACGTGGACTACAAGAACCCCAACCGGGCGCCGCTGCTCTTCATCTCTGGCAGCGAGGATCACCTCATGCCCCCGTCGATCCAGCGCTCGAACGCGAAGCACTACAAGGCGGAGGGCACGATCACCGAGGTCGTCGAGTACGAGGGCCGCGCACACCTCATGCCCTCGCAGACCGGCTGGGAGGAGATCGCCGACTACGCCCTCGACTGGGCGGTCGAGCACGCAAAGGCACCAGCCACGGTGTCGGGAGCGACGACGCAGTAGCCGTGCTGCGACAGGGCGGCGGATCGAGGTCCGTCGCCCCTGTTTCTCGGCGAGCTCAGGCCGGTCTTGGTCGATCGAGAAGAACACTCCGGTGCGCGAGTGTGCGGGAATGTCGCTTGAGCAGTCGCCTCAGGGATCGGCCTTCGGACGCTCGCGGAACCGATCCACATGCTCGCCCTCGATGACGAGCGCCGTTAGCCCGGCCTCGGAGTACATCTGCGTGGTCTTCACCCTCGTGCAGGAAGACCGCTTCGCCTGCGCCGATCGGCTCATCGACACCATTCGCCGCGCTCACTTCGCCTGATCCCTCGAGTACGGCGAGGATCTGCGGGGAGCCCGCGGGATGCCGTCTGAGCCGACCGCCCGGCGCAAATCGAAGGATCACCGCTTGGACGAGCGCCCCCTCGGCGGTGGACGGTGTCAGCGGAGCGAGCGAAACATGATCGAGTAGATCGCCGCGCGGCACAAACGCCGCTTCCGGCGCGAAGCTGAACCGTTCCACGACTTCCTCCTTGATCGACCAGCCGAGGCGCAAGCATCTCAGGAGCGGCCGAGCGGCGTATACGCCGGGCTGTGCGAGTGTCCTCTCTCTCGACGCCGGTGCGCCCATCAAGAACGGCCGCCAACGCGGCACTTTCGTTGTCCGAGGCGGCTATGAACACCTCCGAGGGTCGCTGGTCAACGCTTTGTCACCCACCCAAGCAGAAGGGCAACGGCTCCTAGGGCGGCGATCCCAACCGTCGTCGGCCTGCTCGAACTGGCTCTCGCGGATGGCTCGTTGGGGCACCGGGTGACGTTCGCCGCCGCGCTCGGGTTCTTCGCAGCACTTGTGGTGGTAGGCGTCAGGTTGATCGACGATCGACCCTGGGTCGGTGCTGCCACAGCGTAAGCATTTGAGTGTACGAAGGCCCGAGCGACATCTCGGGCCTTCTTGCTCGGTCAGATCAAGTGAGCACGCGCTCGAGAAACGCGGCCGCTCGCGGATATGCGTCGAGGCGGTTCGCAAGCTTGAGAAGACCGTGGCCCTCGTCCGGGTAGACGAGCAGCTCGCACGGAATGCCCTTCTCGGTCAAGACGCGGTGGATCTGCTGCGCCTCGGACAGTGGCACGCGCGGATCGTTCGCCCCGTGGATGATGAAGAGCGGCGCCCGGATGCTGTCGACATGCGTCAGGGGCGACACCTCCAAGAGGAATTCGCGATCACGCTCGAGTGAGCCGTACTCGCGTTCGCGGAAGTACCGCCGCCACGGCGCCGTGTTCTCGAGAAACGTGACGAAGCTCGAGATGCCGACGACATCGATTGCAGCGGTCCAGCGCTCGGCCTGGAACGCCAGTGCGGCGAGCACCATGTAGCCGCCGTACGACCCGCCGTAAATCGCAGCTCGGTTGGCATCGATCTCCGGCCGTGCTGCAAGCCAGTCGTGCAAGGCGGCGAGGTCGCGCACGGAATCGAGTCTGAGACGGACGTCGTCGAGGTGCTCGTACCGCTTGCCGTAGCCGGTGGAACCGCGGACGTTCGGCGCAGCGACAGCGAAGCCGCGCGCGACGAAGTACTGGATCAGGGCACCATCGCGCCACGTCGGGCGGAATTGCGCCTCGGGCCCTCCATGGACGACTACGACGACGGGCGCAGGCCGGTCGCGGCGCCGCGGCAGCCAGAGGAACACGGGCACTTGTTCACCGTCGAAGGACGCGAAGCGGTGGAGCTCAGGTTCCACGAGCTCGTCGAGGGGCAGGTCAGCCGCGCTCTTGGTCAAGCGGGTCGTCTCGCCGCCCCGGAGGTCGAAGCGCCACGCGTCGCCAGGCTCTACAGGCGACGACACGTGGTACACGACGAAACTCCCGTCCCGCGAGAGTCGCGGTCTCAAGGCCGGCCGCCCGAGCGGCGCCACGCCTCGCCGGGAGAGAGGCACGTCGCGCCGCAGCTCCAGCGTCTCCGGGTCACGGAGCTCGAGCCGCGTGTACCCGTCTTCGTTCAACTCGACGAGCAGCGTCTGCCCGGCGCGATCGATCGAGCAGGAGAGATCCCATTCCGCCTCGTGCACGTAGCGCCAGGAACTGCTCGAGAGGTCGTACCTGGCGATCCCGGTGAGGTCGCGCCCGCTGTTGGTGGCGAAGAGAAACGCACTTCCGTCCGACAGCCACGCAGGTCGGTCGAAAAGCGCCTCGTCGTCGTGCGGGGTCGCGTGCACGACATCGCCGCTTCGAACGTCGAGCAAGTGAATGTCGTTGTCTCCCGGCCGCGCGGTCAGCCGCTCCGTCGAAAGCCAGCGACCGTCCGGCGAGAAACCAGTTGGGACGGTCATCCCGCCGGGCGCGAAGACCGTTCGCTCCTCGCCGGTACGCAGGTCTCGGACGAAGACGTCGAAGTCCACCCCGTTCCGCCGGTTGCACGCGTAGGCAAGCACCGAGCCATCAGGGCTCTGCTGCGGGTCGAGGTGCATGAACTCGGGCTCGTGGACGAGCGGCGCCGGCGGGGTGCTGCCGTCAGCCTCGACGAGATAGAGCTGATAGCGCTCGTTGCCCCCCTCGTCCTTCTGGATCAGAACCCGGCCATCCTCGAGAAAGCAGGCGGAAGCGACCGCGTCCTCGAAGTCCGTCAACTGGACGAGATCGCCGCCTGTCGCTGGAAGACGATACGCCTGCATCGTCCCGCTCAGGTTCGCCAGCACGAGCACCGTCTGTCCATCCGGCGAGACGTCTGCCGGCGCGGCTGAACGCGCTTCGAGCAGGGCCGGAAGCGAGAGCGTGCCACTACCCAACTAGCGCAACCTCTTCAGGGCACGTCCGAGTGCCTGGCCGCCCGCGAGCACGGGCTCGAACAGGTCGCCGTGCTGTTCGACCCGCTCGAGCGCCTCGCGCATCCCGAAGCGACGCGGTGTCACGTCCTCGGTCAGCTCGTCCCAGCGAAGCGGCGTCGAGACGGGCGCGCCCGGCTTCGGCCGCACCGAGTAGACCGAGGCGATCGTCTTCCCCCGCGCGTTCTGACGGTGATCGACGAGCACGCCCTCGCGCTTGTGCTTCAGCCATTCGGTCGTGACCAGCCCTGGGTGCCGCTCCTCGAGCCCGCGCGCCACGCGCTCAGCGAACGTGTAGGTCTGCTCGTAGGTCGCTCGGCGCGCAATCGGGACGAGCACGTGAATCCCGTCGGCGCCGCTCGTCTTGACGTAGGACTCGAGCTCGAGCCGCTCGAGCTCCTCGCGGATCAGGTGAGCGACGCGGATCGCGAGCGCGAAGCCGCCATCGGGTTCATCGAGGCTGGGCGGGTCGAGGTCGAACAACACGAAGTCCGGGCGATGCGGCTTGTCGACGCGCGAGTACCAAGCGTTCATGTCGATGCAGTTCATCTGCACCATCCAGAGCACCGCCTCCGGCGAGTTGACGAGCGGGAAGTCGACGAGCCGCGACTCGCCCTCGCGCGGGTACGTGCGGAAGGTGCGCGTCGGGATCCAGGAGGGCATCCCCTTCGGCGCCTGCTTCTGGAAGTACGCCTCCCCGGCCACTCCGTAGGGCGAGCGCTTCATGGTGAACGGCCGGTTGCGCAGGTGCGGGACGAGCACCGGTGCGATCCCGCGGTAGTACTCGAACAGGTCCTGCTTCGTGATCCCTTCGTCGGGGAACAGGACACGTTCCGGGCTCGAGAGGCGGACCGACCGCGGCGCCACGCAGCGGGTTGTACCTGTCCGGCTGGTACGCATGTCGACGCGTGCAGGTCGACGCCCGGCGTGCGAACTTGCAGCCAGGAACAGGCCCGCAAGTGCGCTCGCAAGTGCGTCGACAATGCAGATTCGCCGCCAAGTCACCCGGGTGACTCGGCCCAGGGGTAGTTGACCTGAGAGCCTCGACACGTAACGATCGTCGGGCGATGGCAGCTTCCGACGAGTCGGCGGGACGGGTGAGCTCGAAGACACGCTCGATCCTGGCCTGGGTCCTGCTCGGGCTCGGGACGCTGATCCTCCTCGTCGGGTCGCTCACGGTCTGGGTCGAACGGCAGGCGCTCGACACCGACGCCTGGGTCGACGTGAGCTCGGAGCTGCTCGAAAACGACGACGTCCGGGAAGCGCTGTCCGTGTACATCGTCGACCAGCTCTACACGAACGTCGACGTCGAGGCCCGGCTCGAGCAGCGGCTGCCTCCGGATCTCGACGGGCTCGCGGCGCCGATCTCCGGCGCCCTCCGCCCGGCTTCGGAGAGCACCGTCAACACGTTCCTGCAGCGGCCACGCGTGCAGGAGCTGTGGGAGAACGTCAACCGCGAGGCGCACGAGGCGCTGCTGCGGATTCTCGAAGACGAGACGCGAGAGGGGGTCTCGACCACGGAGGGCACGGTTACGCTCGATCTCCGCACTTTCATCCTCCAGATCAGCGACGAGCTCGGCATCGGCGAGGGGCTGGAGGCGCGGATCCCCGAAGGCGCGGGCCAACTGGTCGTGCTCGAGTCGGACCAGCTCTCGACCGCGCAGGACGCCGTGCGGGTGATCAAGGCTCTGAGCTGGCTCGTCATCATCTTGGCCTTCGCCGCCTTCGCGGGCGCCGTCTGGCTCGCGCGGGACCGCCGCGCGATGCTGCGAAACGTGGGCGTCGCCTTCTTGTTCGCCGGGATCCTGCTCCTCCTCATCCGTAAGGTCGTGGGGTCGTACCTCGTGGACGCGCTCGCGGAGGGCGAACTGGACCGTGACGCCGCGGGGGCGTCGTGGATCATCGGCACGGGCCTGCTCGCGGAGGTCGCGTGGGCCCTGGTCATCTACGGCGTGGTCATGCTGCTCGGCGCGGTGCTCGCGGGACCGACCGGGGTGGCGCGGCGCATGCGCGGCGCGATCGCACCGGCCCTGCGCGACCGGCCGGGAGTGGCGTGGGCCATGCTGGCCGGCGTCTACCTCCTGCTCGTCCTGTGGGGGCCCGTCCCCGCGCTGCGCACCTGGCTCGGCGTCCTGCTCCTCGGCGCACTCGTCGCCCTGGGCTTCGAGGCGTTCCGCCGGTTGACCGTGCGAGAGCTCGAGCCGGCAGGAGAACCGCCGCGCGAGACCGTGGCGCCGGCCGGCTGACCGCTTAGTCGCGCACCGTCCCGCTTGCATCTACGACGAACGCGACCTCGTCGGTAAAGCACCAGCTCCAGTCCTCACCCGGCTCCGCGGAGCGGGCGATTGGATGCCCGACGTCACGGGCGTGCCCGCTCGCGTGCCGGTTCGGCGAGGAGTCGCAGCAGCCGATCTTTCCGCAGGTCATGCACATCCGCAGGTGGTGCCAGCGGCTGCCCGTCTTGAGGCACTCCTCACAGCCCTCGATCGGCTCGGGGAGTACCGTCACCTGGATCTGGTCGAGGTGGCCACACGTCGTCATCGCGTCCCTCGAGGTTACGCCGTCGCGCCCCGTGTCGCCGAGTCAGCTCAGAACCTCTGCGCCCGGGCGGATCCCGAGGCCCTCGGCCATCGCGAAGAACCCCCGGGCGAACGGAGAGACGCCCGAGCGCGCCTCCAGCGCCTCCCAGTCGATCTGCTCACGCAAGGCGCGCGCGATCGCGAGCACATGCCGGAAGTCGGGCTCCTGCTCGGTGATCGCGAGCAGCTTGGTCGCGAGCACGTCGTCGATGGACGCCACCGGCAGGCGCAGGGCGTCGACCTCGAGATCGGTCGCGCGCGCGAACTGCTCGTCGTCCACGGGCCCGCCCGCAGGGCGGAAGATGAGATCGACGGTCACGTCGCCGTCGTTGGCCTTGAGCAGCCAGTCCTCGGGCGGGCGCTCGGCCTCCAGGCCGACGTCCACGAGCGCCTGGAGCGCGCGCTCCGCGTCCTCCTCGCGCACGAAGAAGTCGACGTCGTGGTCCGACGGCGGCCCGCCGAGGGCGAAGACCGCGAGGCCTCCGCCGAGCATGAACTCGACGTCCGCGTCTCGGAGCGCGGCCGCAGCGCGCTTCATCGTCGCGAGGAGATCGCTCAGGTTTTCGGGCGGAGCCGGAGGCATAGCGGTCGGGGATACCCCTTTTCGCCGTTCCGAGAACGCTCCGCGCGGGTATCTCTCCACGGCATGACGACGATTCGCATCGCAGCCGCGGGCGACGTGCATGCCGCAGAGCCCCTGCGCGAGCGCCTTTGCCGCGTGTTCGCCACCGTCGGGGAGGAGAGCGACGTCCTCCTGCTCGCCGGCGACCTGACGACGCACGGACTCCCCGAGCAGGCAGCCGTCCTCGCGGATGCCTGCCGCGACCTGGAAGTGCCGGTGGTGGCGGTGCTCGGAAACCACGACTATCACTCGGGCGCGCCGCTCGAGGTCGCTGCGACGCTGCGGGAAGCGGGGATCGTCGTCCTCGACCGCGACCATACGATCCTCGAGATCCGCGATCTCGAAGTCGGGATCGTCGGGACAAAAGGGTTCGTGGGTGGCTTTCCCGGCGCGGAGATCCCCGACTTCGGCGAGCCGGCGATCCGGCAGGTGTACCGGGAGACGTCGAGCGAGGTCGAGGCGCTCGAGGTCGGGCTCGAGGCGATCGCCGGCTGCCACAAGCGGATCGTCCTCCTCCACTACGCGCCGATCTCCGAGACGCTCGTGGGCGAGCCCGAGCCGATCTGGGCTTTCCTCGGCTCGGGACGCCTCGCCGGCCCGATCGGGATGCACCGGCCGGATCTCGTCGTGCACGGGCACGCGCACCACGGCCAGGCGAGCGGGAGCATCGGCTCGGTGCCGGTCTACAACGTCGCCGTCCACGTGACCGGCCAGGACTTTGTCTCCTTCGACCTGTGAGCCGGTGAGCTAGAAGCCGGACTGCCAGGCGGCGACGAGCAGTGCGATCGCTGCGGCCCCGGCGATGAGCACCACGGCGAGATTTGCCGCGAGCGCGACGCGTGTCAGTCGTGGAGAGAGCACTGGTGCGGGCTCGACGGTCGGCCCCGGCGCATCCGTGCCCTTCGCGGCCGGTGCGGGCCGCTCGCCGCCGGTTCTCCAGCCGACAGCACTGGCAAGAGCACTCGTGATCCACTGGTTGAGGCTCACTCCCTCGACCTCGGCGGCGCGCGCGAGCTCGTCGTGCAGCGTCGCGGGCATGCGCACGAGCAGCTTCCCGCTGTGTCGGGCGCCGGCCTCCTGGCCGGGTTTAGCGTCCGCCCCGTCCCCTGAGGCAGCCGTCTTCTCGGTGAGTGACGGCGTTCCCACCATGTTCCGAGTGTACAAGCCGTATTCGGGCTACACCAGACCCGGGTGGCTAGAGCCTCGCGAGCGGCGCGTGACCGTTCCGCTCGGCGAGCGCGCCCTGTAGGCGGTCGAGCGAGGACCGGATCAGCCGTGAGACCTGGATCCGCGAGATCCCGACCTCGCGCGCGATCTCGGCCTGGCTCAGGCCGGCGAAGTACCGGAGATGCAGGATTCGCCGCTCCCGCTCGTCGAGCGTGCGGAAGCCGACGGCGAGGAGCAGCCGGTCGTCGCTCGAGTCGAACGCGTCGTCGACGACGATCGCGCCGTCGAGCTCGGCGGAGGCGCCGTCTGCGACCGGCAGCGAGACCGTCGCCCGCGCGCGTTCCGTCGCAATCGCCTCCGCGGCCTCGCCCTCGTCGACGCCTGCGTCCTCGGCGAGCTCGGCGAGCGTGGGCGTGCGAGACAGCCGCGCGGCCAGGCTCTCACGCTGCGGCCGCAGCCGCCCGTTCAGCTCCGAGAGGCGCCGCGGTATCCGCACCGGGGACGTCCGGTCGCGCAGATGCCGCTTGATCTCGCCGGCGATCGTCGGTGCGGCGAAGCTCACGAGCTCGGTCCCGCGCTCCGGGTCGAAACGGTCGACGGCCTCGATCAGCCCGATCGACCCCACCTGGACGAGGTCCTCGAGCCGCTCGCCACAGTGCGCGTAGCGCCGAGCAAGCGACAGAACGAGCGGGAGATAGAGCTCTATGAGGCGCTCGCGGGCCGCCGGGTCGCCGGTCTCGCGGTACGCGCGCATGAGGCTCCTCGACTCCTCGCGCCTGTCGACGTGTCTTCGCACTGCTCCCCGATGCCCACATTCACTCATGGAACGGCTCCCTCGCTCCGATGTCCGAGGTTCGATAATAGCGCAGGTTCTTTTCGGATCATAAAGAAACATGAGAACTTCACGGTACGTTCTGGCTCGCGTCGGGTATTTCCCTTCATGAGTGACCAGTACGTCGTTCGATTCAGCGTGCTTCTGCCCTGAGAAACGGCGTGGACGACGTCGCACGTACCTCGTACTAATCGGAACGATCGCCACACTGGGTTTGGGCGCGAACGCGACGCCGGCGCTCGCGTCGGACGGCGTCGAGCCGGTTCCTCCGCCCGAGCTGGCCGTTACCGAGGCGATTCCGCCGCTGCCCGAGCTCGACGTGGACGAGGCGGGCGTCGTGCCGGATCTCGAGGAGCCGCCCATCGTGATCGACGCGAACGTCGACGGCGGCGACCTCGACGTCTCCGTTCGCGTCCTGAGCCCCGGTGCGGACGAGCAGGAAGAGGCTGTCGAAGCCGCATCCGGCGTGATATCAGACGCGTTCGAGCCCGATATCACCGCCGATCCCGTACTTCCCGACGCTCCGCCCGCGGCGGCGGACCCGGTGGACGAGGACACGTTCGACACGAATGTCAGGATCCGTGTCCTGAGCCCCGGCCGAAACGGCTCGGTCAGCCAGGGGAGTGGCGTTGCGAACGATGAGGCGGCGCAGCCGAGCCCCGACGAGGCGCCGACCCATGATGCCGATGCGGCGTTCGCGCTCGAGGATCTCGCCGAGATCGCAGAAGACTCCTCGCAGTATCACGACGACAATACGCAGTATCAATCAGATTCAATTCCAGATTCAGACCCGTGGGTATGGGACTGGTATCTCGCGCTGGATTGCTCGGGTAACGTCACGTCTACCTCGTCCGAGATCGGGAGTCCGGACTCCCGGGACTGGGATTGGAACTGGACGTGGGACTGGACCTGCGGCTTCGACGGAGCGAGCGAGGAAAGCGGTGATGCTCTGCAGGAAGGCTTTGCCTCCATCGCGTCCGTGAGCTCGTCTGCGGGCGCCACAGGCGCGGGGAGCGGGACGAGCACGACCAACGGTCAGCCGTCCGATCAGCAGTCGGAGACAACCGGTGCTCCGTGGCTCTGGACCTGGACGTTCAACTTCTGCGGCCGCGAGACGACCTTCTCGATCGAAGCCGGCGAGGACACGTTCCTCGAGTGGGCGTGGGACTGGACGTGGGCATGGGCCTGCACCAGCGCCGAGGCCGACTCTCCGGCTACCGGGGGGGAGGGGCCGAGCGGCGAGGCGGCAGAGACGGGCACGCCTACGGGTGAGCTCGAGCTGCCGCCACCGCTCGAGATCGTGACCGATCAGTCCCTGCTTTGGAGAACCCTGTTTGCAGCATCGCCCACGGTGGGGCCGTTCGAGGCGCCGATATCGATAGCGCCGGTGATACCGCTCGGCCTCACTCTCCCCACCGGCCCCGGCCCCGAGCAAGCTCCCGCCTCGGGGCCGGGCCGGCCGTCCGCACCGGCGGCCCCCGTCCCAGTTGCAACAGCGCCGGCGGCGATCGATATCGCGACCGCCTCGCCGAGCGCCCCGCGAAGCGACCGCGCGCGCGCGACGAAGAGTCGCGAACGCGAAGCGTCGCCCCCGCCCGCGCGCCGTCTGCCGCAGCTGCCGCTCGGCCCAACGCGCCGCGCGGCCGGGTCGTCGACGAGCTCGAGCGGCTCCGCGCCCGGCGGCGGGGGCGCGACCAGCGTCGCCGCGCTGACAGGTTTGTACATTCTCGCTGCCCCCGGCCTGGGGCGGCGCCTTCGGGTCGTGCGGGAGCTGAGCCCGCACACCCGCGCTGAGGCTCCCCGGGATCGCCCTGGGTAAGTGCTGCCGGTTGCAATCCCGCGCCTGCCGCCAAGGCGGCACGGCGCCAAACCGACAGCACGAAGGGAGACATCACATGAAACGTCTCTGCCTCGCGCTGGCCGTGGCTGCTCTCCTCCTGTTGGTCGCAGGAGTGGGAACGGCCACAGCGAACCCGCCTGAGCTTCAGAGCGCCGACCAGCTGGTCGGGAACGCAATGGCTCTGGCAGGAGGAGCTGAAGGCACAGCGCAGGAGGAACCGACAACCGAGGACTCCGCCGCCGCGGCTCCCGCCCCGGACGAGGGCAGCTCGCTCGATCAGTCGAACGACGCCACCTCTGCCGGAACCGCCGGGAACCTGAACGCGGCGAAGCAGGACGCCGACCAGAAGCAGGACGGTTCGGGCGTCCAGGCCATCGGACAGTCGGCCAAGAACGACCAGGACGCGACAGCAGCCGCGTTCACGGTCCAGGAGAAGCCGGAGAACACGAACGTCCCCGTCAGCGTGCTCGGCAAGGGCCACGGCGGTGACGTGACGCAGTCGAACGACGCGTCCTCCGACGCGTCCGCCGGGAACCTCAACCTGACCAGCCAGGAGGCCGAGCAGGATCAGGGCTCCGGCGGCGGTCACGATCCGTACGGCCGCGAGGCCGAGCAGGATCAGAAGTCCGGCGACGACCACGACTGCAAGTGCGAAGGGGGCGGAACGCAGGCCATCGGCCAGTCCGCCAAGAACGACCAGGACGCGACGGCGCTCGCCAAGACCATCCAGGTGAAGCCGTCGAACACGAACATCTCGGTCCGGGTCCTCAGCCCCGGCGACGACGGAAACGTGACTCAGACCAACACGGCCTCGTCGGACGCCACCGCGTTCAACCTGAACGCGACGAAGCAGGATGCCGATCAGAAGCAGGACGGCGACTCGTGCAAGTGCACGGGCGGCGAGCAGGCGATCGGCCAGAGCGCGGACTCGGAGCAGGACGCGACCGCGCTCGCAAAGACGGTGCAGGAGAAGCCGTCGAACACGAACATCTCGGTCCGGGTCCTCAGCCCCGGCGACGACGGTGACGTGACGCAGTCGAACACGGCCACCTCGGACGCGACGGCCGGGAACATCAACCTGACGAAGCAGGACGCCGACCAGAAGCAGGACGGCTCCGGCTTGCAGGCGATCGGCCAGTCGGCCGACAACGATCAGAAGGCCTTGGCAGCCGCGCTGACCGTGCAGGAGAAGCCGAGCAACAAGAACATCTCCGTCCGGGTCCTCAGCCCCGGCGACGGCGGCTCGGTGACGCAGTCGAACACGGCCTCGTCGGACGCCACGGCGTTCAACTTGAACGCGACGAAGCAGGACGCCGATCAGAAGCAGGACGGCGACTCGTGCAAGTGCACGAGCGGCGAGCAGGCGATCGGGCAGTCGGCCAAGTCGGATCAGGACGCGAAGGCGCTCGCCGCGACGTTCCAGGTGAAGCCTTCGAACACGAACACCTCGGTCCGGGTCCTCAGCAAGGGCGATGACGGCGACGTCACGCAGTCGAACGACGCCTCGTCGTCGGCCTTCGCAGGGAACCTGAACCTGACGAAGCAGGACGCCGATCAGAAGCAGGACGGCGACTCGTGCAAGTGCGCGGGCGGCATCCAGGCGATCGGGCAGTCGGCCAAGTCGGACCAGGAGGCGAAGGCACTCGCCGCGACCTTCCAGGTGAAGCCTTCGAACACGAACACCTCGGTCCGGGTCCTCAGCAAGGGCGATGACGGCGACGTCACGCAGTCGAACGACGCCTCGTCGTCGGCCTTCGCGGGGAACCTCAACCTGACGAAGCAGGACGCCGACCAGAAGCAGGACGGGTCGGGGATCCAGGCCATCGGCCAGTTCGCGAAGAACGACCAGGACGCGTTTGCTCTCGGTACGACGTTCCAGATCGGTGCGTCGAACGAGAACACTCCCGTCCGCGTCGGCAGCAAGGGCGATGGTGGCTCGGTGACGCAGTCGAACACCGCGACGTCCGATGCGGTGGCTGCGAACCTGAACTTCCTCGAGCAGGACGCCGACCAGAAGCAGGACAGCTCGTGCAAGTGCCACGAGGCGTTCGGGATCCAGGCGATCGGGCAGTTCGCAAAGAACGACCAGAAGGCAGTTGCCCTCGCCGCGACGTTCCAGATCAAGCCGTCGAACAGCAACACGCCGGTTCGTGTCGGCAGCAAGGGTGACGACGGAGACGTGACGCAGTCGAACACGGCCTCCTCGCTCGCCAAGGCGTTCAACGTGAACCTGACAAAGCAGGACGCCGACCAGAAGCAGGACACCTCGTGCAAGTGCCACGAGGCGTTCGGAATCCAGGCCATCGGCCAGCTGAGCGAGAGCGACCAGTTCAGCGCCGCGCTCGCCGCGACGTTCCAGCTGGGTGCCTCGAACAAGTCGGCGCCCGTGCGAGTCAACGAGAGGCCGCACGGCGACGACAAGGGCCACTATCGAGAGCCGGTGATGCCTTCGACCGAATAACTCCCACACTGATGACCGCCGGCCGGCCTACCCGGCCGGCGGTCACACGTCTCACGACGTTGACGACCTCGAGGAGAAGGGGTAGCGTCCAGTGACAACGGAAGCGACGAGTTGGGGGCGGCTCGTGAGGGCCGAATTCGGGAGATTCTGGCTGCGGCGTTCGAGTCGCGGGCCCGGTGGGCCGGCAGGCGCATCCGTGGTCCGAACGAGGGCGCTCGTCGCGCTACTCGTGCTCGGGTCGCTCTTCGTGGCCGCGTCCTGGGTCGACGCCGGCATGGCGGCGTCGCCCGATCCCGATCCGTCCGCCAAGGAGTCGAAGGCGCCGGCTCCCGACCCGTACCAACGGGGCGCGCCGCCCGCGCAGGAGCCGGTGACGGAAACGGTGGTGACGCAGCCGGTGATTCAGGTCCAGACGACTCCCTCGACCGGCACCAACACGCGAACGCCGGCACAGCCAAGGACCGACTCGACGTCCGGCGCTCGCACGCAGAAGAAGCCGGCGAAGGAGCCTGAAAAGACGGCGGCCCCGAGCAAGCCTCGCCGTGAGCCGGCGCGGCTCGCGGTGCCCACCCCGAGAGATGACGGGGGCCCGCTGCTGCTCGGAGGCCTAGCGATGCTGCTGCTCGCGCTCGCAAGCGGAAGCCTGCTCCTCCTCATCAAGCGCGCGGGCAACACAGGCGTTGGCCCACCGCGAACGAGGGCCTACCTCATAACGCGCGCGAGCAACCCAGGCGTGGGCACAGGGGGGACGAACGCGTGAGCGGTCGGCATCTCGGCGCCTGCGTGGCGATCGCGACGCTCGGCATCCTCGTGCTTCCCGGCTCTGCCGCCGGGGCGCTTCCCCCGGCACCTCCAGACCCGAACTGTTCACCAGCACCGACGAACTGCTTTGGATGGCATACCGCCGCCACCGTGAGTGTCTCGTGGGCGAGTCCGCCGCCCGGCGTGATCGTGACGGGAGGCTGCATCGCCGAGACGGTCACGACCGACACGGCTGGCGCGCTGGTCTGGTGCAAGTGGTCGAACTCGGAAGGCTCGAGGATCACAGAGGCCTACGTCCGCCGTGACGCGACGCCGCCGTCCGCCGGTGCAAGCCCGACCCGCGGACCGGACAACAACGGCTGGTACAACCGCGCGCTCACCGTGAAGTTCTCGGGCGGCGACGCCCTCTCGGGGCTCGCGGGCTGCTCCCCCGACCGCACCTACGCAGGGCCGGACTCCGGCATCGCCTCCGTGTCGGGGAGCTGCACGGACGGAGCGGGCAACACGACGGGCACCTCCTTCGGCTTCCAATACGACGCGACGCCGCCCGTCGTCGTGGCGAAGCCCGACCGGAAGCCGAACCAAAAGGGCTGGTACAACCGCAAGGTCAAGGTCGCCTTCGTCGGTTCGGACGCGACCTCGGGTGTGAAGTCGTGCGCGCCTGACGTCACCTATGGCGGGCCGGACGTGGACGAAGGAGCCGTCGCCGGGACGTGCACGGACCACGCGGCGAACACGAGCGCCGAAGCCGCCTTCGCGCTCCGGTTCGACTCGCGGCCGCCCAGGTTGTGGCGGTTCCGCGCAAGCAAGGTGCGCGGCGGCGGACTCCTGCTTCGCTGGAAGGCGACGCCGGACGCGAGCGAGTTCGTCCTCGAACGTCGGCCGGGCCTCGACGGCTCACGCTCGTCGACGATCCACACGGGACCAGAGCTCAAGTACGTCGATCGCCGCGTGACCGAGGACGTCAGGTACCTGTACACGGTCACGGCCTACGACGAGGCCGGCAACCCGGTCGAAAAGGGGCTCCGCTTCCGCCCGGAGGGCAGGGCGAGCGTCACGAAAACGGTTCAAAGGCCCGCGCTGACGACGCCGCTCGACGGCGCGCGCCTGTCGGCGCCTCCCCTACTCGACTGGAATCCCGTGCCCCGTGCGACGTACTACAACGTCCAGCTCTTCCGCAACGGCAAGAAGATCCTCACCGCCTGGCCGAAGTCGACGTCGTTCCGGCTCGCCCGCACGTGGAGGTTCGACGGGCGCACGCAGACCCTGTCGCCGGGCCGCTATCGCTGGTACGTCTGGCCGGGCTTCGGAGCGCGCTCGGACAGCGACTACGGGAAGCCGGTCGGCTCGCGCACGTTCGTCGTGACACGCGCCTGAAGTCCTGACGCAGAGCAGCCTGGAGGGAATTTCGGGGTGGTCTTCCTCGTTTCAATCACTGTCGTGCCTCAGAAGCGTCCCGTCTCTGTACCGGGGCGCGATGCTGTGCGAAGAAGGCCTTTGTGGAAGGAGAAACGAATGAAGGACAAGCATCCCGAGCTGGTCGTGACAAGCGTCCGCTGCACTACCTGCGGAAACGAGTTCGCGACCCGCTCTTCGCACGCCGAGCTCGTGCTCGACGTGTGCTCGAATTGCCATCCCGCGTACACGGGCGTCGAGCGCGAGGTCGCGCGCGGCAGCCGGATCGAGCGTTTCGAGCGACGTCGCGCCAGGGCGGCAGCCTGAACAAGACAGCGCGGCAGCAGCCTGACCAGAAGGAGGAATGAGATAAGCACCGTTTTCGAAGATCGTGAGCTGACCAGCTTCCTCGAGGGCGCCGAAGACGACGGCGTCGTGGATGCGCACGCTCTCGCCTCGCTTGCCGTCGAGCTCGAGCTCGACGACGACGAGCTCGCGAGCCTGCGCGGCGAGCTCGAGGCGCGCGGAGTCGAGATCGCACACGTCGGCGACGACAGCGCGACCGAGGACGAGGAGCCCGAGCTGCGCCTCGAGCCGGACGCCGCTGGACCGACGGACTCGCTGACGCTGTTCATGAACGAGATCGGCAAGCACGACCTGCTCACCGCGGCCGAGGAGGTCGCGCTGGCGAAGCGCATCGAGCGGGGCGACATAAGCGCGAAGGAGCGCATGATCAACTCGAACCTGCGGCTCGTCGTCTCGATCGCCAAGCGCTACCGCGGACACGGGGTCGCGTTCGGCGACCTGATCCAGGAGGGCGTGATCGGCCTCAACCGCGCGGTCGAGAAGTTCGACTGGCGTCGCGGGTTCAAGTTCTCGACGTACGCGACCTGGTGGATCCGCCAGGCGTGCCAGCGCGCGATCTCGAACCAGTCGCGGACGATTCGCGTCCCGGCCCACGTCCACGAGCGCCGCGTGAAGCTCGCGCGCATCGCCCGGCGCCTCGAGGTCGAGCACGGGCGCGAGCCGACGACCGAGGAGCTCGCCGAGGCGACCGGCTTCGAGATCCAGCACGTCGAGGAGGCTCTCGGCGCCGTCGAGGCGTCCGTCTCGCTGAACCAGACGGTGGGCACGGACGGCGACGGCGAGCTCGGCGACCTCTTCGCGGATCCCGACGCCGTCGATCCCGTCGAAGAGGCGGGCGAGTCCCTGCGCATCAAGGCCGTTCGTGACGCGCTCCATAAGCTGCCGCCGATCCAGCGGCAGATCCTCGAGATGCGGTTCGGCTTCGACGGCGAGCAGCAGACGCTCGAGGCCATTGCGCGCGCACTCGGAGTCTCGCGCGAGCGCGTTCGCACTCTCGAGCAGCAGGCGTTCGCTCGGCTCAGCCCGGAGCTGAGCGGCGTCGTCGACGCCGAGAAGGACGAGCTCGCGGGCGCAGCCTGACGCGGCGACCTGGGTCGCCCTCGCCTACAGCGGCGCTCAGCCGCGAGGGCGAGCGCGTGCAGCCGTGAGAGCGGCCGGTCGAGGTCGCAGCGACGCCAGCTGTCGCCTCGATCGCCGCTCTCCCAGAGCTCGCCGTTCGCGAGCCCTGCGAAGAGTCGGCCCTCGGCGGTGACGAGGGCGTACGGCATGGCCGGGAGCGGTTCCGGGAGCCCGCCCGCGAGCGGCTCCCAGCCGCCGTCCCGGCGCCGGTAGATCCGCGCCTGCGGGTCACGCCGGCCGTGGGCGGCGAATGGCCCCGTGCTCGCGGACACGAACCAGAGCTCGGGATCGACCGGATCGACCGCGACCGACCACGTGTAGTGGCGGTCGCGCCCGTCGTCCGCCGGAGTCCAGGTCGCGCCTCCGTCCTCGCTCCAGGCGGCTCCGCCTCCGCCCGCCTCGTACGCGCGGCCCGGCACCCGCGGATGCCACGCGAGCGAGTGGACGTCCCGCTGCGCGCCCGGCCGGTGGTCCTCCCAGGTCTCGCCGCCGTCCGTCGAGCGCATGAGCCCGCCGAGCTCGATCCCGGCCAGGAGGACCTCAGGCTCGTGCGGGCTGGGCGCGATCCAGCGGACGTGCGACGTCCACGGTCGCGGCGGGAAGCTCCAGGTCGGCCGCGATGGGAGCTCGAGCAGTCCCTCGAGCTCGCGCCACGTGCGGCCGCGGTCGTCGCTGCGGAAGAGGGCGCTCGGCTCCGTCCCTGCATAGACCGCCCCATCCGCCGCGCTGACCGCGACCGAGAAGACCTGCTGCCCGCGGAGGCCAGACTCGACCCAGGTGCGGCCGCCGTCCTCCGACCGCCGCACGCCGTCGTCCCCGAGCCCGGCGTAGACGGTGTCCGGATCGGCGGGATCCACCGCGAGACAGTGCGCCGGGCTCCCGTCGAGCGAGAGCTCGACGCTCCACGAGTCGCCCACTTCGTCGAACCGGGCCACTGACTCGCCCGTCGCGGCGTAGAGACGCGCGCTCATCACGCCCATCGTGCCTACGGACCGCTAGGTCGCGACGTATTCGTGACCCGGCACGTCGTACACGTCGAACGAGACGACCTCGAGGCCGGCCGTGGCCATGAGCTGGTCGCGCATCGCGCCGCGCGCCCTCCTCGCGGCGAGCTCGTCGGCGGCGGTCTCCCACAGCGTGATCACGCGGGACGTCAGTGCGTCCTGGTCGACGAAGACGAAGGTGCCGCGGTAGCCGTGGTACTCACGGATCCAGGGGCCGACACTCTCCGCGGAGAGCTCCGTGATCGCCGCGAGCGCCTCTGCCGGGCCGGTGACGGTAGCCATGGCGGCGACCATGGACGGAACCATACGGAGGAATGATCCGCGAAGCAGCTCGCCGCGAGCTAGGGCGGATCGGAGAGATCGAGGGTCAGTCGACGCTCGGCGCCCGCACTTTCCGAGCCGTCGCGCCCGCGCAGGACGCCGACTCGCAATCCGTGCTCCCGCGCGAACGCGACTGCGGCTTCGAGCTCCGTGGACGAAGCAGGCCGAACGACGAGGGCCGGGACGCTCGCGACCACGCCGTTCCAGACGAGCACGGAGTCGCTCCAGCCATCGTCGATCATGCCGCGGCGCCGTCCTCGACGAGCGCGACCGCTTCCGAGCCGGCCGCTCGCCGCGCGCTGGTCGCTCGCGCCGTCAGATGCTTCACGACCTGCTCCGAATCCCGCCCTGCCCCGAGGACGAGCATGGAGCTGAACGAGTGGAGGAAGAGCATGCCCACGAAGTAGAGGCCGGGCACCGAAGCAACCGCACCTCGCCACTGCTCGGGATAGCCGTCCTCGTCGAGGTCGAACGGGATCCGAATCCAGGAGAGGTCGTGCCGGAAGCCCGTGCACCAGACGACGTTGGCCACGTCGAGGACTCGGCCGTCGTCGAGCACTGGACGGCCGTCCTCCACGCCGACCGTTCGGTTCAGGACGCGCTCGACCCCCGCGGCCTCCAGATCGGCCAGCTTCACGCGGATGAGCGGGCCGCCGTGAGATCGAATCTCGGAGCGAATCTTGCGCCCGATCGGCGTCGACATCGTGAGAACCCGCGTCGCGAGGAGCTTCAGGACCGGCTGGGAGATTCGCGAGCGCAAGCCTTCGATCGGAACCGGGATCTCGCCCGTGTGCGGGCCCGAGAGGATCGTCTCGAACCCTGCGCCGGCGACCTCGTAGGCGATGTCGCCGCCCGAGTGAGCGGCACCGACAAGGAGCACCTTGCCCGGCTGGAGCTGTGCCGGGCTCCGATAGTCGTTCGAGTGGAGCTGCCGGATGTGCGGATCGAGATCGCTCGCGAAGTCGGGCGTCACCGGCCGCTGCATGACGCCGGTCGCGACGACGACGTTCTCCGCCTCGAAGCGACGCTCCCCTGCCGTCAGGACGAATCCGTCTCCGTCGCCCGTCAGCTCGTCGACGCGCACGCCGGTCTCGACGGGCAGCTCGAAGCGCTTCGCGTACGCCTCCAGGTAGTCCGCCATCTCGCTCCCGCTCGGGAACGAGAACCCGGGCGCCGGGAACTTCATCCCCGGCAGGGAGTCGAACTTCGCGGCGGAGTAGAGCCGCAGCGACGGCCAGCGCTCCCGCCAGGGGTCGCCCACCCGTGCTCCGGCGTCGAGGATGACGAAGGACCGGCCGCGCTTCGCGAGGTGATAGCCGGTGGCGAGGCCCGCCTGGCCTCCGCCCACGATCACCGTCTCGTACCTGTCCGCCTGCATCGGTCCTCCTTCCGTCGTTTCGACGAGGGTACGAGGCACGCGGCAGCTCGCGCATCGAGCGGATCCACCAACTCGAGCCTGGCGGCCGTGGTGATTTCTCACCACGCTGGTGTCAGACGAGGCGGTGCTCGAACGCGAACGCGCCCGCCGCGGCCCGCGACGAGACGTCGAGCTTCGCGAAGATGTTCTGGACGTGGCGGGCCACCGTGTGCTCGCTGATCACGAGCGCGGCGGCGATCTCACGGTTGCTCTTGCCGGTTGCGACGAGGCGCAGCACCTCGAGCTCGCGCGCCGTCAGCCCGTGCGTCGTACGCGACATGAGCATGTCGAGGCGGGCGAGATCCGGCTTCGCTCCGAGTGTCGTGAAAGTGTCGCGGGCGGCTTCGAGCTCGAGGTCGGCGGCGTCGTCGTCCCCGAGCGCGCGGCACGCGAGACCGATCAGGACGCGCACGCGGGCGTCGTCGTACGGCGCCTCCAGCTCCTGCCACAGCCGGGCGGCACTCCGGAGCGCGGCGAGCGCGCTCGCGGCGTCGCCGTCGGCGAGCGTGACCGCGCCGCGCGCATGCGCCGCGAGCGCCCCCAGCATCGCGCTCTCGTAGCTCTCGGCGAGGCGCTCCAGCTCCGCGCACGCCTCCCTCGCAGCGTCGACGTCTCCCGCAGCGAGCAGGATCTCGACCTCTGCGGGCAGCAGCGCGGCCCGGCGGAGCGGCTCGGTCGCCTCGCTCGTCGCCCGGCGGATCGTGGCTACGGCGGCATCGGTCCTGCCCTGCGCGAGCCGCAATTGAGCGAGACCCGGCTGCGGCTCCCAGCCGTGGCCGCTCGCCGCGCGGTACGCCTCCTCGGCCGCGTCGAACTCACCCTGCAGGCGAAGCACCTCTCCCTGGCGATACGCGGCGACGCCCGACGCGCTCGGATTGAACTGCCGCGCGAGCCTCTCCCCGGCTCGCCGCGCCTCTTCGAGGGCGTCGCGCCACGCCCCCTGGAGCTGGAGGATCTCCGAGCGGTGGATGAGGCAGCGGCCCGTGAACGCGACGAGATCGGGCTGCTCGGCGCACCAGCGCGTGAGAGCCGCCGTCCACTCCTTTGCGCGCCGCACGTCGTACACCTCCTGGCAGGCGAGGATGACGCCGCAGTAGACGACGCCGACGATGATCGGCGAGAGCTCGCGTGCCGTCGCAGCCACCATCGCCTCGTCGAGCAGGTCGAGACCCTTCTTGACCTCGCCGTCGCGGATGAGCATGTTGCCCTGAGCGTGCAGCGCGAGGGCGAACAGGTCGCGATCGCCGAACTGCTCGCCGATCTCGGCCGCCTGAGCGGCGATTGCGGCCGCAGTGGCGAAGTCTCCCGCGCTCTCCCGCTCGAACGACGCCGGCAGCAGCATGTATCCGCGCTCGACCGAGTCGCGCTCTTCGCGATCGAGGAGGCGCTGTCCTCGGCCAAGCCACCCACCGGCAGGGCCCATCTCGCCGCGCAGCGCGAGGTTCATCCCGATCCAGAACGCGCAGCGCACGGCGTGCAGCGGCTCCCCAGCCTCGAGGTACGCGTGGTGAGCGCGCTCGAGGATGCCCAGAAACTCGCTGTCGCGGCCGAGCATGAACGCCGACTCCGCCAGGAGCACGAGATCATCTGCTCCGAGCGGCGTCTCCTCGTCCGCGAGCGAGAGCGACTCGAAGGCGTCGCTCCACGCCTTCCTCGCATAGGACTCGCGACCGCGCTCGAGAGGCACTACCCCGGATTATCGTCCGGGCGTTGCGAGCTCGACGAATCGGCACAGCGCGTTCACGAGCCGCATCTCCTCGACCGTCTTGCAGTCCGCCTCGAGCAGGCGCGGCGAGCAGACGAGCTCGACGCGGCACTGCGCGCGCGACGTCGCGACGTTGATCCGGTTGCGGTTGAAGACGAAGGCGAGGCCGCGCGGCGCCTCCTCCCCGCTCGAGCTCGCGAGCGAGACGATCACGACCGGCGCCTCCTGGCCCTGGAACTTGTCGACCGTGCCGACGCGCACGCCCTCCGGAACCGTCTGCCTGAGCGCGCGAACCTGGGCGTTGTAGGGCGTCACCACGAGGACGTCGTCGACGGTGAGCGGGCGGGTCGAGCCGCGCTCGTCCGTGTAGTCGGTGCCGAGGAGAGCGCGAATCGCGGCCGCGACCTCACGCGCCTCCTCCCGTGAGAGCTGGCCGTTCGCCGCGTGCTCGACCGAGCGGAAGACGAGCCCGTCTCCGGCCGCGACGCTCCGCCGCGCCGTGATCTCGGCGTGCTCGAGCCTGCCCGCGTAGTACGCGTCCGAGGTGAACGCGGTCAGCTCCGGCCGGAGGCGCCAGGTCTCGGCGAGGAAGATCCCGCGGTCGGGCGGCACCGTCGTCTCGTCGCCGAGCAGGTGCCCGAGGACGGACGCCTTCGCCTCGTCCGGCATCGCGCCCTGCGAGACCTGCGGCAGCTGGTTCGGGTCGCCGAGCAGGACGAGGTTGCGCGCCGCGTGCCCGACCGCGACGACGTCCGCGAGCGCGACCTGCCCGGCCTCGTCCACGATCAGCGTGTCGAGGAAGCCGGCGAAGTCGGCGCGCGAGAAGAGCCACGACGTGCCCGCGACGAGCTGGAGCTCGTCGTCCAGCAGGTCGCGCCAGCCGTCACTCGAGTCGATGAACGGGCCTTCGTAGCGCGTGTCCTCGCCGGACGACTTCTTGCGGCCCTTGAAGGAGAACCCCTGCTCGCGCGCCTCGCGCTCGATCTCGGCGAGCAGCTTCGAGATCGCCTTGTGGCTCAGCGACGTGACGCCGACCCGGCGGCCCGCGCGCATGAGCGCGATCGCCGCCTTCGCGCCCTGCCACGTCTTTCCCGAGCCCGGCGGGCCCTGGACGAAGAGATGGCTGCCGTCGAGGGACAGCGCGGCCTCGGCCACCGAGGCGTCGAGCCGAGCACGTGGCGGCCGGCGCTCGAGGATCTCGACCAGGGCGTCGAACGAGGTCGTAGGGGCGAGGCTTGCCTCGCCCTCGAGGTACCACCGCGCGAACCGCTCGACCGAGTCGCGGTGGTTCCAGTCCGGGATCGGCCTCGGCGGGATGAGCGCCTCGGGCAGCGGCTCGTCGGCGCGCGCCTTCCCGCGCTTGAACGTCACCGTCCCGAGCTCGTCGTCCGTCGCGACGTCGTACACGTTCTCCGTCTTCGGATCGACCGAGCGGCCGTCGATCTTGTGCTCCTGCGGCGGGAACGTGAACGTGTAGACGAGCGACTGCCCGTCCTCGACCGGCTCGCCGGCGAGCACGAGCCCGCCCATCGTGTCCGTGTCCTGGATGAGGTCGTCCTCGTCCAGCTCGAGGTGGTGGAACCACTCCCACCACTGGGACTTCGCCTCGCGCTGGTGGTAGTAGAGGAGGTGCGCGAGGAGCCAGCGCGGGCTCCCCTCCTCCGCGCCGTCGAGCAGCGCCTCGTGGAGGGCCACGCGCGCGGCGTCGCGCTCCTCGGCCTCCTCCGTGCGCTCGCGCTCGTCCGGCGGCAAGCGCCACGGCAGCTTCGAGGGCCGCCGCGTGAGGAGCCACTCGTGCAGCTCGAAGGTCGAGCGGCAGTCCTCCTCGTTGTAGGCCTGGATCCCCTCGAGCACGGTGTTCTCCCCGGTCTCGATCCACTGCTCGAAGAGGACGATCGACTCCGCCCCGCCCTCGACCGCGGCCGTGCGCGCGAAGCCGTACAGCTTCTCGATCTCCTTGATCGAGTAGCTCGGGACGCCGGCCCGCAGCGCCTGCTTGACGACGCGGTAGAGGTCGACGAGCAGCTCCCGCCGGAGCCAGTCGTCGATCTCGGCCTCGCGCACCGAGTGCTCGCCCATGAGCCGGCGGAGCGCGACCCGCTCGTACGCCGCGTAGTGGTAGACGTGCAGGTCGGGGAAGCGGCGGCGGCGCTCCTCGAGCCAGTCGACGAAGCGCTCGAAGGCGGCCTTCTCGCCGTCGCGGTCGAGCCCCCAGACCGCGTCGTACTGGACTTGCCGTCCTCGCGGTAGCAGTAGCCGAAGAGGTACTCGAGCCCGCGCGCCGGCTCGTAGAACGGGTGGCCCTCGAGGTCGAGCCAGACGTCTCCCTCGGACGGCGGCGGGAGGAGGCGGAACCCGCGGTCCTCCTCGTCGGGGAGGAGCTCGACGAGGCGCTCGCCGGTGCGCGTGAAGTGGAGCTGGAGGCGCGCCTGGTCGCGGATGCGTTCGAAGCTTTCGTCGCGGATGCGTTCGACGGTCGTCCCGGGCGCGGTCTCGCCGAGCGCGGTGAGCGTGGGGATGTCCGCGGCGAGGAGCCGCTCCGCGTACAGCCGCCCGAGCCCCGCGACGAGCACGAGGTTGTCGTCGTCCTCGAGCTGCTGCCGGCAGAGGTGCCGGAAGTCGCAGATCCCGCAGTGGTAGACGGGCCAGGGATAGGTGTCGGGCCGTTGGTCGGGTGGGGTCGCGGTTGGTCGTAGGGGCGAGGCTTGCCTCGCCCTCGACTGCCGCAAGCAGCCGCTCTCTGGATCTCCTGAAGAAGGCGATGAACTCCGCAGTCCGAAACGTCGCCCGCTCCCCAGTCCCGAGCTCGACGTGAACATGCTCGGGCAGCCGTCCCTGGATCCGCCCGAGCTGCTCGGCGTAGAAGCTGAGCTGGATGAGATGGAGCGGCTTCGCGGAGCGCGCGAGCTTCGGTGATCGCACAGGCTTCGTAGGGGCCGGGCATGCCCGGCTCGCCGTCGTCCACCCGCTCGAGGAAGTCGGCGAACCCGCGCCAGGTGCCGTCCGTGAGGTAGGCCTGGTAGATGACGTCCGCCTCGCCGGCGCGGATCGCGTCCTCGGTCGCGCGGCGTGCCTCCTCGGCGTCGAACCCCTCGTCCTCGTAGGTGAGCATGCGCGCGACGCGCCGGCTCTGTTGCTTCGAGCCGCGCGAGGTAAGCGAGCTCGTGCTGGTTCCCCTTGTCCATGAGGATCCGGCCGTACGGGTCGTCGAGCACGGGCCGCTCGAGCTCGCCGCGCACGACCCGAAGCTCGAGCTGCGTCAGGTGCGGGCAGGCGAGGTGGTTCGCCAGGTCGGTGGGCGAGAGCCGAAGCGTGCCGTCGTCAGCGAGTCGCATGCTCCTCAGTATCCGGTTCGTGGAGGCTGCGCCTTACGGCTAGGTTGGGCGGCGATGCCGCTCCAGAACCGCGTGACGCCGCTGTCGGAGCTGATCGCCGATCCCGCGCGGGGCTTGGTCTATGGAAATCGCGGGTGCCTCCACGACGATGAGGGGCGGATCCGGAGGCGCTGGGCGACGAAGCGCTGGATCGCGTGCCGGCTCGAGTTCCGAGGCTGGAAGCGCGAGCGGCTGCTCCAGCCGGGCCGCTTCACGGAGCTCTTCTTCCTCGACGAGGCGACCGCGTTCGCCGCAGGCCATCGCCCGTGTGCGCTGTGCCGGCGGGAGGACTACGACCGGTTCGGGGAGCTGTGGCGCGAGCTGCATCCGGGCCAGGTGGGTGCGGACGCGATGGACGAGCAGCTCCACGCCGAGCGGGTGGATCCGGACGACGCGCGGGCAGCTGCCATCACGAGCGCCGCGTCGGACGAGCTCCCGGACGGCGCCTTCGTGCTCGAGGACGGCGCGCCGTGGCTCGTGCTCGGCGAGCGAGCTGCTCGCTGGTCGCCGTCGGGCTACACGGAGCGAACGACCGCGCCAGCGCGAGACGGCGATGCGTGATCACGCCGCCCTCGCTCGTCTCGATCCTCCGCGCCGGCTGGGAGGGATCGGTGCCGCTTCTCCACCCGTCGGCGCGGACGTGACGGCGCCTCGTACGATCCGACGGTGCACCTGCTCTTCCTCGACGAGTCGGGGCAGCTCTCCGAGCGCAAGTTCTTCGCGCTCGGCGGGATCGCGATCCGCGACTCGCGACTGGCACGAGCTCCGCGACCTCTGGCAGGCGACGCTCGCCGCGCACGGCTGGCCGCCGGAACGCGAGGTCAAGTGGCACGGCATCCGCACGGGCGAGGTGCCGCCCGCGCTCGCGGACGCGGTCGTCGCGACGCTCGCCCGCGCGCCGCTCACGCTGCTACGTGACGCTGCTCGACCATCGAGCTCGGGCTCGAGGCAGCGCCCGAGTTCTTCGCGACGGACGAGGACACGTACGCGACCGGGCTCATGTTCCTCGCCGAGCGCTTCCAGTTCCTGCTCGCAGGCCGAGGACGACGTCGGGATGATCGTCGTCGACAGCCGCTTCCGCGAGGAGGACGCGCGCCTGCGCCGCTTCTTCGCCGACCTGACGAAGGACGGCACGCCGTACTCGCGCCTCGACCGGATCGTCGAGGGCCTCTTCCTCGGCCCGTAGCCACCACTCGATCGGCCTCCAGTGCGCCGACCTCGTCGTCGCGATCACCGCCGCCGCCGAGCGCGGGCAACGGCCAGGCGCGCGGCTACCTGAGGACGCTGCTGCCGCGGTTCGCCGGTCCACCCGGCGACCGGCGAGCTCGAAGGCGTCGGCCTCAAGCGCTTCCCGGAGCGGCGTCCGCGGCCGCGCGAGGAGACGAAGCTCTTCTGAGCCCGACGCCACGAGGTTCGCGACGGGAGTGCTCGCGTAACCAGTGACGAAGCTTCGGAGAGCTCGATCTCGACCGCTCTCGCAGTAGTCTCAGGCTCGCACCGCCGCCATGCGACAACAAGACTTCCGGAGTCGGCGAGCTGCCAAATGATATCGACCACCCCAGTGGCATCGGTTCGCCGCGCCCGAACTGCGCGAACTGCTTCAGACGCCTCCGGAGGTGATGTCGCCCTTTCCGAGATACGAAGACCATGCACCCGGCTCGACCCACTTCGTTGACAGCGTCTCGACTGGGACAGTCGGATCACGCGCCTTGAACCTCCCGCCAGGATTGCTTGTGAGGAATTCGGGGCCGTTGTCGGACTCACGGAGCACCGCGTACACGCGCACGCCAGGCAGATGGCCTTCTTCGCCTCGCGATCCCAGAGAGCCTCGGATCCCGCAGAGAGCGCGAGCCCGCAAACCGAGCACGTCGTCGCGTAACGCAGGCGGAGGCGGCGGATCCTTGGAAGTGCGGACTCTGACACCGTTGTGTTCTTCTGACGACCAGCCGAGGCCGGCAGAGGATACAGGTGTCGGCCGCGGTCTAGACACCCTCCCGTAGCGCCAGCTCGACGGCATCGTCGAAGGCCAGCGCGCGGCCTTCCGCCCACACGGCGTCCGCTCCCTCGCCCAGCCGCTCGCGCGCCGGGCCGAGGAAGCGCTCGAGGAGCGCGTCCCAGAACGCGATGGAGAACGAGATGCCGAGCGACTCCCAGAGCATCTCGACCGACGCCGCCAGCCGCAGTCCGCGCGCGCGGGTCGCCGTTGCCCGCGACGGCCATCGCGACGCCCTGTACCTCGAAGCTCGTCTCGATGACATCTCCGAGCGGGAGCGCGGCCCGGAGGCTTTGGCGGTAGCGCAGCTCGGCTTCCACCGTGTCACCACGGATCAGCGCACAGTCGGCGAGAAAGTGGTACGCGAAGTGCTCGGTCCGGACGTCACCGCCCGCACGCTCGAGGAGGTCCCGCGACAGCGGCTCTGCGCGATCGACGTCGCCCTGCGCGACGAGGACTTGGCAGACTCCGACGAGCGCTCGCGTCACTCCGGCGGCGGTCGCCGAGCTCCTGCCAGAGCGCAAGGCTCTCCTCGAAGGCCGCGAGCGACCCCTCGGTGTCACCGGCGTCGTAGATGAGGGGCCAGCCGAGTGAGTCGAGCGCGGAGGCGAGCTCGCTCTTGTCGCCGAGCGCCCGCAGGATCTCGATCGCCTCTTGGAGCTGCTTCTGCCCGCTCTCCGCGTCTCCGCGCCGCGCTACGAGGGCGCCGGACGCGGCGAGCGCACGAGCCCGGACACGGCCGCCCTCGCTGGACGTCTTGAGGACATCGGCAAGTCGCCCGCTTCCTTCTTCCAGGAGGCCGCGAGAGAGCCAGAACCAGCCGAGCGCACCGGCCGTCTCGAGCGCGCGATCCGCGTCGCTCGTCATCAGCCAGTCGAGAGCGACCCTCAAGTCGTCGTGGTCGAGCTCGAGCCGAGCCGACCATTTGGCCTCGGCTTCGTAGCGGTTCGCGTATGCAGTCTCGGCGAGGGCCGCGAAGAAGGCCGCATGTCTGCTGCGGATGTCGTGGGACTCGTCCGCGGTCAGCCGCTCGCGCGCGTACTCCCGAATCGTCTCGAGCATGAGGAAACGGTCGTCGCCGACCGGCTTGAGCATGCTGTAGTCGACGAGCACGCCGAGGTCGTCGAGATCGGCGTCGCAGACCTCTTCGGCGGCGTCGAGCGGGAAGGAGCCCGTGAAGGCCGACAGGGACGCGAACAACCGCCGCGCGTCGTCGTCGAGCAGGTCGTAACTCCACTCGATCGTCGCGCGCAGGGTGCGCTGGCGCTCATGCGCGTCGCGAGGGCCCGCCCGTCAGGAGCGGGAGCGCGGAGTCGAGTCGGTCGAGCAGGCGCTCGGGCGCGATGAGCTTCGTCCGCGCAGCCGCCAGCTCCACCGCGAGCGGTAGGCCGTCGAGGCGGCGGCAGATTTGCTCCACGGTCGAGTCGGGCGCGACATCACGCCCGACAGCTCGAGCCCGCTCCGCGAAGAGTGCGGCCGCCGTCCTTCGGGGGAAGCGGCTCGAGCCGGTACTCCTGCTCGCCGGAGACGTGCAGCGGCGCGCGGCTCGTGACCAGGACGCGGAGCCGATCGGAAGCCGCGAGCAACGCCGCGACCGCCGGCGCCGCGTCGAGGAGGTGCTCGAAGTTGTCGAGCACGAGCAAGAGCTCGCGGCCGCGCAGGAATCCGGCGAGGTCGTCCGGCGCACCGACGACCTGGGCGACCTCGGAAGGCAGGAGCTGCGGGTCGGTGAGCCCGACGAGCGGAACCCAGAAGACGCCGTCGCGCATCCTCCCCACGAGCTCCGCCCCGACCTGCAGCCCGAGCCGCGTCTTGCCCGTCCCGCCGGGGCCGGTGACGGTGAGGAGCCGCGTGCCGTTCGAAAGCATCGCGACGAGCTCGTCCAGCTCCTGCTCGCGCCCGACGAGCGGGCTCGCGGCGACGGGCAGGTTGGTGGCGTCGAGCGTCCGCAGGGCCGGGAAGTCCCCGTCTCCGAGCTGGTACAGCCGTTCGGCGCTGATCAGGTCCTTCAGCCGATGCTCGCCGAGGTCGCGTACCGGCGCGTCGTCCTCGAGTAGGCCGCCGCGTCGTCTCCGAGAGGACGATCTGCCCGCCGTGCGCGGCGGCGGCGATCCGCGCCGCGCGGTGGACGTCGATGCCGACGTAGCCTTCTTCGGTCACGATCGGCTCGCCCGTGTGCACGCCCATGCGGACCCGGACGAGGCCGTGCGCGAGCACCTCCTGCGCCTCGGCGGCCGCCGCGACGGCGTCGGTGGCTCGTGGGAACGCGACGAAGAAGGCGTCACCCTGCGTGTCGACCTCGACGCCCGCGTGGCGCGTGAAGGCATCCCTCAGCGCGCGCCGATGATCGGCGAGGAGCTCGACGTATCCCGGCCCGTGCTCGCGCAGGAGTCGCGTCGAGCCCTCGACGTCCGTGAAGAGGAAGGTGACGGTGCCGCTCGGTAGCTCACGCATGCTCGGTGCGAAGCATTCTCCCCCCTTCACGACTGCATCGGCCGTAAGTTGCGCCCGTCTGGCTTGCGACTACTTCGCACATGCGAAAGGAGTCGCCCATGAAGACGTCTTCCAGCTCGGCGAGCCCGCGGAGCACCGCGGCGTCGTCGTCACTCCCCTCTTCCCGCGCCACGACCCGCGCGCCCGCTACCTCACGCTCGACGAGGCGATCCCGCGCGGCCTCCGGATCGAGGAGGTCGGCGCGAGCGGGTCCGTGCCCGAGCTCCTCGTCCACAACCCCGTCGCGGAGAACGTCCTGCTGTACGACGGCGAGGAGCTGATCGGGGCGAAGCAGAACCGGATCCTCAACGTCAGCGTCCTCGTCGGCCACGGCAACGAGCTGCGGATCCCCGTCTCCTGCGTCGAGGAGGGGCGCTGGCGCGCTACGAGCGCAGCGTTCGCGGCCGCGCCGCACGCAGCGCAGTCCCGGCGCTCCGGCGCTCGCAAGGCGGAGTCGCTCCGGCTGCGAGCCGCTCGCGCGCGGTCTCGCGCAGTCCGAGGTCTGGGACGAGGTGCGCGAGAAGAACAGCCGGATGCGCGTGTCGTCTCCGACCGGCGCGAGCGCGCGACGCGTACCGGAGCCACGAGGATCGCCTCGGCGAGCTCGAGCGCTCGTTCCCGCTCCAGCCCGGGCAGTCGGGCGCGGTGCTCGCGCTCGGCGACAGCCTCTGCCTCGACTACGTCTCGCGGCCGGACGCGTTCGCGCGCCTGTACCCGAGGCTCCTGCGCGGGTACCTGCTGGACGCGCTCGAGCGGCTCGACCGGCCGCGCGGTGACGGCATCGCTGCGTTCGTCGACGCGGTCGCGGAGGCGCAGACGACGCGGCGCCCGTCGGCTGGGCTCGGCGAGGACGTCAGGCTCGAGGGCGCGGCTGTCGTCGGCTCCGGCCTCGAGCTCGACGGCGAGCTGCTCCAGCTCTCGGCCTTCACGAGCGCGCCCGAGTCACGCCGCTTCGGCCGGATCGCGAGGCCGAGCCGTCGGCAGGCGTAGGGGCGAGGCTCGCCTCGCCCTCGCCGGATGTTGGTCAGGGCGAGGCAAGCCTCGCCCCACGAGCTCATCCTGGCTCGAGCCAGCCCAGAGGTTGATGCCGCTCTCGGTCGCGTGGCGATCGATCTCGGCGAGCTCCTCCTCGTCGAAGTCGAGGCGCTCGAGGGCGCCGACGTTGTCCTCGAGCTGCTCGACGCTCGAGGCGCCGACCAGCGTGGAGGTCACGCGCGGGTCGCGCAGCGTCCACGCGAGCGCCATCTGCGCGAGGGACTGGCCGCGGCGGGCGGCGATCTCGTTCAGCGCGCGGATCTTCTCGAGCGACTCGTCGGTGATCAGGTCGGGCCAGAGCGAGTACCCCGGGCGGCTCGCGCGGGCGCCCTCGGGGATCCCGTTCAGGTACTTGTCGGTGAGCATCCCCTGGGCGAGCGGCGAGAACGTGATGCAGCCGACGCCGAGCTCCCCGAGCGCGTCGAGGAGGTCGGGCTCGATCCACCGGTTCAGCATCGAGTACGACGGCTGGTGGATGAGGAGCGGCGTGCCGAGCTCGCGCAGGATCGCGGCCGCCTCGCGCGTCTTCTCGGCCGAGTACGAGGAGATGCCCGCGTACAGCGCCTTGCCCTGGCGGACGGCGGTGTCGAGCGCGCCCATCGTCTCCTCGAGCGGCGTCTCGGGGTCGAAGCGGTGCGAGTAGAAGATGTCGACGTAGTCGAGGCCCATGCGACCGAGGCTCTGGTCGAGGCTCGAGAGCAGGTACTTGCGCGAGCCCCCGTCCCCGTACGGGCCCGGCCACATGTCGTAGCCCGCCTTCGTCGAGATGACGAGCTCCTCGCGGAAGGGCTGGAGATCCTCGCGCAGGAGGCGCCCGAAGTTCTCCTCGGCGGAGCCGTACGGCGGCCCGTAGTTGTTCGCGAGGTCGAAGTGGGTGACGCCGAGGTCGAACGCGCGGCGCACGGTCGCGCGGCCGGTCTCGAAGTCGCGGTCGTGCCCGAAGTTCCACCACAGGCCGAGCGAGATCGCAGGGAGCTTCAGGCCGCTCCGGCCGGTGCGGCGGTAGAGCATGCGCTCGTAGCGATCGTCGGCGGGGACGTACGTCACCGCCCGCGACAATACCCGGCTAGAAGCGGTTGCCGGTCTCGACCAGCACGTTGCGGCCCCAGGCGAAGCGGGTCTCGTACCAGCCGGTCATCGGGATGAGCGTCGTGCCGCGGTCGGAGGAGTGCAGCATCCAGCCGTTCCCGACGTAGATGCCCATGTGCCCCACCTCGGACGGCTTCGACTTCGTGCCGCGGTCGCCGAAGAAGACGATGTCGGCCGGCTGGAGCTTCGCGAGCGGGATCCGCGCCTTCTTGCCGATCTCGGCGCTCATCTCGTAGGTCGTCCTGCCCTTGAGCTTGGTCGCCAGCGCGGGGGCACCCGCTGTCGGCTCGAGCTTGTAGACGCGCCAGACGTAGCCCGAGCAGTCGAAGCCGCCGGGCTGCATCCTGCCGGCGAGCTTCTGCTTGCGCTCGGAAGTCCCGGCCCAGACGTACGGCGTGCCGACGAACTTCGCCGCGCGCCCGATGAGCGTCCGCTGCACGGGCGTCATCGCGGGCAGGGCGAAGGACTCGACGGTCTCGCGGACCTCCATGATCTCCTCGAGGTCGAGCTCGAGCAGGCGCGCGATCGAGTACGCGGCCTCGGCGCGTGTCGCGGGTTGGTTGAGCTGGAGCTCGAGGTGCTCCTGGTCCTTCGTGTGGTTGATCCGGAAGCCGAGCATGCGCGCGACGGACTCCGTGCCGAACCACGTTCCCGGCGTCAGGCCCGCGTAGGCCATCGCGAGCTTGAGGCCGTGCGCCTCTTGCTTCATCCCGGCCGCGGCGACGAGCTTCGCGTCGAGCTCGCGGACGCGTGACGAGGCGGTTGGGCTCGGGCGCCGAGATCTCGAGGCCGAAGGAGGAGAGGACGATCGCGAGCTCGGTCTGCGTGAGCGGATCGGTGGGCCGGAACTCGCCGACGCTCGGCGACATGAGGCCGGCCTCGACGACGGCCTTGATCTCCGTCGAGGCCCAGGAACGAGTCGGCGCCGCCCCCGCCGTGGAGGCGGCAGTGAAGAGCGCAAGCGCGCACGCGAAGAGGATGAGTCGCCGCATGTCTCCGGTATCGGCCGTTGGAGGCGAGGGCTACAGTGATCGCGTGCGCGCGCTGGCGGTCATCGTCGCGTTGTTCGCGCTCGTCGTCGCCGGTTGCGGCAGCGAGAGCGGCGACCAGGCGGCTCCGACGACGCCGACCGAGACCTCACCGTCGGGAGGGGACGAGGCCGGCGCCGGCGATCGAGGGCACGACGCTCGACGGCGAGCGCCTCTCGCTCGCGGACTTCCGCGGCCGTCCGGTGCTCGTGAACGTCTGGGCGGCGTGGTGAAGCACGTGCCAGAGCGAGGCGGTCGCCTACGCAGAGTTCCAGGAGAGTCACCCCGAGCTCGCGTACCTCGGGCTCGACGTCGCCAACACTCCTGACGAGGGCCGCGCGTTCGTCGAGGAGTACGGCTGGACGTGGCCGTCGATCCACGACCCGGAGCGGGAGCGCGCGCGGAAGCTCGGCGCCGACTACCAGCCGCACTTCGTCCTCGTCGACGAGAAGGGTCGGGTCGTCACGAGCCACGCAGGCGGAGGCGACGCCGAGGTGTGGGAGGCGATGGTGGCGCGACTGTGACCGAATTCGTAGGGGCGAGGCATGCCTCGCCCGCGAGCGCCACCGGTCGACGCGGGCCGGGCATGCCCGGCCCCTACGCCCGGGTGGTGGATAGGCTCCTGAGCGACGTGAGCACGACCTCCGACGCGCGCTACGCCGGCTGCCAGCCCGCCACCTGGCTCGCCGTGCGGTTCGCGATCGAGCCCGGGACGATCGACGCGATGCGGCGCGACGGCGAGCTGATCGCGGTGCGCGAGCCGGGCTCCACGACGTGGCTCTATCCGCCGTGGCAGTTCGACGGACGCAACCCGCTCCCGAGCATCCCGCGGATCGTGCGTGCGGCGCGCGAGACCGGGCTCGACGAGGCGCGTCTGTTCACGATCCTGACCGCAAGGCGCGGGCTCGGGAACGAAGAGCGCGTGTACGAGCTCCTGCGCGAGGGGCGCGCGGACGACGTCGTCGAGCTCGTTCGCGCGGGCTGAGCCCTACGCGGAGACCCGCCCCGCGCTCACGATCTTCACGTCGCCGCTGACCGTCTTCAGGTGCAGCGGCACGACCTCCTGCGGCTCGTCGGCCTCCTCCGAGGTCGGCTCGTCGTCCATGACGCCGAGCTCCGACTGAAGATCGCCGGAGATCGAGGCGGCGTCGATGAAGACCCGCGTGCCGCGGCCGACGCCGATCCGGATGTCGCCGGACACGGACTGAACCCGAACGTCGCCGTTCTCGACGTTCTCGAGCTCCACGTCGCCGGACGTGGTCGAGAGCATGAGCGGCGCCTGCACGGCGCCGATGCGGACGTCGCCGGAGACGGACCGGGCGTTGAGGGCGCCCTCGATCCGGCGGACGCCGAGGTCACCGGAGACGGTGGCGGCGGAGCCGCCGGCCTCGACCACGTCGATCGAGATGTCCCCGCTCGCGGTCTTCACGGCGAGCTTGTCGGTCACTTTCTCGAGCCGGATGTCGCCGCTCGCGGAGCGCGCGGAGACCTCGCCCAGCTCGCCGGAGGCGCGAAGATCGGTGGAGCCGGCGGAGAACTCGAGATCGGCTCCGTGCGGGCAGACGACTCGAACCTCGACGTCGCCGCCCCAGCTGATCCGGATCGGGCCCCAGCGGATCCGCTCCTTCTCGTCGACGGTGATCACGTGGCCGCCGGCGTGCTCCTGGCACGTGACCTCGACGTTCTCGATCGCGTCGTGGCCACGGCGGCCGGTCGGCACGAGCTCGACGCTCGTCTGCGGCTGATCGGCCGTCGTGACCACGACGCGTCCACTCGGGAGCCGAAACTGGAGGGAGACGCTCCCGGGAGTGTCGAAGACTTCCATCCTCGTGACCTAGGCCTTGCGGTCGCCGCGGACCCGCCTGGTGGTCACCGGCTTGGTCGGCTTGCGAATCCGGTCGCCGGGATCGAGGAGCTTGGCGTACTCGAAGGGGATGGGTGCGAGAAGCATGAAGCACTCCTTTCAGCCCAGGACCATTCAGCCCTGTGCGTAGCCTTGGAGGCGGTTCCTGCCGCGCTTATGCGAGCGCGGCGAGGTGTTGCGCGCGAGGGTGCGCACGAGCCAGGCGTTGGTCGAGACACCGTCCGCGGCCGCTGCGGTCTCGATCGCGATCTTCAGCGATTCGGGAAGCCGAAGCGTGATGCGGCCCGAGAACTCCTCACCGGGAGCCACGCGGACGTCGTCGTCCTCGGCGTCCTCGGTGATGACGACGAGCTCGGGCTCGCGTCCGGCGAGGCGGACCTCGACCCGTCCGGAGCCGAGCTGGCCGCTGATCTCCAGCGTCGCCTCGCCGAGGAGGTCGAGGAGGCGAAGGTGGAGGGTCGAGCCGAGCGTCTCGATGAGTCTTTGAGCGGCGGTGGCGGTGGCTTCGTCGCCGAGGCCTGCCGTGTTGGCGAGGTCCTGCTGGATCGCCTGGATGTGGTCATCGAGCTGCATCGTGACAGCACTATGACATCATCGCCGCTGTCTTGTCAAGGTCAAAGCTGACATTCGAGTGCAGGTACAGAGCAAACGGCATGGTTGAGCCGTATTCGGCGGGCTGTTTACAGTGCCTGGCACTGTAAAGGTCACAAGAGTGCGCCAATTTGCGCACAAGACGTGCGCGAGAGGCAGCCGTTAGGTGAGCTGCCAGACGTCGTCGCGCAGGATCGGCGTCGCCGAGCCGTCCGCGTCGAGCCCGTCCACGTCGACCTCGGGGCCCCCGACCATGAAGTCGGTGTGGGCGCCGGAGACGTTCACGCCGCGCTCGATCAGCTCGTCGCGGGAGAGCTCCGCGCCATCCTCGACGCTGAGCGGGAAGCCGTGCCCGAAGGCGAGGTGGCAGCTCGCGTTCTCGTCGAAGAGCGTGTCGTGGAAGACGAGCCCGGTCTTCTTGACGGCCGAGGTGCCGTCGACGAGCGCGACCTCGCCGAGCGCGGGCGCCTGCTCGTCGGTCGCCAGCTGCGCGCGGATGATGTCCCCGCCGGCCGACGCCTCGACCGCGACGATCTTCCCGTTCTCGAACCGGAGCTCGAGGTCGTCGACCCTCGTCCCGGCCGCGATCAGCGGCGCGGTCGAGCGCACCGTCCCCTCGGCGCGCCGCCAGTCCGGGCTCGTGAAGACCTCCTCGGTCGGGAGGTTCGGCACGTGCGGGATGCCCGTGACCGTCTCGGCGCTCGCGCACCCCCACACCCCGCCCGCGATGAGCCCGATCGTGAGATCGGTTCCGGGCCCGCGAAAGCGAATCGCGTCGAAGCGTCGCTCGTTCAGCGCGGCGGCACGGGTCGCGAGCCGCTCGGCGTGCTCCTTCCAGGCCGCGACGGGATCGTCAGCGTCGAGCCGGGTCGCGGTGGCGACGGCGTCCCAGAGCCGCTCGAGGTCGGGCTCTCCGAAGACCTGCCGCGCCCAGCCTTCGTTCGGCGCGGACACGACGGTCCAGTTCACGTTGCGAGCGGTGATGTGCTGAAGACCGACCGCGCGGAGCTCTCTCGGCTCGGCCTTGCCGACGAGCGCGGGATCGAGGTCGGCGAGGAGCTCGGGGTTCGGATTCCCGGTGAGCGCGATGATCGCGGGGTGCTCGTCTCCCCAGCGCTTGTACCAGTCGAGCAGGTACGGAGGCGACCAGCCGAGCTCGTCCTCCGGCCCGAGCTCGATCGCGGCGCGGCGCAGGTGGAGGTCGCCGTACAGGACGATCACGTGGCTCGCGCCCGCGCGGTACGCCTCGCGCACGATCGCGCGCGTGATCTCGGCGTGCTCGACGAGGCAGGTGACGACGACGTCCTGGCCCTGCTGGACGTTCGCGCCGACGCGCACTGCGAGCTCCGCGTAGCGACGCAGGCGCTCGTCCGACGTCACGGCTGGCGCCGTCAGGCTCACTGCCGCAGAGGCTCGTCCGGGATCACGCGGGGCGACTCAGTCGCCCCAGTCGAAGTCCCGGGGACGGCCCGTCCACAGCGTCTCGTCGAGCGCGGCTCCTTCGACACCGTCGACGTCCTCGACCGTCTTCTCCTCACCGGGCCACAGCGGGCGCTCGGAAGGAAGCTCGACGGCCGCGACCTCGCCGTCCAGCGTCTCCTCGATGCGTGCCTGCTCCTCGCTCTTGAACAGCGGGTGGTTCTCGAGCACGTCGCCGTTCAGGTAGCGGTCGAGCGGCATGTCGCCGTCGAGGCCCGCGTTGCGTGCCTTGAGGTCGAGGTGGTCGCGGATCGCCTCGGCGAAGAGGGTGTCCGTATCGACTGCGTGGTCTTGGAGTTCGGTCATGGGGGCGGTTCCGAAGGGTCGGAGTCTAGCGGAGGCGTCGGGGGCCCGAGCGATGGGGCGGACGCTATCGTCTCGGTGTGCCGCTTCTCCGGCTCTTCACGCTCTTCATGCTCCTGTACCGCGTGTGGCGCAGGCTGCCGGCGCGCCAGCGTCGGCAGGCGCTCATGCTCGCAGGGCGCCACGGGCCGCGCGTCGCTTCGCACGTCGCACGACGCACGGTGCGGAAGCGCGCCGCCTAGGGACTGCCCCGGAAGCCCAGCGCCTCGCGGACGATCCGGTCCTGCTCGCGGTGGTGGATCGTCGGGTAGCCCTCGCTCGGGCTCGCGCGCCACGGACGACCCACGTACTGGACGCTCTCGACGTGGGGCGCGTGCCCGGCGGCCTCCTCGAGGCGGTGGCGGATCGAGCGCCAGGCGCCCATGTTCTGCGGCTCCTCCTGGGCCCACACGATCTCCCGGAGCTCGGGATACGAGGCGACGAGCCGGCCGACGGGATCGACGGGGAACGGGTACAGGAGCTCGATCCGCGCGACGGCCGCGGTCGACGAGAGGCCGCGGAGCTCGTGACCGGCGATGTCGTAGTAGATCTTCCCGCTGCACAGGATCAGGCGCCGGATCGTGTTGTGGTCGGCGTCCGGCGCGTCGAGCACGGGCTGGAACGAGCCGAGCGCGAGCTCGTCGACCGTCGACGTCGCCTGCTTCAGGCGGAGGAGGCCCTTCGGGGTCATGACGACGAGCGGGCGCGCGGTCGCGTCGAGCGCCTGCCGTCGCAGCAGGTGGAAGAACTGCGCGGCCGTCGTGACGTTCGCGACGCGAATGTTCTCCTGCGCGGCGAGCTGGAGGAAGCGCTCGAGCCGCGCGCTCGAGTGCTCGGGGCCGTTGCCCTCGTAGCCGTGCGGCAGGAGCAGCGATAGCCGTGACGTCTGACCCCACTTCGAGCGGCCCGAGACGATGAACTGGTCGACGACGATCTGGGCGCCGTTGATGAAGTCCCCGAACTGCGCCTCCCAGAGCACGAGGGCGTCGGGAGCGGCGATCGAGTAGCCGTGCTCGAACGCGAGCGCGGCGAACTCCGACAGGGGCGAGTTGTAGATCTCGAACGCGGCGGCCGACTTCGCGAGCACCTGGAGCGGCGTGTGCATCTCTCCGGTCCGCGCGTCGTGCAGGACCGCGTGGCGGTGCGAGAAGGTCCCGCGCTCGGTGTCCTGCCCCGAGAGCCGGATCGGGATGCCGTCCTCGAGCAGAGACGCGAAGGCGAGCGACTCGGCCTGGCCCCAGTCGATGCCGCCCGCGTCGAACGCCTCGCGGCGTCGCTCGAGCTGCTTCGCGAGCTTCGGGTTCACGTCGAAGCCGTCGGGAACGGTGAGCAGCTGATCGTTCAGCTCGCGCAGGCGCTCGGCCGGGACCGCGGTGACCACGGCCTCGCCGGTGTCGGGCCGCCGGCGTTGCTCCGCTCGGCGGCTCCGGCTCGGCGAACGACGCGCGCAGCTGGTCGTGCACCTCGCGGAGAGCCTCGATCGTCCGATCGAGCAGTGTCGCGGCCTCCTCCTCGGAGATGACTTCCTCGTCTACGAGCCGCGCCGCGTACGACTCGCGAACGGGCGTCTGCTGGTCGATGCGCGAGGCCATGAGCGGCTGCGTGTACGCCGCCTCGTCCTGCTCGTTGTGGCCGAACCGGCGGTAGCCGATGAGGTCGACGACGACGTCGTGACCGAACTCGGCGCGGTAGGCGAGCGCGAGCCGGATCGCGGAGAGGGCGGCCTCGGGGTCGTCGGCGTTGACGTGGATGATCGGCGTGTCGAAGCCCTTCGCGAGGTCGCTCGCGTAGCGCGTGGAGCGCCCCTCGGCGGGGTCGGTCGTGAACCCGATCTGGTTGTTCGCGATCACGTGCAGCGTGCCGCCGGTCGTGTAGCCGTCGACCGCGTGCAGGTTGAACGTCTCCGCGACCACGCCCTGGCCGGCGAACGATGCGTCGCCGTGGATGAGGATCGGCAGTGCCACCGTCGGGTCGTGGGTCCCCGCGCCCGATGAGCGATCCGTCTGCTCGGCCCGCGTGAGCCCCTCGACGACGGGGTCGACGGCCTCGAGGTGGCTCGGGTTGGCCGCGAGCGTCACCTGGACCTCGCCGGCCTCCGTCATCCGCGACTCCGAGGCCGCGAGGTGGTACTTGACGTCTCCGGTGCCGCCCTCCGGGTCCGCGACGAGGGCGTCGAGCGACCGCTCGCCCTCGAACTCGCGCAGGATCGACGCGTACGAGCGGCCGACCGTGTGGGCGAGGACGTTCAGCCGGCCGCGATGCGCGATCCCGACGACGACCTCGTGCGCGCCGCCCGCGGCGCCGATCTCGACCGCCTCGTCGAGCATCGGGACGAGCGCGTCGAGGCCCTCGATCGAGAACTGCTTCTGCCCGATGAACGCGCGCCGGAGGTACGTCTCGAACGCCTCGACCTGGGCCAGGCGCAGCAGCAGCTCGCGGCGCTCCTCGGGCGGGAGCGGCTGCCGGTAGCGGCCCGACTCGATCGCGTGGCGGAGCCACACGCGCTCGGCGTGGTCCGAGATGTGCTCGATCTCGTACGCGATCGTGCCCATGTAGACCTCGCGCAGGTGCGGCAGCGCCTCGCGCAGCGTCTCGCCCTCGACGTACAGGCGGAGCACCCCCGCGGGGATCTGCGCCTGGACCTCGGGCGTCAGCGGCGGCTCCAGGGTCTCCGGCTCGAGTGCGGGATCGCCCGGCGGCTCGGAGCCGAGCGGGTCGAGCCGCGCGCCGAGGTGGCCGTGCATGCGGATCGCCTTGACGAGCGACACCGCGGCTGCGACCGCGCCCAGGAGGTCCGTGTCGACCGGCGCCTCTTCCGGTGCAGCCTCGGCGGGAGGCGGGCAGGCGGCGCGGCTCCGCGGGAGGCGCCGGCGGCGCGACCACGACCGGCGCGGCGCCGTTCCCGTCGTCAGACGAACGAGTGCCGACGAGCCGCGTGAGGCCGGGGAGCGCCGCGAGAACCTCGTCGTCCGCCTCCTCGAAGAGGGCGCGCCAGGCCGGGTCGACGGCCTCGGGGTTCTCGAGGTACTGCTCGAGGACGAGGCCGACGTACCCCGCGTTCAGGCCCGAGATCTGCGAGGAGCCGGGCACGTCAGTAGAGCGGCGAGTCGGTGGAGATGGCGATCGTCATCCCGAGGAAGAACGCAAGCGCTCCCGCGAAGACGGCCGCCGCCGCGAGCGTGCGATGCGCGACGGTCATGCGCGCGGCGATGAGCCCGACGACGATCGCGACCGGGGCGAGCAGCCCGGGGTGCCGCGCGAGCGCGATCCCCGAGAGCGCGAACGAGAACGCGCACAGGAAGCCGGCCACGCGGTCGTGCTGGCGGTACGGAACGGAGCTCACGTGGCCCCCACCCGCGAGCGGCGTACCGGCCGCATTCCCGGCCCGTGCGGGATGGGCCGCAGCGGCCGCCGGGAGGAACTGCGCCTGCGCCGCCAGTCGTCCCAGCCGCACGGAGTGAGCGGGACGAATGCGCGCGCGGGCTCGGATCCCCCGCCCGGCTGCGGCTCCGCGCGAATCGCCCACCACACCACCACGCCGAGGTAGACCATGGGGATCTTGAGGATGACGAGCATGAAGATCCCCTCCCATAGGGATACCGACCTCATGCAGGGAGTCTAGAACGCGTACGCCACTACCCGACGCCCAGAAGGGCGAGTCCCGATCGCAACGTCAGGTCCGAGCCGCTACGGTGCCGTGACATTCGCGGCCCACTTCGAACCGCTCCGCCGCTTGCAAGCGTAAAAGGAGGTCTCGTGCGACGCATCGTTCGCATTGTCCTTGCCCTGTTCGTCCTCAGCGCGTCTCGCCGCTCCAACCGCCTACGCAGCCGAGAGGATGTGGGTCGGTTTCCACGACGACCCGAGCTTCCGGTGGGCAGACAACCGCGCCACGCGGATCGAGTCCACCGCCACGAACGGCTCCACGATCATCCGTCTTCTCATCGCGTGGAACGAGGTGGCGAAGCAGCGCCCGGACGTAGCGACCGACCCGTTCGACCGTGCGTACAACTTCGGCGACATCGACGAGGCGGTGCGCACCGCGCAGGAGCACGACCTCGAGGTCATCCTCACGATCTCGGGCACGCCGCGCTGGGCGAACGGGGGCAAGCGACACAACGTGATGCCGACGCGCGTCTCCGACTTCCGGGCGTTCGCCCAGGCGATCGCCTCCCGCTACTCCGGACGCAACGCCAACATCCCGTTCGTCCGCTTCTTCTCGATCTGGAACGAGCCGAACCTCAACCTCTTCCTCACGCCGCAGTTCAACAGCAAGGGGAAGTCGATCGCCCCGAGGAACTACGCGAAGCTCGCCGCCGCCGGGTACGCCGGAGTCAAGGCCGGGAACTCGCTCGCGAAGGTCGCGATCGGCGAGACCTCGGCCCGCGGGCGCGACAAGAGGGTCAAGGGTCTCTCGGACACGCACTCGCCCGGGAAGTTCGCCGAGCTCGTCGCGAAGGCGAACCGCAATCTCCGGTTCGACGCATGGGCGCACCATCCATATCCGTTCCACCCGAACTCAGCCCCGTCGCAGGTCGTGAAGTGGCCGAACGTCTCGCTCGGCTCGCTTCCGCTCTTCAACAAGAGCCTGAAGCGATGGTTCCGCGGCAAGGCCTTCTCGATCTGGATCACCGAGTACGGGCACCAGACGAGGCCGCAGGACCGGCTCGGCGTCCCCTACTCCACGCAGGCGACGTACATCAAGCGCTCGCTGACGCTGGCCAGGAACTACCCGTTCGTCGGGATGTTCATCTGGTTCGTGTACCAGGACGACCCGGGACAGGAGTGGGAGTCCGGGCTCTACACGTCCTCGGGCGCGGCCAAGAACCCGTCGCCGTCGAGGTTCTCGTCGAGCGCCCGTCCCCTGGACGCGCGGAACGCCGTCCACACGTTCAAGCGTGGAACGCGGTCGCCGCAGGTCCTGGTCGCCGCCCGGAAGTACTGCGGCGGGCACGCGGCAGGCGCGATGATCGAGGTGTCGTGGCGCGTCATGCGGGGCAATAGCCAGGTCGCGGCAGGCTCGCAGCCCGCCGCCCTGCGCACGGACTGCACGCTCCCGGTGCGCCTCGACTTCACCGTCGCCAAGGGTCAGAGGTACACGGCGACGTTCTCGTTGAGCGACGGGAACGGGATGAGCGCCACGCGGACGCTCTCGATCCGCGGTACACCTGAGATCGGGTCTGGTCTGCTCTTCGCGCGAAGGCATGGTCCTGACGCACGCGTCCCAGCGTAGGACCTGCATCCCTTCCCACCACTGCGGGAAGCCGCGGCTCTTGCCGTCGATCGTGAGGATCCGCGTCGCGCGCGGCTGCGCGGTGACGTAGTCGTCCATCGCCCGGTCGACGTCCTCCCAGTCGGTGTCGTCGACGATCATCAGCGCGCCCGGCGCGAGCAGCGGCTCCGCCATGCGCAGCCCCTCGACCTGGGAGTCGTAGTCGTGGGCGGCGTCGTAGTACCAGAGGCCGATCTTCGTCCCGTCGAGGGCGCCGCCGGGGACGAGCTCGAACGCGTCGCCGACGAGGAGCTCCGGTCTCGACACGCCGAAGCGCTCGAGGTTCGCCTCGACCTTCTCGAGGCTCGCGTCACGAAAGCCGAAGCTGTCGATCCCGACGAAGCGCTTGCCGTCGTTGCCGAGCATCGAGGCGATCATGCTCGCGCCGTGGTAGACGCCGACCTCGACGTAGGCCTCGTCCGGCTCGATGAGCGAGGCGGCGAGGTTGAGGAGCGCGAGGACGTTCTCCGACGCGAGGTTCTCGACCGTCTCGACGACGGGCTCGAAGCGGCGGTCGCGCGGGTGCTCCGAGCGCGGGAAGTCGTCGAAGAGCTCGGGGAGCTCGCGGAGGAAGCGGTCGGCGTCCAAGCTACAGGTGGCTCGTCACGCCGGCGAGATCCGGCTCCTCGGACGGAGGCTCGTACCAGGACAGGGCGTAGTGGCCGTCGTCGAGGTCGCGCGCGAGCGTCGAGAGCTTGAGCGGGCGGAACGTGTCGCACATGACCGCGAGCTCGGTCGTCTCGCGAACGCCGAGTGCTCTCTCGGCGAGACCCGGCGCGGGCCCGTGCGGGAGCCCGGACGGATGCAGCGTGATCGAGCCCACCGAGATGCCCTTGCGCGAGCCGAAGTTCCCGGAGACGTAATAGATCATCTCCTCCGACTGGAGATTGCTGTGGTGGTACGGGATCGGCACCGCCTCGGGATCGAAGTCGAGATGGCGCGGGCAGAACGAGCAGATGACGAAGTTCGGCCCCTGGAACGTCTGGTGCGAGGGCGGCGGCTGATGGATCCGGCCCGTGATCGGCTCGAAGTCGTGGATCGAGAACGTCCACGGGTAGAGGTAGCCGTCCCAGCCCACGACGTCGAAGGGGTGGTAGTCGAGGACGTAGTCCTGGTACCCGCCGCGGACGCGGACCTTGACGAGGTACTCGCCGCGCTCGCGGTGCGTCTTGAGCTCGGCAGGCGGGTGGATGTCGCGGTGGTAGTACGGCGCGCCTTCGAGGATCTGGCCGTACTGGTTTCGGTAGCGGCGCGGAATCTCGATCAGCCCGGGTGTCTCGAAGACCAGGTAGCGCTGCTCGGCATGGCTGGAAGCGTCGGCGGCGGAGCCGCCGACGCCCGGCCCGGAGACCGAGGCCGCCTCCGGCGGCCTCTTGGCCGGCACGAACCGGTAGGTCGTGCCGCGCGGGACGACGACGTAGTCCCCGTCCTTGTAGGGCACGTCGCCGAAGGTCGTCTCGAGCGTCCCGGAGCCCTCGTGGACGAAGATCACCTCGTCGCCCTCGCCGTTCCGGAAGAAGTAGTCCATCGAGGAGTCCGGCCGGCAGAGCGAGATCTCGACGTCGGAGTTCCACATGAGGGTCCGGCGCCCGCTGATCTCGTCGCCGGTCTGGTCGACGTCGTACGTGTTCATGCGCCGGTGCGCGTGCGCCTCGGGGACCCACTCCTCACGCTCGATGGGCGTGAAGTCGCCGAGCTCCTTGACGCGGCACGGCGACTCGAGGTGGTACAGGATCGACTCGTTTCCGGTGAAGCCCTCGAGGCCCATGACCTCTTCGGTCAGCAGCCTCCCGTTCTCCCGAAACACGATGTGCCGCTTCCGCGGGACGTCCCCGCGACGCTGGTAGAAAGGCATGTCCGTCCCTTTCGGAGTCGTTGCACTAGGTTCTAGCGCACTCCGACGGTCTCGCGGGACGGTCTCGGGGCGACGCCGCCTCCGGCGCCGCCCCTCGTCAGCTCGTCGCGTTCGGCTAGCCCTGTCCGCCGGGCGCGTTCGGATCGTTCTGCCAGAGCCCGAACTCGTTCCCCTCGGTGTCGCCGCAGACTGCGAACCAGCCCATGGTGGGGACGGGCATGGCGTCGCCCGCCTTCCCGCCGAGCTCGGCGACGCGCGACGTCGCCGCGTTGATGTCGTCGACGTCGAAGTAGACGCGCGGCCCGCGGTTGTCCCCCTCGGCGCCCATGATCGCGCCGCCCTGCGTGTCGGAGAACCGGGTCATGTGGTACTCCGACGGGCTGCCCTCGAACGCCTGGAACTGCCAGCCGAAGAGCCCGCCCCAGAACTCGCGCGCCTTCCCGGTGTCGCCGGCGGGAATCTCGACGTGAACCATCTGTCCTGCCATATCCCCTCTCCTTTCTCGTCAGTGCGCGGTCGAGGACGTCGCCCTCGCCGCTCCGTCATTCAATACGACGAACTACACCCGGCGCGATAGACACCGTCACGCACCGATCGACTTCAGAATCTCGAGACCGATCCGGTCGACCGGACGGCACGAGTTCGAAAGCACGACGACAGAAGTTCCGGACTCCGCGACGAAGCCGGCGACACTCCGAAAGCCGCCGGTGCCTCCGTCGTGCCAGACCGCGGGACCGGGCTGTCCTGCGACGGGCAGGATCATCCAGCCGAGCCCAACCGAGAGCGCGCGGCGGCTCGCGCGCGGCTCGCGGGTCAGGAGCATCGCCTCCGCAAGCCCGGGCGGCGCGTTGCCGTGCTGCGCGTCGAGGAACGCCAGGAGGTCGCTGACCGTCGAGCGGAGCGCTCCCGCCCCGGCGAGCGCCGGAAGATCCCAGTTCGATACGGGCTTGCCCCGACGGCTGTGGCCCTCGGCGAAGCGGTCGAGCTTGTCGTCCGGGACCGCGATGCTCGTGTCGGTCATGCCGAGCGGGCCGGTGAGCCGCCGGGCGACGAGCTCCTCGTAGGTCGTGCCCGCGCGCAGCGCGAGCACGTGGCCGAGCAGGCCGACGCCGTAGTTCGAGTACTTGATCTTCCGGCCGGGCTCGCGCCGTGGCTTCGTCACCGGGATCGCGGCCTGCAGATCGTCGACGGTGAAGCTCGCGTACGGGTTCGCGCCCTCGCGGAGCGCTCGCCGCCGGAGCCCTTTCGGTAGCCGCGGCAGCCCGGACGTGTGCGTCGCGAGGTCGGCGAGCGTGATGGGGCGGCCGCGAACCGGGATGACGACGCCGTCGGGCAGGTGGCGCTGGACAGGGTCGTCGAGCGCGACGAGGCCCTCGCGCGCCATGTCGGCGAGAAGGGTCGCCGTGAAGACCTTCGTGATCGACCCGATCTCGAAGATCGTCCGCTCGTCGGGCGCGTGCGGCCGGTCGTCGGCGATGCGGCCGCGTCCGACGAGCGCGGTCTCCTCGCCGCGGCGCACGCCGACGACGATGCCGACGTGCTTCCGTGCGCGCCCGTCGAGGACGCGCTCGATCCGCGCCTGCGGCTCGCCTTGGGAGAGACCCACGTGCGCGTGCCTCTTCGAGAAGAGAAGCCCCGCAGATGCGGGCCTTTCAGGTGGAGCCAGCCGGGCTCGAACCGGCGACCTTCTGGCTGCCAGCCAGACGCTCTCCCAACTGAGCTATGGCCCCAGGAGAGTCTCGAAGTCTAGCGTCGAAGACGAAGTCGTCGGCCCAGCTGATCCCGGCGTGGCTGATGGTTTCGGCACGCCCAAGACGGAGGCGCGAACGTCGACCGCGAAACTTCCGCGAGGAGAAGAGCCGCGATCGAGCTCGCGTGCATGCAGGCATCGACGTCTCGGCGGCGATAGACGTGCTTCGCAGGCCGTCGCGCGTCGGCGACGAGTAGCAGCGCACACGACGACATCCGTGGCGGGGCGCACTTGCACTGAACTCGAGACAGGCGGGCCCAAGTCGAGGATCAGGCGAGCGCCCGCCGTGCCGCTGTCGGTCATCCCACACCGTCTGCACGGCGTGAGTCGCAGCTCGACCTGCCGCTCGGCGGTCGAAGCACGTGCTGATCAGTCATGGGCGGGATCCGGGCAGGCGAAGCTGACGAACCCGCGGTCGCTAGCTCGCGGCGAGCTCGACCGACGGGACGTCGCTCCAGAGGTCCTCGAGGCGATAGAAGCTCCGCGTGTCCGGCGTGAAGAGATGCAGGACGACGTCGCCGTAGTCGGAGACGATCCACGTCGCCTCGGGCAGCCCCGCCGAGGCCCGGGCGATGAGGCCGTTCTCGCTCTTCAGCGTCCCCGCAACCTCGTCGTGGATCGCTTTCGTCTGGCGCGGGTTCCGGCCGCTCGCGATCACGAAGAAGTCCGTGAAGTCGCAGACGCCGCGCATGTCGAGGATGGTGACGTCGGTTGCCAGCTTCTCCTGACAGAGAGCGGCGGTTCGGCGTGCTTGCTCGAGCGGGGTCAGGTCGGTCGTCGTCCTTTCTGGTCTCGGCTCAGTCTAGTCAGCCGTCCGGTACAGGCCGAGCCGCGCCATCGGCCTCCGCGACCTGCGGCGGGACGAGGTCGTCGATCGGCTCGCCGCGTGCCACGCGCTCGCGCACGAGCGACGAGGAAACCGGTACCGGCGAAAGATCGAAGTACGAGATGCGGTCGGGCGCTGAGAGGCGTACGAATGTCTCGCGCATCCGTTCGTCGGGGACGCCCGGCCGCTTCGCAACCGCGAGGCGAACGAGCTCGAGCACGCGCTCGGGGCGCTTCCACTTCGGGAAGTCGGCGAACTCGTCCGCGCCCAGAACGAAGGTCGCGTCCTCGAGGCGGCGAGCCTCGAGCGAGTCGACGGTGCGAGCGTACGGGTCGAGCTCGACCTCCGCGCCCGGGACGTCTGCGAAGGCGAGGCGCGCGAGCTCGAGCCGGGTCTCGGCCGGCGTCGCGACGTCCTTGTGGCCCGGGTCGGCGACGACGAGAACGAGCAGCTTCTCGAGCCCGAGCTGCTGCGACCGCGGCCCGCGCGAGCGCCACGTGCCCGAGGTGCGGCGGGTCGAAGACGCCGCCCAGACACACCTACTGCCACTCGAGCACCTCGCCTTCGAGCTCGACCTCGGCCCCGCGCTTGACTCCCGCACGGCGAAGCGCGTCCTCGAGCTCGGCCTGCGGCGGCGGCGTCCCGACGACGCGGTAACCGCGATCGGTGCGGAAGATCCGGAATCTCGGTCCGCGGCGGGGACGCGGTCGATACTCGAGGAACTCGGGCAGCTCCTCCTCGACCGGCGTCGGGCGGCTCGACGGGACAGAGCTCGAAGAGCTTGCGCTTGAGCTCGTCGATGCCGGCGCCGGTGGCGCACGACGTCGCGACGACGCCCACGATCCGCTCGTCCGACAAGGTCGAAGGCGGGCGGCTCGTCGAGGAGGTCGATCTTGTTCAGCACCACGAGCTGGGGCCGCTCGGCGAGCCCCGCCCCGTAGGCGGCGAGCTCGCGGTCGACGGTGCGGAACCGCTCCTCGAGCTCTCCCGCCGAGGCATCGAGCACATGGACGAGCAGCCGCGCGCGCTCGAGGTGGGCGAGGAACTCGTGCCCGAGCCCGGCGCCGTCCGCGGCACCCTCGATGAGACCGGGCACGTCGGCGACCGTGAGCTGCCTCGCGTCCGGTCCGTCGACGGTTCCGAGAACCGGCTCGAGGGTCGTGAACGGGTAGTCGGCGACTTTCGGCTTCGCGTTCGAGATCCGGCGGAGGAGCGACGACTTGCCCGCGTTCGGACGCCCGGCGAGCGCTGCGTCGACGACGAGCTTGAGGCGCAGCGCGAGGTCGGCCTCCTCGCCCGGCAGGCCCGTCTCGGCGAAGCGAGGCGTCTGCCGCCTCGGCGTCGCGAAGCGGGCATTCCCGCGGCCACCACCGCCGCCGCGGGCGGCGTCGAACGTCGCGGCGGGGGTCGTCAGGTCCGCGACGATGCGCTCCTCGGCGTCGAGGATCTGCGTTCCCACGGGCACGCGAACCTCGACGGTCTCGCCGTCGGCCCCGTGCTTGCGGCTACCGCGGCCGTTCCCGCCGTTGCCGGCGGCCAGCCACTTCACGCGGCGGAACGCGGAGAGGTCCCGAAGCGCCGGGTCCGCGATGAACACCACGTCGCCGCCGCGGCCTCCGTCACCTCCGTCGGGTCCGCCGCGCGGGACGTACTTCTCGCGCCGGAAGCTGAGCCCGCCGTGCCCACCACGGCCAGCCTCGACGTGGATCGTCGCCTTGTCGTGAAACATGCCTCCGCCGCCTCCGGCGACCGAGGTTAAAGGGTCAGTCGCCCGCCAGCGACCGAGACGTAGCGCTTCTCGCCGGAGCGGCGGAACTCGACGGTCCCCGCCTGCATGGCGAAGATCGTGTCGTCGCGACCGAGACCAGTCCCCGGGCCCGGCCGGAACTTCGTGCCGCGCTGCCGGACGATGATCATGCCGGCCTTCACCGGCTGCCCCGCGAAGATCTTGACCCCGAGCCGCTTGGACTGGGAATCGCGACCGTTGCGTGACGAGCCGAGGCCCTTCTTGTGCGCCATCAGGAGTCACCTTCCTTCGCCGCGAGCGCGGACTCGAGCGCCGCGATCGCGCCCTTCCGGTTCGCGTTCTGCTTCTCGTACTCGAGCGCCGCCTCCAGCATGGGCCGGCTCCAGTCCGTCGCCGCTTCCTTGAGCGCGGCGACGGTCAGCTGCTCGTAGCCCGCCGGCATGCCCTTCACCCTGTCTGCCTGAGGCTCCGGCTCGGCCGCCGGAGCCGCCTTCGGCGCCGCCTTGCGCGGAGCCTCCGCCTTCTCGGCCGGCGGCTCTTGTTCGGCCGTCGCGAGCCTTCCTTGCGCCGATGGACTCGATCTCGATCTGCGTGAGCGACGCGCGGAAGCCGGTATGGCGACGGTAGCCGGTGCGCTTCTTGTACTTGCCGATGCGGATCTTCGGGCCCTTGACCTCGCCGAGGACCTTCGCAGTCACCTTGAGATCCGGGTCGAGCGCGGGCTCGCCGTTTCCGCCGACGAGCAGGACGGTGGGCGTGAACGTCGCGCCGTCCTCCTCGGCGCAGCCGGTCCACGAGCAGCCGCTCGCCCTCGCGGACGCGGTACTGCTTTCCGGCAACCTTGATGATCGCGTAGGTCACGTCTTCTCCGACTGAAAGGCCAGCAAAACGCGGGCACCCGGCCCGCGAGCCGGGGAATGATACCGAACTAGCGGCTGCGCCCGGCGCGCCGGTCGAAGTCCTCGATCCACTCCGACATCGGCACGTAGTCGGGGGCTTCGGTGTCGGGCTCGGGCTTCGACTCGGGCTCGAGGACGGGGTCGGCGACGACCGCGATCGCCGCGGCGGTCGCTTCCGCGCCGCCGTCAGCCGGCATGCCGTCGGCCGCGCGGCCGGCTTCTTGCGCTTGCGGCCTCCGCGCGTCCCGCGGCGGGTGCGCTTCTTCGGCGCCTGCCCGTCCGTGGCCGCTACCGTGCTCGGCTACGTCTGCCGGCTCCGCGCCTTCCTCCGGCTCGCCAGCGTCCTCGGCCGGTCGTCCGGGTCGAGCGCGAGCGCGGGCTCGGGAACGTGGATCTTCGGAGTCGTCCGGGGCGCGTCGTCCGCCGCGGCCTCGGAAGCGCCTTCGGCGGCAGCGGCAGTGGCAGGCTTCTTCCGCCCTCGGCCTCCGCGCGTGCCGCGGCGGGTGCGCTTCTTCGCCGGCTGGCCGTCCTTCGCCGCGGGCTCGGAGTCGACGCCGACCGCGACGACCTCGTCCTCGGTCTGGGCCTCGGCCTGCTCGGCCTCGGCCGTCGCCGGCTCCGCGGCCTTCGCGGCACGAGCCGCCGGCTTCGGCTTCGCGGCCGGCTTGCGCGCCGCGGTCGAGCGTGTCCGCGCCTTCGGAGCCGGGAGCGCCTCGGCCTCCGGCTCGTCCTTCTCCTTCGTCTCGCCGGCCTTGCGGCCCGGAGCGCGCGTGGGCTTCTCCGCCTCGGCCTCGAACGTGATCGGCGAGGGGAGCGCCGCGGAGTCGGCCACGACGGCGAACGCGAGGCCCTCGAGGACGCGGCCGACCGTCGCCTGGACCTTCTTCCCGACGAGCTTGGCCGCGCCGGAGACGACGATGTCGTAGCCGTCGAGCTTCCCGACGCCGGCCGTCGGGTCGTACAGGCCGACCTCGACGAGCTTGACCTCGAGCGACGCGCCCTCCGCGACGGGAGCCGGAGGAGCGAGCGTGTCGAGCTTCCCTTGCGCCAGCACCTCGAAGTGGTCGAGATGGACGTGGCCGTTGGTGTCGGCCGGGACGAGGAAGAACCTGCGCCGCGCGGCGGCCTCGACCTCGGCGAGCCGGCTGCCGCCAGGCCCGGCCAGCAGCGTGAGCACCCTGGGATGAACCGCGACCCGGAACGCCTGCACGCGCGAGCCCTTCGCGATCCCCCGGAGCCTGCGCTCGATCTCGAGCGCGTGCGTCGCGTCGGACACGACGAAGCCGTCGCCCGCACACACCGCGCACTTGGTGGTCAGGATCTCCCGCGGGCCGTCGGTGACGTTCTGGCGCGTCATCTCCACGAGCCCGAGCGGCGAGATCTCGACGACGTACGTCTTCGTCCGGTCGCGCTCGAGCTCCGAGCGAAGCGCCTCCTCGACGGTCGCCCGGTTCTTCGGGTTCGACATGTCGATGAAGTCGATGACGATGATCCCGCCGATGTCCCGGAGCCGGAGCTGGCGGACGACCTCCTTCACCGCCTCGAGGTTGTTCTTGACGATCGTGTCCTCGAGCCGGCCGGACGCCGACTTCCCGCGCGAGCCGACGAAGCGGCCCGTGTTGACGTCGATGACGGTGAACGCCTCGGCGTAGTCGAAGACGAGGTACCCACCCGAGGGCAGGTCGACGCGGCGCTCGAGCGTCGAGCGGATCTCCTGCTCGATGCCCGAGGCCTCGAACAGCGGCTCCTTGTCCCGGTACCGGTGGACGCGCTCGATCATGTGCGGCGAGGTCTTCTTCAGGTAGCTGACGATCCGCTTGTGCGTGCGGTCGTCGTCGATCTGCGCGCCGACGAAGTCGCCCGCGAAGAGGTCGCGCACGATGCGGAGCGGGAGCTCCGCCTCCTCGTACGCGAGCTCGGGCGCCGTGGACGCCTTCGCCTTCGCCTCGATCGTCTTCCAGAGCCGCTGCAGGAACACGAGGTCGCGCTCGATGTCCTCCGCGGACGCGCCCTCGGCTGCCGTGCGCACGATGATGCCGCCACCCTTGGGGTCGAGGTCCTTGACGATGGCCTTGAGCCGCGTGCGCTCGTCGTCCTCGAGGCGCCGCGAGACGCCGTAGCCGTCGCCGTTCGGGACGTAGACGAGGAAGCGTCCGGGGAGCGAGATCTCGGTCGTCAGCCGCGCGCCCTTCGACTTCATCGGATCCTTGACCGCCTGGACGAGGATCGTCTGGCCGCGCTTGATCAGATCCTGGATCCTGCGCGCGCCCTTCCGGCCCTCGAGCTCGGGGCCGACGATCTCGTCGACGTACAGGAACCCGTTCTTCTCGAGCCCGATCTCGACGAACGCGGCCTCCATCCCCGGAAGGACGTTGTCCACGACGCCGAGGTAGATGTTCCCGGCGATCGAGCGCCGCTCGGGCCGCTCGAGGTAGACCTCGGCGACGCGTTCATCCTCGAGGATCGCGACCCGCTGCTCGCCGACGTCGACCGAGATGAGGAGCTCGCGCTTCGCGGCGGGCAACGCGGCACGCCGCGTGGGCGTCCGCCGCCGCTGGCTCTGACTGCGTGCGGACTTGCGGTCGGTCTTCCGCTCCTGCGAGCGTGCGGGCTTCCGCTCGGCGCGGCCGCGCTCGGGCGCCTTGGCCGGGGTCTCGGCGCCGTCGCCGGCCTCGGCCTTCGCTTGCGCGGCCTGAGCACCTGCCGTCGAGCCAGGCTTCTTCCTTCCGCGACCACCGCGGCTCCCGCGCCTGCGCCTCTTCTTCGCGGCCTCCGAAGCGTCTGTCGTCTCCGGGGCCTCGTCCGCCTCTACCTCAGGCGGAGCCCCCTCCTGCGAATCCTCCTGCGCTGCCGCGGGTGGTGTGTCCGCGGCCTCTTCCTCTTGCTTCTTTCCGAAGCGAAACCAACGTAGTGCCAAAGTGTGATTCTCCCTGTGTTGTCGCGCGCGAAAGAACGGACGCCGTGCGGGCGTCCGGGGTCGCGCAGCGGATGTATGTGAAAACTTCGGTCATAGACCTGCCGGAAGGCTATCAGTCGGGCCGTTCAGGCAGCCGCCGTCCGCAGACGCGATCGCCTGGCACGGACCGCGCGCAGCCGCTGCGCGAGGCGAGCCCATGCCCACGGCTCGAGCTCTGAGTACCGCGTCTCGGCCTGCCCACGCGTCGACTCGAGGTACTCGAACCACGCGTCGGCTTCCTCCAGCTGCAGGAGCTCCTCGGCCAGCTCGGTGTCCGCCATCGTTCCTCCAGTCTCGGAGTGCCCTCGCGCCGGATGCTAGGTCCGGGACCGGACGGAGTGAACGTGTGGGGTTTGCAGGTGATCTGGTCGGCGCCAGACCGCCAGATCCCGCTCAGAGCCTCGCGTTGAGTGCGCGAAGCAGCTGCGCGAGCGCGAAGGTTCCGGCCGCTGCGATCAGAGGATCGGACACGCGCGCCGGGAGCACCCGTCTTGTGTCGCGCGCGGCGCGGCGGAGTGCGTAGCTCGCGGCAAGCGTCGCGGCGACGGCGCCGGCCACGACGCCGGGGTGATCGGGCTCCGGCGGAGGGTCGAGCGCCCGCAGGCGCGCGAGCATCCGCGCCTGCTCGAGAGCGATGCGCGCTCTCGCGCCGGGGACGCCGGCGAGCGCGAGCCGAACGGCCCGGGCGGCCGCCGAGCCGACAACCGTGCGCTCGGCCGCATCCGTCAGCACCGGGACGCGCGCGGCGAGCGCGGGCGGATTCTCGACGGCGAGCACGATCTTGGCGGCGATCTCGGGGACGGGGAAGCCCTCGCCGGTCCTGCACTCCACGACGAAGGGCGAAAGGACGAACGGTGTCCGCCAGTCGGCCTGCGGCCAGGTCTGCACGAGGACGACCGGGATCCCGGCGCGGTCGGCGGCCCGGACGATCGCGTCGTCCTCGTCGCTCGGCTCGCCGGCGATCACGCGTACGACGACGGCGGCGCCCTGCACGTCGTCGCCGATAAGGACGGCCCCGGGCCGCGCGCCCGCACCGAGCTCCCGCGCAAGCTGCTCCGCGAGCATCCCGCTGACGACGACGCGGCCCAGCGACGACTTCGCAAGCTCGGCTCGCGCCGTCTGCACGGAGCCTCGAGCTTCCAACGCGAGCTCGCGAAGCGCAGCGACGTTCATAGGGCGTCACGCCCGGCGAGCAGGCCGCGCGCGTGGATCCCCTGCAGCACCCCGACGAGCACGAGGTTCGTCACGAGCGAGCTGCCGCCGACGGCGATGAAGGGCAGCGGAATGCCCGTCACGGGCGCCACCCCCATCGTCATCCCGACGTTCACGAAGACCTGGAACAGGAGCGCGCACACGAGCGCTCCCGCGACAACAGCGCCGTAGAGATCGCCCGCGACGGTGATCACCCGCAGCCCGCGCCAGACAACGAGCAGGTACAGGAGGAGCAGGACCGAGGAGCCGACGAAACCACGCTGCTCCGCGAGTGAGGCGAATGCGAAGTCGGTCGCGTGCTCGGGGAGATAGTCGCGCCGGGTCTGGCTCGCGTCCACGACTCCGCGTCCCGTGAGCCCGCCGGCGCCGACGGCCGTCTTCGACTGGTTGACGTTCCACGTGAGGCCGCTCGGGTCGCGATCCGGGTCGAGCAGGCCGGCGACGCGGTCCATCTGGTACGGCTTGAGCACCTCGATTCCCGCAGTCGGGAGGACCCAGACGACCGAGAGCGCGACCACGAGCATCGTGACGACGATCGTCAGCAGCTGCTTCCAGCGGACGCCGACAAAGAAGAGTGCGGCCATCAGCGCGGCGCCGTAGACGAGCGCCGTCCCCAGGTCCGGCTGGTGGAACACGAGCATGATCGGGACGACGCCGAGCCCCAGGGCGGACAGGACGGTGCGCCAGCGCGTGACCCGGCCGGCGCGCTCCACGAGGAAGCCCGCGATCGCGAGGACGAACAGCACCTTGCCGAGCTCTGACGGCTGGAACTGGATGACGCCGAGGTCGAGCCACCGCTTCGAGCCGCGCACCGTCTCGGCCGCGACGAAGACGAGCACCATCAGACCGAGCGTGGCGAGGTAGATGACGCGCCAGTGCCGGCGGGCGACGTCGGTGGGCACGAGCAGCGCCGCGAAGAGGCCGATGACCCCGAGCACGGCTGCGAACGCCTGGCGGAAAACGTAGTAGCTCTCGTCTCCGGGAACGTCGAAGCGCGTGATGCCGGAGACCACCCACAGCCCGTAGCCGACGAGCGCGAACGTCGCTGCCATGAGCACCCAGTCGAGCCGGCGCAGGAACGCGAGCGGGCGCGTCTCGGAGCGCAGACCCGCGACGCTGACACTCGGACGCTCGGCGACCTCGATCATCAGTCGACTTCCTTCAGGTCGACGTGCGTGGCCTTCTCACCGAAGAAGCGCTCGAAGACCTTGAGGGCCGCGGGCGCTGCGGCCGTGGAGCCGTGGCCGCCGTTCTCGATCAGCGCGCAGACGACGATCTGAGCGTCGATCGAGGGCCCCCAGCCGCACCACCAGGACTGGTCCTCGAGGTGGTCGCTCGGATAGCCGGGAAGCGGGACGACCTTCTCCGCGGTCCCCGTCTTGCCCGAGATGTCGATCGGGTAGTCGGCGAAGACGCCCGAGGACGTGCCCGCGCTCGCGTGCGTCGCGAGGTAGAGCCCGTCACGGACGGCTGCGAGCGCGGCCGGGTCGATGCCGGACGGCTTCGGGGGAGCCGGGGCGAACCGGCGGAGGACGACGCGCGGCGAGCCCTTCGCGCGCGGCTGCTCGACGTCGGAGACGACGTAGGGCGTCACGACGTTCCCGTCGTTCGCGAGCATCGCGTAGAAGGCGGCCATCTGCAATGGCGTCACGAGCAGGTCCTTCTGGCCGATCGAGAGCTGGATCGAGTCGCCCGGGTTCCACGCCTTGTCCCAGTCGGTCTCGAACGTCTTCTTCCGCCAGTCCGGCGTCGGCAGGAGGCCTTCCGCCTCGCCCCCGATGTCGAGCCCCGTGGGCCGTCCGAACCCGAACGTGCGAGCCCACTGCTGCATGCGCACACGGCCCTCGGCGCCGCGCTCGTAGAAGTCGTTTCCGATCTCGTAGAAGTACGTGTCGCACGACTCCGCGAGCGCCTCGGGCAGAGTCATCGGGCGGTCGACGAACGGGTTCCAGTTGACGAACTTCTGCCGGTCGAGCCCGTAGTACGCGACCGGCGTGCACTGGATCGAGCCGTACGCCGAGAAGACGTGCTCCTGCATGCCGGCGAGCGCGGTCACAGGCTTCCAGGTCGAACCCGGCGGATAGAGGCCGGCGACCGCGCGGTTCAGGCCCGGGTAGTTGGCGTCGCGCGCGGCCTCCTCCTCGAGGAGCGGGGCGAGCTTCTCGGGGTCGCTGCGACCGACGAACACCGACGGCTTGTACGTCGGCGAGGAAGCCATCGCGAGCACCGCGCCGTCATCGGGGTCGAGGGCGACGATCGCGCCGCCGTTCGCCGCCCACTCCTCGTTCTGGTGCGCAAGGTTGATTCCGTACGCGAGCGCCTCCTCGGCAGCCCGCTGGAGCCGGATGTCGAGAGTGAGTCGCAGGGCGTTGCCGGCCTGCGGCTCCAGTTTCAGCTCGATGTCGCTCACCTGGTTTCCGAGCGCGTCGACGCGGATCTGAGCGAGCCCCGACCGGCCTCGGAGGTACGTGTCGTAGGCCGCCTCGACGCCCGTCTTTCCGATCCGGTCGCCCGCGCGGTACCCGTCGCGCCGAAGCGACTTCAGCTCCTCGGGCGAGATCTCCCCCACGTAACCGAGGATCTGCGCCGCGAACGAGCTGTACTGGTAGTCGCGGTTGTGGATGTGGACGATGTCGACGCCCGGGAAGTCCGCCGCGTGCTCTTTCAGGTAGTAGACCTTGTCCTCGGCGACCGCGGTCTTGACCGTGATCGGCGTCACCGGGTCGTGCCCGTGCTCGGCGACCTGGCGCGCGAGGTCGCGCGGCGGGACGTTGAGCACCTTCGCGAGGCGGCGCACGATCTGGTCACGTCCCTTGCTCGGCAGGTCGCCGACCCAGAGCTGGACGGCGGTGCCCGGGACGTTGGAGACGATCGCCCGGCCCTGCCGGTCGAGGATCGAGCCCCGCGGCGCTTCCAGCCGCACGAGCCGGAGCTGGTTGTTCTGGGCGGTGTTCAGGTACTCCTCGCCGGAGAGCACCTGCAGCGACCAGAGCCGCAGGAAGAGCAGCGCGAAGACGATGAGCGCGACCGCGCCGAGGATCCCGACTCGCAGCGCGAGCGGCGGCGTCAGCCGGTAGGGCTCACGGACCCTGGGATCCGGAGGGAGGAAACGCTCGGACGGCGAGCGCCGCTCCTTGTACGCACCGTCAGACAAAGACCTCGACCTTCTGGGCCGGCTCCGGAGTGTCACGCTCGTGGACGGCCGCGCGCACGAGGAGATAGACAGGGTAGGCGAGCACGAGGTTCGCGACGAACGTTGGCAGGAGCACGCTCACGAGCACGTGCCGCGCGACGACGTCCTCACCGAGCAGGTAGTGGAGGAGGAACGCGAACACGGCCGCGAGGAGCGTGATCACCGCAGCGGCGAGGAGCGGCGCGAGACGTTTTCCGCGACCCGTCGTCTCCGCATACCGTCCCGCCCAGAAGCCTGCAAGCGTGAGCACGAGCGAGGTGACCCCGAGCGTCTGGAGGGTGAGCATGTCGAAGAGGAGACCCCCGGCGAAGCCGTAGCCCGCCCCCGCGACCGACCCCCGCAGCAGCCCGAGTGAGACGATGACGAGCAGGAGCACGTCCGGCGCGCCTCCCGAGAACAGGTACGGCGGGACCATCACCGCCTGCACCAGCACCGCGAGGAAGAGCAGCGCCGAGCCGCGGACGGAGGACGGAATCGTCATCGTCTCCCGTCCAGCGGGACGAGGACGAGGACGGCGTCGAGCAGTCCGAAGTCGACGTACGGGTCGATCTGCACTTGCTGGAAGAGGTCGGTGTCGGTCTGCCCGACGCTCGTGACCTCCCCGATCTGGATCCCCTTCGGGTAGACGGAGCTCAGACCGCCGGCCCTCCAGCCGGCGGTGACGATCTGGTCGCCGCGGCGGACCACGTCCTCCTTGCGCACGCGGTCGAGGACGAGCGTCTCGCGCGTCCCGCGCGCGTGGAGCACGATGCCCTCGGCGTTGGTGCTGACGTCGATCGCCGACGCGGCGGCTTCCTGGTCGGTGAGCAGCTGCACGCTGGCGGTGCGCGCGGTCACTCGCGTCACGATGCCGACGAGGCCGTCCTCGTTGACCACGGGGTCGTCCACGCGGATGCCGTTGTCGGCGCCGGCCGCGATGACGACGGCCTGGTCGAAGGCGCCGCCGGGGCGGGTGATCACCTCGGCGGCGACGTAGTCGTAATCCTCCGGGAAGCGCGGCCCGTCGACGTAGTTGAGCAGGCGCCGGAGCGACTCGGCCTCCTGCTTCGCGAACTCGGCCTGGATCGCGCGCTGCCGGAGCTCGCGCACCTCGGCGCGGAGGCGTTCGGCCTCGCTGCGGGCGTCGAGGAGGCTGTCGGTCCAGCCGTACGCATCGCGGAACGGCTGCGCGACGCGCTCGAAGCCGACCGCGAACGGTCGCAATGCGGTGGATCCCGCGGACTGCACCCCGGCGAGCGGACCGTCGTCGCTGCCGCGGAACGAGAGCGTGATGAGGACGAGCGAGAGGAGGACGAGGCAGCCGATCACGATCCGGCGGCGCAGCACGCCGACGCTGCGGTGGCCGAAGGGGGTCGTGGGGATGCGCCGGACTGTCACGCCCAGCGCCGCCGAACGAGCGCTGCGTCCTCTGGGCACGACAGCCGAGTGTAGCTAGGGCGGAAGCCGGTTTCCGAGTCTCGGGCGCAGGGCTCTCATGAAGCGCGCCTCCGAGCCTGTGGATCGATCGGCACAGTCTCGACACACTTCCACTGTCCCGGGCGGACATGACGGGGGTCTGTCCCCGGCTCTGGCGCGCCTCCGAGCGCGACGCGGCGCGCGTGCTGCGGCTGTCCGTTGCGGACAGCGCGGGCCTTGGCCGAAGGAGACGCGTCTCTCGCTAGGAGGGCTTGGTGGAACGGGCCCCGTCGCAGGGCTTCCGCCGGTCGCCGCGAGGCAAGGACGCAGGGAGCGCCGAAACTGGAGGTATCGGCGCGACCGAGGACGCCGCCTCGCGGCGATCCGGCGCAGCCTGGCGGCATGGCGGCTGTTTCGCCAAGCTCTCCTAGTAGCGGAGCATGCCGTTGCGGCGGGCGCGGCTCCGCGCCGAGCGGTGGATCACGTCGAACTCCTCGAGGCTGCGACCGGAGCCGACGGCGACGCAGGTGAGCGGGCTCTCGGCGAGATGCACCGGCATGTGCGTCTCGTGCCGGACGCGCTCGTCGAGGCCCTGGAGGAGCGCGCCGCCACCGGCGAGCACGATCCCGCGATCCATGATGTCCGCTGCGAGCTCGGGCGGCGTCTTGTCGAGCGTCGACTTCATCGCGTCGATGATCTGCGTCACCGGCTCGTCGAGCGCACGCCGCACTTCTTCGGACGAAATGACCACGGTCTTCGGAAGCCCAGTGAGCATGTCGCGCCCGCGCACCTCCGCCTGCAGCTCGTCGTTGAGCCGGAACGCCGACCCGATCTCGAGCTTGATCTCCTCAGCGGTCTGCTGGCCGACGAGGAGCTTGTACTCCTTCTTGATGTGGTTGACGATCGCCTCGTCCATCTCGTCGCCGCCGACCCGCATGCTCTGGGAGACGACGATGCCGCCGAGCGAGATGATCGCGACCTCGGTCGTGCCGCCGCCGATGTCCACGATCATGTTCCCCGTCGGCTCGGCCACCGGCAGCCCGGCGCCGATCGCAGCCGCCATCGGCTCCTCGATCAGATAGGCCTGCCGCGCGCCCGCGGAGAGCGTCGCCTCCTCGACCGCGCGCTTCTCGACGCCGGTGACGCCCGACGGCACGCACACGACCACGCGCGGATGCGCGAAACGGTGCTGGTGCACCTTCTGGATGAAGTGGCGGAGCATCTGCTCGGTGACGTCGAAGTCCGCGATCACGCCGTCCTTGAGCGGGCGGATCGCGGAGATCGTCCCCGGCGTGCGACCGAGCATCCGCTTCGCCTCGACGCCGACCGCGTGCACCTCGCCCGTACGCTGGTCGATCGCGACGACCGACGGCTCCGAGAGCACGATGCCGCGCCCACGCACGTAGACGAGTGTGTTCGCGGTGCCGAGGTCGACGGCCATGTCGCGGCCGCCGAAGCCGGTCAGGGTCTTGAACCAAGCCATAAGGAAGGCCCCGAGTCTACCTACGCACTTTCCAGCATCTTTGGCACGTGGCGCTCCAGGAGCGAGACGAGCAGCGCGCCCGGAAGGCCGACGACGTTGAGGTAGTCGCCGTCGACTCGCTCGACGAGGCGTCCGCCGAGCCCCTGAATCGCGTACGCGCCGGCGCGCCCCTCCCACTCGCCGCTGGCGAGATACGTCGCCACGAGCTCGGGCGCGAGCGGACGGAACGTCACGTTCGTGAGCGCGTGCCGCACGAGCTCGAACTCCGGCCCGAGCAGGCAGAGGCCGGAGACGACCGTGTGCGTGCGGCCGGAGAGGTCGTTCAGCATCCGCTCCGCGTCCCGCACGCCCTCCGGCTTGCCGTACACGCGCCCGTCGAGCACGACTGCCGTGTCCACCCCGAGCGTGACGCGGTCCTCGGTGTGGGCCGAGCGCGCTTTTCCCTCCGCGTGCGTCCGGACGAGGTCGTCCGCACTGAGCCCCGGCGGGTCGTCCTCGACGTAGGACGGCGCGACGACCTCGAAGGGAATCCGGAGCTGGTCGAGGATCGCGCGGCGCTGCGGCGAGGTCGAGGCGAGGACGAGCGGCTGGGTCATCCGCGGAAGTTCCTGGCAAGCTCCGAGGCGTACTGCCGTCCAAGCGAGTCCCCGTTCGCGCGGACCCACTCCCGGAAGCTGTCGGAGCCGAGCGGCTCCTCGTGGGAGACGAGCAGGCCCGCCTTCAACATCCCGAGCTCGTCCCTGGTCAGGATCACGTCGCGGAGAACGAGACCGGCTACGCGCGCCGTCGCGAGGGAGACGGACTCGGGCGCGTGCCGGATCCAGGCACGCCCGCCGCTCGCGCGCTTGATCAGCTCGACGAAGTCGCCGAACTTCAAGCGCTCGGGGCCGGCGGCGTCGACCGCGACATCGTCCGACCTCTCCCCCGCCTCGACGCAGATCCTCGCGGCGTCGAACACCGACACGGGCTGGACCTCGTCCTTGCCCGTGCTGACGAGGAACACCGGAACATGCCGGAGCGCCCACGCGACGTTGTTGACGAGGATGTCCCCCGGACCGAAGACGAGCGTCGGCTTGACGATCGCGTGCGACAGGCCCGAGTCTCGCAACGCTTGCTCGGTCGCCGCCTTCCCCCGGAAGTACGCGAAGGGCGAGCTCGCGTCCGAGTTCGCGACGCTGACGTGGACGACCCGACGCACGCCCGCATGCTTCGCCGCGTCGAAGAGCGTGCGCGTGTTCTCGACCGCGCGGGCGAAGGTCGTCTCGCCGCGCTCGAAGCGGACCCAGTAGGTGTTGTAGAGCGTGTCCGCGCCGTCGAGGCTCTCGATGAGCGCGTCGCTGTCGAAGAGGAACGGCCACGCCTCGACCGTCTTGGCGAGCGGGTGCCCGGCCGGCGCAGGCCTGCGCGTGAGCGTCCGCACGCGACGCCCCCGCTCGAGCAGTGCCTCGGCGATGTGACGTCCGGTGTACGAGAACGCGCCGGTGACGACGTCGAGGGTCACCGGGGCTTGCGCGCGACCCAGATCTCCTCACCGGGCCAGTGCCGGCCCCACTCCGGATCCCAGTCGTCGTAGTACTCGTGCCGGGTCGCACCCTCGGGCACCTGGAGCTCGACGAGCCGCTCGATCTCGAGCCCGGCGGAGCGCAGGACGTCGATCCAACCGCCGTACGTGAGCTGGAACTCGATCCCGTCCTCAGGCGTCCACTGGAGCGCGTGCAGTCCGAAGTACGGACGCTGCAGCTCACGCGAGGGGTCGCCGACGTCTGGGAAGTGCACGACCGCGAAAGGCGTCGTGTGCAGGAAGACGAGCCGGCCGCCCGGCCGCAGCAGCCGCGCCGCCTCGGGGATCCAGCGATACGGATCGCACCACGTGCTCGCGCCGTGCTCGGACAGCACAAGATCAAAGCTCGCGTCGGGTAGCGGCACGTCCTCCGCGCTGGCCTCGACGAGCGGGAACTCGATCCCGGTCTCGGCCATGCAGCGACGCGCGCTGTCGAGCTGGGCCGGCGTCACGTCGACGCCGACCGGACGCGCGCCACGCTTCGCGAGCCACGCCGAGAAGTACGCGGTCCCGCAGCCGAGCTCGACGACATCGAGACCCGAGACGTCACCGAGGACGCCGACCTCCGCCTCGGGAACGCCGAAGACACCCCAATCGATCTCGTCCTTCGACCACGAGCGCAGCGCGTCCGCGTCCGTGTACTCCTCGTTCGACTCCGTCCAGCGCTCGCGGTTGAGCGCGACGTACTCGGGATCGGGCATGCCCGCCCCTACACAAGACCGTCGGGGAAGAACAGCTCGAGCTCGCGCCGCGCGCTCGCCTTCGAGTCCGACCCGTGGACGATGTTCTCGGAGAGCTCGAGCGCGAAGTCGCCGCGGATCGTCCCCGGGGCGGAGTCGAGCGGGTTCGTCGCGCCCATCATCGTCCGGACGACCGAGATCGCCGACTCGCCGGAGACCGCGAGCGCCAGCACCGGTCCCGAGGTGATGAAGTCGACGAGGCCGGGATAGAACGGCTTCCCCTTGTGCTCGGCGTAGTGCTCGCGCGCGAGCGGCTTCGTCACGCGCAGCAGGCGCGCCCCGCGGAGCTCGAGGCCGCGCCGCTCCAAGCGGCCGATAATCTCCCCCGCGAGGCCGCGGCTCATGCCGTCGGGCTTGACGAGGACGAGGGTGGTCTCCCGGGCCATGTCGGCCGCGGAGTCTAGAAGGTCTACTCCGGTAACTGTCGCCGACGCGGCAGGGGAAGCTCTCCGCGGCTGACGTCCTCGAGCGCGGGCAGGGCGGTCGCGATCGGGGTCGCGCAGTGCGGGCACACCTGCCAGAGCGCGTCGAGCGGCTGCCCGCAGGTTCCGCACGACTGCTTCAGGCGCGTCGTGCAGACGGGGCAGACGAGGTAGTTCGGCTCGACGCGCGCCCGGCACACGGGGCAGCGCCGGTCGAACTCAGCGAGCCGCTGCTCCATCGCCCTGATCTCGAGATGGCGCTCGTGCACGTCGTCGAGGTATTCGGGCGGGCGGAAGAACATGTAGATCACCGGCCCGACGAACGGCAGGACGAAGCCGAGCACCGTCGCCAGCGCGAGGAGCCACGGGTCCGAGATCCGCCGCCGCGCGTCCTTGAACGTCCAGAACGCCGTCGCGAGCCAGAGGATCACGACGAACGCGAGCCCGAGGTTGCGGAGGAGCGTCCAGTCCGGCGCGTCGGAGAACTGTGCGATCGGGATCTGCATCGGCGCGACCGTCATAGCAGAAGCTTCCCCACGAGGTACCCGAGCGCCAACGATCCTCCTACGATTCCCGCGACGACGACGACGGCAAACGCGAGGACCGCGAGCCGCTCTCTCACTTTCGCCATGTCGCACGCCGTTCCCTCTGCCGCTCCTCCTCGACGAGGTCGCCCAGCAGGTACAGGGAACCGGTCACGAGCACGGGCTCCCCGAGAACGTGCGCCCGAGCCACAGCCTCCACAGGGCTCTCGACCGCCTCGACATGGTCGAAGTGGACGCGCGCGAGCTCGGCGACATCCTCGGCCGGAAGCGCGCGCTCGGACGAGGACCGCGTCGCAACCAGTCGAGACCCCACGCGTCGAAGCTCCCGGAGCATCTGATCCGCGTCCTTGTCGGCGAGGATCGAGACGACGACGGTGTAGTCGCCCTCTGGCTCCGAGCGGCGAAGTTGCTCGACGAGGTACCGGGCACCGTCCGGATTGTGCGCACCGTCCCGGACCTCGCCCTCACGCCGCTCGAGCCGTCCGGGGAGCGAGGCCGCCGGGATGCGCGCGAGCTTGTGTCCGGCGAACGCCTCGGCGGCCTCGTGCGCGCCGCCGAGCACGAGCCCCTGCAGCGGGAGCATGCGCACGAACTGGTGGTCGGGGAGCACGACGGTGCCGTTCGCCGGCGCGACCGCGAGCTTCTCCTGCGCGATCTCCTCGACGGTGCCGCCGAGGACGTCCGTGTGCTCGAGGGCGACGTTCGTGAGGAGCACGACCTTCGTGTTGAGGACGTTCGTCGCGTCGAGCCGGCCGCCGAGGCCCGCTTCCACGACGGCGACGTCCACGCCCGCGTCCGCGAACGCCTGGAGCGCGGCCGCGGTCACGATCTCGAACTGGGTCGCCTCGAGCCGCTCGGCGGGCAGCCGGACGCGCGCGACCGCGCGTTCGAAGTCAGCCTCGACTCCGTCGATGCGGATCCGCTCGCTCCAGCTCGTGACGTGCGGCGAGATCGTCGCGCCGACCGACAGTCCGTCGGCGAGGAGCAGCTGCTCGATCGTGATCGTCGCAGTCGACTTGCCGTTCGTCCCCACCACGTGGACCGACGGATACCGGTACTGCGGGTTGCCGAGCTCGCCCATGAGCTCGCGCATCCGCTCGAGCCCGAAGCCGTCGCGCGGCCAGGGCGAGAGCGAGTCGAGCCAGTGCCGTGGCAGAGAGCTTCGCCTCGTCCCACGGTTAGGCATTCCCATGCCGTGAGAGTAGTTCGCTAGCCATTGTCGCCGGAGGCCGAGAATGGCCAGCTCGCGGCGGTAGCGCTCGAGCTTCTCGCGCTCGGCCTCGACGACTTCTGCCGGCGCGTTCTGGACGAAGCGCTCGTTCGCGAGCATGCCCTCACCGCGCGCGACCTCCTTGCGCAGCCGCTCGATCTCGGCCTCACGATTGCCGTCGACGCGCGCGCGCTCGGGGCGGACGACCGCGGCGAAGATGCGCCGCTCGTCGTCCGAGCCGAGGTCGACCTCGACCCCGCTCCGGCGGAAGATCTGGGCGGCCTCCTGAACGCGATCGAACGCGTCCGCGTCGGCGGCGAAGCGCTCGTCGGCCTCGAGCCACGGAGACACGATCAGCCGCGCGCCGCGATCCGGAAGCTGGGTCCAGATCTCCTCGGTGACGTGCGGCATCACCGGGTGGAGCAGCGTCAGCAGGCGCTCGAGCGCGTGCAGCGCGGTCGCGGCGGCGTGCCGCTCGTTCTCGTACAGCCGCGGCTTGATCGCTTCCGCGTACCAGTCGCAGAAGTCGTCGAAGACGAGCCGGTAGAGCATGGCCATCGAGGAGGCGAAGTCGTACTGCGCCCACGCCTCCTCGACCTCGGCCCGCGTCGCGTCGATGCGGGCGAGGATCCAGCGCTCCTCGAGCTCGCGCGGCTCGGCGGCCGGCGTGACGCCCTGCGCGTGCTGCAGGACCAGCCGCGACACGTTCCAGAGCTTGTTCGCGAGCTTGCGTCCCTCCTCGATCGTCCCGTAGGCGAACCTCACGTCCTGCGTCGAGGAGTTCTTGAGGAGCCCGTAGCGCGTCGCATCGGCGCCGTACCGCTCGATCGGCTCCATCGGGTCGATGCCGGTGCCGAGGCTCTTCGACATCCTGCGTCCGTCCGGCGCGTTGATCGTCGAGTGGATGTTGACCGTGTGGAACGGGACCTCGCCCATGAGCTCGAGCCCGGCCATGATCATCCGCGCCTCCCAGAGGAAGATGATCCCGCGGTCGGTCGAGCTCGCGTCGTTCGGGTACCACGCGCGAAGCTCTGGCGTGTCGTCGGGCCAGCCGAGCGTGGCGAACGGCCAGAGCTGCGAGGAGAACCATGTGTCGAGGACGTCCTCGTCCTGCCGCAGCTCGCTCGAGCCGCACTCGGCGCAGGCCTCGGGCTCCGTCTCCGCGACCGTGAGGTGCTCGTCGGGGCAGTACCAGACCGGGATCCGGTGCCCCCACCAGAGCTGGCGGGAGACGCACCACGGGCGGATCGACTCCATCCAGTCGAGGTAGATCTTCGTGTACCGCTCGGGACGGAAGACGACGCGCCCGTCCTTCACGGCCTCGATCGCCGGCGCGGCGAGCGGGCTCATCTCGCACCACCACTGGAGCGTGATCAGCGGCTCGATCCGTGAGCCGCAGCGGTCGCAGTGGCCGACCGAGTGCCGGTACGGCTCGGCCGACTCGAGGAGGCCCTGCCCCTCGAGGTGCGCGACGATCCGCTTCTCGGCTTCCCTCTGCTCGAGCCCGGCGTACTCGCCCGCCTCCTCGTTCATGCGCCCGTCGAGGCCGATCACCGTGAGCTCGGGAAGGCCGTGCGTGCGCCCGATCTCGAAGTCCATCGGGTCGTGCCCGGGCGTGATCTTCACGGCGCCGGTGCCGAACTCGGGGTCGACGCGGTCGTCAGCGACGATGGGGATCCGCCGGTCGGCGACCGGAAGGATCGCCTCCTGGCCGACGAGGTGGCGGTAGCGCTCGTCCTCCGGATGCACGGCGACTGCGACGTCGGCGAGCATCGTCGGCGGACGGACCGTCGCGATCGAGACGTGGCCGGAGCCGTCGGCGAGCGGGTAGCGGACGGTGTACAGCGTGTCGTCCTCGTCGGTGTGGTTCACCTCGAGGTCGGAGATCGCGCTCGCGCAGCGCGGGCACCAGTTGACGATGCGGTTGTCGCGGTAGAGGAGCCCGCGGTCGTAGAGGTGGACGAAGTACTTGAGGACGGCGCGCACGTAGCCCTCGTCCAGCGTGAAGCGCTCGCGCCGGTAGTCGAGCGAGGCGCCGAGGCGCCGGAGCTGGCCGTAGATCACCTTCCCGTAGTGCTCGAGCCACTCCCAGGTCCGCTCGACGAACGCCTCGCGGCCGAGGTCGTGCCGGCTGAGCCCCTCCTTCGCGAGCTCGCGCTCGACGACGTTCTGGGTCGCGATGCCCGCGTGGTCGTAGCCCGGCTGCCAGAGCGTGTTGAAGCCGCGCATGCGGTGATAGCGGATGAGCGAGGTCCTGGATCGACGCGTTCAGCGCGTGCCCCATGTGCAGGTCGCCGGTGACGTTCGGCGGCGGGATCGCGATCACGAACCTCGGGCCCTCGGCGTCCGGCTCGGCCTCGTACAGGCCCTCGGCCTCCCACGTCTGCTGCCAGCGCGCTTCGACGCCTTCCGGCTTGTACAGCGGATCCATGGAGGCGGAGTCTAGAAAGGGGTCGCGGCGCGCGTTCTCGCCTAGGCAGGCGGCGCCGCGGAGGTACCGGGGACAGGGAGCTGGCTCTCGCGTCGCGGCGCATCGGCTCAGGTTAGCGCGTGCTCGCCGCCCAAGACCAGGATCGTGCTCGTCCCGTGCGCGCAGAGCCGGCCTTGCGCGTCTTCGATCCGCGCTTCCGTCGTCGCGACCGTGCGGCCCGGATGCACGACGCGTGCCGGTGCAGCGCACCGTGCCGGTGTCGACGGTGAGCGCCCGCGTGAAGTTGGACTTCACCTCGAGCGTCGTCCAGCCGACGGGCTCCTCGAGGGTTGTTACGAACGCGCACCCCATCGCCGAGTCCATGAGCGTCATGGCGAGCCCGGCGTGGACGACGCCGATCGGGTTGTAGTGGAACTCGGCGGGCTCGCACTCGAAGACGACAGTGCCCTGCGCCGACCTCGACGAGGCGGAAGTCGAGCGTGTTCGCAATCGGCGGGGGCGGGAGCTCGGCCGGACGCCATGAGCTGCATCAGCTCGAGACCGGTGCGTCCGGCCATCGCGTCCGCGCGACGCGAACGGATCGTCCCAGCTGTACGTCCGGGTCCGCGCTCACCAGTGCCGACCGCGTAGCCCTGCATCCCGCGCGGGTTCGCACCCGCCTTCAGCAGCCCGTCCGGCTCCCGGCTGACTGCAGTCACGCGTCCGAGCGACCACGCCGGCCACAGCGTCACCTCGTGCCCGCGCCGCTGGAGCTCCCCGACCGTCCGCGAGCCCACGCGGGCCTCGAGCGCGAGCGACCGCGCGTCGAAGCCGCGTGGGTAGAACGACGAGATCAGGTGATCCGTGTGGAACTCGGGCGCGTCGATCGCGGCCTGCAAGTCGAGCCCGAGATCGACGTGGCGGATGAACGCGTGCAGCGCCCACTGCTCCTGCTGGTCGCCGCCGGGAGTGCCCCACGCGAGATACGGCCGCCCGTGCCGGAGTGCGAGCCCCGGAGAGAGCGTCGTCCGCGGGCGGACGCCGGGCTGGAGCGACGACGGGAGCCCTTCCTCGAGCCAGAACATCTGCGCGCGCGTCCCGAGCGGCCAGCCGAGCGCCGGAATGACGGGCGAGCTCTGGAGCCAGCCGCCGCTCGGGGTCGCCGAGATCACGTTCCCGTGCCGGTCGGCGACGTCGAGGTGCACCGTGCCGCGGCTCGGCTCGCCCGCGCCGACGCCCACCTCGGCTCCGGGCTGGACGCGCGGGAGGCGGCCGAAGCCGGGTCGTTGCTCGGACGAAGCGTCCTCGCCGATCAGCACGCGGCGCTCGCTCGTGTACTCGTCGGAGAGCAGGATGTCGAGCCTCACGTCCGCGCCGTCGCCGTACAGGGCGTCGCGATCCGCGAACGCGAGCTTCGCGCACTCGGTGACGACATGGATGAACTCGGCCTCGGAGAGCTCGGCGAGGTCGTACCCGCGCAGGAGCGCGAGCTGCTGAAGGGCGACCGGGCCGGTCGCCCACGGCTGCACCTTGCAGACGGTGAGCCCTCCGTACTCGAGCGTCGCGGGCGCCTCGAGGGTGGCCTCCCAGGACGCGAGGTCGTCTCCGGTGAGGAGCCCGCCCTCGGCGGCGACGAAGCGGTCGATCTCCTCGGCGACGAAGCCCTCGTAGAACGCGAGCCGCGCGCGCTCGATCTCGTCCTCACGCGATCCGCCGCGGCTCTCCTCCACGATGCGCCGGTAGGTCGCCGCGAGCGCCGGGTTGCGGAAGAGCGCGCCGACCTCGGGCGCCGGGAGGTAGAGGTCGCGCGACCCCGGCCAGGTGGCGAGGAGCGACTCGGTCCGTTCGATCGTCATGCGGATCGCGCGCACGAGCGGGAACCCGTTCTCCGCGTAGCCGATCGCGAGCTCGAGGACGTCCTCCAGCCGCCACGTGCCGAAGTCGCGGAGCAGCCGGAGCCAGCCGCCGAAGGCGCCGGGCACGCACGCGGCGAGGACGCCCGTCCCGGGGACGAGCTCGTGGCCGAGCTCCTGGAAGCGCTCGATCGTCGCGGTGGCCGGCGTAACCCCCTGCCCGCAGAGGACGAGCGGCTCGTCGCGGTCGACCGCGAAGAAGATCGCCGGCACCTCTCCGCCTGGCCCGTTCAGGTGCGGCTCGACGACCTGGAGCACGAACCCGGTCGCCACCGCCGCGTCGAACGCGTTGCCGCCGCGCTCGAGCACCGACATTCCGGCCTGGGACGCGAGCCAGTGCGTGGACGCAACCATCCCGAACGTCCCGCGCAGCTCCGGCCTCGTCGTGAACACCGGCGGAACTCTAGTCCGGCGCTCCACGGCGCCGGGCCGCCCTCCGAATAGGCTTCGGCCGTGTCGACCTGCACCCGCTGCGGCGCTTCGAACCCGGACACCGCGCGCTTCTGCAGCGCGTGCGGCAGCCGCGCTCGGCGAGCGCCCGGCGCCACGAGCGAGGAGCGCCGGATCGTGTCGGTCGTCTTCGTCGACCTCGTCGGCTTCACCGCACGCTCCGAGCAGCTCGACCCGGAGGACGTCCGCGCGTTCCTCATCCCGTACTACGAGCGCGTCCGCTCCGAGCTCGAGTCCTTCGGCGGCCGGGTGGAGAAGTTCATCGGCGACGCGGTCATGGGCGTCTTCGGGGCACCGGTCGCGTACGGCGACGACCACGAGCGTGCGGTGCGGGCCGCGCTCTCCGTCCAGGAGTGGGCCTCGACCGACGGGCTCGAGGTGCGGGTGGCCGTGAACACCGGAGAGGCGATCGTCGAGCTCGAGGCGCGCCCGGAGCAAGGCGAGGCGCTGATCGCCGGCGACGTCGTGAACACGGCGGCACGGCTCCAGAGCGCGGCGCCCGTCGGCGGGGTGCTCGTGGGTCACGAGACGTACTCGGCGACGCGTTCGGCGATCGAGTTCCGGCCAGCGCCGCCCGTCGAGGCGAAGGGGAAGGCCGAGCCCGTGCGCGCGTGGCTCGCGTTGCGCGCGACCTCGCCTGCCGGCGAGCGGCCGCTGACGCCGATCCCGATCGTCGGCCGCGAGCGCGAGGTCGAGCTGTTACGACGGATCTGGGAGGACGTCTGTACCCAGCGCCGCCCCGCGCTCGTCACGGTCTTCGGCCCGTCCGGGATCGGGAAGTCGCGGCTCGCGTCTCGAGCTCGCGCAGCACGTCTCCTCGCTCGGCGGGCTCGGGCTGCGCGGCCGCTCGACCCCGTACGGCGCGAGCAGTCCCTACAGCGCCTTCGGCCAGCACGTGAAGCAGGTCGCGCGGATCTTCGACAACGACGAGCTGGACGAGGCGCGACGGAAGCTGCGAGCGACGGTCTCCGACCTCGTCGACGGCCTGGAGGAGGCGGAGGCGCACGCCGAGCACCTGGCGATGCTCGTCGGGCTCGGCGGCTCCGGCGAGGCGACCGATCGCGAGACGCTCTTCTTCTCCGCCCGCGTGCTCGTCGAGTCGCTCGCCGCGCGGGGGCCGACGATGCTGCTCTTCGAGGACATCCACTGGGCGGACGCCAGCCTGCTCGACCTCATCGAGATGCTCGCGGCGCGCGTCCGGGACGTGCCGGTGCTCCTGGTCGCGCTCTCCCGGCCGGAGCTCCTCACGGACCGTCCGACGTGGGGAGGCGGGCTCCCGGCGTACACGGCCCTGCAGCTCGAGCGGCTCTCCGAGGACGACGCGACAGGCGCTCGCCGAGCTGTTGCTCGACCGCGCCGGCGCCTCACCCGAACAGGCCGACGTCGTGGCACGGACCGCCGAGGGGAACCCGCTCTTCATCGAGGAGCTGGCGGCATCGGTCGTCGAGCGCTCCACCGTCGACGCGGGGCTGCCGACGAGCGTGCGCGCCATCGTCGCGGCCCGGCTCGACGCGCTGCCGCCCGTCGAACGGGGCGTGCTCGTCGACGCGGCGGTCGTGGGGCGCGTGTTCTGGCGGGGCGCCCTCGCGCGGCATCGCGCCGGACACCGACCTCGCGAGCGCGCTCGGCACGCTGGAGGAGCGCGACTTCGTGCGGCGCGAGGCGGTCTCGCGAATCACCGGGGAGCAGCAGTTCGCCTTCAAGCACGCGCGTGATCCGCGACGTCGCGTACGAGCGGCTCCCCCGCGCGGCGCGCCGCGAGCGGCACGCGGCGGTCGCCGAGTTCCTCGAGGAGCGGACGGGCGCCGTCGGACAGGCGAACGAGGCAATCGCGGAGCACTGGCGCGAGGCCGGCGAGCCCGAGCGTGCGGTCGACTGCCTCCTCATCGCCGCCGATCAGGCCGCGCGGGGCTGGGCGAAGGGCCACGCGCTCACGCTCTACTCGACGGCGCTCGAGTTCCTGCCGGACGACGACCCGCGTCGCCGCGAGGTCCGCCTACGGCAGGTGGTCACCGCCCAGGCGTTCCAGCACCTCGTCCAGGAGGACGTGGAAGCGACCCGCTAGCGGCTAGTGGGATCGTCGGTGAGCGGGAAGTCCGCGGGCGTGACGTCCCCGGCGATCTCGTAGATCTCCTGGATGAAGTGATCCCCGAGCAGCTGCGAGTGCTCGCGAACCATCTCCTCGCTCGGCGCGGCGTAGACGCAATACGACTTCGGCGTCCCCTCGCTGTCGATGACCACGTGGCTGTGCTCCCAGACGATCTCCGGGAACCGGTGGTGGCCGATCGCCTTCGAACGCGTGGCGACCTCCGGAAGTGTGTTCATGTCGACCGTGTACGTGCGCTCGATCAGAAACCTCGGCATCCGTCCCTCCTCGTCCCCCCTCCCAGTGTGGTTACGCAGATTCTTCCGTGAGCTCGAGCTCGTCCTCAACGGGGCCGGCGCTCGTCACGAGCGTCGGCTTCAGGCCCTTGGAGATCGTCTCCTTCGTGATCACGCACTTCGTCACGTCGGTGCGCGACGGGAGCTCGAACATGACGTCGAGGAGCGCGAGCTCGATGATCGAGCGAAGGCCGCGGGCGCCGGTCTCGCGCATGAGCGCGTGGTCGGCGATCTCCCAGAGCGCGTCCTCGGTGAACACGAGCTCGATCGAGTCGTAGCCGAAGAAGCGCTGGTACTGCTTCACGAGCGCGTTCTTGGGCTCGACGAGGATCTCGACGAGGTCCTCGCGCGTGAGCTGGTGCACGGCGCTGATGACTGGCAGCCGTCCGACGAATTCGGGGATGAGGCCGAACGACATCAAGTCCTCCGGCATGACGTTCACGAGCATCTCCGCGCTCTCCTCGGAGTTGCGCGAGCGGATGTCGGCGCCGAAGCCGACGGTGTTCTTCCCGATCCGGCGCTCGACGATCTTGTCGAGCCCTGCGAACGCGCCGCCGCAGATGAAGAGGATGTTCGTCGTGTCGATCGAGAGGAACTCCTGGTGCGGATGCTTGCGCCCGCCCTGCGGCGGCACCGAGGCGACGGTGCCCTCGAGGATCTTGAGCAGCGCCTGCTGGACGCCCTCGCCGGAGACGTCGCGCGTGATCGACGGGTTGTCCGCCTTCCGCGCGATCTTGTCCACCTCGTCGATGTAGATGATCCCGGTCTCGGCCTTCTTGATGTCGAAGTCGGCCGCCTGGATCAGCTTCAGGAGGATGTTCTCGACGTCCTCGCCGACGTAGCCCGCCTCGGTCAGCGCCGTCGCGTCCGCGATCGCGAACGGGACGTTGAGGATGCGCGCGAGCGTCTGCGCCAGGAGCGTCTTCCCGCATCCAGTCGGCCCGAGCAGGAGGATGTTCGACTTCTGGAGCTCGACCTCACCGTCGTCGAGGCCCATGCGGACGCGCTTGTAGTGGTTGTAGACCGCCACCGCGAGCGTGCGCTTGGACTCCTCCTGCGAGACGACGTAGTCGTTGAGGACGGAGTAGATGTCGAGCGGACGCGGGAGGTTGTCGAGGTCGAGCTGGGCGGGAGTGGTCAGCTCCTCGTCGATGATCTCGTTGCAGAGATCGATGCACTCGTCGCAGATGTAGACGCCCGGACCGGCGATCAGCTTCTTGACCTGACGCTGACTCTTGCCGCAGAAGCTGCAGAGCAGCTGTTCGTTGCCCTCACTCGCCCGAGCCATCCCTGTCTCCTTTTACTCCGATTTCCCGTTCACCGCTAGGGGGGATTTTCAGTGGTGCTCGATGACCCGGTCGATGATCCCGTACTCCTTGGCCTCCTCGGAGGTCATGTAGTAGTCGCGATCCATGTCCTTGGCGACCTTCTCCATGGGCTGACCGGTGTCCTTCGCCATGATCTCCTCCATTAGGCGCTTGATACCGATTACCTCCCGGGCGTAGATCTCGATCTCCGTCGGCTGACCGCTGTAGCCGCCCGAGCCCTGGTGGATGAGGATCTTCGAGTGCGGGAGCGCGCTGCGCTTGCCAGGCGTGCCGCCGGCCAGGATCACGGCTCCCATGGACATGGCCATGCCGACGCAGATCGTGGACACGTCCGGCCTGATGTAGTGCATCGTGTCGTAGATCGCGAGGCCGGCGTAGACGACGCCGCCCGGCGAGTTGATGTAGATCGAGATGTCCTTGTCCGGGTCCTCCGACTCGAGGTGGAGGAGCTGGGCGACGACGAGGTTCGCGATCTGGTCGTCGATCGGCGAACCGAGGAAGATGATCCGCTCGTTGAGCAGACGGGAGTAGATGTCGAACGAGCGCTCGCCGCGCGAGGTCTGCTCGATGACCATCGGGATCAGTGGGCTCATGCGGGCTCCTTGCTGCCGGGGGTCCACAGTTTCGTCTCGCCCTCGGGCTTCTCCTTGTCGGGGGTCCACAGCTTCTCGCGCGCCTCGGCGAGGTCGGGGGCGATCGGCTTCACGTCCACGACCAGGCGGTCGAGGGCGGCTCTGAGGCGAAGGTCCTCGCGGATCGACTCCTGCTGCCCGTGCGCGAAGACGTCGTCGACGAGCGCGTCGGCGTCCTCGCCGGCCGCGTCCGCCTCCTCGCGCAGGTAGGCGCGAACCTCGTCGTCGGAGACGTCGATGCCGGCCTTCGCCGCGAGCGCCTCGAGCGCGAGCTCGCGCGCGACGGACACGGCCGCCTCGAGGACGAACTGGCGCTGGATGTCGTCCGCGCTCGCCCCGCTCGCGGCGAGGTACGCCTCGAGCGTGACCCCGCGTCGCTCGAGCGAGCGCACGAAACCCGTCAGGAGATCCGTCGCGCGGGAGCGGACGAGCGCGAGCGCGGGCTCGACCTCGGACGCGCGCACGAGCTCGTCCACCGCGGCGATGCGGAACGCCTGGTCGATCTCGGCGTCGAGCTGCGCGCCGAGCGTCTCGGCGATCGAGTCGCGCAGCTCGGCGAGCGTGTCGAACTCGCTCGCCGCGCGCGCCAGGTCGTCGTCGAGCGGCGGCAGCCGCTTCTCCTGGACCTCCCGCACCGTGACCTCGACGGTCGTGGTCGTACCGTCGGCCTGCGCGAACGAGACCTCCTTCGTCTCTCCGGCCGAGGCGCCAATGAGCGCCTGCTCGAGCTCGGGGGTCAGGCGGGCGGCTCCGAGCTCGACGACCGTGTCCCGCTGCGCCTCGCCGTCCGAGTCGACGAGGTCGACGAGGAGCGTGTCCCCCTCACGCGCCGGACGTCCGTTCGCCGGCGCCAGCTCGGCGACGGACTCGCGCAGCGCCTCGATCTCCTCGTCGATCGCCTCGGCAGGCACCTCGATCTCGTGCCGGGCGACCTCGAGCTCGGTCCAGTCGACGAGCTCCGGGAGCGGCTGCACGTCGACCGTCGCGGCGAAGCTCCAGCCGTCGTCCGCGTTCGCCGGCAGCTCGTACTCGTACTGCGGCTCGGCGACGGGGCGGATCCGGCTGCGCGACGCAGCGCTCCAGAACCAGCCGCCGATGTGGCTCTCCACGGCCTCGCCGTAGATCCGCTGCTTCCCGAGGCGTGAGACGAGGACCTGCGTCGGGATCTTCCCCTGCCGGAAGCCGGGGACCTTGACGCTCTCCGAGAGATCCGACATCGCGTGCTCGACCGCGTGCTTCACCTGCTCCGGCGAGACCTCGACGGTCAGCCGGACGCGGTTCTCGCCGAGCTCTTCGACAGCGTTCGCGGACACCAGGCCATTCAACCAGCCTGGACAGGGGTCGCGACGGATGGAGGCGTGGCCGCGGCAGCCGGCGCTCTTAACAGGGCCTGGCCCTGTAAAGGTGACAAGAGTGTGCCAATCGATCCACAGGCGGAACGTAGGATCGCGGCCGTGGGCGAGCGCTACGACGTCGTCGTCGTCGGAGTCGGCGGGATGGGGAGCGCCGCGCTCTACCACCTCGCCCGCCGCGGGCAGCGCGTGCTCGGGCTCGAGCGCTTCGACGTCCCGCACGAGCTCGGCTCGTCGCACGGGCTCACACGGATCATCCGCCTGGCGTACTTCGAGCACTCGAGCTACGTCCCGCTGCTCCGGCGCGCGTACGAGCTGTGGCGCGAGCTCGAGGCGGGGGCGGGCGAGCAGCTCCTCCACGTGACCGGCATCGTCGAGGGCGGCCCTCGGATCCTCGAAGGCGTGCTCCGCTCCTGCGCCGACCACGACCTCCCGCACGAGGTGCTGCGCGGGGACGAGGTGGCCCGACGCTTTCCCGCGTATCGCCTGCCCGCCGAGCTCGAGGTCGTGTTCCAGCCGGACGGAGGCTTCGTCGTGCCCGAGCGCTGCATCGTCGCGCACGTCGAGGGCGCGCTTCGTGCGGGCGCCGTCGTTCGGGCACGGGAGCAAGTGCTCGAGTGGGACGCGGGCGAGAACGGGGTACGCGTCACGACCGACCGCGGCGTCGTCGAGGCGGGACGGCTCGTCTTGACTGCGGGCGCCTGGTCGCAGGAAGTCGCGCGGCTCCCGCCGGGCCTCGTCCGCGGCGTCCGCCAGTCGCTCGCCTGGCTCCAGCCGACCCGGCCGGAGCACTTCGCCCCGTCTGCGTTCCCCGTCTTCAACCTCGGCCTGGACGAGGAGCACTTCTACGGCTTCCCCGCGTTCGGCATCCCCGGGTTCAAGCTCGGCCGCTACGACCATCACGCGCCCGGCGGCGACCCGGACACGATCGACCGCGAGCCGACGCTCGAGGACGAGGCGCCGCTGCGCGCGTTCGCCGAGCGCTACTTCCCGGACGGCGCCGGCCCGACCATCGCCTTGAAGACATGCCTCTTCGAGCCTTCCCCGGACGAGCACTTCCTCATCGACCGCCACCCGGAGACCGACCTCGCCGTCCTCGGCGCCGGCTTCTCCGGCCACGGCTTCAAGTTCTGCTCGGTCGTCGGCGAGATCCTCGCCGACCTCGCGCTCGACGGCGAGACGAGCCACGACATCGGCTTCCTGCGGCTCTCGCGCTTCCCGAAGGGTGGGATCGGCCTCTAGCGCGCGCTCGCCTCGAGCCTCACACCGGATCGGGCTCGAAGCCTGACCCCAGGAATCGATGCGGGCGGGAGGACTCGAACCTCCAAGGGCCCGGAGGCCCAACGGGACCTAAACCCGTCGCGTCTGCCAGTTCCGCCACGCCCGCGGGGGTCGAATTGTAGGGGCGAGGCCTGCCTCGCCCTCGGCCGCGGCGACGGGCCGCTTGCTAGCGGCCGACGAGCAGCGCGAACGTCTCGCGCACGCTGTCCGCGACGAGCCCGAGCAGGAACACGATGGCGAGGGTTGCGGCGGCGGCGTACACGTCCCCCGTCGTCGACAGCGCAAGCAGCGCCGAGAAGCTGCCGAGGACGAAGAACGCGGTCGAGAGGGGCCGACGGGTGTAGGTGCCGAGCCCGAGCCCGACGAGGAACGCGGCGCCGAACACCACGATTCCAAGCGTCATGGCGCGAGGGTAGGTCCCGGACCGGACGGAGCAGGGTTGTGCACAAGGTCGGAATTCCGCTAGCGCGAAATTCCGACCGCGCAGAAGCAGACCCCTTTATGGGGAGCCCGAATAGCCGATCTCGTCGGGGTGTGAAGTCGTCAGGTTGTGAACTGCTCCCGCGGACCGTCGTGGGACGAGCCTGCATACTCCGCCCCCGTGCGAGCAGACGGATCGCCGTCCTCCCTGCGTGACGCACTTACCGCCGGCTGGCGCGAGCTGGCGCTCTACGTCGCCGCCGGAGTCGTCTACGTCGCGATCGGCGTCGCGTTCCCGGAGTTCCTCTTCTCGTGGGTCGTCGCGGCCGGATACCTGCTCGGGTGTGTCGTCCTCCTCCCCTGGCTCGTCCGCCTGGCGCGCAGATGAGCTGGGCCGCACACGACCTCGAGCCGTACGTCATCCAGAAGCACCTCGGGAAGAGGGTTGCCTTCGTCCCGTTGCTCGTCGGCTCGTACGCGCCCGACCTGCTCTCGAAGTGGTTCGTGTACGGGGTCGGCCTCGCGGGGGTCGAGCTCAAGGCGGACGAGCCGGCGCAGTTCCACCGCGGCTGGCCCGGCGCGGGCTTCACGCACTCGCTCACGTTCGGCGTCGTCGTCGGGCTCCTGCTCTACCTCGTCTTCGGGAACAAGGTCGTCGCGTACAGCTTCACGATCGGCCAGTGGGCGCACGCGCTGACGGACATGGGAGACACGGTCGGTTCGATGCTCTTCTTCCCCTTCACCGACCACCTGTTCGCGATCGGCGCGTGGGCGTACGCGGGCCAGACCGGGCGCTACGTCGACGCGGGCGCGTACTTCAGCGGGTTCGGCTTCGTCTGGGACGGCGTCTTCGTCGTGTGGGCGATCCTGAGCTGGAGAGTGCTCACGCGCGGCTACTTCCGCGAGACGGTCATGGCCGCCGACCCGTTCTGGCGCTGGGCGGGCCGGTACGTCTCGGAGACGATGCTCGTCGCGCTCTACCGCGCGTCGTTCTTCTACGGCGTCGCGCGCTGGACGGCGTGGCTGATCTGGGCGCACGTCGTCCGCTCGTTCGCGTTCGACCTCCGCTGGGGCGGCCCACGCTGGGTGCCGAGGATCTACGCGGACGAGCTGAACGCCGCCGGCGCTCCGGCGTGCAAGTGCCCAGGGTGCTGTTCGATGACGCCGCGCCTCGGCTTCTACGGCGCGGTGGCGGTGTGCGCGTTCGCGAAGGGACGCTCGAACTCGATCCGCGACGGCGTTACGCGAAGCCCCGCGTCGGCGCCGCCGTCGCAGGCGGCGGTGGCTCCGTCGGTCGCGCTACCGTGCGCGAACCGGCCCCGTAGCTCAGTGGATAGAGCGGCAGACTTCGAATCTGCGTGCGGAGGTTCGACTCCTCCCGGGGCCATTCAGTCCACCTCGGCAAACGGGCACTTGCCCTCTGACACGCGCTCAGTCCGCGGACCGCCGCAGAAACACGGGCGGTCGCTCTCCCAAGCGCCCGCCCGCTTCCCTCTACCCGGTGCCGCAGTCCGGGCAGAAGGCAGCGTGTCCTTTTCTCACGTTGCCCGCTAGGACCCAATTGGGTCTATTCGTTGGCGGTTTGCGCAAAACGACGGCGTAGCCAGTCAGGTCAGCTCCGTCGAGAGTTGACCCGATTGTGTCCTGTACGGCCTGGCTGCCCGCACCTACCGTGATGCCATGTGAGTCCGGCGCTTGGGAGCCGGTCGCTCTCGGTAAACGGCGCACCCCTGTAGCAGGCGGGGCCTGCGCGGGCTCGCCGCTGCGCGAGAGACTCAACCCCCACTCCCCCGAGTCTCTCGCGCAGTAATTCTCGGCAATCACCGTGCCGCGCGAGCGGCCGCCCCAGATGGGGCGACCGCGGCCGCGGGTCGATGACCCTGACTAGTGCGCGAGCGGCGGATGTCGCGTTGCGCGGACTGCGAGCGTAATACCGAGCATCAGCAGCATCCCGATGCCTAGCCCGATCCCGATCTGCGACCACTCGATCTCAGTACCGGAGCTCGAGATTGTGACCTGCGTCGGCTCGTTGACCGGCTTGGCCTTGAACCGGTTGTCGTTGGCGAGGAAGTGGTCATCGGAGCGAGTCGTGCGACCGGCTGCGACATGCCCGAAGAGCGTCGGGTCGTTGCGATACGCGCGACCGAGCGCCTCGCCCCGAAGCACGACCGCCTGCGTCGCCGGGTCCTGCCCGAAGAGCGGCGGATCGTTGCGATACGCGCGACCGAGCGCCTCGCCCCGAAGCACGACCGCCTGCGTCGCCGGGTCCTGCCCAAAGAGCGCCGGATCGTTGCGATACGCGCGACCGAGCGCCTCGCCCCGAAGCACGACCGCCTGCGTCGCCGGGTCCTGCCCAAGAGCGTCGGATCGTTGCGATACGCGCGAGCCGAGCGCCTCGCCCCGAAGCACGACCGCCTGCGTCGCCGGGTCCTGCATGACGACCGGCTGATCCTTCCCAAACGCGGCCGGAACGGCAAGGACAAGGGACGCTCCGAGGACCGCGATGGGGGTCAAATTGCGATACATGGGCCTTCCTCCTTCTCCTCGGTGACCGTCATGGCCACCTGCATCGAGGCTACGGAGGATCGGCGAGTGCCTGCAACGGGGGAACCCCTTGTGTATGGGCGCGACTGCACGCGACCGCGGCTGGTGTGACGGGGTCGGCTGGAGGGGCGAGCCGGACGCGCTCAGCCGTCACCTGCGCCGGGTCCTCGCCCAGGCCGACTGACGCTTCACTCCGGACGGCGTGCGAAGAAGACGAACTCGCGGCCGGGCCGGTCGGGCGCGTCGCGGACCTCGTCCACGACGTATCCGTGATCGACGAGCGCGGCCTCGACCTCGTCACGCTCGCGAAAGCGCAACGTGGAGTCGGACGTCAGCACCTCCCCGTCGGGGAACACGCAGGTCCCGCGGAAGCTGATCAGGGGCAGGCTCACGTCGATCAGCTCGTACCAGCTCTCGACCGCGCCGTCGCCCTCGATCTCGGTGACGGAGTAGGAGGCGGGGCGGTTCCACTCCTCCCAGGCCCTGGCTGCCGGGTCGCGCGTCTCGAAGACGAGGTGTCCGCCGGGACGCAGCGCGTCATGGACACCGCGCAGCGTCCCGTCCCAGTCCGCCGGGTCGACGATGGCCTGGGCGACGTTCGCGGTCATCGTTGCCAGATCGACCGCGAGCGGAGGCAGCGCCGTCGCGTCGCCATGAATCCAGCGCACACGCTCGGCGCCGGGCTTGGCACGCGCGACGTCCAGAGATGCACCGGCGGGATCGACGCCAGTCACCTCCAGACCGCGCTCGGCCAGTAGCAGCGCAAAGGTGCCCGTCCCGCAGCCGACGTCCAGCACGCGCCGAGCGCCGAGCTCATCGGCGATGGCGACGTAGACGTCGAGGTCGCTGCGGTCTGGGTCGAGCGCGTCGTAGATCGCTGCCAGCCGCGGATGCTCGAAGGCGTTGTCAGCCATACCTGCGGCACATCCTCGGCGACAGATGCAATCCTCGTGTGACAAGGAGGTGAGGATGGGCTCGAGCTTCGCGATCGGCCGGATCGCCGGCATCCGGATCAGCATCCACTGGAGCTGGCTCGTCGTCTTCGCGCTCTTCGTGTGGACGCTCTCGACCGGGGTCTTCCCGCGGACGAACCCCGACCTCGGCGACGGCACGCACATCGCGATGGCGTTCGTGGCCGCGGTTCTCTTCTTCGTCTCCGTGCTCCTGCACGAGCTCGGGCACGCGCTCCAGGCACGGCGGGAGGGCGTGGAGATCGAGGGGATCACGCTCTGGCTGTTCGGCGGCGTCGCGACGCTCAAGGGGTCGTTCGAGAGCGGAGGCGCCGAGTTCCGCATCGCGATCGCGGGGCCGATCGTGTCGCTGGCGCTCGCGATCCTCTTCATCGGGGTCGCGCTGCTCGAGAGCCCGCAGGAGATCGACGGCGTCGTCGCGTGGCTCGGCTACGTCAACCTGAGCCTCCTCGTCTTCAACCTGATCCCCGCCGTGCCGCTCGACGGCGGCCGCGTGCTGCACGCCGCGCTCTGGCACTTCCGCGGCGACTTCGCCTGGGCGACGCGCGTCGCGTCCGCGATCGGGCGCGGGTTCGGGTACGTGCTGATCGCGGTCGGGATCGCGATGTTCGTCTTCCAGGGCTCCTTCAGCGGCGCGTGGCTCGTCTTCCTCGGCTGGTTCCTGCTCGGTGCGGCGAGCGCGGAGGCGCGGTACGCGGCGGCTCGGCAGGCGCTCGGAGGGCTTCGCGTCGGCGACCTGATGGCTCCCGATCCGACTTCTGTGACCCCCGACCTCACGCTCGGGCGGTTCCTGGACGAGATCGTCTGGAGCCGCCGTTTCACGACGTACCCCGTGGTGGAGAACGGCCGCGCGATCGGGCTGCTCCCGTTCCGCTGTGTCGCGGAGATCCCGCGCACCGAGTGGGACGTGAAGCGCGTCCGCGACTGCATGCTCGGCCTCGACAGGGTCCAGGTCTTCGCACCGGACGACGACGCGCTCGACGCGTTCGCGACGCTGTCCCAGGACGAGCTGCATCGAGGTCTCGTGCTCGCGGGCGATCGGCTCGTCGGCCTGCTCTCGATCACGGATCTCGCGACCGCGCTCGAGGCGCCACCGCGCCGCCCGCGGCCGACGCCGACGGTCGGGCACGGCGCCGCTTGAGCTAGTCCATCCGGTCCTTGTAGCGCCGCATTGCTCGCGTCTCGCGGGCACGCGCCTTCCACCGCCGCTTCAGCTCGCGATGCTCACGCGAGCCCGCCCTCCGCCGCACCGACCGCAGCTCTCGCTGGAGCTTGAGGTAGCTCGCCCAGCGGCCTTCGTCGAGCTCTCCCGTCTCGAGCGCCGCCTGGATGGCGCAGTCCGGCTCCGTCTGGTGCGCGCAGTCGTTGAAGCGGCACTGCGCGGCGAGCTCGGCGATATCCGTGAAGGCCTCGTCGACGTCGCCCTCCCACACCTGGAGCTCGCGCAGGCCCGGTGTGTCGATGACGATCGCGCCGCCGGGGAGCACGAGCAGCTGGCGATGCCGCGTCGTGTGGCGCCCGCGGCCGTCGCGACGAAGCCCGCCGGTCGGCATGAGCTCCCGCCCTGCCAGCCGGTTGACGAGCGTCGACTTCCCCGAGCCCGAGGAGCCAAGCAGGACGAACGTGCGCGCGGGCCGAAGCAGCGCGCGCACGTCGTCCACCCCTTCCCCCGTGACGTTGCTGACGGCGAAGACCGGCACGCCGAGCGCGACCGCCTCCGCCTCGGCCAGCAGGTCCTCGTCCCGGCACACGTCGAGCTTCGTCAGCACGAGCACCGGGTCCGCACCCGAGTCCCAGGCTGCGATGAGGTAGCGCTCGAGGCGCCGCACGTTGAAGTCGCCGTCGAGCCCCGCGATGAGGAGCACGGTGTCGACGTTCGCGACGAGGATGTGCTCCTCCGCCTTCAGCCAGGGCGTCTTGCGCGAGACCTTCGTCCGGCGCGGAAGCAGCGCCTCGATCGCGCGATGGTTGCCGGGCGCGTCGACGATGGCGACCCAGTCGCCGACCGCGGGCATCCCGCTGAAGAGCTCGTGGTCGCGCATGCGTCCGCGGGCGTGCGCGAGATGGTCGCCGCGCGCGCTCCGCACGAAGTAGCCGCCGCGGTGCTCTGCGACGACCCGCGCGGGCTCGAAGCCGCGCTCCGCGTAGCTCTGGAACGCGGCCTCGAGCTCGTCGGTCCACCCGAGCGCCCCCAGCGTGCTAGCCGACATGAGACATCTCCTGCTGCGGCTCGAAGACGAGCTCCACCATGACCCCGGTCCTCCGGCCGCCGAGGCGTTCCGCAATCGCGGCGGAGGCCTCGTTCGTCACGTCGTACTCGGTCGTCACCTCGTCGAGCGCCCGTCGCCTGGACGGCCCGCAGCACGCTCGCGAGGAGCGCGGAGCCGATGCCTCGTCTGCGGTGCTCGCGGCGCACGCCGACGAATCCCAGCCGCGGACGTGCCGGCTTCATCCAGACCCGAACGAGGCCGAGGTACTCGTCGGACGCCGCGTCCACGGCCACGAGGTACGTCCGCGGATCGAACTCCGGGTCGTTGAACGACTGGTCGCGGAACTCCTCCGGCGTGCTTTCCCAGCCGGACGCCCCGGGCACGTCCTGCCGGAGCTCGTTGTCGAGGAGCCTGAGCCTGTCCTCGTCGACGTCGGCGGCCGAGCGGAGCTCGACGCCTTCGGGCAGGTCAGCGTCGCCGAGCGCGTCGAGCGCCCGCTCGACCGAGATCGCGATCACGGCTTCCCGCCGCGACTCGGCGAAGCCGGCGGCGATGAGCGCGGCGCGCTCGGCCGCGTCCTCCTCGCCGACGTGGGCGAGCGCCGGCACGCGGTGGCGCGCCGCGAGCTCGGCGGCCGTCCTCGCGGAGTCGGGCGTCCACTCCCCTTCGGTTCGGACCAGCAGACGCCCGTCCGGACGCAGCAGGTCGGATATCTGTGCCGTCATGAGACCGTCTCCAATGAGCGGAGCGCGGCCGGGGTTCCCTGGGACAACGTGAGTCTCCTTCGCTTCGAATTTGCAATGCCGCATGGCAAAGCAGGGCCGCGGCTCGCGGCCGCCGAGCGAAGAGACGCGAGTGTCTCTAGGTGAGGGCGGCGTCGAGCCGGAAGGCGATGCAGCAGATGACTTTCATCACGGCCTCCTCTCGCTCGACGACCCGCCCAGGGTACAGCGCACGGCGCCGGCTCGTCAACGCGCGCCGCGCCGCGGGTGCGCGAAAACCCGCGCTATCCTGTCCGCTCCGCGGTGGCGGTAGCTCAGTTGGTAGAGCCCCGGGTTGTGGTCCCGGTGGTCGCGGGTTCGAGTCCCGTCCGCCACCTGTGTTCGCTTGACCCGCTCTCGCGCTACTGAGAGTCTTCCCGACCAGTGTCGCTCGCCCGCGCCATCCTCATCTGGAAGATCACCGCCCTGGGCCTCGCGGCGACCTACGCGATCGCGGGCATCGCCGGCATGCTGGCCGACTGGGAGGCGGGCGAGACCGTCCTCTGGGTCCTGTTCCTCGTGGGCGGCGCGATCCTGATCGTGCTCGGGCAGCGCCTCTTCCACTCCTCGGCGACGCTCGCGGGGATCCTCGTCTCCGTCGGCGCGGCGGCCGGCGCGTTTCCGCTCTTCTGGCTGATCATCGTCCCGCTCGCCGCGGCGGTCGTGATCGCCCTCAGCGTCGCGATCGCGCGCCAGACGCCGACGGCGACCTAGCCCAGCCGGGCCATGCGTCACACGCGACACGGGTGGTGGCTCGAGGAGGCCGGCGACGTCGTGCCGACACGCCCGCTCGAGGGCGACGGCTCAGCCGACGTCGTCGTCGTCGGCGGTGGGTACCTCGGGATGTGGACGGCGTGGCATCTGCTCGAGCTCGAGCCGAACGCCGACGTCCTGCTCCTCGAGGCAGAGGTGTGCGGCCATGGCCCGAGCGGGCGAAACGGCGGCTTCTGCGAGACGCTCTGGGGCGACGCGCCGACTCTGCGCGAGCAGGCCGGTGACGCGGCAGCGCTCGCCGTCTGCCGCGCGTCGGAGGAGGCCGTCCACGGCATCGGCGCCTGGTGCGACACGAACGGCGTCGACGCCTGGTTCCGGCTCGCGCCCATGCTCGAGGTCGCGACCACGGAGTCGCAGCTCGGCTCCTGGGACGAAGAGGTGCGCGCCGCAGCCGAGCTTGGCGCCCCCGACGAGGTCGTGTCGGAGAGCGGAGACGAGATCCGGGCGCGCTGCGACTCGCCGCTCTTCCTCGGCGGCGCCGCCTACCGGCTGAACGCGACGGTGCACCCTGCGCGGCTCGCGCTCGGGCTGCGCCGAAGCCTCCTCGGACGCGGCCTACGGATCCACGAGCGCACGCAGGTCACCGAGCTCCACCCGGACGGGAGCGTCGAGACGCGTACCGGACGCGTGCGTGCGGGAGCGGTCGTGCTCGCGGTCAACTCCGCGACCGGCAACTTCCCCGGCCACGGCCGCTCGCTCGCCGTGGCGTCGAGCCACATCGTCCTCACGGAGCCCGTCCCGGACGTCATCGAGGAGCTCGGCTGGATCGGCGGCGAGGCGATCGTCGACTGCAGGACGCTCGTTCATTACACGCGCACGACACAGGACAACCGCATCGTCTTCGGCTGGGGCGGCGGGACCATGGGGCGCCACGCGCGCCCGTCGCGGCGCCTCGAGGTCGATCCTCGCGTCATCGCGCGCACGCGCGAGAGCCTCGTCCGCTTCTTCCCGCAGCTCCGCGGCCGCACTTTGACCCACGCCTGGGGCGGCCCGATCGACGTCTCCCCGACGCATCTGCCCATCTTTGGATCCCGCGACCGCACCCACTACGGATTCGGATTCACCGGAAACGGGGTCGGGCCGTCCTACCTCGGCGGGGAGATCCTCTCGCGCCTCGCGCTCGACGTCCGCGACGAGCGAACCGCGCTCGCGATCGTGGAGCCGCCGCGGAAGCTGTTCCCGCCGGAGCCGTTCCGCTACGCGGGCGGCTCGCTCATCCGCCGAGCGCTGATCGCGAAGGACGCGGCCGAGGACGCCGGCCGCGCACCCGGCTCCGTGACATCGTTCGTCGCGTCGCTGCCGCGCCGGCTCGGGCTGCGGCTGCCTCGCTGAGCAATGACCGGGCCCGGCGACGCGCATCAGGCCTTCGCGCAGGCGGCGGCCGAGGACGGGATCGTGCTCGGAAGCGGGTCGTTCGACTGGCTGTGCGAGCAGGGTCACGTCGGGCTCGAGCGCGTCGCCAAGGCTCGACGCGATCCGGCGCTCGTCGGGCCGGTGCGGGCTGCGCTCGCGGTCCTCGAGGAGATCTACGCCCACCTCAAGGGCGACGTCTCCGTCCTGCACGCGTCGCGCGCGAGCCTGCTGCTCCCGGTCGACCTCGTGCACGTGCCGACGGGGACGCTGATCGAGATCGACGAGTCGCCGCACTTCACGTCGTTCCGCCTCGCCGCGCTCGAGCTCTATCCCGCCGACCTCGCCGTGGGCTTCGACGTCGAGGAGCACAAGGAGCTCTGCCGCACCTGGTGCTCGCAGACCGACGGCATCGCGCGCGCCCTGGCCTCGAAGGCGTTCGGCTTCGGCGGGATGCAGCGCGAGCGGGCCTACCACGACGCGCTGCGCGACCTCGCGACTCCGGCGATGGGCCATCCACCGCTCCTGCGGATCACGGCGGTGGACGGGGACGGGGCGGCCGAGTACCACCGCCACCGGGCGTCAGTCCTGGCGCTTCGGTCCTCCTGAATGAGCGACATAGCCGTCGACGACCGAGACGTTGACCGTCGAGCAGCGCCCGCAGCGGACCCGAACCTTCTTCGTCATCTGCACCGGCTGCATCGCCGCGGCCAGGACATTGCCGCACGTGACGCAGACGTAGTCGTCGGGCCCGTTGCCGTGGAAGACCGGCCGGTCGGGGTCCTCCTGGATCGCGGTTCCGCCGTCGATGGGCACCTCGCCCTCGCGGACCTGTCGCATCGTGATCGTCGCCATCGCCAGGGGTCAGAGCGCGCCGAGCTTGCCGGCGAAGTCCTTGATCAGCGCGTCGAGAACGCCGTGGACGACACCCTCGCCCATCGACGCGGCCTTGCCCGTGATCCGCGCGTTCGTGTTGATCGTCCCTCCGCCGTCCGCGAGCGCGAACACGACGTCGGCGTCCGCGTGGCCCTGGCCGCCGGCCTCCTTCGACCTGACCGCCAGCACCACCCGGTGAGCCTCCGGGTCCTGCTCGACGATCTCCACGGTGCCGGTGAACGTCATCCCCATCGCTCCCATCTTGATGTCGATCTCGGCCCGGACCGTGCTCGGCCCGGTCTTCTCGAGCACGCTGCCTCCCTCGACGCACGGCACCACACGCTCGAGGTCGAGGATCGTCGCGTAGCTCTCTTCGAGCGACTTGGCGGTCGAGAACGGATGCTCGAGCACCACGGCCACGGCGACGGACCTTAGCGAAGCCTCATAGAGTCTCGGCCGATCGAGAGATGGGGATCCCGGCAGGCACGCACACGTTCGGGCCCGACAACGGGGCGCTCTGGATCAAGACCGGACGCACCGGCGCCGCGGCCCAGGCTGGCCACGACCTCCTCATCCAGGTCACGTCCTGGCGGGCGACGCTCGAGGTCGGGGAGGACCCCGCGCAGACGAGCATCGTGCTCGAGGCCGACGCCTCGTCTCTGCGCGTGCAGGACGGCTTCGGTGGGATGGCGCCGCTCGGGGACGACGACAAGGCGAGCATCGAGCAGACGATCGACGACGAGATCCTGAAGCGCATGGACATCGAGTTCCGCTCGACCGCGGTGCAGCCAGGCGACGGCGGAAAGATCGCCGTCCAGGGCGAGCTCACGCTCGGCGGCGCCGTCCATCCGCTCGAGGTGGAGGTCGAGGTCGCGGACGACGGCAGGCTCAGCGGCAGCGCCGTCGTGAAGCAGAGCGACTGGGGAATCACGCCCTACTCGACGCTCTTCGGAGCCTTGAAGGTCGTCGACGAAGTCGCGGTCAGCACTCGACGCGACCTGGCGTGACACGGGCCTGGCTCCCGTGGGAGCAGAGCGTGAGTGGTCCGACGTCTTCGAGATCGAGTGGCGACCGGCGCCGATCGTCGATCCCGGCATCTCGAGCTTCGTCTGGGCGCTCGTCTTCTTCCTGTTCCTCTGGTTCGGCATGCTCGCCCTCGACGTGTCGGCCGGGACCGCCCTGATCTCCGCGCTCCTGGCGGCGTCCTTCATCTTCCTCTACGTCCGCACCCGCGGGATCGGGCGGGAGGAGGAGGATCAGTCGCGGTAGACCGTCTGCGCGTCGAGCCCGCCCTCGACCCCCGGCGGCAGGACGCCGGTGCCGTGCGCGTAGAGGGCGATCTCCTCGACCGTCTTGACCTGCGTGGGATCGCCTCCGTCCGCGACCCAGGCGCCGTTGACCCAGTCGAGGCTCTCGGGTGACGTGTCGAGCGCCGCAGCCGCGAGGAGCTGCGCCTTGTCGCGGATCTTTCCCGCCGCGCTGACGATGGCCGCCTGAGCGCCGCCCGAGGGGCTCGTGTTGTAGCCGTGACCGACGCCGAAGCGGTCGGTGTCCGCGGGAACGACCTTCACGTCGAGCGCCGGCACCCCGAGCTCGTCCGCGACGAGCTGCGCGTACTCGGCCTCCTTGCCGTCGGACTCGGTGGTCAGGCTGAGCACCATCTTCCCGGTCGGGTGTACGCGGAGGAAAACCGCGCGGTAAGCCTCGTCAGCCATCGCCGCATCTCCTCTCGGTCGGTGAGTTGCCGATCATCGCTCGTTCTCGGACGCGCTGCGCGCGGACTCGTTTGCGAGGCGCTGTCGCTCCTGGTGCGCGGTCAGCGCGTTGTGCTCCTCGAGATCGCAGAACGCGGGCTGCGGCCCGCCCATCGGGTGCGGCGGCACCGCCGGGCGCTCGCATCCCGGGTAGATGCACTTCTTGGGCTCGGGCTCGCGTCATTCGTCGGTCACCCAGCCGGGCGTGACGTTCCCGCGGCTCGGGCCGTGGCCGCTCGGCATCCCGACCGAGCTGCCCGGGACCGGGGTCGCGCTCGCCCACGACTCGGGCTCGTCGTCGGCGACCGCCGCGCGCTGCAGTCCCCGGCGGTCACCTCGGCGCGCTCCGATCGCGTCGGCGACCTCGCCCAGTGCCTCGAAGCTGTGGCCGCTCACGAGCGCGTCGCAGTGCGGCAGCGCGGCGACCATGCCGCGGGACTGCACGGAGAAGTCGTCGGCGGCGACCCGCGGGTTGACCCAGACGATCCGATGCGCCAGCCGGGCGAGGCGCTCGAGCTCCCGCGCCGACGAGCTTCGGGTCGCCGCGCTCCCAGCCGTCGGAGAGGATCACGACAACGGCGCCTCGCGCCATCCCGCGCCTTCCGTGCCGGTCGTTGAAGGCCTGGAGCGCCTCGCCGATCCGCGTCCCGCTCGACCAGTCCGGCGCTGCGGCCGCCGCGGCCTGGATCGCGCGCTCCGGGTTGCGCGAGGAGAGCGCCCGCGTCAGGCGGGTGAGCCGGGTCGCGAAGACGAACGCCTCGGCGTTCGGGCCGCTGCCCGCGGCGCAGGTCAGGAACTGGAGGTACGCCCGCGCGTACGGCTCCATCGACCCGGAGATGTCGCAGAGCAGCACGAGCCTGCGGCGCGCGACCCGCCGGCGCCGGCGCGCGAGACGGATCGGGTCGCCGCCCGTGCGCAGGCTCGTTCGCAGCGTCCGGCGCAGGTCGACGCGCTCCCCGCGTCGTCCCTTCTCGTGGCGGCGCGTGAGGCGGAGCGGCGTCGCGAGCTTGAGGCGCGACATCAGCCGGTAGAGCTCCGCGAGCTCGTGCGGCTCGAGCACGTCGAAGCTCTTGCTCCGGAGCAGCTCCTCGTCGCTCGCGAGCGCCAACGGCACCTCGAGCTCGGCGGCATCGTCGTCGTCGCGCTCGCCGGCCGCGACCGACGACACGCGCGGCGCGCCGACCCGTCCCGGGAGGAGCGGTCGGTCGCCGGCCGCTCGTCCGGCGTCGAGGCGACGGTCTCCGGGCTCCCCGGAGGCGACATCCTCGCCGCTCCCGAAGATCGAGAAGAAGACCGCGTCGAACGCCTTGACCTCCGCCGGATCCGAGACGAACACGGCGCGGGCGGTCCAGTACAGCCGCCGGCGCGTGATCGGGCGGACGAGCGTGAGCGCCCGCGCGAAGTCGGCGGAGCGGGCGGGCGTGACGGTGACGCCGCGCTCGTGCAGGCGGCGGCCGAACGCCCCGACGAGCGGCGGGAGGTCGAGGTCGATCGTCTCGACCCCGAAGACGCCGTCGGAAGGCCGTCAGTCACCGCCGCCCACGAGCTGCTCCAGGCCGGCCGCGCGGATCACCTCCTGGTCGTCGCTGTACTTCAGCACGGACCCGAGTGTGCGATCCACGGTCGCGACGTCCAGCCGCTCGACGCCGAGGAGGGTCAGGGCGGCGACCCAGTCGATCGACTCGGCGATGCCCGGCGGCTTCTGCACGTCGCTCGCGCGCATGCGCGAGACGGCGTTCGCGACCTGGACCGCCAGCGTCTCCGACGAGCCCTTGACGCGCCGGCGCACGATCTCGACCTCGCGCTCCGGGGTCGGATACTCGATCCGGTGGTAGAGGCAGCGGCGCTTGACGGCGTCGTGCAGGTCGCGCGTCCGTTCGACGTGAGGACGATCGCCGGCGGGTGCGTCGCGCGGATCGTGCCGAGCTCCGGGATCGTCACGCTCGCGTCCGCGAGCAGCTCGAGCAGGAACGCCTCGAAGTCGTCGTCGGCGCGGTCGATCTCGTCGATCAGCAGCACCGCCGGCCGCGGGCCCGGGTGCTCGAGCGCGCGCAGGAGCGGGCGGCGGATCAGGTACTCGGGGCCGAAGAGCTGATCCTCCTCGAGCGGCGAGTCGCTCGAGTCGGCCAGGCGGATGCTGAGGAGCTGGCGCGGGTAGTTCCACTCGTACAGCGCCTCCGCGGCGTCGATCCCCTCGTAGCACTGGAGGCGCACGAGCGGCGTGTCCAGCACGAGCGCGAGCGCCTTCGCCGCCTCGGTCTTGCCGACGCCCGCCTCGCCCTCGAGCAGCAGCGGCTGCGGCAGGCGCAGGCTCAGGAACAGCGAAGTCGCGAGGCCCTCGTCGACGAGGTAGTCGACGTCGGCGAGGCGCACGGCGAGGGTCTCGATGTCGGGGACGAGCTGCGCGGATCTCGTCCGCGGCGTCGCCGGTGGCCCCGCTGCGGCGTCACGGCAAGGTCTGGGTGGACTGCTGCGCCTCGAACGTGGCGCGGCATCCCTCGCAGCAGAAGTAGATCGTCTCGCCGTCGTGCTCGAGCGAGGGCGTGCTCGCGACCGCGGCGACCGTCATCCCGCAGATCGGGTCGACCGCGAGGGCCGGGGCGGGGGCACGCGACGGATCGGGGACGAGGGGAGCACGGTCGGGGTCGAACGCCGCAGTGTGCTTCCCGCGGCGCACGGCGGTGACGGTCGCGAGGATCGAGAGCGCGATCTCGGCGGGGGTCTGCGCGCCGATGTCGATGCCGGCGGGCACGTCGATGCGCTCGAGGTGCTCCTCGGGAACGCCGTCGGCACGCAGGTCCGCGAGCACGCCCGCGCCGCGCTTGCGGCTGGCCACGAGGGCGACGTACGGAACGCCGGTCTCGAGCCCGCGCCGGAGGATGTGCAGCTCGTCGCGGCCGTGCGACGCGACGACGAGCGCGAGATCGCCGGCCGACGGCTCGGGGCTTCCGCCCTCGACGGCGACGACGTCGAGCCCGAGCTCCGGGCCGAGCGAACGTACCGCGTCCGCGATCGGCGAGTCGCCGACGACGAGGACGCGCGGTGCGGGGAGCACGGGCTCGAGGAAGACCTCGATCGCGCCTCCGGACAGGCACGGGTTCTGGATGGTCGTCGCTCCCTCCTCGTCCGAAGCCTCCCCGACCGGCGCCGTCGTCCTCGCGGGCCGATCCGTCGGGAAGTATCCGCAGCAGCAGCGCCTCCCCGCTCTCGAGCGCGAGCAGGGAGTACGCGCGGACGCTCTCCTGCGTGCACACGCCGCCGACGAAGCCCTCGATCGTGCCGTCGGCGAGCACGAAGGCGACGTCCCCCGCCTTCACGCTCGTCGGGCGCTGCGCGCGAACCACGGTCGCGACCACGAAGGCCGTGCCCTCTGCGGCGAGCTCCTGCGCTCGCGGAGACACGGCCCCGATCGTCATTGCGGCGGCTCGGCCCGTCCCTGCATCGCCGCCCAGACGCGGGCCGGAGTGCAGGGCATGTCGATGTGGTCGACGCCGTGGGTCGAGTGCAGCGCGTCGATGACCGCGTTCACGATCGCGGGCGGCGACCCGACGTTCGGCGACTCGCCGACGCCCTTCGCCCCGAGCGGATGGTGCGGGCACGGCGTGACCGTCTCGCCGAGCTCGAAGTCGGGACACTCGAGCGCGGTCGGGATGAGGTAGTCCATGAACGAGGAGTTGAGGCAGTTGCCCTCCTCGTCGAACGTGAGGACCTCCATCAGCGCGATGCCGATGCCCTCCGCGAGGCCGCCGTGGATCTGGCCGTCGACCACCATCGGGTTGATGCGCACGCCGCAGTCGTCCACCGCGATGAAGCGCCTGACCTTGACCTCGGCGGTGTCGGGGTCGATGTCGACGACCGCGATGTACGCGCCGTACGGATACGTGAGGTTCGGCGGGTCGTAGATCACCTGCGCGTCGAGCCCGCCCTCCATCCCTTCTGGCAGCGGCTCGCCGTCGTACGCACGCACCGCGATGTCCTCGATCAGCGCGCCCTTCTCGGGATCGCCCTTCACGTACCAGCGGCCCTTCTCCCACGCGAGGTCGTCCGGGTTCGCCTCGAGCATCGTCGACGCGATCAGGCGCGCCTTGTCGCGCACCTTCCTCGAGACGACCGCGACCGCCGCGCCGGAGACCGGCGTCGAGCGGCTGCCGTACGTGCCGAGCCCATACGGCGAGCGGTCGGTGTCGCCGTGGCGCACCTCCACGTCCTCGGGCGGGATGCCGAGCTCCTCGGCGACGATCTGCGCGAACGTCGTCTCGTGACCCTGGCCCTGCGTCTGGGCGCTGATCGAGACCACCGCCTTGCCGGACGGGTGCACGCGCAGGTCGGCCCCGTCGTTCATGGCGAGGCCGAGGATGTCCATGTGCTTGCGCGGCCCGGCGCCGACGCCCTCGGTGAAGAAGGAGACGCCGATGCCCATCAGCTCGCCGCGGGCGCGCTTCTCCTCCTGCTCGCGGCGGAGATCCTCGTAGCCGGCGATGTCCATCGCCACGCGCATCGTCTCGGCGTAGTTCCCGGAGTCGTACGTCCAGCCCGTCGTCGTCTCGTACGGGAACTGCTCGGGCGCGATGAAGCTCCGCATCCGCAGCTCGATCGGGTCGGCCTTCATCTCCAGCGCGAGCGCGTCGACCATCCGCTCCACGAGGTAGACGGCCTCGGTGATGCGGAACGAGCAGCGGTACGCGACGCCTCCCGGCGCCTTGTTCGTGTAGACGGCCTTGACCTTCACGTGCGACGCCTGCAGGTCGTACGACCCGCAGACGATGTGGAAGAACCCGGCCGGGAACTTCGTGGGCTGCGCCGTCGAGTCGAAGGCGCCGTGGTCGGCGATGACGTCGACCCGGAGGCCGGTGATCTTGCCGTCCTTCGAGCACATCTCCGCGCGCATGACGTAGTCGCGCGCGAACCCGGTGGAGACGAGGTTCTCGGTGCGGTTCTCGACCCACTTGACCGGGACGCCGGCCACGATCGAGCCGGCGATCGCGCACACGTAGCCCGGATACACGGGGACCTTGTTGCCGAACCCGCCCCCGATGTCCGAGCAGATGATCCGGATCATGTGCTCGGCGAGCCCGGCCACGTGCGCGTACACCGTGCGGTGCGCGTGCGGCGCCTGGTTGCCGTTGTAGAGGTCGAGCTGGCCGGTCTCCGGGTTGAAGTCGGCGATCATCCCGCAGGTCTCGAGCGGGGCGGGATGGCAGCGGGGATAGATGATGTCGCGCGTCACGACCGTGTCCGCCTCGGCGAACGCGCGGTTCGTCGCCTCCTCGTCGCCGGCCTCCCACAACGGGCTCGCGAGGTTGTCGCGCTGCCGGCCTTGTCGTCACGGATGATCGGTGCGTCCGGGTCGAGCGCCTTGCGGGCGTTGACGACCGCCGGCAGCGGCTCGTACTCGACGTCGATCAGCTCGAGCGCGTCGTTCGCCGAGTACTCGTCCGTGGCGATCACGAACGCGACCTCCTGGCCCTGGAAGCGGACCTTGTCGCCCGCGAGCACGGCCTGCGTGTCGTAGGAGATCGTCGGCATCCACGCGAGGCCGAGCGTCTCCAGGTCCTTGGCGGTGATGACCGCGGCGACGTTCGGGTGCGCGAGCGCCTTCGACGTGTCGATCGAGACGATGCGCGCGTGCGCGTACGGGCTGCGCAGCATCGCGCCGTAGACCATTCCCGGCAGCCGGATGTCGTCGAGGTAGCGCCCCTGGCCGCGGATGAAGCGCGCGTCCTCCTTGCGCTTCAGGCGGCCGAAGCCGATCGGGCGCTCGGTCTGCTCGCTCGGAAGGTTCTCGACGGTGGTCATGCCGACACCCCCTGTCTCGGCGAGCGGCTTCGTGCTCGGCGGCCCAGCGCACGGCGGCGACGATGTTCTTGTAGCCCGTGCAGCGGCAGATGGCGCCCGAGATCGCGATGCGGATCTCGTGCTCGGTCGGATCCGGGTTCTCGTCCAGCAGCGCGCGAGCGGTCATCAGCATCCCCGGCGTGCAGAACCCGCACTGGAGGCCGTGCAGCTCGTGGAAGCCTTGCTGGACCGGGTCCAGCCGTGCCGTTCACCTCGAGCGACTCGACCGTGCGGATCTCGTGACCCTCGGCCATGGCCGCCAGGATCGTGCAGGACTTCACCGGCTCGCCGTCCATCAGCACGACGCACGCGCCGCAGTTCGACGTGTCGCAGCCCCAGTGCGTGCCGGTGAGGCCGTCCGTCTCGCGGATGAAGTGGACGAGCAGCTGGCGCGGCTCGATCTCGCGTGAGACCTGCTCGCCGTTGATCGCTATCGAGACGTTCACGATCCCCCCTCCAGTCCATGCGCTGCCCGGCGCGCGCGGCGGCGCGGCTCAGGGCGCGTTGCGTGAGGACGCCGGCGAGGTGCCGCTTGTAGTCGACCGGCCCTCGACCGTCCGGGGTCGGGGAGCAGTCCGCCGAGGCGATCTCGCCCGCCTGCGCGAACAGCTCCTCCGACGGAGCCTGGCCGCGCAGCAGCTCCTCGGCTCGCGAGAGATGGATCGTCGTGAGCCCGACCGCGCTCAGCGCGACGCCCGCGTCGGCGATCTTCCCGTCCTCGATCCAGACGGCCGCGGAAGCCGACGCGATCGCCCAGTCGCCGGCGCGGCGCTCGACCTTCTCGTGCGCGCTGCCGCCACCCGGCCGCAGCGGAAGCCGGATCTCGATGAGCAGCTCGCCGTCGCCGACCGCGGTCTGGTACGGCCCGATGTGGAAGTCCTCCATCTCGACGACCCGCTCGCCGCCGATGCCGCGAATCACGGCCTGCGCCTTGACCGCCGCGCAGACCGCCGAGAGGTCCTCGGCCGCGTCCGCCTGGCAGAGCGAGCCGCCGATCGTGCCGCGGTTGCGCACGACCGGGTCGGCGATCACGTCCTCGGCGTCCCGAAAGAGCGGGAAAGTGCCGCGCGAGCACGTCCGAGCGCTGGAGCTGGACGTGCCGGGTCAGCGCCCCGATGCGTACCTCGGCGCCCTCCTCGCGGATGTACGAGAGCTCGGCGAGGTCGTTGATGTCGACCAGGTGCTTCGGCTTCGCCAGCCGGAGCTTCATCATCGGGAGCAGGCTGTGTCCGCCCGCGATGACGCGTGCGTCCGAGCCGAGCCGCTGCAGCGTCGCGATCACGCCGTCGACGCTGGTCGCGCGCTCGTACTCGAATGGCGCAGGGGTCTGCACAGGGCTCCTTTCGTCTCAGGGTACGGAATCGCGACGTGGGAGGTTCACGGCCGACTCGGCAGCCGCTTGCGCGGCTTCCCGATGTCCTCCCGCTCCTCGTACTGAACGGGCGCGTCGGTGCCGATGACCGGAGACCTGGGAAGGGACTCCGGCCTCGTCTGCCGGATCTCCGGGTACAGGAGCCGCGCTGCGAGGCTTCCGCCCTCGACGTCGCGGAGGGCCGGGCCGGCCGGGTTCCCGAGCGGCGATCGGCGCCTCGCGGCCGAGCCGCGCCAGCGTGAGCGTCCCCTTCGTGTAGACCTCGCCGATCCGCGGCGACCGTGATCTCGGTGCTCTCGGGGAAGTTCCGGAGGCCCGCTGCCGCCGCCCCGGGGTAGAGGCCGTCGACGAGGCCGACGGCGTCGGCGAGGCCGGCCTTCTTCACGAGCAGGCCCTCGAGCAGGTCGACGCCTGCGTCGAGCTGCTGGTTGATCGTCGTCACGACGTCGTTGACCGGCGCGCTCTTCTCCACGATCCCGCTCACGCCGACGATCGCCTCGTCCAGCCCGGCGGTGATCTTCCGGAGCTGCACGATCACGGAGACGAGGTAGTAGACGAGCGCGGCGACGATCAGCGCGACCGCGATGATCGTGACGGCGCCGGCCGCGTTCATCGGCTCTCCTCGGCGTCGTCGATGATCACGTCGAGGGAGCCGCCGTAGTTCGCGGCGACCGCGATCGTCTGCTGCACCTGGTCCTGCGTCGTCAGGAGGAGCGCCGCCGCGTCGAGGTCCTTCGACCCGGCGGCCGCAACGGTCGAGATCTGCTGCACGCTCGGGACGATGCTCCTCGCGGCTTCGAGCACGCCGCGGAGCAGGTAGACGACCACCGGGAGCACCACCAGGAGCAGGACGACGTTCCCGATCCACCAGAGGATCATCGGGGCCTCCGCTCGGCCACGATCGCCGCTTTCCTCGCGATTCCCGGGAACGCGCCGAGGATGACGTCGAACTGCGCGTTGATCGCCTCGACCGCGGGCTCGAGGGGCCGGAGGTGCTGCGACTCGACGTCCTGGAGCGCGGAGCCCAGAGTCGCGAGCCCTTCCGAGATCCTCGTGAGGCCCCTGCGTACCTCGATCAGCGCGACGGCGACGACGGCCACGACGACCGCCGCCAGCACGACGCTCAGAAGGATGAGCAGGTCGGTGTCGCTCATCGTCCGTCGAACCCGTCGGTGAGCGCGTTCATGTAGCCGTCCTGGATCACGGCCTCGTCCACGATCAGCGCCAGCACGGGCGCCGTCGCCTGGAGCTGCGGGATGCTCGCCGTGTTCGCGCCGACCTTGCCCGCGACCTCGAGCAGCCCGTCGACCGACCGCTCGATGCGCCGGACCGTCAGCACGAGCGCGATCAGCAGCAGCGCGACGGCGACGGCCGCCGCGGCGGCGATGCCGAGCGAGATCGCCCAGTACTCGTTGAACGACAACGCGAGGGGTCGTCACTTGCCGACCGCCACCTTCCGGAGCGCGCGCGCCGAGTGCAGGATCCGAACGCCGGAGTCGTTGATCCGCGCGATGCCGCCGAGCTCGGTGGTCTGCTGCCGGATCACCTCGACCGCGTCCTCGGCCGCCTTCGCCTGCTTCGCGATCCTGAGCGCGAGGAAGACGATCGCGATGACGATCACCGCGGCGATCGCGATCACGACGACGCCGAGCGCGATCCCGAACTGCCACCAGCCGGCCGACGCGATCAGCGCGAGCATGCCGCACCGGCCTTTGAAAGAGCCGAGAAAGGCTCAGCCTGTCGTCTCATCGCGTCTCCCTCGCGTTGCGCGTCGAGGTGGGGCCACCCTAAACGGGGGCCGAAAACGCGTCAAGCAACAGCGGGCGGTGCCACGCTACGCGGCAAGCGCGGCGAAGAGCGCGTGCGTAAACGCCTAGGCCAGGAAGTAGACGAGGAAGACGAGGACGAGCCCGATCGCGACGAGCACGCCGACGACGCCGGCCACGGAGCCGAGGAGCACCGCGGGCGTCCGAGAGCGACGGCCGGAGGCGAGCTCGTGCTCCTCCTCGGGAACCTGCTCCGCGGCCTTGCCCGGGGTGTGATCGCCGGCGATCACGCGAACGCGAACGAGGGCTTGTGCTCGATGTACTCGACCTCGACGCCGTCAGGCCCGCAGACGAAGAGCGCGAAGCTCTCGTCGCCCTCGACCTCGCGTTCGATCTCGAAGCCGAGGTTGGCCACCACGCGCCGCGTCTCGTCGACCGACTCGACGAGGAGCCCGAGATGGTTCAGGAGCGGACGACGGGTCTCGACGACCGGCCCGGGGTGCAGCACGAGATACGTCGACCCGAGCCGGACGCGCTCGGCCGGCCCCACGGTGCCGGCCCGCTCGAACCCGAAGGCGAGCCACGTCCGCACGCTCTTCACGGGATCGGGGACCCGCAGCGCGATGTGCGAGATGTCGACGTCGCCGTCGGGCGCGGACGGGACGAGCTCGAGGTCGAGGCCCTCCCCGGCCACGAGCGTCGTCGAGGCCGTGGCGCACGGGATCCCGATTCCGACGTTGACGAGCGAGCCGCGCTCCCGGGGCCCGGGGGCGCGGAACAGCGTCAGCTTCCCGAGCTCGGGCGATCGGCCCACGAGCACGAACTCGTCCGTCTCCTCGATGACCCGGAACGGCAGCCTCGAGAGCAGGGTTCGCGCGACTCCAGGCGGATCAGCTACGTAGAGCGCCAGGTGATCGAGCCGCTGCGGTCTCACATCTTCGCGGTACCCGTGGGCGAGCTCCGAGAAACGCGACGCGAGCCGGCCGCCCGCGAAAGGTCGGCCGGCTCGGTCCTGGCGCCTACCTCGAGGCCGCCCGCGACTTGGTCCGGGAGCGGCCCGTCGTCGCACGAGCACGCGTGCTGCTCCGCGAGGACGTCTTCCTTCTCGACGTCCCTCCGTTCGACTTCTTGAGGATGCGCTTCGAGATCGACTCCATCTTCCGGAGCGCTTCCTTCTCCTCGCGCAGGTTCTTCTGCAGGAGCTCGACCGCCTCGCGCTCGCCGAGCGCGCGGGCCTGGTTCACGAGACCCGTGTACGCCGCGATCTCGTAGTGCTCCGTGCGCGCGGCGGCGCCGGTGAGGAACGCGTCGCGGATCACCGGCGTCGGCCGGTTCTCGCGAATGAAGTCGTCGTGCTCCTTCTTGATGCCCTCGATCCCGGGGCAGTGATGCGGCTGCGCGACCTTGCCGATCTCCTTGAAGACCTTCTCGAGGTTGGTCACGTGCTTCTCGGTCTCCTTGAGATGCGCCGTGAACGCACGCGAGAGCTCACCGTCGGTCGCTTCCTGGGCGAGCTGCGGAAGCGTGCGCGTCAGCGCCTTCTCCGCGTAGTACATGTCCTGCAACTCGTGGACGAACAGCTGTTCTGCTGACATCACCGCAGGCATTGATTCCTCCTTGCGTCGGGTTCGGTGGTCGGGGTCCCGGTACCCGCCGTCAGAAGCTCGAAACGCGCTGCACGAGAGAGCGGCCGTTTTGCGATTCGCCGGCACCGGGCACCCTCGTGCCGTCCAGCGAAGGAAAGGGGTGTCATGGACAAGGATCGGATCAAGGGCAAGAAGAAGGAAGTCGAGGGCGAGGCCCAGCAGAAGTGGGGCGAGGGCAAGGACAAGGCTCGCGACACCTGGGAGGACGTCAAGGACAAGGGTGAGGACGTCGTCGACAAGGCTGAGGACCGGGTCGACGAGCGCGAGAAGGAACGCGTTTCCCGCTAGTCGAGCCCGGCCTTCAGGAGAGCGACGAGCGCGCGCTCGTCCGCGGTCAGGTTCCGCGGGCGGGCGCCGTTCGTCGTTCGGTAGTCCTCGATCGTGCGGCCCGCCTGGTAAGCGCTCACCACCACCGGGCTGACGTACGAGTCGCGCGCGACCGCGGGCGTGTTCCCGAGCTCGGCCCCAACCGTGCGCATGACCGCTGCAAGGTTCCGCGTTGCCCCGCGCTCGTCCTCGGCAGGACCGCGCCGCGCGAGCTCGGTGGCCGCGAGCAGCGTGCCGCCCCACGTCCGGAAGTCCTTCGCGGTGAAGCCCTCGCCCATGTGCTCGGCGAGGTACTCGTTGAGAAGCGGCCCCGTGACGGGGTAGAGCTCGCCGTCCCGCTGGAAGCGGAAGAGACGTGAGCCGTACGGGAGCTCGAGCAGCTCGGCGACGCCGCCCGCGAGCTTCGCGTTACTGATCGTGCGCCGGACGAGCCTGCGGTTCTTCGCGCGAAAGAGGAACTCGACCTCGTCGCCGGTGACGGTGACGTGGCGCTTCGTCAGCGTCGTGATGCCGTACGTCCGCGAGCGCTGCGTGTGCCGGTCCGAGCCGACCCGGAACCACGCCTTGTTGATGAGGCCGACGGCGAGCGCGCACGCCCACTCGCGCTCGTACGGCCCGGTCCGCAGGTGGCGTGCGGAGCGCGACCGGAGTCCCGGAAGCGCCTTCGCGAAGTCGAGCAGCTCCTCGAACTTCGCACGCTCCTGGGCGGCGCGAAAGCTCTCGTGATAGCGGTACTGCTTGCGGCCGGCGGCGTCGATGCCCGTCGCCTGGATCCTCGCCCGCGGATTCGGCGAGATCCACACCTCCCGCCACGCGGGCGGGATCACGAGCTCGCGGATGCGCTCGAGCTCCGCCTCGTCCTCGATCGGTCGCCCGGCGCTGTCGACGTACCGGAACCGGCGGCGTCCGAGCCTTCTCCACCCACCGCGCCGAGCCACGTCCGCCCGGTACCCGCTCCGCCGACCGCCTCAAACCGACGGCGGCTCAATCGCGCCCACGACGTTTCGCCGCGCGGCCGACGAGGTATGCGTCTCGTGTGAAGACGACCAACTTGGCGGAGCGGCGGCGAACGCCGCGGCAGCCCAGGTCACTGGAGTTCGTGAGGCCGAAGGTGGGGCAGCCTGAAGAGGCGCCCGCTCACGATCGAGTTCCGCACGACTTCGTGCTGTGGGCCGCCCGTCGGCAACCGCGCAGACATTCGGACACGGGCAGCAGCGACTCGCGAGCCGCATGAGCCGCGTCGTCGTCGTCGCGAGCGACGAGGTGCCCGAGGAGGCGCTCTCGGAGGTGATCTCGCCCGGCGACGACGTGCGCATCGTCATGGCCGCAGTCGACCAGTCTCGCCTCCGGTGGCTCGTGAGCGACGAGGACAAGGCGCGGGCGGAGGCGCAGGAAGCCGGCGAGGCCATCGCCGAGGCCGCGCCCGCCGATCCCTCGAGCATCCAGGTGAAGCCGGATCTGCCGAGCCAGGCCGTCCTCGACGCGATCGCCGAGCACCACCCGGACAAGATCGTGGTCGCGCTCCACGAGGGCGAGGAGGCGACGTGGCTCGAAAGAGGCGAGCTGGAAGAGCTTCCGCACGAGATCGACGGCATCCCCGTCGTCCACGTCAGCGTCTAGCGCGCTCGTCCCTTCCCGGGTCGAGGTCCATGCGCATACGCAGCGTCGTGCGCCCGTGTCCGACGTTGATGTCGAGCTCCGACATCAGCCCTCGGATGACCGTGAGCCCGCTGCCGCTCCGCAGCTCGTCCGACGGCCGCCCGCGCCAGCGACCGCTGTTCGACACGACGACGAGCAGCTTCTCCTCGTCGCGCACGCCGCGGACGACGACCCGCGCAGCAGCGTGCTCGATGCCGTTGGCGGCGGCTTCGTGGGTCGCGAGCACGACCGCGTCGCGTTCGCTGCCGGTGACGCCCACGCGTTCGAGCCAGGTGGCGAGGTCGTGCCGGAGCCCTCGCAGCTGCGTGAGATCGGGAGACAGCGAAGCCTCGAAGGGCTCCACGGCGTCAACCTCGCTCGCCGTCACGGCGCAGTGCTTCCTCACGTGACGCGGCGCAGCCGAGGCGCGTCGCGACACCGGTGAGCTCGAACGCTCTGCGCACGATGTCCGCGCTCCCGAGCTGCAGGCGAAACGTCCTCCCGCGGACCCGAGCGGCGGCATGGGCCCGCAGCAGCAGGTGGAGCGTGGTCGAGTCGACGAACGTGGCCTCGGAGAAGTCGACGACGACGAGGTCGTTCTCGTCGACGAGCGTCTCGAGCAGTGACTCGAGCTCCTTCCCCGAGGCGATGTCGTGCTCGCCGAGGAAGACCGCTACAGCCGTGTCCGGGGCCGGTCGCTCGATCCGTATGTCCCTGGGCGGGTCGTGCACCGTGCTCGCCTCCTGCTCCGCAGGTCGTGGGACTGGGCCGAGTTCCAACTGGTCGACCGAGAACGTACCCGCCGCAGCGCGAGCCTAATCGCGTCCGGTCTTTAGGCCCGCGCAGAAGCGGGTACACCGGTCACGTGACCAAGACCATGAACTACCTCGAGCTCTCGCTGCCTGCGCTTCCACGGTGTGTGCGCGTGGCTCGTCTCGCCGTCGGAGAGGCGGTTGCGTCGCTCGTCTCGACGAAGCGCCTGGTCGACGACGTGCGGCTCTGCGTCAGCGAGGCCGTGACGAACGTCGTCCGCCACGCGTACGGCCGGCGGGACGGCCGCGTGGACATCGTGGTCGAGCGCGACGACGACCAGCTCACGGTCGTCGTCCGCGACACCGGGATCGGCATGCCTCCTCCGAGCCGGCGGGAGGCGTCCGGAGGCTTCGGGCTGAAGATCATCGACGAGCTCGCGCGCGAGAACACGATTTCGCGCCCGGCCGAAGGCGGCACCGAGGTCGAGATGGTCTTCGATCTCGCGGCTAGCGCGGAAAGAGCCGCGCTGCCGTCGCCTTGAACGACGCCGTCACGAGCGCACCGGGCCGGAGGTCGAGCCGGTCGGCGGACGCGGCGGTGATCTCGGCGACGACCGGGCCGACGCGGACTCGCACGCGATTCCCCATCGGGGCGACCGAGAGCACCGGGCTGCGGACGTGGTTCATGCGCGAGTCGTCCGGCGACGTCGAGCCCAGCGAGACGTCCCACGGGTAGACCGCGACGTTCACGGGCCCGTCCGCTCGATCCGCGCTCCAGACCTGGAGACCGCCTTCGAGCGCGACACCCGTGAGGCCGTCGCGCGACTCGACCGTCCGCCCCTCGAGCAGCGTCGCGCCGGTGAAGCTCGCGACGAACGCGTCGCTCGGGACCGCGACGAGCTCCGTCGGCGAGCCCAGCTGCAGGATCCGCCCCTCGCTGATGACCCCCACGCGGTGGGCGAGCGTCGCAGCGTCCTCGAAGTCGTGGGTCACGAGCACGGTTGGGAGGCCGAGCGTGTCGAGGAGTTCGCGCAGCTCCGCGCGGACAGCGGCTCGCGTGTGCGTGTCGAGAGCGGACAAGGGCTCGTCGAGCAGGAGCACCGCGGGATCGCGCGCGAGCGCGCGGGCCAGGGCCACGCGCTGGCGCTCACCCCCGGAGAGCTCGCCGACGCGCGCCCGCGCGAGCCCGTCGATTCCGAAGCGCTCGAGAAGCGTGTGCGCATGCGCGCGGTCGCGGGCGCCGAAGCGCACGTTCTGCAGCACGTCGAGGTGCGGGAAGAGCGCGTACTCCTGGAAGAGGTAGCCGACGCGCCTGCGCTCCGGGGCGACGTCGATCCAACGCTCGGTGTCGAGGAGCACGGCTCGATCGAGTGTCACGAGGCCCGTCTCCGGCCGAAGCAGGCCCGCGACGACCCGCAGCACGGTCGTCTTCCCCGCCCCGGACGGCCCGACGAGCGCGAGCGTCTCGCCGCGCTCGACCGTCAGGTCGGCCGACGCTGCGAAGGTGCGAAGGGGATGAGTGAACTGGACTCGGAGCGCCATCTGGTCGCGAGCTTGATCGAGAGAAGGACGGCCGCGCTGATCGAGATGAGCAGTGCGCTGATCGCGAGCGCGACCGTGAAGTCGACGTCGAACTGCTCGTAGATCGCCAGTGAGAGCGTCTGCGTGACGCCTTGCAGCGAGCCGGCGAACATGATCGTCGCGCCGAACTCGCCCAGGCCGCGCGCGAAGGCGAGCGCCGCGCCCGCGCCGAGGCCGGCGCGGGCGAGCGGAAGCATCACGCGGAGGAAGACGCGGCCTCGTCCCGCGCCGAGCGTCCTCGCCGCCGCAGGCAGCGTGGGATCGACGGCCTCGAAGGCCGCGATCGCAGTGCGGAGGTAGAACGGGCTCGCGACGAACGTCACCGCGAGGACGACCGCCATCTTCGTGAAGGCGATGTCGATCCCGAGCCACTCGACCTGCTCGCCGAGGAGCCCAGCCCGGCCGAATGCCACGAGCAGCCCGATGCCTGCAACCGCGGGCGGGAGCACGAGCGGGAGCTCGATCATCGTGACGAGGACGTCGCGAAGCGTGCCGCGGCGGGTGGAGATCCAGTATGCGGCCGGCGTCCCGAAGCCGAGGATCAGGGCCATCGCGATCGCGTTCGTCTCGGCCGTGACGCGGAGGGCGTCGACGGCGGCGTCGCTCCCGAGCGCCGAGAAGAGCTCGCCTGGCGGCACTTCCAGGAAGACCGCGACGACCGGCAGGAGGAGGAAGAGCAGGACGGCGCCGGTCGCGAAGACGAGCGCAGCGCGAAAGACGAGGTCTACGACGGCTTGGGCACCGGCAGGAACCCGTAGCTCCGGAGAGCCCTCTGGCCCTTCGGCGAGAGCAGTCTCTTGATCCATGCTCGCGCTGCCGCCTTTCTCGTCGACCTCGTCACGACCGCGATCTCGTAGCGAACGCGCGGCTGCGCCCAGGCAGGAATGCGAATGACCGTGACCTGGTCGCGCACGGCGCGCGCGTCCGTGACGTAGACGAAGCCGGCGTCCGCCTGCCCGAGGGCGACCTTGCCGGTCACCGCCCGCACGTCCGACTCCTGACTCACGACCTTCGAGAGCACCGAGAGCAGGGCCATCTTGCGCAGCACCGTTCGCGTGTACCCGCCGACGGGCACGGCCGGGGCGGCGATCACGAGCTTCACGGGCTTTCGCTTCAGGTCGTAGACGGAGCGGATTCCAGCGGGATTCGACCTCGGCACGATCAGCGCGAGCCGGTTCGACGTAAAGGTCACGGGTCTCTCGACGAGCCGCTCCCGGAACAGGCGCTGTGTGTTGAGCGGCGCGGCCGACGCGAAGATGTCCGCGGGGGCGCCGTTCCTGATCTGCGTCTCGAGCGTGTTCGACCCGGCGAAGCTGTAGTTCTGCGCGGAGTCGTAGCTCCTGAACACGTCCGTCAGTGACGCGGCCGCGTAAATGGTCAGGGGCCGAGCCTGGGGGCGGGCCGTCGCAGCGAACGTCGACAAGGCCACAGACGCGACGACGATCAGCGCTGCCGCAAGCCGGATTCTCATCAGCCGAGGTACCTGTCGAGCGCCGCGCTCGCGGCCTCGAGGTCGAGGGCGACGGGGAATGGGTGCAGCTCCGCTTTCCCGGACAGCGCCGTGAAGGCGCCGATCTGCTGGCCTGCGCTCACGGCGAGGCTCGAGTAGAGGACGCGGTACGACGCGACGGAGGCCGACACGGCTCCGCTCTCGTACGAGCCTTGCAGCGCGCGCAGCACGCCGAGCGCGGTGGACAGGATCGAGTCGGCCGTGCGGAACGTCCGGGCGGGCCAGGTGAACGCGAAGTCCTCCTCTGCCGGGGGCGTGTCGCCGGCTCCTTCGAGGAGCGCGGACAGCGCTCTTGCGTGCCTCGCCGCAGCCGACCGGCCTTGCCGCAGGATCCTGTACCCCGGGCCGCGCAGCAGCTTGGCCTCGAGCGCCTGCGTGTAGAAGTCCTTGAGCAGGAGCTCGCCCGCCGCGCCGAAGTTCGCGAACGAGAGATCCTCGTCGGTCACTGCGCCCGCCGTCGGCACGAGCGGGCCTGCAAGCGTGCCCGCGCCGACCGCAACCGTGCTGATGAGGAAGTGTCTTCGGTTCATCGCGACCCGCGGCTACGCTACCAGAGCGGTAGTTATTTTTCGACTAGCGGGAGGTGGCAGGTGCAGCTCAGCGCACGCAATCAGCTCCGCGGGACCGTGACCTCGATCAAGCTCGGCGGCGTGATGGCCGAGGTGGTCGTCCGGGTCGGTGAGAACGAGATCGTGTCCGTGGTGACGCGAACGAGCGCCGAGGAGATGGGGCTCGCGGAGGGCGACGAGGTCACGGCGATCGTCAAATCGACCGAGGTGCTGCTCGCCCGATGAGCCGCCCGCCTCGCACCGAGCCCTCGCTCCCGGAGTGGGCAGCCCTGGGGCTCCTCTGCGAGCGGCCCACGCACGGGTGGGCGATCGCGCAGGCCCTCGCCGGGTCCGGCGAGATCGGACGGGTGTACACGGTCAAGCGGCCGCTCGTGTACCGCGCCCTCTCGCAGCTGCGTGAAGCCGGCCTCGCCGAGGCACGGGGGACGGCGCCGAGCGACGCAGGGCCGGCGCGCACGACGCTCGGTGCGACCCGCCGCGGCCGCGCGGCCTTCAAGCGCTGGCGCGGTGGCGCGACCGAGCACATCCGCGACCTGCGCTCCGAGCTCATGCTCAAGCTCCTCTTCCACGACCGTGCCGGCCTCGACGCGGGGCCGCTCCTGCGCGAGCAGACACTCGTACTCGCGCGCGCTGAGCGGGCACTCGAGCGACAGCTCGCGTCCGCGGAGGGCTTCGAGCGCACGCTCGTGCTCTGGAGGCTGTCGGTCGCGCGTGCCGCTCTGTCCTTCGTCGAGGCGCTGCTCGACAGCCGAACGGTGGAGCCGGTCGTCTACCGGCCGATCGGGTACGTCGCCTCACCTCACTCCGAGCTCGACGGCATGCCGCTGCAGGCGATGGCGGACACGGGCGGCGAGTCGACGATCGAGATCTCCGAGGCGCACCGCGGCTGCCTCGCCGACCTCGAGGGCTTTTCGCACGTGTGGGTCGTCGCCCACCTCCACGAGACGCTGGGCTGGGACTCGACCGTGCCGACGTTCCTCGACGACCGGACGCACGGGACGTTCGCGACCCGCTCCCCTCGCCGGCCGAACCCGGTCGGCCTCTCGCTCGCGCGCCTCGTCTCTGTCGGAGACTCGTCAGTCGTCCTCGAGGGCCTCGATCTCCTCGACGGCACCCCCGTCCTCGACCTCAAGCCATTCGTGCCGCTCTTCGACACGCCGTCGTCGGACGTGAGCGCGGGCTGGTTCGAGGGCCGCGCCGAGCGAGTCTTCCGGCGCAGGTCGGACGAGCGCTTCGCGATGCGCAGCCGCCGCTGATCGGCTGCCGAGGTAGGCGCGGCGCGGCGGTTATCTCAGTTGCTCGAGCACCGCGTCGGCGAGCGGCAGCGAAGCGGTCAGCCCGGGCGATTCGATGCCGAACAGGTTCACCAGGCCCGACACACCGTGCGTGCGCGGACCCTGCACGAGGAAGTCTGCGGCGAGCGCGTCCTTGCCCGAGATCTTGGGACGGATGCCGGCGTAGCCGGCCTCGAGCTCGCCATCGAGCAGCCCAGGCCAGTAGCGCCGGATTGCCGCGTAGAAGCGCTCGGCGCGCCGCGGATCCACCGTGTAGTCGATCCTGTCGACCCATTCGACGTCCGGGCCGAAGCGCGCACGCCCGTCGAGGTCGAGTGTCACGTGCACGCCCAGTCCTCCCGGCTCGGGCACCGGGTAGACGAGGTGCGAGAACGGCGGGCGCCTTGCCAGCGTGTAGTAGTTGCCCTTGGCGTACAACTCGGGCGGCGCCAGCTCGGCGGGGTAGCCTTCGATGCGCCTCGCAAGGCTCGGCGCCCGGAGGCCCGCGCTGTTCACCACCCACGCGGCCAGGATGGGATCGGCGCCCGCGACGTGCAACTCGACGCCGCCGGTTCGCACCACGCCCCTGTCGAGCGGGCTCTTCAACGCGAGCATCGCACCCGCGCGTTCGGCATCACCCAGGTAGGCGAGCATCAGGGCGTGGCTGTCGATGATCCCCGTGGAGGGCGAGTGCAATCCCGCCACGCATTGCAACTCCGGTTCCAGTGCTCGAACTTGCTCGGCGCTCAAGCGCACGACATCGGTGACGCCGTTGGCGTGCGCTCTCTGACGGATGCCCTCCAGCTCGTCCAGTTGCGCTGCGTCCGTGGCGACGATCAACTTGCCGCAGCGCCGGTGCGGCACCCCACGCTCCGCGCAGTAGGCGTACAGGCGCTGCCGACCCTCCACGCAGGCACGCGCCTTGAGCGAGCCCTGTGGGTAGTAGATCCCGGCGTGGATGACCTCCGAGTTGCGCGAGCTCGTGTGCGTGCCGATGGCGTTCTCGGCCTCGAGGATGACGACCTCGCGTCCAGCCGTCGCCAACGCGCGCGCCACCGCGAGGCCCATAACCCCTGCGCCGATGACGACCGCTTCAACGCGGTCCATGCAGGAAGCTCCGCTCGACGAAGCAAGCGTAGGGACTCGCGGCTGCGGACGCGGACCAGCCCACCGTCGCTTGCAGCGCGGAGGGATAGTCCGTCTCGGTGCGATTGTCCAACAAGGCGATCGAGGAGAGGGTGTCAGAAGGCTGAGTTCGACACGCCTGATGCGCCCGGGAGGATTCGAACCTCCGACCCGCGGATTAGAAGTCCGCCGATTTGTCTACGAAAACGCCGGTTCAGCCTCTTGTTCAAGCCAAATCTCGGTGGCCACGCAGAGATCTTGTTATCCGACGGTTCGCGTCGTATGTTGGTTCTTTGGACAACGACGCGTGCCGGTTCGCTCGATGCTGGACCTCGAACCTCGCACTCACCGCGCCAGCGGCTCACGTAAGAGTCTCGTCCCCACGCTGCGAGATCGCTATCGCCGTCGTACGCTTTGCGCTTGCTCAGCTGCCCTAGCTGTGGTCAAGAGAACCCTGACGGCTTCCGCTTCTGCGGCAGCTGTGGCGAGGCGCTGGCGGCCATCGAGCTCGGGAGGTCCGGAAGACCGTCACCGTGCTCTTCGCCGATGTAACTGGCTCGACGGCGCTCGGCGAGCGGCTCGACCCGGAGTCGCTGCGCCGCGTCATGTCGCGGTACTTCGAAGAGATGAAGGGCGTCCTCGAGCGCCACGGCGGGACGGTCGAGAAGTTCATCGGCGACGCGGTCATGGCCGTCTTCGGCATCCCGACCCTGCACGAGGATGACGCTCTGCGCGCGTTGCGTGCCGCATCGGAGATGCGCGAGCGGCTCGACCTCCTGAACGCGGAGCTCGAGCGCGAGTTCGGCGTTCGCCTCGAAGCGCGGATCGGCGTCAACACCGGCGAGGTCGTGGCGGGTCAGGCAGGCGTCCGAGGGAGCGGCTCGCGACGGGCGATGCGGTCAATGTCGCCGCACGTCTCGAGCAGGCGGCCGCCCCGGGCGAGATCCTGCTCGGCGGGCAGACGCTCGAGCTCGCTCGCGACGCGGTCGAGGTCGAGCCGGTCGAGCCGCTCGCTCTCAAGGGGAAGACGGATGCTTTCGCTGCCTACCGCCTGCTGCGCATTGTCGAGCGCGGCGCCGGCCCTCGAGAGGCGGCTCGACGCGCCGTTCGTGGGCCGGCGGGAAGAGCTCGCGCCGTGTGCGACGCGCGTTCGACCAAGCCGTCTCGGAACGCCGCTGCTCTGCTCGTGACGGTGCTCGGCCCGCCGGGCATCGGGAAGTCACGCTTCGCCCAGGAGCTCGCAGCCGAGCTGCGCGGCGAAGCGCTCGTGCTCTCCGGCCGCTGCCTGCCCTATGGCGAAGGGATCACGCTACTGGCCGCTCCGCGAGATTTTCGCCGCTGCCGGTGCCGAGGACGAGCTCGACGCCGCGCTCGCGGCCGGAGCTCCCGAGGAGATCTTCTGGGCGGTTCGCAAGGCGCTCGAGCGTCGGCGCGCCGGAGCGCCGCTGGTGCTCGTGTTCGAGGACATCCACTGGGCCGAGCCGACGCTTCTCGACCTGATCGAGCATCTCGCCGACTGGACGCGGGACGCACCGCTGCTGCTGCTCTGCCTCGCCCGGCCGGAGTGCTCGACGAGCGCCCGGCCTGGGGCGCGGGTCGCGCGAGTGCCGAGACGCTTACTCTCGAGCCTCTCGCCGAGAGCGAAGCTGAAGAGCTGATCGAGAACCTGCTCGGCGGAGCGCAGCTCGACGAGGAAGCGCGCACCCGGATCCGTGACGTCGCCGAGGGAAACCCGCTCTTCGTCGAGCAGCTGCTGGCCATGCTGGCGGAAGGGGGTGAGACCGATCGCGTGCCGGCGACGATCCAGGCGCTCCTCGCCGCGCGCCTCGATGCGCTCCCCGACGAGGAGCGGGATCTGCTCGAGCGGGCCTCCGTCGTCGGGCTCGAGTTCGAGTGGGAGGCGCTCGGAGTTCTGGCGCCCGACCGGCGCCGGCCCCCGGGCGCGCAGCTCGCGGCGCTCGTCCGCAAGGAGCTGATCCGCCCGCACGAGGCGATCGAGGACACGTTCCGCTTCCGGCACATGCTGATCCGGGACGCCGCGTACGAGCGCATCCCGAAGGAGCTCCGCTCCGAGCTGCACGAGCGCTTTGCGGACTGGCTCGACGGCAGGGGAGAAGAGTTCGACGAGATCGTCGGCTACCACCTCGAGCAGGCGCACCGGTCCGTGGCGGACCTCGGACCCCGCGGTGAGCGTGCGCGGGTGCTCGCCGCGCGCGCCGCTGAGCGTCTCGCCGCTTCGGGCAGGCGAGCGGACGACCGTGGCGATACGCCGGCGGCGGCGAACCTGCTCGAGCGAGCCGTCGCCTTGCTTCCGTTCGGACGACCGGCGACGCCTGGAGCTCCTGCCCGTCTCTCGGTCGAGCACTCGAGAGGCAGGTCAGATGGAGCGCGCGGACTCAATGCTGTCGGAGGCGGTCGAGCGCGGGCAGGCGGCGGGCGAGCGCGGGGTGGCCGCCGACGCAGCGGTCGCGCTCGCAGAACTCCGCTTCCACAGGCCCGCGCAGACGGGTGTCGGGCGAGGAGGATGTCCTGCGCGAGCTCGACGCCGCGATTACGGTCTTCGAGGAGCTTGGTGACGAGGCGGGGCTGGCGCGAGCGCTCTGCCTCGGCGGGAAGCTCCGGTTCTGGAAGGGCGAGGCCGCCGCCGCGCTCGAGGATCTCGAGCGGGCGGCGCGGTACGCGCGCAACGCGGGCGACCGGGCCCAGGAGGCCGAGAGCCTCCAGTACGTGATCGCGGCGATGCATCGCGGCCCGATGCCCGTCGAGGAGGCGCTCGGGCGATTCGAGGAGATCCGCTCGCGTACAGAGACGAACCGGCGACTCGAGGTAGCTCTCCTCGAGCAGCGCGCACAACTCGAGGCGATGCGGGGCGCTTCGACGTCGCGCGCGAGTCTGACTTCGCAGGCGAAGGCGCTGGCGGAGGAGCACGGCCTCGCAGGTCCTGCTCGACTCGCACACGCGACCCGCGGCGGCCTCTGTCGAACTGCTCGCAGGCGATGCCGCGGCGGCGGAGCGTGAGCTGCGTCCCGCCTGCGAGGGCCTCGAGCGGGTCGGTGAGCTGCGGCTTTCTTTCGAGCGTCGCACCGCTGCTCGTGGAGGCGCTCTTCGTGCAAGGTCGCGACGAGGAGGCTCTGCAGCTGACGGAGCGCTGGCCCCCCGAGCGGCTCACGGTGCCCGAGGACGCCGACGCGCAGGTCGGTTGGCGGCGCGTGCGGGCGAAGCTCTTGGCGCGCCGAGGTGACTTCGAAGAGGCCGAGCGCCTCGGCCGCGAAGCGACGGCGATCGCCTCGGGCACCGACTACCTCGATCTCCACGCGCAGGCGCTCGCCGATCTCGCCGAGGTCCTGCGCCTCGCGGGCAAGCCGGAGGAGTCGGCGGCCGCCGTCGCAGGAGGCGATCCGGCTGTACGAGCAGAAAGGGAAACGTCGCCGCTGTCGCACTCTTGGCGAGCGGCGCGGTTTCCGGGGCTTAGTGAGCGCCGTCCGGGTCACCGTAGGCGACAGACTTCAGACCCTGCTGGTCGGATGCGCCCGGCAGGATTCGAACCTGCGACCCGCGGATTAGAAGTCCGCCGATTTGTTTACCGAAACGCCGCTTCAGCCTCTTGTTCAAGCCAAGTCCGGAGGGCGGATCGGAGAACTTGTTACCCAACGATTCAGCCGCCCGCGTTGTCTGTCGGAGCAACCGCACGCCGCTGTCAGTGTATCCGGCGACTGTGACATGGGGCAGCGTTAATGGCGGCGTGGTCGCCGGCGGCATACTCCTTCTCGTGAACAAGAACGGCAACCCCGGAACGCTCGTCTCCGCCCATCCGGGCAACACGAACGCCGCACGACACGGCGCCTACTCGCCCCGTCTGATCGAGCCTCGAGCGAGCGAGATCGAGGAGGAACTCATTCGCGCCTTCGAGTTCACGGCCACGCAGCGAGTTGCCGTGCACGAGGTCGCGCATTGCATGGCGATACTCGACGCCATCGACCATGAGCTCGACGAGCGCGGACTCGTCGATCGAAGCGGGGAGTCTCGTTCCATCCTCAAATACCGTGCGCGAATCTCGCGGGAGCTCGATCGCTGGCTGGCGAAAATCTCACCGGCAATCGATCGGCAGACGGCCCGTAACTCCGAGGGCCGACAGATCGGCCGTTCCGACTACGTTCGGGAGCTCCAAGGATCGCCTTGGGCGACGACTCGACCGCTACGCCGCGCGACCGTTTGACTGCCATCGAACGTCTCGCGGATCTCGAGCCAGCGAACTCGGTGACCCACGTAACTCTCAACTTCTTACGCGATGAGGACGGAAATCCTGTCTTCGACCCTGACCGAGCCCGAGACACGAACACACCGGAGCCCGGGCTCGAGGTGCCCGAGTAGAGCCCACGGTCGTTGTCTGGTTCGGCCACAGACGAGCAGTCCGCTATCTTCAGAGGAGTGCAAGCGGAGAATAACGCTGGCTAATACCTCGCATTCGGGGAGATATTGGAGAGCGACGGGAGCCGGGTCGCCTGAAAGCTAAAAACCGCGTCGACGGCCGCCTGCACGAGCCCGCTCAGGTTGGCGGCATCAATGCCCGCCGGCGCCGTCGGTAGACGGCGCGCTGAAGTGAGAGAGTCGTGACGACGGCGACCACGATGCACGTCGAGATTGACCGCGAGCTGGGTCGCAGCGCCTCGTGCCTCCGACCAGTCGCCGTAAGCCGCCGCGACACCCACATTCGCTGCGGCCGGAATGGTCGTCACCGAGATGAGCACGCCGACGAGGGCGCCAGACTTTGCCGTCGACAGCGAGAGAGCGCCAGCGGTGCCGGCGAGGAGCGCGACGAGGATCGAGTACTCGTCAGGATGCGAGATGAACAGGGTCGCGGGCCGGGACACCTCCGTGAGTACGTCGGGGGCCGAGTCGAACGCCCGCAGAGCCAGCGTGAGGAGGAGCGCCGCGCCGATCCCTGCGGGGAAGCCGACGGCCAGCGCTTTGAGCGAACGCCCTGCGAGCGTCCCTTGGCGTTGGACGAGGGCGACGCTGAGACCGGCGAGAGGCCCGAACTCGGGGCCGACGACCATCGCTCCGATGATGAGGATGATCGAGTCCTGGATGATCCCCAGGGCGGCGATCATCGTGGCGAGGAGCATGAAGCCGACGAAGCTGAGCGAGAGCTCAGAGCTCTCGGAGGTCTGGGACTCCACCGTCTCCCACACCACTGCGTCGGCGGGAGAGCCCACAGCGACCTCCTCCGCACGCCGCGCAGCCTCTGACACGAGAGCCGAGACCGGCTCGACTGCGATCGAGCCCTCGCGCTCCAGCCCGAGCTCGCGGAGTTCGGCGATGACCACGCTCGCGTCCTCACGGGCGACATCGCACTCGAACAGATCACCCACGGGGCGCTCGGCCACGTCGCGCAGGCGCACCACGTTCACTGCCGAGGGATGGTCGAGGAGGACGCGGTGCGTCGCATCGGCGAGCTCCGGCGGAGCGACGACCCGAAGGTGGATCATGGCGAGAGTACGAAGCGGTAGCCCATCCGCGCCTCGGTGAGGAAGTACCGGGGGTGCGCGGGGTCAGGCTCGAGCTTCTTGCGGATCTGCGCGAGGTACACGCGTAGGTAGTTCGTCTCCTTTTCGTATTGCGGGCCCCATACCTCCTGGAGGAGCTGGCGCTGGGTGACGAGCTTTCCGGGGTTGCGCACGAGCACCTCCACGATGTGCCACTCCGTCGGCGTGAGCCGCACCTCACCGCCGTTCCGCGTCACACGCTTTGCGGCCAGGTCGACGGAGAAGTCCCCGGTGTCGATGACTGCCTCCTCCTCGCCCGGCGCTGCTCGGCGGAGTGCCGCCCGCAACCGAGCGAGCAGCTCGTCCATCCCGAACGGCTTCGTGACGTAGTCGTCCGCGCCGGCGTCGAGCGCCTCGACCTTGGCGCGCTCGGTCTCGCGCACCGACAGGACGATGACCGGAACGCGCGTCCAGCCGCGGAGCCCACGGATCACCTCGACGCCGTCGATTCCGGGCAGCCCGAGGTCGAGGATGACGAGATCTGGGTGCTTGCGCGCGGCGAGCGTGAGAGCTGCCTCGCCGGTCGGTGCGAGATCGACGTCGTACCCGCGCGCTTTCAGGTTCGTCCCGAGCGCGCGGAGGAGCTGCGGCTCGTCGTCGACGACGAGGATGCGGGTCAAGCTGCTGCTCGCAGGCGGAGCACGACGGTGAGACCGCCGCCGGGTGTGTCCTCGACCTCGATCTCGCCGCCCATCGCCTCGACGAATCCCTTCGCGACGGCGAGACCGAGGCCGACGCCTTCGCCCTGCGACGAGTCGCCGAGGCGCTGGAACGGGACGAAGAGCCGTTCGCGCTCGGCTGCGGGACGCCCGGCCCGCGGTCGACGACTCGTACGTCCACGACGCCGTCGACCGCGCCCGCCGTCACGCGCGCCGGACTCCGGGCGGCGAAAAGCGCACGGCGTTCTCGAGCACGTTCGCAAGCGCCCGCTCGAGAAGGCCGGGTCCGCGTAGACGCGGGGCAGCGACTCGGAGACGTCGACCTCGATCGAGCCGTCGGCCGCGGCGAGGCTCCGCACGGCGGCAGGCAGCACCTCCTCGAGGCCCACCGGCGTCGAGCTGATCTCGAGCGCGCCGGTCTGCAGGCGGCTCATGTCGAGCAGGTTCCCGACGAGCGCGTTCAGCCGGTCGGTCTCCTCGTCGATCGTCCGCAGGAACTCGTGCTGCGCCTCCGGCGTCCAGTCGACGTCGTCCTGGAGCAGGCTGGTGACCGAGGCCTTCACCGCGGCGATCGGCGTCCGCAGGTCGTGCGACACGGCGGAGAGCAGCGCCGCACGGAGCTCGTTCGCTGCCGCGAGCGTTCCGGCGGTCTCGGCCTCGGCCTCGAGCTCACCCAACTCGACCGATGCGGCGAGCTCCTTCGCGAAGGCGTCGAGCACGCGCTGATCCTCGCTGCGAATCGGTGCACCGGCGAGCGCAAGGACGTGCTCGTCGTCGAGCTCGACCGTCAACGAGCTCGCCTCCGGGCTCTCCGGCACGCGGTCTCCGCTCGCTGCCTCCACGAGCCAGCCGTCGTCCTGCCGGTGGAGGACGGCGGCGCCGTCGAGCCCGAGCACCCGGCACAGGCTGTCGAGCACGGCCGACGCGGGCGACGACCCCGCGAGGCGGAGCAGGGCCTCGGCCTCGGCGCGGGTTCGCTGGCTTTCGACGGCCCGCCGGGACGCGAGCGAGACGAAGCCGCTCACCACGACCGCGACGACGAGGAAGACGGCGATGGCGAGGATGTTCTCGCCCTCGCCGATCGTGAAGGTGTATAGCGGCGGGACGAAGTACCAGTTGACGAGCAGGGAGCCGCCGATCGCTGCGGCGAGCGCCGGCCAGAGCCCGCCGACTCCCGACGACCGCGACGACGAGTAGGAGAAAGAGGAGCATCACGGTCGGGAGGCCGACCTCGCCTCGGAGGTGCGACAGGGCCCAGGTGAGGAGCGGGAGCGAGAACGCCGTGAGCGCGAAGCCGAGCAGCACTCGCTCGCGTGGCAGCGTCGCCGGGCGCTGCGTTCGCGGGACGACGAACGCGTCCTCCGAGCGTCCGCCCGGGTGGCTGACGACGTGGACGTCGATTCCGGGCCCGGACTCGCGGATGACGCGGCCGATCACCGAGCCGCGCGTCAGCCGCTGCCAGCGCGACCGGCGGCTCGCGCCCATGACGATCTGCGTCGCGTTCAGGGACCGCGCGGCCTCGAGGAGCGCAGCGCCGATGTCTCCTCCGACGACCTCGTGGTACGTCCCGCCGAGCTCGTCGAGGAGCTCGCGCTGCTCCACGAGCAGCGCGGCGCTCGGCGCCGCCAGCCCGTCCTGCGGGATCACGTGCACGCCGACGAGGTCGCCCTTCGCTCGCTGCGCGACGCGCGCGGCGCGGCGGATGAGCCGCTCGCCGTCGGCGGATCCGGTCAGCGCGACGAGGACGCGCTCGCGCGTCTCCCACGGCTCGGCGATGCCGTGCTTCGCCCGGTACTCGGCGAGGGCCTCGTCGACCCGGTCGCCGACCCACGCGAGTGCGAGCTCGCGGAGAGCGGTCAGGTTGCCGGGGCGGAAGTAGTTCGCGAGCGCCGGCGTCGATGCGCTCGGCGGGGTAGACGTCGCCGCGGGCGAGCCGGTTGCGGAGCGCGACGGGCGTGAGGTCGACGAGCTGGATCTCGTCCGCACGCCGCACGACCTCGTCGGGGATCGTCTCGCGCTGCTTCACGCCGGTGATCTGCTCGACGACGTCGTTCAGCGACTCGAGGTGCTGCACGTTCATCGTCGAGATGACGGTGATGCCTGCCGCCAGGAGCTCCTCGACGTCCTGCCAGCGCTTCTCGTTCCGCGAGCCCGGGAGCGTTCGTGTGCGCGAGCTCGTCGACGAGCGCCACCTGCGGCTTGCGCGCGAGCACCACGTCGACGTCCATCTCCTCGAACGTCGCGTCCCGGTACTCGAGGAGCGTGCGTGGGACGACCTCGAGGTCTCCGACTTGCTCGGCGGTCTTCTGGCGTCCGTGGGTCTCGACGAAGCCGACGACGACGTCCTCGCCGTAGTCGCGGCGCCGGCGGCCCTTCGTTCAGCATCGCGAACGTCTTGCCGACGCCCGCCGCGGCCCCGAGGTAGATGCGGAGCTCGCCTCGCGCCATCGCCATAGCGTGACGTCAGGAGCCGGCGGCGTCGAGCGCGAGGTTGAGCTCGAGCACGTTCACGCCCGGCTCGCCGAGGAAGCCGAGCGGCCGGCCGTCCTCGTGCTCGTCCACGAGCTCGAGGACGTCGTCGACCGACAGCCCTCTCGCCTCGGCGACGCGCGGAGCTTGCAAACGGGCGTTCGCGTGGGAGATGTGCGGATCGAGGCCGGAGCCGGACGCCGTGACGGCATCGACCGGGACCTCGTCGTCGGCGGCGAGGCCGTTCAGCTCGCGGTACGCCGCGACCCGCTCCTGCACCGCGCTCAGAAGTTCTGGGTTCGTCGGGCCGAGGTTGGACGCCGAGCTCGCTGCGCCGTCGTAGCCGTCGCCCGCGGCGGACGGACGCGGGTGGAAGTAGCGCGGCGTCGTCGAAGCTCTGGCCGATGAGGCGCGAGCCGACGACGACGTCGTCGCGCTCGAGCAGCGACCCGTCGGCGCGGCCCGGGAAGGCCACCTGTGCGATCCCGGTTACCACGAGCGGGTAGACGACCCCCGTGAGCACGGTCAGCGCCAGGAAGGCGAGCAGCGCGGGGACGAGCTGGCGTCGCATCACGACATCCCGAGCCCGCTGACGACGACGTCGATCAGCTTGATCCCGATGAACGGCACGACGATGCCGCCGAGCCCGTAGATGAGGAGGTTCCGGCGCAGCACCGCTGCCGCCGAGCGCGCGCGGAAGCGGACGCCGCGCAGCGCGAGAGGGATGAGCGCGACGATGATCAGCGCGTTGAAGATGACTGCCGAGAGGATCGCCGAGCGCGGGCTGACTCGAGCTCCATGACGTTTAGCCGCTCGAGCTCGGGCAGCGAGCCGGCGAACATCGCGGGGATGATCGCGAAGTACTTCGCGACGTCGTTGGCGACCGAGAAGGTCGTGAGCGAGCCGCGGGTGATGAGGAGCTGCTTGCCGATCTCGACGATCTCAATGAGCTTGGTGGGGTTCGAGTCGAGGTCGACCATGTTCCCGGCCTCGCGCGCTGCCTGCGTCCCGGTGTTCATCGCCACGCCGACGTCCGCCTGAGCGAGCGCCGGAGCATCGTTCGTGCCGTCGCCGGTCATCGCGACGAGGTTCCCGCCCTCCTGCTCGCGGCGGATGAGCGCCATCTTGTCCTCTGGCTTCGCCTCGGCGAGGAAGTCGTCGACGCCGGCCTCGTCCGCGATCGCTTTCGCCGTCAGCGGGTTGTCGCCGGTGATCATCACCGTGCGGATTCCCATCGACCGCAGCTCTGCGAAACGCTCTCGCAAGCCCGCCTTGACGACGTCCTTGAGATGCACGACTCCGAGCGCGCGTCCGTTCTCGGCGACGACGAGTGGCGTGCCTCCCGATGCGGCGATGCCATCGACGATCGGCCCGAGCTCGTCCGGCACCGCCCCGTTGGCGCTCCTGATCCAGTCGCGGATCGAGTCGGCCGCGCCCTTGCGGATCTGGCGGCCGTCGAGATCGATGCCGCTCATGCGGGTCTGGGCGGTGAAGGGGACGAGCATGCCTGCGCCGACCTCGCGCTCGCGAAGGCCGTGCTGCTCCTTCGCGAGCACGACGATCGAGCGGCCCTCGGGCGTCTCGTCCGCGAGGCTCGCGAGCTGGGCGGCGTCGGCGAGCTCGAGCTCGGTCACGCCCGGTAGCGGAATCAGCTCGGTTGCCTGTCGGTTTCCGAGCGTGATCGTTCCCGTCTTGTCGAGGAGCAGTGTCGAGCAGTCGCCCGCGGCCTCGACCGCTCGTCCCGAGAGGGCGAGGACGTTGCGGCGCACGAGCCGATCCATGCCCGCGATGCCGATTGCCGAAAGGAGCCCGCCGATGGTCGTCGGGATGAGGCAAACGAGCAGCGCGACGAGCACGATCACGTTCTGCTCCGCGCTGGAGTAGATCGCGAACGGCTGAAGGGTCACGACCGACAGCAGGAACACGATCGTGAGCCCGGCGAGCAGGATGTTGAGCGCGATCTCGTTCGGCGTCTTCTGGCGCTCCGCGCCCTCGACGAGCTTGATCATGCGGTCGAGGAAGCTCTCTCCGGGCACGGCGGTGACGCGGACGACGATCTGGTCAGAGAGCACGCGCGTACCACCGGTGACGGCCGAGCGGTCGCCGCCTGACTCACGGATCACGGGCGCGGACTCGCCGGTGATCGCCGACTCGTCGACGCTCGCGATTCCGTCAATGACCTCGCCATCCGCGGGGATCACCTCGCCGGCGGTGACGACGACCTCGTCGCCGAGCCGGAGCGCGGCGCTCGTGACGTCCTCGAGCTCACCCGAGGCGAGCCGCCGATGGGCGATGGTCGCCGCTCGCGTCTTACGCAGCTCGTCGGCCTGCGCCTTTCCGCGACCCTCGGCGACGGCTTCCGCGAAGTTTGCGAAGAGGACCGTGAACCAGAGCCAGGCGGCGACGAGGCCGGCGAAGACGTTCTCTTGTGTCGGAGCGTCGGAGAGGTTCTCCAGCCACAGGAAGGTGACCAGCACGCTTCCGAGCTCGACCACGAACATGACGGGGTTGCGTGCCATCCGTCGCGGGTCGAGCTTCAGGAAGCTTTCGCCAGCGGCGCGGCGCAGGATCGCCGGGTCGAGGAGCGAGCGCGGTTGCCTGGCCACTACAAGCCCAGCTGCTCGAGGATCGGCCCGAGGGCGAGGACCGGGAAGTACGTAAGCCCGACCATGATGAGGATCACGCCGACGAGGAGCCCGGCGAAGAGCGGCGTCCCGGTCGGGAACGTTCCCGCGGTGACGGGCACGGGCTGCTTGCGCGCGAGCGCCCCCGCGATCGCGAGGACAAGCACGATGGGGAGGAAACGGCCGGCGAGCATCGCCACGCCGAGCGTCGTGTTGTACCAGTCGGTGTTTCCGGTCAGGCCGCCGAATGCCGAGCCGTTGTTGTTCGCGGCCGAGGTGAACGCGTAGACGACCTCGGAGAGGCCGTGGGGACCGGGGTTGAGGATCGACGATTCGGGCTCGTCGAGCACGACGGAGACGGAGGCGAAGACGAGGATCAGCGTCGGGACGATCAGGAGATACAGAACAACGAGCTTCATCTCCGTCGCCTGGATCTTCTTGCCGAGGTATTCGGGCGTTCGGCCGACCATCAGCCCTGCGATGAAGACCGCGAGGAGCGCGAAGATCAGCATTCCGTAGAGTCCTGCGCCCACGCCGCCCGGGCTCACCTCCCCGAGCATCATGTTCACGAGAGGAACGGCGCCCCCGAGAGGAGTGAAGCTGTCGTGCGCGGAGATGACGGCGCCGGTCGACGTGCCCGTCGTCGATGCCGCGAAGAGGCCGGAGGCGGCCGCGCCGAAGCGAACCTCCTTGCCTTCGTAGTTGCCCGCTTCGGTCGTCCCGAGCGCCTCGACCTCCGCGTTGCCGGCGACCTCGAAGCCCATTGCAATCCCGGCCGACCCAATCCAGAGCACGAACATCGCCGCGAAGAGCGCCCAGCCCTGTCGTTGGTCGCGCACGAGCCGGCCGAATGCGTAGGTGAGGGCGAAGGGGATCGCGAGGAGCGCCCACATCTCGACGAGGTTCGTGAAGCCGTTTGGGTTCTCAAACGGGTGAGCCGAGTTCGCGTTGTAGGGCCCGCCTCCGTTCGTGCCCAACTCCTTGATCGCCTCCTGGCTCGCGATCGGACCGCCTGGGATCGACTGCTGGGCACCCTCGACCGTCGTTGCGTCGGTGAAGTCGGCGAGGTTCTGGACAACTCCCTGACTGACGAGGACGAGCGCGACGCCGACCGACAACGGGAGCAGCACGCGTGTCGTGATGCGAGTCAGGTCGACCCAGAAGTTCCCGATGGTGTCGGAACGTCGCCGAGTGAATCCGCGTATGAGCGCGACGGCCACCGCAATGCCGACCGCCGCCGAGACGAAGTTCTGGACGGCGAGGCCCGACATCTGCGTCAGGTGGCTCATCGTCGACTCGCCGCCGTAGTTCTGCCAGTTCGTGTTAGTCACGAAGCTCGCCGCCGTGTTGAACGCGAGCGCAGGCGGCACGCCGACCATGTCCGTCGGATTCAGGAAGAGCGAGCCCTGCGTGCGCTGGAGGGCAAAGAGGCCGAGCACCGAGATGCCGCTGAATGCGAGCAGCGAGAACGCGTAGACGGTCCACGGCTGCTCGCGCGACGGGTCGACACCCGCCACGCGGTAGACGCCACGCTCGACCGGCAGGAAGACGCGGTCAGCGCGCGAGGGAGCGCCCTCAAGGACGCGTGCGAGATAGACGCCGAGTGCGCGCGTCGTCACGAGGACGACGACGACTAGCGTGGCGAGCTGCAGCCAAGCAGCGGCACTCACAGGTTCTCCGGGCGGAGGAGCGCGTATACGAGGTACGCGAGAACCGCGATCGCCAGGGCAAGGCCGACTACGTCTTCGAAACTCATCGGTCATGCTCGTCGAGCAGGGCTCGCCCGACGATCCGCTCGCAGGCGGTGACGAAAAGTGTCGCGAGGGCGAAGAAGGCGATGCCCACCGCGACGAAGACGAGATCGCGCATGTCACCTGTAGTACTGCGTCGCGGAGGAGCTCAGTCGGTCGCTGACGGAACTCCTACGTATCAGCGCACGATCTTGATGCAACGTTGACGCGCAGGCAGTTTCGCCCGGTCGATCTCGCCGTAGTCGCGCTCGCGGGCGGCATCCTCAGTTTGTGGCAGGCTCATCGCTGGTGAGCATCCAGCCGATTCAGCTTGAGGTCGTCGCGCCTCAGCGAGACGAGGCCTGGCTGCAGGCGGCTCGCAACGCCCGCCTCCTCTCGTGGATCAGCCTGGCGTGGATGGGCGCGGAGGGCGTCCTCGGGATCGTGCTCGGCGTCCTTGCCGGCTCGATCGCGCTGATCGGGTTCGGTCTCGATTCGTTCATCGAAGGTGTCGCGAGCCTAGTGATCATCTGGCGGTTCACCGGCGCTCGCCTGCACTCGGAAGCGGCAGAGCAGCGAGCGCAAAAGCTTGTCGCCGCCCAGTTCTTCATCCTCGCGCCCATCGTCGCGTTCGAGGCACTGCGGCAACTGATCGCCGGTGACGAGCCAAGCGTGAGTTGGCTCGGGATCGTGCTGGCAACCACAAGTCTGATCGGGATGCCGCTGCTCGGGGTCGCCAAGAGACGGCTTGCCGACCGACTCGGCTCCGCTGCGACCCGAGGGGAAGGGACTCAGAACCTGCTCTGCGCATACCTCGCGGCCGCCGTCCTCGTCGGGCTGCTGGGGAATGCGCTATTCGGGCTGTGGTGGCTCGACCCGCTAGCCGCACTCGTGATCGCCGGTGTTGCAGTTCGGGAGGGGACCGAGAGTTGGCGCGGGCGGGGCTGCTGCGCTTCGTGCTGACACGATCATCAGCATCAGGCGCGCGGGCGTGGTGGCCGGCGGCATACTCATCCATATGAACCGAAGCGGAAATCCAGAGTCGCTCGTTGCCTCGCATCCCGGCAACACGAATGCCGTGAAGTACGGAGTCCACTCGCCTCGCTTGATCGCCGCACGGGCCACCGAGATCGAGGCTGAACTCACCCGCTCCTTCGACTTCGGTGACGCAGCGGTTCGCGGTAAACGAGGTCGCTCGTCTCGCGGCCGCGCTCGAGGCAATCGATAGCGACATCGCCGAGCGCGGAGTCGTCGACAAGCGCGGTGAGCCCCGCTCGGTCCTGAACCTCCGGTCGCGCTACGCCCGTCAACTAGATCACTGGCTTACGAAGATCGCTCCCGTGATCGAGCGGGAACCTGCCAAAAACACGTCGCCAAAGCTTCACACGCGGGCAGAACTCATCAACGAGCTCGGACGAATTGGCTTCGGGCAAGACACCACGGCCAGTCCACGCGACCGCGTCCTAGCGCTCAAGGAACTCCTGCGTGGGGACTATGTGTCGCGCGAGGTCACTACGGTCCACATGCACATCTACCGCGATTCGGAGGGGGACATGAAGGTCTTGCCCGGTCCTCCTGACGCGCCAAGTGACGACGAGATCACCGACGCCTCGCCACAGCTAGCTGAGTAGCACAGCGTCGCTGGCGGGCGAGCTCGTGGACGCCTTACGGCGCGTCGTTGCGGAACGCGTCGAAGAGCTCCTTCCGAATGGTCGGAGCGAGCAACTGTGCGTACGCGCGTTCGGTAATCGTCGTGCTCGAGTGACCGAGGAGCTTGCTGACGGCCTCGAGGCGAAGACCGCGGTTGATGAGATCGCTCCCGAAGGTACGCCTCAGCGTATGCGGGCTAACCAGGGACCGATTCTCACCCGAGCTCGTCCGCGGGCAGCCCGATGCATGGTGATCCTGCCGGGTTGTCCCGCATGTGCAGGCGATCGGCCTGACGCCAGCCTCGAACGCAACTCGCTTGACGACCCGCCACATGTAGTTCGTCGTGACGGGAGTTCCGTGCTTGGTCGCGAGGAAGGGGGCATCACGCATCCCGGACGTTCTCTCTCGAACGACCGCGAGATGCTCTACGACGAGCGGAAGGAGCTGAGGAAGAAGCGGGATCGTCCGGGTTCCCGCGGGAGACTTGCTCCCGCGGATAGTCAGAGCCTCCTTGTCGGTTGTGAGGTCGATGTCAGCGACGGTCAGTGCCTCAGCCTCCGCAACGCGCACGCCGGAATAGCGCAAGAGCCACACGATGATCTGATGATGATGAGGACACTCAGCGTTCAGAACCGCGCGATCCTCGTAGGGTCGTAGGAAGTCGTTCGGGCGCTGCACGCACTGCGGTACGTCGATTGTGCGCACGGGGTTGCAGCTCGGAGAGCCGTCACTCCCGATCAGCAGTTCTGTTTGCTCGAGATAGGAGAAGAAGACGCGAAGCGCGCCGATCGTTCCTCGCATGGTCGCCGGACGAGGAAGCTGGCCATGGCGCGACCGGAAGTCCGCCTCCCAGTGCGTAAGGAACAGCTCCACGTCGGCAGCCTTGAGATCGCCGACGACACGACTGCCGAGCCAGTCACTGAGGCAACGAAGCGGATAGGAGTACTGAAGCCTGGTGGACGCTGCGCGGCCACGCCGGCGGAGGTAGCTGTCAAAGCCCGCGAGGAGATCCTCGGTCGAGCTCCCGACTCGTGAGCGCATATACGCGGCATCACTCATCTGTCTATATCATAGACAATAATCCCAGCATAGGGCGACGCTTCCGACCGCCTGCGTACGCTGCTCTCGATGTCGCGCCCGCGCCTTGCCGGACTTGCCGAGGTCGCCGAGCTGCTCGGCGTCAGCAAGCGATCAGCGAGTCGCTACACGCAACGAAGCGACTTCCCGGATCCGCTCGCTCGGCTCGCCGCGGGACCGATCTGGGACTCGAGTGAGGTCGAGGCTTGGGCCGCCGAGCACGGACCTTTTCGCCGGGGTCGCCCATCGAGGCGCTAGGGATGAGCGCCTCATGTGCAAGTTCAGATTACTCGACGTCTCGATCGTGATCGCCTCCCGCGTAGAAGTCCGAGCTCGCTTACGGACTTCTTCGGATGACGGCCAGACCTCGTGCTGGGACGATCGGCGAAACAAAGGAGACCTCGATGAAGACCATCGTGCTGGGCTACGACGAGACCGAGCCGGCGAGGCGTGCGCTCGAGCGAACAGCGGAGCTCGCGACGACTTTCGGCTCGCACGTCATCGTGACGAGCGTCGCACCGACCCTCAATGCAATGGTTCACGGGATCGGGCCTTTCGAGCATTGGAACTCGCCCGAGATACACCGCGAGCAGCAGGCTCGCGGTGGCACGATCCTCCGGCAACGTGGCGTGGACGTGGAGACCGTGCTCGGGCTCGGTGACGCGCCCGACGAGATCCTGCGCCTCGCCGAGGAACGGGACGCCGATCTCATCGTCCTCGGCACGCGTGAGCCGAATCTGCTCGCGCGGCTACTCGGCCATAGCGTCAGCGGCGCCGTGCAGCGCAAGTCGCACTGCGACGTGCTCATCGTCCACTAGCGACCGCCGTGCGACGGCGAGTCCGGCGTTCCAGCCGGGCGCGCGACCGTTCCTCGGCGGGCGGACCGAGTCAGTCGCCAGGCCGCTGCTCGCGAGGAGCCACGAGATGACCGAGTTCGAGTTCCACATGTCGCCGGTGCCGAGCTCGTCTCGGCCCCACACGGGTGTCGGCACGAGCGGGACGAGATCGAGAAGACGTCGCGCATGCCGAACGTCGGTGCTCAAGCGCTGCGGGCTCTCGACGGCCTCGCCGATGTCGGGAATGACGCCGTCCCGCCAGCGACGCACCTCGTACCGGAAGATCGGGAGGCAGCCGGCCCAGCGCGCACCGACCTGCCCTTGCGCGACGACTCCGCGAGCCGTGGCCCCGCCGGCCCAGGGTGGGCCGACCTCGATGACGAAACGTCCCTCTGGAACGCCAACTTCGAGCGCGGAGTGATACAGCGCGCGCGCCTGCCGTCGCTCCAGCCGGGACATGATCGCCTCGTAGATCAGTCCGTTGAACCGAACCGAGCGTCCACCGGCACCGAGTGGCAACCAGTAGAGATCCACGCGGCTCATGAGAGCAGCGTGCGGCGCCACGTTCTCGCGGGCATCGGAGGCAAACCACACGTCTCATGCGGTGAACTACGGCGTATGAGCCGAACGCTGGGCCTGCCCGGTGGGATTCGCGCCTGTCTCTTCGATCTCGACGGCGTGCTCACGCAGACCGCAACCCTGCATGCGGCGGCCTGGAAGGAGATGTTCGACGCGTTCCTGCGCGGGTGGGCCGAGGCAACAGGATCGTCTCCTGAGCTCTTCCACACCGAGCGGGACTACCACGAGTACGTCGACGGCAAGCTTCGCTACGACGGGGTTCGATCGTTCCTCGCCTCACGCGGGATCGAGCTCCCCGAGGGCGAGCCGAGCTGTCCCTCCGGCGCCGAAACGGTCATCGGTCTCGGCGATCGGAAGAACGACCTCGTGCTGTCGCTGATCCGCCGCGACGGCGTCGAGACGTACCCCGGATCGATCCGCTACGTGCGGGCGGCCCGGGAAGCCGGGCTCCGCCGTGCGGTCGTCTCCGCAAGCAGGAACTGCCGTGACATCCTCCTTGCGGCAGGAATCGAGGATCTCTTCGAGGAGGTGATAGACGGCGTCGTGGCCGAGTCCGATCACCTGAGCGGAAAGCCTGCGCCGGACACGTTCCTCGCCGGGGCCAGTGCGCTCGGTGTCGACCCAACCGAGGCAGCGGTCTTCGAGGACGCGCTTGCCGGCGTCGCGGCCGGCCGAGCCGGGCGCTTCGGCTTCGTCGTCGGCGTGGACAGGTTGGGCCAGGGACGGGCGCTGCTCGAGCAGGGCGCCGACATGGTGGTCTCCGACCTCGCAGAGCTGCTCGACCGGGAATGAGCGTCCACCGGATGTTCGAGGTCGAGCCGTGGTCTGTGCGCGAAGCGAGCCTCGATCTGGAGGCTCTCGCCGAAACCGAGTCGGTGTTCGCGCTCGCGAACGGTCACATCGGGCTGCGCGGGAACCTCGACGAGGGCGAGCCCTACGGCCTGCCGGGCACTTATCTGAACTCCTTCTACGAGCTGCGGCCGCTGCCGTACGCAGAGGCCGGCTTCGGCTATCCGGAATCCGGCCAGACGATCGTGAACGTGACGAACGGCAAGATCATCCGCCTGCTCGTCGACGACGAGCCGTTCGACGTCCGCTACGGCCATCTGCTCGAGCACGAGCGCGTACTCGACCTGCGCGCCGGCGTGCTACGCCGACAAGTGGAGTGGACTTCACCTGCAGGCACACACGTCCGCATCCGCTCCACGCGCCTCGTCTCCTTCGCCCAGCGGACGATTGCCGCGATCATGTACGAGGTGGAGCCGGTGGACGCTCCGCTCCGTGTGGTGGCGCAGTCCGAGCTGGTCGCGAACGAGCCGGCGCCACCCCAGTCGGCCGACCCGCGCGCTGCGGCGGCACTCGAGGCGCCTCTCCAGTCCGAGGAGTTTTCCCATCACGGCGCCCGTGCGGTCCTCGTGCACACGACGAAGCGAAGCGGTCTGCGGGTGGCGGCGGGGATGGAGCACGTCATCGACGGCCCGGAAGGGACGCAGATTGCGTCCGAGAGCGCGGCGGACGTCGGCCGTGTCACGGTCGCTGCGAATCTCGGAATCGGTCAACGCCTCAGCCTGGTGAAGTTCGTCTCCTACGGGTGGTCGAGCCAGCGGTCGATTCCGGCGGTGCGAGACCTCGTCGTCGCGGCGCTGGCCGAGGCGCGCCACACCGGCTGGGACGGCCTTCTCGCCGCCCAACGCGAGTACCTCGACGACTTCTGGGACCGCGCCGACGTCGAGCTTGACGGGGACACGGAGCTCCAGCAGGCCGTTCGGTTCGCGCTCTTCCACATCCTTCAAGCGGGCGCACGCGCGGAGCAGCGCGCGATCGCTGCCAAGGGCCTGACCGGCCCCGGCTACGACGGCCACACGTTCTGGGACACGGAGCGTTTCGTTCTGCCGGTTCTGACGTACACAGCGCCACGCGCTGCCGCCGACGCTCTTCGCTGGCGGCACTCGACGCTCGATCTTGCGACGGAGCGCGCCCGCCAACTAGGCCTCGGGGGAGCGGCATTCCCGTGGCGGACGATCCGGGGCCACGAGTGCTCCGGCTATTGGCCGGCGGGCACTGCGGCCTTCCATATCGGCGCGGGAATCGCCGATGCGGTCGTCCGCTACCAGGCTGCCGCGGACGACGACGCCTTCGAGTGCGACGTCGGCCTCCCGCTGCTCGTGGAGACGGCGCGTCTCTGGCGCTCGCTCGGGCACCACGACGTCCGCGGCCGCTTCCGCATCGACGGCGTCACGGGCCCAGACGAATACGGCGCCCTCGCCGACAACAACGTGTACACGAACCTCATGGCGCAGCTCAACCTCCGGGCCGCGGCCGACGCTGTTGCGCGTCACCCACGACATGCCGCCGAGCTCGACGCCGACCTCGAGGAGGCGGCGGCCTGGAGGGACGCTGCCGAAGACATGGTCGTCCCATGGGACGACGCGCTCGGCGTACATCCGCAGTCGGAGGGCTTCACCGAGCACGAGGTCTGGGATTTCGCGAACACCCGGCCGGACCAGTACCCGCTGCTGATGCACTTCCCCTACTTCGAGCTCTATCGCAAGCAGGTCGTCAAGCAGGCCGACCTCGTGCTGGCGCTGCACGCGCGCGGCGATGCGTTCAGCGACGAGGAGAAGGCGAGGGACTTCGCCTACTACGAGGCGCTGACCGTCCGCGACTCGTCCCTTTCGGCCTCCACGCAGGCGGTGATCGCCGCGGAGGTCGGCCATCTCGAGCTCGCCTACAACTACTTCGCCGAGGCGGCGCTCGTCGATCTCCACGACCTCGCGGCGAACACGCACAACGGCGTCCACATCGCGTCGCTGGCGGGGGCATGGACGGCAGCCGTGGCCGGGTTCGGCGGCATGCGCGACCACGACGGCGTGCTCACGTTCGCGCCAAGACTCCCCGCTCGGCTCGAGCGGCTCGCGTTCCGGCTCGTGTTCCGAGGCCGCCGGCTGAAGGTCGAGGTGACGAAGAAGAGCACCAGCTACCTGCTCGTCGAGGGCGACCAGCTCGAGATCGCCCACCACGGCGAGCCCGTTACGGTCCCGCAAGGGGAGCTGGTCACGCGCGACACACCACCAGCGCCCGTCCGGCCGGCGCCCAGTCAGCCGCCCGGCCGCGAGCCGGTGCGCCGCGGCGTCGAGACGCCTCTCGTCACTGATATCTGAGTGCCTCGGCGGGCTGGATCCGCGACGCGCGGAGCGCGGGCGCGAGCGTCGCGGCGAGCGCGACCGCGTACACCACGAGGAAGATCACACCGAGGTTCAGCCAGGGGACGACGAGCTCGAGGTTCTCCCAGCTCGGCTGCTGTCGCGTGTCGCGGATGATGTTCCAGGCGAGCAGGAGGCCGAGCGCCGTCCCGACCAGGATCGACGTCAGCGCGACGAAAGACGACTCGAGCAGGAAGGCCGCCTGCACCATGCGCGTTCGGAAGCCGATCGCGCGCATGACGCCGATCTGCTGACGCCGCTCGACGACGGCCCGCGCGCTGATGACGCCGAGCGCCGCGACGCCGACGAGGAGACCGAGTCCCATGAAGCCCTGGATGAGCTTGTTGAACGTCAGGTTCGCCGCGACGGCGTCGTCGACGACCTCCTGGATCGACTCTGCCTCGAGTCCACTCGCGACGAACGCGGTCTCCAGCCGCGCGGCGACCTCCACGGAATCCGCGGTGGGGGGCAGCTCGAAGTAATGGATCGTCGGCCGGATGCGGCCGCGAAACGCCGCGCGGAGCGTCGCGTCCGAGGTCGAGATGCCGACCATCTCGCGGGGAGCCGTGTCCTTGAGGATGCCAATCACGGTGAGCGTGGTCCGGTTCCCCGTCTGCTTGTCGAGGACCTCGACCAGGATCGGGTCGAACCCCTCCTCGAAGTAGAAGCCCGAGAGCTCGAAGTCCGGGGGCGGCTCGAAGTTCCAGTTGTCCCGCCGCGGGACGATCAGGCTGTCGACGACGGCCAGTCCCGGCTTCGTCCGTACTGCGTTCCAGACCTCCTCCTCGGACGTGTAGCCGGTCGCGATGTCCCCGAGGCCGAACGTGGTGTGGCGGAGAAACGGCTCGTCGAGCCCGCGCACGAGGTAGGTCTCGAAGGGCCGTCCGGCGCCGACCTGCTTGGCTTCGACCGCCAGCACCGACTGGCTCCCGACGGCCGTGAACTCGTCGGCGGCGACTCCCGGCGCGCGCTTCAGCGCGGCCGCCATGTCGTCGATCGGCCTGGCTCCCGTCGTTCCGGCGCGCACCTGGAAGCCGCCGCCGAAGTCCTCGATGCCGATGGCGTGAACGAAGGACCCGTTCGAGGCGGTGCCGGTCACGAGCGTGAAGACCACCAGGGTGAACATCGCGAGCGTCGTGCCCGTGCGGAAGCGCGCTGCCAGCGGGTAGGCCATCGACATGCGAAGGACAGGGGTGAGCACTCGCACGCGGCCGAAGATCGCCATCACGAGGCCGAGCAGCGCCGCGGCGTTGTGGACCATCACCAGGACCGCTCCGACGATGATCAGCAGCCCGGCGACGATCCAGGTCGAGAAGTCCATCGCGAGCGTGCCGAAGACCGCTTCCCACAGGTCCCACGGGAGCAACAGGGTCACGACGACCGCACCCCCACACGAGGTGTTCGCGACCCGCTCCGGCACGCCCGCGACCTGCAGCAGAGGAATGAGGCCGAGGACGACGAGCGAGACGCCGAGCATGGTCGGAGTCGCGGTGTCCGAGCTCGCCCCCGATAGCGCGAAGAGGGTGCCGAGGGCGATCGCTATCGACGCCAGCACGAGGCGGCGCCGGCGCGCGCGCTTTGGCGGCTCGGGCAGGCCGCGGATGGCCGCCGAGATCGTCATGACGCTCACGCGCCAGGCCGAGACGGCGACAACGACGAGCGTGAGCAGCAACCCGAGCGCGAAGGCGATCACGAGGCTCCGCGGGTTAACGGCGAACTGGATCTGCAAGCCTTCGTCCTCGTCCGCCGCCGCGAGCGCGCTCGCCAGCACGGTGACCATCGCGAGCGCGACGAGCGCCCCGAGGACAGCGCCGACCGCCGCTGCGAGGAGGTCGTAGGCCACGCCCTCGAAGGTGAACATCTCGACAAGGTGCCCACGGCGCGATCCGACCGCACGTGCGATGCCGAGCTCTCCGCGCCGCTCGGCGGCGAGCATGACGAAGATCAGGAAGATCAGGAGGATGCCCGCCGCGATCGAGAAGGTCCCGAAGGTGGTGAAGAACGTCATGAACGCGTCCCCGGCCGCGTCGGCGTCCTCGATCGCGTCCGCCTTGAGCGTCTGGATCTCGAGGTCGTAGGAGCTGACGAGGGGCTGGAGCAGGGCCACGACCTCGTCCGAGAGCGCCGCACCCTCGACGTCGCCGCCCCGGTTCGAGACGAGAACGGTCCTGATCGCACCCGGCCGGCCGTACATGCGCTGTGCGTGGTCGAGCGCCATGAGCAGGGAGGCGTCCGCGCTACCCGATCCGTCGAAGCGCACGACGTCGCGAACGCGCATCGGAGTCGGCTCCGCGCCGACGTACACGACCACGTCGTCCCCCGGCGCCACGCGGAGCTCCCGCGCCGCCTTCGTGTTCAGGAACACCTCGCCCCGGTGCAGCTCGGCGAGCGAGAGCGCGGCGCCGCCCGAGCCCTCGATCGGCGAGAACCCGCTCATGTGAGTCGGGTCGGCCGCGAAGAGCACGACGCTCGGCTCGCTCTGACCCTGGTCCGGCGCCTGCACCGCGACCGGCTCGATGATGGCGCCGGTGACGCCGTCGACGAGCGCCGAGTCCTCGGTGGCCAGCTCGACCTGCGCAGCGACGCGGTGCGGGAGCCAGCGGATGCCGCTCGCGGCCCCGAGCGCCCCCGGGATGTCGTCGTGGGCTCCCTTCGCCGCGATCGTCTCGTCCGTCGCGCCGAGCGTCGCGACCGCGGTCGAGCGGATGGTGTGCCTCATCGTGTCGCCGGTCGTGAGGGCGGCCGCGATGATCGTGGTCCCGAGCATGAGCCCGACCACGATGAGGGCGCTCCTGCCACGCCGGCGGCCGACGTTGCGGAGCGCGAGCTTGACGAGGATCCGGTTTCGGAGGGCGAGGACGCCGAGGGCCACGACCGCGACCGCGAGCCCGGTCAGCAGGACGACGAGGAGCGTGCCGGCCGGTATGCCGAAGATCTCCTTCATCGGTTACGCGACCACGACATCCGCCATGTCCGCGAACGCCACCTCGTAGACCTCGCGTCCTGGCGGAGCCTTGAACAGCGTCACGAAACGTTCGAGCTCGTCGGCGGCAAAGCCCGTCGCGTCACGCGCGCCTTCCTCGGTGGCCCAGAACGTGATGATGATTCCCTTGCCCTCGGGTGTCGCGAGTGCGACGGAACCCTCGTAGCCGTACTCCTCGCGGAGCCCGGGCACGACCTGCTCGCGGAACAGCGCGGCAGCATCGTCCATCGAGACGCGCATCGTGTCGATCTCAAGCAGCGTGACTCGCGAGTACATGGGGAACCTCCAGTCGTTGCTCTTCGACGACCTCGCCGTCGAGCATCCGGATGATCCGGTCGGTCTTGCGTCCGACCGCGATGTCGTGCGTCACGATCAGGAAGGTGAGCCCGCGCTCGAGGTTGAGCCGGCGCATGAGAACGACGATCTCGTCGGCGTTCTCCGAGTCGAGGTCTCCCGTCGGCTCGTCGGCCCAGACGATCGCCGGGTCGTTGACCAGCGAGCGGGCGATCGTGACGCGCTGGCGTTCTCCCCCGGACAGCGCGTCCGGCACGTGATCGGCCCGCCTTTCGAGCCCGACCAGGCCCAGTGCTTCGATCGCCCGCTCGCGCGCCTCGCGCGCGGGAACGCGCGCGAGCAGCAGCGGCAGCTCGACGTTCTCGGCTGCCGTGAGGACGGGGATGAGGTTGTAGAACTGGAAGACGAAGCCCATCCGTCGCGCGCGGTAGTCGGTCCGCTCGCGGTCGGACATCTCCGAGAGGGGCGTGCCCTCGATGAGGATCTCGCCCTCGTCGATCGAGTCGAGGCCCGAGAGGCAGTTGAGGAGCGTCGTCTTTCCGCAGCCGCTCGGACCCATGATGGCGACCATCTCGCCCTTCTCGATCGCGAGATCCAGTCCGCGGAGCGCATCGACCTTGACGGCCCCGGTGTCGTAGGTCTTGCGGAGCAAGCGGGCTTCCACGATCGGCGGGTTCATCGGGCCTCCCTTGGTTCGTCTGCTCGAGTCTCCGTCAGCCGTCACGCGACGTAATCGGCACTGCCCCGCGCATCGGGCGCGGCAAAGTACCTACTTGCTGTTCGGAGGCGAAGGCGACCACGCCGCCGCGAGCGCTCGTGCGAGATCGAGCGTCGAGATGACGCCGAGTGGGCGATCCTTCGCCGAATCGACGACGACGAGGTGCGACACGCCGTGTTTCGTCATCTGTTGAGCGGCGCGCGCGAGCGACTCGTAAGGTCCGATCGTCACCGCCGGCTTTATTGCCGTGCCCGCCGCGTGCTGCTCGTCGAGGCACCGTACCGTCGCCGCCGCGATGAGATCGCCATCCGAGACGACGCCCCACAGCGAGTGCTTGTCGGAGGGGTCGTCGATGACGACGACGCAGTGCACGCGCTCGTCGCTCATGAGTGCGGCGACCGCGCGCAGCGAAGCGTCGGGAGCGCAGCGAATGAGCCCGCGATTCATCGCGTCGGCGACCCTCAGGTCGGACTCGACCGCGTCCCAGGTCAGGGGTAGCGTGGTCATGCCGGAATGGTCGGCGAAGCGCGTCCCATCGGCATCGGCGTGCGGCCGAAGTTGCGTTGCGGAGAACTACGGGCGCGTGCGCGGTCGCTCATTCAGAATCGAAAGCAGTGCCGGACTCGTGGGTCTAGGCTGACGTCGGTCCGAGGGAGGTACATGTCTCAGCCGATAGCGCTGGATCGCCTACGAGTTCTCGTCGATGCGGGTATCGCGCTGAGCTCGGAGCTGTCGCTCGACGCTCTCCTCCAGCAGCTCGTCGAGACAGCGGCCCAGCTCACCGGTGCCCGCTATGCGGCACTCGGCGTGATCGACCAGACGGGTACCGGGCTCGAGCGCTTTCTGACGACGGGAATCGATGCCGAGACGCACGCGGCGATCGGCGACCTGCCGCGCGGCAGGGGGATCCTCGGCGTGCTGATCCGGGAGGCGCACCCGCTGCGCCTCGAGAACCTCGGCGACGACCCTCGCTCGGTCGGCTTCCCCGCCCATCACCCGCCCATGCGGAGCTTCCTCGGCGTGCCGATCCTCCTGCGGGGCGTCGCGTACGGGAACCTCTATCTCACCGAGAAGGACGGTGGAGTCGCCTTCACAGACGAGGACGCGGAGCTGACGCAGCTCCTCGCAGCCCAGGCTGCCGTCGCGATCGAGAACACGCGCCTGTACGAGACCTCGAACCGATGGTTGCGCCACCTCGAGTCGCTGAACGAGATCGGCGAGGCGCTCGCGGGAGAGCTCGAGCTGGAGCCGCTTCTCGGTCTGGTCGCCCGCCGGCTGCGAGGCCTCATCAACGCGCGTCTGGTCCTCATCGCCCTGCCCGAGCCGGGACGCGAGGACCTCCGCGTCGAGGCTGCGGACGGGGAAGGGTCGGACGCCTACGGCCTCGTCGGGGTCGAGCTTGCGCTCGGCGGGTCGAAGACGGGCCGTGTCCTGCAACGGGGCCGGAGCGAGAGAGTCGACTCGGTGCTCGACGACCCCGAGATCGATCAGCAGGCCGCCCGCCGGATGGGCGTTCGCTCGGCCCTCTATGTGCCGCTCGTCGTGCGGGCCCGTTCGATCGGCGTCGTCATCGGGCACGACAAGCTCGGCGCCACGTCGAGCTTCACCGACGACGACGTGCGCCTCACCGAGTCGCTCGCGGCGCGCGCCGCGATCGCGGTCGATCTGTCGCAACGCGTGAGCCGCGATACAGTTCGCCGCGTTGTCGAGGCGCAAGAGCTCGAGCGTGCGCGGCTCGCCCGCGAGCTGCACGACGAAACCGGTCAGGCGCTCACGTCCATCCTCCTCGGGCTGAAGTCGCTCGAGGACCGCATCGACACCGAGGAAGGCCGGTCTGCCGCGTCCGAGCTGCGTGACCTCGTCGTCTCGACGCTGCAGGCTGTCCGTCGGCTGGCGGTCGAGCTTCGCCCTGCGGCGCTCGACGACTTCGGGCTCGTCCCCGCTCTCGAGCGGCTTCGCGACACCGTTGCCGAGCAGTCGGCGCTCTCGGTCGACGTGCACTCGACCCTCGGAGATCGACGTCTGCCGACCGACATCGAGACCATGCTCTACCGCACCGTGCAGGAGGCGCTGACCAACGTCGTCAAACATGCGGAGGCAGCGCGAGTGACCATTCGCCTGAGCGAAGGTGCCGGCACCGTTGTCCTCACCGTCCAAGACGACGGGAAGGGCTTCGATCCGCAGATGGCCGGGGATGGCGGTCTGGGGTTGGTGGGCATGCGCGAACGGGCGGCTCTCCTCGGCGGCCGCTTCACGATCGAGGCGAGCGAAGGCGCGGGGACGATGTTGAAGGCCGAGGTTCCGGTCGCGTGATCCGGGTGCTGATCGTCGACGACCACGCAGTCGTGCGCTCGGGACTGCGCCGCCTGCTCGACGCGGAGGACGACATCGAGACTGTCGGCGAGGCCCCCAACGCCGACCGCGCCGTGTTCGAAGCGATCGAGGGCAAGCCCGACGTCGTGCTGATGGATCTCGTCATGCCCGAAAAGGGCGGGATCGAAGGCATGCCCGCGGTACTGCAAGCGGTTCCCGACGCCAGGGTGCTCGTGCTGTCCATGCAGGACGACCCGAGGTACGTACGCGCAGCCTTCGACGCGGGCGCCAGCGGGTACGTCCTGAAGGAGGCCGCCGACACGGAGGTCGTGGCCGCGATCCGCGCTGTCGCGGCAGGCGAGCGCTACGTGCATCCCGCGCTCGGGGCGAAGCTGATTGCCGACGACGCCGAAGAGCGACGCCGCGCCGAGCGGGATCCCTTGTCCGAGCGCGAGCGTGAGGTCCTGCGGCTGCTGGCGCTCGGCCACACGAATCAGGAGATCGCCCAGCAGCTCTATATCTCGGTCCGCACCGCCGAGACCCACCGGGCCCACATCATGCAGAAGCTGAGCCTCTCGAGCCGGGCCGACCTCGTCCGCCATGCGCTGTCCGAGGGCCTGCTCGAGCCCGAGTAGCCGGACCGCACCGCGTCATTCGTGAGGCGGCAGGTACGTGTCCGTCTCGTAGCTATGGAGCACTGCGGACACGTGCAACCCGACGTGCGCGATCGGTGCACCGACAGGATTCAGCGTAACGAGCGTCGGAAGGCTCCAGACCAGGTCTCCCTGCATGGGCTTGGCGATCTTCTCCGACCTGAAGTCGCTGTAGCCGGCGTGGTACGTCGCCGTCATCGTGAGCGACGCGACCATCGCGATGGCGCCGATCAGCAGGTTGCCCGCCAAGCGCTCGCGGAGTCGGGTTCCGGCGAATGCCGCGAAGACGACGAGAATCGGAAACACGGAGAGGAGCAGGCCGTCCGTCGCTCCGTACACGACGCCGCGCCAGAGGACGGCGCCGACCAGCTCGATACCGTCGGGACGTGCAGTCGCGTCTTCGGTGCGAACGACCATCACCGAGAGCAGGCCGGCAACGGCGAGGCCCAGTCCGAGCGCCGCGACCCAATGTCGCTTCGCTGCTCGCCCCAGGTCGTAGCCCGTCGAGCGAGCCCAGGCCAGAAGCAGGGCCAAGACGGCAGTCGCGAGGATCCCGTAGTAGACGTCGCGATCGATTGCGAGCACGTCGGCGAGCAGGAACGGCACCGTGAACGACAGCACGAGGCCGCCCGCGAGCCACAGCCAGTGAACCGAGACTCGGGCCGCGAGATCCAGGCCTCGCCGGGGTGCGCGGCCGATGGCGTTGGTGCTCATGTCTTCCCTCCTTTCACGCACCCAGACTTCCGCCGGCGCCCGGGCGAAACATCGGTAGAACGCGGCAGACCGCGGGTGGAATCACACAGATCCTCACGCGTCCACCGAGAGAGAGCTCGCGGTCATGCGGATACGTAGTTGTCCGCAGACTCCAGCGGTCGCTCGCGGACGCGACCACTTACCAGGCACTGCACCATCCGGCCCATGGCGTCTGGAGCGCGAACGATCGTCGTTGCTTACGACCAGTCGGATGCGTCCGAGCGCGCGCTCGAGGCCGCCGCGGATCTCGCAGGCTACGGCTCGAGACTGACCGTCGTTCACGTTCGACGGGCGGGCGCGCCCGAGGGTTCAACCATCGAGCGCGCGCGCGAGCAGCTCCTGCGGCGGCAGGTCACGGCCCGGTATCTCGAGCCGTGCGGCCACCCTGCGAAGGAGGTCGTCGAGGCGGCTAGGGCGATCGGCGCCGACCTCGTCGTCGTCGGTCGGCGGGGCGCGCTCAGCCGTGTGCTGGGCTCGGTCAGCGCGGATGTCGTCCGTCGCGCCCCGTGCGACGTGCTCGTCGTCCGCTAGAGAGCTAGCTTCGCCCCGCGGTCCACCGCGGCTCCCGCTTCGACTTGCGGCTGGTGTCGTCGGTCGTCCAGCTCAGATCCGCCTGAACCGAGACGACGCCCGGCACCCGGGCGACGAGCCGCTCGAGCAGGGCTGCGTCGCTGCGTCGCTCCAGGTGCCCCTTCAGCCGAACAGCACCGCGCTCGACGTCGACCCCGATGGCCTCCGGGACCTCGAGCCAGAGAGTCCTGCGGAGCAGCTCCTCCACGATCTCGCGGCGGATTTCCTCGTCCGAGCGCACGAACGCGCGAACGAGGTCCGTGCGCGTGACGATGCCGACGAGCTCGTCCCCCTTCAGCACCGGAAGACGGTTGATCCCGTGCTCGGTCAAGAGGCGCGCCGCTTCGGCCGACGGAGGAGTACGACGAGATCGTGATCGCGGGCGCCGACATCGCGTCCTTTACCTTGATCGCGCTCGCCTTCTTTTCCCTAGGGCTGCGCGTGCGGCGGAACCGAAAGTGTCTCCCGCTCTCGAGCGGCGGGCCTTGCTCCTTGAGGAGGATGTCCCCCTCCGAGACGACGCCGAGCACCTCCCGCCGGGCACCGCAGACGGGCAGGCCCGAGATGCCGGTCTTGACGAAGATCCTGGCGACGTCGCGGAGGTCGGCCTCCGGGCCGATCGTCAATACGTCGCGCGTCATGATCTCCTGCACTCTCATCGTGTCCTCCCTTCGGTCGCCTCCACTCTCGCCTCCCGCGCGGGAACGAGCATCGGGCCTGCCTCCGATTCGCATTGCGGCGAAGTACCGATCAACGGTGAAGAGGGCGGCTGAGCCGCCCTCTTCGTGCTCCGGGAGGTCGGAGCAGCTTGCGATCCGGGCCTCCGTCTTCCCCGGATCAGCCTGTTGCCGGCTGCGTGGACGCCGGCGACCTCTTGGCCTCCGTTGCGGGCTCGCGGCCGAACACGGCGAAGGCGAGGATCACGAGCCCGATGCCGGTCAGCAGCAGCGCGACCCCGACGACCATGCCGAAGATCGAAAGCTGCTCGGCCATGTAGCTCGTGTTGAGGGCCGTCGTGATCGCGACCGCCGTCACCCAGCTCTGCCGGGCGGGGTTCGAGATCGGATTGCCCTCCTCGTCCGTCAGCGCGGCCTCCTCGTCGCTCGTCCCTGCAGGATCGTCCGGGTTGTCGGCGGCGATGTACCGGCCCATCTGGGCGTAGGTCAGCCCCTCTGTCCCTTCGAGCTGGTGCTCGCGCATGATCTTCGCGAAGGCGCGGGCCTGCTCGCCGGTCGTGACCTGCTCGCCATACCACTCGGACGCGTACTTGTCGGTCGCGGCATCCTCGTCCGCGGCCTCGCTGAAGAAGACCTGCTCGTCCTTCAGAGAGTCCTGGACGGTCGTATAGCCGTCGACGCCCATGTAGATCGCAGCGGCGCCGAAGAGGATGAGAACGCCTCCTGCGACAAATCCGCCGATCTCCCAAATCCTTCTGCCCTTCATCGCTCCACCTCCCGGGTGAGCACTTCATTGCACTGACGCGCCCAGTGTCGGGCGGGAGGCAACGAGCGGCATCGGCACATCTACGCGAGGTACGTGCAGTCGAGCCGCGCCGTCGTTGCGGAGAAGTACCTAGGCCTCGGCTGTCTGCTCTTCGTTGAGCCGCCGGACAAAAAGCGAGCGCGTACGGCCTTCGTCGTCGCTCCTCGCCGCGGCTGCCAGCGCAGCCTTCAGCTCGACGAGATGCAGGCGAGCGTGGGCGATGGCCAGATCTCGGCGGCCCCACCTACTCGAGCACGCACCTACCGTCGTCCCACAGTTCACAGGCGGCTCGGCGACATGCCTCGCGCTCGCCGAGCCCGAGCTTCAGCGCGCAGTAGCGTTCGGCCGACCCGGTCACGCGACCGCCGGCTCCCGCACCGGAGCGGCCCGAACGATCAGCACTGGGCGCTTTGCGTGGGCCAAGACGCCACGGGACACGCTCCCCAGGAGCGCGGAGGCGATCGCCCCATGCCCGCGCGACCCGACGACGATCAGGTCGGCGTCGATCGAGTCTGCGTAGACGACGATCGCGCTGACCGGGTCGCCGCGGAGGAGCTCGGTCGTAGCGAGCACGTCCTCGCTCTTGGCAAGCGCCAGGGCGTCATCGAGCATCTCTTCGTCCGACCACGTGGGCTCGTAGGGCATGTGTCCCATGAGACCGAAGCCGTTCATCGACACGAGGTGAGACAGCGGCACAACATGGACGAAGAACACTTCCCCGCCCTCGTGCGCAGCAAGGTCGACGCCGGCCTCTACCGCCTGGTCCGCGGCCGTGGAGCCGTCGGTTGCGATCAGGATGCGCTTCATTCGTCAGCCCTCCTTCGATGTGCTCGTGTTTCGAGCTTCCTCGTCGGTGGAGCTGCGCGCATCCGCGCCGACTCCGATCGCGCTGAGTACTTCTCCGCAGCTACCGCGCCGGAACCAGCTGTCGTACGGCGCGGGCGACGACGAGTTCCTCGCGGGCGGCGATCACGAGAATCCGAGCTTTCGATCCGGACGTCGCGATGTCGGCATCCGGGGTCGAGCGCTCGTTCAGCTCGCGGTCCAGCTCGATGCCCAGAAACCCGAGACGCGCGCAGACGTCGGTCCGGACTTGTGGCGAGTGCTCGCCAACCCCCGCCGTGAAGACCAGCGCGTCGAGCCCGCCCAGCGCAACGCTCATCGCGGCGACGGCGCCCGCGATCCGATGCGTGTAGACGCCTAGTGCGAGGCGCGCGGACTCGTCATCCGATGCCTCAAGCGCACGAAGACCTCTCCCTCCCGACAGACCTTCGAGTCCGGATTCCTCGTTGAGGACGCGGTCGACGTCGTCTACGGACAAGCCGAGCTCGCGCTGGACGTAGACGAGGGCGCCCGGGTCTATGGACCCGGACCGCGTCGCCATGGGCACACCTTCCAGCGGCGAGAACCCCATCGTCGTGTCGACTGAGCGTCCGCCGAGAACTGCCGTGACCGAGCAGCCGCCGCCGAGATGGCAGACGACGAGTCGCTCCGAGCGGGCGGCGCCAAGAAGCTGCGACGCTCGCTCGGAAGACCACTGAACGGAGAGCCCGTGGAAGCCGTAGCGCCGGATCCCCCACTCGTCCCGCCACACCGGGGGAAGCGCGTAGGTCGCAGCCTCGACGGGCATCGTGGCGTGGAAGGACGTGTCGAAGACTGCGACGTGCGGGACTCCGGGAACCGCGCGTGTCGCCGCCTCGATCCCCGTGAGTGCCGGCGCATTGTGCAGGGGCGCAATCGACCGAAGCTCCTCGATCGACGCGCGGACGGCGTCGTCGATCATGGTGGGCTCGACCAGGTGCCGGCCGCCGTGGACGACTCGGTGACCCACGGCCTCGACCTCCGATGCACCAACGACCTCCAACGACTCGACCACTTCGACGCGCTCGTCCTCGTCGACCAGGTGGAGCTTCAGGCTCGTCGAACCGGCGTTGACGACAAGGATCGCGCCCAACTCGCTCAGAACGGCCAGGTCCAGTCGCGGATCTCGGGATCGTCGTCGCCGTGCTCGCGCGTGTATGCGCGCGCGCGCAGCCGGCGGTCAACCATCTCTTGCCGGAGGTGTCCCGCGGCCGCCGCCAGGCCTGGGACACGGTCGACGACGTCCATGACGAGGTGGAACCGGTCGAGGTCGTTGAGCATGACCAGGTCGAACGGCGTCGTCGTAGTGCCCTCTTCCTTGTAGCCGCGCACGTGCAGGTTGGCGTGCCCGGCGCGTCGATAGGTCAGGCGATGGATCAGCCACGGATACCCGTGGTACGCGAACACGACAGGTCGGTCCGTCGTAAAGAGCGAGTCGAACTCGGTGTCGGGAAGCCCGTGCGGATGCTCCGCCTCGGGCTGGAGGCGCATGAGGTCGACGACGTTCACGACCCGGACCTTCAGCTCGGGCAGGTGCTCGCGCAGAATCGCCGCGGCGGCGAGCGTCTCGAGCGTCGGGATGTCGCCGCAGCACGCCAGCACGACGTCGGGCTCACCGTCGTCGTCGTTCGAGGCCCACGCCCACATGCCGAGCCCGCGCGTGCAATGGACGATCGCGTCTTCCATCGACAGGTAGTCGAGCGCGGGCTGCTTCCCGGCCACGACGACGTTGACGTAGTGCCGGCTGCGCAGGCAGTGGTCGGCCACCGAGAGGAGCGTGTTTGCATCGGGCGGCAGGTAGACGCGGATGATCTCGGCTTTCTTGTTCACGACGTGATCGATGAAGCCGGGATCCTGGTGGGAGAACCCGTTGTGGTCCTGACGCCAGACATGCGAGCTGAGCAGGTAGTTGAGCGACGCGATCGGCCGCCGCCACGGGATGTCGCGCGTGACCTTCAACCACTTCGCGTGCTGGTTGAACATCGAGTCGACGATGTGGATGAACGCCTCGTAGCAGTTGAACACGCCGTGGCGACCGGTGAGGAGGTACCCCTCGAGCCAGCCCTGGCACTGGTGCTCGGAGAGGATCTCGAGCACGCGCCCCTCGCGCGCGAGACCCTCGTCCGTCGGGAGCATCTCGGCCTCCCACGCCCGGGCAGTGACCTCGAAGACGTCGCCGAGGCGGTTCGAGGCCGTCTCGTCGGGACCGAAGACACGGAAGTTGTCCGGATTCTGGGCGACGACGTCCCGGAGGAGTCCCCCGAGCACGCGCATTGCCTCACTCGACGTCGTGCCCGGAGCAGGCACGTCGACGGCGTAGTCGCGGAAGTCCGGGAGGACGAGATCGCGCAGTAGCTCGCCGCCGTTCGCGTGCGGATTGGCGCTCATCCGCGCATCGCCCTCGGGAGCCAGGGCCGCGAGCTCGGCCGCGAGTCTGCCGCCCTCGTCGAACAGCTCCTCCGGCCGGTAGCTGCGCATCCACTCCTCGAGCTGCGCGAGATGCTCGGCGTTGTCGCGCACACCGGCGAGCGGCACCTGGTGGGAGCGCCAAGTCCCCTCGACAGGCTTTCCGTCGACCTCGCGCGGCCCCGTCCAGCCCTTGGGTGTTCGCAGGATCAGCATCGGCCAACGTCCTGAGGCGCTCGCGCCGTTCTCGCGTGCGGCCCTCTGGATCGCGTCGATGCGGTCGAGAGCCTCCTCGAGTGCCGCGGCGAACCGCTCGTGCACTGGGCCGGGCTCCTCGCCGTCGAACCCGCCCGAGACGAGTAGCGGCTCCCAGCCGTAACCACGGAAGAGGTCGAGAAGCTCGTCCTCGGGGATCCGCGCGAGCACGGTCGGGTTCGCGATCTTGTAGCCGTTCAGGTGCAGGATCGGAAGCACGACGCCGTCGACGCGCGGGTTGAGGAACTTGTTCGAGTGCCAGCTCGCGGCGAGCGGCCCGGTCTCGGCCTCGCCGTCTCCGACGACGCAGGCGACGAGAAGGTCAGGGTTGTCGAACGCGGCGCCGAACGCATGCGAGAGCGCATATCCGAGCTCGCCCCCCTCGTGGATCGAGCCGGGGGTCTCGGGGGCGGCGTGGCTCGGGATGCCACCCGGAAACGAGAATTGCCTGAAGAGCCTTTGCATACCGTCCGCGTCCTGCGCGATGTCCGGGTACAGCTCGCTGTACGTGCCCTCGAGGTAGGCATTGGCCACGTTCGCCGGCCCGCCGTGCCCGGGTCCCGTGACGAAGATCGCGCTGAGTCTTCGCTCGCGGATCGCCCGGTTGAGGTGCGCGTACACGAGGTTCAGGCCGGGCACGGTGCCGAAGTGGCCGAGCAGCCGCGGCTTGACGTGGTCGGGCTTCAGCGGCTCGCGCAGCAACGGATTGTCGAGCAGGTAGATCTGGCCGACCGACAGGTAGTTCGCCGCACGCCAGTAGCGGTCGAGCGCGTCGATGCCTTCGGCGGTCAGCTGGCTCACGACCTCGATCCTACGGTCGCCGGCAAGCAGCGAGCGGTGCGACGGGGACCCAACCGGGGGCTGACACGACGAGCAGGCTGAGTCGAGGGTTGCCGAACACGACGTGTCGGGCACCGGCCGGTACGACTGCGGCTTCGCCCAGGGCGAGCGTCAGCGGACCGACGTTCTCCACCCCGAGGATGCCGTTCCCGTCGAGCGCGACGTACAGCGTGTCCACTCGTTCCCGACGCCACGCACCCGGCCCCGGAGAGTTGAGTACCTCGACGCGGATCTCGAAGGCAGCGGCGGAGTGCACGACTTGCACGCCTCCGCCGGATGCCTCGAGACGGGCTCGAGTGGTCGGAAGATCCAATGACGCCGCCTGCAGGGCTTCGGCGACCGTGACCGCGAGGCTCTGGTGCGCCGGACCGCTCATCGATGAGCGCCTGTCAGCTCGGCGAGCCTTACGCGCTGTCTCGCCACGTCGGCCCGCAACTCCGCAACCTGGCGGGCGACGATCTCGCAGGCGTCGGCAACCGACTCGACGTCCATCGCCAGGTGAGCGGCAGCGTCATCGGCCTCGGTCGCCAGCCTGTCGAGCTCGTCGGCGTCGTCGGCGTGCCCCTTGAGCTCGTGTGTCGTTGTAGCCATTCGCGAGCCCTGTCAGTGCACGACTAGGACGTCGCAGTGCGCCTTCCGCTCAACTGCGCCGCTGACGCTCTGGCCGAGCAGCCGCTGAACGAGCCCGACCTCGCGCGCCCCGACGACGATCAGGTCGGCGTGCCGCGCTTGCGCCACGTCCAGGATCATCTCCGCGGGATCGCCGAGAGCGGCATGGGACTCGACCTCGACTCCCCGCTCGCGCAACAGCACTCTCGCGTGCTCGAGCTGCTCCTCATGGAGCTCGGGAGGATCGGCGGGATCGACGGGGCCGATCCCGTGCGCAGCCGGTGCCAGAACCGGAGCGACGCTGACGACGATGACGTTCGCGTGGAACGCCTTTGCGAGCTGGGCAGTGCGCTCGAGTGCGCGCTTCGCCGGCACGGTGTCGTCGTAACCCAGAACAATGGTCTTCATGGAACACCTCCTTGGTAGAGAGAGATTCCTCCATCGCGGATCCGGAGACACCTGTAGAAACCGCGCAAGCGTCCACGGCTTTCTACGGAACGAGCGGACCTCACCACGTCTTCGTGAGCACGTGAGCCGGCGGTCGCTCGACGCGCACGCGTGCGTCGACGGCGACGCAGCCCTCGGACAGCCCGAGCACGGGATTCAGGTCGAGCTCGGCGACCGCGGGAATGTCGTCGCCTAGGCGGGCCAGCCGGTGCAGGAGGTCCTCGAGGGCCTCGGCGTCCGCCGGCGGGGCGCCGCGGAACCCGCGCACGAGCCGGCCTGCTTTCCCTTCCGACACGAGCTCTCGGGCGTCGACGTCCGTGAGCGGCGCGATCCGGAATGACGCCTGGCCGATGAGCTCTGCGAACACTCCTCCAGGCCCGAAGGCGACGAGCGGGCCGAAGACCGGATCCTGGACGAGGCCCGCGAGCAGTTCGGTTCCTCCGACGACCATCGGCTGCACGACGATGGGACCGCCGATTCGCTCCGCGGCGGCCCGAACGGCCTCTTCGCCGGTCAAGTCGAGCGCGATGCCGCCCGTCTCGGTCTTGTGTGCGCCTGCCTCGGCGGTCTTCACGACCACCGGGTAACCGAGCGCCTGTGCCGCCGCGACCGCCTCGTCGGGTGAGGACGCGATGCGTTCCGGCACGAGCGGAACTCCGTAGGCAAGCAGCAGCTCCCGGGTCTCGCGCGGCTCGAGCCAGCGGCCGTCGGTCTCCGAGAGGACGCGCTCGACGACCCCGAGCGCAGCGTCCCTGTCGATTCGGTCGAGCTCGGACGCCGTCCCCAGCGGCCGCCGCAGCCAGTCGGCTCGCTCGGCGACGCGGCCGAGCGCGCGGGCCGCGGACTCGGGGTACGCGAAGGCGGCGACCGCCCGACGTTCCTCGCGCAGCGGCAACGGGATGCCGTCCGCGCTCATAACGACGGCGAGAACCGGCTTGTCGCCGCCCGCCGCATGGGCGTGCGCGACTGCCGCCGCGACCGCCTCGGCGGTCGCGCTCACCGCCGGAACGAAGAGCGCGACTACGGCGTCCACGCCGGGGTCGGCCAGCAGCAGCGGCAGGACCTTCTCGTATGACGCCTCGGACGCCGATCCGAGCATGTCGACGGGGTTGGCGAGGCTGGCCTCGTCCGCGAGCAGCGGCGCAAGCGCCCGGATCGTGTCCTCGGCGAGTGGCGGCAGCTCCAGTCCCGCCGCCTCGCAGGCGTCCGCGCACAGGATTCCGAGGCCGCCGGCGTTCGTGAGCACGGCGACTTGGCGACCTCGGGGCATCGGCTGTGTCGAGAGCAGCGTGGCCACATCGATGAGCTCCTCCAGCGAGCCCGCGCGGATGACTCCCGCCTGGTGGAAGAGCGCGTCGACTGCAGCCTCTGAGCCGGCGAGCGCGGCCGTGTGCGAGCTCGCCGCCCGAGCCCCGGCGCGAGTGGTCCCGCTCTTCACGGCGAGGATGGGCTTCCTCCGGGCGACGCGGCGGGCGAGCGTCGCGAACCTTCGCGGGTTGCCGAATGACTCGAGGTAGAGCAGCACCACCTCCGTGGCGGGATCGTCCTCCCACCACTCGAGCAGGTCGTTCGAGGAGACGTCCGCCTTGTTCCCGATCGAGACGAACGCGGAGAGACCGAGCCCGCGCGACTCAGATGCTTCGAGCAGCGCCAGCCCGAGCGCGCCGCTCTGGGAGGAGAAGCCGATGTTTCCCGCCGGCGCCGACCGCGAGGCGAACGTCGCGTTGAGTCGCACGGCGGCCGAGGAGATTCCGAGGCAGTTCGGCCCTAGGAGCCTCGCGCCGTGCGCCCGAACCAGCGCGAGCAGCGAGTTCTGGCGCTCCACGCCTTCGGGCCCGACCTCCGCGAACCCGGCCGAGATGACGCAGACGGCCCGGACTCCGGCGTCGAGGACCGACTCGACTGCGTCCAGCACCGCTCCAGCCGGGAGACAGACGACCGCGAGGTCGATCGGGTCGGGGATGTCGACAACGGAGCTGTACCCACGCACGCCCGCGACTGACTCGCCGTTGCGGTTGACGGGGTACGCGGCACCCGTGAACTCACCCTCGAGGATGTTGCGGAAGAGCTCCCCTCCGATCGTCCCGCGGCGCGACGAGGCGCCGAGGACCGCAACCGACTGCGCCTCGAAGAACGGGCGCAGCGACGCGACGACGGCTGTGTGGTCGCGCGCCTCGACCCGTGAGGAGTAGTCGACCGTCGGGGCGATGGGGAATGTCATCTCCACCTCCCCGCCCGAAAGCGCCCGCGTGACCTCGAAGCCCACACTCTCGAACACGTTGATCATGGCCGCGTTGTCCGCCATGACCTCGCCGACGAAGCGCTCGATCCCTTGGGCCGCCGCCCGCGCCGCCAGCTGCTCGAGCAGGCGCGTGCCGATGCCGCGTCCCTGGAAGTCGTCGGCGACCGTGAACGCCACCTCGGCGCTCAGTGGATCGCGAAGCCGCACGTAGTTCGCGAGCGCGACGATCCGATCCTCGCCCGCGTGGGTGACCGAGCCGACAAGCGCTCCGGTGTCGACCCAGTCGGGATCGAGAACAGGGTCGACGAGCCGCTCGTCCACGGTCGGGGTGCCGTGAAAGCGCAGATACAGGCTGCGCGGCGACAGGCCTTCGAAGAACCGGACGAGCGGCTGCCGGTCCGCCTCGACGGGAGCACGAAGCCGAAGCGTGCTCCCGTCACGGAGGATGACGTCTAGGGCGTCGACCGCCACGGTTGCCGTCGAGCGTACCGCCCCTCAACCCCGACTCGCCGTGGCCGCGCCGGCGTGCGCGCCGGCTGCCGCGACCAGCTGCTCGTGCCGCACCCCCTCGAGCACGACCTTCAGCGCGTTCGTCTCCGCCGCGTCCGCGAACACGTCGTACGCGTCCATGGTCTGGCTGAGCGAGAAGCGATGTGTCGCGAACACGGTCGGATCGAGTCGCCCGCTCGCGATGAGCTTGAGCAGCTTCGGGGTCGTGAACGCGTCGACGAGGCCGGTCGTGATCAGCACGTCGCGGATCCAGAGCGTCTCGAGATGAAGCGTCGCCGAGTGTCCGTGGACCCCGACATTTGCGACGCGGCCGCCCGGCCGGATCAGCTCCGTGCAGAGCTCGAAGGTCTCCGGCACTCCGACGGCTTCGATCGCCACGTCGGCCCCGAGCCCGTCCGTTAGCTCCATCACGCGTGCGACGGCATCCTCGGACCTGTTGTTCACGGCGACGTCCGCCCCGAACTCGAGCGCCTTCGCGAGCCGCGCGTCGGCGAGGTCGACGGCGACGATCGTGCCGGGCGTGTGCAGCTTCGCCGTCATGATCGTCGCAAGGCCGATCGGGCCGGCGCCGACGATCACGACCGTGTCGCCGGGCTCCACGCGCCCGTTCAGGACTCCGACCTCGTAGGCCGTGGGGAGGATGTCGGCGAGGAAGAGCACCTGCTCGTCCGACAGCCCGGCGGGAACCTTGTACACCGACGTGTCGGCGAACGGCACACGGGCGTACTCCGCCTGGAGGCCGTCGATCAGGTGGCCGAAGATCCAGCCGCCGCCACCCGTGCAGAGGCCGTAGTGCCCCTCCCTGCAGAACCGGCAACGACCGCACGACGTGATGCACGAGACGAGGACACGATCGTCCTCTGCGAGCGTCGTCACCGCGTCGCCTTTCGCGACGACGGTGCCGACCGCCTCGTGGCCGAGGATCGTGCCGGGCTTCACCTCGGGCACGTCCCCCTTGAGGATGTGCAGGTCGGTCCCGCAGATCGTGGATGAGTCGATCCGGACGACGACGTCCGTCGGCTCCTGAACGGTCGGATCCGGGGCGCTCTCCCAGCGCCGCTCTCCGGGACCGTGATAGACGAGGGCCTTCATCGGATCTCCTTTCGGTCGAGGTCGTCCATCACGTTGCTCCAGGGGGGGTGGAGAGGCCATCGTCGGCCGCCCTGATCGCCTTGCGGGTTCCCCGCAGAGCCCCGAATCGGCGAGCGCCGCCAGAGGGCTGGCGCTCAGTGCGTCGAGGTTCCCTTCGGATTGCCGACCTTGAGCAGGCCGACCTGGCCGAGGTCGACGTCTGCAAAGGCGTGGCTGACGAAGGGGTAGAGACCCGGATCGCCGATCTTCACGTCGAAGACCGCTCCGCCGCCTGCGGGCACGACGACCGTCTGCACACCCTTCTGCGGTGGGCTATCCAGGTCGGAGTTGACCCATGCCCGGTCGAAGATGGTGCCGACGACGTGGAAATTGACGTTGTTCGTCGGCCCGGCGGCGACCACCCAGAAGCGCGTCGTCTCACCCGGCTTCGCGACGAGCGGATGCGTCACGTACTGATTGGCATAGCCGTTGAACGTGACCCAGTCGGCCAGCCGTGAGCGCGCCTTCGCCATGTCGAGCGAGGCCGGCTCCTGGATCCCGTCGCCGTTCAGGTACCACTCGCTACCCACAAGGACGTACTCGTTGTCGACCTGCGGCAGACCCGCCGTCGGCTCGACGATGATCGCCCCGTACATGCCGTTCGCGATGTGCGCGAGCACCGGCTTGGTTCCGCAGTGGTACATGAAGACGCCCGGATCGTTGGCCTTGAAACGGAAGGTGAACGACTCGCCGGGCGTGGCGTCGCGGAACGCGACGTCGGGAGCGATGCGGGCGGCGTGGAAGTCAATCGAGTGCGGAATCGAGCCCCCGTTGGTCAGCGTCATCTCGACCGTCTGCCCCTGGCGCACGTGAACGACGGGGCCGGGCGCCCCGTGCCCGTCGAACGCCCAGGTGTTGTACTCCACGCCCGGAGCCACCTCGACGACCATGTCCTTCAGCGTCATGTGCACCTTCACGAGGTCACCGGCCGGTGCGGGAGGAAGCGCGGCGTCGTAGGCCGTGTGCGCCTCCGCGAGCGCCTCGGCGTTCTCCGGGACGGTGCCGGCGAAGCTCTGGAGCGGCAGGCTGACTGCGCCGGTCGCACTTGCCGAGTCCGAGGAGTGGTCCGTCGAGCCGGCAGCCAGCTTCGCCTCGTCCCGTGCGTCGTCGGCCGTCTTCACGAGGACGACGGCGACGATCGCAAGGATCGCGACCGCGATGCCCAGGAAGAGCGCGACGATCCCGAGCAGGACGGTCGAGCCCGACTGCGGCTCCCTCGGGGCCGATGGGTAGGGCGCTGTTGCGTGGTAGCTGGCCATTGGTGACTCCTTCCCGAAAACACGTGGTGTCGGCGCAACGTACGAGCGTGAGCGGTCGATCGCATCCGGCCCGCCACCGAGACACGTTGCGGATTTGCCGCAGCACAACGCCCCACGCGTGTCAGAAGCCGAGACCGATCCCCGCCCCGAGTCTCGAGCGAGCGACGTCGCGCATGCCGACCATGCCCACCGGCCGCTCGTCCTCGACAACCGGCAGGTGGTGGATGTCGTGCTCCCTCATGAGGTAGGCCGCGGTCTCGAGCGGCGTGCTCCGGGAGATCGTGATCGGCTCTGCCGTCATCCACTGGCGGGCACGAGCGTCGCTCGAGTGGACGCGCCCGGCCATGGCGGCGAGCATGTCGCGGGACGTCAGGATCCCGATGAGCCGCCCGTACTCCGCGACGAGTGCGGAACCGAGATCCTGATCCATCATCCCCTCGGCGATCTCGCCGAGCGTGTCTTCCGGCGCGACGACGAGCAGGTCCGTGGACATGACGTCCCTGACCGTTTGGTCCGATTCGTCGGGCACCAGCTCGAGCGCTGACCTGAAGACACGGTCCCGCCGGTGCTCCGCGGGGTCGACGTCCAGCTCGACTTCCACGGGCACGCCCATGTGCTGGGCGGGCTCCGTCGTTCCCAGGCCGGCGACCCGGGCGAGGAAGGGGGCGAGGTTGCGGCCGACGATCTTCGCGGGCGGCCACCAGAGGGGCTCCGTGCTCGCCTGCGAGGGCTCGTCGACGCTCCCCGCGAGCTCACCGCGGAGGTACCTCGGACCAGCGCCGGTCAGGAGCAGTCCGCGGAGCACCGGCCGGAACGGATGAGGTACGAGCTCGACTCCAGCCTCGAACGCGATGGTCTCGGCGGCCGCCTCCGCCTGCTGGGCGGCGATGCCGCCCTGCTTCACCGGGAAGGTCGTGATGTCGCCGGCCGCGTAGACGTCGTCGACACCGGTAACCCGTCCGTGCTCGTCGACGGAGATGAACCCCTCGAACGTCTGCGGGATCCCGCCGATGCGCGGCCCCTGCAGGCGCGGGAGCGCCACCACCCGATCGGCGACGACGACGCCGCCGCCGACGAGAAGAAGCTCGCCGTCCCGCGCTTCGGCCGGATACGCGCCGGTGTGGAGGACGATTTCGCGCTCGTCGAGCAGGTGCCGCACGGCGTTGCTCGCCACTCGTCCGAAGAGCCTGAGCGGCTCGTCCTCGGGCGTGACGAGACCGACCTCCACTCCTGAGATTCGCCGCGAGGAGACCCAGGCGGCAGTCATCAGCGCGAGCTCGTATGCGGGCAGGCTCCAGACGGCGCCGGCCGGCACCGCGAAGACGATCTTCCGGGCCTTGCGGGCCTCGATCTCGGTGAGCAGGCGCTCGATCTGTTCCCTGTCGGCCGGGCCGCGGAACGTGATCGCCCCGTCGAGGGCCGGCTTCGGAACGGCGCCGCAGGCGACGAGGAGCGTCGCGTACGGAATCGCGCCGCCGGTAGCCGTGTACGCGATACGGCGTGCCATATCCACGGAGGCGAGCGCGCCCTTCGTCAACGTCGCTCCGGCCTCGGCTGCAAGCTCCCCGAGGTCGAGGCGCCGGACGGTGCCGAGCTCGAAGGGCTCGGCGACGGCCAGCGGCCGGTACCAGAAGTGGGGTTCGGGAGCGAGCAGCTCGACGGACACGCGATCCTCGGCGAGCGCGCGCAGTGCGAGCGCGGCCTCAAGGGCTGCCACGCCTCCTCCGGCGATGAGCACCTTGGCTGCTTCGGTCGTTTCCATCGCGCCTCCGTTCCCCAGCGGCTCCCATGAAGGACATCACCATGGTCGCGCCGGCGGCCCGCCGGCGGAACCGCGAGAACACGGCTCGGACTGCGGGTTTTCCGCAGCTCGTTCCGCATGCCTCGCGACGCGCAGCCGTCCGACGCCTCTTACGCTCGGGTCGACCAAAGGAGGCACGTCCGTTGACACTGATCTGGTTCGTCGTCTGGCTCGTCTTCAACGTCGTCGGCGACAGCGAGTCCCTCACGTTCGATCCCGTGAACTGGTGGGCGGGATTGCTGCTCCTGGCCATCGCCCTCGACCTCGCGAGGCAGCACACTCCCGAGCTCGGCAAGACGTCGGGCGGCGACCGATCGACGTCGTAGGACGACGATGGTGAGAGCCCCGCACGCGCTCGCCGCCGAGGTCGTCGCACGTAAGCTCGCCGGCGACCTCGAGCGCGGCCTGAGCGAGGCCGAGGCGGACGCGCGCCTCGTCCGGTTCGGGCCCAACCGGCTGCCGCGCGCCCGCCGTCCGGCGTACGCGACGATCGCGCTTCGCCAGTTCGCCGACCCGCTGGTGGGGCTCCTGATCGGTGCCACCCTGGTCTCGTTCCTCGTCGGCGAGAGCATCGAGGCGGCCGCGATCGCCGCCATCGTCCTGCTGAACGCAGCTCTCGGGTTCGTCCAGGAGGCGCGCGCCGAGAGCGCGGTGCTCGCGCTCCGCGACGTCCTCGAGGAGCACACGAACGTAGTCCGGGGCGGACGAGAGCGCGAGGTCGCCGTCGAGCAGCTCGTTCCCGGCGATCTCGTCCTGCTTCGAGAAGGCGAGCGCGTCCCGGCGGACGCACGGCTTGTCGACGCGGCCGCGCTCGCCGTCGACGAGTCGACCTTGACGGGCGAGTCGGTGCCGGTCGACAAGGCGGACGAGGCGGTGCCGACAGAAACCCCGCTGGCAGAGCGCACCTCGATGGCCTTCGCAGGCTCGTCGGTGACGCGCGGGCGCGGCCGCGGGATCGTTACCGCGACGGGCGCAGCGACGGAGCTCGGTGAGATCGCCGACCTGGCGCAGCAGGCGAAGCAGCCGCTCACGCCGTTGCAGCGGCGGATCGGAGCCCTCACGCGACTGATGGTTGCGTTCGGCGTCGTCGTGACGCTCGCGCTCGGCGGCGCGATGCTCGCCCGCGGCTCGTCGCTCGAAGACGCGTTCCTCGTCGGGGTCTCGGTCGCCGTGGCGGCCGTGCCGGAGGGGCTTGCGGCGACGGTCACGATCGCTCTCGCGCTGGGCGCTCGCGAGATGGCGAGTCGAGGGGCGATCGTCCGCCGCCTCACCGCAGTCGAGACGCTTGGGAGCGCGACGGTGATCGCGTCCGACAAGACGGGGACGCTGACCGAGAATCGACTTCGACTCGCCGAAGCCCTGCCTGCGAACGGCCGGGGCGAGCTCGAGCTGCTGACCGCCGCCGTCCTGGCGTCGACTGCGCGCCTGATCGGCGAGGAGGGACAGCTCGAGCCCGTCGGCGATCCGGTCGACGCGGCGCTCGTGCTCGCCGCGCACGAGCGCGGGCCTCGCCGACCCGACGCTGCTCGAGGGGAGGCAGCTCGTGCGCGAGCTGCCGTTCGATCCCGTGCGCAAGCGCATGGCGCTCGTGTACGAGCAGGACGACGGTGCCCACCTGTACGTGAAGGGCGCACCCGAGGTCGTGCTGGAGCGCTCGACGATGCCGGCCGACGAGTCCACCTCGATCCAGGCGGTCGCGGAGGAGTGGGCTTCCAAGGGCCTCAAGGTGCTTGCCGTCGCCGAGCGCCGGCTTTCAGAGACGTCCGCCGATGGGGACGCTCTCGAGCGCGAGCTCACCGTCGTCGGGCTCGTCGCGCTGCACGATCCCTTGCGCGGGTCGGCACACGACGCGGTCGAAGAGGCGCGCTCCGCCGGCCTACGCGTCGAGATGATCACGGGAGACCATCCGCTCACCGCGGGAGCGATCGGACGCGCGCTCGGTCTACCCGAGTCCGCGATCCACGCGCGCGTGACGCCTGCCGACAAGCTGCGCCTGGTCGAGTCGTTGCAGGCCGAGCGTGAGGTGGTCGCAGTCACCGGTGACGGCGTCAACGACGCGCCTGCGCTCCGGACTGCGGACGTCGGCGTCGCTATGGGGCGCGGTCGGCACGGAGGCCGCGCGCGAGTCGGCCGACCTCGTCCTCACGGACGACGATTTCGCCACGATCGTCGCCGCGATCCGAGAAGGGAGGTCGATCGCCGACAACATCCGGAAGTTCGTGGCTTTTCTGCTTTCCGCGAACCTGGGCGAGGTCGCGCTGTTCGCCGTTGCGATTCCCGCGGGTCTCGGCGCGCCGATGACCGTCATGCAGGTGCTGCTCGTCAACGTCCTCACGGACGGGCTTCCTGCGATCGCGCTCACGCGTGACCCACCCGCGGAGGACACCATGCGGCGGCCGCCCGAGCGCGGGACCGCCTCTTCTCCGCACGCGCGTGGGGAGCGCTGGCCGTCATCGGAGCCCTCGTAGGCTCTGCCGCGCTTATCGCATTCCTCGCCGGCGGCACGGATGAAGAAGCACGAACCATGGCCTTCGCGACGGTCGCCTTCGCGGAGCTGGCGCTCGTGTTCTCGCTCCGCTCGCCGGTCGCGCGCCGCCTGGCAGGCCTCCTCGGAACCTCTATCTGCTCGGGAGCGTCGTGCTCTCCGCCGCCCTCGTCTCGCTCGCCGTCTACCTTCCGGTCCTGAACGATCCGCTCGGCACCGTGCCGCTCGGGCCTACCGAGCTCGGCGTCGTCGCGATGCTCGCCATCGCGCCGTTCGTCTGCGTCGAGATCGGCAAGGCCATGCTGCGGCGCGCGAGCTGGACGCTGGAGGCGGCCCGGGCATGAGGTGGCCACTCACTCGCCGGAGGCAGTCGGAGCTGATCCACCACTACCTGCCGGACCTCGTCTACGGTGCGAACGACGGGATCATCACCACGTTCGCGGTCGTGTCCGGCGTCGTCGGGGCCGATCTCTCCGACCGGATCATCCTGATCCTCGGCTTCGCGAACCTCCTCGCGGACGGCTTCTCGATGGGCGCGAGCAACTTTCTCGCGCGGCGCTCGTACGCCGACGCGAACGACCGCGCGACCGGACGCGAAGCGACGCGCCACGGCGCGGCCACCGTTGTTGGCTTCATCACGGCCGGGATTGTCCCGCTCGTCGCGTACCTCGTCCCGATTCCGGACGACATGCGCTTCCCCGTTGCCGTCGTGCTGACGCTCTCGACGCTCTTCGCCGTGGGCGCCTCGCGCGCGTTCGTCACCCGCCTCGGCTGGATGCGCAGCGGCCTCGAGATGCTCTTCGTCGGCGCCCTCGCCGCGGCGGTCGCCTACTCGATCGGCGCCCTCGCCTCCGGGCTGACCGGCGCCTAGGAAACGAGCAGGAGGGCGACCGCGAAGTAGGCGACGATCGAGAGCAGGTCCTGGATGACCGTGGCGAGCGGGCCGGAACCGAACGCGGGCTCGATCCCGCCGCCTCCACTTCCAGGAGGAGACGACCCTCTTGCTCAGCTGATGCGGATCAGCTTCTTATTGACGAACTCGTCGGCCCCGTAGCGGCCGAGTTCGCGTCCGAAGCCAGAGCGCTTCGTGCCGCCGAACGGCAGCTCGGCCGCGTCTGCACCGACGATGTTCACGTAGACCATGCCGGCGTCGATCCGGTCTGCGACGCGCTCGGCCTGCTCCGGGTCGTTCGTCATCACGTATGAGCCGAGCCCGAACGGAGTGTCGTTTGCCAGCGCGACTGCCTCCTCCTCCGACGGCACGCGATAGACCTGGGCGACCGGGCCGAACAGCTCTTCACGGTAGATGTCGTTCTCCGGCGTGATGTCCGTCAGCACCGTCGGCTCGAAGTAGTTGCCGTTGCGCTTGCCGCCGGCGACGACCGTCGCGCCCTGCTCGACCGCACGCCGGACCTGATCCTCGAGGCGGTCGGCCGCGAGCTGAGAGGACAGCGGCCCGCACTCGGTCTCGCGCTCGCGCGGATCACCCTGCTTCACGGCGATGAGCCCGGCCGTGAACTTCTCGAGGAACTGCTCGTAAAGCTCCTCGATAACGATGAACCGTTTCGCGCCGTTGCACGACTGGCCCGCGTTGTCGATCCGTGCGGCGACGGCGTCCTCGACCGTCTTGTCGAGATCGTCAGTGGCGAGGACGATGAACGGGTCGGAGCCGCCCATCTCGAGGACGACCTTCTTCAGATGCCGGCCGGCGATCTCCGCGACGGCGGCGCCGGCGCGCTCGGAGCCCGTGACGGATACGCCGCGAACGCGCGGATCGGCGATCACCGACTCGATCTGCTCGTTCGTGGCGTAGATGTTCACGTATGCGCCGTCGGGGAAGCCAGCATCGCGGAACATCTGCGCTATCGCCTCGGCCGACTGCGGGCACTGCGGCGCGTGCTTCAACAGAACCGTATTGCCGATGATCAGGTTCGGCGCCGCGAAGCGTGCGACCTGGTAGTACGGGAAGTTCCACGGCATGATCCCCAGCAGGACGCCGAGCGAGCTACGGCGGACGACCGCCGACCCCTCACCGTCGAGGAGCTCAATCGGCTCGTCTGCCATCAGTGCTTGCGCATTGTCTGCGTAGAACCCGTAGATCGACGCGCAGAAGTCGACCTCGCCCCGCGCTTGCCGTACCGGCTTGCCCATCTCGGCGGCGATGATCTCCGCAAGCTCCTTCCGCCGTTCCGAGTGCAGCTCGCCGACGCGCCGCACGAGCAGGGCGCGGTCAGCGACAGTCGCAGCTCTCGACCACTCGCGGTGTGCCCGGTCGGCGCGGGCGATTGCGTCCCGCAGCTCGTCGTCCGTGATCGTCGGGTACTCCTTGAGCGTCTCGCCGGTCGCAGGGTCGACAACTGCGTACATGCTCATCGGTTCGCTCCTCCGTCGGTCGGACTGAGGCCGACTCTACGCGCTCGGGTCGGCACGATGATGTCGACCTGCGAAGCCGCGGTAACAGACGCGGGTTCGGCTCCAGTCCCTCACGCCGAACGGACGAACCCGGCATGCGGTGGGTAGACGACGACATCGCCTGAGCCAAGCAGCTTGAGCTTGTCCCGGAGCTGACGAAGCGCGTTCTCGCTCGGTCGGCCATAGATATGGATCGACCTCAGCGTCACGAGTTCGGCAAACCTCGCGAACCGAGGACCCGCGATCTCCAGGTGACGATCAAGGGAGGCCGGATCCGCGGGGACGTGCACAACACTCATGTGAGTGCCGTCGTCGCTGAAGTAGGCGTTATACGAGAGAAGCTGCGGCTCGTTTTCCTCGATGAACTCAGCAAGCCCCGTGATCGCCTCCTTCAGGTCGCCGAGAAGGCCCTCGTGCACGTCCGACACGTCGACATAGATCAGCGGCTCCGCCATCTCGCCGGAACATAGTCTCTCCCAGCTTCGGCTGAGGGCAAATAGCGATGCGCCATCGCCCTCACGAAGACGCGATCACTCGGGAGGAGGGACGCCATCAGTCAGCCGGCCCCGCGGAGCAATTCGAGAGAGCAGCACGGGCAGCGTCGTCGAAAGAAGTGAGCGGGAATGGGAGCAGAGCGCGCAGACGATCGTTGCGTACGACCGTCGGGTTGCGAAGACCTTCGATCAGCGGGCGCGCGACACCGGCCCTCACCGGGGTGACGAGGTGGAGCCAATACGAGGAGAGCCTGGGACTCAGCATGGGCACCTCGATGACGAGACGCCTCCGGCCGCAGATGCGTGCGATTCGCTCGATCATCTCCTTGTAGCTGAGCACGTCGGGACCGCCGACGTCGAAGCTCTGACCCCGAGCCTCGGGCACGCGCGCAACCCCGACGAGGTAACGGACGACATCCGCCAGGGCGATGGGCTGAGTCGGCGTCGCCACCCATCTTGGAGCGATCATTGCGGGCAGCCGGTCGACGAGCGAGACGATCGTCTCGAAGGCGGCGCTCCCGCGACCGACCACCACGGCGGCGCGGAGGGTCGTCACCGGAACGGCTCCGGACGAGAGCGCGACTCCTGTCTCGAGCCTGCTCCGGAGGTGTGGGGACAGGTCGGGCAGGTCGTCGCCGAGTCCGCCGAGGTACACGAGCTGGGAGACACCCGTGCGCTCGGCTTCGCGGGCGACCGTCTCGGCTGCCTGGCGATCGACGCTTGTGTAGTTGGGAGACCCCAGTGAGTGGACGAGGTAGTAGGCCACCTCGACGCCCTCGAGCGACCGGCGAACGGATATGGGGTCCGTGACGTCGGCGGCGACAGTCCGCACCCCCTCGTGCGGCGACCCATTGGGTCGCCGCGAGACGGCGACCACCTCCTCGGATTCGGCGAGGACCGAAACGAGGGCCGTGCCGACCACTCCCGTCGCTCCCAACACCGCGACCGTCACGAATGTGCCTCGGCGATGAGTCGGGCGAAGTAGCGCCGGCTGATCGCGGCATGAAATCGCCGCTGCACGAAGCCGAGTGTGACTCCGAGCCGTGGAACGAACTCGGTCACCTCCGCACGCAGCTCGACCTCCGCGCGGCCGATCTGCGATAGGGCAAGTATGCCGCCTTCCCGACGTGTGAGCAGTCCGCCGCGAATCGCGTAGTTGCAGCTGACCCGGCTCCCGTCGACGGACGTCTCGGCTGGCAGGAAGCTCAGGAGGACCGGGCCTCGTCCCAGCAGGCGCAGCTCGACTCCCACCGATTCCTGGCGGCAGTGGACAAGTCCCCGGCTAGCGCGAGCCGCGTCTCGCCAGTACCGCTTCCCGAGGTCTTTCGCCCCGGCGTCGGATATCTCGACAACGGGTCGAGCGGAGCGCGCGCGCTGGACGGACGTGAGGGTTCCGTCCTCGCCCCTCGACTGCACGGTGCTCCACGCTTCAATTCGACGGCGCACCGGAGCTCCTCAGTGCTCGGGGAGTCGCACGACATCGGGCTGATGTCTTCGTGGGCACCACGGGTGCCGGTGGGGGAGCCCCATCCGGCTGCTCATTCGCGCTCGGCTGCAAAGACAAGAGCGCTCACCCGCTCCGCTTCCCGGACTGGATCGTCGGTCAGCGCGAGTGCATCGAGTGCAGTCGCTGCCAGACCTTCGGCCCCCGCGCCGCCTACCGCGAGCCGCTGGGTGTGCGAGATCTGTCGCAGCTCCGTGACGAGCTCTCCGATTCGCTCCGGCGTCACGGCACTTACGACGACGAGATCGACGTCGAGGGTATCGGCGACGTCGCGGATCGTGTCGAGCGGCGTATCCGCTCCCAGGTACTCGATCCGCCAGCCATGTGTACGCAGCGCGAGGCCGAAGGCGATCAGCCCCAGCTCGTGCTGCTCTCCCGGGACGCACCCGAGGAGCGCACGGGGACCGACGCCTCGTCCCCAGCCCCGCGCGATCCCGAGCAGCCGCCCGCGGACGACGTTGGATGCGAAGTGCTCCTGCGCGACCGTGATCTCGCCACGCACCCATCGGGTTCCGAGGTCGCGCAGGTACGGCATGACGATCTCGGAGAGGAAGACGTCGAGTGTGACCTCTGCGAGCAGTCGGTCGAAGATCGCCTGCGCACGAGGCTCGTCGAACTCCTCGAGTGCGGCCGCGAGCTGGTCGACCGCGGCCACCGACGACCCACGAGCGGTGCCGGCCTTCGTACTTTCGCCGGGGGCCCGGACCGCTGCAGCGGCAGCCTCGGCGGCAGCCAGCCCGTCCGCCAGGTGCTGCTGCATGACGCGGACGCGCTCGAGATCGGCCAGCGAATAGAGGCGGAGACCTCCGGGCGAGCGGATGGGATCGAGCAAGCCGTATCGGCGCTCCCATGCACGAAGCAGCTCTGGGCTGACTCCCGAGCGCCGGCTCAGCTCGCCGATCCGCAGTTGTGAGGGTTCCGACATGCCCCAAATATACAGAATCTGGACGAAACCTTGACAAGAGGATTCGGCCGCTGGTACGGTGCTGCCTCTGAACAAAATCTCTACAGGAGGTGGACAATAATGAAGAAGATCGATTTGCTCGCTGCAGTACTCGTGCTGGTCGGCGCGCTCAACTGGGGTCTCGTGGCAATCGCCGAGTTCGACCTCGTCGCGACGGTCTTTGGAATGGAGTTCGGCGAGACGAACGTCGCGAGCCGGATCGTCTATGGGCTCGTCGGCCTGGCAGGCGTCTACGGCGTCGTCTGGCTGGCGAGTCGGCGTTCGGCCGCCGCCACTCGGCCCGCGATGACCTCATCGGCCTCGCACTGACCGAACACACAAACCGCACTATCGAGAAAGGACTATCGACATGAGAAAGTCACGCTTCATCCTCGCGCTCCTCGCCGTCGCGGCGGTCGCAGCTGCTGCGATTGGATCGTCTGCCTCAGCGGACACCCGCAAGGAGGGGGACATCGTCTCGACGGCAGTGGACGCCGGCCAGTTCACGACGCTCGCCTCGCTGCTGAAGAAGGCGGGCCTCGTCGGAGCGCTCCAGGCCAAGGGGCCGTTCACCGTCCTCGCCCCGACCGACGCCGCGTTCGCGAAAGTGCCCAAGTCGACTCTCGCAGCGCTCGGCGGCGATCGGGCGAAGCTCAGGTCGGTCCTCCTGTATCACGTGATCGCCGGCAAGGTTCCTGCGGCGAAGGTGGTCAAGCTGCGCTCGGCCAAGACCCTCAACGGGCAGACCGTCCGGATTCGCGTCGTCGGAGGCAAGGTCTTCGTCGGTGGCGCGCGGGTGGTGAAGGCGGACGTGGTTGCGTCGAACGGCGTCATCCATGCCATCAACCAGGTGCTGATCCCTCGCTAGCGGGTGAACGGGCTCCAACCGCCCGGCGTCCGCGCCGGGCGGTTGGCTCGGAGATTCATTCGGCTCCGCACAGAAGAGTCGACCGCCCAAGATGGCCTTGACCGCCGGCGCTCGGAGGGAACGTAGCGCGGGATCGCGCCCGAGCCGCGCCAGTGCAGACGGCAGGGCCATGGCCACGACCGACGCGATCGAGCAGCTGATTGTCAGTGAGAGGCCGACGGCCAGAGCCACGTCCGCCTCCCCCCAGACCGCGAAGACGAAGGCGAAGAAGGCGGCGCCCAGGAGCGCGCCGATGACCAGCCCGGTCAGGAGCTCGCGCGGAAAGACCGTGCGAACGGGAATGCCGAGCGCCATGCCGCGGATGACGACGGTCTCGGTCTGCGTCCCGACCGCATCGGCCATGTAGACGACCGCCGGCAGGAAGAACGCCAGCAAGACCTCTGTGCGGATCTCGTCCTCGAACGCGCCGACGATGACGGCCGAGGCCATCGCGCCGAGAAGACCGAGCCCGAGCCACGGGAGCCGGTGCCACAAGCGTCGCGCGACGGGCTCCAGCGAGGCCGTGCGCGCGACCGCGGCGCCGCGGAGGAAGCCGCCGAGACGGGCCAGGTCCTCCTCGTGCTCGAGCTCGAGGAGCTGCAGGAGCCGGTCTGGCGGGACGAGCCCGTGGAACCGTCCGTCGGCGTCGACGACGACGACGACGCTCCGCCCACCGCGAGCTGCTGTCGCGTGTGCGGCGGCTTCGAAGTCGCCTTCGGGGGGAACGAGCACTGCGTCCTCCGCGAGCTCGCCGACGGGGGTCTCGTCTGCCGCATCGCGACGCGCGCAACCGACGACTGCGGTAGAAGAGACCATGGCAGGCGAGCACACGATCGAGATCGACGACCTTGTCGTCGCCCGCGGTCGTGCGCTTGCGCTGGCGGACGTAAGTCTGACCGTGAGGCGCGGCGTCGTCACCGGCCTGCTGGGGCCGAGCGGCAGCGGCAAGACGACGCTGATGCGCTCGATCGTCGGTGTGCAACGCATCCAGTCGGGCACCGTTCGCGTCCTCGGTGAGGCAGGAGGGGCACCGGCGCTCCGGAGGCGCGTCTCCTATACGACCCAGGCGCCCTCGGTCTACGCGGATCTGACGATTCGCGAGAACCTTCGCTACTTCGCGCGCGTCCTCGATGCGCCGTCAACGTCGAACGAAGTGTTCGTCAGCTGCTGCTCGGTCCAGTTCGCCGAGCTTAGGCATGCAGTCGCCGACGTCGGATGGCGAGCAAAAACGCGATTCGCTGGGGTTTTCCTGGCTGCAGCTTGTGCAGAGAGTCACCAAGAAAAGCATACGGCGCACCAGAGCGGACGCCCCCTCGAACCGGAGCGCGATCGACCTCAACACGCTGCTCGCGCGCGGTTATCTGTCGGAGTCGCCCTTCGAAAACTCGAAGGCACTACACGCGGCGCCTGGTGGCATCACAGGAGGTCGATCACCCAGCCCTGTGCTGGTGCGGGGTTTGCGCTGAGGCGTGGTCAGCATGTGGTCAGCAGCGGCGACGCCACCGCCCGCGCCGAGAGTCTGCAGCTATACCGTCGCCGGGCCCCGTCCCCGGGCCCCGACCCGGCGACGTTGTCGCAGGGGTGGGGGGTACCCTCGCGTGCGCGCGTGTGCGCGCGAGAGAAACAGTCGGGCTTCCGGAAGCCCCCTCCCCTCCCCGAATCGGGCCCCAACCGGCGCGGACGAGCCGAGGGGGTGGGGTATGCCGCGGGGAGAGCTGTGTCATGACCGCCGGCATGCATGGGCGGAGATCATCGCCAGAACCGCTCTGCGCGGTTTGCCACCTGCGCGTGTTGTACAGGCAGCCCGAGCCGGGCCAGCCCCGAGGGTTCGCTACGTCGCTCCTTGCAGAACCGCGCGGAACCGGCTGGGCTTCCCGCATGAGGTAGGGCCTGGCGGATGCGCTCGCTAGCGACGAATCGCTGCAATCGCGTGTTCGTGTCTCACCGCGGGCTCAGCGCCCGGTCGCGACGGGCGAGATGACGAGCGGCAACGGCGGCGACGATTCGTCGGGGCGAACTCCGCCGGCGCGACGGCGACGGCCCACCGGCGTACGCTGTTGTGGGCGCGGTAGCGGAAGCCCCAGTGCCGGACGGCGTCGGCCAACGGCAGGATCATCGCCGAGGCGCGCGACACTAGGCACGTGCATTCAACTGGTCTAGCGTTGTCCCGTCGACGAGGAGGGAGCGCACGATGCGCATCGAGTCATCGGTCACGGCGATCTCGTGGATCCCATCGGAGGCGGTCGAGGGGATGCCGAAGCTGCCCTTCGAGCACGGGATCGCGAACTACGACGAGCCGCCGCCCGGCCGGCTGGAGCCCGGCGACCTGGATCGCCTGCTGGCCGAGAACCGCTTTCGGGAGGCGAACGAGCTCAAGGCCTGGATCGAGGTCGAGGGCGGCAGGATCGTCACGCATGGACAGGAGGGACGAGGCCTCGTCGGTTCGACGAAGTTCCGCTTCGGCCTCTTGGGGATGACGATCCCGGGAGTCGGCTTCGACGTCCTTCGCTCCCAGCCCGAGATGAGCGAGGAATCCGTCCGCTTCGTGCAGACAGTCGGCGGGCGCGCGGGCTTCCCGCAACCGCGGCGCGTGCGCGGGAAGCCGTTCTTCCGTATCCACTCCGCGACGTCCTGGACGTCGCTCGGGCTCACGATGCGGGCCGACGGCTCCTCCGAGCACGAGATCGTCGGTGCGAGCCCGTTCCCGCGGCACTGGATCTACGATCAGAACGGCGACCTGATCGCCAAGTCGGGCACGGTCGACTTCAAGAGGTGGTACAGCGACGCAGACGGCGACGACACGCCGTGGGGCGCCGAGGAGTCGCCCTCCTTCATCGCCGCCGCGGAGACCGCGCTCGAGCGGGCGCTCTCGCGCAAGTTGATGCAGGGAGAGAGCCTCTCCGAGCGGCGTTCGCTCGAGCCGGGCGAGACGCTCGTCGAGCAGGGCCAGCCCGGCGAAGAGCTGTATCTGCTGCTCGACGGCTTTCTCGCAGTCGAGGTAGACGGTGAGGCGATCACCGAGATCGGCCCCGGGGCGATCCTGGGCGAGGGCGCGTCGCTCGGGGACGGCACGCATACGGCGACGCTGCGCGCAATGGTGCCGTGTCGCGTCGCGCCCATCCCGGCGAACCTCGTCGAGTTGCACGAGCTCGAGGCGATAGCGGCCGGCCGTCGGGAGTAGCGCCGCGCCCGGCTCGTGCGCACTGGGGTCGGGCGCGCGCTAGTACCGGTTCGCCCGGGACTCGGGGCGCAGCAGCAGCCCGGGCCGGACGGGAAGCGGGAGCGCTCGCTTCGCGTCACCAACGGCGTCGCTATGCGCCCGGGAGGATTCGAACCTCCGACCCGCGGATCAGAAGTCCGCCGCTCTATCCCGTCAATTTGATGTCTGGGATTCCGGAGCGCCGGCTCGCATAGCCAAGAGCCATCGAGCAGATGCAGCTCGTAAACGCGCTCTGCCGCTTCGTCGCGCTGGTGGCCGCGCCCGAGCTGTTCAGCGGCGATCGGTCGGCGTAGACTCGGGTCAGCAGCACCGCCGCAGAGCAGCACGCATAGTCGTCGAAGGGCAGCGTCATGGTGCGACGCAACGCGGGCGTGAGGATCGCCGCCCTGGCCTTACTCAGTGTGCTCACGTTGCTCGCTTCCAGCAGCGCCGGACACGCGTTCAACACGATCACCGTGCGGGTGACCGTCAACTCGGCGGAGACGTTCGGCGCGTGCTGGGATTCGTTCTGCAACAAACCGGACCTGTTCGTTGTCTTCTACGGACAGAGCGCAACGGCTCAGGCGCCTTTGTGCAAGAGCAACACCGTCGTCGACCGGGTGAGCGTCGGCAGCCCGTCGCCGAACGACTGGTTTTGCGGCTTCGTCGTCCAGCGCCCCGGAAAGATCTTCATTGGGCTGTACGACGGCGACGGCCCCAACTCGAACAACACCGCCGCCGAGCAGGTCGACGTGGCTCCGGGCGCCGAGCTCGCCGCGGGTGTCGACGTGGAAATCCCCGCAGTCGCCAACGCCGGGCCGGTCACCAGCATGAGCCAGGGTGACCACGGAAAGATCCGCTACACGGTCAGCGCAGTGATCAACCCCGGCGAGCTCGGGAACTTCTCCGCCGATCGTCCGGCGTTTCGCCCATCGGCTGGAGAGCGCATCGTTCTCACGGCTTTTTCGCTGCTCACCACCGAGCTGGCAAAGAAGGCGCCTGTTTCCCACACGGTCTTGCGTGTTCGCGCCTACGACGACGCGCTTCCGCCTCGCGAGGTCTGGAGCGTCTCCAGCAAGCTCCTCCCCGGGCAGGACAACACCAAGTTCGTCTGGCAGGGGCGGGACGCGAGTGGCGATCCCCTGCCACCCGGGACGTACACGCTCAAGCTCGACGGCTTCGACGACACGACGGGCTCCCCGGCGATCGGGCCGTTGCCCGGCTCACCGACGCCGACCGTCGGCGGGTTTCGCACCCTCACGGTACGGATCGATCCTCCCCCGGTCGTGCCCGCGCTCACGTTCATCGGGATCGACCCGGGCTTCAGGTGGGCCCCCGAGGTCGGAGATCTTCGCATTCGCTTCTCGACCAGCGCCGATGCGACCGTCTCCGGCGAGGCGTTTGCCTCCACGTCGTGCTCGGGTCAGAGGCTCGCGTACCTGGGCTCGCTCCCTGTCAGGGCGGCGCGAACGTACACGCTCACGTGGGACGGACAGACGGCCGGCAGCCGCGTGGCCAACGGCATGTACTCGATCAAGCTCAGCGGGCTCTCGGGCGGCGCTCCGACCGACCCGGCATTCAGATGCGTTCCGGTCGAGGTCGTGTCAGCGCCCGCGGCGATGCTCTACGTCCAGCACGCCCCGTTCCTGCTCTCACCCGGCCACACCGCCACGCTGACAGCGAAGTCCGTCGACCCGACGGGCGCACCGCGCGTCGTGGGGTCGCTCTCCGTGTGGGTCTCGAAGCAAGCGATTTCTCTAACGGCGCCGTCACCGCCTTCCAACCCGCTGCGCACCTGCACGTTCGTCGCGAGCTGCTCCGTGACGATCGTGGTGCCGCCAGGGCCCTCGTTCGTCAGCTGGAAGACGACCGCGACGGACCGCGACGGGAGCACGATCGCCAGCTTCGGCTGGCGCGGCCAGGCCGCGCTCGATTTCGCGAGCTTGAACCTGGTCCCGGCGACGGGCTTCGCCGTTCCCGTGGAAATCGCCCTGACAGGCCCCGCGTTGAGCGACCAGCGCGATCCAAAGCAAAGCCTCGACCTGTTGTTCTCGGTGTCCACGGACTTCGACTGGAGCTCTGCGACCGATCGTCGGATGATCGACGACGCACTCGATCGGTTCATGGTCCGGATGTGGGGGGTCACCGGTCCGGGCGCTCCTGACCTGACGACGTTCCTGTCACGGCCGGAGCTCGTCCGGATCTACCTCACCCCCGAGCAGCATGCGGTGAGCTGGACGCCGCCGGCCAACCTGTGCGACTGGTCGGCGCCTGAAGCCCTGTGGGTGGACGTGATCGCGGTTCTGCACAGGACCAATTGCCGCGACAACACGATCCCTGCCGACCGCAGCTTCTCGGCGAAGCTGCAGGCGACGGACGTGATCTTCCACGAGCTTCACCATGCCCTGTTCGGGCTCGCCGACGAGTATCCCGACGGCACGGGCGGCTACTTCGAGCGGCAGCCTTTCCCCAATGTCTTCGCCACTCTCGCGGGCTGCACGGCGGTGTCCGGGCGCAATCCCAGCGGCTGCACATCGATTGTCGAGCAAAACCGCGTCACCGGGGCGGCGACCGGCAGGACGTTCTTCCGCCTCGACTTCGGCTCGGACGACATCATGGTGAACAACGGGCCTCAGCTGTTCGCAGATCGAGCTCGGGCGAACTGGAAGGAGAGCGAATGCGACGCCGGCCGTTGCTGACGTTCGCCGCGCTCGGTGCGGTGCTCGTCGTGGTGGCGGCGTCGGTTCTGGCGGTGTACCTCCGACGGGACGAAGACGACCGGTCGGACGCGAACGGGAGTCGAGTCGGCCTCGTGCCGCTCGCGTCGAACGGCAGCGGTGCGACGGTCGTCCTCTCGGGTGCTCTCACCGAGAAGGCGTTCAAGGTCGAGGCCGTGCGTGTCGAGGGCTCGCGACTGGCCGGCAAGTCCAGCGACCCTGATCAGTTCCGGGCGACGCTGCTCGACTCGGCCGGGCGGGAGCTCGAGACCATCAGGATGTGGTCGCCGTTGCTTCGACTCGTGTGGAACGCGGAAGGTCGACACGAGCCGGTGACCCTGGCCAAACGCAGGGTGCGGATCCCGGTTCCCGTTTCGACCTCGCTCGAGAGCGTGGTCTTGAGCTGGACCGGCGGCCGAAGGGTCGCGCGGGTCAGCGTCGGCGACGAGGTCCGCGAGTTTTGTGCCGGCGCGCCGGCGAATCCAGCCTGCTAGCTCGAGAGTGGTGACCAGCCGCAGAGCGGCCTTGCATGCGTCGTCGCGACGAAACGCCGGTCAGGAATGATCGCGCTCGGCCGCGGAGATCTGACATGGACCTGACACGCGAGCAACTGTGTGCGGCGCCGTACAGCGGCCAGGGCCAGGTTTCGACGCGCGTGTCGAGGCGGCGGCCCGAACGAAGCGACACGAGCTCCGGTCGTCGTTTGGTGTTTGGGGGCCGATCCAGCCTGGCAGCGCCGCCCTTCGAGTCGTTGTCAGGAGACCCGGAAGCTCCCCCGCATCGACGAGGCGTGGGGGTCGCAGACGAAGCGGTACGTCCCCTTCTTGAGAGTGACGACGACCGACTTCGTGCCGGTGTAGCCGACGCCGGTGATGACCTTGTTCACCCCGGGACCGGTCAGATGGAAGTTGTGCGCCGTCGACTTGTCGTTGACGGTGAAGCGGTACGGGACACGGGTCTTGAGCCTCGTGACCTTCTTGCCGTCGAGCTTGAGGCCGATCGTGAAGCCGGGACCCACGGTGCCGACAACGGTCTTGGGCGCCGCCGAGGCCGTCGTCACGAACAGGAGCGAGACCGCGGCGATAGCGATCGTCGATCCGAGTACGGGGATGCGTGCCATGTCCTTCCTCCTTGATGTGTGGGAGCTGTCTCTCGAGTCACGAGGATCTCGGCGCCCGCCTACGAGGCCGTTACCGCGCCGTTACGACGGGGCCGAGCACGTGAGACACGAGTCGGGGCCCCCTTTCGGAGGCCCCGCTGTGCTGCGCTGCGAAGCGGTGCGGCTACTGGTTGGCGGTCACTCCGATCAAGCCAGCCACACCTGCACCCACGTTCACCTGGTCGAGACCTTCGAGCGTGTTCACGATCAGCTGGTCGAGCGCCGGGTCGGCATGGGCGATGCGCACGGAGGCCGCGAGCCCCGTGAGCTGCGTCTCCCCGGCGACTGCGGCCACGTCGATGATGTCGACGCCGTTCGTCGCGTTCACGGTCACCGTGTCCGCTACGCCGTCGGCCGCACCTCCGCCGATGACAGCCTCGAGATCGACGTTGACGTCCTCCATGTCGGTCGCAGAGAGGTCGTTGACGGTCGTTGCGTCGGGTCCTCCGAGCGCGTCCAAGTCGATCCGCTCGACGTCGTCCAGGTCCATGTCGATGTTGCCGAGGTTGCGCAGGAACTCCACGCGCGAACCGACTGCCGAGACCACGAAGTTCTCGGCGCCGCCCGCGCCGTTGAACTCCATCGCGTCGGTGCCGGCCTGGCCCTCGAGGAGGTCGTTGCCGTCGCCGGGGTTCCAGACGAGCGTGTCGTCGCCTGCACCGCCGAACATCGAGTCGTTCGCTTGCTGACCGACGATCCGGTCGGGGCCGTCGCCGCCGGTAAGGACGTCGACCTCGGTCCCGCCGTTGATGACGAGCTGGATCAGTGCCGCAAGGTCAGGCCCGCCTGTGATCGTGTCGGCGCCGCCGAGGCCGTTGACCGTCAGCTTGTCGTTTGCGGCCTCCGAGTGGTCGATCCGGACGGTCACCGGAGCTCCGTTGACGTCCACGGCACTCCCGTCTGCAGTGATCTGGATGTCGTCGGCGTCGTTCGTGCCGTTGACCGTGACCGAGTCGGCCGCGCCGTCGCCCGCGCCGCCGCCGATCGCGGCCTCGAGGTCGAATGTGACGACGCTTGAGGTCGGTCCCGGTGATGTCGTTCACGACCGCGCTGTCGTCCCCGCCGAGCGCTTGGACGTCGATGAACTCGGTGTCGTTCAGGTCCATCGTGATGTTGGCCGGCGTCGCGGAAGAACCTGAGTCGCTCGCCGTTGGCCGAGACGTCGAAGTTCTCTGCCACGCCGGCCCCGATGAAGAGGATCGTGTCGGCGCCGTCCTGCCCCTCGACGACGTCGCTGCCGTCGCCGGGATCCCAGACGAAGGAGTCATCGCCGGCCCCGAGGAGCGCCGGTGTCGTTGCCGCCGTTGCCGTCGATGGCGTCGTTGCCGTCGCCGCCGACCAGGCATCTCGGCTCCGTCGCCGCCGTTGATCGTGTCGTCCCCGGCGCCGCCGTCGATCCCGACCTTGATCAGGGCTGCAAGCCCGACCGCGCCGGAGATCGTGTCGTTGCCGTCGAGCCCGTTGACGTTCAGGAGGTCGTTCGCTGCCTCCGAGTGCTCGATCTTCACGGCCGCGGCCAGCCCGGTCACGTCGACCGCACCCGCGTTGGGCGTGATCGCGATCGTGTCGTTGCCGCCGGTGCCGTTGATCGTGGTCGTGTCGACGGCTCCGTCGCCGGCTCCCCCGCCGATCGTCGGTCTCGAGGTCGAGCTCGATGTTCTTGACGTCGGTCGCGGACAGGTCGTTCACGACCGTGTTGTCGATGCCGCCGAGGGCGCGGAGATCGACCCGCTCGATGCCGGCGGTGTCCATCGTGATGGTGCCCGAGTGCGGAAGAACCTGAGGCGGTTGCCGTTGGCGGAGAAGTCGAAGTTCTCCGCGGCTGCGGCGCCGTTGAAGACCATCGTGTCGCTGCCGGCCTCGCCTTCCACCTTGTCGCTGCCGTCGCCGGGGTCCCACGTGAACGAGTCGTCGCCGGCGCCCATCAGCGCCGATGTCGGCGCCGCCGTTGCCGTCGATCGCGTCGTTGCTCGTCGCCGCCGCGCAGCATGTCGTTGCCGTCGCCGCCGTTGATCGCGTCGTTGCCTGCCCCGCCGTCCAGCGTCAGCTGGGTGAGCGCGGCAAGCCCGAGCCCGCCGTTGAGCGTGTCGTTGCCGGCGAGGGACTCGATCGGCGAGTGCCTCCGCATTGACGACGTCGATCGGCAGGCCGCCCGGCCCGCCAGAGACGGCGATGTGCGGGCCGCGACCGCCGACGCTGCGACGCCGATGGTGTCGTTTCCGGCCGTGCCCTCGACGGTGACGCGGTCGCTGCCCGCGCCCGGATCGAGGTTCAGCTTGTCGTTCGCGGCCTGCGCGCGCGAGGACGTTGACCGCCGCCCCGATGCCGCTGATCGAGATCCCGCCGCCGACCCGGAGCTCGTTTGCAGCCGACGAGCCCTTGATATCGACGACGTCTGCAGCCCCGTCGTTCGCCAGGTCGGCGTTGAGCTGGCCGAGCCCGGCACCCGAGAGGTCGTTGACGACGACGTTGTCCGCGCCGCCGAACGCCCGAAGGTCGAATCGCTCGACGCCCGCGATGTTCATCGTGCTCGCGGCGACGAACCTCAGCCGGTTTCCGTTGGCCGAGAACTCGAACTTCTCCGCGGCATTCGAGCCGTTGAAGACGACCAGGTCGCTGCCCGCGCCGCCCTCGATCAGGTCGTTGCCCCGCTTGCCGTCGATCGTGTCGTTGCCGATGCCGCCGAACAGCCGCTCGGCTCCGGAGCCGCCGCGCAGCAGGTCGTTGCCGGTGTCACCGAAGAGGCTCGTTGCCTCGCTGCCCGTGAACACGCCGTAGCTCTCGTTGATCGAGAGCGCGTCGGCGCCGGATGCGCCGTGAACGACGATCCGGTTGAAGGCCGAGCGCTTGAAGGTGAACTCGGCGGAACCGTTGCCGCCGGCATCCACCTGGAGCCGGGACTTGTTACCCGGCTTCAGCCGCAGCGTGATCCTGTCGTTCTCGCGGTCCCGAGGACGTTGAGCTGGCCGCGGCGGAGGCCCGCCTCGACCTTCGGCTTCTTGGCGACGCCGTTCTCGGGCGCCGCCGAGGCCGTCGTCACGAACAGGAGCGAGACCGCGGCGATAGCGATCGTCGATCCGAGTACGAAGATGCGTGACATATCTGTCCTCCTGCCCCTTGTGGTGGTGAGCCGCGAGGATCCCGGCGTCCGCCTACGAGGTCGTTACCGCGCCGTTACGACGCAGCGGAAGACGTGAGATACGAGTCGACGCCCCGTCCGGAGGCCCCGATGCAGCACCGCAAAGCCGTGCGCTCTCACTGGTCGAGCAGCGGTATCCGTGCGATCGGCTCGTTACGGCCGGACTTCGATGCGGACCAGGATCGGCGCAGGGGTTCTTCCCGTGGTGGGAGATATTCCGCGCGGCCTCGGCGAGCTCGGCCTCGAAGCGCTCGTCGCCGAGGCGGTCCCGCAACCGGGTAGAGACACGCACCAGATCCTTGCGTTCGCCCTCCGGCAGCGGGGCGTGCACGGCGCCGCACCAGGATCCAGGGCCGCACGAAACACGAAACGTCAGGGGGGAGGGGACCAGGTGCGGTGGCACGCGCCTCACTCAGGATCGCCGCACTCGGAGAGTCACTCCATGGCTAGTGCTGGCAGCCGGCGTAACTCACTGGCCCCGACTTGGTGAGTAGGGGTCAGCCTCGATCCGCATGATCACAGTGGCGTCGCCGATGAGTTTCGGAGCGACCGTCCGTAGTACCGGTGACACGCAATCCACTGCTACACGGAGGCCCCCATGAGAAAGCTCATCGCATCATTCTTCATCTCCCTCGACGGCGTCGTGGAGGCGCCGCAGAGCTGGCACTTCCCCTACTTCAACGACGAGATGGGGGCGGTGGTCGGCGAGGCCGTCGCGGCGAGCGACGCGTTCCTGCTCGGGCGCCGCACCTACGAGGAGTGGGCGGCGTTCTGGCCGACCGAGGCGGCCGCGGAGAATCCGATGGCCGACCCATGAACGCCACGCCCAAGCACGTCGTCTCCAGGACGCTTGACAAGGTCGAGTGGCAGAACTCGACCCTGGTGGAGGGCGACCTCGCCAAGGCCGTCACCGAGCTCAAGGCGAAGCCCGGCAAGAACATCGGCATGTCCGGGAGCGCCACGCTCGTGCGGTCGCTGCTCGAGCTCGGCCTCGTGAGAGCTGCGCCTGCTCGTCATCCGCTATGGTGGGTGGCGCGAAGCTGTTCGAGAACGGCACGGCACCGATGTCGCTCGAGCTCGTGGACTCGCGGACGTTCTCGACGGGAGTCGTCGATCTCACCTACCGTGCGGTGGCCGCGTGAGCGGCTACTCGACGGTGCGATCGAAGGACTCCACATCGATCGCGTACGACAGCGCCGGCGACGGGCCGGCGCTGCTCCTCGTCGGCGGCGCATTCAGCTACCGCCGCTATAAGAGCTGGGTGCAGCTCGCAGAGCTGCTCGCGCCACGCTTCCGCGTTATCTCCTACGACCGGCGGGGCCGCGGCGACAGCGGTGACGCGCTCGAGTACGCGGTCGAGCGGGAGATCGAGGACCTCGGCGCGCTCGTGCAGGCGGCCGGCGGCTCGGCGCACGTGTTTGGACTGTCGTGCGGTGGCGTGCTCGCTCTACGCGCGGCTGTGGCAGGCGTGCCGATCCGACGGGCAGCTGTGTACCAGCCGCCGGTCAACGTCGACGCGAGCGGGCACCTGCCGCCGCGCGACTTCGGGTCGCGCCTCCGTGAGCTCGCACAATCAGGCCGCCGCGGCGCTACCGCGAGTTACTTCATGGGGAGGGGATGGGCGCCAGCGTGAGGTGGAAGCGACCGCGATCGAGCCCCGACGGCTGAGCACGGTTTCTCTCTTCGCTGTCGATCCGCGAAGACGCAGAAGACGAGCCCGTCTTGTTCCGTAACGCTCTGACCTCAGATAAGAAACGGAGCGATTTCGTATAAGAAAGCCGCTGGAGGCGCTGGTAGAGGTCGTCAGAGCGTCAACGAGTTCGCCAGAAGTGGCCAATTTGCAGGGGCTTCGATGCGCCCGGCAGGATTCGAACCTGCGACCCGCGGATTAGAAGTCCGCCGCTCTGTCCACTGAGCTACGGGCGCCTGTCGGCAGGGTAGTCGGGCGGAAGGTCGTCCGGCCCGACGCCGTGCTCGAGGTCCTCGCGACGCTCCTCCTCGGCGAGGAAACGCAGGAAGCAGACGGCGAAGACGGCGAAGAACACGATCGACTGCTCGACCGCCATCAAGAGGCCCGCGAGCTGCTGGTCCTCGAGCGCGCTCAGCCCCCACAGGCGCTCCGGGGCGTCCACGTAGAAGTCGTAGATCGGGTCCGGGACGAGCGCGATGACGAGGCCGATCGGGCTCCCGAGCACGAACGCGGCGAACACGACCCCCGCGCGGATCCCCGCGCCGAGGCGGTGCGGCGCGTCGTGGACGACGCTCCACCAGAGCAGGACGCCGGTCGAGAAGTAGAGCGCGTGCTCGAGGTGGAGGAGCGTGTGCGGGTTCTCGAGCGCCGTGTCGTAGAGCCACGGCAGGTGCCAGAGCATGTAGTTCCCGAGCCAGAGCGGGAGCGCGACCGCGGGGTGGGTCAGCGCGCGGGCGGCGGGCAGGCGCGCGAGCTCCGCGGCGAGCGCGGGCGCCAGCCCGAGCACCGCGAGCAGCGGCGCCCACTCGGCGAGGACGACGTTCTGCAGGAGGTGGATCACGAGCAGGTAATCCATCGCGATCGTCTCCAGCGGCGTGATCGTGACCGCGAGGATCAGGCCCATCGCGGAGACGAAGCAGGCGACGCGCCACCCCGGCGTCGGGTAGCGGCGAGCCGCGAAGACGTACGCAACCGTCAGGAGCGGGACAAGCAGGAGAGCCTCGGCGTTCCACGACCACCGGTACGGGTCCACGGCGCTACGCTAACCGGGCGCGGGTGTAGCTCAGTTGGTAGAGCGCCAGCCTTCCAAGCTGGATGTCGCCGGTTCGAGCCCGGTCGCCCGCTTGCCCGCTCGCCTCCGTCTCGTCCCACCCCTTCGACGATCAAGCCAGGAGATGGCTCTCCGACGGCGAAAGCGAGCCGCGGCCACACGTCATCGGAGGTCGGACATGGATCATCCGCTCTACTCGCGCCTCGCCGCAGAGGCACTCGGCACGTTTCTCTTCTTCTTCCTCGGATTCAGCGGAATCGCCGTCGCCACCGACATCGGCATCGACGCGATCACGCCCATCGGCATCGCGGTCGGGTTCGGCTTCGGGCTCACGCTCGCGATCACCGCGTTCGGGCACGTCTCGGGGGGCCACTTCAACCCGGCGGTCACCGCCGGCCTCGCCGTCAGCGGGAAGTTCCCGTCGCGCGACGTCGTCTCCTACTGGGTGGCGCAGCTCGTCGGCGGCTTCGGCGCGGTCATCGTGACGGCGATCGCGTACTCGAGCCAGGCCATGGACGCGCTGCACACGCAGCCGGGCAGCGGCGTCGACGACTGGGCCGCGCTCGTGCTCGAGATCGTCGCGACCGCGCTCTTCGTCATGGTCATCCTCACCGTCGCCACGGACTCGCGCGCCGCGTGGGTCGGCGTCATGGCGCCCCTCCTGATCGGGCTCTTCATCTTCACGGCCGCGGTCACGGTCGGTCCGGCGTCGGGCGGCTCGTTCAACCCGGCGCGCTCACTCGACCCGGTGCTCTGGAACCAGGAGTGGGGCGACGTCTGGATCTACATCGTCGGGCCGCTCGCGGGCGGCGTCCTCGGAGCCGCGATCTGGGCGTACCTGCTCGGCGAGAAGAAGGCGCCCGCGCCACCACCGGCGCCGGCGAGCGGGGGCGCCGCGCCGTAGAGCCCTAGCGGCCGCTCGCGGAGAAGTGCTGGTAGTCCTGGACGGACGTCCAGCGGCCTCCCCAGCCCCACCCGATCGCGTCGAACGCACGCACGACGGCGCCGCCCTCGTAGGCCATGCCGGGGCGGCGCCGGGTGCGGTCGAGGTACGGGATGCTCGCCCTGTGCGAGGTCCGGCCGCCCGAGACGTACGGGTTCTCGATCGGGTTCAGGTCGATCGCGCGGCCGTACGCGTGCTCGGACCAGCGCGTCGTCCCCTCCACGTAGCGGCAGTTGAACGCGGACGTGTTGTCGGCCTCGATCGAGCGGAAGTCACTCGCGCCGTAGGCGTCGACCGGAACCATGCGACGGACCCGGAAGCCGCCCACGTAGAGCCGGCGGAACACGGACACGACCTCGCGTGCGACATCCGCGTGCACGATCAGCCGGCCGGTGGCCACGCGTCCGTCGAAGCGCCGGTGGGACATCTTCAGGAGCCGGAGGTCCCGCAGGTGAACGGGACAGCCGGGCCGCCAGGAGACTCCGGTCATCCGCTTCGCCTGCGCCGCGTCGATGCGCGAGATCGTCCCGCGGAATGCGAGGTCGCCCGATGCGGCCGCGGGAACGGCCAGAAGCGCGGCCGCCGCGCAGGCTGCGAGCACTCGACGTCTCACGAAGTCGGGGCGGCGGGACTTGAACCCACGGCCTCTGCGTCCCAAACGCAGCGCTCTACCAGGCTGAGCTACGCCCCGAGGTTCTGAAGTGTAGGCGGATAGCCTGCCGGGCCATGGTCGACGCCCCTGTCCCGATCCCCGGCGCGACCCAGCGCGACCAGCGCGCGCGGACGGGCTACGCGATGGCGCTCGGCGGCGCGGCGCTCTTCGCGGTCAACGGAACGGTCTCGAAGGTCGCGCTCACGGGCAGCGAGCTCTCGGCCGTCGACTACACGCAGCTCCGCACGGCCGGAGGCTTCCTCGTGCTGGCGCTCGCACTCGCCCTCGTCGCCCGCGACAAGCTGCGGATCGGGCTCCGCGACATCCCCTTCTTCGTCTTCTACGGGATGTTCTCGTTCGCGCTCATCCAGTGGCTCTACTTCGTGGCGATCGAGCACCTGCCGATCGGGATCGCGCTCCTGATCCAGTTCTGCGGCGTCGTGCTCGTCGCTCTCTGGGCGCGGCTCGTCTGGCACGCGAACGTGCGCCCGCGAGTGTGGGCGGCGCTCAGCCTGACGCTCGTCGGCCTGGCGCTCGTGTCCGAGCTCTGGCTCGGCTGGACGCTCGACACGGTCGGAGTCGTCGCGAGCGTGGGCGGCGCGATCATCCTCGCCGTCTACCTGCTCGCGGGCGAGCGAGCGGTCGAGAAGCGCGACCCGCTCACCGTCCTCTGTTTCGCGCTCCTCTTCGCGGCGATCGTGTGGTCGGTCGTGCAGCCGTGGTGGACGTACCCGTTCGGCGAGCTCACCGAGGAGACGTCCCTCCTCGGCAACCTCGACCACGTCACCGTGCCCGTCTGGTACCTCGCGGCGTGGACGATCGTCCTCGGCACGATCGTGCCCTTCGCACTCACCATCGGCGCGCTCAGGCACCTGGCCGCGACCCGCGTCGGGATCACGATGACCTTCGAGCCGGTCGCCGCCTCGGTCGTCGCGTGGGCCTGGCTCGGGGAGACGCTCTCCGCGGTGCAGATCCTCGGCGGAGCGGTCGTGCTCACGGGCATCCTCCTCGCCCAGACGGCGCGCTGACGTACCCTTGTCGCGATGGTGAAGCGCGTCCTTCTCGCGTCGCCGCGCGGCTACTGCGCGGGAGTCGAGCGCGCCGTCGAGACCGTCGAGCGCGCGCTCGAGCACTACGGCGCCCCGGTCTACGTGCGCAAGCAGATCGTCCACAACATCCACGTCGTCCGCGACCTCGAGGCGCGCGGCGCGATCTTCGTCGAGGAGGAGACCGAGGTTCCCGAGGGCGCAACGGTCGTCTACTCCGCGCACGGAGTCGCCCCGACGGTGTTCGCGAACTCGGAGAGGCTCGGCCACAACGTCATCGACGCGGTCTGTCCGCTCGTGACGAAGGTGCACGTGCAGGCGCGGCGCTACGCGGACGAGGGCTACACGATCGTCCTCATCGGGCACGCCGGCCACGAGGAGGTGGTCGGGACGACCGGGGAGGCACCTGACGCGACGGTGCTCGTCCAGACGGTCGAGGAGGCCGAGGCGCTCGAGATGCCGGCCGGCACGAAGCTCGCGTACGTCACGCAGACCACGCTGTCGGTGGACGAGACCGGCGAGATCATCACGGCGCTCCGGCGGCGCTTTCCGGAAATCCGCGCGCCGCGCAAGGAGGACATCTGCTACGCGACCTCCAACCGCCAGTGGGCAGTGAAGGAGATGCTTCCCGAGATCGACCTCCTGCTCGTGATCGGCTCGCGGAACTCGTCGAACTCGAACCGCCTGGTCGAGACCGCCCGCGCGGCCGGGACGTCCGCGCACCTGATCGACGACGAGACCGAGATCGACGAGAGCTGGCTCGAGGGAGTCGAGACGGTCGGCATCACGTCCGGCGCCTCGGCACCGGAGAAGCTCGTCGGCCGGGTCTGTGACTGGTTCCGCGCGCGCGGTGTGGACGACATCGAGTCGTATCGCCTCGTCGAGGAGGACGTGACGTTCAGGCTGCCGGTCGAGCTCCGCCGCGAGCTCGAGCTGGCGGCGCAAAGCCAATGATCCGAGCTCTCCTCGTCGTCGCGGCGGTGGGACTGTTCGGGCTCGGCGCCGCCGCCGGCTGGTTCGGTGCGCAGGAGCTCGAGGAGACCGAGACCGTCGTGGAGACGACGACGCAGACGACGACCACGGAGCCGGGGTCGGCGCTCCCCGCGGCAGTCGAGGAGACGCGAGCGGCGCTCCTCGAGGCGGCGTCCTCCGGCAACTACGAGGCGCTCCGCGACCTCATCCCCGAGACGGGGTTCACGTACACGTTCGGAGGCGACGTCGAGGGCGGGTCGATCGCCTACTGGCAGCAGCTCGAGCGGACGACGAACGAGCAGCCACTGGAGACGCTCGAGGCGATCCTCGAGATGCCGTACGTCCTCTCGCGCGGCATCTACGTCTGGCCGTGGGCGTACGCGGTCGAGAGCGCCAGCGACCTCTCCGAGCACGAGCGCGAGCTGCTCGCCCCGCTCGGCCCGCCGAGCCGGCTCTTCGTCGAGGACACCGGGTATCTCGGCTGGAGGACCGGGATCGCGCCGGACGGAACCTGGGTCTTCTTCGTCGCCGGCGACTAACGGCGGACGAACGCGGCCCGCAGATCGTCGAGCAGCCGTTCCCGCAGCCGCCGGGCGGGGCCGACGAACGCGGCTAGCCGCTCGACCTCGTCGTCGTCCAGAGAGACGGCGCCACGCACCGTTCCGGTCTCGTCCCAGACGCTGAAGCGAACCCGTCCGGTCTCGAGGTAACGCGAGACACGGAGCGAGCGGTTCTCGTCGGGATCGGCGCCCGGGAAGAACTCGACGAGCTTCAGGCGCAGAGGCTCGGCGCACCCCGGACAGAAGCGGAACTCCGGTTCGACCTCACGCTCGCAGTGGGGGCATCGAGCCATGACCTCAGAATACGCCGCCGAAGGGCGCTCGTCACCGTCTGTTCAGGACCGTCGCGGTCGCGAGCGCGGCGACGATCGACCCGGTGAGCCCGAGGAGCATGTCGCCGAGCGTGTCGGTGTACGCGGTGTCGAGCTCGTCCGAGTTGCGGATGAAGGCGACGTACTCCCCGAGCTCCCACACGATCGCCGCGAACGCGCCGAAGCCGACGACGATCACGAAGGTCTCGATCCGCGGCAGCCCGAAGCGGAGCACGAGCTGCCCGATCGCGAGGCAGAGCAGCGACCAGTTCACGAAGTGGTTGAGGTCGTCCCACCACTCGATCGCGTCGTACAGGTCGAAGACGTTGCCGAGGACGTCCACGAGGAACGGCGACACGAGCAGGATGTCCATCGCGTACGGGTACGGCCGCGGGCGTCCGGCGAGCCACCAGCCGAGCGGAACGATCACAGCCGCGAGCGGATAGAAGACGAGCCGCCAGCCGAACGCCTTGCCCTCGAACTGCTCGAGCCCGGAGAACGCGCCGAACGCGAGCAGCGCGACGAAGAGGAGCTTGACCGCGATGTTCAGCCAGAAGACGAAGCGGCGGCGCTCGGGGACCGCCGTCTCGCTCACGAGGCCTTGTCGAACCGGATCCCGTCGCCGTTCGCCTCGACCGCGACCGCCAGCGTCTCGGCCGCGATCACGTCTTCGTGCGCGAGAAGATCGGCGTCGCTCGCGGGGAGCGTCAGCCGAATGCGGTCGGTGAGCTCGAGGCCCGCCTCCTTGCGCATCGTGTTCACCGCGTGCACGAGGTCGAGGACGCGGCCGAGGAGCGCGAGCTCCTCGTCGACGTGCGTGTCGAGCGCGACCGTGAGCCCGTCGGCGGAGGCGAGCGACCACCCCTCCTTGCCGCGGCGTTCCACGAGCACCTCTCCCCCCGACAGCTCGTGGCCCGCAGCGCGGAATCCGCCGCCCGGGAGCTCCTCGAACTCGCCGGCCTCGAGCGCGCGGCGCACGTCGCCAAGCTTCGCGCCGAGCTTCGGGCCGAGGACGGGGAGGTTCGGCTTCACGTGCAGCTCGCTGGCGTCGACCTGTCCGAAGGAGACGTCGCGGACGCGCAGCTCATCGGCGATCTCGGCCGCATGGGACTGCGCGAGGGGCGCGCCCTCGACGACGAGCGACGGGAGCGGCTGGCGGAGCTTGACGCCGGCCGCGGAGCGGGCCTGGCGGCCGAGCTCGACGACGCGGCGGAGCTCGACGACCTCGGCGAGGAGCGCGGCGTCGGGCTCCGGCACGTCCGGCCACCCGGCGAGATGCACGGACTCCGGGGCTCCCTCGGCGGGCGTTGCGAGCGCGCGCCAGAGGTGGTCGGTGAGGAACGGCATGATCGGCGCAACCACGCGCAGGCCTTGCACGAGCGCGTACCAGAGGGTGCGAAGGGCGACCTCGTCGCCGTCCCAGAAGCGTCGCCGGGAGCGGCGGATGTACCAGTTGGAGAGGTCCTCGACGAACGTCTCGAAGGCCCGGACGACGTTCACGGTCAGGTAGCCCTCGTAAGCCTCCGTCGTCTCGCGCACGAGCTCGTTCGTCCGCGAGACGAGCCAGCGGTCGAGAGGCTGGAGGTCGCCGGTCGGGCCGCCGTCGAGGTCGGCGTAGGTCGGCGTCCAGTCGACGATGTTCGCGTAGTCGACGAGGAAGCGCGTCGAGTTCCAGAGCGTGAGCAGGCGGCGGCGGATCTCGTGCGCCGGGCCGTATCCGAACAGCGCGTTCTGGCTCGGCGGCTGAGATGTGAACTGCCAGCGCATGACGTCGGCGCCCATCTCCGAGAGCGCGTCGTCGGCCGCGATCGCGTTCCCCCACGAGCGGTGCATCTCGCGGCCGGTCTCGTCGAGCAGCTTCTCGTAGGTGAGGACGCGCCGGTACGGCGACCGCCCGGTGAGCGTCACCGACATGAACGAGATCGAGTAGAACCAGAGCCGGATCTGCTCGCGCATCTCCGAGACCCAGTCCGCGGGGAACCACTGCTCCCAGTAGGCATGGTCGGGCAGGTCGGCCTTCGTCAGCCCTCTGCCCGCGCCGGTCGCGTAGCCCTCGGGGACGAACTCCGGGTTCTGCCAGCCGAGCGTCGAGAGCGGCACGATGCCCGCGTCGAGCCACGCGTCGCCGACCTCGGGGACGCGGCGCACCTCCCCGCCGCAGCCGGAGCACGCGATGGGCACCTCGTCGATCCACGGGCGGTGGAGCTCGCGGAGCTGGTCGAGCCCCGAGAGCGCCCGCTCCTCCAGCTCCTGCCGCGAGCCGATCACGGTCAGCGTCCCGCACTCGCAGGGGTAGAAGGGGAGCGGGAGGCCGAAGTAACGCTTGCGCGAGATGTTCCAGTCGCCCATGTTGCGCAGCCAGTCGTCCATCCGCTTCGAGTAGAAGGCGGGCGTCCACTCCACGGTCGCGTTGGCGTCGAGCATCGGCTGGCGGATCTCGTCGCACGCGATGAACCAGTCGTCCACGACGCGGAAGACGAGCGGCGTGCCGCAGCGCCAGCACGTCGGGTAGCGGTGGACGATGCGGCCGGACTCCAGCAGCAGCCCGCGGCGCTCGAGATCCTCGACGATCGGCTGCTCGGCGTCGTCCGTCGAAAGGCCGTCGAAGCCGAAGCCCGGGAGCATGCGGCCCGACTCGTCGAGCGGAGCGAGCACGGGCAGCCCGTGGACGCGCGAGAGCTCGAAGTCCTCCGCACCGGCGCCCGGCGCGATGTGGACGATCCCGGTCCCTCGCCGAGCGAGACGTCGTCCCACGGAATGACGCGATGGACGACGCCCTCCTGCGCGGGAAGGTGGTCGAACGGGCCCTCGTACTCGAGACCGACGAGCTCCGAGCCCAGCGTGGTCTTCACCGCTCGCGCCTCCGGATCGCGCTCGCGCGCGACCCAGACGCCGTCCTCGCGGAGGACGTACTCGGCCTCCGGGTTCACGGCGGCCGCGACGTTTGCGGGCAGCGTCCACGGCGTCGTCGTCCAGACGGCGAGCGACTCGCCCTCGCGCCCCTTCAGCGGCAAACGCACCGTGAGCGAGGGATGGTCGAGCTCCTTGTACTCGCCGGAGAAGACCTCGTGCTGTGAGATCGACGTGCCGCAGCGAGGGCACCACACCGTCGAGCGATGGCCCTGGTACAGCCATCCCCGCTCGTGCACCGCGGCGAGGAAGCGCCAGATGTACTCGATGTTCGTGTCGGTGAACGTGTAGTAGTCGCGGTCCCAGTCCATCCACATGCCGAGGCGCCGCGACTGCTCGGTGATCACCTCGGAGTAGTGGGCGACGCGCTCGATGCAGCGATCGGCGAACTCGGCCAGGCCGTACTCCTCGATCTCGCGCTTCGAGTTGAGGCCGAGCGCCTTCTCGACCTCGACCTCGACCCACAGCCCCTGGCAGTCGAAGCCGTTCTGGTAGCGCTGGTCGAAGCCGCGGAGCGCCTTGTAGCGCTGGAAGACGTCCTTCAGGGTCCGGCCCCAGGCGTGGTGGACGCCCATCGGGTTGTTGGCGGTGATCGGCCCGTCGATGAAGCTGAACGTCGGCCCGCCGCGGTTCTGCTCGCGGAGCTTCTCGAACGTGCCCTCGCGCTCCCAGGCGTCGAGGAGATCGAGCTCCAGGCGCACGTGATCCGGCTTGTCCGGAAGGGGTGAGAGGATAGGCGGCACGGGGCTCAGTCTAGGGCCGTCGGGGAACACATCTGGCATCCTGGACGTTCTCGTCTCCGCGTTTCAAAACCCTGAAAGAAAGGAAAGAGCCCTCCATGGCGATCGACGTGACAGAGCAGACCTTCGAGCAGGAAGTCCTCAAGAGCGACACCCCCGTACTCGTGGACTTCTGGGCGGTCTGGTGCGGCCCATGCCATGCGGTGGCGCCCGTGCTCGACAAGATCGTGGAGGAGCGGAAGGACGCTCTCAAGCTCGTCAAGGTGAACATCGACGACGAGCAGGGACTCGCGCAGCGCTACGGCGTCATGTCGATCCCGATGATGATCCTCTTCAAGGACGGGGAGCCCTCGGCCGCGGCGGTCGGCGCGCAGCCGAAGGCCGCGCTCGAGCGCTCGCTCGGGCTGGCCGAGCAAGAGCTCGGCCTTGCTTCTTAGGCGACGATCCCCGAAACTTGTGCGCGCGACCGCCGTCGCGCGGAGTATTCTCCCAGCAGCGGGTTTTGCAGGAGGTTTTTCGAGGCTTCCCCCTCCCCTCCCCTGACCGAAGGGCCGGTTCTCCCGGCCCTTCGGGCCATCTGCCCAGAATCATTCGCCCAGCGTGCCCGCCCGCGACGCCCAGTTCCGTAGCGCGGGAGCGAGCCAGCGGAACGCGAGGTCGGCGTCCGCCGGGAGCTCGTCCCGCTCGAACCAGCCAAGCTCCGAGACGTCGTCGGCGGCGACCGGCTCACCTGGATCGAGCCGTGCCTCCCAGACGAGGTTGAGGGTCGCCCTCGCATCCGGACCGTCGCCGTACGTGTCCGGGAACGCTCCCACGAAGTCACCGACCTCGCATCCGCGGCCCGTCTCCTCGCGGAGCTCCCTCTCGAGGCCGGCGATCGGGTCCTCGTTCTCCTCCAGGAACCCGCCGAGCGAGTCCCACTTGCCCTGGTCGGGGTCGACGGCTCGGCGCGCCAGCAGGATGCGGCCCTCGTCGTCGAGGACGAAGGCCGAGACCGCCGGTGTGGCAGCCGCGTACTGGACGTAGCCGCAGGCCGGGCACGTGGCGCGTCTCGGCTCGAGGCGGAGCTCCGACGCGCAGCGGGGGCAGTACCGCCAACCGGTGAGAGCGCCCACCTCGGTACGGTAACGCCGTGTCTCCGCGGGAGGTTCCGGCGTCCGTGACCGAGCTCGCGCGGGTCGGGCTCTTCGGCGCCCTGCCCGGCCAGACGCTGTCGAAGCTCGCGGATCGGATGCGACGGGACGAGGTCGCGTCGGGGTCCGTGATCGTGCGCGAGGGTGAGCCGGGCGACCGCTTCTACGTGCTCCTGTCGGGCGTCGCCGGCGTGTCTCAGTCGGAGCTCGGCCAGCGAAGCGTGATGCAGGCCGGCGAGTTCTTCGGCGAGGTCGCGCTCACGATGCACGTTCCGCGAACGGCCACCGTCATCGCGATGACGCCGTGCGTCGTCGCGAGCTGCGACGCCGCGACCTTCGACGAGCTCGTGCGGCCGCTGTTCGCAGACGATTCGTAGGGGCGAGGCTCGCCTCGCCCTCGAGTGCCGCCGACGAGCGCGGGCGAGGCAAGCCTCGCCCCTACGGAGATCCGAAGGTGAGCTCGTCTACCACGGCGTCGGAGAACCTCGGCCACGCCTCCTTCGCCCAGTCCCCGAACTCGCGATCCGTCAGCGCTGCGCACGCGACGGCTCGGTCGGGATCGACCCAGACGAAGGTCCCCGAGCCGCCGAAGTGGCCGTACGCTCGCTCCGAGGTCTTCGTCCCCATCCAGCTCGGAGGGCTCGTGTTGAGCTGCACGCCGAGGCCCCAGTCGAGAGGCTCGAACCGGCCGTAGTCGGGGAGGACGCCGGAGAGGCCGGGGAACTGCACGCTCGTCATCTCGGCGAGCGTCTCGCCGGCGAGGATGGTCGGCTCGAGCAGCTCGCGGGCGAAGGAGAGGAGGTCGGCGAGCGAGGCGTGCATCCCAGAGCCGGGATCGCCGGTCGGGTCGAGGCCGATCTCGAGCGGCTCGCAGACTGCGGCGCGCACGTACTCGGCGAACGGCATCTCCGCTCGCGTCGCAAGGTGGCTCGCGAGGACGCGGAAGCCTTCGTTCGAGTAGATCCGGCGTCGTCCGGGAGGCGCGATCGGCTCCGTCCCCTCGAACGGGAGCCCGGACGCGTGGGCGAGCAGATGGCGGACGGTGGAGCCCGGCGGGCCCGCCGCCTCGTCGAGGTCGACCACGCCTTCCTCGGCGGCGACGAGCGTCGCGAGCGCCGCGACCGGCTTCGAGACGGAGGCGAGCCGGACGATGCGGCGCGCGTCTCCCTCCGTGTCGATCCTTCCCCCGTGGACGACTCCGGCTGCCGCAAACGAGACGGGCCAGTCCCCGATCTGGCGAAGTGCCTGCACGCGGCGCGATACTAGAGGCTTGATGCGGCATGGACGCACTCACGGATGGGGGCTTGCACACGGCGCATCGCGCCCGCCTCGATCGGTGCCAAGGCGTCCAGCCTTCCCACCGATCGAGTCGACCGCGCTGCTTGGTGCACGCCCTCCCCGCGAGCACGTCCACACCACATCAAGCCTCTAGTCCTCCCATGGAGCGCCGCAACATCTCCGGAACGTCGCCGTACGAGGCGATCATGGGCTACTGCCGGGCGGTTGTCGTCGGCAAGAACGTCTACCTCGCAGGAACCGCGCCGATCCCGCCGGACGGCTCGGAGCCGCCCGAGGATCCCTACGACCAGATGAAGCTCTGCCTCGAGCTCATCGGCACGGCGCTCGAGAAGGCCGGCGCGAGCTTCGAGCACGTCGTCCGCACGCGCATCCACATCACCGACCCGGAGCACTTCGAGGGCATCGCGCGAGCACACGGTGAGGTGTTCGCCGAGATCCGGCCCGTCAACACGACCGTCATCAGCTCGCTCATGGACCCGCGATGGAAGCTCGAGGTCGACGTGGACGCAGTTCTGCCGTGACCGGCAAGCAGGCCTTTCCGCCGTCGATCACGGGCAAGGGCGCCGTCCAGACCGGGAGCGTGCTCGACCACGCGTTCGGGAAGGGCGACCCGTACACGCTCGGCGTCGAGGAGGAGTACCAGCTGCTCGACGGGCGGACGTTCGACCTCGTGCAGCACATCGAGACGATGCTCGACGCGGTCAGCGGGCACGAGCTCGAGGAGCGGATCAACCCCGAGCTCATGCAGTCCGTGATCGAGATCACGACGCCGGTCTGCCGGAATGCGGCCGACGTCCTCCGGGAGCTGACGAAGCTGCGCGGGTACGTGACCGAGGTCGCCGCCGCGAACGGACTGCGCGTCGGGTCCGCGGGCACGCATCCATTCAGCCTCTTCGAGCGCCAGCGGATCACGGCGAAGGACCGCTACCACGCGCTCATCGACCAGATGCAGTACGTCGCGCGGCGCGAGCTCATCTTCGGGATGCACGTGCACGTGGCCGTCGACGACCCGGAGAAGGCGATCAAGGTGGTCAACGGGCTCCTGCCCCAGCTCGGCCCGCTGCTCGCGCTGTCCGCGAGCTCTCCCTTCTGGCGAGGAGAAGCGACCGGGCTCGCGTCGAGCAGGCAGATGGTCTTCTCGGCGTTCCCGCGCTCGGGGCCGCCGCCCCGCTTCCGCGACTACTCCGATTACGCGGACGTCGTCGGCCAGCTCGAGCGCTCGGGCTGCATCGCCGACTACACGCACATCTGGTGGGACATCCGCCTGCACCCGCGGCTCGGCACGGTGGAGGTGCGGATCTGCGACGCGGTCACGGACGTCGAGGACGCGGTCGCCATCGCCGCGTTCTGCCAGTCGCTCGTGAAGCGGCTCTCCGAGCAGTACGACGCGGGCGAGGAGATCCCCTCGTACCACCGCATCCTCACGAGCGAGAACAAGTGGCTCGCGGCGCGCTACGGGCTCGAGGCGCCGGTGATGGACCTCGCGAGCGGTCGCAGGAACCGCGTGCCCGTCGCGCGGCTCATCCGCCGGACGCTCGCCGAGATCGAGCCGCACGCGCGGGAGCTCGGCTCGGAGCGCGAGCTCGAGGGCATCTCCGCGATCCTCGGTCGTGGCTCGAGCGCGGACCGGCAGCTCCGCGTCTACAACGCGAATCGCGACATCGTCGAGGTCGCCCGCGAGATCGCGGTGGCGACCGAGACGCTGCCGGCCTCGGCCCCGGCCTAGCTGCGCACCCTCCACGACTCGGTGTCGATCTCGGCGACCCGTGAGCGGCCGAGCCTCACCGCGAGCGCCTGGCCCTCGGCGTCGAGACCGAGGCGCAGCCGCTGCTGCTTCTGCTTGCGGAAGGCGAGAGGCAGGTCAATGCAGAACGCCTCGCGGCGGGCCGTGTCGAGCGCGTGCACGAACGGCTCTTGCTGGTCGCGCGCGTAGAGCGTGTACGCCCAGCGGCCGTCGGGTGTTGTCGCGCGGGTCACGGGCTCCCCGCCCATCACCTCCTCCTTCTCGAGGCGATCGACGATCGCGCCTCCGAGCCGGCGCTCGCCGACGTCGAAGGTGCGCACGCGGTACTTGGGGTCGGCGCCGACGGAGATGTGCTCGACGAGGTAGAGCGTCGAGCCGGACGGCGAGATGGCGTCGAACGACCACGTGCCGGGGAGGTTGACCCGGAGGCGCGGCTTCAGCGACCTCGTGTCGAGGACGGCGAAGCTCGTCCGGCCGGAGGCGCCCGGGGGCGGGCCGTAGGACGAGACCGCGAGCCAGCGGCCGTCGCCCGACAGGCCTCCGGTCGTTCCGTCGTACGCGACGAGCGGTACGCCGAGGAACCCGCGCATTGCCTTGCTGCGGAGCACGCGTCCGTCGCGCGTGCGGACAGCGGCGACGATGGTCGACCTCGGCATCCCGAAGGTGACGAAGCGAACACCGTCGCCCACTCCCACGCCCGGCCAGCCATACACGAGACCGGGCGAATACGGCGAGCCGTTGGCGCCTGCTCCGCCCACGGCGATCACGGCGATGGCCAGGATTGAGGTGAGGAGGAGGGCGAGGGATCTCATGTCAGGCTCCTTTCAGGGGCCGAAGACGATGCAGGCGTCGTGCGCGGCGCGGGCGACCGTGCGCACCGCGTCCACGCGGCCGTCCCGACCCAGCACGCTGAGGGTTCCGCTGGAGAGCGAGGGCGAGATCACGCGCCCCCAGCCGAAGGTGACGTTGTACGAGCCGACCGGGACGCGGGCCTCGCGCACGAGGCCTCCGTCGAGCCGGTGGCGGCGAACGGTGCCGTCGTCCCCGCTCGCGACGAACGCCTTTTGCTCCGCGAACGTCACGTGCTGCGGCGGCGCTCCGGCGCCGACGATGCGGCGCGGACGCCTCTCGCGCGAGTAGAGCGCGAGCCGCCGCTCGGCGCCGGACGTGACCCACACCGTGCGCCCGTCCGGCGCGAAGACGACGTCGTGCGCGAGGAACGGAGGCGCAATCGTGCGGACGAGCTTCGGGCGCAGCGGGTCGCTCGTGTCGAGCACGGCGATCCGGGGAGATGCGTTGCCGAGCACGGTCCAGACGGTGCTCCCGTCGGGGCTGATCGAGACATGGCGGGCTGCGCCGGGGACGCGGGTGCGGCCCCGGACACGCCCGTGCTCGACGTCGAGCACGACGAGCTCTTCCGCGGTCGAGTCGGTCAGGTACGCGAGTGGGCGGCGCGGGTGGACGGCCGCGTAGCGAGGCGCTTCGAAGCGGTCGAGCTCGGCGCGGATCCGGCTCGTCGCGACGTCGAGCACGGTGACGACGCCGTGGTCGGAGTGGCCGACGACGGCGAGCCGATCGTGAACCGACTCGATGCTCCGCGGCCCCGGGCCGGTGCGGATGCGGCGGACGACTCTCTTCGTGCCGAGGTCGACGACGGCGACGTGGCTCTCGAGGTCGGCGGTCACGTAGGCGACCGGGGTACCGCCGAGCCGGGACGCGAGCGCCCAGGGCTCCGTCGCGAGCGCGACCGAGCCGGAGGCAGCTGCGATCAGGAACCGTCGCCTGTCCACCTCCCTTCTACGCTCGGCCGCGGCCGAGAGGTCCCACGCCGCGTCGGCGTCGCGAGCGCGACCGAGGTGGTGCGCTGTGGAGCGATCGGCACACTTTCGTCGCCGTTTGCACGTCTGCGGTGGACGTGTCGAGGGACTGTCCCCGGTTCTCAGCGCTGACGCCGGGTCGGCGTCGACGGACGGTCGCTCGTTGCGAACTTCCGCTCCGCCCTACCGGCCACGTCCGGCTCCATGCTCGACTCGCTGCGCCGGACCTTCCGCGGGGCGCTCGACGTATCTCCTTCATGGACCTCCGGACGAGGTTCGGCCGTAGTGTGGACGCATGCGCGCCGGCCGTGACGAGCGCGCCCGCCTGCGCGCCGCGCAGCGGGGATCTGCCTCGGACCTCGAGGAGCTCTTCCGCGCCCACTGGCCCCGTGCCTACCGGGCCGCGTACCTCGTCACGCACGACGCCGCCGCCGCCGAGGACATTGCGCAGGAGTCGTTCCTGGCCGCAGTCCGGGCGCTCGACCGCTTCGACCGGCGGAGGCCGTTCGGGCCATGGCTCCATCGCATCGCCGTCAATCGCGCGATCGACTGGACGCGCGCGCGGCGCCTGCGGGCCGAGGTCGAGCTCGGCGAGACCCTGCCCGCACCGGAGTCCGCACGTCCGCCGCGTGACGACGTGCTCGCGGCGCTCGCGCGCCTACCGCCGGAGCACCGCGCCGTGATCGTGCTCCGCTACCTGCTCGAGTTCACTCCCGGCGAGATCGCGGAGGCGCTCGACCTGCCTCGCGGCACGGTGAATTCGCGTCTCCGGCGCGGGCTCGACTCCCTGGCGGAGGAGGAGCTGTGAGGGACGAGCTCGAGCGGGTGGAGATCCACGGCGAGGAGGATGCCCACGAGCGCGCGTTGGACGTCGTCCGCGAGGCGTTCGCCGAGCGCGAGCCGGTTCCGCGGCCGTCGCACTGGCCGCGCGTGGCCGCGGTCGCGCTCGTACTAGCCGCGGTCGGCGCGGCGGCATTCAGCCCGCCGGGCCGTGCGGTGCTCGACGAGATCCGTGAGGTCGTCGGCGTCGAGGGCGCACAGCCGGCGCTCTTCTCGTTACCCGCCCCCGGCCGGCTACTCGTGTCGTCGGATGCGGGCCTCTGGGTCGTCCAGCCGGACGGATCGAAGCGGCTGCTCGGCGACTATCGAGAAGGGAGCTGGTCGCCGTTCGGCCGCTTCGTCCTGGCCGCGGGCGGACAACGAGCTCGCGGCGCTCGAGCCGGACGGCGACGTGCGCTGGACGCTCGCGCGGCCGGACGTCCGCTCGCCGCGCTGGTCCGGGACGGAGACGGACACGCGCATCGCGTACGTCGACCGCACCGGGCTTCGGATCGTCGCGGGGGACGGTACGACCGACCGCTTGCTCGTGCCGGGATTCCGCGGGCTCGCGGCCTGGAAGCCGGGAGACGAATTCGTCCTCGCAGCCGCCACGGACCGGGAGATCCGCGTGATCGACACTGTCGCGGGGCGGGCGCTGTGGCGCCGGGCGCGGGACGGGACGGCACCGACGGACGTCACGTGGTCGAACGACGGTCGGTCGGTGCTCGTAGCCGGGACCCGCTCGCTGCTCGTCTACGACGACCGCGGCCGCGTGCGCTACGAGCTCGGGCCAGGCGCGGCGCCGATCCGGTCCGCTGCGCTGTCTCCCGGAGGCCGCAGCGTCGTCTTCGCACAGGAAGCAGGCGGCCGCACGCAGCTCTGGGTCGTGCCACGCCTCCGTCCGGACGCCGGCGCCGCGCGCCGACTGTTCGGCGGTGCAGGGACGTTCGAGAAGCTCGCGTGGTCTCCCGACGGAAAGTGGGTCATCGCCGGTTGGAGCGCGGCCGACCAGTGGATCTTCGTCCGACCCGACGGCGCCGGTATCCGCGCGGTCTCGAACGTCTCCGAGCAGTTCCGCTCACGGACGTTCCCGCGCGTCGAGGGCTGGTGCTGCTGAGCGGACGCCGTTAGGCTCGACCCGTCCTCGGCCGAGGCGACGCCGTCCCTGACGTCCAGGTCTGGACGGCGCCGCGCGAGGAGGCGGTCCCGCTGCGGCAGGTGCTCGGCGCCGGCTACGCGCTCCTCTGCTTCTACGTCTGGGACTGGTCGCTGCTTGGTCCCGCGGGATGAAGGGTTGGCCCTGACACGAAGCGCCAGGGCCAACCAACAGTCACTTACCTCCTGTTCGGGAAGTCGGGAAGCGGTGACTTGTTCGGGTTGCAGAAGAAGCCAGGATTGGCCACATGCGGATCGACGAGACCCAGCTTGAGCTCCTGCCCGAAAGACTGCGAACGAGGACCGATGGGACCGTCGACCTGGTCATTCTGTCCTGAGAACGAGCACCACGACCTGCCTTGGTTCTGATTTTCCTTCTTACCGTTTCCGGTTATTTCACCAGCGAGCGCGGCGTTAGCACCTAGCCCCATGACGGCGGCCGCACACGTCGCGACCGCGAGCAATCGCTTCTTGCTCATTTGCTCCCCTTCCCCATTTGTAGATGACGCCCCCATTAGCGCCGGACGGCGAGCCTACAGACCGTTGACACACTGGTCAATCGCCGTTCACTTGCCGACCCATGCCGCGGTGAGAATCTACGCGCGGAGTTCGGCTCCTACACTCGGACAGCCCCTCGCTCGAGGACGCCGCTGTTACGGTCTGCCGATGCTCGGTCCCGGCGATCCGGTTCCTGACGTTCGAGTCTGGACGGCGCCGCGCGAGGAGTCGGTCCCACTCCGCCAGGTTCTCGGAGTCGGGCTGGCTTTGCTGTCTTTTTATGTGTGGGACTGGTCGCCGACCTGAACGAACGAGCTCCTGCTCCTGCGGGACAGGGGCGCGGATCTCGAGGAGGCGGGCGTCAGGCCGCTCGCGATCTCGCGCGACTCGGTGTGGTCGCATGCGGCGTGGGCACAGTCGCTCGCCGTCGACGTGCCGCTCCTCTCGGACTGGAACGGCGAGGCGATCCGCGCGTTCGGTGTTGCGTTCGAGCCGATCGGGATGGCGGACGTGGCCAAGCGCTCGTCCTTCCTGATCGAGGACGGGTCGACCGTCGTCGAGTCGTGGATGCTCGGCCCGGAGCTGCCGGACATCGACGCAGTGATCGCGGCGGCGAAGCGCTAGGGGACGTGCCAGCAGCGGCGTCTGCCCTCGACGTCTGCAACCACGAGCCCCTTCCGGCCGCCTGTTACATGCCCATCGCGTGGTACCCGGCGTCGACGTACAGCGTCGTGCCGGTGACGTTCTTCGCGTCCTCCGACAAGAGGTAGGCGGCGGCCGCGCCGCAGTCCTCGGCCTCGATCTGCCGGTGCAGTGGGGCGCGCTCCTCGAACATCTCTTCCATCGTCGTGAAGCCGGAGATCGAGCGCGCAGCGAGCGTCCGTACGGGGCCGGCGGAGATCGCGTTCACGCGGATGTTCTTGAAGCCGAGGTCCCAGGCGAGGTAGCGGACGGAGGAGTCGAGCGCCGACTTCGCGACGCCCATGACGTTGTAGTGCGGCACTGCGCGCTCGCCGCCGAGGTACGTCATGGTCAAGATCGAGCCGCCACTGCGGGCCTCCATCAGCGGCTCAGCCGCCCGCGCGCAGGCGACGAGCGAGTAGGCGCTGACGTCGAGCGCGAGCCAGAAGCGGTCGCGGGGAGTGTCGGTGAAGCGGCCTTCGAGGTCCTCCGCGGCGGCGAATGCGACCGAGTGGACGAGAAGGTCGAGCCCACCGCCGAACGCCTTCCCGACCTCGCCGAACACACGGTCGACGTCCTCGTCCGAGCGCACGTCGCACTCGACGACGAGCGGGCTGTCGACGCTCGCCGCGAGGTCGCGGACGCTCTTCTCGATGCGCTCTCCCTGGTAGGTGAACGCGATCTGGGCGCCCTCGTCGGCGAGCCGGCTGGCGATCGCCCAGGCAATCGAGCGCCTGTTTGCGACGCCCAGGACGAGCGCCTGCTTTCCCTCGAACCTTCCGGGCACGCGGCGATCCTAAACGGATAGTCTCGCCGCGCGATGGACGGAGGGCGCATAGCGGTCGTGACCGGGGCGTCGTCCGGGATCGGGGAGGCAACCGCGCGTGAGCTCGCGAAGCGTGGCTGGAGCCTCGTCCTGCTCGCGCGCCGGGAGGACCGGCTGGCGGCCGTCGCGGAGGAGCTGGGCGCAGAGTGGGAGGTGTGCGACGTCTCCGATCGCGCGATGGTCGACGAGGTCGCCACGCGGATCCTCGAGCGTCATCCGGCGGTCTCGCTCCTCGTGAACAACGCGGGCATCCCCGCTCGCGGGAGCTACCTTGACCTCGAGCCGGAGCGAATCGAGCAGGTGCTCGCGGTCAACTACCTCGGGGGTGTGTGGTGCTTGCGGGCGTTCGAGCCAGGGCTGCGGGCGGCGGCGTCCGGGGGCGGTCGCGCTCACGTCGTGAACCTCGTGTCGGTGGCGGGGACGGTGGCGTTCGCTCCGGCCGGCGCCTACTCGGCCGCGAAGCACGCGCAGCTCGCATTCTCGCGCTCGACCGCGGCGCTGCTGCGCGGAAGCGGGATCCAGGTGCACGCGGTCATGCCCGGCTTCGTCGAGACCGAGGGCTTTCCCCAGAGGACGGCGCTTCGAAGCCCGCTCCTGCGGCGCTTCATCATCGACGTCGACAGGGTCGCTCGGTCGATCGCGGATGCGGTCGAGAAGGGGAAGGGCGAGGTCACGGTTCCGTGGTTCCCGTACCGCTTCATCTCGATGGCGCAGGCGCTCGTTCCCGGAGTGTTCGCGGTCTTCGCAGGTCGGGCCGGCTACCACCGCGGCGAGCAGCGCTGAGTCGAGCTCGGCCCGCCAGTCCGAGGCGGGAGAGGCAGGGACAGTCCCTCGACACGTCCGCCCGGGACGGTGAGCGTGTGGCAAGAGCGTGCCAATCGATCCACACGGCGCGACACACGCCAATTCGTCAGGTTTCATCGACGTCGTGGCTCGCCTGCCACGGATGCTGCTCCCCGACGGGTACTTCCACGTGATCACGCGCGGCGTCGACGGCTGCGCCATCTTCCGTGACAACGCCGACCGCCGCGAGTTCCTCTCGCATCTCCGGCGAAGCGTCGAGCGGTTCGACTGGACGATCTACGCCCTCTGCCTCATGACCACCCACTACCACCTCGTCCTCCACTCCACGAGGGACGCGCTCTCGCGCGGGTTCCAGTTGCTCAACGGCCGGTACGCGCAGGAGTTCAACGAACGCCATGGCCGGTTCGGACACCTGTTCGCCGACCGCTTCACGTCCAGGGTGATCGAGGACGAGAACTACCTCTTCCACGCCTGCCGCTACGTCGTCGAGAACCCGGTGCGCGCAGGTCTCTGCGAATCAGCGGAGGACTGGCCGTGGTCGCATCTACGCGCCGACCTACGGGCCGGACTTGCGGGCGACGTACCAGCCGACCTCGATCTCGTAGGGCGCGGCCGGCGCGGGACCCCTGATCCGGGCCCGCTCCTCCTCGGAGAACCCGCCGAGATCGAGGCGCTGCTCGAGGTCGACCCGCTCACGCGTCACCTCGGTGCGGAGGACGAGGAGGTCGTTCGCGTCGAGGAACCCGCGAATGTCCGCGTCCGGGAGGAGGCGTTGGTGCGTCGGCTCGCGCAGCTTTTCGAAGCGATCCATCTCGTAGCTTCGCAGCGGGTCGACCGACCCGAGCTGGTCGACGACGAGCAGGCGCCCGCCCGACCGTGTCACCCGCGCGAGCTCCGAGACCGCGAGCTCCGGCCGGCGGACGTGGTGCAACAGCCGGTGCGAGGCGGCGATGTCGAACTCGCCGTAGCCGAAGGGAAGCGCCACCGCGTCCCCCGCGACGAAGCGCACATTGGGCGGCGCGTTGGCGCGCCCCGCCTCCAGGTACTCCTCATTGAGGTCGAGCGCGACCACTTCGGCGACGTGCGGGGCGAGCGCGAACGCGAGGGAGCCCGTGCCAGAGCCGGAGTCCAACGCCGCCTCCGTCCCCGAGAACGGCCCGAGCAGGCTCCGCACGCGCTCTGCGAGCTGCGCCGCACGCTCCTCCTGGAGCGCCAGCCGGAGGCCGACGCTCACAGAGTCGCCTCGGCGCAGGCGAGCGTGCGGGCGAGCGCGAACGCCTGCTCCCGCGTCGTGATCGTCCCGGCTGCCCGCTCCTCTTCGATGCGCGCGAGGATACGCCCGATCGCGGGCCCAGGGGGGAGTCCCAGCTCATCGCCCCGCAGGAGCGGCTCCGCCGGATCGGCCGCGCGCGCGGCTTCGACTACCGCGGAGAGCTCCGAAGCGCCCACGAATGCGAGCGCGTCGAGCGCCCACGGCTCGGTCGCCTTGCGGAAGCGATGGATCGCTCGGGGCGAGGTGTCCTCCGGCGGCCGGGCACCGAGCAGCGTCCGCACATACCGGCCGAGATCGTTCGAGATCGGAAGCTCCGAAAGGCGCTCGCCGAACACGGCGACGAGGCGGAACTCCGGCAGGTCGAGCGCCTCGTACGGCCCGTCGAGGGACCCGCCGAGCGGCGCAAGGAGCCCGAGCTCGTCGAGCCGCCGAAATCCCGCCGGCCCCACCCGACGAAGCTCGGCGAGGATCCGCTCGCCCGCGGGCTCGGTCACGAGCGCTGCACCCTCCCGCAGGAGCCCCACGGTGCGCTCGTCCATCCGAAACCCGAGCTCCTCCTCGATTCGGACCGCGCGCAGGAGCCGCAGCGGGTCGTCGCGGAAGATGGTGTCGGACACCGCCCGCAGCACCCGCGCCGCGAGATCCGCGCGGCCACCGTGAGGATCGACGGCATCGCCTCCCGCCACGGGAACCGCGATCGCGTTGATCGTGAAGTCACGGGTCGCGAGATCGGCCTCGATCCCGTCCGGCAGCGGCGTGAAGTCGACCGTCTCGTCGGAGCCCTCGGCCGCGACGCGCCAGGCGCCGTGCCGCTCGGACAGCGGAAACGGCGCCCCTCCGTGCTGCCGGGCGAAGCGATGCGCCGCCGCCCGAGGATTGGCGCAGGCGACGTCGACGTCGACGATCCGCCGGTCGAGGAGGAGATCGCGGACGGCGCCGCCGACGACCCAGGCTTCCTCGCCCTCGGCGAAGATTCCCTGCAAACGAGCGTCAACCATCGCGCACCACCCGCCGCGCACGGCCGGACCCGGTGTTGAGCCCGGTCGCGATCTCGTAGCCGATCGTGTCGGCGACCCGCGCGTGCTCTTCGATCCCGATCCCGTCCCCAACCAACGTCACCGGCGTCCCCGCAGGAAGCTCGCCGGGCAGCTCGACCGCGAGCGCGTCCATCGAGATCGTCCCGACGACGCGACAGCGCTCGCGGTGGACGAGCACCTCCGTCCCCGTCAGGTCGCGCCGGAACCCGTCGGCGTACCCGACCGGGACGACCCCGATCCAGGTCGGCCGCTCCGCGACAAAACGCCGCCCGTAGCCCGTGCTCTCCCCCGACTCGAGCCGCTTCACGAGCGCGAGGTAGGACTCCCAGCGCAGCACCGGCTCGAGCCCGTCGCCCCCGGGATCGCCGCCGGAAGGAGAGATCCCGTACAGCGCGATCCCGCAGCGCACGGCGTCGAACGCAGCCTCCGGAAAACGAAGCGTCCCGGCGCTGTTCGCCAGGTGGCGCGTGAGCCCGCCCAGCCCGGCGGTCGCCTCGCGAAAGCGCTCGATCTGCCCGCGCGTGAATGCGTCGTCGGACTCGGCCGACGCGAGGTGGCTCATGACGCCGACGACGTCGCGCCCCGGCGCGGGCAGCTCCGCGAGCCCCCACCGGCCCATCCCCGTGTCGAGCTTGAGATGGACGCCGACGCCTTCCGGCACGCGGCCGTCGGCGGCGACGAGCTCGAGCCGCGCCGCCCGCGCCTCCCCGACCTCGCGCTCGCTCACCGGCCCCATGACGACGACGCGCGCGGCCGGGAACGCCGCGCGGAGATCCAGCGCCTCGGGCAGGGTCGCGACGCAGAGCGCGCCCGCACCCGCCTCGAGCGCCGCCCGCGAGACGTCGACCGCGCCGTGCCCGTACCCGTCGGCCTTGACGACCGCCCAGAGCTCGGCGCCGCCCGCGGCACGCAGGAGCGTCTCCGCGTTCCGCCGGACCGCACCGAGGTCGATGGTGAAGGACGACCGTTCCATCGCGGTCATTCTCCGCAATCGGCGGGGTCTCAGCCGTCGAGCGCCGCGGGAAGCGTGTCGAGCAGGTCGCTCGCCACGAGACCGGACGTGTGCGGGACGAGCTGGGCGGCCAGCCCGTGCGCGACGGCTCCCGCCGCCGCGGCGACCTGGGGCTCCAGCCCCTTGGCGAGGAAGGCGCCGACGACGCCGGTGAGGACGTCCCCGGTTCCAGCGGTCGCAAGCGCGGGCGGCCCGAAGTCGCTGACGACCGCTCCGTGGTCCGGATCAGCCACGATCGTGTCAGGCCCTTTGAGGAGAACGACGCAGCCGAATCGCTCCGCTGCGAGCTGCGCAGCCTCGAGCCGGTGCGCGCCGACCCAGGCGGAGTCCGTCCCGAGCAGTCGGGCGAGCTCTCCTGCATGCGGGGTCAGAACGGTCGGGGCAGAACGCGCGACCGGATCGAGCTCATGGAGCGCATCGGCATCGACGACGGCAGGCAAGTCGATCTGCTCCAGGAGCTCGCGAACGAGTGCTCGCCGCCCCTCACCCCGCCCGAGCCCCGGGCCGAGCGCGAGCGCGCCTGCGCGCTCAGCTGCGGTGGCGATCGTCGTGGCGGCGCTCTCCTCTTCCCAGCCGACCTTGACGGCCTCCAGGACCAGGGTCTCGACCACAGGAAGCGACCCAGCCGGCACGGCCAGCGTGACGTAGCCCGCGTCGGCGCGAAACGCCGCGCGCGCCGTGAGCGCTGCCGCGCCGGTCATCCCCGGCTGCCCGCCGACGACGAGGACCGCGCCCGCCGTGTACTTCGTGTCCCCTTCGCGCTTGCGCGGAACCACGCTCAGCAGCTCCCGGGTCGCGCGACGCGTGTCCGTCGGGATGTGCTCGAGGCCGATGTCCGCGACGACGCACCCGCCCTGCGTGGAAGCGGCCGGGCGCGACCACGAGCCCGACCTTGGGTGCGTGGAAGGTGACGGTGAGGTCCGCGTGCACCGCTGCTCCGGAGACCTCGCCCGTCGACGCGTCGACGCCCGAGGGGAGGTCGACCGCTACGACGGCCCCCGGCGCCTCGTTGATCCGCGCGATCAGCTCCGCGGCCTCGGCGCGCGGCTCCCCGTGAAAGCCGGTCCCGAAGAGCGCATCGATCACGACGTCGTAGCCGTCGAGGCCCTCGGTCGTCTCGTCCGCGTGCTGCCCTGCCTCGCGCAGCACGCGGGCGGCCACGCGCCCGTCTCCTCCGTTCGATCCCTCCCCGCACACGCACGCGAACCGCCGCGCCGCCGGATACGCGAGCATCGTCTCGGCCGCGACCGCGGTCCCGGCGCGCTCCATGAGCTCGGGGATGCTGGCGGGGTAGCCCGGGTACCGCTCCTCGGCGACGCGCATCTGACTCGCCGAATAGAGCGGTTCGTACACCGAGCTCCTACACCCGCGGCGAGACGACGCAGATCGCCGCGGCGAGCTCGCGCGAGTGCGTCATCGAGAGGTCGATCGCGCCAGCCCGGACGCGCTCGGCAAAGGCAGCGGTGCGTCCCGAGAGGTGAACCGCCGGCTTCGGGCGGCCGACGATCTCGACCTCGCGCCACGTGAAGCGGACGCCGCACCCCAGTGCCTTGCCGACGGCCTCCTTGCCGGCGAAGCGCGCCGCGTAGCTCTCGGCCGGGTTGGGGCGGGAGTCGCAGTACGCCTGCTCGGCGGCGGTAAAGCAGCGTTCGCGGAAGCGCGGCCGCTCGAGCGCGCTGCGCACGCGCTCGATCTCGATCAGGTCGACGCCGACCTTCACGCCGGCCCGCCCCGGAGGTCCTCCTCGAGCAGCTCGGGGAAGCTTGCGAGCGACGAGACGACCATGTCGGGCGAGGCCGCGGCGGTCTCGAGCGTCTCCGGTCGGAACTTCCCCGTGCGGACGAGCGCCGTCCGCATCCCGAAGAGGCGCGCACCGCGCACGTCCGCCTCCACGTCGTCCGTCACGAGCCACGTCAGCTCCGGCTCCGCATCGAGCAAGTCGAGTGCGGCGGCGAAGTACGACGGACTCGGCTTCCCGAGCACGGTCGCCTCCACCCCGGTCGCGTACTCGAGCCCGGCGACGAACGCGCCTCCGTCGAGCAGCGGCCCGCGGCTCGTCTGCCACCACTTGTTCTTGTGCAGGCAGTAGAAGGACGCGCCCGCCTGTATCTCGGAGAACGCACGGCCGAGGTTCATGTAGCTGAAGACCTGGTTCGGCTCGAGCGTCTCGTCGCAGCCGCCGACGAGCACGGCTTCGGCATCGTGGCCGACGAGCTCGAGCTGGTCGAGGTCGGGGACGATCGCCGCCATGACGAGCGCGAGGACGCGCTTTCCGGCCAGCTCGCGCGCCGCAGCCCCGGGCGTCGTCTGCAGCTCCGCGTTGTCGAGCTCGAAGCCCATCTCGCGCAGCTCCTCGGCGAGCCGGCCGCGCGGCCGCGTCGAGTTGTTCGTGACGAAGCGAAGCTGATGCCCCGCGCGGCGGAGCTCGGCGACGGCTTCCACAGCCCCGGGAATCGTCTGCCCGGAGACGTGGAGCACGCCGTCGACGTCCAGCAGAATGCAGGCCATGGAGCGTGAGTCTATGAGCCGTAGGCTCGACGGAGGCGACCCAGGAGCGGAGGTGCCGGCTTTGCCGGCGCCGGAGCGGGGAATTCGCGTGACGCGCTCCGTCTCGTTGCCGATTTCGGAGATCGAGCTCAGAGTCTCCCGGTCGAGCGGGCCTGGAGGCCAGCACGCGCAGAAGTCGTCCACGAGGGTCGAGGCGGTGCTTCGACGTCGAGGCGTCCTCGGCGCTCTCGGACGTGCAGAAGCGGCGGGTCGTCGGGCGGGTGGGGCCGGTGCTACGGGCGGTTGCCCAGGACGAGCGGAGCCAGGCTCGGAATCGCGAGCTCGCGGTCGCGCGGCTCGTCGAGAAGCTGCGGGCGGCGCTGTTCGTCCCGCGCCGTCGCAAGCCGACGAAGCCGACCGCGGCCTCGCGCGAGCGACGTCTCGCAGGGAAGAAGCGCCGCGCGAAGACGAAGCGCCTCCGTCGTCCTCCCGCGGACGACTGACGGCTCAGGCCTCCGGTGCGTGCTCGAAGCGGAGGAGCTCGTCGTCGTCGGCGTTCATGAGCACGAGCTCGTCGTCCTCGACCGCCCAGCTCCGGACGCGCTCGAGCGCCTCGAAGTACGCGTTCTCGAGCGCGTCACCCGGCGGTCGGCAGGTCATGCCGGTCCACGCCACCGGCTCGAGCTCGAGCGCGCTGCCGGCGACGGTGTAGGTCGAGGCGTACGAGTTGCAGATCGCCCGGCCGGAGACTCCGCCCGAGTCGAAGGTCGCGCTCGGGACGCTGGCGGCGTCCGCGGTCCCGAGGTCGACCCCGGCCACGAGTGCCCACTGCACTCCCTCGAGCGAGGCGACGTCGGTGCTCCTCTCCTCGTCGCCCCCACAACCGGCCGCAAGGGCAGCGGCAACGGCCGCGACGAGCGGAGCGACGGCTGTCCTCACGGCGCGAAGGTACCAGGGAAGCGACTCAGCTTCTCGTCCGGCTCACTCGCGCACGAAGTCGGCGACGCGCGTTCCGTCCGCCCCCAAGAGCTGAAGGGTCTTGCCGTCGATGCGGAAGCGCGACGCGCCCGCGAGCGCGTCGAGATACGCCGCCTCCTGCTCCATGACGCCTTCGGGCTCCGGGCACAGCTTCTTCGTCGCCGCGGGCGTCGAGACCTCGATCGCGCCCTTGTCGGTCGAGTACGTCGCGCTGTACCCGTTGCAGCCTGCGGAGCCGTCGAGCTCGCCGTTCTCGGAGAACGTCGCGGTGATCGAGGTTCCCGAGATCGGGCTCGTGAGCGCGTCGCCGCGCAGGACGCCGGTCGCCTGCCACGACCCCACGGGTGTCGCGGCCCCGAAGCGGAGGAGCTCGCTGTCGTCCGCGTCGACGAGGACGAGCTCGTCGTCCTCGATGCGCCAGCCGGCGACCTGCTCGAGCGCCGCCACGAATGCCGACTCGACATCGCCCGCCGGCGGCGGGCAGCCGATCAGTGTCTGCGTGCCCTGTCCCAGCTCGAGCGTGCTCCCGTCGACGGTGTACGGCCTGCCGTATCCGTTGCAGCCGGTCGAGCCCGTCATCCTCCCGTCCTCGAAGCTCGCGCTCGGCGCCGCCGTCTCCCAGCCTTCGACGTCGATCCCGGCGGACAGCACCCACGGAACGCCCTCGAGCGACGTGACGTCCACGTTCGCCCGCATCCTCGCCTCCGCAGCCCGTCAGGAGCACCGCGACAGCCGCAAGGACGAGCGGGGCGACGGCGTGCCTCACGGCTCGACGGTAGCACCCCTTTTGGAGCCGTCCCGCATCGCGTCCCCTGCGTAGGATCGCGCCATGGACGTGGTCAGGCTGGGAGTGCTTCTTCCCGAGCTGCCGACCGAGCGCACGCGGCTGCTCGACAACCTCGGCCGCATCCGGCGCGAGGTCGGGCCGATAACGCCCGAGCTCTCCGACGCGCTCGCCGACCACATGAACATCCGGCGCGGCGAGGTGCACGAGGTCGTCTCGTTCTACTCGTTCCTGCAGGTGCCGATCGACGCCGTCCGCGTCTGCACCGGGCCGGTCTGCGACTGCTTCGGCGCGCGCGAGCTGCTCGCCCAGCACCCGGGCGCGATCGAGGTCGCCTGCCTCGGCCACTGCGACCTCGCGCCCGTCCTGACGCGCGGCGACGAGATCGTCCCCGAGGTCACGCATGCGACGAACGACGGGCCCGTCGTCGGCCTTGCGCAGCGCGACGACACGCTCGAGGACTACGTCGAGCGCGGCGGTCTCGAGCTCTACCGCGAGCTCCCGTCCCCCGAGCGCATCGTCGAGGAGCTGAAGGCATCGGGGCTCACGGGGTACGGCGGCGCCGGCTTCCCGACCGGGATCAAGTGGGAGGCGGTCGCGCGCGAGCCCGGCCCGCGCTACGTCGTCGTGAACGCGGACGAGGGCGAGCCCGGGACGATCAAGGACCGCTTCGTGCTCGAGCTCCGGCCCTACCTCTTCCTCGAGGGCGTCCTCGTCGCGATGCGCTTCGCGGAGGCCGAGCACGCGTACATCTACCTCCGGGAGGAGTACGCGCGCGCTCGAGCTTCGCTCGACCGCGCGTTAGAGGAGCTCGCGGCTGCGGGGCTGCTCGACGGCCTGAGCATCGAGCTCGTCATCGGCGCGGGCGCGTACATCGCCGGCGAGGAGACCGCGATGCTCGAGTCGATGGAGGGCCGCCGGGCGATGCCGCGCCTGCGCCCGCCCTTCCCCGCGCAGGTCGGCTACCTCGGCCGGCCGACGCTCATCAACAACGTGGAGACGCTCGCGCACATCCCCGCGATCCTGCGGTCGGGCGGCGAGTGGTGGGCGGGGCTCGGGACGCGCGGCGCGAAAGGCACGCGGCTGTGGTCGGTCTCCGGAGCCGTCGCGCGGCCGGGCTGCTACGAGGCGCCGAACGGGATCACGACCCGCGAGCTCGTCGAGGAGCACGCCGGCGGCTTCAGTGGCGAGGTCGGCGCGGTCGTTCCGGGCGGCGCCGCGAGCGGGATCCTCCCGCCGCAGGCGCTCGACAGCCCGCTGACGAGAGACGGCCTGGCCGAGTGGGGCGCGGGGCCGGGATCGGCGGCAGTGCAGGTCTTCCCGGCGAGCTACTCGCCGCTCCGCCTCCTCGCGGAGACGATGCGCTTCTTCGCGGAGGAGTCGTGCCAGAAGTGCACGCCGTGCCGGATCGGGAACCGCGCGCTCCACCATCTCTGCGAGGAGCTCGAGCACGGGCGCGCGGCGATGACCCGCGGGAAGGTGGACGAGTGGCTGCTCGCGATGGAGAAGACGTCGATCTGCGGCCTCGGCCAGGCCGCGCCGTTCCCGGTGCGAAACGCGATGCGCCACTGGCCTGCGCTGTTTTCCGCGCTAGGGGAAGCGGAGACCGAAGGTGCCCCGCCGTAGCGGGGCCCCCTTCAGTGCAGCAGGCACCCCGATCCGCGCCCCTTTGCCAGATGAGAGAGCGTCTCGCTGCAGACCCGCGGATGCCAGCCCTGAGGAGCCTCCCGTACTCGGTCCACGGCCGCCAGTTCCCCGAATCGGCCCGTGAGTCTTCGTGACGTTCTAACACGCGCCGATAAACTATGCAAGCCCCGTCTACCAACACTCAGGGTTAGCATTGCTCGCGATGGCCGGCATGGTCGGGTTCACGCTCGACGGACAAGGGGTCAGCGCGCCCGAGGGCGAGCTCCTCGTCCATGCGGCCGCGCGCCACGGGACGTTCATCCCGACCCTCTGCCACGACGACAAGCTCGCGCCCTACGGCGGCTGCCGCATGTGCGTCGTCGACGTCGAGGGCGCCCCCCGGCCGATGCCCGCCTGCGCGACCCGCGTCACCGAGGGAATGGTCGTCTCCACGAATGGCGGGATCACGGACTTCCAGCGCACGCTCACCGAGATGCTCCTCTCGGAGCACCTGAACGCGTCTCCGGGGGACGGCCGAACGAGCTCGTCGACCTCGCGAACGAGCTCGGCGCCGAGGCTCCGCTGATCCTTCCGGACGCGAAGCGCGCCGAGTACGACGACCGCAACCAGCTGATGGGCTACGACCCGGACGCGTGCATCCTCTGCAACCGCTGCGTCCGCTACACGCAGGAGGTCATGCAGTGCTCGGCCCTGAGCCTCGAGGGCCGCGGCGGGCACGCGCGCATCGTGCCGACCTGGGAGCTCTCGTGGCTCGACACCGAGTGCGAGCTCTGCGGCGGCTGCCTGTCGGTCTGCCCGACGGGCGCGATCTACGAGAAGTTCGAGGAGGGCACGAAGACGCCCGAGCGGGCCCTCGAGCAGGTCCGCACGACCTGCACGTTCTGCGGAGTCGGCTGCCAGGTCGATCTCAACCTCGATCCCGAGACGAAGCACATCGTCAAGGTCACCTCGAAGGACGAGTACCTCCCGAACGAGGGCAACCTCTGCGTGAAGGGCCGCTTCGCCTTCAACTTCGTGCATCACCCGGACCGCCTCACGCAGCCGCTCGTCCGGGGCGAAGACGGCGAGCTGCATGCCACCACCTGGGAGCACGCGATCGAGACGGCCGCGGCCGGCCTGCGCGGAGTCATCGAGCGCCACGGCGCGCAGGCGGTCGGCTTCCTCTCGTCGGCCCGGCTGACGAACGAGGAGAACTACCTCATCCAGAAGCTCGCGCGCACGGGAGTCGGGACGAACTCCGTCCACTCGTGCGAGTCGACCTGACACGCTCCCACTCTTTACGGCCTGGTCAGGTCGTTGGGCAGAGGAGCATCGAGCAACTCCATCCCGGAGATCGAGAACGCGCGCTTCCTCTTCGTCATCGGTTCGAACACGACCGAGGCGCACCCGGTGCTCGCGCTGCGCATCAAGAAGGCCGTCCGCAACGGAGCCACGCTCGTCGTCGCCGACCCGCGGAAGATCTGGCTGACGAAGCTCGCGAAGCGCCACCTCCAGCTCCGCCCCGGCACGGACGTGTGGCTGATCAACGCGATGATGCACACGATCCTCGCCGAGGGCCTCCAGAACGAGGAGTACATCCGCGAGTTCACCGACGACTTCGACGCCGTGCGAGAGGTCGTCTCCCGGTACACGCCGGAGGAGGCCGAGAAGGTCACAGGCGTTCCGGCCGAGGCCATCCGGGCCACGGCCCGCGAGTACGCGACCGAGCGGCACGCCGCGATCTTCTACACCCTCGGGATCACCGAGCACGCGTGCGGGGTCGACAACATCTGGTCGCTCTCGAACCTCGTGCTCATGACCGGCCACCTCGGTTACGAGTCGACCGGTCTGAACGCGCTTCGCGGCCAGAACAACGTGCAGGGCCTCAACGACTCGGGCGCGAACCCGAACTACCTCCCGGGCTATCAGCCTGTCGACGACCCCGAAGTCCGAGCGAAGTTCGCCGCGCGCTGGGGCACCGAGGTGCCCGTGCGAGCCGGCTACCGGCTGGACCAGATGATGAGCGGCCTGCACGACGACCGCGTGAAGGCGCTGTACCTGATCGGCGAGAACCCGGCTCAGACCGAGCCGAACGCGCACCACGTCGAGGAGGGCCTCGGCAAGCTCGAGTTCCTGATCTCGCAGGACATCTTCCTGCACGACATGACCCGCAAGCACGCGGACGTGATCTTCCCGGCCTCGTCTTTCGCGGAGAAGGACGGCACGTTCACGAACACCGAGCGGCGCATCTCACGTGTGCGCGAGGCCGCGCCGCTGCCGGGCGACGCGAAGGGCGACCGCGAGATCGTCATCCTCATGGCGAAGGCGCTCGGCGCGAACTGGCCCGAGTACCCGGACGCGGAGTCGGTCTGGAACGAGCTCGCCGACCTGGCGCCGAACTGGTACGGCGTCCGCTACGACCGGTTGGAGGAGAACGGGATCCAGTGGCCGGTGACCGAGATCGGCGGGCCGGACACGAAGTTCCTGCACGCGCCCGCGCCGGCGCGCCCGCCCGGCCGCGGGAAGTTCTTCCCGGTCGAGTACCAGCGCCCGATCGAGGAGCCCGACTCCGAGTACCCGCTCGTCCTCTCCACCGGCCGCACGCTCTACCACTACAACTCGGCGACGATGACGATGCGCGAGTCCGGGATCACGGAGAAGCAGGAGGAGCCGTTCTTCGAGATCTCGGCCGACGACGCAGACGCGCTGGGCCTGGCCGAAGGAGACCTGGCCAGGCTCGTCTCCCGGCGCGGCGAGCTGCACGCGACGGCGCAGATCTCGGACCGCGTCTTCCCGGGCCTCGTCTGGATGGCGCTGCACTTCGCAGAGCAGAAGGTGAACTGGCTGACGCACGACGTCGGCGACCCGCTGATCGGGACGCCCGAGTTCAAGGTCAGCGCCGTCCGCGTCGAACGCGCCGGGTGATCAGCAGGGCGGACTCGCTCGCGCCAGAGGCGGTCGAGCCGCACCTGCGCGGGCGCTTCGGCAAGCCCTACCTGTACGAGCCCGAGTGCGAGTCGACGCAGCTGCTGCTCATCGGCTCGGGCCTTCCGGAAGGCGCGGTCGCGGCGACCGAGCACCAGACACATGGCCGCGGGCGGCTCGGCCGGTCCTGGGACGACGCTCCCGGCTCCGCGATCCTCGCCTCGGTGCTGCTTCAGCCACCCGCCGAGCGACACCTGCCCGAGCTCTCCCTCGTCGCCGCACTCGCCGCCGCGGAGGCGGTGGAGAGCGCCACCGAGCTTTCGGCGCAGGTCAAGTGGCCGAACGACGTGATGCTGAACCGGCGGAAGATCGCGGGGATCCTCTCCGAGCTCACCGACGGGACGGTCGTGACGGGGATCGGGCTCAACGTCAACCAGACCCGCGAGCAACTCCCGCTCGACTCCGCGACCGAGCCCACCTCGCTCCGCGCCTCGACGGGGACGACCTACGACCGCGCCGAGCTCCTCGGCTCGCTCCTCCTGCGCCTCGAGCGCATGTACGACGTCTGGTGCGAGGGCGGGCTGGACGCGCTCTACTCGGAGCTCGGCCCGCGCGACTTCCTCCGCGGCCGCCGCGTCACCGTCGACGGGGAGCCCGCGACCGCGGTCATGATCCTGCGCGACGGCCGGCTCGAGCTCGCGATCGGTCATCACGAGACGCGCGCGATCGAGTCGGGCGAGGTCGTCTTCGAGCGCTAGCCGAGCGTCACCGAGCGGGAATCTGCCAGAACACGGGCCGCGCGACGTCGGCCGAGACCGCCAGAATCGTGCCGCGCAGAACGTCCATGCCCACCATTCCCTGCGGGTCGTGCATGGACGCGCGCACCGCGAGGGACGGGACCCGAACGTCGTGCCCCGCCGCGACCAGCGTCGACTCACCGGCATTCGCGCCCATGACGTCCGCCCCGCTGACGCCGCCGCCGAGGCGTTCCGGGACGCCTCCCGTCACTCCCGGCACCGCGTCGGCGGAGAACTCGGTGCGCATGCCGCCGGTGTTGAGCATCGTCGGGATCTCCGGGTATGGCCTGATTGAGGCCCGCACGACGGCGCTGGCGAACGTGGAGTACCGCGCGAGCCGGAGTGTCGTCAGCGACGGCGATCGTTCCTCGAGCCAGGCGGCGATGGCGTCGTCGCTTCCGTCGACGAGAAGCAGCTCGTCTGCCATGAGGTCGATCACCGTGCACGCGCTCTCGTGGAGATGCTGCGGGCTGAGGATGCCCCCGATGCCCCAGCGAGGGAACGATCGGGGCGCGGGGATGGCGACCACGTCGCGGAGGACGAGCGCGACCCCTCCCAACGCACACGTGACGTCGTCCACGGTCCAGCTCGGCATCGTGGCGCCGCTGTGGTCGGTGCCCTCCTCGCCATCGGCGAGCACCAGGCCGAGCTGGTCGACGAGCTCCTTCGTGAGCAGGTGGACGTCCGAGCCAGTGTCGAGCACGAGCCGCGTGACCACGCCACCGACGCTGCCCACGACGAGCGGCGCGTGCTCCGAGCCGCCGTCGGCGACCTCGAACGTGATCGGGGCTCGCACAAACGTGCGCACCTCCTCGCTCATACGGCCGTCAACGGTTGTTGACGAAGAACGAGATCGCGAAGTACGCGACGAACGCGATCGGGACGAGCCAGGAGACCCACCTCGGCCGGCGCTGCTCACCCTCGCCGAGGACCGGATCCGTCGGCGGGGGCTCGAACCGGCGCCGCCGCTCGGGCGGCTCGGCCTCCTCGAACGTCTCGACCTCGACCGTCACCGGCTCCGGGGCATCGCGCGTCTGCTCAGGAGCGGGCGGAGGCTCGTACGTGACCGCGGACTCCTGCTCGGGCAGCCCGTCGACCTCGACGTCCTCGAGCTCGCTGTCGTCGAGATCGAAGAGGCTCGGCCACTTGCCGCACGTCCGGCACGAGTCCGCGACCGGCTCGTTGATCGTCCCGCACTGGGAGCACCGCCAGGGCGCAGTCGCCATCGCCTGAGCATAGAGCGAGCTGCGCTAGCCCTGGAGCTCGAGCGGGATCTCCACCTCGTTCATCCGCGAGCCGTCCTCGGCCGAGAGCTCGAAGACGACGAGCGAGCCGGCCTCGGAGCCCTCGACGACGAACGGCTGCGCGAAGGAGAAGGTGCCGCGCATGCCGGAGCCGGAGGTCGCTGTGGCGAAGTCGGAGGCGATCACCTCGCCCGCGGAGTCCTTGATCTCGAAGCTGAACGTGGCCTCGAACGTGTTCGCCGTGCCGCGCGCGCTGAGCGGGCTCGAGACCACGTCGTACGCCAGCGGTGACTCGACGAGAACCGACGGCGTGTACTCCTCGAAGTCGTTCCGCGTGTAGGCCTGCCCGCCCGACTCGACAGACGTCACGGCGGGGTCGGCGGTGAGCGTGTAGACGACTTGCGCGAGAGCCTGGTCGGACAGGTCCGCTTCCGACTCGACCGTTGCGACGCTTCCGGCGACGGACGCGGACACGCCCTCCTCCGGGATCGCCGACGTGAGCTCGAGGTCGGACTCCTCGTCGCCGCTCGGGCCGCCGTTCAGCTCGTCGAGCGCGGCGTCGGCCTCCGTCACGTCACGCCGAACCGGCCACACCTGGTCGTTGCGGAGGAAATAGACCTTGACCGCAGTGGTCTCCTCGCCCCCGGTGGTCGTCTCGGTGCCGGTGTCGTCTCCGTCTCCGCACCCCGCGACGAGGAGGAGTGCCGCGGCAAGCGCGAGAAGGACGGCCTTCACGGCGACAGCCTATGGCTTGCGGCGAGCTGGGGAACCACCTCGGCGATTCGCCGGCGGAGGTCCGGATGGTCGAGCCCGACCTCCAGCCCGAGGCGGCGCGCGGTCTCCTCCTCGAGCGCCTGCCAGAGGTCGATCGTCGCCCACAGCGCGCGGGCGACGTCGCGCACGTCATAGTGCGCGTACGCCAGCTCGAGCGCTGCCAGCCCGCCCGGGTCGGCCCAGCGCTCGAGAAAACGGCCTCCGTGCCAGGTGTCCACCGTGGGGTCGACGGCGCGCGCGTGCCACTCGAGCAGGGTGACGAGCCGCGCCTTGAGGTAGCCGTCGAGGCAGTCGATGGCCGTGTACACCTCGCCCCGGCGGAGCTTTCGCGCGGTCCAGAGCGCGTGGTACCAGAAGTCGCTCGCGAGCTCGCGGAGCGCCTCGTCGTCGGGCAGGGAAGGCGGCGGCGGAGCGATGACCGACGCAAGCTCGGCCTCCAGCCCGAGCTCGTCGTGGAGCACGCGGTGCCCCCGCGCGAGCAGCAGCCTCGCTTCCGGAGTCGACGCGAGCTCGCGCCACTGCGACGCCTCGAGCAAGGGGAAGTCGACGTCCTCGCCGGTCTCGTACAGGACTCGTCGCTCGACGCGCTCCCCGAAGCCCGTCGACTCGAGGAACGTGAGCACCGGCGTTCCGAACTCCGCGACCCAGCTCGCGTCCTCGGCCAGCCGGCGCGGGTCGTCGAGGAAGAGCACGGCGTCGAGATCCGACCAGCGATCAGCGGGTGCGTCGGCGCGCGCCCGAGAGCCGACGACGAGCACAGCGCGCACGTCCTTGCGCTCTCGCGCCCAGTCCGCGATCGCCGCCTCGACGAGGCCCATGCGCGTGTTCACGTTCAGCAGGAGCTTCTCGTCGACCTCGAGCACGTTCGGGTTGACGCCGCGAAGCGAGAGCTCGCCACGCGCAATCCGGGCCTCGAGCGCGGGGACGAGCTCCTTGGCATAGGCGCCTGGGAGCGGGCCCGTTTGCGGGACGGCGCGCGCGTTCGCCAGCTCTTGCAAGAGCTCGGGAGCAACGAGCGGGCAGTCGACGGGAAGCACGCAGCAGACGTCGTTCGACGCGGCTCGCAGGCCGGCGAGCACGCCGAAGACCGGAGCTCGCTCCTCGGCGTCGTCGTGGAGCACCGGGAACGGCAGCTCGAGCGCGTCGGCGTCCTTTCCTACCGCAATGACCTCCTCGAACGCCTCGTTCAGGACGCGCCACGCACGCTCGCCGAGCGTCTCCCCGCGGAATCGGAGCGAGCGCCTTCGGCGATCCGAAGCGCTCCGAGGCGCCGCCGACGAGGAGGATCCCGGTCGCCGTTAGACGACCCGCCACGGCTCCGAGTAGACCGTCATCCGCCCCTCGCGCACGAAGCCGCAGAGCGTGACGCCTCGGTCTTCCGCGAGCTCGACGGCGAGAGACGAGGGCGCCCCGACCGCGACGAGCACCGGACAGCCGGCGACGGACGCCTTCTGCACGAGCTCGAACGACAGTCGCCCGCTGACGCAGAGCACGTGCGTCGAGAGCGGCAGCAGCCCCTCGCGAAAGGCCCAGCCGACGACCTTGTCGAGCGCGTTGTGCCGGCCGACGTCCTCGCGCGCGCAGACGAGCTCGCCCTCGGAGGTGAAGAGCCCCGTCGCGTGCAGCCCACCGGTTACGGCGAAGGCGTGCTGCGCTTCACGAAGCCGGTCCGGAAGGGAAGCGAGCACGTCCGCGGGGATCCAGAGCGAGCCCTCGATCCGCGGCGCGGCGACCTGCACGGCCTCGATCGCGCCCTTCCCGCATACGCCGCAGGACGACGCGGTGTAGAAGCTCCGGCGCAAGCGCTCGGGGTCGAATCCGCCGGCGTCGACGTCGACCGTGTTCGCTGCGAGGTCATCGGGAACACGGGCCGAGACCGGCGTCAGCCCCTCGGTGAGGCAGAAGCCGAGCGCGAGCTCCTCGTCGTGACCCGGAGTTCGCATCGTCACCGCGACGGGCTCGCCGCCGATCCTGATCTCGAGCGGCTCCTCGACCGCGACGGCATCGTCCTCGACGCCCCGGCCGGGGATCCGCACGGCGTTCACATGTCGAGTGGAGTACGGGGGCGCCTGCACCGGGTCGGTCACGTGGCAAGCGTAGTTGCGGGCCAGAAGGCTTGGCTACGCCCTTCAGCCGGCGCGGCGCTCAGCCTCGGCCTTGACGGAGGCAAGCGAGGACTCGACCGTCGCAACCCACGTCCGCGCGACCGCCGCGCCCCACAGCGCGCCGGCCGCCCAGAGGTCGGTACCCAGCTCGCCGCTGTACTCGAGCTCGGTCCCGTCCTCGGTCTCGCGGAGCACGAACTGCTCGACGACGTGGGGCACCGGGCCGCGGACGAGCCGGAAGTGCACCCGCTCGGGCGGCTCGAAGCGGACGGTCTCGACCGTGGTCGCGGTCAGCCCGTACACGGGGGTGAAGTGCGCGGCGAGCACAACGTCCTCTCCGCGCTCGAGCACCTCGAGCTTCGAGCGCAGCGCGCGCGGCTTCCGGCCGAGATACGGGCTCGCGACGACGTCGTAAACGACCTCTCTGGGCGCCCCGATCCGGACGCACAGCGGCCCGAGGGGCCGGTAGCGCCGCCCTACGCCGAGGTCGACCGTGAGCGACCCGCGGACGAGCAGCGCCCACAGTGTGAGCACGAGTCCCGCCAGGCCGGCCAGCCCGGCGAGCGAGCGGGCACGCATCATGAGATCGTCACGTCGATGCGAGTCCTCCGCTTCGTCACCGCGTTCTCCGTCGGGTACCTCCTCGGCACCGTACCGTCCGCCGACGGCGTGACGCGCCTGGTCGCCGGCCACCGGATCGATCTCCGCGAGACCGGCAGCCGGAATCCCGGCGGCCTGAACGTCTTCCGCCTCCTCGGACGCGCGCCCGGCCGCGCGGTCATCGTCGCGGACATCGCGAAGGGCTTTGTCGCGTGCGCCTGCGGGCGCGCGGTCGCAGGTGACGCAGGCGCGCACCTCGGAGGCACCGCGGCCGTGCTCGGGCACTGCTACCCGATCTGGAACCGCTTCCGAGGGGGGAAAGGAGTCGCAACGAGCTTCGGCCAGTGCCTGTACACGTTCCCCGCGGCGGCGCCTCTCGATCTCGCGCTCGGGATCGGCATCGCGCGCGTGCCCGGCCTGCGCCGGCCGGGGCTCGCCGCGACGGTCGTGCCGTCGACCGTCTGGCTGCTCGCGAGCGTGCTCTGGTGGCGGCGCAAGCTCCCGAACTCCTGGGGCCCGAGGCCGACCGCCGCGCTGCCGCTCGCAAACGCCGCGACCGTCCTCGTCATCGCCTCGCGCTTCGTCCGCGCTCACGCGCTCGGCCACCCCGACGAGCTGCACGCGCCTGGTGCGGAGGTGCCGGGCTGAGCGCGGTCACGATCTGCACCGACTCGAGCGCGCTGCTCTCGGCCTCGGCGGCGGCGAGCCTCGCGGTCGAGGTCGTCCCGATCGCGGTGGCGCTGGACGGCGAGCCGTTCGACGAGCTCACGTCCTCGCTCGACTGGTTCTACGAGCGCATGCGCGCCGGAGCGCAGGCGACGACGTCGCAGCCCTCTCCGGCCGACTTCGCGACCGTCTTCGGGCGCGTGGTCGAGCGCGGCGCCGAGAGCATCGTCTCGATCCATCTCGACTCCCGCATCTCCGGCACGGTAACCTCGGCGGAGACGGCGGCGGTCAGCGCGGAGCTGCCGATCGTCATCGTCGACACCCGCACGGTGAGCTTCGGAGTCGGCCTCTGCGTTCGCGCGGCGGCGGCCGCGCTGGCGGCCGGTGGCGCCGCCGGAGACGCAGCACGCGCCGCGTCGCGCTGCGGGGCCGCGATCCAGAACGCGTTCGTCGTGCGCGGCGGCCCCGGGGGAAGGGTGCCGCCGAACGAGGGCTGGACGGTGTTCCGCTATCAGCACGGCGTAGCGACGCGGATCTGCGTGTGCGCGTCGCTTACGGAAGCAGTGGGAGAGCTCGTGAGCATCGCCGTCGACGAGGGCCCGCCGACGTCGGTCGCGATCGGCCACGCCGGGCGCGAGATCGAGCCCGCCGCGTACGAGCTTGCGCGGCGGCTTCGTAGCGCACACGGCGTTCCGGACGTCGAGCGCTACCGGGTCGGTGCTTCGGTCGGCGCACACACCGGCGCCGACAGCTTCGGGCTCTTCTGGTGGCCGGCCTCATAGCGGATTCGAGGCCCTCGAGCCCGGTGAGTCTGGGGACAGATCGGCACGCTTTCGGCGCTGTTCCGTTTCCCACGCGTACGCACTTCCTCGTTACGATCGCAGCGGGTGGTGGGATGGGGTGCCCCGATGGAAGGCGCCCGTGAAGAGCGGAGTTGTCGCCGCCCTCCGCCGCTCCCCCGGAACTATTCGACGGTGACGGTCTTCGCGAGGTTCCGCGGCTGATCCACGTTCAGGCCGCGAAGGCGCGCGATCCGGTACGCGAGCAGCTGCAACGGGAGGATCGCGAGCACGACCTGAAGGAACGCCGGCGTCTTCGGGACATAGATGACGTCGTCCGCGTGGTGCTGGATGTCCTCGTTGCCGTCGGTCGCGATCGCGATCACGTGCGCGCCACGCGCCCGCACCTCCTGGATGTTCGAGACGATCTTGTCGTAGAGATGGATGTTCGTCGCGACGACGACGACGGGCGTCTCCTCGTCGAGGAGCGCGATCGGCCCGTGCTTCATCTCGCCGGCCGAGTAGGCCTCGGTCGGGATGTACGAGATCTCCTTCAGCTTCAGCGCGCCCTCGAGCGCGACGGGCAGCCCGATGTGGCGCCCGAGATAGAGGAAGAAGTGCGCGTCGTGGTAGCGCCGAGCGACCTCCTCGATGGGGTGGTCGCCGTCGAGGAAGGCCTGGATCTTCCGCGGGAGCTTGTAGACGAAGTCGAGGATGAACTCGATCTCGCCAGGTGGCAGCGTCTCCCGGATCTGCGCGAGCTTGAGCGCGACGAGGTAGAGCAGCGCGACCTGCGCGGTGAACGTCTTCGAGGCCGCCACGCCCATTTCGAGGCCGGCCCGCGTGTACAGCACGGAGTCGACCTCGCGCGTGACCTGTGAGCCCATCATGTTCGTGATCGCGACCGTGCGCGCGCCGTGCTCGCGAGCCAGCTTGAGCGCCTCGATCGTGTCGCGCGTTTCGCCGGACTGCGTGATCCCGATGACGAGGTCATGCTCGCCGATAACAGGGTTGCGGTAGATCCATTCGCTCGCGATGTCGAACTCGACCGGCACGCGGGCCCACTCCTCGATCACATAGCGACCGACGACACACGCGTGGTACGCCGTGCCGCAGGCGACCATGACGATGCGGCGGAGCTTCTTGACCTCCTCGTCCGTCATGCCGAGGCCCTCGAGCACGAGCCTGCCGTGGCGGACCCTGTCGCCGATGGTCTCGGCGACGGCTTCCGGCTGCTCGTAGATCTCCTTGAGCATGAACGTCTCGAAGCCGCCCTTCTTGGCGCCTTCGTCGTCCCAGTCGAGCTCGACGGTCTCGTGCTCGATCGGGTCGCCGGCGACGCTCACGAAATGCGCTCCTTCTGCCGTCACGGCGATGATCTCGCCGTCGCCCGGGAACTGCACGGTGCGCGTCTCGCGCAGGAAGGCCGCCGCGTTCGAGCCGAGGAACATCTCGCCTTCGCCGAAGCCGACGACCAGCGGAACCTGATGACGGGCGCCGACGAGGAGACCGGGGTGGTCGCGGGAGATGACGACGAACGCGAAGTGGCCCTCGAGCTCGGCGAAGGCTGCGCGGGTCGCCTCCACGAGATCGCCGTCGTAGTGCTTCTCGACGAGATGGGTCACGGTCTCGGCGTCGGTCTCGGACGTGAACGTGTGCCCGTCCGCGGTGAGGCTCTCGCGCAGCTCGCGGAAGTTCTCGACGATGCCGTTCAGGACGACGGAGATCTGCTCGGGATCGCAGCCGGCGAGCGGGTGTGCGTTCTGCTCCGTGACGCCTCCGTGTGTCGCCCAGCGGGTGTGGCCGAGGCCCGTCGTCGCAAAGGTGTTGGTCGTGACCATCCGCTCTTTCAGGTTGGCGAGCGGGCCGACCGCGCGCACGTACTCGAGGCCCGACTCTCCGAGGAGCGCGATGCCCGCCGAGTCGTATCCGCGGTACTCCAGGCGCTCGAGGCCCCGGATGAGAAGCGGTTGGCACTCACGCGATCCGACGTACCCGATGATCCCGCACATGACCCCGACCTCCCTAGAAACGCGTAAGAGCCCGGCGGGGCCCTCCGTCGGGCTTCAGCCGAGCTCCTGAGCAACGAGCCGGGCGATGGTAGCACAGATTTTTCCTGCAACTTGAGCGGTTTCTGCCTCGACCAGGACACGAACTACCGGCTCCGTGCCGGAGGGCCGGACGAGCACGCGGCCCCGGTCTCCGAGCTCCTCGCCGAGCCGCGCGGCCTCGTCGAGCACTGCCTGCGACAGCTCGCGGCGCGCGACGGGGACGTTCCGTATCGCCTGCGGGTAGCGCCGGAGCACCGAGGCGGCCTCGCTCAGCGTTCGGCCGCCGAGAGCGCGGCAGAGGAGGAGCGCGGCGACGAGCCCGTCGCCTGCGACGTGGTCGCGGAGCCAGATCACGTGGCCCGACTGCTCGCCTCCGAGCAGCCCTCCTTCGCGGTGGAGCGCCTCGAGCACGTAACGGTCGCCGACCGGAGTCGTGAAGACCTCGATCCCTCGCTCCTCCATCAGCCGGTGGAAGCCGAGATTCGTCATCACGGTCACCGCGACGAGCTCGACGCCGAGCGCAAGAGCGAGGATCGCGACGATCTGGTCGCCGTCGAGCGGCTCGCCGCGCTCGTCGACCGCGAGCATCCGGTCTCCGTCCCCGTCGAAGGCGACGCCGAGCGCGGAGTCGGTGGCGCGGACCTTCTCGCCGAGTGCCCTGAGGTCGGTCGCACCGCAGCCGACGTTGATGTTCGTCCCGTCCGGCTCGACGCCGATGGCGTGGACCTCAGCTCCGAGTGACGCGAACGCCCTCGGGCCGAGCTCCGAGAACGCGCCGTTCGCGCAGTCGACGGCGATGCGCAGTCCGGCAAGGTCGGAGCCGAAGTGCTCGAGGACGTGCTCGAGATAGCGGTCGCCCGCGTCGTCGACCGCCTCGATGGCGCCGCCGTCGGCCGCGGGAGCCTCGAGGAGATCCTCGATCGCCTCCTCCTCGGCGTCCGAGAGCTTGCGCCCGCCGGCGCCGAGGATCTTCACGCCGTTGTACTCCGGCGGATTGTGCGACGCGGTGACGATCGCCCCGAGGTCCTCGGCGAGGAGCGCCACGGCGGGTGTCGGCAGCACCCCGGCGAGCATCGCGGTGCCTCCCGCCGACGCGATCCCGCCGGCGAGCGCCTGCTCGAGCGCCGGCCCGGACCCGCGCGTGTCACGTCCGATGAGGACATGACAGGGGTCTGACCCCTGTCCGCTCTTTGCGGCTTTCTCGGCCGATTCCCGAGCCCACAGGGCTGCCGCCCGCCCGATCTTCTCCACCAGCTCGGGCGTGAGGTCGTCGCCTGCGACGCCGCGAATGCCGTCCGTACCGAAGTAGCGTCTAGTCGCCATGGCCCACCACGGGGTGGGAGGCTACTTCCTGACGAACGGCCGGACGGACGTCAGCGCGAGAGCGTGCGCGTGCGGCTGATCCCGGCGACATAGCCGGGAGCGGCCTGCGCCGCGGGCATGAACAGGCGAACGGTGGAGCGCCCGCGCGGGAGGCGAGCCTTGAACGTCGCGGCCGACGTCGAGCCCAGAGTCACCTTCCTCAGCGTGACCCACCGCCCCAGGCGATTCTTCCGCTGGAGGTTGAGGAACTTGCCGGCGAACGGGCGCGCACCGCGCACCTTCGTGAAGAAGGTGACCACTCGGCCGGTCGCGGCCTTTACCTGGAAGCCGATCTGCGGCCGCACGTTGACGACCGTCTGCGGGCTCGTCACAGTCGGGCCGGCGGGCCGCCACCGCGCCTCGTACGCGGTTTGCAGCCGAGGCTTGACGATGAAGCTCCAGTTGCCGTTCGGCGCGCTCGTCGCACTCCCCACGGAAGCGAACTGGTTCTGGCCCGTCGGTTTCGCGAAGACGGTCACCGTCTCACCGGCTCGCCGGTTCGACACGGTGCCGGAGAGCGTCACCGCGCCGCCGTACACGACGAGCGCCGGGGTGGCCTTCTGCGTGACGGCCACGGCACCCGACGCCGAAACCGTCACGGAGCCCTTCAGCCGCTTCACGACCAGGTCCTGGTAGTTGAACTTGCCCGTTGTCTTGAAGACGAACGAGTAGCTCTGACCGGGCTGGAGGACGGGCGACGTGAAGTTCGCGCTCTTCGATTCGACCTGGTGGTTCGACGTGTCCGCCGTTCGTCCACGTCACGGTGTCGTTCGGGCCGATCGTCACGTCCTTCGGGGCGAACCCCGCCTTCGTGAGCGTGACCGTGAAGGTCGCGGCTCGGGCCGGAGCCAGAACGAGCAAAGCAAGGAGGAGAGCCCCAAGGAGTATTCGCGACCGCATCATGATCCTTCGGATGAGAACATTCTCATACACATCGGACGTGCAGGCTTGCGTCAGGCTCGCTCAGAGGAGGGATCCGTGACGGCAGCGCCACGCGAGCCCGGGCGGCAGCCCACGACGAGTTGTCCGCAGGCGCTAACGCTTCGAGAACTGCGGCGCCTTGCGCGCCTTGTGCAGGCCGGCCTTCTTGCGCTCGACGATGCGGGCGTCGCGCGTGAGGAAGCCCTGCCGCTTGAGCGGGATGCGCACCTCGGGGTCGGCCTCGACGAGCGCACGGGCGATCCCGTGCCGCACCGCGCCCGCCTGTCCCGAGACGCCTCCGCCGTGGACGCGGATCCGCAGGTCGTACGTCTGCGCGGCCCCGGCGACCTCGAGGGGCGCCATGACCATCTTCCGGTGCGCGAGCCGCGGGAAGTACTCCTCGAGCGTGCGGCCGTTGATCCAGCTCTTGCCGTCGCCTGGCCGGAGGATCACGCGCGCGACCGACGTCTTGCGCTTCCCGGTGCCGAGGTACTGGGCGATCTCGCTCATGAGCGGAGCTCCAGCGGCTCGGGCGACTGCGCGCTGTGCGGGTGGTCGGGACCGGCGTAGATCTTGAGCTTGCGGAGCTGCGCCGCGGCGAGCTTGTTCTTCGGGAGCATCCCCTTCACCGCGATCCGCAGCACCTCGGTCGGGCGCCGCTCGAGCTGCTCGCGGAGCGTCCGCTGGCGCAATCCGCCCGGATACCCCGAATGTCGGTAGTAGATCTTGGTGTCGAGCTTCGAGCCCGTCACGGCGATCTTCTCGGCGTTCACGACGACGACGAAGTCGCCGGTGTCGACGTGCGGGGTGTACACGGGCTTGCCCTTGCCGCGCAGCATGTCCGCGATCCGGGTCGCCAAGCGGCCGAGCGTCTGCCCCTCGGCGTCGACGAGGAACCACTGGCGCTCGATCTCGCCGGGCTTTGCCGTGTACGTCTTCATCAGAAAGAGGGCGAACGCCCGTCCGCCGGCGCAGGATTCTACCAGCTGCCAACAGGCCGAACGGGTGGCACGAACCGCGAGAGGGGCTCGCGAGGGCGCCCCTCTCGTTACCCGGCGGGCTCGGGCGCGACGGTCGGTCGCCGCGCGAACAGGATCGCAAGCGCCGGCGCGACGACGGCGACGGTGGCGCCGATCGCGAGCGCGGCGATGCCCAGCTCCGTGTAGGCGACCCCGCCGAGGAGCGCGAGGCCCGCGCCGAGCAGCCCTGCCGCCAGGTCGGTGGTGCCCACGAGACGCCCGCGCTCGACCGGCGTCGCGTGCGTCACGAGCTCCGCGGTCGCGGCCACGTACGAGACGTTCCACCCGAGCCCGAGGAGCAGGAGCGAGATCGAGGTCCAGAGGATCGACTCGGCCCAGACCAGCATGATCGTGGACACGGCCATGATCGCCAGGCCGGTCACGAGCGAGGGCTTCCTCCCGACCTTGTCGATCAGCGCGCCGATGACGAGGACGAGCGCGTACATCCCGACGATGTGCAGGCTGATGACGGTGAAGACGTCGGCCTGCTCGTGGTTGTGGTCGACGACGATGTAGCCGGTCAGGTTCATCACCGAGACCATCACGGCGAAGCTCGCGAGCGCCGCGATCACGGCCGAGGGGACGCCCGGCCTGCGCAGGATCTCCGAGAGCGGCGCGGGCGGCGCGTACGGGCGGCCGGGGCTCTCGGCCGCGTGCCGCTCCAGCGCGATCGTGCGCGGGTCGGGCCGGATGAGGAGAGCGACGACGAGCCCGCCGAGCGCCATACCCGCGGCCGCGAGCCACGGGATCACCAGCGTGTCGAGCTCGAGTTCCTTCCCGGCGAAGAGGGGCCGGAAGACGAGCGGCCCGAGCGCGGCCCCGAAGAGCGCGCCGAAGAGGACGTACGAGATCGCCCGCGCGCGCATGTTCTCCGGGTACATGTCCGCAGCGGCGGTGCGCGCGAGCAGCACGCTTCCGCTCATCGCGCCGAACGCGACGAAGCCGAGAATCACCAAGGCGGCGTTGTCGATCGCGCAGCCGAGCGCGATCAGGCAGCAGCCGACTGCGCCGATCCCGAAGCCTCCAGCGATCACGGGCACGCGGCCGATCCGGTCCATGAGCCGCCCCGCCGGCAGCGCTGCAAGGGCGCCGGACGCGAGGAAGATCGCAGGCCCGAGCCCGAGGATCGACTCGATGCCGGTCACGAGCGTGAGCGTGATCGTGGCCACCGCGACCCCGAGCTGGATCACCCCCGAGAGCAGCACGAGGCAGAGGGCGAGCAGGATCGTGTTACGCCGGACCGGGTAGGAGATCGAGCAATTCAACCCGACGGGAGGGCCACCCCGCGGGTTGCCCCTCTCGCCTGCGCGCACGCGGGTACGATTCGACGAGCGAACGGGGAGCTCGGGCGACCGGGCTGAGAGGGCGGCTTCACGCGCCGCCGACCCGCAGAACCTGATCTGGGTAATGCCAGCGGAGGGAGGCACTTTGTCGAACGAGGTCGTGGTGGTCGTCGCCGGTGGGGAGGCGCCTCCTGCGGACGCCGCGCGCGCGGTTCCGGCCGGCGCGCTCGTGATCGCGGCCGACGGCGGGCTCGAGCATGCTCGCACGCTGGGGCTCGACGTCGAATTGGCGGTCGGGGACTTCGACTCCGCGTCGGCAGCGTCGGTCGCGGCGGCGGAGGAGCAGGGTGTGCGCGTCGAGCGCCACCCGGCCGACAAGGACGCGACCGACCTGGAGCTCGCCCTCGACGCGGCACTCGCGGAGGATCCTGCCCGCGTGCTCGTGCTCGCGGGGGTCGGCGAGCGGCTCGACCACCTCGTCTCGGCGCTGCACGTGCTCGGCTCCCCGCATTACGCGGCAGTCGAGCTCGATGCTCGCGTCGGTGCCGCGCACGTGCACGTGATCCGCGACGAGCGCACATTCGCGGGTGAGCCGGGCGAGGTCGTCTCGCTCTTCGCGCTGCACGGCCCGGCCGAGGGCGTCAGCACCGAGGGCCTCGAATATCCGCTCGACGGCGAGACGCTCGAGCCCGGCTCGAGCCGCGGCGTCTCGAACCGGTTCGTCGCGAAAGCGGCGCGCGTCCGTCTCGAGCGCGGCCTCCTCCTCGCCGTGCGGCCCGGCCCCGAGACGGAGGATGCGTCGTGAGGCTCGACCGGAGGATCCTCTACGGCGCCGGTGTCGCCGCCTTCGTGCTCGTAGTCGCGATCGCGATCATGCTCCGGGGCGGTGGAGGAGGCTCCGACGAGGTCGTGCTCGTCACGCACTCGTCGTTCGTCGTCTCGGACGACGTGAAGCAGGAGTTCGAGACGGAGAGCGGCAAGACGCTCAGGATCCTCCAGACCGGCGACGCCGGCGAAGCGCTCACGCGCGCGCTCCTCACCGCCGGCAACCCGGAGGGTGACGTCTTCTTCGGCGTCGACAGCAACCTCCTCTCGCGCGCCCTCGAAGGCGACCTCTTCGAGGAGTACGACTCGCCGGGGCTCGAGAACATCGAGCCGAGGTACGTGCTCGACGAGGAGCACCGCGTGACCCCGATCGACCGCGGCGACGTGTGCCTCAACTACGACCGCGGCTGGTTCCAGGAACGTGGCATCGCGCCGCCGGAGTCGATCGCCGACCTCACCCGCCCGCAGTACGACGGGCTCGTCGTCGTCCAGAACCCCGCGACCTCCACCCCGGGGCTGGCGTTCATGCTCGCGACGATCGCGCGCTACGGCGAGCGGGGCTGGCGCGCGTACTGGGAGGAGCTGCGCGAGAACGACGTCCTCGTCGTCTCCGGCTGGGAGGAGGCGTACAACGTCCGCTTCTCGGGGGCGTCCGAGGGCACGGGAGACCGACCGATCGTCGTCTCGTACGCGTCGAGCCCGCCGGCCGAGGTCATCTTCCGGAGCCCGCGGCCCGCGCAGGCGCCGACGGCCGTCGTGACGGACAGCTGCTTCCGCCAGATCGAGTTCGCGGGCGTCCTGCGCGGCGCCGCCAACACCGAGGGGGCGCGCGAGCTCGTCGACTTCATGCTCTCGACGCGCTTCCAGGAGGACGTCCCGCTCTCGATGTTCGTCTTCCCCGTCGATCCGGCCGCCGAGCTCCCGCCCGAGTTCGTCCAGTTCGCCACCGTCCCCGAGGACCCGCTCCAGCTCCCGCCCGCGCGGATCGACGAGAACCGAGACCGGTGGATCAAGGAGTGGACGGCGACCGTGCTTCGCTGAGCGCGGCCGCCTGGCGGGCGCTCACGGTCGGTGTCCCGCTCGCCTTCCTCGCGCTCTTCTTCGCGTTCCCGCTCGCGACGATCCTCGAGCGAGGGCTCCGCGCGGGCGGCGGGCTCGCGTCGCCCGTCGACGTGCTGGCCGACCCGCTGACGCGCGACGTCGTCTGGTTCACGGTCTGGCAGGCGCTCGCCTCGACCGCACTGACGCTCGTCGTCGCGTTGCCGGCCGCCTACGTCCTCGGGCGGTTCACGTTCCCAGGGCGCGCGCTCGTGCGCGCGCTCGTGACGGTGCCGTTCGTCCTGCCGACGATCGTCGTCGCCCTCGCGTTCCTCGCGATCCTCCCCGCCGGCCTCGAGCGCGGCTGGGCCGCGATCCTCATCGCGCACGCGTTCTTCAACGTCGCGGTCGTCGTCCGTGTCGTCGGCGGGTCCTGGGCGCGCCTCGACCGGCGCGTGACCGAGGCGGCAGCGACGCTCGGCGCCGGGCCGTGGCGCCGGTTCCGGGAGATCACGCTTCCGCTGCTCGGCCCCGCCCTCGCCGCGGCGGCCGCGATCGTCTTCCTCTTCTCGTTCACGTCGTTCGGGATCGTCCTCGTCCTCGGCGTGCCGGAGTACTCGACGCTCGAGACGGAGATCTACTCGCAGGCGGTTCGCATCTTCGACCTGCGCGCCGCGGCGATCCTGTCGCTCGTGCAGCTCGCGTGCGTCGCCGCCGCGGTCTGGGTGGCGACGCGGCTAGAGGCGAGGCTCGCGGTCGGTGCCCACCTGCGGCCCGAGCGGGATGTGCTTCGCCGCCCTGCGACCGCGGGCGAGAGGTTCGTGGTGGCGGGCAGCTTGGGGGCGCTCGCGCTCTTCCTCGGCGCGCCGCTCGCGGTGCTCGTCGAGCGTTCGCTCGCGGTCGGGGACGGTCACGGGCTCGAGGCGTACCGCGCTCTGACCGAGCCGACCGCGGCGCTGCTCGCGACGCCGTGGGAGGCGATCGCGAACTCGATCCTGTACGCGACTGCGGCGACCGTGGTCGCGCTCGTCGTCGGCGGCCTCGCGGCGTTCGCGATCGCGGAGCCGCGCGGCTCGCGGCTGCTCGACGCGCTGCTGATGCTCCCGCTCGGCGCCTCCGCGGTGATGCTCGGCTTCGGCTTCGTGATCGCCTTCGACACGGCGCCCGTCGACTTCCGCGCGGCGCCATGGATCGTCCCCGTCGCGCAGGCGCTGGTCGCCATTCCCTTCGTCGTGCGGATCGTGGCGCCGACACTGCGTGCGATCGAGCCGCGCCAACGGGAGGCGGCGGCGCTGCTCGGGGCCTCGCCAGGGCGTGTGCGCCGCGAGGTCGACCTTCCGGTCGCGGGACGTGCCTTCGCGGTCGCCGCGGGATTCGCGTTCGCGATCTCGCTCGGCGAGCTCGGCGCGACGGTCTTCCTCGCGCGGCCGGAGAGCCCGACGCTGCCGGTCGCGATCTTCCGCTTCCTCGGCCGGCCGGGCGAGCTGAACACCGCTCAGGCGTACGCGCTCGCGGTGATCCTGATGGTGGTCGTCGCGGTCTCGGTCTTCCTCGTCGAACGGGGGCGCCGCGAGCACCGGGCCGGGTGGTTTTGATGCTGCGGATCGAGGACGTGTCGGTGCGCTTCGGCGCGACGGAAGCGCTGGCGGGCGTCACCCTCGAGGTCGCCGAGGGCGAGGTCGTCACCGTGCTCGGGCCGAGCGGCTCGGGGAAGAGCACGCTCCTGCGGGTCGTGGCCGGGCTCCAGCGGCCGGAATCCGGGCGGGTGCTGCTCGCGGGCGCCGACCTCGCGGCGATCCCACCCCATCGCCGCGGAATCGGGCTCGTGTTCCAGGATCACGCGCTCTTCCACCACCGCGACGTGTTCGGGAACGTCGCGTTCGGGCTGCGGATGCGCGGCGACTCCCCCGAGGCGATCGAGGCGCGGGTTCGCGAGCTGCTCGAGCTCGTCGGGCTCGCGGGGTTCGAGCATCGCTCGGTGGCAACGCTCTCGGGCGGCGAGCAGCAGCGGGTCGCACTCGCGCGGGCGTTGGCGCCGGCGCCGCGCGTCCTCCTCCTCGACGAGCCGCTCGGCTCCCTCGACCGGCGCCTCCGCGACAGGCTGCTCGACGATCTCGCGGAGCTGTTCGACGCGCTGTCGGTGACCGCGCTCTACGTCACCCACGACCAGGCAGAGGCATTCGCGCTCGGCGACCGCGTCGCGGTGATGCGGGCGGGCCGGGTCGTGCAGGAAGGCACGCCGGAAGAGCTCTGGGCGCGCCCGGCGGATGCGGACGTCGCGCGCTTCCTCGGGCTCGCGAACGTCCGCGACGGTGAGGTCATCCGGCCGGAGGCGATCCGCGTCGTCGCGTCCGAGAACGGCGACGGCGTGGTGACGAGCGCCGTCCGGCAGGGGCCGCTCGTCCGCCTGACCGTTGAGCTCGACCGCGGGGAGAGCCTCGTCGCGGCGGTCGCCGCGATCGAGCACCCGCGACCCGGAGAGCGAGTCACGGTCGAGGTCGACGAGAGCGGAATCCTACGACTGCCGACTGCGGCCGAATGACGGTGCCGCCGAGACCCCAGTTGGCACACATTTGGCACGCTCGCGTTTCCCACGCGTACGTACTTCGACGTTATGCTCGCAGTGGGTGGTGGGCCGGGGTGCCCCATTCAAAGGCCGCACGTTGAGCACATCCGGCGCAGGCAATGCCGCTCGCCGCCGGGTCGTCGTTCACGGCTTCGTGCAGGGCGTCTTCTTCCGCGACACCGTGCGCCGTCGGGCCGAAGCGCGAGGCGTCGCGGGCTGGGTGCGGAACAACCGCGACGGGACCGTGGAGGCGGTCTTCGAAGGCGAGCCGGACGCGGTCGAGCGCCTCGTCGCCTTCTGTCGCGACGGCCCGTCCGGCGCCCGCGTCGACCGCATCGAGGTATACGCCGAGGAGCCTGAGTCGCTCGCCGGCTTCAGGATCGCCTGAGCGCTACCAGCGCTCCCAGCGAACGACATCCTCGGATCCGCGACGTGGTTGCGTCCGACGGCTCGTGACCGCGCTCCAGCCGGGATCCGGCGCGGGAGAGCCGACAGTGACGAGCGCCACGACGTCCACCTCCTCGGGGATTCCGAACGAGGAGCGCAGCGCGGCCGCGGCCTCACGCGGCACTCCCGAGACCCCGGCCGCCAGGCCCTCGTCGATCGCCGCGAGGAGGACGAGCATGAGGGCGGCGCCCGCGTCGACGTACCAGTACGGGACGGGCCAGTCGATCTCCTCGTCGCCCTGGAGCTTGTCCGGACGCTGGTAGCGGTCGTGGTAGTCGGCTTCGCGCACGCAGACGAGGACATGGACGGGCGCGCTCTCGAGCCAGGGCTCGCGGTCCGCCGGCGTCGTCCAGCCCGCGTCCCCGAGGATGCGCGTGATCTCCGTCCGGCCGGGCTCCTCCGTGACGACGACCAGCCGCTGCCCCTGGCTGTAGCCGGCGCTCGGCGCGCGCCTGACCGTCTCCGCGATGCGCCGGACGGCCTCGGGGTCCACACGCTCGCCGGTGTAGTGCCGCACCATGCGCCGCCGCGGGAGCAGCTCGCGGAACTCCACCGGAGGCTACGGCTCCTCGTCCGTCAGAGTCTCGTCCTCGTCTTCGTCCTCGTCCTCGAGCTCCACGGCGACGAGCTCGGGGTCGTCCAGTTCGGCGCCGAACCCGGAGAGCACTTCGTCCTCCGGATCGCCCTCGACATCTGCGCCGCCCTCCCAGTCGTCGTCGCCGCCGAAGCCCTCGTCGTCCCAGGCGTCGCTCATCGACGCCGACCCTAGACGGTCGTCAGCGTTCGTGCGCGCAGATCGAGTCGTTTGCCATGATGCGATCGAAGATCGCGTTGAACTCGCCGTCCCGACCGCGATCTCTGCGCGTGAGACCGGGAATCTCGACGCGGATGACGGGCGTCACCCCGGGCCCGCCGATCGTGACTCGGTGCTTCTCGCCGGGCGCAGCCGGGCGGATCTTCTGACTCGGGTACCACGAGAACGGCCGCTGCGGGACGAAGCTGTGGCAGAAGGTCCCGGTCGCGCGATGCGTGAGGATCCCCGACTCGCGCTTCCAGCCCTTGCCGTACGCCGAGTTGAAGGTGTCGATGAAGAGGTTCCGGCCGTATTTGTCCTTCGGCACGCCCTTCGGCGTGTTCCCGAACCCGTACACGGGCGCGCCGAGGTACGAGTAGCGGCCGAAGATCCCCTGCCAGGCGCCGCCGTAGGTCCAGTTGGGATGGACATCGAGCACCGCGAGCGGCCCCGACCAGTGCGAGACGTGCAGCTCGAGGTTGCGGTGCTCCGGGAGCCAGGGCTCGAAACCCAGGAGCGGCATCCGCCGCCGCCAGGCCTGGACCGCCCAGTACGAGCCGTCGGGCGCCTTGCACGCGGCGACGAGGTTCGCGAGCCGCGGCCCGTCGTACGGGTTGCACTTGTCCCGGAACCGCCGCCAGTACCTCCCCTTTCTGTACTTCCCCCAGCCGCCCGCGTAGTCCCACTTGAAGCGCACCTGCGGAACCGTCTCGGACGGCGCCCTCGCGTTGATCGCGCCCCACACGAGCACGTTGCGGAGCTTCCCGGTGCGCAGCCGGTACGAGATGAGCGCCTCGCCCTTCCGGTTGACCTTCAGCGAGTGGAACTTCACGTTCGCGTCCCACAAGGGCTCGCTCGCGGAAACGGGCGTCGCCGGCACCGCGAGCACGGCGACGACGCAGGCGGGGAGAAGCAGCCGGCGGCGCATTCAGCTCATAGGGGAGCGGAGCGCGCCGCTGCTGACAACCCCCGACCGGACCAGCCGAACAGAATGCTTACTCCCACTCGATCGTGGCGGGCGGCTTCGACGAGATGTCGTAGACGACGCGGTTCACCCCGGGAATCTCGTTGATGATCCGGCTCGAGACGGCCTCGAGCAGCTCGTAGGGTAGCCGGGCCCAGTCGGCGGTCATCGCGTCCTCGGACGTCACCGCACGGATCACGACCGGGTACGCGTACGTGCGCTCGTCGCCCTGCACGCCCACCGATCGGATCGCGGGCAGCACCGCGAAGCTCTGCCAGAGGTCGCGGTAGAGGTCGGCGCGGCGGATCTCCTCGAGGAGGACCGCGTCCGCCCGGCGTAGGATCGCGAGCCGCTCCTCGGTCACCTCGCCGACGATCCGGATCGCGAGGCCGGGGCCCGGGAAGGGTTGCCGCCAGACCATGCGCTCCGGCAGCCCCAGCTCCTCCCCCACGCGCCGGACCTCGTCCTTGAACAGCAGCCGCAGCGGCTCCACGAGCTCCATCCGCATGTCCTCGGGGAGCCCGCCCACGTTGTGGTGCGACTTGATCTTCGCCGCGACGCCGTCGTCCGCCCCGCCCGACTCGATCACGTCCGAGTAGAGCGTGCCCTGGACGAGGAAGCGGACGTCACCCAGCTTCGCCGCCTCCTCCTCGAAGACGCGGATGAACTCCTCGCCGACGATCGTGCGCTTCTCCTCGGGATCGGAGACGCCCTCGAGCCGCGTGAGGAAGCGCTGCTGCGCCTGGACGTGCACGAGCGGGACGCGGAAGTGGCCGGAGAAGGTCTCGACCACCTGCTCGGCCTCGTTCTCGCGCAGAAGGCCGTGGTCGACGAAGACGCACGTGAGCTGGTCGCCGACGGCCTTGTGCACGAGGAGCGCGGCCACCGCCGAGTCGACGCCGCCCGAGAGCGCGCAGAGGACTCGTTCGTCCCCGACTGCGGCACGGATGAGAGCGACCTGCTCCTCGATCACCGCCGCCGGCGTCCAGGTCGGCGGCACGTCCGCGACCTCGTACAGGAAGTTCTTGAGGATCTCCTGACCGTGCGGCGTGTGCACGACCTCCGGGTGGAACTGGACGCCGTACAGGCGCCGCTCGCGGTCCTCGAAAGCGGCGATCGGGGTCGAGGGCGAGGACGCGGTGACCGTCGCGCCCTCCGGCGGGGCAGTGACCGAGTCGCGATGGCTCATCCATACGACCTGGTCGGACGGCAGGTCGTGGAAGAGCTCGGACTCGCGTCGCCTCCAGCTCCGCCTTGCCGAACTCCGAGGCGCCCGTGCGCTCGACGGCGCCGCCGAGGTCGCGCGCCATGAGCTGCATCCCGTAGCAGATCCCGAGCGTCGGGATCCCGAGCTCGAAGATCCCGGGATCGATCTCGGGAGCGCCGTCCGCATACACGGAAGCCGGGCCGCCGGAGAGGACGAGCGCGGCCGGGTTGCGCCGCGCGATCTCGGCGGCTGGCAGCCGGTGCCCGACGAGCTCCGAGTAGACCCTGGCCTCGCGCACGCGGCGCGCGATCAGCTGGCTGTACTGCCCGCCGAGGTCGACGACGAGAACGGGACGCTCATCCGGTACGGGCTCCGGGGTGGGCAAACGCTCCACTGTGCGCAAGATCGGAATCCGCGAGTGCGGATCCCGATCGCGCGAAGATCCCTGAAGGCGTCCGCTTCGCGGCCGCGGTCTCGGTGGCGTTGGCATTGCCCACTAGCGACGGTAGTTCGGCGCGTCCTTCGTGATCGTGACACCGTGCGGGTGGCTCTCGTGCAGGCCAGCGGGAGTGATCCTGGTGAACTGCGTCCGCGCCTGCATCTCCTCGATCGTCGCCGCGCCGCAGTACCCCATCGACTGGCGCAGCCCGCCGACGACCTGGTGCACGATCGGCGCCAGCGGGCCCTTGTACGGGACGCGCCCCTCGATGCCCTCGGGGACGAGCTTGTCCACGTCCTCGACGTCGCCCTGGAAGTAGCGGTCCTTCGAGAACGACCGCGCCTTCATCGCGCCCAGGGAGCCCATCCCGCGGTACTCCTTGAAGCGCTCGCCCTGCGCGACGATGACCTCGCCCGGCGCCTCGTCCGTCCCGGCGAGCATCGACCCGAGCATGACCGTGTCCGCGCCGGCCGCGATCGCCTTCGCGATGTCGCCGGAGCTCCGGATGCCGCCGTCCGCGATCACGGGGATGCCCTGCCCGGCGAGCGCCTGGGCCGCGTCCCAGACCGCGGTCACCTGAGGGACGCCGACTCCTGCGACGACGCGGGTAGTGCAGATCGACCCAGGTCCGACGCCGAGCTTTACCGCGTCTGCGCCCGCGTCGGCGAGTGCGAGCGCGCCGTCAGCGGTGGCGACGTTCCCCGCGACGAGCTCCACGTCGTGCGCGGCCTTGACCTTCTGCACGACCTCGAGGACGCCGTGCGAATGCCCGTGCGCGGTGTCGACGACGAGGACGTCGACCTCTGCGTCGACGAGCGCAGCGGCGCGCTCGAGCGCGTCCGTCCCCACGCCGACCGCGGCCCCGACCCGCAGCCGGCCCTGGTCGTCCTTCGTCGCGTCCGGGTACTCGAGCCGCTTCGAGATGTCCTTGACGGTGATGAGCCCCTTGAGCACGCCGTCCGCGTCGACCACCGGCAGCTTCTCGATCTTGTTGCGGTGCAGGATCTCGCTCGCCTCGTCGAGCGTCGTGCCGACCGGCGCGGTGACGAGGTTCCGGCTCGTCATGAGCGCGGACACGGGCTGCGAGGTGTCGGTCTCGAAGCGGAGGTCCCGGTTCGTGAGGATGCCGACGAGGATCCCGTCGCCGTCGATGATGGGCACGCCCGAGATGCGGTAGCGCGCCATCAGCTCCAGCGCCGTCCCGACGCTGTCGCCGGAACGGAGCGTCAGCGGCTCCACGATCATCCCCGACTCGGAGCGTTTCACCTTGTCGACCTCTGCGACCTGGTCCGCAATCGAGAGGTTCCGGTGCACGATCCCGATCCCGCCCGTCCGCGCGAGCGCGATCGCGAGCCGCGCCTCGGTCACCGTGTCCATCGCGGCGGAGACGATCGGGATGTTCAGCGAGATCGACGGCGTCAGGCGCGAGACCGTCGAGACGTCGTTCGGAAGCACCTGCGACTCGGCCGGAAGGAGGAGCACGTCGTCGAAGGTGAGCCCTTCACGGCCGAACTTCCGCTCGAAGGCGACGAGGCGCTCGACGTCCTGCTGGCGAAACTCGGTCTCCATCAGGTGACGTTAGCAGCGCCCTGCGACGGCAGTCAGCCGAGTCTAGGACGGCTGCAGCTCGGCGAGAACCGCGCGCGATCGCTCGGCCGAGACGACGTTGCCCTTCTGCTCATGGAGCGAGATCGCCCGCTCGACGGCGGCCGTCGCTTCAGCCGTCTTTCCTGCGAGAGCCAGCACCTCCCCGAGCACGTCGTGGAGCCACGCCTTCAGCGGGAGGAAGTCGGTCGGCTCAGCGAGCGCCACGGCCTCGCGCGCGAGCCGCTCCGCGTCGTCGAGCTCGCCCCTGCTCGCGAGGACGAGGGCCAGCGAGCCGCGCCAGCGCGGCTGGGCGTCGAGATCGTCGACGGAAGCGATCGAGCCGGCTCTGCTCCGCGAGCCACACCGCCTCGTCCGATGCGCCCGAGGCGGAACTCGACGTCGGCGAGAATCGCGTCGACGGTCGAGCGGACGCCCGTGTCGCCCATCTCGACGAGCAGCTCGTGGCCGCGGCGCAACCGCGCCGCGGCCGCGTCGAGATCGCCGGCGATGACCTCCGCGACCCCGACGTCGAGCGAGTGGGTGCCTTTCAGCAGCTCGAGCCCGTACTCCTCGATCAGCGCCCACGCCTGCGAGGCAGCGCTGCGAGCGTCGTCGAAGTCGCCCTGCATCGCGTGGAAGAGCGCGCGCACCTGGAGCGCGTGGGCCCGGTCGCCTGCGTTCGCGGCTTCGCTCTCGAGGAGCTGCATGCAGAAGGCGATCCCCTCTCCGGCCGGCGTCGGCCCCCAGGCGATCGGACGGAGCCTCGAGTTCAGAGCTGCGCGCTCCGACACGCGGTCACCCGCCCGTTGGGCGACGTCGGCCGCCCGCTCGAGATCGGCATCGCCCTCACCCGCACGGCCGAGCATGAACCGAGACATCCCGATCTCTGCGTATGCGCGCGCGAGGGTCGAGAGATCGCCCGTCCCCTCGAGCGACGCCGCGATCTCGAGCGCGTGCTCGAGCTCGTCCTCGACGCTGGCCGAGGGATCGACCCTCGTCCGGAGCGAGTTGAACAGCAATCGCGCCCGCGCCCCGAGCGACTCGTTGCCCACCCGCCGCGCCGTCTCCATCGCCGAGGTCAGCACCGCTTCGGCACGCTCGAGCTCGCCGCGGCGCGAGAGAGCCTCCGCGAGATCGCACATGCGCCTCGAGCCGCACTGGATCGTCCTCGCCCAGATGGCCGATCGCGCGCTCGAGCAGCCCACCGCGGCGAAGAGGTCGGCGCGACCGAGCGCACCGCGCCCGGCGGCGGCGAGCTTCGCTCCCGCGCGAGCCGCGAGCTCGTCGCTCAGCATCGCCCTCCTGACCGAGCTCGATCCGAAGGCCGGCCGCCTGCTCGAGGTGGTAGCCGAGGATCTCGTCCAGCTCGAAGGACGTCACCCGGACGCGCTCGAGCCACGTGGCGAACTGCTCGTGGAGGTCGGCACGCAGCTTCTTGGGCATCGCGCCGTACGCCGCGTCCCGGATCAGGATGTGCCTGAAGCGAAACGCGTCCTCGCCCTGGATCAACGAGCTCTCCGGGCGTATGAGCTCCTTCCGGACGAGGCTCGAGAGATGGTTCTCGAGCGACGGCCGCAGATCCTCGTCGGCGAGCGCGAGCACCGAGCCACGGTGGAAGACCTCTCCCTCGATGGCGGCATGTCCGACGACCAGCCGCTCGTGGTCGGCGAGCGCGTCGAGGCGGGCTTGCAGCAGCGCGTGGATCGTGGGCGGGACGTCGATGGCTCCTTCGCCTGCGCCGCGCTCACGCACCATCGCGAGCATCTCCTCGACGTAGAGGGGGATGCCGTCGGAGGCGTCCGCGATGCGCTCACGCGTGGCCTCGTCCAGCGGCGCGCCCCCGAGGAGATTGTCGATGAGGCGTTCGCGATCGGTCTCTCCGAGCGGCTCGAGGAGGAGCGACGTCGCGTTGAGCTTCCCGCCACCCCAACCGGGGCGCCCGTCGAGCAGCTCGGTGCGCGCGACGACGAGCAGGAAGATCGGGGCATTCGCGCGAGAGGTCGGCGACGTGCTCGACGAGGTCGACGAACACCGGCTCCGCCCACTGCAGGTCGTCGACGACGACCACCTGCGGGGCCTCCGCCGAACGGGCCTCGAGCAGGCGGCGGAAGCCCACCCGCGTCTCCTCGGGGGTCGATGCGACGATCGCCTCCGGGTCGATCCCGATGGGCGCGAGCATCTCGACGAGCGGCCAGTACGTGATGCCCTCCCCGTACGAGAGGCACCGCCCGCGCAGGACGTCGGCCGAGTCGCCGACGCGCTCGAGGAAGTCGGCCACCAGTCGCGACTTGCCGATGCCGGCCGGGCCGAGCAGCGTGAAGAGACGGCACGTGCGGTCGGCGACCGCGTCCTCGTAGTCGCGCCAGAGCCGTTGCCGCTCGCGCTCGCGCCCGACGAGCGGCGTCTCGAGACGGCGCGCGACGCCTTCCGCGCCGCTCAGGACCTCGAGCAGGCGAAACGCGACGACCGGCTCGGACTTCCCCTTGAGAACGAGTGGCTCGACGGGCTCGGCCCGGACCGCGTCTCGCACGAGCAGGCGGGTCTCGGCGCCGATGAGCGCCTCACCAGGCGGGGCGGCCTGCTCGAGCCGTGCCGCCACGTTCACCGCGTCGCCCGTGACCAGCGTCTCGCCCGCGCCGCCGACCACGACCTCGCCCGTGTTGACGCCGATGCGAGCTTCGAGCCCGTGCTCCGCGATCGCGGTACGCATCTCGGACGCCGCGCGCACCGCCCGGAGCGCATCGTCCTCGTGCGCGACGGGGATCCCGAAGACCGCCATCACCGCGTCCCCGACGAACTTCTCGACGCTGCCGCCGTGTCGCTCGACGATCCGCCTGAGATCTTCGAAGTAGCGCCGCATGCGCACCCTGCAGGGCCTCCGGATCCGTTGACTCGCCGAGCGCCGTCGAGCCCACGACGTCGGCGAACAGCACCGTCACGATCTTGCGCACCTCGCGAGACGGCTCCGCCGCGGCGAGCGCCGCTCCGCAGAAGCTGCAGAAGCGCGCGTCTTGCGGGCTCTCGCGACCGCAATTCGGGCACCCCGCCATGCGCGGAGTCTAGGAACGCGCCGAGAGAGCCGCGAGCGGGGGCGTGGCGGGCACTTCAGGAGGAGCGCGCGGGCTGCAGCTCTGCGACCTCCACCCCGTCGGCGAACGTCACCGCGAGCTGGGGGTCGAAGCGGCCCGCACCGACCGAGCGGACGGAAGCCGCCCCGGCCGCGACGGCCAGCCGGATCGCGTCCTCGGACGAGCGCTCGTCGACGATCGCCGCCAGGAACTGCGCGAGCAGGACGTCGCCCGACCCGACCTGCGACACGGGCTCGACGTGCGGGGCGAACGCCCGCATGCGCTTGGCCTTGCGTCCGAGCCGGAGCAGCGCGAAGCAGCCGTTCTCGAGCGTGATCACGACGTTGCGCGCGCCCATCTCGGCGATCGCCTCGAGCGCCATCAGGAAGTCGTCGTCGTCCTCGAGCTCCTGGCCCACGAGCTGCTCGGCCTCGCGCTGGTTCGGCGAGACGAGGTAGGGGCCGGCGTCGACGCCCGCCTGCAGTGGCTGGCCCTCGCTGTCGAGGACGACGCGCACGTCTCGGCGCGCGAGATCCCTGATCACGTCTGCATAGAACGAGGTCGGAACGCGCCGCGGGAGCGAGCCCGAGAGGACGACGAAGTCGGCGCCGCGCGCGAGGTACCGGAGCTTCTCCACGAGCAGCTCGAGCTCGGCGGAGGTGACCTCCGGGCCCCACTCGTTGATCTCGGTGTACGTCCCGACGGTCGGGTCGACGACCGCCGTCGACGTGCGCGACTCTCCGCCGATGCGGACGAAGTCGTTGAGGAGGGCCTCCGCGGTGAGCTCTTCGATGATTCTCGTCCCGGTTCGGCCGCCGGTGAGCCCGGTCGCGACGACAGGGACTTCGAGCAGCTTCAGCGCCCGCGCGACGTTGATGCCCTTCCCGCCCGCCAGCGCGATGACGTCGCTCGAGCGGTGCCGGTAGCCGATCTGGAAGCCCGGCACGGTCAGCGTGCGGTCGAGGGCCGCGTTCGCGGTGACGGTCACGATCACGTGAACATCCCCCACAGGTTGGCAGCCGTACGCTCGACATACCACCCCGCCTTGCCCAGGAACCCGGGCTCCGTGACCGCCGCTTTCGCGACGAGCGGGGACGACGCGACGAGGACATCGCCGTCCCAGACCTCGATCTTCCCCAGGCGCTGGCCCTTGCGCACGGGGAGCGCGACCGACCGCGGCGCGATCACGCGCTCGAGCAGGGACTTCGTCCTGAGGACCGTGCGCACCAGCGTGCGGCGCGCCACGAGCTCGACCGCCGGGCGGCCGTAACCGGTCTCGGCCTCGGCGTAGACCCGGGACGCGTCGATCGCAGCGATGCGCCGGTAGCTCGCGATCCCGTGGCGGAGGAGCTCCTGCAGCGCCGCGTTTCGCCGCTCGCGCGTCGCGCCGCCGAGCACGGTTCCGTAGACGGTCGTCCCGCGCCCGGTCGCTGCCGCCGCCTGCGACCAGCCGGCGTCCTCCGTGTGGCCGGTCTTGCCGCCGACGAAGGCGGGCCAGTCGAGGAGGTCGTCGGTCGTCTCGAAGGTGCGGCCCGAAAGCGAGAACGAGGTGCGCGAGAGCGCGTCGCGGATGAAGGGCTTCTCGAGCGCGTGCTCGACGAGCAAGGTGGCGTCGCGCGCACTCGAGACGTGTCCCGCCTGGTCGAGGCCGTGCGGGTTCGCGAACGTCGTGTCCTTCAGCCCGAGCGCCCGCGCCTTCGCGTTCATGAGCGACACAAAGCGCGCGAGGGAGCCGCCGCCGACATGGACCGCGAGCGCGGTCGCCGCGTCGTTCGCGCTCGGGATCAGCATGCCGCGGACGAGCGTCGCGACCGTCAGCTGCTCGCCGCCCTGGAGGAAGATGGTCGAGCCTCCGACACCGGCGACGGACGGGCTGACACGGACGACGTCCGCGGGACGCACGCGCTCGAGTGTGACGAGCGCGGTCATGACCTTCGTGATGCTCGCGATCGGGCGCGAGCGCCGGGAGCTCTGTTGCGCAAGGACGGTGCCGTCCTCGCCGACCAGGTACCACGCGGCCGCGTCGATCGTCGGGCCGGTCGCAGACGCACGCGAAGCGTCGCCCGAAGCCTGCACGGGGGCGACGAGTGCGACGGCGAGGACCACGACGGCGAGCAGTGCTCTGCGGTTCACCGGCGCGACACTGTAGCTGGCTACCACCCCGCCGCCGACCAGACCTGCACCGCGAGGCGCTCGGCCTCGCCTGCCGCCGCGACGCGCCAGTCCTCCTCGCTCTCGCGGAATGCGTAGATCACCGAGCGCGACGCCGTCACGAGCGCGGTCGCGGGGCCGCGGGTGAACGCACGCGCGACGTCGGCGGGGGTCGCTCCCTGCGCTCCGACGCCGGGCAGGAGGAGCGGCGTCTGCGGGAGAAGTTTCCGCGCGTCCGAGACGGCCCGCGGCACCGTCGCGCCCACCACGGCCCCGACGCTCGACATGCCGCCCTCACCCACCAGCGGCTGTCCCCACTCGTGGACGAGCTCGGCGACGAGCTGCCACAGCGGGCGCCCGTCCGAGAGCACCGCGTCCTGGACGTCCGCCGCGCCGGCGTTCGACGTGCGGACGAGGAAGAAGACGCCGGCGCCGTAGCGGCGGCAGGCGGCGAGGAAGGGCTCCACGGAGTCGAGGCCGAGGTACGGGCTCGCAGTCATGGCGTCGGCGAGCGGGGGGCTCCCATTCCGCGGCTCGAGGTAGGCCGCGGCGTACGCGCGCGAGGTCGAGCCGACGTCGCCGCGCTTCGCGTCGAGGAGGACGAGCAGCCCGCTCGAGCGCGCGTACTCGCAGACCTCCTCGAGCGCTCGGATCCCGTCCGAGCCGAGCGCCTCGAAGAACGCCGACTGCGGCTTCACGGCGACGACGTACGGGCCGACCGCGTCCACGATCCCGTTGCAGAAGCGCACGACGGCCGCGGCCGCGGACGCCCGCCCGAGCACGGACTCGCCGCGGAGCTCCATCGGCAGCAGGTCGAGGCGCGGGTCGAGCCCGACGACGAGCTGGCTCCGCTTGCGCGCGACCGCTTCGGCGAGGCGGTCCGCGAACGCTTGCGTGTCCTCCACGGGCGCATTCTCGCCCGGGCCGCGGAACGCATGCGTCAGGCCGCGAGTATCTCCTGCGCGTCGAGAGAGACGATCCTGAGCTCCGGCCCCGGCCGGCGCAGGAACCCGGAGACGACGAGGAGCTCGTCCGCGTCCTCCGGAGCGAACGACGGGTCGGCGCGAGCGGCCTCCGCGAGCCCGGCCTCGACCTCCAGCCGCCCGGCCGCGCCGTCCGGGATCGTGCGCACCGCCGCGATGCGCCCCCGCGCGACGAAGAACGCGCGCCGGAAGCCGCTCTCGCGCGCAGGCGCCAGGACGCAGAGGCGCCTCTCTCGAAGACGGGCGAGCGTCTCGATCCGAGCGACCGCGTCCTCCAGCGCCGACAGGCGATCGCGGAAGCGGGCGGCGTCCTCGAAGCGCTGGTCTCGCGCGAGGCGTCCGAGCCGCGCGCGCCCGGTCGCGAGCGCCGCCGCCGGGTCCTCGCCCTCGAAGCCGTCGAGCGCGCGCACGGCGAGGCGGGCGCGGTGCTTGCTCGTCAAGGGCCCGAGCGGGCCGGGCTCCGTGACGACCGCCCACCGCTCCCGGCGGCGTGCGAGGTAGCAGTAGCGCTCCGGCCGCGGGCCGCGTGCGTTCGCCGGCGGCCGCAGCTCCCTGAGCAGACGCAGCTCCTCCAGCGCCGCCTCGAGCTCGGAGCCGAGCTCGCGCCACTCGACGCGCTCCAGCGCTCCGAGCGCGGCCTCGACCGCGGGCCGCTGCCGGCTGCCCGAGAAGTACGAGCGCAGGCGGGCACGGAGATCGCGCGCCTTGCCGACGTAGAGGACCGTGTCGTGGCGGTCGCGGAAGAGGTAGACGCCCGGCGTGCGCGGCGCCCCGGCGACGAGCGACCGCTTCGAGTGCAGCCTGCGGGCGCGCGGCGCGGCGAGCTCGAAGACCTCGGCGAGCGTCCGCGCGCCGCGCTCCTGCGCGAGCCCGAGGAGCGCGATCGCGATCTCCGCGGTCGCGAGCGCATCCGGGAGCGCGCGGTGGCACGGCGAGGTCGCGGTGCCGAAGAAGTGCGAGAGCGACGCGAGCGAGAAGCGCTCGCTCCTGCGGTGCAGGAGCCTGCGCGCGAGCCAGACCGTGTCGAGCACCGGTGCTGCGACCCTGCGGCCGGAGAGGCGCTCGACCTCCCCGTCGAGGAACGAGACGTCGAAGCGCGCGTTATGGGCGGCGAGCGGGGCGTCACCCGCGAAGGCGAGAAAACGGCGCACGGCCACCTCCGGTCTCGGCGCGCGGCGAAGGTCGGTGTCGCGGATGCCGGTCAGCCGCGCGATCGCGGCGGGCAGCACGGTGCCCGGGTTGACCAGCGTCTCGAACGTGTCGTCGATCTCGAGCGCGCGCACGCGCACGGCCCCGATCTCGCACAGCCGGTCCCGCCGCGCCGAGAGCCCGGTCGTCTCGAGGTCGAAGACGACGACCTCCGCGTCCTCGATGAGCGTGTCGCCGTGTGGGTCGTCCGCGAGTCCGACGCGGGCGCCGAGCCACGTGAGCCTGGCGTCACCTTCGACGACGTCGGCGAGCAGCGAGCGCGCGAGCTCGGCCGGCGCACGGTCCAGCGCAAAGAGGACGCGCGCCGCCTCCTCCGCCGCGACCGCCCCGCGCCGGGCCTGCACGAGCTCCACGAGCCGGTCGGCCGCGTCGAAGGCGAGCTGCATGAGACGAGGCTAGCGAACATATGTTCGTATCTCAAGGGCGGATCGCACCTCTTTGCAGCCAGATAGCGTCCGCGCGTGCGCCGCGTGTCGACCGTCGAGCTGATGCTGCTGGTCACGGTCCTGCTCTGGGCGCTCAACGTCAGCGTCACGAAGTACATCCTCGAGCACGGGTTCCTGCCGCTTGCGTACGCCAGCCTCCGCTATGCCATCGCGGGGCTGATCTTCGTCGCGCTCACCGTGATCGCGGAGCGCACGCTCCGGATCGAGCGGCGCCATCTGCCCGTGATCGCGATCGCGGCGCTCGCGCTCTTCCTGAACCAGATCTCGTTCGTGCTCGCCCTCGACGTCGCAACGGCGACGACGATCGGGCTCCTCCTCGGCGCGATCCCGATCTTCACGGCGCTGCTCGGACTCGCGCTCGGAACCGAGAGCCTGACGCGGCGCTTCTGGCTCGGCGCGGCTGTGTCGGCCCTCGGGGTCGCGCTCGTGGCCGTCGGCTCGGGCGGAGACGTCTCCGGCTACCGCGGCGTCCTCCTCGGGCTCTCGACGTGCGCGACGTGGGCCGTGTACTCGGTAGCCGCCGCGCCGCTGATGCGGAGCTACTCCGCGACGCGGGTCAGCGCGATCGTGATCCCCTGCGCCTGGGTGCTCCTCGCGCTCGTCGCCCTCCCGCAGACCCGGGACCAGGAATGGGATCTCGGCTGGGAGGTCTGGGTCGCGCTCGCGTTCGCGACGGTTGGCCCGCTCGTGCTCACGAACATCCTCTGGTTCCGCTCGATCCACCGCGTGGGGCCGGCGCGGGCGACGCTCGCGGTCAATCTGCAGCCGTTCGTCGCGGCGCTGCTCGCGGTCGTCCTGCTGTCGGAGCCGCTGAGCGCGCTCCAGATCGCGGGCGGCGCGCTGATCCTGCTCGGGATCCTCGTCGTCCGCGCGCGGACAGCTCCCACAGTCGAAGCCGCCTAGAATCCGACGCATGAGCGAACACGACTTCATGCCGATCGACGGCTGGGACCACCTGGAGGTCTGGGTCGGGAACGCGAAGCAGTCGGCGTTCTTCTACGAGAGCGCGTTCGGCTTCACGCGCACCGCCTACGCGGGGCCGGAGACCGGCGTCCGCGACCGCGCCTCCTATGTACTCGAGCAGGGCGAGATCCGACTCGTCCTCACGAGCGGGCTCCGCGCCGACAACGACATCTGCCGCTGGGCGGCGACGAAGGGCGACAGCGTGCGCGACGTCGCGCTCGCGGTCCCCGATGCCACCAACGCATATAGGCAAGCGGTCCAGCGCGGCGCACGCGGAATCGCCGAGCCGGACTGGGTCGAGGACGAGCACGGCCGCGTCGAGCTCGCCTCGATCGGGACGTACGGCGACAACATCCACACGTTCGTCAACCGCTCCGAGTACACGGGCCCCTACCTGCCCGGATACGTGTCGGCGTCCGGCAACGGCGGCGGCCCGTCGCCCGGTGTCGGGCTCATCTCGATCGACCACGTCGTCGGCAACGTGGAGCTCGGCCGCATGGACGAGTGGGTCGGCTTCTACGAGCGCGTGCTCGGGTTCACGCAACTCACACAGTTCACGGGCGACGACATCTCCACCGAGTACTCCGCGCTCATGTCGAAGGTCATGACGGACGGCGAGGGGAAGATCAAGTTCCCGATCAACGAGCCGGCTGAGGGCAAGCGCAAGAGCCAGATCGAGGAGTACCTCGAGTTCCACGGCGGCCCGGGAGTGCAGCACGTCGCGATGCAGTCGGACGACATCGTGAAGACGGTCGCGGCGCTCCGCGAGCACGGCGTCCTCTTCATCACGACACCGGACACGTACTACGACATCGTCCAGGAGCGCGTCGGCGAGATCGAGGAGGACTGGGCCGACCTCCGTTCGATGGGGATCCTCGCGGACCGGGACGAGGAGGGCTATCTCCTCCAGCTCTTCACGAAGATCGTCCAGGACCGGCCGACGCTGTTCTTCGAGGTCATCGAGCGGCACGGCTCGCGCGGCTTCGGGATCGGGAACTTCAAGGCGCTCTTCGAGGCGATCGAGCGCGAGCAGGCTCTACGCGGGAACCTCTGAGGCCTCGCTGCCCAGCGCCTCGGCCCGGCGGATGTAGCGCGTCGCGCCCACCGTGCGGTAGAAGACGAGCGCCTTCTGCAGCTGCTCGTCGGCCTGGGCGCGCCGACCCTCCGCGACCAGCCCTTCGGCGTCGCGAACGCGCGCGCGGGCCTCGTCGGGGCGGTCGCCGATCTCGTGGTAGAGCTCGGCGGCCGCGCTGAAATCACGACGGAGGACCGCCTCGGCGGCGTCCTTCCAACGCGTGCCGAGGCTGGGCTGCAACCACGCGCTCACGTCGGCCGTGAGCGCAAGCTCGTCTGCAACCCACGCAAGCTCGGCAGCATGGCCAACCGGTTCCTGCGCGAGCGTCTCCTCGGCAACCGTTCGTGCCTCTTCGAGCTTCCCGGCTTCGACCAGGACGCGTGCGGACCCGGACAACGCAGGCACGAGGTTCTGGGGGTCGGACGCAGCTCGAGCCCGCGGCAACGCAGCCTGAACATCACGCACGGCGGAAGCCACGTCGTCGCGCGCGAGGAGGACGAAGGCGCGTGACACGCGAGTTTGTGCTTCGTGATAGTGGGACTGGCCCGCCTCGCATGCCTCGAGGAACTCGTTTGCCGGCGGCAGCGCGTAGTGCCATGCCCCACTTCTGAAGAGCAGCCAGACACGGAACGTCCGGGAGAACCGTGTGCTGTTGACCTCGCCGAGGCGCTCGCCTGTCGTGATCGCCTCGTCGACGTGCGCGAGCGCGCGGCGAAGATCTCCGAGCGTCCCGACGCAGGCGCCGAGATTGTTGTAGCCGCGCGCCGCCTCCGGAGATCGGGCCTCCAGGGCGATCTCGATGCTCCGCTCGATGTCGTCGAGCCCACCCGCGTCGCCGAGATAGAACCTCGCCACGCCGATTGTGTCGAGCGTCTGAGCTCGAAGGTCGTCGCGGCCGAGCGCCTCGGCCATGGCGAACGCCTCGGCCCCGATCTCCATGGCTTCTGCATTTTCGTGAGCCAGCATGCGGTAGCGCGCGACCTGGCTGAAGACCTGCGCCTTGCTGTTCGATGCAGGCCGATCCGCGACGAGCGCGTGTGCCCGCCCGAGATGGAACGAGGACCGGTCGCTGTCCCCGCGATGCCACCAGTGCTCGGCGAGAAACGCGTCGGCTTCGGCGGCTCGTTCTGAATCCCCAATCGAGAGCAGCGCGTCGCGCGCGTCCTCGAGCGCTCCTTCCCGGCTGCTGAGGCCGGCCAGGTGCAGACTGCGCGCCCACCGGAAGCGCAGCTCCGCGTCCTCGCTCGGGGCCAGGCCACCGAGAGCGAGCGCGTCCTCGTAGAAGCGCGCGCTCGGGTTGAACGAGTTGAGGGACACAGCGCGATCGCCGGCGTCGATCAACGCGCGACGCGCCGGCTCGATGATGTCCGAGACGGGCTCGTCGAGGGCTCGTCGCAACTCGAGGGCGCGAAGGTAGTGGTGGGCGAGCATCTCGGCGTGGTTCTCGACGCGGCCGAGCGACTCGAGCCACTGCGCGGCGGCGCGATGCTTGTCGGCCCGCTCGGCCCGCGGTATCTGCTCGTAGGCGACGTCGCGCACGAGAGCATGGCGGAACACGAACTCCTCTTCGCCCGCCACGGAGCCCCTACGGTTCCTGGTGACGAACTCCTTGCGTGCGAGCGAGTGCAGTCGCTCCTCGAGCGTCCAGCGCTCGCCACCGAGCGCCCCGAGCCAGAAGACCCTTCCGATTACGGCGGCGCTCTGCAGCAGCTCCTTCTCCTCGACCGGAAGCGTGTCGAGGCGGGCGGCGATGATGCCCTGAACGGTCTCCGGGAGTACCACCTCCTCGGGACGCGACAGGAGCATCCGCGTGAACTCCTCCGCGTACAGGGGGTTGCCGCCGGCGTGCTCGAGCAGCCGCGCTTGGATGTCGGCGTCGAGGGCCGAGCGTCCGAGCAGGACCTGCAGGAGCCGAGCGGTCTCCTCTTCCGTGAGGGGTGAGAGGAGGATCGTCGACGAGTTCAGTTTCCCGCCGCCCCATCCGGGCCGCCGGGACACGAGCTCCGGGCGGGCGGTGACGAGTACGAGGATCGGCACGCCTCTGGCCCAGTCCACGAGGTGGTCGACGAAGTCGAGAAGCACGTCGTCGGCCCAGTGGAGATCCTCGAACACCAGTACCAGTGGCCGATCGTCGGCGATCGCCTCCAGGAACCGCCGCCAGGCGGCGAAGGACTCGTCGCGCCGGTCACCGGCCCACGCCTCGTCCGTCTCGAGGCCGACGAGCGGACGGAGAAGACGCTCGCTCCATGCCGCGTCGCCCTCGTCCTCGACGAATCTCGCCACGGCTTGTCGGAGCTTCTCGCCCGCCTGCTCGGATCCGTCGGACTCGAGGATCCCCGCCTGCGCCTTGACCATCTCGCCGAGCGCCCAGAACGTCACGCCGTCGCCGTACGGGAGCGACCGACCATGTCGCCAATAGACGAGCCCGTGCTCGCCCGTCTCGATCGTTTGGAACAGCTCGTACACGAGGCGGCTCTTGCCGATCCCGGGGACACCGACGAGCGTGACCAGCTGCGGCTCGCTCTCGCGGACTACGCGTGCAAGGGTCTCGCGCAGGAGCGCCATCTCCCGCTCGCGGCCGACGAGCGCAGCGCCTCCAACGCGCTCGACCGCGACGCGCGCCCGTGCTCTCTTTGCGTCCCAGACCGCGATCGCTGCCGCCTTGCCCTTGGCCTCGACGGCGCGAGGATCGCTGTATTCGATCGCGCGCTCGGTCGCGCGGTAGGTCATCTCGTCGACGAGGATGCCGTTCGTCGGCGCAGCCGCCTGCAGGCGTGCCGCCGTGTTGACCACATCTCCGGACGCCATCCCCTCGCCCGCCTCGGGACGCGTATCGAGCGCGACGAGCACCTCTCCGGTGGTGATGCCGATGCGCACCTCGAGGTCGCCCTCCTCGACCAGCGTGTCCCGAATGGACAGAGCCGCGCGAACGGCACGTTCGGGGTCGTCCTCGTGCGCGACGGGTGCTCCGAAGAGCGCCATCACCGCGTCCCCGATGAACTTCTCGACGGTGCCACCGAAGCGCTCGAGTTCCGAGCGAACACGCGCGTGGTACGGCTGTAGCACTCGACGTACGTCCTCCGGATCCATCCGCTCCGCCCGGGCCGTGAAGCCGACAACGTCGCAGAAGAGGCAGGTGACGACCTTGCGCTCCTCGCGGGCGGGCTCCGAGGCGAGCGCGGTGCCGCAGCCCGAGCAGAAGCTCGCGTCGTCCGCGTTCTCGCGTGCGCAACTCGGGCAGACCTGCACGTGCGGAGGATAGGACGGCCCCTACGATGCCGTCCATGTCGCCGCAGCGGCGTACCGCTCTCGTGTCGGTCGGGGCCGCGTGCCTGCTGATCGCGATCAAGCTCGCGGCCGGGCTCGCGAGCGGGAGCCTCGGCCTGCTCGCCGAGGCGGCGCACTCCGGCGCGGACCTCGGCGCTGCGCTGCTGACGTTCTTCGCCGTCTCGGTCGCGGTGCGCCCCGCCGATCCGGGTCACCCCTTCGGGCACGGGAAGGCTCAGAACCTCGCCGCGCTCGCGGAGGCGGGCCTGCTCGTCGCGATCAGCCTCGCGATCGGCGGGGCGGCGGTCGCCCGGCTCGTCGGCTGGGTGGAGTTCGAGGTCGAGGCGAGCTGGTGGACGTTCGCGGCCGTCGCGCTCGTGATCGCGATCGACGCGTCGCGCACAGTCCTCTCGCTTCAGGCGGGCAGGCAGTACCGGAGCGACGCGCTGCTCGCGAACGCGCTCCACTTCGGCAGCGACTTCGCCGGGCACGCTCGCGGTGCTCGCGGGGCTCATCGCGGCCGCGCTCGGGTTCCCCGAGGGAGACGCGATCGCGGCGCTGTTCGTCGCGGGGCTCGTGATCGTCGCCGCGGGCAGGCTCCTGCGGCGAAACGTGGACGCTCTCATGGATCACACGCCCGCCGAGGCCGAGGAAGCCGCGCGGCAGGCGATCGCGTCGCTCGATCCGCCGGTCGAGCTCCGGCGGCTGCGCGTCCGCGAGTCCGGCGGCGCCCATTTCGTCGACGTCGACATCGGGATCGCCCCCGGCGCGGCCGTCGGTCAGGGCCACGCCGCCGCCGACCGCGTGGAGGACGCGCTCCGCGAGCGGCTTCCGGGGCTCGACGTCGTCGTCCACGTCGAGCCGCGCGCGGCGGACGTGGAGATCCGCGAACGCGTGCTCGCCGCGGCGCTTAGCGTCCCGCAGGTGCGGGAGATCCACAACCTCACCGTGCTCGACGTCGACGGACGGGTCGAGGCGTCGCTGCACCTGAAGCTCCCCGGCGAGCTCGCGCTCGACGACGCGCACGAGATCGCCGAGCAGGTCGAGCGCGCGATCTGCGGCGCCGTGCCCGAGGTCGCCGACGTTCGCACACACCTCGAGCCGCTCAGGGAGGCGGCGTCCGCGCGCGAAGTCGCGGTCGACGCTGCCGCAGTGGAGCGGGCGGTGCGCGAGGAGACGGGCGCCGCCCCGCGCGAGCTCCGCTTCGTGAGGACGGACGACGGCCTCGTCGCCTTCCTCACGCTCGCCCTCGCCGGGAACGAGTCGCTGGCCGAAGCGCACGCGCGCGCGACCGCGATCGAGAAGCGCGTGCGGGAGGCCGTGCCGGGCGTCGCCGACGTGGTGGTGCACACGGAGCCGTGAGCGCGTGAGGCTCTGCATGTTCCATCCCGTCGCCCACCCGATGGAGCGCGGGTGGGTCGGCCGCGTCGACGGCGAGAACGTCGTCGAGCTCGCGGCGCAGACGCTGCAGGCGTACTTCACGGGCGGCGGCGCGGCTCGAGAGCATGCTCAGTTCCCGCTCTCGAGCGTCCGTCTCCTGGCGCCGGTCCTGCACCCGCCGGCGGTGCGCGTGTTCGAGGACGAGAGCTCGTTCGAGTTCGCAAATCCCGCCGCGATCATGGGGCCGAACACCGAGGTCGCTCACCGCACCGTCTCGGACTGGCTCCCGCTGGAGCTGCGACCGCGCGTCGCCGCGGTGATCGGCGACCGGGGTCAGATCGGCGGTTACACGATCTTCGCGGAGTGGCGCGCGCCGGCTCTGCCGCGGCCGAAGGACCGCGACTTCGCGCTCGGGCTCGGCCCGTTCGTGGTCACGTCGGACGAGGCGCCCGCCGCGCCCGGCGGGAATGTGCGCGTCTTCGAGGACGTCGTGCTCGAGGGAAGCGCCGGGGGATTCGCGTGGGAGGCGGCGCGCGACTTCGCCGCGGCCGACACGACGCTGAAGCCGGGCGACGTCCTCGCCGGCCCCGCGCTCGGCGTCGTCGCGCGCATCGAACCGGGAACGGTGATCCACGTCGAGATCGAAGGGCTGGGCGTCCTCTCCCAGTCGGTGCACTCGCACGTCGAGATCCAATGAGGCTCGTCGTCGACTGGGACGGCACCGTCACGGAGGTCGACGGGCTCCATCTCGTGTTGCTCGAGTTCGGCGACGAGCGGCTGTACGACGACGCCGAGAGCAAGCTCGGCCGCGAGCTGACGCTGAACGAGGTCATCGCGCTCGAGTTCGAGAGCGTGCGCGCGCCGCTCGACGAGGTGGTCGCCTGGATGCGCGAGAACGTGCGCGTGCGCGCGGGCTTCGCCGAGCTCGCGCAGGCGCACGACCCGCTGATCGTGTCCAGTGGCTTCCGCGAGCTGATCGAGCCGATCCTCGAGCGGGAGGGGCTCGAGCTCGAGCTGGTCGCGAACGGGGTGGACGCGCGACCGGACGGATGGCGGGCGCGTTTTCGCGACGCTGCTTCGTGTGAGGTCTGCGGCCAGCCGTGCAAGCGCGCGGACCTCGCCGGCCTCGACGGCTTCGTGTACGCCGGAGACGGCTACTCGGACCGCTGCGTCGCGCTCGCGGCCTCCCGCGTCTTCGCGCGCGACGGGCTCGCGCGCTACCTCGAGGCCCGCAGCGTCGCCTTCGAGCCCTTCGACGACTTCGACGACATCGCGCGCGCTTTGTGACGCTCCTCCGGATCCCGCAGCCGTACGACTTCGAGCTCTCGCTGACGCGCTTCCGCGAATGGTCGGACGGGGCGATCGTGTGGAACGAGGGCGGGGTGCACCGCGTGGTCGACGGGACCGAGGTGCGGATCGAGCCCGCGCCCGGAGGCGTCCGCATCGAGCCCGGCTCGCCGGAGGCCGTCGCCGAGGTCTCGCGACTGCTCGGCCTGCCCTTCGATCTCGAGCCGTTTCGCGCCTGGGCCCGCGGGGACGGGGTTCTCGCCGAGATCGTCGAGCGACTCGCCGGCTTCCGGCCGACGCTGAACCCGCGGCCGTTCGAGGCGCTCGTGGTCGCGATCACGACGCAGCAGATCTCGCTCCACGCCGCGGCCGCGATCCGGGGCCGGTTCGTGCGGCACTTCGGCGTCGGGCACGACGTCGCGTGGGAGTTCCCGACACGCGAACGGGTCGCAATGGCCACGCCGGAGGACTTCCTCGAGCTGGGGTTCTCGCGGACGAAGATTGCGTACGTGCTCGGTCTCGCTCGCTCCGAGCTCGACTTCGAAGCACTCGCCAGGCTCGGGGACGACGAGGTCATATCGGCGCTGACCGCGCTCCCCGGCCTCGGCCGGTGGACCGCGGACTGGTACCTCGCTCGGCATCTCGCACGCCCTGCCGCGTGGCCCGCCGGAGACCTCGGGCTGCGTAAGGCCGTCTCGACCTTCTACGCTGACGGCCGCTCTCTCACCATCCCGGAGGTCCGCGCAATGGGCGAGCGCTTCGTCCCCTTCCAGAACCTGTCGGCGCAGTTCCTGCTCGCGGGCGCGAGGATGCTCGGGTGAACGTTCGAAGGGCGACCCCAGAAGACTTCGACGCGATCGCGGAGCTCTGGAGGGAGTTCGACCACGAGGTGCCGCCGCCGACGCACGAGGGGCCGAACGACCTCGAGAAGGAGCTCGCCGAGATCCGCGAGATCCTGGCCGACGGGATCGTGTTCCTCGCCCTCGACGACGGCACGCCGGTCGGCTTCGCGCTCGCCCGGCTCCGCGCGCCCGGCTTCGGCACGCTGAGCGACCTCTTCGTCCGGCAGGGCGAGCGCCGGAGCGGCATCGCGACCGAGCTCATGCGCGAGGTCCTGTCCGCGTTCCGCGAGGAGGGCATCGAACAGCTCGACCTCGAGGTCGTCGCTGCCAACACGGTTGCGCGCTCCCTGTACCAGCGCTGGGGTCTCACGGACGAGGTGATGATCATGACCGGGCGCGTCGCGGATCTCGAGGCGCGGCTCGGCCGGCAGGAGGCGTCGTCCTTCGGCTCGATCCACATCCAGACCGACGACGTGAACACGGTCGAGGATGCGGTTCGCCAGTTCGTGCCACGGCTTCCCGGCAACTCGCGCGGGTCGGTGATCGCGCCGCCGCGGCACGGTTGGATCACGGTGTACGACGACGTCTGCGACCGGAACCCGGACATGCTCCGCCGGCTCGCGAAGGAGCTCTCGGACCGGATGGGCTCGATCGTCCTGCTGCTCGGGGTGGAGCGGGACGAGCTCGTGCGCATGATCCTCTTCGAGTACGGCCGGATCGTGGACGAGTACCTCTCCGTCCCCGAGTTCTACGGGCCGCTGCCTCCGGGCGACGTCGTCGGGCTCGCCGCGAACCCGCGGGTGGTCTCGCGCCTGACGGGCGCGGATCCGGAGGCGGTACGCCGGATCGCAGTGACCGCACCCTCTCCGGCCGAGCTCCCGCCGGCGCGGGAGCTCCTCGTCGAGCTCGCGCAGGCGATGCGGATCGAGGGTGCCGAGCACGGATGGGAGGACGCGTCCGGGATCGACGGGGCGACGCGCATCGACCGGCAGTGAACGTCCTCCTCCTGCACGCGTGGCCGCTCGACGAGTCGATGTGGGCGCCGCAGCTCGAGCCGATCCGCGCCGCCGGCCTCGAGCCGGTCGCGCCGCGGCTCTACGGCCGGGGCGCGTCGATCGACGCGTGGGCGGCGCAGCTCCTCGGCGAGCTCGAGGGGCCGTTCGTCGCGGTGGGCGCCTCGATGGGCGGCTACTGCGCGCTGGCGCTCGCCCGCCAAGCCTCCGAGCGCGTGCCCGGCGTCGCCCTCGTCGGCTCGAAAGCGTCCGCCGACTCAGCGGAGCGGAAGGCGGCAAGGGACGAGCTCATCGCGCGCCTGCGTCGCGAGGGCGTTCCGCCGGAGTACGAGACGATGGTGCCGGCGGAGGAGCTGGCTGTCGCGCAGGAGGCCATGCGCGACCGGGCTGACCTCTCGAGCGTCGCAGCCTCCTTCGGCGGCCCGCTGCTCGTCTGCGTCGGCGATCAGGACGAGATCGTCTCGGTGGACGAGGCACGCGACCTCGCCGCGAACGCGCTTCTCGGCTCCGTGGAGGTCTTCCCGGAGACCGGCCACCTGCTGAGCGTCGAGCGGCCCGAGGCGTTCAACGCGGTGCTGCTGGAGTATCTGGCGCGATGGACGTGACCCTCGACGAGCTGCGCGCGCGTGTGGACGGCGGCGACATTGCACTCGTCGACGTGCGGACTCCGTTCGAGTACGACGGGAGCGCGGGCGCGCACTGCGACCCGCGTCACGGGCACATCCCCGGCGCGCGGAACGTCCCGCTCGAGACCATCCTCTCCTGCCGCTCGGCCGACGAGGTGCGGGCGCTGGTCGCGCTACCCGAGGGGACGGAGGTCGTCGCCTACTGCCACGTCGGGAGCCGCTCGGCGTTCGCCGTGCAGGTGCTGCGCGGAGCGGGATACGACGCGCGGAACTACGTCGGCTCGTGGCACGAGTGGTCTCGCGACCTCACGCTGCCCGTCGCGCCGTAGTCGCGACCTCGAGGAACGCGCGGCAGAGGGCACGGCCCTGGTCGTTCCAGCTCTCGATCCGTGACGCGGCTTGCACGAGGAACTCGTCGGGGGCGGCAGGGAGCTCGGCCGGCTCCTCGGCGACCCAGGCTTCGAGCATCGGGAGCGTCACCTCCGCGTGGAACTGGATCCCCCACGCCGCCCGGCCGTGGCGGAACGCCTGCGTGTTGCTGTGGCTTCTCGCGAGCTCCGTTCCGCCCTCCGGGACGGCGTAGGTGTAGTGGTGCCACTGGAACGCTTCCGTTCGCTGCGGCAGCGTGCCGAGCACCGGGTCCTCTCGTCCCTGGGGCGTGAGCTCGATCTCGAACCAGCCCACCTCGGGCGCGGGCGCAGGCCCGACCCAGGCGCCTGCGGCGCGCGCGAGCATCTGCGCGCCGAGGCAGACGCCGAGGACAGGAACCTCTCCTGCGAGCGTCTCGGAGAGAAACCCCGCCTCGCGCTCGAGCCAGCCGTGCTCGGCGTCCTGGTCGGGGTGCATCGACCCGCCGAAGACGAGGATCGCGTCGTAGGCCGACGCCGGCTGCGGCTTGCCTCCGAGCGGCACGACCCAGCGCTCGAGCGCGTGCCCGGCCGCCTCCACCTCCTCGTCGAAGACGCCGCCCGGCACCGAGGGCCCGTGGGTGACGGAGAGGACGCGCATCGCGAACGACTCTAGCTCGCTGACCTGTGGACAGATTGGCGCACTTTTGTCGACGTTCGAGGGCCAGGCCCTGTAAAGAAACACGCACGCCCAGCCTCGACGCATGGCTCATCCGGACCTGGCTAGAACAGCGTCGGCGCGAGCGGGGGCGGCTCGATGCCGCCCGCTGCGGGAATCCCCGCCTCGTCCAGCAGGCCGCGCAGCAGCACCGCGCTCCGGGGCGCGAAGTCGTCGCGGTTGTTGTTGAACATCGCGTACACCTCGTCGGCCGCGTCCGCGAGCCCGGCGAGCTCGTCGACCCACTCGGCGAGCTCCTTCTCCGAGTACATCCAGTCGAAGCGATCGGAGGACTTTTCGCTGCGAATGTTCCACGTCTTCACGTTCCGCCCGTGGAAGCGCACGTACGCGACGCGATGGGTCGCGGCTGCAACGGGCGGCATGACGTTGGACGCGCGCGTCCGCGGCGCATCCACCGACACGTACGCGAGCCCGTGCCGCTCGAGGAACGAGAACGTGTCCGCGCGCTCGTCCTCCTCGAGCCAGGAGCGGTGCCGGAACTCGATCAGCGGCACCAGCGGGTCGAGCAGCCGTTTTACCCGCGACAGTTCCGCCTTGGCGATCTCCGACTTCTTGACGCGCGGGTGGTACTGGAGGAGGACTCCGCGGAGCTTCCCGGACAGCTCCAGCGGCTCGAGCGAGGCCCGGAACTCGGCGAACGCCTTCTCCTGCTCCGCCTCCTCGTGGCCGGTCATCGTCTTGTGCGCCTTCACGTGGAAGACGAACTCGGGCGGCGTCCGCTGCGCCCAGCGGGCGGTCACGTCCGGATCGGGCAGGTGGTAGTAGGGCGAGTCGACCTCGACCGTGTCGAAGCGCTCCCCGTAGTACGCGAGCCGCGCCTTCGCGGTCGAGACGCCGCGCGGATACCAGGCCTTGAGCAACCCCTCGTCGGCGAAGCTGCACGTCCCGAGCCGGATCGTCGCGGGCACCGCCCATAGCCTAGGCACGGCGCGCGGAACCACGCACACGCCAGACTTCAGGCGTGAAGCGCTCGTCCGACCTCGCCGCGGTGCAGTTCGCGCGCCGGCATGTCCGGCAGCAGCCTCAGCCTCCGAGGTCGGCGAGCTGGCCCGAGCTGGCGCGCAACGTGTACCGGTCCCCCGACGAGCTCGCGATGGTCGGTGTGGGGATCTTCCTCGTCGGCGTCGTCGTCTGGGGAGCAGTCACGTGGGACGACCCCGCGTGGGCGTACGTCGCGCTCGGTGCGGTCATCGTCGCGTTCGGCCTCGCCTGCATCCTCGCCCCGGCGGTCTTCGCGTACCGCGTGAGCCGGGCGATCCGGGACGGCATCGTCGTGGCCGCGACCACGATCCGAGCCGCGCCCGAGGACGGCTACCTCGAAGGAAGGCTGCTCGTGCCGCACCCGGGACGGCCGCCGTTCACGGCCGAGTTCTCCGAAGACCCGGAGGTCGCGAGCGGCATCGAGCCGGGCTCGAGCGTGGACGTCCTCGTCGACCCGCGACGACCCCGGCTGCTCTTCGTCATCGGCACCACGCCGGTCGGCAAAGCCGCCGCGGACGACGTCACTGCGTGACGGGGAAGCGAAGCCCAGGAAGCGTCAGCGCGGCGTTGCCGACGCGCACGCGAGCTCTCGCTCGCATGGGCGGACTGGCGAGATAGACCGGGCTCACGGTCGACTGTGCGAGTGAGGATGCACCGAGCGTCAGCGTGAGCCGCGAGCCCTTCGGGATGAACGTCGCCTGGCTCGCGAGCTTGATCGTGACCTTCCGCAGGCCGTTCCTCGTCGGGACCCCGCCCGAGGCGACGACGATCTCCTTCCTTCCCGGCGGCTTCGCGGTCAGCACCGCGACGAGCCGCGACCAGCCGCCGCTCGCCGCGATCGACAGCTTCACCTGCGGCGCGCCGTAGGCCTCGATCGCGTTCCGGAGCGGCGCCGAGCGGCGCACCGCCTTCCCCTTCGGCGCGAAGGTCGTCACGCCCGCGAATGTGATCTGCGCCACCCGCACCTGCGGGAGCGTCGCGCGGTACACGATCGCCCCCGAGATGTGCTCGGGACTGAGATAGACGCCGTCGGGCACCTCCTGGCACGCGAGGCCCCGCAGGTGGCAGTCGAGCCAGTCCTTCACGTGCGTCAGGAGCAAGGGCGTGTCAGCGGCCGGGAAGGTCGAGGGCGCGTGCCCATGGAGGCCGAGGTACAGCGTCTTCGGCCCGGCCAGGCGCTGGAACGCGGTCGTCGCCTGCTCGATCCCGAAGAGGAAGTCGCGCCGGCCCGGAGCGATGAACACGGGCGTCGTGACGGCAGCGAGCTTCGAGAGGCTCGAGCGCTCCGCCGCCCAGGGCTTGACGGGCGCCGTCTGCCCCACGAGCGCCGACGTGAACACGGGAGTGAGCGAAGGGTCGCGCCGCTCGAGCGGGATCGACGCGGCAAGCCCGGAGATGAGACCCGACTTCGCGAGCCCCTGCGGCATGAGCGCCGTCATGAGGTCGGTCCAGGCCTCGACGGTGACGACGGCGCCCCACGGGACGCCTGCGACGAGCGAGTTCATGACCGCACCGCCGCCGTACGAGATGCCCCAGGCGCCGATCTTCGTGTCCGAGACGTCGGCCCGGGCGGCGAGCCAGGCGTGCACCGCGCGCAGGTCCGCGACGTCCCGCGTACCGCCGAAGCCGACGAGGCCGCCCGACGCGCCGTGACCACGAGCATCCACGGTCAGCACCGCGTAGTCGCGCTCGACGAACCCGTACGCGGTCACGAAGGCGTTGACCTGCTCGCGCGTCCCGCCGATGCCGTGGACGAGCACGACCGCCGGCCAGCCGCCGGGCGGGGCTGCGCCGTTCGGCAGGTACAGCGTGGTCGCGATCCCGACGCCGTCGTCCATCGGGATCGTGACGTCCGCGCGCGAGAACGCGGCGCCGCTCGCGTCCCCGACGAGGAGCACGAGCGCGGCCGCCAGACCCCCGATCCAGGTCCTCAGCACGCTCATACGGTAGAGACCGTTTGTTCGGACGAGGTCAGGGACGGCGGCGGCCGGTCGTAGTATCCAGCCGATGGATTCACGCCCGATCGGCGTCTTCGACTCGGGGATGGGCGGCCTCACCGTCCTGCACGAGTGCCTCGTCACCCTCCCGCACGAGGACTTCGTCTACCTCGGGGACGGCGCGCGGCTGCCGTACGGGCCGCGACCGCTGGAGGAGATCCGCCGCTTCGCCGCCGAGATCGCGGGCTATCTCGAGGGGCTGGGCGTGAAGCTCGTCGTCGCCGCGTGCAACTCGGCGACCGCAGCCGCGCTGCCCGATCTCCAGCGGAAGCTCTCGGTGCCGGTGGTCGGCGTGCTCGCGCCGGAGGCGCATGCCGCGGTGCTGGCGACCCGGAACCGCCGGATCGGGCTCCTCGCGACGGAGGCGACGGTCGCGAGCGGTCGCTATGCGGAGCTGGTGCAGTCGCTCGATGCGGGCGCCGAGCTCGTCCCGGTCGCGTGCCCCCGGCTCGTCCCGCTGATCGAGGGCGAAGACCCCTTCGGCGAGGAGACCGCCGAGGCCGTGCGCTCGTACGCGGCGCCGCTCCGCGAGGCGGGCGTCGACACGGTGATCCTCGGTTGCACGCACTACCCGCTCATCCGTCCCGTCTTCCAGCGGGTGTTCGGACGTGGCGTGACGCTCGTCTTCTCCGCCGAGGAGACCGCCCGCGAGGTCGCCGAGCTGCTCGCCCGCCGCGGGATCGAGAACGCGGAGACCCGCGAGGGCGCGTACCGCTTCCTGACGACGGGCGACACGGAGCTCTTCCGTCAGATGGGCGGCCGTTTCCTCCAGCTCCCGATCTCCGAGGTCGAACGCGTCGAGTTGGCGACGCTCGCGGCCGCAGCGGCATGAGAACCAACGGCCGCCGGAGCGACGAGCTCCGCCCGCTCGACATCCGCATCGACTTCATCGAGCAGCCGCACGGCGCGGTCCTGTACGGCCAGGGGAAGACGCTCGTCCTCTGCACCGCGACGGTCGAGGAGGGCGTCCCGCGCTGGCTCAAAGGGCAGGGGCGCGGGTGGATGACGGCCGAGTACTCGATGCTCCCGGCCTCGACCGGCGAGCGGACGCAGCGCGGGGTCGCGCGCGGCCGGCCCGACGGGCGCACGGTCGAGATCCAGCGGCTCGTCGGTCGTGCGCTCCGCTCCGTCTGCGACTTCGACGCGCTCGGCGACCGGACGCTCTGGCTCGACTGCGACGTCCTCCAGGCCGACGGCGGCACGCGCTGCGCGTCGATCACGGGCGCCTGGATCGCCGCGCGGCGCGCACTCGACCGCTTCGGCCTCTCGAAGACGCTCGTCGGCTCGATCGCGGCGGTGTCAGTCGGGATCGTGGAGGGAGAAGCGGTGCTCGACCTCGACTACGAGGAGGACTCGACCGCGGAGACGGACATGAACGTCGTCATGACCGGCGACGGGGCGCTCGTCGAGGTGCAGGCGACGGCGGAACGGGATCCGTTCTCGCGCGAGCTCCTGGACGAACTGCTCGACCTCGCGGCGAGCGGGATCCGAACCTTGACGAGCGCGCAGGCGGAGGCCGCGGCCGCACCTCTCCCTTGAGGGTCGTCCTCGCTTCCAGGAACGAGAACAAGCTTCGCGAGCTCCGCGCCGCACTGCCGGGCTGGGAGATCGAGCTGCTCGACACGCCGGACGAGCCGGTCGAGGACGGCGCGACGTTCCTCGAGAACGCGCGGATCAAGGCGCGGCACGGGCGCGCGCACGCCGCTTCCGAAGGCTGGGTCGCCGGGGAGGACGCGGGGATCGAGGTCGATGCCCTCGGCGGCGCGCCCGGCATCCATTCCGCGCGCTGGGCCGACGACGGGGTGACGCGGCTCCTCGCCGAGCTCGAGGGGGTGGAGAACCGCCGCGCCCGCTACGTGTGCGAGCTCGTCGCGCTCGCGCCCGCCGGTTCGGAGCGCTCCGCCCGCGGCACGCTCGACGGCACGATCTCGGCGGGGCCGAGCGGCGAGGAGGGGTTCGGCTACGACCCGATCTTCGTCCCCGACGGCGAGTCGCAGACGGTCGCCGAGCTCGGGAACGCGTGGAAGGCGCAGCACTCGCATCGTGCGCGGGCCGCGCGGGCACTGGCGAAAGCGCTCTCGGAACCGTGCTAGCGTCGCGCGGTGGACGCTGCCGCCGCACTCGCCGAGCTCCAACAGCTCTCGCCACGGATCGAGAGCGCCGTCGTCCTCGACGCCGCGGGCGAGATGCTCGGCTCCACCGGGGAGGAAGCGGCGCGGCTCGTCGGCCCCACAGGCGAGCTCCTCGCGGCGGCGGGCGGGCTTCGCTCCCCCGACGACGAGGTCACGCGCGTCGAGGTCGAGCTCGCCGAGGGCAGCGTGTTCGTCCTTCGGGAAGGCGGCAGGACGATCGCGGCGACGACGGGCCCGGGCGCGATCGCCGGCATCGTCGTCTACGACCTCCGCACCTGCCTCGAGGGAATCGACGTGAAGCCGAAGCGCCGCGCGAGGTCCAAGAAGGAGGACGCGTGAGACGCCTGCTGCGGCTCGCCGTCGTCGCGGCGATCGCGGTGTGGGCGTGGCGCCGGGTGCTGCGCGGCCGCCGGTCGCGTGAGCGCGCGACCGTCGCGTTCGCCGACGGCTCGGCGCTCGTGCTCGAGTCGGGCTCCGCCGAGTTCGAGCGGCTCGCATCCGCGGCGCGAGCGGCGCTTCGTCCATGAACGACGAGCTGGGGCGTGCGCTCCTGGACCGCGCGCTGCTCGAGGGCGACTTCGTCCTCCGCTCGGGGAAGCGCTCCACGTGGTACCTCGACAAGTACCGCTTCGAGACCGAGCCCGCCGTCCTGCGTCAGCTCGGCGTCGCCCTCTCGGACGCGGTTCGGGAGTGCGAACCGGACGCGGTTCGGCTAGCCTGCCCCGTTCTCGGGGCGGTCGCGTTGGCCGCTTCGGCATCTCTGACGTCCGACCTCCCGTTCATCATCGTGCGCGATGAGGCCAAGGCCTACGGCACGTCGAACCGCATCGAGGGCGCCTTCGAAACAGGCGATCTGGTGTGCCTGCTCGAGGACGTCGTCACTACCGGCGGCGCGCTCGTGGAGGCGGTTTCGGCGCTCCGAGACGAGGGCCTCGTCGTCAGAAACGCCGTCTGCGTGGTCGATCGGGAGGAGGGCGGTTCCGACGCTCTCGCGCGCCTCGGCGTGCGTCTTCGTGCGCTATTTGGGGCAAAAGAGCTTCTGGAACTGCGAAAAACCGCCGCAAAACGGCACGGTTGAGCCAAATCCAATGGGCTGTTAGGCTCATTTGGTCTCCCAGGGCGAACCCGACGTTAGGAGGACGGACAGTGACGAAGCAAGAGTTCGTGGATGCGGTAGCCGACAGGGCTGACATGTCGAAGCGCGATGCCGGCGTAGCGGTCGATGCCGTTCTGGACACGATCACCGACGCGCTCAAGCAGCGTGACTCGATCACCTTCACGGGTTTCGGGAAGTTCTCGACCTCCGATCGCGCCGCGCGCATGGGGGTCAATCCGCGCACAGGGGCGCGAGTTCCGATCGCGGCGACGACCGTGCCGAAGTTCTCGGCCGGTAGCGCGCTCAAGTCCGCGGTCAAGGGCGGCTAGCGCGGACCACGGAACGGTTTCGAAGGGCCGCCGGGAGGCGGCCCTTCTGCTTCCGGGGACGAAGCGGGCCGACGGACGTGTCTCTGGGGAAGAGTCGGCGCTCTCTTGGCACGCCTTCCTGTCCGTCGCGGACGTGTCCAGGGACTGTCCCCGAAGGTGTGGCGAGTTCGTACCGATCGCTCCCCGGCTCTGGTTAGGCTTCGCAGGCCATGGCCGAGCCGACCTTCGAAGACGTCGACGCCCTCGTCGGCCCGGCCACGCCGCACTTCGCGTACCAGCTGCGCGCGCGGGTGCGGGAGCTCGTCGCCGATCTCCCGGCTGAGCACCCGGTCCGCAAGTACGGCGAGGAGAAGATCGAGCTCCTCGACCGGCTGGGGCGCGCGTCGTCCTTCGCCGCGGACGGGGCGCGCGAGCCGCGAAGCAGGATCGGCTGGGACACGGTCCCTTCGTCCGCCCCGGCTTCCGACCCCAAGGGATGAAATTCGACGGCGCCTCCGTCCTCGTGACGGGCGGCTCGCGCGGGATCGGGAAGGTGATCGCCCTCCGATTCGCGGAGCTCGGCGCCCGCCGCGTCGCGATCGGCTACATGCGTGCCGACGACGCCGCAGATGCGACTGCGGCCGCCCTCCGCGAGCTCGGCGCCGAGCCGACGCTCGTCCGCGGGAACGTCGCCTCGCAGCGCGTCGCCGACGAGGTCGCCGCGCTCGGCCCGCTCGACGCGCTCGTGCATGCGGCCGCGACCGGCGTGATCCGTCCCGCGCTCGAGACCGACGACAAGCACTGGGACTGGACGCTCTCCGCGAACGCCCGCGCGCTCCTCTCTCTGACCCGCGCCGCCGCACCCTCGATGCCGGCGGGCGCTTCGATCGTCGGCATCTCGAGCCTCGGCTCGACCCGCGTGCTCGAGAACTACGCACTCGTCGGAGCGTCGAAGGCCGCGCTCGAGGCGCTCGTCCGCTATCTCGCCGTCGAGCTCGCACCCCGGGGCATCCGCGTGAACGCCGTCTCCGCCGGAGTCGTCGAGACGGGCGCGCTCGAGCACTTCCCGAACAAGCAGGCGATGCTCGAGATGGGGGCGCGCAACCCGGCCGGCCGCATCGTCTCTGCCGAGGACGTGGCCGGCTGCGTCACGTTCCTGTGCTCGCCGGAGGCGGAGATGATCCGCGGCCAGACGCTCGTGATCGACGGCGGCTGGTCGCTGCTCGCCTCGCTCTAGGAACGTACGGCCGGCCCAAGCCGTTCGCGGAGAACGACCGTCAATCCGAGGCCTGAAGATCGGCCCGGACGACCGCGAGGTCCTTCCAGCTCCAGACGACAGTGGCCGAGAAGCCGGCCTCGTCGAGCCAGGCGAGCTGCTCCGGCAGCGGGTCGGGGAAGTCGAAGCCTTCCTCGATCGGGACGACGGCGTCCTCGGGCCGCGCCGGGACAACCACGTCGGCGAGGACGAAGCGGCCTCGCGAAGTGAGACCGGCTGCGATCCGCCGGAACAGCGCCGCCTTCTCCGCCCCGCGCAGGTGATGCACCGCGAGCACGGAGACGACGAGGTCGAACCGGCCCCCGGGCAGCGGATCCTCCAGACGAGCGAGCTTCAGCTCCGCTCGCTCCCCAGACAGCGCGGCCCTCGCGGCCGCAAGCATCGCCTCGCTCCCGTCGATGCCGACGAGCCTGGCCGAGGGATGGACGGCGAGCAGGCGCCTCGCGGTCTCCCCGGTCCCGACGCCGAGCTCGAGCGCGTCGCGGACGTGCACGCCTCGGGTCGCTTCGACCGCGCGCTCCTGGAGCTCGTCGTACTGCGGGATCTCGGCGCGGATCTCGTCGAGATACGCGTCCGGTCTCCAGCCCTCGCTCACAGCCCGGAGCGACCTATTGCCGCATGAAGCCCTGGCGAGCGGCGGAGACGAGCGCGACCGCCTCCGGGAAGAGCACGCGCATCGCGTCGCGCAGCGCGACTGCCTGCGCGTCCGACGAGCCCTCGACCTGCATCCGGCCCAGGGCAGCGGCCGTCAGCTCGACGGCAGTGTTCAAGGTCAGCGTCGCGTACTGCTCCCGCTGCGCGTCCTGTACCGACTCGGCCTGCTTCTCCGCGAACTCGCGCAGCGCGCCGAGAAGATCCTCCGGATCGCCGCCGCCGCCGAAGGGGAAGAAGCCGCCACCACCGCTCTCCATGCCCGGAGTGTAGACCTAGGCGAGAGGCAGCCGGTACCCGGCCTCGATCTCGCGCTGGAGCTCGCTGACCGCGGCCTGGGACGACTTCATCGCGGCCGAGAAGGGGGACGCACCGGTCGGATCGAGCTCGCGCTCGAGCCGTCGCGTCGCCGCGCCGATCTCGTCGAGCCGAGCCGGTGTCGCGACCTGAGGCACGTCGCCGAGGACTTCTCGGAGAGCACGTGCGGCCTCCTCCGCGGCCTCGATGCCCTCGGGCGCCTCGGTCCGGCGGAGCTCCTCGAGCCGGTCGATGAGCGTGTCGAGGTCTCCGCCTCCCGCCGCGTCCGTCGCGACCTCGCAGAGCGCGGCGATCGAGACCGCCTCGCGCAGCTCGCCGCGCCCTTCGACGACGGCGCCGTCCTCCCGCACCGCGAGCCAGCTCCGGTAGCCGTCCGCGCCGTCGAAGGCACAGAGGTAGACGCGTTGTCCGGGCGCGGGCTCGGTCGCGATGACCCCGGAGACCACGTCGCCCTCCGCGCCGTCCGCCTCCGCCGCAAGCCCGGCGATGCGTTCCAAGTCTTCCGACACGAGCACGTCCCGCCACAATACGGGCTCCATGTCGGCGCGATCCGCCCACGCCCGCGAGCTGTTCGCCCCGCTCGGCCCGACGTACGACCGCGTGGGCGCGACCCTCTCGCTCGGCCAGGATCCCCTGTGGCGCCGCTTCCTCGTCGGCAGGCTTCCGGCCGACCGGGGCCACGTGCTCGACGTCGCGTCCGGGACCGGGCTCGTCGCCGCCGAGCTCCTGCGCCGCGGCTTCCGCGTCACCGCGCTCGACCAGAGCGCCGAGATGCTCGCGGTCGCGCGCGCCCGCCTGGACAGGCGCGCGGAGCTGGTCGAGGCCTCGGCCGAGGCGCTGCCGTTCGCCGACGGCTCCTTCGACCACCTCACGTTCACGTATCTCCTCCGCTACGTCGACGACCCCGGCGCGACGCTCGCCGAGCTGGCACGCGTCGTCCGCCCCGGCGGGGTCGTCGCCTCCCTCGAGTTCGGGGTTCCGGGAGGACCTGCGCGACCGCTCTGGGAGCTCTACGTGGGCACCGTCCTTCCGCTCGCCGGCGCCGCCCTCCGTAACGGCTGGCAGGAGGTCGGAGGCTTCCTCGGCGGCTCGATCCGCGACTTCTGGCGGCGCTTCCCGCTCGACCGGCAGCTCGAGCTGTGGCGGAGGGCAGGCGTCCGAGGGCTCGAGGTGCGCCGCCTGAGCCTCGGCGGCGGGGTCGTGATCTGGGGGACGAAGGCGTGACCGAGGCACCGACGAAGCCCGTCGCACCGGACACCGACCGGCCGACAGACAGGCCGTCCTTCTACGCGCTTGCTCCCGGTGGCTGGCGCGACTACGTGACGCTCCTCCATGCTCCGTACACCGCCTGGCACCTCTCGTACGTCGTCATCGGCGGGTGCCTCGCGCCCGCCGTCGCCTGGGGGAGGCTCGGGGCGGCAGTTGCGGCCTTCGCGCTCGCGGTCGGGATCGGCGCGCACGCGCTCGACGAGCTGCGAGACCGTCCGCTCCGCACGGCCATTCCCGACCGTGTTCTCCTCGGCCTCGCCGTCGTCTCCATCGGCGCCGCGTGCGCAATCGGGCTCGTCGGCGCGGTGACCTTCGAGGCCTGGATCGCGCTGCTCGTTCCGCTGGGAGTCACTCTCGTCCTCGTGTACAACCTGGAGCTCGCGGGCGGGCGCTTCCACACCGACCTCTGGTTCGGCCTCGCGTGGGGCGGGTTCCCGGTGGTCTGCGGCTACGCCGCGGTCGCCGGCGACCTCGGCGCGGTCGCGCTCGTGGCCGCGGCCTTCGGCGTTCTCCTCTCCCTCGCCCAGCGTGCGCTCTCGAGCCATGTCCGCTTCGTGCGCCGCCGCGTGACCTCGGTGGAGGGCGAGATCGAGCTCGCGGACGGCAGCCGCGAGCGGCTCGACGCGACGTCGCTGATCGCGGCCGAGGAGCGGGGCCTGAGGCTGCTCGCCGCTGCGACGGTCGTCCTCGCGGCGGCCATGGTCGCGTTTCGGCTCTAGCATGAGCCCGTGCCACTGATCGCCTGGCTCCTGCTCGGCGCGTTCGTCGCCGTTGCGCTCGCCGCCGCCGTCCTGGCTCTCATGCTGCGGCGTACCCGCGCCCGCGCGCGCCGCTCGGACGACGTCGTCGCGGATGCCCGCCGAGCGGTGCGCACCGCCGCCGAGGAGGAGACCGCGAAGCAGATCGCGCAGGTCCGGGTCACGATCACGCGCGCGCAGGCAGACTCCGTCTCCGCGTATGTCGCCGAAGAGCGGCGACTGTCGGACGAGCGCCGTGGGGAGCTCTCCGTGCGCGAGCGCGATCTCTCCGACCGGATGGCCGAGATGGTCGCTGCGGTCGAACGCCGCGTCGAGGAGCGCCTCCGCGCGTGGGAGGCGGATCTCGAGCGGGCCCAGCGCGCGCTCGAGGGCGAGGTGACGACCCTCGAGCAGCGACAACGCCAGCGCGTCGAGGAGGTCGAGGCAAGGATCGAGGCGGAGGCCGTCGAGCTCGGCACGACGGCCGACCAGCAGCGGGCCGCGGCCATCCGGCTCCGCGAGGAGCTCGAGCACACCGCGCGAGACGCCCTCACGCAGGCCCTCGACGAGCTCCAGGTGCAGGCCGACGACCGGCGGCGCGCGATCGAGGACGTCATGGAACGCCTGCGCCAGCACGAGCACGCCATCGGCGAGCAGGTCGACCGCGCCGAGGCGGAGGCCCACGCCCGGATCGAGTCCGCATTCGGCGAGCTCGAGCGGCGGCAGGTGGCCGAGCTCGAGCGTGCGACCGCCCGCGAGGTCGAGCGGCTGAGCGAGTCCGGGGCGCTCGAGTTCGAGGTGCGCATGAAGGCGATCCGCGAGGAGGCCGCCACCCGCCTCCGCGACGAGCTCGACCATACGACCGAGACGTTCCTGCGGCGCGCCGACGGGCTGATCGCACAGCAGCTCCAGCAGGCGGCAGACGCGGCCGCAGCGCGCCTCGAAGACCGGATCATCGAGCTCGCCCGCCGGTACGAGGCGTCGCGCTCGTCCGCCGGCGTCTAGACCTTTGTCTAGGGCTGAACGACCAACAAAGGGGCGGAGGGAACGTCTCTAGGACACCGAATCCCACGATCATGTCCGAGACGACCCAAGCCCCCTTGTGGAACGAGAACGAGCCCGCCAAGGTCGAGAGCTGGCGCCTTCACGTCCTGATCGAGGCCGGATACCCGGTGCACCTCGCCGAGCGCATCGCGGGCAGCGAGGTCGATCTCCATGACGCGGTCGAGCTCGTGACCAAGGGCTGCGACCCCACCACCGCCGCCGAGATTCTTCTGTAGCGGCGAGGCATGCCTCGCCGGGCCGGGCATGCCCGGCCCCTACGACCTTCGGCGTTACGCTGCGGCGGTGAAGATCCAGCCCGTCGTCCACGGCGACCGCAAGGTCTACAGCGTGTCCGCGTTCAACCGCGGCGTCTCCCGCTACCTCGGCCGGCTGCCGGTCGTCTGGGTCGAGGGAGAGGTCACGGAGCTCCGCCGCAACGACGCGTGGGCAAACGTCTTCCTCACCCTGAAGGACCCGAAGACGGGCGCGTGTCTCAAGGTGACGATCTCCCGCTTGACCTTCGACCGCCTCGAGCTCCAGCTCGAGGAAGGCGAGACGGTGCATGCGGCGGGCAAGGCCGAGCTGTACGAGCTCAAGGGCGAGCTCGGGCTGCGCGCGACAACGCTCGAGCGGGTGGGCGTGGGCGGTCACCTCGTCGCGCTCGAGCAGCTCAAGCGCCGCCTCGCCGCCGAGGGCCTCTTCGCGGCGGCGCGCAAGCGGCCGCTGCCCCGCGTGCCACGGGCGGTGGGGATCCTGACCGGCGCCGACGCGGCCGCGCGCGGCGACCTCGTGACGACGATCGGCCGGCGCTTTCCGGCCGCGAAAGTGGTCGTCTGCGAGGCACGCGTCCAGGGCAAGGGCGCCGAGCAGGCGATCGTGGCCGGCCTCGGCGCGCTCTCCGCGCACCCGGAGGTCGACGTCGTCGTCCTCGCGCGCGGCGGCGGGAGCTTCGAGGACCTGCTGCCGTTCAGCGCGGAGGCGGTCGTCCGGGCCGTCGCGGCGGCGCCGGTGCCCGTCGTGTCCGCTGTCGGGCACGAGCAGGACACGCCGCTCTGCGACCTCGCCGCCGACGCGCGCGCGGCGACGCCGACCGGCGCCGGCGCGCTCGTCGTCCCGGACGAGCAGGAGCTCCGTGCAGCGCTCGAGGCGACGCACCGGCGGCTCGGGCACGCGGCTCGCTCGCTCCTCGAGCGTGACGCCCAGCGCCTCGGCCGGCTCGGAGAGCGCCTCCACCGCTCGCCCCGGCTCCTCCTCGAGCGCCGCCGCGCCGCCCTCGACCATGCGGGCGCGCGGCTTCAGGCGCTTTCCCCACTCGCCACCCTCGCGCGGGGCTACGCGATCGTCCGCTCCGGCGGCGAGGCGCTGCGGGAGGCCGCCGCGGTGGCGCCCGGCGACCGGCTCGACGTCGAGCTCGCGTCGGGAGGGCTCGGTGCCCGCGTCGAGGACGTGCGGCCGTGAGCGACGACCGTTCGTTCGAGGAGCTGCAGAAAGCGCTGGAGGACGTTGTCGCCCGGCTGGAGCGGGGCGACGTGCCGGTCGACGACGCGATCGCGCTATTCAAGAGCGGCGAGGAGCTGTACCGCGCGTGCGTCGCGCGCCTCGAGGCCGCCGAGCTCCGGATCGAGCAGCTAGAGCCCTTGCCGACCGACCGAACTACGTGACAACACCTGCGCCGTTGGTGTATGAATCGCCCCATGGCGAAGCCGACACCTGACCTCCTGCGCAAAGTTCCGCTCTTCTCGGCCCTCGACGACGGCGAGCTCGAGAGCCTGGCGGACGAGTTCAACGAGCGGCGCTTCAGCGCCGGCGACTCGATCGCCCTCGAAGGCGAGGGCGGCCTCATGTTCTTCGTCGTCGAGAGCGGCGAGGCGAGCGTCGAGGTGCAGGGCGAGGAGGTGGGCAAGCTCGGGCCGGGAGACTCGTTCGGCGAGATCGCGCTCATCGACCGCCGGCCCCGGACGGCGACGGTCAAGGCCGCGAGCGATCTCCGGACGTACGGGCTCCCCGTCTTCGTCTTCCGCCCGTTCGTCGAGTCCCGTCCGCAGGTCGCCTGGAAGCTGCTCGAGGCGATGGCGGACCGGCTCGAAGCGGCCGAGAGCCGGTAGGCCTTCTCCGCAAGGCCGGAATCCGCTAGCGCGGATTCCGTCCGCGAAAGTCCCTAAAGGCGTCCGCTTCGCGGCCGCGGGCTCTGTGGCTTAGACGAATTCACGGCCCAGGCGCCGGCCGAGCTCGACCAGGTCGGCTTCCGCGCGCGCCGGGTCGCCGGAGAGCGCGACCGTCTCTGCGCCCGGGATCTCCGCTCGCACGACGCCGCCGAAGACGACGCAGCGGATCCCGGCCGTGCTCGCCCTTCGCGCGACCTCGCCCGGCGCCTTTCCCTCGCGCGTCGTCTCGTCCACGGCGCCCTCGCCGGTGACGACGAGGTCGCACGCGGCCGCGCGCTCGTCGAAGCCGACGAGGTCGAGCACCGTTGCCGCGCCCTCGACGAGCTCCGCGCCGAGCGAGGCGAGCGCAGCGCCAAGACCGCCGGCGGCGCCCGACCCGGGAAGCTCGGCAAAGGGGCGCAGCTCCTCCATCGCCGCGAGTCGCTCCTCGAGGAAGGCTATGTCCTCCGTGGACGCGCCCTTCTGCGGGCCGAAGAGCCGCGCGGCGTCGGCAAGACGCGTCCGGACGTCGCAGAGCGCGCGCGTCTTCACCGACAGCCGGTCCACGACCGAGAGCAGCCCCGCCCCACCGTCGACCGTCGCCGAGCCCCCGAGCGCGACGACGAGCGACGTCGCGCCCCCGTCGAGCGCGGCGAGGACGAGCTCGCCGAGCCCGCGGCTCGAGGCGCGCCGCGGGTCACGCTCCTCCCGTGCGAGCAGCGGGAGCCCGATCGCTTCCGCGGCCTCGACGACGCCGCGTCCGTCCGGAAGCAGCAGCCAGCGCGCCGCGACCTGCCTCCCGAGCGGGTCTGCGACCCGCACCGACCGCCACTCGCCGCCGAGCGCCGCGTGCAGGACGAGCGCGGTGCCCTCGCCACCGTCCGCGACCGGCAGCTCGACCGCCTCTGCCCCGGCGTCGCGCATCCCGCGCGCCAGCGCCGCCGCCGCGACGTCCGCGTCGAGGACGCCCTTGAGGCTAGCGGGAGAGAGGAGCGCCCTCACGGGCGGCTTCGTCTTCGGACTCGAGCTCGTCGATCAGCTCTTGTACCTCGGCGACGACGTCCTCGGACTCGTTCGCCTCCTCCTCGGTCTGCATGCGCCGGATCATCGCGACCGAGATGCCCTCGCGCATGAGCGCGAGGAGCCCGAGCGCGACACCGCACGCCATCTCGAGCGCCTGCAGTGCGAGGCCGTAGGCGAAGCCCGTTGCGTACGGCACGCCGTAGTTGCGAAGCGGTACCGCGACCGCGGCCTGAACGAGGCCGATGTTCCCCGGCCAGAGCGGGACGATCGTCGCGATGTTCATCAGCACGAGAACGAGCCCGGCCGCGGGCAGCGGCGCGTCGATGCCGAACGCCTGCATCGCCGCATACACCGCGAGCAGCTGCATCAGCCAGCCCAGGCACTGGAGGAGGATCGCGCCCGCGAGCGGGACCGGCGCCTTGAGGACCGAGAGCCCTTCCCGCGCCATCGTCAGGAGGTGGCGAACCGAGCGCCCGCCCTCGCTCACGACCGGGCGGCGATGACGGCGCGCGCTCATCCACGCGATCGTGAAGAGCGCGAGGCCGACGGCGGCAACGATCGTGAGTGCGAGGATCGCCCAGTGCGGCACCTCTGCGGTCAGGAGCACCCAGACGACGAGCAGCGTCGCCGGGACGAGATCGAAGAGCCGGTGCGCGAACACCGTCCCGATAAGCGTCGCGCTCGTGCCCGGAGGCGCGTCCGGCAGGTGCCGGCGAAGCGTCGCGACGCGCGCGAGCTCGCCGAGGCGCCCCGGAATGATGACGTTCGCGAACAGGCCCACACCGAACGCGGAGAAGACGTGGACCGCCTTCGGCTGGTGCTCAGCTGGAAGCGCCTGCGAGATCGTCATCCGCCACGAGAGCGCGCGGAAGAGCGTCGAGACGACGTTCAGGGCGAATGCGAGCACGATCCAGCTCCAGACGACGAAGCGGAACGCATCCCAGACGGCGCCCCAGTCCGGGCCACGCCACCAGAGGACGGTCAGCGCGAGCAGGACGAGGAGGACGACGAAGGCGGCCTGAGCCCAGGGGCTGCGCCAGGCGACCCGGAGCGCGGTCACGCCGCTCGAGCCTCCTCACGCGCGTCCGCGGTCACCTGCTCGTAGATCCGCTCGAGCCTGCGCGCGATCCCGGGCCACGCGTAGAGCTCGACGGCGAGCGCCCGCGCGGACTCGCCCAGAGCGGCGCGCCGCGGCTCGTCCTCGACGAGCGCCGCCACGGCGTCGGTGAGCGCAGCGGTGTCGCCGGGCGGGACCGCGACGGACGCGGACGGGTCGAGGACCTCGCGGTACCCGGGGATGTCCGACGCGACGACCGGGAGCGCGCACGCGAAGGCACGCGTCAGAACCATCCCGAAGCTCTCCTGACCGAGCGACGGCGCGACGAGCGCCTTCGCCCCGAGGAGCGCCTCCGTCAGGTCGGCCTGGCTCAGGAAGCCGACGACGTCGATTCCCTCGTCGGAGACCCCGAGGCGCGTCAGCAGGAGCCGGACGGCCAGCGGATCCGAGCCTGCGACCGTGAGCCGGAGCCCCGTACGCCGCCGGATCTCGGGCCACGCGCGAAGGAGCACCTGGAGCCCCTTCCGCGACTCCTGGCGCCCTGCGAAGACGATCCGGTGCTCGCGCTCGCCGGCCGGCGCCTCGTCCGGGACCAGGACCCCGTTCGGGACGACCTCGTACTCGCCGGGCAGCCAGCGCGCCTGCGAGTCGCGGGCGCGCTCGGACACGGCGATGCGGTGGTCGATGCGGTCGATCAGGAATCCCCAGACCGGTGTTCCATACCTCATCCAACCGAGGTCGCCGGACGCATGGAACGTCGCGACGAGCGGGCACCTGGCCATGACGAGCGTGGCGGTGCAGATCGCCGGCGTCATCGGCTCGTGCAGGTGGAGGACGTCGAAGCGCTCGCGCTCGAGCGCGCGCTGGATGCGGAGGTACGTGCGCGGCGAGAGCACGATGTTCGGCAGCGAGCCGTTCGCGGGCACGATCACCGAGCGGCCGACCGGGATGACGTTCGCCGGCGGCTCGTCATGGCGCCCGACGCGAGGGTGGAGTGCCCGCGTGAACTGGCCCGGCGGGTCGTTCCCGATGATCAGGCGCACGTCGTGGCCCAACTCCTCGAGCGCGGCCGCCTGCGACTCGGCGTGCTCCACGACCGCCCCCCAGAACGACCACGAGAACGGGACGACGATCCCGATCTTCACGGGCGCACACTAACCGCACGTCGTTACGCTGCGGGAGCGATGGGCCTCGATGGCGTCCACCACGTGACCTGCATCACGGCCGACGCGCCGCGGAACGTGGACTTCTACACGCGCGTTCTCGGCCTCCGGCTCGTCAAGAAAACCGTCAACCAGGACGATCCGACGGTCTACCACCTCTTCTACGCCGACGATCGGGGGAGCCCCGGGAGCGACATCACGTTCTTCGAGTACCCCGGCGTGCAGCGCGGACGGGCGGGAGCGGGGATGGTGCACACCGTGGAGTGGCGCCTCGGCTCGGCCGAGGCGGTCGACTTCTGGGAGCAACGGCTCTCGGGCGAGGCCAGCGCGGTCGTGCGGGACGACCGAGGCCTGATCTTCGAGGACCCCGAAGGCCTTCGGCACCGGCTCGCCGTGGTCGAGACCTCTGACGCGCCGCTCGTCGCGGAGCATCCAGAGATCCCCGCCGCGCTCGCGCTCCAGGGCTTCGACGGCGTCCGCGCCTACTCCGCGGATCCCGAGCAGTCGCGTGAGTCGCTCGAGGCGCTCGGCTTCACGCGCGCGAACGGAGCCTGGGAGGCACGCGGCGCCACCCGAGGCGGCGGCTACGCGTACGACGAGCCGCCTGCCGGGCGCGGCATCGGCGGCGCGGGAACGGTGCACCACGTCGCCTGGTCTTCGTCGATGGACGAGCACGAGGCGTGGCGCGAGCGCGTCGCGGCCGCGGGTCTCCGCCCCACGCCGATCATCGACCGCTTCTGGTTCCGCTCGATCTACTTCCGCGAGCCGAGCGGCGTGCTCTTCGAGATCGCGACCCTCGGGCCGGGCTTCGCGACCGACGAGGATCCCGAGCATCTCGGGGAGAAGCTCGTGCTCCCGCCCGCGTTCGAGCACCTGCGCAAGGAGATCGAGCCGATCCTCACTCCGCTGCCGGACCCGCGCGCGGGCGCAGTGCAATAGCTGCGGCCAACACACAATCTCCACAACATCCGCACGGGTTCTCGACTCACTGGTCGTAAGCTGATGACCGTGCGACAGCGGATCGCGGTGATCGAGGACGAGGCCACGATCGCGGCGGCGGTGGCCGCGCGACTCCGGGCCGAGGGCTTCGACGTCGAGATCGCGGGCGACGGCATCGGCGGGGTCGCGCTCTGCCAGCGCCTGCGGCCCGACCTCGTCGTTCTCGACCTGATGCTCCCGGGGCTCGACGGGCTCGAGGTCTGCAGACGGATTCAGCGTGAGCGTCAGGTGCCCGTGCTCATGCTGACGGCGAAGGACTCTGAGACCGACCTCGAGGTAGGTCTCGGAGTCGGCGCGGACGACTACCTGACGAAGCCCTTCAGCCCGCGCGAGCTCGTCGCCCGCGTCCGCGCACTCCTGCGGCGCGCGGAGCGAAGCGCGGCGCTGACCGGTGACCGGATCCGCCTCGGCACGCTCGTCATCGACCCGGCGACCCGGCAGGTGACGAACGACCAGCAGGACGTCCACCTGACGCCGACCGAGTTCGCGCTCCTGTACCGCCTCGCGCAGACGCCTCATGTCGTGTTCGGCCGCAAGCGGCTGCTCGAGGAGGTCTGGGGCTACCGCATCGGCTCCGGCGAGCGAACGGTCGACTCGCACGTGCGCGCGATCCGCCGCAAGCTCGGCGCCCGGACGATCCGGACGGTGCACGGGATCGGGTATGCGCTCGACACGAACGGGTTCCTGTGAGACCTCTCGACTTCCTCGGCTCGATCAAGCTGAAGCTCGGCGTCGTCATCGTCGCGGCGGTCGCGGTGACAGTTGTCGCCGTCGTAATCGGCGCGGAGCTCGGCGTCCCGACGTTCCTCAACGGGCTCGTCGCGGCCCTGCTCGCGCTCGTGCTGGTGCAGTTCCTCGCGCACGGGATGACGTTCCCGCTTCGCCAGATGGTGACGGCGGCGCGGGCGATGGCGCAGGGCGACTACAGCCGGCGCGTCACCGCGACCTCGCGAGACGAGGTCGGCGAGCTGGCGCGCGCGTTCAACTCGATGGCCGGCGACCTCGAGCAGGCCGAGCGCATGCGCCGCGACCTCGTCGCGAACGCATCGCACGACCTGCGGACACCGATCGGCGCGCTGCGCGCGCAGCTCGAGAACCTCGTCGACGGCGTCGAGCCGGCCGAGCGGCCGGTGCTCGAGGATCTGCTCCGGCAGGTGGAACGACTGGGCGAGCTCGTCGAGCAGCTGCTCGACCTCTCGAAGCTCGAGTCCGGCACCGTCCTCCTCGAGCGCGCAAGCGTCGACGCAGGCGGCCTGCTCGAGCGGGTCGCGGCCGACTGGCGGCCGCACGCGGCGGAGCGCTCGGTGACGCTCGCGGTCGAGGCCCGCGGCGGCGGATCGACCGTCGACGCCGACGAACAGCGGCTGCGGCAGGTGCTCGAGAACCTCGTCGCGAACGCGATCCGCCACTCGCCGGCGGGCGGCACGGTCGCGCTCCGCGCGAGCTCGCGGAACGGCAGCGTGCGCTTCGAGGTCGAGGACGAGGGCCCGGGTATCCCGCCCGACGAGGCCGAGCGCGTCTTCGAGCGCTTCTACCGGAGCGACCGCGCGCGCTCGACGGACGACGGCGGCAGCGGTCTCGGCCTCGCCATCGCCCGCTGGATCGTCGATCTCCACGGCGGCTCGATCAGCGTCGACCCCTCCGCCCGGCCCGGCTGCCGGATCGTCGTCGAGCTACCACGGTGAGGATTCTCGCCCTCGCGGCCGCCGTGCTCGCGGCGGCCACACTGCCGTATGCGACGCTCGGGATCGGCGTTCCCCTCGTCGCGCTCCTCGTGGCTGCGACGGTCGCCACGGCCGCGCGCCGCTCGCTCGACACGCTGCTCTTCGGCGCGCTTGCGCTCTGCCTCGCGCTCGTGCCGGCGGTGCTCGATGCGGCCTGGGTCGTCGCGATCGACCTCCTCGCGGCGTGCGTCCTCGCCGCGATCGCGGTCGCCGGACCGCGCGTCTGGGCGCTCGCGGCGCCTGTGCGGGCGCTCGACGCGATCCCAGAGCTCGTCCCGCGCACTCCTTCCGGCTCGGTCGCCACGTTCCGTGGGCTCGCGCTCGGGATCGCCCTCTTGCTCCCGTTCGGAGGCCTCTTCTGGAGCGCGGACGCCGCCTTCGCCGAGCTCGCCGGAGGCGTGCCGACGCCGTCGCTCGCGCGAGTCGTCGTCTTCGCGATCGTGCTCGCCGGAGCGCTCGGGCTCGCGCTCGCAGCCACGCGGGTGTTCCCGGATCCCGCCCTGCCCGAGCCGCCCACGCTCGGGCTCGCGGAGTGGGCGATCCCGCTCGTCCTCCTCGACCTGCTGTTCCTCGCCTTCGTCTCGGTCCAGGTGACGGTGCTCTTCGGCGGGCACGACCACGTGCTCGAGACGGCCGGCCTGACCTACGCCGAGTACGCGCGCGAGGGCTTCTGGCAGCTCATCGCCGCGGCCGTGCTCACGCTCGTCGTCGTCGGCGTGGCGACCCGCGTCGCGCGCGGACACGAACGCCTGCTCCGGCTGCTGCTCGGGACGCTCTGCCTGCTCACGCTCGTCGTCGTCGCCTCTGCGCTGCACCGGCTCCAGCTGTACGAGGACGCGTTCGGTCTGACGCGCCCGCGCCTCGCGGCGGAGACGTTCGCGTGGGGGCTCGCCGTGCTCTTCGTTCTCATGGTCGCGGCCGGTGCGATTTGCGTGGTGCGCCGCGAGCTCGCCCGGCTCGTCCTCGCGGGAGCCGCCCTCGCGCTCATCGCCTTCTCCGTCTCGAACCCCGACGGACGCGTAGCGGGGAGGAACGTCGACCGCTGGCAGCGGAGCGGCGACCTCGACGTCGCGTATGTCCAGGGTCTGAGCGCCGATGCGGTCCCCGCGCTGGCCGCGCTTCCCGAGCCGTTGCGCTCAGAGGTGCTCGCGCCGTACGAGGCGCGTCTCGCGCGTGACGAGCCGCTCACGTCGGCGAACCTCGCTCGGCACCGGGCTCGAGCGCTGCTGGCTAGTGATGCGAGTGGGCCAGCGCGTGTCCCTTCCCGCGCGCGATGAGCGCCCGGTTGACGAGGAAGGTCGGCCCCCACGCGACGGCAAGGGCGATCGCGAGCGACCCCCAGAAGAGGAGGTCGCCGAGACCGGCGTCCATCGCCCCCGGCCAGAGCAGGATGATCGCGTTGTCGACGATCTCCATGGTCGTGATGGAGAGTGTGTCTGCCGCGAGCGCGATCCCGAGCGCGGCGCCGAGCGCCGTCCCGGCCCGGAACAACGGGATGAGCGTCAGCAGGTAACCGAAGAAGAACGCGAGCGCCACGGCGAGCGCGATCGAGGCCGCATCGCCCCACCCCCACGACGTCGCGAGCACGAGACCGAGCACCTCGCCGATGCCGCAACCGGTGAGGCAATGGTTCGTCGCGCGAGCTGCGAGCTGGTTGACACTCACGCCCTCCACACTAGAGGGCCTCTAGACTCGCGCGAACCGATGGACGAAGGTCTCGCCGAGCTCCATACCCACCTCGGAGGCTCCGTCGCCTCCGACATCCTCTGGAGCCTCGCGCACGAGCAGGGGATCGCGCTCCCGGTGAAGGACTACTGGGAGTTCGACGCCCTCGTGACCGTCTCCGACCCGCACGGAGTTACGGGCCTCGACGCGCTCGACCGGATCTACCACTGGACGGAGCTCATCCAGTCCTCCCCGCTCGCCGTCGAGCGCTCGGTGCACGGCGCGATCGGCGGCGCCTACCGCTCGCAGCACATCACGACGCTCGAGCTCCGCTTCAACCCGATGAAGAGGAACCGCGGCGGCGAGCGCGACCTCGACCACATCATCCTCGCGGCGATCCGCGGTCTCGACCTTGCGAGCCTCGAGTATCCGCACGTGCGCGCGGGGCTCATCCTGATGATGGACCGCACGTTCGACCGGCGGCTGAACGAGATCATCGTGGAGAAGGCGATCCGCTGGTCGAGCCGCGGGGTCGTGGGTGTCGACATCGCGGGGACGAGGCCGCGTGGCGAGCGCTACGACTACACGCAGCTCGCGCCGATGGTCGAGACCGCACGTGAGGCGGGGCTCGGGGTGACGATCCACGTCGGCGAGGAGGGCGGCGACATGGGCCGCGAGGAGATCGGCGAGGTCGTCGAGTCGCTGCGGCCGGAGCGGATCGGGCACGGGATCCTCGCCGCGGGCGACCCGGAGCTGATGCGCGTCCTCCGCGACGCAGGCACCGTGCTCGAGATCTGCCCGACCTCGAACATGCTCACGAAGGCACTGCCCGACGAGGACGCGGTGCGCGAGACGATCCGCGCGTTCGTCGAGCACGGGGTCGCCTTCACGATCGCGACCGACGGCCCGGAGATGATGCGTACGCACCTGCGCGACGAGTTCGAGCTCCTGCTCCGGATCGGCGCGCTCGACGAGGACGAGCTCCGCGAGGCGAACGCGCGCGGCCACTCCGCCGCCTTCCGGCATCGCACCGCCGTTCCCGCCTGACGCAAACCGCCGGCGCCGGCTTTGAGTATCACTTGAGCGCATGCCTCCAGCATGAGCGCCGTCCACCAACGGACAGCCGCGAGTCGGAAGTGCGTGCCCTGGCGCTGCCTGCGACACAGGGCCCGCACGACTCGCGGTGCCGCGTTGAGGAAGCCTAGGACGCTGCCCGCGCGGCGGCCTGCGCCGTGAGCTCCGCCGCGAGCTCACGCAAGAGCGCACGCACCTCGCCCGGCCCCGCGATGTGAACGTGGTCGCGCGGGCCGCCGTTCGAGCGCGTGCTCGGGAGCAGACCCCCGACGTGGCCCGCGATCGATCCCTGCGGAAGCGCGTCGAGGAGGTCGTGGTCGGTGCGGTCGTCCCCGAGACCGATCACGAACCGCGTCGACTCCTTGCCCTCCGGGAAGATGCTCCGCACGTAGACGCCCTTGTCCACGCCGCGTGCCCGCACCTCGATCACGCGATGCCCTTGGAGCACCTCCGCGGGAGCCCCGGCGAGATGCTGGCCGAGGTCGTTCAGCAGCTCGTGCGCGCGCCAGGATCCGTACTCCGGCTCGGCCTCGCGGTAGTGCCACGCGACGCTGCAGGCCTTCCGCTCGACGTGCGCGCCAGGGACGTCGGCCGCGACGCGACGCAAGAGCCGCTCGATCGGCCGCATCCACGACAGGTCGAGATCGAGCAACGTGCGCCACTCGCCGCCCGGCTCGCGCGCGAGGTAGCCGTGCTCCGCGCAGAGGTGGATCGGAAGCTGGCCGAGCCACTGCTCGAGGTTCCGGCGGCGCCGGCCGCTGACGATGTGCACATCGGTCCCCGGCAGCGCGGCAAGCTCGCGCAGAAGCGCGCGAATCTCCCGCGTCGGGATGGCGAGGTCCGGATGCGGCTCGATCTCGCGGATCGTGCCGTCGTAGTCGAGCATGATCGTCCGCGAGCGCGCGCGCACGAACCTGCGCGTGAGCCGCTCCTTGACCTCGCCCTCGACGTCCGGGGGCGTCCGACGACGTCGGTCGCGCCGCGAGTGTCGCCCGAGGCGCGTCAGGAACCCGTCGGCCCACTTGCGGCAGTCGAGCGCGTCCACGCGCCGCGCCATCGTCTCGAGGCGCCGCCTGCGCTCCGGGAGCGAGAGCTCGAGCGCCGACGCCGAGCCGTTCGACGACGTCGTCCACGTCCCACGGGTTGACGAGCGCCGCCCCGGGGAGCACCTGCGCCGAGCCCGCGAGCTCCGAGAGGACGAGCGAGCCGCGCCAGCGGCTGGGAAGCCCCGGCTCCGACTGGCAGAGGACGAACTCGTGCGCGACGAGGTTCATCCCGTCGCGGAGCGGCGTCACCATCATCACGTCCGCCCGCCGGTACAGCGCGACGAGCCCGGCCTTCGAGATGTCGCGGTGGAGGTACTCGACCGGCGTCTGCCCGGGCTGCCCGAAGCGGCCGTTGATGCGCGAGATGAGGAGCTCGATCTCGTCCCGCTGCTGCCGGTACTCGGGGCTCTCGAGCCGCGAGGGGACGAGCACCTGGAGCATGGTCGTCGTGCGCGCGCGCTCCGGCTCCCGCTCGAGCAGCCGCTCGTACGCGAGCAGCTTGTGCGGGATGCCCTTCGTGTAGTCGAGCCGCTCGACGCCGAGGACGAGCTTGCGGCCCTCGTACTGCTGCTCGAGGTCGGCGAGCAGGCGCGCGGTCTCGGGGTCCTTCAGCGTCTCGATGAACCCCGCGGTGTCGATCCCGATCGGGTCGACGCCTATCCCGACCGGGCGACCGTCCACCTCGATGGAGTCGGGGCTGGAGTCGAGACCGAGGATGCGCAGGCACGACGAGCGGAAGTGCCGCGCGTAGTCGCCGACCTGGAAGCTCACGTAGTCCGCTCCGAGCAGCCCGCGCAGCACCTGTTCGCGCGCCGGAAGCAGCCGGTAGACCTCGGACGAGGGGAAGGGCGTGTGCAGGAAGAAGCCGACGACGAGATCGGGCGCCCGCCGGCGCAGCATCGCGGGCACGAGCATGAGGTGGAAGTCGTGGATCCACACGCGCGAGCCCGGACCCGTGTGCTCGAGGATGGCGTCCGCGAAGCGCTCGTTGACGCGGACGTAGCGCTCCCACGCCTCCGGCGTCAGCCTGAGCCGGTCCCCGAAGTAGTGCAGGAGCGGCCAGAGCGTGTCGTTGCAGACGCGGTTGTAGAAGTCGTCGATCTCGCCCGCGGAGAGGTAGATGGGCACGAGGTTGTCCGCGGCAAGACGCTCGGTCGCTTCCGCCTGGAGCGACTCGCGCACGACCGTCCCCGGCCAGCCGATCCAGACCGAGTCACCCCGCACCGCCCGCAGCGCGGAGGCGAGCCCACCGGCGGACGGGCGCACGTCCAGTGTGCCTCCTCGCTCGGGCGTCAGCCGCACCGGCAGGCGGTTGCTCGCGATCACGAGCGTGTGATGTCCGGCTCTTCGGGCCAGCGTTTCCCCTCTCCGAGGCTCGGTCGGTCGCTACAGCCTAGGCTTCGGCCGTGGTCCGCGGCCTCGGCATCATCGGCAACTGCGCCTACAGCGCGCTCGTCCGCGACGGCTCGGTGGAGTGGATGTGCTGGCCGCGGCCCGACTCGAGCTTCGTCTTCGGCCCGCTGCTCGACCGCGAGAAGGGCGGCGTGTTCGCGATCGAAGGCGTGGATGCGACGCACGTGAGCCAGGCCTACGTCGAGAACACGAACGTTCTGCGCACGGTGTTCTCGACCACGCACGGCGACTTCGAGCTCTACGACTTCGCACCGCGGTTCACACTGTTCGACCGCTACTTCAAGCCGCCGATGCTCGTGCGCCTGCTGCGGCCGCTCTCGGGCGAGCCGCGCGCGGTCGTCCGCTGCAAGCCGGTCTACGAATACGGCCTCCTCGAGCCGACGAGCTGGGCCGCGTCGAACCACGTCGAGTACCGCGGCTTCCCCGCGCCGGTGCGCCTGACGACGAACGTCCCGCTCGCGTACATCGAGGACGAGCGCCCGTTCCTGCTCGAGCGCGACCGCCACCTCGTCCTCACGTGGGGGCAGCCGCTCGAGGCTGGCCTCGAGGACACCGCCGAGCGCTTCCTCGAGCGCACGCTCGACTACTGGCAGCGCTGGGTCAAGGGAACGCGCGTGCCGCGCGACTACCAGGTCGAGGTCATCCGCTCGGCGCTCGCGCTCAAGCTGCACCAGTACGAGGACACGGGCGCACTGCTCGCCGCGACGACGACGAGCCTGCCCGAGTATCCGGGGGCGGGACGCAACTGGGACTACCGCTACTGCTGGCTCCGCGACGCGTACTTCACCTTGAACGCCCTCGAGCGGCTCGGCCACTCGGAGGAGATGGAGCGCTTCCTCGAGTACCTGCGCAACCTCGCCGAGGAGAGCGAGGGGGTGCTCCAGCCGGCGTACCGCCTGAATGGCAGCCCGGACGCGCCCGAAGTCGAGCTCGACCACCTCTCCGGCTACAACGGCGAGAAGCCCGTGCGCGTCGGCAACCAGGCGTTCGAGCACGTGCAGAACGACGTGTACGGGGAGATGGTGCTCGCGATCTCGAGGCTCTTCCTCGACATGCGCTTCGTCGGCTCGGTGCCGCCGCACACCGCGATCGAGACCGTGGAGGGACTGCTCGCGCAGATCGAGGCGCGGCTCGACGAGCCGGACGCCGGGCCGTGGGAGTTCCGAGACCGCACGCGGCTGCACACCTTCACCGTGCTGGCGCACTGGGCCGGAGCGCGCCGCGCGGTCGAAGTGGCGGAGGCGCTGGGCGCGACCGAGCTGGCGGAGCGGGCGCGGAAGGTCGAGGCGAGGGCAGCGGAGTTGCTCGAGACGCGGTGCTGGAACGACGAGGTCGGCGCCCTGACCCAGGTCGCGGGCGAGCCGCAGCTCGACGCCGTGAACCTGCTCGCCGTGCACGTCGGGTATCTGGAGGCCGACGACCCGCGCGCGGCCTCCCACGTCGACGCGATCCGCAAGGCGCTGTCGGTGAACGGGGGGCTCCTGCGGCGCTACGCGACGCCCGACGACTTCGGCCGCATGGAGGCGGCGTTCACGGTGTGCAGCTTCTGGCTCGTCGAGGCGCTGGCGCTGCTGGGGCGGACGGACGAGGCGCGTGAGCTCTTCGAGCGGCTTCTGTCCTTGTCGAACGGCCTCGGGCTCTACTCCGAGGACATCCTCCCGGAGACGCTCGAGCAGTCGGGGAACTTCCCGCAGACGTACTCGCACGTCGGGCTGATCAACGCCGCGTTCCGCTTGTCCCGCCGCTGGGACTGAGTCGCTCTCGGTGCCTCAATCGGGCACTCCCCGATGCGGGAGTTAGCGCAGCGGGATCTGGCGCGTCATCGTCACTCCCCGCCCGTCCGTCGTGCGCACGCGGACGCGGACGGTCGCGGTCGGGCTCTGGAAGAGCGTCTGCGGGAGGGTCGCGGCGAACGGCGCCCGGTTGTCGGCGGCGACCCGCCTCCCGGCGACGTAGAAGCTCGTCGCCGAGACCCAGCGGGCGTCCGCCCCGGCCACGTCCGCGCGCACCGAGCGGCCCACCGCGGCCAAGCGCAACCGCACCCGAGGATCACGGAGGCAGGAAGCACCGGAGCAGGTTCCGAGGTCGTTGAGCCGCCGCTCGAGCTCGAGGCGGAGCTCGCGGAGCGCCGGGTCGCGGTGGCGGCTCTCGAGCTGGTACGGGTCCTTCTGGAGGTCGTACAGCTCCCAGGCCCGGCGGTAGTACGCGATGTAGGCGTAGCGGTCGGTGCGGATACCGAGGAAGTGGCCCGACTCGAGCAGGAGGTCGCGCCCGAAGTCGGCCAGCGGATCGCGCGCGAGCGGCAGCAGCGAGCGTCCGTCCACGACGCGGCCGGGGGTCGCCTTCGCGAGGGCCAGGAAAGTCGGCGCGAGGTCGACGTTCGAGACGACGTCCGTGACGCGCCGGCCGCGAGGCAGGTCGAGGCCGCGCAGCACCAGGGGAATGCGCGCGGACGGCTCGTACGCGAAGCCCTTGCCGCGGTCTGGCATGACGCGGTGCTCTCCCTGCATGAAGCCGTTGTCGGAGGTAAAGACGATGAGCGTGTTCGCGAGCTCACGCTCGGCGCGCAGCGCGTCGACGATCTGCGCAACTCCCTCGTCCACCGCGAGCAGCGACTCGAGCCGCTGCTGGTACGACTCCGTGACCGCCAGCGTCTGGTCGAGCGTCAGCCGGCCGAACCTCTTGATCGCGGGCGGCTTGTCCGAGACGTCGACCTCGTCGAACGAGGGCGGGAACGGGAGCGGCTGCGCCTCGAAGGCGTCGCGATGGCGCGCGGCCGGCGAGGGGGTCAGCGAGACCCCGGGCGCGCGCACGTCGTCCTCGTCCACGGGCAGGCCGCTGTGCGGCGCGAAGTACGCGAGGTAGAGGAAGAACGGCGAGCCCGAGGCGGAGCCGCTCCGGATCGAGCTGACCGCCTTCCGCGTGAAGACGTCCGTCTGGTAGTTCGCCTGGTTCGGTGGGTAGTCGACGAGGCCGCCGTTCTCGTTCAGCGTGAAGCCGACGTACGACTGCGTCCCCTTGCCGGGCGTCCGGACGGCGGCGCGCCAGTCGCTCCACCCCGGCGGGACCTCGGTCCGGCCGCCCTCACCCTCCCCGTAGCCGTTCAGGTACTTGCCGACGAAGGACGTCTGGTACCCGGCCTGCTGCAGCCAGACGGGCAGGGTGTTGGTGTGATCGAGCCGGACGTAGCCGCCGAGCGGCGGCTGGTTCCCGCGGACGCCGTGGTTGTGCGCGTACTGGCCGGTGAGCAGCGTCGCGCGAGACGGGCAGCAGAGAGGGTACGACGCGAAGTTGTTGTCGAAGCGCACGCCCTGTTTGACGAGCAACCGGTTGACGTTCGCCATGAACCGCAGCGAGTCCGCTGTCTGGTCGTCGGTCTGGATGACGACGACGTTCGGCCTGTCGTCGGCCTGCTGCGCGACCCCGGCGCCCGAGTGGGAGCCGGCGACGAGCGCGAGCAGACCGGCGACCGCGAGCCCTGCCCCGAGGCGCCTTCGCATGGCTGTCGAGGGTACCGAGTCGTTCAGAGGACGGCCAGCGCGCGGTACGTCTCGCGCGCGGCGGCGACGCCGAGCGGGAAGGTCTCGAGGAGCATGCGCTCGTTCGGCGAGTGCGTGTGGCTGTCCGGAAGCGCGAGCCCGGCCATGACCGTCGGGATCTGGCGGCGGGCGAGCGCGGCGAGGATCGGGAGAGTGCCGCCGGCACGCACGATCAGCGGCTGACGGCCGAAGACGCCCGCAAAGGCCTCGCGCCCGAGCCGCAGAGCCTCGGTGTCGCGCGGCAGGACGGCCGGAGGAGTGGACTCCGCAGCGATTTCCATGCTTGCGCCATGCGGGAGGGCTTCGCGGAGGAGCCGCTCGGCCGCGGCTGCCAGCTCCTCGGGATCCTGGCCGGGAGCGACGCGGATCGTCACTCCCGCCGACGCTCGCGAGACGAGCGTCGTGTTCCGGAGGCCGGGCTTGCCGCCGAGGATGCCGGTGACGTCGACGGACGGCTCCACGAACGCGCGCACGTAGAACTCCTCCGCCGCCTTCGCGTCGAGTGGGACGGCGCCGACGCGCGCGAGCTCCTGGGCTCCGGGAGGGAGGTCCTGCCAGCCCGCGATCTCGTCCTCGGCCGGTGGCGAGACTCCGGCGCGCAAGGGCTCAGGCAGCCGGCCGTCGCGCGGGAAGAGCGCGGTGAGCGCCTGTGCGAGCGCGTGGATCGCGTTCAGCGCCGTTCCGCCGTAGTGACCGGAGTGGAGGTCGCGGTCCCCCGTCTGCACGTCGACGTCGAGCGCGACGAGGCCGCGGGTCGCGACGACGAGCTCGGGCGTGTTCCGCGTCTTCATCCAGCCGTCGAAGACGACGCACGCGTCGACGCGGCCGTCGTCGTTGTCGAGGAAGCGAGAGATCGCGTCACCGCCGGTCTCCTCCTCGCCGTCGCAGACGACGCGGAAGGTCACCGGCAGCTCGCCCTCCGCCGCGAGCGACTCGATCGCCTTCAGCTGCATCCAGAGCTGGCCCTTGTCGTCGGCGACGCCGCGCGCGTACAGCCATTCGCCGCGCGGCTCGGCGACGAACGGGTCCGACTCCCAGAGCTCCAGCGGGTCGGGTGGCTGGACGTCGTAGTGGCCGTACACCAGGACCGTCGGGGAACCGGGCGGCCCCGGGATCTCGCTCACGAGCAGGCGCCCGTCCTCACGCACTTCGGCCTCGCCGCCGAGCGACCGGACCTTCGCCCCGACCCACTCCGCGGCCCGCCGCACTTCAGCCGCGTGCGCCGGATCCGCGCTCACGCTTGGAATCGCGAGGAACTCCGCCAGCTCGTCGAGCCAGCCCTCGGGAAGCGCGTCGGCGGCCACGGCCGGGAGGCTAGACGCCGCGACCATTAGCCGCGCCGCTCGACACGAGCAGCAGACGGCATGGCGCTGTGGAGTGCGAGCGGCTTCGCTGTCGTTCTCACACTCGTGGACCCGCGCGAGTTATCCCAGCTGTGACCGCTCCCGCCAAGCACGTCTGGATCGCCCTCCTCACCGTCTGGGTGGTGTGGGGGTCGACGTACTTCGGGATCAAGGTCGCCGTCGACACCATCCCGCCGCTCCTCGCGGGCGGCAGCCGCTTCCTCGTCGCCGGCTCGATCCTTGCCGCCGTGCTCGCGCTCCGCGGTACGAGCCTGCGCGTGACCCGACGCGAGCTCGTCGGCAGCACGGCTGCCGGCCTGCTCCTCTTGACGTTCGGCGTCGGGCTCGTCCACGTCGCGGAGACGCGGATCGACTCGAGCGTCGCGGCGATGATCGCCGGGACCGTGCCCCTCCAGATCATCCTCATGCGGCTCGCCGCAGGTCAGGACGTCGCGCGCGCGACGCGGCTCTCGACGCTGACCGGCCTCGTCGGTCTCGGGCTCGTCGTCGCGCCCGGGCTCGGCGGCGGGTCGACTGCGATCGGCCTCGCGATCATGATCTCGGCGTCCATCTCCTGGTCGCTCGGCTCGTTCTTCAGCGGCCGCCTCGGCATGCCGCGCGACCCGTTCGTCGCCGCGGTGTACGAGATGCTCGGCGGCGGCCTCTTCCTGACGTTGGGCGCGCTCGCGTTCGGCGAGTGGGGCGAGCTCGGCGCGGCCACGTTCGCGGCCGACTCGATCGCGGCGTGGGTCTACCTCGTGATCGTGGGCTCCATCATCGGCTTCACGGCCTACGCCTGGCTCCTGCGGGTGGCGCCGATCTCGCTCGTCGTGACGCACCAGTACGTGAACCCGCTCGTCGCGATCGCGCTCGGCGTCGCGCTCCTCGGCGAGCGCCCGAGCCCGTGGACGTTCGCGGGCGCGCTGCTCATCATCGGCGCGGTGTACGCGGCCGTCCGCGCGGAGACGCCTAAGCGGGAGGCTCGACCTGAGAGCGCCGCGCCGCGAGGAACTCCAGCAGATCAGACCGTGTGAGGATCCCGCTCGGCCGGCCGTCGCTCGCGACCACGACCGCCGCCGCAGGGCCCGAGAGCCCCTCGTAGACCTCGTCGAGCGACGCGTCCGCGTCGACCGCGGGCAGCGGCGGCTGCATCGCGACCGCGACGTCCTCGTTGAGCGCGTCCCCGTTCTTGAACACCCGCTCGAGCAGGCTGCGCTCCTGCAGCGAGCCGACCACGTCGGCAAGTGAGTCCGCACTGTCATGGCGAACAACGGGGAGCTGCGAGATCCCATACCGCTGCATCAAGTCGATCGCCGCGCCGACCTTCTCGTGCGAGCCGATGGTGACGAGATCCGGGGTCTCGTGACCGACCCTCCGGAAGCGAAGTACTTCCTCGACGGCGGGCGGCGCAGTTGTCCGCTCGAGGAAGCCGTACTGGAGCATCCAGTTGTCGTCGTAGAGCTTCGAGAGGTACGAGCGGCCCGAGTCCGGGAACATCATGAGGACACGCGCATCCGGGCCAAGACGCTTCGCCACTTCCATCCCGGCCCAGGCCGTCGATCCGGTCGAGCCGCCGACGAGCAGCCCCTCCTCGCGCGCGAGGCGCCGCGCGACGAGGAACGAGTCGCGGTCCGAGACCCGCACCCATTCGTCCACGACCTCCGAGTCGAGCGTGTCCGGCCAGCGCTCCTTGCCGATCCCCTCGACGAGGTACGGGCCCATCGGATGCTCCTCGTCCGCGGTGAAGATCGAGCCCTCGGGGTCGACGCCGACGATGCGCGCGCGCGAGCCGTGCTCCTTGAGGTAGCGGCCGACGCCGGTGATCGTGCCGCCGGTGCCGACCGAGATCACGACCGCATCCACGTCGCCCCCGTCGGTCTGCTCGAAGAGCTCGGGCCCGGTGGTCTCGTAGTGCGCCTCGGGGTTCGCCGGGTTCGAGTACTGGTCGGGCTTGAAGCCTCCGGGGATCTCCTCGGCGAGGCGGTCGGAGACGCTGTAGTAGCTCTCCGGGGAGTCCGGCTCGACGGCGGTCGGCGTGATGACGACTTCTGCGCCGTACGCGCGCAACATCGAGATCTTCTCCTGGCTCATCTTGTCCGGCATCACGAAGATGCACCGGTAGCCGCGAAGCGCAGCCGCCATCGCGAGCCCGACGCCGGTGTTGCCCGAGGTCGGCTCGACGATCGTTCCACCCGGCCGCAGGCGCCCGTCCTGCTCCGCGGCCTCGATCATCGCGAGCCCGATGCGGTCCTTCACCGAGCCGCCGGGGTTTAGAAACTCGAGTTTTGCGAGAAGATCTCCAGGGACGTCGCGGGACAGCCGCTCGAGCCGGACGATCGGCGTCGAGCCCACGAGCTCGAGGACGGTCGGGTACTCGCGACGCGCCATCGCGGAAGCCTACTTCGGCCGGGAGCTCGGCTACTCTTCGGAGCCCGGCAGGCGAGGCCCTCTCATACGAACGTCATTCGCATGCCGACCAACCCCACATCCAGACTCAGTCGCATGACCCGACGCCGAGGGGCCCTGCTCGCGGCCGTCGTCGCCCTCACTGCGGGCGTCGGCGCCGCAGCGCTCCTTCGGGACGCGCCCGAGGATCACGTTGCGTCGCCGCCGACGACGACGACCGCGGTCGAGCCAGAAGAGAAGCGCGCGCCTGCCATCGCGGAGGACACGGAGACCCCGGTCTTCACGCCGCCCGCCGCGCCGCCCGAGGACGAGGCTCCGACGACGCCCGAGGAGACCACGCCCGCGACCCCCGAGCCCGAGCGCACCGAGCCGATGCTGGTCGGCTTCATGGACGACGCGAGCTTCCGCTGGCGCCCGTCGCGAGCGCGGATGCTCGACCGCGCCCGGGCGAGCGGCGCGCGCCTCGTTCGCGCACTCGTCCGCTGGGACGTCGCTGCTCCCGAGCGTCCCGCACGCGGACGCCGGCCCTTCGTCGTCCCGCGCATGTACGAGCTCGACGAGCTCGTCGCCGGCGCGGAGGCCCGGGGCATGGAGGTGCTGTTCACGATCTGGGGCACGCCCGCGTGGGCCAACCAGGGGCAAGGGGCGAATCACGCGCCGACCGACCTCGACGCACTGCGCGACTTCGCGCACGGTCTGGCCGAGCGCTATCCGTCGGTGCGCCGCTACTCGATCTGGAACGAGCCCAACACCAATATCTTCCTCGCGCCTCAGTTCGACGCACGCGGTCGGTCGGTCGCTCCGCGGACGTACGCCGCCCTCTACCGCGCGGCGTACGAGGGGATCAAGGACGCGAACTCCGACGCGCTCGTCGCGATCGGCGAGACCGGCTCGCACGGCCGCGACGCGCCGTCGCCCGGCCCCGGCCAGGACCGGCACTCGCCGGCTCGGTTCGCGCAACTCCTCGCCAGGGAGGATCTCGAGTTCGACGCGTGGGCCCACCATCCGTATCCGATCTCGCCGGGCGTCCCGCCAGACGGCGCCGCGAACTGGCCGAACGTGACGCTGCCGTCGCTCGGCCGCTTCGCGCGCGCGCTGGAGACGTGGTTCGGGCGGGACGAGATCCCACTCTGGATCACGGAGTTCGGGTACGAGGTGTCCCCGGCGGAGCCCTTCGGCGTGCCGCAGGACGTCCAGGCCGAGCGTGCGGAGCGGGCGATCGAGCTCGCCGCCGCGGAGCCGAGGGTGGAGATGTTCGTCTGGTTCACGTTCGCGGACTCCGAGCACAACACGTGGCAGAGCGGCCTCCTCGACGCGACCGGCAAGAAGCGCCCGTTGTACGAGCGCTTCGCCGCCGCCGTGCGCGCGTACGCCGCTTCCTGAGCGACGGCCAGCCGATCAGCTAGCGTCCGGGCGATGTCGCTGTACATCGGCGCCGAGGACCTGCAGGCCGGGCTTCCGGAGATCCTCGCCGCGCCTGCGACCCAGGGCACGGTCGAGCTCGTCGTTCGCCGTCCCTCCGAAGGAGAGCGCGAGGTGCTCGAGGAGGGCATCCTCGACGTCGAACAGGGGCTCGTCGGCGACGACTGGATCAGGCGACCGACTTCGTCCGGGCACCCGCCCCATCCCGGCGCGCAGGTCACGCTGATGAACGTGCGTGTGATCTCGCTCGTCGCGGGCGGCGACCGCGAGCGCTGGGCGCTCGCCGGCGACCAGCTCTACGTCGACCTCGACCTCCGCCCCGAGAACCTGCCGCCGGGGACGCGCCTCGCCGTCGGCTCGGCGGTCGTCGAGGTGACGGAGGTGCCGCACACCGGCTGCGCGAAGTTCACCGAGCGCTTCGGCCCGGCCGCGATCCGCTTCGTGAATGGGAAGTCCGGCCGCGCGCTCCGCCTGCGCGGGATGTACGTGCGCGTCATCGAGGGCGGCACCGTGCGTCCGGGCGACTCCATCCGGAAGCTGTAGGCGCGGCGCACTCGACGACCGTTCGATCGGCCTTTGAGCCCGTTGTAACGGCGCGGTAACGGCCCGGTAGGTGGGCGCCGAGATCCTCCTGGCTCACGAACTAGCTACGGCATGTCAAGGAGGAAGGGCAATGGCACGCATCTTCGCACTCGGATCGGCAATCGCAATCGCCGCGATCTCGCTTCTCGTGGTGGCAACGGCTTCCGCGGGGCATACGGTCGCGCAGAAGCCCACGCCGAAGGTCAAGGCGAGCATCAACCGCGGCCAGCTCAGCGTCCTCGGGACTGCCAAGAGCGAGAGGATCGCGCTGCGGTTGAAGCCAGGCTCCAAGTCACGGCTCCAGGTAGACGTCGGCGGCAACGGTTCCGCCGAGTTCACCTTCAAGCGGTCGGCCTTCAATCGGATCGTCGTTCACGGCGCAGCCGGCGCCGACGCGCTCTCGATCAACGAGAGCTTCGGCGTGTTCACGGGCAGCGAGGCGACGAGCATCTTCGGTGATGCCGGCAACGACCAGCTGCGCGCCGGCTCCGGAGCCGAGCGGCTGTTCGGCGGCGTCGGCAACGACATGGTCGACGGCAAGCGGGGCAACGACGTCATCGAGGGCGGCGTGGGCGATGACCTCGTCGGCTTCGGCGGCTCGAACGCCGCCGAGAAGTTCGAGTTCTCCGCCAACGGGCAGCGCCTGAAGTTCGCGGGCGCGAGCACGATGAACATCGCGGGTGTCGAGCGATTCGACCTCCGTGCGCTCGGAGGCGCCGACAACGTCGTCGTCAACGACCTCTCGGGCACCGGGCTCGGCCAGCTCAACGCCGACCTGGCGAACGACGGGGCTGCAGACGTCGTGGACATCAAGGGATCGCCGGCTGCGAACCAGCTCCGGGTCGGCGGCTTGATCAACGTCACCGGCATCGGAGCAGTGGTCACCGTCTCGCGTGCACAGGCCGCGAACGACAAGCTGATCATCGACCCCGGGGCGGGCAGCGACCGCGTCACGGTCGAGGGCACGGCCGGAAACGACACCATCGGCATCGCGGCGGCGGCGGTCGCGGGCCGCATCGCCGTCTCCGGCGGCCCGGGCGGCCTGCCGATCGATCTCGCAAATGCCGAAGCACTGGCGATCGAGGCCCTCGCCGGCAACGACACGCTCAACGGCGGGCTTGGGCTCTCCGCGCTGACCCAGCCGACGCTGGACGGTGGCGCAGGCAACGATGCGATCAACGGCGGCGACGGTGCTGAGATGCTGCTCGGCGGCGACGGCAACGACGCGATCGACGGCAACCGCGGAGACGACACCGGTCTCCTCGGCGCCGGCGACGACTCGTTCACGTGGGATCCCGGCGACGGCAGCGACAAGGTGGAGGGCGAAGCTGGCACCGACACGCTGCTCTTCAACGGCGCCGGAGTCGCGGAGAACTTCGACTTCTCCGCCAACGGCAACCGTCTGAAGTTCTTCCGCAACGTCGCGAACATCACCATGGACGTCGACGACACCGAGCGGGTCGATGTCCGTGCACTCGGCGGCATCGACAACACGGTCGTGAACGACCTGTCCGCGACCGACGTCAAGGACATCGTCCTCGACCTCGCCACCGACGGAGCGGTCGACACGACGACGGTCAACGGCACGGCCGGCAACGACACGATCGCGATCGGCCCCACCGCGGGTGCGGTCGACGTGACCGGCCTGGCGGCGGCTCTGAAGATCGTGGGCTCGGAGGCGGCGGACGACCCGTTGAACGTCAACGGGCTCGACGGCAACGACACGATCTCCGGCGCGATCGGGCTCGCAGCCCTGATCAAGCTCGGGATCGACGGCGGCACCGGGGACGACACGATCAACGGCGGCGACGGCGGCGAGGTGCTGCTCGGCGGCGACGGTGACGACGCGATCGACGGCAACCGCGGCGACGACAGCGGCCTCCTCGGAGCCGGCAACGACACGTTCCGCTGGGACCCGGGCGACGGCAGCGACGTCGTCGAGGGCCAAGACGGCGCCGACGACGGCGCCGACACGCTCCTGTTCATCGGGGCCGGCGCGGCCGAGAACTTCGACGTCTCGGCCAACGGCGAGCGAGTCAGGTTCTTCCGCGACGCCGCCAACATCACGATGGACTTGAACGACATCGAGATCATCGACGTCCAAGCGCTCGGCGGCAACGACAACGCAGTCCTGAACGACACCAGCGGGACCGACCTCAAGACCGTCGCCCTCGACCTCGAAGCCGCGATCGGCGGCGGAGCAGGCGACGGCGCGGCCGACTCCATCACGGTCAACGGCACCAACGACCCGGACGACATCCAGATCATCGCGGACGAGAACACCGTGGAAGTCGTCGGAGCTCCGGTGAACGTCCAGATCGACCACTCGGAGGCCGCCAACGACAAGCTGACGGTCAACGGCCTCGGCGGCGCCGACACGATCACAGCCGAGGACGGCCTCGCAGCACTGATCCAGCTCGTCATCAACGGCGGCACCGAGATCGACGTCCTGACCGGCGGCGACGGCAACGACCGGATCGCCGGCCAACAACAAAACGACTCCATGCTCGGCGGCGCCGGCAACGACACCCTCGTGTGGGACCCCGGCGACGGCAACGACCTCCTCGAAGGTCAGGCAGGCAACGACACCATGGAGTTCAACGGCGCAGTCGGCAACGAGGCCTTCGTGGTCTCGGCCGTCGGTGCGCGCGTGGAGTTCCTGCGCAACCTCGGGAACATCGACATGGACTTGGACGACGTCGAGCGGATCGACCTGGACGCGCTCGGAGGAACCGACGCGACGACCGTCAACGACCTCTCTGGGACCGACATGGAGGACGTCAACGTCGATCTCGAGACTGTCATCGGCGGAGGTGCGGCCGATGGCGCAGCGGACACGGTGACCGTGAACGCGACGAATGGCGTCGACGTCATCGACGTGGCCGCGGTCGCCGGGGAGACGCAGCTCACGGGGCTTGCGGCCGCCGTGTCCATCGCCCATGCCGACCCGGCGCTCGACCAGCTGATCGTCAACACGTTGGGAGGTCTCGATCAGGTGGACGTGGGTGCGGGCGTCGCCGCGCTGATCGGAGTGACGACCAACCAGTAACCCGCATCGCTTCGAAGTGCAGGCAATCGGGGCCTCCGAAAGGAGGCCCCGACTCGTTGGGTCGGGCAAAGGGGCTAGGCGCCGAAAGGCCGAGCGACTGGCGCTCTTGCCACGGCATCCGTCCCCGCCGGGCACGGATGGCTTCGGCGACCCGACGCCGGTGCCCTAGTGCCGGAAGTGCCGGCGGTGCGTGAGGACCATCGCGCGGCCCGCCTTCGAGACCGCCTCGGCGACCTCGTCGTCCCGCTTGGAGCCCCCGGGCTGGATGATCGCCACGACCCCGGCCTCGAGCGCGGCCTCGACCCCGTCCGCGAACGGGAAGAACGCGTCCGACGCGAGCACGGCTCCCTCGAGGTCGTGGCCGAGCGCGCGCGCCTTCTCGACTGCCAGCCGCACGGCGTCGACGCGGCTCGACTGGCCGGCGCCGATCCCGAGAGTCTGTCCCCGCCGCGCGATGACGATCGCGTTCGACGCGACGTGCTTCACCACGCGCCAGGCGAAGAGCAGGTCGAGCCACTGGTCGGTCGCGACCTCGCCGCACGCGACCTCCATGTCCCCACGCTCCGGAAGCGACCAGTCCCGGTCCTGCACGAGCAGGCCGCCGAGTACGCGGCGATAGTCCCGCTCGGTCTCGACGAGAGCGCGGCGCTCGGTGTCGTTGAGGATCCTGACCGAGTCCTTGCGGGCAAGCGCCTGCATCGCCTGCTCGTCGTAGCCCGGCGCGAAGAGCACCTCGACGAACTGATCCGCGAGCGCCTCCCCGAGGGCGGCCGTTATCGCGCGGTTGAACACGACGACGCCGCCGTAGGCCGAGATCGGGTCGGCGGCGACGGCGCGCGCGTACGCATCCTCGATCCGCTCCGCGATCGCGACTCCGCACGGGTTCGCGTGCTTGACGATCACGCAGCAGGCGTGGTCGAACTCGCGGATGAGGAGCCGCCCGGCCGACAGGTCGTTGACGTTGTTGAACGAGAGCGGCTTGCCGGCGAGATGCTCGACGCGTGAGAGAACATGTGTGCGCCGGCCGCGCTCGGCGTAGTACGCCGCGACCTGCTGGGGGTTCTCGCCGTACGCGAGCTCGAGCGTCTTGTCGAACGTCGGGACGAAGGTCTCGGGCATCTCCTCGTCGCCCTGGAACCAGCGCGAGATCGCGGAGTCGTAGGCCGCGGTCGTCGCGAAGGCGACGGACGCGAGCCGCCGCCTCGTATCCGGAGAGGTCGTCCCGTCCTGCTCCCGAAGCTCTGTGAGGACCTCGTCGTAGTCCTGCGGGCGGCACACCGGCGTCACGTGCGCGTGGTTCTTCGCGGCGGCGCGCAGGAGCGAGGGGCCGCCGATGTCGAGCAGCTCGATGACCGCCTCGTCGTCGAGGCGGAGACCGAATGCGGCGCGCTCGAACGGGTACAGGTTCACGCACACGAGGTCGAACGGCTCGATGCCCTCCTTCTCGAGCGCGGCCAGGTCCTCGGGCTGGTCGCGCCGCGCGAGGATCCCCGCGTGGATGCGCGGATGCAGCGTCTTGACGCGTCCGTCGAGGAGCTCCGGAGAGCCGGTGACGTCCTCGACCCGCGTCGTGGAGACGCCCGCCTCCTCGAGCGCGGTCGCCGTGCCGCCGCTCGCGACGAGCTCGAAGCCGAGGCCCGCGAGCCCGCGCGCGAACGTCACGAGGCCGGTCTTGTCGTAGGTGGAGATCAGCGCGCGCACAGCTCTCTCACCACCTCGGGCAGCAGCCGGTGCTCGACCGCGTGAACGCGCTCGCGCAGAGTCTCCACGGTGTCGCCGGGCTCGACGGCGACGGGCTCGCTCGCGATCACCTGTCCTGTATCGACACCCTCGTCCACGAAGTGAACAGTCGCTGCCGCATGTGAGGCACCCGCCGCGAGCACGTCCTCGAGCGGGTGCGCGCCCGGGAACTCGGGAAGCGGCGCCGGATGGACGTTCACGACGCGTCCCGGGAAGCGATCGAGGAACGTCGGGACGAAGCAGATGCATGTAGCCGGCGCACACGACGAGCTCGGCGCCGCGGTCCTCGAGCCACGCTGCCATCGCCGCGTCGCGGGCCTCGCGGTCCGCGTACTCCGTCGAGCGGGAACGCCTCGGCAGGGACGCCGGCCGCCCGGGCCCGGTCGAGCGCGCGCGCGTCGCGCCTCGACGACGCGACGGCGACGACGGTGAGCCCGGCGTCGAGCAGCGCCTGCAGGTTCGTCCCCTCTCCGCTCACGAGCACGCCGATCACGCGCGCACGATCGTCCCGACGACGAGCGCGTCGCCCGGATCGGGGACGACGGCGAGGTAGCCGATCCCGAGGTTGAAGACGCGGCGCAGCTCCGTCTCGTCGACGTGCCGCGCGAGCCAGTCGAAGACTCCAGGGCGCTGCCACGAACGCCAGTCGATCTCGGCGGCGAGCCCGTCCGGGAGCACGCGCGAGAGGTTCCCGAGGATCCCTCCTCCGGTCACGTGGGCGAGTCCGCGAACATCGGTGCGCTCGCGAAGGGCGCGGACGTCGTCGAGGTAGAGCCGCGTCGGCGCCAGCAGGTCGTCTCCGGCGTAGTCCTCCGTCTCCAGCACCCGGCGGACGAGCGTGAAGCCGTTCGCGTGGACGCCGTTCGAGGGGAAGCCGACGACCGCGTCGCCCGCCTCGATGCGCGAGCCGTCGATCAGCCGGTCGCGCTCGACGATGCCGACGCACGTTCCCGCGAAGTCGAGCTCGTCCTCGCGGTAGATCCCGGGGAGCTCCGCGGTCTCGCCACCGATGAGCGCGACGCCCGCGGCACGGCAGGCCTCGGCCGCGCCCTCGACGAGCTCGGCGACCTGCTCGAGGTCGATGCGGTTCGCGGCGACGTAGTCGAGGAAGAAGAGCGGGTCGGCACCGCAGGTCAGCACGTCGTTGATGCAGTGCGCGGCGAGATCGACGCCGCAGGCCCGCAGGGCGCTGCGGGCACGGGCGAGCACGAGCTTCGTCCCGACGGAGTCGGTCGAGGCGGCGAGCAGCCGATTGTCGTCGAGCGGATGCAGGCCCGCGAACGCGCCGAAGCCTCGGGCTCCGGTCGACTCGACGGCGGCGCGGAGCCGCTCGGCGACGGCGTCGGCCTTCTCGATCGAGACACCCGCAGCGGCGTACGTCTGGGGCTCGCTCGCCACGGGGCGAGTCTACGCGCGAGAGTCCCGGGTCAGGCTTTAGCCTGACCTCGAGTTGGGGTTTCCACCGTGATCCTGCTGCAACTCGCGCCGATCGCGCTGATCGCCGTCGCGTACGGGGTCCGCGTGCGAACGCTCGCGAAGCGGGGCCAGCCCGTCGCTGTCTGGCGGGTCCTGCTCTTCGCGCTCGGGCTCGTGCTCCTCCTCACCGCGGTCGCGTCGCCGATCGCGAGGATCGGCGAGGAGGAGCTCTTCTCCTTCCACATGGCGCAGCACCTCCTGCTCGGCGATCTCGCCCCGCTCTGCCTGCTCGCCGGGCTGAGCGGGCCCGTGCTCCGACCGCTGCTCGCGCTTCCGGGGGTCATGCGGCTCCGCGTCCTCGCGAACCCGCTCGTCGCGCTCCCGATCTGGGCCGCGAACCTCGCGCTCTGGCACGTCCCCGCGGTGTACGAGGCCGCAGTCGAGAACGGCGCCGTGCACGCGCTCGAGCACGTCGCCTTCTTCTCGGCGGGGATCGTGCTCTGGCTGCCGGTGCTGGAGACGCTGCCCGCGCCCGAGTGGTTCGGCACCGGCGCCAAGCTCGGGTACGTCGTGGCCGTGCGCCTGGTGGCGACCGTGCTCGGCAACGTCTTCGTGTGGAGCGGCAGCGTCTTCTACGACGTCTACGGGGACGGCGAGTACCTCGGGCTCTCCCCGCAGGGGGACCAGAGCCTCGCGGGGTCGCTGATGATGCTCGAAGGCTCCGTCGTCACCATCGTTGCGATCGCGTGGCTCTTCCTGCGCCTGGCGCAGGAGGGAGAGATCAGGCAGGAGCTGCTCGAGCGCGGCCACGACCCGCGCACGGTGCGCCGCGCCGTCCGCTACCGGCGCTGGCACGAGCTGGGCGGCGAGAGCTAGGAGGCGTTACGCGGCGGACGGCTCGCGGCCGTCGTGCCGAAGCACGTTGACGTCCCACCAGCGCTCGTGCCAGGCCTCGTCGCTCGTTTCCTGCCAGAGCTCCCAGTACACACGGGCGAGCGCCTTCAAGACGCCGGGGTCGTGCGCTTCGGCGAGCAGCTGCTCGCCGAGGGCGGCGGCGGCGCCGAGGTGGCCGTCGTCCGCGAGGAGCGATACCGAGACCGTGCGCGCTGCGCGGGTCACGGCGGGTCCGGCGTCGACTGCGATCGCAGCGTCGACGGCGAGCCTCGCAAGGTCGCCCGACCGCTCGCGTCGCAGCCGGTGGGCGAGTGCGACGAGCGCCCACGCCCGCTGCTCCGCCTCGGGCTCGATCGACGCGCAGACCGCGAGCTCGATCGCCGAACGGCTCTGCCGCGCGCGAAGCCGCGCTCTGAGGCTCTCGAGCAGGACGTGCGTCATGGCCGAGTCGTCCGCCATGACTCGGATATCGGCACGCGCTCCGCCGAGCCTTATGCCAATCAGGGGATCTGCAGTCGCTCAGGCCTTCGCGGGCTCGAAGCGGTGCTTCTCGGCCTTCGCGGGCACGCGGGTCGGATAGTTGCGCGTGAAGCAGGCACGGCAGACCGAGTCCTCGGGGAGCTCCGTCGCGGCCGTCATGCCCTCGACGGAGAGATAGTGGAGCGAGGTCGCTCCGATGAGCTGGCGCATCTCCTCCACCGAGCGGTGGGCGGCGGGGAGATCGTCCTCGTCGGGGAAGTCGATCCCGTAGAAGCACGGGGAGACGACGGGCGGTGACGAGATGCGCACGTGCACCTCCGCCGCACCGGCGTCGAGGAGCATGGCGACGAGCTGACGCATCGTGTTCGAGCGGACGATGGTGTCGTCGACGACGACGATCCTCATCCCCGCGACCTCGTCGAGCGGGTTGAACTTCATCCGGATCCCCTGCTCGCGCATCGCCTGGTCGGGCTGGATGAAGGTGCGCGCGACGTAGCGGTTCTTGATGAGCGCCTCGTTGAACGGGATCCCGGACGCCTTCGAGAAGCCGATCGCAGCGGGCGTGCCGGAGTCGGGGACGCCGATGACGAGATCCGCGTCGACCGGCGCCTCGCGCGCGAGCGTCTCGCCCATGCGCACGCGGGCGCCGTGCACTTCCACGCCTGCGAGCCGCGAGTCGGGTCGTGCCAGATAGACGTGCTCGAAGATGCAGAGCGCGTTCTTGCCCGTGGGAAGCGCCTGCGCGTTGTGGAGCCCCTCGGCGTCGACCCAGACGACCTCGCCCGGCTGCACCTCGCGGACGAACTCCGCGGCGATGAGGTCGAGCGCGCAGGTCTCCGAGGCGATCACCCAGTCGGCGCCGAGCTGCCCGATGGCGAGCGGCCGGAACCCGAGCGGGTCACGGAACGCGACGAGGATGTCGTCGACGAGCGCGGTGACCGAGTACGCGCCCTCGAGCCTGCGCATGGCGTTCGCGACCGCCTCCGGCAGCGGTGAGGTGTCGCGAGCGATCAGCGCCGCGATCACCTCGGAGTCCGAACCTGACGTGAGCCGCACGCCGTCCGCCTCGAGCTCGGAGCGAAGCTCCTCGACGTTCACGAGGTTGCCGTTGTGCCCGAGCGCGACGGTGCGCTCCCGCCCGTGGTGGATCAGCGGCTGCGCGTTCGCCCACCGGTTCGCGCCGGTCGTCGAGTAGCGCGTGTGCGCGATCGCGACCTCGCCCGGGAGGGCATGGAGCTGCTGCTCGTTGAACACCTGCGCGACGAGCCCCATGTCCCGCACGACCGTGAGGCGTCCCTGGTCAGATACCGCGATGCCGGCCGACTCCTGGCCGCGGTGCTGGAGCGCGAACAGTCCGAAGTACGCGAGACGCGCCACATCCCGCTCCAGCGAGCGAATTCCAAACACACCACACATCTAGTTCCCCTCCCAGGCGCTTCGGAGCCGCAATAGCTCGACCCCGAGGAGGGTAGCGCCGCCGGCCAGCCCGATGCCGTGCACCGGGACGCCGAGCTCGCCGGCGAGCTGCATGACCTCGTCCCGCTGCTCCGGAGCGCAGGCGAGCACCGCCCTTCCGCCCACCTCGCCGAAGAGCGCCAGCGGGTCGTCGTCGAGGGCCAGCTCGGCGCCGACGCCGGAGTGGATCGCCGCTTCGGCGAGGCAGACCGCCAGCCCTCCGTCGGAGACGTCGTGGACGAGCGTGCAGCGCGGGGCGGCGCGCCACAGGAAGCGGACGAGGCGCGCCTCTGCGGCGAGATCGAGCCGCACCGGAGTCCCGCCCACCTCACCAAAACGGGCCTGGTACTCGGATCCCGCGAGGGACGGAGGCGAAGCTTCGGCAACGAGGATCGAGTCGCCCTCGCGCCAGCCTCCCGGCACGAGGCGGACGTCTTCGACGAGCCCGACTGCGCCGACCACCGGAGTCGGATGGATCGCACGGCCGTTCGTCTCGTTGTAGAGCGAGACGTTCCCGGAGACGATCGGCAGCCCGAGCGCCTCGCAGGCCGCGGCCATGCCATCGATCGCCTCGGCGAGCTCCCAGCCGATCTCGGGCTTCTCCGGGTTGCCGAAGTTGAGGCAGTCGGTGAACCCGAGCGGCTCGCCTCCGGCGCAGGCGACGTTGCGCGCCGCCTCGAACACGGCGAGCGCACCGCCCGTGAACGGGTCGAGACGCCCGATGCGGCCCTGGCCGTCGAGCGAGACTGCGAGCCCGCGGAGCGACGGAAGCAGCCGAAGCACGGCCGCATCGAAGCCGGGGCGCCGCACGGTGCGGTGGCCGACGAGCTGGTCGTAGCGGCGATAGACGAACTCACGACTTCGGAGGTTCGGCGACGCGAGCAGCGCGAGCAAGGCCTCGGGGGTGGGAGGCGCGCCTGCGATCTCCCGCGCAGGCTTCGGCGCGCGCCGCGCGCGTCCGACCTCGTAGCGGGGGCACTCGTCGGTCAGGAGGCGAGCGGGGATCTCGCCCACGAGCTCACCGTGCCAGAACACGCGCAGCTCGCCCGTCTCGGTCACGTCGCCGATCACGGCGTGGTTGAGCTCCCAGCGATCGAGCACCTCCTCCACCGCCTCGAGCATCTGCGGGCGAACGAGCGCGACCATCCGCTCCTGGCTCTCGGAGATCATCACCTCCCACGGCTCCATCCCCTCCTCGCGCAGCGGCACGCGGTCGAGCTGGACGTCGATGCCGAACTCGGCGGCCATCTCCGAGAGTGCGGATGCGATTCCCGCGGCGCCGCAGTCCTGAAGCGACTCGACGATGCCCGCGGTGACGAGCTCGACCGAGGCCTCGATCAGCTTCTTGCCAGTGAAGGGGTCGCCGATCTGCACGGAAGGGCGCTTCTCGGACGAGCCCTCGTCGAGCTCCTGGCTCGCGAGCACCGACGCGCCGCCGATCCCATCGCGCCCCGTGGTTGCGCCGTAGAGCACGACGTGCTGCCCGCTTCCGGTCGCCTTCGCACTCATGACGCGAGCGGTCGGGAGGAGCCCGACGCACATCGCGTTCACGAGGCAGTTGTCGCGGTAGGCCTCGTCGAAGACCGTCTCGCCGCCGACCGTCGGCACGCCGACGCTATTGCCGTAGGCGCCGATCCCGCCGACGGCGCGCGAGAGCTCGTGGCCAGGCTCGCCGAAGCGGAGCCCGTCGAGGAGGGCGACCGGCCGCGCTCCCATGGCGACGATGTCGCGGAGGATCCCGCCGACGCCGGTGGCGGCGCCCTGAAACGGCTCGACGGCGGAAGGGTGGTTGTGGCTCTCGACCTTGAACGCGACCGCGATCCCGTCGCCGAGGTCGAGCACGCCCGCGTTCTCACCCGGGCCCTGCAGGACGCGCTCACCGGTGCTCGGCAGCCGCTTCAGGAGGAGCGCGGAGTGCTTGTAGCCGCAGTGCTCCGACCAGAGGAGCGAGAAGACGGCGAGCTCGAAGTCGTTCGGGTCTCTCCCGAGCAGGGTCTGGATGCGCTCGTGCTCCCCGTCGGTCAGGCCGAGGGCACGATGGAGCGGCTGCTGCGCCACGCTGCTCAGATGGTTCAGCTTAACGGCGGGGCCTGACCACACCGCGGCGGTTGGGTCGCGGCGAAGCGCGGGAGGCCGCACTCCCGTTGCCAAGACTTGTCCGAGCCGGAGCGCCCACACACAGCCCCAACCTGCTCCCAACCTCCCCCAGGGGCACTCCCGTGTCCCTGACAGCACGCTATCGAGGAAGGCGTCACGAGTGGGACACGGCTTCGTCGAGACTTCGAGACATCTCGGCGCGGGCTTGGCCGTCCCACCCCCGGGACGCGCCCTGCGCGGCCGCACGCTGGGCCGCCGGTAGCCTCCGAAGGTGACGCGCTACTGGCCGATGCTGGTGCTGCTCGCGGCGATCTGGGGCGCGTCGTACCTCTTCATCAAGGTCGCACTCGACGACTTCGCGCCCGCTCCGATGATGGCGATCCGGAGCCTCGCGGCGGGGCTGATCCTGCTCGCCTACCTCGCCGCGACGTTCGGCGGGCGACGCGCGCTCGAGGAGCTCCGGCGAAGCTGGCGAGCCGCGCTCGTGCTCGGCACGCTCAACGCCGCCGTCCCGTTCTGGCTCATCGCCTGGGGCGAGCAGCACGTCGACTCAACCGTTGCCGGCATCGCCCAGTCGACCGTCCCGATCTTCACGTTCCTCCTCGCGATGCGCTTCCTCCCGCACGAGCACGTCGGCGCCGTCCGCGTCGCGGGCGTCGCGCTCGGATTCGTCGGCGTCGCCGTCCTCGCGGGGCTCGATCCTCACGGCGGCTGGTGGGCGGTCGCGGGGACACTCGCGGTCGTCCTCTCGTCGCTCTCGTACGCGGGCTCCGGGGTCTACGGGCAGCTGAGCGTGCAGACCGTTCCCGGGCCCGTGCTCGCGACCGGCTCGATGCTCGTGGGCGGACTGCTGCTCGTGCCGCTCTCGCTCTTCCAACTCCCGAACCACGTCCCCGACGCCGCGTCGATCGCCTCGCTCGCTGCGCTGACGCTCCTCGGGACCGCATTCGCGCAGCTCGTCCTCTTCCGGATGCTCCGCCTGTTCGGCTCCCGCCGGCTCTCCCTCGTCACCTACCTGATTCCGGGCTTCGCGCTCTTCTACGGTGCGGTGTTCCTCGACGAGCCGGTGACGGTCGCCGCGTTAGGCGGGCTCGTGCTCATCCTCGCCGGTGTCGCGCTCGCGTCCGGAGAGCGATTCCTGCGGACGCGGGCGAGGGCGGCGCAGGAGGAGCCCGCGTGAGCGTCTCGATTCGCCGCGCACGGGCGGACGACGTCGACTTCCTCGTGGAGCTCTTCACGCACGAGGAGGTCGAGCCGTTCCTCGCCGCCGTCCGGCCCAAGGACCCCGAGTCCGTGAAGGCGGAGATCGAGCGCAGCGAGTCCGACCCCGGATGCGTTCGGCGTCTTCGTCGTCGAGGTCGCCGGCGAGCGCGCGGGGACGATGCACTTCGAGCGCGCGAACCGGCGAAGCCGCATCGCGGACCTCGGCGGCCTCGCCATCCATCCCGACTTCCGAGGCTCGAAGGTCTCCGACGAGGCGGCGCGCCAGTTCCAGCGCCACCTGCTCGGCGAGCTCGGGTTCCACCGCGTGCAGATGGAGATCTACGGCTTCAACGAGCGGGCGCTGGCGCACGCCGAGCGGGCGGGCTTCACGCGCGAGGGCATCCGCCGGAAGGCCTACTGGCGAAACGAGGAGTGGGTCGACGGCGTGCTGTTCGGGCTCGTCGCCGAGGATCTCGACGACTGAGCCCTGCCCGTCGATCATCGTTCGGTAAACTCCGAACAATGAGTTCGGTTCAAGACGAACCTCGCGCGAAGGGCTTCGCCGCCACCGAGGCTCCGACCGTCGAGGTCGCGTGGGGCCTCGCGTTCGAGCTCGTCCTCGGGCTGCGCATGCTGGTCGACCACGACGAGGATCCCGCGTCGTACACCGTCGGGCCGGACTGGTTCGCGGAGACGCGGGAGGCTCTCGGCCCGGGACCGCTGGACGCGATCGAGCGCTACTCGGGCGGCCACGAGATCCTCTTCGGCTACCTGCTCGCGCTCGCCGCGGACACGCCCGCCCCGCACGACGCCTCCGCGTTCCTCGCCACGCTCGAGCGCACGTCTGCGCGCGACCTCCGCCGGCTGCTCCTCGGCCACCGCCTGGAGACGTACCGCGGCGAGATCTCGCGCGAGACCGTCGCCGCCGCGGCGGACGGCGACGATGCCGCGGCCGCGCAGCTCCTCGACGGGTGCGCCGGATGGCAGCGGTCGGCATACGAGCACGTGCTCTCTCTCGACGGCGAGGAGGCGAAGGCCCTGCTCGAAACGGCGTGCCGCGGCTGGGACGAGGCGGTCCTCCATCCGGACGAGCAGGCGACGGCCCGGGTGCTCAAGCGAAGCGCCCGGGCGGCCGGAGCTCTCACCGAACGCGTGGCTCCGACGGAGCTGATCGACACGCTGACCCGCGGCATCCGCTATACGCCCGAGCCCGGCATCCGCCGCATCCTGCTCGTGCCGCACGTCGCGAGCCGGCCGTGGTCGATCTTCACCGAGTCGGAAGGCACGAAGATCGTCTGCTACGGCGTCGCGGAAACGGACATCACGGGCGATGCGCCGCCGGACCCGCTCGTCGCCGCGTACAAGGCGCTCGGCGACGAGACGCGGCTGCGCATCCTGCGCCGCCTCGCCGAGGGCCCGGCGACGCTTCACGAGCTGACGGAGATCCTCGGCCTCGCGAAGTCCACGGTCCACGGGCACCTGCTCGTCCTGCGCACCGGTGGGCTCGTGGTCGCGGACATCGCGAAGAAGACCGGTTACCGGCTGCGCCGCGAGACGCTCGCGGAGAGCGCGGCACTGCTCGACACGTACCTCGAAGGAACGGAGGAGAGATGACCATGCGATACAAGCTGCTCGGCCGAAGCGGGCTTCGCGTGTCGGAGCTCGCGCTCGGGACGATGACGTTCGGGGAGACCTGGGGCTGGGGCGCGTCGAGAGACGAGAGCCGCCGGATCTTCGAGGCGTTCACTGACGCCGGCGGGAACTTCGTCGACACGGCCGGCAACTACACGGACGGCGAGAGCGAGTCGATCCTCGGGGAGCTCATTCAGGAGGAGCGCGAGCGCCTCGTCGTCGCGACGAAGTACACGCTGACCGCGCGCCGGGACGACCCGAACGCCGGCGGCAACAGCCGCAAGAACATGGTGCACTCGCTCGAGGCGAGCCTGCGGCGCCTCCGAACCGACTACGTCGACCTTCTCTGGCTGCACATGTGGGACGGGATGACGCCGGTCGAGGAGGTCCTGCGCGGGTTCGACGACCTCGTCTCGTCGGGAAAGGTGCTGTACGTCGGCTTCTCGGACACGCCCGCCTGGGTCGTGTCCCAGGCAGTGGCACTCGCGGAGCAGCATGGCTGGGCGCGCCCGGTCGCGATCCAGGCGCCGTACTCGCTCGCCGACCGCGACGTGGAGCGCGAGCTCCTGCCGATGGCGCGTTCGCTCGACCTCGCGTTCACGCCGTGGGGCACGCTCGAGGGCGGCGCACTCACGGGGAAGTACCTCGAGGAGGGCGACGAGCCGCGACGCTACAGCGACATCGGCCCGAAGACGAGCGAGATCGCCCGCGAGGTGGTCGCGGTTTCCGAGGAGCTCGGCGCGACGCCGTCGCAGGTCGCCATCGCGTGGGTGCGCGCGCAGCCGTGGCACTCGACCCCGATCGTCGGAGCACGGAGCGAGATGCAGCTCCGCGACAACCTCGGAGCTCTCGAGGTCGAACTGTCGGAGGAAGCAGCGGAGCGGCTGAACGCGGCGAGCGGCTTCAGCGTCGGCTTCCCGCGCGGCTTCCTCGAGTCGGACCACGTCCGCGGCCTCATCTTCGGGGACACGTTCGACCTCATCGACGACCACCGCTCCCCGGCGCCGAGGAGGGTCCCGCAGGTCGCCTGACGAGCTCAGCTGGACCTCGGTGGCTTCTTCTGGCATTGCGTGGGGTCGCGGACGCGCGCGCTGTCCACGAGTCGCGCACGAAGCGACGCGCCGTGACTCTTTCTTGGCGAACTCGTCAACCAGGCGTCGACGGTTCCTCGATAGCGTGACATCAGGGACACGGGAGTGCCCCTGGGGGTCGTTTGGGGCGCTACGGAACGGCGCCCGCAGGGTTGCGGAAGAACCGCTCGAGAACCGTGCGGACGCGGGCCGAGCCTTGGACGAGGAAAGTCCCGTGCAGCGAGCCCGGGACGAGCTCGAGGCGCTTCTCGGCCGTTCCGGTGGCGTCGTACAGCTCCTGCGCCTCCGCGGCGAAGTCGTAGGGCGCGTTCTGGTCCTCCTCGGCCACGACGTAGAGCGTCGGGACGCGAAGGCGCGGCGCCGCCGCGCGCGCGTTCAGCTCACCCGCGATCGCGGCCGGGCCGGAGACCGACACGACGCCCTGGACGGCCGGGCGGATCTTCGGCGCCGCGACGATCGCGGCGATCCCCCCGAGCGACGCCCCGCCGACGACGACCTTGCGCGCGCCGAGACGACGGACCGCGCGCACCGCCGCGACGAAGTCCGTCACAGCCTTCGCGTGGTTGCGCCGGCCCTCGGAGAACCCGTGCCCGCGAAAGTCGAACGGGAACACCCAGAAGCCCTTCGCCGCGAGGCGCCGCGCGTACGGCGCCCACACGCACAGGTCGCCTTCGGACATGTGCGCGAGCACGACCGCGGTCTTGCGGCCGGGCTTCGCGCCGCCGAAGCGGTGCCCGACGAGCCGCGTCCCGTCGCCCGCCCGGAACCAGAGCTCGTTCGCCTGCACGCACGGGTGCGCCGTCGCCGCGCCGGAGGTCGAAGCGAGCCCGACCGCGAGCGCGGAGAGCCCGAGGGCGAGTGCGAGGAGGACTCGGAACCTCACCGCACCCGCACCCGCACGGTGGTTGCACGGCCTCGGTTCCCCGCGCGATCGGTCGCCCGCACCCCCACGCGGTGGACGCCGCGGGAGAGACGCAGCGTCGTGCTCGCGTTGAGGTACGGGATCTGACCGTCCAGCGTCCGCACGGGCCGGCCGTCGACGAGCACCGTGTAGCTCACGAGGCCGCTGCCCTGCTCCCGGGCCGGATCCCAGGAGACGCGGACTCGCCCTCGTCGGAGTGCTCGGACGTCGATGCTCGGCCGGGCCGGTGCCACCCGGTCGAGCCACGCGAACCTGAGCGCAGAGCCCTCCGGCGCCTGCCGGTCGATCGTGACCCTGAAGACGCCTCGCCTGGCGAACGACTCGCCGGCGCCATACGCGAGCCGCCCTCCGCCGCGCGGGTTCGGGAGCAGGAGGTTTTCACGCGGGTAGGGCGACCTGATCGCTCCGTTCGCCGGGCCCGCGATGACCGCGACGCCAGGCGGCTGCACGGAGTCACCGACGAACGCGGGAGTGGAGCGCGCTCGCGACTCGAACCAGAACTCGCTCGCGGCGGTCGTCACGACCAGCGCCTGCGGCAGCGTCGTCGGGCCCTCGACCGGGCCGATCTCGTACGTCGCGTTGCGGGTCGGACGGACCACTCCTGTCAGCCACTGGAGCTTCGCCTTCTCGAAGGCGTTGAGGTCGCCGTTCCCGTGGCCCATCACGCTGAACTCGTTGCCGTACTCGTTCACCTGGCACGAGGTTCCTGCGCAGTCCCAGCGGCTCGCGTGGGCCAGGCCGAGGGTATGGCCGAGCTCGTGGGCCGTGAGCGCCAGGTAGAGGAAGCCGTTCAGCAGCACCTCGGTCGGGTTCGCCTCGCCCCCGAAGTTGCACGACGACACGCGGGGCATGACGATGACCGCGCGATCCGAGCCGGCGAAGAGCGCCGGCGGCGCTGCGTTGCGGATCACGGTGGCGTCGCAGCTGTCGAAGACCGCGCGCGGCAGCTGGACCGCGCCGGCGAACGTCCCGGGCGTCGACAACCGGCCCGAGGACGACGCGCGAAAGTATGCGTCGGTCTCCGCGGCGACGCGGTCGAAGTCGGCCTGCGTGAACGGCGTGGGGCCCCACGTCGCGAGGACGTAGACGACGCGAAGCTCGCCCGACACCGCGGACGCCGCGGGCACGGCGGTCCCCGCGGCGACGGCGACGATGGTCGCCAGAAGCAGAGCTGGTCGCGACAGGAGTGTCCGCATGTTGTGGGATGATTATCGTGAAACTGTTGACATGTCAAGTCTGACATAACGATGTCGCTGCGTCATGCACTCCTCGGGGCCCTCGCCGACGACCCGCGGACCGGCTACGGCCTGCTCAAGCACTTCGAGCAGTCGCTCGCTTACGCGTGGCCTGCGAGCCACAGCCAGATCTACCCCGAGCTCGCGCGGCTTCTCGAAGACGGGCTGATCGAGCAGACCGGGGCCGGGCCCCGCGGCTCGAAGACGTACGCGCTCACGGAGGCCGGCTTCGCGGAGGTGCGCCGGTGGCTCCGCGACACGGAGCCGGACCGCCGCGTTCGCAGCGAAGCGACCCTCCGCCCGTTCTTCCTCTGGCTGCTCGAGCCCGAGGAAGCGGTGAGCCAGCTCGAGGCCGAGCGCGCGTACTGGCGCGGCATCCTCGACGAGCTCGAGACGATTCGCGAGGAGCCGACGGGCACGGACCGGAAGTCCAGGACGTTCCGCATCGTCCTCGAGGGCGGGATCAGGACGATCACCGCTCGGCTGGAGTGGCTCGAGTGGGCGATCGCCGAGGTCGGGTCGGCGGCCTGGCGCGACGCGCGCTAGCGCGTCTCCGCACAGAGCGCGGCGGCCCAGCTCTGCGTCGAGCGGGCGCGGCGGTGGAACCGATGGAGGCCGGACTCGAGCGCGAACCCGAGCGCGCCGTGCACCTGCTGGGCGGTCGCGACGACCTCGCTGCATCCACCGGCCGCCCAGGCGAGCTCCGGCGCGGGAACTGCCGTGCCGGAGTGCGCCGACGCCCACGCGACGAGCTCGACTCCGTCGGCGGCAAGGGCGGCCTTCGCGAGCTTCGCCTGCACCGCCGGAAGCGCCGCGAGCGGAGCGCCGAACTGCTCCCTCGTGCGCGCGTGCTCGACGGCGAGAACGAGCGCGTGCGCGGCAAGCCCTGCGAGGTAACCGAGGGTCGCTGCGCTCCACGCCGCGAGCCGCGCGTGCGCCTCGTCCGGCGCGATCGGAACGACCTCGGCGACCTCGACGCGGACCGTTCCCGTCCGGTCGAGAGTCGGCTCGGGTACAGGTGCCGACGCCGGCGCGCCGAGCGCGAGCCCTTCTCCCGGGAGCGGTACAGCGAGCGACTGCGCGCCGGTCGCGTGGCGCGCACGGCCCTGTAGCGCGAGCGGCGCGCCGAGCGTCGCCTCGTCGAGGAGGCAGAGCGGCGCGACGGCGCGGCCGAGCTCGATCGCGCCCGCGACTGCGGCACCACGCAGGTCTGGCCCGGCGAGGCCCGAGTAGCCGGCCGCCTCGACCCGGGCTGCGAGCGCGTCGTCGCGTTCGTCGGCCCAGACTCCGAGCGCGTCCTCACGCGGGGCTTCCCAGTCGCCGATCGCGGCCCGCAGCGCGTCCGCGAAGAGCCGGAGCTCCGCCGAGACCTCGAACGTCACGGCAGCTCCCCGAGCACGGCGTCGGTGTCGGCGCCGAGCGTGGGCGCAGGCTCGAGCGGGCCCGGCCGGACGAGCGGCGCGAGCAGGCGCACGGGCCCGATCCCGGGCTGGTCGATCTCGCCGACGAGGCTGGAGGCGATCGACCTGCGGATCGGCTCCGACGCCCTCGCGCGCGTGGACGGGAGCGCACGGGACACCGGCGGCGCGCAGCCGGCCGAGCCAGGTCTCCACCGGGTGAGCCGCAAACGCGCGCTCGATCTCGGCCGTGAGCCCGCGCTTCTCTGCGAGCACGGCGGGATCGTCGGGAACGAGGTCCGGCGCCCCGACCGTCGAGTCCACGAGCCCGAAGAGCACGAGGAAGTCGCGACGCTGCGTGACGTTGAGGCACGCGACGGCCACGAACCCGTCCGTGGCCTCGAAGCAACGGTAGTACGGGTTCATCGCGACGCCGCCCGCGATCTCGGCCGCCCGCGCGTCGAGCAGCGCGCGGTCAGCCAGGCGAGACCCCGCGCGTTCGCCCTCGAGCCACAGGAGGTCCTGGATCTGCACCGCGAGAGCCGCCGCGAGCAGCGAGATCTCGACGAGCTCTCCCTCCCCGGTCTCGCGAGCGCGCACGAATGCGGCGAGCACACCCGTGGAGAGCAGCATCCCGGCGGTCAGGTCGGCAATCGGGATCCCGCCCGCCCGCACCGGCACGCGGTCTCCCGGCGACGCGTGCGCGGTAAGCAAGCCGGAATACGCCTGCGCGACGAGGTCGTAGGCCGGCTCGCCGGAAAGCGACCCGTCCGGCCCGAACGAGCTGACGAGCCCGACGACGACACGCGGGCTCCGACGGTGCACGAGCTCCCAGTCGAGCCGGAACGCGCGCGCACGGTCAGGCGTGTAGTTGTGCAGCACGACGTCAGCGGTGTCGAGGAGACGAGCGCTCTCGCGCCGGCCCGCGAGGGTCTTCAGGTCGAGCACGACCGAGCGCTTCCCGCGGTTCAGCGGGACGAAGTAGCGGCCGGCGCCCGGCGCGACCGGCATCACGTGGCGGTACCCGTCCCCGGCGGGCGGCTCGACCTTGATCACCTCCGCGCCGAGATCGGCGAGGAGGACGCCGCAGAGCGGCCCCGCGACGTACTGCGCGTACTCGACGACGCGCACGCCCTCGAGCGGCGCGGTCATGGGAGGCCGAGGCCCCGGCGTGCGATCACGAGCTCGAGGATCTCGGCCGCGCCGCCGGAGATCGTCGCGCCGGCGGCCGCACGGTGGAGGGCCCCGACGCGCCCTTCGAGCGGAGCCGACGCGTCGCCGTCCGCGAGACCTTCGAGGCCGAGCACGTCGACCGCCTCGCGCGCGAGCCGCTGCGTCAGCAGCGCGCCCGCGAGCTTTGCCATCGCGGCGGCGGCGCTCGCCGGCTCGCCCCGATCGAGGAGGTCGGCAGCGCGAAGCGAGAGAAGCCTGGCAGCCGCGAGCTCCCCACGCAGCCGCCCGACGCGCGGCCAGGCCGGCTCGAGCGCGCCTGTCTCGGCAAGCCTTGCCTCGAGCCCGTCGAGCATCCAGGCGAGCCCGCCGAGCTTCTCGGCCGTGATCCGCTCGAAGTCGAGGGTGTGCAGGAGGACGTCCCAGCCGCCGTGCAGCTCGCCGACGAGGTTCTCCGCGGGAATCTCGACGCCGTCGAGGAAGACCTCGCACAGGTGGCCGCCGCCGAGGACGGGAAACCGCCGCACCTCGATCCCGGGCGTGTCGATCGGCGCGACGAGCACCGACAACCCGCGGTGCCGCGGGCGCTCCGGGTCGGTGCGAACAGCGAGGTAGATCCAGTCGGCGAGCCACGCGCTCGACGTCCAGATCTTGCGCCCGTCGATGACGAAACGGTCTCCGCGCAGCTCCGCGCGGGCGGTCAGCGACGCGAGATCGCTCCCCGCGCCCGGCTCGGAGAAGCCCTGGCAGAACGTGAGCTCGCCGCACGCGATCGCCGGCAGCAGCCGCTCGCGGAGCTCCGGCGAGCCGAAGCTCTCGAGCGCGCAGCCGACGGTCTTGTACGAGAGCAGGTAGAGCGAGAGCGGGAGCCAGTGATAGCCGAGCGCCTCCTCGGCGAGCGCCGTGTCCACGTGGGAGCGAGCACGACCTCCGACCTCCACCGGCCACGTCAGCCCGATGAAGCCGGCCCGCCCGAGCTCGCGGGTCACCTCGCGCGAGTCGCCGTCCGAGAGCATCCCCTGGCGCCGCCACGCGGGATCGGCCTCGAGCAGCGGACGCAGGCCGCGCGCGAAGGAGCCCGCCTGCTCGCGCAGCGCCTCCTGCTCGGGCGAGAGGCGGACGTCCACGACTGGCGATCGTAGTGACCGTAGGATCGCGCCGATGGAGGAGCGGCGGACTTGGATCCCGATGTCCGACGGCGCGCGGCTCGCGGCCCGGCTCTTCCTCCCCGACGAGCTTCCCGCCGCGGTTCTCCTGGAGGCGCTCCCGTACCGGATGGACGACCTCACCGCGTCGTACGACTCCGAGTGCCGCCGGCTGTGCGAGGAGGGAGGCTTCGCCGTCTGCCGGCTCGATCTCCGCGGGACGGGCTCCTCGACGGGGATCGCGCTCGACGAGTACCACCCGCAGGAGCAAGCCGACGTGTGCGAGGCGATCGCGTGGCTCGCGGCGCAGGAGTGGTCGACCGGGCGGGTCGGCATGTACGGCACGTCGTGGGGCGGGTTCAACTCGATCCAGGTCGCGATGGAGCGGCCGCCCGCGCTCGGCGCCATCGCGCCGATCTACGCGTCCGACGACCGCTACACCGACGACGTCCACTACATGGGCGGCGCGCTCAAGGCACTCGACCTCGTCGACTGGGTGCTGTACATGGCGGCCTGCAACGTGCTGCCGCCGGTGCCCGAGGTCTTCGGTGACGGCTGGCGCGACGAGTGGCGGCGCCGGATCGACGGAACGGAGCCGTGGCTCCTGCGCTGGCTCGAGGAGCAGGTGGACGGGCCCTACTGGAGGCACGGCTCGCTGCGGCCGCGGTACGAGCGGATCCTCTGTCCGACGATGATCGTGGCGGGCTGGGCCGACGGGTACACGAACATCGCCTTCCGCGCCCTCGACGGCCTTCGGTGTCCGCATCGCGTGCTCGTCGGGCCATGGAGCCACATGTCGCCCGCGACGTCGGTGCCCGGCCCCCACATCGACCTCGTCCCGGAGCTCGTCCGCTGGTTCGCGCGCTGGCTGCGCGACGAGCGAAACGGCGTCGACGAGGAGCCTCCGCTCGTCTACTTCGCGCGGCGCTCGACGCGGCCCGCGCCCGAGCTTCCCGAGGTCAACGGCAAGTGGCGGGCCGAGCCCGTGTGGCCGCCCGCTCGGCTGCGCGAGGTCGTGCTCCGGCCGGAGGGGAACGGCACCGACCTCGTCGCGGTGGAGGGAGACGTGGGCACGAGCGCGTGGATCTCCTGCGCGGGGAAGCCTCCGTGGGTGCTCCCGGACGACCAGCGCGAGGACGACGCGCGCTCGCTCGTCTACGAGTGGGACGCGGGCGAGCTCGAGCTGCTCGGCCACCCACGCGTGCGGCTCGCGGTGACGGCGCCGGCGCCGGTCGCGTACGTGTCCGCGAAGCTCTGCGACCTCTTCCCCGACGGGACCTCGGCGCTCGTCACGCGCGGGATCCTGAACTTGACCCACCGCAACGGGCACGACGCTCCCGAGCCGGTCGAGCCCGGCGTCCCGATCGAGGTCGAGATCGAGCTCGAGGCCACGTCGTGGATCTTCGAGTCCCGGCCATCGCCTCCGGCTCTCGCTTGCGGGGACCGACTGGCCGAACGTGTGGCCGCCGCCGTTCGGGGGCACGCTCGAGATCGACCGCGTGTCCGTCGAGCTCACGCTGCCGGTGCTCGCCGGCCCGCCCGTCGCGCCGGCGCCAGAGCTTCCGCCTCCTCCGCCGAAGGAGACCGGCGACGACGCGGGCCAGCCGGCCGTCTGGCGCATCGAGCACGCCGCGAACGAGACGCGGGCGGTGACGAGCTACGGGTCCGACTACGACGGCGGGTTCGGCGCGAGGATCGCGGACCGCTACGAAGGGACGGTCGGTGTCTCGCCAGGCGACCCGGCGCGGGCCTGGGCGCGCGGCTCCGCCCGCTACCGCATCGTGTGGCCTGACACCACGGTCGCGACGGAGGCGCGCCTCGACCTCTCCTCCGACGCCGAGGCGTACCACGTCGTCGTCGACGTCGTGGTCGAGGACGTCGACGGCGAGCTCGGCCGCCTCGAGCGACGCTTCGAGCGCACCATCCCGCGCCACCTTCAGTAGCCGTCAGCGCGAGACCGCGAAGCAGGCGGCGCGATGCGCGCTCGCCGCACCGCCGCCGACCGGCTTGAGCCCGAGGTCCTCCCCGCGGCAGCGCTCTTCGATCCCGAGCCGCGCCGCCTCTCCCGAAGCGACGAGCGGGCAGCGCGGATGGAACCGGCAACCGTCGGGGATGAGCGTCGGGTCGGGCGCCTCGCCGACGAGGATCTGCTGCTCCATCTCCTCGACCTCGGGGACGACCGAGAGGAGCGCGCGCGTGTACGGATGCCGCGGGTTCGACAGGAGCTCCTCCGCCGGGCCCTCCTCGACGATCCGACCCAGATACATGACCGCGATGCGGTCGGCGATGTTCCACGCCAGCCCAAGGTCGTGCGTGACGACAAGGATCGTCACCTGGGACTCGCGCACGAGCGCGAGCATGAGCTGGAGGATCTCTCCGCGCACGGAGGCGTCGAGGCTGGAGACGGGCTCGTCCGCCACGAGCAGCGACGGATCGAGCACCATCGCGCCCGCGATCACGACGCGCTGGCGCTGCCCGCCCGAGAGCTCGTACGGGTAGAGCTGGAAGAAGCGCTCGGGCGGCCGGAGACCGGCACGCGCGAGCGCGTGCGCGACCCGCACGCTCTCGTCGCCGGGGAGCTTCTGGATCCTCAGCCCCTCCGCGACCACCTCGTACACGGTCTGCCGCGGATTCAGCGCACCCATCGGGTCCTGGAAGACCATCTGCGCCTTGCCGCGATACCGGCGGAGGTACCTCGCGTCGTAGCGAAGAGCCTCCCCCTCGAAGCGCACCTCGCCCGCCGCCGGCCGCTCGAGCCCGAGGATCGTCCGCGCGAGCGTCGTCTTCCCGCACCCCGACTCACCCACGAGCGCGAGCACCTCACCGCGCCGGACGACGAGGTCCACTCCGTCGACGGCGCGGGCGACCTCGCCGTGGCGAGCTGCGAAGCGCACGTGCAGGTCGCGCGTCTCGAGCAGTGCCTCGCTCATCGTGCGCCCTGTGGAGCACCCAGCACGTGGACACAGGCGGCACGACGCCCGTCGCCCGCGGGCCAGAGCTCGACGTCACGACTCGAGCACTCCGGCTGTACGACCGGGCACCGCGGATGGAACGGGCACCCGCCCGGCAACGAGCGCGGATCGGGCGGATCGCCGCCGAGACCGGAGGGCTTCATCCTGAACGCCTCGTCCCCGATCACCGGGAACGCGGCCGCGAGAGCCGCGGTGTACGGGTGCGCCGCGTGGCCGAAGATCTCCGCGCTCGGCCCCTCCTCGACGATCCGCCCCGCGTACATGACCGCGATGCGCCGGCAGACGAACGAGAGCGTCGAGAGGTCGTGGGTGATGAAGATCATCGAGAGCCCGAGCTCCCGCTGGAGCTTCTCGAGCAGCGCGAGCACCTGCGCCTGGACCATCACGTCGAGCGCCGTCGTGGGCTCGTCGGCGATGAGGATGCGCGGGTTGCACGCGAGCGCGAGCGCGATCAGCACTCGCTGGCGCTGGCCGCCCGAGAGCTGGTGCGGGTAGTCCGCGCCCCGCCGCGCCGGCAGCCCGACGGTCTCGAGCAGCTCGGCGATCCGCGCTCCCTTCTCGCGTGCCGACCTGCCTGGGAAGTGGACGTCGATCGCCTCCTCGATCTGACGATCGATCCGGAAGACGGGGTTCAACGAATGGAGCGCGCCCTGGAAGACCACGGACATGTCCTTCCAGCGGACGGCTCGCAGCCGACCCGGTCTCATCGTCAGCATGTCCTCCCCGTCGAGCAGGACCTCGCCCGTGACCGAGGTGCCACGAGGCAGAAGTCGGAGGAGCGCGTTCCCGACCGTCGTCTTCCCGCAGCCCGACTCACCCGCGACGCCGAGCGTCTCGCCGGAGGCGAGGTCGAAGGAGACGCCGCGCACCGCCGGCACGGGTCCGGAGTCGGAGCGGTACGTGACGCGCAGGTCGCGCACGGAGAGAACAGGCGGCGTCACTTCGCCTCCCGCAGCCGGGGGTCGAAGACCTCCTCGAGCGCACGTCCGACGAGGGTGAAGGCGAGGACGACTCCGATCACGCAGATCCCTGGCGGCAGGTACCACCACCACGCCTCGCGCGAGAGCGCGCCGAACGAGAACGCCTCCTGGAGCATCTGGCCCCACGAGACGTTCGACGGGTCGCTGAGACCGAGGAACGCGAGTGCGGTCTCCGAGAGGATCGCGATCGGCACCGTCAGCGTCGCGTTCGCAAGGATCAGGGGTGTCACGTTCGGGAGGATGTGCCGTCCCATCACGTGGGCGCTCGACGCGCCCAGCGCACGGCTCCGCTCGACGTAGAGCCGCTGCTTCACGGTGAGCACCTGGGCGCGGATGAGGCGCGCGGTCGTCGGCCACGACGTGACGCCGATTACGAGGATGATGTTCCGGATCGAGGGGCCCAGGATCGCCGCGAGCACGATCGCGAGCGGGATGAACGGGATGACGAGGAACCACTCGCTCAAGCGGGAGAGGACGCTGTCCACCCACGCCGCCGACGAACCCGGCCGTGATGCCGACGACCGTCCCGATCACGATCGCAATGAGCGTCGCGGCGACTCCCACGAGGAGGCTGATACGCGAGCCGTAGACCAGCTGGTCCCAGATCGGCCTGCCGAAGTTGTCCGTGCCGAGCGGCGGGAACTCGCGCGGCGGCGCCCAGGTCGGGTTGTCGGTCGTGTTGACGACCTCGAGGCTCGCCGGATCCGCGAGCAGCGGCGCGAGCAGCGCCATGAGCACGAACAGGCCGAGGACGACGAGACCGGCGATCCCCTCGCCGTTCCGCCGATAGCCGGCCCAGCTGCGCGCCACCGCACGTCTTCGCCGGGCCCAGGCGACGCTCGTCACGCGTACCTCACTCTCGGGTCGAGCAGCGGGTACAGGAGGTCGGCGAACAGGTTGAAGAGGATGACCGAGGCGCTGAACACGAGGAACAGCCCCTGGAGCATCGGCAGGTCGGGCCCGCGGAGCGCCTCGTACGTCAACAGGCCGAGCCCGGGCCAGGAGAAGACGGTCTCCACCGTAATGGCGCCCGAGATGACGAAGCCGAAGTTGATCGCGATCAGAGCGGTCGATGGCAGAAGCGCGTTGCGGACGGCGTGTCGGTTCCGCACCTGCACGTCGCGCAGCCCCTTCGCGCGCGCGAGCGTGAGGTAGTCCTCGCGCATGACGTCGAGGATCGACGAGCGCATGATGAGCGCGTACTCGCCGAGGTACGCGACCGCGAGCGTCAGGCACGGAAGCGTCATGTGCCAGGCCTGGTCGAGGAGCTTCGCGACCCCGGTCGCGTCGGAGGACGGGTCGGTGATCCCTCCCGTCGGGAACAAGCCGAGCCGCACGCCGAAGAACGTCAACAGCAGCATCCCGAGCCAGAACTCGGGCGTGGACCAGGTGACCATCGACGCCGACGTGAGCACGCGGTCCTGCGTCGTCCCGCGGCGCCAGCCCGCGAGGATGCCGAACCAGATGCCGAAGACGATCGACAGGATCGTGGCGACACCGACGAGCGCGAGCGTGGCCGGCGCCGCCTGCCGGATCTCTTCGCTGACGGGCTGGTTCGTCGTGTACGAGCGGCCGAGATTGAGCTGGAGCGTCTGTTCGGCGTAGCGACCGAACTGCTCGAGCTGGGAGCCGTCGAGCCCGAATTCCCGACGGAGCTCGTCGCGCTGCTCCTGCGTCAGATTCCGTCCGCGGAAGAGGTTCGCGACCGGGTCGCCCTCGACGACGCGGAAGAGAAAGAAGTTGAAGACGAGCACGAACGCGAGCGTCGCCAGGGCCCCGAGGACCTTCCCGACGACGAAGCGAGCGTTCATGCCCGTGCGGCCGGCGCGCTCTCCGCTACTCGCGCTCCTCCGCCGAGCGCCTGCGCGCGAGCACCAGCCCGACGCCTCCGACCAGCGCGACGCCCGCGAGGATCAGCGCGACGAGCGCAGCGGTCGAGAGCCCACCGCCGCTGTCGCCCGCCGACGCGAGCGGAGTCAGGTTGAAGTACGAGGGCGACGTGTTGGAGAAGATCACCGGGCCCACGTCGGCCGGCTGCTGCAGCCAGCCCTCGAAGCGGTCCGTCCGGTACGCCTGGAGATCCGGGTTCTTCGAGATGTTGTTGTAGACCGCCGACTTGTAGAACAGCGTGAGCATCTGGTGGGCGATCTCGCGGCGGCGCTCGGGATCGAGCTCGACGTTCTGCCGCTTGTACATGCGGTCGTACGCGGGATTGCACCAGTTGGCGTCGTTCCAGTAGTCCGTGGGGTTCTCGGGATCGGACGCGAGCTGGCTGCACTGGAAGTAGGAGAGCATCGGGTCGGGGTCGACGTACGGCGTCCACGACCAGTGGAACAGGTCGTAGTCGCCCTTCCCGATCACCTCGGTGAGCTTGCTCTCGCTCATCAGGTCGTAGGTGATCTGGATCCCGACGTCCTCGAGCCAGCCCTTGACGAAGTCGGCGATCGGCTTCGCGACCTGGGAGTCGGTCCGGACCGCGAACGTGAAGTTGAGCGGATTGCCGCCGCCGGGCATCTCCCGCACTCCGTCGCCGTCCGCGTCGGCGTAGCCGGCGTCGTCGAGGATCTGGTTGGCGCGGTCGAGGTCGAAGGTGTACTGCTCCTCGACCGGGATCTCGGGCGTCCAGGACGGGTCGGCCGACGGGCTGAAGGTGAGCGCGGGCTCGCCGATCCCCGAGTTGACCTGGTCGATGATGGTCTGCTTGTCGATCGAGTGCGCGATCGCCTGCCGCACGCGGAGGTCGAGTAGCGCGGGATGCGGATCCTTCAGGCCCGCGCCGCCGTTGATCGCGACCTCGTCCACGTTGCCCTGCTGCCCCTCGACCGTGACGATGCCCTCGGTCGTGGACAGGCGCTCGAACGAGCTCGCCGGAACGTCCTGGGCGGCGTCGATCTCGCCCTTCTCGAGGGCCGAGACCATCGCGTCGGCGTTGTTGAAGATCCGGAAGACGACCTCGTCGTACTTCGGGCGGCCGGCCCAGTAGTTCTCGTTCGCGACCATGCGCCAGAACTGGCCCGGCTCGTACTCGGCGAGCGTGAACGGGCCGGAGCCGACTCCGTCGAGGCCCTTGTACTTCGTGATCGCGGCCTCGTCGAGCTCGCCCCAGACGTGCTCGGGGAGCAGGTAGATGTCCATCGTCGGCAGCTTCGGGTCGGGAACCGACGACGTGATCTCGACCGTCCGCTCGTCGACCGCGCGCGCGGACAGGTTCTGCACGGCGGAGTAGTGGTTGAGCCACTCCTCGTCCCGCTCCGCGCTCGATGTTGAACACGACGTCGTCCGCGGTCAGCGCCTCGCCGTCGGACCACAGGAGGCCCTCGCGCAACGTGTACGTGTACGTCTTGCCGTCTTCCGAGGCCTCCCACGACTCGGCGAGCCCCGGGATCGTCGCGAAGTCGTCCGCGGCCTTGTCGGTGAGGGTGGCGTAGTGGAGGTTCCACGCCTCGAAGTCCGGGACCTCGACCCCGATCAGCGGGCTGAACGAGTCGACGTCCTCGGTGCCGACGGTCAGGACGATCCTGTCCTCCTGCTGCGCGCTCGCGACGGCGGTGAGCGGAAGCGCGAGGACGACGGCGAGAGTTACGAGGACTGCAAGCGGAGCGGGTCTCACGGACGATCAGCCTCCCGGGTCGGGTTGACGCCGATTATTCCCGAGTCGAGACCGCGCGTATAGTCTCGCGCCCGTGCCGGCACCCGAACCGCGCGGTCCCCGCCTCCGCGAGCTCGGCCTCCGGATCGGGCGCTTCCAGGCCGGACCGACGAACGCGATCACGGACGTCACGGGCGTCGCGGTCGGGCACGTCACGATCTGGCGGGACGAAGCCGAGCCGCCCGAGGGCCGCGGAATCGCTCGCACCGGGGTGACCGCAGTGGTGCCCGCTCCCCGGACACGCTCTTCGACGCTCCCGTTCCCGCGGGGGTGGCGGTCTTGAACGGCGCCGGCGAGCTGACGGGCTCGCTGGCCGTGGCCGAGTGGGGACTGCTCGAGACGCCCGTCTACCTCACGTCGACGCACGCGGTCGGGCGGGTCTATGACGGCGCCGTCGCTGCGGCCGTCGCGGCCGACCCGCGCGTCGGCGTCGAGGACGTCGCGATCCCCGTCGTCGGCGAGTGCGACGACAGCTGGCTCTCCGAGGCGCGCGTGGTGCAGGTCGAGGCGGAGGACGCGGCGCGCGCGGTGGCGTCGGCTGCCGGAGGCGCCGTGGTGGAGGGCGCCGTGGGGGCCGGAACCGGGATGCTGACGAAGGGGTACAAGGCCGGGATCGGGACGTCGAGCCGCGTCGTGCCGGCGATCGGCGGCGCCGTCGGCGTGCTCGTGCTCGCGAACTTCTCGGCGCCGCCGGGGCTCGTCGTGGCCGGGGTTCCGGTCGGAGAGCTGCTCGGGAGCCCCGGGGCGTCGCCGCGGGAGGCGGGGAGCTGCATCGTCGTCGTCGCGGTCGACGCCGCCTTGTCGTCGAGACAGCTCGAGCGGGTCGCGCGTCGCGCCGGCCTCGGGCTCGCGCGGACCGGCTCGGTGGCGCATCACGGAAGCGGCGAGATCTTCCTCGCGTTCGCGCCTCCGGGTCGCCGACCGAGAGGCGAGCCTGCCGGCAGCGAGTGTTCCCGATCGCGACCTCAACGACGTCTTCGAGGCCGTCGTCGACGCGACCGAGGAGGCGGTGCTGAACGCGCTCTGGGCGGCGCCGGAGGTCGAGGGGCGGGACGGGCGCGTCGGTCTCGCGCTCCCGCACGCCGAAGTGCTGGCGCTGCTCCACGCGCACGGGCGGCTCTCGCGCGACTAGTCTCGGCCCATGGCTTCCTTCCTCCACACGATGGTTCGCATCACCGACCCGGCCAAGAGCCGCGCGTTCTACGAGGCGCTCGGGTTCCGCTTCAACCGCGACATGGACATCGTCCGGAACGGCGAGCTCGAGGCGACGAACTACTTCTTCTCGATCGGGGATCAGGAGAACGTCCTCGAGCTGACGTTCAACCACGACGGTCGTACGTACGACGTGGGCACCGGGTACGGGCATGTCGCCATCGGCGTCGACGACCTCGACGCCACGCTCGCCGCGCTCTCGGAGCACGGGATCGAGCCGGAGCGCCCGCCGTACCAGGTACGCGAGGGCGGCTCGCGGATCTGCTTCGTGCGCGATCCGGACGAGTACCGGATCGAGCTGATCGAGCGCGCCCGCTAGCGCGCTTGCCGCCCGAGACGGCCGAGTGATCGACAGCGCGGCGGCGACGCACGTTCGCTGTCGCGTCCTCGCGGGACGCCTGAGCATGTCGCGGCGCGCCTGAGCAGAGGGCCGGACGCGCAGCTTCGCCTGCTGGCCGTGGCGGTTGTCGCACTATTGGCACGAAGGCGTTTCCCACGCGTGACGCGATCCCCCCTACCCTCGACGACATGGCAGTTGCACAGGCGAAGCCCCGGACGGTGGCGACTCCCTGGGGACCGGCGGGCCTCGTGGAGGAGGTCTCGATCCCGCAGCGCGTGGGCGAGAAGCGGTTCTCGGTCCTCGTGCAGCTGCTCGAGGCGGCTAAGGGCGAGCGCCTCGTCCGCTTCGCCTACACGACCGAGGGATCGGCTCGGCGCGGTCCCGTCACGATGCGGGCGCGTGACATCGAGCGGCTGCGGGCGGCGCTCGAGCGCGCGCCCGTTCTCGAGGAAGTGCTCCGCCTCTGAGGTCGTACGACGTCATCGGCCGGGACCTCGCCGTCGGCGCCGTGCGACTGGCGCCTCGCGCCCGCCGGCGTGACGCCCGGAGCTCGACCGGTCAGGCCGGCTATCCGCGCGCGAAGGCGAGGGTGTGCGTGTGCTCGGCGGCGGCGTCGACGAGAGCTGCGAGCAGAAGCCCTCCGTCGGACGATCCCAGCAACGGATCCACTGCGTGCTCCGGGTGGGGCATGAGCCCCATGACGTTGCCGGTCTCGTTCACGACACCGGCGACCGATCCGAAGGAGCCGTTCACGTCCTCGACGTAGCGCAGGACGATCTGCTTCCGCGCGACCAGGGTCATGAACTGCCCTTCGTCGGCATACCACGCCCCCTCACCGTGCTTCACGGGGATGACGAGCTCCTGGTCGGCGGCGAAGCGGCGCGTGAGGACGGAGTCGGTGCTCTCGACGCGGAGTGCGACGTCCCGACACACGAACTCGAGTTGACGATTGGGGCGGAGAACGCCCGGGAGCATCCTGGCCTCACAGAGGGTCTGGAACCCGTTGCAAATCCCCAGAACCGGACCGCCTACCTGGGCGAACCGACGCACCGCGCCCATGACGGGAGCGAGGCTCGCGATCGCGCCGCAGCGCAGGTAGTCGCCGTAGGAGAACCCACCTGGGAGAACGACAGCGCCGGTCCCGGCAGGGAGCTCGTGCTCCTCGTGCCAGACGAGCACGGGCTCGGCCCCGACGGCTCCGAGAGCCCACGCTGCGTCCCGGTCGTCGTTCGAGCCCGGGAAGACGAGGACTGCTACGAGCGGGCGGCCGGACAGCGGCTCAGCCCTCCTCGAGCCGGATCTGGACGCTCTCGATCAGCGGATTCGCGAGCAGCTCCGAGCACATCCGCTCCAGCTGCATCCGTGCGTGGTTCGGCCCCTCGGCTTCGAACTCGAGGTCGATCACCTTCCCGACGCGCACCTGCGACACTGCGAAGCCGAGCTTGCGCAGCGACCCCTCGACCGCCTCGCCCTGCGGATCGAGGATCCCGTCCTTGGGCCGCACGAGGACCGTCGCCTTCACGCGAGCACGACCTCAGGGTCCGCGACGTAGCGGTCGAATGCGATACCGGTGAGCCGCTCGAAGGCCTCGACGTAGCGGGTGCGCGTCCCCGTCACGACCTCGGCCGGAAGCTCGGGCCCCGGCGGCGTCTTGTCCCACCCGGATGCCTCGCACCAGTCGCGTGCGAACTGCTTGTCGAACGACGGCTGCGGGCCTCCGGGCGCGTAGCCGTCGAGTGGCCAGAACCGGGACGAGTCGGGTGTCAAGGCCTCGTCGCCGAGCACGAGTCCACCTCGCGGAGCGAGCCCGAGCTCGAACTTCGTGTCGGCGAGGATGATCCCCTGCGCCTCGGCGTGAGCCGCCCCGAACGCGTACAGCGCGAGCGAGGCGCTTTTCGCGGCCTCGTACGTGTCCGCACCGCAGAGCGCGGCCGCCTGCTCCTCGTCGATGTTCTCGTCGTGCCCGTCCGTTGCCTTCGTCGCGGGGGTGAAGATCGGCTCCGGCAGGCGCTCGGACTCGCGCATGCCCTCGGGCAGCCGGTGGCCGCAGACCGCGCCCGTCTCGCGGTAGTCACGCCAGCCCGAGCCCGCGAGGTAGCCCGCGGACGACGCACTCGATCGGGAGCATCACGAGCTTCTGGCATACGAGCGAGCGCCCGTCCGGTCGAACCTCGAGGAGATGGTTCGGGACGATCTCGCCCGTGCGCGAGAACCAGAACGCCGAGAGACCCGTCAGCACGCGACCCTTGTCCGGGATCGGCGTCGGTAGCACGACATCGAAGGTGGAGAGCCGGTCGCTCGCGACGAGCAGCAGCCGCTCGTCGTCGAGCGCGAAGATCTCGCGGACCTTCCCGCTCGCCACGTGCACGACGTCAGGCACGGACCGACTCCCCGTCGCGGTCGAGGCTCCGCAGGCGAGCGAAGATCACATCGGCGTGCTCGGTGAACGCGGCGAGGTCGAAGACGGCGTCGAGGTCTACGCGGCCCGCAATCTCCCCGTCCCCCCGGACGAGCTCGCGAAAGTCGAGTCCCTCGTCCCAGGCTCGCATCGCATGACGCTGCACGGCGCGGTACGCGGTGTCCCGCGCGAGACCCGACTCGACCAGCGCCAGAAGCAGGCGCTGGCTGAGGAAGAGCCCACCGGTGGACTCGAGGTTCTCTCGCATCCGCTCCGGCCGGACGACCAAGCCCTCGACGAGCCATGCGAGACGGTCGAGCATGTAGTCGACGGCGAGGAACGCATCGGGCAGGACGACCCGCTCGGCCGACGAGTGCGAGATGTCGCGCTCGTGCCAGAGCGCGACGTTCTCGAGACCGATCTGCGCGTGTCCCCGCACGACGCGGGCGAGACCGCAGATCCGTTCCGCCGTGATCGGGTTCCGCTTGTGCGGCATCGAGGACGAGCCTTTCTGACCTCTCGCGAACGGCTCCTCGACCTCACGCACCTCGGTACGCGCGAGGTGGCGGATCTCGAGCGCGAACCGCTCGAGGGACGACGCGAGGACCGCGAGCGCGGTGAGGAGCGCAGCGTGGCGATCGCGCTGGATGATCTGGGTCGAACTGGGCGCGGGCTCCAGCCCGAGCGCCTCACACGCGATCCGCTCCACCTCCGGCGACGTGGCCGCGTAGGTCCCGACGGCGCCGGACAGCTTCCCGACCCGAAGTCCTTCCAGCGCGGACTCCACTCGCCCTCGGTCCCGCACGAGCTCGAACGCCCAGCCCGCGAGCTTGAGACCGAACGTCGTCGGCTCGGCGTGGACCCCGTGCGTGCGCCCGATCGTAAGCGTCTCCCTGTGCTCCTCCGCCCGCGCGACGACCGCGTCGAACGCGCGGTCGACCCCGCCGAGGACGAGGCGGCCGGCTTCCTGAATCGTGAGCGCCAGCGCCGTATCGAGCACATCCGACGATGTGAGGCCGTAATGGAACCAGCGCGCCTCTTCGCCGAGCTCGTCGGCCACCGCGTCGACGAATGCCGCGACGTCGTGACTCGTCGTACGCTCGATCTCGGCCACGCGCTCGGGTGACGGTGCCGTCGCACGCGCGCGGATCGACTGCGCAGCGTCGGCCGGAATGGTGCCGAGCTGCGCCCAGGCATCGAGCGCCGCAAGCTCTACGGCCAGCCAGCTCTCGAGCTTCGCCTCCTCCGACCACACACGCGTCATCTCGGGCCGGGAGTAGCGCGGAATCACTGGAGCGATTGTAGTGGCCCGCCTCGGCGTACCCGCACCTCAACGGGTGCCCGGCGCCGCATGTTGGCGCGGTCTTGGCACAGTCGCGTGTCCCACGCGTGCGAACTTGCCGAATAGACTCGGCAGTGGGTGGTGGCCCGGGGTGGCCCCACCGAACAGGGCCAAAACGGCCGCGTCTAGCTGATCTCGAGCGCCTGCCCCTGGGCAGCCGCGAGCGCGATGTCCTCCCGCCGCCGAGCGCCCTCGAACTCGATCAGGTCAGCCGCCCCGTACGCCGCGGCACGCGCCTCGGCGACCGTCTCACCGAGCCCGGTCACGCCCACGATCCGCCCTCCGTTCGTAACGACCCGATCGCCCTGGAGCGCGGTGCCGGCGTGGAAGACGAGCGCTCCGGTCTCCTCCGCCTCCGGGATGCCGCTGACCACCGAACCACGATCGCCTTCTCCCGGATAGTCGCGGGCCGCGACCACCACCGTCACCGCCGCTTCGGGCCGGCTCGAGAGCTCGACACCCTCGAGCTCCCCCGCAGCCGCGGCGGCGAGCGCCTGCAGGAGATCGCCCTCCACGAGCGGGACCACCGACTGCGTCTCGGGATCGCCGAAGCGGCAGTTGAACTCGAGCACGCGGACACCGTCGGGGGTGAACATCAGCCCCGCGAAGAGGAGGCCGACGAAGGGCGTCCCCCGCCTCGCCAGCTCCGCGAGCACCGGCTCGTAGACCGTCTCGACGAGGGCTGCCACCCGTGTTGCGTCGAGCCCCGGCACCGGAGCGTACGAACCCATGCCGCCGGTGTTCGGCCCCTCGTCGCCGTCGTAGGCTCGCTTGAAGTCCTGCGCGGGCACGAGGGGCACCGCCACCCCGCCGTCCGAGAGCGCGAGCAGCGACACCTCCTGTCCCTCGAGGAACTCCTCGACGACGAACGCGTCCCCCAGTGCCGACACAGCGCGCAGAGCGGCATCGAGCTCGGCCTGCGTTCGGCAGACATGAACCCCCTTTCCGGCAGCCAGGCCGTCCGCCTTTACGACGCACGGCGGCCGGGCGACGGCCAGTGGCGCTGCCGTCGGAACTCCGGCGGCGGCCATGACCTCCTTCGCGAAAGACTTCGAGCCTTCGATCGCGGCCGCCGCGGCACTCGGTCCGAAGACCGCGATCCCCGCGGGCCGGAGCACATCTGCGAGACCCGCGACGAGCGGCGCCTCGGGCCCGACAACGACGAGGTCGGCCGCGAGCGCATGCGAGAGCGCGAGCAACCCCTCCGCGTCCTCCGCACGAATGGGATGGCACTCGCAGAGCTGCGCGATTCCCGGGCTCCCCGGCGCCGCGTGGAGCTCCGTCAATGACGGGGACTGCGCGAGCTTCCACGCGAGAGCGTGCTCTCGTCCACCCGAACCGACCAGCAGCACGCGCATCGACGCGAGTCTAGGGTGTGCGCATGGAGAGGCCCGACGTCCAACGCTGGTTGGACAACTACGTCGAGGCGTGGAGGACCTACGACGAGAGCGCGATCCGCGCGCTCTTCAGCGAGGACGCCACCTACCGCTGGCACCCGTGGGACGAGGGCGCCGAAGCCGTCCACGGACAGGACGCGGTCGTCGCTGCGTGGCTCTCGGACCGAGACGAGCCGGGATCCTGGAGCGCCGAGTACCACCCGTGGGCGATCGAAGGCGATCGTGCCGTCGCGGTCGGCGTCTCGCGCTACTTCACGGCCGACGGCTCGCTCGACCGCGAGTACCACAACGTGTTCCTCTGCCGCTTCGACGACGAAGAGCGTTGCCGCGAGTTCACGGAGCTCTTCATGAAGCGAACCGACTAGCCGAGCGCAAGGACGCGCTCACGAGCGGCGCCCGTTCCGACGAGGCTCACGGGCACGCCCAAGCTCCGCTCGACGAACTCGACGTACCCCTGAGCCGCAGCCGGAAGCTCGTCCCCGAGCTCCCGCTCCCACCCGGGCAGCGCCTCGAACACGGGGCGGCAGTGATGGAAATCCGTCTGGTGCGCTGGGAACTCCTCGGTCTCGCTGCCGTCCGGCAGGCGATACCGAACGCATACGGGAAGCTCGGGAAACGTCGAGAGCACGTCGAGCTTCGTGAGCGCGAGAGACGTGATCCCGTTCACCCGCACGGCGAAGCGAAGCGCCACGAGATCGAGCCACCCGCAGCGACGCTCGCGGCCGGTCACGGTGCCGAACTCGTTTCCGAGCTCGCGCACCCGGTCGTGCGCTGGACCTTCGATCTCGCTCGGGAACGGGCCCTCCCCGACGCGTGTCACGTATGCCTTCGCAACGCCGAGGACGGAGTCGATGCGGTTGGGCCCGATGCCGAAGCTGACCGCGGCACCGGCGGCGATCGGGCTCGACGACGTGACGAACGGGTACGTGCCGTGGTCGAGGTCCAGGAGCGTCCCCTGAGCGCCTTCGAAGAGAACGCGCTGCCCGGCGCGCAGAGCACCGTCGACGAGCAGCGACGTATCGGCGACGTACGGGCCCAGTCGGTCGGCGTGGACGAGCTGCGTCTCCACGACCTCCTCGACGTCGAACGGCTCGAGGCCGTAGACGCGCTCGAGCCACACGTTCTTCTCCGCCACCGCGAGCTCGAGCTTCTGGCGAAGGATCTTCCCGGCAAGAAGGTCCTGGACGCGGATCCCGATTCGCGTGGCCTTGTCGGCGTACGCAGGGCCGATCCCGCGGCGGGTCGTCCCGATCTGAAGATTGCCGAGTCGCCGCTCGCGCGCGCCGTCGAGCGCCACGTGCCACGGCATGACGAGGTGAGCGTTCCCGGACAGGAAGAGGAGACCCTTGGTCGGGAGCCCGCGCGCCTCGAGCTCGTCGAGCTCGTCGATCAACACGGCGGGGTCGACGACGCAGCCGGCGCCGATCGCGCTCGGCTTCCCGGCGACGATCCCACTCGGGATCTGGCGAATCTTGTACGTCTCGTCGCCGACGACGATCGTGTGCCCCGCGTTCGGCCCGCCCTGGTAGCGGCACACGAGGTCGGACTCCTGGGCCAGGAGGTCGACGATCTTGCCCTTGCCTTCGTCGCCCCACTGCGCCCCGACGATCACGGTCGCGGGCACGTGCGACAGTGTTGCACGCCGTCCGGTGAGCCCGTCCTCGGCCCGCGCGTCCGAACGGAATACACCGCGAACTACATCTCCTGGCCAATAGGCGTCCCTCGAACGAGGGAGTAGCGTCGTGCCATGATCGAACTGGCCACGCCACGGAAGACAGTCGCTCCGATCACCGAACGCCAGCGGGAGGTCGTGGCTCTGATCGCGGCAGGATGTTCGAACGACGAGGTCGGAGCACGGCTCGGGATCTCCCCGAGGACGGCCAAGGCGCACTGCGACGTCCTGCGACAGAAGCTCGGCGTGAGGCGGAGGCGTCAGATCCCGATCGCGTACCGCCTTCTCACGGGTGAGGACCCCCTCTCCGCCGGGAACATCAAGCCGCAACGACCACCGCGCCACCGCTGACCGGGTCGCCTGCGGCGCGGCGGCCCGCAGGCGACCGAAGCGATCCTAGGGTGTTAGGGTCGTCGGTCAGGTCCCCGACGACGGGCGGCGGAAGATGGCTACGACGTCGAACAGCGCGACGCGGCACGGGCCGCTTCAGCGCCGCCGGATCATCGAGCGGCCACGGCTGCTCGCCCTCCTCGATGGATCGACAGCCAGCGTGAGGACGCTCGTCGCGCCAGCCGGCTACGGGAAGACCACTCTTGCCGAACAGTGGATCGCCCACGACGGACGCAGGAGTGCTTGGTTCAAGGTCCGCCGCTCGTCAGCGGACGTCGCAGCGCTTGCGCTCGGCATCGCACGAGCCTCGACTGCGCTGGTACCGGGCTGCGACGAGCGACTGCGTGAGCATCTGCGGGCGCTTCCGGCTCCTGCCGAGAACGTCGACGTCCTCGCCGAGATCCTGGGTGAGGATCTCGAGCACTGGCCTGCCGATGCGTGGCTCGTCGTCGACGAGTACGAGGCGATCGTGGGCGCCGAGGATGCGGAAAGGTTCGTGGAGGCCCTCATCGCCGCGTCGCCGATCCAGCTCCTGGTCACGAGCCGGCTGCGACCAAAGTGGTCAACCGAGAAGGTCATCCTCTACGGCGACGTCTTCGAGATCGGCCAGGAGGACCTTGCGATGGACGACCGAGAGGCTGCCGAGGTCCTCGCCGGGAGGAGCGCGCCGTCGACCGCAGGGCTACTCGCAATCGCGAAGGGGTGGCCCGCGGTGATCGGCTTGGCGAGCGTGACGCCGGCCGAGATCGGCCAACTCGAAGACGTCCCGGAGACGTTGTATCGCTACTTCGCGCAAGAGGTCTTCGGCGCGTTCGACAGGGACGTTCAAGTAGGGCTTCAGAGCCTCGCGATCGCACCGGTGCTCGATCGCGTCTTGGCCGAAGAGCTGCTGGGCGCGGAGCTCAGCGAGCGTGTCTGCTCGACAGCCCTCGACGTCGGAGTCATGGTCGAACGCAGCGGTCAGCTCGAGCTGCATCCTCTTGCGAGGACGTTCCTGCAGGAGCGCGGAGGTCGGTCGGCTGCATGGGCGGCGATCGCGGCGCGCTGCCTGGCGCACTATCGCGAGCGGCGGGAATGGGAAGCGGCATTCGATCTCATCGCCCGCTATGGGGCGGCTGAGCAGCTCGAAGGCATGCTCGTAGATGCCCTGGATGAGTTGCTCAGCACGGGCCGTCTCTCCACCCTCGAGACATGGCTCGCGTTCGCCATCGAGGCGGGCCTCGACACGCCGTGGTTCGCACTCGCCCGCGCCGAGGTCGCACTCCGCCGAGGTCGGTTCACGGAGGCTCAGACAAGCGCCGAAGCTGCGGCCTCGGCCGGCAAAGCTCTGACGTATCGCGCGCTATCGATCGCGGGCCGAGCTGCGCACCTTGCGTCGCGTGAGGAGGAGGCCCTCGAGTTCTACGAACGAGCGGCGAGCGCTGCAAAAACAAGAGACGAGAGCCGAGAAGCCGCCTGGGGACAGCTCCAATGCCTAATCGATCTCGAGCGACCACAGGCGCCTCAGGTCCTCGAGCAGCTCAGCTCAATGGTAGTCCGCTCGGACCCCCGCGAGGTGGTCAGATGTGCCGGAGTACGGCTCGTCTATCAGATCAAGTTAGGCGAACTCGACCTCGCTGAGGCTGACCGCGCCAACGAACTGCTCGAAGGTGTGCGTGATCCTCTCACTCGGACGGCATTTGCGTGCAACTACGCGTGCGCGTTGGCGCTTGCCACACGGTATGACGAGGCTGTGGCCGTCGGGGAGTCCGCCGTCGACCTTGCTCGAAGCCTCCGGCTCGACTTCGCGCTGCCATACGCTCTGTGCTTCGCCGCGATAGCTAACGCCGGTCACCGTGAGTGGGTCATTGCCCATAGACACATCGATGAGGCACTGCATGACGGCCCGCTCCTCCAACAATTCCTTTGCGTGGCACCTGTGCCTGGGCGCGGTAATCCGCATCCTGGCACAAGAGGGAAGACATGAAGAAGCCCTAGCCGTCGAAGTGCCCGAGCTTCCTGGGTCGCTTCCTTCCAGTTGGGCCGAAGCGCGCGCGTCGAGGGCGCTCGTGCTCGCATCGACGTCTCGCCTCAGTGAGGCGAGCGCCCTGATTGATGAAGTACGTGGTTCAACATCTGCGATCGAGGCAACCGTACTCACGTCCGCTGTGGATGCCATCGTTGCGCTAAAGAGCCGAGATCCAAGCCGCTTCTCGTCTGATCGCAGATTTCGTCGAGCATGCCTTCAAACGGGGCGCCTTGGACCTGCTTGTCACGGCCTATCGATCGACGCCTGAGCTACTGGGCCTTCTGTTGGCTGGCGCTTCGCATCGCGAAAAGGTCGGCAGGCTGGTCGCTCGCGTGGGAGACGATGATCTGGCCGCCACCGTCGGTCAGCCGTTGGCGCTCGACGACGGACGTGAACTGCTGTCCCGCCGCGAGCGCGAAGTTCTCGAGTACTTAGAGAACGGCTTCACAAACTGTCAGATCGCGGCAGCGCTCTTCATCGCGGAGTCGACCGTGAAGGTGCACGTTCACCATATCTTCGACAAGCTTCGTGTCCGATCTCGGGCGGACCTAGCGATGCGCGCGCGGCTCAGAGGTGTCCCTCAGGCGACTTCGGCGATCACTGGCGTCGACGCTGCGGGTGGCCCGTCACTGCTCTGAGCGAACTCGAGGAAGTCTCGACGCTTCGCGGTTCGATACATCTCGTCGGCGCCGGCAAGAATCGCCTCGAACGCTGCTACTACGGCGGTGTCGAACTGGCTGTCGACCGCCTGCGCCAGCCTGAGGCGAGCAACTCTACTCGGCATCGCATCGCGATACGGTCGGTCCGAGGTCATGGCGTTGTACGCATCAGCGACGGCGATGATGCGCGAGACGAGAGGAATCTCTTCGTCAGCGAACCCGTCGGGATAGCCCTGTCCGTCGATTCGCTCGTGGTGGTGGCGCACCACCCTCGCGATCTCTGAGTACTCGTCCACGTACGCGAGGATCCGCTCGCCGATTGCCGAGTGCTCCTGCATCTGACGACGCTCCTCGAGCGTCAACGCACCAGGCTTTTCGAGCAAACCGGGAGGAAGTCCAATCTTCCCGATGTCGTGCACAAGCCCGCAAAGGTATGCATGCTCCTGCACGTCAGCCGGCAAGCCCATGCGTTCGGCGATGTCGCGCGAGTAGATCGCAACGGCGGCCGAGTGACCCGCCGTGTACCTGTCTCTCGCGTCAAGAGTCGCGATCAGAGCCGCAGCGAACTGAAGATTCGCTCGCTCGAGTGTCTCATTGGCTGTCGTTAGATCCGCAGCCAGTCGCCGTTCGGTTTGGTAAAGCCCGTACAACCGCTGCGCGGCGATCGCTGGAACCAGGAAGAGCACGAGTGTCCACGGTGATACCTCGAGATACATGAACGCCAGAACGCCGACGATGGGGGCGTAGATCGGGGGCGCAAGCGCAAGAAGCGGAACCATTGTTTGCGCGACTTCGCGTATAGGGCCACCGCGTACAGCCGCAGTGGTGATGGCGAAAGCGATCGCAAGCCCTTCGCTAACTACAGCCCCAACCAAGGTCGCAACGATGAGCCCACCAAAATCCGAGGGGACGATCAGGATGGTGGCCTGTGCTGCCAAGCCGGTCAGCGCGCCCGTCATGAATCGAGTGCTTGTGTAAACCGCCCACTTGAGACGCGGCGCTCGATCACTCCGCCGTGACGCGAGTTCGGGATCGCCGAGCATGGACGCAGCCCCCACAACGGCCGCGGGGATCGGACCGAGTACTACGGCGGCGAAGAGTGTTGGAATGACAGAGATCGATAGCTCGGTGTGCCGTGTCAGCCGGACACTGCTGCGCTCAGCTATGGCTGCGGCGCCACCAAGTGCGAGGACTACGACAGGCTCCTCCAGCCCATACCCAGCCGTGATCAACGACACTCCGGTCGTTACAGCGCCGACGATGACAGCGGTCGCGTACATGACCGTCCGTCGGTGCGGACTGCTGCGCGCTCTGAGGATGCCTTGCGCTATCCCTCGAACGGGGTATACGATTCGGTTGCCGTCAGTTCCCAATCGAGGAGTCATAAGCCAATGGCCAGAAGCGTCAAGTTCTGGTAGCTATCTCATCCTCGGTTCTCCGCCGGGGGTGAGCATCCCTCTTTCGGGGCACCACAGAGGGACCACACCCGGGCGAGCGGCTCGGTGGAGTGAAGGGATAGAGCTGTAGCTACGCAATGAGCCCACGCCGGAAGCCAACCGCTACGGCGTGGGCTCTGCTGCGCGCTTGAAGCTTCGCGAGCAGGTGCCTGACGTGGGACTTGACCGTCTCCTCCGAGAGGAAGAGGCGCTCACCGATCTCACGGTTGACGAGCCCATCTGCGACGAGCTGTAGCACCTCGATCTCGCGCGCAGTGGGATCCTGACCGGCCTCACGCGTCGCGGGCGCGGTAAACGGAATGACCGACCCGTGGCGCCGCGCGCTCCGACGCGCCGCGGCCGCCTCGAAGCGGCGACTGTGGTCGCGGTAGCGGTCCAGAATCTCCTTGCGCTCAGCAGCATCCACGCCTCCGGTATCGGCCTACCCGTAAGGCGTCTTTAGGTCACGTGTGCTCGTATCGCTCGATCGAGGGAGTGACTCCTCCTGTTGCGGCATGGATACGCCCCGCCTTCACGTCCTCTGCGTAGTGGCACGCGACGAGGTGGCCGTCGAGCTTTCGGAGCAGCGGTTCCTCGTCCGCACACCGGGTCGGCTGCACGAATGGGCAGCGCGTGTGGAAACGGCACGCAGCCGGGGGATTCGCTGGACTCGGAAGGTCGCCCTCGACGCGGATCGGCTTGCGCGACCGCTCGACCTCGGGATCGGGGATCGGGATCGCCGAGAGGAGCGTGATCGTGTACGGGTGGAGCGGGTTGTCGTAGAGGCCGTCGGCCGGCGCGACCTCGACGATCTTGCCGAGGTACATCACCACGATTCGGGTCGAGATATGCCGGACGACGGCGAGGTCGTGGGCGATGAAGAGATACGTCAGGCCGAGCTCCCGCTGAAGCTCCTCCAGGAGGTTCACGATCTGCGCCTGGATCGAGACGTCGAGCGCGGACACCGGCTCGTCGCACACGATCAGCTCCGGGTTGAGGGCGAGGGCCCGCGCGAGGCCGATCCGCTGGCGCTGGCCGCCCGAGAACTCGTGCGGGAAGCGGTTGACCGCATCCGGAGGCAGGCCGACGACCTGCAGGAGCTCCCGGACCCGCGAGGGTGCCGTCCCCCGGGTGGCTGCGCCGTGCACGCGAAGCGGCTCTCCGACGATTCGCCCGATCGAGTGCCGCGGGTTGAGAGACGCGTAGGGGTCCTGGAAGACCATCTGCATCCGCCGCCGCAGCGGACGGAGCTGACCGTCCGACATGGTCGTGATGTCGACGCCGTCGAAGACGATCCGCCCGCCGGTGGGCTTGTAGAGGCGGAGCATCGCGCGGCCGACGGTCGTCTTCCCGCAGCCGGACTCTCCGACGAGCCCGAGCGTCTCTCCTCGCTCGACCGAGAACGAGACGCCGTCCACGGCGCGGACATCGCCCACGTGGCGGTTGAAGATGAGGCCGCTCGTGATCGGGAAGTAGACCTTCAGGTCGTCGAGCTCGACGAGCGGGCCGTCGCCGCCCGCTTCGCTCACGCGACGCCCTCGAGTCGCGCCCGCTCCCACGCATCCGGCGCCATCGGGTTGAAGCAGGCCGCCTTCTGCCCGGAGTCGAGTCGCTCGAGCGCCGGAAGCTCCTGAACGCAGATCTCGATCCGGTTGGGGCAGCGTGGAGCGAAGGGGCACGAATCGGGCGGGCTGAGCATGTCGCGCGGGGCACCCTGGATCGGCCGGAGCGGTTGCCGCCGGCCCGCGTCGAGCCGCGGGATGCTCTGAAGCAGCCCGAACGTGTACGGATGCCGCGGCCGCGCGAAGATCTGCCGCGCGCTCCCGGTCTCGACGAACGTCCCCGCGTACATCACGTGCACGCGCTCGCACATGCCCGCCACGACACCGAGATCGTGCGTGATGAGGATGACCGCCGTGTCCCGCTCGGCCACGATCTCGCGCAGCAGGTCGAGGATCTGGGCCTGGATCGTGACGTCGAGCGCCGTCGTCGGCTCGTCCGCGATGAGCAGCTTCGGCTCGCAGGCGAGCGCCATCGCGATCATCGCGCGCTGCCGCATCCCGCCGGAGAACTGATGCGGATAGTCGTTCAGCCGCTGTCTCGCACCGGGAATGCCGACCTGCTCGAGCAGCTCGCCGGCGCGACGGTTGGCTTCCCGCTTCTCCATGTCGAAGTGGGTCTCGAGCGCCTCGCGGATCTGCCGTCCGACCGTGAGGACCGGGTTGAGCGAGGACATCGGATCCTGGAAGATCATCGCGATCTCGCGGCCACGGATCTTCCGCAGCTCGCCGTCGTCGAGCGCGAGCAGATCTCTGCCGCCGAAGAGCGCCTGTCCGCCCGTGACCCGCCCGGCCCGCGACAGGATTCCGAGCAGCGCGAGCGAGGTCACGCTCTTGCCGCACCCCGACTCCCCCACGATCCCGAGCGTCTCTCCGGCGGCGATCTCGAATGAGATGCCATTCACGGCGTGCACTGTGCCGCGGCTCGTCCAGAACTCGACGCGGAGATCCTCGACCGAGAGAAGCGGCTCGCGCAGCGTCACGCGCGTCCTCGGAGCTTCGGGTCGAGCGCTTCCCGCAGCCCGTCCCCGATGAGGTTGAAGCCGAGCACCGAGATCACGATTGCCAGTCCCGGGATGATCGCGAGGTGGGGTGCCGTCTGGAGGTAACGGACCGTGTCCGACAGCATGGTTCCCCACTCGGGAGTAGACGGGTCCTGCGGCCCGAGCCCGAGGAACCCGAGGCCGGCGGCGTCGATGATCGCCGTAGCGAGCGCGAGCGTGGCAGCGACGATCACGGGCGAGATCGCATTCGGGAGGATGTGCGAGAAGAGGATCGTCCGCCGCGGGACGCCGATCGCCCGGGCCGCGAGGACGAAGTCGTTCCCCTTCTGGCCCAGCACGGACCCGCGTAAGAGACGCGCGAAGATCGGGATGTTCACGACCCCGATCGCGATCATGATCGAGAACAGTCCGGGCTGGAAGAGGGCGGCGATCCCGATGGCCATCAAAAGGCCGGGGATCGCGAGCATGATGTCCATCCCCCGCATGACGAAGGTGTCGGTCCAACCCCCGAGGAACCCCGAGACGGACCCGAGGAGCAGCCCGATGCTGACGCCCACCGTGACCGCCACGACGCCGATCAGCAGCGAGTAACGCGCTCCGTACACGACCCGCGAGAACTCGTCCCGACCGAGGTCGTCGACGCCGAACCAGTGCTCGGCCGACGGACCGGGACAGCAGCCGTCGGCGATCAGAGAGAGGTCCTGATCGCGTGGGTCGTGTGTCGCGATCAGCGGCGCAAAGATCGCGGTCAGGACGAACAGCGCCACGAGCGCGAAGCCGACGATCGCTCCCGGGTTGCGGACGAGACGATGCCAGGCTTCGCCCCAGAGGCCGGTCGGCCCCTCGAGCTCGATCTCGCGGCTCTCGAGCTCGGCGACCGACACGTCAGCTCACCCGGATCCTCGGGTCGAGGAATGCGTACGAGATGTCGACGAACAGGTTCACGAGCACGAAGATGACGGCGACGAAGAGGATCCCACCCTGGAGCACGGGGTAGTCGCGGTCGCCGATCGCCTCCGCGAGCCACGACCCCATCCCCGGGATCGCGAAGACCGTCTCGGTGAGGATCGCCCCCGAGAGCAACAGGCCAGTCTGCAGGCCGATGATCGTGACGACCGGCAGCATCGCGTTCCGGAAGATGTGGCGCTGGTCGACGAGCCGCGGGGCGATGCCCTTCGCGCGCGCGGTGCGCACGTAGTCCTCGTTTTGCACGTCGAGCACGGACGCAGCGCGTGATCCGCGCGATGATCGCAAGCGGGATCGAGCCGAGCGCGATGGCCGGGAGGATCAGATGCTCGATCGCGTCCCAGGTCGACTCCGGGTTGAGCGTGATGATCCCGTCGAGCGACGTAGAAGCCCGTCGGGTGGTCGGCGTCGATGAGGACGTCCTGCCGGCCGATCGTTGGTAACAGCCCGAGCTGGACGGCGAAGACGTACTTGAGCAAGATCGCGAGGAAGAAGATCGGGATCGAGATCCCGATCAGCGACGCGACCAGGCTCGCCGTGGTCGACGGCGCCCCCGTAGCGCTTGGCGGCGACGAAGCCGAGCGGGACGCCGAGCGCCGATGGCGAAGATCATCGCCGCCAGCGCGAGCTCGACCGTCGCCGGGAACCGTCCGCCCGATCTCCTCGGTCACGGGCCGCCGTGAGGAGATGCTCGTGCCGAGCTCGCCCTGGGCAAGGCTCTGGAGGTACTGCAGATACTGCTCCCAGATCGGGCGATCGAGACCGTACGTGCGCTCGATCTGCTCGATCGCCTCCGGCGTCGCGCGCTCGCCGAGAAGCGACTCCGCCGGGCCCCCCGGTAGGGCTCTGATCCAGAGGAAGACCAGAATCGAGAGCCCGAGGAGGATCGGGACGAGCAGGAGCAGTCGGCGGACGACGAAGCGAAGCATCAGGCTCGTCGTCCGCCGACTGCCCACGAACGTGTTACCCAGTCTCTTCTGTCTCGGTCTCCTCGGTCTGCTCTTCCTCGTCGCCGAGACGAGACCGTTGCGAACGCCTCACCGCCGACGCCGACCGGGCTCGGGCACGAAGCCCGTGACGGTGCTCCGGAAGGCGAGAGCCGCGGTTGCGTGCACGTACGGAACGCCGGGGATGTTCGCCATGATCAGCCGGTTGGCCTGCTCGTAGAGCGCCGTCCGCGCGGGCCAAGTCGGTCTCGATCTCGGCCCGGTCGAGGACGTCGTGGATCTCCGGATCGTCCAGCCCGAACTGCGCCGACGGCGACTGGAAGAACGTCCCGATGAAGTTGTCGGGATCCGCGAAGTCGGCGATCCAGCCGATCAGGTTGAGGTGTCCGGCGTTGCCCTCGTTCACCCGTGACCGACATAGTCCGGGCGCCACGGGGCCGTCTCGCGGAGTGACCCGGAACCCGGCAGCGTTGAGGCTGGTCCGCGAACGCCTCGAAGTTCCGCTTCGGGTCCGGCATGTAGTCACGAGTGACTTCCGTCGGATACCAGAACTCGACCTCGACCGGAAGCGTCAGTCCCGGCCTGCTGGAGGAGCTGCCGCGAGCGGGCGGGGTTGAACTCGTACGTCGGCACGTCACTCGCCCAGCCGAAGATCTCCTGCGGCATGAACTCGATCGCGACGACGCCGCGTCCGCCGTAGAAGCCGTTGACGACCTGCTCCTTGTTGATCGCGTGCGCGACCGCCTGCCGCACGAGCGGGTTGTCCATCGGCGGCTTCGCCTGGTTGATCGTGATGTAGCCGACGTTGAACGGCGGACGCTCGAGCAGCTGCAGCTCGGAGTCGCCCTCGATCGTCTCGACGTCCTGCGGCTCGACGAGGTCGTATCCCTGGATCTCGCCGGTCTGCAGCGCCTGGAGCCGCGCGGCGTTGTCGGGGATCGGCCTGAAGATCAGCGTCTCGGTCAGCGCCGTCTCGCCCCAATAGTCGTCGTTGCGGACGAGCGTGACCTCCTCGCCGACGGTCCACGACTCGAACTTGTACGGCCCGGTGCCGGTCGGGTGCTCGGTGGCGTACGTTCCGCTCGGCTGGAAGATGCCGTCCTCGTTCTGCGCGCCCGCGTCCGCCTCGAACTCCTGAAGCGCTGTCGGGCTCACGATGTGGAGGCTCGGCAGCGTGAGCGTCGAGAGGATCGTCGACGACGGCTTCGTCAGGTTCAGCGTGACCGTCAGATCGTCGGTCGCCTCGCAGCTCTTGTACAGGCTGTCCTCCGCGGTCGGGCTGCCCTCGGCGGGGTTCTTGAACCCGCCTCCGAAGCCGTACTGCCAGTAGTACGTCGTCCCGTCGCCCTGCAGGGCCGGCGGGAAGTTGAACCAACGGTCGAAGTTGAAACAGACCGCCTCGGCGTTGAACGGCTCGCCGTCGTGGAACGTGACGTTCTCGCGGAGAGTGAAGGTCCACGAGCAGGCCGTCCGCGCTCGTCGTCCACTCGGTCGCAAGCGACGGGATGACGTCGGAGGTGCCCGGACTGAGCGCGGTGAGACCTTCGGTGATCTGGTAGAGGACGCGGATGCGACTCCCCGTCCGAGATCAGTGCGCCGTCGAGCGCGGTCGGATCGGACGCAGTCCCGAACACGAGCGTGTCGTCTCCGCCGCTGCCTCCACCCCCGCAGCCGATCGTGCCGAGCGCAAGCATGGCGGCGACGCCGGCCAGTGCCAGCACCTTCAGCCTTCCCATGAACTCTCCCTTCGCTTGTTTCGGCGGCAAGAACGGCAGTATCGCAAGAGCCAAGCCGTCGGCAAGGCCGATCGACACGCGCAAACGACCGTCTTAACGCCGAGAGGCGGGCATCTGCCCGCCTCTCGAATGATCGCGTGTGTACGACTAGGCCGCGAGGCCGGCGAGGTCGCGCAGCGCCTCGAGGCGCTTGAGCGCCTGGCCCTCGAGCTGCCGGACGCGCTCGCGCGTCAGGTCGAGCTCGTGCCCGATCGCCTCGAGCGTCCACGGCTCGCCCTCGAACCCGAAGCGGAGCTCCAGGATCCGGCGTTCACGTTCGGGCAGAGCGTCGAGCGCGCGGCGGATGCTCTGGCGCCGGAGCGACTCCTCGGCCTCGTCGAACGGGTCGGCCGCCTCGCGGTCGGCGAAGAGGTCGCCGAGCTCGCCCTCGTCGTCCGCGCCGACGGTCTGGTTCAGCGAGACCGACGCGTGCGCGGCGCCGAGCGCCTCGTCGACGTGCTGGAGCGGCAGGCCGGTGGCCTCCGCGAGCTCCTCCTTCGTCGCCTCGCGCCCGAGCTCGACCTCGAGCCGGCGGGCGGCGCGCGACAGCTTCTGCTGCCGCTCGACGACGTGGACGGGAACGCGGATCGTGCGCGCGTGGTTGGCGACGGCACGCTGCACCGACTGGCGGATCCACCAGGTCGCGTAGGTCGAGAACTTGAAGCCTCGGCGCCAGTCGAACTTCTCGACGGCGCGGTTCAGGCCCAGGGTTCCCTCCTGGATGAGGTCGAGGAACGGCACTCCGAGACCGCGGTAGCCCTTCGCGATGGAGACGACGAGACGGAGGTTCGACTCGATCATCGTCCGCTTCGCGACGGGGTCGCCGCGCTCGATGCGCTTGGCAAGCGCGACCTCCTCGGAGGCGGTCAGCAGCTTGTGGCGGCCGACGTCGGCCAGGAAGAGCTGGAGGCTGTCGGCGGCGCCCGAGACGGCGCCGGCCTCGTACTGCGGCTTCTCGGCCTCCTTCTCGGCGGCCTCGGCGTCCGCGTGGGCGATCTCGATGCCGTGCGCCTCGAGCTCGCGCTGGAGCAGCTCGGCGTCGTCCTCACCGAGCTCGTGCTCGAGCACGAACGCCTCGATGTCGGTGACAGCGAGGCTGCCCCCATGTTCCTCGGCGCGCTCGATCAGCGCCTTCACGTGCTCGGACTCGAGCAGTTCGATTAGCTGGTTCTGGGTCAAGACTGAATGTTCGTCCTTTCGAAATCGGCGACTTGGCGAAGCAACAAACTTACGAAGTTTAGGGCGGGTTTCCTTCTCTTTCCAGGGGTGATCACCGCTTCTGAGGCGTCACAAGCTCCTCAACGTCGTCGCCTCTTCCAGATATTCCGCCACCGATGCCTCGGCGGTTCACGTGGCGCGTACGCTCAGGAGCCTGAGGCCCCTCAACTCACCTGAGACGTTGCGGCGTTCAGGCAGTTAGATAATGACCGGTCGCGCGGACGTCGAAAACCCCCGCGCGAACGTCTTTACGCGCTCTTAGCGCGTCTTTCCGCAAGCAGCTCGGACGCGCGCTCGACCGTGACGCCCTCGACCGTGTCCGCCTTGCGCAGGCTGGCATTGGTCTCTCCGTCCGTGACATACGGCCCGAAGCGGCCGTCCTTGACCACGATCGGCTTGCCGCTCGAGGGATCCGCGCCGAGCTCGCGCAGCGGCCCGCGCGCTGCGCCCCGCCCTCGCCGCCGGGGTGGTTGCGCGAGCAGGGCCTTCGCGTCGTCGAGCGTGACCGTGAAGAGCTGCTCCTCGCTCTCGAGCGAGCGGGAGTCCGTGCCGCGCTTGACGTACGGGCCGTAGCGGCCGTTCTGCGCGGTGACCTCCTCGCCGTCGATCTCGCCGACGACGCGCGGCAGCGTGAGCAGTCGGACCGCATCCTCGAGCGTGACGGTCTCCGGCGACATCGACGCGAAGAGCGACGCCGTTCGCGGCTTCTCCTCCGCACCTTCGGGCAGCACCTCGGTCACGTACGGCCCGTAGCGGCCGACGCGGGCGATGATCTCGTGCCCCGTCTCCGGGTGGGGGCCGAGCGGGCGGTTGTCCGGCTGCGCGAGGAGCTCCTCGGCCTTCGCCGCGGTCAGCTCGTCGGGCGCAAGGTCGGCGGGGATGTTCGCGCGCTCGTCCCCGCGCTCGAGGTACGGGCCGTAGCGGCCGACGCGCACGACGGCCTCGCTCCCCGGAATCGCGATCGAGTTGACGGCGCGCGCGTCGATCTCGTCGAGGTGCTCGGTGACGAGGTGGTGGAGGCCGGGCTCGCCGTCGATGCCGAAGTAGAAGCGCCCGAGCCAGGCGACGCGCTCCTCGTCGCCGGCCGCGATCCGGTCGAGGTCGTCCTCCATCCGCGCCGTGAAGTCGAAGTCGACGAGCTGCTCGAAGTGGCGCTCGAGGAGGTTCACGACCGCGAACGCGAGGAAGGTCGGCACGAGCGCGGTCCCCTTCTTGAACACGTACCCGCGGTCGACGATCGTCGAGAGGATCGCCGCGTACGTCGAGGGACGGCCGATGCCGCGGTCCTCGAGCGCCTTCACGAGCGTCGGCTCCGTGTAGCGCGGCGGAGGCGTCGTCGCGTGGCCGTCCGGCTCGAGGGAGACGGCCGTGACCTCCTGGCCGACCTCGAGCTGCGGAAGCTTCCGCTCCTCGTCGTCGTCCGAGGGCTCGTCGCGGCCCGGTTCGTAGGCGGCGAGGAAGCCGCGGAAGGTGATCACCGTCCCGGAGGCGGCGAACTCGACGTCCTCGCCGGCGGACGACGTGGCGGCGATCCGAAGAGACACGGTCTGACCGCGCGCGTCCTCCATCTGCGACGCGAGCGTCCGCTTCCAGATGAGGTCGTACAGCGCGTGCTCGTCGCGCGAGACGGCGCCCTTGATCTCGTCGGGCGTCCGGAACGTGTCACCGGCGGGGCGGATCGCCTCGTGCGCCTCCTGCGCGTTCGCGACCGCGCGCCCGTACGTCCGTGGCTTCTCGGGGACGTAGTCGCCGCCGAAGAGCTGCTTCACCTGCGCGCGAGCGGCGGCGAGAGCGGACTCTGACAGCGTCGTCGAGTCGGTCCGCATGTACGTGATGTAGCCCGACTCGTACAGCCGCTGGGCGACGCGCATCGTCGTCTGCGCGGAGAAGCGAAGCTTGCGGCTCGCCTCCTGCTGGAGCGTCGCGGTGCGGAACGGCGCGGCGGGGCGGCGGCGGTACGGCTTCTCGTCGGCGGTGCGGACGGTGTAGGTCGCGCCTTCGAGTCGCTCCGCCAGTCCGCGAGCGTCGCTCTCGACGAGGACGGTGAGGCCCTCGTCGCGGAGCGTCCCGTCGGGGGCGAAGTCCCGCCCCTGTGCGACCCGCTTGCCTGCGACGGCGAGCAGGCGCGCTTCGAACGAGCCGGGATCGAAGGTCGCAAGCAGGTCCCAGTATCCGGCCGAGACAAAGGCGATCCGCTCGCGCTCGCGCTCGACGACGAGCCGCGTCGCGACCGACTGCACGCGCCCTGCCGAGAGGCGCGGCATGACCTTCTTCCAGAGCACGGGCGAGACCTCGAAGCCGTAGAGGCGGTCGAGGATGCGCCGCGTCTCCTGCGCGTCCACGAGATCCTGGTCGATGTCCCGCGTCTCCTCGAGCGCGCGGGCGATGGCCTCCTTCGTGATCTCGTGGAAGACCATGCGCCGGACTGGGACCTTCGGCTTCAGGACCTCGACGAGGTGCCAGGCGATCGCCTCGCCCTCGCGGTCCTCGTCCGTCGCGAGCAGGAGCTCGTCGGCGCCCTGGAGATGCTTCTTCAACGCGCTGACGACCTTTTTCTTCTCCGTGTCGACGATGTAGTACGGCTCGAAGCCCTCCGCGACGTCGACGCCGAGCGCGCCGAAGCGCTTGCGTTCCGCGGCCGGAACGTCCGACGCGCGGCTCGGGAGGTCGCGGATGTGGCCGATGCTCGACTCCACGGCGTAGTCGCCGCCGAGGTAGCGGCCGATCGTCCGCGCCTTTGCGGGGGACTCGACAATGACCAGGCTCTTTGCCATCGGCGCGACAGGTTAGCGCCGACGCGTCGCCACGCAAGGCCGCGATACTGCCGCGCGTGCAGGAAGCTCCCAGGCCGAGCTGGCTCTACTTCGCGATCGCGGCCCTCAGCTGGCCCGTCCTGAAGACGGTGTTCAGGCTCCGAGTGAGAGGCGCGGAGAACGTGCCGCGCGCGGGCGGATTCGTCCTCGCGGCCAACCATCTGTCGAACTTCGACCCGTGGCCGCTCGGAGTCCCGCTCTTCCCGCGGCGGTTCCTCCGGTTCATGGCGAAGTCGGAGCTCTTCTGGTTCCCGTTCAGCGCGTTCGCCCGCGCAGGAGGCGCGTTCCCGGTGCGGCGCGGCGAGCGGGACGAGGAGGCGATCGCGACGGCCGTGTCGCTGTGCCGCGAAGGCCACGCGGTCGTGATGTTCCCGGAAGGCACGCGGCGCAAGAAGGGCATGCGCAAGAAGCACGAGGCCCGCTGGCGCACCGGCGCGGCGCGGATCGCGCTCGAGGCGGGCGTGCCGCTCGTGCCCGCGGCGGTCGCAGGCACCGATCGGCTTGCGCGCGTCGGGCCGCTGCGCGTGCGCTACGGGACCCCGGTCGAGCTCGTGGATCTCGACGGGGCCGAGGACGGCGCACGGATCGCCACCGAGCGGCTCCAGACTGCGATCGAGGAGCTCGAGGAGTCGCTTGCATGACACCGCTGCTCGTCGTCGACGGCGACTCGTTCGCGCACCGCGCGTATCACGCGATCCCGAAGTCGATCCGGCGCGGGGACGGCGGCCCCGGGAACATGCTGTTCGGGGTCTCGAACATGCTCCTGCGGCTGTGGCAGGACGAGCGGCCGCGGAGCGTGCTCGTGGCGTGGGACACGCTCGAGGTCCCGACCTACCGCCACGAGGCGCTCGAGGCGTACCAGAGCGGCAGGGAGTTCGAGGACGAGTTGCTCGAGCAGCTTGCGCTCATGCCGGCGCTCGTCGCCTCGTCGGGTCTCGCAGTGGCGAAGGCGCCGGGGTACGAGGCCGACGACTTCCTCGGCGCGGCCGTCGCGCATGAGGAAGCTGCGGGAGGGACGGTGCTCGTCGCGACGTCCGACCGCGACGCCTTCCAGCTCGCGAGCGCCAAGACGACCATCCTCCAGCCCGTGCGCGGCGAGGCGCCGGCGCGCATCGGGCCGGACGAGGTGCGCGAGCGCTACGGCGTCGACCCGGAGCAGGTGCCGGATTTCATCGCGCTCCGTGGCGACCCGTCGGACAAGATCCCCGGGGCGCGCGGGATCGGCCCGAAGAAGGCGGCGGAGCTCCTCGCGCAGTACGGCTCGCTCGACGCACTCCTCGAAGCCGGCCGCTTCTCGGTCGAGGCGGACGCACTCAGGCTCTACCGCGAGATCGCCACGATGCAGAGCTCGGCGCCGATCCCGGAGCTCCCCGACGTCACGCCGGACTGGGGGGCTGCCGCGGCCCACGTCCGCGAGCTGGGGATGGACAGGCTCGCCGGCCGGTTCGAGGAGGCGACGTCGTGGACGTGATCAGCCACGCGTCGCTCGCGCAGCTGCACTCCCCCGGACCGCATCGCCACGATGAGATCCCGGAGCGGCTCGCGGCGCTGCACGCACGGTTCCCGGACTTCGACGAGGGCCAGCCGGCGACGCGCGAGCAGATCGAGCGCGTGCACTCGGACGCGTACGTCGACCTCATCGACGAGATCGACGAGGAGGTGTGGCTCGACGAGGACACGTACGCGGACCCGACGACCTGCGAGGCGGCGCGCCTCGCCGCGGGCTGCGCGATCGCGGCCGTCGAGCGCGAGGGCTTCGCGCTCGTCCGCCCTCCCGGACACCACGCGTTCGAGTCGCTCGCGATGGGCTTCTGCATCTTCAACAACGTCGCCATCGCGGCACGCCACGCGCAGGCCGAGCTCGGCCACCGACGTGTCGCGATCGTCGACTTCGACGTCCACCACGGAAACGGGACCGAGGAGCTCTTCCGCGGCGATCCCGACGTGCTGTTCGTCTCGCTGCACCAGTGGCCCTTCTGGCCGGGCACGGGCGGGCCGGGAACGAGCAGCGGGAACACGCTGAACATCCCGCTGCCGGCCGGATCCGGGGACGACGTCTACGCAGAGGTCTTTCGGGAGGTCGTCGAGCCTGCGGTAGGCGCGTTCGAGCCCGAGCTCGTGCTCGTGTCCGCCGGGTTCGACGCCCATGAGGACGACCCGCTCGCGCAGATGCGGGTCACGGATGAGGGATTCCGCGACCTAGCGCGCCGCTGCGCCGGGCTCGGCCCGCGCCTGGCCGCCGTGCTCGAAGGTGGCTACAACCTCGAGACGCTGCCGGGACTCGTCGAGGCCGCGCTCGACGGGTTCTCGCGCGACTAGCCGCGCGCGGTCTCGAGGCGCTCGAGCGCCTCGCGCCGGGACGACACGCCGAGCTTGCGGAGCAGGCTCTTCACGTGCGAGCGGACGGTGTGCTCGGAGATGTAGAGGCGCTGCGCGATCTCGTCCGTCCCCAGGTGCTCGTCGAGCAGGAGCAGGACCTCGACCTCGCGGGCGGAGAGCACTCGCGTGATCTCCTCGGGAATGCCATCGAGACGGCCCCCCTCGCGAACGCGATCGAGCAGTCTGCGTGCGACGCCGCCCGAGAGCGCGGCCTCGCCGCGGACGACGCCACGGAGGAACGTCGCGATCTGCTCGGGAGGCTCGGTCTTCAGCAGGTAGCCGGCCGCACCGGCCCGGATCGCGGCCAGGAGGTTCTCCTCCGCGTCCGACGCCGTGAGGACGACGACCTCGCTGTTCGGCGCCTCCTCGCGAATTCCAGGAAGCGCGGTCAGACCGTCCATCCCGGGCATAGTCAGGTCGAGAAGGACGAGATCGGGCTGGAGCCGCTCGGCGGCGGCGATCGCCTCCTCGCCGTTCGAGGCGTCGCCGACGACCTCGAAGCCCTGCTGCGCGAGCAAGGCGGCGAGGGCATCCCGGGTCAGGGGATGGTCGTCGACGAGCAGGATTCGCTCGGCCATGCCCCCCTTATCGGCAAGGAGCGGCCTGCCGACAAGAGGTAGGTGGAACATCAGCGTTCGCAGAGCTATCGCTCGTGGCTCGTGGGCGAGATCCTGCTCATCGGGCTGCTGGCTTCGGCGACGGGCCTATTCGCCATCAGCGAAGCGCTCCAGTCCGCCTACGAGCTGCCCGAGACGCGGCTCGTGCTCGACACCGCCGTCGCGGTCGTGGCCGCGATCGTGTCCGTGCTCGCGAGCGTCCGCTTCCTCGTCGACGGCCGCGCGCTCGACCTGCTCGTCGCGGCCGGATTCTGGAGCATCGCGCTCGGGACGACGGTGTTCGGGCTCGTACCCGTGCTCGGAGGAGACAGCATGCCGCCCGAAGCCGCGTGGGCTCTCGTCGGGTCCCGACTCCTGGGCGCGGCGTTGATCGCGGTCGCGCCCTGGGCGGACGGTCGGCTCAAGTCGCGCCGCCCTGCGCTCGTCGCCGTCGGCATCGGAGTCGCGGCCCTGCTCGCATCCGCCGGGATGGGGCTCAGCACGCCGCAGTGGGGCAACGCGGACACGGCGGTCGAGCTCGTCGAGGGGTCCTCCGTCGTCTTCGCGGCGATGCTGCTCGCAGTCCTCTGGTTCATCGCGCTGCTCGGGTTCGCGCTGCGCTATCGCCGTTATGGACGCGACCTCGACAGCTGGCTCTGCCTGTCGGTGACCCTCGCGCTCTTCGCCGACCTCCACCTCGTGCTCACGCCCGTGGTCTCGAGCGAGTTCGTGCTGCAGGGTGACTTCCTGCGGCTCATCGCCTACGGGCTTCTGCTCGTCGGGGTCTGGCGGGCCATCGCAGATGCCGAGTTCGGCCGAGCTGTCGCAGATGAGAGGGCGCGCGTGGCGCGGGAGATCCATGACGGATTGGCGCAGTACCTGTTCGCGATCTCGACGCAGGTGAACATGCTCGAGACGGGCGGAACACTCGAGCAGGTCCTTCCGCGCCTCAAGCGCGCCTCCACGGCGGCGCAACAGGAAGCGCGGTTCGCCGTGCTCGCCCTGTCCTCCGCGGGAGGCTCGGCCCGCTTCGACTCCGCTCTGCGCCGGTACGTCGAGGTGCTGACCGCCGACGGTGAGCTCGACGTCGAGCTCGACGTCGACCGCACGGTACGGCTCGCGCCCGACGAGCAGATCGAGGTCTTCAGGATCGTGCAGGAGGGGCTCGGGAACGCGCGCCGGCACGCGGGGGCGACGCACGTGGACGTCGAGATCACGCAGCGGAACGGCCGCCGCGTCGTGCTCGTGCGCGACGACGGTGTCGGCTTCGACGAGGAGACGGCGGAAGCGGGCCAGGGGCTGGAGAACATGAAGCTGCGCGCGGACGCGATCCAGGGGGAGCTGAGCCTGCGCTCGGTGCCGGGCCGCGGCACCGCGATCGAGGTCGTCCTCAGGCCGACGTAGCGCCGGCGGGCTCGGGCGCCCGCGGCTGCGCGACGCCGATCATCGAGTCGCGCGTAACGAGCGCGGCGAGCTCGCCTTCTCCGAGCGCGTCCGTCCCCGATGGCCGTCGCGGAACCACCAGGTAACGGACGTCCGCGGTCGAGTCCACGACCCGCACCTCGAGCCCCTCGTCCAGCTCCAGCCCGAACTCCTCGAGCACGCCGCGGGGGTCGGACACGGCGCGCGAGCGGTACGGGAGGCTCTTGTACCAGTCGGGCGGCGGGCCGAGCAGCGCCCGCGGGTAGCACGAGCAGAGCGTGCAGACGACGACGTGATGGACGGATTCGGTGTTCTCGAGCGCGACCACGACCGGCGAAGGGCCGGGGTCGAGGCCGAGCTCGAGCGCGGCTGCGCGTGCGTCTTCGAGAAGCCTGCGCTTGAAGTCGGAGTCGACCCACGCGCGCGCCACGAGCCGCGCGCCGTCCGCCGGTGTGCGCGAGACGAGCCAGTCGATGCGCCTGCGCACGCTCTCGCGATCGACCACGCCCTTCTCGACGAGGATCTGCTCGAGTGCGCGAACGCGGGCAGCGGCCTCGGGCTCGCCGTCGTTCCCGATCGGGTCGTGATCGTGGTCGTGGTCGTGGTCGTGCGTCACGCCTGCTCCAGCCAGTGCTCGAAAACGTCGACGAGGAGGCGGTCGCCGGCTGCGCCGCCGTACTCCGGCCAGAGCTCGTGCTGGTCGAAGCCGACGAGGTAGAGCGTCTGCGCCGGCTGACCGTCCGTGCCGTACGCGCGCGTCTCGGGATTCGCGAACGACGCGTGCACGCGCTCGACCCGGCCGGTCTTGCCCTTCACGTAGTCGGGCGTGCGGTGGTGGCCGGTGTGCGGCCGCGCAGCGACCTTGACGCGTTGGCCGAGCTCGAAGCTCACGTGCCGACCCTCGCGTCGATCTCGCCCGGCTGAAGAACGCCCTTCTCGGTGAGGACGGTCTCGACCGAGAAGAGCCAGCGCTCGTAGTACGACGCCTGCTCGTAGGCGTCGGGAGCCATGCTCTCGATCCCGCGGCGAAGCTCGTCGACGTTCATGACGCCGGAGCTGCCGAGCGTGCCGACGAGCGCGTCCATGAGGAGCTCCCAGTCCGCGAGCTCGTGCTCGGACCGGTCGATCGGCGACGCGTCCGGGCCTCCACCGCGGTCGTGGACGGCACCCTCCATGCACTCGATCTTACGTCCGGCCGCGGGCGCCGGCGAACGCGAAGAGCGCGGCCCACTGCGCGGGGCCGAGATCGCGGGGAAGCGCATCGGGGGCGAAGCCGAGGGCCGGCGCGAGCCGCTTGAGCTCCAGCGGCGAGACGTGAGCTCGGAGAGCCGTCCGCAGCGGGCGCTGCGACCGGAATGCGCCGGCGGCGAACCGCTCGTAGCGGATGTGCTGCGCGGCAGGCACGAGCGGGCGGGCGCGCCGGACCGCGCGGAGGACGCCCGCGTCGACGACGGGAGGCGGCGAGAACGCGCTTCTCGAGATCCGTGCGGTGACCGCGAGCTCGTGCCACGCGCCCCACAGCGTGCTCTTGAGCGTCGCGGGCCAGACCGCGGCGTGCTTGACCGCCGCCTCCCACTGGACGATCGCGTCCAGTCGCCTGAGTGGGATCCGGGGGTCGCCGAGCAGGCTGCTGAGGATCGACCCCGAGCCTGCGAACGGCAGGTTGGCGACGACCGCGAACGGGCTCTCCGGCCAGGTCCAGTCGCGCGCGTCGACCTCGAGGACCTCGACGTCCCGAGCCGCGAAGCGCTGCCGGAGGCCCGCTGCCAGTGCGCCGTCCAGCTCGAGCGCCAACACGCGTGCACCTGCATCTGCGAGCGCCTGGGTGAGCGCCCCGGTGCCGGCGCCGACGTCCACGACGAGGTCGCCGGGCTCCACGCCCGCGTCGCGAACGAGCTCCGCTGCGAGTCGGCTACTGCGGAGGAAGTGCTGCCCGGGCGCCGACCGCGAGGGTCGTTGCCGGACGGCCACGGAGCGTCACCATGGTCGTCATACGCGTCAGAGTCTACGCGGCCTAGACGTCCTCGACCACCGGCGCGGCGACGACCCCGTAGCCCTGCTCCTCGAGCATCGCGGCGGCGAGCGCCGCATCCTCCTCGCCGGTGACGAGGATCGTGAGCGTGCCGCCGCGGTCGTGGGAGAGGTGCTCGAGGTCGAAGTCGGCGACGTTGATCCGCTGCGCACCGAGCGCCTGGAAGATGCCGGCGAGGACGCCAGGGCGATCGGGCACGTGTACGCGGAGGCGGTGGAGACTGCCCGCGTCCTCGTACGCGGTCTCGAGCAGCCGGCGGCGGTTGCCGGCTGCTTCGCCGATCCAGCGGGCGAGGAACCCCGCGTCGCCCTCGGCGAGCGCGGCCTCGAGCTGCTCCAGGCGCCGGCGGTGCTCGGCGAGCGCGGTCGCGAGCGGGGCGCGATTGTCGAGGAAGATGTCCACCCAGATCCGCGGATTCGCTCCAGCGATCCGGGTCATGTCGCGAAGCGAGCCTCCCGCCGCCGCGAGCGGCTCGTGCCCGTCCATGCGCGCGGCGCCCGCCTGGTTCAGGAGGACGTTTGCCAGCGCGTGCGGCAGGTGGCTCGTCACCGCGACGAGGCGATCGTGCGCGTCCGGGTCGATGGCGACGGGGCGCGCCCCGAGCGACGTGACGAGCGCGTGGATCGCGCGGTAGCGCGCGGGCTCGGTGGAAGCCAGCGGCGTCAGGAACCAGGTCGCGCCGTCGAAGAGCTCGGCGCTCGCGCGGCCCGGCCCCTGCGTCTCAGCGCCACAGATCGGATGGCCGCCGACGAAGCGCGAGTCGCCGGCCGCGGCCGCGCAGACGGACTCCTTCGTCGAGCCCACATCGGTGACGGTGCAGCCGGCCGGCGCGGCCTCGAGGACGCTGCGCACGGCGCTCGGAAGCGCGGCCACGGGCACGGCCACCAGCGCGACCTCGGCCTCGGCGAGGGCCTCCTCGAGCGATGCCGCCGGGACGACCGCGCCTCGCTCAGCGGCGACCTCGAGCACGCGCGAGTCCTGGTCCCAGCCAGCCACCTCCCCGAAGCCCGCCCTCGCTGCGGCGAGCCCGACGGAGGCGCCGATCAGCCCGGTGCCGACGACCGCGAGTCGCACGACGTCACCAGGGACCGCCGCCGGCGCCCCGCATGAGCTCGGCGACGCGGAACGCGAGGTCGAGCGACTGGCGGCCGTTCAGGCGCGGGTCGCAGAGCGACTCGTAGCGGTGGTCGAGCTGCTCCTCGAGCACGGCCTCGGAGCCGCCGAGGCACTCGGTCACGTCCTCGCCGGTGAACTCGAGGTGCACGCCTCCGGGCCAGGTTCCCACTTCGCGGTGGGCGGCGAAGAAGCCCTGGAGCTCCTCCCAGATCGTCTCGAAGTGGCGCGTCTTCGTGCCGAGCGGCGTGCGGACGAGGTTCGCGTGCATCGGGTCGCACACCCACACGACGGGTATCTCCGTCTCGCGCAGCGCGCGCAGCAGCGGAGGAAGCAGCTCACGCACGCGACTCGCGCCGAGCCGGGCGACGAAGGTGAGGCGCCCCGGGATGCGGCCGGGGTTCAGCCGCTCTGCGAGCGCGACCGCGTCGTCGGGCGTCGCAGTGGGGCCGAGCTTCACGGCGATTGGGTTGCGGACGCCGGAGAAGAACTCGACGTGCGCGCCGTCCGGGTCGCGCGTCCGCTCGCCGATCCAGAGCAGGTGCGCCGAGCAGTCGTACCACTCGCCGGTCAGCGAGTCCTTCCGTGTGAGTGCCTCCTCGTACTCGAGCAGGAGCCCCTCGTGGCTCGTCCAGACCTCGACCTCGTGCAACGTCCGCTCGCGCTCGAGGTCGATCCCGATCGCCTGCATGAAGCGGAGCGCGCGCTCGATCTCGTCGGCGAGCGCCTCGTAGCGCTGGCCGGCCGGCGAGTTCGCGACGAACTCGCGGTTCCACGTGTGGACGAGGGTGAGGTCGGCGAAGCCGCCCTTCGCGAACGCGCGGAGCAGGTTCAGCGTCGAGGCGGCCTGGTAGTAGCCCTGAATGAGCCGCTCCGGATCGGGGGTGCGCGCCTCCGGCGTCTGCTCGTCGGAGTGGACGACGTGGCCACGAAACGACGGGATCTCGACGCCGTTGACGACCTCGGTCGGCTCGCTCCGCGGCTTCGCGAACTGCCCGGCGATGCGGCCGACCTTCACGACCGGAAGCGTGGCACCGTAGGTCAGCACGGCGGACATCTGGAGCAGGACCTTCAGCTTCTCGCGGATCGCGGGCGCGGAGACGTCACGGAACGACTCGACACAGTCGCCGGCCTGAAGCAGGAACGCACGGCCCGCACAGACGTCCTCGAGCGCCGCGAGGAGCGCCCGCGCCTCGCCCGCGAAGACGAGCGGCGGCAGCCCGCTCAGGCGTTCCCGGACGGCTGCGAGCGCATCGGGATCAGGCCAGTCCGGCTGCTGGACCGCGGGAAGTGAGCGCCACGAGGCGGGTGACCAGTTCGACGCGGTAACGGCCATCGGACGGTGAGTGTAGAGGCGGGTCCCGGGCGCGCGATCCGGCGCTGCTGCACTCTTAGTGGATGACGACGGTCGGTTATCCGGGACGCGACGGCGCGCACAGCGCGGCGGCGTGCGAGCGGCTCTTCCCGGAGCAAGCCGAGCTCGTCGCGCTGCCCAGCTTCACGGCGGTCGTCGAGGCCGCGGTCGGAGGCGACGTCGAGTTCGGCGTGCTCCCGATCGAGAGCTCGCTCTCGGGGCCCGTCGCTGAGACGCACGATCTTCTCTACGAGTCGCCGCTCGCTATCTGCGGAGAGGCGGTGCTGCCGATCCGTCACAGCCTCGTCGCGCCGGGGGAAGTGCCGATCGAGGAGATCAAGGTCATCCACTCGCATCCCGCTGCGCTCGACCAGTGCCGGCGGCTGCTCGCAGCGATGCCGTGGGCGACCGCGATCGCGGCGCCGACGACGGCCGACGCGGCGGCCCAGGTCGCGGCCGACGCGGATCCGACCGAGGCTGCGATCGCGAGCGAACGCGCGGCGTCGCTGTACGGGCTGACGGTGATCGCCGCCGACGTCGGCGACCATCCCGAGGCGTACACGCGGTTCGTGTCGGTCGCGACCTACACGCGGCTGGACGGGAACGGCGACGGCGCGGCGTGGCGGACGGCGTTCTCGTTCGTCACCGATCACCAGCCGGGCGCGCTGCACCGGGCGATCGAGCCCTTCGCGCGGCACGGGATCGACCTCCTCCAGCTCGTCTCGCGGCCGATCCCACAGTCGCCCTGGCGCTACCGGTTCGATGCGGTGCTCGACGGGCATCCGCTCTCGCCCGTCGTGCGGGAGGGGCTGGCGGAGGTGCGGGGTCGCACGCGGCAGCTGCGGGTCTTCGGCTCGTACCCTGCGGGCAACGGACGATGAACGACGCCTCCTCCGATCCCACCGTCCAGCGGCTTCGCCGCGAGATCTCCGACGTCGATCGCCAGATCCTCGGGAGCGTCAACGCGCGGCTCGAGCTCGTCGCGCAGCTGAAGCGGCGCAAGGAGGGCCTCGGCTTGTCGTTCGTCGACCCGGACCGCGAGCGGGAGCTTCTCGACGAGCTGGCGCGCGCGAACGGAGGCCCGCTGTCGGAGGAGGGCATGCGCGCGTTCTTCGCGGAGCTGCTCGAGCTGACGAAGCGCGAGGTCGACCGGGAGGACTGACTGCGTCGACGCGGATCCGGTGTGGGCGCCGGGAGACGCGCTCGAGGCCTGCGCGGGATCGTGACTCCGAGCTTGGTCCGCTCGGCGCTGGCGCCAGGAAGCGCGCGGCGCAATGAACACACCTGTCCCCACGCACCTCCAGGGGCACTCCCGTGTCCCTGGAGACACGGTATCGGCCGTCCGCTGACCCCGAGTCACAATTTCGCGCCAAGTTGATAGCGGTCGAGCGCGTCTACGCGTCAAGCGCCTGGCGAAGCGACTGGACGAAGTCGTGCAGCACCGCGGGGCCCTCGTCGGCCGCGAGCAGCGCGCGTGAGCCGACGACGACGCCGTCGGTGAGGTCGGCCGCCGCCCGCGCCTGATCGGGGGTCGAGATCCCGAACCCTGCGTACAGCGGCACGCCCGGCCCTAGCCGCCGGGCGCGGTCCGCGAGGTTCCCGAGGGAAGACGAGAGCTCGCCCCGAACTCCGGTGGTGCCGGTGAGCGTGACGAGGTACAGCCAGCCGTCGGTCTCGCGCGCCGCGAGCGCGATCCGCTCGTCGGTCGAGGTCGGGGCGACGAGCTGGACGCGGCGGAGCTCGGGCCGTTCGCCCGCGGGCAGATCCGCGACGATGAGGCTCGTCGCGCCGGCGGCGCCCGCATCGGACGCGAAGCGCTCCCAGCCGTAGGCCTCGAGCAGCGACGCATACGTCATCGGCACGAGCGGTGTGTCGCCGACTCGGGCACGGACCTCGGCGAGGCAGTCGAGGCAGGCGCGGGTCCGCATCCCGCGCGAGAGCGCACGCTCCGCCGCCCGCCTGATCACCGGCCCGTCGGCGAGCGGGTCGGAGAACGGGAACCCGAGCTCGACGACGTCCGCGCCGCCCGCGACCGCGGCCTCGGCGAGCTCCGGCGTCTCGGGCTCGGACATGAGATAGACGACGAGCGTCTTTGCCATCGGCTAGCCGTTCGCGAGCGCCCGCAGCGCCTCGGCCAGATCCTTGTCGCCGCGTCCGGAAAGGCAGACGACGACGAGCTCGGCATCGAGCTCGGCGACCCTTGCGAGCGCATGTGCCGGCTCGAGCGCGGGGACGATGCCCTCGGTCTCGGCCAGCCTCTGGAACGCCGCGAGCGCGTCCTCGTCCGTCGCGGTGACGTACCGCACGCGGCCTGAGTCGCGGAGAGACGCATGCTCCGGCCCGACCCCCGGATAGTCGAGCCCGGCCGAGATCGAGTGCGCGTCCGCGACCTGCCCGTCCTCGTCGGCGAGCACGGACGAGCGCGCGCCGTGCAGGATTGCCGGGCGGCCGCTCGAGAGCGACGCGGCGCCCGCGGCCTCGACCCCCACGAGCTCGACGCCGGCGTCGTCGAGAAAGCCCGCGAACATGCCGATCGCGTTCGAGCCGCCGCCGACGCAGGCGAGGACGGCATCCGGCAGGCGCCCCTCGGCGGCGACGATCTGCTCCCGCGTCTCGCGCCCGATCACCGCCTGTAACTCCCGCACGAGCTCCGGATACGGCGCGGGGCCGACGCAGGAGCCGATGAGGTAGTGCGACGTCTCGACGTTCTCGATCCAGTCGCGGATCGCCTCGCTCGTCGCCTCCTTGAGCGTGCGCGTGCCGAACTCGACCGCGCGCACCTCGGCGCCGAGCAAGCCCATGCGCTCGACGTTCGGCTGCTGCCGGCGCATGTCTTCCTCGCCCATGTACACGACGCACTCGAGGCCGAAGCGGGCGCACACCGAGGCGGTCGCGACGCCGTGCTGGCCCGCGCCGGTCTCCGCGACGATGCGCCGCTTGCCAAGCCGCTGCGCGAGCACGGCCTGCCCGAGCGTGTTGTTGAGCTTGTGCGCGCCTGTGTGCAGGAGGTCTTCGCGCTTCAGGTAGAGGCGCTTCGGGGGAGCGAAGCGGTCGGTGCGGGTCAGCGGCGTCGGCCGACCCGCGTACGTGCGCCCGAGCTCGTCCACCTCGTCCCAGAAGGACGCATCCTCTTTGGCCACGTCCCACGCGGCGGTCAGCTCGTCGAGCGCGGGGATCAACGTCTCCGGGACATAGCGACCGCCGTACTCGCCGTACGTCGCGGTCACGACCGGGCCGCCTCGACGTATGCCCGCACGAGCGTGTGGTCCTTGATGCCGGGGGAGGTCTCGAGCCTCGAGCTCGCGTCGACGCCCCAGGGCCGGACCCGCGCGATCGCAGCTTGGACGTTGTCGGCACCGAGCTTGCCCGCGAGCACGATGCGGCCCTCGGCGGCAGCCGCGCGCTCCCAGTGCCCCGGGTCGTCCTCCTCCCACGGCAGGTCGAGGTGCCGCGCGACGGCGGCGCCGTCGCGGAGGAGGACCGCGTCGCGTCCGCGGACCTTGCCCTCGGCCGGCGGATGCACCTGGTCGAGGTCGGCGGCGCTCTCGCCCGCCTCACCGACCCACACCGCGACCGCGAGCGTGCCGTCCGGGACCGGCAGGACCTCGGCCGCGGCGCGCGGGCTCTCCGGGGCGAGGACGAAGCCGAGCAGGTCGGCGCCGGCCTTCGCTGCGACGGTCACGTCCTCGTCGCGCGTGAGCCCGCACACCTTCACGAGCGGACGCGAGAGAAGCTCGGTGAGCTTCGCGGCCGGGTCCGGCGCCCGCATCAGCGCCGAGCCGACGAGGATCGCGTCCGCCCCCGCGAGCTCGGCCTCGGCGCCTTGAGCTCGCGTGGAGACTCCCGACTCGGCGACGACGACCCGATCCCGCGGCGCACGCGCCACCAGCTCGAGTTGCGCGGGGCGGTCGATCTCGAACGTCGAGAGATCCCGCGCGTTGATCCCGATCACGGGCGCGCCGAGCGCAACCGCGCGATCGAGCTCGGCCTTGGAATGAGCTTCGACGAGTGTCTCCAGCCCGAGCCGGGCGGCCGCTTCGAGTAGCTCCGCGCACGCCGCGTCGTCGAGATCCCGCAAGATCAACAGCGCCGCATCCGCGCCCGCCTCCCGCGCCGTGCGCAGCTCGTCCTCCCTCCCGAAGAACCCCTTCGCGAGCAGCGGCAGCAACGCCGAGGCCCGCGCCGCGCGGAGGTCGTCCCAGGTCCCGCCGAAGCGCTGGTCGACCAGAACCGACACCGCGGCCGCTCCCGCGCGCTCGTACCCAGCCGCCAGCCGCGCGGGATCCGCATCCGGCCGCAGATCGCCGGCCGACGGCGAGCGGCGCTTGATCTCGGCGATCCCCGTGAGCCCCGGCTGCGCGAGCGCGTCCCGGAACCGGCTCACGCCGCACTCTCCGCCGAGAACGCCACCAGCGCCTCGAGCCTCTCAGCCGCACGGCCGCTGTCGATCGCAGCAGCGGCGAGCGAGATTCCTTCGCGCAGGTCGGCCGCGTGCCCCGCGGCGGCGATGGCCCCGGCCGCGTTCAGGAGCACCGCGTCGCGTTTCCCGCCGTGGACACCGGAGAGGACCTCGTGGACGGTGCGGGCGTTGTCCTCGGGCGTGCCGCCGGTGAGCTCGGTCGGGGCGCAGCGCTCGATGCCGAGATCGCGGGGATCGAGCGTGTGCTCGCTGATGCGGCCGTCGAGGATCTCGCACACGGCGTTGGGGCCCGCCGGCGAGAGCTCGTCGATTCCGTGCGCGCCGTGCACGACGAACGCGCGGCGGGCATCGAGCGCGACGAGCGCGTCCGCGATCGTGCGCACGAGCCCGAGCGAGAACACGCCGAAGACGCCCGCGCGCGTACCGGCCGGGTTCGTCAGCGGCCCGAGGACGTTGAAGACCGTGCGCGTTCCGATCTCGCGGCGCACCGGTGCGGCGTGCTTCATCGCCGGATGATGCGCCGGCGCGAACATGAAGCCGAAGCCGAGCCGGTCGATGGACTCGGAGATGCGCTCGGGCGGCTGCTCGAGGGTGAAGCCGAGCGCTTCGAGGACGTCCGCCGACCCGGAGAGGGAGCTGACGGCGCGGTTGCCGTGTTTTGCGATACCTGCGCCTGCAGCAGCCGCGACGATCGCGGCAGTCGTGGAGATGTTGAACGTCCGTGCCCCGTCCCCGCCCGTGCCGACGAGATCGACGACGTCGGCGCGGGCCGGCCGCACGGGCAGGACGTGCTCGCGCATCGCCTCCGCAAAACCCGCGATCTCGTCCGCGGTCTCCCCCTTGTCGCGGAGCGCGACGAGGAACGCGCTCATCTGAGCCGGCGTCGCCTCGCCACGCATGATCTCGTGCATGACCTTCCGCGCCTGCTTGCGCGTGAGGTTGCGGCCGTCGAGCGCGATCGCGGTGGCCGGCTCGATCACCGCACGAAGTTCTCCGCCATCGCCGGCCCGTCGGGCGTGAGCACGGACTCGGGGTGGAACTGGACGCCCTCGATCGGGTGCTCGTGGTGCCTCACCCCCATGACCTCGCCGTCGTCGGTGCGCGCGGTGACGACCAGCGCGTCCGGCACCGAGACCGCCGCGAGCGAGTGGTAGCGCCCGGCCTCGATCTCACCTGGGAGCCCTGAGTACACGCCCTCGCCGTCGTGGCGGACGCGACTCGCTTTCCCGTGGAGCAGCGCCTTCGCCTGCCCGACTTCGCCACCGAACGCCTCGATGATCGCCTGGTGTCCGAGGCAGACGCCGAGCGTCGGCACGCGCGGGCCGAGGCGGCGAATCAGCTCCACCGAGATCCCCGCGTCGGCCGGGCGGCCCGGGCCGGGCGAGACGACGAGCCGGTCCGGCGCGAGCGCCTCCGCCTCGTCGACGGTGAGCGCGTCGTTCCTGAACACGACCACGTCGATCCCGCGCTCCTCGAAGAGATGGACGAGGTTCCACGTGAACGAGTCGTAGTTGTCGATCATGAGGAGCTTCACGCGTACTCCTTCTCCGCGAGGTCGATCGCCGCCTCGAGCGCGGCGAGCTTGGCGAGGCACTCGCGATGTTCGTCCGCCGGCTCCGAGTCTGCCACGATCCCCGCCCCTGCCTGGAGCCGCGCGACGCCGTCGGCCAGCACAATCGTCCGCAGCGCGATGCACGTGTCCATCGTCCCGCCCGGCAGCACGTACCCGACGGCGCCCGCGTACGGGCCGCGTCGGTACCCCTCGAGCTCCGAGATGATCTGCATCGCACGGATCTTCGGCGCGCCCGTGACCGTTCCGGCGGGGAAGCACGCGCGGAGGACGTCGAACGGGGTCACCCCGTCACGCAGCTCGCCGACAACCTCCGAGACGAGGTGCGTCACATGCGAGAAGCGCTCGACCTCGAGCGAGCGGGTCACGTGCACGGTCCCCGCGCGGCAGACCCGCGAAAGGTCGTTCCGACCGAGGTCGACGAGCATCACGTGCTCCGCCCGGTCCTTCTCGGACGCGAGCAAGCGCTCGGCATCGCCGTCGCCGGCGGCCGTCGTTCCCGCGATCGGGCAGACACTCGCCCGTCCGTCCTCGCACGCGACGAGCCGCTCCGGCGACGAGCCGACGAGCGCGAGCTCGCCGAGCTCGAGCAGGAAGAGGTACGGCGACGGATTGACGCGCCGGAGCGCGCGGTAGACGGCGAGCGGGGTCGCGGAGGTCGGACGCTCCGCGCGCTGCGAGGGGACGATCTGGTACGCGTCGCCCGCGACGATGTGCTCCTGGCAGCGGCGCACCATCTCCTCGTAGCGAGCCTGCGACGGAAAGCGGCGGAGCGGCGCTGCCTGTCCGCGAGATTGCCGCGGGTCGTCGGCCAGCGGCTGCTCGAGCAGGCGGGTGAGCTCGTCGGCATCTCCGGCAAGCACCTCGACGACGCCAGCGCCCAGATCGAAGCGGAGGAGCGTGTCGGCAACGACGAAGAGGCTCTCCGCGAACGGCGGCCCGTCCGCCGGAAGCCGAACGGTTGGCTCGAGCCGTGCCACGTGGTCGTACGCGAGATAGCCCACGGCCGGCGCGCCGAGCCGCTCGACCTCGTCGATGCCGACGAGCCGCGCCCCGGCCCCGACGAACGAGTTGCGCCCGAGGCGCCCGCGTTCGACCGACTCGAGCAGGAAGCTGCCTCCCTCCGCGGAGCGCAGGCGGAGATACGCCCCGAGCGGGGTGATGAGGTCGGCGGGTATGGCGTGGGTCGGCGTCATCGGGCACGAAGAGGAGCCTCGTCCGAGGCGGTCGCGAAGCGGGCTGTGAATGCGCTGTCTAGCGCATGCTCCCGCCTCGCGTCCTGCGCCACCACCAGCAGCCGAACGAGGCGAGAGTCATCGGTGACGGAGCGTAGCTTCGACCGCTCGAAGCACGCAAGCACGCGGTCCCACCGAGCTGGCCCCGGCGCACGGTGTCGCGTTGAATGCGGGGCGTGGCGCAGCTGCCGATTCCCGAGTCTCCGGACGGTCTGACTCCGGAGTGGCTCTCGGCCGCGCTGAAGGAGCGGGTGACTGCCGCTCGCTGGGAGCGCGTCGGCGAGGAGTTCGGCTTCACCGGCGTCGTCGTCCGCGTCGAGCTCGACTACGACCGCGAACGCGGCGACCTTCCGAAGTCCCTGATTGCGAAGCTGCCGATGGCGAAGGACGACGCCGTCTCCGGATATCGCGCGCTCCAGGAGCGCGATCCGGCCCTCATGCGCCGCTACTACGAACGCTGCGCGCGCGAGGAGCGCTTCTACCGCGAGATCGGGGCGCTCTGCGCTCCGAGGCTCTACCACTCCGCTGCCGACGAGTCCGAAGCGCGGGTCGTCCTGCTGCTCGAGGATGCGAGCGGCGGCCGCCAGGGCGACGTCCTGCAGGGGTGCTCGATCGACGAGGCGGCACTCGTCGTCGACGAGCTGGCGGGTTTCCACGCACGCTGGTGGGGAGAACGCGCGCCGGCGAGCGGCTTCGCACGCGTTTGGCGCGACCCCCGGGAGTGGCAGGAGCGGTACGCGCGGCAGGCCGAGCTGTTCTTGGAGCGCTTCGGCGACCGCGCGCCTCCCGCTCTCTGCGGCGTCGCGTCGAGGCTGCGCTCGAAGCTCGCCGTCGTCGTAGACGCCCTGTACGGGCGGCCGCGCGCGCTGACGCACGGGGACTTGCACCTCGACAACCTGCTGTTCGACGCCCGGGGCGCGCGCTCCGTCGTGGTGCTCGACTGGCAGACCGTCTCCGTCGGCGCACCGGCGTGGGACGTCGGGTACTTCCTCGTCGACTCGCTGAGCGTCGACGACCGCCGCGCGGCCGAGGCCGAGCTGCTCGACCGCTACGTCACGCTTCTCGCCGAAGACGGAGTGACGGACTACTCGCTCGACGACCTCCGGCGCGAGATCCCACTCGCCCTGCTCGCACAGCTCGCCGGTACGGTGGGCTGGCTGACAACTCTGAACGAGACGGAGCTGACGGATCGTGAGCGGGCACTCCGGGAGGCGGTATTCGATGACGGTCGCCTCGCGGCTGCACTCGACGACCACGACGTCGAGACGCTCCTGGAGGGCCGGACACTTGCCTAACCGCTCGGCGCTCTTGTCGTCATCGAGAACGATGGGTCGGCGCATTGGCATCGGAGTCGTCGTACTGCTAGCCGCACTCATGTCGCTGTCGGTTGCGCTCGCCGCTCCCGGGCGGCCCGACTCCGCTTTTGGCTCCGGGGGGAAGGTGGTCACCGACGTGGGCGGGCTCGACTGGGCGGGCTCGATCGCGATCGCGCCGAACGGCGCCGTGGTCGTCGCCGGAGGGAGCGGCGGCGACGTCGCGCTCGCGCGCTACGACGCTGCCGGCCGTCTCGATTCGAGCCTGGACGGCCATGGGACAGTCGTCACCGACCTTGGCGGCGGCAACGATGGTGCGGGCGCGGTGCTCGCGCAGCCCGACGGGCGGATCGTGGTTGCAGCACAGCGGGACGGGGATCTCGCTCTCGTCGGGTACGCATCCAACGGAACGCTCGACCCGAGCTTCGGGAGTGGAGGCGTCGTCGTGACCGATCTCGGCTTCGAAGTGCGCGCAATCGGTCTGCTGCGGCAGGCGGGCGGGCGAGTCCTCGTCCTCGGCGCGGCACCGAATCGGCTCGTTCTCGCGCGCTATCTGGCCGACGGTCGTCTCGATTCCCGCTTCGGACGGAACGGCAGCACGTCGACGCTCACGCGGGGCGTCGACTGGCGGAACGCGAAGCAGGCGCCCGACGGGAAGATCGTGGTCGCCGGCGCGCGACAGGTGTCCCACCCAGCGCAGGCGATGGCGCTGGCCGTAGCGCGCTACCGACTCGACGGCCGGCTCGACCGCGCGTTCGCTGGTGACGGCCTGGTGGTGATGAAGACCCGGCCCCATTGGGCCGGCGCCATCCACCTCGCCGTCCGTCGCGACGGGCGGGTCGTGCTCGGCACACATGGGCACAGCGGCGGTCGCGCCGGGTTCGCGCTCGTGGGCCTGCGCGGAGACGGTTCGCTCGACCGCGCGTTCGGCGCCGGCGGCGTCACCGTCAGCAACGTCGGTTACGGCGTGCATGCCCTCGCCCTCGACCGCCGAGGCCGGATCGTCACGGCGGGCAGGACGACGTCGCTGCGGGACTTCGTCGTCGCGCGGTTCTCGCCAGACGGTCGGCGAGACCGGAGCTTCGCAGCGACCGTCACGGACTTCGGCGCGGTCGACACGCCGTTCGCGCTCGCGCAGCAGCCGGACGGCAAGATCGTCGTGGTCGGTGCGACCTCCGCGTCGGGCACGTCTCTCGTAGGCGATATCGCGCTGGCGCGCTACCTCTCTTCCTGAGGCGGCGCGGGAGCCTCGGCCTCCCGCCGGCGGGCTAGCAGTGCCCGACTCAGGTGGCAGCAGCGGCTTTCCGCAAAGACTTGCGCTGAACAAGCTATACCGGGTATAGTACCCAGTATGCTTCTCACTGGGAACGACTCGTGAGCGTCCCTCACGCGCTCCTCGCCCTGCTGAGCGAAGGGCCGAAGTACGGCCTGCGGCTCCAGAACGAGTTCGAGGCGCGGACCGGCGAGGTCTGGCCGCTGAACGTCGGCCAGGTGTACTCGACGCTCCAGCGTCTCGAGCGGGACGGGCTCGTCGAGACCGACGATGGCGACGCCGAGCGCTCGCGGAAGCGCTACCGGATCACGTCCGCCGGCGACCGCGCATTGGCCGACTGGCTTCGCACCCCGCCCGACCTCGTGCCCCCTCCGCGCGACGAGCTCGTGATCAAGGTGCTGGTTGCCCTCCAGGTCCCGGGGACCGACGTCCACGAGATCCTGCAGGTGCACCGCCGGCACGTGATCGAGCTCATGCAGCGCTATACCCAGGTCAAGGCTGCGGCGAAGGAGGACGACCTGGCGCTGGCGCTCGTCGCCGATGCCGAGCTCTTCCGGCTCGAGGCGATCGTCCACTGGCTCGATGCCGCCGACGTCCGCTTGAAGCAGCAGCCGTCCCTCCCACCGGTCGCCCTGGCCGACATGGCACCAGAACCAACTCACCCGATGGAGGTCTCGCCATGACCAGCGCACTCCAACTGCGGCACGTATCGAAGGTCTACGGCTCCGGGCCGGCCGAGGTGCACGCGCTCAGCGACGTCGATCTCTCGGTCGAGCGCGGCGAGCTCGTCGCGATCATGGGCCCGAGCGGCTCGGGAAAGAGCACGCTCCTGACGATCGCCGGAAGTCTCGAGGAGGCGACCGGCGGCCAAGTGCTGGTGGACGGGGTCGACCTCGCGAGCATCTCGCGCTCGGCTCAGGCTCAGATGCGGCGCCGATCGATCGGCTATGTCTTCCAGGACTTCAACCTGCTTCCCGGGCTGACGGCAGTCGAGAACGTCGCCTTGCCCCTCGAGCTCGACGGCATCCGTGCCAAGACCGCGCGTACCACGGCGCTCGAGGCCATGGAGGAGCTCGACGTCGCGGACACCGCGGATCGTTTCCCCGACGAGCTGTCGGGCGGCGAGCGCCAGCGGGCTGCGATCGCCCGAGCGATCGTCGGCGAGCGCGGGCTGCTTCTCGCGGACGAGCCGACCGGCGCGCTCGACTCCGTGAACGGCGAGGCCGTCATGCGCCTGCTGCGGGCCGCCACCGCGAGGGGCGTCGCCGGTGTCGTCGTGACGCACGAGGCACACCTGGCGTCCTGGGCCGACCGCGTCGTGTTCCTGCGCGACGGCCACATCGTCGATCAGACGGTCGCACCGCCTGGCCCGGAGTCGCTCCTCGCGGCCGGTGACCGGCGATGACGACGCTCGCGCACCGCCCGGCGTCGCAAAGACCCAGCCGGAGTGGAATCGCGGCCCGCCGCCCGCTGATCCGCTGGGCCTGGCGTCTGTTCCGCCGCGAGTGGCGCCAGCAGCTCCTGGTGGTGACGCTCCTCACCGTCGCTGTCGCTGCCGCAATCGGCAGCATCACGATCGCCTACAACTCAGTTCCCGCCGACCACAGCGACTTCGGTTCGGCCAACCAAGTGCTCACGTTCGACGGCACCGATCCACGAAAGCTCCAGGCGGGGCTCGCCGCCGCCAAGAAATCGTTCGGAACGATCGACGTGATCGGCCATCGCTCGGTGTCTGTCCCCGGCAGTGTCGAGGAGGTGGATTACCGGTCACAGATCCCTGGCGGCGCCTACGGCGGCGAGTTGCTCGCGCTCCGCCGCGGCAGCTACCCGGTGCGCCCCGGCCAGGTCGCCGTCACCGACGGGGTGGCGGAGTCTCTGCGGCTCGAGATCGGATCAACCCTGGCGCTCGACGGGCGACGACGGACCGTCGTGGGCATCGTCGAGAACCCGAGCAAGCTGAGCGACGAGTTCGCTCTCGTCTCCACCGCTTCCGACAGCCCGGACCACGTCGATGTTCTCGTCGGAGCGACTGAAATGCCCAAGTCCTTCCTGCAATCCCAGGACGACCACTCCCGCTCGGCCTGGGCGGGCTCCATGGTTAGCGGAAGCGACGTCAGCGGTGCGGCCGAGACGTTGCTGATGTTCTCGGTGGCCACCGTCTTCCTCCTCCTTGCTTCGCTGGTTGCCGCCGCGGGGTTCGCAGTCGTCGCGCAACGACGGCTCCGCCAGCTCGGCATGCTCGCTGCAGTGGGCGCCACGGAGAAGCACCTCCGTTTCGTGCTGTTGACGAACGGCGCCGTCGTCGGGACCCTCGCCGCATTCATCGGGACCATCGCGGGTCTCGCGCTCTGGGTCGTATTCGCCCCGACTCTCGAGTCGGCGGTCGACCATCGCATCGACCCGCTCAGCCTTCCGTGGGCTCTGATCGCGCTGGCCATCGTCCTCGCCGTCGTCGGGGCAACGGCCGCTGCCTGGTGGCCAGGGCGAACGATCGCCCGCCTCCCCGTCATGCTCGCGCTCTCGGGGCGACCGCCCAAGCCGAGGCCCGCACGCCACTCGGCGATCGCGGCCGCAGCGCTGATTGCGGTCGGCATGGGCTGTCTCGCAGTGTCAGAGCGGGACCGCCCACTGCTCATCATCGCCGGGCTCGTGGCAACGATCCTCGGCACGCTGCTGCTGGGTCCATTGGCGATTCGCCTCTTCGTCCGGACGGCCGGGCACGCCCCGATCGCTGTGCGCTTGGCGCTGCGAGACCTCGCCCGCTACCAGGCCCGCTCCGGTGCGGCACTCGCCGCCATCACTCTTGCTCTCGGTATCGCCGCGACCGTCGTCATCATCGCGGCGGCCGAGGAGAAGCGGTCAGCCGGCGAAGCGCCCAACCTGTCCAACCGGCAGATCCGCGTGTACACCGGTGCTACGCCGGAGGCGGGCCTCGTCCCGATCCAGACGCCCGCCCAGCTCGAACGAATGGCTGCCGGCGTCCGCCGACTCGCGGCAGATCTCGACGACGCGGCCGCGATCCCGCTCCACAGCGCCGTCCAACCTGGCGCACAGCCCGGAGTCATCGACGGCATCCGAGTCCTCGACGCGGAGGTTCTCTCACGGAAGACCGATGACCCTGAGAGCGTGCGGGGAGGGTCAATCTTCTGCCCGGCCCCTCCACCAGCGAGCTGCTACGTCGCCGAATCGCGCCTCTACGTCGCCACGCCCGCCCTGCTCAGGTACCTCGGAATCGCCCCCGCCGCGGTCGATCCGAGCACGGACTTCGTGGTCGACCCGGCCGTCCGGACGAACGAGCTCGTCACTGTCAGCATGGAGAGGACGTCCAAGTCACTCCTCAGAGAACCAAAGGTGACCGAACGTCCCGTCACGAACGTCCTGAGGATCGACAGCCGGAAGCTCTTCGGCTCTCCGAGCGGGCAAACCGCCCTTGCGACGACCTCCTTCATCACGCTCGACGGTCTTCGCCGACGCGGCTTGGGTCAGATCCCGTCCGGGTGGCTCCTCGAGTCGAGCCGGCCGCTGACGAGCGAACAGATCGCCGACGCCCGCGTCCTCGCTGCCGCCGGCGGCCTGACGATCGAGACTCGACGCGAGAGCGCTTCCTTCACGACGGCCATCGCCATCACAACGGCCGCAGGCGCCCTCCTCGCGCTCGCGATCCTCGCCATGACCGTCGGGCTGATCCGCAGCGAGAGCGCCGGCGATCTCCGCACCCTGACCGCGACCGGAGCAACGAGCAGGATCCGCCGCACGCTGACCGCCGCCACAGCCGGCGCGCTCGCCCTGCTCGGCGCGCTTCTCGGCGTCGCCGGCGCGTATCTCGCGCTCGCCGCGACGTACTCCGACGACCTCGGCTATCTCGGCCGGATGCCCGTGCTTCCGCTCGTGGTCGATCGTCGTGGGCATCCCTCTGGCGGCTGCCGCGGCCGGCTGGCTCCTCGCCGGCCGCCAGCCGTCCGCCATCGCCCGCCCGGCGATCGAGTGACTGATGTCCCGTGCGGACTCACCTGAGAATGGAAAAGCCCCGCTAAGCGGGGCTTTTCTGTAGCAGGCCTGTAAGCCGGATTCTGTCGAGGGTGACCATCTGTCTTTGCGGCGCACCCGGTCCCTCGGCGGGCCACGTCAGCGGGACCTGCTTCGCCTTGCACCGGACGGGGTTTGGCTAGCCGGCGATGTCGCCACCGCCGCTGGTGGGCTCTTACCCCACCGTTTCACCCTTACCGACTCGATCGTGCACCAATCGGCCGGCGGTCTCCTTTCTGTTCCACTTTCCGTCGGCTTTCGCCGCCTGAGTCTCCTCAGCGTCCTTGCCCTGCGGTGTCCGGACTTTCCTCGAGCCGACTTGTGCGCCGGCCCGCGGTCACCCGGCCTGCACGGCAGATGGTAGCTCGATTTCCGGCACTTCTCGGCCCTCGGCCAGGATCGAGCGGCACTCCGGGCACGCGTGGGCGCCCCGAACGTGAAGCAGGAACTCCCCGCACACGAGGCATTCGAGGCTCACGCCGCGGACGAGCGCCGTGAGCTCCTGGTCGAGCGTGCGATTGATCGGCGCGACGGTCATGCCTCGCTCACCCCACGCTCCTGAAGACGCCCGTCACCTTGCCGAGGATCTGCACGTGCTCCGGGTACAGCGGCTCGAGCGAGCTGTTCTCGGGCTGCAGCCGGATGCGGCCGGAGTCGCGGTGGAACGTCTTCACGGTCGCCTCGTCCGCCGACTCGTCCTCGCCGACGAGCGCGACCACGATCTCGCCGTTGCGGGCGTCGTCCTGCCGGCGCACGACGACGATGTCGCCGTCCAGGATCCCGGCCTCGACCATCGAGTCTCCGGTGACGCGGAGCAGGAAGTCGGCGTTCCGGCCGAGTGGCTCAGGGACGGAGATGCGGTCCTCGATCTGCTCCTCGGCGAGCAGCGGCCCACCGGCGGCGATGCGGCCGAGAAGCGGCAGCGCCGGAGCAGTCGTTGCTTGCAGAGCCTCGGGCTTCGGCCGGCCGATGAGCTCGATCGCGCGGGGCTTCGTGGGATCGCGCTTGATGAGGCCAGCGCGGTCGAGGTTCGCGAGGTGCGCATGCACGGTGGAAGGGGACGCGAGGCCCACGGCGTCGCCGATCTCGCGGACGGTCGGCGGGTAGCCGTGGTCGTCGACGTACTCGACGAGGAACTGCCAGATCTCCTGCTGTCGCGCGGTGAGGAGCGGGGTCTCGAGCATCCGGGTGTTGGACATCGTGTCTCTCTCCAGTGTCGGTGACGAACATATGTTCGTCACCAGAGGGTAGACCCCTCCCCGGACGGCGTCAAGCGGGCCGGCGGGCGACGAAGACGGCGTGCTCGCCCTCGTTCGGGTCCTCGACGCTCGGATCCACGACCTCCAGCCCAGCCTGCTCGATCAGCCGGCGCCAGGTCGCGTCGGCGAACAGCCCCTCGGTGTGCAGCTCGTGCACGACGCGCGTCGGGCGGCCTTCCTCGCGGAGGACGACGGTGAAGTCGACCTGGTACGTGTCGTCCGAGGGATCGTCGTCGCGCGTCCACTGGAGGTAGCGGAGGCTGCGGCCGTCCTCGCCGTCGTGCCCGCCGTGCTCCGTCCCGGGAACGAGCTGCTCGCGCGTGGTGTCCGGGAGAAACAGCGCCACGCCGCCAGGGCGGACGTGCGCCGCGGCGGTCTCGATCGCAGCGCGCAGGTCGTCCTCGGTCGTCATGTACGAGATCGCGTCGTGCACAAGCACCGCGTCGAACTCCCGGCCGAGCCGGAGCGTCCGCATGTCGCCCTGGAGGTGCTCGCACTCGGGATTCAGCGAGCGGCTGAGCTCGAGCATCTGCTCGGAGAGGTCGGTCAGGGTGCACGTGAACCGTGCCTTCAGATGGCTCGCGTTGTTGCCGCCGCCCGAGCCGAGCTCGAGCAAAGTGGTCGCCTGCCCGTCCGCGACCGCATCGATGAGGCGCGTAATGAAGTCCGCCTCCTCCTCGTAGTCCGCGGGATGCGTGAGGAGATGGAACCAGGGCGCGAGGTCGGCATATATCCGCATACGAGAAAGGGCCAGACCGAAGTCTGACCCTCATGCGCTGGAGAGGACTTGAACCTCCACGGCCTATAAGGCCACTAGGCCCTCAACCTAGCGCGTCTACCAATTCCGCCACCAGCGCGCGCCCGGCCATAGTAGCCGCCGTGGATGCGTCAGACCGGAATCCGCTCGTGCGGATCCGGTCGCGCGGGCATTCCTCGGGGACCGAGCCAGAGCGGCCTAGAGCAGGTGGAAGAGGACGAGCGTGTTCACGCCGAAGACCCCCGCCACGACGACGGTGAGCCGCGTCAGGTTCCGCTCGACGATGTGCGTCCCGCCCTGCGAGTGCGGGGTGAAACCGAGGCCTCCCATCCCGGCCTCGCGGCCCGAGTGCATGAGCACGAGCACGATGAGGAACGCGCTCAGGAGCACCTGAATTACGGCGGAGATCTGGAGCCACGGCATGGCCGGGCCAGGGTAGCAGCGGCGTTAAGGTCCTTCTGTGGAGGGCGATGCGCGCGAACGGATCCAGAAGCTCCTCGTGACGGGCGACAACCGGCTGAAGCAGGGGGTTTCGCCGGAGAAGGTGCGCGCCAACTACGAGGAGGCGCTGGCCGTCGCGCGGGAAGCCGGGCTCGAGGACACGGTCCGGCCGCTCGTCGAGGTCAGGCTCGCGGACCTCCAGCGGCTCGGGCGAGAATCTCCTCCACCCGATCCGCCTGCAGCCTGACGTCGTGCAGCTCGGCCGCCGCGCGGGCGGCGAGGTTCGGGCGCGGCAGCGTCGCGGCGGCGTCGAGCGCGAGCACGAGCCTCTCCTCGTCCTCGGGATCGACGAGGATCCCGGCCTCCGATGGCACGAACTCCGGCGGCCCGCCGACGCGCGTCGCGACGACCGAGCGGGCTGACGCCATCGCCTCGAGCGTGGCGAGGCCGAACGGCTCGACGAGGCTCGGCTGGCAGACGACGTCTGCGGCGGCGATCCAGAACGGCACCTCGTCGTGGCTGACGCGGCCCGCGAGCCGGATCCCCGGCCTCCCCTCGAGCGCGGAGCGGAGCGGGCCGTCGCCGACGAAGGTGAGCGTCCCCTCGCCGCGCCGCTCGAACGCGCGCGCGAGCCGCAGGACGTTCTTCCGCTCCGAGAGCCCGCCGAGACAGAGGAACGCGGTGCCCTCGCCGGCGGGCCACTCGACCTCGGCGCGCGCCTCGTCAGGGGAGCGCAGGGAGAACCGCTCGAGATCGACGCCGCAGTCGACGACCGAGGTCTTCGACGCCGCGTCGGGGACTGCCGCCTGGAGCCGGTCCCGCAGCCACGCCGAGACCGCGATCAAGTGCGCCGCCCGGCCCACGACATAGCGGGTCGCGCGGCGCACGGCGGCGTTCTCGATCGCGTTCGCGACGTCCTGGCCGTGCGCGGTCACGACGAGCGGGGCCTTCGACGCGAGCGCGGCCGCGAGGCCTGCGGGCACGAGGAAGTGCGCGTAGACGACCTCGGGGTCGAAGCTTCGCGCCGTGCGTCTTGCGTCGCGGAAGAGCCTCAGGTGCCGGCGCCGTCCTCCGACTCGCCTGTCCACCACTGCGCGCTCCAGCTCGTGCCCGCGCGCGAGGAGCTGCTGCTCGAGCGAGGCGACGAACACGCCGAGGTCGGGGTCGTCGGCGCCCGGATACATCTGCGAGACGAGGAGGATCCGCATGCTGCTCGGAATCGTGACTGCTAGCGCGTCACCTGGAGGATCCCCAGGCACATCTCGTCGGTCGTCCCCTCGCCCCACAGGATGTAGCGCGGCGTCTTCGGGACGCCCGGCTCGCCCGCCGTCCGCTTCTCGACGTCGTGGCGGCAGGTGACGCGAACGACGTCTCCGGCCCGCACGCGCACGGGACGCACCAGCGCAAACGCGTTCTGCCAGTGGAAGTCCCAGCGCGGGATGTCGAGCAGGACCTCCGCCTGCGGCGTCCCCGGATCGAGCTCGATCGTGATCGACGAGCCGAGGAGGTGCATGTGCCCGGCCGCGATGCGGATCGTGGCGGGCTCGCGGAGCCGTCGGTCGCAGGTCGTGACGCCGTCCGCGTCCGAGCTCTGCGAGTCCCCGCCGCACAGGAACAGCAGGCCGGCGGGGACGAATGCGGCCTCGGGGCCGTACTTCCGCGCAAGCTCCGCTATGGCCTCGCCGCGGTCGCAGAGGCGTCCCTCCTCGTCCTCCGCGCACGGGAGCTCGACGGGTGCGGGCAGGAGCATCGTCCGGATCGGCTCGAGCCTCGCGGTCGAGGGCGCGATGGTCAGAACGGCCTCGGAGCGATCCGGCGCGCGTCCGTTCAGGAGGTTGTAGTGCACCTGCATCACGATCCGGCTGCCGGCTTCGAGCGGGACGCCGGTCCCGTCCGGGAAGCGGCCTCCCTCGCCGCCGGGCGCCCACGCCGAAACCCAGTCCGCGTCGTCGAGCGTGTCCTCCGGATCGACCGACAGTCCCGAGTCCCCGAAGCAGCGCCAGCCTCGGCCCGGCGCGGCGGCGTCGAGTCCCTGCGCCTCGGCGACCTGGGAGGGATCGACGCGGAAGAGGATCACGTGATGCACGACCTGCGGCTGCCCCGGCTCGATCGTGGCCCCGGTGACGGACGCATCCCGAGCGAGCTTCGGGTCGAGGAGGAAGCAGCGGTAGTCGTCGGTCCCGCCCTCGGGGGCGCTCGGCCGGTAGGCAGCGGGCATCCGCAGCCGTAGGAGTTGCTCGCCCGCGCGTGCGCGAAGCGGTGGCTGCGGGGTCGGCTTCGCCGCAGGGCCGTCGACCTTGCCGCCCGCGTTCGCCCAGGCGACGAGCGTTGCGCGCTCGCGCGCGGAGAGCGTCCGCTCCTCCTCGCCCGCGTAAGCGGGCGACTTGCTGCCCGGCGGCCAGGGCGGCATGAGACCTGCCTGGATGGCCGCCCCGATGTGGTCGGCGCGCGCAGCGACCTGGTCGGCGGTCTCGAGCGGAAACGGCGCGATGCCGCCCGCCTGATGACAGCCCGCGCACTTGTCGCCGATGACGGGCGCGACGTCCCGCGTGAAGCTCGGCGCGATCCCCGACCCGCCGCCGCCCCCCTCACACGCCGCAAGCGCGAGAACCGGGATGAGGAGCACCGGGAGCGCTGCCGCGACGAGCCTTCTACAGCTGAGCGTCATAGGTGCCCCAGAGCTCGCGGAGAACGCCGCAGATCTCGCCGACAGTTGCCCGAACGCGCAGGGCCTCCCGCAGTGCGGGCAGGAGGTTCGCGTCGGTCTCCGCCGTGCGCACGACGGCGGACAGCGCATGCTCCACGGCAGCCGAAGCGCGCTCGGCGCGCACCCGGGCCGTCCGCTCGCGCTGCCGGCGCTCGCTCTCGGGGTCGAACTGGAGGAGCTCGACGCGCTCGGAGTCGTCCTCGGTGAAGCGGTTGACGCCCACGACCACGCGCTCGCCCGCCTCGACCGCGGCCTGGTGCCGGAACGCGGACGCCTCGATCTCCGCCTGCACGAAGCCCTGCTCGATCGCCGCGACGGCTCCACCCAACGCATCGATCCGCTCGATCAGCTCCCGCGCGAGCGACTCGAGCTCGTCCGTCAGCGCCTCGATGAAGTACGCGCCGCCGAGCGGGTCGGCCGTGTCCGTACCGCCGGCTTCGTGCGCGAGAATCTGCTGCGTCCGCAGCGCGATGCGCGCGGCGTGCTCGCTGGGCAGCGCCAGCGCCTCGTCGAACGAGTTCGTGTGGATCGACTGCGCGCCGCCCGCGACCGCGGACAGCGCCTGGATCGCGACCCGCACGACGTTGTTCTCCGGCTGCTGCGCGGTCAAGGTAGAGCCGCCGGTCTGCGCGTGGAAGCGGAGCGCGGTCGCGCGCGGGTTGGTCGCGCCGAAGCGCTCGCTCATGATCCCGGCCCACAACCGCCGCGCGGCGCGGAACTTCGCGACCTCCTGGAAGAAGTGGTTGTGCGCGTTGAAGAAGAAGGAAAGGCGCTCGCCGAAGGCGTCGGGCGAGAGGCCTGCGGCGATCGCCGCCTCGCAGTACGCGATGCCGTTCGCGAGCGTAAACGCGAGCTCCTGCGCGGCACTCGCCCCCGCCTCGCGGATGTGGTATCCGGAGATCGAGATCGTGTTGAAGCCGGGCAGGCGCTCCGCGCAGTACGCGAAGAGGTCGGTCGTGAGCCGCATCGACGGCCGCGGCGGGAAGATGTAGTTCCCGCGCGCGATGTACTCCTTCAGCACGTCGTTCTGGACGGTGCCGCCCAGCTTCTCTCCCGGAATGCCCTGACCCTCGGCGACGAGCTCGTACAGGAGGAGCAGGAGCGCGGCGGGCGCGTTGATCGTCATCGAGGTCGAGACCTCGCCGAGCGGGATGCCCTCGAGCAGGACCTCCATGTCCGCGATCGAGTCGATCGCGACCCCGGTGCGCCCGACCTCGCCCTCCGCGAGCGGGTCGTCCGAGTCGTAGCCGAGCTGCGTCGGGAGGTCGAACGCGACCGAGAGCCCCGTCTGCCCGCGCTCGAGGAGGTAGCGGAAGCGCGCGTTCGACTCTTCCGCCGAGCCGTAGCCCGCGTACTGGCGCATCGTCCAAGGACGCCCGCGGTACATCGTTCGGTAAGGACCCCGCGTGAACGGGTGCTCCCCCGGGGGCTCGAGCTCGCCGGGCGGGAGGTCCTCCGCCGTGTAGACGGGCTTCAACTCGATCCCGGAGTCGGTCAGCCGAGGATCCTCGGCGGTCGCCATTGTCAGAAGGCTAGATGCTTCGAGCGAAGCTCAGCATCGTGTCGACGGCCTGCGCTCGCGTCAGGCCCTGTCGGCGGACCAGCGAGCGCCAGGTCTCGAACTCGAACGCGTGACCGATGGCCGCGCGGACGGCCTTGCGGCGCGGCCACCCGCTCACGACCGTCTGCGCCAGCGACCTGATCGCTTCGTGGCGTCGGGCGACGCGCTCCGCGGTGACCTCGTGGACGAGCGCGTCGCGCTCGAAGACGGCCACGTCCTGCTCGACGCTCTCGTACCACGCGTAGACCGCGTCGAGCGCTACCCGAAGGCGCTCCTCGGCGTCGGGGATGGCGCTCCAGCGCGAGGCATCCGGGATGGGATGAAGGGTCGCCCAGTGGGCGGAGCAGGCGTCGAACAGGGTCCGCTCGTCGGGGAAGTGAGCGTAGACGGTGTGTCGCTGGACGCCGGCCCGCAGCGCGATCTCCGAGATCGTCGTACGGGCAGGGCCCACACTCGTGTGCAGGCCGACCGTGGCCTCGACGATGCGGCTCCGCGTCTCCGCTTGCCGCTCGGCGCGCCGCTTGAGCTCGTACTTTCGTTTCATTGCACAAAACTGTACACCGAAATCTTGACAACACGAAGGCGCCTGTCATTAATCACTGCACAATATCGTGCAACGAAAAGGAGGAGTCATGCTGCATGTCGATCTCAGCTCGGTCGAGCTCATGGACGTCGAGTCGACCCTCGATCCGAGCCGGCGCCTTCGCGTCGCGTTTCCGCACTCGAGCGCGACCGGCCACGCGAGCCTGGCGACGGTCTACTTCGAAGTCGAGCCCGGCGACCACATCGGACGCCATACCGACACCGCCGAGGAGCTGCTGCTCGTGCTCGAAGGGGTCGGCGAGGCCACCGTGGGAGACGAGACGGGGATCGCGCACGCGGGCGGCGTCGTGACCGTTCCGGCGATGGAGCCGCACGACATGCGAAACGTCGGCGACGGCCCGCTGCGCGTGCTCGGCTTCTTCTCGGCTTCGACCAACGTGGGGACGTTCGAGGAGCCCACGGAGCCAGGCGGCCCCCAGGTCTTCGTGATCGGCGCGCCGATGCCGGTGGTCCTTCCGCTCGAGGAGCCCGTGCTCGCATAAGAGCCCGAGCGGCACGCGGGGAGAGCGGAGCCTTCGGGATACGCTCTCCCCGTGAACGTACGAGTGCGGCTCTTTGCGATGTTGCGGGAGCGCGCGGGGTCGGGGAGCGTCGAGATCGAGCTTCCCGAGGACTCGCGCGTCGGCGACGTCTGGGGTGCGCTCGATCTCGGGGACGAGCCGCCCGGGATCCTCTTTGCGGTCAACCGCGCCTATGCCGAGCGCACCGAAGCGCTCACCGCGGGAGACGAGGTCGCACTCATCCCGCCGGTCTCGGGAGGCTCGTTCCGGCTCGTGGAGGAGCCGCTGTCGCTCGACGCCGCGGTGGACGAGGTGCGCGGTGACGGAGCCGGCGCGATCGCGACCTTCACGGGAACCGTGCGCAACCGCTCGCGCGGGCGCGACGTGGTCCACCTCGAGTACGAGGCTTACGAAGGCATGGCCGAGGAGATCATGGCCGACCTGGCCGCGCGGCTCACCGAGCGCCACCGCCTGTCGGGCGTCTCGATCCACCACCGGGTCGGCCGCGTGGACATCGGCGAGGCGAGCGTCGTCATCGCCGTCTCCGCACCGCACCGGGCGGAGGCGCTCGCCGCCTGCAAGGAGGCGATCGACGAGCTCAAGGTCTCGGTCCCGCTGTGGAAGAAAGAGGTCTACGAGGGAGGCGAGGAATGGATCGGCCAGGGGAGCTGAGCGGGAAGACCGCACCCGAGCCGCGCACGGCTCCGGAGCCCGAGACCCTGCCGCTCGAGAGTCCGCACGAGCGGCGCGGCCTTCTCGTCCGCCTTGCCGCGCCGTTGCTCGTGGTCGGCGGGCTGCTCCTGAAGTTCGGCGGATCGCTGAAGTTCCTCACGATCTTCCTGGCCGTCGGCGGGTACGCGCTGATCTGGGGCTGGCCGTTCGCCGTCGGCCTCGTGGCGCTGATCCTCGTGCACGAGCTCGGCCACTACGTGGAGGCGAAGCGCGTCGGATTCAACCCGTCACTGCCGGTCTTCATCCCGTTTCTCGGCGCGTACGTGGCGCTCAAGGACATGCCCTTCGACCCGTGGCGCGACGCGCGTGTGACGATCGCCGGTCCGTTGGTCGGCGGCGCCGGCGCGGTCGCGATGCTGGTGGCGGGCGAGGTCACGGACTCGAACCTCCTGCGCGCGCTCGCCTACACCGGCTTCCTCCTGAACCTCTTCAACCTCATCCCGATCGGGTTTCTCGACGGCGGACGCCTCTTCCAGTCGTGGAAGGTGCTGCGCGCGGGTGGCGGAGCCGGAACGCCCCAGCGGGCACGGCAGCTCGGAATGTGGGTCGCGGTGCTGTCCATCGCGACGACTGCAGCGCTCGCCGCGGGAATGTTCTACGCGCACGTGCCGCAGGATCGCGTGTGAGCGAGCCGCAGCTCGACCGCGCACTACTGCGGCGGACGCACGAGACGCTCGCGGGCGACATCTCGCTGATCGCCTCCGAGTTCCTCGCGGGCTTCCAGGCGATCCAGAAGATCGATCGCCCCGCGGTCTCGATCTTCGGGTCCGCGCGCGTCCTCGAGGGGAGCGCGACGTACGAGAGCGCACGGGTCGCCGGAGCCGCGTTCGCGGAGGCGGGGTTCGCGGTCGTCACCGGCGGCGGGCCGGGCGTGATGGAGGCCGCAAACCGCGGCTGCCAGGAGGCAGGCGGGCTCTCGGTCGGCTTCAACATCGAGCTGCCCATGGAGCAGGGCCTCAACGCCTACTGCGACATCGGCCTCACGTTCCGGCACTTCTACGCGCGCAAGGTCATGTTCGTGAAGGCGGCGGAGGGATTCGTCATCTTCCCCGGCGGCTTCGGCACGCAGGACGAGCTGTGGGAGGCGCTCACGCTCATCCAGACCCGCAAGATCGGAGCCTTCCCGGTCGTGCTCTTCGACTCGGCGTACTGGCGCGACCTGCTCGCCTGGGTCGGAGACGAGATGCTGCAGAACGGCCTCATCTCGCCCGAGGACCTCGACCTGCTCCTGGTCACCGACGACGCGAAGGAGACCGTCTCGATGGTCGTCAGCCACTACGAAGACCGCGTGGCCGAGGGGTCGACCTAGAGGGTTGAACGAGATAGGTGCGAGCCGGAAGGCACGCTCCTAGACTCCCCGCGATGCTCGACGAGGCCGTACGCCGCGTTCGCGGAGGAGACCGACCTCGAGCCGCTCGTCGGCGTGATCCTCGGCAGCGGGCTCGGCGGGCTCGCGGACGAGGTCGTGGGGCGCGATCGAGATTCCGTACGGCGAGATCCCTGGCTGGCCGGCGTCGACCGCGATCGGGCACGCTGGGCTACTCGTGCTCGGCACCGTCGCGATGTGCCCGTCGTCGTCATGCGGGGACGCGCGCACCTGTACGAGGGAGTCCCCGCCGGCGAGGCAGTCTTCGGCGTGCGCGTCCTCGGCCGGCTGGGGATCCGGACGCTCGTCGTCACGAACGCGGCCGGTGCGATCAACGAGTCCTTCCGTCCGGGGCAGCTCGTGCTCATCTCGGACCACGTGAACCTGCAGGGGACGTCGCCGCTCGTCGGGCCGAACGACGACGCCCTCGGGCCGCGCTTCCCGGACATGTCCGACGCGTACGACCCGAGGCTCCGCGCGGCGGCGCGCGAGGCGGCTGGGCGGCTCGGCATCGACCTCGGCGAAGGCGTGTACGCGGCCTGGCTCGGGCCGCAGTTCGAGACTCCGGCCGAGATCCGGTTCATGCGCGCGATCGGCGGCGACCTCGCAGGGATGTCCACCGTCCCGGAGGTCATCGCGGCCCGGCACATGGGAGTCCGCTGCCTCGGAATCTCGGTCGTGACGAACATGGCCGCGGGCGTCGTCGAGGGGAAGCTCGGTCACGAGGAGGTGCTCCAGGTCGGGGCCGAGGCGCAGCCGCGGCTCACCGCGCTCCTTCGCGAGCTCCTCCCCGTTCTTGCGGCGTAGCTTCGCGGCGGGCGACACTGCGGGCATGCGTTCGCTTCGCGACCTTCCCTCGGTCGACCGGCTCCTCGCCGGAGAGCGGCTCGCGGATCTCCCGCACGAGCTCGCCTTGACCGCCGCGCGCACCGTGCTCGAGCGCGCGCGGGCGGAGATACGCGCGGGCCGCGAGCCGGGCCCGCTCGAGGACGCGGTGCTCGAGGAGGTCGCACGCGCGCGCCGACCGTCGCTCCGGCGCGTGCTGAACGCGACCGGCGTGCTCGTGCACACGAATCTCGGCCGCGCCCCGCTCGCGGAGGCTGCGCTCGCGCGGGTCGCCGAGGTCGGCGCCGGCTATTCGAACCTCGAGTACGACGTCGAACGCGGGGAGCGCGGCTCGCGGCAGGATCACCTCGCCTCGCTCCTCGGGCGGCTGACCGGCGCCGAAGCCGCGCTCGTGGTGAACAACAACGCGGCGGCCGTGCTACTCGCGCTCGCGGCGCTGGCTGAGGGCCGCGAGGTCGTCGTCTCGCGCGGCGAGCTGATCGAGATCGGGGACGGGTTCCGGATCCCGGACGTGCTCGCGCGCTCGGGCGCACGACTCGTCGAGGTTGGGACGACCAACCGCACGCGCGCCGAGGACTACGAGGCGGCGATCGGCCCTGAGACTGCGCTGCTGCTGCGAGTTCACCAGTCGAACTTCCGGGTCGTGGGGTTCTCGGAGCAGCCGAGGCTCGCCGAGCTCGCGGTAGTCGCCGAGCGCGCCGAGCTCCCGCTGGTCGATGACCTCGGCTCCGGCGCGCTCGCGCCGGTCGGCGACGAGCCGACGCCTGCCGAGAGCCTGCGCGCAGGCGCGGACCTCGTGTGCTTCTCCGGGGACAAGCTCCTCGGCGGCCCGCAGGCGGGGATCGTCGTCGGGCGCGGCGAGCTCGTGGAAAAGCTCCGCCGCCACCCGCTCCAGCGCGCGCTGCGCGCGGACAAGCTCACGCTCGCGGCGCTCGAGGGCACGCTCCAGCTCGCGCTCGACCCCGAGACCCGGGGCGAGATCCCCGTGCTGCGGATGCTGCACGAGCCGCTGGAGGGAGTTCGCGCGCGCTCCGAGCGACTCGCCGAGCTCGTCGGAGGCGAGGTCGAGGAGACGGTCGCGCGCGTCGGCGGCGGGGCGCTTCCGCTCGCGGAGCTGCCGAGTGCCGCGTGCGCCGTCGAAGAGGAGCTCGCGGAGCCGCTCCGACTGGGCGAGCCGCCCGTCGTAGGCATCGTCCGCGACGGGCGGCTGCTGCTCGATTGCCGCACCCTCTCCGACAGTGACGTCGAAGAGGCCGCCGCCGCCGTGGCCCGCGCACGCCGATGAGCGAGCGCTCGCCCGGGACCCTGCTCTGGGACCTCCTGCGCGGCGCGATGACCACGAAGGCGCTCGCCATCGCCGTCGATCTCGGAATCCCGCAGGCGCTCGAGGACGGCCCGCGCCCAGCGGAGGAGCTCGCGCGTGACGCCGGCGTCGACGCCGATGCGCTCCATCGCATCCTGCGCGCGCTCGCGAGCGACGGGATCTTCGCCGAGGAAGAGCCGGGCGTCTTCGGCCACACCGAGACCTCGCGGCTCCTGCTCGGGAGCGGCTGGCCAGAGTTCGCGCACCTGTTCGGCGGCGTCTTCTACCGCAGCATCACCGACCTCGACGCCTCCGTTCGCAGCGGCGCGGCGACGTTTCCGGAAATGTTCGACACCGACTTCTGGTCCTGGCTCGCCGCGCATCCGGACGAGCGCGCGATCTTCGACCTCGCGATGGCCGGCGAGAAGGGGCAGAACGCCGAGCGCCTCGCGAAACTCGAGTGGCGCGACGGCGAGACAGTCGTCGACGTGGGCGGCGGCAACGGAGCCCTGCTCGCCGAGCTCCTCCGGCTCAGGCCCGAGCTCCGCGGAGTCGTGTTCGACCTCCCGGAGACCGACCGCGACGAGAGCACGTTCGGCCCGAACCTCGAGTTCGACGCCGGGAGCTTCTTCGAGAGCGTCCCGCCCGGCGACGCGTATCTCCTCTCCGGGATCATCCACGACTGGGACGACGAGGCGGCGACGAGGATCCTGCGCACGATCGCGAGCTCGGCTCGCCCCGGCGCCCGCGTCCTCGCCACGGAATCCGTCATCCAGCCCGGAAACGAGCCCGATGGCGCCAAGTGGCTCGACCTGCTCATGCTCACGCTCGCGGGCGGGCGCGAGCGCACGGAGCCGCAGTGGCGCGCGCTGCTCGAGGGCGCCGGGCTCGAGCCCGTCTCGATCGAGGACGGCCTCGTTCAGGCGCGATGTCCGTGACGGAGGTCGTCAAGGGTCAGGACCGTGCTCATGCGAGCCGGTGGCTCCAGCGGGCCGGGCATGCCCGGCCCCTACGCCTCGGACGCGATCAAGCGGAAGACGCGCGTCAGCCGAGCCGGAGGCGGGCTTCGCCCGCCGGGAGGCTGGCGCAGCGTCCTCTCAGCCCGAGGTCGAAGGAGGGGGTGGGTCGGGGAACCATGGGTTCCCCCACCGCGAGATGCCGCTGACAATCGGGACCGCCGGCCACATCGACCACGGGAAGACGTGGCTCGTGCGGGCACTGACGGGGAAGGACACGGACCGGCTGCCCGAGGAGCAGGCGCGCGGGATCTCGATCGACCTCGGCTATGCGCCGCTCGAGCTTCCCGACGGGAGGCGGCTGTCGGTCGTCGACGTTCCCGGCCACGAGCGCTTCGTGCGGACGATGGTCGCGGGCGCGACCGGGATCGACCTCTTCCTGCTCGTCGTCGACGCCGGCGAGGGCGCGCGCCCGCAGACCCACGAGCACCTCGCGATCCTCCGGCTGCTCGGGATCGAGCGCGGGGTCGTGGCGGTGACGAAGGCGGACGCGGTGGACGCGGAGACGCTGGAGCTCGCGGTCGCGGAAGCCTCCGAGCTCCTTCTCGGCGCCGAGGTCATTGCAGTGAGCGCGAAGACCGGCTCCGGCCTCGACGAGCTGCGCGACGCGCTCGCCAGAGTTGCAGCGACAGTCGAGCGGACGGGAACGGATCGCCCGACGCGGCTCTACGTCGACCGCTCGTTCACGCTGCGTGGGATCGGCACGGTCGTCACGGGGACGCTCTGGTCGGGGACGCTCGCTGTCGGCGACGAGCTGCGCCTCGAGCCGGAGGGAGGAAACGTGCGAGTGCGCAGCGTCCAGGTGCACGACCGCGAGGTCGACCGGGCGGAGCCGGGACAGCGTGTCGCGGTGAGCCTCCCCGGAGTCGAGCGCACCGACGCCCGCCGCGGCGACGCGCTCGTCGCTCCCGGCGGGTACCCGGTCTCGTACCGGCTCGACGTCGCACTGGACGAGCTGGAGCCGATCCGCGACGGCGAGCGGGTGCAGGCTCACGTCGGCACGGCGCACGCGCTCGCGCGCGTCGTGCGGATCGGGGGAGACTGGGCGCAGCTCCGGCTCGCGGAGCCGGTGCTTGCGGCCCGCGGCGACCGCGTGATCCTCCGCGGCGAGACGACGCTCGGAGGCGGCGTCGTGCTCGACCCTGCCCCGCCCCGCCACCGCGATGCCGAGAGGCTCGCTGCGCTCGCGCACGGGGACGCCGCCTCGACCATCCACGCCCCGGTCCTCGTCGACTCGCTTCGCCACCTGCTCGACGAGGAGCCAACCGGCGTCGAGCGCTCCGGGCCGTGGGCGTTCTCCCGCGCCTGGCTCGAGGAGCTGGAGGCCGAGCTTCGTGCGCGCATCGCGGCGGCCGACCCGATCGACCCTGGGGTCCCGCCTCCGCCCGAGCCGTGGGCAGGCGACGTGCTGCCGCTCCTCCCCTTCGAGCTGCGCGGCGCGAAGCTCTACGCGCCCGGCGCGACCGCGTCGCTCGGCGGGCGCGAAGCGGATGCGCAGGCGCTGGAGGAGAGCCTCGTCGCCGCGGGCATGCGCGCGACGAAGGTCGCCGACTCCGAGCTGGCACGGTTTCTCGAGGCACAAGGCCGCCTCATCAGGCTAGGCCCTGCCCACGCGATCTCGGCGGCGGCCTTCGAGACGGCACGCGAAGCGCTCGTCACCGAATGCGCGACAGCAGGAGAGATCACGCTCGCACGCTTCCGGGACCTCGTCGGAACGGGACGGCGCGACGCGCAGCTCCTGCTCGAGCGCTTTGACCGGGACGGCCTCACGCGCCGCGTCGGCGACGGCCGCGTCCTGCGGCCAGCCTCGGCGGCTAGTAGCAGGCCGTCGTAGTCAGGTCGCCGTCCGGGCCGTCCTTGTACCAGTTGCGCCCTCCGGCGACGGCCCACACGCAGTAGCCGGTGTCGTCGGCCGAGATGATCTCGATCCCCTGGACGCCCGAGCTGTACGCGGCCTGGAGCGCGGGCACGGACATCCCGGCGTAGGTGCCGTTGTCGGAGCGATACGCCTCGATCGCCGGGATGGCGATGCGGAGGTTCGCCTGCGCCGTCGCGTCGCCCGCGCGCTCGCGCGCCTGCCCGTGGAAGCCGACCGCGATCAGCGCGAGGATCGACATGATCACGAGCACGACGACGAGCTCGACCAGCGTGAATCCGTCCTCCGCAGTTCTCACGCCCTCCGTATCGGCGGCGTGCCTCCCGCTCTTGAGTGACGGCTCAGCCCCACTCAGCCTCGTCGTCGATGCCGACGCCGTCGGCCACTCGAGTCACGTAGTTGAAGTAGCCGACGACCTGGATCGCGTCCGAGATCGCCGCGTCGTCGAGGCCCTGGGCTCGGAGGACGTCGACGTCGGCCTGGTCGATCTCGGCGGCGAAATGCGTGAGCTTCACCGCGAACTCGCAGAGCGCGCGCTCGCGCGGGGAGAGCTCGGCCTGCCGCCAGTCGTGTGCGACGTGTGCTGCGAGCTCGGCTGCTGCGCCCTCTGCACGGAGGTCGTCGGCGTGCGCCTTCGTTCAGTAGTGGCAGCTCTGCTCGGCGGAGGCCACGGTCGCGAGCAGCTCGCGCTCCTGCCGTGAGAGCCCCGACTCGCCGAACATGATCTCCCGGTAGAGCGCCATGGACGCCCGCAAGACTCCCGGGCGCAGGCTCATCGCCTTGACGATGTTGAAGACCTTGCCCGCGCGCTCGATGGCCGCGTCGTAGTCCTCCTTCAGCGGCCCCTCGGCCTCGCCCTCCTCGATCAGCCGGATGTACGGCAAGGGTCAGCGCGTCTGCGGGAAGCCGAGGTCGACCTTGCTCGTTGCCGGGTCTGGCCAACGGCTCGTGACCGCCTTCGTCCGCGTGTAGAAGTCGATGCCCTCCGGCCCGTAGATGTGCCGGTCGCCGAAGAGGGAGCTCTTCCAGCCACCGAACGAGTAGTACGCGACGGGCACGGGGATCGGGACGTTGATCCCGACCATGCCGACGTTGACGTCGAACTGGAACCGCCGCGCGACGCCTCCGTCGCGGGTGAAGAGCGCGACGCCGTTGCCGTACGGGTTCTCGTTCACGAGCCGGAGCGCCTCGTCGTACGTCGGCACGCGCACCACCGATAGCACCGGACCGAAGATCTCGTCGCGATAGGCGTCCATCTCGGGCGTGACGTCGTCGAGGAGCGAGACGCCGAGGAAGAAGCCGCCGTTGTCGGGTGCGGTCTCGCGGCCGTCGGCGACGAGCGTCGCGCCCTGCTCGGGGCCGGAGTCGAGGTAGGACGCGACCTTGTCACGGTGCTCGCGCGTGACGAGCGGGCCCATCTCCGACGAGGAGTCCATCCCGTCGCCGACCTTGATCTTCGGCAGCCGATCCTTGATCGCGCTCACGAGCGGGTCCGCGGAGTCGCCGACCGCGACGACGACCGAGATCGCCATGCAGCGCTCGCCGGCCGAGCCGTAGGCAGCGCTCACGGCGGCGTCCGCAGCCATGTCCAGGTCGGCGTCGGGGAGCACGACCATGTGGTTCTTCGCCCCGCCGAGGGCCTGCACGCGCTTGCCGTTCTTCGTCCCCGTCTCGTAGACGTAGCGCGCGATCGGGGTCGAGCCGACGAAGCTCACCGAGGCGATGTCCGGATGCTCGAGGATCCGATCGACGGCGATCTTGTCTCCCTGCACGACGTTGAAGACGCCGTCCGGAAGCCCCGCCTCCTTCAGCAGCTCCGCGGTGAGGAGCGACGCGGACGGGTCCTTCTCGGACGGCTTCAGGAGGAACGTGTTCCCGCAGGCGATGGAGGGCGCCCACATCCACATGGGCACCATCGCGGGGAAGTTGAAAGGCGTGATCCCCGCGGTGACGCCGAGCGGCTGGCGGATCGAGTAGACGTCGATCCCGGTCGCGGCCTGCTCGGTGTACGAGCCCTTGAGCAGCGTCGGGAGCCCGCACACGTACTCGATCACCTCGAGCCCGCGCTGCACCTCGCCGAGCGCGTCAGAGAGCACCTTCCCGTGCTCGAGCGTGAGCAGGCGCGCGAGGTCCTCGCGGTGGCGATCGAAGAGGTCGTAGATCCGGAAGAAGAGGTCGGCGCGCTTCGAGAGCGAGACCGCACGCCAGTCGGCGAACGCAGCCTTCGCCGTGGCGACCGCCCGGTCGATCTCCTCGACGCTCGCGAACGAGACCTCGCCCGACTGCTCGCCGGTCGCCGGGTTGAAGACGGGGCCGCTTCGCCCTGACGCGCCCGCCACGGGCTCGCCTCCGATCCAGTGGCCGATCGTCTCGAGCTTTGTGGTCACCGCGGCCATGCGCGCACCTCCGTCTCCCGTTTCGTCGAAGCGTACCGCCCCTCGGCGCGGGGACTAACGACCGCGCGAGAGGCGTCCGATATCGCCGATGGTGAACGAGCACGTGAGACAGCTCGAGAAGCTGACCGCCGAAGAGCGGGCGCTCTCCGTACGCAGGTCCCGCCTGCAGGACCGCATCGACTTCCTGCGCGGAGGCGGCGGCGGGCCGGGCGAGGACGTCACCGAGTTGATCGAGGAGCTCCTGCGCCAGGAGCGCGACGTCTCGGAGCAGCGACGCGAGCTCCACGAGCGGATCGAGATCGCTCGAACGGAGCTGCTCAGGCAGGGATGACGAGGCTCTCGAGGTCGCGCGGGTAGTACGTCAGGATCTCGATCCCGTCGTCGGTCACGAGCACCGTGTCCGAGTGGCGGAAGCCGCCGAGGTCGGGCGCGTACAGACCGGGCTCGACCGTGAAGACCATCCCCGGCCGGATCTCGGTGTGGTCGCCGGTGTCGAGGAACGGCCCCTCGTGGTAGCGGAGGCCGATCGCGTGCCCGGTGTGGTGGCGCCAGTGCGCGAAGAGGTCGTGGTGCGCGAAGTACGCGCGCACGGCCTTGTCGACGTCCGAGCAGAGCGCGCCCGGCCGGATCGCGTCGAAGGCGATCTCCTGGAGCGCCTTCATGTGGCCGAACATGCGCTCCTGGTCCGCGGTCGGCTCACCGACGAACATCGTGCGCTCGAGCTCGGAGAGGTAGCCCCACACGGGCGCGCTCGCACCGGTCACGAGCACGTCTCCCTTCTCGAACACGATGTTCCCCGCGAGCGCGTGCGGGATCGCCGAGTTGCGACCGATCTGCCCGCGGTAGCCGGCGTGAGCGCCGCTCCGGAAGAAGCTCTGCGCGCGGTAGATCTCCCCGATCGCGTCGAGCATCGCGAAGGTCGCCTCGGCGCTCGCGCGCTGCTCGACCTCGGTCTCGGTCACACCGGGCTTCGTGTACCGCTGGAGCAGCCGGTGCGCGAGATGCCCCCAGCGCACGCTCTCGCGGATGAGCGCGATCTCGGCCTCGGACTTGACCGCCATCTGCTCCTCGATCTCGGCCGCGACGCGGACGACCGTCGCGCCGGAGAGCTCGGAGAGGGTCGGCCCGCGGTACCCGAGGATCCACGGGTACCCGTCCTGGTCGGCGCCGATCTTCCCGCTGAGCCCGAGTGCCGCCAGCGCACGTTCGATCGCGCCCTCGGCGCGCGGCTCGCCCGGGTACTCGTCGTACTGCTCGACGCGGTCGAAGATCGCCTTCGCCTCCGCGTGCTCGACCTCGAGCCGCGGGACGACGAGCGCCCGCGTCGCGTCCGCACCGAGCAGGAACGCGATCGGCCGCTCGGTGGGCGCGAACGCGAAGCCCGCGTAGTAGAGGACGTAGTACGGGTCGAAGAGGACGACGCCTGAAAGCCCCTCATCGGCGACCCGCGCGAGCAACGCATCGCAGCGCGCACGATGCTCCTCGGGCGCGATCGCGATCGAGGTGACCACGACTGCGGAGACTACTGCCGGGGTAGTCTGGCAGTGGAGTGAGGGTGCTTCTCGTCTCAGCTGTCGCGGTTAGTGCGCGTGCTGAGTGGGAGCGCCCAGGCATCGAACTTCGCCTACGACCGCGAGCTCGGGCTCGTCGCCCGCGCGACGCTCCGGCAGGCGACCGAGCCCGAACGGCGCGTCCCGCGCAACCAGGTGTTCCGAGCGTACGTGCGCTGTTACCACTCCGAGAGAGCGTTCGAGCGCACCTTCGAGCAGCGCTACGGCGTCTCGGCGGATCGCATCATCGCGTACTACGCGGGCGGCTCCGACGTGTATCTCCGGAGCACGACGTGCCGCAACGTCCACATGTTCATCAAGGGCACGCACACGGTCTTGACCTCGGCCGCATTCTCGATCCTCCTGCACGAGGTGCTCCACCGCCAAGGCGTGCGGGACGAGCGGATCACGACCTGCCTCGCCAACGATGCCGTGCGGTGGGGCGCCGAGTACCTCGGGTTCGAGGAGGAGCGGGCGGAGCGCGCGCGCGAGCTCGCGTTCCGCTTCACGAAGCGTTACTCGCCGCCGGAGTACCGGATGGGTATCCCGCACTGCCGGCTGCTCAACCGAAGGACGGACTGGACCGACCACCGCGTCATGCGTACATGACGAATCCGGACGAGGCGCAGGATCGTGTGGACGCGGAGCAGGATCAGGAGTCGCTCAAGGAGCGCCTCGAGCGGGAGCACAACGAGCTACTCCAGGAGCTGCGGTCCCTCATCCCGGGGGCCGAGGTGCTTTTCGGGTTCCTGCTGGCGATCAGCTTCACGAATCAGTTCGGCGAGCTCACCGACGGGCAGCGGTACGTCTACTACGGGACTCTCATGAGCACGGCCGTCGCGCTGGTCTTCTTCCTCGCGCCGGCCGCACATCACCGGCTGCGCTTCCGCGCCGGAGACAAGGAGCTCATGCTCCGGAAAGGCAACCGCGAGGCGATCGCGGGGACGGTGGCGGCGTCGCTGGCGCTGACCGGCGTGATCTACCTCGTGACGGCGCTCGTCTTCGGGACGACCGAGGCGGTGATCGTCGCCGTGGCGTTCTTCCTGTTCGTCGCGTGGCGGTGGTGGGCGTTTGCGCTGCTGCGAGCGTGGAGGGGTCGAGAGCTCGAGTCCTGAGCCCGGTCACACGGACGATGATACGGAGCGGCGCCGGAGTCGAACCGACCGAGCCGTGGGCTACACGACCGCACTGGTTTTGAAGACCAGCTGGGCCACCGGGCCCATGCCGCTCCGCGCGCGAGCGTAGCCGAGCAGCCCTAGTCCTGAGCTTCGCGCCTCCAGCTCGTCAGGTCGTAGCGCTGGTTCAGCAGGCTCAGCACCTTGCGCGCGATCAGGTCTCCCGCCGCCCGCTCGAAGTGCACGCCGTCGTCGGCTCGCATCTTCACGAGCGTGCCCGACGGGTTCGTGAGGTACTCCGAGTAACCCGCCGTCGTCGCCGGCGAAGAAGAAGTACGTGTCGAGGTAGGCCACGCGCCCGCGGCGCTTCGCGGCCTCGGTCTGTACGACGCCGTTGATCGTGTCGAAGCGCGCGGTCTGCGCCATGTCGTTCGTGATCGGGAGCCCGACCCAGACGAGGAAGGCGCCGTTGCGAGTGACCGTGTCCATGATCCCGCCGACACGGCGGCGGTACTCCTCGGTCCAGCTCGGGGTCGCGAACCCGTCGACCTCGCGCCCGGGCGGCAGGCCGGTCATGAAGCCGTGGTCGTCGTTGCCGCCGAACATGAGGACGACCGCGCGCGGGCGTTCCTTCTTCATCTGCTTGGGGATGTGCTTGAACCAGTTGAAGGCGTCCGGGCGCTCGAGGCCGCTCGCGATCCGGCCGTCGACCTCGCCGGTCGCCTCCATCGAGCTCCGCCCGCCGATCGCGCGCAGCAGCGACTGCCCGGGAACGACGACGAGCGAGTCGCCCGCGATCCAGATGCGGAGCTTCTTCTCGGGAGAGAACTTCTCGCGGGGCGGGGACGTCGTCGGCTCGCCGGAGGGCTCGGGCACCGCCACCCCGGTGTCGATCTCGTCGTCGCCGGAGCGCCCGAGCACCGCCTTCAGCCCCTCGCGCGGGCGGTCGAGGAGGAACGCCTCGCTCGTCGAGACGAGCGGCCCCGTGAACGTGAGCGCGAGATCGCGCTTCCAGCCCTCGGGCTGGATCGTCGCCGACTTGTGCAATCCCTCCGCGTTCAGCAGCACCGCGAGCCCGAGGGCGAGCGCGCAGACCACGATCGCAGAGCCGGCAGAGTGGAGCCGGCGTCCGTCCTCGCCGACCTTGCCCGGCGGCCTGCGCCTTCTCCTCGGTGTGGGCTCGTCCGGCATCAGAACTGGAAGTAGATGAACGGGGCCACGCCCTCGGGCCCCATCGCGTGGACCCCGAGCAACGCGAGCGAGAGGACGACGGCCTGCGCGGGGACGGGAAGCCGCGAGAAGCGCGCCATGAGCGCGAGCGGCAGCCGGCGCGGGAGGTACTGCGAGCCGATCCCGACCGCGATCGCGAGCAGGACGCCTCCGGTGACGAGCTCCGACGGCTCGCCCCACGCCGTGAAGAGCCGCACGATCATGTCCCACGCGTCCGCGAACGAGTCGGAGCGGAAGAAGATCCACGCGAAGCAGACGACCTGGAACGTCACGAACCGCTTCCAGGCGCGGCTCCACGAGGTCGACGGGCGCTCGACGTACCCCGGCCGGTCGCGCCACCAGTGTTCGGCGACGAGTCCGACGCCGTGAATCGCTCCCCAGGCGATGAACGTCCAGCCCGCGCCGTGCCAGAGCCCGCCGAGGAGCATGGTCAGCATGAGGTTCCGGTAGGTGAAGAGCCGCCCGCCGCGGTTCCCGCCGAGCGGGATGTACACGTAGTCGCGGAGCCAGCGCGAGAGCGTCATGTGCCAGCGCCGCCAGAAGTCCTGGATGGACACGGCCGCATACGGCGAGTCGAAGTTCTGCGGGAACCGGAAGCCGAGCAGGAGCGCGATCCCGATAGCGATGTTCGTGTACCCGAAGAAGTCGGCGTAGATCTGCACCGCGTACGCGTAGATCGCGACGAGCACCTCGAGCGACGAGTGCTGGTTCGGAGACCCGAAGACGTCGTCCACGATGCTCGACGCGAGGTAGTTCGAGATCACGACCTTCATGAAGAGGCCGGTCGCGATCAGGAAGAACGCGCGCGAGGTGTCGACGTAGCGCGGGTCACGCGGAGAGTCGAGCTGCGGGATCAGCTCGTTCGGACGCACGATCGGGCCGGCGACGAGGTGCGGGAAGAACGAGAGGTAGGCGGCGAACTTCGCGAGGCCGGTCGGCTTGAAATCGCCGCGGAAGACGTCCACGACGTAGCTGATCCCCATGAACGTGAAGAAGGAGATCCCGACCGGGAGGACGATCGAGCGCGCCTCGAGCGGGACGTCGATGCCGACCCAGGCGAATGCGTTGTTCGTCGACGTGACGAAGAAGTCGACGTACTTGAAGTAGCCGAGCACGGCGAGGTTTCCGGCGATCGCGAGGGCGAGGAGTCGCTTGCGCGCGCGGCGCTCGGGCCGGCGGTGGATCGCGAGCGCGAAGGCCTGGTTCCACACGATCGACGCCGCGAGCAGGAGGACGAATCTCCAGTCCCACGCGCTGTAGAAGACGAAGCTCGCGAGGACGATGAACGGGCGCCAGCGCTCTCCGCGCGGCATGAGGAGCCACGAGAGCGGAAGCACGACGAGGAAGAAGATCGCAAAGGTGGCGGTAGGAAAGAGCACGACGCCGTTCGCTAGATCGAGGCGGTGTCAGACACCGGTTCTTGTTAGTGGCTGTTTGTGCCGAAAGTGCGCCAATCGTTCCACAGGCGTGCTGTGGATCCGCTCCACGCGTTGGACCGCAGGACACCCTGCGTGACTGTCGGGCGAGGACACGTCCGTGCAGGCGCCCGCGATCGGGCGGTGTCTGACACCGGTGTTCACGGCCTCACGTGGCGCAGCGCCGCGTGACCGCGCGCGCAATCGCCTTCGCGCGGGCGCGATACCCGGCGGAGCTCGCGTGGACGCGGTCCGATCGGAGCCAGCCAGGGTTTCGCCGGACCATGCCGACCCAGTCGACGAGGACGAGATTCGAGCGACGCGCGGCGGCTCGTGAAAGCACGCGGTTGAGCCCCGTATACGGCGTGCCGCCGACCGGCGGGCGGGCGATCGTGGACCAGACGACGCAGCGACCAGGCCCGGCCGCTCCGAGAACGCTCGAAACCGACTCCGAGAAGGCTGCGATCTCCCGCGGGTCGTCGTTCGTGCCGGCGCTGACGACGAGCACACGCGGAAGCGCGCGCGATCGGCCGATCCGCCTCGCGGCCTCCTGCGAGCGCAGCCCGACGGCGCGGTAGCCCTCGATCCGGTACCCGCGGAGCTGCAGAGCGAGGTAGGGCGCGGTGCCGACGCTCAGTGAGTCGCCGAGGTCGAGGACCGCCCGTGGCTCTGCGGCGCCGGCGAGGGATCCGAGCGGCACGAGCACGACGAGCGCGGCCGCAAGAGCCGCAAGAGGAGCGCGCACGCGGTCGCTCGACACCGGGCCGAGCGTAGCTTTCTAGGTGGTCGGGTGCGGTGCGAGCCGGTCCTGCGTGTCCTCGTCGTCCTCCACGGCTGCGGGAGGCTCGAGCACCGTCCGCTCGACCGGAGGACGGAACCACGACGGGTCGTCCGCGAGCACGCCGCCCAGGCCGGCGAGCGGCCGCAGGGCGATCTCCGCCTGCTCCTTCGCCGCTCGCGCGGCGAACCACTCGGCGAGCGCGACGAGACCCCAGGACACGACCATGAGCCCGACGATCACGAATGCGTCGAGCTTCGCGATCACGGCCGCCACCGCGACGGCCACGAGGAACACGACCTCGAGCAGGAGCCGGGGAACCGCGGGCGCGCGGGACACCGGGCCGTCGAGCGAGCGTATCCATGGCGAGCTCTCGTGCCGCGCGGGCGCCCGGTCCCACCCCGGGACGTCTCTGCCCGGCGCCGGCAGTGACGCCGTGCGGGACTGCGCGCGAAGCGACTGGACCTCGGACTGGAGCCCTCCGACCTGCGCCGACAGCGCCCTGATCGCCGCGAGCAGCTCGGCGCGATCCGGGTCTGGGCGATCGGGCTCGGTGGGGCCGGGCGTGAACTGTGTGGTCTCGGATGGATCCGCCACGCCCGCCTAGCCCTCGTCGGGCTCGCGCATCTCCTCGAGCGCGGACCGCCCCTGTCCGTGGATCTCTGCGCGCCGCTCCTCGACCGTCACCGGCTGCGGAGAGACAGCGGCCGGCTCGTCCTCCGCGCGCGACTCGGCGAGCTTGCGCCTGAGCTCGTCCGCCGGGTCATCCTCGGCAGCCGGCGCCGCAGCTTCCTCGGCGACGGGCGCGCTCTCCACCGGCCGGCTCGAGCGCCGGAGCCGGCGGATGAGAGCGGCGATCCCGAGCGACACGACGAGCCAGGTGAGCAGCCTGCGCATGGCGCCGATGGTACCGCTCTCCCCAGAGGGCGGTCCGCCGGGCGCTGGTACCGCTGCTGGTAAGCTTGCGCGGCTTCCTGCCTCACGCTCGCCCGCCCGTTCCCGGCGGCGTCCAACCCGCGAGGCCGACTAAGACCGAAGGAAGGAGACACGGGAACCCGTGACCGAGTACGAGATTTTGCTGCTGCTGGACCCCGACCTCGAGGAGAACCGGCAGAACGAGGTGGTCGCGCGCACGCGCGAGCTCGTCGAGAAGTCGGGCGGCTCGTGGGACCTGCACGACGTCTGGGGCCGGCGCAAGCTCGCCTACGAGATCGCGCACAAGGGCGACGGCATCTACCACCTGCTGCACTTCACCTGCGACGCGGAGACCCTGGACGAGATCTCCCGCGTGCTCCGCATCGACGACGGCGTGATGCGCCACATGGCGACACGTCGGATCGCGGGGAGTCCCGCACGGCCAGTAGCGGTGGGCGCCCCGGCGCGCGAGGATGAAGGCACCGCATCCGAGGTCGAGGAAGAGGAGGAGTAACGATGGCCGGCGACATCAATCGCGTAACGCTCGTGGGACGCCTGACGCGCGACCCGGAGCTCAAGCACCTGCCGTCCGGGACACCCGTGCTCGAGATGGGCGTCGCCGTGAACGGGCGCATGCAGGACGACGCGGGCAACTGGGTCGACAAGCCGAACTTCTTCGACGTCAAGGTGTTCGGGAACCAGGCCGAGATGCTCTCGCAGCATCTGACGAAGGGCCGGCGCATCGGCATCGACGGGCGTCTCGACTGGCGCTCGTGGGAGGCGCAGGACGGCACGAAGCGCTCGAAGGTCGACGTCGTGGCGCAGAGCGTCCAGTTCCTCGACAGCCGCGGCGACCAGGAAGGCGGCGGCCAGTACGTCCCGGCCGGAGCGGCCGCTGCGACCGGCGGCGCCGACTTCCCGCCCACGCCCGCAGACGACGACATCCCGTTCTAGGAGACACATGGCACCGAAGAAACAGCAGCAGCGCAGGCGCACGGGGCCGACCACCGCCCCCGGCCGGCGCAAGAGCTGCCACCTCTGCCGGGACAAGGTCGCCGAGGTCGACTACAAGAACCTCGCGCAGCTCCGGCGCTACATCTCCGAGAAGGGCAAGATCCGCTCCCGCCGCATCACGGGCGCGTGCCGCCGCCACCAGATCCAGGTCGCGGCCGCCGTGAAGCGCGCGCGGGAGATGGCGCTCCTGCCGTACGTCTCCCAGTAGCCGATGGACGTCATCCTGCTGAAAGACGTCGATAACCTCGGGCTGCGCGGGGAGGTGGTCGGCGTCGCCCGCGGGTACGCCCGGAACTACCTTCTTCCCCGACGGCTGGCCGAGGTCGCGACGCCGGCGAGGGTGGCCGAGCTCGCGCGTGTGGAGGCGAAGCGCTCGCTGCAGGAGGCGAGGAGCGCCGAGCAGGCGCACGAGATCGCCGAGGTGCTCGGCAAGACCGTGCTCACGTTCGAGGTCAAGTCCGGCCCGACCGGCTCCTTGTTCGGCTCGGTGACGCCGACGGATCTCGTCGACGAGATCTGGCGCGTGCGGAAGGTGCGCGTCGACCGCCGCAAGGTCGGGATCGATCCGATCAGGCGCATCGGCCGGTACTCGATCCCGATCGAGATCTTCGAGGGCGTGGACGTCGAGGTGAAGACGCTCGTCGTGCCCGAGGGCGGGGAACTCCCGCCGGAGGAGGTGCTCGCCGCGCTGGAGGCAGCCGAGGCCGCGGCCGCCGAGGCGGCGGAGGCGGAGCACGAGGCCGAGCACGACGAGGCCGAGGCCGCCATCGCGGAGGTCATCGCCGAGGACGAGCCCGAGGAGGAGCCGTCCGAGGAGGGCGCTGGAGCCGAGGCGGCCCCGGTCGCGGAGGCCGAGCCCGCCATCGCCGAGGTCATGGGCGAGGACGAGCCCGAGGAGGCGGAGGAGGCCGAGGCGGCGCCGGATGATGGCGGCGCCGACGGAACCGCGGCACCGGCCTCGGACGAGACGAACGACCGCACGTAGGCGCGCCGCTCCACAGGCCTCTCCACAGGCCTGTTGACTCGTTGACGAAGGTTCCGCTTGGAGCGGACGTTTCCGCTGTGAAACCGGCCCGGCCCAGTGGATAAACCGCCCCAAGCTGGGGGACTCCGTCCGATCCTCGTGGAAAGATGTACGAACATATGTTCTTTTATGCTGCTACGGGAGGTCTCGGCTCCGCGGATTCGACAGCGCGGGCGGCTCCGTCTTGACTGCCGCGCGGATGGCACGGGCGGAGATCGCGGGGATCGAGCGGCTGGGAGCCAGCGTTCCGCCCCAGAACCTCGAGGCGGAGGAGTCCGTCCTCGGCGCCATGCTGCTGTCGCCGACCGCGATCGGCAACGTCACCGAGATCCTCGACGCGTCCGACTTCTACCGCGAGAGCCACGCGACGATCTACCGGGCGGCGCTCGCACTGTGGGCGAAGGGCGAGCCCGTCGACGCGATCACGCTCGCGAACGAGCTCGACGCCCGCAGCGAGCTCGAGGCCGTAGGCGGCACGTCCCGGGTGGCGGAGCTCGCGGCGCTCGTCCCCTCCACCTCGAACGTCGAGCACTACGCGCGCATCGTCAAGGAGATGGCCACGCTCCGCGGGCTCGTCCGAACGGGACAGGAGATCACGCGGCTCGGGCAGGAGCGGCCGGGCGAGGTCCCGGATCTCGTCGACCGCGCGGAGCAGATGGTCTTCGAGCTCGGGCAGCGGCGCGCGACGAGCGACTTCTCGCACATCGAGGCGCTGCTCAAGGAGAGCTTCGAGCGGATCTCGCAGCTGGTCGAGATGGGCGCCGAGGTCACGGGAACACCCAGCGGGTTCAAGGAGCTCGACCTCCTCACCTCCGGCTTCCAGCCTGGCAACCTCATCATCCTCGCGGCGCGGCCGTCGATGGGGAAGTCCGGGCTCGGGCTCTGCATGGCGGCCAACCTCGCGGTGCGGCAGGGGACTCCGGTCGGGCTCTTCACGCTCGAGATGTCGAAGGCCGAGGTCACGCAGCGGATGATGTGCAGCGAGGGCAAGGTCGAGTCCCAGAGGCTGCGCACGGGCCGGCTCGCGCCGGACGACTGGCCGCGCCTGACGACTGCGTGCGACCGCCTGTCGAAGGCGCCCATCTGGGTCGACGACACGGGCTCGACGACGATCATGGAGCTGCGCTCGAAGGCCCGCCGGCTGAAGTCGCGGGAGCCGAACCTCGGACTCATCGTCGTCGACTACATCCAGCTCATGACCTCCGGCGCGACCGCGGAGAACCGCGTCCAGGAGGTGTCGCAGATCTCGCGGGCGCTCAAGATACTGGCACGCGACCTCGAAGTGCCGATCCTCGCGATGTCGCAGCTGTCCCGGGCAGTCGAGCAACGCCAGGACAAGCGCCCTCTGCTCTCCGACCTGCGCGAGTCCGGTTCGCTCGAGCAGGACGCGGACCTCGTCTGCTTCATCTATCGCGACGAGTACTACAACCAGGAGGAGTCCGACCAGCAGGGGATCGCCGAGGTCATCCTCGCGAAGCACCGCAACGGCCCGACGGGGACGATCAAGCTCTCGTTCCTGCGCCGGTACGCGAAATTCGCCGACCTCGCGCCGGGATAGGGCGCAGTTCCCGGTCGCCCGTCCGGCCGGTCATCGGCAAACTGCGCAGGCCGTGGCCCGGCTCCCGAAGAAGAAGAACGCGCCGCCGCCCAAGAAGGGCCCGTCGGGACGCATGGTCGTGCTCGCCTTCGCGGTCGCTATCGCTGCGGCAGCCGCGCTCGTGGCCTCCGCGCTGGTGCTTCGGGACGACGAGGAGGCGACCGCGCCGAATCCGATACCGAACGTCGAGCTGGACGGGATCCCGCAGGACGGGGTCGTCCTCGGCGCCGACGCGGCGAACGTCACGCTGATCGAGTACGCCGACCTCCAGTGCCCGTTCTGCCGCGGCTACTCCGAAAGCGTGTTCCCGGCGATCGTCGACGAGTACGTCCGCCCCGGCCGTGTGAAGACGGAGCTCCGCGCCCTGGCGTTCATCGGCGACGACTCCGAGAAGGCGCGGCGCTTCGTCTACGCAGCGAGCCTACAGGACCGCGCGTGGCACCTGCAGGAAGCGCTGTTCCGCAACCAGGGCAGCGAGAACTCCGGTTGGGTGACGGACGACCTCGTCCGCTCGCTCGCCGGGCAGATCGAGGGGCTCGACGTGGACCGCATGTTCGAGGACGCCGAGGGGCAGGAGGTGATCGCGCTCGGCGACGAAGCGAGCTCGCAGGCGCAGGCGGCGGGCGTGAACGGCACGCCGACCTTCTTCATCCAGATCGGGGAGGAGGAGCCGTACCGGCTCGAGTTCGAAGGCCTCGATCCGGCCGAGTTCCGGCCCGCGCTCGACGACGCGCTCGACGGTTGACGGACCGCACGCTCCGCCTCGCCGCCGGCCTCGTCGCACTGGCAGGGGTCGGAGTCGCGGGCTACCTCACGTGGGCGCACTTCGCCGACTCGACCGTGCTGTGCATCGCCGGCGGTGGCTGCGAGACGGTCCAGGAGTCGGAGTACGCGGAGATCGCAGGGATCCCGGTCGCGGTCCTCGGCCTCGGCGCCTACGCGACGATCCTCGGTCTCGTCGTGTGGGACTCGCTCGGCGCGCGGCTCGCCGCCGCCTCGCTCGCGTTCCTCGGGCTCCTCTTCAGCCTCTACCTGCTCGCGCTCCAGCTGTTCGTCATCGAGGCGGTCTGCATCTGGTGCATGGCGAACGACGTCGTGATCGCGCCTCTACTCGCGCTGCTCACGGCGCTCCGTCTCCGCTCGTAGGCCGTGGCGATCGAGGACACGCTCTGGAGAGCCTCCCGCCGGCTCGCGCGCGAGGTCGACGCGCTCTCGTTCGCGGCGCCGGTAACGCACGTCTACAACCCGCTTCGCTACGCGGCGTCCGCGTACCACGAGTACCTGCGCCGGTTCGGGAGCACGCGGAAGCGCCAGCTGTACCTCGGCATGAACCCGGGACCGTGGGGGATGGCGCAGACAGGCGTGCCGTTCGGGCAGATCGCCGCCGTGCGTGACTGGCTCGGAATCTCGACCAGGATCGGACGGCCCGCGGTCGAGCATCCGCGGTATCCGGTCTCGGGCTTCGGCTGCCACCGCAGCGAGGGGAGCGGCGCGCGCCTCTGGGGCACGCTGGCCGAGCGCTATGCGACCCCCGACGAGTTCTTCCGCGAGCGCTTCGTGGCCAACTACTGCCCGCTCCTCTTCATCGCCCACGACAGGAACCTCGTTCCGGAGAAGCTGCCGCGCGTCGAACGGGAGCCGCTGATAGCGGCGTGCGACCGTCATCTGCAGGCGATCTGTCGGGCGTTCGAGCCCGAGTGGGTGATCGGGATCGGGAAGTTCGCGCGGGGGCGGGCCGAAGAGGCGCTCGCCGGCACCGGCATCGCCGTCGTCGAGATCCTCCACCCCTCACCCGCGAGCCCTGCCGCAAACCGTGGCTGGGCCGAGCAGGTCGACGCGCAGCTCGCGCGCTACGGGCTGACGCTGTAGCTCAGTCGGGGCGCCAGAGGTCGGGCTGGGGGAGCCCGTGGATGCCGAGCGTCTGCGACAGCTCGCCGGCGTGCCACGCATCGTGAGTGAGCATGCGCTGCAGGATCGAGCTGCGCGTATGGACCTGCACGGTGCCGTCGAAGACGCGCTGGATCTCGTCGGTCAGCATGTCCGTCGTCCAGAGGTCCAGGCAGGCCTCGACGACGGCGAAGCTCGAGTCGAGCCCCGCAGCGAGCTCATCGGCCGAGCGTGGATGATCGAGCTCGTCAGCCCAGTCGATCGTCGCGCCGTCGACCCAGAACGGCGTCGTCTCCGCGCCGGGCTCGCCTACGACCTCGCACAGCCAGTAGACGCGCATCGCCGCGGTGTGGCCGACTGTCGCCCAGATCGGCAGGAGATCCGGCGCGGGGCTGATGGCGAGCTGCTCGTCGGTCAGGGCTGCGGCGACGTCCCGCAGCCGGCGGTTGTACTGCGGCCACATGTGGTAGGCGGATCGGATCGTGGCCGTCATGCGCGGGGAGGGCGAGGCAAGGCTCGGCCTACGTCATCGGGACTTGGCGGAGGACCTTCGGCGCGATGCGGTCGAGGATCTCCGACAGGCTGTCGCCCGTGCAGGTGAGGCCGTGGTTGCGGAGGCCGATGACGGCGTGCGCGGGATCGGGCTCGAGCGCGACGAGGTCGGCGACTGCGACCGCGAGCTCCTGCGTCCCGCACGGGTAGTTCACGTCCGTCGCGGCGATGCCCTCCATCCAGGCGTGCACGTGCAGGATCGCGCCGACGTCGGGATGCGCCTGGTAGATCATCCAGTGCTCGATCGCGTCCACGGAGACGCGGCGCGGCTCGATTCCCGGCGGGACGCTGAGGATGATCACTCCACGGTCGTCGTCGAAGTCCTTGACGAGGAGGATGTCGCGGCCGACGGTCTCGAGCTTCGACTTGTCGACGCCGCTCGCGCTCATCCAGAAGCGGTTCTCGTCCTTGCGCGCGGAGAGGTTCCCGTACGAGAGGCCGCCGACGCTGTACAGCCGCATGACGTGGCGGAGGTCGCGGCCGGAGAGGTACTCCTCGACGGGGAACGGCGACGGGAGCAGGTCGAGCTCGTCGAGCCGGCGCCCGGCCTCCCCGATGTCCGCCGTCGCCTCGTCCCCGCCCCAGAGCTCGGGCTCGAGGTCGGGATGCCAGTCGTTGTCGATCACGAGGCGCGAGGTCGCGAGCGGCTCGAGGCGCGCGTAGATCTCCTCGGGGTCGTCGGCGACGTGGTACGTGCCGCGCTCCATCGTCGTGAACCAAACGCCCTCGCCCGGGACGCGCAGGAGGACGACGTTCGAGAGGGTGCGGACGAGCATCGGGTAGCTCGCCTTGAGGGCGTCGTCGGGGGCGTCCGGCAGCTCGTAGAACGCCGCCGAGTACGTGCCGCGCGAGGCGCGCCGGAACGCCTTGGGCTCGGCCGCGTCGAACATGTTCAGGACGAAGTCGGCCTCGTTGATGTCGTCGACGCGAACGAAGTCGTCGCGCTCGAACTGCTTGCCGATCGCTTCGACCCACTCCTCGTGAGCCGGAGACGTGGCAGTACCCCAGATCGCGTACTTGCGCACGGGGCGAGTCTAACCGGGAGACGTGTCGATCCGGTGTCCGTCCGGGGTTGACGTGCCCGATCTACGGTCGGTTCGCGACCCGTCCTCCCGGCGCCGGCGACGAGGGAAGCGGCGGAGGCGTCTGCGCGTGACGGCTCATGGGTTTGCACGATTGGCACGAGCTCGTCACCAAGGCGTTAGCCGATCCTCGATACCGTGTTCTCAGGGACACGGGAGTGCCCCTGGGGGCATGTGGGGATGGTTCGCGGGTGCGCTCTCGGGTCGAGGCCTAACGGAAGAGATCTCGCTCGCGCGGCATGACGAGGTCGGCGCCGCTCCCGTCCCCGGCGACCGCGAGGCCGCGCACGATGGCCGCCGGGATCCCGTCCGTCTTGCCCATGACCAGCTCCGCCGCGCCCGCGATCTCGTCGGCGACGGCGATCTCGGTCGCGTGCAGCTCGTAGCCCGCCGAGTCCCGTATGCCCTTCAGGTCGAGCAGCGGAACGATCCCGGCGACGCCGAGCGCGACGTCCGTCGTCCCGCGCCGCCAGGCGCGGCCGAACGAGTCCGAGACGACGACGCCCACCTCGACGCCCGTCAGCTCGCGGATCCGCTCCCGCAGTCGCCGCGCGGAGGCGTCCGGATCGAGCGGAAGGAGGACGAGCGTGCCCGGGCCCATCGCGTTCGACGCGTCCACGCCGGCCGACGCGCACACGAACCCGTGCCGCGTCTCCGCGATCACGAGCGGCGGCCGGCTGCGGACGATCTCCCTACTCTCGCGCAGGACGATCTCGAGCCGCCGCGCGTCCTCGTCGCCCGCGAGCTCGCGTGCGCGCTCGGACGGCTCGACCTCGTCGAGCGAGACGACCCGCCCTTCCACCTTCGAGACCGCCTTCTGCGCCACGACCAGCACATCTCCTACCTCGAACGCGGCCGCCTCGGCGAGGAGCGCTCCGAGATCGTCACCCTCCTCGAGCTCGGGGATCCCGCGGAGCGGGATGACGCGCAGCTCGCCGCTCAAGGAAGGCCGGTGACGCGAATGCCGGCGTGCCCGCCGTAACGCTTGTTCAGGTTGATGGCGACCGCGATCATGCCCTCGAGCGCCCGGGCGCTCCCGAGCGGGCCGGCATCGTACGCCCGCCCGGCGATCAGCTCTGCGGCGACCTCGAGCGCGAGGTCCTTGGCGTCCGGGTCGTCGCCACAGACGAAGGCGTCCTCGTCAGGAGGCTCGTCCGCCCCGAGCGTCGACGCGGCGAGCGAGTGCAGGCCCGCGACGACCGGCCCGGCAAGGTGGTCCTGGATACGCTCGGCGAGAGACCTGGCCTCGGGTGACGGGAGAACGCCGGACGACGTGAAGAGGAGCTCCGAGGCGACACAGAGAAGCGGAGCCGAGCCGACCGCGTCGCGTAGCTCACGCGCGGTCTCGAGCGCCGCCTCGGCCTTCGTCGCGAGGATGACGAGGTCGGCGGAGCCGACAGCGTCCTCGTTCGTCGCTCCCTCCGCACCGACCTCGGCGGCCGCTGCCTCTGCGCGCTCGGCGTCCCGCGAACCGATGACGACCTCGTGCTCGCTCCCGGCGAGGCGCGTCGCGAGCGCCTTGCCGAACGGGCCCGTCCCGCCGACGATCGCTATCCGCATGCGACCTCGAGCACGGTCTCGGCGAGCCGCCGTTCCGCGTCCCGGTCGCGCATGAGCGTCTGCGTGACGACGAGCTGGAGGTCCGCCTCCGCGGGCGCATCCGCCTCGTCGATCACGAGCGCGTCGATGAGCCCCCGGTAACAGTCAGCCAGGTGCTGAGGAGTCGTCCCGCCCGCCATGCGCCGGAGCATACGGTCGAGTGGGCCGGTGACCGAACGGCCGCCGACGAGCGGGCTCACAGCGACGCAGCGAACGCGGCGACCGGCGATCGCGTCGCGGTTCTCGCGCACGGCGAGGATGGGGCCGAGCGAGAGGTACGGGTTGCTCGGCGCAAGCAGGATCGCCTCGGCCTCCTCGAGCGCCTCGAGGACTACGCGGAGCCGGCCGAGCCTCATCGGCGCCCTGGTACGACACGCCCGTGACCTCATCGCGGTGCCCGCGGCCGACGAACCACTCCTGAAAAGGAAACGTCCCCGCGTCCGTGTCGACCTGCGTTCGTAGCCGGTCGTCCGTCGCGGGAACGATCGAGGTCGCGAGCCCTCTCAGCGCAGCGAGCTCGGCGGTGATCTCGGAGAGCGGCACACCGTCCCGGAGTCGCTGCGTGCGGACGAGATGAAGGCCGAGGTCGAGATCCCCGAGCCGGAACCAGTCCTCCCCGCCCCACTCGCTAGCGGACGCGAGTGCGCTCCAGGTCTCCCCGGCACGACCCCAGCCGCGCTCGTCGTCGATCAGGCCCGCGAGCGCGTACAGCAGGCTGTCGAGGTCGGGCGAGACGTGCACTCCGAGGATCTCCACGTCGTCGCCGACGTTCCCGATCACCGTGAGATCACCTGCGGGCAGCGCATCCGCGAGCCCGCGCGCGAAGCGCGCGCCCCCGCCTCCGCCCGACAGAAGGACGACTCTCACGCGCGCACTGCGAGCAGCGCGCGCGTCCGCGGGCCGAGGCGCGAGGACAGCCGCTCGAGGTCCTCGCCCGTGTCGACGTCCGCCTCGAGTTCCGGGATTGCGATCGTCGCGAAGGGCGCATGCGCGCGGAACCGTGCGGCGCTGCCCGGCCCGTAGAGCGGCGCGAACTGAGACGGGTCGGGAAGCGAGAGCGCGTTCGTCGTCCCGTCCCGCGCCTCCACGAGCGCGAGCCCGGCCGCCGCGAGACGACGAATCGCCTCTGGAGTCGCGCGCGGCAGGTCGGCGTTGACGACGAGCGCATGCCCGTCGACGCGGGCGAGCCCGGCCGCAACGGCCGCGCTCAGTCCTTCGCCGGGATCCGCGACGACTTCGACTCCCGCGGGCACGACCTGCGCGTCGTCCGTCACGACGATCACCGGACCGACCTCGACCGCGGCCGCGACGACGTCCCCGAGCATCGCGACCGCCGCAGCGGCGCGGAGCGACGCCGGCAACCGTCGCTTGGAGTCACCGCGGTAAGGCACGACGACAACGGGCATACGCAGAACCCTAGTGGCGTGCGCAAACACCCATTAGGCGCTTGCGGCGGAGCCGGAAGCGCCTAGGCGGCGTTCGTGGACGCGCTGGCGCCGGGGCCGGACGTGGCCCACTCGTTCACGTCGAACCAGTGCGTCTCGCGGAGAGCGGCGCAGACCTCGGGATCCGTGTGCGCGGGGTTGAAGACGTGGTGGTCGATGTCGCAGCAGATCTCGACCTCACCGAGCGAGACCTGCGACATGCGCGCGAGAGTCTCGGCCGGGAGCTGCACCTCGGCGACGGTGTAGTGCTTGAACTGGAGGTCGGGATCGAGCTCCATCAGCTCCGGCCAGTTCGGGCAGGTGCGGGCGGTCATGTCCTTCTCACGGTGAGTCGGAGACGGGCGCTGGTCAAGGGGCCGCCTACTTCGACCCGTACGCCCGGCTCCCTGCACTGAGCACGGGCCATGCCGCTCAGTGTAGGAGTCGCCAGGTTCAGAGCGCGAGAAGGCGCTCCGGGTGCTTGCGCACGAACCGGGCCATTCCGCCGAGGTGCCAGAGCGTGTGCCGCGAGAGGAAGCTGCGGTCGATCACCGCCGCGTAGTCGTGGACGACGACCGCCGCGGGGACGTACCAGCGCTCCCAGCCCGCGCGCGCGGCGCGGTAGCAGAGGTCGATGTCCTCGCAGTAGTGGCGGAAGCCGGCGTCCCAGCCGCCAAGCTCGTCCAGCATCGTCCGGCGCTGGAGGAGGAACGCGCCGAGCATCCAGTCGGCCTCGACCGGCGCGGTCGGGCGCTCGTCGAGCTGGTAGTGGTCGCGCTGCGCGTAGGTCCCGCGGAGGCGGCGGAGCGGAGTCCGGCGCACGATGGTCCCGCCGACCGTGGGGAAGCGACGCCGCGATGGCTGCCAGGTCCCGTCCGGCCAGCGCATCTGTGGCCCGAAAATGCCCGCGCGTGCGTGCTCATCGGCGACGGCGACGAGCGCGGCGACGGCGCCCGGCTCGGGGATCGCGTCGGGGTTCGCGCTCAGGACGTACTCGCCGCTCGTCGCCGCGATCCCGAGGTTGACGTTCGCCGCGAGCGGGAGCGGGCTCGGGTTCTCGAGCACACGCACGCGTTCGGAGACGCCCACGCCCGCGGCAGACCCGGGAGTGTTCGCGACGAGGACGACCTCGTTCACCTGCGGCAGCAGCGCGGGCAGCGAGCGGGCGAGCTCCTTCGCATGCCCGTGCGAGACGACGACCGCGGAGACCTTCACGCGCCGAGTATCTCCCGGTACACGGCGAGCGTCCGCTCGGCCGCCTTGCGCCAGCTGAAGGCCCGCGCGCGCTCGAGACCGGCGGCGACGAGGCGATCGCGGTCCGCGAGCGCCCGCCGGATGCCGTCGGCGAGCCCGTCGCGCTCGACCACGACGGCCGCGTCGCCCGCGACCTCCTCGAGCGCGGACTCGCGGACGACGACGACCGGAGTTCCGCTGGCCATGGCCTCGACCACCGGGAGCCCGAAGCCCTCGAAGCGCGAGGGCTGGACGAGGCAGGCCGCACCGCGGTACAGGTCGGCGAGCTCCTCGGTCTCGACGTAGCCCTCGAGCCGCGCGCCGCGGCGGCGGAGCTCGTCCGCAAGGGTCGCGTCCTTCTCGGGCCCGGCGACGACGAGCGGGAGCCCCACGGCGTCCGCGGCTTCGAGCGCTGCGAGCTGGTCCTTCCGCGCCTGGATCGCGCCCACCGCGAGGACGTAGCTCCCAGGCTCGCCGCCAGCGCGAGAAACAGCGTGGAATGCAGGATCGACGCCGTTCGGCGTCACGACCACGCGCTCCAGGGGCACGCCGTAGAGCTGCCCGAGATCGCGCTTGGTCCGCTCGGAGACCGTCAGCACCCGCGCGGCGCCACGGGCCGCGCGCGGGACGACGCGGCGGAACACGAAGCGGTCCTTCCGGCTCATGAGCCCGGGCTCGCGGGCGAACGAGAGATCGTGAATCGTCACGACGACCGGACACGGTGAACGGAGCGGGAGCGCGTGCTGCGTGTGGACGAGGTCGGCCCCGATGCGGCGCAGCATGCGTGGGAGCGAGAACGCCATGCGGAGCTCTTGCACGCGGGTCGTGAGCTCGACTGCCTCGATCCCGTCCGGTACGAGGTCCGGCCGCCGGGTAACGGCCGCGAGGCGGATGCCCGCGTCCGGCGCGAGGCCCGCGAGCTCACGGAGGAGGTTGCGGACGTACGTCTCGTCGCCGGTCCGCTGCCGGCCGAGGACGTCCGCGTCGATCGCGACGAGCTTCACGCGAGCTCCCGCCAGAGCGCCTCGACCGCGTCAGCCGCTCGCGCCCACGTGAACTCCCGCGCCCGCGCGAGGCCGAGCGGGACGAGCTCGTCGCGCCGCCTCTCGGCCTCGGCGATGCCCTGCGCGATCGACTCGGTCGACAGCGGATCGACCAGCACGGCTGCTTGGCCGGCAGTCTCCTCCAGCGCAGAGCCGCGTGAGGTCACCGCAGGCGTCCCGCTCGCCATCGCCTCGAGCACGGGCAGCCCGAAGCCCTCGTACAGCGACGCGTACACGACGCAGCGCGCGCCGCGGTAGAGCCGCGCGAGCTCGGCGTCCGTGATCTCACCCACCCAGCCCGGAACCTCGACGCCGCCCCAGCCGCGCGCGCCGACGACCCTGAGCTCGACGCCCGCGATCTGCGCGGCCTCCACGACGCGGCCGAGGTTCTTGCGTGGCTCGAGCGTCGCGACCGCGAGCACGTAGTCGCCGTCAGCACGCGGCCCGTCGTCGGTGAAGATCGCGTCGACCCCGTTCCCGGCGACCCGGATCCGTTCCGGCGGAACGCCGAGCAGCTCCACCGTCTCCGCCTTCGTGAACTCGGACACGGCGACGACGGCCTCGGCCGCACGCACGACCTTCTCGAGGCCTGCCCGCCCGTACCGCCGATGCCAGCGCGGAAGCGACTCGGGGTGGCGGAGGATCGCAAGGTCGTGGACGGTGACCACCGTCGGGATGTCGGCGGCGCCAGGCCCGCGGAAGGTCGTGCAATGGAGGACGTCGAGCCCGCGTGCGTCCCGCGCGATCCCGCGCGAGTACCACCAGGTGTCGCGCGCGACGCTCGAGAGGCGGCCCGTGCCGCCGAAGGACAGGAGCTCGAGCTCGAGGCCGGGACGCCCGCGAAGCGCACCGACGAGACCGCGAACGTGACGTGCGGTCCCGGCCCTCGTCTGGACGAGCGGCGAGATGTCGAGGCCGACTCTCATCGCTCTTCGAGCTCCCGCGCGACGTGCTGCAGCGCCCTCCGCGGCTCCGGATACTCGAGCAGCTCCACGGCCGCGTCCTCCGAGCACCAGCGGTAGTCGACGTGCTCCTCGTTGAGGACCGGCTCCCAGCCGGGAGGCGCCGCGACCGCGAACGGGTGCACCGTGATCCAGGTCCGGGCCGGCGGGCGGTAGCCGAGCTCGAGCGGGATCGGCTCGAATCCCGGGGGCCGCGCGAGCCCGGTCTCCTCCTCGAGCTCGCGCAGCGCCGCTTCCCGCGGCTCCTCGCCCGACTCGACACCGCCCGAGACGAGATGCCAGTAACCGTGGCCGGCCGGCGCGCGCAGCAGGACGAGGAACTCCGGCGCTGCGCTTCGATGAGCCGGCCGGTACACGACCATCAGCGCCTCGTGATTCGTCCTCACCGGCCGAGCGCTCCCTCGTACGCGCGCAGGAAGGTCTCCCCGACGGCGCGCCACGTGAAGCGGCGGGCGTGCTCGAGCCCGGCGGGGACGAGCGGATCCCGCTCTGCGAGCGCCTGCTCGATCGCGGCCGCGAGCGCCGCCGGGTCTTCGGGATCCGCCCGAACGGCCGCGCCACCGGACGCCTCGTCGAGCGACGGATGCGACGAGACGACGACCGGGCAGCCCGATGCCATGGCCTCGAGCACCGGGATCCCGAAACCCTCGAAGCGCGACGGGTACACGGCCACCGCGGCGCCGCGGTACAAGCCGGCGAGCTCGGCGTCGGAGACGAACCCGAGCCGGCGGACACGCGGCCCGGCGAGCTGCGGCTGCTCGCCCCAGCCGGCTCCTCCGACGACAGCGAGGAGAAGCTCACCGTCGAGAAGCGCATGCGCGTCCACGAGCGTCTGGAGGTTCTTGCGCGGCTCGAGCGTGGCGACCGTGAGGATGTACGGCGCGCCGAGATCCGCCGCGTGCCCGTCCGGCCGGAAGTCGTCCTTCACCGCCGGGTACGCGACGTGGACGCGATCCTCCGGGATCCCGAGCGTCTCGACGACGTCGCGGGCGGTGTACTCGGAGATCGCGAAGACGACGTCGCAGGTGGCGGCAGCGTTCTCGTACTTGCGCGTGTGCATCGCGTAGGTCGTCGGCGTCACCCATTCGCGGAAGTGGAGCGGCACGAGGTCGTAGATCGTGGTCGCGCGAACCCCTCCGCGCTGTGGCGGGTACATCCAGTCGCTGAAGTGGAGGACGTCGAACGAGCCGAGCAGGCGCTCGGCGGCGGGTCGCCGCGCGCGGCTCCACGCCGTACGCAGCGCCTGCGAGAGCGGAATCCGCCACGTCCGAAGCTCGAGGTCGATCCCCGAGAGCGCCGCACGGATCCGCTCCGGCCCGCGCAGACTCGTGGGCGCGAACGCGACGAGCTCGTGCCTCCCCGCGGAGGCCTCCAGGAGACCCTCGAGCGAGCCGCGGATGTAGTTCCCGATCCCGAGCGGGGGGTGCGAGAGCGGCGAGACGTCGAAAGCGATCCTCACGCACACGGTTCGTACACGAATGCGTCAGACCACGGCGCGGCGTCGGTCCTGGGTGGGGGATGCGCGCGCCCCTCGCGACCGTACGATGAGACGGGAGTGCGTGTCGGGATCTCGCTCTTGACGCTCGCTTCGGGCGAGCCGGGGGGATCAGCTGGCGCTGCGCGGCAGCTCGTGCGTGCGCTTGCCTCGTCCGGGACGCTCGACTACGTCGTGTTCGTCCCCGCGCACGCGAAGGACGCCGCCGGCCAGCTCCCAGCCGTGGAGGTCCATGAGCCTCCCGCCGAGCGGCGCTGGCCGTTCCACCTCGGTGCGCGCGCGCTCGACGCCTTCCGCTCGCGAAAGGTGCACTCGCGGCTGGACGACGTGGACGCCCTCCACTACGCGGTCGCGAGCCCCGAGCCCGAGGCGGGAGCCGAGGTTCCCACCGTCGTGACCCTGCACGACGTGCAGCACCGCGACCTTCCGGACTTCTTCGGCCCCGGGCGCCGCTCGTACCAGCGAGACGCGTACGACCGTGCGGCGCGCTCGGCCGAGGCGGTGATCGTCCCGACCGAGTTCGTGCGCAAGCGCGTGCACGACCTGCTCGAGCTCGACGGGACGCGCGTGCACGTGATCCCGCCCGGCCTCAACCAGACCGTCTACCGGCCGGGCGAGGACGCACGCGAGCCGTTCATCCTCTACCCCGCGCGGCCGTGGCCGCACAAGAACCACGCACGACTGTTCGAGGCGTTCGAGACGCTCCGGAAGACGCGGCCGAAGCTGCGCCTGATCCTCACCGGCGACGGGCTCGACCGGCTGGGCCACCTGCCCGACGGCGTGGAGCGCTGGGGAGTCATGGCCGACGCCGAGCTCGCGTCGCTCTATCGGCGGGCGGCGTGCCTCGTGTACCCGAGCCTGTACGAGGGCTTCGGCCTGCCGCCGCTCGAAGCGATGGCCTGCGGCTGCCCCGTCGCCGCCGCCGACGCCGGCGCGATCCCCGAGACCGTCGGGGACGCCGCGGTCCTCTTCGACCCGCTCGACCCGGAGGCCATGGCCGAGGCGATCCTGGAGACGGACGACCGCCGGGCGGAGCTCCGCGAGCTCGGGCTCGCGCACGCGGCGAGGTTCACATGGGCCGAGGCGGCCGCCGGCACGACGAGCTGTATCGCTCGCTCTCGGACGGCTCAGCGTAGGGCGCGGAGGTAGCGCCAGCCGAGGAAGAGGCCGCGCGGTCGGACGAGCGTGAGCAGCGCGACGTAGAGGACGAGCCCGACCCCGGCCGCCGCGAACGACTCGAGGACGACCCCCGGCGGGACGAAGGCCAGGAGGCTCACCCCGACGATCACGAGCGTGGCGGTCGCAAGCGGTCGCGCGGCCTCTGCGAGCGCGTCGAGCTCCCGGAGCAGTGCGACGAGCACCAGCAGCGTCGTCAGTGCCAGCGAGAGCGCGAGCCCGTTCAGCTCGAGCCATGCCGCGCCGGCCCACGCGAGCGGCACCTGCAGCGCGAGCGCGGCCGCCGAGAGCGCGGGGAGCCGGCGCGTTCGGCCGGCGACGAAGGCGAGCGGGAAGGTCACCCAGACGCCGATCGAGGCGACCATCCACGGGCTCAGCGCCACGACGAGCCGACCGAGGTCCGAGCCGACGTCACCGTCGTACGCGCTCCCCAGCGCGGCTTGGACCACGCTCCCGCCGGCGAGGGCGAACATGCCCGCCACCGCGCCGACGACGACCAGCGCGAGCCACGTGGTCGCGGAGACGTGGGTGGTCGTCTCTCGGGCGCCGAGGCCGGCGCGCGAGAGCGGGACGGACGTGACCATCCCGAGCGAGCCCGCCGTGACCGAGATGAGCGCAGAGCCCGCGAGATACGCGTAGACGAAGTTCGTCGCATCGCCCGTGTCCAGGCGCGACGCAAACGCCAGACACACGAGATAGAGGAGCTGGAGCGTGAGCGGGAGCGCGGCCCCGACGGCGAACGTCCCGAGCCGTGCGGGGAGCGGAAGCCCGGTCGGCCGCATCGCGCCGGCAGGCACCCGGCACGCGCAGCGCGCAGGGCGAGCGCCACGGAGGGAACGAGCATCGTGATCGCACCGTTGAGCGCCACGCCGTACGCGACCGCGACGATCCCGTCCGGCTCGACGCGCAGCAGGATCAGCACCAAACCGGCCAGCGCCCCGGTCGCGTGCCCGAACGCTGCCGTCGCGTAGTCGTCGAGGGCGGCGAGCCCACTCGCCGCGAGCCCGGCGTAACAGGTGCGCGAAGCCCCGCCGGCACGATCCAGACGAAGCGCGTCGGCCGCGGTCTGGGACGCGACCTCGGACTCGTCTCCGGTGAGCAACTCCGCGAGCCAGTCGGAGCCGACGAGCGCAACGAGGAGTACCGGCGCCGCGACGACGAGGACCGCGGCGTAGTACCCGGCGAGCTCACTGGCGAGCCGCTGCTCGCCGCGCGCGCGAGCGAGCGTCGGGAGCACCGCAAAGCGGATCGCGTATGCGGCGACCGTGATCACGATGAAGACGCCGTACGCGGCGAGCAGCCCGTCGGTCTCGTCGGTACGACCGAACTCCTGCGCGATCACGATGTCCGTCGCGGCCGCGACTCCGGAGACGACGGCGAGGGATACCGCCGTCAGCGCGCCGGTCGCCAGGGAGCCGAGTCGCGACGAGTCTGTACGCTTGCTCACCGACGCGGAAGCGTACGTCTCATGCCGAACGACAGCCTCTGCACAGGAAGCGCGCTCGACGATCTCCGCCGTGAGCTGGGCGGAATCTACGAGGGACGGACGGTGCTCGTCACCGGCGCCGACGGCTTCGTGGGCTCACACCTGACCGACGCGCTCGTCGAGCTCGGCGCGAACGTCCACGCCTTCGTCCGCGCGACTTCGAGCGGCGCGCTCAGCAACATCGCGCACCTGCGCGGGCGCCTGAAGGTGCATTTCGCGGACCTCACGGACAAGCACTCGATCGACCTCGTCGTCAAGCAGGACCTGCTCGACGCGCCCGACAAGCCGTTCGTCTTCCACCTCGGCGCTCAGGCGCACGTCCACGAGTCGTGGCACCGGCCGTACGAGACGCTGATGTCGAACACGGTCGGGACGCTCAACCTCCTGCAGTCGATCGTCGACCACGGTCTCGAGCTCGAGAAGTTCGACACCGCCGGCACATCCGAGGAGTACGGAAACGTCCGGCAGTCGGTCGCCGACCACCACGACTTCGACGACGACGGCGGCCTGATCCTGCACGAGCGCTCGCCGATCAACCCGAAGTCCGTCTACGCGACGTCGAAGGTCGCCGCGGACTACCTGACGATGAACTACTTCGACGCCTACGGCGTTCCCGGCCTCGTCACGCGCATGTTCAACACTACGGGCCGAGGCAGAACCCGCGCTACGTCACAGGGACGATCATCACGCAGGCGCTCGAGCGCGAGGCCGTCGAGCTCGGCGCACTCGAGCCGCTGCGCGACTTCTGCTTTTGCTCGGACGGCGTTCGCGGCCATCTGATCGTCGCGGCGCACGGCACGCCGGGCGAGCACTACGTCTACGGGCAGGGCGCGAACATCTCGATGGCCGACTGGGCCGCGCTGATCTTCCGGATCGGCGCCGAGCTCGGCTTCTGGCCGGAGGGGTCGCGCGAGATCGTGCAGACGCAGGCGCGGTTCCGGCCGGGCTCGAGCGACGTCATGGCGCTCCGCGTCGGCTACGAGAAGCTGCGGCGGGAGGCCGGGTGGGAGCCGAAGGTCTCCTGGGAGGAAGGGCTCGCGCAGACGATCAGCTGGTACGCGGCGAACCGCGACAAGTGGATCGGCCGCGTCGACTGGCTCGGCGGGACGCAGCCCACGGTGCGCGCGAGCAGCCAGACCCAGCCTGCCTGAGCTCCAGGAGGGCGAGGCGAGCCTCGCCCCTACGGGGGTGGCTCGGACTGTTTCGTCGGGGCGAGGCTTGCCTCGCCCCCGTCTTCGCGGCGCAGCTGCTCCTCGAGGAGCGCCAGGCGCTGGGCGAGCAGCGAGTTCTGGTCGGACAGGCGCGAGATCACGGTCGAGTAGTGCAGGAGCACCGCGAGGATGAAGAGCGTCGCCGTGGCGAACAGCACCGCCGGCGGGTAGCCGGTGACGCCGAGCCAGCCCGCGATCGTGTTCAGCCCGTCGCGCCACGCCGAGAGCGCGAGCAGGACGAGGCCGGTCAGCAGCCAGAGCAGCGCGTAGCGCTCGCGCAGGCGGCGGCTTCGGATCAGGTGGACGACGACGCCGAGCAGGAGGAGCGACACGGCGACCGCTGCGACGGAGACGATCCAGGGAGTCACTCGGCCTCCTCCAGCGGCGTCGCCTTCCGCCGCGAGACCGCCATGAACACCGCGAGCAGCACCTTGATCGCGTAGTAGACCGACCAGAAGCCGCCGATCGACGAACGGCCCGCCTCGCGCTCGCGCATCTTCACGGGCACCTCCGCGAGTCGAAGCCGGTGCTTGAAGACCATCACCGTCGCCTCGACCTCGGGGTAGTCGTGCGGGTAGTCGGCCGCAAAGAGCCGGATCGCCTTCGGTTGCAGGCCTGGAACCCGGACGTCGTGTCGGTGACTCGCTGTCTCGTCAGCAGCGAGACGACTCCGGCGAAGAGCTTGATGCCCATGCGGCGCGCGAAGGGCGGGCGGTACTCCGTCGCGCCCGCGAAGCGCGAGCCGACGACGATGTCCGCGGCGCCCTCCCGGATCGGCGTAATGAGCTTGGGCAGCTCCTCGGCGATGTGCTGGCCGTCGCCGTCGAGCCGGACGACGACGTCGAAGCCCTCGTCGTAGGCGAGCTTGAAGCCGGTCTGGACCGCGCCGCCGATGCCGAGGTTGAAGGGGAGCGAGACGACGCGCGCGCCGGACCTTCGCGCGAGCGCGGCAGTGCGATCGGTGGAGCCGTCGTCGACGACGAGCACCTCGAAGGACGCGTCGAACGCCTTGATCCCCGCCACCACGCCGCCGATGCACTCCGCCTCGTTGCGGGCGGGCACGATCGCGATCGTTCTCATCGCGCGAAAGTATGGCCGCCGCCCAGGAGAGCGCCCGCACCGGAGACCGACAGGCTCGACGCCGGGCTAGAGACGCGGCGTCGCCGCGACGACGAACTGGTAGGCGAAGAGCGGCGGACGCACACGGCCGATCGCATGGGCGACACGCTCGACCGGCGGCGTCCCGACGAGCGGCACCGGCACCGTGAAGTCGAGCTCGACCACGCGGTAGCCGGCGCCCTCGAGTGCCTGGACGAGCGTGCGTCGCGTGAAGAGCCGCGTATGCGTGCGGTCGAGGATCCCGCGTTCGGTGTAGCGCCAGAACCCGGCGAGAAGCCCGAGGCGGATCGCCCAGTTTGCGACGTTCGGCGTCGAGACGACCAGCCGCCCCTCGGGCGACAACACGGGACGCACGCGCTCGAGGAATCCCTCGGGATCGCGAAGGTGCTCGATGAGGTCACCGCAGAGCACGACGTCGAACGAGCCCGGCTCGAACGGGAGCACCATCGTCTCCACGTCGCCGACGAGCACTTCCGCGCAGACCTCGCGTGCGCCCTCGGCAGCTGCATCGTCGAGCTCGACTCCGATCACCGTGCAGCCGAGCTCAGCGAGCGGACGGGCCAGGTAGCCGCTGGAGCAGCCGACGTCGAGGACCCGCTTCCCGGGCCCGACGAGGTCGATGAGCTTCGCGTGCGCGCCGTGTGGCCGCTCGCTCAGAGCGACGTACCCGGGCGCCGGGGAAGCGGTTGTCGGCGTGCCTTGGCTCATGGTGGAGAGTGCTCGCTGCGAGGGTAGGCGACGGGGCGAACGGAGGCGCTGGGTGTAACCCCTGCGAGTATCTCCCGCATGCCCAGCCTCGCCGTCGTCCTCGTCACCTACAACAGCGCCCCGGCGCTCGAGCGCTCGCTGCCGGCGCTGGAGGCGGAGCTGCGCGATGGTGACGAGCTGATCGTCGTCGACAACGCCTCGCGGGACGAGACCGTGGCCGTCGTCGGCAAGCTCTCGCCCACCGCGATCCTCGTCGAGCCCCGCGCCAATCTCGGCTTCCCCGCCGCCTGCAACCTGGGCGCAAGGCGGCCGGCGCGGAGCTCCTCTGCTTCCTCAACCCGGACGCAGTGGCGCAGCCGAGGTTCCGGGAGGCGATCGAGCGGCCGGCGCTCGATGGCTCCGGCTGGACCGCATGGCAGGGCCTCGTCGCCTCGGACGGCGGCGACCTCGTGAGCTCGGCCGGAGGTGTGCTCCACTTCACCGGCATCGCGTGGGCGGGCGCGGCGGGGCATCCGCGCGGGACAGAAGTCGAGCGTCTCGGCTTTCTCAGCGGTGCGTGCCTGGTCATCGGGCGCGAGCGCTTCCACGAGCTCGGCGGGTTCGCGGAGGACTACTTCCTGTACCACGAGGACGTCGACCTCTCGCTGCGCGTCCTGCTCGCGGGCGGCGCGATCGGCGTCTGCGCGGACGCCGTCGTCGACCACGACTACGACTTCGACAAGGGCGCGGCGAAGTGGCGCCACCTCGAGCGGAACCGCTGGGCGACGATCGTCAGGACATATCCGGCTCCGCTGCTCGCGCTCGTTGCTCCCGCGCTGCTCGTGGTCGAGCTCGCGGTCGTGGTCGCGTCGCTGCGCGGCGGTTGGTGGCGCCAGAAGCTCCTCGCGGCCGCCGACAGCGTCGAGCGCCTGCCCGGCTGGTTCCGTGCGCGCCGGCGGATTCAGCGCGGGCGCAAGCTCTCGTCGTCGCAGTTCGCGGACGCGATGGTCGCGACGCTCGACTCGGAGTACATCGGCGCCGCGGCGCGATGGTCTCCCGTGACCGCGTCGCTGAAGCTGTACTGGCGCGCTGTCCGTGCCCTGCTCGGCGTACGGAGCTAGTACGCGCCCTTCCCGCGAAGGACCGCGGGAACCGTGCGGGCGATGATCGTGACGTCCAGCCAGATCGACCAGTTCTCGAGGTATGTGAAGTCGAGGCGGACGAGGTCGTCGAAGCTCAGGCCGGAGCGGCCCGAGATCTGCCAGAGCCCGGTCATGCCCGGGAGCACCGCGTAGCGCGCCCGGTGCCAGTCCTCGAGCAGCGCATAGTCGCGGAGCGGCAGCGGGCGGGGGCCGACGACACTCATCTCGCCCTTGAGCACGTTCACGATCTGCGGGATCTCGTCGATCGAGAGCCGCCGGAGGACCCGGCCGACACGGGTCACGCGGGGGTCGTCGCGGATCTTGAAGAGCGCCCCCTCGGCCTCGTTCGCCTCCTCGAGCCCGGGCTGGAGCTCTGCCGCGTCCTCGACCATCGTCCGGAACTTCAGCATCCCGAACTCCGCCTCGCCGACGCCGATCCGGCGGTCGGAGTGGAACACCGGGCCGCGCGAGTCGAGCTTGACAGCGAGCGCAACGAGCAGCCAGATCGGCAGCAGCAGGACGCCCACGAGGATGCTCACCACGATGTCGAAGGTCCGCTTGAGCGCCCACTGCGTCGCGGTCAGCACCGGCGGGCGCAGCTCGAAGAGCGGGGCGCCGTGCCCCGGGACGTACTCGCCGCGCTGGACGAGGAGCTCGGTCGTGGCAGGCGCGAGCCGCACCTTGATCCCCTGGCGATGCGCGTGCTCGACCATCTCGAGCACGGCGCGCTCCTCGACGTCTGCCTCGGACAGGATCACCTCGTCCGGCCGGACCGCCTCGAGGACGGCCGGAAGCTCGTCGCGCGAGCCGAGCCGCCGCAGCCCCGGAACGCTCTCGGACGTAATCGCGCCCGCGAACTCGTACCCGAGCCCGCCACGCGTCGCCGCGAGTGACGCGAGCAGGGCCGCAAGGCTCTTTCCCTCGCCCACGAGCACGACTCTCCTTCGAACTCCTGCGGCGCGCATGAGCTCGAGCGTCACCGAGTCGTAGGCGCTCCGGAGCAGGCCGATCGTGAGGAACGAGACGATGACCGCGGTCGGGACGAGCCCCGACGACATGAAGTCGTAGTCGGTCCCGTAGCCGAAGGCGAAGACGACGAGCCCGGCGACGACGAGCGAGGAGAGGATGCGGCCGGCGCCGGCCCGGCGCTCGCGCTGCCGGTAGAGGCCGGACTGGGCGAAGATGAGGACGGTGATGGGGGCGGCCCACTGCAGCCACTCGGACGCACCGTCGCGCCAGAGCAGCCCCCAGAGGATGTCCTCGCCGCGAATTGCCTGCCGGAGCACGAGCGCGAGGTAGATCCCGAGCGCGAGCCCGGCGACGTCGAGGATGACGAGGCAAACGATCGAGAGCACCCGCCGCCCGAGCGTCAGGGCGCCCGCGCGGGAGAGGACGTAGAAGCGGAACGCCCGCACGTCGCGCCCTGTCGGCGAGGGCGCTCGCGCGCGGCGCGGCCCGACGGGCGGAGCGACCTTGGCCACGCAGTTGATGTTAGAGCGACCAGGAGGCGGATGAGGACAGCTGGGCCGCAGTCTAGAGTCCGCCTCCGAGTGAGAACCACCCGCCCCGGCACCCGGGAGTCCCTCAGTGCGTTGGTCCTCGCGCTCGCCGTCCCGTTCCTCTTCGTCGGCGAGGACCGCTTCAGTACTTTCTCGCTGGACGTCGGCTCGACCACGGTGGACCTCGGCCCATCGGACGCGGCCGTCGTCGCCATCCTCCTCGCGGCGGTTATCGCCGGCATCCGCATGGGCGCGGCACGGCTGAGCGCGGCCCGGATCCTGTGGGCTCCCGGCATCGCGCTCGTGCTCTGGCTCGCGTTCGAGACCTTCCGGCCCGTGTCGATCGACGACGCGCGCTTCGACGACCATCTCGCGGACTACCTCGAGTTCGTCGCGTACGCGCTTTTGGCCTTCGCCGTTCCGCTGCTCGTCCGCCGTGCGCAGGACCTCACGCTCGTGGTCGCGAGCTTCGTGCTCTGGTCTCTCGTGGCGTCGGCGGTCGCTCTGGCGCAGTTCTTCGGCGCAGACGTCTTCGACGCGTGGCCCCCGGGCTGGCGGCAGCCCTCGTTCCTCGGGCACAGCGATCTCGCGGCGCTCTCGGGCATCGCGATCGGCGTCGCGGTGGCCGGCATCCTCTGCACCCGCCGACGCATCCCGGCGCCGATGCTCTTCCCGGTCGCGCTCGGCGCGGGCGCCGTCGGGCTCGTGCTCGCCGGCTCGCTCGCCGCGGTCATGGGCTTCGCGGTCGGCGTCTTGCTCATCACGTTCGCGGCGCACAGCCGCTTCGCGCCGTCGGGCCGGCGCCTCCTCGGCGTCGTCGCGCTCCTCGCAGTGGTCCTCGTCGGCGTGAGCGCGATTCGGGCCGACGCGCTCGAGCCCGTCGGCGAGCTGACCGGCCTCGGCGAAGACCGGCCGGAACCGGACGTGCAGACGTACTCGGAAAGCTCGGCGCTCGCCTACATCGGGTGGCGCGTGTTTCAGGACAACCCGATCCTCGGAGTGGGCTGGCAGCGCTCCGGACGGGCGGAGGTGTTCGAGCAGTACCTGGCGGACGCGCGCGACCACTTTCCGGACGAGGCGGAGGCACTCCCGTCAGCGGAGCAGGAGCTCGGAGTCCAGAGCCTCTATGTGCAGATGCTCGCCGACGCGGGGGTGATCGGGCTCGCGCTCCTGCTCGCAATCGGCTTCGGCGGCTTGGTCCTCGGCTGGCGCACGGCTGCCTACGCTTCCAGCCCGTGGGCGGCCGGGGCCGGGCTCGCCGTCATTTGCGCGCTGCTCACGGTCGCGGGGGAATGGGCCGTCGTCGGCATCGTGCCGGGAATCCCGATCGACGCTGCGACCTGCATCCTCCTCGGCCTGGCGGCGGCGGGCGCGGCGACCGTGGAGGAGGAGACCGGCGGCTGAGCCGCGGTAGGCTGCGCGGACATGGGCCACGCGTTCGGATCGGTGGACGAGCTCGGCGAGGGCTACGGGTTCCGTAAGGTCCGCGTGCCGCTCGGAGTCACGGCGTTCGGCGTGAACGCGATCGTGTACCCGCCCGGGTACGAGGGGTTCCACCACTACCACGACACGCAGGACGAGCTCTACTTCGTGCACGCCGGGTCGGCGCGCATCGAGGTCGAGGGCGAGGAGCGCGTGCTCGGGCCCGGCGGCCTCTGCCACGTCGAGTCGACGACGCCACGCAAGGTGTCGAACGCGAGCGAGACCGACGACCTGGTCATGCTCGTCGTGGGCGGAAAAGGCGGCTACGTCGAGCGCGACGGCCACATGGTCGACGACGCCGACGTCGCACGGCGCGCGTCCTTCGGCCGCGGCGAGTAGGGGCGAGATAAGTCTCGCCCTACGCCGAGCCGACCGCCGCCTCGTGGCCGAGCGCGGCGATCGTCTTCCGAAGGCCGTCCTCGAGCGAGACCTGCGGCTCCCAGCCGAGCAGCTGACGTGCGCGGGTGATGTCCGGCTGGCGCTGCTGCGGGTCGTCGACGGGGAGCGCCTCGTACACGATCTCGGACGACGAGCCGGTGATGCGGATGATGGTCTCGGCGAGCTCGAGCAGCGTCTTCTCGTCCGGGTTGCCGAGATTCACGGGGAGGTGCTCGCGCGATTCCGCGAGCAGGATGATCCCGCGGATCAGGTCGTCGACGAAGCAGAAGCTCCGCGTCTGCGAGCCGTCGCCGAAGACGGTCAGCGGCTTCGAGTCGATCGCCTGCCGCAGGAACGTCGGGATCGCCCGCCCGTCGTACGCGCGCATGCGCGGGCCGTACGTGTTGAAGATCCGGACGATCGCCGTGTCGACGCCCTGCTGGGTGTGGTACGCCATGACGACGGCCTCGGCGTAGCGCTTCGCCTCGTCGTACACCCCGCGCGGGCCGATCGGGTTCACGTGACCCCAGTACGTCTCCGGCTGTGGGTGCACCTGGGGATCGCCGTAGACCTCGCTCGTCGAGGCGACCAGGAACCGCGCGCGCTTCCACTTCGCGAGCCCGATCGCGTGGTGCGTCCCGTACGAGCCTGTCTTCAACGAGTGCAGCGGCATCCGCATGTAGTCGACGGGGCTCGCGAGCGCGGCCAGGTGGTAGACGAAATCGACCGGCTCGTCCACCGTGATCGGCTCGATCACGTCGTGGTTCAGGAAGGTGAACGCGTCGTCGCGGAGGTGGTCGATGTTCGCGAGCGACGACACGACGAGGTTGTCGATGCACACGACCCGGTGGCCGCGCTCGAGCAGGGCCTCGCAGAGGTGGGAGCCGAGGAAGCCGGCGCCGCCGGTGACGACCGAGGTCGGCATCGGCGGGATGCTAGCTCGCCGGGACGGGCCAGGGGTAGAACGCGAGATGGAGCAGGAGGATCACCAGCAGCGCGGCGACCAGCCCCGCGACGAACTGGAGGCGGCGGCCGAGCGAGCTGATGGTGAAGAACAGGTTCGTGTACGGGAAGTCGCGCTTGAAGAAGTACGCGGCGACGTTGGGGACCACGATCCAGAAGATCGCGATCAGCGAGTAGAGGACGTAGCCGACGAGGAACCGGTTGTCGCTCCGCGAAGCCACGAGGCTGACACCGACGACGATCGTGGTGGCGAGCCCGAGGTAGGCGACGAAGGTCCTGCGGCGGACGACCTGGGCGGTCGCGGGAACGCCACCGACGGCGAGGTCCTCGCGGCTCACCTCCTGCTTCACGAGCCGGCCCTGGGGCGTGCGCCCGAGCGCCTGCTCGTCCGCTTGGAGGACGGTGTCGCCGATCGTCCGGATCCGGAAGACCGAGTAGCCGCCCATCACGATCGCCGCCACCGGCAGCAGCGCGACCACCGGCCAGCGCTCCTGGAGGTGCCCGATCGTGGTCGAGATCGTCGGCCAGTAGAAGTCCTCGCCCGCGATCGCGGCCCAGATCTCGGGCACGCCGACGACGACGCCCATCGCGCACCAGACGCCGTAGCCCGTTGCCTCGGTCTGCGAGACGTCCTTGAACCGCTCCTCGAAGTAGCCCCGGATCCACGCCCAGACGCGGCGGAGCCAGCTCTGCGAGGCGGCGGGCGGCGGCTGGTCGTCCGGACCGATGAGAGAGAGGCTACGACCGCGGTCGGACCGCTCCCGCTCAACGCAGCTCCTTGTTCGCCTCCATGTCGAACCACATCGCGAACAGCGTCAGCTGCAGTCCCGCGATGAGCAGCACGGCCACGAGCACGATCGACGCGGGTGTGATCTCGTTGCCGGCGATGCGCAGCGCGACCTCGACCGCGCCGAGCACGAGCCCGCCGACTGTCATCAGCACGCCGAAGACGTAGAAGAACACGAGCGGGTGGAAGTCGCGGATCACGTACTTCTGCGCCATCCGCCACCAGAACCCCTTGAACAGGAGCCAGGAGATCCGGGGCACGACCGAGCGCAGCTTGATCCCGGACGTCTCGCCGACGTGGTAGATCGGGCGCGAGGGGACGTCCCGCACGCGTGCGTTCTGGACGTTCAGGTGGACGAGCATGTCGTTCGGGAAGCCGTAGCGCGGGTACAGGCGGTCGAGGTCGAGGCGCCGCAGGGCGTCCAGCGACAGCGCCGTGTACCCGGCCTGCGAGTCGGCGACGTGCCAGTAGCCGGACGCGATCTTCGTCAGCAGCGAGAGCACGGCGTTCCCGAGGTAGCGCGTCCGCGGGATCACCTTCCAGGCCTCGCCGGAGACGAGCCGGTTCGCCTTCGCGTACTCGACCTCGCCGCGCGCAACGGGGCCGGCGAGCCCCTCGAGCTCCGTGCCGTCCATCTGGTTGTCGGCGGCCATGACGCACGTGACGTCGATCTCCTCCTCGCGCGCGCGCCGGTACCCCGAGGCGATCGCGGCGCCGACCCCGAGATTGCGCTCGTGCCGGATGACCTCGACGCGCGGGTCGCCGAGCTCGAGCGCCCGCTCGCCGGTCCCGTCGCGCGACGCATCGTCGACGACGTAGATCCGGTCGACGAGCTCGGGGATCCCGCGCAGCGTCTCCACGACGAGGCGCTCCTCGTCGTAGGCGGGCACGACGACGGCGACCCGCTTGCCCTCGAGCATCAGCTGGCGGCGGCGGGGGCGGTGCGCCGGCGGCGCGCGGCGAATGGCTCGGCCGCGAGCGCGGCGATCGTCCCGACGAGGAGACCGACGAGCGCGCCCACGAGGAGCGACGTGCGGCGCGAGCGGGCGGTCGTGCGGACCGCGTTGGCGTCCTCGACCACGCGGCTCGACTCGACCTCGTGCGCCTGGTTGAGGAACTGCTGCGCCTCGAAGAGGTTGTCCTGGAGGGCGGAGCGTCGCGCGTCGGCGGTCGTGATCACCGAGTTGAGATTGAGGCTGAGGATAAGGCGCTGGTCGAGCGGGATCGACTCGTCGTTGATCACGGTCGTCTGCTGCCTCTGCGCGTCCGCGATCCGCTGCTCGATTTGCTTGAGCTGGTCCTCGCTGATCTCGATCTGCTCCTCGAGGAGCTTGATCTTCTCCACGACGAAGGAGGAGACGTTCTGCACCACGCGCGCGGAGAGGGCGTCGGCGGCTTCCTCGATCCTCCGCGGCTCCGCATCTCCCTTGACGCCGATCTCGACCAGCGGGTTGATCCCACGGATCTGCCCGGGCGCGACGATCTCTTTCGTCGAGATCGACGAGCGCAGCTGCGAGACCGGGATTCCCGTCGCGTCGGAGACGTCCTGGAGGACGGCCTCGGAGCGGATGATCTCGCTGACCGTCCGCGGGTTGGTCGCGAGGCTCTGGATCTGGCCGCCGCCCTGCGGCGCGAACGGCTGGCCGAGGTAGACGATCGTCTCCGCGCGATACACGTTGCCGCCGGCGAGCGCGAGCGCGATTCCGACGACAGCCCCGAGGACGAGCCCGCCGACGGGCAGCCACCACCGCACCTTGATCCGCTCCCACGCGGAGGCGAGGTCGACCTCCTGCTCGTCGTCCGGCACCGGAGCCGCGGGGCGGTCGTTCATCGGCTCGCGACCCTATCAGCGGCCCAGTGCCACTGGGCGGCAAGTCCCTGCTCGAACGAGGTTTTCGGAGCCCAGCCGGTGTCCTCCCGAAGCCGTGTCGTGTCGGCGCAGGTCCGCGCCGCGTCGCCCCGGCGCCGCGGCGTCGAGACGACCTCGAGACGCGCGCCGGAGACGGCGGCGAGCGTGTCGATCGCCTCGAGCATGGAGACCTCGACGCCGCCGCCGACGTTGTAGATTCCGCCCGCCGCCCCGCGCTCCATGGCAAGGATCGTCGCCTCGACCGCGTCGTCCACGTACGTGAAGCTCCGCGACTGCGTGCCGTCGCCGAAGAGCTCGAACGGACGGCCCTCCGCGAGCGCTGTGGCCATGGCGGTGAAGGCCATGTCCGGTCGCTGGCGCGGCCCGAAGATCGTGAAGTAACGCAGGGTCACCGCCTCGAGGCCGAGCTCCCGCCCGTACGCGTAAGCGAGGTGCTCGCAGGCGAGCTTCGTGATGCCGTACGGCGACAGCGGCAGCGGCGTCGCGTCCTCGCGCGTGGGGTACGCGGCAGCGTCGCCGTAGATCGAGGACGAGGATGCGAGCACGGTGCGCACGCCGGCGGGCGCGGCGACCTCGAACAGGCGCTGGGTCGCAAGGACGTTCTCCCGCACGTAGTTTGCGAACGCGGTGCCGAAGCTCAACACGCCCGGCTGCCCTGCGAGGTGGAACACCCCGTCTACACCGTCGAGACTGAGCTCGCCCTCGGTGACGTCGACCCGCTGCACCGGAAGCCCGCTGGCGTTGTCCTCCTTCACAGCCGGGTCGTAGTAGCGGGTGAACGAATCCCAGCCGACGGCGTCGTGGCCGCGATCGAGCAGCGTGCGCAGAAGCGTCGAGCCGATGAACCCGGCCGCGCCGGTGACGACGTAGCGCACGGCTCGCCTAGCCTCGGATGACCACGGGCTCGAGCGAGCCGTTGCCGTCGCGGCGGAGACAGACCTCGGAGAAGAAGCGGGTCATGTAGACGCCCTCTTCGAACTCGCCGAGCCGCGGGTCGGGGTGCTCTCCGCGGGCGAGGGCGAGCGCGAGCTCCGGGTAGCCGCTGCCTGCCGCCAGCGGCAGCGGAAAGCCGCCGCCGAAGCGCGTGTTGACGTCGGTCACGGGCAGGCTCCCGTCCGGCTCGCGGAAGCACTGCACGTTCGCGGGGCCCTTGATCCCGACGGTCTCGGCGACGTGGCAGCCGTACGCGATGAGCTCGGCGTCCTGAATCGAGGCGCCCTTGATCGACTCGCCGCCCTTCGACTGGATCATCGTCCGCGGGATCGCGTTCAGGCAGCGCGCGTCCATGTCGCAGAAGACGTCGATCGAGAACTCCTCGCCGAGGCAGCGCTCCTGCACGAACGAGGCGACGGTCGTGTAGCGGAGAAAGAAGTCGAGCTGCTCGAGGTCGTCCGCCCGGAAGATGTGGTTCGATCCGAAGCCCTCGCGCGCCTTCACGAGCAAGGGGTAGCGCGCGTCCTCGGGGACCTCCTGCGGCGTCCAGCTGCGCGGCGAGGCGATGTCCTGCTCGACGAAGAACCGGTGCGCCTCGAGCTTGTCGGACATGCGGTCGCAGACGTCGGCCTCGGGGAGGAGCACGAGCGCGGGCGCCAGCTCGGCGCGGGCGCGAGCGAGCACCGAGTGGTCGAGATCGGTCAGCGGGACGACGAGACCGACCTCGTGCTCGCGGACGAGCGCGGCGAGGGCGAGGACGTATCCGTCGTCGGCGATCCGCGGCGTGGGCGCCTGCCGGTCGGCGTGGTAGAGGGCGGGTGCGAGCGGGTCGAGGTCGGTGGCGAGCGTGACGGCACCCGCGTCGCGGAAGGCGCGCACGATGTCGACGCGCTGCCCCGCGCAGGTAAAGAGGACGACGGTCACGACGGCAGAGAGTAGCGACGCGCCTCGCGGGCCTCTGCGCCCGACGGCAAGCCCGGGCGAGGAGGTGTCTAGTCGGCCCCCGCAGACGCGCGAATCGACACACAATCGGCACACACGCGTGTCCCACCCGTACGCACTTCGCCGTTATGCTCGCAGTGGGTGGTGGGCCGGGGTGCCCCACTGGAAGGCCGCAAACTGGAGGGTCTGGCAGGCGTCTACTGGCGCCAGCCGCCGGTCGCGCCGCGGTACGTCCCCCGGAACAGGACGAGCGGCGTGCGCAGCAGGATCGAGAGGTCCACCCGCGGCGAGCGGTTGTCGACGTACCAGACGTCGAGCTCGATCCGCTCCGGCCAGGAGAGCGCCGCGCGGCCGTTGACCTGCGCCCACCCCGTGAGCCCCGGCCGCACCTCCAGCCGGCGCAGCTGGCGCTCGTCGTACTGCTCGACCTGGTAGCGGAACGTCGGCCGCGGCCCGACGACGCTCATGTCGCCGCGCAAGACGTTCCAGAGCTGCGGCAGCTCGTCGATCGACGACCGCCGGAGGAAGGAGCCGACGCGCGTGATCCGCGAGTCGCCCGCGTCGACGGCGGGGCCGGCGCCCATCCGCTCCGCGCCAATGACCATCGTCCGCAGCTTGAGCATCTCGAAGTCCTCGCCGTTCCGGCCCACCCGCGTCTGGCGGTAGAGCACCGGCCCCCCGTCGCCGAGCTTCGTCGCGACCGCCGCAGCCGCGAGGAACGGGCTTGCGACGACGAGGCCCACACCGGCGATCGCCACGTCGAGCGCGCGGTTCACCGCGTCCCCTTCGCCTTCTCCCAGGTCTGCGGCGTCCCCGTGCGCAGGTAGCGGACGAGCCCGGCCGCGGTCGCCCGCGTCACGAGGAAGTAGTAGTAGGCGAGCCGCGCGCCGGGAAGCGGGAGGCGCGCCTTGCCCGCCGCGGCGAGTCCGAGACCGCCGACCTGGCACGCGAGCAGGACCCGGTACAGCGTGCCCTGCCCGAGCAGCGCGACGTTCGTGACGAGGAGCAACACGTGCAGGAGCCCGCTCGAGTAGCGCAGCACGCGGTGCGACACGAGCTCGGCGAGATACAAAGGCCGCGTCCGCCCGAACATCCGGCCGGTAACGATGTGCCCCCAGGAGCGCGCGTTCATCCGCACCTTGCGCCCGTACTCGTCCTCAGGCTCGCTCGCCGGCTTCTCGACCGCGATCGCCTCGGGGTCGTACACGGCCCGAAGCCCGTTCTGCTCCATCACGTACGGGAGACCGAAGTCGTGCCCGAACTTCGGGTCGTCCTCGACGTACGCCTCGCGCCGCACCGCGTAGATCGCGCCGTTCCCGGCCGTGATCGAGCTCGCTCGCGATTCCTGCTCGCGCACCCAGGTCTCGTAGCGCCAGTAGACGCCCTCGAGGTTCGCACCGTCGGGGCTCTCCAGCCGGAGCAGCCCGCATACGTACCCGACCTCCGGGTCAGCGAGGTTGCGCACGAGCTTGCGGAGAGCGTCCGGCCTCCACTCGGTGTTCGCATCCGTGAACGCGAGCACCTCGCTCTCGGTCTCGCGAACTGCACGGTGCTGCGCTGCGACCTTGCCCTCGCGCGGGCAGGGCAGGAGCCGGACGCGCGGCTCGCGCGCGGCGATCTCCCCCACGATCTCGTCCGTCCGGTCCGTGGAGCCGTCGGAGGCAACGACGATCTCGAGCTTCTCGGCCGGGTAGTCGAGCTCGAGGAGGTTCTCGACGCGTCTGCCGATCACGCTCTCCTCGTCGTGGGCGGAGACGACGAGCGCGAGGGACGGCTCGATGTCCGCGCGCCGGACCGGCCGCGGGCGCACGCGCGCGAGCAGGCCCATCGCCGCCGGGTAGCCGAGGTGCGTCCACGCGAGCGCGCCGAGCGAGCCCCAGAAGAGAACCTTCGTGATCACCACGCGGGCATCGTGCGGGGAGGCTACCCCGGTGGCGCTGTGGACAGGTTTTCGCACTCTCGTCGCGGTTTCACCGTCGGTTGCGGACATGACGAGGGTCTGTCCCCCGAGTTCGCGCTGCGACGGGCATGGACACGGTCGAGGACGGCGTCGATGTCCGCAATTTGCGGGCGTTCGACTGTCCGATGCGGACCTGTCGCCGCGCTTGGCGTACGCGCTAGCGGCGACCGGCGACCCGAGCGGTGTCCGACGCCGCCTCCCGCACCGCCGCGAGGAAGCCGTCGACGCTCGGGCCGTAGCCCCAGTCACGCGCCAGCTCACGCGAGCGGTCGCCGTACGCGTCCCTCAGCTTCGGATCCCCGGCGAGGCGGCCGAGCGCCTCCGCCGCCGCGTCCACGTCGCCGGTCTCGACGAGCGCGCCGTTCTCGCCGTCGACGAGCAGGTCGTGCGCCGCCCCGACGCGGTCGGACAGGACGAGCGGCAGGCCGCACGCGGCCGCTTCGTTGACCACGACCGCCCAGGTCTCGTGATTGGACAGGAGCACGAAGACGTCTGCCGCCGCGTACAGCTCGATCGTGCCCCACGCCTGCTCTCCGAGCACGACGAGGCGGACGTCGCGAATGCGCGCGAGATCGACGAGGCGCTCGCGCTCTGGACCGTCGCCGGCGAGGACGAGCAGCAGCCGTTCGTCCCCGGTCCTCGCGGCCGCATGTACGAGGTCGGCATGGCGCTTCTCGGGAGCGAGCGGCCCCGTCGAAAGGACCACGACGTCCCCCGGAGCGGCCCCGAGCGCGTCGCGCAGCTCGTCGCGGTGTCCCGCCAGCCCGTCCGCGCGAGCGCCGAAGTCCTCCACGTCGATCGTGTCGGCGAAGACGCGCACGTGCTCGGGCGGCGCGCCGCGCTCGAGGACAGAGCGGCGGGCGAGCGTCCCGATGACGAGCACGCCTCCCGCGTGCTGGACGATGGGCGTGACTACCGCGCCGTCGACGACGCGGCGCCAGCCGGCGCCCGAATTCCCGTCGATCTCCTCGACCACGAGCACGTACGGGATCCGCGTAAGCCGGCACCACGCGATCGCCGCCTGAGTGGCGAACGCGCGCCAGCCCGAGACCACGACCACGTCCGGCGACGCGCTCGCGAGCGCGCGGCGGATGCCGAGCGTCAGCGGATAGTGACGAGCGAGCTGTGCCACGGGCAAACGAAGGCCGCGAAGGAACACGGCCCGATGCAGGGGACGCGCACGCGGGTCGCGGCCGTCGGCCGTCGGCTCCCCGTAGATCGCCGTCAGGTCGATCTCCGGATGCGCCGCAACGCGGTCGAGGAGCGGAGCCCGCTCCGGCCGAAGCTCGGAGAAGACGGCTGCGACGCGAAGCGCGCGCGAGCGGCGGAGCGTCTTGACCGCGACGCTCACCGCTCTCCCCCCGGTGCCCGCTCCGCCGTCTCGAGCTGCGCCCGCAAACGCTCGAGGTCGGAGTCGACGAGCAGCCGGACGAGACCCTCGAAGTCGACGGTCGGCGTCCACCCGAGCCGCTCCCGCGCCTTCGTCGCGTCGCCGAGGACGCCGTGGAGCTCGGCCTTCCCGCGGACGAGCGACTCATCCACGCGCACGTGCCGCTCGGGATCGAGCCCGGCGTGCGCGAAAGCGATCTCCACGAGCTCCCGCACGCTGTGGCTCTCTCCGGTCGCGACAACGTAGTCGTCCGGCTCGTCCGCGCGGAGCATGAGCCACATCGCCCGGACGTAGTCGCCCGCGAAGCCCCAGTCGCGGCGGGCATCGAGACTCCCGAGCCGGACCTCGCTCTCGAGCCCGAGGCTGATCGACGCCGCCGCGTGTGCGATCTTCCGCATCACGAAGTCGAGTGAGCGCCGAGGCGAATCGTGTGTGTACAGGATCCCCGAGCACGCGTGCAGGCCGTAGTAGCGGCGGAAGCAGCCGGTGAGGAAGTGGCCGTACGCCTTCGCTGCGCCGTAGGGCGACACCGGCGCAAGCGGCGTCTCCTCGGTCTGCGGGCTCTCGCGGGCGACGCCGAAGATCTCGCTCGACGTCGCGTGGAAGAAGCGGATCGACCCGTCGACGCGGCGGATTCCCTCGAGCAGCGCCGTGACTCCGAGGACAGCGACCTCGGCCGTGGCCACCGGCAGCTCCCACGACCTGGGGACGAACGAGGGCGAGGCGAGGTTGTAGACCTCGTGCGGACGGCAGGACGAGAGGAGGTCGGCAAGCGCGGCCTCGTCGCGGATGTCCACCTGCGCGAGCTCGAGCTTGTCGCGAAACGACTCGAGGTTCTCGAGTGTGGCCGACGTGCTCCCCCTGACGATTCCGAAGACCTCGTACCCCTCGTCGAGGAGCAGCTCTGCGAGGTAGGAGCCGTCCTGTCCGGCGATGCCGACAATCAGGGCTCGGTTTGCCGCCGCCATGCAAACCGCACGTTACCGCGGTCATCCCGCAGGCCGCGTGAGTTGTCTCTTACAGGTGTGCGGCCAGGGACGCGAGCTCGGAGAGCACGGGGCAGGGCACGCCGAGCCGTTCGCCGGCCCGCAGGACCGCGCCCGTGATCGCGTCGATCTCGCCTGTGCGGGACCCGTTCTGCACGTCCCGTGCGACCGAGGTCGTCATGTCGGCGTCCATCTCCGTGATCCGTGTCCACTGCGCGGAGGGGATGAGGCTGACGCCGTCGGCGGACGCAACCGCGCACGCCTCGGCGACGCCTTGCTCCAGCCGCGAGCGCCACTCGTAGTCGTTCCGGAGGTCGCCGACCGTGCGGCCGGTGATCACCGTCGCGGGCGCGAGCACCGCGAGGCGCACGGCCTTCCGCCAGAGGACCCGACGCTCGTCGTCCTCGATCTCGACGTCGATGCCGGCGCGCTCGAGGAGGCGACCGGCCCGCTCGAGCTCCTCCTGCGGAAGCTCGTCGGACCCCATCGTCACGAGCGCCGTCGGAGTCTTCTGCACGATCTGCATGCGACCGACGCGGTACGCGTCGAAGCGCGAGAGCGCGCCCGCGGCGACCCGGCCGGGGAAGCGCTCACGGAGCACGTCCATGTGCTCGAGCCCGTTCAGGAGCGGCAGCACCACTCCCTCCGCGACGGCGGCGGGGTCGATGCGCTCGATCGCGTCCTGGAGCTGATCCGGCCTGACGGTCACCAGCAGGAGCTGGACCGGGGCCGAGAGGTACTCGGTGACCTCGGGGCGGCCGACGTGTGGAGGCGAGCCGTTCGTCTCCAGCGAGATGCCCGAGAACGCCATCAGCTGCACGGTCGCGGCGGGAGCGACGCAGACCGTGCGGTAGTCCGCGTTGAGGAACTGGACTGCGAGGGTGCCCCCGACGGTGCCGGGACCCAGGACTGCGGCGGTGGTCTTCATGTCGTAGATAGCTCGAAGGGTCGTGTTTCGACCGGTATCGGCCGCGAGCGTGCAGTGCATGAGCCTGCGCTACGAGTCGGCGGTTTGCAACGCGGCTTCGTAGGCGGCGAGCGCAGCGCGGGTCGCCGCGGCCCACGAGAAGCGCATGAGCGCGCGCTCGCGGGCGGTCTCGCCGAGGCGGGTGCGGAGCTCCGGGTCGGAGAGCAGGCGCTCGAGCGCGGCCCGCAGCGCGGCGGGCTCTCGCGGAGGCACCAGGAGCCCCGTGATCCCGTCCTCGACCGCGTCGACGAGGCCTCCGACCGCGGAGGCGACCACGGGCCGCCCGTACGCCATCGCCTCCCGTGCAACGACGCCGTAGCCCTCGCGGCGCGACGGGCAGACGACGACAGCTGCACGCTCGAAGTACGGCCCCAGCTCGCCGGGCGGGACGAACCCGACCGCGTCCGGGACCCGCGCGCGGAGCGGCCCGTCGCCGACGATCACGCGCGGGATGCCGACGGTCGCCTCGAGCAGCTCCGCGACGCCCTTCTCCTCGGACAGACGGCCGGCGTAGAGGACGTGAGGCGGATCCTCCGGCGGCGGGACGTGCTCGGGGACCGCGACACCGCTCGGGACGAGGCGCACATCGCGCGCACCGAGCGCCCGGGCTTCGTCGGCGAGCGCATTCGAAGGACAGACCACGAGCCGGGCGCGGCGCAGCAGCCGGCGCGACGCCCAGGGCACCCTCCGCGCGAGCTCGACGTCGGTGCCCCAGAGCTGCACCACGAACGGGCGGCGCGTCGCGAGCGCCGGCAGCGCCGACGGGAGCCAGTGGGCATGGACGAGATCCGCATCGCGGGCCGCCCGCCGAGCCGCCCACGCGTACGACGCGAGGAAGAGAGGCAGCGCGAGCGCCCGCCACGGCCTCCGGCGCAGGTTCCCGACGATGCCGTCGCCGTACGCGAGCCCGAAGTGCCGGAAGGACGCGGGCGAGACGACGTCGATCTCGACGCCCGCCTCGCGCAGGTGCTCGACGGCGTCGCGCACGAACGCCCCGGCGACGTCGTCCGGCCCGCGCGGGTACGACGTCGTCAGGACGACGACCTTCACTCCCGCGCCGCTCTCCCGAAGACGACCGGCACGGCCACCGCGAGCGCCGCGAAGACGTAGAAGTAGTAGAAGGTCATCGTGAGGTAGAAGACGTTCGCGACCAGCGTCGCGACCATCGCGGCCGTCATCCCCCACGCCAGCGGGCGCACGCGGGCGGCGAGCGGGTCGCGGGCGGCGGCGAGCGCGCGGCCGAGCCGGTGCGCCGCGGCGAGCCGGCGGAGGATCCAGACGAGGAACACCCCGAACAGCGCGGTTCCGACGAGCCCGGTCTCGACGAGCGTCGCGACGTAGAACGAGTGCGGCCCGAAGTCCGGGCGGCCGGTGACGAACTCGTAGTAGACGGCGAAGTTGTTCAGCCCGAGCCCGAGGAACGGGCTCGTCGAGAGCACGTCGGGGATGAACTCGTAGACCGCGAAGTGCGGCGACGCGGAGGCAGCGCTCGCGTTCGTCCGCACGCGCAGGATCGTGAGGAAGAAGTCCAACCGCGCGAGGACGACCGACCCCACGAGCACGAGGAACACGCCGAACGGGATGAGGAACGTCCGCCGCACGAGGTGACTCCGGTACGGCAGCAGGAGCACGAGCGTCCCGCACATGAGCCCGAGAAGCCCGCTGCGCGAGAGCGTCGCGAGCTCGACGATCAGCAGGAAGACGAGCAGCACCGCGAGCGGCACGCGCAGGCGATGAGCGGCCTCCAGACGCAGGTATATCGGGGTGAGAACCAGCAGCGGGATGGCGAGCTCGATCCCTAAGTGGTTCGGGTCGCCGGTGAGCGCGTTCGGCCGGAAGATCTCCTCGGTCCCGCCGACGACGCCGAAGAGGCTGATGTCCGTCTGCCGCGACGTGATCGGCTCCACGAGCAGCTCGTCGAGGTTGACGCCCCCGAGCTCGGCGAGCAGGAGCTGGACGATGCCGTAGAAGGCGTTGAGCGCGATGCCGCCGCAGAACGCGGCCAGCGTGAGCCAGTAGAAGCGCTGCGTCCGGCGCGCCAGCAGCGCGACGCCCGCGACGAGGAAGCCGAAGTGGAGGACGAACTTGACCATCCCCTTCGCCCACTGCGCGAGCGCCTGGCCCGTGTCGAGCGAGTAGTAGCCGGCGAGGTAGAGCAGCGCGAACGCGACCATGAACACGAGCGCGACCCACGCGGTATGCGTGAGCTTCCCGTCCTCGTGCTCGAGCCGGCTCCAGAGGAAGAGCACGAGGAAGAGCGACGTGAGGACGTCCGCGAGCGTGAGCGAGCCGGCGAGCTCCCACTGGAGCTTGTGGAACGTGACCGTGAGCACGGCCGCGAGGAAGAGCCCGTCGAGCACCGGCTGGACGAGGATGCGCTCGCCCTCGCCGAGGAAGCGGGTGCGGAGCGAGAGCGCGTGCGACGTCACTCGGCGAGCTCCCGGAGCAGGTCGGCGGTCTCCTCGACGCGGGCTCTCCGCGACAGACGTTCGCGCGTGTCCTCGGGCAGCTCGACCGACGGCAGCCCGCCATCCGTGTGGCGCGCATGCAGCTCGCGGAGCGCCGCGGCGACTCCTTCGACGTCGTCGGGGGCGACCACGACGCCGGCGTCGGTCTCACGGATCAGCTCGGCCGCGGCTCCGTCCGGTGGCACGACCGCGAGGATAGGGCGACCGGCGGCGAGGTACTCGAACACCTTTCCCGACAACACCCCTCGCCCGCGGCCGCCCGCGTCCGGCACGAGCAGCAGCAGCGCCTCGGAGTCGCGCTGGAGGCGAAGTGACTCCGCATGCGGCGCGTACGGGACGAGCTCGAGCCGGTCTCCGAGGTCGAGGGTCGCGGCCCATTCGAGGTCCGAGCTGCGGAAGTCGCCGACGAAGCGCGCGACGGCGTCGACGCCGGAGTCGTGCAGCGCCTGCAGGAACGGCCGCGGGTCGCGCTTCCCGAAGAAGCTCCCCGTATGCGTGATCCGGAACCGGCTCGCGGGCCGGTACTCGAGCCCGGCGAAGTCGTCGAAGTCGCAGCCGTTCGCGATCGTGCGGACGATGCCGCGCGCGCCGAGGCCGGTTACTTCCTCCGCGATCGCTTCGGAGACGCACGAGATCGCATCCGCCCTCTTCGCGATCAGGCGGGCGAGACGTTCGTTCGTCGCCTGGCGCGCGCGGGCGGCGGTCGTGTCCGAGCGGCGATGCGGGTTCGCGACGAGCGGGTCCCGGAGGTCCGCGAGCCAACGCGCGCCCGTCGCTCGCTGCACGGCGGCCCCCACGAAGTGGACGGAGCCGGGCGGCGAGGTCGTGATCACGGCGTCGATGCGTTCGCGCCGCGCGATCCTGATCGCCGCGGGGATCGCAGTCAGGTTCCAGGTGACGTTGGCGTCGGGGAGCAGCAGCCGGCGGGCGGTGGCGTGCGCCTGCACGAGGGCCCGGTCGAGCCCGTCCGCCGCCTCGAGCTCCTCTTTCGGCTTCTGCGCGCGCAGCCCGAGGTAGCGCGCGCGATGCACCCACGCTTGCGTCGGAACGCGCAGGTCGGCGTCGCGGTGCACCCACTTCGGGTCGTCGGGCGCGAGAACGTGGGTCTCGATCCCGAGCGCCGGCAGGTACTGCGCGAGCTTGAGCGGGCGCTGCACGCCGCCGCCGCCCGCGGGCGGGAAGAACATCGTCACGAGCAGCACCTTCACGGCGAGGAAGCGTAGAGGTCAGTCGAGCGAGGCGAACGCATCTCGGGCCGCAGCGATCGTCGCGTCGATCTCGGCGTCGCCGTGCGCGGCCGAGAGGAACCAGGCCTCGAACTGCGAGGGCGGGAGGTAGACGCCGCGGTCGAGCATCGCGCCGTGGAAGCGGGCGAAGCGGTCGGTGTCCGCATGGCGCTTCGCGTCGTCCCAGCTCCGGATCGGCTGCTCCGTGAAGAAGAGCCCGAGCATCGTCCCCGCGTGCACCGGCTGTCCCGCGACGCCCGCTTCGGCCGCAGCGTCCCCGAGGCCCTCGAAGAGCCGCGCTGCCGCCCGGGCGATGTCCTCCCAGACGCCCGGCTCGGCGAGCACGCGCAGCGTCTCGATCCCCGCGGTCATTGCGAGGGGATTCCCGGACAGCGTCCCCGCCTGGTAGACGGGGCCCGCTGGCGCGACGAGCTCCATGATCTCGCGGCGGCCGCCGTAGGCGCCGACCGGCAGACCGCCGCCGATCACCTTGCCGAGCGTCGTCAGGTCGGGCTCGATCCCGTAGAGCGCCTGCGCGCCGCCCGGATGCACGCGGAAGCCGGTCATCACCTCGTCGAAGACGAGGAGCGCGCCGCGTGCGCGGAGGTCAGCGCGCGCAGGCCCTCGAGGAACCCCTCGTCCGGGACGACGAGGCCCATGTTCCCCGCGATCGGCTCGACGATGACGGCAGCGATCTCGTGCTCCGCGAAGAGCCGCTCGACCGCGTCGAGGTCGTTGAACGGGGCCGTCAGCGTGTCGGCTGCGGCGCCCGTCGTGACGCCGGGCGAGTCCGGCAGCCCGAGCGTCGCGACGCCCGACCCCGCCTGGACGAGGAGGAAGTCCGCGTGCCCGTGGTAGCAGCCGGCGAACTTGACGATCGTCTCACGGCCTGTGAACGCCCGCGCGAGACGAAGGGCGCTCATCGTCGCCTCGGTCCCCGAGGACACGAAGCGGACGAGCTCGACGCTCGGCATCGCGTCGCGGATGAGCCGCGCGAGCTCGAGCTCGAGCGGGCTCGGGGCGCCGAAGCTCGTCCCCCGGCGAACCGCCTCCTCGAGCGCGGCGACGACCCGCGGGTGCGCGTGGCCGAGGATCAGCGGCCCCCACGAGAGGACGTAGTCCACGTAGCGGTTCCCGTCGACGTCGACGAGGTAGGCGCCCTCGACCGCGCTCGACGAAGAGCGGCGTCCCGCCGACCGCCTTGAACGCGCGGACGGGCGAGCTGACGCCGCCGGGCATCAGGCCCGACGCTTCGGCGAAGAGCCTCTCCGACTCCTCGATCGCTCGTGTCCGCTCGCCCGCAGTCATGTCCGATCCGGTCATGAAAACGCCAAGTTACAACTTGTAACTTGGCGGCTCCGTCGGCCGTGTCCTTGCCGGCGCGATCGTCCCCGGCGGATCAGCGGAAGCTGAGAGCGCACGCGACCGCAGCGTCGCGCGGCGGAGGACGGGGTCGCGGGCGAAAACGCCAAGTTACAAGTTGCAACTTGGCGTCTTATTCGGCCGTGTATCGCCTCGCCAGGTGTCAGCCCCAGTTGTCAGCTCCGCGCGGCGGTGAGCGAGCTGGCCAGGGAGCGGGCGGCCTCCTCGCCGGAGTGGATGCAGTCGGGTATGCCGACGCCTCGGTAGCCGGCACCGGCGAGGGCGAGGCCGGGATGACGCTCGAGCGCCGCGTCGATGCGCTCGAGGCGCTCCGGGTGGCCGAGGGTGTACTGCGGCATCCCGAACGTCGGAACGTCGATCCGGGTGAGCACGGGCTCGCCCCGGATCCCGAGGAGACCGACCTCCTGGCGCGCATAGGCCACGAGCTCGTCGTCCGTCAGCTCGCCGAAGCGGCCGAGGAAGACGCGCACGAGGACGTGGGCGTCCGGCGCGCGGCCCTCCCACTTGCTCGAGCTCCACGTGCACGCGAGCACCTGCGAGCCCTCGGTACGCGGAACGACGTAGCCGTAGCCGTCGAGCGGATGCGCGACGTCGTCGCGCCGGTAGCCGAGCGTGACGACGGCGCTCCGGGCCGACGGGATCTCGGCCAGGACGCCCGCAAGCTCGGGGTCGAGCTCGGAGACGAGCCAGGAAGTCACACGCGGGGGCGTCGCGAGCACGACAGCGCTCGCGTCGTCGATCCTGCCGCCGTCGAGCTCGACCGCATAGCCATACGGACGCGCAGTGCACCAAGAGCGGCTCGACGCCCGGGCCCAGGTGGATCGTCGTGCGCCGGAGGTCGTCGGCGACGGCCCGCGCGAGCGTCTCCATGCCGGCACGCAGGCTGAGAAAGGGCGAGCGAGCGCTCTCGGCAGGCGCTTGCGCGCGGAGGCCACGGAGGACGCTTCCGTGCTCGAGCTCGAGCGCGCGGAGCTGCGGGAACGTCGCCCGCAGCGAGAGCTGCTCGCCGTCGCCTCCGTAGATCCCGGTCGTGAGCGGCTCGACGAGGCGCTCGTAGGCCTCCCGGCCAAGGCGCCGGGTGACGAACGAGGCGATCGACTCGTCCTCGCCCGGCGGCTCCGGTGGGAGATCCGCCTCGGCGGCGAGGCGCCGCTTGCCCTCCGGGGAGAGAAGCGTGCTCTGCTCGAGCGCGTCGAGGTCGGTCGGGACGAGCCCCGTCAGGCCCTCGGGCAGCGGATGGAGCTCGTCGCCGAGTCGCACGAACGAGCGCGCGTTCTCGGGCCGGCGCCCGATCAGCTCGCCCTCGAGGCCGAGCTCCTCGCAGAGGCCGACGCCGCGCGGCTTGCGCGAGAGAAAGCTGTCCGGACCGCACTCGACGAGGAAGCCGTCCACGAGCTCGGTGCGCAACACGCCGCCGGTCCTGGGTGCCCGCTCGAGGAGCGCGATCTCCGCGTCCGGCACGAGCGACTCCAGCGCGCGCGCCGCCGCAAGCCCCGCGATCCCGCCGCCGACGACGACGACCTTCACGCCGCGACCTCCAGGTCGGCCGGGGCGTCGAGGAACTCGCCCAGGTGATCCGCCTCCTCCGCGATCGCGCGGCGTCTTCGCCGCGCTCAACGGCGAGAACGGCTCGATCCGCACCTCCAGGCGGCGACCGCGACGCTCGCGCTCCCAGATCCCGACCGCGCGGCCGTCGACGAGCACGACCGGCGAGAACCACGCCTGCGGGCGGAAGATCCTCGACTCGTGCTCGGGATCGACGAGCAACGAGCGGGGCCGGAAGCCGACGACGTACGGGTCGAACGCGGGCAGCAGCCGCACGGTCTTCGGCTTCGACGTCTTCAGCTCGTCGAGGTCGGCCGCGAGGAGCCACGCAGGCGAGCCCGCAGCCTCCACCTCCACCAGCTCGTCGCCGAGAGCCGCGAACATGCGCTTCAGCTCGGCGCCGCGAAACCCGAGCCAGCGCCCGAAATCGTCCGTGGTTGCAGGGCCGTACGCGGAGAGGAACCGGCGCACGAGCTCCCGCTTCGCCTCGTCCTCGTCGACCCGGCGGAACCCGCCCAGCCAGCGATCCGGACGCACGAACGTGACGTTGCGCCCGCGGTTCGGCCCGAAGCAGAGGTCGCCGCGCCGCGCCGACGGCTTGAGCAGCGCGCCCCAGCCGGAGAGGAGCTTCTCGCGCACGTCCGGCCCGGCAAGCTCGGCGATCTTCTCCGCGAGCTGCTCGCGCGTCTTCGGGCGCGCGCCGAGCGCCTTCGGCACGCCCTCGACGAGCGCGGCGTACTGCTCCTTCGTGACGCCGAAGCCGCGTAACCATGCGCCGCCCGGATCGTCCCAGCGCGGGCCCATCACGGCGACGTAGAGCGGGAGGTCCTCCGAAGCGAGAAGGTGCAGCGTTCCCCGCATCGCCCACGTCTTGACGAGGCTGCGTTCCTGCTCGAGCGCCTCGCGCACGTCCTCGCGCCCGAGTCCTTCGACGCGCGCCCAGACTGAGAGCTCCGCCGTCGCCGCAAGCTGCGCATGCAGGCCGCAGAGCGTGCGGGCCACGTCGGCGGGCGATGCCGAGACGCGGCGGTCGAGCAGGTGGCGCCGGACGCGGAAGCCGAGGATCCTCGCGGCCGCGACGCTGGTCACGCCGCGCGCGCCTCCCCGAGCCAGCCGCGCGCGCGGTCGCGGACGAGGCCGGCCAGCGTCTCGACGAACACGGGATCGTCGTTCAGTGCGGGCGGCCGCTCGAGCCGGATGCGGCACTCCTTCGCAACGGCCTGAGCCCGGACGTCGATGTCGAAGAGCAGCTCGACATGGTCGGAGACGAAGCCGACCGGCACCGCCACCACGTCGCGCACGTCCCGCGCCGCGAGGTCGAGGAGGTGCTCGACGAGATCCGGCCCCGCCCACGGCTCGGGCGTGCGGCCCGCGGACTGGTAACTCCAGGACCAGTGCTCGTCGGACAGCCCCGACCGCTCCGCGACGAGCCGAGCCGTCTCCCGGCACTGCGCGTCGTACGGATCGCCGCCCGCGAGCACGCGCTCGGGCAACGAGTGCGCGCTGAAGACGACGTGCACGCGCTCGCGCTCGTCCTCCGGCCAGCGGGCGACGCCCTCCCGCACCCGCGCAGCGAGCGCGTCGATCAGCCCGGGCGCGTCGTGGTAGCTCGGGACGTGCTCGAGCACGATGCGCCCGCGGTAGAGCTCGAGCCCGTCTGCGACGCGCTGCTGGTACTTCGCGATCGAGAGCGCGCTGAACTGCGGCGCGAGGACGAGGCCGACCGCGTGCGTGACGCCGTCCTCGACCATCTCGCCGACGACCTCCTCGATCCACGGCGACCAGTGCCGCATCCCGAGATAGCAGCGGAAGTCGTCGCCGAGCGCGTCCGCGAGCGCGTCGACCTGGCGGCGCGTGATCTCGAGGAGCGGCGAGCGGCCGCCGATCGCACGGTAGTTCTCGGTGATCTCGTCCACGATCGCGCGCGACGTCGGGCGTCCCGCGCGGATGTCGGCGAGGTAGCCGGGGATCTCGTCGAGCGACTCGGGCCCGCCGTAGGCCATGACGAGGACGCCGATGGGCAGCTCCGCGGTCACGACGACGTCCGCTCCCGCACGTGCTCGACGAGGTGACGGACGTGATCCGGCGGCGTCTGCGGGACGAGCCCGTGACCGACGTTGAAGACGTGTCCCGGACGCCCGCCTGCGCGTTCGAGAACGTCGTCGATGCGGTGCCGAAGCTCGCGCCAGGGGGCAAGGAGCGCCGCCGGGTCGAGGTTTCCCTGCACCGGCCGGTCGAAGCCGACGCGTTCCCAGGCCTCGTCGAGCGGGAGCGTCCAGTCGAGCCCGACGACGTCGCCACCGCACGCCGCGGCCTCGCCGAGGTACGTGCTCACGCCGAGCGAGAAGTTGATCACCGGCACCCCGGCCGCGGAGATCGCCGCGTACAGGGCGCGGTTCGAGGGAGCGACGTAGCGGAGGTAGTCCTCGCGGCCGAGCGCGCGACCGGCCCAGGAGTCGAAGACCTGCAGCGCCTGTGCGCCGGCCCGCGCCTGCGCGAGCAGGTAGTCCGCCTGCACGGTCACGAGCTTCGTCAGCAGGCGGCTCCACGCGGCGGGCTCGGAGAGCATGAACGCCTTCGTCCGCGAGAAGTCCCTGGACGTCCCGCCCTCGATCGCGTAGCTCGCGAGCGTGAAGGGTGCGCCCGCGAAGCCGATCACGGGGACGTCGCGCGACTCGAGCTCCTGGCGGACGAGCGAGATCGCGCCGAGCGTCCCGGCCATCGTCTCCTCGGCCGGCGGCGTCGCGAGCAGGTCGACGTCTCGTGTCGTCGCGACGGGGTTCCGGATCACCGGCCCGTCGCCCGGGACGAACTCCAGCTCGAGGCCCATGCCGACGAGCGGCGGGAGGATGTCGGAGAAGACGATCGCCGCGTCGACGCCGAACGCGTCCACCGGCAGCAGCGTGACCTCGGCCGCGAGCTCGGGCGCGCGGATCAGGTCGAGCATCGAGTGCCGCTCGCGGAGCGCACGGTACTCCGGCATGTACCTCCCCGCCTGCCGGAGCAGCCAGACGGGCGTGCGGTCGACCGGGAGGCCGCGGCACGCGCGGAGGAAGAGGGCGGTCGGCTCGGCGTCGGTGGGTTCCGCCGGCGACGCCTCGGTCACGCCGAGTTGAGCCGAGCTTCCTTCGGGACGAGGGGCCATGTCGCGATGCGGCGCTCGGCGCTGCGATGCAGCGTCGTCAGTCGCGCCCATATCTCGACCGATATGGACGCTCCCTGCGTCCTCGCCTCGCAACGCCGATCATCCGCCTCGCGACGGGCCATCGGCCCGAAGCAAGCTCTGCCACGCCACCCTGCCGACGAAGAACGGCCCCAGGCGCTCGAGGTGGAGCGAGGTCTGGCGCGTCTTCCGCATGCGCTGGACGATGATCGACAGCGGATGCAGCTCGGGGCCGAGCAGCCCGACCACGAAGTCGTTGTCGGCCTGGTCCAGCCCGTGGCACGCGAGCCGGATGTCGAACCCGAGCCCCGCGCGACCGAACGACATGCCGACGCCGCCGTGCTCCATGAGGATCTGGTTCTGCTCCTTGCGCGAGAGCTGCTCGAACGAGCCGGATCGCCGGAGCGGGTACCAGATCGCCCAGCGCAGGTCGGGATCGAGAACGCGGCGCCGCGGCCTCGCGACGAGCGCCTCCTCGAGATCCTGCTCGTGCCCGATCGCGTACGTGCGGCCGAGCATGGTCAGCTCCGGCTTCCGCTCGAGGGAGGCGAACGGCTCGGACTGGAGGAAGGTGCGAGCCTCGCCGACGAACGCCTCGGGTTGCTCGGAGAGCGTGAGCAGCGCGACACCGGTCGGGTCGTTCGCATCCTCGTAGAGCACTCCCTCGACGCCGGCCCCATTCAGTGCGGAGCCGAGCGCGGAGGCGAGCGCCTGTGTGTCGCCCGCGCCGCCGAACGCGTGCAGCTGCATGAAGAGGCGGCGGTCGAGCGACGTCGTCTCGCCGTCGGCGGTGCGGCCGTGCTCGGCGACGTCGGCCTCGTCGAGCGACGTCTCCCCGTCCGGCCGGTCGTCGACACGAGCCTTCACGCGCGCTCCTGCAGCCAGCCCGCGGCCTCCTTCGCGTGGTACGTGACGACGAGGTCGGCGCCCGCGCGGCGGATCCCGGTCAGAAGCTCGAGCACGACCGCGCGCTCGTCGAGCCAGCCGTTCGCGGCGGCAGCCTTCACCATCGCGTACTCGCCGCTGACGTTGTACGCCGCGAGTGGAAGCTCCGGAAAGCGCTCGCTTACGCGTGTGACGACGTCTAGGTAGCCGGTCGCAGGCTTGACCAGGAGCGCGTCCGCGCCCTGCTCCACGTCGAGCGCCGCCTCGCGCAGCGCCTCCCGCGCGTTCGCGGGATCCATCTGGTGGCTGCGGCGGTCGCCGAACTGCGGAGCGCCCTCGGCTGCATCGCGGAAGGGCCCGTAAAGAGCGGAGGCGTACTTGACCGCGTACGAGAGGATCGCGACGCGCTCGAGGCCCTCGCCGTCGAGCGCGACGCGGATCGCCGCGACCATGCCGTCGAGCATCCCGCTCGGCGCGACGACGTCCGCGCCCGCCTCGGCGTGCGAGACGGCGATCCGCCCGAGGGTCTCGAGCGTCTCGTCGTTCAGCACCTCGCCCGCGTCGCCGAGCAGCCCGCAGTGGCCGTGGTTCGTGTACTCGCAGAGGCAGACGTCGGTCATCACGACGAGCTCCGGGGACGTGTCCTTGAGCGCGCGGATCGCCTGTTGGACGACACCGTCCTCGGCGAAGCTCTCGAGGCCGAGCGGATCCTTCGCGCTCGGGATCCCGAACAGGAGCACTGCCTTGATCCCGAGAGCGCCGAGCTCGCGCGCCTCGCCTGCAAGCGCGTCCACGGAGATCTGGTCGATCCCGGGCATCGAGTGGATCGCGTTGCGGACGCCCTCGCCTGGGACGACGAAGAACGGGTACACGAAGTCGTCGGGCGCGAGCGTCGTCTCGCGCACGAGATCCCGGATCGCGGCGGTACGGCGCAGCCGCCGCGGGCGGCGTGCTCCGGCGTGCGCGCGAAGCGCGTCGAGCGTCTGCGAGTCGGCCATGTCCGTCACAACCGTCAACTCTCCCCGAAGTGCGACAAGAGCGCCTGAATGATGCCCTCCGCCGTGGCCTCGCCGGCCACCAGACCGACCGGCAACCCTACCTCGCGTGCTTCCGCGGCGGTCTTCGGGCCGATGCAGACGACCAGCGAGCCGTCCGCGAGCTCGACGTCGAGCGCGGCGAGCGCCTGCGCCGCCGAGCCGCTCGCGACGACGATCGCGTCCGGGCCGCGCTCGAGCTCCTCGCGCAGCGCGGCTGACGGCTCGACGGCGACCGTCCTGTAGGCGGCGATCGCCTTCACGTCAGCGCCGCGCGCGCGAAGCTCGATCCCGAGCTCCGGCCCGGCGGCGTCCGCCTGCGGCAGCAGCACCCTCGTTCCCGCGAGCGGGCCCAGGCCGGCAGCGACGTCCTCGGCCGCGAACACGGCGGGGACGAACGACGCCTCGGCCCCGAGCTCGCGCACCGCCTCGGCCGTCGCGGGCCCGACCGCGGCCACCTTCGGCCCTTCGAGCGGCGTCCCAGCGAGGGCGCGCCCGAGGGCTTCCGCCCCGTTGGCGCTCGTGAGCACGACCCAGTCGTACGAAGCGAGATCGCGCACCGCGTCCTCGAGCGGGGAGGCGTCCTCGAGCTCCTCGATCGCGACGAGCGGGATGACGGTCACCGTCGCGCCGAGGTCGGCCAGCCCGTCGGCGAGCGGCCCCGCCTGCGCGCGCGGGCGCGTGACGACGATGCGCCGCCCCGCGAGCGGCCCGTCAGCCACGGATGGCCCCCAGGATCTCCTCGGCGCCGGCGGCGAGCGCCTCGTGCGCGAGCCGGACGCCGACCTCCTCGGGCTCCCCCTCGCCCTCGACGCGGACGACGTCGCGCCCGTCGATCGACGCGACGAGGCCCCGCAGGTGGACGCCCGCAGCCCCCGGTTCGGCGTACGCGCCGACGGGAGCAGTGCAGCCGGCGTCGAGCTCGCGCAGGAACGCCCGCTCGGCGGTCGTCGCCGCGCGCGCGCCCGCATGGTCGATCGGTGCGAGCAGCTCGAGGACGGCGTCGTCGCCGGCCCGGCACTGGACCGCGAGCGCGCCCTGCCCGGGCGCGGGCAGAAAGCTCTCGGGTGCGAACCACTCCGTGACCTCGTCCTCGAGCCCGAGCCGCCGGATCCCCGCTGCCGCGAGGACGATCGCTGCGACCTCGCCCTCGCGCACCTTGCGGACACGCGTGTCCACGTTCCCGCGAACCGAGCCGATCTCGAGGTCGTGACGGAGCCCGCGGAGCTGCGCCTGGCGGCGGAGGCTGCTCGTCCCCACGAGCGCTCCCGCGGGCAGCTCGTGCAGCCCGTGCCCGCCCGCGGCGACGAGGCAGTCGCGCACGTCCTCCCGCGCGCAAACCGCGCCGAGGACGAGACCGTCGGGATCCTCGGTCGGGAGGTCCTTGAGCGAGTGCACTGCGAGGTCGGTCTCGCCCGAGCGGAGCGACTGCTCGAGCTCGGCCGTGAACAGCCCCTTGCCGCCGATCTCGGGAAGCGGCTCGCCGCTCGACTGCGTCCTGTCGCCGGTCGTCGCGATCAGCAGCGGCTCGGCGCGCAGGCCCGGCCAGGCCGCCTCGAGGAGCTCGACGACGCGCGCCGTTTGTGCGCGCGCGAGCGGGGACGCCCGCGTGCCGACGGTGACCGCCGCACGCGATGCCGCGCTCTGTGCCGCGCTGGGCGGCGGGCCCGTCACCGGTCGCGGCGGACGGTGAGGCCGAACAGCTCGCGTACGGCGGCAGCGACCTCGTCTGCCTCGCCGTCGCCCGCCCGCGCTCGGAGGCGGATGGTCGGCTCGTGCAGGAGCTTCTTCACAAGGGCGCGCGAGAGATGCTCGATGCGCCTCGCGGTCACCGGGTCGAGCTCGCCGAGGTCGCGCAACGTGCGCTCGAGCTCGCTCACGCGGATCGCCTCCGCCTGGCGGCGCATCTCCGCGACCAGCGGCTCGACGTCGAGCTCGCGGTACCGGCGCGCGAAAGCATCGACCTCCTCGTCCACGACCGCCTCGACCTTCGGCACCTCGCGCATCCGCGACGCGATCGCGTCGTCGAGCCCGGCGCGCAGGTCGTCTACGTCGAAGAGCCGCACTCCGGGCACGTCGGCGGCAGCTCGCTCGACGTCGGCGGGCACGGCGAGATCGACGAGGACGAGCGGCCTCTCTCCTCGGCAGCGCGCTGCAGTCGCGACCGTCGTGGCCGTGACGACCGGCTCCTCCGAGCTCGTCGCGGTGACGGCGACGTCGGCCCAGGCGAGTAGCTCCTCGAGCTCGTCGAGACCGTGAGCGCCTGCGCCGAAGCTCGCCGCCGCCTCGGCGGCGCGCTCGCGCGTCCTGTTCGCGACCGCCAGCTCGGAGACGCCGCGCCCGGCGGCCGCCTTCAGCGTCTGGAGCCCGATCCGGCCCGCGCCCACGACGAGCGCGCGCCGCTCGCGCAGATCGCCGAGCGCGCCCGCTGCGAGCGCCAGCGCCATCGAGCTCGCCGTCGCGGGATTCGCGCCGATTGCCGTCTCGGAGCGCGCCCTCCGCCCGGCCGTGATCGCGGAGCGGAAGAGAAGGGAGAGAGCCGGCCCGGCCGTCTCCGAGACGCGCGCCTCCTCGTGCGCGTCGCCGACCTGACCGAGGATCTCCGCCTCGCCGAGCACGAGAGAGTCGAGCCCGGCCGCGACGCGGCAGAGATGACGGCAGACGTCCTCGCCCGCGTGCACGTACAGGTGGTCGACGAGCAGCTCCCGGTCGACGCCGTGCCCGTCCGCGAGCACGCCGATCAGCTCCTCGCGCGCGCCCTCGACCCCCTCGGAGAGGTACGCGTAGAGCTCGACGCGGTAGCAGGTCGAGAGCACCGCGTGCTCCTCGACTGCCGGGCAGCTGCCGGCCGCGGGGCCGAGCGCGCCGAGCCGCTCGCGCAGCTCGACGGGAGCCGTGCGGTGGCTGAGACCGAGGCAGACGAGGCGGTCCACTCGCGCGGAACTCTACTCCGCCCGGTGTCAGACACAGAGTTCGAGGCAGCTCCGTCCACGATCGCGTCATGACGACACCTGGGGACATGGCCGTCGTCGAGATCGCGAGGCGGCGAGCGCCTCTCTCTGTGGAGCGATCGGCGCACACTCGTGACGCTCTGCCACTAACAAAAACCGGTGTCTGACACCGGTGTTCTCGCGCGGACGAGAATGCGGCCCGTGCGCGCGCTCGGGATCGACGTCGGCGGGACGTTCACCGACGCGGTGCTCGTCGCCGACGGGCGGGTCGCCACCGCAAAGGTGCCGACGCGGCGGCGGCAGGAGGAGTCCGTCGTCGCGGCGGCAGAGGCTGTCGCGGGAGAGCAAGCCGAACGCTTCACGCACGGGACGACGATCGCGACGAACGCCTTGCTGGAGCGGCGCGGCGCTCGCACGGCGTTCGTCACGACGGCCGGCTTCGAGCATCTCCTCCACCTCGGCCGCCAGACGCGCGCGCACCTCTACCGCCCGTGCGCCGAGCATCCCGCGCCGCTCGTCCCGCTCGAGCTCTGCGCCGGCGTACGGGGCCGGATCTCCCGCGACGGCGAGCTCGAGCCGCTGGACCTCGCCTCGCTCCCGGAGCTCGACGCCGAGGCCATCGCCGTCTGCCTCCTCTTCGCCTTCCGCGACGCGAGCCACGAGCGCGAGGTCGCCCGCGAGCTGCGCCGCCGCCACCCGAACGCCCACGTCGTCGCCTCGCACGAGGTCGCACCCGAGCTCCGCGAGTACGAACGCGCATCGACCACGGTCGTGGACGCGTACCTGGGCCCGGTCGTTCGCAAGTACCTCCTCGCGCTCTCTGCTGCGTGCCGCCGAAAGGGCTTGACGGTGCCGCTCGTGATGCGCTCCTCGGGCGGGCTCGCGACGCTCGAGGAGGCCGCGGCGCACGCCGCCTTCGCGCTCCTCTCCGGCCCGGCCGCCGGCGTCGTCGGCGCGGCGCGAGTCGCGACGCTCGCCGGCTTCCGAAACGCGCTCTCCTTCGACATGGGCGGCACCTCCACCGACGTCTGCGCGATCGTCGACGGCGAGGCGCGACGCGAGGCGGAGAAGACCGTCGGCGGGCTGCCCGTGCGGCTGCCGACGCTCGCAGTGCACACGGTCGGAGCCGGCGGAGGCTCGATCGTCCGGCTCGACGAGGGCGGCGCGCTCCGCGTCGGGCCAGAGAGCGCGGGCGCCGATCCGGGCCCTGCCTGCTACGGCCACGGCGGCACGCGGCCGACGGTGACCGACGCGAACCTCCTGCTCGGACGCCTTCCGGCGGCGCTCCCGGGCGGCATCGAGCTCGACGCGGACGCCGCGCGCGCCGCACTCGGCCGCATCGACCCGGAGGCGGCCATCGCGGTCGTCGACGCCGAGATGACGCGCGCGCTCCGGGTCGTGTCGGTCGAGCAGGGGCTCGACCCGCGCGACTTCGCGCTCGTCGCGTTCGGCGGCGCCGGGCCGCTCCACGCCTGCGCGCTCGCCGACGAGCTCGGGATGTCGACGGTGCTCGTGCCGGCGGCCGCGGGAGTGCTCTCCGCGCTCGGGCTCGTCGCCGCGGACGAGCGGCGCGACGCCGTGCGCTCGTACGTCGTCCCCCTCGCGGAAGCGGGAGAGCTGCCCGCAGAGGGCGAGGCGGACCTCCGCTACGTGGGTCAGTCCTTCGAGCTCACGGTCCCGCTCGGCCCCAACCTCGCCGAGCGCTTCCACACGGCGCACGAGGAGCGGTACGGCTACGCGGACCCCGAGCGAGAGCTCGAGCTCGTCGCGGTCCGCACCGCCGAGATCCGCCCCGCGCCCCGCCTCGACGTCACGGGCCCGCGACTCACAGCCCACGGCCCCGAAGTCCTCGAGCTCGAAGGAGCGACGGTCTGGGTTCCGGCCGGCTGGTCGGGCGAGACCGACGCGCACGGGACGCTCGTCCTCCGGAGGCAGGCGTGATCCCAGTCGAGCTCCAGGTCATCGGCAGCGGCCTCCGCGCGATCGCCGAGGAGATGGGCGCGGTGCTCGTCCGCTCGGCGTTCTCCGCGAACATCAAGGAGCGCCGCGACTGCTCGACCGCGCTCTTCGACGAGGCCGGGCGCATGGTCACGCAGGCCGAGCACATCCCCGTGCACCTCGGAGCGATGCCCGAAGCGGTTGCTGCCGTCCGCGCGCGCGACCCGGCGCCCGGCGAGCCGTGGATCCTCAACGACCCCTACTCCGGCGGCACGCACCTCCCCGACCTCACGATCGTGACGAGGACCGCGCTCGGCTACGCCGTGTCGCGGGCGCATCACGCGGACGTCGGCGGCTCCGAGCCCGGCAGCCTGCCCGCCGGGTCGACGACGCTCGAGGAGGAGGGGGTCGTGATCCCTCCGACCCGGCTCGACGACTCGGCGCTCGAGCGGCTCGTCGGGCAGATGCGGAACGAGGACGAGCGCCGCGGAGACCTGCGCGCGCAGCTCGCGGCGCACCACCTGGCGCAGCGCCGGGTCGAGGAGCTCTGCGCGAGACGGGGGCGCGACCGGGTCGCGGCGGCGATGGACGAGCTTCTCGACTACTCGGAGCGGGTCGTCCGCGCCGCGCTCGCCGAGCTCCCCGACGGCCGGTTCGAGGCCGCCGACGCGCTCGAGACCCCCGACGGCCTGCTCGAGCTCCGAGCCACGGTCACGATCGCGGGAGACACGATCGACATCGACTTCGCGGGCACGGCGCCGCAGCACGAGGGGAACCTGAACTGCCCGCTTGCGGTCACCCGCTCGGCCTGCTTCTACGTCGTCCGCTGCCTGACCGCCCCCGACCTCCCGGCCTCCGGCGGCGCCTTCGAGCCCGTCGCCGTCCGCGCGCCCGAGGGCTGCCTCGTCAACGCCCGCCCCCCGGCCGCGGTCGCCGCCGGCAACACCGAGACCTCGAGCCGGATCGTGGACGTCGTCTTCGCCGCGCTCGCGCAGGCGGTGCCCGTGCCGGCGCAGGGCCAGGGGACGATGAACAACGTCGTCCTCGGGAACGAGCGCTTCACGTACTACGAGACGATCGCCGGCGGGCAGGGCGCGTGCCCGGACGCGGACGGCCCCTCGGCGGTGCACGTCGCCATGTCCAACACGCTGAACACGCCGGTCGAGGCGCTCGAGCTCGCGTACCCGCTACGGGTCGAGCGGTACGAGCTCCGGCTCGGCTCCGGCGGCGCGGGCGAGCATCGAGGAGGAGACGGAGTCGTCCGCGAGCTCCGCGTCCTCGAGCCGTGCCGCCTGTCGCTCCTCACGCAACGCCGTGAGCTCGCCCCGCGCGGCGAGCACGGCGGCGGCGACGGGCGCCCCGGCCGCAACCTGCTGAACGGAGAGGAGCTGCCCGGGTTCGCCACGCGGGACCTCGTACCCGGCGACCTGCTGCGGATCGAGACTCCCGGTGGCGGCGGCTACGGAGGCGGCCGCAGCCAGTAGAGGATGTAACGCGGGTCGCGGTGGATCTCGACGAGATCGAACTCGCGGCGGCTCCGCAGCCGGTCGACGACGAGGTACTGCGCCCCGTAGCGCCGCGGGATCGCGAGGTCGCCCGTCCGCAGGAACTCGCGTGCGTCGGCCGCGCGCTCGAACGGCTCGTTCTGGAGGGTGTTCGCGACATGGCCCGGCGGCGCGACCGCGATGTACACCGGCGCGTACGCCGCGATCCGGTAGCTCGTCTCCTGGTCGGAGTAGACGGTCGCGAGCGCGGGCACCTCCTCGCGCACGGCCTCGATCAAGCCGTCCGAGAGCAGGCTGCCGGGCGGCGTCGGCACCGGGTCCCACTTCGCGAGCCCGACGACGACGATCGGCGCCAGGAACAGCGCGGCGGCGAGCCCTGCGGACTGCTCGAACGGCAGCGCGCGGCGGCGCACGAACCCGACGAGCAGCGCCGCGGCGGCGCCCGCGACCCCGAACCACACGATCCAGACGGGCCCGCTCTGGTCGAAGGCGTAGTCGAAGTCGCCCGGGTAGAGGTACTGGAGCCCGGCGCCCGCGAGGAGCGCGAGCGGCGGAAGCCAGGGCCAGAGCGCGCGCGAGAGCACGCCGAGGCCGCCCGCGAACGCGAACGCGTACGGGAGGAAGCCGGCTGCCCGCCGCGCCTGCGAGATCGACACGAACTCGGAGAGCGTCGTGAACAGGATCGGGACGAGCATGACCGCGAACACCGCGAGCGAGCCCCCGACGACGAATGCCGACCAGCGCCGGCGCGCGGCGAAGGCGGCGAGCGGGATGAGCAGCAGCGCGGCGAGCGACACCGGCCCGCCTCGCGTGAAGACCTCGGGCGCGAGGCTGTAGCTCGTCACCGAGCGGACGTCGAGCTGTCCCGGGTACTGCTCGAACGCGCGCTGCACCTCCTCGGCGTCGGGGACGACCGAGACCGTGTCCGCCGCGATCGGGACGAGCCAGAGCATGAACAGCGAGGCCGGCACCGCGAGCGAGCAGAGCACGGCGACTCCGGCGCGGAGGTCCTGACGCGCCCAGAGCCAGCGGACGAACAGGAAGCCCGCGAACGGGATCCAGAGGAAGATCGCGTAGGTCGGGTGGACGACCGCGAGCGCGAGCCCGGCGGCGGCCGCCGACGCGTACACAGCGAGCGAAGGCGTCCGGATCGCGGTGAACGCGAGCGCGAGCGCGGCCGCGAACAGGATGTGGCGTGACGCGGACGCGGGGAGCGCGAGCAGCGGGTACGCGCCGCCGTTCCCGGGCGCGAAGCAGGCGGCCGCGAGCGCGGCGCCCGCGACCGCGCCCGCGGCCCAGGACGGTGCGGAACAGCGCCGATCCCGCCTCGTATGCGACGACCACCGCGATCGGGGCGAGGATCGACGGGAGGTGGAGAATGACCTCCTCCGAGTCGACCCCGGCGATCCGCGCAATGAGCGCGAGGAAGCCGTGCCAGAGCGGGAACGCGTAGCCCGGGTGGAGGCTCGCGTCGGCGAACTCGCCGACGCCCTCGAGCGAGAGGCCGTCGAGCTCCGCGAGCTTCCGCACCCGCGCGAGGTGGAAGAGCCCGTCGCCCTGCACGGTGCTCGTGACGCTGAAGAGGAGGATGCCGACGGCCGCGCCGCCGAGGCCCGCGAGCCAACTCCACGGCGCACCGCCCTTCGGCTCCGGGCGGCCCCGGAAGAGGCGAACGCCGGCAGACACGAGCATCGCGACCGCGAGGAGCACGAGCCGTGATCGCGAGCGAGCCCTCGACCAGGAAGGTCACCGCGAGCGCGCCGAAGAGGACCATGAGCGACCACGCGAGCGTCGCCGACATCCCGCGAACGCCGAGGGCCCGCGCGAGCGCGAATCCCGGCGCGAGCACGACCGCGGTGGCTCCGAGCAGCCGGAGGTAGAGCAGGATGTTGCTCATTTGCCGGCGAGCAAAGCGCTCACGTCGCCCGACGCGAGCCAGTCCGCGGCCTCCCGGTAGGTGGCGCCGCGATCCCCGCGAAAGACGAGCCCGCGGAGGCGAAGGGCGGCGAGGAGCAGGCGGCGCGCGCGGTTCGCCTGCCGCGCGCCCTGGTGCTTCGAGATGAACCGCAGGTGTCCGCGCAGGTTCTCGCGGTAGAGGCGGCCGCCGTGCGAGGCCCCGCGCACGTGCACGCACTCCGCGCCCGGGAAGAAGACGACCTGCCAGCCCGCCTCGCGGAAGCGGTAGCACCAGTCGGTCTCCTCGCTGAAGAGGAAGAACTCCTCGTCGAGCGTTCCCGCCTCACTCACGGCATCGCGGCGAACGAGCATGCACGAACCCATGACGACCTCCACCTCGCGTACCTCGTCGTGATCGAACCCGCCCGCATAGAAAGCATTCAGGGCGGAGGTACCGGGCGCAAGCTTGCGCAGGAAGAAGTACTCGGTCGCGAGCCGCCAGAGGGTCGGAAATCCGCGCACGGAGCGCTGAAGCGTCCCGTCCGGGTTCGACAGGCGGGGGCCGACGACGGCCGCGCGCGGCCGCTCTTCTGCCGCCTCGACGAGGCGGGAGAGGGCGTCGCCCACGAGCCACGCGTCTGCGTTCAGGATCAGCGCGTAGCGGCTCTCGGTCTCGCGCAGGCCGATGTTCCAGCCCGCGCCGAGGCCGCGGTTCTCGGACTCGATCACGCGCACCTCGGGGAAGCGCTCGCGCACGAAGGCGACCGTCCCGTCGCTCGAGCCGTTGTCGACGACGACGGTCGGGACGCCGCGCACGCTCTCCAGGCACTGCTCGATCCAGGGGAGCGCGTCGTACGTGACGACGACGACCGCGACGTCGTCAGCCATGCTCGACCCGCGGGCGCGCTCCTCCCCGAACGCCCTCCCAGGCGAGAACGATCGCGCCGGGCAGCGCCATGACGACCGTGACGAGGAAGAAGAGGAACCCGGCCGCGAAGGCCTCGTCCGCGCCGACGCCGAGGCTCCCGAGGAAGCTGACGAAGAACGCCTCGCGCACGGCGATCCCGTTCAGCGTGAAGGGCACGAGCATGACGAGGAAGAGGAGCGGCCCCATCACGTAGTACGCGATCACGCCCAGGTCGATCCCGACCGCCTGAGCGCACGCCCAGATCGCGAGGACGCGCACGGCTTGGACCGCGAGGCTGACACCCGCGACCGCGAGCAGGAGGCGCGGGCGCTCGCGGTAGTGATGGACGCTCTCGTAGAAGGCGCGCAGCGGCTTGGCGAGGCGGACGCGCTCGAGGAGCGGCTGCGTGCGCCGCAGGAGCGGCCGGGCGGAGCGGGCGAAGAAGAGGAACGCGAGCAGGATCGTCCCGAACACGAACAGGCCCTCGAGCCAGAGGTAGGCGCTCACGTCGTAGCGGCCGATCGCGAGCAGGAACGCGGCGGCGCCGAGGAGGACGGTGGCGGCGCCTCCGAGGCCGCGTTCGAGGACGACGGTGCCGGTGATCGCGGCCGTGCGTCCCGCGTGGCGGCGGGCGGTCTCGAGGACGCGCACGGCATCGCCGCCGAGCGCCGTGGGCAGGATCTGGCCGGCGGTGTACGCGACGAAGTACGCGCGCGTCAGCCACGGGAGGCGCTCGTGGATCCCGTGTGCGCGGAGGAGCGCGTCCCAGCGCGCGGCCAGGACGGGCACGGTGAGCACCATGATCGCCGCGGCGGCGACGAACCACGCGACGCTCGTCTCGGAGAGGACGTCGAGCGTCGTCCCGAGGTCGATCTTCCACGCGAGGTAGGCGACGGCGGCGGCGGTGAGGACGAGCGTCCCGAGGACGCGAACGCGGCGTCTCATCTCTCCCAACCGAGGACATCGAGGGTGAGGAGCTCGAAGGCGACGTTCGCGGCGGCGACGGCCGTCGGCTGCCCGGGGCCGTCGTAGGGCGGGCTCACCTCGACGACGTCGTAGCCCGAGAAGCGGAGCCCGCGGAGGGCACGCAGGTAGCCGAAGGCCTCCCGCGTCGTCAGCCCGCCCGCCTCGGGCGTGCCGGTGCCCGGCGCGTACGCCGGGTCGAGCACGTCGACGTCGAAGGAGAGGAAGAGCGGCCCGTCGCCGGCGCGCTCGCGAATGCGAGCCGCGTACCGGTCGGGTGTCAGGGTGACGAGCTCCTCGCCCGGGATCATCTCGAAGCCGAGCTCGGCCGGCATCGCCACGTCCTCGGGGCCGTAGAGCGAGCCGCGCATCCCGGCCAGCAGCGAGCGCGAGGGGTCGAGGAGCCCTTCCTCGACAGCGCGGCGAAACGGGGAGCCGTGGTAGTAGCGCTCGCCGACGTAGACGTCCCAGACGTCCGCGTGCGCGTCGAGCAGGACGAGCCCCAGCGGGCCGTGGACCGCCGCGTGCGCGCGGAGCTCGCCGAGTACGACGAGGTGGTCTCCGCCGAGGCAGAGCGTCCTGGTTCCCGAGCGGACGATCGGCTCGAGCGCCTCCGCGATCTGCGCGACGGTTCTCTCCGCGTTCCCCGGGGTGACGGGGACGTCGCCGAGGTCCGCGACAGACAAGCTGCCGAATACCTGGGCGTCCTGGACCGGGTTGTAGGGCCGGAGGGCGATGGATGCGGAGCGGACGGCCTCTGGTCCGAAGCGCGCACCCGGCCGGTTCGTCGTCGCGGTGTCGAACGGGATCCCGAGGACGGCGACGTCGACGCCTTCGGGATCGGCAGCGAGCGGGCAGCGCGCGAACGTCTTCACGCCCGCGTAGCGCGGCGTCGTCAGAGCGTCAGGCGGTGCGTACCGCGGCGCGTCCTCGCTCGACACGCGGCGACGGTACCAGCGCTCCCGGCGAGGCGAAGCCCGGCGAGCCGCTCAGCCCGCACGCGATCACGGTCATGTCCTCCGGGGAGCGATCGTCGTGCTTTCGGCACAGATCCACTGTCCGCAACGGTCGTGACGAGGGACTGTCCCCGAGTCATGGCTTTCGGGAGAAGTCGGCGCTGTCTCGTGACGGACTTGTCACCGGCAACGCCGGGATCCCGCACGTGGGCGTGAGGGCCCGTGCGGCCGTGTCCGCCTCGGACACGGCCGCGCTGGGCAGGTCTCAGGGGCAGGTCTCAGGCCGCTTCGGCGTGCGGGACGAGCGGCTCCGACGTCGCGAGGGTCGCCTCCTGCGGGCGCCGCTTGCGCGGGATGAGGAGCGCGAGCGCCGCCCCGACTCCGACCACGATCGCGCCGACCCAGAGGGCCGGCACCATCCCGTCGTTGAAGGTCACCGGCGTCTCGTAGCCGCCGGTGCGGGCGAAGATCGACGCAAGCACCGCCACGCCGAGGACGCCTCCGACCTCGCGGATCGCGTTGTTGGCCCCCGATGCCTTGCCTTCCTGCTCGGGCCGGACGGCCGAGAGGACGACGTTCGCGACGGGAGCGAAGAAGAGCGCCATCCCGATCCCGGAGAGCACGAACGGGAGCACGAGCGACGAGTAGCCGACCGTCGCCGTCGAGACTGCGGCGATCCACCCCAGACCGACCGCCTGCAACGCCAGCCCCAGCGCCATGAGCGGCCGCCCGCCGATGCGATCCGAGAGCGCGCCCGCGATCGGCGCGACGAACATCGGCATGATCGTCCACGGCAGCACGCGGAGCCCCGACTCGAGCGGCGAGTACCCCTGCGCGGTCTGGAAGAACTGCGTCAGCAGGAAGATCGAGCCGAACATCCCGAAGTACATGAGCAGCGACGCCGCGTTCGCGGCCGCGAAGCCGCGATCGCGGAAGAAGCCCATCGGCAGCATCGGCTCGCGCGCCCGGAGCTCCCAGGCGACGAACGCCGCCAGCCCGACGACGCCGACGACGAGTGCACCGACGATGCCGGGGCTCGTCCAGCCGTCGCCGTTGCCGTGGATGAGGCCCCACACGAGCCCGAGCATCCCGACGCTCGCCAGCCCGAGGCCCGGGAGATCGAGCGCCTTGTCCGGGCCGGTCGACTCGCGAAGCTGCGTCGCGAGCGGCAGCAGGACGAGACCCACGGGAACGTTGAGCCAGAAGATCCACTGCCACGAGATGCCGTCCACGACGGCGCCGCCCACGAGCGGCCCCATCGCGACCGCGAGGCCTGCGATCCCGGACCAGGCCCCGAGCGCGGCGCCGCGGCGCTCGCGCGAGACCGCTGCGCTCAGGATCGTCAAGGTGAGCGGCGTGACGATCGCCGCGCCCAAGCCCTGAACCGACCGGGCTGCGATCAACCAGTCGGCCGAAGGTGCGAGCGCGGCCGCGGCCGAGGCGGCGGTGAAGATCCCGACCCCGAGCATGAACATGCGCTTCCGCCCGAAGCGGTCGCCGAGCGCGGCGCCCGTGAGCAGGAAGACGGCGAACGTGAGCGTGTACGCGTTGACCGTCCACTCCAGCTCCTCGATCGAGGCGCCGAGGTCGACGCGGATCACCGGGAGCGCAGTCGAGACGACGAGGTTGTCGAGCACGACCATGAAGAGCGCGATCGAGGTGACGGCGAAGGTCCAGATCGTTCGGGTTCCGGCTTTCATCTCAACTCCTTCCGGCTCTGACTTGGATGTAGTGACTGATCACTCAACTAGCGGAGAAAAAAGAGAGGGCCCTACTCGGGGTCCCTGCATCCCTCGGCGAGGCGGGCCGCCCAGGAGTCGCGCGGCTCGTCGGTCAGCGAGTAGTCCATGGCCGCGAGCACGTTCATGAGCATCCCCTTCGCGAAGAAGGCCGAGATCGTGGCCCGGTCTGCTCCGGAGACCGTCTCGACGTAGTCGACGAGCCGTCCGAAGCCGCGTGCGGTCGCCTCGCGGATGTCGGCGTCCTCGACCGACGCGGCGTACGACTGGAGCTGGCCCTGGAGCATCGTGCGGTCGCTCTCGATCGACGCTGCATACGTCTCCCCGATCGCCTTCAGCGCGTCCTGCCCCGACTTCCCGGAGGCCGCGGCGCGGAAGGACTCGAGGGTGCGCGCGAGGCAGTCCTCGATCGCGGCGATGAAGAGCCGCTTCTTCGAGCCGAAGAGGCGGAAGAGGTACGGCTGCGAGATGCCGGCCCGGCGGGCGATCGCGTCCGTGGACGCCCCGTGGAGCCCGCGGAGCGCGAACTCGACATTCGCCGCCTCGAGCACCGCCTCGCGGCGCTCGGCCGCAGTCTGCCTCGTCGTGGTCGCCATGAAGGAAGTGATTATTCACTCACAAAGAGTCCTTGTCAAGTCCGAAGTGACAGCGGGCGCGTACCCTCAGGCCATGCGCGCGCTCCTCCTGCTCGCGCTGGCGGCCGCGCTCGTCGCGTGCGGCTCCGGCTCCGCCGCCGTTACCGCCTCGACGGCGACCACGTCGCTGACGGTCACCTACTGGCCGGAAGGGCCCGGCAAGGGCGGGAAGCAGACGTGGACGGTCGCGTGCGCCCCCGCGCGCGGGACGCTCTCCCGGCCGGCCGTCGCGTGCCGGAAGCTCGCAGCCGGCGGCGTGAAGCTGTTCGCCCCGACCCCGAGGAACGTCGCCTGCACGCAGATCTACGGCGGCCCGCAGGTCGCACGCGTCGTGGGAAAGTTCAAGGGGCAGCCGATCTTCGCGGGCTTCCACCGCCACGACGGCTGCGGGATCGCTCGCTGGAGCAAGCTCGCGCCCTGGCTCATCCCTCCCGGCGGCGCATAGTTCTCCGGTCGAGCATCTAGTCTCGCGCCTTAGTGGCGCTCGGCCAGCAGCTCAGTCGACTCGGAAAGCATTCCGCGATCTACGGGCTCGGCGGGCTCGTGCAGCGGATCCTCGCGGTCCTCCTGCTGCCGGTGTACACGCGCTACCTCACGCCGGCGGACTACGGCACGGTCGAGACCCTCGTCGCGCTCACCACGGTGCTCGTGATCACGCTCCGGCTCGGGATCACGAACGCGTTCATGCGCTTCTACTTCGACTCGCCGGACCCGGCGCACCGCCGACTCGTCCTGCGAACGTCGTTCTGGTTCACGATGGGCGCGGCGACGGTCGGGCTCGTCCTCGGCCTCCTCTTCTCGCGAGAGATCTCGATCCTCCTCTTCGACTCCTCGGACGACGTCGAGCTCGTCGCCGCCGCCTTCGTCGGCCTGTGGGCGCAGATGAACTACGAGCAGCTGACGTCCCTCTTCCGCGTCGAGGAACGCTCGGTCGCATACGTGATCGCGAGCCTTGTGAACGTCGGGATCACGATCGCGGCGACGCTGCTCCTCGTCATCCGCTACGACGCCGGCCCGCTCGGGGTGATCGTCGGGAGCTTCACCGGGACGCTCCTCGTCTACGCGGGGCTCATCGGCTACCGCCGCGAGCAGCTCGGCCTCCAGTTCGACCGCGCCCTGCTGCGCGAGATGAACCGCTTCGGGATCCCGCTCGTCCCGAGCGCAGTGTTCCTGTGGATCACGAACTTCAGCGACCGCTTCTTCCTCCTCAAGCTCGCGGATGCGGAGGAGGTCGGCCTCTACTCGATCGGCGTCCGTATCGCCTCGGCGATGGCGATCCTGCTCACCGCCTTCCGCACGGGCTGGCCCGCGTTCGCCTACTCGATCGAGGACGAGGACGAGGCGCGCAGGACGTACTCGTACGTGCTGACCTACGTGGTGCTGATCACGACCTGGGTCGCGACCGGCCTCGGGCTTGTCTCGCCCTGGCTCGTCGATTGGATCGCGAGCCCCGCCTTCGCCGAGTCCTCCCGCGTCGTCGCGCCGCTCTCGTTCGCGGTCGTGGCGTTCGCCGGCTACGTCGTCGTCGTGATCGGCATCGGCCGCGTGCGCCGGACGCAGTTCAACTGGGTCGTGACGGGAGTGGCCGCGGTCGTCAACGTCATCCTCAACCTCGTCCTCATCCCGCCCTACGGGATGATGGGCGCGGCGGTGGCGACGATCGCGGCCTTCGTGACGATGTTCGCCGGCATGACCTGGTGGGCTCAGCGGGTCTACCCGGTGCCGTACCAGTGGCGGCGGGTCCTCACGGCCGCCGGGGCGGGCGTCGCGCTCGTCGTCGGCGGCAAGCTCGCCGGCGCGGGGCTTCCGGTGGCGCTCGTGCTTTCGCTCGCCTATCCGCTGCTGCTCTTCCCCACGGGCTTCTATCTCCCCGGAGGAGCGACGCGCGATCGGGACCCGCCTGCGGCTCGCGCGCTGACTTGTGCACAGACCGGAATCCGCTAACGCGGATTCCGGTCGCGCGAAAACCCTGAAGGCGTCTGCTTCGCTACCTGACGAGGAACGCCATCCCGCGGCCGAGCGCGATCGGTTCGCGGCCCTGCTCGCGGGCGAACTCGGGGAAAGCGGCGGTGGAGTTGACGTCGTCCGAGACGAGGACGCCGCCTTCGCGCAGCGCCGGCCAGGCGCTCGTGAACTCGAAGCGCATGCACTCGAACGAGTGCTCGCTGTCGTGCAGGAAGAAGTCGATCGTGCCGAGGCTTTCGAGCAGCGGAGGAAGCTCGTCCTGGCTGCGGCCGAGCCTGAGCGTCCAGCGCTCGCGCAGCCGCTCGGGCACGAGCCAGCCCGACTCGTGCTCGGAGGGGACGCCGACGCTTCCGATGCCTTCGTGGAACGACTCCCGGCCCTCGTCGAACGTACGCGGGTAGTCGATCGAATGCAGCTCTCCTTCGCCGTTTCTCGCGAGCGCGAGCAGCGCGAACGCTGTCGAGAAGCCGTTCGCGACGCCGGTCTCGACAGCGATCTGCGGCTTGAGGGTGCGAAAGATCGCGTACAGGTAGATCCGTTCGGCGAGCCCGATCCCGCCGGGCGTGTAGCCGTCGCTCCCGGAGGCAGCGAGCAGCGCGTCGTACTCGAGCCGCTTCTCGCGGATGTGGTCGAGGAGCCCGCTCTCGCGTATCTCTCGCTCGTACGCGTCGAGCGCCTTCCGGTCGTGCAGGAACGCGTCCTCGAACCGCCGCCGCACGAGCCGCCGGTGCGCCGACTCGCGCGGATGCGCGGCGGCACGGAGCGCGCGCCGAAGCGAGCGGTACGCGCCGGAACCGGCGAGGGCGGCGCGAGTGGAGGCGGCAGCCGACACGCTCGGATTCTCCCAGTTGACCGCCTCGCGCTGCCGCATGCGTCAGAGCCGGTGTCAGACACTGGTTTTTGTTAGCGCAGATCCGCGCCAAGAGTGCACCAAGCCGCCCACAAGGCCTGGCTCGCACGGCAGCGACTTTCGGTCACGGACACGTCCGATCGGGTTCGAGGACCCACCCGCTCGCAAAGCCGTCGAAGACCGGTGTCTGACACCTACGCTCGTCCTAGCCGAGCCAGACGTCCGCGGCGGCGGCCAGTTCGCCCGCGGAAAGGCAGACGCCGCCGCGCTCCCGCACTGCATCGAGCACACGCCAGTAGAGCCGGTCCCAGCCCTGCGCCGTCGCGCGGTCGAAGCGATCCGTGTGCCAAAGCAGCGCGAAGCCGCCGCCGTGCTCCGCGGCCCGGTCAAGGAGCTCGAGCAACGGGCGCTCCGCTTCGTGCGCCGACAGCCCCAGGTACCGGTTCTCCCCGAGCGTCACGTCCATCGCCGCGAGCGGGATCTCGACGAGGCCGAGTGGGCTCTCCGTCTCGAAGCTCCACGGCCGGAACGGCTGCGCGATCCCCGCCCGGAACCCCGGCGCGTCCGAGAACCCGAGCGACGTGTCGTAGCGGAACCCGAGTCCTGGGAGCGGCGCGAGGTTCGCGTGCGGGTCGACGCGGAGGTAGTGGTAGCGCTGGCCTCGCGTCTCCACGCCGAGCCCCGCAAGCGTTTCGACCTCGTGCGCGAGCAGCGCCGGATCGCGAGCAGCTCGGTAGCTCCCGTGCAGCCCGACCTCGCCGCCGCCGCCGAGGATCGACTCCACGAGCCGAGGCCGTAGGCGCGTGTACGTCTCCGGGGACGGACCGTCGTGAGGGTCCGAGTGACCGGCGAGGAGGAAGAACGTCGAGGACGCCTCGCGCTCGCCCTCCGCCTCGAGCACGGCCTCGAAGCACCAGTTCGGGTCGGTCCTGCGGAGCTTGTGCAGCGGCAGCCCCGCGAGCGCCCGGGCCTCCCGCATCGCCGCCGGCCGGCGGCCCGCGAGCACGTGCGACTTCAGGCGTGCGGCCGTGCCTCGCACCGCGCGCCGCGTCCAGCGCCAGGGCACGTCGACGTCGTGCGTGAGCGCGACCGCAAAGCGCGCGCCGCGCCACTCGGGCGGCGTGAGCCCGAGGGTCCGCCGCAGCCGCTCGACCGGCGGGTCGAGCGGGTCGAGGCACGACGAAGCAGCGAGGAAGCGCCCGTGCTCGTCCTTCGGCCCGTCCAGCTCCTCGACGCGGGCGAGGTGGAAGAACGCCTCCGCGAGGTCGTCGCCTACCGGCCGCTCGCCGCGCGCGACCTGCTCCCATGCCTCAGCGTCGTACGGCAGGTCATCCCCGAGCACGACGTTGCGGGCGCCGAGCGTCTCCAGCACCCAGCGCGCCCGGCGATCGACAATCTCCGGGATCAGCGGACGAGGCTCCGGGCGACGCGCGCCGCGTACACGGCCGCGGGGCGCAGGTCGTCGTGCGCGAACACCGCGTCGACGTACGGCGGTCGGAGCAGAGCCGGCGACTCGCCCGCGAGGAACGTGATCGCCCACCGCCGCCGGCGCCCGTTCATCGACGCAGGCGAGCTCTCGAGGCCGAGCAGGTCCTCGTAGGCGAGGCGCGGCAGGTCGACCCCGCAGGCGGCCGCGAGCCCGTGCCACTGGAAGAGGCGCGGGTTGATCTCCATGAGCTTGTAGCGCCCGTCGCGCGGGTCGCGCTTGAACTCGACCTGCGAGACGCCTCTGTAGTCGACAGCCCCGAGCAGCCGCAAGCCCGCGTCCACGACCTCCTGCACCCAGAGCGCCTCGCCGACGCGGCACGTCCCGACGAGCCGCGGCGTCTGCCGAAGCTTGCGACCGCTGAAGACGCCGAGCGGCGTCCCGCCCGTGTCGAGGTAGCTCCCGAGGGTGTACAGCGCGTCGTCGCCTCCGGGAATGAGCTCCTGCACCATCGGCTCGTGCGCCTCGGCCTTTGCGTACGCGGCTTCGAGCTCGGCCTCGGTCTCGCAGCGGAACGCCTGCCGCTTGTGGCGGCGCTTGAACTCGATCGGATCGGCGGGCTTCACGAGCACCGGGAAGCCGAAGTCGCGCGCGAAGCCGAGAGCCTCGGCCGCAGAACGAGGATGGCCGGTCTGCGGCACGTCGACACCCGCGGCCGCCGCGGCCTCGAGCTGGGCGCGCTTGTTCTGGATCTTCGCGAGCGCGTCCCACGCCGGGAACGGGTAGAGGAAGCGCTCCCCGAGCTCCGCCTGCCGCCGCGCGATCGCGTTCAGCCACACGTCGTGCGTCGGGAAGATGGGAGCCGGCCGGCCGAGCGCGTCCCCGAGCTCGACGAGGCGCCGGATGAACCCGTCCTCGTCGGCCCCGGCTTCCGGCGCGAGAACCGGAAGCGCGTACCGCGACCGGAACCCGAGCGCCCACGGCCGGTGATCGACCGCGACTACCGGCGCTCCCGCGCGTCCCAGCGAACGGATCGCCGCAAGCCCGTTTACCCATCCGACGTCGACCACGACCGCCGGCGGCCGGCCGGGCGAGCGCGCGGCCGCGGCGGCGTCCGCGGGCTCGAGGACGCGGGTCATACGACGATGCGGTACACCTGGAAGCACTCCGCGTACTCGCGGTTCACGTTCACGCCGTGGACGCGCGCGAGGTTCCGCACGTACTCGGGATCCGCGTAGCGCCGGTGCTGCTGCGAGGCGTAGCAGGAGAGCGCCGCGCACTTCCTTTCGACATGGCGCTCCTCGAGGGCGATGTAGGCGCCGTACGAGAAGTCGAAGTTGTTCCAGGGGATCTCGTACCCGAGGATCGTCGTCCGCTTGAACGCGCGCAGGCCCTCCTGCGCAATCGTCTGGTGGTCCTGGTGCACGTCGTGGTGCGACGGCTGGAAGACCGCGTCCGGCTTCCACTCCTCCCACAGCGCGACGAGCAGCTCGAGGATGTCCTGCCGGCGCTCGGGGAAGGTGCGGACGTCGAAGTCGTGCACGGTCAGATGCTCCTCGCCGAGGCCGAGCTCGGCGGTTGCCTGGCGCACCTCCCGAGCGAGCGTGTCCGGCTCGAAGCCTTCCGGGAGCGAGCGCGTCGCGATCGAGAAGGCGACGTAGCGGACCTCGCAGCCGCCCTCGACGAGCCTGGCCATCGTCCCGCCGCACCCGAGCTCGCCGTCGTCCGTATGCGGCGCGAGCACGAGCGCGCGTTTCCAGGACTCGATCACCGCGCTATTCAACCACCGGAGGACGCGGCGCAACGGGCCGCATGGGCTCTCACACGTCCCGGCATCGAACGCCTCCCCAAGCGCCCCCAGGGGATCCCCGAGATCCTGCGGTCAGCGTATCGACGATCTGCGCATGCATGGGTCACGATTCAGTGCCAACTTCGCCACGTTCCGGGCGACCTTCACGGCGCCACCTCGGCCTGGAGCACTCGTCGAGTCGCCCAGCGCGAACGCGTAACGTCCCACTCCGTGGAGCACACCGACGCCGCTCAGGTGTTCGCGCTCGTCGGAGCCCTCGGCGTCGTGCTCGCCGTCCTTCCCCGCGACCGCTTCACGCCCCTCGCCGGCCTCGCGCTCCTCGGGCTCGGCGCCGCCGGGCTCGGGCGCTCGCTCGTCGGCGACGACGACATCGAGCTGCTCCTCACCGAGCCGGCCGGGCTCGCGCTCGTGGTCGTGGGTCTCGCCGCGGCGGCCGCCGGCGCGATCCCGCTCGTTCGCTATCCCGCGGTCGTCCCGATCGTCCTCCTCGCGGTCGCGCCCTTCCGGATCCCGGTCGAGCTCGGCGACGAGGAGGCGTTCCTGCTCCTGCCGCTCTATCTCGTTCTCGCCTCGTCGGTGCTCGCGCTCGCGTACCGAATCCTCCGCGGCGCGCAGCCGCCCGCACCCCCGCTCCTGCTCGCGCTTCCCGTCGCCGCGGTCGCGACGTTCGGCTCGGTCTCGTATCTGTGGACGTGGGACGACCGCGCGGGCGCGATCGCGCTCGCGTTCTTCGTGTTCCCGTTCACGGCGGGGTTCGCGGTGGTCGCCCGCGCGCCGCTCGCCGCGTGGCTCCCGCGCGCGCTCGTCGGGACGCTGCTCGTGCTCGGGACGTTCTTCGCCGCCATCGGCGTCTACCAGGCGCAGACCCGGACGCTCTTCTTTGCGCGGGACGTCGCCGTCGCGAACGCGTACACGTCGTTCTTCCGCGTGACCTCGCTGTTCAAGGACCCCAGCCTGTACGGCCGCCACCTCGTCATCCCGATCGCGGTGCTCCTCGTCGCGGTCCTGCTCCGGCGCAACCGGCCCATCGACTGGGTGGCAGCGGCGGCGATCGGCGCGTTCCTCTTCTGGGGCCTCTTCTACTCGTACTCGCAGTCGAGCTTCGTCGCGCTGTTCGTCGTGACGTTCGGGGTCGCGCTGCTCGTGCTCGGGAAGTGGCTGCGGGTCGCCCTGCTGGCCTGCGCCCTCGCCGCGACCCTGGCCGCGGCCGCGGTCGCCGCCGAGGCGATCGGAAACCGCCCGGCGCAGGACGTGACGAGCGGCCGCTCGCGGCTCGTGTCGGTGACGCTCGACGTGTTCGAGAAGCGCCCGGTCGCCGGCGTCGGGATCGGCGGGCAACCGCGAGCGAGCACCGAGCTCTCGGGCGAGGGCTCGCCGAACCGCAACGCCTCGCACACGACGCCGCTGACGGTGCTGGCCGAGCAGGGAGTTCTGGGCTTCGCGCTGTACGCGTGGCTTCTCGGGGCGGCCGCGTGGGCCCTCCTCCTCGTCGCGCGCCGAGACCGGCTGCTCGGGGTCGGGCTCGGAGCGGTGCTCGTCGTCCTGACGGCGCATTCCCTGCTCTATGCAGGGTTCTTCGAGGATCCGCTGACCTGGGGCGTTCTCGGCTTAACAGCAGCTTCACTCGCTGTTTCCGGCAGGGCCGCGGAGGGCAATCTGTAGCGACTGGCACACTGGAGACGTGCCGGCTCGCCCGGCACTTCGCTCATGCCCAGAGCCCTCAAATGGATCATCGCGGTCGTCGCCGCACTCGTTCTCGTGCTTGCAGGAGTCGGAGTCGCGCTCTGGGTCTCGCTCGACCGCGACGCGGGAGCGCTCGACACCGACCTCGACGACGTCACCGTCTCGCAGTCGACGAGACCGCTCCTGCCACCGCCGCCGAAGGAACCGGCGAGCGACCGCCAGTGCTGGATGGAGTTCGGCGGCGAGCCCCGCCGCTCGCTCGCCCGCCCGCACGCGAAGCTCGGACTCCCGAGGAAGAAGGCGATGTGGACGCGCGGGCTCGGCGGCTACATCGAGTTCCCTGGGACGTACTGCGACGGGACGTTCTACGTCAACACCGTCGAGGGCAACACGTTCGCGATCGAGTCCGAGACCGGCAAGGTGCGTTGGCGCCGGCAGGTCGGGGGCACGCTCCCGTCGAGCCCTGCGATCGACGGCCCTCGCGTCATCGTCGCGTCGCAGTCGGGCGCAGTCACCGCGCTCGATCGCACGCGGGGACGGCCGGTCTGGCGCGTCCAGACCGCCGGCAAGGTCGAGTCGTCGCCAGTGGCGGTGAAAGGCCTCGTCTACTTCGGCTCCCACGACGGCCGGCTCTTCGCCGTTCATTCGGACACCGGAAAGGTCCGGTGGGCCTACCAGACGCCGGGACGGATCAACGCCAGCCCGTCGGTCTTCGGCGGGCGCGCGTGCGTGACGACGTACGCGGGCTCCATCCTCTGCGTCAACGCGCGCACGGGCCGCGAGCTGTGGACGACGTACCTCAAGCGCGATTCGTTCCGCTACGAGAGCTTCTACGCCAGCCCGGCGTCCGACGGGAGGCGCATCTACTCGGTCGCGCGGTCGGGCAAGGTCGTCGCGCTCGACGCCCGCAACGGCGACGTCGTGTGGACGGCGCGCGTCGGCGGTTACGGCTACACGACTCCGGCGGTGGCGAACGGCCGCGTCTTCGCCGGCGGCTTCGACGGGCGCCTGCGCGCATTCTCGTCCTCTACCGGAGCCGAGCTCTGGAGCCGCTGGGCCGGCGGCCGGATGCTCGGCGCGCCCGTAGTCATCGGGAAGTACGTGTTCTTCTCGACGCCCGCGCACCGCACGTACGCGGCCCGGGTCACGGACGGCTCGATCGACTGGCAGCTACCGCTCGGGAAGTACTCGCCCGGAATCGCGACCGAGCGGACGTACTACTTCTCGCTCAACGGCCGCCTCCTCGCATTCCGCGGACGAAACGCACCGCGTCAGCCGGCCGCCGAGTCGCGGCCCCGGCCGCGCTCCTCCCCCGCGCGGTGACGCAGGCGCCAGAGCGGAGAGCGCTGGACGGCCGCGGTGGTGCCGTTCCAGGCCGCCAGGCGCGCCCGGTACGACGCGATCCCCGCCCGCTCCCGTAGCCCCGGCGCGCGGGCCGGAGGCGAGAGCAGCGGGTATCCGAGCTCCACGAGCAGGTCGCCTGCGACGGCCTCGAACGCAAGCGCCTCGTCGGCGCCGAGCTCGGTCCGCCAGTCGCGCACGCCCACCTTCGGAGGCTGCAGCAGCCGCTGCTGGTGCGGCTTGTCCGAGACGTCGACTTGACCCGTGTACTCGAGCATCCCGGGGACGAACGGGATGTCCGCGAACGCGCAGATCGACGTCACCACCTCCTCCGGCTCGGAGACGAGCGCCTCGTAGCGCACCTCGAGGTAGCGCCCCGGGCGAGCGCGGGCGCCGACCTCGCGGGCAGCGCGCACCTCCGTCCGCCACAGCCGCGCGAACTCCCTCGCGGTGTCCGGATGCGCCCACGTGCGGGTGTACGTCCCCGCCGGCATCCGCAGGAAGGAGACGGCCGCGTCGCGCCCGTCCCGGACGAGATGGACGTATTGCGCGCCCGGGAACAGGTGCTCGAGCAGCGGCAGGTAGCGCATGTACATCGGCGTCTTGTCCCCCCAGCGCGGCTTGCCCTCGCCCGCGGCATACGACTCGTAGATCGTCGCGATCGCATCCCCGACCTCCATCTCGGGATGTAGCCGGCGGCCGATGTCCTCCAGGGACACGCCCCAGTCGGCCAGCACGGGGAGGCGTCGCAGATCCTCGAGAAACCTGTCGGCATCGACCCGGCCCCGGTGACGCCGCGCGAGCACGGGGATGAAGAACGACTCGTCCGGAATGGCGATGCCCGGCGAGCGGTCGAGGATGACGCGCAGGAGCGTCGTGCCGGAACGGCTGACGCCGAGGACGAAGAGCGGGGGCCTCACTCCGGCTGCTCCTCCGGCTCCGTGACGATCACCTCCGCGCTGTCCGCGTGGCTTCCGACGATGACGTAGAGCCGGTACTCGCCAGGCTCCTCCGGCGCGCGCAACCGGAGCCTGCTGGTCCGCCCGGTGCCGCGCTCGCCGGCGAAGAGCCAGCGATATCTCGCCGCGTCCTTCGAGACGCGCACCGAGAAGCGCGTCCCCGCCTCGACCTCGATCCGCTCCCTCGAGAGCGTCACGAAGCGGACGAGCACGGGGACCACGCGGCGCGTGCTTCCGCGATTGCCCGCGTGATCCCGGGCACGGAGCCGGAGCTCGTACATGCCGGGACGCACGCTCGTCCCGTTCCCGTGCCACACGAGCCGGCCCTCCTCCGGGGTGAACTTCCCAACCAGGCGTTGCTTGCCGTCGACGAGCAGCTCCGGCTGACTCACCTCGTCGACCGCGAACTGCACCGACACGCGATCGCGGCTTCCGTCGCCATCCGGGGAGAAGACCCGTGGGAAGACCCGTCCGAAGCGGATCCGCGGCGCCGTGGTGTCCACGCGGATCTGGTTCGGGAAGTCGATCGTGCGGCCGTGCTCCTCGAGCTCGACACGGGGGTGATAGCGGCCTTCGGCGACGACGCGCTCGGCGTCGTCACGCCCGTCCCAGGTGTACGAGACGCGCCCCGAGGGCTCGTCGCGGTCATGCACGAGCGTGCGCACCGTGTCGTTGTCCGCGTCGAGCACTCGCACCGTTACCGTCGCCGCCCGCCGGAGGACGAACGAGATCACCGCGACGTTCCGCGGGCATTCGCAGATCGGGGAGAACGCGCGGTCCGGCTGCGGAACTATGCGCGTGCCCGTGATCGGGCTCCGCTCGAGCTTCAGCCGCTCGGTGACGGCAAACGCGGCTGCGGTCGCGCCGAGCAGGGCGACGACGAAGAGGAGTTGGGGGAGCCTCGCCACCGGGTTCCCGGTCAGCGAAGCTCGAGCCCGCGCCTGAGAGCAGGAACCCTGCGCATAGCGGGGCGATGCTACCGAGCCTCGGCCTGGCTTTGAGTTGCCGTTCGGCTGCGCTGCAGCCGGGCCCAGCTCGACCGGCCGATCCAGACGAGGAGCGCCGTGGCGCCCACGGAGAGCGCGACGACGACGATGACGCTCGCCCCCGGGACGTTCAGGAGCTTGATCCCGGCGAGACCGAGGATGCACGCGAGCAGCATCCGCAGGACCCGCTCCGGGATCGCGAGAGTGAGACGCCCTCCGACGAGCACGCCGGGGATGGAGCCGAGGAGGAGCCAGAAGAGCAGGCCGAAGTCGACGTTTCCGGCAAGCCAGTGCCCCGCGCCGGCGACGTACAGGAGCGCCGCCGCGTGGAAGATGTCCGTGCCCACGACCTTGTGCGCGCGGAGCGGGAAGAGCACGAGGAGCGTGAGCCCGAAGAAGACGCCGCTCCCGACCGAGGTCAGGCCGACGATGAAGCCGCCAAAGGCGCCGATCAGCACCGCGGCGACGCGATCCCGTGTGGACAGGCGCCAGCCCTCGTCCCCGACGGGTGGTGTGCGGACGAGGCTCTTCGCGACGAGCCCGATCGCCCCGAACAGGAGCGCGGCGCCGAGCACGCGTCCCATCACGCTCTCGACGTCGTCGCCGTAGCGCTCCGTGATCTCGACCGCGGCCCATACGCCGACGAGCGAGAGCGGCGCCGACCCGAGCAGCATCCAGCCCGCGAGCCGTGCGCGGACGTTCCCCATTCGCCTGTGCTGGACCGCGCCGACCGACTTGAACGCGGCGCCGTGCGCGATGTCGGTCCCGATCGCCGTCGCGGGCGGGACCCCGAACAGGAACACGAGCAGCGGCGTCATCAGCGACCCGCCGCCCATCCCGGTCATGCCGACGAGGAGCCCGGTGAAGAGCCCGAGGACGGTGTACTTCCAGTCCATGCCCTAGCCGCGGAGCCCTAGCCGCGGAGCTCTAGGCGCTGAGCTCTGAGCACCGAGTCCGACCCGCGCCGAACGCCCGGCTGCCGCGCCGAACGCGGCCCCACATGCCCCCAGGGGCACTCCCGTGTCCCTACACGAACGCTACCGCGGAAATGTTCACCGGTGGGTCGAGGCTGTGTGCCGAGTTGGTCACGATCGGCACTCCGAGGTCCGCGAACGCTCACGCATCACCTCTGAACCTTGTAGGCGTCGATGAGGACCTGCGCGACCTCCTCACGCGTGAACTCGACCGGCGGCACGGCGCCCTCGCCGAGCATCTCCCGCACCTTCGTTCCCGAGAGAAACACTCTGTCGTCCGCGCCGTGCGGGCACGACTTCGTGCTCGCCATCGACCCGCAGACGTTGCACCAGAACGTGTGCTCGAAGAACATCGGCTCGATGTCGAGCTCGTGCGGTGCGAACTCGTCGAAGATGAGCTGCGCGTCGTACGAGCCGTAGTAGTCGCCGACGCCGGCGTGGTCGCGCCCCACGATGAAATGCGAGCACCCGTAGTTCTTCCGGCAGATCGCGTGCCAGACCGCCTCCCGCGGGCCTGCGTAGCGCATCGCAGCCGGGAACGCGGAGAGGAGGACGCGATCCTCAGGGTAGTAGCCGTCGAGCAGCGTCCGGTAACAAGCGACGCGCACGTCGACGGGGACGTCGTCCGACTTCGTCTCGCCGACGAGCGGGTGCACGAGCAGCCCGTCCACGGTCTCGAGCGCGACCTTCGTCAGGTACTCGTGCGCGCGGTGGATCGGGTTTCTGGTCTGGAACCCGACGACCCTCTTCCACTCGCGCTCCGCGAACACGCGCCGCGTGTCGACCGGGTCGAGCGCGAGCTCCGGGAAGCTCGACTCCGGCCGCTCGAACACGGTGACGCGGCCGGCGAGGTAGAGCTCCTTCTGCGCGTACAGGCGGGCGACGCCCGGATGAGCGTCGTCGAGCGTGCGGAAGCACTGCTCGGCTTCCCGCGCCTTGTTGTACCCGTAGGCCTCCTCGACCTCGAGCAGCGCGACTGGCCGCGAGGCCTCGTCGACGAGGACGACTCGATCCCCGGACGGCGCCGAGTCGACAGCCAGGCACACAGGCAGCGCCCAGGGAAGCCCGTTCACGAGATGCATCTCCTCGACGACGCGCTCGTAGTCGGCGCGGCTCATGAAGCCCTCGAGGGGAGAGAGGGCACCCGACGCGATCATGTCCAGATCGGAGAGCTCCCGTGGCGTGAGCGCGACGATCTCGAGACCCTCGACGTCGTCCGGCCGCTCGCCCGTCCGGTCGACGAGGGCGCCTCCGTGCGGACGGATCAGCCGGTCCATCGCCGCGACCGTCACGCTGTCACCTTGGCGGGCACGAGCCCGAGCTCCTCGAGCTTCGAGATGACGGACGCGGCGGACTCCTCGGGCTGAAACGCCCTCGGTGTCGACGACGATCTCGGGCGACGACGGCTCCTCGTACGGGTCGTCCACGCCGGTGAAGCCCTTGATCTCGCCCGCGAACGCCTTGGCGTAGAGGCCGTTGACGTCGCGGCGTGCGCACTCCTCGAGCGAGGTCTTCACGTGCACCTCCACGAACGGGCCGTGCTCCTCGACGAGCGCGCGCGCGTTGGCGCGGGCCTGCTGGTACGGGGAGATCGCCGCGACGATGACCGCGCCGCCGTGCCGTGTGATCCGCGAGGCGACCCAGCCGAGCCGCTCCACGTGCGCGTCGCGGTCCTCCTTCGAGAACCCGAGACCCTTGGAGAGGTGCGTGCGCACGGTGTCGCCGTCGAGGTACTCGACGACGAGTCCACGGCGGTCGAGCTGCGGGCCGAGGTGATGTGCGATCGTCGTCTTGCCCGAGCCCGAGAGCCCCGTGAACCAGATCGTGAAGCCGCCCCCGCGGTCGGTCTCGGACTCGGGGTGCTCGTGCGCGTGGATGTGCAGACTGCCAGTCTGCTTCGCAGACTGGTTAGGACCTTCGGTCAAGTTCGCCTCCTCATGGTTTCGCAGTTCTAACCTGCACGAGGAAGCGGAGCTTCGTCGTGCAGGCCGCACTCGAGCTTGTCAGATCCCGCCCAGCGACCCGCCCGTTCCTCCTCGTCGACCCGGGTCGGGCGCGTGCAGGGGATGCAGCCGATCGAGCGGTAGCCCGCCTCGTGCAGCGGGTTGAAGGGGATCTCGTTCACCTCGATGTACGCCCACACGCGCTTCTCGTCCCAGTCGGCGAGCGGGTGGATCTTGAACACCCGGTAGCGCTCGGACCACTCGATCTTGGGCGTCTCCGCGCGGCTCGGCGACTGGTCGCGGCGGATGCCGGAGATCCACGCGTCGTACGGCGCGAGCGCCTGCACGAGCGGCTCGACCTTGCGGATGTGGCAGCAGCGGTCGGGGTCGCGCTCCCACAGGTTCGCGCCCTCTGCACGGTGCTGCTCGGCGACCGTCGGGATCGAGGGCTGGATGAGCTTCAGCTGGTAGCGCTCGACGAGCCGGTCGCGGGTGTCGTACGACTCGCGGAAGAAGAGGTGCGTGTCGAGCTCGACCGTGTCCATGCGCAAGCCGAGCTCCGCGACCATGTGCACGAGGACCGACGACTGCTTCTGCCACGAGCACGTGAGGCAGAGGCGCGGCCAGAAGAACTGGTGCGCCCACGCGATCAGCTCCTCGGCCGTCATGGCCTCGAAGTCGAGGTCAGGGAGTTGCGGCGGGCTCAGCGGGGCTGGAACGGCCAAGAAGCACCTCCTTGAGCGTGTCGGCGCGGAGCCCGAGCCGGAGGGTCTCGAGCGCGATCACCTCGTCGGGCGGGATGTTCCCGAGGTTGACCTCGGGCCCGAAGTGGCGCACGAACCAGGCCTGCGAGCCCTTCGTGGGCGCCTCCCAGATCAGGTCGTGGAAGCTCAGCGAGTGCTCGATCTCGTCGACGAGGCCGGTGCGGAGCTCCCCGGTCGGGCGGTAGATGCCGGCGGTGCCGCCCTCGCGGCCCTCGGCGATCACCTTCCAGGCGCCCGCGTCGAGCTCCTCGCGCATCCACTGCACCCACAGGTAGGGCGCGATGTTCACTTCGGAGTCCTTCGAGCCGACCTCGGAGAGCACGACGAAGTCCTGCGCGAAGTCGGCGATGAGCTCGAGCTTCTCCTCGCGCGGGATCTCGAGCGTCCCGTCCGAGATCTCCACGTGCGAGAAGCGGTAGTGCTCGAGCCAGCGCTTGAAGTCGTCCATCTTGCGCTGGCCGTAGACGGCCTCGAAGAGCGTGCCGCCGCAGACGACGGGTGTCTGGAACGAGCGGTAGAGCGCGATCTTCTTCTCGAGGTTGTTCGTGACGTAGCTCGTGCCCCAGCCGAGCTTGACGATGTCCACGTACTCGCCCGCAGTGTCGAAGAGGCCCTCGATCTCGCGCAGGTTGAGGCCCTTGTCCATGACGTGGGTCAGCCCGCGCGTGCGCGGCTTGCCCTCGCGCGTCGGGATGTCGAGGAAGTTGCTGGCGCCGTCAGAGCCGTGCATAGATCGCCTCCAGTCGCTTGCGAGCCTCGGCCTGGACGTCGCGGTAGAGCGAGTCTCCGTGCGCGTCGATGCCGACGGTGAGCGGGCCGAAGTCCTTCACGCGGAACTTCCAGAGGCACTCGGGCATGAGCTCCTCCCAGGCGACTTCCTCGATCTCCTCGATCTGCGTCGTCTCGAGCGCTGCCGCCCCGCCGACGATCGCGAAGTAGACCATCCCGAGCCGCTGCATCGGCTCGATCGCCTCGTCCGGGAAGCCGCCCTTGCCGCAGATCGCGCGGACGCCGTACTGCGCGCCGAGGCCCTCGGTGAAGCGCACCATGCGCGCGCTCGTCGTCGTCCCGATGCAGACCTTCTCGTACTGGCCTGTCGGCCGAGCTTGCGGACGCCGGGCGCGGTGTGCAGCAGGAACGCGCCCGCGAGGTCCATCGGCGGCTCGACGCCCTCGTCGAAGATCCGGATCTGCGTGCGGTCGCGGATGCCGATGATGTGCCCCTGGACGACCACCTCGTCGCCGGCGCGGAGCTTCAGGATCTCGGCGGGATCGGTGACGGGGAAGGTGACCTCGTGCGTGGCCATCAGCTGTGGACTCCTTGGCGCACGATTGTCACCCTTACAGGGCCAGGCCCTGTAAAGAGCGAGCGCGAATGGTGCGATTTGCAGGTCGAAGCGTCCGCGCTCCGAGCTCCGGAGACAGTCGCAGGACCTGTCCTGAACGGCTGGGTCATCAGGCGTCCCTCTCGTACTGGACGGTGCCGTCGGCGGCGACATGGGCCGACGCGCGGCGCGCGGCCCAGCACTGGTAGTTGACGGCGACGGGGTTCAGGGTCATGTGCGTGTCCGCGTGCTCGACGTGGACGGAGAGCACTGTGACGTCGCCGCCGAGCCCCATCGGCCCGACGCCGGTCTCGTTCAGGAGCTGGAAGAGGTCGTCCTCGAGCTCCGCGACGAGCGGATCCGGGTTGCGCGTCGCGACCGGTCGCGCGATCGCCTCCTTCGCGAGGTGCATCGCGTAGTCGGCCGAGCCGCCGATCCCGACGCCGACGATCCCGGGCGGGCAGGGCTTGCCGCCCGCGCCGACGATCGAGTCGAGCACGAACTCCTTGATCCCGCGCACGCCGTCGGCAGGGACGCACATCTTGAGGAAGCTCATGTTCTCGGAGCCCGACCCCTTCGGGACACACTTGACGTCGAGCCCGTCCCAGTCCGGGACGAAGTCCCAGTGCACGATGGGCACGCGGAAACCCACGTTCTGCCCCGTGTTTTCCCGAGTAAGCGTGTGGACGGTGTTCGAGCGCAGCGGGTGCTCGATCGTCGCGCGCTCGGTGCCCGCCTTCAGCGCCTCGTAGATCCGGGCCGGATGCACGGGAAAGCCCTCGCCCACACGGCAGTAGTAGACGGCGATGCCCGTGTCCTGGCAGACGAGGTTCTTCTCCTCCTCGGCGACGTTCACGTTCTTGAGGATCGTCTGCAGGACGCGTTGACCGGTGACCGAGGTCTCCCTCTCGGCCGCGTCGGCGAGCGCGTCGCGCAGGTCCTGCGGGATGTCCTTCAGCGCCCAGACGTACAGGTGCGCGGCCGCGTCCTCGACCGCCTGCGCGACGTCGGTCGTCACCGTGCTCATCGCGCGACTTCGCTTCCGTCCAGCAGCGCGAGAACCTCGCGCGCCTCCTCGCCGCCCGCCCGCGCGTGCTCGACGAGCGGAATCCCATGCGGGCCGAGGACATCCCGGGCCTCCGGGTACGCCTCCAGAACGGCACGGACGATCTCGACCTCCCCGAGCATCGCCGCAGCGAAGACGTCGATCCGCGCGCCGTGCTCGAGCAGGAACAGCGCGATGTCGCGCCTTCCCATATGCGCTGCCGCGCCGAGAGCCGTCTCCCAGTCGCCGCCACCCCAGTCCCAGGTCGCGTTCACGAGCGCCGGTTCTTCCCCGAGCAGCGCGCGAACGACTTCGAGGTCGCCGTGCGCGTTCGCGACGAAAGACTGAACCTTCTCCGAGTCGAGCCGGGCAGGTGCGTCGCTCATGTCCGAGCCCTCTCCGCCGCCGCCCGGCCGGCGCGGCGCCCGAAGACCGTGCACTCCAACAGCGAGTTGCCCATCATGCGGTTCCTCCCGTGCGTCCCGCCCGCGATCTCGCCGCAGGCGAAGACGCCCTCGAGCGTCGTCTCGGCGTGCTCGTCGATCACGAGCCCGCCGTTCTGGTAGTGGAGGACGGGATACGTGTAGATCTTCTCGGCGAGCGGATCGATCCCCCCGCCGCGGTAGCGCCTCAGCATGTAGGGAAGCGAGATCTCCGCGTCCTCCTCGGAGATCCTGGTCGTGTCGAGCCACACTGCCGGGCGTCCGTCCGGTGTCGAGACGCCCTTGCCCTTCTCGACCTCGTCGAAGATCGCCTGCGAGACCGCGTCGCGCGCCCCGAGCGAGTCGGTGAACTCCTCGCCGTCAGCGTTCAGCAGGACGGCGCCGTACGCACGCGTCGTCTCCGGGATCGAGTAGCCCTGCATCGTCGACGGCCAGGCGCCGCCGTTCGGGTGGTACTGGAGCGCGTCGAGGTCGCGCGCCTCGGCGCCAGCCTCGAGCGCGATCCGGGTCACCTCGCCGGTCGCATTCGGATGATTCGTCGAGAGCTCGCCGCGCTGCTCGGCCTCGAGGTAGCAGCGGCCACCGGCCGCAAGCACGACCGCAGCAGCGTCCACCTCGGCTCTGCCGTCCTTCGTGTCGAAGGTCGCCCGCCAGCCGTTCTCGATCGGCGCGAGCGACTTCAGCGCGTGGTGGGGAAGCTCGGTCCCGCCGCCGGCCTCGTAGGTCTCGCGAAGCGCCTTCGTGATCGCGTGCCCGGTGCGGTCGCCGACCTGGAGAAGCCGGTGCCTCGTCGCTCCCCCACAGCGCGCGAGCCGGTAGCCGCCGTTGGACCTCGTGAACTCGACCCCGAGCTCCTCGAGCCAGTGGATCGCGAAGGGCGCCTCGCTCGTCAGAACCTCGACGAGCCGGGGGTTGGCGGTGTCGTGCGAGCTCCGCATGACGTCCTCTGCGTGGATCTCGGGCGAGTCGTCCTCGCCGAAGGCGGCCTGAATGCCGCCCTGGGCCTTCGCGGAGTTGCATGCTTGCAACGTCGTCTTCGTCGCGAGCGCGACGCGAGCGCCCGCGTGCTCCGCCGACACCGCCGCGGCGAGCCCGGAAGCGCCGCTCCCGACCACGAGCACGTCGAACGAAGCCTCGCTCAGCACGCACCGATCCTAGCGGAGATGCTTATGCCTGTCATTATCAGCTGTTATCCAGAAGATCACGATAGACTCGCGCCCATGGGCACGCTTGCCGACGTCGTCTCCCCGAACTTCCTCACAGTGGCCCCGGAGGACACCCTCGGCGAGGTCGCCGAGCGGATGACGCAGCAGAACACGGGCGCAGTCGTCGTGAAGGACTTCGGCCGCCTCATCGGCATCCTCACCGAGCGCGACATGCTGCGCGCGATGGCCGCGCGGGTGCACACGAGCGATGCGCGGGTGCGGCAGTGGATGACCGAGGACCCCGTGACCGCCGCTCCCGACCTGGATCTCGAGGAGGCGGCGAAGGTCATGCTGGACAACGGCTTCCGGCACCTGCCGGTCGTCGACGGCTCGACCGTGCTCGGCGTCGTCAGCCTGCGGCGCGTGCTCGGTGGGCGGCGTCAGCCGGCCCCGGCGCCCGAAGCAGCCTGAGGTAGGCCGGGCGAGGCAGCCTCGCCCCTACGAGCAGGCGGACGCGATCCCGGCGACGACGACCTTGGCGGCCGCCGGCTTGCTCACGCCTCTCCGCGCGAGCTGCCTGCCGAGCTTCGGGCGCTTTCGGATCTCCGCCAGCGCCTCGCCGGCCGTCTCCTCGGGCTGCACCCGGGCGAACAGGCACGAGACCGGGTCTTTCTTCCCGCCGATCCAGCCGACCGCGAACAGGTACTTGAGCACCGGCTTCGCGTAGGGCGCTCGCCTGTACGCCGCGCGCGCCTGGGCAGGCGGGACGTGCTGCGCCTTCGCGCCCGCCGTGACCGCCGAGAGAGCCGTCGAGGTCGAGCTCGGCAAGACCGCGAGCTTCGCGCCGAACGCGCCCGTCAGCGTCGACGCGAGGACGGCCATTGCAGCGACGAGACTCGCGTACTCGACCATCGCCGCATGGTCCGACGGCGCGGAACAGGCGTCAACCCCCCGTTAGTCTGGGCTCGTGCGCTGGCTCGGGAAAGCGGCTCTCCAGAAGGGAATGAGCGCGCTCCCGAAGGCGGAGAGCGCCAACTACCTGTTCCAGCGGCATGTCTCGCGTTCGCTGCCCGCCTCGGAGGCCGGCTTCCGGCGCAAGTTCGATCGCGCGATCCACCACCTCGCGGCGTACGCCCAGCACGGCCCGCCGCGCTCGCTCCGGGACGCCGTGCTCTACGAGTTCGGCGCCGGCTGGGACCTCACGGTTCCGCTCGCGTACTGGACGCTCGGGGTGGACCGGCAGATCCTGGTCGACATCCACTCCAACCTTCGCTTCGAGCTCGTGAACAGGACGATCGAGCGGCTGGAGGACTCGGGCGACGAGCGGCTGATCCGGCGACCCGGCGCGGCCGACGTCTCCTCGGCCGCGGAGCTCGAGGAGCGCTTCGGGATCGCCTACGTCGCCCCGCGCGACGCCCGCGCGACGGGGTTCGAGACCGCGTCGGTCGACTTCGTCTCGAGCACGAACACCCTCGAGCACATCCCGGCCGGTGACCTCGGCCCGATCCTCGCCGAGTGCCGGCGGCTGCTCCGCCCGGACGGGATCATGAGCTCGCGCATCGACCTCCGCGACCACTACTCGTACTTCGACGGGAGCCTCTCTCCGTACAACTTCCTCCGCTACTCCGACCGGGCGTGGCGGGCGTTCAACTCGCGACTGCTGTACCAGAACCGCCTCCGGCGGCCCGACTACCTCGGCGCGTTCGCCGAGGCCGGCCTCGAGATCGTGAAAGAGGTTCCGTCGAGTGGCGACGAGGCCGCTCTCGCCTCGCTCCGCGACCTCGAGCTCGCACCCCGCTTCCGCGGCTACGACTTCGACGAGCTCGCGGTGACCGCGCTCGTTCTCGTCGCCCGCCCTAGCTGAGGCGCTCGCGGGCGAACGCCACGAACGCGTCCGCGACCCGCGTGCGGGCGCGCCCGGCTGCGGACGCGAGCGAGATCTCGCGACTGGCGTCGAGCCCCTCGACCCGCGCTTCTGCAAGCCGCCCCTCTGCGAGCTCGGCCTCGACCGCGGTCCGCGAGATGAACGTGACCCCGAAGCCGGCCTCCACCGCGCGCCGCACCGACTCCTGCAGCCCGAGCTCCAGCCGAACGTCCAGATCACGAAGCCGGACTCCCTGCCGGCGCAGCGCGTCCTCGACGATCTGCCGCACGCCCGCGCCCTCCTGCATCAGGATCAGCGTCTCCTCGCGGAGCTCGTCGAGCGTGACCGTGCGTCCCGCGAAGCGATGCCCCGGAGGGCACGCGAGGATGACCTGGTCGGCGAAGAACGGCTCGAAGCGGACGCCGCGGTGGCGCCGTGACGCGCCGACGATCCCGAGCTCGAGCTCCCGCGCCGCAACGCGCTCGACGACCGAGTGCGTGTCTGACACCGTCAGGAACACGCGCACACCGGGGTTCGCCTGCTGGAACTCGCCGAGCAGGAGGGGAACGACGATCGCCGCGGGGCCAGTCGACGCGCCGAGGACGAGGTCGCCGGCGAGCTCTCCCTCGGTCGAGGCCGCGACGTCGGCGACGAGCTGCTCCTCGAGTGCGAGCAGCTTCTGGGCGCCGCGGTACAGCCGCCACCCCGCCTCGGTCGGCTCGACGCGGCGGCCGGAGCGGTCGAGGAGCTGCGTCCCGAGCCGCTTCTCGAGTGAGCGCACCTGCAACGACACCGCCGGCTGCGTGACGCCGAGCCGCTCGGCCGCCTGCGAGAAGCTCCTCCGCTCGACGACGGCGCAGAACGCCGCCAGCTGCCGCGTGTCCATAACGGATGCTTATACCGCAATCGGCGCTAGAAGAGGCCGCGCTCGGCGAGCCAGTGCTCGAGCAGCGGATCGGTGAGCTCCGGGCCCGAGCCGGTCTGGTGGACCTCCGCCTTGCCGATGAGGCCCGCGAGCGCCCGGTCGACGCTGCCCTTCTTGAGGCCGAGGAAGCGCAGCGTCTCCTCCGCGTAGAGGGTGCGCGCGCGCGTGGCGAGCGCGAGGCTGACGCGCTGCTCGTTGACGGCGAGGGACTCCCACCGCGCGCGGATCGCCGTCTCCGCGTGCTGCAGCGCCTGGTCGCGGGCGTCGACGAACGCGGCCTCGTCGGCGGCCGAGCCCGGCGGCACGAGCTCCCACAGGTGGTGCGCCACGAGCATCGTCCGCTGCGGGTGTCCACGCGTGAACGCGAGCAGCGGGTCGAGCGCGTTGCCGATGTCGCGGTCGGTCCGCCGGAAGCGCTCCTCGAGGTAGTCGGCCGTCGCGTCCGCGGGGAGCGGCCCGAGCTCCACCGACACCGCGTGCTCGAGCAGCGGCCTCGAGGGATCCTCGAACAGGCGCTGCATCAGCGTCGGAGCCGAGCCGGAGAACGCGTACGACGCGACCGCCGTCTGGTGCTGGAGCACGCTGCGCAGGATCCCGTCGGCGCCGTCGACGCGCAGGAGGTCCTGGAACTCGTCGAACGCCACGAGGGTGCGGACGCCGGCGCGGTCATGGAGCTTCGCGGGAAGGTCGAGCAGTCGGAGGAGCACGCTCTCGACGTCCACGCGCGGGTTCGACCGGAGCGTCGCGGTGAAGCCGCCGGCGCCGAGCGACAGCCCGACCTGCCACGCGCGGAAGAGCGAGTCGACCGTCCGCCTGATCGTCCCCTTGAGCTCGCGGTCGTACGCGCGCTCGATCCGCACGACGACGCTCGACAGCGAGAGCACGCCTTCGAGGTCGACGAGCGCGGTGGCCCAGCCCTCCGCCGACGCGTGCGTGAGCACCCGCCGGAGGAGGCTCGTCTTCCCGTATCGGCGCGGCGCCACGAGCCGGGACGAGTGGCCGCCGGCCGCGAGCGCGAGCAGGCGCGCGGCCTCCGCCTCGCGGTCGATCATCTCGTCCGGCAGCAGCTCGCCCGCGATGCGGAACGGGTTGGCCATCGTCCCAGTCTGCATGAAGCAAGCGGTTCTGTCTACTTCATGTAGGCAAATCGTCTGCCTAGAGCAGACTCGACTCACGTCCCGCCCAGGTAGGTTGGCGCGGTGCGCGTCTGGATCGACGTCTCCAACTCGCCGCAGGTGCCGTTCTTCCGCCCGCTGATCGCGCTCCTCGAGGCACGCGGGCACGACGGTCGAGGTCACGACGCGCGACTACGCGCAGACGCTCGAGCTCCTCCGGCTGCACGGGATCCCGCACGAGGTCGTCGGGCCGCCGCACGGCGGAGCGAGTGCGATCGGGAAGGGGCGGGCGCTGGCCGGGCGGCTGCGCGCGCTCCGAGGGCACGCACGCGGCCGCAACTTCGATCTCGCGCTCTCGCACGCCTCCCACGAGCTCCAGCTCGTCGCGCGCTCGCTCGGGATCCCGTCGGCGTACGCGTTCGACTACGAGTTCGCCCGCGTCCAGCACGGGCTCGGGTCGCGCGCGGCGCGGCGCGTCGTCGTCCCGGAGGCGATCCCGCAGCGCCGGCTCGACCGGCTCGGGGCGCGGGCTCGGAAGGTGCGCCGGTTCGCGGGGCTCGAGGAGGAGTACTACCTCTCCGGGTTCCAGCCGAACCGCGCGGTGCTGACGGAGCTCGGCCTCGACCCGCAGCGGATTCTCGTCGTCGTCCGCACCCCGCCCGACGTGTCGCTCTACCACCGCTACGGCAACCCGCTCTTCGGCGACGTGCTCCGGCGACTCGGGTGGCGATCCGATCGGTGCAGGCCGTCGTTCTGCCGCGCACCGCCGAGCAGCGAGCCGCGATCGCCGAGCTCGCGCTCCCCTCCCTCGTCCTCCCCGAGCACGCGATCGACGCGCAGAGCCTCGTAGCAGTCGCCGACCTGGTGGTGTCGGCGGGGGGCACGATGAACCGCGAGGCGGTCGCGCTCGGCGTCCCGGTCTACACGACCTTCGCCGGACGCATCGGGGCCGTGGACGAGGAGCTGCTCCGCGACGGAAGGCTGCGCGCGCTCTCGGCGGTCGGCGAGCTCGTGCTGGAGAAGCGCTCAGCCGCAGGCGCCCGACGCGTCGAGCGCGACCCCGCGCTGCTGCTCGACCTGATGCTCACCGCGCTCTGAACTGTGACCAGGTGGTGAAGCGGCCGGCTGCAGGGGCTGGTTATGGTCCGGGGCCAAGCGATCTGTCAGGAGGGGAGAGATGAGACGATTGCGACTCGCGGCGGCGCTGTTCGCAGCCGCCCTCGCTGCGGTCTTCGTCACCACCGCGACGGCGCACCATCGGCCCCCGGCGGGCTTCAAGACGACCCAGGCGGCGATGCTCGACTGCCCGACGTGCAAGAGCGTGACCCCGATCATCACCGTCGGCGAGACGCTCCCGGGCAGCACGTACCGGTTCGAGGCCATTCCGGACGGAATCTCGATCGTCCCGGGCAGGCGCGGGCACCACGACGGCAACCGCAAGGGCCGGACCGCCGAGATCCTCGTGAACCACGAGACGTCGACGGTGCCGTTCCCGTTCACGCCGGCGACGGGCGTCGGATTCAACGACTTCGACAACTCCCAGCTGAGCCGCCTCACGCTGAACACTCGGACGGCAGGGGTGCTTTCGGGGTTCTTCGCCATCCCGTCGAGCGCGAACTACCAGCGGTTCTGCTCGAACTTCATGGCGACGAAGGAGCACGGCTTCAGCCGGCCGCTCCTGTTCACGAACGAGGAGGCCACCGACCTCGTCAACCGGACCGGCACCGCGTGGCCCGCGGGGCCGGGCGCCGAGCAGGCCGGCGTGGTGGTCGCGTACGACCCGCGAAACGGCCAGTTCAGGACGATCTACGGCATGGGCCGGCACAACCACGAGAACAGCGTGGCGCTGCCCGGGTACCGCAAGCCGGTGATCCTCTCGGGCGACGACACGTTCGCCGCGCCGTCGTCCCAGCTGTACATGTACCGCGCGAAGAACGCGGACGAGGTCTGGAACGACCAGGGCTCGCTCTGGGCGTTCAAGTCGGACATCCCGGCGGTCAACGACTACGGGGACCTCGCGGGGAGCGCGAGCGTGTCGGGCACGTTCATCCCCGTGCCTCGCGACATCGCAGTCGGAGACCAGACCGGGCTCGAGAACTGGTCGAACACGAACAACGTGTTCCAGTTCATCCGGCTCGAGGACATCGCCTACGACCGCAAGAACCCGAGGATCGTCTACATGGCCGACACGGGCGAGCCGCGGGCAATTCCGAACGCGGCAACGGGCCGCCTCCAGCGAGGCCCGGCAGGGCCGCTCGGCCAGTGGTCGAACGGGCGCATCTTCAAGTTCGTGTTCGACAAGAAGGACCCGACTCGCGTGAAGAAGCTCTCGATCCTGATCGACGGTGACGCTCGCGGAGCGGCCGGGGTGAAGGCGCTCGACCTGATCCACCAGCCGGACAATCTCGAGACGACGAAGGGCTTCCTCTACATCCAGGAGGATCCCGGCGGACACAACCAGTACGCGATCAACGACCCGGCCGGGACGACCGCGCGGATCTGGCAGTACGACCTCAAGCGGAAGAAGCTCACCGTGCTCGCGACCGTGAACCAGGGAGCGGACGAGGGGCCGACCGACACCGACCCGACGCCTGCGGCCCTGTGGGGCGCGTGGGAGTCGAGCGGCATCGTCGATGCCTCGAGCATCTTCGGCAAGGGTGCGCTGCTCGTCGACATCCAGGCGCCGACGCTGATCGTCGAACGGCAGGTGGTCGGGAACATCACCTTCGAGCGCGAGGGCGGCCAGCTGCTGCTGATCCGCCTCGGCAAGGGTGGTGGTCACCACCACGACGATGACGACTGAGTCGCGTCTGAGCTAAGAGACCGTCTCGGATGCGGGCGCCGTCTCGACGGCGCCCGCTCCGTCTCCGGAGACGGGCGTCGCACGGCGCGGCGCGACGAGCGAGCTCAGGCGTCCGACGAGCTCGAGCGTGTCACCGGCAGCGACGAGCTGCTCGAGCTCGTCGAGCTCGGATTCGAGCCAGCCCGCGTCGATCGGGTCGCGCGTGACGAGGAAGATGGCCTCGTGCGAGGACGGCGTGACCGTCTCGTCCGCCGACCAGCGCTCCTCGTGCAGCTTCTCGCCCGGCCGCGCACCGATGAACTCGATCGCGATGTCGCGCCCGGGCTCCTTCCCGGAGAGCCGGATCATCGTGTCCGCGAGGTCGACGATCTGCACGGGGTCGCCCATGTCGAGCACGTAGACCTGGCCACGCCCGCCGATGGCGCCGGCCTGGACGACGAGCTGGACGGCCTCCGGGATCGTCATGAAGTAGCGCGTCATCTCGGCGTGCGTCACGGTCACCGGCCCGCCGCGCGCGATCTGCTTGCGGAAGATCGGGATCACGCTCCCGGACGAGGCGAGGACGTTCCCGAAGCGGACGCCGCAGAAGCGGGTCGGCGTGTCCTCCCGGTGCCCCCAGGCCTCCACGATCCACTCGCACAGCGCCTTCGACTGGCCCATGACCGTCTTCGGGTTGACGGCCTTGTCCGTGGAGACGAGCACGAAACGCTTCGCGCCGAACTCGACCGCGACGTCGGCGACGACGCGCGTCGCGAGCGTGTTGTTGCGCACGGCCTCGAGCGGGTTCGCCTCCATCAGCGCAACGTGCTTGTAGGCCGCGGCGTGGAAGACGACCGCGGGGCGGTACTTGTCGAAGATCTGGCGCATCTTCGTGACGTTCCCCGCGTCGGCGAGGACAGCCGCTGTCGCGTGGAAGCCGCGCTCGTCGACGAGCTCGCGCTCGATCTCGAACAACCCCGGCTCGCTGTTGTCCACGAGCACGAGCCGCGTGGGGCCGACGCGCACGATCTGGCGGCACAGCTCGGCTCCGATGGAGCCGCCCGCCCCCGTGACGAGCACGACCTCGCCGGTGAGGTAGCTCGCGATCGCCTGGATGTCGACCGTGACCGGCTCCCGCCCGAGCAGGTCCTCCACCTCGACCGGCCTGATCTGGCCGGCGAGGTTGAAGTCGCCGGCGATCAGCTCGTGCAGCGCGGGCAGCGTCTTGACGGGGATCTTCGCGGCGCGCGCGATCTCGACGACGCGCTCGCGCTGGTCGCCCGATGCCGACGGGATCGCGATGAGTAACTCGTCCGGGCGGCGATCGTGGAGCAGGTGGGCGAGCTCGTCGGTCGTCCCGAGCACGCGCACGCCGTGGATCCGGAGGTTCTTCTTGCGCGGGTCGTCGTCGACGAGCCCGATCGGCGTATACCCGATGGTCGGGTTCTTCAGCATCTCGCGCAGGATGAGCTGGGCCGCGTCGCCGGCCCCGACGATGATGACCTCCTTGCCGCGCGCGACCACCGAGCCCGCGGCCGGCCGCTCGATGATCGTGCGCGCGAGCAGTCTCGAGCCGGTGACGAGCGCGAGCAGGAGCAGCACGTCGACGATCCAGATCCCGCGCGGGACTCCGGCCGGGTGGAAGTCGAGGGCCGTGAAGACGAGGTACGCCGCGATCCCGGCTGCAGCAACGCCGCGCACCGCGTCCCACATGTCCCGCGTGGACACGTATCGCCACCAGCGGTTGTAGAAGCCGAACGCGATGAAGACCGGGAGCGTGATCCCGACGACGAGGACGATGACGTCCCACTCGAGGTAGCGGTCGTAGTAGACGGGCCGCGAGTCGCCCTCGAAGCGGACGTACCACGACGCGATCCACGCGGCCGCGACGAGGCCCGCGTCGACGACGACCTGCCAGAGACGGTGTCTGTTCACCGGCGAGCGCATGTCAGGCAGGGACTCCGACCGCGGCCTTCACGGTCTCGACGACGCGAGCCTGCTGCTCTTCGGAGATGCCTGCCCAGAGCGGGACCGAGAAGTTCTCGCGCGCGGCGCGCTCGGTCTCGGGGAGGTCGCCCTCCGAGTAGCCGAGGTACGAGAGCGCGGGCTGGAGGTGCATCGGCGGCAGGTAGTAGTCGGCGCTCCCGATCTGCGCCTCGGTGAGCGCGCGCCGGATCTCGTCGCGCTGCTGCGAGCGGGACACGAACAGGTGGTAGACGTGCCCGGGCTCGTCGGCCGGCACCTCGCACGCGTCGCCGAGCCCGAGCTCGCGGTAGCGCTCGGCCGCCTCGCGCCGGAGCGCGGTCCAGGAGTCGAGCTCGCGCAGGAAGATCCTCAGCGCCGCGGCCTGGATCTCGTCGAGCCGCGAGTTCGTCCCGACGTACTCGAAGATCCGCTTGGACTTCGACCCGTGGAAGCGCAGCAGGCGAAGGCGCTCCGCGAGCTCCGGGTCGTCGGTGGACACGAGCCCGCCGTCTCCGAGCCCGAACAGGTTCTTCGTCGGATAGAAGCTGAAGGTCGACGCGACGCCGGTACGCGCGATGTCCGGCGAGCCGAACGCCTGCGCAGCGTCCTCGATCAGCGGCACGCCGAGCTCGGCGAGCTCCGCGAGCGGGGCGGGACGGCCGAAGAGGTGAACGGGCATGATCGCCCTGGTGTGGGGCGTGATCCTCTCCGCGACCTTCTCCGGCGAGAGGTTCAGCGTCTGGGCGTCGATGTCCGCGAACACCGGCGTCGCTCCCACACGCGCGATCGCCTCGGCGGTGGCGTAGAAGGTGAAGGCCGGACAGATGACCTCGTCGCCTGCGCCGATCTCGAGCGCGTTCAGGACGAGCACGATCGCATCCGTCCCGTTCGCGACTCCGACGGTCTCGCGGACTCCGAGATAGCGCGCGGCCTCCTCCTCGAACGCGCTCACGTTCGGCCCGAAGACGAACTGCCCGCCCTCGAGGACCTCGTCGATCGCGGCGCGAATCTGAGGGAGAAGCGGCGCGTACTGCGCCTTCACGTCGACGAGGGGGATGGGCTGGGTCAAGGGGGCGAGTGTAGCTTCGCGGCTTCCGAAGCCTGTTTCCTCAGGCGCCGGAGGACTCCTCGGCGATCCGGCGGCGCCGGCGCACGTGGCGGATCACGAGGAGCGCGACCGCGGCCACGATCAGCGCCGCAATGAGGTAGTCGAAGTACCTGAACACGTGGTGGAACTCTTCCCAGCTCTCACCCGCGAGGTAGCCCGCAGCGGCGAACCCGAAGCACCAGATCGCGGAGCCGAGGAGCGTCAGCAGGGTGTACGGGCCGAGCCTCGCCTCGAACACGCCCGCCGGGATGGACACGAACGAGCGCACGACGGGCGTCAGCCGGCCGAGGAAGGTAGCCCACTCGCCCCAGCGGTCGAACCAGCGCTCCGCGCGTTCGAGCTTCTCCTCGTTGAGGTGGAGCCAGCGACCGTGCCGCTCGAGGTAGGGCCGGCCTCCGTAGAGCCCGATCGCCCAGCCGCCGATCGCGCCGATCGTGTACCCGATCGTTCCCGCGAGCGCGATCGCGAGGTATGCGGGGAGCCCCTCCTCGATCGTCTCCCCGAAGAGCGTGACCTCCTGTCCGACGAACGCACCGGAGGCCAGGGCCCCGCCGTAGACCATCACGACCTCGCTGGCCGCCGGCAGAACGGCATCGACGAGCATCAGGAAGAAGACCGCGTAGAGGCCGTAGTCCCCGATCGTGGCCGTGATCGCGTCGGTGATCTCGCTCAGGATCGAGGCGACCAGCACCGCGGCAGTCTAGATACGCCGGCTGTCGCTACTTCGCGGTGGACGCGACGATGCGGCGGACGCTCAGTGGCTTCTCGAGAGCGACGGCGCCGAACTTGTTGTCCGCTTCGACCCGCACCACGTACGCGCCGCCCGCGACGGCCTTGCCGCCCGCGAGCTTCCCGTTCCACGTGACCGACTGGGCCCCGGCGTTGAAGCGGCGGCTCGCGACGCGGCGCACGAGGACGCCGTTGGCCGTCAGCACGCTCACCCGCACGAACGCACCGCGCGACAGCGTCCAGCGGATCAGTGCAGTCCCTCCGGACGGGCGGACGACGATCCTCGACGGCGCGCGGAGGAAGCCCAGCGTCGAGTTCACGAAGAAGCGGCGAGTCGTGGTGGACACGAGTCCCTGGTCGTCGGTCGCGTTGACGGTCAGCGTCCAGCGCCCTTCGGCCAGGGGCTGCGGCGCCGCGGGCGGCGGAGCCGGCTGCGCCGGATCGGTCACGACGGGCGGGAGGCACAGGAGGAAACGCGACCGGGTAGCTCCCCGGCGTCCGGGCTGCGGTCTCCTGGAAAGCGACCTGGTTGCCCGGCCGCGTCAGCGTCACCTTGACATCCGACGGCCGCACGACCTTGAACGACAGTTGCTGGGTCTCCGCAACGCCGTCGCCGTTCGGGGAGACGACCGCCTCGGCCGGCTCGGGCGAGTAGACCCCGAAGTACTGGAGCATGAACGAGTTCGCGACCGAGCGCTCGCGGCCGTCCGACGGCCGGTTGAGGACGGTGCCCTCGAACGCGAGCGTCGAGGAGCCGCCGCCGTCGAGCGCCATCCCGCGCACCGCGCCGAGGCGCGAGAGCGTCTGCGCGAGCTCGAAGTTCGTCATCCCGACCGAGTAGCCCGGCTGGCGTCCGTCGGTCGCCACGAGGAGCATGCCGCCGTCGGCCCGCTGCCCGACGCCGGTGCGCGGGCCGCGCGGAACGAGCTGCGAGGTCGCGAACGTCTCGTTCGCGCGGAAGACCGGCTTGCCGTTCTGCACGAGCAGCGGGCCTCCCCCGATCGCGTCCGAGACCGACGACCAGTCCGGAGTCAGGATGAGGCGCATCGTCAGCGTCTGACCGACCGGCGCCTCCGCCTGGAGCCTCGTGGCGGCCGTCCCGCGCGCCACCACGACCGCGCTCCCGACCGGGATGCCCACGCGCGCGTTCTGCACGGTGCTGGTGACGACCGACTCGATGTCGACGTTCGGGGCCGTCGGCGGGAACGGCGAGAGGACGGCCGCGAACGATCCCTCGACGCGCGGCGTGATGCGCCCCCAGTCGGACGTGAAGAGCGCAACCTGGTTCGTACCGGGCGGCTTGTTGATCAGCGTCAGCGTCCGGCGCGGGCCGTTCCCGCGCCAGGTGCCGCGGAAGCCGATCTTGCGCACGTCGAGCGTGCCGTCGAGCGTCACACCGGCGCTCGACCGGCCCGGGTTCGGCGGCGTCACGAGCACGCCATCGCGCATCACGATGCCGCTCGGGCGGCCGTCCGCGAGCGTGAAGAAGTCGCCGTTGACGCCGACGGACGTCGCCGTCGACGAGAGGCGCTTCTGCATCGAGGAGACGGACTCGCGGCCGAGCACGGACTCGTTGGAGAGCACCGGGCGCATGCGGTAGAGGCCGACAGGCCGCGGCCCCCGCACGACGTGGAGCGCCACCGGGCCATGCGGCGTGAACTGGATGCCCTTCTCGTACGTCACGTTCGGGAAGAGCTGGTCCGGCGCCGCCTGCGCCTGCGCAGGCGCGGCAAGGACGAGGGCCGAGACGAGGGTCGTCAGGCCGAAGGCGAGAAGCAGGCGAACCACGGCCCGATCGAGGCTAGCGAAATCCAATAGGGCGATTTGCAGGTCTTACAGGATTCGTACACGCGGGCCGCAGACGGCTCGGCTGTGCGGTTTCGGGTCGGTAGCCTGCCCCGATGCGGCTTTGGCCGGTGTTGGTCGGGATCGTCACGCTGGTCGGTGCCGGTGATGCCGCCGCGCACGCGCCGACGACCGCGATCGGTCGTGCGGTCACGGCATTCGGCGTGCTCTCCGTGTCGTACGACCCGGAGTCGGCCGTCAGCGACGTGGAGGCGGGCGGCTTCCCGCAGATCGTCGGCTCGAACCCCAAGGTCGCCTTCATGCCGGCGTCGACGCTCCAGGAGATCAGAGGCGGCCCCGACGCCGTCGCCTCCGAGGTGGCGCGAGAGGCCGGGATCGACGGAACGCTCGTCGTGCTCGCCGGGCAACGGCTCGGGGCGTGGAGCGAGGACATCGGTGAGGAGCGGCTCGCCGAGCTCGTCGCCGCCGCCGAAGCCCCGCAGGCCGGCTCGCCGGCTGCGGCGGTCGAGTCGCTCGTGCGCGCGGTGCAGGCGGAGCCCACCGACTGGGATCCTCCGTGGGGCTGGATCGCCGCGGCGATGCTCGTCCTCGCCGCCGCTGCGCTCGTCGCGTTCGACCGCGCCGTCAGGCGAAGACCTTGACCTCGCGGTAGAGCGTGTCCCGCTGCACGGGCACTTTCCCGACTGCCCTGATCAGATGCACGAGCTCGTCGGTCGTGGTGCGGTGCGTCGTGCCGGCCGCGGACACGACGTTCTCCTCGATCATGACCGAGCCCATGTCGTCGGCGCCGAACCCGAGCGCCACCTGGCCCACCTTCATCCCCTGCGTCACCCAGGACGACTGGATGTGCGGGACGTTGTCGAGGTAGATCCGCGAGACCGCCTGGGTCATGAGGTAGTCGAACGACGTCGGCCGCGTGTCCTCCGGGACGAGGTCGTCGAGGCGGTTGCCGTCGCGCTGGAACGTCCAGGAGATGAACGCGCGGAAGCCCCGCGTCTCGTCCTGGAGCTCCCGGATCCGCCGCATGTGCTCCACCCGCTCCTCGACCGTCTCGACGTGGCCGTACATCATCGTCGCGGTCGTCGACATGCCGAGCCGGTGCGCCTGCCGCATGACGTCGAGCCACGCGTCGCTGGTGGTCTTCTTCGGCGCGATGATCTTCCTCACCCGGTCCACGAGAATCTCGGCTCCTCCGCCGGGAACCGAATCGAGCCCGCTATCGCGGAGACGCGAGAGCGTCTCCGCGACCGTGAGCTTCGAACGGCGCGCGACGTGCTGGATCTCCGGCGGCGACAGCGCATGCAGGTGGATCTTGTAACGCGCCTTGATCGAGCGGAAGAGATCCTCGTAGTAGTCGATCCCGAGGTCGGGATGGTGCCCGCCCTGCATCAGCAACCCGGTGCCGCCGAGCGCGAGCGTCTCCTCGATCTTCTTGAAGATCACCGGCTTCGGCAGGAGGTAGCTCTCGCGCTGGTCTCCCGGCCGGCGGTAGAACGCGCAGAAGTCGCAGTCGGTGACACAGACGTTCGTGTAGTTGAGGTTCCGGTCGACGATGAACGTCACGCGGCCCGGGTCGTTCTGGCGGTTCCGGAGCTCGTTCGCGACGCGTCCCACCGCCACCAGGTCGCGGGAGCGGAGCAACGCGATCGCGTCCTCGTCCGTGATTCGCTCGCCATCGAGCGCCTTCTCGAGGACCTCCGAGACTCCGGCCTCGGCGACGACCGTCACGCGGGCACCTCCTGCCGCACGAACCGCAGCTCGGGCACGTGCTCGAGCGCGCCGACGTCGCGCGCCATCTCGAGAAATGTGTAGAGGCCCGCGCGCTCGCGCGGCCCGAAGCTGTAGCGGAGCTTCTCGAAGTAGCGCGCGAGAAAGCCGGCCGGGTAGCCGTAGAGCTCGCTCGCCCGCCGCGCGAGGCGCTCCGGCTCGGAGCGCGCGAGGCGCACCGACGCGACGAGGGCGTGCTCGAGCTCGACGAGCCCGTCCACGACCGGCTCCCCCGCGGCCCACACGGCGAACACCATCGGGAGCCCTGTCTTCTCGAGCCACAGCCGTCCGAGGTCGTAGTGCGGCGTCGGATCCTCGTACGCGCTCTTCAGCGCCGCGTCGCCGATCAGGAGCGTCGCGTCCGCGTTCGTCCCGAACGGGACGATCTCTGCCTTCGGCAGCAGGATGCGCGTGAGGACGACCGAGGTCGCGCTCTCCGGGGTCACCGCGACCGAGCGCACCTGGCCGAACGGCATCCGCGTGACGAGCTGGATCGAGTCGACGGCGCCCTCGGAGGAGACGCAGAGTCGCGGCAGGATTCGCAGCCGGTCGGCGTTTCGCGCGTAGTCGATCGACGGGATGGGCGCGATGTCGAGCTCCTCGTCGAGCAGCATCCGCGTGAGCTCGGTCGGCACGCCCGTGACCTCCTCCACGTCCGCCTCGAGGCGGTGGAAGACGGGCGCCATGTTCACGTACGAGATGCGGCCGAGGCGGATCACGAGCCGCCCCCGCGCGCGGGTCGTGGTCGGAGGGCGCCTCGAAGAAGGTGACGAGATTTCCGTCGCGGTCCGTCACTGCGAACTCGCGGAAGCCCCACGGCTTCTCCTCGAGCGGTGCGTTCGGATGAACGATCTCGCGCGCCTGGCAGTCGGCGTAGAGCTCGTCGATGCCCTGGACACCCAGCCGGATCATCGTCATCGAGTCCTCCGGCGCGATCTCGCTCGGGCCCCAGAAGTGGATCCAGGACTCGCCGCGTCCGACGATCCCGTACTCCCGCTCGACGTGGAACACGTCGAAAGCGAGCTCGTCGCGGTACCACGACGCGGCAGCCTCGACGTCCCGCGCGGGGATGATCGGAACCGCGGAGACGAACTCGGTCACCACCGGCGAAGCTCGTTGTAGAGCGTGTCGCGCTGGACGGGGATGCGGCCGGCCTCGCGCACGTAGCGGACGAGCTCCTCGATCTTCTGCTCGGTCTCGGTGCGCGCGCCCGCGGCGTGGAAGATCTCCTCCCGGACGACCGTCCCCTGCACGTCGTTCGCGCCGAAGTGGAGCGCGACCGCCGCGAGCGGCATCCCCATCATGATCCAGTAGGCCTTGATGTTCGGGACGTTGTCGAGCATCAGCCGCGAGAGCGCGAGCATCTTCAGGTCGTCGGTCCCGGTCGTGTGGCGCCAGCCGCGGCGCTCGAAGACCGTGTTCTCCGGGTGGAACGCGAGCGGGATGAACGCGAGGAAGCCGCCCGTCCTGTCCTGCTGGTCGCGCAGGCGGAGGAGGTGGTCGACCCGCTCCTCGTAGGTCTCCACGTGCCCGTAGAGCAGCGTGCAGTGCGTGGGAATGCCGAGCTTGTGCGCGGTGTCGTGCACGTGGAACCAGATCTCCGGGCTCTCCTTGCCGGGCGCGACGAGCCGGCGCACGCGGTCGGCGAAGACCTCGGCGCCGCCGCCGGGCAGCGACCCGAGACCGGCCGACTGGAGCTCGCGGAGGACCTCCTCGTGCGTGAGCCCGGAGAGCGTCGTCATGTGATGGATCTCGGACGCCGTGTAGAGCTTGAGGTGCACGTTCGGAAGCGCCTCGTGCAGCGCGGCCGTCGTGTCGCGGTAGAACTCGAAGTCCACGTGCGGGTTCTCGCCGTTGACCATGTGGATCTCGGTGAACCCCGTGGCCTCGCGCTGGCTGAGCACGTCCTCGACGAGCTCCTCCGCGGTGAACGTGTACGCGTGCTCCTGCTTCTGCGTCGCCGCGAAGGCGCAGAACTTGCACTTCACGCGGCAGACGTTGGTCTGGTTGACGTAGAGGTTCTGGACGAAGAAGACCTCGTCCGTCCCGCCGCGGAGGCGCCGCGCGAGGTCGGCCAGCTCGCCGATCGCGAGCAGGTCGTCCGACTCGAGGATCGCGACACCGTCCTCGAAGCCGAGGCGCTCGCCGCCCTCCAGCTTCTCGCGAATCGGCTCCAACGTACGCGATGCGACGACGGCCATCTCGTCACTTCTCCCGGTCGATGACGATGTGCGTGAGCGCCTCCAGCTCGGACTCGTTCCGGAGGAGCTCCCTCGCTTGCCTAGCGTAGTCGAGGGCCATCGCGCGGGCTTGTTCCAGCGCGCTGGTGGCCGCGACGCGGACGAGCGCGCCTTCGAGCGGTCCGCCTGCGAGCGCGCGCCGGACGACCTCGTCCTCGCGCGCGGCGAGGATCAGCGGGAGCGTCGGGACGCCCTCGCGGAGGTCGGCGCCCGGAATCTTCCCCGTCTCGATGGTGTCGCCGACGCAGTCGAGGATGTCGTCGGCGATCTGGAACGCGATGCCGAGCGTGAGCCCGAACTCGCCGAGTCGCCGGTCCCTCGAACCGAGCAGGCAGGCGGCCTCGAAGAGCCTCCCTGTCTTGAGCGCGATGCGCTCGAGGTACGCCTCGATCGGCGTGCCCGGGTCGTTGGTCTGCAACTGCTGCATCGCCTCGCCACGCGCGATCGCGAGGCACCCGCGCGCGAGGATCTCCACGCCCTCGAGGTCACGCACGTCCGCGAGCTCGGCGAACGCGCGAGAGAACAGGTAGTCGCCTCCGGTGCGCGCGGCGATCTCGCCGTGCTCGTGCCAGGCGGACGGCCGGCCGCGGCGGAGCTCGGCGCCGTCGATGAGATCGTCGTGGACGAGCGTCGCGACGTGGGCGAGCTCGACCGCGACCCCTCCGCGCAAACCCCGCTCCCGCGACGGCGAGGTCAGGTGCACGAGCAGCGGGCGGAGGCGCTTCCCGCCGGCACCGACGGCATTCCGGCCGACGGCTGCGACGAGGCCCGGGTAGCGCTCGACGGCAGCCTCGAGCCGCTGCTCGAGCTCGTCGAAGAACGGCCGCGCCTCCGCGAGAACGGCTTGCGCGCTCACCTCTTCACCGCCGTGTGCAGGGCGACGGTGCCCCCGCCGAGGAGGCGGTAGCGGATGTCGCGGAAGCCGGCGCTCGCCATGAGCGCCGCAAGATCCTCGGGCCCGGGGAAGCGACGCACGCTTGCAGGAAGGTACGTGTACGCCTTCCCGCCGGGGAGCACCTTGCCGGCGACGGGGACGAGGACATCGAACCAGAGCCGGAAGAACGGCCGCAGCAGCCCGCGCGGGCGCGTGATCTCCAGAACGGCGATCTTCCCCTCCGGCCGAAGCACGCGCGCGAGCTCGCCGAGGCCGCGGCCGAGGTCCTCGAGGTTGCGGACGCCGAAGCCGACCGTCACGGCGTCGAACTCGCCGTCCTCGAACGGGAGCGCCATCGCATCGCCCTGCACCCACTCGATCGCGCCGGACTTCTTCCGTGCGCGTTCGAGCATCCGCTCCGAGAAGTCGAGCCCCACGACCCGCCCGCCGCGGCGCTCGGCTTCCACCGCGAGGTCTCCCGTCCCGCAGCAGGCGTCGAGCACGCGATCGTCGGGCCACACGACCTCCTTGACCGCCAGCCGCCGCCAGCGCCGGTCGAGCCCGGCGGTCATCACCCGGTTCATCGTGTCGTAGACGGGCGCGATGCGGTCGAACATGCCGCGGACTTCGTCCGCGGTCAGCCGGCCGGTCTCGTGGGTCATTGACCCCACCTCGCAACGAGCGTGTTCTCGATCCCGAGCTGGTCGAGGCAGCGGGCGACGACGAAGTCCACGAGGTCCTCGACGGTGTCCGCACCGTGGTAGAAGCCCGGCGCGGCGAAGAGGATGACGGCGCCGGCCTCGTTCAGGGTCGCGAGCCCGCGCAGGTGGATCGACGAGAGCGGGGTCTCGCGGGGGACGAGCACGAGCTTCCGCCGCTCCTTGAGCGCGACGGAGGCAGCGCGGTGGATGAGGTTCTGCATCGCGCCGGCCGCGAGAGTGCCGACCGTCGCCATGGAACAGGGACAGATCACGTACGCGTCGACCTTGGCGGAGCCGCTCGCGTACGGGCTGCCGAAGTCGTTCTCCCCGTACACCGTGACCGTGTCCGAGGCGTCTCCGACGAAGCGTGAGAGCACCTCGTCGCGGTCGAGCGAGGGCTCGCGGTAGAGCTCCGTCGCGAGCACCTCGATCCCGGAGCGCGAGGCGGAGAGACCGATCTCGCAGTCCGCCGCCGCGAGCGCGCGAAGGAGGCGCTCGGCGTACGGGGCGCCCGAGGCACCGGTCACGCCGAGGAAGACGCGCATCGGAGAGAGCGTATCCGGGCGGTGTTCCTAGGGGCGAGGCTTGCCTCGCCCCTAGCCTCCGTCTTCGGGGCCCTTCGACGCCTCGAGGAACGCGCCGAGCGCCTCGAGGTTCTCCTGCCCGAGATACGAGTACGAGCCCATGACCGTGTTCCCGAACGCGGCGGGGTTCGTGAGGTACTCGACGAAGTACGCCGCGTCGTTCGTCTGCCCGATCTCCGTGAGGTCGGGCGCGCCCAGGTTTCCCGACCCCTGACCCATGTACGTGTGGCAGTTGAGGCAGCCCGACTGGGCGAACAGCTCCGCACCCTGCACCGCCTGCTCGTTGTCCGCGAAGCCCTGCTCCTCCGACCACTCCGGAACGAGCAAGATGAGCTCAGAGCCGAGCGCCTCCTGCGCCGTCGCGCCCTTGTACGTGAGGACGCCCATCGAGATCACGGTCAGCACGGCGGCCACCATCGCCACCGGCCGGCGCGACGGGCGGCGCTCCGGGCGCCGGTCGTAGAACGGGAGCCCGAGCAGCAGGATCAGGCAGATGGTCGGGATGCCGACGGTCGCGATGAAGACCGTCTCCGGCCACTCGAAGATCCGGAGGAGGTAGAAGAGGAAGTAGAAGTACCAGTCGGGCCGCGGGATGAAGTCCGTCGTCCCCGGATCGGCCGGCTCCGTGTACCAGGGCCCGAGCACTCCCGGCTCCACCCCGTCCGCGTCGTAGTACCAGATGGCCGCGAGCCCGACCATCACCCCGAGCGCGACGATGCCCATGATCGTGTCGTGGAGCATCGCCCGCGGGAAGAAGGCCTTGCCCTCCTTCTTGACGTCGTCCTTGTAGCGGGCGAACCACTCGCGGTTCCGCTCGCCGAGGTCGCGGGCCACTACTTGCCACCTCCCGAGCCGCGAACGAGGCCGGCGCGGGCGCCCGCCTTCGGCTCGACGGGCGGCCGGTCACGCCCGGCCTGCTCCTTCGACCACGGCGGCGACACGACGCCGAGCCGCGTGACGAGGAAGAGGTGGACGAAGATCAGGGCGATGATCGCTCCGGGGATCAGGAGCATGTGCAGCGCGTACCACTTCGCGAGCGTGTCGGAGCCGATCTCGGCGCCGCCCGCGAGGAACTGCGCCAGCCACGGTCCCGCGAAGGGCGCGGTCCCGTTCAGGTTGATCCCGACGACCGTCGCCCAGTACGCGGTCTGGTCCCACGGCAGCAGGTAGCCCGTGAAGCCCATGAGCATCCCCATGACGAGCAGCAACACGCCGGTGATCCACTGGAGCTCGCGCGGGTACTTGTACGCGCCGAACAGGAACACGCGGCCCATGTGCAGGAAGAGCAGGATCACGAAGACGCTTGCCCCCCAGCGGTGCATACCGCGCACGAGCCAGCCGAGCGTGAGCTCGTTCGTGATGTGCTCGATCGAGACGTAGGCGATCGGCTTCCCGGTGAGCGGGTCGATCTCCGAGGAGGGCTTGTAGTACATCGCGAGGATCGCGCCCGTGAGCGCCTGCGCCGTGAACGCGATGAGGGTCGCGAAGCCGAGCGTCTGCGCCCAGCTGATGTCGCGCGGGACGTTGCGGAACAGGAACCACTTCGTGCCGCGGACGGCCCCGGTCCGCTCGTCGACCCAGTCGAGCGGCGCGAGGACGGCCATCGCGACGACCTTCTGCCTCCTGGTCATGATCCTCGGCACTAGCCCGTCACCTGACTCGGAACGATGGGGTAGAGCCAGGCTTCGATCCCGTCCACGTGCGTGCCGGGCACCGACCACGGATACCTCGTGATCGTGGCGCTCGCCCCGGCGCCCGAGACGTTCCCGACCGCGAAGAGCTCGCCGAGGATGAGGCGGCCGTCGCGAATCGAGAACGAGTAGCGGTCCATCGAGCGCACGGGCGGGCCGGCCTGGCGGTTGCCCTCGGCGTCGTACAGGCCGCCGTGGCAGGGGCACCCGAACGACTGCGCGAGCACCGGCCGGAGCTCGACCCCGTTGACCTCGGTCTTACCCTCCTCGTCGATCGGGCCGTTCGGCTGGACCGGGCATCCGAGATGGACGCAGCGGCTGTACAGGATCGTGAAGCTCTGATCGCCTCCCTCGGTGAGCCCGTTGTTGCGGACGAACGCCGTCCGCCGGCTCACCTCACCCTGCTCCGGGAGCGCGAGGTACGTCGCGATCACGTACTGGCCCTCGGGGAAGTTCTCGATCGGGCCGAGATCCGCCTCGTCCTCCTCGACGTTCGTGAACGACGGCAGCACCATGAATCCGACGACGGGCAGCGTGAGCACCGCACCGAGGACTCCGGAGAGGCCGATGAGCGAGACCTCGAGGAAGCCGGAGCGCGTGTAGGCGGGGAGCGGCTCGGGAACGGCGCCGGCGACTGCGCCTGCGTCGGCCGCACGTACCTCCGGCTGGATCGTCGGAACCTCCCCGCGCACCTCGCGTGTGACGTCGCGGGCCCACAGGATGCCGAAGACGACGACGAGGATCGCGCCGACGAGCGCGACGAGCCAGTTGATGACGAGGCCGAGGAGGAGGCACGCCACACCCACGGCGAAGGCAATCGGCCAGAGGCTCGGTCCCGGGAGGTGCGGTGTGTCGTTGCCGTTATCGCTCAAGACGAACCTGGGCCGGATTCAATCGCTCGCCCTTCGCTCGTGTCAACGAAGTGACGCCTGTCGCGACGTCGATTCTGACCAGTTCGGTGGGCGTGTGTTGCAGTCGGGGTCAGACCCCACGCACCCTACCCGGGCCGCCGATCCCGTACTCCCCCCACCGTCTCGAGACGAGGTCGCGGATCTCCTCGCTCATGACGATCTCCTCGGGCCACGGGCGCGCGTCCTCCTCCGGGAGCTTGTGGGTCGCGTCGATCCCGAGCTTGCCGCCGTAGAACTGCCGCCCGGGCGCGTGGTCGAGATGGTCGAGCGGGCCCTCGGAGATGAGGACGTCCCGCTTGGGGTCGACGTTCGCCGTGACGCGGAAGAAGACGTCGGCGTAGTCGTGGACGTCCACGTGGTCGTCGACGACGACGATCGACTTCGAGAGCGAGAGCATCCCGAGGCCCCAGAGCGCATGCATGACCTTTTGCGCGTGACCGGGGAACGCCTTGCGGATGGAGACGATCACGCAGTTGTGGAACGCGCCCGCGACCGGGAGGTCGTAGTCGACGATCTCGGGCAGGGTCATCTTGACCGCGGGCAGGAAGATCCGCTCGGTCGCCTTGCCGAGCCAGGCGTCCTCGGCGGGCGGCTTGCCGACGACGATGGACGCGTAGATCGCGTCCCTCCGCATCGTCATGGCTGTCAGCCGAAAGATCGGGAACGGCTCGGCGTGCGAGTAGTAGCCGGTGTGGTCGCCGAAGGGGCCCTCGATGCCGACGTCGTCCTTCGAGACGTGGCCCTCGAGGACGATCTCCGCGTTCGCGGGCACCTCGAGGTCGACGGTCTTGCACTTGACGAGCTCGACCGGCTCGCCGCGGAGGAAGCCGGCGAGCATGAGCTCGTCGAGGTGCTTCGGGAGCGGCGCGCTCGCGGAGTAGGCGGTCACGGGGTCGAGCCCGATCGCGACGGCGACCGGGATCCGCCCGTCCTCGGACGCCAGCAGATCCGCCCGCCCGTCCTTGTGCATCTGCCAGTGCATGTAGGTCGAGCGGCGGTCGATCACCTGCATCCGGTACATGCCGACGTTGCGGACGCCGGTATTCGGGTCCTTCGTTATGACCGCGGGGAGCGTGATGAACGGCGCCGGATCGCCCGGCCAGCAGCGCTGGATCGGCAGCCGCCCGAGATCGACGTCGTCCCCTTCGTAGAAGAGCTCCTGGCAGGCGCCTTTCGAGACCGTCTTCGGAAGCGAGTCCGCGACCGACTTGAGCTTCAGCAGCCCCTTGACCTTCTCGACGAGCCCCTGCGGCGGCTGCATGTCGAGGACGTCGCCGAGCTTCGCCGCCGCGTCGTCGAGGTGCTCGACGCCGAGGGCGAGACACATGCGCCGCTCGGTGCCGAACTGGTTGATCAGGAGCGGAAGGTGTGACCCCTTGGGTCGTTCGAACAACAACGCCGGCCCGCCCGACTTGACGACGCGGTCCACGATCTCCGTGATCTCGAGGTCGGGGTCGACCTCGGCCGTGATGCGCCGAAGCTCGCCCTCGCGCTCGAGGAGCGCGATCCACTCGCGGAGATCTCCAGGCGGCGCCACGGCGCGATCAGTCTAGGCCGAGGGCGGGCGCCCGCTGCGGGCTACGAGCGCTTGCGGCGGTGGATGCGCCAGGCGTTCAGGTCGCCGAGCAGGATCACCGCGATGAAGACGAGCCCGACGACGAGCATCGAGAGGATGATGTCGCGGCCTTCCTCGGCCGCGGTCTTCGCAAGCACGTCGAGCATCGACGCGACTCTACCCCACCAATCGTTCGTGAGCAGACAGGGCGCTCTCGACCGGGCCGTCGCCCGCGCGCTCCCGCGCGACCCGCTCGAGCGCGGCCGAGTCGCCGCTCAGGCGCATCGCGTCCCGGCCCTCCTCGAGCCCGCCGCCGCCGAGCAGCGCACACGTCGCCGCCCAGGCCGCCCCGTCGCCGTCCCGCCCCTCCGACCGCGCCTGCGCGCAGAGCGAGATGAGCTCCGCGAGGTCCGCGACCGCGTCCACGTTCCCGGTCTCCGCGACCCGCACGAGCCCGTGCGCGTACAGGTAGTCGCCGAGGAGCAGCCCGGTGTCGTCGTCCGGTGCGGAGAAGAGCCGCGAGCGGCCGTAGTGCACGAGATAGCCCTCGTAGATCGTCTCCACGCCGAGCCCGAGCTCCGCCGGCGCGAGCGGCGAGAAGACGGGCTCGGGAGCACTGTCCGAGAGCAGGGCGTCAGCCCAGACCGGGCTCTCTGCGGCGGCCTCGGACGCGATTGTCTCCCACACGCCCGGGACCCTAGCGAGGCCCGCTCGCAGCGCTGCGCTGCTCCTGACCGGGCTGCTCCGGCTCGGGTGGTTGCAGCTCGACCTCGACCGGCACCTCGGGCGCGCCCTCGTCCCAGCGTTCGAGCCGGATGCGCGGCTGGAAGAACCCCCAGACCGCGCGTAGCCCGGCCATCGTCGGCAGGGCCACGAGGACGCCGGCGATGCCGTACAGCTCGCCGCCCGCGAGCAGCCCGAAGATGACGAGCAGCGGATGCAGCCGGAGCGCGCTCGCCATCACGTTCGGGACGACGACGTGCCCCTCCACCTGGTAGATGAAGAGGAAGAGCGCGGCGACCCAGACGACTCCCCAGGGCGGGTCCGCGAACAGCGCGAAGATCACCGGAGGGACGGCGGAGAGCCACGGCCCGATGTACGGGATCACCTCGATGAACGCCGTCCAGAGCCCGAACAGCAGCGCGTACTCCTGCGCGCCCTCGACGAGGCCCGTCTCGCCGAGGATCCACATCCCGATGCCGGCGCTCCCGCCGATGACCGTGGACAGGATCGCCTGGCCCTTCACGTAGCCCCAGAGCGCGCTCTCGATCTGCTCGGTGAGCGGCGGCCCGTCGTGCGGAGGGAAGCGCGAGTCGATCGACCGCTCGAGCCGCGGCATGTCGAGGAGCATGTAGATCGAGATGACGACGATGAGGATCAGCGAGAAGAGCAGGAGCACGACCGAGATCGCGGCTCCCTGGGCGAACTCGATCGCCTCCTGCACGTAGCCGGAGACCTCCCCGGCGCTCAGCGAGTCGACCCACTCGTAGAACTGCTCCCGGATCTGGATCCGTTCGAGACCGTGGTCGTCCAGCCAGCCCTGGAGGTCGTCGATGTCGCGCTCGGCATCGGTCTGGCCGGTGTCGAGGTCGACGTTCGAGACGTAGTCGTCGATCTTGTCGCCGGCGCTCAGGGTCTGGTCGAAGGCGACGACGCCGATTGCGATCAGCAGCGCGACGACGGTCGCGGCGAAGATCGTGTACACCGTCATCACCGAGAGCGCGCGGGGAATCTTGAGTCGCGTGAGGTCGCGGACGAGCGGGTTGAGCATGAATGCGATCACCGACGCCGTCAGGAACAGGAAGAGCGCATGACCCAGGGTGCCCGCCATGAGGAACGCGAGCACGAGAAGCACCGGAAGACCCACGAGCTGCACCCACCGCGGGATCTGGATCGTCGGCCCCGGGGTCCCCATCTGCACGCTGATCGTATCCCGCAGGCGAGCTTGCTACGGTCCATGCGATGACGACTCCGCGCTCCCGGCACGCGGCGAGGTTGCGTGCCCACCGGCGGCGGGCTCAGGCACGGGCGCGCTGGTTTGCGCTCGCGATCGTGATGGGCGTGCTCGGCGTCGCGACGCTGCTGCTCACCGCGTTCGGCGACGGCGGCGACGGCTCGGCGGTTGCCCCCGTCCCGGCGCCGCAGCCAATGACGTCGGTACCGCCGGAGACGCAGATGCTCGCCACCGTCGGAAACATCCGCGTGCAGTCGCCCGTCGCACAGGGGGGCGTGACCGCGATCGGGTTCCACGGCTCGGACGAAGGCGCGCTCGTCCTCCATCCCGTCGGCCCGCAGGCGAACGAAGGGCTGCTCGCGCGCCTGTGGCGCCGGATCACGGGCTCGACGCAGACCGGGCTCGGCTGGTACCAGCTCGAGGGCGGCGAGTTCCGGACGCTCGACGTCGGCGCGGTGGCGGGAACCGACGTCTACTCGCCCGTGGACGGAACCGTGGTCGCTCTCCGGGACCAGGTCATCGCCGGGCGCGCCGTCGGCGCAGAGATCGAGCTTCGGCCGACGTCGGCGCCCTCGCTCGTGGTCACGATCGAGAACGTGCGCCCGGACCAGGCGCTCACGGTCGGCGCGAACGTGGCCGCGGGCTCCTCGAAGCTCGGCCGCGTCATCGACATCCGCAGGCACGAGAAGCAGGCCCTCGCGAAGTTCGCGCCCGACGGCGGGAACAACGTGTCGATCGAGGTCTACCCGTCGGCGTCCCTCGGCGTCCCGTAACCTCGGCCGCTTGCGCATCCTCTTCATCGCCGACGTCGTCGGCGCACCGGGGCGACGAGCCCTCGAGTCGCGCCTCCCCGCCCTGCGCGCGGAGCGCGGCATCGACGTCGTCGTCGTGAACGGGGAGAACGCGGCGGACGGCATCGGGATCACGCCGAAGCTCGCCGACCGCATCCTCGCCACCGGAGTGGACGCGATCACGCTCGGCAACCACGCGTTTCGGAGATCCGAGATCGCGCCCTATCTCGACAGCTCCGACCGGATCGTGCGGCCTGCGAACGCGTCGAAGAACACCCCCGGCCGCGGCTTGACCGTCGTCCCCACGGCGAACGGGACCAAGCTCGCGGTCGTGAACGTGCTGGGATCGCTGTTCCTGCATCCGGCGACGTCGATGTTCGAGGTGATCGACGAGCTCGTCGAGGCCGCGACGGCGGAGACGCCGTTCGTGCTCGTCGACGTCCACGCCGAAGCGACCAGCGAGAAGGCGGCGCTCGCGCGCTGGCTCGACGGCCGAGTCACCGCCGTCGTCGGGACGCACACCCACGTGCAGACGTCGGACGCACGCCTGCTCCCGCGCGGGACCGCATTCATCACGGACGCGGGGATGACCGGGCCGCACGACTCCGTGATCGGCGTCGAGGCGGAGCTCGCCATCCGGCGCATGCGCACGGGGATGCCCGTGCGCTTCGAGACCGCTCAGGGCGACGTGCGGATCGAGGGCGCCGTGATCGACTCCGACTCGGAGTCGGGCACCGCAACCGCGATCGAGTCGCTGCGCATCTCGGTCTCGTAGGCGTCGGGCTCCGGCTCCGGCGGCCGCGGCGCGGGCAGCACGAGCCAGAGGACGACGAACGGAAGCATCCACGGGAGGTAGAGGTAGAACCAGTGGGTGAGCGAGAGCTGGAAGGCGATGAGCACGGCCGCCGTCAGCGCCGCGAGCTCGACCGGTCCCTTCTCCCGCGGAACGAGCCCGACGACGAGCGCGATCGCGACCGCCAGCCCCGCGACGACGGGCTGGACGAAGCCGAGATCGGGAATCCCCGCCGCGTGGTACTGGCCCCAGCCCCAGATCGAGAACGGCGAGTCGCGTGAGGACTGGTACTCGACGGTGCGCTCCCAGAACGTGCGCACCGCGTCCCCGAGGCTCGGCTCGAGCAGGAGGATCGCGAACGCCGCGAGGGTCGCGGCCGCGAAGCCGACCCCGAACGCGAGCACGCGCCGAAGCGTGAGCCGCGGATAGCCGACCCAGAGCGGCGCGAGCAGCAGCGCTCCGAACTTCGCCCAGCCGGCGAGCGCGACCGCGCTCCCTCGCGCCGAGGCCGAGGACGCGAGCCAGAAGCCGAAGACGAGGAGCGAAGGCATGATCATGTCGTTCGTGTTCGCGTTGAGCGTGTACGCCGTGAACGGGTACGCCGTCCACGCGAACGCGAGGATCGCGCCGAGCCGCCACCCGCCGTAGCGGCGGCCGACGAGCAGGAGGCCGAGCAGCGCCAGCAAATCGAACGCGATCGAGGTCGCGTGCGCCGCCGGGAGCGAGTCCCACTTCCCGCTCCAGTCGAAGACGAGCACGGCCGGCACGTAGCCGAGGTACGAGACGGGCCCGTACGTGTCGCCGCGCTCGATCGCCGCCTCGCAGCGGCCGTTCGTCTGGATCCGCTCGCGGATGAACCCGTCCGTGTCCGCGTCGCCGCACGGCTCGAGGTCGCCCGTGCGCGGCATGTTCCCGTACGGCGCCTCGCCGTCGAGGATGCGGTCCGCGCCGACGACCCCGGCGAGCCCGACGTCGATCACCCCGCGCGGTGTCTCGACGTTGAGGCCGATGCGAAACCCGAGCAGGAACACGGCGGCGGCCGCGAACGCCCACGTCGGCCAGACGAACCTGGGCCGTCGCTCACGCCGGCGTACGCCGACCCACAGGCTCCGCCCGAGCAGGTACGCGAGCACCGGATACGCGAGCGGCACGCTCGCGAAGATCTCCCCGCGGTTGAAGAAGGCGAGCGAGACCGAGAACGAGAGCAGGACGAGCAGGTCGAGGTTCCGCATCGAGAGCGGTCGGCGCCAGTCGGCGAGCCCGACGAGGAAGAGGACGCAGAAGCCCAGCCACACGTACCAGGTCTGGAGCGTCTTGCCGCCGAAAGACCCGTCCCGCCCGCGCGCCATCTTCCAGGCGACCTGAGGCCCCGTCCACGCCTCTGTGACCCTCCCGGTGCTGTCTTCGACCACCGCCTGCGCGATCTGGCCTGCGTCCCCCGACCAGGCCTTCACGAGCCAGGTCCGGTCCTCCGGACGGAAGCGCGCGGACGTGGTCGGGTCGGGCGGGTAGCGGTCGAGCCACGCGGAGACCTTCGGCTGCTCGAGCACGCGCTCGACCGCATCGTCCTCGGTCAGCCGCGGGTCTGCGCCCGACTGACCCAGCGCCGTCGGGGCGAAGAGAAGCGCGAGGAGTGCGAGGAGTGCGACCGCTAGGGCGAGGACGCTAGGTCCGCGGGCCGAACGACCAGAGCTTGTTGCCGAGGAAGTTGATCGGCGTGACGAGCACGATCGCGACGGCCTGCGCCAGCACCTCCTGGAGCCCGAGAGCCACGAGCGCGGTGAGGACGACCAGGTTCGCACCAAGCGCGAGAGTAGAGACGACGAGGAACCTCATGCCCTGCCAGGCGACGTGCCCGCGCTGCTGGCGGAAGGTCCAGAGGCGGTTCCACGTGTAGTTGTTCGTGACCGCGACGAGGAACGACAGGATCGCCGCCGGGATGTAGTGGACGCCGACGACGAGGAAGAAGAACGAGAAGACGAAGAGGTTGACCGCGTACCCGGAGACTCCGACGAAGCAGAACCTCAGGAGCTGCTCCCAGTTCGCGCGGCGACGCAGGCCGGCGCGAACGCGCGCTCGCGACATCCCGGGCTTCAGGTCTGCAGCGTTCTCCACGGTCGTCGCAGGGTAGTCCGGCGACCCGTCGAGGCCACCCCCCGAAAGGTCAGGTTCCCGCGAAACCTTCGGCTCCGACGAGTGGGACGAAGCGGCAGGGGACCGACTTGCGCTCGGCGGGGCCGTCCGGCGTGCGCTCCACGAGGACGAGGTCCTGGCCCCAGCGTCCACCGCGTGGAAGGACGAGCCGCCCGCCGTCGACGAGCTGCTCGTACAGCGCGGGCGGGATCGCCGGCGCGGCCGCCGCTACCGCGATGGCGTCGAACGGCGCCCGGTCCGGCACGCCCAGCGAACCGTCGCCGACCCGCACCTCCACCGAGCCGTAGCCGGCGCGCGCGAGCGTCTCGCGCGCTCGCTCGGCAAGCTCGGACACGCGCTCGATCGTGACCACCTCCGCGGTGAGCTCGGCCAGCACGGCCGCCTGGTACCCGGAGCCGGCACCGACGTCGAGCACGCGTTCGGTTCCCTCGAGCTGCAGGAGCGAGCAGATCGTGGCGACGATGTACGGCTGCGAGATCGTCTGCCCCTCTCCGATCGGAAGCGCGCCGTCCTCGTACGCCAGGTGGCGCAGGTGCTCGGGGACGAAGAGGTGCCGGGGAACACGCGCCATCGCCGCGAGCACTCGCTCGTCGGCGATCCCGCGGCGGCGGAGCTGGCGCTCGACCATCCGCTCCCGCGCTGCGACCGGGTCGGCGGCATGAGCGGCCGCTGGCCCCGTGCGGCTCATTTCGCGAGCGTCCGCAGCCCGGCGAAGCGGGCCGCCTCGCGCCCTCGCATGCGCGCGGCGAGGACCGGCAGCACGACGGCCGCGACGTACCCGGCGATCGGGATGAACGCGACGAGGCAGACGAGCACGCCCGCCGTGCCGACGTAGGCGGCGACTCCGATTCGCGTCGCGCCCCGGCGCATGGCGCCGTGTACGACCGCTGCCGCCGCGAGCGCGCCGAGTAAGCCTCCGACGCCGCCCGCGATCGTCTCCGGGAGCTCGCCGATCGCGTAGGCGAGCCCCGCGCCCGCAGCCACGCCGGCCACCACAGCCACGCCGATTCCGGCGGCGTTCACGCTGAGAAGCCCGGACAGGATCACCCCGAAGCCGAGACCGAGGCCGAGGCAGAGCCCGATCGTGTACCAACTGCCCACCCGATCAGTTTAGGAATTGTGAGGACGGAAACCGTTCGGGAGTAACGGGCGTAGACTCAACAGCGTCCCAAACAGGGGGGTACATACATGACTAGACGTACTGGCGTCGTCGCGATCCTTGCGATCGCGGGCGCTTTCGCGCTCGTACTCACTTCCGTCGGCATAGCCGGCCATGGCAATGGCAAGCGCCGGTCCGCCGAGGCGAAGCTCATCGGCTACGAAGAGGTTCCGGCTGTCTCGACTGCGGCGAAAGGCAGGATCAAGCTGAAGGTCCGCAACGGGTCGACCGGGACCATCGAGTACCGGTTGTCGTACTCGGGCCTGTCGGCCCCGGCGACACAGGCGCACATCCACTTCGCGCAGAAGGGTGTGAACGGAGGGATCGTGCTGTGGCTCTGTGGCACGGCCGCGCTCCCCGGTCCGGCAGGTACACCGACCTGCCCCGCGGGGACCACCACGACCAAGGAGACGGTGTCAGGGACGCTCGACGCAGCGGACGTCCAGGCGATCATGGCCGGGACGCCGCCCGCGCCCGCCCAGGGCATCGCGGCCGGCGAGCTCGCCGAGGTCCTGGCCGCCCTCAAGGCAGGCGTGACGTACGCGAACGTCCACTCGGGGACCTTCCCCGGCGGCGAGATCAGGGCCCAGCTCGACCGCAACGGCAGGGGTCACGACGACTAGCAGTTGATCGGACGGCTCGGCGGGCGCTCAGCCCGCCGAGCCGTCCTCGATCCTGCGGATCACCTCGAGCCCGAACGCGGCCGCGCGGGCGCCGTCGACGACGCGGTGGTCGAAGGTGATCGCGATCGTGCCCGTGCTCCGCACGACCACCTCGCCGTCGTGGACTACCGCTCTCGGCGCGATGCGGCCGATGGAGAGGATCGCGACCTCCGGGTGGTTCACGATCGGAGTCTGGAAGAGACCGGCGAGCTTGCCCGCGCTCGTGACGGTGAACGTCGAGTCGCGCACCTCGTCGGGCTTCAGGGATCCGGTGCGCGCACCGTCGGCGAGGCGCCGGATCTCCGCGTCGAGCTCGTCCGGCGACCGCGCGTCGGCGCCCCGGACGACCGGCACGACGAGGCCCTGCTCAGTCTGCACCGCGACGCCGATGTCGTAACGGTCGAGAAAGAGGATCGCGTCGCCGTCGAGGCGCGCGTTCAGCTCGGGAAACTCGGGAAGCGTGTCCGCGACCGCCTTCACCACCGTTGCGAGCAGGCGCTCGAGCTCCACGGCCTCGAAGTCGCACTCCTCGACCCACGTCACGGGCGGGACCTCACGGTGGGCGCGGGTCATGTGCTCGGCGATCAGGCGGCGGACTCCACGCAGCGGCTCGCGGCGTCCGTCCGCTACGGCGGCGCCACCCGCAGCTGCCCGTACGTCCTCGTCCGTGATCCGGCCACCGGGGCCGGTGCCGGCCACCGTCGCGAGGTCGACCCCGAGGTCCTGCGCGACCTTGCGCACGAGCGGCGTCGCCGCGATTCGCCCGGTTGGTGGCGGCAGCTGCCGGCCGCGCGGCGTCTCGTGTCTCGTCCGTCCGCGCCGGCGCGTCCGGAACTGCCTCGCCGGCCTCGCCGATCACGACGAGCACGGCGCCGACCGGGGCGACCTCGCCCTCGGAGACGAGAACTCGCAGCACGGTCCCGGCGTACGGCGACGGGATCTCGACGGTCGCCTTGTCGGTCTGGATCTCGACGAGCGGGTCGTCCTCGGCGATCTCCTGGCCCTCGGAGACGAGCCAGCGCGCGACCTCGCCCTCCGTGAGCCCCTCGCCGAGGTCCGGCAGCTTGAAGGAGTGCGCCACGCTGCGATTCTCGTCTATCGAGCGCGGCGCGCGCGGCGGCGCTGCTCGAGCGCGACGATGCCCGCAAACGCGGCGAGAGCGATCAGGAGCGGGGGCGCGAGGAATCCGACGACGACCGAGTAGTGGAAGCCCGAGCACTCGTCGGCGCACTCGATGAAGTCGTCGGCGCCGCGGTACCCGGACACGATGATGACGAAGTCGATCACCCAGACCGTAAACGCGAACGCGAGCAGCGCTACGGCCGCGAGCACGAGTCGCTGCCGCATCCAGGCGAGCGTCAGGAGACCGCAGGTCAGGGCGAAGAGCCCGACGAGCAGGACCTGCACGACGGTGTCGTTCATCTACCTGGTCTTACCCTGCCGGGGAAGACGGAACGCGTCGTGCGCGAGCCGGGCGTGGATCCCGCGAGCTCCATTCACCATCTGCGTGACGCGGAGGTCGACGACGACGCTCGCGTACGCGAGCGCCTCGCGGCGTTCGAGGCCGAGCTCGCGACCCATGAGGTCGAGCATCCCGTCGAGCGCGATCGCGGCCGCCTCGTCGAGATCCTCGTCGAACCCGAACGTCAGCCAGGCCCCGGGCGTCCACGCGACCGGAGCCGTCAGCGGAAGGTCGCGGCGCACCGTGAGCGTCAGCCGAGCGCGGTCGAGGGGTGCCTCGATCGCGAGCTGCGAGACCTCGCCGTCGCCCTGCGCCGCATGCCCGTCGCCTGCGGAGACGAGCGCATCGTCGACGGAGATCGGGAGGAAGAGCGTCGTGCCGGCCACGAGCTCCTTGCAGTCGATGTTGCCCCCGCACGCTCGCGGGGGCCCTGTCGAATGGATGCCCGACTCGGCCGGCGGCATCCCGATGACGCCGAGGAACGGCGCGAGCGCGATCTCCCGGCCGGCCTGGTCGCGGCCTACGCCCGTCTCTGCGTCGAGCTCCCACACGAGAGTGGCGGACTCGCCGTCGGCGACCCCGAGACGCTCGTTGAGCGGTGTGCTCCAGCCGCCCGCGTCCGTGATGCCCCACCCGCCAACCCGTACCTCGTCGATCCGAACCTCGAGCGTCTCACCGGTTCGTGCGCCCCGCACGGCCACGGGGCCGATCAGTGGGTGCCCGCGGTCGAGCTCCGGGTCCTGAGGCTGGAAGCGATCACGAGTCCCTCTGATGTCCTGCGGCGGGCCGATTCCCCAGCCGGCGTCCGGGGCGGAGAACGCGATCGAATCTCCGGAGTCGACGGTCAGGATCGGCTCCAGGTCGCGCGAGAAGTGACCGTGGAGAGTGCGCCGCTCGAGCGGTATCTCGTGCAGCGTCACGAGCCGAGGACGCGGTGGGCGGCGTCGACGACGCGCTCGACCGAGGGCATGTAGGCGTCCTCGATCTGCCAGTACGGGTACGGCACGTCGTAGCCCGTGACCCGTACGACCGGCCCCTTGAGGTCGAAGATCGCCTTCTCCGCGAGCACCGCTGCGACTTCGGCGCCGAAGCCGGCCACGCGCGGCGCCTCCTGCACGACGATCGCACGGCCCGTCTTCGCGACGGAAGCGAGCAGCGCCTCCTCGTCGAGCGGCTTCAGCGTCCGCAGGTCGAGCACCTCGCACGACGCCTCGCCCTCGAGCGCGTCGGCGGCGCGCTCGGCGAGCGGCACCATCGCCCCGTAGGCGACGAGCGTGAGGTCGGTCCCCTCGCGCGTGACGCGCGCCTTCCCGAGCGGCACCACGTGCTCGCCGTCGGGAACCTCGGTGCGGGCCGTTCGGTAGATGAGCTTCGGCTCGAGCACGACGACGGGATCCGGGTCCCGGATCGCCGCCGCGAGCAGCCCCTTGGCGTCCGCCGGCGTCGACGGGATCGCGACCTTCACGCCCGGCGTGTGGACGTAGTACGTCTCCGGCGAGTCGTCGTGGAGCTCGGGCGCACGCACCCCGCCGCCGTACGGCATCCGCAGCGTGATCGGGAAGGACATCTTCCCGCCGGTCCGCCACCGGTAGCGCCCCACGTGGTTGATCAGCTGGTCGAGGCCCGGGTAGCTGAACGCGTCGTACTGAAGCTCGCACACGGGACGCCATCCGGCCATGCAGAGGCCGACTGCTGTGCCGACGATTCCGGCCTCGGCAAGTGGCGTGTCCACGCAGCGGTCGGCGCCGAAGCGCTCCTGGAGGCCGGCGGTCGCGCGAAAGACTCCTCCGAGCCGGCCGACGTCCTCTCCCATCACGAGCACGTCGGGGTCGCGCTCCATCTCCTGGTGGAGCGCGTCGTTCACCGCCTCGACGAGAAACCGTTCAGCCACCCGGGAGCCTCCGACGGCGCCTGGACCGTAGGGGCCGGGCATGCCCGGCCCACGTCATCCGATCGCGCCCGTGTGCGAGGCATGCCTCGCACCTACACCACAACGTGCCCTCACTCACCGAGGATCCTCCTGAGCTCGGCGAGGTCGTCGGCGAGAGACGGCGGCGGGTTCGCATACGCGTGCTCGAAGACGAGCCCCGGATCCGCCGGCGGCTCGGCCTCGGCCTCCGCGATCCCGGCCCGCATGAGCTCGAGCGCCTCCTGCCTGATCTCTGCCGCATCGGAGTCCGACAGGACTCCGATGCGCTGGAGGTAGCGCTCGTAGCGGCCGACGCACTCGTTCTCCCGCGCCTCCTCGACCCGCTCGGGGTCGATGTAGATCGACGGGTCGTCCGCGGTCGCGTGCGGCGCGGCGCGGTACGTCACCGCCTCGATGAAGGTCGGACCCTCGCCCGCGCGTGCCCTCTCGACGGCCTCCCGCGTGGTTTCGTAGACGGCGAGGACGTCCGTCCCGTCCACGCGCAAGCCCGGCATCCCATATCCGATCGCCTTGTCGGCGAGGGTCGGCGCGGCCGTCTGGGCCGAGAGCGGCGTCGAGATCGCCCACTGGTTGTTGTTGCAGAAGAGGACCACGGGCGCCTTCATGACCCCCGCGAACGTCGCGCCCTCGTGGAACGCGCCCTCCGAGGTCGCACCGTCGCCGAAGAACGTGAGCGCGACCCGGTCTTCCCCCTTCAGCTTCGAGCCCCACGCGAACCCGACCGCGTGCGGCACCTGCGTCGCGATCGGGACGCAGATCGACGCCACGCCGTAGTCCTCCGGGTTCCACCAGCCCGCGGGATGGCCACGCCACCAGGACAGCACCGTGGATGCCCGCATCCCGCGCAGGAGCCCGATCGCGGACTCCCTGTAGGCCGGAAAGATCCAGTCCCGATCCTCGAGCGCGAACACGGCGCCCGCCTGCATGGCCTCGTGGTTCCAGTAGATCGCGTACGTCCCGATGCGGCCCTGCCGGTGGTAGACGACGCTGCGCTCGTCGTACGTGCGGAGCAGGACGAGGTCGCGATAGAGCGCGACCAGGTCGTCGGGTGTCAGGCCGTCGACCTCACCGTCGGGAAGGCTCTCGCCGTCGCCGATGACGCGGCGCAAACCTCGATCCGAAGGCAGCACCTGGGTCACGGGCGGATTGTAGGCGCGAGCCTCGGAACCCCAGACGGGAGCACGGTGTAGTTGCTGCGATGTCGAGACCGGAGGCGCCGATGACACGCACCGTCCTCACCACTCTGACCGCTTTGCTCGTCGTGGCTTGTGTCCCATCGCCAGCCCACGCGAAAGGCCCGAGCGAGGCCACCATCGATGGACCAGGGCTCGCAGAAGCGATCTCGATTCCGTCCGACTCACAAGCGAGCGCCGCGTTCTGGAGACTCGTCGAGTACACCGGGTTCTTCCCGGCGGTCTTCCGCCAGACGCCCGATCCGATGCTCTCGAAGCGCCCACACGGAAGCCTCGGCCCGAGGTACGTCATGACGTACACGCTCCCGGGCCCGAACGGCGTGGACGACGCCCTCCATCAAGACGTCTATCCCTACGCGAAGCCGCGACCCGTCTCGTACACGCAGCCCGGCCAACGCTTCTTCATGGACCAGGAGACCCATGGAGGATGGTTCGTGGCGGAGCCGAGCCTGAAGCGATCGCTGGTCACCGCCGGGCTCCCGGAGACCCCGCCGGCGAGCGGAGACGACGCGTCCTTCCCGTGGCCGGTCGTCGCACTGCTCGCCGCACTCGGAGCGCTCGTCGTCGCCACGCTCGGCGTTCGACTGCGACGCCGCTCGCAGCCTGCGCCCGCCTCGTAGCTCAGACCAACACCGTGACCGCGTCGCGCTCGGCTTCGAGGACGACGGTCTCGACGTCCCCGAGGTCCTCGCCGTCCGCCTCGAGCGGGAGCGGCCGGTCGCAGACGATCTCGATCCGGTCGGCGTCGTGCACGTACACGAGATCGTTGGCGGCTTCGCGATCGCCTCGCCCTCCCGCGTACCAGGAGAGGCGCGGGAGGTCCCGGGCGCGCAGCCGGACCGGCCCGACGAGGTCGAGCCCGCCCTCGAAGGTCGCTTCGGGCGCCGGGCGAACGGCGAACCGGCCGGCGTATGTGTAGGTCGGCCCGTTCGTGACGAGCACGAACGCCGCGCGGCCGACGTCCTTGACCTCGAGCGCGGGCTCGGCCCGGAAGCGACGGCGCGTCAGCGCGCGCACCCCGGTCCACGCGAACGCGAGGTTGCCCGGCCTCCGGCCGTCCTCGTTGCGGCCGAGCTCGTCGACCGCGCGGACGACCTCGGCGTCGAGCCCGATCCCACAGGCGAACCCGAAGCGGTGACCGTTGACGCGACCGACGGCGATCCGCCTCGGCTGCGCGCCGGCCGCAAGCCGCTGCGCTGCCTTCGCGGGGTCGTGCGGGAGCCCGAGCGCGCGGGGAAGGACGCTCGCGCCGCCGCCGGGCACGAAGCCGACCGGCGTCTCGGCGTCGACGCCGTTCAGGACCTCGTTGTAGGTCCCGTCGCCGCCGAGCACATACAGAGCGTCGACCCGCCCGGAGGCCTCGCGTGCGATCTCGGTCGCCTCGCCCTTGGCGCTCGTCATCCGGAGCTCCGTGCCCGCAGGCAACGCGGCCCGAACCGCCGCCAGACAGGCCTCGTCGACCCCGCTCGCGAACGGGTTCACGATCAGGAGGAGTGGCACCCGCCCAGCCTAGATCCTCCGCGCGACGGGAATCCCCGCTCGGGGATTCGGTCTTGCGCACTGCCCAGCCTAGAACCTTGGCACTGCGAGCCCGGCGGCGAGTGCCTGCTGCGCCGGTTCGCGGACCGAGGCGGGTCAGCGCGGCGTGGCGTAGCCGCGGATGCCGTCGACGAGGATGGCCGTGAAGCGGTCGGCGAGGTCGTCGGTGTCGCGGCCGGGCGTCAGCCACGTGTACGCCCAGTTCGCCGCGGAGAGGACGAGCAGCGCGGCGGCGGCAGCGTCGAGGTCTGTGCGCAGCCCACCCTTCTCGAGGCCGTCCTTGAAGAGCGCACGCCACCGCTCCTCGTAGCGGCGGCGCTCGGCGAGGATCTCGTCCCGGTGCTCGCCCTCGAGGTAGCGCCACTCGCGAGTGAAGACGGTCGCGACGTCGATCTGCTCGGACACCACGCGCAGGTGGCCGCGGAGAGCGAGCCGCACGCGCTCGGACGCGGGCGCGTCCTCGGGAACCTCGTCGAGCGCGGCGTGGAACGCGTCCGCGCCCTGCCGCATCGTGTCGTACAGCAGTTGCTGCTTCGAGCCGGTGAGCGAGTAGAGCGATCCCTTCTGCACGCCGAGCGCGTCGGCGAGGTCGCCCATGGACGTGCCGTGGTAGCCCCGCTCGGCGAACAGCCTCGCGGCCTGGCGCGTTAGCTCGTGCCTGCGCGTGGGCATATACTCGATGCTAACGACCGTTCGGTAGGAGGCCAAGCGGATGGACACGCGGACCCAGGAATTCCTCGAGTACGTGCAGTCGGGAGGCCAGGTCGAAACCTCCGACTGGATGCCCGACGAGTACCGCCAGAAGCTCATCAAGTTCATCGAGATGCACGGGAACTCGGAGCTCATGGGCGTCCTGCCGGAGCGCGACTGGATCCTGCGCGCCCCGACGCTGCAGCGAAAGCTGGCGCTCACCGCGAAGATCCAGGACGAGGTCGGGCACGCGCAGCTCATCTACCGGGTGGTCGAGGACCTCGGCAAGCCGCGAAGCGCGTGTCTCGACGACCTCGTCTCGGGCAAGGCGAAGTTCCACAACGTCTTCCACTACCCGACCAAGACCTGGGGCGACGTCGGCGTCATCGCCTGGCTCGTGGACGCCGCCGCGATCGTCTCGCAGAAGGCGCTCCTCAAGTGCTCGTACGCGCCGTACGCGCGGATCATGAAGAAGATCTGCTGGGAGGAGTCGTTCCACATCCTCCACGGCCGCGACTGCATCCTCGCCATGGTCACGGGGACTGACGAGCAGTTCGGGCTCGTGCAGGAGGCGCTCGACCGCTGGTGGGAGCCGCTCATGCACTTCCACGGGAACCCGATCCCGGCCGAGGAGGATCCGATGTACGTCTGGCGGATCAAGAGCCAGGCGAACGAGGACGCGCGCCAGGAGTTCCTCGACGGCTACGTGCCGCAGGTCCGCGAGCTCGGGCTCGAGATCCCCGACCCGGCCCTCCAGAAGGACGAGGAGACAGGCGTCTGGCGCTACACCGAGCCCGACTGGGAGAAGCTGCGCGCGGTCGTCACCGGGCACGGGCCGGCGTCGGCCGAGCGACTCGCGTTCCGGCGGCTCTCGCGCGAGGACGTCGCCTGGGTCGAGCGGGTGGTGCTCGCAGAAGCAGCGTGAGGCGTCCTGTGCCAACCCCGTACCTCCGCGCGTTCCTGGGGCGGCGTTCGCGGTGCGGGGCCGGAGGGCACAGTACGAGAGGTACGGGCCCGGAGAGCACCGTGCCGCGAGCGTCGTCAGGCTGGGGCGGAGCCGCAGCCGGCCAGGGACGCGCGGCGTGACCCGGCGCGAGCTGATCCGGAACCGGGGCCTGCTCGGCCTCCTCGCTCGCGACGTCGTCTCGATGACGGGGTCGCAGATGACGATGATCGCGCTCCCGTGGTTCGTGCTGACGACGACGGGCTCGGCCGGGCGAATGGCGATCGTGCTCGCCGTCGAGTCGGCGTCGCTCGCGGTCTTCGGCTTCCTGAGCGGGAACCTCGCCGCCCGACTCGGCCCGCGGCGGACGATGTTGATCGCGGACGCCGTGCGTGCCCCGCTGGTCGCGCTCGTGCCCGTGTTGCACGCGCTCGACCTGCTGAGCTTCCCGCTCCTGCTCCTGATCGTCGCGGGGATCTTCGCGTTCGGCGTTCCGTCGTTCGCCGCAAAGGCGAGCATCCTCCCGGACCTCATCGGAGAGGACGAGAAGGTCGTCTCCGAGGCGAACGCGCTCCTGCAGGCGTCGCAGAGGATCACGCTCGTCCTCGGGCCAGCGCTCGCCGGCGTGCTGATCGCCGCAATCGGCACGACGAACGTGCTCTACCTCGACGCCGTCTCGTTCGCGATCGGCGTCGTGCTCGTGGCGACGCTCGTCCGCGGCGGCGGGCGGGTGGAGCAGGACGAGGAGTCGCGCGGCCTGGCGGCGGGCTATCGGTTCCTCGCACGCGAACCGCTCCTTCGCCCGTGGACGATCGCCGTCGTCATCGGCGACGTCGCCTGGCTCGTGATGTTCGCCGCGATGCCGGTGCTCGTCCTGGAACGCTTCGGCGAGGATCCGGCGCTGCTCGGCTGGATCTGGGGCGCGTGGGGGCTCGGCGCGGTTCTCGGCAACGTCGTGTCGTTCCGGACGTCCGCACGCACCGACCGGCTCCTCGTCGCGAGCGTGGGCGTCACCGCATGATCTTCGAGGTCTTCCGGCAGGAGCGGAAGGGCCAACCCTTCCAGCACGCGGGATCGGTGACGGCGCCGGACGAGCGCTTCGCCGAGATCTACGCGCGGGAGCAGTACGCGCGCCGGCAGGAGTCGGTCGCGCTCTGGCTCGTGCCGCGCGAGGCGGTGCACGAGATCGCCGAGTTTCCCGACGAGTTCGAGATGAAGTACCGGCGCGTCGACGGATACTCGATCAAGGCGCGGCTACGCGAGGCGCGAGAGAAGGCGGGGACGTTGGAGATGGCTCCGGGAGCGACCGATGAGTGAGCGCACGGATCTTCTCCTCGCAATCGCCGACGACGAGCTCGTCCTCGGCTGGCGGAACTCGGAGTGGACGGGCATCGCGCCGTTCCTCGAGGAGGACGTGGCGTTCTCCTCGATCGCACAGAACGAGATCGGCCATGCGCGTGCGCTGTACGAGCTCGCCGCGGCCGAGCTCGGGACGACCGCGGACGAGCTCGCCTTCGACCGCAAGCCGGAGGAGTACCGGTGCGCCCCGCTCGTCGAGCTGCGCCGGCTCGAGTGGGCTCGGACGATCGCGCGCCACTGGCTGTACGAGACGGCGGACGAGATCCGGCTCGGCGCGCTCATGGCCTCGGGCGACACGGCGATCGCGGGGCTCGCGGCGAAGATGGATCGCGAGGAGGCGTATCACCGCATGCACGCGGAGATGTGGATCGACCGTCTGCTCGGGACCGAAGAGGGCCGCACGCGTCTGCACGAGGCGGTCGACGAGCTCTGGCCCTACGCGCTCGGCGTCCTCGACGACGAGCTCCGGCCCGAGCTCAGGCGCCGCGCCGAGGAGCGGCTCGCGCGCAAGCTTCCCGAAGTCGAGCCGGTCCCGCGCGGCGTCCACGAGGCCGAGCTCGCGGAGCTCTGGGACGAGATGACGATGGTTCGTCGTTCGGCCCCGGCAGATGCGCAATGGTGACCGTCGACGAGGTCTGGGCGGCGCTCGCGGAGATCCCGGATCCGGAGATCCCCGTCATCTCGCTCGTCGACCTCGGTGTGGTCAAGAGCGTCGAGGTCGAGAACGGCACGGTGCGCATCGACTTCACGCCGACGTTCCTGGGCTGCCCCGCACTCGAGCCGATGCAGAAGGCGATGGAGGCGAAGGTGGCCGAGCTCGGCGCGCGCGCGGAGGTGCGCGTCGTGCTCGACGACTCCTGGTCGACCGACCTGATCACGGCGGAGGGGAAGGAGAAGCTGCGGGCGGCCGGCTTCGCGCCGCCGGCTCCAAGGCCGGTGGCGAAGCTCGACCTCGTCCAGCTGCAGAAGAGCGTGTTCCGCTGCCCGTACTGCGGCTCGGCCGAGACGCGGCTCGACAACCTCTTCGGCCCTACGCCGTGCCGCTCGATCCGCTACTGCGAGAGCTGCCGGCAGCCGTTCGAGCAGTTCAAGACGCTGTAGCTACGGCAACTCCTAGCCGGTCAGGCTCGTCTCACTCCCGCGAACGACGCCGAGGCGCGTCAGGCAACCGACGACGCGAGGACGACCCCCCAAGAAGTGGACCAGCCCGACCTGCGTCGCCAGAAGCGGGATCTTCGCGAAGCCGCGCCGATCGGTCCGCGCACGCTGCGCCACTCCGGGGCCGCGTGCGTGCACGACGAGGTTCGGGAGCGGTTCTCCTCGCCGGTTGAGCGCGCGTAGGCGCACGATCGACGAACGTCCCGCCTGGAGCGCCGTTGGAGCCGCCGTCAGCGTACGGCAGACGTCGAGTCCGGTCGGCGGCACGAAGGGCCCGACGACCCGCGCGAGCGCCGCAGCGACGTTGTTCCGGTAGGTGGACTCGACCTCCTCCGACCCGACCCGCACAACGTCGACGACGACCCCGACCTGCGTCGCCACCGTGACCGCGACGACCCTCGCGGAGGCGCCGGGCGCGAGCCGCCCGAGATTGCACGTGAACGGCTTGCAGGTGCCCTGCGACGCCCTGAGGGAGACGAGACGCGTCCGCTGTGAGCGGGGATCGTTGACTTTCAGCCCGTTCACGTCGTCGGCGGCGACCGACGAACGGTTCGTCACCGTCATCGTCCACGTGATCCGCTGGCCGACCACGACGGTCGTAGGGCGCGCGGTCTTGACGACCGCGAGATCGAGCCGCTGCGAAGGCGTCGGTGGCTGAGGCCCCGGCGGCGAGATCCTCCGGTTCGTGAACGTGCACACGACGACGTCGCCCCGTGCGACTGCTACGTCGACCTTCGTCCCGGAGACCGAGACAGCGACCGTGCCGTTGCGCGTGCACTGGACGCTCGACTCGTAGTCGGCGAGGTTCGTCCCCGCCGCGGCCGTCTCGCTCACGGCTTCCTCGCCGACGCCGACCACGACCGGGCCTGTCGTCGTCCCGTTGCCGCCGCTCGCGACCAGCCGATCGTTGATGCGCAGGTCGAAGAGGCCAGGATCGGAGGGTGGTACGACGACCTTGCGCAGCTCGACCGTGGCCGTGCAGCGTGGTGAGCTCGAAGACGCGGTTGAAGTCTCGCCGGAGAGCGTCCACTGGAGCGTGGCCGCGCCCGCCTGGAACGGCGTCTGGAGGACCCCAACGACGCGACCGGGCTCGAACACCTCGGGTTGTCCGCGGTTGGCCGGACTCGGAGTGAAGCGGTTGTCGGCGCCGACCGGGATGCTGACCGGCTGACCGCTCGAGTTCGCGTACCCCCACACCGCGATGTCCGGCGTCGTCGCGTTGAAGACCACGCACTCGAGCACCGGACGCACGGCCTTCGCCTCCTGCTCCGCGGTGTTCGTGATCGTGCACACGATGGCGTCGTTGCGTCGGACCTGGACGTCGACCGACGGACCGCTCGCGCCGGCAACGATCGCGCCGTCGCCGCCGTCGCCGCGACAGACGATCTCGATCTGGTAGTCGCCGAGCGACGTCCCAGCCGCCCCGGACTCGCCCACCGTGTGTCGATCCGCCGTCACCGCGATCGTGCCGGTCGTGTCGCCGTCCCCGACCCCGAACGCGCCGCCGGCGACCTCCCCGTCGATCTCGAGGTCGAAGCGGCCCGGATCGTCCGCGGGCACCAGCCTCTTGACGACCGTGATCGAGCCTTCGCAGCGTCTCGAGCTCCGAGAGACGGTCAGGGCGTTCCCCGTCAACGACCACCGCAGGTCCCCGCCGTCCCAGTCCACCTGGAACGCGTCCTCGACACGCCCCGACGCGAACGCCGTCGGCTGTCCGCGGTTCGGTGGGAGTGGCGTGAAGAAGTTCTGAGTCGACGGTGGCTCGACGGTCGTCGAGTTCGGGTTGTCGTAGCCGAAGTGTGCGAGGAACCGGTCTTCGGTCGCCTCGACGCACTCGACGAGCGGCGTGATGCGCAGCGGCTCCGGCGGCGGCGGGGGCTCGCAGCCGTGTTCCCAGATCGCTTGGCCCTGCTCGCCCCAGTTGTACCCGGGGAAGACCTGTTTCTCGCCGTTCTCGTCGACGTACTCGTAGGGCGGGATGATGTCGCCCCAGTTCTTGGCCGGATAGATCGGCCCCTTGTGGTTCAGGTGGCCGCCACTCAGGTCGCCGTTGTTCGCGACCGCCGGCGCCTGGATGGTGTAGGGGTTGTCCGCCGCGTTCGTCGCGTGGCAAATACGGATCCTGTTCTCGGCCAGGGCGCAGCCGCGCGTCGAGGATCGCCTGTCCGCGCTGCCGCCAGTTGCGGCCGGGGAACGAGGAAGGATCGCCGGGCCGCGGACGCTCGACGACGAAGGGCGGGACGATGTCACGTCGATGTACCCCGTGTCGGCGCGGCGTGACGCGGTAGAAGTCGGTCTCCGGCGCCGACCGCTTCGCGTACGCGCTCCCGGCCAGCGCGTGGCAGATCGTGACCCGATCCGGAGGAGCCCCGCCGCCCCCCTGCGCGAGCACCACGGGGACGCACAAGACCATCATGAGGACGAGGCCGACCGAGACATACGCTCCGGTGCGGCGGCGACGACGGCGAGTCGCGCAGTTCCTCCCCACCCTTCCGAAAGTAGCACGGTGCACATGGATGTCCAGCGCCCGTGCGAGTGATTCCCGAGGCTGGGTCCTGCTGTGCCGGTCGTGCCGCTCGATCCGCTACTGCGAGAGCTGCCGGCAGCCGTTCGAGCAGTTCAAGACGCTCTAGGGCTCGTTGAAGCTCGCGGCCGTGCTCCCGTAGCCAGGCCGGTCACGTCATTCGTAGCGGAGCGCGTCGGCGATGCGGATCCGTGTGGCCAAGCGGGCCGGGAGACTCGTCGCGACGACCACCACGAGCACGGTTCCGATTGGAATCAGGGCAAGCGACCACCACGGTGCGAGGACGGCATCCTCGGTCGTGCCGCTGGCGGCCTTGACGAGGGCGAGGTAGAGCCCGATGCCGAGCGGGATGGCGAGGAGCGAAGCGACGACTGCGAGCGCCACGTGCGCGCTGACGAGGGTGGAGTTGATCTGGGTCGGTGTGAGGCCGATCGCCTTGAGCACGCCGTAGTCGCGGATCCGCTCACGGACCGAGAGCAGGGTGACGGCGACGAGCGTGGTGGCGGTGATCAGCAGCAACGCCGCGTCGAGGGTGTAGATGAGGAGCGGCAGCTCATCCGGAACGTCGCTCACTTCGCCGGCGGGCCGCGCGTCGAGCGTGGCTTCGACCGAGAGCGCGACGACCACCACAGCGCCGGTCAATGCGATCGCGGCTCCGAGGAAGAGCGGCCTGCGTCCTCGTGCGAGCAGGTCTTTGAGCCCGAGCCGTGTTGTCAACGGCAGGGAGGATCTGGCGAACGCACGCGCGAGACGTGAGCTCGAAGGAGACGAGCTGCCGGCCCGTATCGCTTCGAGAGCGGTGTAGCGGGCGCTGCGGCGGACAGACGTCAGGGTGCCGGCCAGGAGCACGGGAATGACGACACCGCTCGCGACGAGGATGTGCCAGGGGTTCGCCGCGATCGTCGGTGAGCCGAGCAGCGTCTCGGCGCTGGGTGCGGCAAGGCGCGGGGCGAGCAGCAGCCCGAGCGCGAAGCCGAGGGCCGCCGCGACGAAGCCGAGAGCGGCGGACTCGAGGGCGAAGACGGCTCCGACCTGACGCGGGGTGAAGCCGGCCGCTTTCAGCAGCCCGATCTCGCGGTGTTGAGCGCTGGCGCGCGCGCCGACGAGGATCCCGACCACGACGAAGGCGACGATCAGGAGCAGGATCGTGTACGTCGTCACGATGAGCTCGATCGGCTGTGCATCGGCCAGTGCGTTGTAGCGCTGGTCTTGCCAGGCCTCGAAGTAGAGCGCGCCGGACCCCAACGTGGCTGTCGAGAAGCTTGCAGCCGCCCGGTCGATAAACGCCGCGGCCGCGGAGGGATCGGCCAGTCGAACCGCCTCGGTCCAGCGCCAGTACGAGCGATCCGGCTCGATTCGCTCGAGCGTGGCGCGGGTGATCCAGGCAAGGCCGGGGTTGCGGCGAGGGTAGCGCGGCTGGCTGGGTACGACCGCGGTCCCGAGAACCGGAAGCTCGACCGAGCCGCGTCGGGTCGTGAGCTCCAGCGTGGCGCCGACCTCGATGCCGCGTGCCCGCGCGAGGCTGCGTTCGAGCACGACGCCCCCCTCGCGCAGCCGCGAGCCGGCAGTCAGCACGGGCATGTTCACGGCTGTGCGACCACTCAGGCCGGCGAGCTCCACTCGATCGATGCTTCCAGGCGGCCCCAGGGTCGGCCCCAGCGTCGCCGTCACGAGAGGAACCGGCGCGCCGCGCTCGGTAACGCCCGGGAGGTCGGCGATCGCGCGCGCGTCAGCCCGTGAGTGAGCGAACGCGAGCACGTGTGCCCCGTTGGCCGCATCGAACGTCTGCTGCCAGGGATCGCGCCCGCTCGAGCGCACTTCCAGCGCCAGCACGATCGTCGCCGCCGCTGCCCCCGCGATCGCGATCGTGAGCGCGCTCGCAAGCAGACGCGAGCGGATGCCCGCGAACGCCAGCTTGAACAGCAGCGCCGTCATTCCGGGCTCTGCAGCTCGAGTAGAGGAGCGACCTGGCGAGCCGCAGCCAGCTCCGTCTCATCGGCAACCAGCCCGTCGCGGAGCGTGATCACCCGGTCCGCCGCCGAGGCGACGCTCGCGTCGTGCGTGACCAGCAGGAGCGTCTGCCCGCGGTTCCGGGCCTCGCGAAAGAGCCCGAGCACGTCTCGAGCCGCTGCCGAGTCGAGGTTGCCGGTCGGCTCGTCTGCGAGCACGACGTCAGGCCTGTTCGCGAGCGCGCGCGCCAACGCGACCCGCTGCTGCTCCCCGCCGGACAGCTCGGCCGGAGCGGCTTGCGCCTTCCCCGGAATCCCCAGATCGCTCATCAGCTCATTCGCGGATCGTCGAGCCTCTCTGCGTCGGCGGCCGACCAGGAGAAGTGGCAGCTCGACGTTCTCGACCGCAGTCAGCGTCGGCACCAGGTTGAAGAACTGGAACACGAAGCCGACCTTGCGACGACGCAGACGCGCGAGATCGGTCTCGCTCAACCCGTCGATCCGCTCGCCGTCGAGCCAGACCTCACCCGCCGTCGGCCGATCGAGCCCGGCGAGCAGATTGAGCAGCGTCGACTTCCCGCACCCGCTCGGCCCCATGATCGCGACGAACTCGCCGCGCTCGATCGAGATGTCGACCCCGCGAAGACCTAGCACCTTCGCGGCGCCGGTTTCGTACGTCTTGGCGAGATTCTTCGCCACGAGTACCGGTGCCATCAGACCTCCTCCTTCAGCGCGAGTCGCTGCTCGATCAGCTCGAGCCACTCCAGGTCGGCCTTCAGATGCAAGATCGCCCCCTCGAGCAGGAGCTCGCCCGCGGGCGCTCTTCCGTCGGCGTCGAGCAGCGCGTTCAGGTCGCGCAGCGACTGTAGGTACTCGCGTCGCTGCTCTTCGATCAGCTGCTTCGGCTCCGCGAGGTGAGCTGACGCCACGACGACGAACTTCATGAAGAACTCGTCCTTGAGCCGCCGGCCCGAGACGGGCAGCTCGACCCAGGCCGCGAGCGCGTCCCGGCCGGCCTCCGTCAGCTCGTACACCCGCTTGCCGCGGCTGTCTCCGGGCACCGCCGTACCGACGACGAGGCCGTCGCGCTCGAGCCGGGCAAGCGTCGAATAGATCTGGCCGGCGTTCAGCGCCGGCAGCAAGTCGCCGAACTCATGCTCCAACGACTGCTTCAGCTCGTACCCGTGAGCACGCTCGTCGCTGAGCAAGGCAAGGAAGAGCTCTCTCATAGTTAGCGAGCATATATTCTCGCTATCTATCCGTCAAGCTCACTGCTCAGGGCAACGTCGGCGTCGCGATCGGCGCACGCGGGGGCGCCGGACGCCGCATCCGCAAAGCGAGGTACACGCTCGCGCCGATCGGAACGAGCGCGATAGCGACGAAGAGGACCAGCGCGAGCCAGGAGGCACCTGGTTCGCTTCTCGTACATTCGCCCGTCGCGGAGATCGCGATGCAGTCCTCGCCCAGCGACTGGGTCGTGAAGAGGAAAAGGGTGACCGCGAGCCCACCCGGCGGGATGAGCGACCCGATCAGCTTGTCCCAGACCGTCCACGCCCGGGAGGTCCAGAGCAGCACCAGCCCGACGATCCACCCGATCCCGAACACGAAAGCGCCGAAGAGCAGGAGCACGATCGCGGCGACCTCGTGCACGCCGCCGCCGCGCGGGCGCACCCCAAAGCGCTCGCGCGCGTCCGAGGCGATCTCCTCCGGCGAGCCGAGCCGGTCGAGCACGTTCCTCACGTCCGCCTCTGTCTCCACCGGGCCGTCCGCGCGCGCCTCCTCGATGTGGCCGGACACCTCCTCGAGCACCTCGCGCCGAGCCGCTCGCGGTAACCCGCGGAGCTCGTGGTTCAGCCGGCGAAGATAGGTCTGGACGTGATCCTCCGACGTGCGGGTCATCTCTCTGCCTCTCCTCGGACGAAGTGATCCACCCCGTTGCGAAACCGCTTCCACTCCTCGCGAAAACCACCGAGCGCCGCCCGGCCCGCGTCGCTGAGCCGGTAATACCGGCGCGGCGGGCCTGCGTTCGACTCACGCCAGGTGGTCTCGACGAGGCCGTCACGGCGCAGGCGACTGAGGAGGGGATAGATCGTCCCTTCGCTCGTCACCATTCCGTCCACCTCCCCGAGCCTCCGCACGAGATCGAAGCCGTAGTGCTCGTCGCGTTCGAGGATGGCCAGCACGCAGTAGACGAGCGTGCCGCGTCGCATCTGAGCAAGCAAAGTCTCTTGCGCGACTACCATGCGCGGCAAGGTACGAGGTATTGCCGCGCACGTCAAGTGCCCGCGCGCTTGCCGCTGCGAGCTGCAACGCGCAGGCTAAGGCGGTGACGACGTCCCCGTACCTGCGCGCCGCGAACCAGCCGCCGCCGCTCGAGGGCTACGACCTCTTCTCCGAGGACTGCGCTCTCGTGGAGGCGGTGCGGCGCGAGGGCGCGGCCGAGCGCGAGGACGAATGCGCCGCGTTCGGTCGGCTCTGCGGCCGTCGTCCGCTCGAGCTCGGGCGGCTCGCGAACGAGAGCCCGCCGAAGCTGCGGCGCGACGACGAGGTCGAGTTCCATCCGGCATGGCACGAGCTCCTGGGAATCGGCGTCGAGCACGGCCTCCATGCCTTCCCGTGGGCCGACACCGGGCCGGCGCCGCACGTCGCCCGAGCCGCGAAGTTCATGCTCCTCGCGTACGCCGAGGCCGGGGTCGGCTGCCCGCTCTCGATGACGTACGCTGCCGTCCCGGCGCTCCGCCACGACAGCGAGCTCGCCGCCGAGTGGATGCCGCGGCTCGCGAGCCGCTCGTACGACCCGGAGCTGGCGGCAGCGAAGGACACGGCGCTCATGGGCATGTCGCTCACCGAGCGCCAGGGCGGCTCGGACGTGCGTGCGAACGAGACGCGCGCCGAGCCAGTCGACGACGGCTACCGACTGACCGGCGAGAAGTGGTTCTGCTCGGCGCCGATGTGCGACGCGTTCCTCGTCCTCGCGCAGGCGCCCGGCGGCCTCACGTGCTTCGTGCTCCCGCGTGTCCTCCCGGACGGCTCGCGCAACGGTTTCCACATTCAGCGGCTCAAGGACAAGCTCGGAAACAGGTCGAACGCCTCCGCCGAGATCGAGCTGCGCGACGCGTGGGCCGCGCGCCTCGGCGAGGAGGGACGCGGGATCGCGACGGTCATCGAGATGGTCGTGCACACGCGGCTCGACTGTGTGCTCGGCTCCGCGGCGCTCATGCGGCGCGCCGTCGCCGAGGCGACGCACCATGCATCACACCGTGTCGCGTTCGGCAAGAGGCTGGCCGAGCAACCGCTGCACCTGAACGTGCTCGCAGATCTCTGCCTCGACTCCGAGGCGGCGACGGCGACGGCGCTCCGGCTCGCGCGGGCGGTCGACGAGAGCGACGAGGCGTTCCAGCGGCTGGCGACGACCGTCGCCAAGTACCACGTCTGCAAGTCGACGCCGCCGCTCGTCGCGGAGGCGCTCGAGTGCCTCGGCGGGAACGGCTACGTCGAGGAGTCGGCGCTGCCCCGGCTCTTTCGCGAGAGCCCGCTCAACTCGTTGTGGGAGGGCGCGGGGAACGTCAACGCGCTCGACCTCTGGCGCGCGGCCGCCCGCGCGCCCGAGAGCGTCGACGCGCTGCTTGCGGAGATCGAGCTCGCCGCGGGCGGGGACGAACGCCTGGACGCGGCCGCGAAGCGCCTGCGGGCCGAGCTCGCAGACGGCGAGGAGCCCGAGTACCGCGCCCGTTCCGTCGCCGCGCTCGCGGCGCTCTGCCTGCAGGGCTCACTGCTCGTGCGACACGCGCCGCCGGAGGTGTCGGACGCGTTCTGCGCGACCCGGCTCGCCGCCGGGGGCGGACGCGCGTACGGCACGCTCCCTCGCGGAGTCGACTGCGCCGCGATCGTGGAGCGTCACCGCCCCGCGCTCGGCGGCTAGTGTCCCAGGGCGTGCCGGTCGAGATCCTCTACTGCCCGACCTGAAGCGGCTACGACAAACGCGCCGCGAGTCTCGCGGGCGAGATCGAGTCGAGAACCGGCGTCTCGGCCACGGCCACGCCGGGCGCCAAGAGCCAGTTCGACGTCATCCTCGACGGACGCGTGCTGTGGTCGAAGCAGGAGAAGGGCCGCTTCCCCGAGGACGACGAGATCCTCTCGCAGCTCGCCTGACGCTCAGTCGTCACCGTCGCCCTCGCCGCTCGAGTCGCCCGATACGCACCTTTCGTACGCCGCGGCGTAGAGGTCGTTGATCTCCCGCCGCTCTCCCTGGACAGCCTCGGAGCGATCGAGGAGCCGGAGGACGTTCGTGCAGTCGCCGAGCGCGTACCGCGTGTAGGCGAGGTTGTAGCTCGCGTACGCCTCGATGATCGTCCCCCGGCCACGCAGCGCCCTCACCGCGCGCTCGAGCAGCGGCAACGCGGCGGGGAAGTTGTTCGCCTGCATCAGCGCGAACCCCGCGTCGTTCAGTGCCCGCGCATCGACCGTGGCCTGCGACGGCCTCGTTGTGGTCGTCGTCTGGCCGGTCGGCGTCGAGTTCGAGCGGGCCCCCGTGCCGTCCGGCGAGTTGCGCACGGCGCCGATGAGGATCGCCGCCAGGACTCCCGCAATGACGAGGACGAGCGCGGCGACGAGCAGGGACGAGCGCGGAACCTTGCTGGTCGGCGGCGCCGGAGTGCCGGGGAGCACGCGGGTCGGGGCAGCGGCGAGCGGGAGGGTCGCCGGGAGGACGTCTCCGCGGAAGGCGGCCCGCAGGTCGGATACGAGCTCGGCACAGGTGGCCGGGCGGCGCTCGGGCTCCTTTGCGAGCGCGCGCGAGAACACGGAGTCGACGCCGGGCGGCAGATCGGGGTGGATGCGCTCCGCGCTCGGTACGGGCGCAGTCACGTGCGCGAACGCCTCGGTCGCGGCGGTGTCGGCCTCGAACGGCCGTCGTCCGGTCAGGAGCTCGAAGGCGACCACCGCGAGCCCGTAGCGGTCGCTCGCCGCGGTCGCCGGCTCGCCGCGGGCCTGCTCGGGCGAGAGGTAGCCGGCGGTTCCGAGCACTGTCCCGGGCAGGGTCAGCGTGTCGACCCCGGTCGTGGACGCGATCCCGAAGTCGGTGACGCAGATCTCCCCGCCACGCGCGATCAGCAGGTTCGCCGGCTTGACGTCGCGATGGACGACGCCCTCCGCGTGCGCGCTGTCGAGCGCCTGCCCCGCCTGCGTCAGCCATTCGAGCGCTACGCCCGGCGCCACGGGCCCGTCGCGGAGCCGGTCGTGCACCGAGCCGCCCTCGAGGTACTCCATGACGATGAACGGACGCTTCCGGTGCTCGCCGACGTCGAAGACGGTGATGATGTGCGCGGCGCCGGAGAGCCGCGCGGCGGCGAGTGCCTCGCGGCGGAAGCGCGCGCGCACGTCCTCCTCGGTGGCGTACCGCTCGGAGAGCAGCTTGACGGCGACCTTCCGCTCGAGGACGGTGTCGGTCGCCCGATACACCTCGCCCATGCCGCCGCGGGCGATCAGCGTGGCGGACGCGTATCTCTTCGGTAATGCCTCGGTCGCGATAGCGATACCACCGGTAGTACCCGGCCCCGCGGGAAACGATACCCCTGGGCGGGTTCAGAGTTGGCTAGCGAAGGAGAAAGCCTTCGCCAAGCGGGTCATCGGCGTCGAGCGTGAAGACGTGCTCCCCCGTCCGGTAGGCGCTCCCCTCGACCTCGGTCACGACGGCCGGGATGCCCGCGACCTCGGCGTCGCCTACGACGCGTGCCGTGAACTCGGAGCCGACGATGCTCAGGTGGCGGAGCTCTGCGCCGCGCGGAAGCTGCCCGGAGCGATCGAGCAGTGCCAGCCGCGCGGAGGTCCCGCTCCCGCACGGTGAGCGGTCGACCTCGCCGTCGGCAAAGACGGTGACGTTCCGCTGCGTCAGCGGCTCCTCGCCCTCCTCCTGCCAGAAGATCACCCCGTAGACGTCACGAAGCTCGGGCTCGAGCGGATGGACGACGTCGTGCTCCGCCTCGATCGCGCGCTTGACCTCGCGGCCGAGCTCGATCAGGCGCGGTAGCTCGCGGGCCTCGACCTTCTCCTCGACCGACGCGTAGAACGCGCCGCCGAATGCGAGGTCGAGCGTGCGTCCGGCGACCTCGAGCCCTTCGGAGTGGACGTACGCGGGCACGTTCCGGAAGCGGACCGAGCGAACGCGGCCGGCCTCGACCTGCGCCCAGGTCTCGAGCCGGCCGGACGGCACGTCGACGACGACGCGGTTCTCGCCTTCTCGCCGCTCGACCATCCCCTCGTCGAGCGCCCACGTCACGAGCGCGATCGTCCCGTGGCCGCAGGCGGTCGAGTAGCCCGCGTTGTGGAAGAAGACGACCCCGAGATCGGCGCCGTCGTCCTCCGGCGGGACGACGAAGCATCCGTACATGTCCGCGTGGCCGCGGGGCTCGTGGACGAGGAGCCGGCGAACGTGGTCGAGCCGCTCGAGCGCGTCGCGGCGACGGTCGAGGATCGTCTCCCCGCGTGGCGTCTCGACCCCGCCTGTGACGATGCGGAACGGCTCGCCGCCCGTGTGGTAGTCGACCGCGCTGATCGAGGCGGTGTCAGACACCGAAGTTCGCGTGGGCAGGGTGGACGAGCTCGCGATAGCGAGCCATAGCCACTTCGGGCACGTCTCCGAAGTACGACAGGAGTCGGCGGCGCGCGAGCAACCGAGGCGGCACGATCTCGCCTATAGAGGCGCAATAGCTGCTCCATGGCCATTCGACCGGATCCCCGCAGAGTCCCGACCTGACTGGGTTCCAGACGACATAGCGGAGAGTCCAAAGAAGCTGAGACTCCGTCTCCTGTGCAACGGCTCCAAACCGGTTCTTGAAGAGGTGCGCATCACATCCGTGTCGCTTGTTGAAGCGAAGCGAGTACCGCCCATTCAGAGCCTTCATCGCGTCCGAGAGCCTTCCGTCCGGCGTTCGAAGCACGAGGTGAAAGTGGTTCGGCATTAGGCAGTACGCGAAGACACTCGAGCTCATGTCGCACAACGACGCGTTCAAGGCACTCGAGGAAGTCGGTGCGATCCGAGTCGAAGCGGAAGATCGCGGCATTTGTTGCTACCACGTGAGAAGACGTGGTACGTACCTCCGGCGGTGAACTCGCGTCGCGACCGCGGCATGAAACGAAGGTAGCCGTGGTCGATCGGCGAGGTGGCACGTGTGGAGCGCTTGTGACTGTCTTGTTGCGGGCAGTCGCTAACAAGAACCAGTGTCTGACACCGGGTTAGCGGCCGCGGAAGGCAGGCGGGCGCTTCTCGAGGAACGCCTGCACGCCCTCGGCGAAGTCCTCGGTCCCCGTCGCCGCCTGCTGGAGCTCGGCCTCGAGCTCGAGCTGCTCGTCGAGCGACGCGCCGTAGGCGTGGTCGAAGAGCTGCTTCGTCATCGCGACTCCGCGCGTCGGCAGGCCCGCGTACCACTGCGCGAGCTCCGCGACGCGCGCCTCGAAGCCATCCGCAGGCACGACCTCCGACACGAGGCCCCACGCGAGCGCGTCGTCGGCGCCGAGACGACGATTCGACACCATCCACTCGAACGCGCGCGCGAAACCGAGCAGCCGGTGGAGGAACCACGTGCCGCCCGAGTCGGGGACGAGCCCGATGCCGATGAAACCCGGCACGAAGCTCGCCGCATCGGACGCGACCCGCACGTCGCAGGCGGCAGCGAGCGAGAGCCCGGCGCCCGCGCACGCGCCGTTGACCGCGGCGACGACCGGCTTCTCGAGCGCGCGGATCGCGCGGATGTTCGGGTGGTACGTCTCCTCGAGACGCTGCCGGATACCGCCGTCCGACGGGATCTCCTGGAACTCCTTCAGGTCCTGGCCGGAGCAGAACCCGCGCCCCGCGCCGGTGATCACGACCGCGCGCACGTCGGCGTCCGCCGCCTCGGCGAGCGCGGCCGACAGCGCGTCGTGCAGCGCCCGGTTGAACGCGTTGTAGACGTCCGGACGGTTGAGCGTGATCGTCAGCACCGCGCCGTCGCGCGCCGTCAGCACCTCACTCATCGCCACCCTTTCCTCTCGACAGAAACGCCTTCACCGCCCCCTGCGCCTCGTCGCCGAGCATCGACAGCGCGAGCCAGTCGCGCGCGTGCCCGACGGTCTGGTGCCACGCGAGGTCGCGCCACACGTTGAGCTGCTGCTTCGCGTAGCGCGTCGTCTGCGGGAGCTTCACCGCGAGCTTCTCGACCCAATCGTCGACGACGGCGTCGAGCTCGGCCTCGGGCACCGCACGATTCACGAGTCCCCACTCCGCGGCCTGCGCCGCCGGGACCTCCTCGCACAGGAACACGATCTCGCGCGCACGGCGGTCTCCGACCATGAGCTGGAGCCACTGCGTCGCGCCGCCTGCGGGCACCGACCCGTGCTCGAGACCGACATGGCGGATGAACGCGGTGTCGACCATGACCGCGAGGTCGCAGGCCATCTGCAGCTCGTTCCCGCCGCCGACCGCGATGCCGTTGACGCGCGCGATCGTCGGCTTGCCGATCTCGCGCAGCCGGTCGTGCGCGTCCTTGAACGCGCCGAACCACTTCCAGTACTCCTTCGGGTTCCCGAGGTAGTCCTCGTCCCAGGAGCGCAGGTCGGCGCCGACGCAGAACGCGCGCCCGGTGCCGGTCACGACGACCGCGTGCACGTCGTCGTCCCAGGACGCGTCCTCGGCCGCGCGCGCGATCTCCCGCAGCATGCGGAAGTCGAACGCGTTCAGCACGTCCGGCCGGTTGAGCCGGATCGTCGCGCGCGGTGGCTCCTTCTCGTAGACGATCGCCTCGAAGCCGAGCTCGGCCGGCTCGCGCGGGCGGGGATGCGTCGGCTCGGTCACTCGACCGCCGCGAAGTTGACCGTGAAGGGAATGCCCATCGCCATCGCGTCCTTGCCGGAAGCCGCAAACTCCGGCGCCTTGGCGGCGACCTTGAACGACTCCATGTCGTCCCACTCGAACTCGGCGTAGTAGCGGAACGTCGGCTCCCCGAACGGCGATCCGAAGACCTTCCCGTGGCGAAACGCCGAGCAGTCGACCTTCGAGGCGTACTCGTCGACGTGCTGCTGGTAGCGCGCGGGATCCGGCTCCGACTCGTACTGGATGATTGCGCGGACCATTCCTCTCCCTTCGTCGCGAACGCGGGGAGCGTATAGCGTCCTGCGCCATGAACTCGACGGCAGTCGCAGCCTTGCTCGCCCTCGCGGCGGGTCTTGGCGGCGCCGTGCAGATCGCGGTTCAGGGACGTCTCGGGGATCGCGTCGGCAGCCTGGAGGCGATGGCGACGGCGAGTCTGATCGGGGCGGTCATCGCGCTCGGCGTGCTGCTGGTCGCCCGGCAGTCGCTCGCCGGCGTCGGCGAGGCCGCCGGCGCGCCGAAGTGGATGCTGCTCGGCGGCGTGATGAGCGCGCTCATCATCCTCGCGATCACCGTCGCGGGGCCGCGCATCGGGATCGTCGCGACCTCCGCGGTTCTCATCGCGGCGCAGTTCTCGCTCGCCGCGGTCATCGACAGGTTCGGCTGGTTCGGCGTCAATCAGATCGCGCTCAGCTGGCCGCGCGTTCTCGGGATCGTCCTCCTCTTCGCCGGTGCGGCGCTGACGCTCCGCCGGTGGTAAGCGCTGTGGACGTGCTCGCCGGGCTCGACCCGGCCGGCGTGTGGGAGCGGTTCTCCGAGCTGACGAGGATCGCGCGGCCGCCGAAGGAGGAAGCCGCGGCACGCGAGCACGTGGCCGTCTGGGCGAGCGGCCTCGGCTTCGAGACCGCGGTCGACGCCGAGGGCAACCTCGTCGTGCGCGTGCCGGCTTCGGCAGGGCGCGAGGCTGCGCCGACGGTCGTCCTCCAGGCGCACCTCGACATGGTCTGCGAGCGCGATCCCGACAGCGCGTACGACCCGCGCGCGGGCCGCATCCTCGTCGTGGTCGAGGGAGGCTGGGTGATCGCGCCGGAGACCACGCTCGGCGCCGACAACGGCATCGGCGTCGCCGCCGCGATGGCGGCCGCGGAGGATCCGGACGTCGTGCACGGCCCGCTCGAACTGCTCTTCACGGTGTCGGAGGAGCAGGGCCTCGACGGCGCGAAGGCGCTCGACCCCGGCCTCGTGTCCGGGCGCCTGCTCCTCAACCTCGACGGCACGAGCGACACCGCGATCACGATCGGGTGCGCGGGCAGCACGCACGTGTTCACGCGACTCGAGCTGCCGCCCGAGCCCGTGCCCGCTGGTTGGACGATGCTCGAGGTGGCGGTGTCGGGCGCGCGCGGGGGCCACTCCGGCGGCGACATCGCGAAGGGACGCGTCAACGCGATCAAGGCGCTCGGTCGGGTGCTCTCGCGCGGGACGCCGCTCCTGCTGGCGCGGCTCGACGGAGGCGTGAGTCGCAACGCGCTCCCGCGCGAGGCGCGGGCGGTCCTCGCCGTTCGCGAGCCGTCGGCGTTCGGAGAAGATGCCGAGCGCGAGCTCGAAGCGATTCGCGAGCAGTTCGCGGGCACGGACGACGGTCTCGCGCTCTCGATCGAGCCGGCCGAGCGGGACGACGCCGCCGACGAGGCGACCAGCGCCCGCGCGCTCGACCTCCTGGCCTCGATCCCGAGCGGCGTCGTGGCCATGAACCCTGCGCTCCCGGCGAGCGTCGAGACGAGCACGAGCCTGAACGTCGCGACGACCGAGGACGCCGTCCTCATGCTCGCGTCGATGACGCGGAGCGCGAACGCGCGCGCCCTCGACGACGTCGTCGCGCTGGATCGAGGCCGCCGCGCGCCTCGCCGGCGCCGAGGTGGAGCTCAAGCGCTCCTACCCGCCCTGGCGGCCCGACCTCGAATCCGAGCTCCTCGCGACCGCGCGGGCGACGTTCGAGCGCCTGTTCGGGATCGAGCCCGCGCTCGAGGTCGTGCACGGCGGGCTCGAGTGCTCGGTCATCGGAGGCAAGCTTCCGGGCGTCCAGATGATCTCGCTCGGCCCCGAGGTCGTCGGCCCGCACGCCCCGGGCGAGCGCCTGAGCATCCCGGGGACGCAGCGCTTCTATCGCCTGCTCGGCGCGCTGCTCGACGACCTGTCGCGCTAGGCGCTTCGGCGGCAGCGGCGATCGAGCTCGCCGGCGTCGAGGATCGTCACCCGACCCCGGCTGTGCGCGACGGTTCCCCGGTTCGCCTCCTCGCGGAGGACACGGTTCACCGTCGCCCGCGACGTCCCTGCCATCGCGGCGAGATCCTCCTGCGTGAGCGGGACGACACCGTTCTCGTACGTCTCGGCGAGCTCGACAGAGCCGCCGCCGGACGCGCGTGTCGGCGTCGACGTAGTGCGCCTCGACGATGCGGTCGCTCGCGCGCCGCAGCTGCTCCGCGAGCAGGCGAAGGAGAACGTCCTTCACGCCCGGATGGCTGCGCTGGAGCAGCGCGAAGTCGTCGCGGAAGATCGAGCGCGTCTCGCCGTCCTCGAGGGCTGCGACAGTCGCTGAGCGCCTGGCGCCGGGCAGGAGCAGCGCCAGCTCGCCGAACGCCTGGCCCGGGCTGAGCACCTCGAGGAGGACGCTGTCGCCCTGCGGCGTCGCGACCCGCGCGGCGAACCGTCCCCGCGCGATCAGGTGCAGCGAGTCGGCCGGGTCGTCGCGGTGGAAGACGATGTCACCGCGGCCGAACGTCCGGCGGCGCGCGATGGACAGGAGCTGCCTGACGTCCTCGGGCTCGAGATCGGAGAGAAGCGGCCACTCCACGGCCCGAAGTCTCTGTCACGACCGTGACACTCGCAACGTCACGTGCACGAACGACAGCAGCTCGCGCCACTCGTAGGCTCAACTCCATGACGGATCGGACTGGAAAGGAGCACCTCATGAAGCGCACCGCCACCATCCTCGGAATCATCACCGCACTGGCCGTCCCCTCGGTCGCCGCCGCCGGGAACAACCATCCGGCTCAGGCAGGCAAGCCGCTCGTCGCGCACAAGATCCTGGTCGCGCACAAGGTGCAGGTCGCCACAGGGTCCAGATCGCCATGGTGCACCGCGCGGTCGCCGCCCGCGTCACCAGCCTGCGCGCGACCAACCTGCGCGCCACCAACCTGGGCGCGAGGGCTCTCGGCACCAAGATCGTCCCGTTCCGGAAGGGCGTACTGAGTCCGATCCGTCGATTCCATCCGGGGAAGGGAGAGGGCCCAGCAGGGCCCTCTCTTTTCGTGCGGCCTCCTCGGCGCGCCGCCCGAGAATCGCCGCCCAACGACCCCCAGGGGATCCCCGAGATCCCTGCCGTCAGCGTATCGGGGTATCGCGCACGGATGGGTCACGGCTCCGTGCCGACTTCGTCAATTTCCCAGGAGCGGTCTGACTCGCCTAGAGCCCGACGATGTCGTCCGGGCGCACCGGCACGCGCGCGAGCTCCCGCCCGGTCGCGTCGCGCAACGCTGCGACGATCGCCGCGGTCGAGACCACCGTCGGCGGCTCGCCCACGCCCTTGACCCCGTACGGCGCATCCGGCTCGGGCTCCTCGACGAGCTCGGACACCACCGGCGGCATGTCGAGAAAGGTCGGGATCAGGTAGTCCGTGAAGTTGGGGTTCAAGATCGCGCCGTCGCGCACCTGGATCTCCTCCATCAGCGCCAGACCGAGGCCCTGCGCGGTGCCGCCCTCGATCTGACCCTCGACCGCACGCGGATTCATGGCATGCCCGACGTCCTGCGCCGTCCCGACCCAGACGACCCGTGTGAGGCCGAGGTCGACGTCGACCTCGACGACGACCCGCATCGCGGCGACCGCGAACGCGACATGTGATCGATCGCCGAGCGCCTGGCCCGTCTCCGGATCGAGCGGGAACGTGCGCGGGTGGCGGTAGACGCGCTCGACGTCGACCTCGCTGCCGCCGCTCCGCTCGCGCTCGTCGAGCGCGGCCCGGCACGCGAGCTGCACCGCGCCGGCGGCCATCCAGGTCATCCGCGACGCCGACGAGGACCCCGCGGAGCCGACGTCCGCGGTCGAGCCGGTGACGAGCGACGACATCCTCGATCCCGAGCTCGAGCCGCGCGACCTGGAGGATCACGTCGTGGACGCCCTGGCCGACCTCCGCCGACGCGCAGTACACCTCCGCCGCGCCGTCCCCGCGCAGCCGGACACGCGCGGTGCAGTAGTCGTCGAAGCCCTCCGAGTAGCAGATGTTCTTGAACCCGACCGCAAAGCCCGTCCCGCGCCGCACGCCTTCGCCACGCGTCGTGTTCCCCGCGCCGCCCGGCAGCCTGATCGCGTCACGCGGCAGCGCCTCAGGCTCCGGAACGGCCAACGCAGCCGTGCGCCGAATGACCTCCTTCGTCGGCAGCGAGCCCGCGATGACCTGGCCCGTCGCCAGCTTGCCGCCCGGCTCGAGCGCGTTCAGGAGCCGGAGCTCGACCGGGTCGATGCCGAGCGCCGCGGCGAGCTTGTCCATCTGCGCCTCGGCCGCGAAGCAGGTCTGCACCGCCCCGAATCCGCGCATCGCGCCGCAGGGCGGGTTGTTCGTGTACACGACGAGACCGTCGACGAGGACGTTCTCGACCGCGTACGGCCCGACCGCGAACGAGCACGCGTTCGAGATCACGGCCTCCGACGAGGACGCGTACGCGCCGCCGTCCAGGAGAATCCGCATCCGCACCGAGACGAGCTGTCCCGCCGCCGTCGCCCGATGCTCGGCCCAGATCCTCGCCGGATGGCGATGGATGTGGCCGACGAACGACTCCTGGCGGTTGTAGACCATCTTCACCGGCCGCTCCGTCCGCAGCGCGAGCAGGGCGGCGTGGACCTGGATCGAGAGGTCTTCCCGCCCGCCGAACGCGCCGCCCACGCCCGCGAGGTGGATCCGCACCTGCTCCGGCTCGAGCGCGAGACACGGCGCCACCTGGTCGCGGTCGACGTGCGTCCACTGCGTCGCGACGTGGATGTCGACGCCGCCCTCGCCGTCCGGAACGGCGAGCCCGGACTCGGGCCCGAGGAACGCCTGATCCTGCTGGCCGATCTCGTAGACGCCAGAGACCGTCACGTCGCCGGCCGCATCCGGGTCGCCGCGGCGGATGACGAGCGCGCGGACGACGTTCGGCCGCGGATCCTCGCGGAAGCCGTGGCGCGCGGTCGTATCGGGCGGATGCAGCGGCTCCGACTCGGTCGCGCGCTCGGGATCGACGACCGGCTCGAGCGGCTCGTACTCGACTCGAACGGCCTCGGCCGCACGGCGCGCCTGCTCCGGCTCCTCCGCCGCCACGATCGCGACCGCCTCGCCGAAGTAGCGCACGCGCCCGTCGGCCAGCACCGGCTGGTCCGGGAAATCGAGCCCGTACGTCTTCTGGCCGGGGACGTCGTCCTGCGTCAGCACCGCGTGCACGCCCGGCATCCGCGACGCCTCGGCCGTGTCGATCGAGAGCACGCGCGCGTGCGCGTGCGGGCTCCGGACCGTGTGCCCCCACAGCATCCCCGCCGCCTCGAGGTCGCTCGAGTACGCGAACTCGCCCTTGACCTTCGGCACGCCGTCGTGCCGGCGCGTGGCCGGAGTCGCGACGCCGCGCTCGAGCCCGCGCACCGTGCGGGCGGGAGCGCTCACTTCGCGGCCGCCAAGTGGACCGCATCGAGGATCTTCTGGTAGCCCGTGCACCGGCAGAGGTTCCCGGAGAGCGCCTCGCGGATCTCGTCGTCCGTCGGCTCCGGGTTGTCCTGGAGGAGATCCGCCGCTGCGACCACGAGCCCCGGGGTGCAGAAGCCGCACTGCACCGCGCCTGCCTCGACGAACGCCTCCTGCACCGGGTGCAGGTCGCCGTCGGCGCCCGCGAGACCCTCGACCGTGACGACCTCGTGGCCGTCCGCCTGGACGGCGAGGACGAGGCAGGCACAGACGAGCGTCCCGTCGAGTTGGACCGAGCACGACCCGCACTCCCCCTGCTCGCACGCGTTCTTCGATCCCGGAAGCCCGAGCCGGTCGCGAAGCGCGGTGAGCAAGCTCTCGCCCGCCCAAACCTCGGCCTCGCGCGCGTCGCCGTTGACCGTGAGCTCGATCCTCACGCGAGGCACCTCTTCAGGGCGCGTCCTGTGAGAACGCGCAGCGCATGCCTGCGGTACGCGGCAGTGCCGCGCACGTCGTCGATCGGGCTCGCCGCGGCCGCGACCTGCTCCGCGAAGTCGTCCGCGTCGAGTGAGCCGCGCACGAGGCCGACGACCGGCCCGGACGAGCCGTACGCCGCGCGCAACTCGCCGCGCTCCCGGTCGGCGACGAGCGCGAGCGAGCAGACCGCGATCACCATCGCGTTCCGCGGCCCCACCTTCATGAACGTCTGCGGCTGCTCGCTCGGGCGGACGAGCACCGCTGAGATCAACTCGTCGTCCGCGAGCGCGTTCCGCTTCGGCCCGACGAGGAACTCGCCGAGCGGCACTCGTCGCGTCCCGCCGACGCTCGCGAGCTCGACCTCGGCCTCCTCGATCAGGAGCGGAGGCAGCGCGTCCCCGGCGGGCGAGGCGGTGCCGAGGTTCCCGCCGATCGTGCCGCGGTTGCGGATCTGCGGCGAGCCGACGGTGCGCGAGGCCTCGGCGAGCGCCGGAAGCTCGTCCGCGAGCGGCTCGCGCATCAGCTCCGCGTACGTAAGGCCCGATCCGAGGCGGAGCGAGCCGTTCTCGCGCGACCAGCCGCGGAGCTCCGCGACCTCGTTCAGGTTGAGGATGGTCTCCGGCCGCAGGTGGTCGAAGTTGAGCGCGACCATGACGTCGGTTCCGCCCTGGATCGGCACCGCGTCCGGGTGCTCGGACCTCAGCTCGAGCGCCTCCTCGAGCGAGCGCGGCGTGAGGACGTCCATGGTGCGCAAGCGTATTACGCTGTCGCGCATGGAGGCGCTCCGCCGCCGGCTGGCCGTCGCTCGCGGAGACGAGCCCGCCGACCTCGTCGTGCGCGGTGGGCAGGTCTTCTCGGTCTTTACGAGAGAGTGGCTCGAGTGCGACGTGGCCGTGGTCGACGGCGTCGTCGCCGGGCTCGGCTCTTACGAGGGCCGCGAGACGCTCGACGCCTCGGGGCGCTTCGTCGTCCCCGGCTTCGTCGACGCGCACATGCACCTCGAGTCGGTGAAGCTCATGGTCGACGAGTTCGCGCGGCTCGTGCTCCCGCTCGGGACGACGGCGGTCGTCGCCGACCCGCACGAGATCGCCAACGTCCTCGGCGTCGACGGCGTGCACTGGCTGCTCGACGCGTCGGCGGGGCTCCAGCTCGACGTGTACTTCATGGCGCCGTCGTGCGTGCCCGCGTCGCCGTTCGAGTCCCCGCGGCGCCCGCTCGACCCGGGCGACCTCGAGGCGCTCATGCGCCGGCGGCGCGTGCTCGGGCTCGCGGAGATGATGAATTTTCCCGGAGTCATCCAGGGCGCCGACGGCGAGCTCGCGAAGCTTGCGCTCGACGGCGCGCGCCACGTCGACGGCCACGCGCCCGGTGTCGTCGGGAAGGCTCTTCAGGCCTACGCGGCGTCAGGGATCCGGTCGGATCACGAGGCGCTGACGGTCCAGGAGGGCCGCGAGCGCCTGCGCGCCGGAATGTGGCTGCTCGCGCGCGAGGCCTCGATGGCGCGCAACCTCGTCGATCTCATGCCCCTCGTCGCCGAGTACGGCCCCGGGCGGATCGCGTTCTGCACCGACGACCGCGACCCCGACGACATCGTCGACGACGGCCACGTCAACGGCATGGTGCGAAAAGCGGTGGCCGCTGGTGTCGCGCCGGAGGACGCGCTGCTGATGGCGTCGCACCACCCGGCGCTCTGGCACGGGCTCGGGCGGCACGGCGCGATTGCCCCCGGCTACCAGGCGGACCTCGTCGTCCTCCCAGACCTCGTCTCCTTCGTGCCCGACCTCGTCCTGAAGCGGGGACGCCCCATCGAGGACACGCCGCCCGTCGAGATCCCGGACTGGGTGCGGCAGACGGTGCGCATCCAGCCGGTCTCGCCCGAGGACTTCGCGATCCGCGCGACCGGTGCGAGCGTCCGCGCGATCGGCCTGATCCCCGAGCAGGTGGTCACCGAGGCGCTCGCGCGCGAGCCGCTGGTCGAGGGCGGGCTCGCGCTCGCCGATCCCGAGCGCGACCTCGCGAAGATCGCGGTCGTCGAGCGGCACCTCGCGACGGGGCGGATGGGGATCGGCTTCCTCGCGGGGTCGGGGCTCCGGCGCGGTGCGCTCGCGTCGACGGTCGCGCACGACGCGCACAACCTCGTCGTCGTGGGCATGGCCGACCGGGACATGGCCTTCGCGGTCGAGCGGCTCGCGGAGATCGGCGGCGGGATCGTCGCGGTCGAGGACCTGCGCGTCGTCGCCGAGTGCCCGCTGCCCATCGCCGGACTCCTTTCGGACGCGCGGCTGCCGGACGTGATCGCCCAGAGCCGCGCCTGCAACGAGGCCGCCCACGCGCTCGGCTGGACGGGCGCGACGCCGTTCCTCACACTCTCGTTCCTCGCGCTCTCGGTGATCCCGCAGCTGAAGATCACCGACCGCGGGCTCGTGGACGTCGACCGCTTCGAGCTCGTCCCGCTCGAGACATGAAACGCCTCTTCGCCAGCGGCTGGATCGTCACGTGCGACGACGCCGGGACGGAGCATCCGGACGGGTGGGTCCTCATCGAGGACGGGTTCATCTCCGATGTGGGCGCAGGCGAGGAGCCGGAAGCGGACGAGCGCGTCGACCTCGGAGGCGCGGTCGTCACGCCGGGGCTCGTCAACACGCACCACCACCTGTACCAGACCCTCACCCGCGCGCGGGCCCAGCAGGCGGATCTCTTCAGCTGGCTCCGCGAGCTCTACCCGGTGTGGGCGAGGATCGACGCCGAGTCCGAGCACGCCGCGGCGCGCACAGGGCTCGCAGAGCTCGCGCTCTCGGGGTGCTCGACTGTCTTCGACCACCACTACGTCTTCCCGCGGGGATGCACGGGGCTCGTCGAGGCCGAGGTGGAGGCCGCGCGCGAGCTCGGCGTGCGCATCGTCGCGTCGCGTGGCTCCATGGACCTCGGAGTCTCCGACGGCGGGCTCCCGCCTGACGAGCTCGTCGAGGAGCTCGATGCCGTGCTCGCGGACACCGAGCGACTCGTCGGAGCGCTGCACGAGCCCGGGCCTGGCGCGCGCGTCCAGATCGCGGTCGCCCCCTGCTCGCCGTTCTCGGTGACCCGTCGCCTGATGGAGGAGTCGGCCCGGCTCGCCCGCCGCCACGGCCTCGTGCTGCACACGCACCTCGCGGAGACGGTCGAGGAGAACGCGTACTGCCTCGAGCTCTACGGCTGCACCCCGGTCGAGTACCTCACCGACCTCGGCTGGCTCGGGGGCGACGTGTGGTGCGCGCACTGCGTCCACTTCTCACCGGATGACATCCAGGACTTCGGCGTGACCGGGACGGGTGTCGCGCACTGCCCGACTTCGAATCTCCGACTGGGCGCTGGTATCGCACCTGTACGCGAGCTCGTCGACGCAGGCGTCCGCGTGGGGCTCGGCGTGGACGGGTCGGCGTCCAACGAGCGCAGCGACCTGCTCTTCGAGGTGAAGCAGGCCCTGCTCGTCGCGCGCGGCCGTGGCGGGCCGGCGGCGATGACCGCCCGCCAGGCGCTCAGGCTCGGCACGCGCGGAGGCGCGTCCGTGCTCGGCCGCGACGACATCGGGTCGCTGGAGCAGGGCAAATGCGCGGATCTCGCGATCTGGCGGCGAGACATCCTCGAGCTCGGCGGCGCGGAGGACCCGGTCGCGGGGCTCGTGCTGTCGGCTCCGCACAGAGTTGATCGACTGGTCGTCGCCGGCACCGATGTCGTCCGCGGCGGCGCGCTCGTCCGCGCCGACGAGGCCGAGATCGCACGCGTCCATCGCGCGCAGGCGCGAAGATTCGCGTCGTGAGCACCTCCGTCTCAACGCATGTCCTCGACACGGCCGCCGGGCGACCCGCGAGCGGCGTTCGGGTCGAGCTGTGTCGCGACCGCGAAGTCCTCGCTGTCGGGGAGACGAATGCCGACGGGCGCATCGCTCCCCTCGCCGAGGCCCTCGACCCCGGCCGCTACTCGATCGTCTTCTGGCCGCCCTCGCCCTACTTCACGCGGGTCGAGCTCGAGGTCGAGCTCACCGACGGCCACCACCACGTCCCGCTGCTCGTCTCTCCCTTCGGATGCGCGACCTACCGCGGAAGCTGAGCGTCGAGCAGCTCGAGGAGCTGTTCGAGGGACGCACCGTTCTCGTCGAACGGCTGGCCCAGATCGAGGACCCGCTCGGCAGCGCCGACTCGGTGCTCGAGAAGCTCGGCGAGGAGGAGAAGATCGAGGCGCTCGACGCGCATCCCGCGATCGGCGCGCGGACGCTCTCGGCCCGCTCGGCCGAGGAGCAGGGCCCGTCCGGCGACCCGGCCGTCCTCTCCGAGCTCGCGTACCTGAACCAGATCTACCAGGAGAAGTTCGGCTTCCGCTTCGTCGTATTCGTCGCCGGCCGCCCGAAGCGCGAGATCCTCGAGGTGCTGCGCGATCGCATCGCGAACACGCGAGAGGAGGAGCTCGACACCGGCTGCCGCGAGCTCGTCGCGATCGCCAGGGATCGATGGACCCGTACCTGAGGGACGTCCTCGACGCCTGCCTCCGGCTGCTCCACGTGACCGCCGGGATCGCGTGGATCGGCGCCTCGTTCTACTTCGTCCGCCTCGACCTGTCGCTGCGGCCGCCGAAGCGGCCGGAGACCGCGCCCGGTGTCGCCGGCGAGTTCTGGGGCGTCCATGGCGGCGGCCTCTACCGCTCGCAGAAGTACCGCCTCGCGCCCGCGGAGATGCCCGAGCCTCTGCACTGGTTCAAGTGGGAGGCGTACACGACGTGGCTCTCCGGCTTCGCGCTCCTCGTCGTCCTCTACTACTTCGACGCGGACACGCGGCTCGTCGATCCGGCGGTGGCTGCGCTCGACGAGTGGGAGGCGATCGCGCTCTCGGTCGGCGGTCTCGTGCTCGCGTTGGCCGTCTACGAGCTGCTCTGCCGGACGATCGGCCGGTGGAGCCAGCTCTGGTTCGCCGCGTACGGCGTCGTGTTCCTCGCGCTCGCGGCGTGGGCCTCGGCGGAGCTCTTCGCACCCCGCGCCGCGTTCCTCCAGGTCGGCGCGATGGTCGGGACGATCATGGCCGCGAACGTCCTGCTCGTGATCATCCCGGCGCACCGCATGCTCGTGGCCGCGATGGAGGCAGGACGGCTACCGAGCGAGGAGCCGCTGCTCGAGGCAAAGCGCCGCTCGGTGCACAACAACTACCTGACGCTGCCCGTGCTCTTCACGATGCTCGTCGGGCACTTCGCGTTCGTGTTCGGGCACGAGGACGCCTGGCTCGCGCTCGTGCTCATCTCGGTTCTCCTCGCCGGCGTCAGGCACTTCTTCAACCTCTGGCACACCGGGTATCGGGCCTGGTGGATCCTCGGCGCGGCCGCTGCGGGCGTCGTCGCGCTGGCGTTCTGGCTCGAGCCGGAGAACGCGCCGCCGTCCACCGCCGGGCCGGTCTCCTTCTCGCAGATCCAGCCCATCGTCGAGGAGCGCTGCGCGACGTGCCACTCGGGCGCCGCCGCGCCGCTCGGGGTTCAGCTGGAAACGCAGGCCGAGATCGAGGCGCGAGCCGAGGACATCGAACGCGTGGCCGTTCTCACGGAGACGATGCCACCGGGCAACGTGACCGGGATGACCGAGGAGGAGCGCGAGTTGCTCGGGGCCTGGATCGCGCAGTCACCCTAGTCGTGTCGACTCCCGTCTGGTCGCTCAGGCCCGCGTCCCGTGACGACTACGACTTCGTCTTCGAGCTGAAGCGCACGACGATGAAGGAGTACGTGGACGCGATCTGGGGCTGGGACGATGACGAACAGGTCGCGTACCTCGACGAGCACTTCGACCCCACGCGCTGCCAGATCGTTCGTGCCGGGTCGGCCGACGTCGGCCTGTTGGCGGTCGAGGACCGGCCGGACGAGATCTTCCTGGCGGACATCATGCTCCTGCCGGAATGGCAGGGGCGCGGGCTCGGATCCGCGATCGTCAGCCAGGTGCTCGAGGAGGGCGCGCGGGCGGGGAAGCCGGTGACGCTCCAGGTGCTGCACAGCAACCCGCGCGCGGCGAAGCTCTACGCCACGCTCGGCTTCGAGCCCTACGAGGAGACCACGACGCACACGCGCATGCGGGCGCGACCAGAGGCGCGCGACTAGGGTCTGCCGCGTGCTCGAGATCACTGCAGGCGGCTTCCGGTTCGAGGCGCGCTTCGAGGAGGAGGCTGCGCCCGAGACCGTGGCCGCGTTCCAGCGGATGCTCCCGCTCGAGTCGCAGATCATCCACGTCCGCTGGTCGGGCGAGGGCGGCTGGATCCCGATGGGCGACCTCGACGTCGGCATCGGCCCCGAGAACGCGACGCGCTACCCGAGCCCGGGCGAGCTGATCTTCTACCCCGGCGGCGTGAGCGAGACCGAGCTCCTGCTCGCGTACGGGTACGTCGCGTTCGCGAGCAAAGCAGGGGCGCTCGCGGGGAACCACTTCGCGACCATCGTGTCCGGGCAACGAGAACCTGCGCGAGCTCGGCCGGCGCATGCTCTGGGAGGGCGCGCAGGAGATCGTCTTCCGCGAGGGCTGAGCCTCCGACCCGGCCGAAGAGGCCGTGGCACGAACAGACGCCAAGTTACAACTTGTAACTTGGCCGCCCTTTCCGACAGGTCTCCCGCTAGGAGCCCGCTGTCCGTGCGAGTGCGCCGGTCAGGACCTCGACCGCGAGGGCCACGTCCTCGTCGGACGAGAGCTCGTCCGGCGAATGGCTGACGCCGCCGTTCAGGCTGCGGACGAAGAGCATCGCGCTCGGGACTCCCGCAGCGGCGAGGATCCCGGCGTCGTGCCCCGCTCCCGAGGGTAGGTCGAGCGCAGGCCCACCGCGTGCGGCGATCTCCTCCCGGAGGACGTCGCGGAGCCCTGCGTCCATCACAGCCGGCTCCGTGAACTGCGCCGGCTCGAACCCGATCGACGCGACGAGCCGCGCGAGCCCGTCCGCGTCCGGCGCGCGCACGTCGACCGACATCCGCGCCCGCGACGGGATCACGTTGCTCGCGCCCGGCTCGACCTCGAGCTCGCCGACGGTCGCGACAGCACCCTCGACCTGCCACGCCGCGTCGCGAATCTCGAGGATCCGCTCTGCCGCCGCGACGAGCGCGTCATCACGAGCCGCCATCGGCGTCGTTCCCGCGTGCCCCGCCCGGCCCTCGAACACGAGCTCGCCGCGCGCGTAGCCGACGATCGACGTCACGACACCGAGCGGGACGCCCGCGTCCGCGAGCACTGGCCCCTGCTCGACGTGCGGCTCGAGGAACGCACGCGGAAGCCCGAGACCGGTCGCACACATGGCGCGACTCCCGATGCAGCCGACCTCCTCGCCGCGAAACGACACCACCGACCCCGCTCCGGCCCGCTCGACCGCCTCGATTCCGGCGACAACTCCGAGCGCGCCGTCATAGCGACCTCCGCGGGGGACTGAGTCGAGATGCGATCCCACCCAGACATCGTCGCGACGCGCGGACCGGCCGAGGAGATTCCCAGACTCGTCGACCTCGACCGAGAGCCCGGCCTCCCGCATCCACGCCGCCGCGAGCTCGTGCGCCTCGTCCTCGGCCGGGCTGGCGTGCGGCCGGTTGGCGCCGGGGCCGCCGCCGATCACGTACAGCTGCTCGAGCCGCTCGAGGACGCGCACCGCGTGAGTGTATGGCGGTGCGCCGGGCATGCCCGGCGCCTACGTCCTGTGGCTGTAGAGACCGGGCATGCCCGGCCCTCGTCCTGGGTCAATGCTCGCTCAGCGCGGCGAGCAGCCACCACCCGGCGAGCGGGATCAGCGCCGCGACGACGAAGGCCACGGGCCAAGACGCCCACGAGACCGTCGCCGCGAACAGCACGGGCGCGGCGACGCCGACCGCGGCCAGCACCGTCTGTTGAACGCCGATCGCGGCGCCGGTTCGAAGGGCGCCGGCGAGCTCCGCGGCGGCGGTGAACGAGAGCCCGTTCCACGCCATCGTCAGCCCGCAGGCCAGGATGAGCGTGGGGACGAGCAGCCACAACGGGCCGCCCGCGAGCAGCGCCGTCAGCAGCATCACCGCGACGATCGAGACACCCACGCGCCGCAGCGGCACGATCCGCGCGCCCATCAGGTCCGACCACCGTCCTCCGCCGATACGGAAGGCCGCGGCGAGAACCTGCCCGGCCGCGAACACGAGCGCCGCGGACTGCGTCGAGAAGCCGTGCTCGTCGACGAGGAAGAGCACGCCGAAGCCGATCACCGCGATCTGCGCGTACAGGAAGAGGCCGCTGCCGACCGACAGCCGCCAGAGCTTCGTGTCCGCGATCGTGCGGCCGACCGAGGCGGGCTCGATCCCGTCCTCTGCATCCCGCCCGCGCAGCACGAGCGCGCCGACCACCGCGCCGCCGACGATGAGCGCGGCGAGAAAGAGAAACGCCGCCTCCGAGCCCCCGGCCTCGGCGATCGGAGGCAAGGTGAGCGCGCCGATGAGGCCTCCGAGCGGGATCGCGGTCTGCCTGACGCCGAGGGCGAAGCCGCGCTCCTCCGGCCCGAACCAGTGCATGACCGCCTTCCCGCTCGCGGAGTTGACCGCGCTGCCAGCAGCGCCGACGAGCAGGAGAAACACCACGAGCTGCTCGAAGCTCGAGGCGAACGCGGCGCCGACGAGGCAGGCGGCGCTGCAGAGCATCCCGACGGTGAGCGCCAGCCGCTCGCCGAAGCGGTCGGCGGCAAGCCCCACGGCAGGAGCGTGAGCGTCGTCCCGACCCACGACGCGGCGAGCATGACCCCGATCTGGCCGAGCGAGAGGTCGTACTCCTCGCGGAGCTGCGGGACGATCACCGGCAGGCCGATCCCGAACGCCGCGTTGCTCGTCGCCGCCGCCGTCCCCGCGGCCAGCACGGCCCACCGATAGCGCGTTCTGTCTACAACCCTGCGCCTACAAGCCGAACGGGTTGATGGGCCGCGCGCCCGTGGAGACGACGACGCTCTTCGTCTCGAGGTACAGGTCGAGCGTCTCGAGCCCGAGCTCCCGCCCGAAGCCCGACTGCTTGTACCCGCCGAACGGAATCCCGGGGAAGGCCGTGTACGGCATGTTGATCCCGACCGTCCCCGACTTGATCCGAGCCGCGATGCGGTGGCCGCGCGCCGGATCGCCGGTCCACACCGTGGCCATCAGCCCGTAGCGCACGTCGTTCGCGAGCCTGATCGCGTCCTTCTCGTCCTCGAACGGCGTCACCGTCACGACCGGGCCGAAGACCTCCTCCTGCGCGATCTCGAGGTCGTTCGTCGCCGCGACGACCGTCGGCGGGTAGAACGCGCCCGCGCCTTCCGGCACCGAGCCGCCCGCGACGACCTCCGCGCCCTCACCGGCGCCGCGCTCGACGTATCCGTGCACGCGGTCGCGATGCCCCGTGGAGATGAGCGAGCCCATCTGCGTCTCCGGGTCGAGCGGGTCGCCGACCTTGACCTGGCCCGCGAAGTCGCTCATCTGCGAGACGACGTCGTCGTAGATCGAGCTCTCGACGAGCAGCCGCGAGCGCGCCTCGCAGCTCTGGCCCGCGGCGTAGTAGATCGCCCACGCGGAGCTCGGCACGGCGCTCGCGAGATCCGCGTCCGCGAAGACGAGGTTCGGGCTCTTGCCGCCGAGCTCGAGCGTGACGCGCTTCACCGGCTCCGAGGCGAGGCGCATGATCTCGCCGCCGGTCTTGGTGGAGCCCGTGAACGCGACCTTGTCGACGCCCGGATGCCGGACGAGGTACGCACCGGTCGTCGGCCCGTCGCCGGGGACGACGTTGAGCGAGCCCGCAGGGAAGCCGACCTCGGCCGCGAGCTCGGCGAGCCGGATCGCGGTCAGCGGCGTCTGCGGGTCGGGCTTGAGGACGACCGAGCAGCCCGCTGCGAGCGCGGGCGCGAGCTTCCAGGTCGCCATCATCAGCGGGTAGTTCCAGGGGACGATCTGCCCGGCGACGCCGACCGGCTCCTTCAGCGAGTAGAAGAGGAGCGAGCCTCCGATCGAGTTCGCGCGGCCGCCGATGGTCGCGATCGCGGAGGCGTAGTAGCGGAAGTTCTCGACCGCCTGGTGGAGCTCGGCCTTGACCGAGGAGATCGCCTTGCCGACGTTCCGCGCCTCGAGCTCGGTGAGCTCGGCGCGATTCGCCACGATCGCGTCGGCGAGGGCGTGGAGGAGGCGCGCGCGCTCGGTGCCGGGGGTCTTGCCCCAGTCTCCCGCGAGCGCGCCGCGGGCAGCCTCGACGGCGCGGTCGACGTCGGCCTCTCCGGCCATGGCTGCCCGGGCGAGCGACTCGCCGGTCGCCGGCTCGGTCAGCTCGCTGATCTCGCCCGCCGCGGGCTCCACGGCCTCGCCGCCGATGAAGAGCCCGTACTCGCGCGTCGCGATAGCCATCTCACCGAACGATAACGCCGCTCTCGTCCCGCCCCGCCGACAAGCGCAGCTCCGGTTCTCGGTTGACAGGAAAGCGCATCCGTGGTTGTCTTCCGATCTACTTTGTTTAGTAGTTTTGTCAACAAAGTCAGGTAAGTCGGACTCACCGAAAGGAGACACATGCGCGGTCCTCTCTTGACCATCGCCTTTCTCGTGGCGCTTGGCGCCCTCCTCGCGAGCGTCGGCTCCGCGGCGACGAGCGCCCCGGCGTCCTCGACGGCGGCGAGCGCCACCGAGCTCAGCCTCGTCGCGTACACGACCCCGCGTGAGGCCTACGCGAAGCTCATCCCCATGTTCCAGAGCACGGCCGCCGGCCGGGACGTCACTTTCAAGCAGTCGTACGGCGCCTCCGGCGAGCAGTCCCGCGCCGTCCGCGCCGGGCTGAAGGCCGACCTCGTCGCGCTCTCGCTCGCGCCGGACGTGGACGCGCTGACGCCCGACCTCGTCGACCCGAAGTGGAAGAACCAGCCGTACAAGGGGATGGTCTCGAACTCGGTCGTCGTGATGGTGCTGCGCAACGGAAACCCGAAGAAGATCCGGACCTGGAACGACCTCCTTCGCCCCGACGTCGACATCGTGACGCCGAACCCGTTCACGTCCGGCGGGGCACGTTGGAACGTCATGGCCGCGTACGGCTCCTGGCGACGCGGAGGCGCCACCGACAAGCAGGCGCAGGCGAAGCTGCTGAAGCTCTGGCGTAACGTCGTCGTCCAGGACGTGAGCGCCCGCGCGTCGCTGAACACGTTCAACAGCGGGAAGGGCGACGTCCTGCTCGCGTACGAGAACGAGGCGTTCTTCTCGCGCCTGCAGGGGCTCGACCTCGCCTGGGTCATCCCCAAGTCGACGATCCTGATCGAGAACCCGATCGCGGTCACGAAGACGAGCGAGAACAAGGCCGCGGCGAACGCGTTCATCCGCTTCCTCCGGACGCCGGCCGCGCAGCAGGTGTATGCGAGCCAGGGCTACCGCTCGATCCTGCCCAGCATCGAGCGCCGGCACCGCTCCAAGTTCCCCTCCCGGCCCGGTCTCTTCACGATCGACGAGCCGTATCTGGGCGGGTGGACGAAGGTGCAGAAGCGCTTCTTCCACCCGAAGACGGGCATCATGGCCCGCTTCCAGCGACTCGTCGGGGGCTCGACTGGCTGACATCGCGGTCAGCCGCCCCGGGCGCTCCCGGGCTTCGAGGGACAGGGCCGCAACGGCCCTGTCCCTCGGCTTCGTGACGACGTTTCTCACGGTCATGGTCGGCCTGCCCATGGCCGCGCTGCTGTGGGAGGCGACGAGCGAAGGGACGCAGACGTTCTGGGACTCCGTGTCGAGCCCGGAGGCCCTCTCGGCCCTGAAGATCACGCTCGCCGCCTCGGTCGGAGTCGCCGTGCTGAACGCCTTCCTCGGCACGATCACGGCTTGGGTCCTCGTCCGGGACGACTTCCGCGGGAAGGCGGTGGTCAACGCGATCATCGACCTCCCGTTCGCGCTCCCGACGATCGTCGCCGGGCTCACCCTGCTGGCGCTCTACGGTCCGACGTCGCCGGTCGGCATCAACGTCGCATTCTCGAAGGCCTCGATCGTGCTGGCTCTGATGTTCGTGACGCTCCCCTTCGTCGTCCGCACCGTGCAGCCCGTCCTCCAGGAGCTCGATAGCGAGCTCGAGGAGGCCGCGCACTCCCTGGGCGCCTCGAACTGGACGACGTTCCGGCGCATCGTGCTGCCGAACATCCTTCCCGGGATCCTGTCCGGGGTCGCCTTGGCGTTCGCGAAGGCCGTCGGCGAGTTCGGCTCGCTCGTGATCATCACGGGGAACATCCCCTTCGAGACCGAGGTCTCGTCCGTGTACATCTTCGGCCGCATCGAGAGCGGCGACTCGGCGTCGGCCGCGGCCGTCGCGGTCGTGCTGCTCGCGATCTCCTTCCTCGCCCTGCTCGCCATCGGCGGAATCCGCTGGCTCGCCACGAGGCACGACCGTGCGTAGGCTCGACGGAGCACGCAAGAGCGCAGGTGCCGGCTTGCCGGCACCGGAGCGGACGCTGCCTAGCCTCGCCAAGCGCCTCGGCCTGCGCTTCGTCGCGCTCGGATATCTCGCGGTGATCCTCGTCGGGCCGCTCGCGCTCGTCTTCTGGCGCACGTTCGAGGACGGCTTCGCGCCGGCGTGGGACGCGCTCACCACCCCGGAGACGATCAACGCGTTCAAGCTGACGCTCCTCATCACGGCGATCGCGGTCCCCGTGAACACCGTCTTCGGGATCGTCTGTGCCCTCGCCATCGTGCGCAGGAAGTTCCCCGGCAAGGGTCTGCTGAACGCGTTCATCGACCTGCCGCTCGCGCTCTCGCCCGTCGTCGTCGGCCTCTCGCTCTTCCTGCTCTACGGCCAGGAGGGCTGGTTCGGGAGCTGGCTCGCCGACCACGGGATCGACGTGCTCTTCGCGCTCCCGTCCATGGTGATCGCGACGATCTTCGTGTCGCTGCCGTTCGTCGCGCGCGAGGTCGTGCCGACGCTGCGCGAAGTCGGCGACGAGCAGGAGCAGGCGGCCTACACGCTCGGCGCCGGCGGCTGGCAGACCTTCTGGCGGATCACGCTGCCGTCGATCCGCTGGGCCGTGATCTACGGCGTGATCCTCACGACCGCGCGCTGCCTCGGCGAGTACGGCGCCGTCGCCGTCGTCTCGGGCCGCGTCCAGGGCGAGACGGAGACCGCGACCCTCCGCGTGCAGGAGCGCTACGACGCCTTCGACCTCGCGGGGGCGTACGCGATCTCGATCGTGCTCGCACTCATCGCGATCCTCGTGCTCGTCGCCATGACCGTGATCCGTCCACGGGAGTTGTCATGAAGCCATACGCCCGCGGCCGCGAAGCGGCCGCCTTCAGGGGTCTTCGCGCGATCGGGAGCCGCCCGAGCGGATCCCGATCTTGCGCACAACAAACGCAGGAGTCCGTCTAGATGTCAATCCTCGTCCGCAACGTCTCCAAGCGCTTCGGCGACTTCGTGGCCCTCGAGGACGTGTCGCTCGACGTCGAGAGCGGGTCGCTGACCGCGCTGCTCGGACCGAGCGGGTCCGGCAAGTCGACGCTCCTCCGAATCATCGCGGGCCTCGAGACCGCGGACGAGGGCGAGATCCTGCTCTCGGGCCAGGACGCGACGTCGCTGTCGCCGCAGAAGCGAAACGTCGGCTTCGTCTTCCAGCACTACGCCGCGTTCAAGCACATGACCGTGCGCGAGAACGTCGCCTTCGGGCTGAAGGTGCGAAAGCGGCCGAAGGCCGAGGTCGCGGACCGCGTGGACGAGCTCCTCAACCTCGTCCAGCTCCAGAACTTCGGACACCGGTATCCCGCCCAGCTCTCGGGCGGCCAGCGTCAGCGCATGGGCCTCGCCCGCGCGCTGGCGCCGGAGCCGCAGGTGCTGCTCCTCGACGAGCCCTTCGGCGCGCTCGACGCGCGCGTCCGCGCCGAGCTCCGCGAATGGCTCCGGCGGCTGCACGACGTCGTGCACGTGACGACGGTCTTCGTCACCCATGACCAGGACGAGGCGATGGAGATCTCCGACCAGATCGCGGTCATCAACCACGGCCGGCTCGAGCAGGTCGGCGGCCCGCGCGAGCTCTACGACGAGCCGGCGACCGGGTTCGTGATGACGTTCGTCGGGGACGCGCAGCCGATCGGCGACGCGCTCGTCCGCCCGCACGACATCGAGCTGCTCGCGGAGGCGGACGAGGGTGCGGTGGAGGCGATGATCGTCCGCGTGACCATCCTCGGCCGCGACGTGAAGATCGAGCTGCACGACGCGAGCGGCGCCGAGATCGTCGCGCTCATGACGCGCGAGAAGTGGGACACCCTCGGCCTGTGGCGCGGGCAGACGGTCTGGGTGCGCGCACAGCGCGAGCGCGTCTTCGCGGAGACATAGCCCCGGGCCTCGGAGTCAGGCGGACGCCCGCTCGCCGGTGGTATCCGGGTTCGGGACGGGCGCGATGAGCGACGGGTCGATCCACGGGCCGCCCGCATCGGAGGCGAGGTCGGCGAAGGTCACGCTGCCGAGCAGCCGGATCGTCGCGTCACGCACTTCCTCCCAGACGTCCCGCAGCGAGCAGCCGATCATCATCGGGCACGGCTCGGGGTTGTGCCGCGTCGCGCAACTGATCGGCGCGAGCGGCCCCTGGAAGAGCCGCACGACGCGCTCGAGCGTGATCTCCTCCGGCGCCTTGTTCAACCGATAGCCGCCGGCCGGACCTCGCTCGGAGCGCACGATGCCCGCGGTCCGCATCGTCGGCATCACCTGCTCGAGCACCGATTGCGGGACCGCGGTTCGCTCCGCGATCGCCTGCAGCTTCAGAGGGCCGCCGCCGTCGATCGCAAGGGCGAGGATCGCCCGCGTCGCGTAGTCGGTCCTGCGTGAGACCCACACGTTCGCCTCCCTTCCGACACGTTCCGGACACGGTTCCGGTTGACACCGGAGCAGCGCAACCCGTAGCTTGTACAAATCGCCTAAGTTTACTATTTCTGTCAACAATCTCCGCTCAGTCGGAATGCCCGCTCTTATCGTTCTCATCGTCATCGGTTTCTTCGCCCAGCTCGTCGACGGCGCCCTGGGCATGGCGTACGGCGCCACGTCGTCCACGCTGCTGCTCGCGTACGGGCTCAATCCGGCGACCGCGTCGGCGTCCGTGCACCTCGCAGAGCTAGGGACGACCGCGGTCTCGGGCTTCTCGCACTGGCGCTTCGGCAACATCGACTGGCGCACGGTGAGGCGGATCGGCATCCCGGGTGCGATCGGCGCGTTCGTGGGCGCGGTCGTCCTGAGCTCGATCTCCGCCGAGCTTGCACGGCCGTGGATGGCCGGCATCCTGCTCGCGATCGGGACCTACATCCTCGTCCGCTTCACGCTCTTCGGCACGCCGAAGCCGCGGGGACGCAAGTACATCCGCGGCCGCTACCTCGCGCCGCTCGGCCTCGGCGCCGGCTTCGTCGACGCGACGGGCGGCGGCGGCTGGGGACCGGTCGCGACACCGACGATCCTCGCGAGCGGGAAGTACGAGCCGCGGAAGGTCATCGGCTCGGTGGACACGAGCGAGTTCATCGTCGCGCTCGCGGCGAGCATCGGCTTCCTGCTCTCGCTCGGCAGCCAGGGCATCGCCTTCAAATACGTCGCGGCGCTCCTGATCGGTGGCGTCGTGGCCGCACCGCTCGCCGCGTGGCTGGTCCGGCACGTGACGCCGTCGCTGCTCGGCGCCTCCGTCGGCGGTCTCATCCTGATCACGAACACGCGGACGATGTTCGACACCTACGGCGTCCCCGGCGACGTGCGCACCCTTGCCTACGCCGCGCTCGGCATCGTGTGGGTGGCCGCGCTCGCGATCGTCGTCCGCCGGCTTCGGCGCGAGGGGCTCCCGCTCATCGAGCGCGGGCACCGCGGCGAGCCCGGGCTCGCGCCCGAGCACGCATAGTCACGCGCGAGACTCGGGACCCGTCTGGCCGTATCTCACCGAGCCTTTGTATCGTCCCCGCGTGATCGCCGCTCCCCGTTGTCGAGAGCGCGGCAACGCGGTGAGCGCAGACGGAACGCGGATCGCCTGGTACCTGTACGGCGAAGGTGAGCGGGCGATTCTGTTCGTGCCGACGTGGAATCTCGTCGATGCGCGGGTCGTCGGGCACCAGGTCGCCGCACTCGAGTCGCACGCCACGGTTCTCACATACGACCCGCGCGGAGCCGGCGACAGCGACCGGCCGGAACGCGGCTACGACTTTCCGCTCCACGCCGCCGATGCGCTCGCCGTGCTCGACGCCGTCGGCATCGAGCGCGTGTCGCTCGTCACGGCATCCCGAGGACTGAATGCGGTCGTGCTCCTGGCTGCCGACGACGCTCAACGATTCGACCGCATCGCCGTCGTCGCCCCGTACATGAACCTCGCGCCCGATCCAGCGCCGCCGGACCCGGCCCGGCTCGAAGCCTGGCGGGCCGACTGGCCCGGATTCATCGTGCCCTTCATGCACGCGGTCTTCAACGAGCCCGACTCCGACGACGTGATCGCCGAGATGGTCGCGATCGGCCTCGAGGCGTCGCCCGAGGTCATCGCGACCCAGGAAGCCGAGCTCGACTGGACGCGCCCGGCGCGTCTGCTCGACCGGGTCGGCTGCCCGACACTCGTCGTCCACGGCGAGGCAGATGCACCGGTCCCGGTGGCGCTCGCGGAGAGCATCGTCACCGCGATGCCCAACGCTCGGCTCGAGGTGATCCCGGGCGGCGGGCACCGGCCCGACATCCGCAGCCCGGAGGTCGTCAACCCCCTCCTGCTCGACTTCCTGCTCGAAGCGCGCTAACGAGCGTCAGCGCTCGAACAGCGCGGCCGCGCCCTGGCCGACGCCGACGCACATCGTCGCCAGGCCGTAGCGTCCGTCGCGACGGCGGAGCTCGTGCAGGAGCGACACCACCAACCGCGCGCCGCTCATCCCGAGCGGATGGCCGAGCGCGATCGCGCCGCCGTTGACGTTCACCTTCTCCTCGTCGAGGCCGAGCTCGCGGACCACCGCGAGGCTCTGTGACGCGAACGCTTCGTTCAGCTCCACGAGATCGAGCTCGTCGACCGAGACCCCCGCGCGCTCGAGCAGCTTCCGCACCGCCGGCACGGGCCCGATGCCCATGACGCGCGGATCGACCCCCGCGACCGCCGACGCGACGAACGCGCCGAGCGGCTCGACGCCGAGCTCCCGGGCCTTCTCCTCGCTCGCGAGCACGAGCGCCGCCGCTCCGTCGTTGATCCCGGCAGCGTTGCCCGCGGTCACGGTCCCGCCCTCGCGGAACACCGCCCTGAGGCCGGCGAGAGCCTCCGCGCTCGTGTCCGGCCTCGGATGCTCGTCGACGGCGACGTCGCCGACCGCGACGAGCTCGTCGGCGAAGCGACCTGCTTCCTGCGCGGCGGCCCACCGCTGGTGAGAGCGAAGCGAGAACGCGTCCTGATCCTCCCGCGAGACGCCCCACCGCTCGGCGACGTTCTCGCCCGTCTCGCCCATCGACTCGAGCGGGAACATCGCCTCGTGCCGCGGGTTCGGGAAGCGCCAGCCGAGCGTCGTGTCCCAGATCGTGCGGTCGCCGCGCGGGAAGGCCTTGTCCGGCTTCGCCATGACGAGCGGCGCGCGCGACATCGACTCGACGCCGCCCGCGACGACCACGTCGGCGTCGCCAACCATGATCGCGTGGGCGGCCGAGGCAACCGCCGACAGCCCCGAGGCGCACAGGCGATTGACGGTGATCCCCGCAACCGACTCGGGAAGCCCCGCGAGCAGGAGCGCCATGCGCGCGACGTTCCGGTTGTCCTCGCCCGCCTGGTTCGCGCAGCCGAGGTAGACGTCGTCGATCGCGGCCGGGGCGACGCCCGACCGCTCGACCGCCGCCTGGATCGCGATCCCGGCGAGGTCGTCCGGCCGCACACCGGAAAGCGCGCCGCCATAGCGGCCGATCGGCGTCCGAACGCCGCTGAGAATCACCGCGCGCATGCCGGGTGAGTGTAGGGGCGAGGCTTGCCTCGCCCTCAGCCCACGAAATCCACGTGAACCGGCGCCGGGAACGCGCCCAGCACCTCGCCCCGGCGCAGAAGCTCCGTGACCGCCTTCCGTCCCTCGTCGCCGTAGTCCTGCGTCAGCTCGTTCACGTACATCGAGACGAAGCGGTCGGCGATCGCCGCGTCGATGCCCCGCCCGAACTGGAGCGCGTACTCGAGCGCCTCGGCGCGGTTGTCGAGGCCGCACTGGATCGCTTCGCGCAGTACCGTCGAGACGTCGCAGAGCACGTCGTCGCCGAGGTCGCGGCGCGCGACGTTCACCCCGAGCGGGAGCGGGAGCCCCGTCTCCAGCAACCACCACTCGCCGAGGTCGAGCACCTTCACGAGGCCGTGGTCCTCGAACGTGAGCTGGCCCTCGTGGATCAGCAAGCCCACGTCGGCCCGGCCGGACGCGACCTCCTCCGGGATGTCCTCGAACGGCAGCACGCGGTACGGGAAGTCGCTGAGGAAGAGCCGGAGTGCGAGGAACGAGGTCGTCAGGGCCCCGGGCACGACGATCTCGACCTCGTACAGGTCCTCGCGCGACATCGGCCGGCGCGCGACGAGGATCGGCCCGTACCCGGTGCCGATGCTCGCGCCGTGCGGCAGCAGCGCGTAGTCCTCCTGCACGAACGGGTACGCGGCGAGCGAGATCGCCGTCACCTCGAGACGGCCCGCGCGCGCCCACTGGTTCAGGGTCTGGATGTCCGCGTGGACGGGCTCGAACAGGTGGCCCCGGGTGTCGACGAGGTCGGTCGTCAGCGCCCAGAACATGAACGCGTCATCGGGATCGGGACTGTGTCCGACGCGGATGTGCACGAAGCGCGGCAGGCTAGCGCAGAGCTTCGCTCTGCGTTAGGAGAACCGCAGCAGGCCTAACGCGGAATCGGCGAAGCCGAGTGCGCGCTAGCGGTTGAAGAACCAGCGCTCGAGCAACGGCAGGACCTCCTTGCGCGTGAAGGGCCTCGCGTCCACGGAGCGGCCGTCGGACTCGAGCACGACGACGTCGTCCTCGAGCGCCTCGTTCGCGCGCTGAAGTGCGTCGTCGAGCTCGTAGCCCTCGAAGACGAGGTCGTCGGGGCGGGTCTCGTCCGATTCCCGCAGGTGCGGGTTGACCGCGCGCGCCACGGCCCAGACCCCTCCGGCGCGCCGCTCGATCCAGAGCACGATCCGCTCCTCCGCACCAGCATCGTCGACGCCGGTGAGGGTGCGCTCGGCGAACCGGCCCTCGCGTGACCTGCGCTTCATGCACCAGGGATACAATCGCGTCTCGTGTCCGGCTTCAAGAACCTCTTCTCGTTCCTGTTCCAGCGGAACTCGGCCGAGGAGCACGTGGCGCGCTACGTCATCCGGGAGCACGAGCGCGGACGGACGCTCGAGGAGATCCTCGAGGACAAGTACGTCCAGAACCGGCTGTCGCCCGAGCAGCAACGAAGGTTGCTCGACCGGCCGGAGATCGTCGGCGTGATCTCGGGCGACAAGATCGAGGCCGCGAAGGCCGCGGTCGAGACGTCGGCCTAGACCTCCGTCCCGACTCCCCGCTCACGCCCGCGCCGCAGCGCCTCCGCCCCGATCGCGACGTCCCATGCGGCGAGCCCGTTCGACTTGAAGACGACGACGTCGTCGTCCGACTGGCGGCCTGCGACCTCGCCCGAGACGACCTCGTGCAGCTCGTGCACCTCGAGCCAGTCGAGGACTCCCGCTGCGATCGGCTCGATCAGGTCGCCCGACTCGAGCCGCGCCTGCTCGATCGAGTCGCAGCAGACGAAGGACGCGCGCTCGAGGACGGCGTTGTCGAGCTCCCGCTTGCTCGCGACGTTCGCGCCCGCCCCGACGACGAGCGCACCCGGCCGCAGCCACTCGCCGCGCAGCACCGGGTCGCGCGAGCTCGTGATGGTCACGACCACGTCCTGGGCCCCCGCCTCGCGGTGGCTCTCCGCCGGCTCGGCGCCCACGCGCTCGCAGAACGCGGCCAGCCGTTCCTCTGACCGACAGTACGCAACTACACGTTCGAGCTGAGGGACGGCCGCGCGGATGCAGGCGACCTGCGTCTCCGCCTGGTGCCCGCAGCCGATGACGCCGAGCGTGCTCGCGCCGCCGCGCGCGAGGTGTCGCGCCGCGACCCCGCTCGCCGCGCCCGTTCGCAGCCGGCCGAGGTGGTCGGCCTCGATCACGCCCGCAAGCGTCGGGCCGTCCGTCTCGAAGATGCAGACGACGAACGAGGCGCCGTCGCCGGTCGCCGCGTACAGCTTCCCTCCGGCGAGGCCGAGCTCGAGATCGGAGGCCGCCATGTCCGCCAGCGATCCCGCAGCGAGCTGCAGACGCCGCCGGGGAGCGTTCACGACCTCTCCGCGCGCCATGCGCCGGAAGCACTCCTCGATCGCCGCGACGGCGTCCGCGGGCTCGAGCAGCGCAGCGACCTCCTCCTCGGTCAGGTAGAGGGGCACGACGGCCAAGTCTAGGAGGGGGCTAGGAAGCGCGGGCAGGCAGTCGTAGACTGCTCCTGCACTGGACGGCGTGAACTACCTCGAACTGCGGCTCGACGACTTCCTCGGGAGGCTCTCGGCGGGCGAGCAGGCTCCCGGCGGCGGCTCGGCGGCCGCCCTAACCGTCGCATTCGCGGCGAGCCTCGTCGCGATGGTCGCGCGCTCGTCCTCTGGCACGCTCCCCGACGCCAAGGGGATCGTCGCTCAGGCGCTCGCGCTGCAGGACCGTAGCGCACCGCTCGCGCACGTCGACGCCGAAGCCTGGGACGCTGCGTCGGAGGCGCTCCGCGCCGCGGCAGACCCCGAGGGCCCGGCACAGAGCAGGGGTGCGCTCGAGCAGGCGCTCGACCGCGCCGCCGCGATCCCGCTCGAGGTCGCCGAGCTCGGCGCGGACGTCGCCTCCCTCGCCGCGATCGTCGCGGAGCACGGCGAGCCCGGCTACCGCGCCGATGCCGCCGCTGCCGCCGCCCTCGCCGCAGGGGGCGCCCGCGCTGCGGCTCACCTCGTCGAGGTCAACCTCGCGATGCGTACGGGCGATCCCCGCCTCGAGCGCGCCCGGTCATCCGAGCAGGCAGCCGCCGAGTCCGCGCGTCGCGTTCTCGCCTCGATCCGGTGAAATGCAGAGCGTGACCCAACTCTCGACACTGACGGACGCCGAGCTCGTCCAGCGGTGCCGAGACGGGGATGCAGACGCGTGGAACGAGCTCGTCGAGCGCTTCTCGCGCTACGTGTACGCCGTCTGCTCCCGCGGCTTCCGGCTTCCGGAGGCCGATGCGGAGGACGTCTACCAGGAGGTGTTCGCGCGCGCCTACACGCACCTCGACTCGCTGCGTGACGACGCGGCGCTCCGGCCATGGATCGCGCAGCTGACGCGCCGGCTCTGCATCGACCAGGTCGCCCGCGGGCGCAGGGAGCAGCCGGTCGCGGAGCCGATCGCGGACGACGTCTCGCGCGATCTCGACGAGATCGAGGAGGCATTCGCAGTCCGCGAGGCCCTCTCCGCGCTTTCCGAGCCGTGCCGCGACATTCTCGACCGCTTCTTCACCCGGGACCAGAGCTACCGCACCATCTCGGCAGACCTCGAGCTGCCCTCAGGCACGATCGCGAGCCGGATCGCACGCTGCCTCGGCAAGCTCCGCGATCAACTCGAGGGAAGAAGTGACCCCTCTTCGGAGTCTGGTGTGTAGATGACTCGCGCGCTCGACGAGGAACGGATTGGGGCGCTCCTGCGCGTCCTGCCCCCGGCGCCGGCTGGCTGGGTGCAGGCCGCGCAGGAGCTGCCGGGCCTCCGCGGCTCGCTCGACGAGATCGTCTCGCGGGCGGAAGCCGACCTCGAGTTCAGGGCCGCGCTGATCGCGGATCTCGAGAGGGCGCTCGGGCAGGCGGGGTACGAACCGGGCGAGCGTCTTCTCGAGGAGCTCCGTCGCCGGCTCACCGAGCGCTGACGGATCGCTTTACGATCCCGCCCGTGAGCGAGGTCGCAGCCCACGGCGACGACGCGAGCCAGGCGGCGCTTCCGGCCTGGAGCCTGCCGAAGGACGCGGTCGACCGGATCGCGCTCCCGGACGACTGGCCGGAGCGCGTGACGCGCGAGTGGGCGTTCGGCGGGTCGACGGGCGAGGGCGTGCGCGTCTGCATCCTCGACTCCGGCGTCGACGCAGACCACCCGAGCGTGGGCGGGCTCGACAGCGCGGTCGCCATCTCCCTCGACGAGAACGAGGAGACGGTCGCGACCGAGGACACCGAGGGCGACGTCTCCGGGCACGGGACCGCATGCGCCGGGATCGTGCGCTCGCTGGCTCCCGACTGCCGGATCTCGAGTGTGCGCGTGCTCGGGTCCAGCTTCACGGGCACGGGCGGGGTGCTGCTGGCGGGTCTCCGGTACGCGATCGAAGAGGGCTTCGACGTGATCAACATGAGCCTCTCGACGACGAAGAAGCCGTTCGCGGTCGTGCTCCATGAGCTCGCCGACAGCGCGTACTTCCGGCGAACCGTGCTCGTCGCCTCGGCGCACAACATGCCCGTCGAGAGCTACCCGTGGCGCTTCTCCTCGGTGATCTCGGTCGGGAGCCACGAGGAGGACGACCCGCTCGCGTTCTTCTACAACCCGAGCCCCCCGGTCGAGTTCTTCGGGCGCGGCGTGAACGTCGAGGTGCCGTGGAGCGACGGGCGCTCGGTCACGGTCTCCGGAAACAGCTTCGCGACCCCGCACCTGAGCGCGATCTGCGCGCTGATCCTCGCGAAGCACCCCGAGCTGACGCCGTTCCAGCTCAAGAGCGTCCTCTATCTGACCGCGACCAACGTAGGGGGTGGGACGTGACCAGCAAGCCCGATCTGCACGCAGCCGTGGCGGCAGGAGTCGTCGGCTCGGAGGAGTCGTTCCGGGCGCTTCTGTCCGCGATCGTCGAGGTCGCGCGCTCGATCTTCGGCGCCACGGCATCGTCGATCCTGCTCCTCGACACCGAGACGGAGGAGCTCGTCTTCGAGGCCGTCGTCGGCGAGGGTGAGGACACGCTCCTCGGCACCACGGTTCCCCGCAGGGACGGGAATTGCCGGCTGGGTGCTCTCGACACGAACGCCACTCGTCATCGAGGACGTCCACTCGGATCCTCGGTGGTCACGAGACGTGGCCGAGGGCACCGGCTACGTCCCGAAGGGGCTGATGGCGGCACCGCTCCTCCACGAAGAGGGTGTGCTGGGGGTGCTCTCCGTCCTCGATCGGCCGGAGCAGTCGCTGTTCAGCCTGCGCGAGATGGAGCTTCTGGGGCTCTTCGCCAATCAGGCCGCGATCGCCGTCGACCTGCTCCTCAAGGCGCGGCAGGCAAACCGGCTCATCGGCGACGAGGACGGTGACCTCGCTGTCGTCGCCCGACTCGCCGCCGCGGTCGACGCGCTCGAGGACGACCGGCGGGCCGCGGGCATGCGGCTCCTGAATGACCTCGCCACGACTCTCGGCGCATAAGAAAGGCCCGGAAGACCGGGCCTTTCAAACCTTATTGCGACCGTTGGCCGCTCGACCGTCGCCTAGCTCGCTACGTCGCTCGCCACGTCGCTCGCGACGTCCGTGACCACGTTGACATGACCCTCGACGTCCGGCTCCTCGTTGGCGCTCGCCACGTCGCTGGCGACGTCCGAGGCGACATCCAGGTTCGTGTCCAGGTGACCCTCGACATCCGGCTCCTCGTTGGCGCTCGCCACGTCGCTTGCCACGTCGCTGGCGATGTCCTGCGTGGGATCCGTCATTTGCTCCTCCTGTCCGTGCGCTCGAAGCGCGGTTCCGTCACACAAGACCGCGCAAGGTGCCGAAATCTTCCCTCGCCCTCTTTCATTCCGCAAGTCCCGATGAGATGCTGGCGCCCGTGGGTGGAGTCCGGGGCCGTCTGAAGGAGTCGGCCGCCGCCTTCGCGGCCGTCTGGCGCAACGCGAATCTGCGGTGGCTCGAGCTCGCGTGGGCGTCTGCGGTCATCGGCCACTACGCGTTCCTCATCTCCGTCTCCGTGTACGCCTACACCGTCGGCGGCGAGAAGGCCGTCGGGCTCGTCTTCCTCGTCCGTCTCCTTCCAGCCGCTCTCGTCGCCCCGTTTGCCGGGATGCTCGGCGATCGCTATCCGCGCGAGAAGGTCCTGCTGTACACGAACCTCGCCCGCGTCCTGCTGGTTACGGCAGCCGCACTGGCCGTGTTCGCGGACGCAGATCCCCTCGTGGTCTACGGGTTCTCGATCGCGGCGACGATTGCGACCACACCGTTCAGATCGTCGCAGGCAGCGCTCACACCGACGCTCGCGCGAACGCCTGAGGAGCTCACCGCAGCGAACGCCGTCGCGAGCGGCATCGACAGCATCGCGATCTTCGCCGGGCCCGCTATCGCCGGTGCCCTTCTGGCCGCGGCAAGCATCGGCACGGTCTTCACCATGACGGCTGCGCTGATCGCCGTGTCGGCGCTGTTCGTCCTCCTCATGTCCGTCGACCGCGAGGAGAAGCCGAAGCGGGAGCTCGACGCGTCGACCATCGCCGCCGAGCGTCTCGCGGGCTTCACGACACTCGCCCGGAACCCGTCTCTGCGCGTGCTGGTCCTGTTGCTGACCGCTCTCACCGGAATGTTCGGCCTGGTCCAGGTGTTCATCGTCGTCGCGTCGATCGAGCTCCTCGGTCTCGGCGAGGGCGGTGTCGGCTACCTGAACGCCGCGATCGGAGTGGGCGCCTTCGTCGGGGCCGTGTCGGCACTGACGCTGACCGGTGCCAAGCGCCTCAGCCCGCCGTTTCTCGCCGGCCTCGTCGTCGCGGGGCTTCCGCTCGTCGCTCTCGGCCTCTGGCAGGACGTGACCGTCGCAATTGTGGTCTTCGGTGTCATGGGCCTCGGCCACTCCTACGCCGACATCGCCGGCTTGACGCTGATCCAGCGCGCCGTACCGGACGACGTGCTTGCACGAGTGTTCGGCGTCATCCAGATGCTCTTCCTCGCGGCGATGGGCATCGGTGCCGCAATCGCACCGGCCCTCATTGCGTTGCTCGGCATCGACACCGCGATCATCGTGACGGGTCTTCTGCTGCCCGCGCTCGTGGCGGTCTCCGGAGTGATCGTCGCTCGCATCGACGCAGCGGCGCCCGCGCCCGACGTCGACGAGCTCCGCGTGCTCACGTCGGTTCCGATCTTTGCTCCGCTTCCGGGCGGGTCGCTCGAGCACCTGGCCACGCGCCTCGTGCCGCTACGGGTGGATCCCGGCACCGTGATCGTCCGCGAGGGCGACGCGGGCGACCGCTTCTACATCGTGGCCGAGGGCGAGATCGAGGTGTCGCAGGACGGTCGGACGATCTCGGAGCTCGACGCCGGCGGGTACTTCGGCGAGATAGCGCTCCTGCGCGACGTCCCGCGAACGGCGACCGTGACGGCGAAGACGAACGCCGTCCTCTACGCGCTCGACCGGGAGGACTTCCTCTCGGCCGTGACCGGGCACGCGCAGAGCGCGGAGGCTGCGGAGACCGTCATGAGCGCGCGCTTGGCGGGCCCGGCGGCGACGGGCTATCGGTCGGCGACGTCCAGCTAGCCGGGCAGAGACCGCCCGGCTGGCTCCTCGCCATGAAGCTGATCTGCCCGGTCGGCTCGAGCACGGCCACTCGATCTCGTCGAGCCGGCCGTAGCCCTCCTGGCGCGCGAGAAGGCGGCGATGCGGTGGCTCGAGCGGTACCTGACTGAGAGCTCGCCGAGGCTTCAGCACTTTGCGGAGATCACGTCGAGCCTCGCGAAGCTCGACCCGACTATGCCGCCCAGCCGCGAGACGCGCTTGACCCGAACGCCTGGCGTCTTTGATTTCGTGAGCCGCGGGCGTAGTGTGACGAGGCCGTCCGCGGCCCGAATCTCGATCACCGACCCCGATGCGGAGGCCCACTCTCTCTCCCCGTGGGTCCTCCGTCGCAGCCGCCCCGTGAAGCCCGTTGTCTCCCCTGCTTCGCGGGGCGGCTGCACCTCAGGTTCTACTGCACAAATGTTTGGAGTCGCGAGGACTTTCGGAGTCTCTCCCGCTGACACGAGGGACCTCTACGCCGAGCGCGGGTCGCCGAAGTTCGAGCCTGCCGCTCTGCGGTGCCGGCGTGCCTCCCCGAGGTCTCGCCGCATCGTCCGCGCGCTCATCTCACGGCAGTCGCCGCATGTCCGGCGCCGCGCCGGCGCGGTGCGCCGACGGCATCTCACGGCCCACGGTCGCCCGGCGCGCTCGTGGATGAGCTCGTCGTCGGTTCGCTAGGGTCGGATGACCTTCGACTGCGACCGAGAGGAGTTCGGCATGGCGTCCATTTCGGAGCGGGAGAGCAGGGAGATCGGGGCGGCAAACGCCTCCGGCACCACTCCGGTCGTCTTCATCCACGGCCTCTGGCTGCTGCCGAGCAGCTGGGCCAACTGGGCGGACCTCTTCAAGCAGGCCGGTTACGCGCCGCTTACGCCGGACTGGCCAGACGATCCGGAAACGGTTGAGGAGGCGCGGGCAAACCCGGACGTCCTCGCCAAGAAGACGCTGAAGCAGGTTGCCGACCACACGGCCGACGTGATCGGCAAGCTCGAGAAGAAGCCCGCCGTGATGGGGCACTCGACCGGCGGATTGTTCGCCCAGATGCTCGCCGGCCGTGGGCTCTCGGCAGCCACGGTTGCCATCGACCCGGGCGTGTTTCGCGGCGTCCTGCCGCTGCCCCTCTCCACGCTCAAGACGGCTGGACCTTTCCTGTTGAACCCCCGGTATCGAGGCCGCGCCATCACGCTCACCTTCGACCAGTTCAAATACGGCTGGACGAACGCCCTCGATGAGGACGAGGCGAAGCGCCTTTACGACACCTACCACGTGGCCGGGTCGGGGATCGCCCTGGCCCAGATGGCCAACGCCAACCTCAACCCCCGGACCGAGTCGAAGGTCGACACGAAGAACCCCGATCGGGGCCCGCTGCTGATCCTCGACGGGGAGAAGGACCACACGGTTCCCTGGGCGATCGCCAACGCCTCCTACAAGCGGCAGAAGCGCAACCCGAGCGTCACCGAGATCAAGAAGATGCCCAACCGCGGCCACTCGCTGACCATCGACCACGGCTGGCAGGAGGTCGCGCAGACCGCGCTCGACTTCGTCAAGCGGTTCGTCCCGGCCAAGCCGGGCAAGTGGCCACGAAGTAGCCGCCCGTCCGCAGCGCCGCAACAGCTGCGACCGCGGGGCTTTCTCGTGATGCGCCCGGCAAGATTCGAACTTGCGACCTCTGCCTCCGCAGGGCAGCGCTCTATCCCCTGAGCTACGGGCGCAGGGACGCCTAGCTTAGCTGCCTCGCGGCGCGGCCCCCGAGGTCGAGGACGGCGTCGGCAGGGACCTCGGCCCTGACGTAGCCGAGCGCGACGACCCCGTCGCCGTCGCGGGCCGCGCTCGTCACGCGGCCGACCGTCTTGCCGTCGCGCGTGAGCTCGGCGTCGTACTCGGGCAGCTCGGTTCCTTCGAGCGCGAGGACCCGCAGCGAGCGGTTCACGCGCCCGCGGTAGTGCTGGCGCGCGACCGGCTCCTGGCCGACGTAGCACCCCTTCGCGAAGTCGATCGCGCGGGCGTCGAGCCCCGTCTCGGCGGGAAGGACGCGGTCGTCGATCTCGCGTCCGTAGCGTGGCGTCCCCGCCTTGATGCGCAGGAGCTCGAGCTCGTCCTCGCCGAGCGTCGGCTCGAGATCCTGGTCGAGGACCTCGACCGCCTCGACGCCGTAGTCGCTCGTCGGAATCCCGTCGGCGTCGCCGAGGACGACCGCAGACGTGTGCTCCTCGAGCTCGATCTCGCACTTCGCCGCGAAGCGCGAGCGAAGGAGCGCAGTCCGCAGCGGCTCCCCGAGCCCGGGCTCGGTGAGGAGGAGGTAGTCGTCCGCGGCCCGGCGGAGGACGACCATGGGCGCGACGACGCGCGCCTTCGGGGTCAGGAGCAGCGCCTCGCACGCCTCGCCCGGGCCGAGCGACTCGACGTCGTTCGTCACGAGCGCCTGCAAGTACGACTCGGCGTCCGGGCCGCGCACGCCGACGAAGTCCCGGGGTCGCGTAGCCACTCGTGTCGTCGTGACGGCCATCCTCACTAGTGTAAGAACCCGTGTTCAGGGGCCGAGCCGAGCGGAAGGTGATCGAGGCGGGGTACGACCCCGCGCGCCTCCCGCCCGGCCAGTACCTGACGGAGAAGTGGCCCGTCCTCCACGCGGGCACGATCCCGGACACCGACCTCGCGACCTGGGACTTCACCGTGACCGGCGAGGTCGAGAGCCCGCTTCGGCTGACCTGGGACGAGCTCAACGCGCTTCCCCGCACCGAGGTCACGGAGGACATCCATTGCGTGACCCGCTGGAGCCGCTTCGACGTGACCTTCGCCGGCGTCCACTGGAGCGCGGTCGAAGACCTCGCGAAGCCGAAGCCGTCGGCCCGTTTCGTCGTCGCGCACTCCGAGCAGGGCTACACGGCCAACGTGCCGATCGCGTCGCTCCGCGACCCGCTCTCGCTCCTCGCGACGCACGCGGACGGCGTGCCGCTGACGCCGGAGCACGGCTGGCCGCTCCGGCTCGTGATCTTCGGCAAGTACTTCTGGAAGAGCGCGAAGTGGCTCCGCGGCATCGAGCTCACCGCGAGCGACCGGCCCGGGTTCTGGGAGCGCTACGGCTACCACAACGACGCGGACCCGTTCGAGGAAGAGCGGTACGGGTTCTAGGGCCGGTCGCGCGTGAGGTAGTGCGCGCCGGCGCCGAGCCCGGCATCCTCGTCGCCGGGGTTCAGTAGCTCGCAGCGGTCGATCGACAGGCAGCCGCACCCGATGCAGGTCGAGAGCCGGTCGCGGAGACCCTCGAGGGTCGCGATGCGCCGGTCGACGTCCTCGCGCCATGCGCGCGAGAGCCGCTCCCAGTCGGCGCGGTCGGGCGTTCGGTCCTCCGGCAGGATCGCGAGCGCGTCCTGGATCTCCGCGAGCGGGATCCCGGCGGCCTTCCCGGCCTGGATGACTGCGATCCGCCGCAGCGTCGAGCGGCGGTAGCGGCGCTGGTTCCCGGCCGTCCGGCTCGCGCGGATGAGCCCGACGGACTCGTAGAAGCGCAGCGCGGACGCAGCCACTCCGCTTCGCTCCGCAACCTCGCCGATCGCTAGCTCCGCCTCCACTTGACTTGAACATTACTCGAGGTTTTAGGATGCGCGAGACACACGAAGGAGGAGACATGGCCGTGACCGAGATGGGCGAGCTCGTCCGAGCCGCCTCGCTTTCCGAGCTCCGGGCTGCCGGCAGGCTCGTCGTCGGCGTCGGCGGGCAGACGCTCTGCCTCTTCGCGGACGGCGACACGGTCCACGCCGTCGACAACCGCTGCCCGCACATGGGCTTCCCGCTCCATCGCGGCACGGTCGCGGACGGGATCCTCACCTGCCACTGGCACCACGCCCGCTTCGACCTCTGCTCCGGTGGGACGTTCGACCAGTGGGCGGACGACCTGCGCCGCTTCCCCGTCGAGCTTCGCGGCGACGACGTGTACGTCGACGTGGCGCCGCGCGAGGATCGCGTCGCCCACCAGCGGAGTCGCCTCGAGCGACGGGCTCGAGCGGGACCTCTCGCTCGTGCTCGCGAAGGCGACGATCACGCTCGCGGAAGCGGACCCGTCCGGAGCGGACGCCTTCCGCGCCGGGCTCGAGTTCGGCGTCGAGCGGCGTGGCGACGGCTGGGGCCGCGGGCTGACGACGCTCACCTGCTTCATGAACCTCGTGCCCGCGCTCGACGAGGCGGACGTGCCGGTGGCGCTCTACCACGGGCTCGCCGACGTGAGCTCCGAGGCCGCATCCGACCCGCCCCGGTTCCCGCTCGAGCCGCTGCCGTCCCCAGCATTGGCGCGGCCGGAATCCGCGCGAGCGGATTTCGGCCATGCGCACGGGAATGGAGCAGGCGTCGACCAGCTCGCGCGCTGGTTCCGGCGCTTCGTCGACGTGCGCGACGCCGAGGGCGCCGAGCGCGCGCTGGTCTCGGCCGTGCGCGCGGGCGCCTCGGCCGAGGAGCTCGCGGGCATGCTGTTCGCCGCGGCGACCGACCACCGCTACCTCGACGTCGGCCACGCGCTCGACTTCGTGAACAAGTCGCTCGAGGCCCTCGACGCCGCCGGCTGGGAGCACGCGGAGCGCGTGCTGGCGTCCGTGCCGGCGCAGATCGCCATGGCGCAGCGGATGGAGGAGAGCAACTCGTGGCGGAACCCCGTCGACCTCGTGACGCTGCTCGACGCAGCGTTCGAGCGGATCCCCGACGCGCTCGCAGCCGGAACTCCCCGCCGAGGCGGCTGGGCAGGACGGTCAGCGCTCGTCGAGATCGTGCTCGCGGACGACGCCGCGGCGGCGATCGACGCGCTGCTCGCCGCGCTCGAGGACGGCGCGAGCGAGGTCGAGCTCGCGTCGGCCGTCTCGTTCGCGGCCGCCACCCGCATCGCGCGCTTCCCGACGACGAACGAGTTCGGCGACTGGGATACGGCGCTGCACACGTTCACGTTCGCGAACGCGGTCGAGCAGGGATTGCGGCGCTCGCCGTCGCCCGCGCTCGTGCGCGGGGTCTTCGACGCCGCCGCGAGCGTCTACCTCGACCGCTTCCTGAACGTGCCCGCCACGCGTCTCCCGGAGCCGCGGCCCGACGCCGATCCCGAAGCGCTCCTGCACGAGCTGCCCGCGCTCCTCGACCGCCAGCAGCAGGTCGACGAGGCCGGCGCGCTCGTCGCGGCGTTCCTGGCTGCAGGCGGGAGCCCGGCGCGGCTCGTCGCAGCGCTCGGCAGCACCCTCGTTCGCGAGAACCGGAACTTCCACACGATCCAGTGCGTGGAGGCCGCGGTCCGGCAGCACGGGCTGCTCGCCGGCGACGAGGCCGCCTTGCCGCTCGTCGCCGCCGCGCGCTACCTTGCGGCGCACGCGACGACCACGCGCTCGCAGCGGCAGACGTTCGACATCGCGCGGCGCCTGCATCGTGGCGAGAAGCTCTACGAGGGTGCCATTTAGGGCATCCGAGGGAGCCGATCGGGTCATTTCCCCCAACAGGGGGAGGAACCGCGGGGCGCAATCCGCGAAAACCCGGTGCAACCCATCCTCCCCAGTTCTTCCCCTCGAGCGGCCGTCCCAGCGGCCGCTCAGCTTTAGGGCAAGGGCAGCCGATGGAACGAAGGGCCGGCGTTGCCGGCCCTTCGCAGTTCTGATGAACGCGTGCAACGGCTCGCCCTCGCGCGTCACCGAGGCGATGACGATCAGCGCCACCGACTCGACCGACCGCAAGGCGTCATGGGCGAACTACGGCAACTGCGTCGACTGGTTCGCTCCGGGCGTCGGCATCACGTCGGCCTGGTTCACGAGCAACACCGCCACGAACACGATCAGCGGCACGTCCATGGCGACGCCGCACACGGCGGGAGTCGCGGCTCAGTACCTGCAGACGAACCCGAGCGCATCGCCGGCGACGGTCCGGAGCGCGCTCTTCAACCTGACGACGAAGGGCATCGTCACGTCCTCGAGGACGACGAACAACCACCTGCTGTTCACGAACCACTAGTACGCGATCGCCTGCCAGGCGGCAACCGACAGACAGACGCGGAGGGCCGGCAACCACCGGCCCTCCGTCTGATCCCATTGGGCCGATCGCGAAGCGAGCGGCCCGGCAACCGGGCTCTTAGAAGTCCATCCCTCCACCGGGCATGCCCGCGGGCATCGCCTGCCCCTTCTCCGGCATCTCCGCGACGATCGCCTCGGTCGTGAGGATGTTCTTCGCGATCGACGCGGCGTTCTGCAGCGCCGAGCGCGTGACCATGGTCGGGTCGATGATCCCGGCCTTGACCAGGTCCTCGATCTCGCCGGTCTCGACGTTCAGGCCCTCGCCCTTCTTGGCATGTCGGACCTTGTCGATGACGACGGAGCCCTCGAGGCCCGCGTTGTACGCGAGCTGGCGGAGCGGCTCCTCGAGCGCGCGGAGGATGATCTGCGCGCCCGTCTTCTCGTCGCCCTCGAGCGCGTCGAGGTCGATCGACGCCGACGCGTTCAGGAGCGCGACGCCGCCGCCCGAGCCGATGCCCTCCTCGAGGGCGGCGCGGGTGGCCTTGAGCGCGTCCTCGACGCGGTGCTTCTTCTCCTTGATCTCGACCTCGGTCGCAGCGCCGACCTTGACGACGGCGACACCGCCCGAGAGCTTCGCGAGGCGCTCCTGGAGCTTCTCGCGGTCGAAGTCGGAGTCGGTGTTCTCGATCTCCGACTTGAGCTGCTGGATGCGGCCCTTGATGGCGTCGGTCTCGCCGGCGCCGTCGATGATCGTGGTCGTGTCCTTGTCGACGACGACCTTGCGGGCCTTGCCGAGCTGCGAGATCTTCGTGTTCTCGAGCTTGAGGCCCAACTCCTCGGTGATGACCTCGCCGCCGGAGACGATGGCGATGTCCTCGAGCATCCGCTTGCGGCGGTCGCCGAAGCCCGGGGCCTTGACCGCGACCGCGGTGAACGTGCCGCGGAGCTTGTTGACGACGATCGTCGCGAGCGACTCGCCCTCGACGTCCTCGGCCACGATCAGGAGCGGGCGGCCGGCCTGGATGACCTGCTCGAGCACGGGGAGGATGTCCTTGACCGCGCCGATCTTCTGGTTCGCGATCAGGATGTACGGCTCCTCGAGCACGGCCTCCATGCGCTCGGGGTCGGTGACCATGTACGGCGACAGGTAGCCCTTGTCGAACTGCATGCCCTCGGTGAACTCGAGCTCGAGGCCGAAGGTCTGGCCCTCCTCGACGTTCACGACGCCGTCCTTGCCGACCTTCTCGATCGCATCGGCGATCACGTCGCCGATCTCGCGCTCGCGCGAGACGACGGTCCCGACGCGGGCGATGTCCTCCTTGCCCGAGACCTCCTTCGAGTTGGCCTTGAGGTCCTCGACCACGGAGTCGACGGCCTTCTCGATGCCGCGCTTGAGACCCATCGGGTTCGCGCCGGCGGCGACGTTCTTCAGGCCCTCGCGGACGATGGCCTGGGCGAGGACGGTCGCGGTGGTCGTGCCGTCACCGGCGACGTCGTCCGTCGACGTGGCGGCCTCGCGTACGAGCTGCGCGCCCTGGTTCTCGAACGGGTCCTCGACCTCGATCTCGCGGGCGATGGTCACGCCGTCGTTCGTGATCGTCGGCGCGCCGAACTTCTTGTCCAGGACGACGTAGCGTCCCTTCGGGCCGAGCGTCACCTTGACCGCGTCGGCCAGGATGTTCACGCCTCGCTCGATGGCGCGGCGCGCATCCTCGTTGAACTTGAGCTCCTTGTGAGCCATGTGCGTTCGTTCCTCCTTGCTTTCTTGCGTGCGTTAAACGGCGGCGCGGTCGCCGACGACCTTGGCCAGGACGTCGGACTCGCGCAAGATCAGGACGTCGTCGGAGCCGAGCTTGATCTCGGTTCCGCCGTACTTCGAGAAGATGATCTCGTCACCCACCTCGATGTCCATCTTGATGTTCTCCCCGTCCTCGTCTCGAGGGCCGGGGCCCACGGCGAGGACCTTGCCGCGCTGCGGCTTCTCCTTCGCCGTGTCGGGCAGCACGATGCCGCTGACCGTCATCTCCTCCTCATCGAGGACCTCGACGATCAGGCGGTCGCCCAGAGGCTGCAAATCCATGTGCAGAAACCCCCTTGTTACCGAATTTGTGGCTACGGACTTTGTAACACTGCTGGCACTCATGATGGTTGAGTGCCAACGCCACCATAGCAATCGAAAGCCGCTTCGCCAAGCCAAATTGAGTCTGGCAGACTCAGATCTGGTGAACCGGCGGCACCCCCTTGTCACAAAGTCGTGAGCAGGCGCGAGTTCTCAGCCGGGGTCGTGCTCGTGCGCCGGATGCAGGGCCGCTGGTGGCTGGCGGCGGTCCGTCCGCAGGGCAAGCGCGAAGGCGTGTGGGCGCTTCCGAAGGGGCTCGTGGATGCCGGCGAGCGGCCGGCCGAGACGGCCGTGCGCGAGGGGTTCGAGGAGACGGGGGTCCGGAGCAGGCTCGGCCCGAAGCTCGGAGACGTCCGCTACGTCTACACCTGGGAGGGCGAGCGGGTCTTCAAGATCGTGAGCTTCTACCTCGGCCGGGCGGCGGGTGGCCGGATCGGCGAGCTCCCGCCGGGGATGGAGCGCGAGGTGGCCGAGGCACGCTGGCTGCCGCTTGCGGACGCGCCGCGCCTGCTCGCCTACGGAGGTGAGCGGGACATGGCCAAACGGGCGCTGGAGACGTTGGCGGAGGACGTTCTATAGTTGCGCGGCCGCCGTGCCGAGCTACGCCCTGAACTTCTACAACCCTGCCGTCGCCGACCAGCTTCGCACCGGCCGGAAGACCGCGACCATCCGCCTCGGCGACAAGTCGCCGAAGTACCGCAAGGGGATGATCGTGACCGTCCTCTGCGGCGCCCGCTACGGGCAGCGGGAGAAGATCTTCGACGCGGTCATCGACAAGGTCGAGGTGAAGCAGCTGCGCGACCTCTCCCCGCGCGAGATCGAGCACGACAACCCGGAGGTGCGGCGCGCAGAGGAGCTCGCGCGCTTCCTCGGCCAGCTCTACAACCGCGAGGTGACCGAGGACGACATCGTCACGCTGATCCGCTTCTCGCAGATCACCGCCTCCTGACGGCGTCTACCGCCCGGGCTTGCGGATGTGCGTGCCGAAGAGCTCCGGCGACCTGACCTCGGCCCCGCACTCCTCGCACGCGACCGCGAAGGCGGAGGCGATCGGTGCGTTGCAGGCCGGGCAGCGGTGGCGGAGCTCGCCGCCGCACTGCGGGCACGCACGCGGGATGTCGACCTCGTCCTCGAGGAAGTAGCGCTGCGTGTGGCCGCAGGCGAGGCAGAACGCGACCCAATCGCCGAGTGTCTTCCGCCGCTCCTCCTGGATCCAGTTCCGCTTCGGCTTCGCCATCCCGCGAACTGTAGGGGCCGCTGACGCAGTCGTTAGAGTGAGGCCGACCCGGGCACCACTGCGAGGAGACGCATCGAATGGCAGTTCGTGAAGCCGAGCCCGTAGGCTCGCTCCAGGAGGTGAAGGAGGCGGGCCTCGACCGCGAGGACCTGCTCTCGATGTACCGCCACATGCTGGTCACGCGCGGCATCGAGGAGCGCGGCCACATCCTCTACAAGCAGGGCAAGATCCCCGGCTCCTTCTACACGGGGCGCGGGAACGAGGCCGCGGCCGTCGGAGTCGGGATGGCGATGGGCCCGAACGACGTCGGCACGCCGCTCCACCGCGACATGGGCGTCCACATCACGCGCGGCGTCGAGCCCTGGCGGATCTTCGCGCAGTACATGGGCCGCGAGGGCGGCCCGACGCGCGGCCGCGACGGGAACGTGCACATGGCCGTGCCCGAGCTCGGCCTGCACCCGATGGTGAGCCACCTGCCGGCGATGCTGCCCGTTTCCACGGGCATGGCGCTCGCGTTCAAGATCCGCGGCGATCGGCGCGTCGCCGTCGGCTGGTTCGGCGAGGGCGCTGCGGCGCGCGGCGACGCGCACGAGGCGATGAACATGGCCGGCGTCCGCCAGCTCCCGACCGTCTTTATCTGCGACAACAACCAGTGGGCGTACTCGACGCCGACCTACCTCTCGTACCCGGTCGAGCACATCGCCGACCGCGCGGCCGCGTACGGCTTCGACGGCGTCGTCGTCGACGGCACCGACGTGCTCGCGGTCTACCGCGAGTCGAAGCGCGCGATCGAGAAGGCGCGCGAAGGCGGCGGGCCGACGCTCGTCGAATGCATGACTCTCCGCATGGAGGGCCACGCGGTGCACGACGACGCGTTCTACGTCCCCAAGGAGATGTTCGAGCAGTGGGCGGCGCAGGATCCGCTCGAGCGCTTCCGCTCCTGGCTCCGCGACCACGCCGAGCTCTCGGACGCCGAGGAGGACGAGATCGCGGCTTCCGTCAAGCGCATCCTGAACGACGCGCTCGAGCGGGCCGACGAGTCGCCGCTCCCCGACCCGTCCGGCCTCGAGGCGGGCGTCTTCGCGTCACCCGAGGACCTCGACACGCCGCACCACAAGTGATGCCCGAGCTGACCTACATCCAGGCGATCTCGGACGGGCTCCGCCAGGAGATGCGGCGCGACCAGCGCGTGTTCGTCCTCGGCGAGGACGTCGGCGTGTACGGCGGCGCGTTCAAGGTCACGCTCGGGTTCCAGGAGGAGTTCGGACCGTGGCGCGTGATCGACACGCCGCTCTCGGAGACCGCGATCGTGGGCGGAGCGACCGGCGCCGCGCTGATGGGCATGCGCCCGGTCGCGGAGATGCAGTTCGCCGACTTCATCTCCTGCGCGTGGGACCACCTCGTGACCGTCGCGTCGAAGCAGTTCTTCCGCGGGGGAACGCCGGTGCCGATCGTCGTCCGGCTTCCGTCCGGCGGCGGCTTCTCGGGCGGCCCGTTCCACTCGCAGAACCCGGAGAGCTCGTTCGCGCACATCCCCGGGCTCAAGATCGTGTGCCCGGCGACGCCGCACGACGCGAAAGGCCTTCTCGCCTCCGCGATCGAGGATCCGAACCCGGTGCTCTACTTCGAGCACAAGCACCTGTACCGGCGGCTCAAGGGAGAGGTGCCCGAGGAGCGCTACACCGTCCCGTTCGGCCAGGCAAACGTGCACCGCGAGGGCGACGACGCGGTCGTCGTCACCTGGGGGGCGATGGTGCACACGGCGACCGATGCCGCGGACGAGCTCGCGAAGGAAGGCTTCGAGACCGAGGTGCTCGACCTTCGCACCCTGATCCCGTGGGACAAGAAGAAGGTGCTCGAGAGCGTGCGCCGGACGTCGAAGGTGCTCGTGCTCCACGAGGACACCCGCACCGGCGGGTTCGGCGGCGAGATCGCGGCGACGATCGCCGAGGAGGCGTTCGAGGATCTCGACGGGCCCGTGATGCGGGTCGCCGCGCCGGACACGCCCGTCCCGTTCTCGCCCCCGCTCGAGAAGGCGTTCATCCCGCAGTCCGAGGACGTGTTGAAGGCCCTGAAGGAGCTCACGGAGTATTGACGTCGTAGGGGCGAGATATATCTCGCCCCTACGGAGGGAGGAAGCGCAGTGTCGACAGGAACCCAGACCGAGGTCGTGATGCCGCAGATGGGCGTGTCCGTCTCCGAGGGCACGATCACGAAGTGGCTCAAGCAGCCCGGCGACCAGGTCGCGCGGGACGAGCCGCTGCTCGAGATCTCCACGGACAAGGTCGACACCGAGGTTCCGAGCCCCGGCGAGGGCGTGCTCACGCAGATTCTCGTGCCCGAGGGGGAGACCGTCGACGTGGGCACCGTGCTCGCGACGATCGGCCCCGCCGGTTCGGCTGCCGCCGAACCGGTTAGCGAAGCCAATGGCGCCGCGGCCGAGGCCGAGGAACCTCCAGTGACTGCTCCCGATGCGGCTTCGGCTGTGCCCGAGCCGCAGCCGCCGGCACCCGAGCCCGCGCCTAGCCTGCAGCCGCAGGCTGCAGGCAATGGGAAGACCTTCGTCTCGCCGGTCGTCGCGCGCATCGCGTCCGAGCACGGCGTAGACCCGTCCACCGTCCCAGGGACCGGCACCGGTGGGCGCGTGACGAAGAAGGACATCCTCGCCTTCATCGAGTCCGGCGCGCAGCCGGCTGCCGTGGCAGAACCAACACCAGCACCAGCACCCGTACCCGCGGAGGCGCCGCCTGCACCAGCCCCTGCGGCCCCGCCTCCCGAGGCTCCCGCCCCCGTCGTCGCCGCTGCCGCTGCTCCGTCCGCGAAAGCGCCCGCTCCCGCGGCCGAGCCGGAGCTCGCGCCGGGCGAGCAGCTCGAGCCGATGACCGCGATGCGACGCGGCGTCATGGAGCACATGCGCCGCTCGGTCGACACCGCCGCGCACGTCACGAGCGCGATCGAGGTCGACTTCGCGCGCATCGTCGCGCTCCGCCAGAAACTGAAGCCGGAGCTCGCGAAGCAGGGCGTCAACCTCACGTACCTCGCGTTCATCGCTCGAGCGGCCGTCGACACGCTCGCCGAGTACCCGTGGATCAACGGGGAGATCCGCGGGCAGAGCATCGTCACCCGCCCGCAGATCAACCTCGGCATCGCGGTCGCACTCGAGGAGGGCAAGGGCCTCATCGTCCCGGTCATCAGGAACGCGCAGGATCTGAACCTCCAGGGCATGGCGCGCGCGATCCAGGACATCGCCGAGCGCGCCCGCACGAAGAAGCTCCTCCCGGACGACGTCCAGGGCGGCACCTTCACGATCACGAACCCCGGCAGCTTCGGCACCTTCCACGGGACGCCGATCATCAACCAGCCGCAGTCGGCGATCCTCGGCACGTACGCGCTCGTGAAGCGGCCGTGGGTCATTCAGGACGAGCTCGGCAACGACGTCATCGGGATCCGCCCGCTGATGAACTTGACGTTGACGTACGACCATCGCCTCGTCGACGGCGCGTACGCCGGGATGTACCTCCGCGACCTTCGCGCCCGGCTCGAGAGCTGGGACGAAGCGGCGTACTGAGCCGATGAGCGAGCTCACGGGCACCTGCCAGTGCGGAGGCGTCCGGATCGCGGTCGAGGTGCCGTTTCTCCTCGTCAGCGCGTGCCACTGCACGACCTGCAAGAAGATCTCGGGAGGCGCCGGCACGGCGAGCGGGCGCGCGCGTACCGAGGACGTCCGCATCCTCGAGGGCCGCGACTTGATCACGACCTACCAGCCGGACGAAGGGAGCGCCAAGAGCTTCTGTTCCCGCTGCGGGACGAACCTCTTCGGCGGCGGCTGGCCGGACACCGAGTTCACGAGCGTCCGCCTGTCCGCCCTCGACGAGCCGTTCGCAGGCCCGCTCGATGCGCATACGTTCGTGCGCTCGCTCGCGCCGTGGGAGACACTGCCGGATGACGGGACCGAGCACTACGAAGGGAGGGCGCCGTGACACAGCGGATCTACCCGATGATCGCGTACGAGGACACCGCTACCGCGCTCGGCTGGCTGACGGAGGCGTTCGGGTTCAGCGAGCGCGGCGAGCGCTACGTCATGGACGACGGGACGATCGGCCACGCGGAGCTCGAGGTCGGAGACGAGCAGGTCGTCATGCTCGCGACGCCGAGTCGCGAGTACCAGAGCCCCGCTCGTCACCGGCAGGAGTGCGAAGCCGCTCGCCGGTGGCTGGACAACCCCTGGGTGGTCGACGGCCTCCTCGTCCTCGTCGACGACCTCGACGAGCATCACGCACACGCGGTCGAGGCGGGCGCGAACGTGATCCGGCCGGTCGAGGAGGGCCCCGACGGCCGGGTCTACACCGCCGAGGATCTCGAAGGCCACCGCTGGATGTTCCAGCAGTCATGACCGGCGACGACCTCATCCGGCTGACCATCGTCGGCAGCGAGCCGGAGGCCGAGCTGATCCGCGGCCTGCTCGCGACCGAGGGGATCGACTCGATGCAGCGACCGACCGACACCGCCGCCGGCGCACTCGACGGGTGGGCGGCGGGAGGCGCGCGAGAGATCCTCGTGCGCGCCGCCGACGTCGACACCGCGCGCGAGCTGATCGCGCGCCAGTAACGTGGCTGCGTGAGTCGCGGCGGATACCTGATGAGCCTCGGCCTCGTGCCGTACGCCGAGGCGTTTGCGCTGCAACGCTCGCTCGCGGGCGCGGTCTCGCAGGGAGCGATCCCCGAGACCGTGATCTTCCTCGAGCATCCGCCCGTGATCACCGTTGGGCGGCGCACGGAGACCGATCGGGAGCTGCACGTCCCCGAAGGCGCCGAGGTCGAGATCGCCGAAACCGACCGCGGCGGCAAGTCCACCTTCCACGGCCCAGGGCAGCTCGTCTGCTACCCGATCCTCGATCTTCACAACCACGGGAAGGACGTGAAGCGCTACGTGCGCGACCTCGAGGAGGCCCTGATTCGCACGCTCGCCGCGTTCGACCTCGAGGCCACCAGGTACGAGGGCCTGACCGGGGTCTGGATGCCGCCGGCGAGCGGCCAGGGGCCGCGCAAGATCGCGTCGATCGGCGTGCACGTCTCGCGCTGGGTGACCACACACGGGTACGCGCTCAACGTCGACCTCGACCCCGCGCCGTTCACCGAGTGGATCACGGCCTGCGGGCTCGAGGATGCCGCGTTCACGACGATGGCGCGCGAGCTGTCGCGGCCGCTGTCGGTCGAGGAGGTCCGGCCCGCCGCGATCGCCGCGATCGCGGAGGTCTTCGAGCTCGAGCTCGAGGAGCTGCCGGCAGAGGACAGCACCGGCCTCTGGCCGCAGCCCATCCACGCCTCGCTCGCGACGCGCTAGTCCGCTTGCGGAACCGAGCCGGCCGCGTGCTCCCGCGCGGTTGCCTCGAGCGCCTCGTTCATCCCGAGAACTCCGGCGGGCAGGCGATGGCTCTTCGGCGCTGGGAAGCGGGCGTATGCCTCGGACGGCTGGGTCGTCTCCTCCGAGACACCTGCGTCGTGCTTCAGCGCGGCCTCGTCCACCGGGTAGACGATGCCTCGGCCCTTCCGCCGGGCCCCGACGGCAAGCACGAGGCACGGGACGTCGCCGACGCCGACGAAGCCGTGCGCCGTCCACGGCGGGCAGTGGAAGAAGTCCCACTGGCGGAGCGTGCGCTCCTGCCCTTCGACGATCAGCAGACATTCGCCCGCGAGCACGAGGAATCCCTCCTGCGCGTCCTCGCCGTGGTACATGCCGCCCGCCTCGCCCGGCCGAAGGATGCCGAGGTTGAACCCGAACTGCTCGAACCTCGCGTTCTCGCCCTCGAACGGCGCGTAGAAGCCGAGAGGCGTCGAGTCGAACCACTGCATCTCGCGTGCGTTGACGACGAACCAGCCCTCGCCGGCCGGGTACAGACCGCCAGCGTCGTTCCGCTCGAGAGGGGCCTCCGGTACCACCATCCCTAGACTAAGCGTTCGATGGATGACCAAGGCGTAGCGGCCGCGAAGCGGACGCCTTCAGGGATTTCCGCGCGACCGGAATCTGCGCTAGCGGATTCCGGTCTTGCGCCTAACGGGCCAGCGCAGAAGTCGCTTCCCGTAGCGGAGCGCCCGCGCCGGCCGGAGTGGATGAAGGTGCGCGCGCCGAGCGTCCACTCGCGCTACTACGAGGTGAAGAGCCTCATGCGCGAAGGGCAGCTCGTCACGATCTGCGAGGAGGCGCGCTGCCCGAACATCGGCGAGTGCTGGGGCCGCGGGACGGCGACGTTCCAGATCCTCGGCGACACCTGCACGCGGGCCTGCCGGTACTGCTACGTGCACTCCGGCAAGCCCGAGACCGCGCCGGACCCGCTCGAGCCGCTGCGGCTCGCGCAGGCGGCGGCGCAGATGGGGCTCTCGCACGTCGTCGTCACGTCGGTCGACCGCGACGACGTCCCCGACCGCGGTGCCGGTCACTACGCGGCGACGATCCGCGCGCTCCAGCGAAAGCTGCCCGGCGCCACCGTCGAGATCCTCACGCCCGACTTCCTCGGCGTCGAGGAGGAGGCGCTCGTCACCGTCCTCGACGCACGTCCGGACGTCTTCGGCCACAACATCGAGACCGTCCGCCGGCTGCATGCGCGCATGCGCGGCGCGAAGGCGAGCTACGACAAGGCGCTCTGGCTGCTGCAGCGCGTGAAGGAGGTCGCGGACTACCGCGTCATGACGAAGTCCGGGATCATCGTCGGCCTCGGCGAGACGAACGACGAGGTCGTCGACACGATGCGCGACCTCCGAGCCCACGGCGTCGACGTCGTCACGATCGGCCAGTACCTCCAGCCGTCGCCGAAGCACGCGAAGATCGACCGCTGGGTGCACCCGGACGAGTTCCGCTGGTTCCGCGAGCAGGGCGAGGCGCTCGGGTTCGGTTCGGTCTTCTCCGGGCCGCTCGTCCGCTCGTCCTACCGCGCGGACGAGCAGCGCCACGCCGCGGAGACCGGGCGTGGCGCCGTCGCCTACTGAGCTGAATCGTGCGCAAGACCGGGATCCCCGAGCGGGGATCCCGGTCGCGCGGTAGAGCAAGGACCTAAAGGCGGCCGGCTTCGCGCGGCCGCGATAGCCGCCAGCCGAGCACGTCCCAGGTCAGCGCGGGTCGAGCCCGCGCGCCGCGCGCGTGAATGCGGTCGGCGCACTGCCCTTCGCGCCACCCGCACGCGTGTAGATCCCCGACTCCCACGCCTGCCCGGGATCGTCGCGGAAGACGAACCAGACGAACATCTTCGTGAACCGCTGCTTCCGGGCGATCGAGATCGACTCCCGGATGTACGCGGCCTGCTTGCGGTAGGAGACGCCGAACCGGTCCTGCGGCCTCGTCTGGTGCGCGTACTCGGTAATCCAGATGTCGATCCTGCTGCGCTTGAACCACTTCCGCAGCTGCTTCTGGAACTCCGGCAGCGAGGAGAGCGACACGTTCGGCCAGCGGACCTTGTGCCCCGGCCGGAGGTTGGGATGTGCCGGGTACGGGTGATGCGCCCAAGCGTCGAACTTCAGGCGGGGATTCGCCTTCGCGACAGCCTCCGCGAACCCGCCGGGCGAGTGGATCCGGCGCTTGCCCCTCGGATTGTCGGAGCCCCGAGGCGACGTCTCGCCGATCGCGACCTTCGCCTTGGGGTTGCCGCGCTTGATGCCCTCGTAGGCGGCCGCGTAGAGCGCCGCGTAGTTCCGCGGGGCGAGCGCCTTGCCGCGCTTGTCGAACTGCGGCTTGAGGAAGCGCTGGAGGTTCGGCTCGTTCCAGATCGACCAGAAACGAACGGCCGGAAGGTCCGCGTGCTGGCCCGAGTACCGCCTCGCGATCGCCGTCGCAAACCGCTTGAAGTCGAGGACGCGAGTCGGCATGAAGCTCGGCCCGCGACGGCCGTTCGCCCAGCCCGGCGTCCCGTAGAGCGTGAGCAGGACCTCGAGGTTCGCTTCGCGGGCCGTGCGGACCGCCTCGTCGATGTCGCCGAAGTTGTACGCCGGGTCGAGCGGGTCGGTCGGCCGCGCGGGACGGTCCGGAGCGACCTGGTTCCAGTGGACCAGCAGCCGCATGACATTGGCGCCGACGCGTGCGGACGCCTGGATTCGCTCGGAGCGATCATTCGCCCAGCGGAAGCTCGGGTCGTCGTGGAAGCCGATCCACATCCGGTCTGCCGCGAAGGCGGCAGGCGCTGCGAGCGCTGCGAGAGCGCCCAGAATCACGGCAAGCTGAAGAGTGCGTCTCATGAACCTCCCTGTGTTCGTGCTGGCCGCGTCACGCACGGCCGGCGGCACCAGAGCAGTCGTGCACCGTAACTGCCCGCGTATGAGATTCGTGTAAACCCGGGGTTCGGAATCCGGGGCGGAAACGCGCACGTACCGTACGAAGATGCTCGTGCGGGCCGTTGCGATCGTCGGAGCGCTGATCGTGGCCGGCTCGGCCGGTGCCGCGAGCGCGGTCGAGAGCCAGCTGCGCGTGCGCGAGTTCCGCGTCCCGAGCGGCACGCACCCGCACGACGTCGCGCCCGCGCGCGACGGCGGGGTCTGGTACACGGCGCAGCACACGGGCCAGCTCGGCTGGCTCGATCCGAAGACCGGCCGGTCGCGGCTCACCGCGCTCGGCAGCGGCTCGGCGCCGCACGGCGTCATCGTCGGCCCCGACGGCGCTCCCTGGATCACCGACGGCGGCCTGAACGCGATCGTGCGCGTCGATCCGCGGACGCAACGCGTGCGGCGCTTCCCGCTCCCCGCCGGAACGGGCTACGCGAACCTCAACACCGCGACCTTCGACCGGCGCGGGATCCTCTGGTTCACCGGCCAGGAGGGGATCTACGGCCGGCTCGACCCGAAGGTCGGGAAGGTGAGGGTGTTCCGGGCGCCGCGCGGAGAGGGGCCGTACGGGATCACGACGACGCCGGGCGGCGACGTCTACTACGCGTCGCTCGCCGGGAGCTACCTGGGGAAGATCAATGTCCGCACGGGCCGGGCGGGCGTACTTCGGCCGCCGACCGCGGGCCAGGGAGCGCGCCGCGCGTGGTCGGACTCGCGCGGCCGGGTCTGGATCAGCGAGTGGAACGCGGGCCAGGTCGGCATGTACGACCCGCGGCGCAAGCGCTGGCGCGAGTGGCGGGTTCCGGGCTCGAACCCGATGATCTACGCCGTCTACGTCGACGAGCGCGACAAGGTCTGGCTCACCGACTTCGGCGCGAACGCCCTCGTCCGCTTCGACCCGGTCACGCAGCGCTTCACACGCGTCTCGCTCCCGAGCGCGGACGCGGAGGTGCGTCAGATCCTCGGACGGAAGGGCGAGATCTGGGGTGCGGAGTCGGGCACGGACAAGCTCGTGCTCGTTCGCACCAGCTCGTAGCGGTCCGCATGAACTTGTGCAGACAAGCCCGGACCTGGAAGAGTTAGCGGCAGCTACGAGGGGACAAGGGAGAGTGTCTTGTGTGGACTCACCTGCTTCGGGTCCCCTCGCGTCGACATCGTGCACACGTCTCGCCCTCTGATCGGGGGAGGGTGGCGTGCCCACGCCGTGCGAGTGCGCGGGGCAGCAGGCAGGACCTGAACAGGAGGCTCATCGGGCTTCCGTAGCTGGGGGTGGGGGGAGCCGGGGGGAGGGGCCGTTAGCGGCACGGCCCCTCCGGCCGGTGGTCCCGATTCCTACTCGTGCGGCTTGGCCATCGAGCGGTAGTCGAGCGCCTCGTCGAGGATCGCGTCGTCGACTCCGGCGTCGCGCGCCACGTCTCTCAAGGGGCGGCCTGAGGCCGCGGCCTCGGCCACGATTTCGGCCGCCTTGTCGTACCCGATGTGCGGATTCAGGGCGGTCGCCGCGGAGAGCGTCAGCTCCGCATAGCGCTCGAGCTGCTCGCGGTTCGCCTCGATCCCGTCGACGCACTTCTCGGCGAGCAGGCGGCTCGCGCTTCCGAGCAGCGCGATCGACTGGAGGAGGTTCCGCGCCATCAGCGGCACGTAGACGTTGAGCTCGAACTGGCCGCTCATGCCGCCGACCGTGATCGCGGCGTCGTTCCCGATGACCTGCGCCGCGACCTGCGTCACGACCTCGGGGATGACCGGGTTGACCTTCCCGGGCATGATCGAGCTTCCCTTCTGGAGCTCGGGGAGGTAGAGCTCGGCGAGGCCGGCGCGGGGGCCGGAGCCCATGAGTCGCAGGTCGTTCGCGATCTTCGTGAGAGAGACCGCGACGACCTTGAGCGCGCCCGACGTCTCGACGAGGGCGTCGCGCGCGGCCTGCGCCTCGAACGTGTCGGCGGGCGGCGAGATCGCGAGGCCGGTGTCCTCGGCGAGGCGGGCACGGACACGAGCCGCGAACTCGGGATGCGTGTTGAGACCGGTACCGGTCGCGGTGCCGCCGAGCGGGATCTGACCGAGGCGCGGCAGCGCGTCGTCGACGCGCGCGATCCCCTGGCGCACCTGCGCCGCGTACCCCGCGAACTCCTGTCCGAGCGTGACGGGGACGGCATCCATCATGTGCGTCCGGCCCGACTTCACGATGGCGTCGAACTCCGAGGCCTTGCGCTCGAGCGACGCCGCGAGCGTGTCGAGCGCAGGCCGAAGGTCGTTGACGAGCTCGTCGAGCGCCGCGAGGTGGACCGCCGACGGGAAGACGTCGTTGGAGGACTGGCCCATGTTGACGTCGTCGTTCGCGTGCACGCCGTCGCCTGCGAGCGCGGCGATGACCTCGTTCGCGTTCATGTTCGAGCTCGTGCCGGAGCCGGTCTGGAAGACGTCGATCGGGAACTGGTCGTCGAGCTCGCCCTCGGCCACCCTGTCGGCCGCGACGGCGATGCGTTCGGCGACCTCGGCGTCGAGGAGCCCGAGCTCTGCGTTCACGCGTGCGGCGGCGGCCTTGATCCGGCCGAGCCAGCGCGCGACCGGAGTCGGGATCGGCTCTCCGGAGACGGGGAAGTTCGCGACGGCCTTACGCGTCTCGGCCCCCCAGAGCTCGCTGCCCTCGGTGGTCTCGCTCACGCGGCGAGTCTAGCCGCGCCCCGGCGAGACAACGGAGCTGTCCGGAAAGGAGGTCGCCCTTTACAGGGCCTGGCCCTGTTAACGCGACAAATCAGTGTCGAAGAGTCCACAAGACGAGACGGACGGCGCTCGGCTGGAGCGCTCAATAGGCGCCGCTCGGAGCCGACCCCTGTCCATTCCAGCGGCTGCGCCTTAACAGGGCCTGGCCCTGTTAATGCCACAAGACTGTGACAAGTTCTGCACAGGGCTAGCCCCGCGCGGTGGCGAGCAGCTCGTGCCACGTGCAGAGCTTGATCCGCGGGCGGCCATGCGGCACGCCCGCGGCGCGCTCGACCGAGTCGATCGACTCCCAGCCCGCGTACATGACGACCTCGACGCCTCGCACCGCGAGAAGCTCCTCGAGCGGGGCGGCCTCCGCCGGCGCGTGCAGCAAGCCAGCCCGCGCGTCCTCGAGCAGCAGCTCGACGGTCTCGACGGCGTCCTTCTTGTTCGTGCCGATGACGCCGGTCGGCCCGCGCTTGATCCAGCCGGCGACGTACAGGCCCGGAACCGCGGCGCCGTGCTCGTCGAGGACGCGGCCGGTGGCGTTCGGGATCGTCCCGCTCCGCTCGTCGAAGGGCACGCCCGGAAGGGACACGCCGCGATAGCCGACGCTGCGGAAGACGATCTCGCACGGGATGATCTCGCGCTCGTCCGTCGCGACCGCCCGCACCTGCCCGCCAGAGTCCGCTTCGAGCACGTTCCGGACGATCTCGACGCTTTCGACCCGCTCCTCGCCGAGGATCGCGACGGGCGAGACCTGGAACCGGAGCCGCACGCTCCGCGGCTTCCCCTCCGGCTCGCGCGTCGCGAACTCGCGGAGAATCTCGACGTTGCGCTGGACGAGGTTCGACGCCGCAGCCAGCTCGGCCTCGCTCGCGGGGTCGAGGACGAGCTCGGCCGGATCGACGACGATGTCCGCGCCCGCGAGGTCGCCCATCTCCCCGAGCTCGGTCGACGTCCACGCGGCCTGCACCGGCCCACGCCGCCCGAGGACGACGATCTCGCGGATCCCGGAGCCGACGATCGCCTCGATCGCCCGGTCGGTGGTGTCGGTCGGCGCGAGCTCCTCCTCCGTCAGCGCCAGCATCCGCGCGACGTCGAGCGCGACGTTCCCGTTCCCGATGACGACCGCGCGCTCGACTCCCGCGAGGCCGAAGGACAGCTCCTGAAAGTCCGGGTGGCCGTTGTACCAGGCGACGAGCTCGGTTGCCGCCCACGAGCCGGGCAGGTCCTCGCCGGGGATCCCGAGCCTGCGGTCGGTCTGGGACCCCACCGCGTAGATCACCGCGTCGTAACGCGTCGCAAGCTCCTCGTGCGAGACGTCGCGGCCGACCTCGACGTTCCCCAGGAACCGGAACCCTTCGCGCGCGGCGATCTTCTCGAACGCCCGCGAGACCGTCTTCAGCTGCGGATGGTCGGGCGCGACGCCGAGCCGGACGAGCCCCCACGGCGTCGGCAGGCGCTCGATCATGTCCACCTCGGCCGGAGGATCCTCGCTCGCGAGCAGGTGCCCGGCGGCGTAGAAGGCGGCCGGCCCGGAGCCGACGACGGCGACGCGGAGGGCCTTGTTCATCGCGCCGATGCTATTCGGCGGGCGCGGCAAGCCTCGCCCCTACGGATCCTCGTCAGTGAGAGCAGCCACCACTGACGCGCTAGCGCGTCAGTGCGAGCAACCCGAGCCGCAACCGGCGGCCGCAGCGGCGTCGTCGCCGGGCTCCTCGCCCTCGGCGACGGTGAACGAGTGCCCGCAGCCGCACGAGGCGGTCGCGTTCGGGTTGTCGATCTTGAAGCCCGACTCCTCGATCGAGTTCAGGAAGTCGATCGTCGTCCCGCGCAGGTAGGGAGCGCTGAAGGGATCGACGACGACCGGTACACCTTCGAGGTCGAGCTGGACGTCGCCCTCGGCGACGTTGTCGAAGCCGAGCCCGTACTGGAACCCGGAGCAGCCGCCTCCCTGGATCGCGACGCGGAGGACGAGCTTCTCGTCCCCCTCCTCCGCCAGGAGCTCGCGGACCTTGGCCGCCGCCACGGGCGTCAGCGCGATCAGCGTGTCAGCGGGATGCTCGATAGTGGCCACGGGCTCATGGTACGCGGACGGCGTCGACGCTTCCAGACCCGACTTTGTGACACTCGTATCGCTCATTCCATCTGGAAACTCGCATCCCTTCGTGCGCCGCAAGGGAGGGTGCTAGGTTTCGACGCGAGACAGAGGACCGAGCTCTCGCCGGGGGTATCACCCGTGCTCGACAACTGGTTGCCGTTTCTCATCTACGCACTCTTCGCGGCGGCGATCCCCGCTTCTCTCGTCCTCGCGACCTTCGTCCTCCCACGCCGCCCGGTGGCGCGCACGAGGCAGAAGATGCTGCCGTTCGAGTCGGGCGTCTCGGCCGAGGCGCCGAGCTACGAGCGGCGCTTCACCGTCAGCTTCTACCTCACGGCGATCCTCTTCATCCTCTTCGACATCGAGATCGTCTTCCTGTATCCGCTCGCCGTGCGGCTCGAAGCGCTGGGGTGGTTCGGGGTCGGAGAGCTCGGCGTCTTCATCGCGATCCTCGGTGTCGCGTACGTCTACATCTGGCGGAAAGGGGCCCTCAACTGGCGCTGAAGAAAGACCTGCCGGTCGTCAGCAACCGGCCGCTCGCGAAGGCGGGCCTCCAGTCCGAGCGCGTCCTCTGGCCGGACCGAGGCGCGGGCGTCTTCGAACGTGAAGTGGCAGAGATCGAAGACGCGCTCGTCCTGACGACGGTCGAGAAGGCGGTCGCGTGGGCGCAGTCGAACTCGGTGTGGCCGGACACGTTCGGGCTCGCGTGCTGCGCGATGGAGATGATCGCGGTCGTCTCGTCACGCTACGACATCTCGCGCTTCGGCATGGAGCGCTTCAGCTCGTCGCCGCGCCAGGCCGACCTCTTGATCGTCTCCGGGCGCGTGACCCACAAGATGGCGCCGCCGCTCCGCCAGGTCTACGACCAGATGCTCGAGCCGAAGTGGGTGATCGCGATGGGCGCATGCGCGAGCTCTGGCGGGATGTTCAACAACTACACGATCCTCCAGGGCGTCGACAAGATCGTCCCCGTGGACGTGCACGTCCCCGGGTGCCCGCCGCGCCCGGAGGCGCTGCTCGAGGGCGTCGTCCGGCTGCACGAGAAGATCCGCGCCGGAGTCCCGCCGGCTTACGAGATCCGCGGCGTCGCGGAGTGACGCTACGCGAACGTCCCCGGCGTCGTCGAGACGCGCGAGGCGCTCGGGGAGACGACGCTCGTCGTCGATCCCGCGCGCCTGCTCGACGCCTGCCTGATCCTGCGAGACGAGCACGGCTTCAACGTCCTCTCCGACATCACGCCCACGGACTACCTGGGCTGGGGTGAGGAGGGCGTCGCCGGCTACATCGGGACCGCCGGCGGTCGAGACCTCAACCGGCCGGGCTCACAGGGGCTCGCGCGGCTGCCCGAGCCGAAGCCCAAGCGCTTCTCGGTCTCGTACCACCTCCTCCGCGTCGGCGACGACCCCGGCCGCGTGCGCGTCCAGGTCTGGCTCGACGACGGCGAGCCCGTCTCGAGCGTCGCTCCAGGCCTGGCCGGCCGCAGACTGGTTCGAGCGCGAGGCCTGGGACATGATGGGCATCCCCTTCGAGAGCCACCCGAACCTCGTCCGCATCCTCATGCCCGAGGACTGGGAGGGTCACCCGTTGCGGAAGGACTACCCGCTCGGCGGCGAGCCGGTGCGGTTCTCGGACGAGGAGTGAGGATGGCCGTCGTCCCGACCCGTCGCATCTACGAGGGCACGCGCATCCCGAGCCCGTGCCCCACGATCCTCGAGGTCGATCCCGAGAAGCACAACCTGGACGACATCCTCACGATCAACTTCGGGCCGAACCATCCGTCGACGCACGGCGTGCTCCGGCTGATCGTCGACCTCGACGGCGAGACGGTCGCCGGGATCCGCGCCGTCATCGGCTACCTCCACACGGGCATCGAGAAGAACATGGAGGCGAAGACGTGGTGGAAGTCGGTCACCTACGCGCCGCGGGTCGACTACTTGTCGTTCCAGGCCAACGAGCTCGTGTACGTCCTCGCCATCGAGAAGCTGCTCGGGATCGAGACTCCACGCCGCGCGACCTGGACGCGCATGGCGCTCACCGAGCTCAACCGCATCCACTCGCACCTGATCTGGCTCGGGACCTCCGCGCTCGAGCTGGGAGCGATCTCGCTGCTCTGGTACACGTTCGACGACCGCGACGAGATCCTCGACCTCTTCGAGATGGTCGGCGGGGCGCGGATGCACACGCGCTACTTCCAGGTGGGCGGGCTCGCCGAGGACGTGCCGCCCGGCTTCACCGACGAGGCGCGGAAGTTCCTCCCGCGGATGGAGCGCTCGGTCGACGAGTACGAGGCGATCCTCGACCGGAACGCCATCTGGCTCGAGCGGACGAAGGGGATCGGGCTCCTGTCCGCGGACGACGCGCTCGCGCTCGGCCAGTCGGGGCCGATGCTGCGCGCCTCGGGCGTCGACTGGGACCTGCGCAAGGCCACGCCGTATCTCTTCTACGACCAGGTCGACTTCGACGTGCCCGTGTACCCGAACGGCGACGTCTACGACCGTTACAAGGTGCACATGGACGAGATGCGCCAGTCCGTGCGCATCGTCCGGCAGTGCCTCGACAGGATCGACGAGACGGAGGGGGAGCCGTGGGTCGTGGACGACCGCAAGATCGTGCTCCCGCCGCGGCACGAGCTGCACACGTCCATGGAGTCGCTGATCCACCACTTCAAGATCGTCACGGAGGGCTACGTCGTGCCCGAGGGCGAGGTCTACGTCGTGATCGAGTCGCCGCGCGGCGAGAACGGGTGCTACCTCGTCTCGGACGGGGGCCCGCGGCCGTGGCGGGTGAAGTTCCGCGCGCCGAGCATCGCGGCGCTGCAGGCGACGGCGACGACGGTCCAGGGCTGCCTGATCGCCGACCTCATCGCCATCGCCGGCTCGCTCGATCCCGTGATGGGAGACGCGGACCGATGACCGATCTCCACGCCGAGGTGCGGACGCTCGAGAAGCGGTACCCGCGCCGGCGCTCCGTCGTGATGGACGCGCTCCGGCTCGCGCAGGAGCAGCACGGCTGGCTCTCTCCGGAGGTGCTGCGCGAGGTCGCCGACGCGCTCGACGAGACGCCCGCGTACTGCCACTCGATCGCGTCGTTCTACGACATGTACCACCTGGAGCCGGTCGGGAAGCACATGGTCGAGGTGTGCACGAACCTCTCCTGCGCGCTCGCCGGTGCTCAGGGTGTGCTGGAGGCGTTCGGAGACGCGCTCGGCGTCGCTCCGGGCGGGACGACGGACGACGACGAGGTCACGCTGCGCGCGATCGAGTGCGCGGGCGGCTGCGGGCGCGCGCCCGTGGTCGTGATCGACCACGTCTACCACGAGCCGGTGACCGTCGACGACGTGCCGGCGCTGGTGGAGCGACTCCGTGGCTAGCCCGAACCTCCTCACCGCCGGGACCGAGGACCACGACCTCACGCGGCTCGACGAGTACCGCGCGGTGGGCGGCTACGACGCGCTCGAGAAGGCACGCGACCTCGAGCCGCAGGCGGTGATCGACGAGATCACGGCGGCGACCGTCCGCGGCCGCGGCGGCGCGGGCTTCCCGATGGGCCGCAAGGCCTCGCTCCTCGCGAAGGGCACCGGCAAGCCGACCTATCTCGTCGTGAACGCGGACGAGTCGGAGCCCGGCGCGTTCAAGGACCGCGACGTCATGCGCTTCACGCCGCACCGCCTGATCGAGGGCTGCCTCATCACCGCGCACGGGATCGAGTCGCAGAGCGTGTTCATCTACATCCGCGGCGAGTACGGGCACGAGTTCGAGGTCATGCGGGCCGCGCTCGAGGACGCGCGCAAGGCGAAGCTCCTCGGCGGCGTCTCGATCGTCCTCCACCGCGGCGCCGGCGCGTACATCTGCGGAGAGGAGACCGCGCTCCTCGAGTCGCTCGAGGGGCAGCGCGGGCAGCCGCGCCCGCGGCCTCCGTTCCCGCCCGTGAACGGCCTGTACGGCGCCCCGACGCAGATCAACAACGTGAGCACGATCGCGCTCGTCCCCAAGGTGCTCGAGCTCGGCGCGGCCGAGTTCTCGAAGATCGGCGTCCCGTCCGCGCCGGGGACGGCCGTCTTCTCGCTCTCCGGCAACGTCGCGCAGCCGGGGAACTACGAGCGCCCGATGGGCACGACGATCCGCGAGCTGATCTACGACGTCGCCGGCGGCGTCGCCGGCGGCCGCGAGCTGAAGGGCGTCATCCCCGGCGGCTCCTCCGTGCCGATCCTCACGCCCGACGAGATCGACACGCCGATGGACTACGACTCGATCGGCGCCGCCGGCTCGTTCTTCGGCTCAGCCGCGATCATCGTCGTCGACGACCGCTGCTGCATGGTGCAGCTGGCGCTGCGGGCGGCCCAGTTCTACATGCACGAGTCGTGCGGGAAGTGCACGCCGTGCCGGGTCGGGACGCGCTGGCTCGTCCAGCTGCTGACGAAGATCGAACAGGGCGACGGTGAGGCGACCGACCTCGACCTGCTCGACGACGTCTGTGACCGGATGCTCGGGAAGTCGCTCTGCGCGCTCGGCGACTTCGCCGTCTACCCGGTGTCGAGCTACCTGCGGAAGTACCGCGACGAGTTCGCACAGCACATCGCGCTCGGCCGGTGCCCGTTCGAAGGCGAGTCTTCGATCGAGGGCATCCTCGCGCCGGTCGATCAGCACGCGACCGGCTCCCCGGAGACCGTGCATGCCTGAGGCCGTCAACGCTCACGGTCGACGACCGCGCTGTCTCCGTGCCGACGGGAACCGGGTTGGTGGAAGCCGCGCTCGCGGCGGGAGTCGAGATCCCGGTCTTCTGCTACGAGCCCCGGCTCGGCCCGCCGGTCGGGGCGTGCCGCATGTGCCTCGTCGAGATCGAGGGAATGCCGAAGCTCCAGGCCGGCTGCACGCTGACCGCCTCCGAGGGCATGGTCGTCCGCACGGCCGCCACCTCCGCGAAGGCAGCCGACGGCCAGGAGGCGACGCTCGAGTTCATCCTCGTGAACCACCCCCTCGACTGCCCGGTCTGCGACAAGGGCGGCGAGTGCCCGCTCCAGGACCTCACCTTCCGCTACGGGCCGGGCGCGACGCGCATGACCTTCCCGAAGCTGACCTTCGACAAGCCGATCCCGGTCTCGCCGCTGATCGCGCTCGACCGCGAGCGCTGCATCCTCTGCTACCGCTGCACCCGCTTCTCGGAGGAGGTCGCCGAGGACGGACTTCTCATCGCGCGAAACCGCGGCGCGCGCACGGAGATCGCGACCTTCGAGGACGAGCCGTACGCGTCCGTGTTCTCCGGGAACGTCGTCGAGCTCTGCCCGGTCGGCGCGCTGACCTCGAGCCTGTACCGCTTCGACGCGCGGCCGTGGGAGATCCAGAACGTCCCGACCGTCTGCACCGGGTGCGCGGTCGGCTGCAACGTCGCGGCGACGATCCGCGAGGGGAAGGTCAAGCGGATCCTCTCCCGCAACCACCCCGAGGTCGACCGCGGCTGGCTCTGCGACAAGGGCCGCTTCACGTACCCGCACCTGCGAGCCGGCGACCGGATCAGGACGCCCCTGCGCCGAGGGCCGAGAGGGCTCGACGAGGTGTCCTGGGACGACGCGCTCGACGCGGCCGAGGAGATGCTGCGCGAGGCGAAGGGCGCGATCGTCACCGCGCTCTCGGGCTCGGAGACGAACGAAATCGCGTATGGGCTCGGCGCGGCTCCTGCGCGGCGGGCTCGAGTGCGCACTCCGCGGTCCTGCCCGAGGCGACTTCTACCGCGCTTCAGGCGTTCACGCTGCCGCTGTCCGCGCTCGCGGACGCCGAGCTCGTGGTGGTGGTCGGAGACGACCCCGTCGTGGAACGAGCTCCGATCGTGGAGCTCTGGATTCGCGAGGCGCGGCGGCGCGGCGCGGAGGTCGTCATCTGCTCGCCCCAGCCACCAACGCAGGGCTCGCCGCAGGTCGACCCCGGCGGCGCGGCGGCGTACTGTCGCGAGCTGGCGGAGCCCGGCAACAAGCTCGGCAAGCGCCTGCGCGAGTCGGACCGAGCGGTGCTCGTCTGGTCCGGCCCGGGCGGGGGCGGGGGCGCGCGGGTCGCCGAGCTCGCGCACGCGCTCGGCTTCGAGGGGAAGCTCGGCTGCGGCGCATTCAACCTTCCGGCGACGCCGAACGCGAACGGGGTCGCCACCGCCTGGTCGGTCGCGGCCGACGCGGACGAGGCGAGCCCGGAGCCGATCTCGCTGCTCATCGTCTCGGGCGACGAGGCTGCCGCCGACCCGAGCGTGCGTGCGCTCGCGGAGGAGTCCGAGCGCGTGCTCGTGATCACGATGTTCCACGAGCTCGCGGGCGGCTGGGCCGACCTGATCCTGCCCGCCACGGGTGCGCTCGAGCGCGACGGCACGTCTGTAAACCTCGAGGGCCGCCTGCAGCGGCTCCGACGCGCCGTGCCGGCTCCCTGCCCGGACGAGCTCGTGTGGATCTCGAACCTCGCTGCCCGCTTCGGCATCGCGGTGCCCGCGCAGGCTGCCCTCGCATTCGCCGAGCTCTCCTCGACGCTGTACGCGGATCTGTCTCTCGAAAGCGTCGGCCTCGACGCGCCGCTTCCCGTGCGACACCCGTACGTCCCGCCCGAGCCCGCGACGACCCCGGTGCCGGCGCCGCTCACGGCGCCCGCCGACGAGCGCTTCGTCGGCGAGCTCAAGCTCCACCGCTACCGGCCGCTCCTCTCGGGGCCTGCCGTCGCGCGCGTCCCCGAGCTCCAGTTCCTGCGCGCCGCACCGGAAGTCGAGCTGTCGCAAGAAGATGCTGCGCGGCGCGGGATCGGCTCCGGAGACGCTGTCGTCGTGCGCTCGAACGGAACCTCCGTCGAGCTGCGCGCGCGCGTCAACCGGAGGCTCGTCGCGGGAGTCGCACGCGTGGCCGAGGGCCACGCCGGTGGGCTGCACATGACCGTCGAGGTGGTGAAAGCCTGATGCAGGTCGAGTGGTACGTCAGCCTGATCCAGGCGTTCGTGGTCATCAACCTCGTCATGGTCACGTTCGCCTACTTGACGCTCGCAGAGCGCAAGGTGATGGGGCGCATGCAGCTTCGCTACGGGCCGAACCGGGCAGGGCCGTACGGGCTGTTGCAGCCGATCGCGGACCTGCTGAAGCTCCTGCACAAGGAGAGCTTCCAGCCGACCGCGGCGGTCGACCGGCTGTACCTGCTCGCCCCGTTCCTCGCCGCCTTCACGGCCCTGACGACGTTCTCCGTGATCCCGTTCGGCCCCGGCTGGGAGGTCGCGGGCGTCTACATCCCGGGCCAGGTCGCGGACCTCGACATCGCCTTGATCCTGATCTTCGCCGTCGGCTCGATCGGCGTGTACGGGTTCATCGTCGGCGGCTGGGCGTCGGACTCGAAGTACGCGCTCCTCGGCTCCATGCGCACGTGCGCGCAGCTCGTCTCGTACGAGGTGGCGCTCGCGCTCTCGGTGCTCGGCGTCGTGATCATGGCCGAGACGCTCTCGCTGACCGAGATCGTCGCCGCCCAGGACGGCAGCTGGTGGTACGCGGCGCCGCAGTTCGTCGGTCTCGTGGTCTTCCTCTTCGCCGGCACGGCGGAGACGTCGCGCGCGCCGTTCGACCTCCCCGAGGCCGAGCAGGAGCTCGTCGCCGGCTACCACACGGAGTACGGCGGGATGCGCTTCGGGCTCTACTCGATGAGCGAGTACATCAACCTGATCACGCTCTCCGGCCTGTGCGTGACGCTCTTCTTCGCCGGCTGGCACGGGCCGGGCTGGGACGGCCCGAGCTGGCTCGCACCGATCTGGTTCGTCCTCAAGCTCGCGATCCTCCTCCTCGTGTTCATCTGGATCCGGGCGACGCTGCCGCGCCTGCGCTACGACCAGCTCATGCGGTTCGGCTGGAAGGTGCTGCTGCCGATCGCAACCATCAACGCGGTCGTCACCGCCATTCTGGTGGTCGCTCTATGAGCGCCCGCCAGAATGGTTATGGCTGCCGTAACCGAATCCCGACCGCAGGGAGGGATTCGGTATGAGCCCGCAGCCGCTCGACAGCTTCAAGGGCTTCGCGGTCACCTTCCGGCAGATCTTCCGCAGGCCGATCACGCAGGAGTACCCCGAGTACAAGCGGCCCGTGTACCCGCGCTTCCGCGGGCGGCACCGGCTCTGGAAGCACGAGAACGGGATGGAGAAGTGCGTTGGCTGCTCGCTCTGCGCGGCCGCGTGCCCGGCCGACTGCATTCGGGTCGTGGCGGCCGAGAACACCGCGGAGTACCGCGTCTCGCCGGGCGAGCGCTACGCGCGGATCTACGAGATCAACATGAGCCGCTGCATCTTCTGCGGCTACTGCGAGCTCGCGTGCCCGTTCGACGCGATCACGCTCGGGAACGAGTTCGAGATCGCGGAGTACTCGCGCGACGACCTCATCTACACGAAGGACATGCTCCTCGCCGAGCCGATCAAGCAGGTGCCCGTGGCCGACCCGAGGCGCTACGACACGCCTGAGCCCTCCTACAAGACGAGCTCCTGAGATGACCATGATCACCACCGGCCCGCGGCCGCGAAGCGGACGCCTTAGGGATCTCGAGCGAGCGGAATTCGCGCGAGCGATTCGCCTCGGGAGACGTGGGCAACGTCGTGGTCTGGGCCGTGTGGTTCGTGGCCGCGGGCGCGTGTCTCGCAAGCGGCGTCGCGGTCGTCTCGTCGACGAACCCGTTCACCTCCGCGCTCTCGCTGATCGGGAATCTCGCCTCGCTCGCCGTGCTCTACCTGCTCCTCGCCGCGGAGTTCCTCGCGGCCGCGCAGGTGCTCGTGTACGCGGGCGCGGTCATGGTCATGTTCCTGTTCGTGGTCGCGTACCTCGGAGGACGCGCGGACGCGCCGTGGGCGGGAGGCCCGCCGCTGCTGCGGGCTGCCGCGGTGGTCGCGGCGATCGCGCTCCTCGTCGAGATCGTCGTGGTGCTCGGGCTCGCGTGGGGCGACAACCTGAGCGACCCCGCGCAGGTCTCCGACTCGTTCGGGAGCCCGGGCGAGATCGGCGAGCTCTTCCTGACGGATCACCTGCTCGCGTTCGAGATCACGTCGATCGTCCTGCTCATCGCGGCGGTCGGCGGCGTCGTGCTCGGGACGACGCGCGAGAGGAGAGCGGAGTAGTGGACGGCCCGGGAGTGGGCTGGTACCTGATCGTCGCCGCGCTGCTCTTCGGCACGGGCGCGCTCGGCGTGATGCTCAGGCGAAGCCCGCTCATCGTGCTCCTCTCGCTCGAGATCATGCTGAACGCCGCGAATCTCACGCTCATCGCGTTCGCCAGGCAGCAGGGCTCGCTCGACGGCCAGATCTTCGCGCTCGCGGTGATGGCCGTCGCGGCGTCCGAGGTCGCGATCGGGCTCGGGCTCATCGTCGCGATGGCGCGGCGGGGCCTGGCGCTCGACGTCGACGAGGCGAGCGTGCTCCGCGGTTAGGTGATGGTCGCCGGCGCCTGGACCTGCCTGCTCGCGCCGCTCGCCGGGGCGCTCGCGATCACGCTCGGCGGAACGCGGATCAGCCGGCGGCTAGCCGGGTGGATCTCGACGCTGACGACGTTCGTCGCCTTCGGCGGGGCGCTCGTCGCGTTCTTCGGGCTCTGGGCGCGTGACCCGGGCGAGCGACAGGAGCTCTCGACCGCGTACACGTGGCTCGCGACGGTGAACTTCGAGGTCGGCTTCGAGATCCTCGTCGACCCGCTCGCCGTCGTGATGATGCTGATCGTCTCCGGGGTCGGCGGGCTCATCGTCTGGTACTCGATGGGCTACATGGCCGGCGACGACGAGGAGCGTCGCTTCTTCGCGTACATGTCGCTCTTCGTCTTCTCGATGCTCCTGCTCGTGCAGGCGGGGAACTTCCTGCTCCTGCTCGTCGGCTGGGGCCTCGTCGGGCTCGCGTCGTACCTGCTGATCGGCTTCTGGCACCACCGGCCGGAGGCGGTCGCGGCCGCGAAGAAGGCGTTCGTGATGAACGCGATCGGGGATGCGACCTTCGCACTCGCGGCGGTGCTGCTGATCTGGTACACGGGGGCGCTCGAGTTCTCCGCGGTCTTCGCGAACGTGGACGGCATGTCGGAGACGACGGTGAACCTCGTAGCGCTCGGGCTCCTCGGCGGCGCGGTCGCGAAGTCGGCGCAGATTCCGCTGCACACATGGCTCCCGGACGCGATGGAGGGCCCGACGCCGGTCTCCGCACTCATCCACGCGGCGACGATGGTCACCGCCGGGGTGTACCTGCTCGTGCGCGCGCACCCGATCTTCGAGGCGGCCCCCGACATCCAGCACCTGGCGGCGATCCTCGGCGCCGCGACGCTGCTGCTCGCAGGCCTCGTCGCGCTCGTGCAGTGGGACATCAAGCGGGTCATCGCGTACTCGACGATGTCCCAGATCGGCTACATGTTCCTCGGCGCGGGGATCGGCGCGTACGGGTTCGCGATCTTCCACCTGTTCACGCACGCGTTCTTCAAGGCGCTGCTCTTCCTCTCCGCCGGAGTGGTAATCCATCATCTGGCAGACGAGCAGGACATCCGCCGCATGGGCGGGCTCAAGGACGCGCTCCCGCGGACGCACATCGCGTTCCTGATCGGGACGGTCGCGCTCGTCGGGCTCCCGCCGTTCGCAGCGTTCTGGTCGAAGGACGCGATCCTCGCATCCGCCTTCGCGCTCGGAGACGCGCTCGGCTGGACGCTGCTCGTCGCCGGGCTCCTCGGCGCCATCCTCACCGGCGCGTACTCGTTCCGGCTCGTACTACGCGGTCTTCCAGGGGAGCCCGGCCGAGGCGCCGGCGCACGCGGAGCACGGGAACGGGGAAGGACCGCGGTCGATGCTCGTGCCGGTCGGCATCCTCGCGGTGCTGTCCTCGATCGGAGGCCTCCTCTCGATCCCGGGCGTCTGGCACCCGTTCACGCACTGGGTCGGGGAATCGGCCGAGGCCCTCGTCGAGCCGACGACCGGAGAGGAGTACGTGATCAGCGCGATCGCGGTCGGGCTCGGCCTCCTCGGCTTCCTGCTCGCGCGGAGCGCGTTCCGGCGGGGGCGGCAGCTCGTCACCAGGCCGGACGCCTGGCGCGTCCTCGAGCACAAGCTCTACTTCGACGAGCTCTACGACGGGCTCTTCTACCGTCCCGCCTCGTCGCTCTCGAACGCACTGCGCCGGAACGTCGAGGAGCCCGTGATCGAGCGCTCGCTCGACGAGATCGGCTCCGGGACGATCCAGGCGGGCGGCGAGCTCGCGCGTGTCCAGTCCGGGCTCCTCCGCACCTACGCGCTCGCCGTCACGGTCGCGGTCCTCGTCCTCGTCGTCGTCTTCGTGAGCGTGCGCTAGGCGATGTTCACCACTCTCCTCATCCTCCTCCCTCTCGCCGGCGCCTTCGTCGTCGCGATCCTGCCGCTGCCGCGCCTGATGACCGCCGGGCTCGCCTTCCTGATCGCGCTCGTCGAAGTCGGGGCTCTGGATCGTCGCCGTGGGCCGCTTCGACTTCGACAACCCTGCCGTCCAGCTCGGGACCTCGGAGGAGTGGGTCGAGAGCCTCGGGATCTCGTACTCGGTCGGCTTCTACGGGTTCTCGATCTGGCTCGCCGGGCGTGACGGTGATCGTCATGGCCGCGGCGATCGGGTACGCGACCTGGGTCGGGCGCGACCGGCCGCGCGCATACCACGGGCTGATGCTCCTGCTGACGGCTGCGGTCGTCGCAACCTTCGCAGCGCAGGACGTGCTGCTCTTCTACGTCGCCTTCGAGGCCATGCTCATCCCGCTGTACGTGCTCGTCGGCGTCTGGGGAGGCGAGCGGCGCTCCGCGGCGACGCTCACGTTCGTCGTCTACACGATGGCCGGGTCGCTCCTGATGCTCGCGTCGGTCGTCGCGTACGGCGTCACGCAGGGCACGTTCAGCCTGACCGAGCCCGGGACGAGCGACAACCAGTGGATCTTCCTCGGCTTCGCGATCGCCTTCGCGGTCAAGGCGCCGCTCTTCCCACTGCACGGCTGGCTCCCGCTCACGTACCGCGAGGCGCCGGTCGAGGTTGCGGCGGTGCTCTCGGCGATCGTCTCGAAGACCGCGGTCTACGGGTTCCTCGTCATCGTGCTGCCGCGGTTCCCCGATCCCGTGGACGACTACACCGGCGTGGTGCTCGTGCTCTCCGGAGCCGCGCTCGTGTACGGGTCGCTGCTCGCGTTCCGCGCGCCAGACCTGCGCGGGATCGTGGCGTACTCGTCGCTCGCGCAGATGGGGCTCATCGTCGATCGGGCTCTTCGCGCTGAACGACCTCGGGACGACGGGTGCCGTGCTCCAGTCGGTCGGGCACGCTCTCGTCTCGGCGACGATGTTCCTCCTCGTCGGGATGGTCGAGCGTCGCTGCGGGACGGGCGACCTCGACGCGCTCGGAGGCATGGCGCGCGGTCGGCCCGCTGCTCGCGACCGTGCTCCTGATCGCGGGGATGGTCGCGCTCGCCGTGCCCGGCTCGGTCACGTTCGCGGGCGAGTTCCTGATCATGGCCGGGGTGTACGAGAACGGGTGGGGCTACGCGGTCGTCGTCGCGCTCGGGATCGTGCTCGCGGCGATGTACGTGCTGCGGCTCATCTCGGCGGTGCTGCACGTGCGGCCCGGGCCGGCCGTGCGCGACGAGGCGCTCGACCTGCGACCGGGCGAGCTCGCGCTCATCCTCCCGCTCGTCGCTTGCCTGGTCGCGCTCTCCGTGTGGCCGGCGCTCGTCAGCGAGAGCTCGTTCGCCCGCGGCGGAGAGTTCCCCGAGGGCTGGACCGGCTACGCCCCGATCGAGACCGTGGGGCGGACGCCGTGATCGACACCCCGTCCGTCGACTGGCTCGCGCTCTCCCCGACGCTCGCGCTCCTCGCCGGGTCCGGAGTCGCGCTCATGGCCGCGGTACTCGTGCCGACGTGGATGCGGAGGACGGCCGCCGCCGTCTTCGCCTTCGCAGGCTTCGTCGCGGCGGCGATCTGCGCGGGAGTCGTCTACGGCGACAGCTCGCCGCCGGAAGCGCTCCTCGACGAGTCGATGATCCGCGACCAGCTCGCCGCCTTCGCGCAGCTCCTGCTCGCGATCACGGGAGCCGTCGTCGTCTTCGTGTCCTGGACCGAGCGCCGGCGCGACGACCACGGCGAGTACTACGCCCTGCTCGCTGCCGCGGGCGCCGGGATGGTCTTCTTCGTCGGCGCCGAGAACCTGATGACGCTGTTCCTCGGGCTCGAGTGGTTCTCGCTCTGCCTGTACGTCCTCGTCGCGTTCGACACGGACCGCGCGACCTCGCTCGAGGCCGGGCTCAAGTACCTGATCGTCGGCGGGTTCGGCTCGGCGGTGCTGCTCTTCGGCTCGGCGCTCGTCTTCGGCGCGACCGGCGAGCTCGGGTTCTCGCAGATCGCCGCGGCCGAGGCCGGGGACGACGCCTTCCTCGTCTCGGGCCTCGCGATGATCCTCGCCGGGCTCGCGTTCAAGGTCTCGGCGGCGCCGTTCCACATGTGGACGCCGGACGTGTACCAGGGCGCGCCCACCTCGGTGACGGCGTTCATGTCGGCCGCGACGAAGACGGCCGCGCTCGTCGTCACCCTCCGCGTGCTCGTCACGGCGTTCCCGGACGAGAGCGAGATCTGGACGGTCGCGGTCGCGGTGCTCGCGTGCGTCTCGCTGGCCTGGGGCAACCTCGCAGCACTCGCGCAGGTAGACGTCAAGCGCCTGCTCGCGTACTCGTCCGTCTCGCATGCGGGGTTCCTGCTGATCGCGGTCGCGGCCGGCACCGAGCGCGGCGCGGAGGCGCTGCTCTTCTACCTCGTCCCCTACTCCGCGATGTCGGTCGGGGCGTTCGCGGTCGTCGCGGCGCGCGAGCGGGAGCTCGGAGCCCCGGTGCGCCTCGAGAGCCTCGCGGGCCTCGGCTGGGAGCGCCCGTTCTACGGCATCGCGCTGTGGGTCTTCATGCTCGGGATGGCCGGCTTCCCGCTCACCGGCGGCTTCTTCGGGAAGCTCTTCGTCTTCTCGGCCGCGTACGAGGCCGGCGACTGGTGGCTCGTGCTCGTCGGCGTCGGGGCGACGGCGCTTTCGCTCGCGTACTACCTGAACGTCGTCCGTTGGCTGTACATGCGCTCCGGGACCGAGCTGAGGCTCGCGCCCGCAGGCGGCTCGCCGCCGCGCGACTACGCGCTCGGGATCGCGGTCACGGCGGCACTCGTCGTCACCGTCGGCTCGTTCTTCGCCGTGCAGCCGATCCTCGACCTCGCGGCGGACGCGGCGGCCTCGCTTTCTTTCTAGCCGCCGGCCGCAGCGGTTGAATGACGACCGAGAGTCCCGTATCGTCCCGCGCGGCGAGGGGATCGGACGGGGAGGTTCGCAATGCGGTGGTGTGTGCTCGCGGCTGCAGCTGCGACGGTCGGGATCTGCTCGGCCGGAGCGGGCGTCGACGGTGGGGCGGCATCCAGCGTGTCGGAGCAGGCTTCGCGCCCTCTGCTCGGATCTGATCTCAACGGAACGATCTTCTCGGTCCAGCCGGGCGGAGCCGATCTCGTCCGCCTGTTCCCGTGCGGTCTGGGCTCTCCGAGCCTGGCGCCGGACGGGCAGAGCTATCTCGCCCACGGGATCGAGCCCCGCGCACGCCTGACGTACGGACGGATCTTCAGGCTTCCGATCTCCGATTCGGTCCCGACCCGTTGCGAGACCGCTCACAACGAGCGGCTGCCGTCGGCGGACACCGGGCTCAGGGGCTGGTCTCCTCGCTTCTCCCCGAACGGTCGCCGCCTCCTGTTCATCGACTCGAGGTCGTCCCGTGTGACGACGGCGGCGGTAAACGGGTCCGGAAAGCGCGCGGTGGGCCCACGCGGCGTGGTCGCTGCGAGCTGGTCTCCCGACGGGCAGATGATCGCCATCGCGAAGGCGGCCTTTCATCGCGACTGCCCGACGTCACCTCCGTCGGGCAATTCCTTCTGCCATACGGGCGAGGTCCTCGTGATGAAGGCGAACGGGTCGGGTGTGCGCTCGCTCCACCGGCTGCCGCGGTACAAGCCGTTCCGCCAGTACATCGGCGTGCGGACCGTCGACTGGTCGCGCGCCGGCAAGATCCTGTTCACCATCCAGTCCGGAACTCGAGGAGCGTCGCAGCTGGCTCTCGTCAACGCGGACGGCACTGGTTTCCGGTCTGTGACGAAGTGGTCGGACCAGGCCATGAACGGCGTCTGGTCGCCGACCGGCCGGCAGGTCGCGTACTCGCGACGAGCCGGAGGCGGCGTGTTCCTGACCACGCCGACGGGGCGCCCCATCTCCAACGTCACCACGACCTGGGCGACGAACGGCCTCGACTGGTAGCCCGCGCTTGCGCCGCACGTGCCACGACCGGTCCTCTAGATTCCGGCCATGGCTACCGAACTGACCTGGCTCGGGCACTCGGCGTTCCGCCTCGACAGCCCGGGCGGAAAGCGCATCTACGTCGACCCCTTCCTGAACGGGAACCCGCGCTGCCCGGAGGGCGAGGTCGAGCCCGAACGCTGCGACCTGCTGCTGCTCACGCACGGGCACGACGACCATCTCGGCGACACGATCGCGATCGCGCAGAAGTTCGATTGTCGGGTCATCGCGCAGGTGGAGCTGCGCGGCTGGCTCTCGACCCAGGGGCTCTCTCAGGATCCGACGCAGGCGATGAACAAGGGCGGGACGATCGACGTCGACGGGATCAAGCTCACGCTGACGCACGGGAACCACTCGTCGAGCGTGTTCGCGGACGGCGTGTTCCAGTACACGGGCGAGTCGTGCGGGTTCGTGATCGAGGTCGAGGACGGGTTCAAGCTGTACGTCTCCGGCGACACGAACGTGTTCGGGGACATGTCCCTGATCGCGCGCATCTACTCGCCGGACGTCGCCATCCTCCCGATCGGCGACCACTTCACGATGGGCCCGCGAGAGGCGGCGGTCGCGCTCGAGCTGCTCGGCGTGGCGCGCTGCGTCCCCTGCCACTACGGGACGTTCCCGCTGCTGACCGGGACGCCGGAGAAGCTGCGCGAGCTCGCTCCCGCGGGAGTCGAGATCCTCGCGCCCGAGCCCGGCGAGACGCTGACGCTGTGATGCGCGAGCGCTGGTTCGGCTCCACAGGGCGCAAGGTTCCGCAGATCGTCCTCGAGGGGACGATCGACCTCGAGGGAGCGCTCGTCCTCGACCACGTCTCCGACGCGAAGGCGATCCACGATGCGCACGTGCGGGGGATCCCCGTGGTCGTGCGCGCGTCGACCGTGGAGGAGATCCACGCAGCGCTCTCGCTCGGCGAGGTGGCGTGCGCGCTGGTGCGCGACCCGGCTCTCGTCGACCTCGACCTCGCGCAGCTCACGTATGGCTAGCGAGCTCGTCTCGACCTACTCCATCTGCGCCTGCGACCTCGAGGCGCGGCAGTGGGGCGTCGCAGTGCAGTCGAAGTTCCTCGCCGTGGGCTGCGTCGTGCCCTGGGCGCAGCCGTTGGTCGGCGCGGTCGCGACGCAGGCGTGGGCGAACCCGCGCTACGGCCCCGAGGGGCTCGCGCTCCTGCAGGAAGGGGCTCCGGCCGAGGAGGCGGTCGCGCGCCTGACCGAGGCGGACGAATATCGCGCGCAGCGACAGCTCGGGATCGTGGACGGGGAGGGGCGGGGCGCGAGCTACACGGGCGACGAATGCAAGGAGTGGGCAGGCGGCCGCGTCGGCGACGGCTACGCGGCCCAGGGCAACATCCTCGTCTCGGCCGAGACGGTCGACGGGCTCGCGGAGACCTTCGAGGCGACGGCCGGGAAGCCCCTCGTCGAGCGGCTGCTCGACTGCCTCGACGCGGCGCAGGCGGCCGGCGGCGACAGCCGCGGAATGCAGTCGGCGGCGATCCTCGTCGTCGGCCCGGAGCAGGGCTATGCCGGGCTCTCGGACGTCTTCGTCGACCTGCGCGTAGACGACCACGAGCGCCCGCTCGAGGAGCTCCGGCGCATCGTCGGCATCCACCACGAGCTCTTCGTGCAGACACCCCGCGAGCGCTGGCTCGAGGTGGACGACGAGCTGCGCACCGAGATCGGCGAGCGGCTCGCCCGGCTCGGCTTCGAGCGGCTCGGGGACTGGGCGGGCGTCGAGAACCTCGAGGAGCGCGTCAACGGCGACGACGCGATCGACCCGTTCGTGCTCGAGCGGCTGCGTAGGAAGTCAGGGTAAGCGTGCGCTTCCGCAAGGCGAAGCCTCCGAAGGGCGCCGAGCTCCTCGACGACGAGTTCCTGCTGGCGACGGTCGAGCCCCGCCCGGGACAGGTGCTCGAGGACGATCTCGCGCCTGCAGTTCGCTCGCTCGACGACGCCGCCGACCGCCACGTCCTGCCGCTCTTCACGAGCGAGTACGCGCTCCACCAGATCTATCCGCAGGGCTCTGCGTGGGTCAAGGTGCACTTCCCGGACGCGCTCAGGCTCTTCGTCGACGGAGACTGGGAGGCCGTTCTGGTCGACCCCGGGTACGAGCTCACGCAGGAGCTCTCGCGCGCCGAAGCCAAGCAGCTGCTCGCGCACGCCGGCGGGTGAGGGTCCTCGCGACCCGGCGCTATCCGGGAGACGCGTTCGACGAGCTCGGCGAGGTGGAGGTGCTGCCGCTCGCGGAGCTACGCGAGCCTCGTCCCGACGTCGAGGGCTTGATCGTGGCGAACGAGTCTCTCCCGTTCGACCTGCTTCCGGCACTCCGCGTGGTAGCGAACTACGGCGTCGGCTACGACCGGATCGACCTGGAGGCGTGCCGCGAGCGCGGGATCCTCGTCACGAACACACCCGGTGTCCTGGACGCCGCGACCGCGGATCTCGCGTTCGCGCTCCTGCTCGCGGCGCGGCGGCAAGTCGTCGAAGGAGACCGGTTCGTTCGCGAGGGAAGGTGGCGGGGCTCGTGGGCGGACAGCCGGATCGCGGAGGAGGTGACGGGCTCGACCCTCGGGATCGTCGGCCTCGGGCGGATCGGGAGTGCCGTCGCCCGGCGCGCTCGCGGCTTCGAGCTGCGCGTCCTCTACACGCAGCGGACGCAGATCGACACCGACCTCGGTGAGTTTCGCGAGCTCGACGCGCTTCTCGCGGAGGCAGATCTCGTGACGCTCCACGTGCCTCTGACACCGGAGACGCACGGCCTCGTCGACGCGCGCCGGCTCGGGCTCCTGCGGGACGGCGCCTGCCTCGTGAACACCGCGCGCGGCGAGATCGTCGACCAGGAGGCGCTCGTCGCGGAGCTCGTCTCCGGCCGCATCCGCGCCGGCCTCGACGTCTTCGTCGGCGAGCCGAGCGTGCCGGCTGAGCTGCTCGGGCTCGAGAACGTCGTCCTGACGCCGCATCTCGGAAGCGCGACCCGCCGAGCCCGCGAGGCGATGACGCGGCTCGTCGTCGACAACCTGCTCGCGGTCGAGCAGGGCGAGCCCCCGCTGACGCCGGTCGGAAGCTGACACGGTAGCGCCAGGGGTGCGTCAGGCCCGCGGCACGAACGTCAGTCGCCGGGAAGCCGGCGGCCGCCCGCAAGCTCGCGGAATGCGGGGACCGGGTCGTGCTCCGGTCGCGCGACGACGAGCACTGCGCCCGGCTCGTCGCCGGCAAGCGCGTCGACGAAGAGCTGCAAGCCGGCGGCGAGCGCGAACGCCTTGTACGACTGCTCGCCACCGAACGGGACGAGCTCCTCCGGCGACGCCGCGCCCGCGAGGACGGCGCCGTGCGTGACCGCTCCCATGGACACATCCGCGACGAGCGGTGCGCCGTCGCTCGACGGGATCGCGATCGCCAGCGGGTTCGTGCCCGTGAGCGGAGGGCCGCCCTCCGGATGCGCGAGCCGCCGCGGGGAGGTCGCCGTCAGCGCCGCGACCAGACCGCCGTCCGCGAGCCGCCGCAGCCAGTGGCCGAGCATGCCGGTGGGAAAGCAGCGCTCGGCAACGACGACCCGGACATGCGCCGGCGGACGCGCGAGCGTGGCCTGGACGATCTCGTCGAGCACGAGATAGCCGAGCGCGCCGCCGCCGTTCCAGCGTTCGAAGCCCTCGTCCGCGACGACCCGCTCGGGCCGCGCGCCGGGGTCGATCTCGAGCCCCTCGAGCCAGACGACGCGCGAGAAGCCGTGTCCCACCTTCCCCCGTCGCTCGGCGTCGGCGAAGTGCTCGACGAGCACGTCGACCGCGGCATCGGAGAAGCCGAGCGCCCGGACCCGATCGCGCGCCTCCTCCTGCGTCACGCGAGTTACAGAACCGTGAGCGGCTTGCGGATCGTCCCGGCACGTGACGACGCGAGCGACTCGGCGAGCGCGAGGATCGCCTGCGCGACCTCGGAGTCGGGCGCGGTCTCGAACACCGTCTCGCCGTCGTCCGCCGACTCGCGCAGGACGGGGTCGAGCGGGATCCGGGCGAGCAGCGGGACGCCGATCTCGTCCGCGAGGGCCTGGCCGCCGCCCGAGCCGAAGATCTCTTCTCCAGTCCCGACGAGATAGGACATGTTCTCGACCGCGCCGACTACCCGCATCCCCGTCTTCAGCGCCATCTGCGCCGCGCGCACGGCGACCTGCTGCGCGGCGGGCTGCGGGGTCGTGACCACGAGCGCCTCCGCCCGCGGAAGCAGCTGGCCCAGGGACATCGCGACGTCGCCCGTGCCGGGAGGCATGTCCACGAGGAGCGTGTCCAGCTCGCCCCAGTGCACGTCGGAGAGGAACTGCTCGAGCGCCTTGTGCAGCATCGGGCCGCGCCACATGATCGGTGCGTTCTCCTCGAGGAAGAACCCGATCGACATGAGCTTCAGCTCGCCCCGTACGGGCGGGACGATCATCTCGTCCACGGCGATCGGCTTCTGGTGGACGCCGAGCATGTGCGGGATCGAGTGCCCGTACACGTCGCCGTCCAGGACGCCGACCCGCTCGCCGAGCGTCGAGAGCGCGTAGGCGAGGTTCGCGGTAAGCGTGGACTTTCCGACGCCGCCCTTGCCCGACGCGATCGCGACGACTCGCGTCCCGGCCGAGAGCGAGATGCTCCGCTCCGGACGCCCGCCGCGCAGGCGCGTGGCGAGCGCCGCCTTCTCCTCGGGGCTCATGACGTCGAAGCCGAGGCGCACCGAGGTGACGCCAGGCACCTCGCCGACGAAGCGCCCGACCTGCTCTTCGAACGCATGGCGAAGCGGGCAGCCGACGACGGTGAGCGCGATGGTTACCGCGACCGCGCCGTCGTCCTCGACGAGGACGTCGCGCACCATGTCGAGCTCGGTCACAGGGCGCTTGAGCTCGGGGTCGATCACCTGCTCGAGCGCCTTCAGGATCGCGTCGCGGTCAGGTCTCATGCGTCGAGCGTACCTGCGAGGAGGCGGGCCGAGGAGGTCGAATCAAGGCTTGTGAGCAGGATCTCGCTCCTGCTGTCTGCGGTCGCGCTCCTCGTCGCGCTGCTCGGCTCGACGCCTCTCGGCGAAGCCGCGCGTGAGACCGTGCTGCCGCGCAGCTCGATCGGCACCGCGCAGCTGCGCGACGGCGCCGTCACCGCGGCCAAGGTCAAGGACCGCTCGCTCCTCGCCCGCGACTTCAAGGCGGGGCAGGTCCCGCGCGGGCCGGCGGGGCCGCAGGGGCCGCCGGGCACGATCGAAGGCGTGCTCGCGAGCGGCGCGCTCGCCGGGACGTATCCGAGCCCGTCCCTTGCGGCCGACATCGTGGACTCCACCAAAGTGAAGAACGGCTCGCTCCGGCTCGAGGACACCGCCGTCTTGAGCGGACAGGTGCGCATCGACGCGCCGGCGCTCGACCCGCACGCGTGCCTCTCGCTGCGCGCGACCGTTCCCGGCGTCAAGCCGTACGACCGCGCGATCCTGCTCCCGACGCAGAACCTGCCACTCGGCGTCTCGGTGACGCCGGTCTTCAACACGAACCTCGCGGGCAGGATCCTGTACCGGCTCTGCAACGCGTCCGCGAAGAAGGTCGACGCCCCGCTCGGCGCGTGGGCGTACGTCGTCTGGCGCTAGGACCTAGCCGCGCAGCACCGTCGCGACCGCGGAGACGAGCTCGTCCGAGCCGGCGGCGACGACGCGTGACCGCGTGACGAGATCGAGCGGCGCGGAGGCGAACGGCGGGTCGTCGACCAGCTCGATCGCAAGCCCCCGTTCGCGCACGAGCAGCTGCGCCGCCGCGATGTCGACCGAACGCGCCTCCTTCAGCGAGCAGACGGCGTCGACGCGGCCGGCGGCGAGGTGGCAGAGCGAGAGCGCGAGCGAGCCCATGACGCGGATCCGGCCCGCGACGCCGACGAGGCCCTGAACGCGCTCGGCGATCGCCTGCGTCGTCGTCCCCTCGAAGCAGAGGATCTCGAGCGTCTCCTTCGGAGGCGGCGCCTCGGAGCGGCTCGCCGACCGAGACGCGCGCCGGTCCCGCTCTCCGCCGTCCATTCCTCGCCCGTCCCGAAGTCGTAGACGTACGCGAGCTCCACGTCGGCCATCGTGTCGCCGGCTGCGACCGCCAGCGAGAACGAGAAGTACGGGATCCCGCGCTTCGCGTTCACGGAGCCGTCGATCGGGTCGAGGACGACCCGGCGGGGACCGCCCGCGCCGAACACCCGCTCGCCGAGCTCCTCGGAGACGAGCACGAAGTCCTCGTCCAGCGCGTCGAGCCGCGCGACGACGGCGTCCTCGGCCGCCTGGTCGATCGCGGTCGTGTCGTCTCCGCCCTCGCCCCGCCGGAGGACGGGCTCACGCTCGAAGCGGGTCGGCTGCCGCTCGAGCACTGCGCGGATGTCAGTGACGCAGTGCCGGCAGACGTCGAGCCAGTCCGTCACAACTCGGGCTCGACAGGATGGAAGAGCAGGCCCGAGAGCGGCTTGGGGAAGAAGTAGGTGCTCTTCGGCGGCATCCGCTCGCCGCGGCGCGCGACCGCGAAGATCTCCTCCACGCGGGGCTCGCGGAGGAGGAACGCGACGTCCGCCTCGCCGTGGTCGACGGCTGCGGTCGCCTCGTCCCGATGCGGCGTGTACTCGATCCCGTCGAGCCCGTGCCGGTCGACGAGCTTCACGTCGAGCTCTCCCGCACGCCCCCGCACGAGCTCGGTCCCGGCGCGCCGGTAGGCGACGGCAGCGGCGTGGTCGCGTGGCTCCTCGGCCAGCGCGGCGAGGGCGCCCTCGAGCGTCTCGTGCGGCTCCCCCTCTCGAAGGGCTGCGAGATCCGGTCGCCGGGAGAACACGCGGTGGGTCGGGAAGACGTGCAGGCCGGGGTCGTGGGTCGACACGAGTAGCACCATGATCCGGCGGGCCGGCGCGTCGAGCTCGAGCGCGCTCTCGTAGCGGTGGTGGCCGTCGGCGATGAGGAGCGCTCCCGCGGCGAGCGGCGCGAGGTCGAGGCCGGGAACGCGCCAGAGCCGCGTGCCGTCGACTTCGAGCTCGGGTGGTTCGGCAGGCAGCTCGACGTCGAGATTCCCGTCGAAGAGCAGGAAGATCGGCTCGGGCTGGACCCGGGTTGCCTCGAGCAGCCGCTGCCGCTCCTGCCGGATCTGCGGATGCGTGTGCTCGTGCGGCAGCACGCGGCCCGTCTCGTACGGCTCCGCAGCGAGCGAGACGACGACGCCACGCCGGTCGCGCCTGACGCCGTCCGGCCCGACGTAGTCCTCGACGAGCAGCCACGACGCGGGCTCGTCCTCGCGCTCGAGGATCCCGCGCGCCAGCCACTCCCGGTACAGGCGCCGCGCCTCGTCCTCCGACTCCGGGAGAGTCAGGTGGAGGACGTTGTACGGGCTCTTCGCGAGGAGCCGCTCGCGCTCGTCGGGAGCGACCGCGTCGTAGGGCGGCGCGACGAGATCCGCCGTCGGCCCGGCCGCGCCGGAGTAGCGGACGGCGCGAAACGGCTTCAGGTCGGCCATCCGGGCGAGCGTACCAACGCCCGATCGGCGCCAAGCGCGTCGCTGTCGGGAAGAACGGGGACAGACCCTCGACACGTCCGCCCAGGACAGGAGAGGTGTGCCAAGAGCGTGACAAGTCATCCCCAGGACCTAGACTCCCGGGCGTGACCACGATCGCGGAGCTCGTCGAGGACCGGACGGTCGAGGGAGTCTTCGCGGTCGTGAAAAAGGAGCGGCGGCGCACGCGGGCGGGAGCGCCGTACCTCGCGCTCGAGCTCGCCGACTCGAGCGGCCGCATCGAGGCCCGCGTCTGGACCGACGTCGAGCTCCTCGACGGACGCTTCGCCGAGGGCGACGCGGTGCGCGTCCTCGGCCGGGTCGAGAGCTTCGGCGGCCGGCTCCAGGTGCAGGTGCGCTCGCTCGAGTCGGTGGAGGACGCCGACCCGGCCTCGCTCGTACCGTCCATGCACAGGGACGCGGACGAGCTCGACGGCTTCCTCGAGTTCCTCGCCGCCGAGATCGCGCATCCCGGTCTCGCGGCCGTCATCGACTCGTTCGTGCGCGACGCCGAGATCCGTGCCGCGCTCCGCGCGCTGCCCGCCGCGGGCCTCGACGGACACCACGGCTACGCGGGAGGGCTGCTCGAGCACACGGTCGGCGTCGCCACGCTGTGTCGTGAAACGGCGGAGCTCCACCCGCGCCTCCGCCGGGACCTCCTGCTGGCGGCTGCGCTGCTGCACGACCTCGGCCGGACCCGCGAGCTCGGACGCCCGCCCTCGTTCAGGCCGACCGACGAAGGCCGGCTGCTGGGACATGTCCATCTTGGACTCCGCCTGATCGAAGAGCGCTCGCGCGACCTCGACCCGGCCGTCCTCGCAGAGCTCCTGCACGCGGTGGCAAGCCACCACGACCGCCCCGCCGCGCGCACCGCGGAGGCGGCTGTCCTCTACCACGCGAACCAGCTCGACGCGCAGGCCGCGACCCGCCCGGTCGGCGACGACGGCTAACGGCCGCGCTCCGTGGCAGCGCTCTTCGCGCTTTCGGGCGCCCTCCTCTGGGGGCTCGGGGACTTCCTCGGAGGCATCGCCTCGCGGCGCATCTCCGTCCTCACGGTCCTCGCCGTCTCGCAGGCAATCGGGCTCGTCGGGCTCGTCGTCTGGATCCTCCTCGCGAGCAACCCGTTCCCCGGGCTCGTCGACCTGCTGCCGGGTGCCGCGGCGGGACTCGCGGGGCTCGTCGGGCTCGGCGCGCTCTACCGCGGTCTCTCGATCGGCGCGATGGGCATCGTGGCGCCGATCTCCGCGGCTGGACCGGTCGTGCCGCTCGCACTCGACCTCGCACAGGGGACCGTGCCCTCCCCGCTCCAGTGGCTCGGCATCGTCTTCGTGCTCGCGGGAATCGCGACGCTGTCCCTCGAGCGGTCGGCGGACGGTCCTCGCAGGATCGCGCAGGGGGCGGGCCTCGCACTCGTGGCCGCCCTCGGCTTCGGCGTCTTCTTCGTCGGCATCGACTCGGCGGCGGACGAGAGCGTTCCGTGGGCGGTGGGCGCCGCGCGCCTCACGGCCGTCGTCATCGCGTTCGCGGCCGTCGCCGTCATGTCCGCACCGCTCGTGCCCCCGCGCTCGCTCGTTCTGGCCCTCGTCGGCGTCGGCGCGTTCGACACGGGCGCGAACGTGTCCGTCGCGTACGCAACGACCGAGGGCGCAGTCGGAATCGTCGCGATCCTGAGCGCGCTCTACCCCGTCGTCACCGTCGTGCTCGCGCGCCTCTTCCTGCACGAGCGGCTGAGCCGCGGCCGACGGGTCGCAGCCGCGGCCGCACTCGCAGGTGCCGCGCTCGTCGCCGCGGGTTAGACGTTGAAGCGGATGTTGACCACGTCCCCGTCCTCTACGACGTAGGTCTTTCCCTCGAGCCGCTGCAGCCCGCGCCGGGCGGCCTCCGCGTGCGACCCGCTCTCCAGCAGGTCGTCCCAGCGGATGACCTCGGCGCGGATGAACCCGCGCGCGATATCCGTGTGAACGGACTCGGCGGCGTCGAGCGCGGTCTCGCCGTGCTTGAGCGTCCACGCGCGCGCCTCCGTGTCGCCGATCGTGAAGAACGTGATCAGATCGAGCGCCTCCTTCAGCCGGCCGACGATCTCGTCGAGCGCCGACGGCCCGGCCCGGAACTCCGCGGCCTCCTCGGGGTCGAGCTCCGCGAGCTCCATCTCGAGCTTGCAATCGATGCCTCCGTGCCCGTTCTCGACCACGATCACCGGCAGCGTCGTCAGCGGCTCGAGCGCGGCCGGGAGGTCGCCCGACCAAGCCGAGAGCGGCGCTCCACCCTCGAGGTGGGCGAGCAGCTCTTCGGTGAGCTCGGCCTCCTTGCGGAGCCCGGGGTCTCCCGACTTGGCGTCCTTGTGGACCTTCTCGAGGCGGCGCGCGACGTGGTCGCGGTCGGCGGCGATCATCTCGAGCTGCAGCAGCTCGAGGTCGGCCTCCGGATCGGCGCCATCCGAGAACCCGTCGAGCACGGCGAGCAGCGCATCCGCCTGCCGCAGCCCGCCGGGAAGGTCGGCGCTCGTCGCCGGGACGTCGACGACCCGAATCGCAGCCGGCGTCACCTTCCGGGAGCCGACGAGCTCGGCCAGCCTGCCGAGGCGCTCGTCGGGGATGACCGCCATCCCGACGTTCGCCTTCTCGACCACGGACGCGTACGCCGTGACCTCCGCGCCCGCGTGGGTGAGCGCGTTGAAGAGGGTGGTCTTGCCCGCGTTCGGCAGGCCGACGATGCCGACCTGGAGCGGCAGCCTCGGCTCCTACTCGCCGAAGCCGACGCGCGACTCGCGTGCGAACCGCTTCGCGTACAGGATCCGCGAGAGCACGAGCCGGAGCTCCCCGTCCTGCGCATCGAGCGCGAGCGCCCCCGAGTCGCCCTTGTCGAGGGCGCCCTCGAGCGACTTCGCGCTCTCCGAGGTCATGAGCACGCTCAGGGTCTGCCCTCCGTCGAGCCCGATCTCGACTCGCACGTATGCGTCTTTAGCCACTGGACACCACCTCCGTGAGAACGCCGTGGACGGCGTCTGGATGGACGAACGCGACCTCGAGCCCGAACAGCCCCCGCCGCGGCGTCTCGTCGATCACGTGCACGCCCGACGCGGCGAGCTCCTGAATCGCCCCCTCGACGTCGGTGGCGTCGAGTGCAACGTGGTGGATCCCCGGGCCGCGCCGTGCGAGGAACCGCCCGACCGGTGTGTCCTCTCCCGTCGGCGCGAGGAGCTCGATCCGGCTCTCCCCGACGAGCAGCGAGACGGCGTCGACGCCCTGCGACGCGAGCGAGTCGCGGTGCTCGACCTGCGCGCCGAAGAGACGCTCCCAGGTCTCGATCGCGCCGTCGAGGTCGGCGACCGCGAGCCCGAGATGGTGAATGCCGCGAACGCGCACGCGAGCGATGCTATCCGCGAGGGGACGGGTCTCAGTCGCGAAGTGGCAGTGCGCGGACCTCGCCGACCGTCTCCGACGAGCGCGATTCCTGCCTCACGTCCGCGAGCAGCGCCTCGAGCTCGCCCCGGTCGAGCGTCTCCTTCTCGAGCAGCGCCTCGGCAACGCGGTCGAGCGAAGCGCGATGCTTCGTCAGCAGGCGCAGCGCCTCGTCGTACGCGTGATCGGTGAGGCGCGCCTGCTCGGAGTCGCGCAGCCGCTTCGTCTCCTCCGAGAGCGCGTAGTTGTCAGCGCGCATCGTGCGCGAGGGGGCTACCTCGGACATCCCGTACTCGAAGACCATCGAGCGCGCGATCTGCGTGACGCGCTCGAGGTCGTTGGCGGCGCCGTTCGTGATCCGTCCGAACACGATCTCCTCCGCAGCACGGCCGGCGAGGAACACCATCATCAGGTCGACGAACTCCTCGCGAGTGTGGAGGTACCGGTCCTCGGCGGGCATGTTCAGCGTGTACCCGAGCGCCTGTCCACGCGAGACGATGGTCGCCTTCTGCGCGGGGAAGAGCTCGCCGACGAGATGGGACATGACCGCGTGCCCCGCCTCGTGGAACGCGAGGATGCGCTTCTCCTTGTCCGTGACGACGCGCCGCTGCTGGAGGCCGGCGACGATCCGCTCCATCGCCGCGTCGAAGTCACCGTGGCGGATGTACTGCGCGCCGTGGCGGCCGGCGAGGATCGCCGCCTCGTTGCAGAGATTCGCGAGATCGGCGCCGGTGAGCCCGGAGGTCTGCCGCGCGATCAGGCCGAGGTCGACGTCCGAAGCCAGTGGCTTGCCGCGCGTGTGGACGGCGAGGATCGACTCGCGGCCGGCGACGTCCGGCGGCGACACGAGCACCTGCCGGTCGAAGCGGCCGGGCCGGAGCAGCGCGGGATCGAGGTCCTGGAGCCGGTTCGACGCGGCCATCACGACGACCTCGTCGCGGGCGTTGAAGCCGTCGAGCTCGACGAGCAGCTGGTTCAAGGTCTGGTCGTGCTCGCGGTGGATGCTTCCGCCCATGCGCGCGGTGCCGACGGCGTCGAGCTCGTCGATGAAGATGATCGCGGGCGCGTTCTTGCGCGCCTCCTCGAAGAGCTTCCGGATCCTCGCCGCGCCGAGGCCGGCGAACATCTCGACGAACGACGACGCGCTCTGCGAGTAGAAGTTCGCGCCGGACGCGCTCGCGACCGCCTTCGCGAGGAGGGTCTTGCCGGTGCCTGGCGGGCCGTGCAGAAGGATCCCGCGAGGCACGCGCGCGCCGAGCCGCTCGAAGCGCTTGCGATCGCGGAGGAACTCGACGACCTCGTGCAGCTCCTCCTTCGCCTCGTCCAGACCGGCCACGTCCGACCAGGACACGTCGACCGCCGCCCCGCGGACGACCGGCGCCGGCTTCGCCCGCGGCATGAACCGGATCGTGTAGAGCAGGAGGCAGATGACGACCCCGAAGAAGATGATCGGGAGCCACGTGAGCAGCGTGTTCTCGAGGTCCGTCACCCAACGTCGTATCGGCACGAACCGCAGGGGCCTCAAGCCGGAACCTTTCACACTCTTGGCACGGTCCGTGACCCACGCGTGACGATTTCCTCGTTACGCTCGCAGCGGGTGGTGGTCCGGGGTGGCCCCATGAAACCGTGCGGGTTGTTCTAGCCTTGCCGCATGGCCGGCCTGCCCGAGCTCCCGCTCCCGCCGCACATTGATCTCGACCGGGACCTCGAGCGCGTCGGCGACGTGTGGCGAGTCGAGTACGAGGCGCGGTTCGCGGACGCGACGGCCTGGGCGGCCGAGCACGGCCTCGAGCCCGCGACCGCCGACGGCACCCGTCTCTGCCTGTTCCTCGTCGACATGCAGAACACGTTCTGCACGCCCGGCTTCGAGCTCTTCGTCGCCGGACGCTCCGGCACGGGCGCGCTCGAGGACAGCCGCCGGTTGTGCGCGTTCCTCTATCGAAACCTCCATGCGATCACCGAGACCGTCGTGACCCTGGACACGCACCAGGCGTTCCAGATCTTCCACGCACCGTTCCTCGTCGACACGGAAGGACGGCCCCCGAGCCCGTATACCCTCGTCACCGCCGAGGACGTCGCCGCCGGCCGCTGGCGGGTCGACGCAGACGTCGCGGCGGCGCTTCGCCTCGAGCGCGCGGACGACTATCTCGCCGCGTATGTCGAGGCACTCGCCCGCGGCGGCAAGTACGACCTCACGATCTGGCCCTTCCATGCGCTCCTCGGAGGGATCGGGCACGCGCTCGTGAGCTCGGTCGAGGAGGCGCTCTTCTTCCACGCGATCGCACGACGCTCGCAGACGCGATTCGAGATCAAGGGTCAGCACCCCCTTACGGAGCACTATTCGGCGCTCGGCCCCGAGGTCGCACGCGGCCCCGCCGGCGAGCCGCTGGCCGAGCGCAACGAGGCCCTCATCGAGCACCTGCGCACCTTCGACGCGATCATCGTCGCCGGTCAGGCGAAGAGCCACTGCGTCGCGTGGACGGTCGACGACCTGCTCGCGGCGGCGCCCGAGCTCATACCGAGGCTCTACCTCCTCGAGGACTGCTCGTCGCCGGTCGTCGTCCCGGGCGCCGTGGACTACACCGACGACGCCGACGCCGCATTCGCCCGCTTCGCCGAGGCAGGCGCGAACGTCGTCCGCTCGACCGAGCCGCTCGAGTCCTGGCCCGGCCCGCTCGCCGCCGCAACCGCGCCGGCGCAAGCCTGATGCGCCCCTGAGAGGGCGCCGCAGCTTCGGCCCTCGATGAGAGCGGCCGCCTGCTTCTCGTCCGCGGGCATCAACTGAGACGATCGCGCAACGCCGCGACGTCGGCCCCGACGACGACCTCGTACGGCCCGGCGTCGAGCGCGCGCACGCCGTCGGGAAGCGACTCGCGCTCGCGACGCGCCCTCTCGCGAATCTCATCGAGAGGCTCCGACCAGGTCGCACGGCCCTCTCGCATGACCTCCTTCAGCAGCGGCTCGCCGTCGCCGCCCGAATCCGCGAGACCGAGCACGTCATGCACCGACAGCCCGTCCTTGCGAATGCGCCAGACCTGCTTCCGTCCCGGCAGCGTCGCCTTCCCGGCCGAGAGCTTCAGCACCGCGCGTCCGTCGACCTCGACGAGCTTGTACACGAGGTCGAGGAAGGGCGCGTCCGCCGAGACGCCCATCTTCGTGCCGACGCCGAAGCCGTCGATGGCCGCGCCGGCATCGAGCAAGCGCGCGATCTCCGCCTCGTCGAGGCCGCCGCTCGCGAACACCGTCGCGTCCGAGAGCCCCGCGCGATCGAGGAGGTCCCGGGCCTGCCTGCTCAGCTCCACGAGGTCGCCGGAGTCGAGCCGCACACCGCGCAGGCGGTGGCCTTCCTCCCCGAGTTCGTGCGCGACCGTGACCGCCAGTCGCACCCCCTCGAGCGTGTCGTACGTGTCGACGAGCAGGATCGCGGCGTCCGGGTACGCGCGCGCGAATGCGCGGAACGCCGCCAGCTCGTCCTCGAAGCTCTGGACGTACGAGTGCGCCATCGTCCCCGCGAGCGGGATCCCGTAGCGGCGCCCGGCGAGGACGTTGCTCGTCGCGTCGAAGCCGGCGAGATAGCTCGCGCGCGCGACCTTCAGCCCGGCCTCGCCGCCGTGCGTCCGGCGCAGCGAGAAGTCCACGAGGGTGCGCCCGCCGGCCGCCTCCACCGACCTGGCCGCCTTGCTCGCGACGAGCGTCTGCAGGTGGAGCTCGTTGAGGACCATCGTCTCCGCGACCTGCGCCTCGAGGATCGGCGCCGTGACCTCGAGCAGCGGCTCACCGGGGAAGACGGCCGTCCCCTCGGGCATCGCGCGCACCGACCCTGAGAAGCGGAATGACCGGAGCCGCTCGAGGAACGCGACGGAGAAGAGCCCCGTCCCCTCGAGGTACGCGAGATCGTCGTCGCCGAAATGCAGCTCCTCGAGGTATCGGAGCGCATCCTCTAGCCCGGCCGCAAGCAGATAGCCCCATCCTTCCGGCAGCGAGCGGTAGAAGAGGCTGAACGTCGCCTCCCGCTCGGACATGCCCTCGGCGAGGTAGCTCTCGCCCATGGTGAGCTGGTAGAGGTCGACGAGCAGCCCGGAGCGCGGTGTCACCGCGGCGGAAGAATGTCAGTCCGCGAGCTCGAGCGCGAGACACGCGTCGCGCGCCGCGTCGGCGACCTCGACCTGGGCCTCCGAGGGCTCTGCGGTCGAGAGCCGGCGCTGGACCTCGAAACCGGGTCGCGCCAGCACGCGGGCGAGCGGGTGCTCGGGGTTGCGCGTCATCCACGCGAAGACCTCGACCGAAGCGCCCACCGCTGCGGTCGCACCGAGGAGCCGCGCGACGCCACGTACAGGCGCCGGAACCCGCGCGACGGCGACGTTCGCTGCCAGGGAGGAGACGAGCATCGGCGCGATCAGCTGCGAGCCGCAGCGAGGATGCTCCTTCGGAGCGCGGCGACCACCGTTCTCGTACGTCCCGATCGAGACGTGCTCGGCCCCGTGGTACGCGGCGAGACCCGGGCCGCGGAGCGCCAGCGCCGCTGGCAGAAGCGTGACCGCCGCGGCCGCGACCTCGCGCCCACCGGGCGAGAGCCCCGACCGGCGCAGGCCGCGGGCAACGAAGGTCGAGACGGCGATCGAGCCGAGCACCGCCGGCCGCTCGAACGGGAAGCGCACCTGCGGCAGCCGCCGCCGGACGAGCGGGAGCAGTGCGAATGCTTCCGCGAGAGCTATGGGCCCGCGCAAGACGGGGAAGCGCATGCGCGCGGCCGGGGCAAGGTGCGGCTTGCGGCCGGAGGCGACGCGGAGCTCCCCGTCCGGGCCGCGCACGGCGACTCCCCACGACGTCGGCCCGTGCACGAGCACGCCGTTCTGCAGCGCCATCCCGCCAAGGCGGACCGTGTCGTTTCGAACTGTTTCGTTGGGCATCGGTCAGACGATAGCTGCGAGCTCCCGCAGCGCCTCCTGAAGACGCTCGGCAGCCGGCCCTCGCCCGAGCCCACGCTCGTCGAGCTCGACCAGCGGCATCACCTCGCGCACCGACGACGACGTGAACGCTTCGTCCGCGCCCTGCAGCTCGTCGACGCGGAACGTGCCCTCCTCGACGCCGTACCCGCACGACGGCGCGAGCTCGAGAAGCGCCGCCCGCGTGACGCCCGCGAGGATGCCGAGCTCGAGCGCGGGCGTGAAGAGCGTCTCGCCCTTGCGCCACCACACGTTGGTGACCGTCCCCTCGAGCACGACCCCGTCACCGTCCACGAAAACCGCCTCGTCGGCTCCGCGACGCTTCGCCTCTGCCTCGGCGGCCATGTTCACCGCGTAGCTCGTCGACTTGACCCCGGGCAGGAGCCACGGGACCGCCGCGCGCACTCCCAACAGCGAGACGGCTCGCGCCCCTCGCGTCCGCACGTCCTCGATCCACGTCCGGCACGGGACTCAGCAGCGCGAGCCCCGCCGGCGTCGCCGCATCCGAGCCGCCGGTCCAGACGAGCCGGAGCACCGCGCTTCCACCGGCCGCGGAGGGAAGGACGAGCGGTACGAGCTCTTCCAGCGATCCGCGCTCGAAGGGCGGCAGGCCGATGCTCGCCGCCGACGCCGTCAACCGGTCGAGATGCGTCTCGAGCCGGAACGGCCGGCCGCCGTAGACGCGCAGCGTCTCGAAGGCCGCGCGCCCTCGGAGGAGCGCCTCGTCGTCGGCGCGAACGACCGGGTCCGCGGGATCGACGAGGCCGCGACCCGCGACGGCGAGCGCGAGCAGCGTCATGTGCGCGCGCCGGCAGGCACACCCGCGGTCGACCCGATCGCCGTGAGCAGCGGACGCGCCTTCGTCCACGACTCCTCGACCTCGGCCGCCGGGTCGGAGTCCCACACGACGCCACCCCCGACCCAGAGATGGATACGGCCGTCCGCGACCGCGAAGGTCCGGATCGTCAGAGCGAGATCGAGATCGCCGTTCCCGTACACGCGGCCGAGCGCACCCATCGATGCACCGCGGCCGACCGGCTCGAGCTCCGCGATCAGGTCGACGGCGGCGATCTTCGGCGCGCCGGTCACCGAGCCGCCGGGGAACGTGGCCTCGAGGATCTCCGCGAGGCCGGCTCCTTCGCGCAGCGTGCCCTCGACGGTCGAGACCATGTGCTCGACGCCCGCGAGCTCCCCGGTGGCCATCAGCTCCGGCCACCGGACCGACCCCGCGCGGCACACGCGCGAGAGGTCGTTCCGCTCCAGGTCGACGATCATCACGTGCTCGGCGGCGTCCTTCTCCGAGCCGAGGAGCTCGCCGGCCGCGGCTTCGAGCGGACGCGTGCCCTTGATCGGCCTCGTCCGAATGAGATCCCCCTGTCGGGAGAGAAACAGCTCGGGCGATGCTGAGATCACCGTCCAGCCGTCGCCGGCGAACGGCTCCGGGTGCAGTGGGCGCAGCGGCGCGAGCGCGGCTGCGAGCGCGCGCGGGTCTCCCGCGAACGGCGCCGAGAGGTGCTGGACGAGGTTCACCTGGTAGACGTCGCCGCGCGCGATCGCGTCCCGCACGGACTCGACGGCACCCGCGTACTCGGCGGCGCTCCAGGTCTGCTCCCAGTCGCCGATCCGGAACCCCGCGCGGCCGGCCGCGCGCTCGCCCGCGATGCGGCACGCCGCGAGCGGCAACGGGCACGGCTCCTCGGGCAGCGGGGACGAGAGCCGGCGCAGCGACTCCGAGAGCCCGTACCCGAGGTAGAGCTCCGCAACGAGGTGCTCGCCGCCCGGGACCGAAGAGCCCTGGGCAAAGAATCCGCGCTCCGAAAGCCACTCCTCGAGCCGCTGGAACGCGCCCTCGGCCTCGTGGAGCTCGATCGAGTCGCTAGGCGCCATCGCGAAGCGCCCGATAGCGCCGGACGAGCGCGTTCGTGGAGGAGTCGTGCATCAGCTCACGCTTCCACGCGCGGTCGAGCTCGGGCGCGATGCGCGCGGCGAGCTCCTTCCCGAGCTCGACGCCCCACTGGTCGAAGGGGTTGATGTCCCAGATCGCGGCCTGCGTGAAGACCGTGTGCTCGTAGAACGCGAGAAGCGCCCCCAGCGTCGCCGGGTCGAGGCGTTCCGCGAGGATCACCGAGGAGGGCCGGTTCCCCGGCATCACACGATGCGGGATCGTCTCCTCGGGCGTGCCCGCCTCGCGCAGCTCGTCCTCCGTGCGGCCGAACGCGAGCGCCTCTGCCTGCGCGAAGAGATTGGCGGCGAGCAGGTCGTGCTGCGCCGCCGGGCCGGCGGTCGGGGTCGCAAGACCGATCAGCTCGACCGGCACGAGCGTCGTCCCCTGGTGCAGGAGCTGGAAGACGGCGTGCTGCGCGTTCGTGCCCTCGCTACCCCAGAGCACGGAGCCCGTGTCAGCCTCGACCTGCTCGCCGGCCGTCGTGACGTGCTTCCCGTTCGACTCCATCCAGAGCTGCTGGAGATACGAAGGCAGGAGCCGCAGCGCATGGCTGTACGGGAATACCGCCGTCGTCTGGGCGCCACCGAAGTCCCGGTACCAGACCGAGAGCAGCCCGGCGATAGCAGGGAGGTTGCCGCCGAGACGCGCGCTCGCGAAGTGCTCGTCGAGCGCGTGCGCGCCCGCAAGGAGCTCGCGGAAGGGGACCTCGCCGATCGCGATCGCGACTGAGAGCCCGACGGCGGACCAGAGCGACGTCCGGCCGCCGACCCAGTCCCAGATCCGGAGCATCTGCTCGGGCGGAATCCCGATCGCGGCACCCGCGCCCGGATCCGTCGCGACCCCGACGAAGTGGCTCTCGACGTCGTCCCGGCCGAGCACCGCCTCGACCCACGCCCGCGCGCGGCGCGCGTTCTCGACCGTCTCGAGCGTCGTCATCGTCTTCGACACGACGACGAAGAGCGTCTCGGCAGCGTCAAGGCCCGCGATCGCCCCTTCGAGCGCGGCGGGGTCGACGTTCGAGACGAAGCGCAGCTCGAGACCGGGCGCGGCGTACGCGCGGAGCGCCTCGTATGCCATCGCCGGACCCAGGTCGCTCCCGCCGATGCCGATGTTCACCACGTTGCGCACCGGCTTTCCGGTCGCCCCGAGCCACGCTCCCTCGCGAACGCGCTGCGCGACGTCGGCGACCCGATCGAGCTCGTCGTGCACCTCGCGGACGACGTCGACACCGCCCACGACGAGCGAGCGCGAGCGCGGCATGCGGAGCGCGACATGCAGCGCGGGGCGTCCCTCCGAGACGTTCACGGGCTCGCCGTGGAACAGTGCTTGCACCCGCTGTTCGAGCCCGCGCTCGGCCGCGAGCTTCCGCAGCAGCTGCAGCGTGTCGTCCGTCACGCGGTGCTTCGAGTAGTCGAGATAGAGGCCGGCTGCCTCCGCCGTCATGCGCTCACCGCGGGCGAGATCTCCGTCGAAGAGCTCGCGGAGCGTCACACCGGCGAGCTCGGCGTGATGCCACTCGAGCCGGCGCCACGCCGCCGTCTCGCGAAGCGTCTCCGACGAGGTCACGTCACAACACCTCGCGGCTCGGCGACCGCCTCGACGAGGTTCCGGTAGGCGGACGCGGGATCGTTCTGCCAGAAGATCGCGCTCCCCGCGACAAGCAGGTCGGCGCCCGCGGTTCGGGCCTCGCGGACCGTCGCCGAGTTGATGCCGCCGTCCACCTGCAGGCGCACGTCCGGCGGAAGAGCCTCCCGCAGGGCGCGGATCCGCTCGGTCGCCTCGGGCATGTACGCCTGTCCCGAGTAGCCGGGATGGATCGACATGCAGAGCACGAGATCGGCGCCCTCGGCCGCGCCGACCGCCTCCTCGATCGCGGTCTCCGGGTTCAGGGCCACTCCGACGCCGAGCCCGAACGCGCGCGCGTGCGCGATCGCGCCCAGCCGGTCCTCGACCGCCTCGACGTGGAACGTGACGCTGTCCCCACCGGCGCGCGCAAACGTCTCGAAGTGCCGCTCCGGCCGCTCGACCATCAGGTGGCAGTCGAGCGTCGCTCCCCACGCATGCACGAGCGGGGCGATCGACGCGACCACGACCGGGCCGATGGTGATCTCCGGGATGAAGTGGCCGTCTCCGGCGTCGAAGTGGAAGACCCGCGCGCCCGCATCCACGAGCGCCCCGACCTGCTCGCCGAGGCGCGAGAAGTCCGCCGCATAGATCGACGGCTCGACCTCCACCTCCGTGCCCACTCGTTCCAGCCCATCGCCCCACGCTAATGGAATCCCTCGCGCCGACATGGGGCATAGGGTTGCCCGCATGAGTGACCCTGACCTCGAGCGCGAGAAGCAGCTCGCCGCCGAGGCGGCGGCGGAGCTCGTCGAGGACGGCATGACCGTCGGCCTCGGCACCGGCTCGACCGCGGCGCTCTTCGTGGCCGCACTCGGGGCACGGCGGCTCGACGTCCGCTGCGTCGCCACGTCGCACGCCACGGAGAAAGCCGCGCACGCGGCCGGCCTCGCCGTGGAGTCGTTCGCCGGCGCGGACGCGCTCGCACGTCTCGACCTCGCAGTCGACGGCGCCGACCAGGTCGCGCCGGACCGCTGGCTCGTCAAGGGCGGCGGCGGTGCGCACACGCGGGAGAAGATCGTCGCCCGGGCAGCGGAGCGGTTCGTCGTGATCGTCTCGTCGGACAAGCTCGTCGCCGAACTCCGCCCGCCGATCCCGCTCGAGCTGCTCGAGTACGGCCTCGCGGCGACGCTCGCGGCGCTCGGCGACGTCGAGCTGCGCGACGCGCCGCGCACGCCCGACGGCGGCGTGATCGCCGACTGGGTGGGAACGCTCGAGAGCCCGGCCGCGCTCTCCGAGCTCCTCGAGGCGACGCCCGGAGTCGTCGAGCACGGGCTGTTCCCGCCCGAGCTCGTCTTCCAGGTCCTCGTCGGCCGAGGCGACGGCGTCGAGCAGCTCTAGGCTGTGCTTCTAACCTGAGCCGGACGCGGGCGCCGGATCGCGCCAGCCGCCGTGCTCCGCGGCCAATGCCTCGGCGCTCTCCGGACCCCACGTCCCCCGCTCGTAGGGCTCGAGCGGAGGCGGGGAGTCGAGGAGGGGCTGCACGATGCGCCACGTCTCCTCGATGACCTCGAAGCGCGGGAACAGCGTGCTGTCTCCGCGCAGCGCATCCGCGAGCAGGCGCTCGTAAGGCTGCGGCGGCTCGCCCATCTCCTCCGCGAAGTCGAGATCGAGGGAGACGGGCTGCGAGACGTCGCGCCCAGGGGTCTTCGCGCGGATGCCGATGGTGACGCCGGCGTTGCGGCCGACGCGCAGGACGATGTCGTCGCTGCCGGGCGTGTCGAGCCGGTTCGACCCCCAGCGAAGCTGCGGCACGCGCTGGAGCCTGACCACGACGTCGGTGCCGTTCACCGGCATGACCTTCCCCGCGCGGATGAGGATGGGGACGTTCGCCCAGCGCCAGTTCTCGATCACGAGGCGGAGCGCGACGAAGGTCTCCGTGTCGGAGTCCGGCCGGACGCCCTCGATCTCGCGGTACCCCACGTACTGGCCGCGCACGGCTTGCTTGGGGTCGGCGTCCGGCATTGCGCGGAAGACATCGAGCCGCCGCCTCGCGATCGCGTCGTCCCCTCCCGAGGGCGGCTCCATCGCGGCGAGCGCGAGCACCTGCAGCAGATGGTTCTGGACGACGTCGCGGATCGCCCCCACGCCGTCGTAGAACGCGCCGCGTCCCTCGACGCCGAAGTCCTCCGCGAGCGTGATCTGGATCGAGTCCACGTCCTCCCGGCTCCAGACCGGCTCGAAGAGCGCGTTCGCGAACCGGAAGTAGATGATGTCCTGCACCGGCTCCTTGCCGAGGAAGTGGTCGATCCGGTACAGACGCTCCTCGGGGACGATCGCCGTGAGGCGCTCGTTGAGCTCGCACGCGGAGCGAAGATCGGTGCCGAACGGCTTCTCGACGACGAGCCGCGCGTTCTCGACGAGACCGGCTGCGGCGAGCCCCTCGGCGACGGCGAGGAACGAGTCGGGCGGGATCGCGAGGTAGAAGACGGGCGAGCGCACCGGGCCGAGCTCTTGCGCGAGCTTCTCGTACAGCCCTGGGTCCGAGACGTCTCCCGGGACGTACTCGAGGCGCGAGATCAGCGTGTCGAGCGCCTTCTCGTCGATGCTCCTGACCGCCGCCTGCACCGCGTCGCGCGTGAGCTTCGCCAGGTCGTCGCCGCTCAGCGGCCGGCGGCCGACGGCGAGGATCGAGCACTCGAGGAGCCGCTGCTCGGTCAGGCGGTAGAGCGCGGGCAACGTCATCCTCCGCGCGAGGTCGCCCGTGATGCCGAAGACGACGAGGGCGTCCGCGGGCTGGGTCACAACGGCGTAACCTCCGGCGCGACCGGGTAAGCGCCTTGCGTCATCGGCGGGATGCTCGCGGAAAGGAGCTCGAGTGGCAACCGACTCACCCATGCAGCTCGGAATCGTCGGGCTCGGCCGGATGGGCTCGAACATCGCGCGGCGCCTCCTGCGCGACGGGCATCGCGTCGTCGGCTACAACCGGACGCCGGAGGCCGTCGAGGCTCTGAAGGCCGAGGGCGGTGACGGAGCGAGCTCGCTCGACGAGCTCGTCGCGGCGCTCGAGCCGCCGCGCGCCGTCTGGGTGATGGTCCCCGCCGGGGCGATCACCGAGGGCGTCGTCTCCGACCTCCGCGAGCGCCTCGAGCCCGGCGACGCGATCGTGGACGGCGGCAACACGCATTACCCCGACGACATCCGCCGCGCGGCGGAGCTCGGCGCGCGCGGGATCCACTACCTCGACTGCGGGACGAGCGGAGGCGTCTTCGGGCTCGAGCGCGGGTTCTGCCTCATGGTCGGCGGCGACGACGAGGCGTTCCGGAGGCTGGAGCCGATCTTCGCGTCGCTCTCCCCCGGCGTCGATGCCGCCGCGCGTACGCCGGGCCGGGACGAGGTCGCCCCGGAGGAGCACGGCTACCTCCACTGCGGCCCGAGCGGCGCCGGGCACTTCGTGAAGATGATCCACAACGGGATCGAGTACGGCCTGATGGCGGCCCTCGCGGAGGGGCTCAACATCCTCGAGCACGCGGGCGTGGGGCTCGAGGAGCGCGTGGCCGATGCCGAGACCGCGCCCCTCGCCATGCCCGAGCTGTACCGGTACTCGTTCGATCTCCCCGCGATCGCAGAGCTTTGGCGGCGCGGCAGCGTCGTCTCGTCGTGGCTCCTCGACCTCACGGCGGCAGCGCTCGTCGCGTCGCCCGATCTCGACGGCTTCGCCGGCCGCGTCTCCGACTCGGGCGAGGGGCGCTGGACGTCCGTCGCCGCGATCGACACGGGTACTCCTGCGCCGGTGCTGACGACGGCGCTCTACTCCCGCTTCGCCTCGCGCGGCGAGGCCGACTTCGCGAGCCGGCTGCTCTCCGCCATGCGCGCGGCGTTCGGCGCACATCTCGAGAAGCCGAAGTGACGGTTCGGCTCGAGGTCGTACCCGACGCCGAGGCGGCCGTCAGGCGAGTCGCCGCCCTCATTGCCGACCGGGCACGGCACGCAGAGGACGGGCTCACGCTCGCGTTGAGCAGCGGAGCGCGGCTGTTCGAGGCTCTCTGGGAGGAGAACGTCCCGTGGGAGCGCGTCGCGATCTTCCAGGTCGACGAGCGCGTGGCTCCGCCGGGCCACCCGCACCGGAACTTCACGCAGCTCCTGGCGACCCTCCCGGACGAGGCGCGACCGGACCTGCGGTCGATGGCGGTCGACGACCCCGACCTCGACATGGCCGCCGCGCGCTATGCGGCCGAGCTTCCGGACGTGCTCGACCTTGTCCACCTCGGCCTCGGCGAGGACGGCCACACGGCCTCGCTCGTTCCGGGCGATCCGGTCCTCGAGGTCCGAGATCGCCTCGTCGCGGTCACCGGCGAGTACCAGGGGCGGCGACGGATGACGCTGACGTACCCGGCTCTCGCCCGTGCACGCGAGATCGTCTGGCTCGTGACGGGCGAGAGCAAGCGCGAACCGCTCGCGAAGCTCCTCGCAGGCGACGAGTCGATCCCGGCGGCGCGCATCGTGAACGAGAACCAGCTGGTCGTCGCCGACGAGGCCGCCGCGCCGGAGAGACCCGCAACAAGCTAGCCCCGTCGTGGGCGGAGGGCGTCGGACTCGAACCGGCGAACTGACGCCGGCGACGGTTCTCGAAACACCGTAGGGGCGAGGCTCGCCTCGCCCGTCGGAGCGCCGCGGACCACCGAGGGCGAGGCAAGCCTCGCCCCTACTAGTTCAGGTCCAGCGTGTCAGCCGAGAAGCTCGCGTGCCGCTGCGCGCAGCATGTCGACCCCGAGCTCGAGGTCGTCCACCGCGGCCCGCTCGTTCGCGGAGTGGATGAGCACCGTCGCGAGCTCGGTGTCCATCGCCTTGATCGGGAAGTAGCCGTACGCGGTCGTGCCGTAGGCCTCGCGGAGGTAGTGGCTGTCCGTGAATCCCGGGCAGGCGATCGGCGCCATGCGTGCGCCGTCCTCGATCCCCTCCGTGAAGCGCGCGAGCGCGTCCCAGAGCGGCGTGTCGAGAGGAGACCGCGTCCCGCCCGTGGCCTCCTGCCATTCGAGGTCGTACTCCCCGTCTCCGATCGCGGCGCGGATGAGCGGCTCGACGTCGGCAGGCGTCTGCTCGGGCAGCAACCGGCAGTCGACGGTCACCTCGCACAAGGCCGGGATGACGTTCCGCTGGTGCGACGCGTCGATCATCGTCGGCGACAGCGTCAGCGAGAGGAGCGGCTCGACGAGGGCCGGCAGCATCGGATTGACGTCGTGTGCCCGCGCGAGCGCTTCCTCGACGGGAGGCGCCTCGCCGAGAACCGCCTCGAGAAAGCCGCGCGCCTCCGGGATCATCTCCCGCGGCGGCACGTAGGAGCCGAGAGCGTCCACGTAGCGCGCCGCCTTGACGAGCGCGTTGTCCGCGATCCCCGGCATCGACGCATGCCCGCTTCGCCCGTGCACGCGCACGACGAACGGCGCGGACATCTTCTCCGCGGTCGCGCACAGGTAGACGGGTGTCCCGCCGAGCACGAGCCGCGAGCCGCCGCCCTCGTTGATCGCGTAGTCGCAGCGGGCCGCGTCCGGATGGGCCTCCACGAGCCACACGAGCCCGTAGCCGTTCGCGCCGCCGACCTCCTCGTCCGCGACCGAGACGAAGACGAGGTCGCCCGAAGGCTCGAAGCCCTCGCGAACGAGTGACGCGAACGCGACCGCCGACGCCGCGGCCTGGTCTTTCATGTCCAGCGCTCCCCGCCCCCAGACCTCCCCGTCGACGAGGTCGCCGGACCACGGGTCGCGGTCCCACTCGGCCGGATCGGCGAGCACGGTGTCCGTGTGCGAGAGGAACAGGAGCGAGGGCCCGTCGCCGCCGCGAAGGCGAGCGACGACGTTCGGGCGGTCCTGCTCGCGCGCGTACAGCTCGGCCTCGATGCTGTTCCGCGCGAAGTACTCCTGGAGGATCCGCGCCGCGCGGATCTCGTTCCCCGGCGGGTTGACCGTGTTCACGCGCAGGAGCTCCTGGAGGAGCCCCGTCACCTCGTCGCGCAGCGACACGGCAGCCGCAGCGTCAGGCTTCAGCCTGCGTCCCTTCCTTGGAGAGGGCGGTCAGCTCGTTCCGCACCTCCCACAGCTCCGGGAACGAGGTCTTGCTGACGAGCCGGCCGAGAAGCTCCACCGGCGTCCCCTGCGTCCCCACGACCTTGTCCCCGATCACGCGCGCGACCACCTGGTAGTGGCGCAGGCGCCAGTGCTGGGCCTGCTCGTCGAGGTCGAGGAGCGCCTCCGCGATCCGGTACAGCTCCTCGTGCTCCCGGCCCTTGACGTAGAGCTCCGCGAGCGTGAGGCCGGCCTCGCGGCGAACGTTGTGAAACGCCTGACCGAGCCGCGGGAACACGTGCCGCAGCTCGTTCCAGCCGGGGGAGTCGAAGCCCGAGCCGTGCCCGAGGACGGTGCGGATCTCCTGGTACTCCCACGGCGACATGCGCTCGAGCATGTCGAGCTGCGAGATGACGAACCGGATGCAGAGCGACGCCCGCTCGAGCAGGCGCAGCGCACCGCGAAGATCGCCCGCCTCGATCAGCCGCGCCGCCTCCGCGGCGTCGTTCCACGAGAGCTTGAGCCAGAGCTCGGAGGACTGGTGCGTGACCTGGAACAGGAGCTCGTCGCGATGCACCCACTCGTCGGGCCCCTTCTGGAGCGCGAGCAGCTCGTCCGTATTGAGATATCTCTCGTAGTCGGACGAAGCGCCGCCGGGAAGAACCGGCTGCGAGTAGTCCTCGGCCCCACTCTTGGGCGACCGGTGTTCCGCGCTAGCGGAATTCCGGTCTTGCGAGGAACCCGGCCTGGCCATGCCCGGAGCATACTTCGGGCCATGGGAGACCTCTTCTCGGAAGCGGCGCGCGAACGTCTCGCGGAAGGCGCGCCGCTCGCCGTCCGTCTGCGCCCGCGCACGCTCGAGGAGCTCGTCGGCCAGCAGCACGTCCTCGGCGAGGGCACCGCGCTTCGACTCGCGATCGAGCAGGACCGGCCGCCGTCGACGATCCTCTTCGGCCCTCCCGGGACGGGAAAGACGACGATCGCGCGGATCGTCGCCGAGCGCACCGGGGCGGTCTTCGAGGAGCTGTCGGCGGTCTCGGCCCGCGTGGACGACGTGCGCGCCGTCATCGCCCGCGCGCGCGACCGCCTGGGCGGAAACGGGCGGCGCACGATCCTCTTCATCGACGAGATCCACCGCTTCAACAAGGCGCAGCAGGACTCCGTGCTGCACGCGGTCGAGGACGGGCTGGTGACGCTCATCGGCGCGACCACCGAGAACCCCTACTTCGAGGTCAACTCGGCGCTGCTCTCGCGCTGCACCGTGATCGAGCTCTTCGCGCTCTCGGGCGAGGATCTGGCGGTCGTCGTGAAGCGAGGCGCGGCGGAGCTCGACACCGAGATCGACGACGCTCTGGTCGCGCTCATTGCCGGCAGAGCCGGAGGCGACGCGCGCGCCGCGCTCCAGATCCTCGAGCTCGTCGCGGACACCGCGCGGGCCGAGGGCGTCCCGGTCACGGAGGAGCACGTCCTCGACGCCGCGCGCAAGCGGCCCCTGCTCTACGACCGCAAGGGCGACCAGCACTACGACTTCGCGTCGGCGTTCATCAAGTCGATGCGCGGAGGCGACGCGGACGCAGCCGTCTACTACCTCGCCGCCATGCTCGAGGCAGGCGAGGACCCGCGCTTCGTCGCGCGGCGCATGGTCATCCTCGCGTCCGAGGACGTCGGCAACGCCGACCCGCAGGCGCTCGTCGTCGCCGTCGCGGCCGCGCACGCGCTCGAGCACGTCGGGCTCCCGGAGGCGCAGCTCAACCTCGCGCAGGCCGCGATCTACCTCGCGCGGGCGCCGAAGTCGAACGCGTCCGCGGTCGCCATCTGGGAGGCCCGCCGCGACGTCCGCGATCACGGGAACGCCCGGCCGCCCGCGATGCTGCGCTCCACCGGGCACACCAAGGCGGCGAAGGCGCGTGGCCACGGCGAGGGTTACGTCTACCCGCACGAGGATCCTGCCGGCTTCGAGGTCTCGTACCTCCCCGAGGAGCTCCAGGGCCGCCGCTACTACCGGCCCGCAGAGTCTTCGGAGGGCGTCGACCAGCAGACGCAGCCGGAGCGGGACGAGCGGGCGTGAGCTCCGGTCGAGCGGCCGGCGAGCCGATCGTGCTCGTCGACGCGCGCAACGTCATGCGCTCGCGCTGGCCCAACATCCACGAGCAACGGTTCCTCGACCTGACGCGTGCCTGGGGCGAGCAGGAGGGGGCGCGCATCGTGGCCGTGTTCGACGGGGCGGCTCCCGAAGAAAGGATCGGCGTCCACGAGCTCGACACCAGGACGACGATCGTCGGAACCGGAGACGGGAGCGCCGACGACTGGATCGCGGAGCACGCGAGAGGAATGGCGCTGGACGGGCATCAACTCTGGCTCGTCTCCTCGGACCGCGGGCTGCGAGACCGCGTCGCCGGTCACGTCGAGCGCGTCATCGGCGGCGGCTCGTTCGCCGGACGACTCGAAGCCCTCGCTCGCAAGTGACGCCGGTACTATCGCCCGACCGAGAAGGCGAGGAGTCAGCCGATGGCGGTGACGACGAGTGAGAAGGCACCCGAGTTCGACCTCGAGGTGACGCACGGCGAGCGCGTCTCGCTCTCGGACTTCCTCGGCCGCTCGAACGTCCTCCTCGTGTTCCACCCGTTCGCTTTCACCCCGGTCTGCGAGGAGGAGGCGCGCGACCTGCAGGAGAACCTCGAGTCCTTCCGCAACGCGCAGACGGAGATCGTCTTCGTGTCCTGCGACCCCGCGCCGGCCCGTCAGGCCTGGAAGAAGGAGCTCGGCGCCGAGTACACGTTCGCCTCGGACTTCTGGACGCATGGCGCCGCCGCGAAGGCGTACGGAGTCTTCAACGAGACGAACGGCGCACCGCATCGGGGCACGTTCCTGATCGACAAGGAGGGGACGGTCATCTGGTCGCTCGTGAAGATCTCGGGCGAGCGCCGGACCGAGATGGTCCCCGAGTCGCTCGACACGCTTCGCGACGGGAATTGAAGCTCGCTCTCGAGGAGTGGGGCGAGCCGGGGTCGCCCCGAGTCGTCTGCCTGCACGGCGTCACGAACCACGGGCGCCACTTCGCGAAGCTCGCCGAGGCACTCCCCGGCTTCCACGTCCTCGCGCCGGACCTCCTCGGCCACGGCTCCTCGCCCTACGAGCCGCCGTGGTCGCTCGACGCACACCTCGAAGCCGTCGTCGAGACGGTCGGGGCCGAGCCCGCCTTCCTCGTCGGGCACTCTTTCGGCGGACGGCTTGCGTTCGAGCTCGCGGCTCGCGCACCCAAGCTCGTGCCGCGGCTCGTTCTCCTCGATCCCGCCCTGTTCGTTTTCCCGACGGTTGCGTTGTATGCGGCGGAGAACGCCCGCAGGGAGCGCGCGTACGTCTCCTTCGCGGAAGGGATCGACCGCCGCTACGACGAGAGCCAGCTGCAGCGCGCGCCGCGCGAGCTCGTCGAGGAGGAGCTCACCGGCCACCTCGTCTGGAGCGAGGACAACCTCTACCGCTACCGCTACTCGCAGTCGGCGGTCGTGGCGGCGTACGGCGAGATGGCGTCGGAGCCACCGGCGTTCGAGCGTGTCCGCGTGCCGACGCTGCTCGTCGTCGGCGAGACGTCGTACCTCCCGTACGACCACCTGCTCGATGCGCACACCGAAGCGCTCGGCGACCTGCTCGAGGTCGTCGTCGTCCCCGGCGGGCACACGGTGCTCTGGGACGCGCTCGACGAGACGGCCGCAGCAATCTCGGCTTTCCTACGGTCGTAGGGGCGAGGCTTCCTCGCCCTCAGGCGCGCCCGCGAAGCCGTCGAGTCGCCCAGGCTCCGACCCAGGTCAGCGCCGCGACGAACAGCGCGACGATGAGCAGAAAGACGAGATCGCCGGCCACCAACCGCGATTCGCCTTCCTCGGGCTCCGGAGCGATCGCGGCGACGAACACGACCACGATCGCGAGCAGCCCGCCCCACCACCACGGGCGGGCGAGGATTGCGGTCAACGCGCCGAGCCCGATTGGAACCGCGAGCACCGCGAGGAGGAAAGCGACCTCTGCGATCGGCTACCCCTCGTAGTGCTCGTCAGCGATCGCAAGCGCCTCGTCGAGGATCGCGATGCCCTCGTCCACCTCGTCGCGCGTGATCGTCAGCGGCGGGACGACCATGATCACGTTCCAGTGCGTCATGAGGTAGAGCCCGCGCTCGAGCGCCGCCTTCGCGAGGCGCGCGACGGGGGCCGCGGCCTCTCCGGACGCGTTGAACGGCACGAGCGGCTCACGCGTCTCGCGATTCGACACGAGCTCGACGCCCCAGAAGCAGCCGAGCCCGCGCACGTCGCCGATCGACGGGTGCCCCGCGGCGAGCCCACGCAGGCGCTCGCCGAGGTACGCGCCGACCTCGGCCGCGTTCTCGACGACGCCCTCCTCGCGAAAGGCCTCGATCGACGCGACCGCCGCCGCGCATGCGAGCGGGTGGCCGGCGTACGTGAGCCCGCCGGGGAAGAACGTGCTTCGCACCCACTCGGCGATCGGCTCGCGGAAGATCATCGCCCCGAGCGGGACGTAGCCGGAGTTGATCCCCTTCGCGACGGTGACGATGTCCGGGACGACGTCCCAGTTCTCGCTCGCGAACCAGCGGCCGGTGCGCCCGAACCCGGCCATGATCTCGTCGAGAACGAGCAGGATCCCGTGGCGGTCGCAGACCTCCCTCACCGACTGCAGGTAGCCGTCGGGAGGCGGGATGATCCCGTTCGTCCCGGTCACGGTCTCGAGGAAGACCGCGGCGACGGTCTGCGGGCCCTCGTACTGGAGGATCTCCTCGAGGTGCGGCGCGCCGGTGCACACCGGGCACGGATCCGGATGGCCTGCCGGGCAGCGGTACGTGTACGGGTCGAGCATGCGCACGACGCCGCCCATCCCCGGCTCGTTCGGCCACCGCCGCGGGTCGCCGGTGAGCATGACCGCCCCGTGCGTCGCGCCGTGGTACGAGCGGTAGCGCGCGACGATCTTGTGCCGCCCCGTGTACAGCCGCGCGAGCTTGATCGCGTTCTCGTTCGCCTCCGCGCCCGAGTTCGTGAAGAAGGACATGTTGAGGTCGCCGGGCGCGACCTCGGAGAGCAGGCGCCCGAGCTGCGAGCGCGACTCGTTCGCCATCGGCGGCCCGATCGTGCACAGCCGGTCGGCCTGCTCCTTGATCGCCGCGATGATCTTCGGGTGCTGGTGCCCGATGTTGACGTTGACGAGCTGCGACGCGAAGTCGAGGTAGCGCTTCCCGTCGTAGTCCCAGAAGTAGCGGCCTTCCGCGCCGGCGACCGGAATCGGGTTGATCGCGTCCTGCACCGACCACGAGTAGAGGACGAACTGCTTCGCGTCTTCGACGATCCGCGCGCCGAGGTTCGGGTCGGTCTCGACGAGGCTCGTCTCGGTGCTCATGGTCGCGATGCTAGCGGGCGATTGCGAGCCGCTCGTCGTCAGCGTGCGGGCGCCGGAAGGAGCTCCTGCATGAACGCCGCGCGCTCCACGAACTGGCCGACTCCCGGCTCCGCCACGAGATCGCCGTTCTCGACCAGGATGTTCCCGCGCAGGAGGACGACCTCCGGCGAGCCCGTCACCTCAGTCCCCTCGTAGAGGTTGTAGTCCACGCGCGAGTGCTGCGTCGCGGCGGTGATCAGGTGGCGCTTCTCGGGGTCGAAGATCACGATGTCCGCATCCGAGCCCGGCGCGATCGTGCCCTTCCGCGGATAGAGGCCGAAGAGCTTCGCCGGGTTCGTGGAGAGGAGCTCGACCATGCGGCTGAGCGTGATCCGTCCGGTACGCACGCCGAACTCGTGGATCATGTGCAGCCGGTTCTCGAGGCCCGGACCGCCGTTCGGGATCTTCGAGAAGTCGTCCTTGCCCAGCGTCTTCTGCCCGTCCCAGAGGAAGGCGCAGTGGTCGGTGGAGACGACCGAGAGGATGTCGGACCGGACCGCGTGCCAGAGGATCTCCTGGTTCTCGAGGGCGCGGGGCGGCGGCGTATAGACGTACTTCGCTCCTTCGAAGCCCGGCCGCTCGAGGAAGGTGTAGTCCACGAAGAAGTACTGCGTGCAGGTCTCGCCCCAGACGTCCCAGCCCTGCTCGCGCGCGCGGGCGATGGGGTCGACGGCTTCCTTGCACGACACGTGGACGACGTACAGAGGCGCCCCGGCGATGCGCGCGAGCTGGATGGCGCGGTTCGTCGCCTCGCCCTCGAGCTCCGGCGGACGCGTGAGCGCGTGCCAGTGCGGCTCGGTGTTCCCGGCCGCGAGCGCCTGCTTGACGAGCACGTCGATGGCGTCGCCGTTCTCCGCGTGCACCATCACGAGCGCACCCGTCTCGGCGGCGACCTCCATCGTCCTGAAGAGCGTCTCGTCGTCGACCATGAGCGCGCCCTTGTACGCCATGAAGAGCTTGTACGAGGTCACGCCCTGCTCCGGCAGGCGCGCGAGCTCCTCGAGCGAGCCGCCCTCGCGCAGGTCGGTCACGGCGATGTGGAAGCCCATGTCGATGATCTGCTTCCCCTCGCGCTTGCCGTGCCACGTGTCGAGCGACTCGGCGAACGAGGTGCCCGGCGCCTGGATGCAGAAGTCGACGTGACAGGTCGTGCCGCCGAACGCGGCCGCGGTCTGGCCGGACGTGACGTCGTCGATCGTCGTCGTCCCTCCGAACGGCATGTCGAGATGCGTGTGCGGATCGACGCACCCGGGCAGCACGTACCGCCCCGCCGCGTCGATGACGCGATCCGCGTCGATGTCGAGCGACTCCCCGACGATCGAGATCCGCTCCCCCTCGACGAAGATGTCGCCGACGTAGTCGTCGGCGGCGGTGATGATCCTCCCGCCCTTGATCAGAACCGACACGTCATCTCCTTCCTGGAACAGCGACCCGAGCCGCTGCCGCGCTGCGCCGACGACATCGCGGCCCGGGTCGCAAGTGTGGCCTATTCGCCGCCCGGTGTCACCTCCACCTCGGGCTTCTCCCAGTCCTCGCCGCGGACGTCCTCGCCGTCCTCCTCGAGCTCGGCGATCGCGGCCTCCGCGAGATCGGTCCGGTACGCGTCGCTCGTCGCGGGCGCCTTGATGATTCCGTAGTCCGTCGCGATCTGGTTCGTGACGTCGAAGCCGGCCGGGTCCATCACGCCGATGCCGAGCTCGTTCGGCCAGATGAGGTCGTTGATCTCGTTCATCATCCAGCGCTGGTGGCCCTCGCCGAGCGTGGGCCCGTTCTCGAGGACGATGTCCACGCAGTCGTCCGGATTGTCGCGGCAGAAGATCCAGCCGCGGAAGCTCGCCTTCAGGAACCGCCGCGCGATGTCCTGGTTGGCGGAGTCCGCGATCCAGTCTGCCCGGACGAACACGCCGTCCTCGAGCGCGCCCGTGCCCTCGTCGGACATGCGGAACACGTTGAGCTCGTCGAGCGCGTGCAGCTCGCCCGTGTCCGGGTTCTCGACCTCGAGCACCTGCGCGAGCTCGTTGTAGGTCATCGCCGCGGCGGCGTCGACCTCGCGGTCGAGGAAGAGATCCATCGCGAACGGCTGCGCGACGATGTTCGTGTCCTCCTGCGGGTCGATGCCGTTCTTCGTCAGCGCAGCGAAGAGCTTGTGCTCGTTGCCGCCGAGCCAGACTCCGACCTTCTTGCCCCGGAGGTCGGCTGATCGCGTCGAGCCCCGTGTCCTTCCAGGTGACCTCGGTCATCCCCGAGCGCGCGAAGACCTGGCCGATGTTGACGATCTCCTGCCCCTGGTCGCGCGTGGCGAGCAGGCTGTCGAGCCAGTTGATCCCGAACTCGGCCTGGCCGCCGAGGACGACCTGCTCCGGGACGATGTCCGGGCCGCCGGCGCGGATCGTCACGTCGAGGCCCTCGTCCTCGTAGAAGCCCTGGTCCGCCGCCGCGTAGAAGCCGGCGAACTGCGACTGCACGACCCACTTGCTCTGGAGCGTGACCGACGTCAGGTCGCCTGCCTCTTCTCCGCCGTCGTCGTCACCGCCGCCGCATCCGACCGCCGCGAGCGCGGCCGCGATCACGAGCACCGGCAGGAACACCCACTTGCTGCGTTTCGTCACCTTGCCTTCTCCATTCGTCGTCACCTACTCGGGTCGGGCCCCGCGCACTGACGGATGCCACCCCATCGTCAGCCGCTCGACGAGCGCCACCGATCCGTAGAAGAGGATCCCGAGCACGCTAGCGAGCACGATCCCCGCCCAGGCCTGGTCGAACGCGAAGATGCCGACCCAGCGGCGGATCTCGACGCCCAGCGCACCCGGTGCTCCTCCGAAGTAATCCCCGACAATTGCGCCGATCATGGCGAGTACGGTCGCAACCTTCAAGCCCGAGAAGACGTACGGCAGCGAGCTCGGCAGCCGGACCCGCCGGAAGATCGTCGCCTCGCTCGCCGCGTAGGACCGCATCAGCTCGATCGCGGAGGCCGGCACCGAGGTCAGGCCGCGCGTGGTGTTCACCATCACGGGGAAGAAGCAGAGGATCGCGGCAATCACGATCTTCGAGGTCATCCCGGTGACGCCGAACCAGTTGTTCGTGATCGGGGCGAAGGCGATGATCGGGATCGCGCCCGCGGCGATCGCGTATGGCATCACCGCCGCCTGGAGCAGCCGCCAGCGGGCGAGGACGAGGGCGACGAGGAAGCCGCGCGCTGCAGCCGACGACGAATCCCGCGACCGCCTCCCGGAAGGTGAAGAACGCCGCGCTCGCAGAGCTCGCCGCGGTCGGCCCACAGCGTCTGGACGATGTCGGACGGCGCGGGCAGCAGGAAGTTCTCGATCCCGAAGCCGCGCACGATCCCTTCCCAGATCGCGATCCCGGCGACGAGGACGACGAGCGCGGGGACCCATTCCCCGGCGAGCCGGCGCGAGCGTGTCACGGCGTCTCCTCGACCGTGAGCAGCTCGCCCTCACCCGGCGCGGTGCTCTCCTCGTCGAGGCCGCCCTCGCGCAGGCGGTCCCGGACGGTCGTGACGAGCTCGAAGAAGCGTGGCTCTTCGCGCGTGTCCGCGGTCCTCGGCTGCGGCAGGTCGATCTCCACGACGGCCGCGATCCGGCCCGGCCGGGGCGACATCACGACAACGCGGCGCGAGAGAAACACCGCCTCCGCGATCGAGTGGGTGACGAAGAGGACGGTGCTCCCGCTGGCGTCCCAGATCCGCAGGAGCTCGCTGTTCAGACGTTCGCGCGTCATCTCGTCGAGCGCGCCGAAGGGCTCGTCCATGAGCAGCAGGGCGGGGTTGAACGAGAGCGCGCGCGCGATCGAGACGCGCTGTTGCATCCCACCGGAGAGCTGCCACGGGTGGTGCTCCGCGAAGCCCTCGAGCTCGACGAGCGCGATCATCTCGCGCACGCGTGCAGCCCGTCTCGTGCGGTCCCAGCCGAGCAGCTCGAGCGGCATCGCGATGTTCTTGGCGACGGTGCGCCAGTCGTAGAGCACCGCGTCCTGGAAGACGATGCCGTAGTCACGGTCGAGGCGTGCCTGACGCGCGCCCTTCCCGTTCACGACCACGTCGCCGGTGGTCGGCTCGACGAGGTCGCCGACGATCCGCAGGAGCGTCGACTTGCCGCAGCCGGACGGTCCGATGAGTGAGACGAACTCCCCGGGTCCGACGTCGAGGTCGATCGACTCGAGCGCCGTGACGCCGCCGCCTGCCGAAGGTCTTCGTGACGTCTCCGCAGCGAGACGACGGGCTGGGAGTTCATGCGAAGTGCTCCGGGGCGCGGCGGACGACGGCCGCTCGGCGAACAGGACGGCGAGGAAGAACGCGATCCCGACCAGTGCGGCGATCAGGTTCGTCGCCCACAGGCTCGTCGGCGAGGTCACGTAGTACTGGTTGAAGTTGAGGATCGCACCGCCGAGCCCGTCCTGGACGGACGCCGGCAGCTCCCCGATGATCGCGCCGACGACGCTCGCTGGCGCGGCGATCTTCAGCGCGGTGAAGATGAACGGCAGGGCGGCGGGGACGCGGAGCTTCCAGAGGATACCCCAGCTGCCGGCGGCGTACGAGCGCATGAGCTCGAGCGCGCGCGGGTCGACGGACGTGAGGCCGCGCAGCGTGTTGACGCGACCGGGAAGAACGTCAGGTAGGCGGCGATGACGGCGACCGCGCCCCAGTCCTTGAGGCCGTCCGGGAGCCGCGGGTTCACCCACACGACGACCATCGGCGCGACGGCGAGGATCGGGATCGTCTGCGAGGCGACGATGTACGGCAGGAACCCCCGCTGGAGCAGTCCCGAGTGCGCGAGCACGGCCCCGAGGGTGAACCCGACCACGGCGCCGAGGACGAAACCGACCGCGGCCTCCTTCGCCGTGAAGAGGGCGGCGTCCAAGAGGACGTCGATCAGCAGCGGGCCGTTGCGCCGTGAGGGCTCGAAGAGCTGGCCGACGATGTCGTGGACATGCGGCATCGTCCGGTCGTTCGCCTCGAACTGGCCGATGCGGAGGCCCGTGGACTCCGCGAACCAGCGGAACGCCTCCCACAGCCCCCAGAGGAAGACGAGCACCGCGAGGAAGAGCCCGACGCGAACCGCGACGCCGCGCATTCGCTCACGCTCGAGGAAGCCGGATCGCGCCGGCTCCGAGGCAGCGTAGGCCATTGGGCTATTCCACCACAGAGTTCCTTCGGGGTTAAAGTCGCGCCGTGCCCCTCGAGCCCACCCGCACCGTCGAAGAGCTGAAGGAGCTTCGGGCGCTGACCGGCGACGACGGGGGTGCGCAGCGTGTCGGCCTGGACCGAGACCTGGGAGCAGGCGCGCGAGTGGCTGCGGGAGAAGGTCCGGGACACCGGCGTCGCCGAGCAGATCGACCCGGCGGGAAACCAGTGGTTCACGCTCCGGGGCGACTCGGAGCGCGCGATCCTCATCGGCGGGCACATCGACTCGGTGCCGAACGGCGGCTGGCTCGACGGGGCGCTCAACGTCGTCGCCGGAGTCGAGGTGCTTCGTCGCGTCGCGGAGGACGGGACGCCCCCGGTCACGCTTCGGCTCGTCAACTGGGCGGACGAGGAGGGGGCGCGCTTCGGCCGGAGCCTCTTCGGATCGAGCGCCGCCGCCGGCTCCATGGCCGACCAGGACGAGCTCCGCGCGCTCACCGACGCCGACGGCGTCTCCCTGCCCGACGCGCTCGCGGCGTTCGGCGTGGATCTCGACCGAGCGCTGGAGGCGCGAAACCAGCTCGACACGGCCGCCGCCTACCTCGAGCTCCACATCGAGCAGGGCCCCGTCCTCGAGTCGCTCGACCTGCCGCTCGGCGTCGTCCTCGGCACGTTCGGCGTCGAGCGTCACCGGATCACGTGGCGCGGGCAGGCCGCGCACGCGGGCTCGACGCCGATGGCCGAGCGACGTGACGCCCTCGCCGGCGCCGCGAAGCTCGCGCTCGAGATCAGAGACATCGCCGCGCGCGTCGGCGACGGCGCCGTCTGCACGTCCGGCGGGGTCACCTGCAAGCCCGGGATCGTGACCTCCGTGGTCGAGACCGCGGAGCAGCTCCTCGACCAGCGCCACCTCGACGCGGACAAGCTGGCGGCGCTGCTCGCGCACGCGAAGGAGGCCGCCGCGCGCTTCGCGAACGAGGAGCGGATCGACGTCGAGTGGGAGAAGATCTGGTCGATCGAGCCGATCCTGTTCGACGAGACGTTGGTCGGCTTCGCGGAGCAGGCGATCACGGAGGCCTCGGGCACGTCCCACCGCCTGCCGTCCGGCCCGTTGCACGACGCGGCCGAGGTGTCGCGCGCGGGGATTCCGACGGTGATGCTGTTCGTCCAGAGCCTGCGCGGCCTCTCGCACACGAAGCTCGAGGACACGAAGGAGGAGCACCTCGAGCTCGCGGTTGCCGCCCTGGACGGCCTCGCGCGCAGGACGATCGACTGGGTCGCCGGCGGCGGCGGGCGCACCGCGTCCTGACCCGCCGCGCTGGAAATCGCCTGCCCCGGCGCGGGATACTTACGGCTTCCACTCGCGAACCCGGGAGAGCCCAATGTCCTTGAGCTTCGGCGTCACCGTCCTTCCCGATCCCCCACCGCGTCGGCTCGTCGAGCTGTTCGCGCTCGCGGAGTCGCACGGCTTCGAGTACGGCTGGACGTACGACTCCCACGTCCTCTGGCAGGAGTCGTTCCCGCTCCTCACGCTCGCCGCCGAGGCGACCTCGACCATGAGGTTCGGGCACTGCGTCACGAACCCGGGCACACGCGAGCCGACCGTGCTCGCGAGCGGCTACGCGACGCTGCACGACATCTCGGACGGCCGCATGGTGATGGGCATCGGCCGCGGCGACTCCGCGCGGCGGTTCATCGGGCAGAAGCCGGTTCGGGTCGCCGAGTTCGAGCGGCGTCTCGCGATGATCAGGGACTTCATGAACGGCCGCGAGGTCGAGTGGAACGAGAAGGAGCTCCAGCTCAAGTGGGTTCGCCCCGAGCTCCCGGAGATCCCGATGCACGTCGCGGGCTACGGGCCGAAGGCGCTCGCGGTCGCCGGGCGCGTCGGCGACGGCGTCATCATCCAGCTCGCCGATCCGGTGATCATCCAGTGGATCATGGACACGGCCCGGAAGGCCGCGGAGGAAGCCGGCCGCGACCCGGACGCGCTCGAGTGCATCGTCTGCGCGCCGAGTCACATCTCGGACGACATCGCCGACGCGCGCGAGCAGGTGCGCTGGTTCCCGGCGATGGTCTCGAACCACGTCATGGACCTGATCGAGCGGTACGGGTTCGAGTCGGACATCCCGAAGGAGCTCACCGAGTTCGTGCGCGTGCGGAAGTTCTACGACTACGAGGAGCACTCCCGGGTCGGCGCGAAGCACGGCGAGTTCGTCACCGACGAGATCTGCGACCGCTTCTGCGTGCTCGGGAACGCCGAGCAGGCGGCCGCGAAGCTCAAGGAGCTCGAGGCGGTCGGCGTCGACCAGTTCAACATCTACCTCATGACGGAGGGGCAGGAGGACACGCTCGCCGCCTACGGGAGCGACATCATCCCGCAACTCTCGGGGGCCACGGCCTGAGGCGTGACCGGCGACCTCGCGACCCAGATCTTCACGACCTGGGAGCGGATGCGGGACTCGATCTGGGAGGTCTCGGAGCACGTATCGAGGCGCTACTCGCGGAAGCCGGCTTCGAGCCTCCGGAGATCTCCGAGACTCGCGTGACGTGGATGTTCGAGTCGCTCGAGGACTACTGGTCGTTCATCCTCGAGAAGGCGGGCGCGCTCTCCATGATCATCGTGCCGCTTCCGAAGGAGGAGCAGGACGCGGTGCTGTCCTCCGTCCGCGAAGCGCTAGGAGCTCGGGCCGAGGGTGCGATTGCGCTGCCCGGCCTCTGCGTGAACGCCTCGACCCGCGTCCCGGCCTAGAGGATCTTCTTCCCGAGCGCGCTCGCGACGAGCTCGACCGCCGTCAGCGCGGTCGTGTTCTCGCGGTCGAGGATCGGGTTCACCTCGACCACCTCCAGCGAGCTCACCGCTCCCGACTCGGCGACGAGCTCCAGCGCGAGATGCGCTTCGCGGTAGGTCAGACCCCCGCGAACCGGTGTGCCGACGCCGGGCGCGACCACCGGGTCGAGCGCGTCCATGTCGAGCGAGACGTGGACGAACCCGGGGCCGGAGATCCGGTCGAGCGCCTCCCGCACCGCGCGCTCGATCCCGATCCGGTCGACCTCGCTCATCGTGAAGACGCGGATGCCCGCCTCTCGAAGCAACACTCGCTCGCCCGCATCGAGCTCGCGCGTGCCGATCAAGGCGACCCGCCGCGCGTCTACCGCCGGAAGCGACCACGCGTCGCTCTCGAACGTAGGGCCGCCGAGACCGAGCGCCGCCGCGAGCGGCATGCCGTGGACGTTTCCGCTCGGGCTCGTCTCCGGTGTGTTCACGTCCGAGTGCGCGTCGATCCAGAGCACGCCGCCGGCCCCGTCGACGGATGCGAGCCCTCCCAGCGTCCCGAGCGCGACCGAGTGGTCGCCGCCGAGGACGAGCGGGATCTCGGCGGCCGCCCGCGCCTCCGCCACGAGCGCCGCGACTCGCTCACACGTCTCCTTGATCTCCGGGAGGAAGCGCGCCCTCTCATCGTGGATGTCGGTCTCCTCGGGCTCGCGGCTGGCGACGTTGCCGGTGTCGCGCACGTCGTACCCCAGGCTGCGGAGACGCTCCTCGAGACCGGCCGCACGCATCGCCGAGGGCCCCATGTCGACTCCGCGGCGGCGCTGCCCGAGGTCGAGCGCGGCCCCGATGATCGTCACGTTGCGTTTCGTCTCCGCCACGGCGCGGAACGCTATGCGATCCTCGTCGGCGAAGTGACGAGCACGAAGGACTGCTGGGCCGACTGGCTGGCCAGGATGCGCACAGACGGCGACCCGGAGCTGCTCCGGAAAAGGCTGGAGCAGGTAACCGGCCTGCGTGAGCGCCTGCTCGACAACGGGCGGCATTCCGCGAGTTCGCGCGCGTTCTCCGTCCGGGCGGAAGGATCTCGCTCTTCGAGCCGATCAACCGCTTCTCCCACGTCGAGGAAGGCCAGGGACGTGGCGGATGGCCTCCGCCTTCCTGTACGCGACCAGGCCCGAAGCAGGGCTACACTGAGTCGCCCGCGGCGAGGTAGCTCAGCTGGTAGAGCACACGGCTGAAAACCGTGGTGTCGCCGGTTCAAGTCCGGCCCTCGCCACCTCACGAGTCGAGGCTGTTACGGTCGCCGAGATGGAGCTGCCTTTCCTGTCGGCGACCGAGCAGGCCCGGCTCGTGCGCGCAGGCGAGGTCTCCTCGGTCGAGCTCGTCCAGCTCTACCTCGAGCGGATCGAGCGCCTCGACCCCGAGCTCAACTCCTTCGTCACCGTGCGCGGAGAGGCGGCGCTCGCGGAGGCGCGCGAGTCGGACGAACGCGACGGCGACGCTCCGTTTCGCGGCGTCCCCATCGCCGTCAAGGACCTGACCGCCACGGCCGGGACGCGCACGACGTACTCCTGCCGCGCGCTCGCCGACAACGTCCCGGACTTCGACACGGCCGTGGTGCGGCGCATCCGCGAGGCGGGCTTCGTCATCGTCGGCAAGACGAACACCCCGGAGTTCGGGACGATCGCGTTCACCGAGTCCGACTTGAACGGCGACACCCGGAACCCGTGGGACACGAGCAAGACCCCCGGGGGATCGAGCGGCGGGTCCGCCGCTGCCCTCGCAGCCGGTCTCGTGCCCCTCGCGCACGGGAGCGACGGCGGCGGCTCGATCCGCATCCCGGCGTCGTGCTGCGGCGTCTTCGGTCTGAAGCCGGCCCGCGGCCGTGTCTCGCCGGCGCCGTTCCACTCGCTCGAGGGCCTCTCGACGGCAGGTCCGCTCTCGCGGACGGTCGAGGACGCCGCCGGGCTCCTCGACGTGCTCGCCGGCTACGAGCCCGGCGACCCCTGGTGGACGTCGGAGCCCGAGCGGCCGTTCGCCGAGGAGGTCGGTGAGGATCCGGGCCGTCTCCGAATCGCGGTGGCATCCGATCCGCCGATCGACACGCCGGTGCACGAGGACTGCGCGGCGGCCTTGCGGTCCGCGGCAGCCGCCCTCGAGGACCTCGGTCACGACGTCGTCGACGCCACGCCGCCATGGGGCGAGAACGAGCTCATCGACTCGTTCCTCGTCGTCTGGCAGGTCAGCGCAACCCTCTATCCGATCGATCCGAAGCACTTCACGGCACTCAACCGCGGGCTCGTCGAGGAGGCGCGGCGGACGTCGTCGGAGGAGTACGCGAACGCGACCATGCGCCTGCAGGAGGCTGCGCGCCGCATCGTCGCGTTCTGGAACGACGTGGACGTCGTCCTCACCCCGACGCTCGCGCTCCCGCCCGTCCCGATCGGCTGGCAGCACGAGGGAGTGGACGACGCGATCGAGCAGCTGCGCCGAAACACCGTCTTCACGCCGTTCACCGCGGTCGCGAACCTCACGGGTCTCCCGGCCATGTCCATGCCGCTCCACCGCAGCGACGAGGGGCTCCCGATCGGCGTGCAGGCGATCGGAGGCCCGGCCGGGGAAGCGCGATTGATCAGGCTCGCGGCCCAGCTCGAGGCGGCTCGCCCCTGGAGCCTCGACCGCCCACCCGTTTCGTAGACCACGAAAAGAGACGTCCGGACCGCTGACAGGCGCATCACGGACGTCCCTTCTGCGCCGGAGATTACCGCACCTCGGCCGAACATCCAACCTCTGGGCCGAACCTCAAACCACGGGAGTGATCTTGATGCGCTGACCCGGCGTTGCGTGCAGCATCCGGGCGGCGCTCCCGCGCGAGATCGCGACGGACATGTTGCGGTAGCTGTCCTCGTAGAGGATCACGTCGCCGGGGCGGGCGTCCGCGAAGGTCCTCGCCATGACGGCGTAGTAGCGCTCGCCGGTCAGCTCGAGCTCCACCCGCGAGCCGGACAAGACCCCGAGCTGCTCGACGTCGTCACGGGTCAGGTTCAGGGCGATGTTCCCGAAGCTGTCGACGTAGAGGAGCGTGGCGTGGAGCACGCCGTCGGCGAGCACGGGCTCCGGGACGTCGAGGGTCACGAGCGACTCGGGATCGAGCGGTGGGCCAAGGTCTGCAACATCCACTCCACGCGCGAGGTGAGCCGCGGCCGGGCTGAACAGGTCTCGCCCGTGGAAGGTTCGCGAGATGGACTCGAGCGCGTACTCCGGGTTGGCAAGCTCGTGCGCAGCTGCGATGCCCGCCCGCCGCGCAGCCGGAAGCAAGAGCCCGTTGTCGGGGCCGACGTACAGCCGGTCATCCCGGTCTCGAAGCGCGAGCGCGCGTCGCGGGCCGCCGACCCCCGGGTCGACGACGGCGAGATGCACGCCCACCGGCATGTATGCGATCGTGTTCGCGAGGACGAGCGAGCCCTGGAGCACCGCCGTCGCGGGGATCCCGTGGGTGATGTCGATGATCTGCGCGTCCGGGGCGATCCGCTTCATGACTCCGTGGCACGTGCCGACGAAGTCGTCCTTCAGCCCGAAGTCGCTCAGAAAGGTGATGAACACAGGTGGAGCGTAACGCGCTGCTTTGTGCGCAAGACCGGAGTCCCCGAGTGGGGATTCCGGTCGCGCGAAAAGCAGACCCCTTCATGGGGTGCCCGGCGCCGGTTGGTTCGGGGTGAAAAGGAGGCAGGTTGCCGGCGCGTACGCCCGAACCACCCCGCAGCCCCGATTGTCAGCGGCAGCGCTTGCTTGCTGGCGCGCTTCGGCACGTCCGCGAGGCGCGGAGCTCGCCGCAGAGCCGCGATCCGGCCGGCCGAATGCGGACGAAGGCGGTCGGCGCCTGCACCGGCAGCGGTCGCCCGGCGAGCAGCGGTCGCCTCACGCTCCCGCCTCAGACCTTCGTCGCGCAGCCCTCGGCACGGGCCGCAGCATAGACACGGGACCGGCGGGTCACGTTCCGCGCCGCTCCGCCTCCCTGCGACGCGCGAGCTCGAGCAGCTCGGACGTCTGCTGCTGGAGCCGGACGAGCTTTGCGGCGATGATCGCCACGTACACGAGCACGACGACGAAGACGACGCCGTACGCCGCCGCGACGTACTGGCCCTGAGTCACTCGAGCGCCTCGCGGAGCTCGCGCAGATCGCTGTCGAGCCGCTTCCCGACGAGCTCCACCCGGTACAGAACGTACGCCAGGAGCGTCACTGCCGCCCACGAGATGCAGAACGTCAGGAACATCGATCCTTCCATGTCCGGCCCGCTTCGCTTGAAGGCCACCGGATGGACGAAGTCCTCGGCGAGCCGGATGGCGAAGAAGCTGACCGGGATCAGCGCCACGCCGAAGAGCGCGTACACCGCGGACGACCGCTCGCGCCGCGGCCCCTCGGGGAGCGAGAAGCGCAGCATGAAATACGCGCAGTAGAAGAGGAAGAGCGTCAGGAAGAGGACGAGCTGATTCGAGTCCCAGCTCCACCAGACCCCCCACGAGGCCTTCGCCCAGATCGACCCGGTGATGAGCGTCAGCGTGCCGAAGATGGTGCCCTGGTGGATCGCGACGTAGCTCTCGAGGTCGTAGCGCTCGCCGCCCCGCCAGAGCAACAGCAGCGCCTTCCACGCGCCGAGCCCGAAGCAGAAGTAGGCGGTCAACGCGATCGGGACGTGGATGTAGAAGATGCGCTGCGACACGCCCTGGAACGCGTCCTCGGGAGCGACGAAGAACGCGAAGACGACGGCGAGCCCCATGAGCACGGCCGCGCCGCCGGCCAGCGTCGGAAGACTGGTGATGCGCGCGGTCAGCTGGCTCTCACGACTCGGTCACGACGTACTCGAACGACGCCCACGAGAGTACCGCGAAGATCGCGTCGTACAGGACGAGGAGCAGCAGGTAGCGCTCCCCGTCGGGCGAGATGGCCGCTCCGACGCCTCCGACGACGAGCGGGATCGCGAGCGGGAGGAACAACAGCGGCAGCAGCAGCTCGCGCGCGCGCCCCGCGGCCGCGAGCGCCGCCATGAGCGAGCCGACCGCGCAGATCCCGAGGTCGGCGAGCAGGACGCCCGCGAGGGCAGTCCAGTCGAGCGGGGCGAAGAAGAGGACGAACGCCGGCAAGGCCACCGCCTGCGCCGCGAGCAGGAACGCCAGCGTCGCGAGTGTCTTCCCGAGCCAGATCGCGCTTCGGTCGCACGGCGCGAGGACGAGCCCGTCGAGGACACCGTGCTCGTGCTCCGGCACCCACGCGCGCGCGAGACCGAGCAGCGCAGTGAACACGATCGCCACCCAGAGGAGCCCGTACGCCGCGTCGTCACCGGTCCCTTCCGGTGTGGCGAAGTGGAACACCACGAGCGACGAGAGGACGAACAGCAGCATCGCCGGCAGCGTGTCCCGCGCGCGGAGCTCGACCCGCAGGTCCTTGCGTGTGAGCGCGGCGACGTCGGCGAGGTAGGTCATGCGAGCACGAGCCTGTCCGTCGCCATCGGCTCGACCCGTGCGGGATCGTGCGTCGACACGACGAGCGCACGGCCGCCCGTGAGCTCGGCGAGCTCGCGGTCGAGAAGTGCCGCCCCGTGCTCGTCGAGCCCCGCGTACGGCTCGTCGAGGACGAGGAGCTCGGGGTCGTGGAGCAGCGTCCGGCAGAGCGCAAGCCGCTGCGTCATCCCGCGCGAGTACGCGGCGACGCGCTCGTTCCTGGCGTCCCAGAGGCCGAACCGCTCCAGGAGCATCCCGATCCGCTCGCGCCGCTCGGGAATGCGATAGAGCCGCCCGAAGAGGTCGAGGTTCTCGAGTCCCGTGAGCTCCCGGTAGACCAGCGGCTCGTGTCCGAGATAGCCGAGCCGTCCGCGCTCGACGGCCGCGTCGATCGTCCCGCGAGTCGGCGCGGTGAGCCCGGCCAGAATCCTGAGGAGCGTCGTCTTGCCGGACCCGTTCGGCCCGGTCACGAGCAGGAGCCCGTCGCGCGCAAGGTCGAAGTCGATCCCCCGCAGCACTCGTTTGCGCCCGTACCGCTTCTCGATCCCGACGGCGCGGATCACCCGAGGAGCACGTCCGCGGCGACGAAGGCGAAGAAGACGACGCTGATCACGCCGTTGACCGTGAAGAAGGCGGCGTCGAGCCGGCGGAGGTCGCCCGGCCGCACGATCCAGTGCTCGTAGCCGAGCAGGGTTGCGACGGCCACCACGCCGAGCCAGTAGAGCACGCCGACGTCCAGCCCGAAGCCGGCGGCCGCAAGCAACAGAACGGTGCCAATATGGAAAACGCGCGCGCCCGCAAACGCACCTCGCTCCCCGAAGCGGGTCGCCCACGAGTGAAGGCCCTCCCGCTGGTCGTGCTCGAGGTCGAAGAGCGAGTAGAAGACGTCGAAGCCCGCGACCCAGAGAAGCACCGCGCCGCCGAGCGCCCACGCCTCCCACGGCGCCGTCCCCGAGACCGCGAGCCACGCGCCCACAGGAGCAAGGCCGAGGCAGGCGCCCAGCCAGAGATGGCAGAGCCAGGTGAAGCGCTTGAGGTACGGGTAGACGAAGAACATCGCGACCGGGATCGGCCAGAGCCAGCGAACGACCGGGTCGAGCTGGAAGACCGCGACGAGGAAGACGGCCAAGGCTGCGGCCGAGAGCACGGCGACCTGCGTCCGGGTGAGCGCGCCGGTCGGGAGCTCCCGCACTGCGGTTCGCGGGTTGCGAGCGTCGAGGTCGGCGTCGACAAGGCGGTTCAGCGCCATCGCCAGCGTCCGCGCGCCGGTCATCGCGACGGCGATCCAGACGACGTCAGCGGCCCCCGGCCAGCCGTCCACCGCGAGGAACGCACCGACGTAGGCGAACGGGAGCGCGAACACCGTGTGCTCGATCCGGACGAGCGAGGCGAGGCGGCGGGGAAGTGGTGCGGCTGTCGTGGTCACGTCTGCTCGTGCGCGGTCGCAGTCCCACCGGCCGCGAGCTCGAGCCCGTGGCGAACCGCCGGCCTGATGACGGCGAACCCGTCGCGGCAGCCACCGGGAGAGCCCGGGAGGTTCACGACGAGCGTCGCGCCGCGCAGGCCGGCGACCCCTCGCGAGAGGAGCGCGTGCGGCGTGCGTGCGAGCGCGTCCGCGCGTATCGCCTCCGCAACCCCAGGAGCGTCCCGGTCGAGGATGCTGCGCGTCGCCTCGGGCGTCACGTCGCGCGGAGCGAAGCCCGTGCCGCCGGTCGTCAGGACGAGCGCCGCGGCATCCGCGAGCTCCTCGATCGCGTCCGTGATCGCGCCGCGCTCGTCGGGCACGACCCGGCGCACGACCTCGAACCCCTCGGCCGCGAGCAGCTCCTCGAGCAACTCGCCGCTGCGATCGTCGCGTTCGCCCGCGTGCACGCCGTCCGACACAGTGAGGACGGCGGCCCTCACGAGGCCGGTGCCTTCGACTTCTCGACGAGCCGCACGTCCGAGATCTCCATCTCCTTGTCGATCGCCTTGGCCATGTCGTAGACGGTCAGCGCCGCAACGGACGCAGCGACGAGCGCCTCCATTTCGACGCCCGTCTGCGCGGTCGTCTCCGCCGAGGCCTCGATCGCGACCTCCGCGTCGCCGACCTCGAGCGAGACCTCGACGTGCGTGAGCGGCAGCGGATGGCAGAGCGGGATGAGCTCGGCCGTCCGTTTCGCGGCCATGATCCCCGCGAGCTGGGCCGTAACGAGCGCATCTCCCTTGGGCAGCGCGCGCAGGCGCTCAGCCGTGGCGGCCGCCATGCGAACGCGCGCGCGGGCGACCGCCCTGCGGCGGGACACCGGCTTTCCGCCGACGTCCACCATCTCCACCCCACCCGCATCGTCTACGTGCGACAGGTCGGTCATCTGCTCTCGCTCCTGACAACCCGACCGAGCGTCGTCGCGGCGCAGGGCGCATTAGCGCTGGCTCTGCTCACGCCAGGATCGTAGACCGCGGTGCGCCCGCGAGCTCGGACGGGCGTCGCTGATCGCGATGGTCAGTCTGCGGGCGAGTCGCTGCCGTTTTCACGTGAAAACGGAATGTCGAGCGTGACGACGGTGCGCCCCGGCTCGGATTCGAGCCGTACCGTCCCGTTCATCAGCCGCGCGAGCTCCCACGCGATGGCGAGCCCCAGTCCGCTACCGGAGGCCTTGCCGCCTTCGACCCGGTAAAAGCGTTCGAACACGGCAGCGCGCTGGTCGGCCGGGATCCCCGGGCCGTCGTCCGCGACGATCAGCTCTGCACGATCGCCATGCTGCGCCGCGCGAACGACGACCTGCGTGCCCTCCGGCGTGTGCACGAGCGCGTTCATCAGGAACGCTCGCCCGATCTGCGCGACGCGGTCGGGGTCGCCGAGCGCCCAGGCGGCGCCGTCCGCGTGCGCCTCGAGCACGTGCCCCGACGAGTCCGCGAGATGCTCGAACTCTTCCCCGAGCTTCTCGACGACGTCGCCCAGGTCGACCGGCTCGGTGGCGACCCGGAGCTGCCCGGCGTCGACCCTCGACAGATCGAGCAGGTTTGTCGAGAGCTTCGTAAGCCGTTCGACCTGCCCCTGCATCGTTGCGAGGAACTCCATCCGCGTGTCGTCGTCGAGATCTTCGTCGGCGAGCAGCTCGAGAAAGCCGCCGAGCGAGAACAGCGGCGTCCGCAGCTCGTGCGACGCGTTCGCGACGAACTCCTTGCGCGCAGTGTCGAGCTGCGCGAGCTGGACGCGCATGCGGTCGAAGCTCGAAGCCAGCTGACCGATCTCGTCGTCGCCGCGATCGACGATCGGCGTGTCGAAGTGGCCGCCGGCGATCCGATCGGCCGCAGCTTCCAACCGCCGCAGCCGCTGTGCGAGCATGCCGGCCGCAGTCAGGCCGAGCGCGAGCGCCAGCACGAGCGCGAACGCGGTCGCGAGCAGAAGCCGGCGCTCGACGAGCGCGACGGTCGCAAGCGAGTCCGCGAGCGGGCTCCGGAACAGCACGACCGTCTCGACCGCCTCGAACTGGCGCGGCACCGCGACCTCCGCGTACTCCTCGGCGCCATCGATAACACGGCCTCGCTCCACCTGCTCGCTTCGGACAGCTGCGCGCGCGATCGTGTCCTCGTCGATCCCCCGTGAACCCCCTGCCTGGGCAAGGAGCGTCGGCGGATTCCGGTCGAGCACGGTGAAGAGGACCACGCGCGCATTCGTTCTCGCGGCGAACTCGTCGACTTTCGCGTCCCACGAGGAGTTGTCGTCCGTCAGCTCGCTCGTCAGGTCGACCGCGCGGCCCTCGAGCGAGTCGAGCCTCGCCTCGACGAGCCGCTGCTCGAGTGACGGGACGACGATCAGGTACGCGGTGCCGAGAGCGCCGGCCACGATCGCGACGAGGCCGAGCGCGAGGCGGACGCGGATACCGCCCGGGATGCTCACTCACTCAGCCCTGAATCGGTACCCCGCCCCCCGAATCGTCAGGATCAGCTCGGGGTTCGACGGGTCGCGCTCGATCTTCTCGCGCAGGTGGCGCACGTGGACATCGATCGTGCGCGGCTCGCGGTAGTCGGCACCACCGCGCAGCCGCTCGAGCAGCTCCCGCCTCGAGAACACGACGCCCGGGCTCGAGGCGAGAAGCGCGAGCATCTCGAACTCGATGAAGGTGAGCTGGACGGGCTCGCCTCGCACCTCGACCGCCCTCCGCGGCAGGTCGACCTTGAGCTCACCGCGGTCGATCGTCTCGACCCGCTCCTTGCCCGTGTGCGGAGCGGCGGCACGCCGCAGCAGCGCGCGCACGCGGCTCCGGAACTCGCGGATGGAGAACGGCTTGGTGATGTAGTCGTCGGCGCCGAGCTCGAGGCCGAGCACCTTGTCCAGCTCCTCGCCGCGCGCCGTCAACATGATGATCGGGACGCTGCTCTGCGTCCGGAGCCTCTTGCACACCTCGAGCCCGTCGAGGCGCGGCAGCATCACATCGAGCACGACGAGATCGACGTCCTCCTCGCCGAATCGGCGGAGCGCCTCCTCGCCGTCCCGAGCCTGCACAACTCGGTAGCCGTCACGCTCCAGCGGGAACGTCAGCAGGGTCTGGATGGAGTCCTCGTCGTCGACGAGCAGGATGGTCGAGGCGGTCGTGGACATCTGCGGTGATGTTAAGGATGCCCGTCCGCCGACCTCGCTGCCTAGTATTCCGCCGCGATGGAAGCCGCTCGGCCGGGAGGATTGAGGCGGCGGGCGCGACGCGGCACCGTCGAGAAGCCGCTCAACACCCGACTCGTGCGAGTTGCGACGATCGTCGTCGCGCCGGCGCTGCTGGCGCTGCTGTTTTCGATATCGCCAACAGGAACCCTTCCAGCGCCCTCGCTCGAGCCCCTCTTCAACGGTGCCGAGGCGGCCTCGCTGGCGATCGACCTCGCCACCAAGCACCCGTCGCGCGTGCCCGGGACCGCGGATGCGGAGGCGGCCACGCTCTGGTACACGGACGCGATCGAACGGTTGGGGCTGCCGACCGAGGAGGACGTCTGGAGCGAAGACGTCCCCGACCTCGGCGTCGTCGAGCTTCGAAACGTCGTCACCGTGATCCCCGGGCGAGCCGAGGAGGCCATCATCGTCGTCGCGCATCGCGACAACGCCGGCGCCTCGCAACCGCTCGGGGACAACGCGTCGGGGACAGCCGCACTCGCCGAGCTCGCGCGCGCCTACGGGCAGCAGGACCTCGCGCCGGCACCGCAGCCCGATCGCACGCTCGTCCTCGTGTCGACGGACGCGGGGGCATACGGCGGCGCAGGCGTCCGGCGCTTCGCGGAGCAGTCGCCATACGCCGAGGGCGCCATCGCAGCAGTCGTCCTCGACGGGATAGGCGGCCGCGGGCGACCGCGGCTCGCGATCGCGGGAGACGACGCGCGCTCGCCGGCCCGTGTGCTCGTCGAGACTGCTTCGGCGCGGGTCGAGGAGCACTTCGGACGCGAGCCCGAGCTTCCCTCGCTCGCGACGCAGCTCGTAGACCTCGCGATCCCGCTCGCGGCTGGAGAGCAGGGGCCGCTCCTCGGGCGCGGCGTCGCGGCGGTGACGCTCACAACGGACGACCCGAACGATCCCGGGGTCCCCGCCGGCGACGCCGCGGCGCCGCTCGCGGTGGAGCGGTTCACGCGGCTCGGACGCGCGACCGAGTCCCTCATCGGCTCCGTCGACGCGAGCGCCGGACGCGTGTTCCCGACGCACGACAGCCTGTTCCTCGAAGACCGCGCAGCGAGCGGCTGGACCTTCCGACTGACGCTGATCGTGGCGGTCGTGCCGTTTGCGCTCGGGGCGCTCGATCTGCTCGTGCGGGCCCGGCGGCGCACGCTTCCACTAAAGCCGGCGTTCCGCGCGCTTCGGACCCGGCTCGTCGTCTGGCTGTACGCCGGGCTCCTGGTGTGGCTCGGTGCGCTCGCCGGCGTCTTCCCGACCGGAGCCGCACTACCGCTCCCGCCGTACACCGAGCTGGTCGCAGATCCGCCCTTCGCAGCGCTCGGCCTGCTCGTGATCGCCCTGGTGCTCGGCTGGCTCGTCGCGCGAAGGCGGATCGCGCCCCCGTACGAGCCCACGCCAGAGGAGCGGCTCGCGGGCTACACGACCGCTCTGGCGATGCTCGCGGTCGTGGCCTTCGTCGTCGCGATCGTCAAGCCGTACGCGCTGCTCTTCGTGCTCCCGTCGCTCTATGCCTGGATCTGGCTGCCGGTTCGGACGCGATTCTGGCCGCGCGTCGGGATCTTCCTCGCGGGGCTCGTGGGCCCGGCTCTGGGCCTCGTCGTGCTGGCGAACGAGCTCGGCCTCGGGCCGGCGGAGGCCGCGCTCTTCGTTCTCGGCCTCGTCACCGTCGGCTACGTGTCCCTCACGTCGGCCCTTCTCTGCCTCGCGTGGGGAGCGGTCGCGGGGCAGCTCGCCGCGCTCGCGTTCGGCCGCTACGTGCCGTACGCCCGCGGCGCCGAGCCGCCCGCTCCGGGCTCCGTTCGCATCGGTCTCAGACGCGCACTGCGCTACGGCAGACGCAGGTAACGAACGCGATCGCCGGCTGCGATCTCGTCCGTGCCGCGGGGGACATGCACGAGCGAGTCGGCGGCCGCCGCGCGCACGATCATGTGCGAGTCCTGTCCGGTGACAGGGTGAAGCACCGGGCCCTCCTCGTCGCCGTTCCGGCGGGCACGGACGAACTCGTCACGGTGCGGGTTCCGGCGAAGCGCATGTCCCGCGCGACCGGTCTCGTACCGAGGGCCGGGCGCCGCTCCCTGAAGCGCCCGCAGGGCCGGGCACACGAACAGCACCGAGCCGACGAGCGAGGACACCGGATTCCCGGGAAGCCCGAAGACGAGCGTCGAGCCGCGGACGCCGAACGACAGCGGCTTGCCGGGCTTGACCGCGACGCCCCAGAAGACCTCCTCGACGCCGAGCTCCGCCGCGACCCGGCGGACGAGGTCGTGCGGCCCCATCGAGACACCGCCGGAGGTCACGAGGACGTCGGCCTCTAGGCCTTCCTCGAGCGCCCGCCGGTGCGCGTCCTCGTCGTCGCGCACCACTGGGAGCTCCACGATCTCCGCTCCCACGGTCGCGAGGGCGGCCGAGATCATCGTCCGGTTGGACTCGTAGATCTCGCCAGGCTCGAGCGGCTCTCCCGGCAGCCGGAGCTCCGAGCCCGTCGCCAGCACGGCCACCCGCGGCCGCCGCACACAGACCACCTCGGCCACGCCGGCCGCCGCCAACGCGCCGATCTGCGGCGATCCGAGGACGGCGCCGGGCACGACGATCGTCTCTCCCTCGCGCACGTCACCGCCGCGATCCCGGATGTGTGCGCGCGGCGCGGCGGCCTCCTGAATCTCGACGAACCCGTCGGACTCCGTCGTCCGCTCAACCGGCACGACCGCATCCGCGCCGTCGGGAACCGTCCCTCCCGTCGCGATCGCGGCCGCCGAGCCGGCAGGGAGCGAGCCCGCCAGCGGGCCGCCGGCTGCGATCCGCCCGTGGACGGGAAGCCGGCCCGGCGTCTCCTCCGCACGGACCGCGTAGCCGTCCATCGCCGAGCTCGGGAACGGCGGAAGATCGGTACGCGCCAGGGCCGGCTCGGCGACGACCCTGCCGGCCGCGCGGCTCAGGCTCACCGCTTCCACGGGAAGGCGGGATACCCGCGCGAGCACCAGCTCGAGCGCCTCGTCGACCGTGCGCAGGTTCGCCACTACGGGATGCGGCCCGGCAAGACGTTCGGACGCGTCGGCTTCTCCGTCGTCTCAGTCTCCTCGGGCTCGGCGGGGGCGACGTAGTTCGGGTCGTACGACGACGCGTACTCCCCGTCGAAGACCTTCCACTCGGGCCAGACCGACGGCTCCGGGAACGGGGTCGGCTCGACGCTCTCGAGCGCAGGCTCCATGAACAACCGCCAGATCTCGGCCGGGAAGGTCCCACCGCTTACGGAGATCCCGTGAACGCTCACCATCGGGATCTCGGCGCGCGTGTAGCCGACCCACGTCGTGGTCGCAAGGTCCGGCGTATATCCCGCGAACCACGCGTCCTTGTGCTCCTCGTTCGTCCCGGTCTTGCCGGCCGCGGGACGGCCGAACGCCGCGCGCGTTCCGGTTCCGGACTGCATGTTCTGCTCGAGGATGCGCGTGATCATGGCCGCGGTCCCCTCCGAGATAGCTCTCCGTCGCTTGGGCACACCCCAGCCCGCCGTCTTGTCCTCTCGCCCGTCGGGGAGGACGACCTTGCGGATCGCCATCGGCTCCGCGTGCACGCCCCCGGCCGCGATCGTCGCGTATGCGGATGCGAGGTCGAGCGGAGACACGGCAACCGACCCGAGGCCGATCGACGGGACGACCGAGCCTCCGGTGTCGAGCTGCGAGCGGACGCCCATCCGCCGGGCGACGTCGGCCACCTTCTCGGGCGTGACGTCCAGCGTGAGCTGCGCGTAGACCGTGTTGTCGGAGCGGATGGTCGCGCTGCGGATCGAGCTCCAGCCGTAGTAGTCGTTCGCGTACGTGGAGACGCACCACCAGGTCTCGTCCTCGCAGCTGCCGACCGGGTGGACCTTGTAGACGAACGGCTCCGAGTCGTAGTAGGTCGAGTCCGGGTTGATTCCCAGCTCGATCGCCGCCGCGAGCACGAAGGTCTTGAACGTCGACCCTGGTTGGCGCCGAGCCTGCGAGACGAGGTTGAACTCGTTCTTCGGCCGGTTCGGGACCACGGCCGCCATGGCCCTGATCGCGCCGGTGCGGGGGCTGATCGAGACGAGCGCGGCGGCCGGGTCGGTCGGCTCGGTGAGCGTGCTCTTGATCGCGTCCTCGGCAAGGCGCTGGTACTTCGGGAGGATCGTCGTGTACACGCGGAGCCCGCCCGCGCGGACGCGTCCGGCGCCGTATTTCTCGATCAGCTTGTCGCGGACGTAGCCGAAGAAGTACGGCTCGCGAATCTGGCTGTAGAGCCTGCCGGGGACGAGGCCGAGGCCCGACCGCACCGCTCGTCGGTAGCGACGCTGCGTGATGACGCCGGTGTCGAACATCGCCAGTAGCACCTCGTCGCGGCGCGCCCGCGCCCGCTGCGGCCCCGTGAACGGGTTGAAGATCGACGGCGCCTGCGTGAGGCCCGCCAGGAGCGCCGAGTCCCGCAGGGTCAGCTCGCGCGACGGCTTCGAGAAGTACGTCTGCGACGCGGCCTCGATGCCGTAGGCCTGGTTCCCGTAGTAGATCTGGTTGAGGTACGTCGTGAGGATCCACGGCTTCGTCTCGCGCCGTTCGAGCTTCGTCGCGAGGCAGGCCTCCTTGAGCTTCCTCTGGACGGTGCGCTCGCGCGAGATGTAGAGGTTCCGCACGAGCTGCTGGGTGATCGTCGAGCCTCCCTCCACGATGCGGCCGGCCTTGAGATCGGTCACGGCAGCACGGGCGACTCCCTCGATGTCGACTCCGCCGTGCTCGAAGAAGCGGCGGTCCTCGATCGCGATCGTCGCCTTCCGGATCCAGGGCGACATCTGGTCCGCTGCGACCGGCTGTCGGTTGCGCTCCGCAGGGATCGAGCCGAGCAGGGATCCGTCCGCGGCGTACAGGAACGAGTTCTGGCCGATCCGGATCGACCGGAGCGAGCCGAGATCGCAGGACGATCCGTAGGCGAACACCGCCGCGCCGCCGCCGATGGCCGCGGTGATTCCCACGGCGGCGAGCAGCGCGAACCCGACCACCAGCCCCCGGCGACGACGCCGGCGGCGGGCTGCGCGCAGACGCCGGTTCCGGGCATGCAGCAGCTCAGGCTCGAAGGAACGCCGTCCGCCCGTCGGGCTCATGCGGTGATGCTAGCCGTCATTCCGCCGTTTTCGACAGCGGCGAGCGCGCTCCTCAGCGGAGCCGCACGTGCCCCGTGGTGAAATGTCGCCCGTGGAGAGCGCGACCCTCGGTCGACCCCTGCCCGGCCGGCTCGTGGGCTGGCTCGTCCTGGTCCTGTCGCTGACCACGCTCAACTACGCGGCGTACTTCGCCGGCGAGGAGCCTCCGGACGACGTCGCTTACCGCTACTCGTCGTCGGTCGCCGCGCTCGTGCAGTTCTCGATCATGTTCGGGATCCTTCTGCTGATCGCGCGCGGGCTTCCCCTGCGGGACGCGTTCGGGCTTCGCAGGCCGCGCTCGTGGGGAGTGGCACTCGGGCTGGTCCCGCTTGCGCTCCTGGCGATCTGGATCGCCAGCGCGGTCTACGCGCAATTCCTCGACGCCGGAGACGAGCAGGGCCTCGTCCCGGAGGACTGGGACTCGAGCCGCGCAGGCGCATTTGCCGCGTACTTCGTCGCGGTCGCGATCCTCGCACCCGTCGTGGAGGAGCTGATGTACCGCGGTCTCGGCTTCAGGCTCCTTGCTCCGTACGGCACGTGGGTCGCGATCCTCGTCACGGGCCTGCTGTTCGGCGCCGCGCACGGGCTGCTCATCGGCTTCGCGATCCTGAGCCTGTTCGGAATCCTGCTCGGCTGGCTGCGCTCCAAGACCGCGAGCGTCTACCCGTGCATCCTCGTCCACGCGATCTTCAATGCAACGGCCCTCGTCGTGTCGGTGCTCGTGTAGGGCGACGTCAGACGCTCTCTTCGTCGTCCTCCTCGTCCTCTTCGACGGGCTCCTCGTACTCGAGCGCCTCGAGGCTGGAAGCGAAGTCCTCGACGCTCACGTTCTCGAGGAACTGGCGGAACTCGGCTGGATCCAGGTCACTCAGGCGCGACGCCGCCATGAGGCCCGGCTGATCCGCGTCCTCGGCCTGGAAGTCGATCCCGGACTCCTCGATCACGTCCTCGGCTGCGAAGATCTGGGCGTCGCAGCGGACGGCGAGCGCGATCGCGTCCGACGGGCGCGAGTCGATCTCGACCTCACGGCCATCCTGCATGATCGTGATGCGGGCGAAGAACGTGTTCTCGCGGAGCTCGGTGACGGTGACCTTCACGACCTCGCCCTGGAGCTCGGAGACGACGTCCGAGAGGAGGTCGTGCGTCATCGGCCGCGGCGGGCTGGCGCCCTGGAGCTTCATCAGGATCGCGGCCGCCTCCGAGTGGCCGATCCAGATCGGAAGGAACTTGTCGTCGTCGGCCGTCTTCAGCAGCACGATCGGCTGCTTGCCGACGGGCTCGAAGCTCACACCGTAGAGGGTCATCTCTCGCATCGCCGGCCCGTCTCATCTTAGACACGAGGCCTTCGCTACAGTTGCGACCCCGGAACTCCGGGGCGCGGGCGATTAGCTCAGTCGGTTAGAGCGCCGCTCTGATAAGGCGGAGGCCCCTGGTTCGAGTCCAGGATCGCCCATGCCCTTGCGCGAACTCCGGAAACTCGCTACCGCGAGCCCTCTTCCGGCTCGCGCTGAGGAGCAGGAGCGACACGCCTCATGGACATGGTCAAAGCCCGCCTTCGGCTCGGTGCGAGCACTGATTCCGGACGAGTCGGGCGTGCGCTACGCGACAGCTTCGAGCGCTTCGACGAGCTCCTCGAGCTTCGTCTCGTCCTCGAAGCTGATCTGCAGCTTCCCGCCGACTCACGCGGGGGGAAGCCGGTCAGGCGTTCGGCCGCGGCGGCCGCGCGATCGACGAGGGCCGGATCGAGGAGTCGACGCACGGCGCGGGCGCCGCTTCGCGCCGCCTTCGCGAGCAGCCCGCTCCGCGCTTCGCACCGTGAGCCCCTCCTTGACGATGCGGCGAGCGAGCCGCCGCCGCGCCTCGTCGTCGGGCACGGCCAGCACCGCCCGCGCGTGACCCTCGGTGAGGTCGCCGCGCGCGAGCATCCACAGCACCTCCTCCGGAAGCTCGAGCAGGCGGAGGCGGTTCGAGACCGCCGACTTCGAGCGTCCGACCCGCTCGGCGACGTCACCGAGCGAGAGCTCGAACTCGTCCACGAGCGAGGCGTACGCACGCGCTTCCTCGACGGGTGAGAGCTGCTCGCGGGCGACGTTCTCGACGAGGCCGAGCAGCAACGAGTCGCTGTCGTCGGCGTCGCGGACGAGCGCCGGCAGCGTGGGCATACCGGCGGTCTGCGCCGCGCGCCAGCGGCGTTCGCCGGCGATGAGCTCGAACCCGCCCTCTTGACGCCGCCGCACGACGATCGGCTGCAGCACGCCCTGGAGCCGGATCGACGCGGCCAGGCCCGCGGCTGCTTCGGGCTCGAAGCGCCGACGCGGCTGGCGGGGGTTCGGGTGGACCGACTCGACGGGGAGGTGCAGCAGCTCGGGCTGACCAGCATCGCCCAGAAGAACCTCGAGACCACGTCCGAGGCCGCGCCGCTCCTTAGGAACGCTCGACAAGCTCCATCGCCACCTTCCAGTAAGCCTCGGCGCCGGCGGAGCGCCGGTCGTAGGCGATCGCGGGAAGCCCGTGGCTCGGCGCCTCGGCGAGGCGCACCGAGCGGGGCACGGTCGTCGTGAAGACGAGGTCTCCGAAATGCCGGCGGAGCTCGGACTCGACCTCGGCGGTGAGGCGCGTGCGCGCGTCCGCCATCGTGAGGAGGATTCCGGCGACGGCGAGCGTCGGGTTCAGTCGCGCCTTCACGAGGTTGATCGTCCCGAGGAGCTGCGAGAGCCCCTCGAGCGCGTAGTACTCGGCCTGCACCGGCACGATCGCGCGCTTCGCAGCGGCGAGCGCGTTGACGGTCAGCGGGCCGAACGAGGGTGGACAGTCGAAGAAGACGAAGGAGTACGAGTCGAGCCGGCCGTCGAGAGCGTCCGCGAGGTAGCGCTCGCCGCCGGGACGCGTGGAGAGGTCGACGGCGGCCGCGGCCAGGTCGCTCTTGGCCATCACGACGTCGAGATTCGGGAAGCCCGAGGGCTTGACAAGGCTCGAGAGCGGGACTCCGTCCAGCAGCTCGTGGGTCGAGGCGCCGTTCGCGCGGAGGCCGAGGCCCGACGTCGCGTTCGCCTGCGGGTCGAGGTCGACGAGCAGGACGCGCTCTCCCGCCTCGGCGAGGCAGGCGCCCACGTTCACCGCGGTCGTCGTCTTCCCGACGCCGCCCTTTTGGTTCGCGATCGCGTACACCCGGGCGGGCATGGGCTCAACCTAACGAGGGCGCCGGACGCCTCCGGGTACGGTTTCGGGCCCGTGGACGAGGAGCTCGAGGCCGCGAAGGAGCGGGGCTGGCGCGAGACCGCCGCGATCGACGATGCGCATGCGCGCGGCAAGCTCGACGACGCCGGCTGGCACGAGGCGAATGCGAGCCTGATCGTGCCCGCGTACCTCGCCGCGGAGACACCCGAAGGCGGCTCGGGCAGCAGCCGGGACGCGACGGGCTGGGAACGAGCGCGCTCACTGGTCGCCGACGCGGCCGAGGCCGGACAGAGCTTCCTCGACATCGGCTGCGCCAACGGGCACCTGATGGAGAGCATGGCCCGCTGGGCGGGCGTCGAGCCGTACGGGCTCGACATCTCGCCCGAGCTCGCGGAGCTGGCCCGGCGGCGGCTTCCGCACTGGGCGGACCGGATCTGGGTCGGCAATGCGCTGGACTGGACGCCTCTGCGCAGGTTCGACGTCGTCAGAATCGCGATCGACTACGTGCCGGTGCCGCGACGGCGGGAGCTCGTCGAGCACGTGCTCTCCTACGTGGGGCGGCTCGTGATCGGCGTCTTCAACGAGGAGCGCGACCGCCGCAAGCAGGAGGAGCTCGTCACGGGCTGGGGGTACGAGATCGCCGGCCGCAGCGAGCGACAGCACCCGCATCCGCGGCTCGCCTACAGGGCGTTCTGGATCGACGCGGCAGGCTGAAGCGCTACGGCAGCGGGCGCTTCTTCGCCATCCCGGGGCGGCGCGGAAAGCCCGGCGGCGTCGGTCCGAGCTTCCTGAGGACGATCAGGCCCTCCGCCGCCGACTCCAGCCTCCCACCGAGCGCCTCTGCAACGCGCACGACGTGCTCGAGGTCGACCGACTCGCCCACCCAGAGGATCGCCACGCCGCCAGCGCGAACGAGGGGGAGGCAGAGCTCCGCCGCGACCGGCGGCCTCGCGAGCGCCTTCGCGAGCGCGACGCCTTCCGTCTCGAGCGGGCGCTCCTCGGCGCGGCCCCAGACGACTTCCACATTCGCGAGCTCCGCAGTCACGCGGCGGAGGAAGTCGCACTTGCGCCGCTCGGCCTCGAGCAGCGTGAACGGCCGGTCGGGCAGCAGCACCGCAAGCGGGACACCGGGCGAGCCGCCTCCGGAGCCGACGTCCACCACCGGCCCCGCCTCGACACGAATAAACGGCGCTGCGCGCAACGCGTCCTCGAGCAGCACGCGCCGCGCGTCCTCGAGCGTCGCCAGGCCGGTCGCGCCGGGCGTGGCGACGGCGTCCTCGAGCCAGCGCTCGAGGAACGCGTCCGGCACGGGCGGCTCCTTAGACGTCGGTCGATCGCGGGTAGACGACGACGTACCGGTTCGGCTCCGTGCCCTCGCTCTCGGTCTCGACCTCCGGGTCCTCCTTGAGCGCCTCGTGCACGACCTTGCGCTCGATCGAGGTCATCGGGTCGAGCTCGATCTCCTTCCCCGTGGTCGCTGCACGGCGAGCTGCGCGCTGGGCGACCGCCTGGAGCGCGGCCCTGCGGCGCGCGCGGTAGCCGGCCGCGTCGACGACGACCTCGTGCGCGCCGCCCTCGGTCCGCACGATCGCGTTCGCGAGGTACTGAATCGCATCGATCGTCTGCCCGTGCTTGCCGATGAGGAGCCCGAGATCCTCGCCGGAGCAGGTGACCGTGACGACGTCGTCCCGCTCGGCGGCGCTGACCGTGACGTCCGCCCCGATCGCCGCTGCGACGCGCTCGACGAACTCGCGGGCCGCCGATGCCTCCTCGCTCGTGCTCTCGTCGGTCGAAACGGCGCCTGCGACCCGGGCGACGACGCGGGCCGGTGTGTAGCCCACGCCGAGCAGGCCACGCTCTCCCTCGGAGACGACCTCGAACTCGACCTGCTCTCGGTCGAGCCCGGGAACGAGCTGCTCGAGCTCGCGGAGCGCGGTCCACTTCGCCTCGCCGACGGTCTCCCCGGTCGTCTCGACCTGTACCTCGGTGGTCTTCTCGCTCATCGCTTGCGGCCGCCTTTCTTCCGCTTGACGCGGCGCGGCGGCCCCGTGCGCGCGGGCACCGGTTCGCCGTCACCGTCCGCCGCGGACGCCTGCTCGGCGACCGCCGCCTCGCGAGGCGGTGTCCGGCTCGACCGCTTGGGCGGCACGACGGGGCGCGGCATGAGCCTCCTTGTGACGATTCCCTGTCCGGTCGTCCAGAGGTTGGTCGTCAGCCAGTAGATGACCAGGCCGACGGGGAAGACCGTGGTCCCGGGCGGCTCGAGGATGAACGGGATGAAGATGAGCGGGAGGAGCATGAACATGATGCGCTGGGCCTGGCTCTGCATTTGGGTCGACATGAGCCACGTCGACGTGAGCTGGCTGATGACGTAGATGATCAGGAGCAGATACCCCGACCAATGGTCGGTGATGCCGGCGGTGATCGACGGCACGACGTGGAGCCAGCCGAGCACCCCGCCGTAGTCCGGATAGACCTCGTCCTCGAAGTCGCGGAGCACGAAGAAGAGCGCGATGAAGATCGGGATCTGGAAGACGAGCGGGAGGCACGACGCGTACGGGTTGATCTTGTTCTCTTTGTAGAACTTCATGAGCTCTTCGCTCTGCCGCTGGCGGTCGCTCTTCCAGCGCTGCTGGATCGCCTTCATCTCCGGCGCGTGCATCTGGAGGCTCTGCATCGAGTGGATCTGCCGGATCGCCACCGGCACGAGGAGGACCCGTACGAGCACCGTCAGCGCGACGATCGACCACGCCCAGGTCAGACCCGCGGACTCGTGCAACCAGATGAGGACCTCCGTCAGGACGTTCTCGATCGGAGACAGAAGCCCGCCGACGATCACGTCTTCACCCGCCTCGAGCGGAACAGGGGAAACACCGTCTGGTCACGCGCGTAGTCGACCCCGCCGTGGCTCCACGGGTTGCAGCGAAGAAGCCTCCAGCCCGAGAGCACGCTGCCCCGCACGAGCCCGTGCTCGCGGAGCGCGTCGATCGCGTACTGGGAGCAGCTCGGGTGGTACTTGCACGTGCCCGGTGGCGTCAGCAGGCCGAAGGTGTAGCGCCAGGCGTACACGAGCCCGATCCCGAGATACCTCATTGGCGCATCCTCCCGAGCGCCTCCGCGAGCTCCGAGACGAGCCAGTCCTGCCCGCGAGCCTGCGCCGGCTCCGCGAGCCCGGGACGCGCGACGAGGACATAGTCGTGGCCGGCAGGGACCTCGGCGAGCACGCGCCGCCACGCTTCCCGGAGCTGCCGCTTCATCCGGTTCCTGATCACGGCCGAGCCGACCGACCTCGGGACCGCGAGCCCGAGACGCGGGTCGCCTTCGAGATCGTCCTCACGCGGGAACCAGTGCAGGACGAGGTACCGCGTCGACGCCGAGGTGCCCCGCCGGTACACGTCGTCGAAGTCGCGGGAGCGCGAGAGCCGGTGGCGGCGCTGCACGTGCCGCGCCTTCAGGCCGAGAGCCGCTTGCGCCCTCTCGCGCGACGCCGCTTCAGGATCGCGCGGCCGCCGCGCGACGCCATACGCGCTCGAAACCCGTGACGCCGCTTGCGGCGGCGTACGTTGGGCTGATAGGTGCGTTTCACGGTCTGGTCGGCGGGCGAGAGTCTTTATCTGCGGATCGGAGCGACGAGTATAGACAACCGCCGGACGCCGAGGTTTTCCACAGAGAGCCGGCCTCGAGGCGGAGTCGAAATCGCTGCTCACGCGCCTACGGAGTTGCCTCGACCGCAAACGGCGAGCGAGTCTTCCACAACTGTGGATACACATGTGGAATAGATAAAAGCCCTGCAAATTAGCGGGGTTTTCTTCCACAGGGACTCTGGAAAGTCCCATTGAGAGGCTTCGGCGACGGTGGTATGCTCGCCGTTCTCTCGATTGCCGCAGGGAGTCTCAAGGGCTTGGAGCCGACGACAGAACCGACCTCTTATAGCGCCTGGACCGCCATCGCCGGCAGCCTCCGCAGAGCCCTCACCGACACCATCTTCGACACCTGGTTCGCACAGGCCGAGCCCCAGTCACTGGACGACAGCGGGCTTCGGGTCGCTCTTCCGAACGACTTCACTCGCGACTGGGTCGAGAGTCACTTCGCGGCGCTCGTGTCGGCCGCGGCCCGCGAGGCGCTCGGCCGAGACCTTCTCGTCTCCTTCGTCGTGTCCGACGGGCCGAGCGTGCCCGTGGACGTGCGGCCGACCGCGGCGGCTCCTCCAGCGGCTGCCGGCGCTCCCGTCACCGCTCACGTGGCCACAGACGACAGGGATCGCGGCTCCGAGCTCCGCTACCGCGACACGACCGAGCTCGAGCTGAACCCGAAGTACACGTTCGACCTCTTCATCATCGGATCGTCGAACCGCTTCGCGCACGCAGCTGCGCTCGCGGTCGCGGAGGCGCCGGCCCAGGCGTACAACCCGCTCTTCATCTACGGCTCGACGGGGCTCGGCAAGACGCACCTGCTACAGGCGATCGGGCACTACGTCCGGCAGCACTCGCGGCGGCTCACGCGACGCTACGTCACGAGCGAGACGTTCATGAACGACTTCATCGACTCGCTGCGCGACAAGCGGATCGAGGGGTTCAAGCGCCGCTACCGCGGCTACGACGTCCTCCTGATCGACGACATCCAGTTCTTCGAGGGCAAGGAGCGGATCCAGGAGGAGTTCTTCCACACGTTCAACTCGCTGTACGAGGGCGGCTCGCAGATCATCATCTCGTCCGACCGCCCGCCGCGCGAGATCGCCACGCTCGAGGAGCGGCTGCGCTCGAGGTTCGAGTGGGGGCTCCTCACAGACATCCAGCCGCCGGATCTCGAGACGCGGATCGCGATCCTGCGCAAGAAGGTGAACACGGAGCGGATTGCCGTGACCGACCCCGAGGTCCTCACGTTCATCGCGAGCCGTGTGTCGTCGAACATCCGTGAGCTCGAAGGGGCGCTGACGCGTGTCGTCGCGTTCTCCTCGCTCACCGACCGGATGATGACCGTCGAGCTCGCAGAGCAGGTGCTGAAGGACGTCTTCCCGCAGGGGGAGGCGGCTCCGGAGGTCACGATCCCGCGGATCCAGGAGGCGGTGTCCGAGCGCTTCGGCGTCACGCTCGAGGAGCTCGTGAGCCCGCGCCGGTCGCAGTCGGTCGCCTACCCGCGCCAGGTCGCGATGTATCTCTCGCGCGAGCTCACCGACTCCTCGCTGCCGAAGATCGGCAAGGAGTTCGGGGGACGCGACCATACGACGGTCATGCACGCGACGTCGAAGATCACGCGCCTGATCAGCGAGGACCGGTCTGTGTACAACCTCGTGCAAGAGCTCACCGCACGTGTGAAGCAGGCCCGCTGAAGTGGGGGTCCCGCGTGTTCCGCTCGCGTAGGGTGTGGGACCGGTGGACGGCCACGCACAACCTTGTCCACGCACGTTTTCCCCGCTCGTGGGGCAGAATCGGCGTGTCTTCCCCGTCGTTCACACTCCTACTACTTCTACAAGGTTTTTTCTTTAGTTCATGAACACAGACCTAGTCTCCAGCACCGAGCTCCGCGCAACCTGCTCGAGAGCCGATCTCGCCTCTGCGCTCGCGACCGTCTCACGAGGGCTCTCGACGCGTGGTGCGGTTCAGGTCCTGAGCGGAATCCTCATCCGCGGCGAGGAAGGCCGGCTGCTGCTCGCCGCGACCGACATGGAGATCTCGTTCCGGGCAACGATCGCCGGCGAGGTCGCGGGCGACGGCGCCGTGGTCGTGCCGGGGAAGCTCCTCACGGACCTCGCGCGACTCCTGCCCGACGAGAACGTGACGCTCGTGCACGAGGAGGGCGACGGCGTCCTCACGGTGACCTCGGGCAGCCACTCGTCGAGGCTGAACGTGTACAGCGCGGAGGACTTCCCGCGCCTGCCGCCGGTCGACGGCGAGCTGCACTCGATCGCGGCCCCGGAGCTGCTCGCGACGATCGACAAGGTCTCGCGCGCGGCGTCACGCGACGAGTCGCGACCCGTGCTCACAGGCATTCTCGTGAAGCTCTCCGGCGACAAGCTCGTGATGGCGGCGACCGACTCGTACCGACTCGCCGTGAAGGAGACGGCTCTCGCCGCAGGAGGCGCCGAGCTCGACGCGATCATCCCGGCTCGCGCGCTCCAGGAGCTCGGCCGGCTGGCATCCGGGAGTGAGGACGTCCAGCTCGGGCTGCACGAGAACCACGTGATCTTCGGCGCAGCCGACGTGTGGCTCACGAGCCGGAGGATCGACGGGCAGTTCCCCAACTACGACCAGCTGCTCCCGGAGACCTTCGAGGCCGAGATCTCGACCCCGCGTGCGCCGCTCCTGGAGGTCATCCGCCGCGCCGGCGTGCTCGCGCAGCGCAACGCGCCGCTCCGCCTCCGCTTCGCCGAGGGCGAGCTGAACGTCTCCGCGCAGACCCAGGACGTCGGTGAGGCCCGGGAGTCGATCCCGATCGACTACGCGGGCGACTCGCTCGAGATCGGGTTCAACCCGGAGTTCCTCCGCGAGGGCCTCGAGGCGGTGTCGGTCGACACCGTCCAGCTCAAGCTGATCAATCCGCTGCGCCCAGGGCTGATCGTGTCGCCGGACGAGAGCTTCTGGTACCTGATCATGCCGATCCGGCTCCCTGACGCATAGGCCGCTGATCGCGCGAGAGGTCGCGCTTCGCGACTTTCGCTCGTACGCACGCCTCGAGCTCGAGCTCGTGCCCGGCGTCGTCCTCGTCACCGGACCGAACGGCGCGGGCAAGACGAACCTCCTGGAAGCGCTCCACGTCGGCACGCAGGGGTTCTCGCCGCGGACGCGCAACGACGCTCAACTGGTTCGCTTCGGCGCCGAGGCTGCTCGCGTGCGCGTCGGCGGCGAGAGCGGCGGCACGTTGTTTCAGGCAGAGCTCGCGCTCGGTGTTCGCGAGCCGAAGCGGGCACGTCTCAACGGCGCACCGCTGAGCTCCGCCGAGCAACTCCGGCACGAGCTCAAGACGCTCGTCTTCACGCCGGACCGACTCGGCGTGGTCAAGGGGGCGCCGGCCACTCGGCGGGCCTACCTCGACCGGAGCCTCGGCCGGCTGCTTCCGGCGCGAGCAGGCCTTCCCGCCGAGTACGGAGCTGCCGTCGGCCAGCGCAACGCAGCGCTCCGCAGGCTCGCAGCGGGAGTCTCCACTCGCGAGGCCCTGGATCCCTGGACGGAGGCGGTCGCGGCTCTCGGCTCCGCGCTCGTGGAGGCGCGGCGAGAGGCGGTCGCGCTTCTGGCCCCGGCGTTCGAAGCGACCGCGGGCAGGCTCGGGGTCTCCGCGGCGACGATCTCCTACGACTCGGTCGCGCCGACCGTCGCAGAGCACGAGTCGCGACTCTCGCGCGATCTCGAGCGCGGGATCACCGGCCTCGGCCCGCATCTCCACGACATCGAGCTCACGGTCGGCGAGCGCGAGCTTCGCCACTACGCATCGCAGGGAGAGCAGCGGGTCGCGGTTCTCTCGCTCGTCCTCGCCGAGGCCGAAGCGATCGCGTCGAGAACCGACGTCCCGCCGCTCGTGCTGCTCGACGACGTCCTGTCGGAGCTCGACGGAGACCGCAGGCTGGCGCTCGCCGCGCTCATCGCCGAGCGGGGACAGACCATCGTGACCGCGACCTCGCCGGCCGCGCTTCCGGCCGAGCCGGCGCAATCGCTCGTCGTGTCACCCGGTACGGTGCGGGTGGAGGAGTAGCCGGAAGTGGAGCGGATCGATCACGAAGTCCAGCGCACTCTCGCCGCGAGCGGCGGCGGGATCGGGCTCGCGCTGGCAGAGATCACTGCCGCCTGGCCCGCAGCGGTCGGCGACGCGGTTGCCAGGCAGGCATGGCCGCAGCGCGTCGCCCGGGACGGGACGTTGCACGTCGCGACAGCGTCGGCGACCTGGGCCTTCGAGCTCGACCGGCTCTCGCCCGAGATCCAGGAGCGGTTGAGAGGGATTCTCGGCGAGTCCGCGCCGGCGAAGCTCCGCTTCAAGGTCGGCCCGATCCCGGAGCCGCCGAACGCCTCCACCGAAGCCGCGGCGCAGCCGGCCGACCCCGTTTCGGCGACCCCCGAGGCCACTTCCGAGGCGGCCGAGATCGCTTCCGAGATCGAGGATCCGGACCTCCGCGAATTGGTCGCCAGGGCGGCCCGCGCAAGCCTCACTCAGGGCCGCTCCGACCGCGATTTCTGATACACTTCCACCAGCCCGCAAAACGTCGATTTGCAGGGCTTTTTCTATTGGCCGAAGCAGCCTACACCGCAAAGGACATCACGGTCCTGGAAGGCCTCGAGCCGGTCCGGCTTCGACCCGGTATGTACATCGGGTCGACGGGATCGAGAGGCCTGCATCACCTCGTATACGAGGTCGTCGACAACGCCGTCGACGAGGCGCTCGCCGGCCGGAACGACCTCGTCGACGTCACGATCCACCCTGACAACTCGGTGACCGTCAGGGACGCCGGCGCGGGCATTCCCGTCGACGTGATTGCGGATCAAGGCATGCCCGCTCTCACGGTCGTGCTGACGAAGCTCCACGCGGGCGGCAAGTTCGGCGGCGACGGCTACAAGGTGTCGGGAGGGCTGCACGGAGTCGGCGTGTCCGTGGTGAACGCGCTCTCCGAGTGGCTCATCGCCGAGGTCAGCCGCGACGGCAAGCTCTACCGGCAGGAGTTCGCGCGCGGCGAGCCGACTGGGGACATGGAGACGATCGGAGTCGCGCCGAAGGACGAATCCGGCACGACGATCTCCTTCCTCCCGGACCCCGAGGTCTTCGAGGAGACGGAGTTCGACGCGGCAACGCTCACGCAGCGTCTGCGCGAGACGGCGTTCCTCACGAAGGGTTTGAAGATCGTCCTCCGAGACGAGCGCGCCGGCGGCAAGACCGAGGAGTTCCACTACGAGGGCGGCATCCGCGACTTCGTGGCGTACATCAACGGCTCGAAGGACACCGTCCACAAGCACGTCGTCTACTTCGAGGGCGACGGCAACGAGAGCCAGGTCGAGGTCGCGATGCAGTGGAACAACTCGTACGTCGAGTCGGTGTTCTCGTTCGCGAACAACATCAACACCACCGAGGGCGGCGCTCACCTCTCCGGCTTCAAGGCTGCGTTGACGGGGACGCTCAACCGCTACGCGCGCGAGAAGGGGCTGATCAAGGAGAAGGAGGAGAACCTCGAGGGCGACGACGTCCGTGAGGGGCTCGCCGCCGTGCTCTCGGTGAAGCTCCAGAACCCACAGTTCGAGGGACAGACGAAGACGAAGCTCGGGAACCCGCAGATGGAGACGCTCGTCAAGACGACGGTGAACCAGAAGCTCGCCGAGTTCCTCGAGGAGAACCCGACCGATGCGCGCCAGATCATCACGAAGGCGGTCTCGGCCGCCCGTGCGCGCCAGGCCGCGCGGAAGGCGCGCGAGCTCACGCGCCGCAAGAGCGCGCTCGAGTCGAACTCGCTGCCCGGACGCCTCGCCGATTGCCAGATCAACGATCCGGAGTCCGCGGAGCTCTTCCTCGTCGAGGGCGCCTCCGCCGGCGGCTCGGCCGTGGACGCGCGCGACCGCACGTTCCAGGCGATCCTGCCGCTTCGCGGCAAGGTGATCAACGCCGAGAAGAACCGGATCAACAAGGTCCTCTCGAACGAGGAGATCCAGTCGGTCATCACGGCCATCGGCGCCGGCATCGGTGACGAGTTCGACGTCACGAAGCTGCGTTACCACCGCGTGATCGTGATGACGGACGCCGACGTGGACGGCGCGCACATCCGCACGTTGATCCTCACGTTCCTGTATCGCCAGATGCAGGAGCTCGTCGAGCGCGGGCACGTGTTCATCGCCGTCGCGCCGCTCTATCGCGTGAAGATCGGGAACCAGCAGCGCTACGTGGAGAAGGAGTCCCAGCTCGAGGAGATGCTCGTGCGCGAGCGGGTGAAGGACATGGACGTCACCGACCGTGCGGGGCAGACCCAGAAGCTCACCGAGGCGCGCTACGGGCGCTTCGTCAGGGTCCTGCACGAGTTCGACGGTTGGGCTTCGCGGCTGCGCGAGGACTTCGGCGCGGCCGCGGCCAACTTCGTGATCGACCACCGCATCGTCGAGACGGACGCGGTCGCCGGCGGGATCGAGGCCGCGCTGACCGAGCTCGGGCCGAACGGCTACGAGCTTTCGCTGCTCTCCTCGGGGGAGGACGGCGAGGTGCTGCGCATCGTCGAGCGGGAGACAGGAGCCGCGGCGAGCGTCGTCATTCCGAGCGAGCTGCTCGCGTCCCCGATCTACGCCAACGTGCGCAAGACGTACGCGCGGCTGGTCGAGATCGCGGGGCACCCGCCGTTCACGATCGCCTTCGGCAAGAAGACGCGGCATGCCGAGACGTTCGGCCGGCTGCGCGAGCTGGCGCTCGAGCTCGCGAAGGAGGGCATCCAGGTCAGCCGCTTCAAGGGCCTCGGCGAGATGGACGCCGAGGAGCTCGCCGACACGACCATGAACCCGCAGAACCGGATGCTCATACGCGTGGACGTCGAGGACGCCGCCGCGGCCGACCGCGTCTTCTCGACGCTCATGGGCGACCAGGTCGAGCCGCGCCGCAACTTCATCGAGGAGAACGCCCGAGAAGTCAGATTCCTGGACGTCTAGCGACGCCCGGAAACCTGACGAGGAGAAAGCGACTGATGCAGCCAGATAGGAGACGCGGGGAAGTAGTTCTGGTCCCAGGCGTTCTCCGGAACGGAGAACGCCTTGTCTGATGTGATCGAGCCGCTCGGCTCGGGCAGGATCGAGCCGCGCGAGCTCGAGCAGGAGATGCGCTCGAGCTTCCTCGACTACGCGATGAGCGTCATCGTCGCGCGGGCGCTCCCCGACGTGCGTGACGGCCTGAAGCCCGTGCATCGCCGCATCCTGTTCGCGATGCACGAGGCGGGCCTGCAGCCGAACCGCCCCCGGCTCAAGTCGGCGCGCGTCGTCGGTGACGTCATGGGTAACTACCACCCGCACGGCGACCAGTCGATCTACGACACGCTCGTCCGCATGGCGCAGCCGTTCTCGCTGCGCTACCCGCTCGTGGACGGACAGGGGAACTTCGGCAACATCGACGACTACCCGGCCGCCGCGATGCGCTACACGGAGGCTCGCCTCGCGCGGCTGGCGACGGAGATGCTCCGCGACATCGACGCGGACACCGTCGACTTCGAGCCGAACTACGACGAGTCACGACGTCAGCCGTCCGTCCTCCCCTCGCGCTTCCCGAACCTGCTCGTCAACGGCTCCGCCGGCATCGCCGTGGGCATGGCGACGAACATGCCGCCGCATCGGCTGGGCGAGGTCGTCGACGCGATCGTGCAGATGATCGACAAGCCCGACTCCAACGTCGAGGACCTGATGAAGCACGTGAAGGGCCCCGACTTCCCGACGGGCGCGATCGTCGTGGGGCGAAGCGGTATCCGGGATGCGTATCGCACCGGTCGCGGGCGGATCGTCGTTCGCGGCCGCGCCCACATCGAGGAGCTGCGTGGCGGCCGGAACGCGATCATCGTCACCGAGCTGCCGTACGGGGTGAAGAAGGGCGGCGACTCCGGGGTCATCAAGAAGATCGCCGACCTCGTCAGCGACAAGGTGCTGACCGAGATCTCGGACGTGAAGGACCACTCCGACCGGACCGGGATGCGGATCCAGGTCGACCTCAAGCGCGAGGCGATCCCGCAGGTCGTCCTCAACAAGCTCTTCAAGCACACCGCGCTGCAGACGACGTTCGGCTACAACGCGGTCGCGCTCGTCGACGGCGTTCCGCGGACGCTGTCGTTGCTCGAGCTCGTCCAGCACTACCTCGACTACCAGCGCGAGGTCGTCACCAGGCGCTCGAAGCACGAGCTCCGGAAGGCGGTCGACCGGGCGCACATCCTCGAGGGCTACCTCATCGCCCTCGACAACCTGGACGAGGTCATCGCGCTGATCCGCGCGGCCGACGACACCGAATCTGCGCGCACGGCGCTGCAGGAGCGGTTCGCGCTCTCGGAGCTCCAGGCGCAGGCGATCCTCGACCTCCGCCTCCGCGCGCTGACCGGCCTCGAGCGCAAGCGAGTCGAGGACGAGTTCGCGGATCTCCAGGAGCGGATCGCGGAGCTGCGCGCGCTGCTCGGCGACCAGGCGCGGATCGACGGCGTCGTGCGCGAGGAGCTGCTCGAGATCAAGGGGATCTACGGGAAGACGGACGAGCGCCGCACCGAGATCGTCGCCGGCGAGACCGATCTCGAGCTCGAGGACATGATCGCGGAGGAGGACATGGTGGTCGCGATCACCAAGTCCGGCTACATCAAGCGGCTCCCGGTCACGACCTACCGCGAGCAGCGCCGCGGCGGCATCGGCGTGATGGGGATGGACATGAAGGACGAGGACTACATCGAGCACCTGTTCGTCGGCTCGACCCACGACTACATCCTGTTCTTCACCACCGTCGGGAAGGTCTATCGCCTGAAGGTGCACGAGCTTCCGCTCGGGTCGCGGCAGTCGAAGGGCCGGGCGATCGTGAACCTGCTGCCGCTCCGGCAGGACGAGCACGTACGCGCGGTGATCTCGACGCGGAACTTCCAGGAGGCGAAGTACCTGCTCTTCGCCACGAGGAAGGGCATCGTGAAGAAGACCGAGTTCGCGGCCTACAACACGCCGCTCAAGGCCGACGGGATCATCGCGATCGGCCTCCGCGACGACGACGAGCTCATCGGAGTTCGGCTGACGAACGGGCAGGACGACGTTCTCATGGTGTCCCGCGCCGGCCAGGCGATCCGCTTCCACGAGAAGGACGTCCGTGCGATGGGCAGGCCGGCGTCGGGCGTGCAGGGGATGCGGCTCCGGGCGCGCGACGAGGTGATCGAGGTGGACGTGGCCGATCCGGACGCCGACCTGCTCGTCGTGACCGAGAACGGGTGGGGCAAGCGCACCCGCGTCGTGGACTATCCGGTCAAGGGCCGTGGCGGGCTCGGCGTCAAGACCGCGCAGCTCGTCGAGGGCAAGGGGAAGCTCGCGGGCGCGCGCATCGTGCGCGACGGCTACGCGGTGATGCTCATCTCCGACGGCGGCACGGTCATCCGCATGGCCGTGGACGACATCAAGCGTTCCGGCCGCTCGACGCAGGGCGTCATCGTGATGCGACCGCGCGACGGCGAAAAGGTCGCGACGCTCGCTCCCGTAGTGGGAGCCGACGAGGCCGACATCCCCGAGGACGACGCCGCGCCCGAGCGGCCGGCTGAAGCCGACGAGGCCGAAGCTCCCGAGGCCGAAGCTCCCGAGGCCTAGGCCCGCCCGATCCAGACGGGCTACGTCTTGTCGATCGCGGCGGTCTTCGAGAGCGCGGTCAAGAGGTCGATCGGGATCGGGAAGACGATCGTCGAGTTGTTCGCAGACCCGATCTCGAGGAGCGTCTGCAGGTAGCGCAGCTGCACGGTGATCGGCTCCTGCGCCATCACCGCCGCGGCGTCCTTCAGGCGTTCGGACGCCTGGAACTCGCCCTCGGCGGAGATGATCTTCGCCCGCCGCTCGCGCTCGGCCTCGGCCTGACGCGCCATCGCGCGCTGCATGCCGCTGGGGATCTCGACGTCCTTCACCTCGACGACCGAGACCTTGATGCCCCACGGCGAGGTCGCCTCGTCGATGATCGCCTGGAGGATCACGTTGATCTTGTCGCGCTCGGAGAGGAGCTCGTCGAGCACGTGTTGGCCGAGAACGGAGCGCAACGTCGTCTGCGAGATCTGCGAGGTCGCGACCATGTAGTTCTCGATCTGGACCACGGAGTCGTTGGCGTCGACGATCCGGAAGTACGCGACCGCGTTGACGCGCACGGGGACGTTGTCCTTCGTGATCACCTCCTGCGGCGGGACGTTCAAGGTGACCGTGCGCAGGTCGACCCGGACCATGCGGTCGATGATCGGGATGAGGATGAAGAGCCCCGGGCCCTTGGGCTCGGGGAGCAGGCGACCGAGCCGGAAGATCACGCCTCGTTCGTACTCGCGGGCGACCTTGACCGCCGCGAAGAGGAACAGCAGGACGACGACCACGACGACGGCGACGACGATCAATCCGGCTTCCATCAGCTCTGCCCCTCCAGGATCGGTGACAGCAGGGATCCTACGGCCAACCGCAGGCCGCTCTCGATGGTCAGTGCACTTCCTCGACAGCCGGGGTCGGAACGGATCCGACGACCAGCCGCAGGCCGTCCTCGACCTGCTCGACGCGAACGCGATCTCCGGGCATGAGCGGGGAGTCGTCCACGGTGTGCGCGCGCCAGAGCTCGCCGTTCACGAAGACGAGCCCGTCTCGCCGGACGACACCCTCGTCGCCGACGAGGCCGTGCACGCCGACTGCTGCGGGCCGGCGCGCGACCCGCACGACCCGTGACAGGGCTATCCCCATGAGCAGAGCGAGACTCGCCGCGATGCCGACCGCGACCGGCAGCGACACCTGGTACGTGTCGCCCGCCGGGTCGAAGAGGATGAGGGAGCCGAGGACGAACAGGATCCCGCCGGCCACGGTCAGCGCACCGTGCGTCGGCACGAAGGCCTCCGCGACGAAGAACGCCGCCGCGAGGATCATCAGGAGCAGGCCGGCGACGGAGACGGGCAGCACCTGGAGCCCGTACAGGCCGAGGATGAGCGAGATCGCACCGACCGTGCCCGGGAACACGAGGCCGGGGTTCCAGAGCTCGACCACGATCCCGATGAGGCCGATCGAGAGCATGATCGTGATGAGGTTCGGGTCGATCAGGAGGTCGCGTGCCCTCTGCCAGAAGGTCATCTCGACCTCGACGATCTCGGCGCCGGCGGTGTCGAGGACGATTCCCTTCGGCACGGTCTTCGTCCCGTCGATCTCCCTGAGGAGCGCGGGCAGGGTCGGCGCGACGACGTCCACGAGGTCGATCGCCAGGGCCTGGCGCGCGCCGTAGTTCGACGCCTTCGTGACCATCTGCCGTGCCGCCTTGACGTTGCGGCCATGCTCGCGCGCGAGCTCGCCGACGTAGGCCGCGGCGTCGTTCACGACCTTCCGGCGCAGGTCCTTCGAGATGTCCTCGCCGCCGAGCGAGATCGGCGTGGTGGAGCCGATGTTCGTCTGCGGCGCCATCGCCGCGATGTCGGCCGCCATCGCGATCACCGAGCCCGCGGAGTCGGCACTCGAGCCCGGAGGCGCCGTGTAGACGACGACCGCGACCTTCGACGCGAGGAAGCGCTTGACGATCCCGCGCATCGACGACGAGAGACCGCCGGGCGTGTCGAGGACGACGACGACGGCGTCGAATCCCTCGTCCTCGGCCCGGTCGACGGCGTTCTCGAGGTACTCCTGTGTGACCGGGTTGATGTCGTTGTCGAGCTCGACTGCGAGGACCCGCGGCCGTTCGTCCTGGGCGCCGCCGAGAGCCGGCAGAGCCAGCACGGCGACAGTCACCGCGGAAATCGCGACTAGAAATCCCCGCATAGAGCGGCTTCGCACCGGTGTAAGGAGTCTATCAGCGGGATGTTTTTCACCCTTGCCCGCGCGCGGGATGACTGCGACCCTGGCCGGACATGCGCCGCCGCCTTCTCGTCTTCGTCTCGGCTCTCGCGGGCGCGGCCGCTCTCGCGCCTTCCGCCCTCGGCGCGACCGTGACGGGCGTCGAGCTGGTGCCGAACGGCGCCTCGGGGGCGGAGCGCTTCACGCTCGCGGGGCTCCACTGGCAGGGCACGGGCGGCGTCGTTTTCCGCACGCGCTCGCTCGGCGGCCGCTGGAGCGCGTGGCGACCCGCCGCGCCCGAGCACGAGGATGGCCCCGACCCGGGCTCACGCGAAGCCAGGGCGACGCGTGCGGGCTGGCGGATCGGAAACCCGTGGTGGGTCGGGCCTTCGGACCGGATCGAGACTCGCACGATCGGACGCGTCTCTCGCATTCGCGCGCATCTCGTGTGGAGCGCTGCACCGACCGCTGGACGCCGCCTCGAGTATCGCGTTCTCGCTGGAACCGTGGCGCCGGCGATCGTGCCGCGCGCCTCGTGGGGCGCGAACGAGTCGATCCGCCGCGGGCCGCCGTCCTACGCCACGTCGATTCGGGGCGTGACGATTCACCACACCGCGGGAACGAACAACTACTCGCGCGCGCAGGCACCGGCCATCGTCAAGGGCATCCAGCTCTTCCACGTGCAGTCGAACGGCTGGAACGACATCGGTTACAACTACCTCGTCGACCGCTTCGGCACGATCTACGAAGGGCGCTTCGGAGGCGTCGACCGGAACGTCATCGGCGCGCACGCGAGGGGCTTCAACACCGGCGCGGTCGGCATCGCGCTCCTCGGTACGTACGGGTCGACGACACCGTCCGCCGCCGCCCAGGACGCCATCGCGCGGCTGATCGCGTGGCGGCTCGACCTCGCGCACGTCGATCCGACAAGTAAGTCGACCGTGATCTCGAGTGGGAGCGAGCGCTACCGGTCCGGCACCCGCGTCTTGCTGCGGCACGTCTCCGGTCACCGAGACACGGGGCTCACGAGCTGCCCGGGCGACGTGCTCTACGGACGGCTGAACGCGCTCGCGGCGAAGGCGCGCTCGATCGGGCTGCCGAAGCTCTTCGAGCCACGCGTGGACGAGGTCGAGAATCTCTTCCGCTTCCGTGCGCGCATCTCCTCGACGGTTCCGTGGGTGGTCTCGATCAAGAACGCTGCCGGCGCACAGGTGGCACAGCAAACGGGGACGGGAACCGCCGTCGACTGGACCTGGGACGCGAGCGCGGCGCCGAATGGGAGGTACACGTGGACGATCAGCGCCGGCTCCGCGCTTCCCGCGACCGGACCGCTCCGCATCGCCGGCACGAGCGTCCCGCTCGGGATCCAGGCCGCCGCGGCCCCGCAGACGATCACGCCGAACGGGGACGGGCTCGCGGATGACGCAGTCTTGAGCTACCGGCTGACTAGCCCGGCGAACCTGACGATCACGGTCGCCGACGCGTTCGGGCTCACCGTGGCGACGGTCGTCGACCGGGTCTGGACGGGAGCCGGTCCACGCACCGCGACGATCTCCGGGGCCGCGCTCGCCGACGGCGTCTACAGCATCGTCCTCGCGGCCCGGACCGCGACCGGGCCCGAGGTGCGACACAGCGTGCCGCTGACCGTCTCCCGAACGCTCGGGCTCGTCTCGCTCGCGCCCGCCTTGGTCTCGCCGAACGGGGACGGCCGCAACGACCGGCTCGAGGTCCAGTTCGCGTTGACGACTCCCGCGACCGTCCGTGCCCGGATCGTCCGGGACGGGAGCTGGATCGCGACTCTCCTCAAGTCCACCGTCCTTCCGGCCGGCTCGCACCGGCTCGAGTGGAAGGGCAAGGCCCTCCGGGACGGCTCGTATGCGGCGTTGCTCGAGGTGACCGACGCGGTCACGACGGTCGGGACAGAGCTCCCGTTCGTCGCCGACTCGACCGCGCCGACGGTCGAGATCCTCCCGACGCGCAAGCTGCGCGTCCGGGTCAGCGAGCCCGCGACGCTCATCCTCCTGATCGACGGGAAGTGGCAGCAGCGCGAGGTGAGGAAGGCGGGTGTCGTGAACGTGCCCGGCGCCGGATCCGCGGCTCGCGTGCGCGCCGTCGCCCGGGATCTCGCGGGCAACACGAGCCAGCCGGCGGTACGGGTCCGGAAGATGGGGTAGCCGAGGCGGGCGAGTAGACTCGCCGGGTGTCCGGAACCGTCCTGACCGCCCCGTTCGGTAGGGCGGAGATCGAGTCGATCCTGCCTCACCGAGACCCGTTCCTCCTCCTCGACGAGGTGCTCGAGCTCGAGCCGGGACGGCGCGTGGTCGCCCGGCGGGAGGTGCGCGGGGACGACTTCTGGGTCCCGGGGCACTTCCCGGAGCGTGCGGTGATGCCGGGCGTGCTGATCGTCGAGGCCATGGCGCAGGCCGGCGCCGTGGCGGTGCTGATCGAGGAGGAGAACCGCGGGAAGATCGCGTTCTTCGCGGGGATCGACGACTGCCGCTTCAAGCGCATCGTGTCTCCCGGGGACACGCTCACGCTCGCCTGCGAGATCGACACCGTCCGCGGGCCGATCGGGCGCGGGAAGGCGACCGCGCACGTCGGCGACGAGCTTGCAGCACGCGGGACGCTCACGTTCGCCGTGGAGCGCTCATGAGCCGTAGGCTCGACGGAGGCTCCACCGGCGTAGGCTCGACGGAGCCGGCAGGGAGCGCAGGCGGCGGCTTCGCCGCCGCCGGAGCGGGAAACGAGCGGAGGCGCCGGCTTCGCCGCCGCCGGAGCGGGAAGTGATCGGCACGGCGACCGGCGTGCGGATCGGGATCACCGGTCTCGGCACACACGTTCCCGAGCGCGTGCTCACCAATGACGAGCTCGCGCGCATGGTGGACACCTCGAACGAGTGGATCGTGGAGCGGACCGGGATCCACGAGCGCCGGATTGCGGCGAAGGAGGAGGCGCTGACCGATATCGCACGCCCGGCCGCGAAGGCGGCGCTCGCAGATGCCGGGGTGGAGCCGCACGAGATCGACCTCCTCATCTGCGCGACGGTCACGCCGGACATGATGTTCCCGACCTCGTCCGCGCTCCTCGCTGACGAGCTCGGGATGCCGAATGCGGCCGCGTACGACCTCCTCGCGGGCTGCACCGGGTTCGTCTACGCGCTCGCGCAGGCGTACGGGATGCTCGCCTCGGGCCTCTCGCGGCGGGCGCTCGTCGTGGGTGGCGACGTGCTCTCGAAGATCCTCGACTGGGAGGACCGCTCGACGATCATCCTCTTCGGGGACGGCGCGGGCGCGGTCGTGATGGAGCCGGTCGATCGCGGCGGGTTCCTCGGGTTCGAGCTCGGCGCGGACGGCGGCGGCGGTCAGAACCTGTGGCTTCCCGGCTCCGGCTCGCGGCACTTCGAGAATCCCGACCAGTACGTGAAGATGAACGGCCGCGAGGTCTACAAGTTCGCGACGCGGATCATGGTCTATTCCGCCGAACAGATCCTCGCGGAGTGCGGGAAGACCGTGGACGAAATCGACGTCTACATCCCGCACCAGGCGAACAAGCGGATAATCGACTACGCGGCCGATAAGCTCGGGGTTCCTCTGGACAGGACCATCGTGAACGTCGACCGCTACGGAAACACCTCCTCGGGCTCGATCCCGCTCGCGCTCGCCGACGCGCGGGACGACGGCCGCCTGTCAGACGGTGCGCTCGTCCTCATGACCGGCATGGGTGCCGGGCTCACGTGGGGATCGGCACTCGTGGAGTGGTCAGGCGCTTCGACCAACGGTCGAAACGCCTAATGGGGGAAGGAGAAGATCTGCGATGACAAAGGTTGCTTTCTGTTTTCCGGGGCAGGGGTCGCTGGAGATGGGGATGGGACGGGACATCGCCGAGGCCTTCCCGGCCGCGCGCGAGGTCTACCGCATCGGGTCCGAGGCCTCCGGGCTCGACCTCGAGCGGCTCTGCTTCGACACGCCGCTCGACGAGTTGGTGGAGACGGAGGTGCAGCAGCCGGCGCTCGTCGCGACGAGCCTCGCGATCCTCGCGGCGATGCGCGAGCGCGGCCTCGTCGCGGACGTCGTCGTGGGACACAGCGTAGGCGAGTTCGCGGCGCTGGCAGCAGCCGGCGCACTTCAGACTGACGAGGCGATCGGGCTCGTGCGCGAGCGCGGCCTGGCGATGGCCGAGGCGGCGAAGCAGCGGCCGGGCACGATGGCCGCGATCCTCGGTCTGGCCGACGAGGAGGTCGAGAAGCTGTGTCGCAAGATCGTCGGCGTGTGGCCGGCGAACTACAACTGCCCCGGTCAGATCGTGATCTCCGGCGAGCACGACGCGGTCGAGGAGTGTTGCGCCGAGGCCGAGAGCCTCGGCGCTCGACGAGCGGTACGGCTCAAGGTCTCGGGCGCGTTCCACAGCCCGCTCGTTGCGCGCGCCGCCGACCGGCTGCGTCCCGCCATCGACAAGGTGCACTTCCCGCAGCCGCTCACACCGTTCATGTCCACGGTGACGGCGAAGATCGAGCCCGCCCAGAAGATCGCGACCCTGCTCGTCGACCAGCTGACTGCGCCGGTCCGCTTCACACAAGCGGCCACGGAGCTGATCCGCAGCGGCGCGACGACGTTCGTCGAGGTCGGGCCGGGCAACGTTCTCTCGGGCCTCGTGAAGCGCATCGACCGCGGCGTCAAGACGATCTCCGTCAACACGGTCGAGAGCCTCGAGCGCGCCGAGGATGCGCTCGCCAAATAGAGCGTGACCACGACCGGCTTCTGCTCTCTCGAGGGCAAGAACGCGCTCGTCACGGGCGCCTCGCGCGGAATCGGCAAGGCGGTCGCGACCGAGCTTGCGCGCGCCGGCGCAACGGTGGTCGTGGCGTATCGAACCGGCGTCGACGAGGCCGAGGCGCTCGCATCCGAGATCGGTGGGAAGGCGGTGCAGGCGGACGTCTCCGATCCCGACTCGGCTCGCGCCCTCGTCGAGGAAGCGGGGGATCTCGACATCCTCGTGAACAACGCCGGCGTGACGCGCGACGGCCTGCTCGTGCGGATGTCCGACGAGGACTGGTCGACCGTGCTCGACACGAACCTCGCGTCGTGCTTCTACACCTGTCGCGCGGCCGCCCGCGGGATGATGCGGAAGCGTGCGGGCGCGATCGTGAACATCTCCTCGATCGTCGGCCTGCACGGGAACCTCGGGCAGACGAACTACGCGGCGTCCAAGGCCGGGATGATCGGCTTCACGAAGTCGCTCGCAAAGGAGCTCGGAAGCCGCAACGTCCGCGCGAACGTCGTCGCGCCCGGGTACGTGCACTCGCAGCTGACCGACGTGCTTCCCGAGGAGATCACGGCGGTGATGCTCCAGAACACGGCGCTCGGGCGGCTCGGAGACCCTGAAGACGTGGCCGGGGCGGTACGGTTCCTCTGCTCCGACGCCGCCGCGTTCGTCACGGGCGTGGTGCTGCTCGTCGACGGCGGGCTGGGGATGTAGCCGACATGAGTGAGGCAATGAGAAACGGACGACGCCGAGTCGTCATCACCGGGGTCGGGATGGTGACGCCGCTCGGCAACGACCCCGAGTCGACGTGGGAGAGTCTCGTCGCGGGCGAGTCCGGCGCGAACCCGATCACGCAGTTCGACACGACCGACTACTCGATCCGCTTCGCCTGCGAGCTGAAGGACTTCGAGCCGACGAAATGGATGGAACGGAAGCAGGCGCGCCGCATGGACCGCTTCTCGCAGATGGCGCTGTCGGCGGCGCGGATGGCCGAGGCGGACAGCGGGATCTCGGTGGCGGCCGCGCCGGACCGCGTGGGCGCGGCGGTCGCGACGGGGATCGGAGGCCTGGGCGCGTTCGAGGACTGCTTCCAGACCCTCCTCGAGCGCGGTCCCGACCGGACGAGCCCGTTCTCGATCGTCCAGATCATCCCCAACATGGCTGCGGCCTGGGTGTCGATGGAGCTCGGGACGCAGGGGCCGCTCGCGACGGAGACGACCGCGTGTGCGGCATCGAATATGGCGCTTGGCGACGGGCTCGACGCGATCCGGCTCGGTCGCGCGGACGTCATGTTCTGCGGCGGCACGGAGGCGCCGGTGACGCGCGTCGGCATCGCCGGGTTCGCCGCGATGCGCGCCCTCTCGAAGCGGAACGACGACCCGAAGCGCGGGTCGAGGCCGTTCGACGCCGACCGCGACGGGTTCGTCATGGGCGAGGCCGGCGCGATGCTCGTCCTCGAGGAGCTCGAGCACGCGAAGGCGCGCGGCGCGAAGATCTACGCGGAGCTCCTCGGCTACGGCGTGTCGTCGGACGCGAGCCACGTCACCGAGCCCGACCAGACGGGCGCGAACCCGGCGCGCGCGATGAAGATGGCGTTCGCGGACGCGGGGATCACTCCCGAGGAGATCGGCTACGTCAACGCGCACGGGACCTCGACGCCGCTCGGCGATCCGGCCGAGACGCGCGTCCTCAAGCTCGCCCTCGGCGAGGAGCAGGCGTACAAGACTCCCGTCTCCTCGACGAAGGGCGCCACCGGCCACTGCCTCGGCGCCGCGGGCGCGGTGGAGGCGATCTTCACGATCTTCGCGGTGCAGCGCGGGCTGCTCCCGCCGACGATCAACTACGAGACGCCCGATCCCACGTGCGACCTCGACTACATCCCGAACGAGGCGCGCCCTTCGCGAGATCGAGGTCGGCGTCTCGAACTCGTTCGGCTTCGGCGGGCACAACGCGTGCGTTGTGTTCCGCCGCTGGGACGAGAGCTGACCCAGTAGGGGCGCCTCACACCGGTGTAGGGGCCGGGCATGCCCGGCCCACGTCGTCAAGTGGCGCCCGGGTGCGAGGCATGCCTCGCACCCACACCTGCGTCTGTCAGGCGCTCATCGCGGCCATCGCCGCCTCGCGCGCGCTTCTCCATCTCCTCCGGAGAGACGTCCTCGACGTGCGTCGCGATCGTCCACACGTGGCCGAACGGGTCGGTCACCGCTCCGAAGCGGTCGCCCCAGAACTGGTCTTCGACCTCTCGCTCCAGCGTTGCGCCCGCCGCTATCGCCTGCTCGACGACGGCGTCGACGTCCTCGACGTAGACCATCAGGCTTGCGCTCGTGCCGCCCAGCTCCTTCGGCGGCTTCGTCGCGAACTGCGGGAACGGGTCGGAGAGCATCACCACCGAGTCGCCGAGCTCGAGCTCCGCGTGGGCGATCTTGCCGTCCGGCGACTGCATGCGCCCGCGCTCCTTGGCGCCGAACGCCTTCTCGTAGAACGCGATCGCCTGCTCCGCGCCGTCGACGGCCAGGTACGGCGAGACGGTGTTGTAGCCGTCCGGAATTGCCTTGGGTGCCATGTCCCCCTCCTTCTAGGTCGTGGAAACAATGATCCCAAGCTAGCGCGAATACCCGTCACTTCCTGTCGTATTCACCGGATCGCCTACGCTCCAGCAGCATCGTGTCGCGCCAGATGCCGCCGAGCTGCGAGATCCGCTCGCGCCGGCCGACGACACGGAACCCCGCGCGTTCGTGCAGAGCGAGCGTGGCCTCGTTCTCGGGGAAGACGCCCGTCTCGATCGTCCAGATTCCCGCGGCGTCGGTGGAGGCGAGCAACGCGTCCATGAGCGCGCGGCCGACTCCACGCCCTCGCGCCGTCTCGGCGACGTAGACCGAGTTCTCGACGACGCCGGCGTAGCACTCGCGCGAGGAGGTGGGAGAGACGGCGATCCAGCCGACGACCTCGCCGTCCTCGACGGCGACGAAGCGGTGCTCGGGAAGCCGGGCCGCGTCGAACTCCTCCCAGCTGGGCGGCTCGGTATCGAAGGTCGCGTTACCGGTCGCGATTCCCTCGACGTAGATCGCTTCGACACGAGGCCAGTCGGCCGGAGTGAGTGCCCGGATCTGGAGCATGGCGAGGCACGTTAACCACACCTGCGGCCGCGAAGCGATCGCCTTCAGGGATTCCCGCGCGACCGGAATCTGCGCTCGCAGATTCCGGTCTTGCGCACAAACGAGGCTAGGCTTTCGGGCGTGGCCGAGCGTTGGGCGACATTCGACTGCTACGGGACGATCGTCGACTGGAACGCCGGGATCCGGGGAGAGCTCGAGAAGCTCTTCGGCGTCGAGCGCGCGGACCGGCTGCTCGCGCAGTATCACGAGCTCGAGCCCGAGATCCAGGCGGCGAATCCCGGCCACTCCTATCGAGAGGTGCTGACGATCGCGCTCGAGCGGCTCGCCGACGAGGACGGCCTCATGCTTCCCGAGGGAGAGTCGAGCGCTCTCGCGCGGTCGCTGCCGTCGTGGCCGGTGTTCTCCGATGCCAAGACGGCGTTGACCGAGGCGAAGAGTCGCGGCTGGCGGCTCGGGATCCTCTCGAACACCGACCGCGATCTCATCGAGGCGTCGATGGAGGCGATCGGCGTCGAGTTCGACGACGCGATCGTGGCCGGGGACATCGGCTCGTACAAGCCTGCTCCCGGCCACTGGGAGGCGTTCCGGAAGCAGCACGGCGGGGACGTCGAGCACGTCCACGTCGCGCAGAGCCTCTTCCACGACATCGGCCCGGCGCGAGAGCTCGGGATCCCGAGCGTCTGGATCAACCGGCTCGACGAGCCTCCCGACGACAGGCCCGAGCGCACGCTCGCCTCGCTCGCCGGTCTCGCGGACACGCTCGACGAGCTCGCCGGAGCATGAGCTCCCAGCTGAGGGCTCCGACGGAAGCAGACCTCCCCGAGATCGTCCGCCTGACGAGCCTGCACTCACCCGAGCCGGCAGGCGAGGACGGCCTGCGTCGCCTGTGGTCTTCGCCGCGGTTCGACGTCGAGCGCGACGCGCGCATCGGCGGCGACTCGTACGCGTGCATCGAGGAGTTCGGTGACGGGAGGGTCTGGATCGACGTCTACGGCCAACCTTCGAAGTCCATCCTCGACTGGGCCGAAGAGCGGGCGAGCGCGGTCGGCACGCGGCTCCTCTCCGGCGGCTGGGCCTCGAACGAGCCGCTTCTCCGTGAGCTCGAGAGCCGGCAGTACGCACACGTCCGGCACTCGCACCGGATGGCGATCGACCTGGCCGATCCGACTCCGGATCCCGTGTGGCCCGACGGGATCGAGGTGCGCGCCTTCCGGCCCGGTGACGAGCGCACGTTCTACGACGCGCAGCAGGAGACGTTCGCCGACTCGTGGGAGGCCACGACGGAGCCGTTCGAGGAGTGGGCGCACTGGCTCCTGGAGGGACCCTCGTTCGATCCTGAGCTCTGGTTCCTCGCGCTCGACGGCGCAGAGACCGCCGGCTACGCGATCAACCACCCGCACTGGAGCGACCCGGAGAAGGCGTGGGTGCGCCTGCTCGGCGTGCGCCGCCCGTGGCGCAGGCGCGGGCTCGGCCGTGCCCTCCTGCTGCACTCATTCGGAGAGTTCCGCCGGCGCGGCTTCCACCGCGCGGGGCTAGGCGTCGACGCGGAGAGCCTCACCGGAGCCCACAAGCTCTACGAGTCCGCCGGGATGCACGTCGCCGCGCGGTTCGACGTCTACGAAAAGGCCGTTGCATGAGCGCCCTCCGCGCACGGTGCCCCGACTGCCGTACGTTCACCGCGGTCGCGGTCGGACCGGGCTACGAATGCCATGCCTGCGGCCGCGAGTTCAAGGCCGGGCTCATCCGGGTGCCGCGGGCCTGGGGGAAGGGCGGCGAGAAGATGGCCGAGGGCGCGGCGCTCGGGGTTCCGTACCCGGAGACGGGCTCGATCCTCCAGGAGTCGCTCGAGGCGCAGTCGGCGGAGCTCGCCGCGGCCCTTCCCGAGCGGCCGCTCGTGCTCGGGGGTTGCTGCTGCTCGCACGTGGGTGCGGTGCGGGGGCTCGCGGCGCGTCACGAGCGTCTCGCCGTCGTCTGGATCGACGCCCACGGCGACCTGAACACGCCGGAGACGTCGCCCTCGGGCAACGAGTGGGGGATGCCGCTGCGGATGCTCCTCGACGCGGGAATCGTGGACCCCGCCCGCGTCGCCCTCGTCGGCGCCCGGAACCTCGATCCCCCCGAGGTCGAGTACCTCGCGGAGACCGGGATCGACGACTCGCTCGAGCGGGCGCTCGCCGGTGCGGGCGCCGTCTACGTCGCGCTCGACCTCGACGTGCTCGATCCGGAGGAGGCCGACGTCTTCATGCCCGAGCCGGACGGGCTCTCTGTCGCCGCCGTCGAGGACGTCCTCCGCAAGACCGCCGAGAGCACGACGGTCGTCGGTATCGGGGTGACCGGATTCCTTCCGCGCGAGCGGAATGTGGGCGTCGTCACGCGCCTCATCGCGGCCGCCGGGCTCTGACCCACGACTGCACCTAAGATCCAGCCATGTCTTCCGATCCCGGCCGCGTCGACGTGGAGGTCGAGAACAAGCGTCCCGCGGAGCCGGTCGAGGGAAAGGCGCACCCGAACACGTGCCCGGGCTGCGGCTCGCACTACCGCGACGACGAGCTCGAGCAGAACCTTCGCGTGTGCCCTCAGTGCGGGCACCACTTCCGCGTCTCTGCACACGAGCGCGTCGCGCAGCTCGCCGATCCCGGCTCGTTCGCCGAGGAGGACGCCGACCTGCGCTCGAGCGACCCGCTCGGGTTCTTCGACCTGCGCCCGTACACGGAGCGGCTCGCCGAGGCCGAGCTCGCGACGGGGCTCGGCGACGCGATGATCGCCGGCCGCGCGGCGATCGAGGGCGAGGCGTGCGGTCTAACGGTCATGGACTTCGGGTTCATGGGCGGCTCGATGGGAAGCGTGGTCGGGGAGAAGTTCGCGCGCGCATGCGAGCGCGCGGTCGAGGACGGCGTTCCGCTCGTCTCGATCTCGGCGTCCGGAGGCGCGCGCATGCAGGAGGGGATCCTCGCGCTCATGCAGCTTCCGAAGACGGTGGTCGCGATCGAGGAGCTGCACGAGTCCGGCGGCTCACTCATCTCCGTGCTCACGCACCCGACCACCGCCGGCGTCCTCGCGAGCTTCGCGAGCCTCGGCGACGTCACGGTCGCCGAGCCGGGTGCGCTGATGTCGTTCGCCGGCCCTCGCGTCGTCGCACAGACGACGCGGGAGAAGCTCCCCGACGACTTCGGGCTCGCGGAGTCGAGCTTCCGCTTCGGGCACCTCGACGCCATCGTCCAGCGCTCCGAGCTCCGCCCGACGCTCTCCCGGCTCCTGCGCTTCTTCGACAAGGCCTAACCATGCCCAGCGAGCACGAGATGCGCTTGCGGCAGCGGCTCAGTAAGCTCGCGTCCATGAAGCTCCTGAGGGGGACGAAGTTGACCGGCGAGCTCGAGCGGCTCCAGGACCAGCTCGACCGCCTCGAGGAGGAGCCGAGCGCGGAGGCGATCTGGGAGCAGGTACAGCTTGCGCGCGATGAGCTCCGGCCGTACACGCTCGACTACGTGGAGCGGATCTTCGAGGACTTCTTCGAGCTGCACGGCGACCGGGGCCGGAAGGACGACCGCGCTCTCGTGACCGGTCTCGGGCGTCTCGACGGCCGGACGGTCGTGCTCGTCGGCCAGCAGAAGGGCCGCGACCTGAAGGAGCGGACAGACCGCAACTTCGGCATGCCGTACCCGGAGGGGTATGCGAAGGCGATGCGCGCGATGGCGCTCGCGGACCGGCACGGTTTTCCGCTCCTCACGATGATCGACACGCCGGGCGCGTACCCGGGCGTCGCCGCCGAGCAACACGGGCAGGGCGGCGCGATCGCGCGCTCGCAGGCGGCGATGGCCCGTCTCTCCGTGCCGACGGTTGCCTGCGTGATCGGCGAGGGCGGCTCCGGAGGCGCGATCGCGATCGGCGTCGCCGACCGCGTCCTCATGCAGGAGCACGCGATCTACTCGGTGATCTCGCCCGAGGGCTGCGCGGCGATCCTCTGGCGCGACGCCGCGGAGGCGCGGAAGGCCGCGGCCGCGTTCAAGCCCGATGCGGCGCATTGTCTCGAGCTCGGCGTCGTCGACGGGATCGTCCCCGAGCCGGAAGGTGGGGCGCACACGGACACGGACGAGGCGGCGACGCTTCTGCGAGGCGGGATCCTGGAGGCGCTCGGAGACATCGAGGGGATGGATCCGGACGAGCGAAGGCGACGGAGGCGCGAGAAGTACCGCGTCATGGGCGTCCTGGCCTCCGCCTGAGCGATTCATGAGCACGCGAAGCTCTCCAGGCGCCCATTTTGAGCGCGTTCTCATGCACTATCCACACGTTCCACAGGCTTATCCCCGGAAGTCGGACCGGGGCTAAGCAGGGAAAATCTCGTTTCTGCAGCGTTTTGGTGAAGAAGGCGTTGCGCTCCAGGCGACAATCCACAGCACCGCTCGACGAGTACCGGAGGAAACGCGATCCGGCGAGGACTCCGGAGCCCTTCGGCAGCAAACGGAAGCGCGGGAGCGCGCCGCGGTTCGTCGTGCAGCGGCACGACGCGCGGCGCCTGCACTACGACTTCCGCCTCGAACGCCACGGAGCGCTCGCGAGCTGGGCCGTTCCGAAGGGGATCCCGCTCCGCCGCGGTGAGCGCCACCTCGCGGTGCACGTCGAGGACCACCCCCTCGAGTACGGCGACTTCGAAGGGACGATCCCCGCCGGTGAGTACGGGGCCGGCGCGGTCGAGATCTGGGACCGCGGGACGTACGAGTTGCTCGAGGAGAAGAAGAACGGCGGGCTGACCGTGCGGCTCCACGGCGAACGGCTCGACGGCGTCTGGACGCTCGTCCCCGCGCATCTCGACGGAGATCCGAAGAACTGGCTGCTGCTGCGGAAGGACGCCGACGGGGCCGGCGGGCTCCGCTACGAGGCCATGCTCGCGACTTCGGCGGACTCGCTACCGCAGGGCGAGGGCTGGGTGTACGAGCCGAAGTGGGACGGCTACCGCGCGATCGTGCGCGTCACCGGGGGTGAGACGACGTTCACGAGCCGGCGGGGGAACGACCTCACCGGGCGCTTCGCCGAGTGCGCGCGCAACGTCGCCGCGAGCCTGCGCACGACCGACGCCGTTCTCGACGCCGAGATCTCGGCGCTCGACGACGAGGGGCGGTCGCGCTTCTCCCTCCTCCAGGAGGGCACGGGCATGCTCGCGGTCATCGCGTTCGACGTGCTCGAGATCGACTCCGAGCCGCTGCTCGACCTCCCGCTCGAGGAGCGCCGCAGGCGACTGGAGGCGCTCGTCATCCCGCGTTCCGGGAGCGTGTTGGTCTCGCCGCAGTTCGACGACGGCGAGGCGCTGCTCCGCGCGGCGCGCGCGCAGGGCCTCGAGGGCGTCGTCGCGAAGCGGGCGGACTCCGTCTACCAGCCCGGCCGGCGCGTCTCCGAGTGGCGCAAGCTCAAGGTGCGCCAGGGGCAGGAGGTCGTCGTCGTCGGCTACACGAAGGGCACGGGTCGGCGCGCGTGGAGCTTCGGTGCGCTCGTGGTCGCCGTCAACGAGGCGGGCGGCCTCCGCTGGGCGGGGAACGTCGGCACAGGCTTCTCGGACGCCGAGATCGACCGGCTCCTGAAGATCATGAAGCCGCTCCGGCGTTCCGACTCGCCGCTCGCGGAGACGCCGAAGATGCCGCGCGTGCGGCGAGGCGACGTGGTCTGGCTGGAGCCGGAGCTCGTCGCGCAGGTCGAGTTCGTCGAATGGACGCACGAGGGGCGGCTGCGCGCGCCGGTATACCTCGGTCTCCGCGAGGACAAGGCCCCGATCGACGTGCGACGCGAGCGAACACCTCTGCCCACCGTCTTCAAGAAGGGCCGCCGCGAGCTGCGCGTGTCCAACCTCGACAAGCCGTTCTGGCCCGAGGAGGGGATCACGAAGGGCGACCTGATCGCGTACTACCGGGACGTGGCCGAGGCGCTCGTGCCGCACCTGCGCGAACGGCCGTTCACGATGAAGCGCTACCCCGACGGCTGGGAGGGCAAGCACTTCTTCCAGAAGCAGGCGCCGACGCACATGCCGGAGTGGATTCCGCGCGCGCCGTTCCCCGCGTCGACGCGCGAGGGCGAGAAGAAGATCATCGACTACGCGGTCGTGAACGACGAGCTCGCGCTTCTGTGGATGGCGAACATGGGTTGCATCGACCTGCATGCGTGGTCGTCGCGCGTCGACAAGCCGGAGCGCCCGGACTGGGTCATGTTCGATCTCGACCCGTCCGAAGGCGCCACGTTCGAGAACGTCGTGGAGGTCGCGCGGCTCGTGAAGGACACGCTCGACCTGCTCGAGCTCGAGTCGTTCCCGAAGACGTCCGGGTCGCGCGGGATCCACGTCCTCGTCCCGATCGCGCGGCGGCACACATTCCCGCAGGCGCGCGAGTTCGCCTCCATCGTCGCGGGCGCGCTCGCGCGGGCGCATCCCGGGCTCGTGACGACGGAGTGGGCCAGGAAGAAGCGGGTGGGCGTGCTCGTCGACGCGAACCAGAACCGGCAGGGCGCAACGAACGCGACCGTGTACTCCGTTCGGCCGCGTGCGGGAGCCCCCGTCTCGACGCCACTGCGCTGGGACGAGGTCGTCGAGGGGCTCGACATGGCCGCGTTCACGATGGAGGCGGTGCTCGACCGGGTGGCGCGCGACGGGGACCTCTTCGCGGGAGCTCTCGGCGGGAAGCAGTCGCTCACGCAGGCGCTGAACGCGCTGCGCTGACGCCGAAGAGCGGGAGGCAGGGCTCGAGACCCTCGATCTCGACTGCGACCGGGCAGCTCCAGGCTGCGTGCTCGATCTCGACGCCGTGCTCGACGGCGGGAATGCCGCGCGGGCTCTTCGTGTCGAGGACGTACTCGACGTAGCCGAGCTTCTCCGAGACGCGGCGCGAGGCTTCGTTCCCTTCCAGCCAGGACGACTCCGCGCGCGTCGCGCCGAGGCCGCGGAAGGCGAGCTCGAGCACGGCCGCGCGCATCTCGGTTCCCACGCCGCGGCGCTGGTGGCGACGGCCGAGCCAGGAGCCGGTGTGGACGGTGCGCCGCTCGCCGAAGTCCTCCGCGAGCATTCCCTGCGTCCCGACGAGCTCGCCGTGTTCCCAGACGAGGAGGTTGAGCGTCCAGTTCTGCGGCGACCAGTCCGTGAGGTGCTGCTCGTGCCACGCGACCGTCGTCTCGACGAAGTCGGGCTTCCCGATGCCGTCCGTCCAGGCGATCGCGAACGGCATCTCCTCGGGAGGATGTACACCCTGCTCCGCGAGCTGAGCGAGTGCCACCAGCTCGTCGTGCGACCCGAGCCGCAGCTCGAGCCGCGGGGTCCGGACGCGTAGGTCGTAGAGCGCGGAGACGTCGTTCATTCCCCGAGCCTCCGCGGGTGGCCGAGCAGCGAGAGCTCGACGATGTCACGGCGGAAGAAGAGCGCGAGCGTCCAGTCTGCGACGACACGCAGCTTTCGAGAGAAGAGCGGCAGCTGGTACAGGTGATACGTCCTGGCGACGAACCAGCCGAGGAAGCCGCGAAGGTGCATCCCCGGGATCTCCGCGATGCCCTTGTAGTGGCCGAGCGTGGCGACCTGGCCGAGCATCCGGTATCCGTATGGCTGCGGCGGGCCGGTGAGGTTCTTCGCGAGTCGCCGCGCCTGGCGGAGCGCGTGTTGGGAGGTGGGCGGGTCGAGCTCCCCAGGAGTCCTCGTGTTCGGGACTGCCGCGCAGTCGCCGAGCGCCCAGACGTCGTCGCGACCCGCGACGCGCAGCGTCTCGTCGACGCGGACGCGTCCTCGGTCGTCGAGCGGCAGCCCGAGCTCGCCCAGGAAGGGATGTGCGCGGACGCCGGCGGTCCAGACGAGCGTGCGTGCCGGGACGACGGTCCCGTCGGAGAGCCGGGCCTCGCGGCCGTCGTAGGACTCGAGCGTGGTCGAGACGTGGATCTCGACCCCCTGTTGCTCGAGGTGGCGCGCCGCGTACTCGCCGAGCCGGCGCGGGATCTCCGGGAGGATCTTCGGCGCCGCGTCCACGAGCACCCAGCGCTGGGGGACGTCGCGCAGTCCCGGGTAGAAGCGGAGCGCGGCATGGCTGAGGTCGTGGAGCTCGGCGAGCGCCTCCACCCCTGCGTAGCCGGCGCCGACGAAGACGTATCCGAGCTCCTCGGTCGCGCTCGGATCGACCGCCGCGCGCTCGAGCTGCTGGAGCACGTGGTTGCGGAGCGCGATCGCGTCGGCGAGGTCCTTGAAGCCGAGCCCGTGCTCGCGGAGCCCGGGCACCGGCAGCACGCGCGTGACGGCGCCGAGTGCGATGACGAGCTGCTCGTAGCCGATCTCGAGCGGGCCGGCGAGCGTCTCCGCGTGCACCACCCGGCGGTCGGCGTCGAGGCCGGTCGCGCGGCCGAGGACGAGCTCCGAGTGCGGGCACATCTGACGGAGCGGTACCACGACGTGCCGTGGCTCGAGCGTTCCTGCGCCGGCTTCCGGGAGCAGCGGCGTGTAGAGCATGAAGTTCTCCGGGGAGAGGATCGTCGCGCCGCGGCGGTCGAGCAGCCGTGCGACGTAGCTCCCGGCGAAGCCTCCGCCGAGAACGAGCGTGCCGCCGCGGGCCTTGCGTCGCTCCACGCCCTCATGCTTACCACCTCCACGCGTCCCAAACGGACAGTGCGGGTGTGGAGCGATTGACACAGTCTTGTGGCGATAACAGGGCCAGGCCTTGTTAGGAAAGACAAACGCCCTACCCGGTGGCGAGGCGTCATGCTTCGCGCAATGGCAACCCAGGTGTCCGTGATCGGGAGCGGGGCGGAGTGGGAGCCGGCGGCGGAGGAGGTCGGGCGGCTGCTCGCCGATCGCGGGTGCACGGTCGTCACGGGCGGGCTCGACGAGGTCATGGCGGCGGCGCATCGTGGCGCGAAGGCTGCCGGCGGGACGACGATCGCGATCCTGCCCGGCGAGCGCCACGACGATGCCGACCCGTGGGCGGACCACGTCGTCGTGACCGGGATCGGGCACGCGCGGAATCTCGCGGTCGCGGCGTCCGGCCAGGCGGTGATCGCCATCGGCGGGAGCTGGGGGACGTTGGCCGAGATCGGCTTCGCGATGCGGCTCGGTCGCCGAGTGGTCGCGCTCGAGGGCGCGCCCGAGGTCGCGGGCGTCGACACGGCCGCGACACCCGCGGAAGCTGTCGAGCTCGCGCTACGAGACCTCGGCTAGACGCCGCTCGAGGTAGCGCGTCTCCGGCTCGTTCGCGGTCAGCTCGAGCGCGCGCCGGTACGAGAGCGCGGCCTCCTCCCGCCGGTCGAGGCGCCGCAAGAGGTCCGCTCGCGCTGCGTGCAGGAGGTGGTACCCCTCGAGCCCCTCCAGCTCGTCCATGAGCGCGAGCCCCTCGTCCACGTCCCCGGCAAGCGCCACCGCGACCGCGCGGTTGAGCCGGACGATCGGCGACGGGTCGAGCTCGGACAACCGGTCGTAGAGCGCGACGATCTCCGCCCACGGACGCTCCTCCGCGTGCGCAGCCGCGATCGCGGCCTGAAGCTGATACGGGCCCGGCCGCCGAAGCGAGACTGCGCGCTCGAGCACCCGAAGCCCCTCGCCGATCCGGTCGAGGTTCCAGAGCGAGCGGTCCTGGTCCTCGAGCAGCACGAGCTCTCCGTCCGAGCCCGTGCGCGCCACGCGGCGCGAGTCCTGGAGCAGCATGAGCGAGAGCAGGCCCAGCACCTCGGCCTCGTCGGGCATCAGCACCGCGAGCAGCTTCCCGAGCCGGATCGCCTCGTCGCAGAGGTCCCCGCGGACGTGGTCGGCGCCACCCGACGCCGCGTACCCCTCGTTGAACACGAGATAGAGGACGGCGAGCACCGACCGCAGCCTCTCGGGGAGCAGGTGGTCGGGAGGGACGCGGAACGGGATTCCCGCCGCGCGGATCTTGCGCTTCGCCCGGACGAGGCGCTGCGCCATCGCGGGCTCGGTGGCGAGGAACGCGTGGGCGATCTCCGCGGTGGTGAGCCCGCCCACCTCACGCAGCGTCAGCGCGACGCGGCTCTCGGCCGCGATCGCGGGATGACAGCAGGTGAAGACGAGCGCGAGCCGCTCGTCCGGGATCGCGTTCACCTCCTTCTCCTCGGCCGGCATGGCCTCGAGCCGCGCGAGCGTCTCGGCCTTCTGGCGGAAGACGCGGTCGCGGCGGATGCGGTCGATCGCACGGTTCCGCGCCGTGGTGACGATCCAGGCGCCCGGCGTCCGCGGAAGCCCGTCCCGCGGCCAGCGCTCGAGAGCCGTCGTGAACGCGTCCTGCACCGCGTCCTCGGCGAGCTCGAGGTCGCCGAGGACGCGCGTGAGGATCCCGACCGCACGGGCCCACTCCTCGCGGAAGACCTGCTCGACGTCGGTCGGCACGCTCTCTTTATGCCATCAACCCGCGATGGGCCGGATCTCGATCGAACCTCTCTCTGCCACTGGGATGAGCGCGGCGAGGCGGATCGCCTCGTCGAGGTCGGGCAGCTCGATGAAGAACGCGCCGCCGAGCACCTCCTTCGTCTCGGCGAACGGGCCGTCGGTGACGATGCGCTCGCCGTCGACGACGCGCACGACCTTCCCGGTGCCGCCGTAGTCGAGCTCCTTCCCGCCGACGTTCGGATCGGCCTTCCCGAGCTCCTCGAAGAGCGCGTTCCAGCGGGGCATGACATCGGCGCGGAGCTGCCTCTGCTCCTCTTCCGAGAGCTCGGTCCAGGGGGCCTCGTCGCCGTAGATGAGAAGTGCGTACTTCATTGCTGCGCCTCCGCGGGATCGACGAACACCGGCCGGACCTCGACTGCGCCGTGCTCTGCGGACGGGATGCGCGCGGCCCAGTCGAGCGCGTCGTCCAGCGAGCCGCACTCGAAGACGTAGTAGCCGCCGAGCGCCTCCTTCACCTCCGCGTACGGCCCGTCCGTCACGAGCGTCTCGTCGCCGCGCACGCGGACCGTGGTCGCGGCGCGCGTCGGCCCGAGCTCGTCACCGCCCACCAGGACCCCGGCCTTCCGTGCGTCCTCCGACAGCGCGCGGTAGCGGCCGTAGATCTCCTGCCGCTCGGCGTCCGAGAGGGTGTCCCAGCGCTCCTCGTCGGCGTAGATCAACGCCATGTACTGCATGTGGCCTCCTTTGCTTCGGATTCAACACGACGACGAGCGGAGCGGCGCGAAATCGACAGCCTCGGCCGGCCGAACGAAGTCGCCCGCTCGCAGGCGGTGGCCGGTGGAGCGATCGGCACGAACTTGGCACGCTTCTGCGCACCACCCGTTTGCACTTCGTCGTTACGCTCGAAGCGGGTGGAGGGTGGCCAGAACCCCACCCAGGGTGGGGAGAGGAGTACGCGGTCGCTGCGAGGCCCTGCCCGGCGACGCCGCCTACGACGCCGCCATCCGCTCGAGCAGCGTCCGCGCGCCTTCCTTGTCGAGCGGCTCGTTGAGGTTCCCGCACTTCGGGCTCTGGACGCACGACGGGCAGCCGCTGGAGCACGGGCACTGCCGCAGGAGCGCGGTCGTGTCCTCGACCCAGCCCTCGAAGCTCGCGAACCCGCGCGCGGTGATCCCGACGCCGCCCGCGTGGCCGTCGTAGACGAAGATCGTCGGGCGGGCGGTCTGGTAGTGGACGTTCGTCGACAGGCCGCCGATGTCCCAGCGGTCACACATCGCCCACAGTGGGAGCAAGGCGATGAGCGTGTGCTCGGCCGCGTGCAGCGTGCCGAGGAGCTTCGGCATCTGCGCGAGGCCGTCGAGCTGCGACGGCTCCGGGCAGAACCAGATCGCCTCGGTCTCGAACGTCGTCTCGGGCATGAGCATCGGGACGACGTCGATCGTCGACCCGTCCCGCACGGACTTGCGCGCGTAGGCGATGACCTGCTCCGAGACGGAGACGCGGCCGAAGTGGAGGTCGACCCCGAGCCGGCGCTCGACCCGAAGGGGCTCCTCGATCGTGGTCTCGGTCTCCTTCTTCACCTGCGTGTACCAGTCCACCGCAGCCGGGCGAACGAGCGCCACGCGGCCATCGTGGTCGAGCTCCTCGACGAGGTACTGCTCGCCGAGATGGAGGTAGACGGCGCCTTCGTGCACGGTCGAGTACGCCCGCTCGCGCTCGACGAGGCCGAGGAGCGAGCCCGTGCTCGCGTCCACGACCGTGAACGACTCCGGGTCGCCCGACCGCAGAGAGATGCGTGCGGCCGGGTAGTCGCGGCCCTTCCAGACGAACCCGGCCGCGGTCTTCTCGAGCTCGGGCAGGACCGCGGCGCGCTCGAGCGCCTGCGGCCCGAGCGTCTCCGCGTCGGCCTCGTCGAGCGGCGCCTCGAACGCGGCGGAGAGGACGTGCGGGTCCAGGATCCGCGGGTTCGTGTGGTCGACGATCGCGGCCTCGACGCGACGCGAGAGAAGCGCGTCCGGCTCGCGCGCGAAGAACTGGTCGAGTGCGTCGTCGCTCGCGACGAGCACGGCGAGGCCGCGCCCGCGCCGACCTGCGCGGCCCCACTGCTGGCGGAGCGACGCGACCGTCCCCGGGAACCCGACCGAGATCGCGCAGTCGAGCAGGCCGATGTCGATTCCGAGCTCGAGCGCGTCCGTCGCGGTCACGCCCAGCAAGTCGCCCTCGACGAGGCGACGCTCGATCTCGCGCCGCTGCTGCGGCGTGTAGCCGGCGCGGTAGGGCGCGAGCCGCTGCCCGGTCTGGCGGCCGACCCGCTCGACGGTGAAGCGGTGGATGAGCTCGGCGGCCCTGCGGCTCTTCGCGAAGCAGATCGTGCGCAGCCCGCGCGAGGTGAGCTCCGAGAGCAGCCGCGCGGCGTCGCCGAGCGGGCTCGCGCGGAGGCCGAGCTCCGGGTCGAGGAGCGGCGGGTTCCAGATGACGACGTCGCGCTCGGACTTCGGCGACGTGTCGCGCTCGACCACCGTCGCCGGCTCACCGGTGAGCGCCTCCGCGAGCTCACCCGCGTTCGCGATCGTCGCCGAGGCGAGCAGGAACTGCGGCTCGGCGCCGTACACCCGCGCGAGCCGTCGCAGCCGCCGCAGCACGTTCGCGACGTGCGAGCCGAAGACCCCGCGATAGACGTGCGCCTCGTCCACGACGACGTAGCGGAGGTTGTGCAGCACGTCGCCCCAGCGGTCGTGGTGCGGGAGCATGCCTACGTGGAGCATGTCCGGGTTGGTCAGGATCAGGTTCGCCCACTTGCGGATCTGCCAGCGCCGCTCGATCTCGGTGTCGCCGTCGTAGATCCCGGGCTTGAGGCCCTTCAGCCCGAGCTCCGAGAGCGCACGCGCCTGGTCCTGTCCGAGCGCCTTCGTCGGGGCGAGGTAGAGCGCCCGCGTCTTGGGCTCGCGTGCGATCGCGTCGAGGACGGGGAGGTTGAATGCGAGCGACTTCCCGGACGCCGTCCCGGTCGTGACGACGACGTTCTCACCGCGCTGCGCGGCTTCCCAGGCCTCGGCCTGGTGCCGGTAGAGCGCGGTGATCCCGTTGGCGACCAGCACGGAGGCGACCCGCGGGTCGAGGTCGTCCGGAAGCGCCTCGGTGCGGGCCGTGCGGGCAGGCTCGACGCCCGAGTATGCGATCTCCTCGCCCTCGAGCAGGTCCGCCCAGCCGGCCGCCGCCTCGGTCGCCACTCGCGCAGTGTCGCAGCGATGTCTGCGACCAGTCCCCAAGTCTCCGTGTTGTCGCGATCTTGCCGAGGTCGCGTGACACTTCGGTCGCCGGGCTAAGGGAGGTGCGGGGCGAACGCCTGCTCGTACTGCGCGCGCGACTGCGCGCCGTAGACGGTCGCCCGCGCCTCGCCGCCCGCGAACAGGATGACCGTCGGGAGCGACAGGACGCCGTGGCGGCTCGGTGTCGCGAGGCTCTCGTCGATGTTCAGCTTCACGAGCCGCACGCCGCGCTCCTCGGCGATTGCGCGGAGGTGCGGCTCGATGGCCTCGCACGGCTTGCACCACGGCGCCCAGAAATCGACGATCACCGGCTCCGGGGACTCGAGCACCTCCGCGGCGAAGGTCTCGTCGGTGACCTCGTCCACGTTATGTGCGCCCGACCTCGAGGACCATGAGCTCCTCGCCGAACACGACGCGCCCGCCGAACGCTGCCTGGGCATCTCGGATGCCCTCCTCGCGAACCTCCGGCTCGTCGAGGTGGGGGCCGATGTGGGTCAGAACCAGGGTTCCGACGCCGGCTTCGGCTGCGAGCCGCCCTGCTGAAGCCGTCCCGGTCATGCCTCCGCTCAGGCCGTCCTCCTCCATCGCCCGGTCGGTGTCCCAGCACATGCAGACGAGCATGTCGGCGTCGCCGGCCAGCTCGACGACACTGTCGACGGGCTCGGTGTCTCCGGTGAACACGATCGAGTTACGCCCGTCGTCGATCCGGTAGGCGACCGACTCGAGCCACGGCGCTGCGTGCACCGTGTCGGCCGCACGGACGGAGAAGCCGTCCTCCTCGAGCACGAACGACGCGTCGATGTCGGTCGCGTGGATCAGCGGTGGGCGGCGTGGCAGCGTGCCCCCGCGGTTCGCGAAGACCCGCTGGCTCCCAGGATGCTCCACTCTCGCGGTCCAGTCGGGGACGTACGCGCCGGCGGGAGCCTCGAACAACGTACGGGTGAACGCCTCGGTCGGGGGCGGCCCGTACACACGGAGCGGCGTCTGGTCGACGTCCTGGTCCCAGCGGGTCAGGACGAAGCACGGGTAGTCCGCGTTGTGGTCGAAGTGGTGGTGGGTGAAGAGCAGCATCGGCACCTCGTGCGGCCGACGACCGGCCCTGACCAGCTTGGAGGTCGTGGCCGGTCCGCAGTCCACCAGGAGGCTTCGACCCGCCACGTCGAGCAGGTAGGCCGATCCGAACCGGCTGGGAGTGGGCGTGGGAACTCCTGCCCCGAGCAGCGTGACCCTCATGGTCTTCACAGCCTGCCGGTGAGCGCCCGCCAGCGGAGCGTCGGCACCTTCCACATGGCCTCGGCGACGATCGAGCCCGTCATCTTCGACGCTCCGGCGCGGCGCTCGACGAAGCGGATCGGGAGCTCGCGAACGCGCAGGCCCTTCCGCAGGACGCGGTACGTCGTCTCGATCTGGAACCCGTAGCCGCGCGCCGCGACGGCGTCCAGGTCGATCGCCTCGAGCGTCTCGCGCCGGAAGCACTTGAAGCCGCCCGTCAGGTCACGTACGCGCACTCCGAGCAGCACTTGCGCGTACAGGCACCCGCCCCGGGAGATGAACCGCCGCACGAAGCCCCAGTTCTGGGTCCCGCCTCCGCTCACGTAGCGCGACCCGAGCACGAGGTCGGCGTCGCCCGCCGCCTCGATCAGGCGCGGCACGTCGGCGGGATCGTGAGAGAAGTCGCAGTCCATCTCGAGGATCAGCTCGGCGCCCTCGGCGAGCAGCCGCCGGAAGCCGGCGCTGTACGCGGGGCCGATCCCCTCCTTCCGCTCGCGGTGCAGCACGGACACCCAGGGCAGCCGCTCTGCCAGCTCGACAGCGATGTCTCCGGTGCCGTCGGGCGAGCTGTCGTCGATGACGAGCACCCCGTCCTGCGAGGTGTCGAGCACCTCACCGAGCGCCTGCACCATCGCCTCGAGGTTCTCGCGCTCGTTGTAGGTCGGGAGGCAGACGACGGCGCGGGGCACGTACATATCATCGCCGGATGGCGACGACCCTGCCCCGGAATGCCGAGCTCGCCGACCAGCTCGACCTCCTCGCGGACCTCTCGGAGATCCTGGGCGAGGACTCGTTCCGGATCATCGCCTACCGTCGCGCCGCGGCGCGCATCCGCGAGTCCACGAGCCCCGTTGCCGAGCTTGCGCTGGCCGGCAAGGCGAAAGAGCTGCCCGGGATCGGGCGGACGATCGAGGAGAAGGTCGTGGAGGTCGTCAACGAGGGCGAGATGTCGGCGCTCACCCGGCGACGCGAGCGTGTCCCCGTCGGCGTCGTCGACTTCCTCCGGCTCCCCGGCGTCGGCCCGAAGACGGCCGCGCGCATCTGGACCGAGCTCGGCGTGACGAGCCTCGAGGCGCTTCAGAGAGCGGCAGAGGACGGTCGGCTGCGAGACCTCTCGGGGCTCGGCCAGAAGAGCGAGGAGAAGATCCTGAAGGCGCTCGCGGCCGGTCTCGGACAGGAGCCGGAGGAGCGGCGCCTCCTCGGCACGGCGCTTCCGGCCGTCCGCCGCGTCGTGGCCGAGCTCGAGGCGCATCCCGCTGCCGTCGCCGTCTCCGAGGCGGGCAGCGTCCGCCGCCGCAAGGAGACGGTCCGCGACGTCGACGTGATCGCGACCTCGACCGACGCGCCCGCGCTCATCGCCGCGTTCTGCGAGGCGGAGTGGGTCGCGGAGGTGCTCGCGCGCGGGGACACGAAGGCGACGGTCGCCGCCCACGACAGCCTCCGTTTCGACCTCCGGGTCGTTCCGCACGAGTGCTACGGGAACGTGCTCCAGCACTTCACGGGCGCGAAGGACCACAACATCGCGCTGCGTGAGGATGCGGTGCGGCGGGGGCTCTCGATCTCGGAGTACGGGGTCACGGTCGCCGAGACGGAAGAGGTCGTAACGCACGCGACCGAGGAGGAGCTGTACGCGTACCTCGGCTACGACTTCATTCCAGCCGAGCTGCGCGAAGCGAGCGGCGAGGTCGCGGCGGCGCGGCAGCACGAGCTTCCGGAGCTCGTCGAGACCGGAGACCTGAAGGGCGAGATGCACTGTCACTCGAGCTGGTCGACGGACGCCCAGAACACGATCGAGGAGATGGCCGCCGCGGCCCGTGAGCGCGGGTACTCGTTCCTCTGCCTCACCGACCATTCGCACTACCTGCGCGAGCGACGCCTGGAGGCCCAGTGGAAGGAGATCGACGAGGTCAACGCGCGGCTCGGTCGCGGTTTCAAGGTGCTGCGCGGGATCGAGGTGAACATTCGCTCCGACGGCTCGCTCGACGTCGAGGACGAGGTGCTGGCCGAGCTCGACTGGGTCGTCGCCTCGATCCACACGGCCTTCGACCGCTCGCCGACCGAGCGCATCCTCGGCGCGCTCGACAACCCCCACGTCGACTGCATCGGCCACCTGACGGGGCGGCGGCTGCTGAAGCGGCAGGGCGCGGAGATCGACATCGAGCGCGTCGTCGAGCGGGCCGCGGAGACAGGCACTGCGCTCGAGATCAACTCCCAGCCGGACCGGCTCGACATGCGCGACACGCACGCACGGCTAGCGGGCGAGGCGGGGGTCAGGATCCCCGTGAACACCGACGCGCACTCGGTCGGCGCGCTCGGACACGCCGAGCTCGGCGTCGCGCAGGCCCGCCGCGCGTGGCTGACGAAGGAGCAGATCCTGAATACCCGCTCGTGGGCGCAGATCGGGAAGCTGCGCAAGTGATTGCGTCGCGGCGCCCGTGGGCCGGGCATGCCCGGCCCCTACAACCACAGACTTCCGTCATGGCTTCGGTCCGTAGGGGCGAGGCATGCCTCGCCCTCGTCCGACCACAGGCTCGCGTGAACTCGTTTCGCGACGACGGCGCGGCCGCGCTCGACTGGGTCGCTTCGTACCTCGAGGGCGTGCGCGACCGGCCCGTGCTCGCGCAGGTCGAGCCCGGCGCGGTCAGGGCAGCGCTGCCCGCGTCCCCGCCCGACGAGCCGGAGCCCTTCGCGGCCGTCCTCCGCGATCTCGACGAGGTGCTCATGCCGGGGATCACCCACTGGCAGAGCCCGCGCTTCTTCGCGTACTTCGCGACGACGGGCTCGGAGCCGGGCATCCTGGCCGAGCTCCTGATCGCCGGCCTGAACCAGGTCGGGATCCTCTGGCGCACCTCTCCGGCGCTGCAGGAGCTCGAGGAGGTGACGCTCGACTGGCTCGCGCAGCTCCTCGGCCTGCCACCGGGTTTGCACGGCCACATCGAGGACACGGCCTCGACCAGCACGCTCGTCGCGCTGGCCGTCGCCCGTGCCGCCCGCCCGGACCGCCGCGTCGTCGTCTGCTCCGAGCACGCGCACTCGTCCGTGGACAAGGCGGCCAAGCTCCTCGAGCTCGAGCTCCGCAAGGTTCCCGTCGACGACGCCTTCCGGATGCGCGCCGACCTGCTCGATCTCGACGGCGCGTGTGCCGTCGTCGCGACGATCGGGACGACCTCCTCGACCTCCGTCGACCCCGTGCCTGCGATCGCCGACCGCTGTGAGGCCGACGGCGTCTGGCTTCACGTCGACGCGGCGTACGCCGGCCCGGCCGCCGTCTGTCCCGAGCTCCGTGACCGCTTCGAGGGCTGGGAGCGCGCGGACTCCCTCGTCGTGAACCCGCACAAGTGGCTCGGCGTTCCCATGGACTGCTCGACGCTCTGGACACGCAACCCCGAGGCGTTTCGCGACGCGTTCAGCCTCGTCCCCGAGTACCTGCGCGTGGCCGAGGAGGTTGCGAGCCTGAGCGAGCACAGCCAGGTGCTCGGACGCCGCTTCCGGGCACTGAAGCTGTGGGCTGTGCTCCGCTGCTACGGGCGGTCGGGGCTCCAGGAGCGGATCCGCGCAGCGGTGTCTCTCGCCGAGCGGTTCGAGGAGTGGGTGCGGGCAGACCCGGACTGGGAGGTCGTTGCGCCGCGTCCCTTCTCCGTCGTCTGCTTCCGCCTCCGCGGGCCGGACGAGTCGAACGAGCGGCTGCTCGAGCGCGTGAACGCGACCGGCGAGATCTTCATCTCGCACACGCGCCTCGGCGGCCGCTACGTGCTGCGGCTCGCGATCGGCAGCTTCCGCACGACCGAGGACGACGTGCGCCTCGCGTGGGACGTGCTGCGGAGGGAGTCGACGGCCCTGTGAGCGAGCGTCTCTGGGGCACGTACCTCCTCGGCGTGGAGCCGATCCTCGTCTTCGAGCACGACGGCGAGCTCGTGCTTTCGCTTGCCGAGGTACCGCCGGAGTTCGCTGCGCGAGCGGTGCCGACCGCTGACGGATTCCGGCTCGAAGGCGGCGATCTCGACGGCGTGTCGCTCGTCTTCGCCGCGGGCGACCCGTGTCCGGGCGGGGTGTTCGGCGGCGTGCTCGGGTTCGAGCGGGCCCCGGAAGGCTACGAGCTCCCGGGCGGCCGCGGGCTCGATGCACCCCCGCTCGAGCTCGACCCCGACGAAGAGACGAGGTACGAGCGCCTGCTCGCCGAGCTGCTCGAGAGCCCGGACGGCGACTGGCTCGAGCTCGGCGGCGACCGTCCGCGCTGGCGCTTCGTCGAATGGCTCACGCGGCAGGAGGCCGTGATCTTCCACGGCTCGCCCGAGCCCGACATCGACGTCTTCCTACCGGTGCGGAGCTCGATCGAGGTGATGGACCACGCAGGCAAGGGCAACCTGGCGGCGGTCTACGGGACGCCCGTGGGCCTGTGGGCGCTGTGGTTCGCAGTCATCGACCGCTCGCGCCTGCGCGGCACGATCCGCAACGGCGTCCAGCGGTGGACCGACCGCGAGGGGCGCGTGCTCGACCTCTATTTCTTCTCCGTCGATCGCTCGCACGTGGGCGGTGACATCTGGCGTTCCGGGACGCTCTACCTGCTCCCGCGCGACTCGTTTCGGCCGAGCCCGTTCTTCCCCGGCGGGCCTGACTCGAGCGAGTGGGCGAGCCCGGACGAGGTGAGGCCGCTCAAGCGCCTCGCCGTCGATCCGGAGGATTTCCCCTTCCGCGACCGGGTCGGTGGCCACGACGATTCGGAGGTGATCCGCGGCGAGGAGATCTCGGGCGTCGTCCTCGATCGGGTTCGAGGCGCCAGCCGGGTTCCGGGCGGCTTCGACCTCGTCCTCGAGTGGGACGAGGAGGTGGCCGCGGTGTTCGACGAGTACCGCGCGCTGGCGCGGAAGTACACGCCGGACGTGGATCGCCGGCTGGTCGACTCGACGCTGGAGATACGCGGCCCGGCCGGCTTTCTCCAGTCGTTCGAGAAGTCGCTCGAGCGACGCGGGATCGAGGTCGAGTGAGCGTGAGAGATCGAGAATCTCGTTCGCAGCGCTCACGCTCAGGTCCGGGTACGGCCGGCCGCCGAGCGCGCTTCGGCGGCTCCGGTCGAGGCAACGGAGATCCCCAGGAGCGCGGCTCTGTCTATTTCTGGCGCGTGTAGAACTGCGTCGCGACGAACGTCCGGCTCGCACCCGCCGGCCCCGCGTTCGGCCGCCTCACCACGCGTCCCGCTGCGAGCAGGCCGGTCGTCTTCTCGATCCTCCCGAGCGCCCGCTGCCGCTCCCGTGCGGGCGCGCCCGTCCGCGAGAGATCGACCCTGGTGACGTCGAGATGACGCGCGGAGTTCAGCTCGGCCGCATGGATCGTGTGGCAGGGGAACGTGACGCAGACGATGCCGTTCCGGCGCAGCCGCCGCACGCTGCCCGTGGGCTCGCCCTGCGAGCTCGATGCGACCCACACCTCGGAGACCACGAAGGTGTCGAGCTCCGGGAAGCCGGTCACGAGGCCGCGGACGAGCCTGCCGCGCGCCAGCGCGCGGCCCTGGGCGATCAGCCGCTCGAGCTGCGCGCGCCGCTGCTCGCCGACGTGCAATCGCGTGAGGTCGGCCGCCGCCGCGTAGCACTCGGTCGCCGCGACACCGTCCGCCGCAGCGTGTCCGGCTCCGGTTGACGAGGCGGGCCCAGATGCCTCCGCAAACGGGTGAAGGGCAGAGCCGTGCGTCCTGGCGTGCGAGGTAATACGACGAGACGGTCTGCGGAGGGTCGCTCGCGGCACCCGGTGCTCCGACGAGCACAGCGACTCCGGCAACCACCGCAACGAGCACGAGCCGACAGCCCACGTTCCTACGATACGCGGGTGCTGCGAATCGTGGCCATCGGCCTCGTCGCCGGGGTCTTCTCCGCGCTCTTCGGGGTCGGCGGCGGGATCGTCGCCGTGCCGCTGCTCGTGCTCTTCACGGCGATCCCGGAGCGCGTCGCGACCGCCACGTCCCTCGGTGCGATCGGCATCACGGCGCTCGCAGGAGTCGTCATCTTCGGTGTTCGCGGAGATGTCGACGTCGGCTACGCCGCGCTCGTCGGGATCCCGGCCGCCGGCGGAGCGCTCGCCGGCACGTGGCTCCAGCAGCGAGTCTCGACCGCGAACCTCTCCTACGGGTTCGCGCTGCTCCTGACGGGAGCCGGCGTCTGGCTGCTCTGGCCGTGAGTGCTTCCACCGTCGCTCTGGCTCTGACGCTCGGCGTCGCCGCCGGCGTGATGTCCGGGCTCTTCGGTGTCGGCGGCGGGATCCTGTTCATCCCGGCGCTCTTGGCGCTCGGCCTCGGCCAGCTCGAGGCGCAGGCGACCTCGCTTCTCGCGATCCTGCCGACGGTCGCGGCGGGCGCATGGAACCAGCGGCGCTACGGGAACTTCCGCCCGCGGCTGGCTCTCGAGCTCGGGCTGGCGTCTGTCGGCGGGTGTTGCTGCGGGTGCGCTGATCGCGATCAGCCTTCCGGAGGAGGTCCTGCGTCGCCTGTTCGCCCTGCTCCTGCTCATCGTGGCCGTCCGGCTGGCGCTGAAGACGTACCGCACGCGGCCGAGCTACCCTCAATCCCCGTGACCCGTCTCGCCGTCGTCGTCGGAGCGGTCCTCGTCCTCTCGACCGCGCTCGCTGCGGCTGCGCCGCCGCCTCGAACCGCGACGACGGGATCGAGCGCCGCCCTCGTCCGCATCGTCATTCCCGGGCAGAACCCCGTCTCGGTCGGAGAGCTCGAATGGCCGACGAACCTCAAGGCGGACGTGCAGTCCTTCGCGTACCCGGACGACGGCTCCATCATCAGGATCGGGCGTTCGAAGGCGCAGGTCTCGGCCCAGCCCGGCCAGTCGGCGGCGTCGCAGGCGCTCGCGGAGGTGATCGTGCTCTCGCTCTTCGACGGCGAGATCACCGCCGCGCAGGTGACGGCGTCGACGAGCGCGGGGGCCAGCGTCCGCTCGGCGGGCGCGACCGCGGACGCCTCCTCGGTGCAAGGCCTGCGTGCTCTCGACGACGACATCTCGACGTCTCCGGGCGGGACGGCGGCGCTCTCGGACTGGGGCATCCTGTCCGTGCTCTCGGAGGACAGCGGGAGCGCCCCTACCGGGCCACCGAGGGCGCAGTCGGGAGTGGACGCCCTCCGCGTGCAGCTGCTGACCGAGCACGGAGGACTGCCGGCGGGGAGCGAGATCGTGATCGGCAGCGCCCAGACGGTCGCCGTCGCGGCGCCTGGAAAGCCTCCTCGCCCGGGCAGGCGTCCCGAGCCGCCACCTGACGATCCGAGCCTGCCGACGGCCCCGGAGCCGAGCACGACGGACGAGCCGGTTCCCGGCGGGCCCGTCCTCGTCGCTCCCGAGGTCTCGGCCCGGCTCTCGGCGGGCGGGTACGTGTTCCCGATCTTCGGCCCCGTCTCGTACGGCGACAGCTTCGGGGGGCCGAGGGCGAACATCCCCGGCGGCTGGCATCACGGGGAGGACATCTTCGCGCCCATGGGCGCGCCGGTCCTCGCGGTGGCCGACGGGACGATCCACACCGTCGGCTTCATCAACCTCGGCGGCTACCGCCTCTGGCTGCGGGACGACAGCGGCAACGAGTTCTACTACGCGCACCTCTCCGCCTACACGCCGCTCGCGATCGACGGCAAGCGCGTCGAGGCCGGCGACGTGATCGGCTTCGTCGGGGACACGGGCGACGCCGAGGGCGGGACGCCGCACCTCCACTTCGAGATCCACCCGGCCGCGATGATCGGGCTCGGCTACGACGGCGTGGTCGCGCCGTACCCGATCCTCGTGGCGTGGCAACGGGCTTCGGACATCTCGTTCTCGGCCGGCCGGATCTTCATCCCGACGGGTCCAGGAGCCGATGCCCTCCCGCCCCCGGGAGCGGTGCTCCTCCAGGCCGACGATATCTCCCCGACGAGCGGCCTCGTGCCGAACGGGCTCGAGCGCGCGCTCACGGACGAGCGCCCGCAGACTCCAGGCGGCTAGGGCTAGATCTCGGTCGTCGGGACGTCGCCGTTGCCGGCGTCTTCGCCGAGCGCCTCGGCGTAGTCCTCGAACCCGTCGCCGTTCTCGCCGGCCACGCGGCTCAGGATCCATTCGCGCGTCGCCGGGCCGGTCCACGGGTTGTAGAGCACGCCCAGCGTCACGCCGGTCAGCAGGATCACGCGGTTGCGCGTCTTGTGCTCCTTCTTGCCCTGGAGACGGTCGGTCGCCGCCGAGACCTCGGTCACGAGATCCTGGAGCTCGTTCTGGAAGTCCTTGTCCGAGACCTTCTCGGCCTTGCCCTTGACGCCCTGACTCTTCGCGATCTGGCCGTAGAGGCCCCGCGCGGCGATGAAGGCTGCGACCAGGTCCTCGCGCAGATCCGGATCCTCCATCGCCCGCTTCACGTATGGGCGCAGAGCCTCGACGGCCAGCACCGGCTTCTCTTTGGTCCTTGCCATGCGAACTACCACCTTTCCTCGACTGGGTTCGAAGTATGTCGGCTACGATCGCCCGGGTGCGGGGGTTCCTGTTCCTGCTGCATCCGAAACGCCTGCTCGCGCTCGTCGCGGGTGTCCTCGGAGGGTTGCTGTACGTCTGGTTCGCCGCGGTCCGGGCGGTGCCGGGAGTAAAGCGGCGCAAGGCGGTGATGCGCGAGCGCTGGCGGAACCGCGAGCGCAGACCGGAGGGGTGAGCCGCTAGAGCGGTTCATCGTACCGGTCAGAGGACCGGGTCAGGTCCTGATCGTGCGTGCGGCCGCGCTAGGACTGTTGCGATCCGCTGCGGCCACGCGGTTAGCATCCCCGCGTGCAGGCGAAGGGGCTCATTTGCGCGGGGGGCGAGGCGACGCGGCTCGGCGAGCTGACCCGCGTCACGAACAAGCATCTGCTGCCGGTCGGGAGCTGGCCGATGATCTACTACCCGCTCCAGCTGCTCCAGCTCGCGGGGATCCGGGACGTCCTCGTCGTCACCGGCAAGGGCCACGCCGGCCAGATGATCGACCTCCTCGGCGACGGGCGCCTCGTCTCGCGCGGGGGCGCCGACCCGATCCTGGAGCTCGAGCTCACGTACAAGGTCCAGACCGAGCCGGGCGGCATCGCGCAGGTGGTGGGCATGGCGCGGGACTTCGCCGGGGATGCGCCGCTCGTCGTCGTGCTCGGGGACAACGTCTTCGAACGCGCGCAGACGGACGCGATCACCGACTGGGCCGGCGACGAGAGCCAGAGCCGCGCGCGCATCTTCGTGAAGGAGGTCGACGACCCGGAGAACTTCGGCGTCGTGGTCTACGACGGCGACGGCGTCGTGAGCGACATCGTCGAGAAGGCGGGCGTCGTCGACACGCGCTACGACGCGCCCCCGACCTCGCACGCGGTCGTCGGCCTCTACTGCTACCCGTCCGACGTGTACGACGTCATCGCCCGCCTCGAGCCGTCCTCGCGCGGCGAGCTCGAGATCACCGACGTGAACCGCTACTACGCGACGCACGGGCGGCTCGACGCGATCGAGGTCGAGGGCTGGTGGGAGGATGCGGGCAAGCACTGGCAGCACCTCGCGGACATCGGCCGCAGGATCGAAGAGACTGGTGTGAACAATGAGTCCTAGTACCGCGACCCGCGGCCGCGAAGCGACCGCCTTCAGGGATTTCTGCGCGACCGGGATCCGCGCTAGCGGATACCGGTCTTGCGCCGAGTAGAGATGCTCGAGGGCGTGCGGCGCATCCCGCTGGTCCGGCACGAGGACGAGCGCGGCTGGTTCTGCGAGCTGCGGCGCGACAGCCAGCTGCCGGCTGCGACCCCGCAGACGAACGTCGTCTTCTCCCGCGCGGGCGTCGTGCGCGGGCTCCACTACCACCTGCGCGGCCAGTCCGACGTCTTCGCGTGCCTCGACGGCATGGCTCGCGTCGTCGTCCTCGACCGGGAGACGGGCGAGACGTACTCCGAGGACATCGGCGACGACAACCCGGTCGCGATCTACATCCCCGGTCACTACGGACACGGCTACGAGGCGCTCACGGACTGCCTGTTCTGCTACCACGTCACGGCCGAGTACGACCCCGACGACCCCGACGAGCACACGATTCCCTGGAACGACCCGCGCGTCGCCCAGCTATGGAGCACGAGCACGCCGATCCTCTCAGCGCGCGACGCCGCCGTCGCGTCCTGATCACCGGCGCGGGCGGCCAGCTCGGTCGCGCGTTGCAGGAGGCTTTCGCCGACGACGAGCTCGTGCCGCTTACGCGTGCCGACTGGGACGTGAGCGAGTCCCCGCCCGATACCGCGCGCGGCCCTCTCGACCTCGTCCTGCATACCGCCGCCTGGACGGACGTGGACGGCGCCGAGGCCGATCCGCAGGGCGCGGCGGCGGTGAACGTGGGAGGGACGGCGAACGCGGCGTCGCTCGGAGCGCCGCTCGTGGCCTTCTCGACCGACTACGTCTTCGACGGCCGGAAGCGCGAGCCGTACGTCGAGTCGGACGGCCCGAGCCCGCTCTCCGCCTACGGGCGGACGAAGCTGCACGGTGAGGCTGCCGCCGGTCCCGACGCGTGGATCGTCCGCTCGTCCTGGCTCTTCGGCCCGACCGGCCACAACTTCCTCCGCACGATGCTTCGGCTCGGGGCCGAGCGAGACGAGGTCGCCGTCGTCGACGACCAGCGCGGCTGCCCGACCTACGTGGGCCATCTCGCGACCGCCGTGCGCGAGCTCGTCGACCAGGACTCTCCGCGCGGCACCTGGCACCTGGCAGCGGACGGCGACTGCACGTGGGCCGACTTCGCGGAGGCGATCTTCGAGGAGGCCGGGCTCGACTGTCGCGTGCGCCGGGTCACGACCGAGGAGCTCGGAAGACCCGCACCCCGCCCGGCAAACAGCGTCCTGCGGAGCGAGAGAGCGGGCGCGCCGGCCCTTCCGCACTGGCGCGAAGGGCTCCGTGCATGTCTCGAAGCGCTCGAAGTGCCCGAAGTGCCTGCTAACGGGCGGTAGCCTTCCGCAGATGCGCCTTCTCGTCACCGGCGGAGCCGGCTTCATCGGCTCGAACTTCGTGCACTACTGGCTCGAGCACCATCCCGACGACCACCTCGTCGTCTACGACCTGCTGACGTACGCCGGAAACCGTGCGAGTCTCGCCGACGTCGAGGAGCGCATCGTGTTCGTCCAGGGCGACATCGGCGACCTCGAGCTCGCGCAGAAGACGATCGAGGACGAGGGCGTGGACACGATCGTGAACTTCGCGGCCGAGTCGCACAACAGCCTCGCAGTCCTCGACCCGGGCCTGTTCGCGAGAACCAACGTCCTCGGGACGCAGCTCCTGCTCGAGGCGGCGCGCGCGACCGGAGTCCAGCGCTTCCACCACGTCTCGACCTGCGAGGTCTACGGCGATCTCGCGCTCGACTCGGGCGAGGTCTTCACCGAGGACTCGCCGTACCGCCCGCGCACGCCCTACAACGCCTCGAAGGCCGCCGCCGACCACTACGTGCGCGCGTACCACGAGACCTTCGAGCTGCCGGTCACGATCACGAACTGCTCGAACAACTACGGCGCGTTCCAGTTCCCGGAGAAGGTGCTGCCGCTCTTCGTCACGAACGCGCTCGACGACCTCCCGCTGCCGATGTACGCCTCCACGCAGAACAAGCGCGAGTGGCTGCACGTGCTCGACCACTGCCGTGCTATCGACCGAGTGCTGCAGGAGGGGCGCCTAGGCGAGACGTACAACGTCGGCTCCGGCGTCGAGGCGACGATCGAGGAGCTCGCCGACCTCGTCCTCGAGCTGACCGGGAAGCCGGCGTCGCTGAAGACGATCGTCCCCGACCGGCCGGGCCACGATCGCCGCTACCTGCTCGACGCGTCGAAGCTCCAGAGCGAGCTCGGCTGGGCGCCCGCACAGGGGTTCGACGACGGAGTCGCGGAGACCGTCGCGTGGTACGCGGCGAACCGCGCCTGGTGGGAGCCGCTCAAGGAGCGGGCGCCCGTGCAGGAGACGGCCTGGCGCTGAACGCAACGGGGCATCGAGAAAGCCCCAACCGCAACCGAACACCTTCCTTAACGTTATGTCGCTAGCCTGGGTTTACGTCTTGCGGTTCTCGACTGTTCTTGCGGCTCTTGTCGCGGTCGTCGCAACGACGGCCTCGGCACAACCAGCGCCCGCTCCCGGTGAGGCGCTCTTCGTCGTGTCCGGGCGCGGTTGGGGGCACGGCGTGGGCATGAGCCAGTACGGCGCGTACGGCATGGCGCTCGAAGGCCGCTCGCACAAGGAGATCCTCGCGTACTTCTACACGGGTACGACGATCGGGCGGGCGGGCACGAAGAAGCTGCGCGTCCTGCTCGCCGAGGGTCGCAGGGCCGTCGCGCTGACCTCGCCGGGCGCCTTCTCCGCCGTGGACGGCCTCGGCGTGAAGCACGCGCTGCCGAAGGGCGCGCTCACGCTCAGGCCCAACCTCGTGTTCAAGGGCCCGAACGGGAAGATCAAAGCCGCGTCGCCGCTCCTCGTCCGGCCCGGGAAGGGCGGTCCGCTGACCTTCGACGGGATCGCGTTCCGCGGGGCCCTGGAGCTGAGCGTCCAGAACGGCTTCCTGCGCGCGATCAACGTCATCTCGCTGGACGACTACATCCAGGGCGTCGTCGCGAACGAGATGCCGTTCTCGTGGCCCTCCGAGGCGCTCGAGGCGCAGGCGATCGCCGCCCGCACGTACGCGCTCTCGAGCGTCCAGAAAGGGAAGCCGTACCACCTCTATTCGGACGTCCGCGACCAGGTCTACCGCGGGGTCGAGGGCGAGACCGAGCGGACGAACGACGCCGTCCGGGCGACCGCGGGCAAGGTCGTGCTCTACGCCGGGAAGATCGCGAGGACGTTCTACTTCTCGAGCTCCGGCGGGAAGACGGCGAACGCGGCCGACGTGTTCGGCAGCCCCGTGCCCTACCTCGTCTCGCGACCGGATCCCTGGGACCGGTACTCCCCGCACCACCGGTGGGGACCGATCCTGCTCGGCGCCCGGACCGTGCAGTCGAAGTTCGGGGTAGGCGCCCGCGTCGTCGACGCCGTGGGCGTGCCGACGCCCTCCGGCCGTCTCAAGACGTTCACGCTCCAGACGATCGGGGGCCCGTCGAAGATTCCGGTGACGCTCCTGCGCACGAGCCTCGGCCTCCGCTCGACGTGGGTGAACATCGGCGTCCTCCGCCTCGATCCGATCGGCGGCGCCGCAGTTGCCGGTACGCCGCTCACGCTGACCGGGATCGCGCGCGGCCTGCAGTCGCCGGTGCTCGCGGCATCGGTCGACGGCGGGACGTCGTGGTCGAAGGTCGGCCCTGTCTCGCGCGACGCGACCGGCGCGTTCTCGATCGAGGTCAAGCCCATGCGCCAGACGCGCTACCGGCTGCAGGTGAAGGAGGGCTCCTCGCCTCCGATCCTCGTCCGGGTGGGTGGCGGATGATCCGGCGCGCGCTCCTCGTCGCGCTTGCGCTCGCCGCAGCGCTCGCCGCACCGGCTGTCGCCGAAGCCAGCCGCGTGGCCATCGGGCTTGCGCCCGGCGCGGATCCCGCCGAGGTGGCGGCGGCGGTCGAGCGGAGGACCGGCACGCGCCCGGTGCGCCTCAGCCCGATCCCCGCGCTCGTGACCGACCTCCCGGCCGGCGTCTCGCTACGCGGGATCCGCGGCATCCGCTATGTCGAACCGACGTTCTCGCGGCGGCTCGCGCTGACCCCGACCGACCCGCTCGCCCCGCGGCAGTGGTACATCGCCAAGAGCCGCTTCTACGAGAGCTGGACGACGCTGCCGCCGCTCTTCGACGTTCCGGTCGCGGTGATCGACTCCGGCGTGGACGCGAACCATCCCGAGCTCGCGAAGAAGCTCTCCGGCTCGAGGAGCTTCGTCGGGGGCTCCCCGCTCCAGGACACCTCCGGGCACGGCACGTTCGTGGCCGGGATCATCGCGGCCGGTGCTCGACAACGGGATCGGGATCGCCGGCCTCGCCCCGTCCGCCGACCTGCTCGTCGCGAAGGTCGTGACGCCCTCTCGCGAGATCCCGGTCGAGGCCGAGGCGAAGGCGATCCGGTGGGCGGTGAGCAACGGCGCCCGCGTGATCAACCTCAGCTTCGGCGGCCTCCGCGATCCGCTCGATCCGGACCGCGACACGTACTCGCAGCTCGAGGCCGACGCGGTCGCGTACGCGGTCTCGCAGGGCGTCGTCGTGGTCGCGGCCGTCGGGAACGGCGACCACGCGCCGGGGATGCCCTGGCCGTACGCGAGCTACCCGGCCGCGCTGCCGCACGTGCTCGGCGTGAGCGCGGTCAACGAGGCCGGGGCCGTGCCGAAGTACTCGAATCGCGACCAGATCTACAACGACCTCGCGGCGCCGGGCGACCGGATCCTCTCGATCCTTCCGCGCTCGCTCACGTCGCGCTATCCCGCCTGCTCCGAGCAGGGGTACTCGAGCTGCGGGCCGGACGAGTACCGGGAGGCGCAGGGGACCTCCTTCGCCGCGCCGCTCGTGACCGCCGCCGCTGCGCAGCTCCTGGGCGTGCGTCCGGGCCTGCACGCCGACCAGGTGACGCAGATCCTCCAGGACACCGCCGTCGACCTGACTCCGCAGACGGGCTGCGCCCTCTGCAGCCTGGGCCGGGACGAGCACTCGGGCTGGGGGCGGCTGGACGTCGCCGCCGCGCTCGACGCCATCGAGGAGCCCCTGCCGATGCGCGACCGCTACGAGACGAACGACGACGTCGGGAAGCGCGCCGCCTTCTTCTCGCGCTCGAGCCGGCGCCTGAAGGCGACCGTCGACTTCTGGGACGACCAGGACGACGTCTACGCGATCCGCCTGCAGGCTCGGCAGCGCGTCTGGGTCTCACTCGCGGGCAGCGACAGCGCCGACCTGAGCCTGGCGCTCTGGCTCCCGCGGACGCGCTCGGTCACGAACGTCTCGAGCGTGCGGAACCGGGCGAAGCTGTCCGCGCGCTTCGGGGGCCGCGAGCACGTCTCCTTCACGCCGACGGTGACGGGCACGTACTACATCCAGGTGCGAATCTCCAGCCCCGGCCACGCCGGCTACCGGCTGTCGTACGTCAAGCGCACGCTCGGCTCGCGCGCCCCGCGTACCTGAGGAGACATAAGAAGTGTTTCATCGCGGCGTGACGCGCTCTTTACCACCGCGGCGGATCGTGAGCGAAGCGACAAGAGGCGGGTATGGGGAGATGCGGTTGCGCGGAGCGCGAATCGAGCGGTGTCGTCGTCAGGCTGTTCTGGAACGAGGACGCTGGCGCGCGCGAGTCGGAGATCGTCGTCGAGTACCAGGATCGCACCGCGGACGTGCTGATCACGATCTTACCCACCGCGGGACCGCGCCCTGGACGCCTTCTACCACCCCACCCGAACGCCTACCGGGACTGCACGCGGTCCTGGACCCGATTCTGGGTTCGAGTCTGAGGCCTTCGGCCACTGCTCCGGGGCGCGCCCCTCGTTACGCCCCGCCTATCCCTGACTCCGGCGGAGCGAATTCGTCCTCGGGGACCTCGCGCAGCACACGCGCGGGGTTCCCGACGACGACGGTCCTCGGCGGGACGTCCTGCGTCACGACGGCGCCGGCGCCCACGAACGCCTCCTCGCCGATCTCCACGCCGGGGCAGAGCACGGCGCCGCCGCCGACCCGCGCGCCGCGACGGATCGTGGGGCCCTTCTTCAGCGCATGGCGCTTCTCGGTCCTGCCCATGAAGTTGTCGTCGGTGGTCACGACGCAAGGTGAGATGAAGACGTGCTCCTCGAGGGTCGATCTCGTCGTGATGTACGCGTTCGCCTGAATCGTCGTCTCCGCGCCGATGACGGTGTCGCTCTCCACGAGCGAGCCGCGGCCGATGACGACGTTCGCGCCGATCGTGACCCGCTCGCGGATGCAGGACTGGTCGCCGAGGATCACGCCGGCGCCGATCGTCGACCCGGCGAAGACGATCGCGCCCGTGGACACGACGGTTCCGGCGCCGATTTTCGTCGGCGCCAGCGGCTCCCGCTTCGCCGTCGACCGGGGAGAGAGGACGGGCTGCTTGCCGACGACCGCGTTCTCCAGGATCTTGACGCCCTCGCCGAGGACGGTCCCGGGATGGACCGTCGCGGTGGGATGGATCTCAGCCATTGCCTAGTGAGGTCGTCAGCATGTCGAGCGCGCGCACGACCCGCGCTCCGTCGGTGGCCACCTGGCGCCGGTCTCCGTCGCCGCCGACGAGCCGCAGGAACTCGGCGCACTCGAGCTTGAGCGGCTCGTCGTTCGCGATCCGCGGGCTGAAGATGTCGCCGGTCCGCGTCTGCCACTCGCCGTAGCGGTCTGAGGGCCGCCACGGCCCCTTCTCGTACACGGTCACCTTGCGCTCGAGCTCCATGTCGTCGAACACGACCATCTTCTCGGTCCCGACGACGGTGATCTTCCGCATCTTGTGCGGGTCGAGCCACGACAGGTGCATGTGCGCGATCTTCCCCGACGGGAAGCGCAGGTAGCAGAAGACGACGTCCTCGACCCCGCGCGTCAGGAAGTCACGGCCCTGTGCGACGGCGGTTTCGGGGTCCTCGTCGAGCAGGTAGAGGATCACCGACAGGTCGTGCACGCCGAGCGACCAGAGCGCGTTCTCGTTCGAGCGGATGATCCCGAGGTTCTGGCGGTTCCCGTACACGCACAGCACCTGGCCGAGCTCGTCCGCGGCGACCATCTCCTTCACGCGCCGGATGCCGGGGTGGTAGAGGAGCAGGTGCCCGGGCATGAGGACGCGGTCGCGCTCGTCGGCGAGGCGGACGAGCTCGTCCATCTCGTGCGCCCGCATGGCCGGCGGCTTCTCGACGAGGACGTGCTTGCCGGCCTCCAGCACGCGGCGTGCGAGCTCGAAGTGGGTCGGGACCGGGGTCGCGACGACGACGGCGTCGAGCGAGTCGTCCGCGAGGAGGTCGTCGAAGCTCGTCGTGAAGCGCGCGTGCGGATACCGCTCGACGAGCTCGCGTCGGCCGGGATCCTCGTCGCAGAGCCATGCGAGCTCCGCGAGCTCGGCGAAGTTGCGGGCGAGGTTCGGGCCCCAGTGCCCGAGCCCCACGACTCCTATCTTGATGCTCACAGGTTTTCGTCGCCCTCGTGTGCGACGGGGTAGACGCGGGCGAGGCATGCCTCGCCCCTACGAGAGCATCGGCTGTGTAGGGGCCGGGCATGCCCGGCCCGCGGGTGCTGCACGCTCACAGCTTCCAGACCTTGTCGGACTCCTTGCCGTTCGTGCCGGTCGCGTTTCGCAGGTCGACCACGAGCGCGGACTCGTCGACCAGCCGGTCGTAGTCGATGCTCGAGTGGTTCGTGACGACGACGACGCAGTCGTATGCGGGCGGATCGAGCTCGACCGAGCTCATCGCGAGGCCGTTCTGCGCGAAGGACGGGACGTGTGGGTCGTGGTACGACACGTCCGCACCGGCGTTCTCGAGCAGCGAGATCAGCTTCACGGCCGGCGACTCGCGCGTGTCGTCGATGTCCGGCTTGTAGGCGACGCCGAGGACGAGGATCCTCGAGCCCTTGAGCGACTTCTGCGAGTGGTGGTTCAGCGCCTGCGAGACGACCGAGCGGCAGAAGTACGGCATCGACTCGTTGATCTTCCCCGCGAGCTCGATGAACTCGGTGTAGAAGCCGTACTCGCGTGCCTTCCAGGTGAGGTAGAAGGGGTCGATCGGGATGCAGTGCCCGCCGAGGCCCGGACCCGGCTTGAAGGACATGAACCCGAACGGCTTCGTCGCCGCCGCGTCGATCACCTCCCAGACGTCGATGTTCATCCGGTCGCAGAGCTGCGCGAGCTCGTTGACGAGCGCGATGTTCACGGAGCGGAAGATGTTCTCGAGCAGCTTCGTGAGCTCGGCCGCCTCGGGCGACGAGACCGTGTGCACCGTGTCCATCGCGCCTTCGTAGACGGCAGCCGCGGCCGCGGTCGAGGCCTCGTCGATCCCGCCGACGATCTTCGGCACGTTCTTCGCCGTCCAGTCCGTCCGGCCCGGGTCGACCCGCTCCGGCGAGAACGCGAGCTGGAAGCCGTCTCCCGCCTTCAAGCCACTGCCCGTCTCGAGAACAGGCAGCAGGCGCTCGCGGGTGGTCCCCGGGTACGTCGTCGACTCGAGGATGACGAGGTGGCCCTGGCGGAGGCGCTTCGCGATCTCCTCGGCCGCGGACAGGAGGATCGTGAGATCCGGCTCCCGCTGGCGCGAGAGGGGCGTCGGGAGCGCGATGACGATCGCGTCCGCGTCGCGCAGCTCGTCGTAGTCCGTGGTCGCGGCGATCCGACCGTCCGCGACCAGTCCTGCGAGGCTCTCCGGCGAGACGTCTCCGATGTAGCTCTCGCCGCGGTTGAGCTGCGCCACGCGCGCCGCGTCCACGTCGACGAGCAGGACGGTCTTTCCCCCGGCAGCCAAGGCTTCGGCAAGCGGGACGCCGACGTAGCCGGCGCCCACGATGGCGACATCGCGCTTCATCGGCCGGGGATCGTAGCGAGGAGAACCCCCGCAATTCGGCCCGACGCACGCCCGTCTCCGTACAGCTGCGGCCGCCGGTCGGGCATCTTCGCGTGCTTCACGGCGAGGACGATCGCGTAGGGGTCGTCGTCGACGAGCACGTTCGCACCCACCTCGACCGTCTCGATCCACTCGGTCGAGGGCCTGAGCGTCACGCACGGCACGCCGTACCAGTACGCCTCCTTCTGCAGGCCGCCCGAGTCGGTCGCGATCACGCGCGCCTGCGAGGCGAGGGACGCGAGCTCGAGATAGCTGAGCGGGGCGGTGACGTGCACGTTCTCCTCGACCCTGATCCTCTCCTTGCGGATCTGCTCGCGCGTTCGCGGATGCGCCGGGAAGACCACACGTTCCCCGAGCCGGTTCAGCCCGTCGATGATCCGTCCGAGCCGCGGCTGGTAGACGTTCGCCTGCCGGTGGACCGTGGCGACGACATAGCTCCCGGGCTCGAGCGGGACCGGATAGCGCTCGCGCGCGATGGGCGCGAAGCGGGCGCTCGCTTCCGCCATGACGTCGCCGACGACATGCGTCTGGCCGAGGACGCCCTCCTGAGTCAGGGTGGCCCGCGCACGGTCGTTCGGGCAGAAGAGCAGCCAGGCGATGCGGTCGACCTCGATCCGCGCGTGCTCCTCCGGCATCGACATGTCTCCGCTGCGCAGGCCGGCTTCGACGTGCGCGACCGGGACCGCCGCCTGCGCGGCTGCGCGCGCCCCCGCGAGCGTCGAGTTCGTGTCGCCGTAGACGAGGACGAGATCCGGGGACTCCGCGCGGATGACTGCTTCGATCGCCGGCGTCATCACGTCGGGGTCGGCCGTCTTCAGGCCGAGCCGGTGGCGCGGCTGCGGCAGGCCGAGCTCCTGGATGAAGACCTCCGACAGCGCATTGTCGTAGTGCTGCCCCGTGTGGACGACGACCTCGTCGATCCCCACGAGGAGAAACCCGACCGACAGCGGAGCGCTCTTGACGAATTGCGGGCGATTCCCGACGACGGTGAGGACCTTCACGCGCCGGGAGCCTACTCGCCCACGTGGGGCGTTCGTGTGCGTCAGGCTGACGCCGTCACGAGCGGTTGCGAAGCTAGCCGTGGTGCTCCTGGACGAAAGCGAGGTACTCGGGCGGCTGCTGGCGTGGGGCGAGCGGGACGACGGGATCCGCGCGCTCGTCCTGACGAGCTCGCGCGCGCGACAGGACGACACCGTCGACCAACTCTCGGATTACGACGTGATCGCGGCCGTGCGTGACCTCGCGCCGTTCGAGTCCGGCTACGGCTGGGCGGCAGCCGTCGGCCGCCCGCTCGCGCGCTGGGGCGACGAGACGACGCTCCTCGGCGAGAGGATCGTCTTCCGCGGCGTCGTCTACGACGACGGCGTGAAGGTCGACTACACGCTCTGGCCGGAGGAGCTCCTCGATCGCGTCGCCCAGGCCGACCTGCTCCCGGACGACCTCGACGTCGGCTACCGCGTCCTGCTCGACAAGGACGAGAAGACGTCCCGCTGGGCGCCGGCGACCTATCAGGCGCACATCCCGTCACCGCCGTCGCGCGAGGAGTACGAGGCCCAGGTCGAGGAGTTCTGGTGGGCCATGACCTACGTCGCCAAGGCGCTCTGGCGCGGCGAGGTCGTGTTCGCGAAGTTCGTCCTCGACTACGACTCCAAGCTCGGCCCGCTGCGGCGCTTCCTCGAGTGGCAGATCGAGATCGAGCACTGCTGGTCGGTCAGGCCAGGTGTTCTCGGCCGTGGGCTCGAGCGGCTTCTTCCACCTGACCTCGCGGCGGAGCTCCTGGACACGTACGCCGGCGCCGGCATCGAGGAGAGCTGGGACGCGGTCTTCCGCATGACGGCACTGTTCCGGCGGGTTGCGAAGGAGGTCGGCGACGCGCTCGGCTACGAGTATCCGCAGGCGGTCGACGACGGTGTGACCGTGCACCTCGAGGCCGTGCGCGCCCTTCCGCCGCGCTAGCCGCGCTCCCAGGCGAGGCCGGCGGCGAGCACGACCTCGTCCGTGGGGGCGACGAGCTGCATGTTCCCGAGCGCGAGCCCGGCCCAGCCCGTGAGGTTCACCCAGCGCAGGAACGACGTGAGCGGAAGACGGATCTCGAGCTCGTTCGCGTCCTCGGGCGGCAGGTCGATCGCGTAGCAGGGGCTGACGTAGAGATCGACCTCGGGCTCGTAGCGCCGCCATTCGTCGATCGCGCGATACGCGGCCTCGATCGCCTCGGGCGTGGCGCGCTGCGCCGCCTCGAGCTTGATCCGCATGATCTCGCCGTACTCGTCGCCCCGGCTCGGGAAGGTCGCCGCGTGCGACTGCAGCGCCTCGTGCTGGAACTGCGGCCAGGTGTTCGCGGACGGCTCCGGCATACGAGACTCGACGATCCGCGCGCCGAGGCGCTCGAGGTCGGCGACCCACGCCTCGGCGGCGTCGCTCGACTCCGTCTCTCGCCCGTCGCCGATCCCGGGGGGCTGCCGGAGCAGGCCCACGGTGAGGCCCTCGAGTGCGGGCTCCGGTGCGGCGCGGCCTGTGAGCACCGACCACATGAGCGCGACGTCCTCGACGCTCCGCGCCATCGGCCCCACGGTGTCGAGCGTCGGGCACAACGGGAAGACGCCGTCGAGCGAGATGAGCCCCCACTGCGACTTGAGACCGACGGTCTCGCAGGCCGCGGAGGGAAGCCGGACGGAGCAGCCGGTGTCGGTGCCGAGCGCCAGTTCGCAGAGCCCCGCCGCGAGCGCCGCCGCGGAGCCGCTCGACGAGCCGCCGGTCGTCCGGCCGGGCGCCGCGGGGTTCCCGCAGGTCCCGTACCACGGGCTCTGCCCGAGAACGCTCCACGCGAACTCCGGCAGGTGCGTCTTCCCGACGAGCACGGCGCCGGCGTCGAGCAGCCTCTGCACTGCCGGTGCGGTCCGGTCCGGCACATGCTCCGCGTAGAGGCCCGAGCCGTAGGTCGTCCGCACGCCGGCGGTGTCGAAGAGATCTTTGACTCCGAGCGTCCGGCCGGCGAGCGGGCCGTCACCTCCGCCGGCAGGCGCGACGCGCGTGATGAACGCGTTCCAGCGGTCCTCGGTCATCACCGCATCAGCGCGCCGCCGTTGAGGTCGAGCGTCGCGCCGGTGACGTAGCCGGCGTCGTCCGAGACGAGGAACGAGACGAGCGCGGCCACCTCCTCCGGGCGACCGAGTCGGCCGACGGGGATCGACCCGAGCTTCTCCTCGCGCCGGTCGCGGAGCACCTCACGCGCGAGAGGCCCGTCGATGGCGGCCGGCGCGATTGCGTTGACGGTGACGCCGTGCGGGGCGAGCTCCGTCGCCGCGCGCCGCGTCACGGCGACGACGCCGGCCTTCGAGGCTGCGTAGTGCGCTCCCGAGGCGCCGCTCGCCGCGAACGCGGCGTCGCTCGCGAGGTTCACGATCCGCCCCGCGCCGCGCTCGCGCAGCGCTGCGCCGACGACTCGGCAGCCGAGGTAGGTGCCGCGGAGGTTCGTCGCGAGCACGTCGTCCCACTCCTCGACGTCGATCTCCCAGAACGAGCGGAACTCGGTCCGCGCGGCGTTGTTCACGAGTGCGTACGGCTCTCCGTCGAGGCTCGCGAGTAGCCGCTCCCACGAGGAGAGCTCGCGGACGTCGTGCACGATTGCCAGCGCCGCTTCGCCGAGCTCGCCCGCGACACGCTCGACTCCCTCGGCGTCGACGTCCGCGAGCACGACGTGGTAGCCGTCGCCGTGGAGCCGTCGCGCGATCGCCTCGCCGAGCCCGCGTGCGGCCCCGGTGACGATCGCCGTCCGCGTCACTCCACCTCGACGTGAATGCGCTGCTTCGCCGCCTTCAGGAAGCCGCCCGAACGGCCTGCGCGCACGGCGAGGATCTCGGCGAGCATCGAGACCGCAGTCTCCTCCTGCGTGTCGGCGCCGATGTCGAGCCCGCACGGGCCCATGATCCGGTCGAGCGACTCCTCCGGGACGCCGGCTTCTAGCAGCCGCTCGCGCCGCCGCTCCTGGTTGCGCCGCGAGCCGAGCGCGCCGATGTAGAACGCCTCCGTCTCGAGCGCGCCCGCGAGCGCCGGCTCGTCGAACTTGTCGTCGTGCGTGAGGACGACAATCGCCGTCTGGTGGTCGGGAGCGACTCGCGCGAGCGCTTCCTGCGGCCACTCGACGATGAGCTCGTCCGCCGACGGGATCCGCTCGGGCGTCGCGAACTTCCCGCGCGCGTCCGCGACGATCGTCTTCCAGCCGAGGAGCTTCGCGCCGCGGCAGAGCGCCTCCGCGGTGTCGACCGCGCCGTAGACGAAGAGCCGCGGCGGCGGCCCGTACCACTCCGCGAAGACCTTCGACCCGTCCTCGAGCTCGAGCAGGCGGTTTCGGCCTCGGCGGATGAGCTCGTCGAAGTGCGCGACCGCCTCGTCGAGCCCGTCGCCGATCCGCTCGCCGGACTCCAGCACGAGCGTCTTCTCGCCGACGCCGTCCCCCTCGACGCGCGTGAAGAGGACCCCGCGCTCCTCCGACTCGCGCAGCCGCGCGAGGCGTTCGACCAGTGTCACGAGGGTGCCTCACGCATCTGACGCCCTCCACTGGTCCGCTTCGCGGACAAGGCGCTTCCCGCCTTCATTCCAGCCTCTCGAGAAAGACGTCGATCTCGCCGCCGCAGGGCAGCCCGACGCTCCAGGCCTCGTCGTCGGTGAAGCCGTAGGACACGAGCCGCGGCTCGCCGCTCTCGAAGACCTCGCGCGCGTTCTCGAACACGTCGCTCTCGACGCAGCCGCCCGACACGGATCCGCACATCTTCCCGGACTCCGAGATCGCGAGGCTCGACCCGATCGGCCGCGGTGCGGAACGGCGGGACGCGACGACGGTCGCGAGGACGACCTTCTCGCCCTCCTGCTGCCAACGCTCGACCTCGGGGAGGATCTCCTTCACGCTGCGTGCCTCCTTTCGATGCCGGCGAGCACGGTCGCCAGCTCCTCGAGACTCCTGAGATTATGGCCGGGGAGGAACCGATCGACGAACGGGAGCGCCGCGCGCATCCCGCCGGCGAGCGGCTGGTACTCCGGGTTCCCCTTCAGCGGGTTCACCCAGACGACCGCGTAGGCCGCGCGTGCGAGCTTCGCCATCTCGCGGCCGATCAGGCCGGGGTCGTCACGCTCCCACCCGTCCGAGACGATGACGACGACCGCACCACGTAGAAGCCCGCGCGGCCCGTAGACGGAGTTGAGCTCGGCGAGCGCGTTGCCGATCCGGGTGCCGCTTCCCCAATCCACGGCGACCTCGGTGGCGCGCCGAAGCGCCTCCTCCGGATCGCGGGTCGCGAGATCTCCGGTGAGCCGTGTGAGACGCGTCCCGAACGCGAACGCCTCGACATGGCCCGTGCCGACGAGCGAGTGGAGGAAGAGGAGCGACGCGCGCGCGTACGCGTCCATCGAGCCCGAGACGTCGCAGAGGACGACGAGCTTGCGCGGGACGGTCTTGCGGGAGCGCCACGGCTGGTCGACCGGGTCGCCGCCGGAGCGCAGGCTGCGGCGCAGCATGCGCCGGATGTCGAGCACGTCGCCGCGCGGGTCGGGCGAGCGGCGGCGCGAGGTGCGTTGCGGGCGCGTGCGGGCGATCGCGTCCATCAGGCGGTGCACGCGCTCGAACTCCTCCCGCGTCATCTCCGCGAAGTCCTTCTCGCGCACGAGCTCCTGCTCGGAGGCGCCGAGGTCGAGCGGCTCGCCGTCGCTCGGGGCTCCGTCCTCATCGGGAGCGTCGAGCCTGTCGCGTGCGACGCGGCTCGCGAGCTGCTGCTCGCTCCGCTGCCTGAGGATGGGTGCCACCGGCCCCCGCAGGAACCAGGCCCGGAACGCGCGGTCGAAGAGCTCGAGCTCGTCGTGGCGCGAGACGAGCGTCAGGCGGAGCGTGAAGTAGACGTCCTCTTGCTTCGTGAGGTCGACCGCGTCGAGCCCCCGCACCGCGTCGGCGATCCGCCCGGGCCCGACCTCGATCCCGGCCTCGCGCAGGACGCGTCCGAAGGTCACGACGTGCCCGACGATCGCGGTGCCGTGCATCAGCGGTTCGCGGTCGCGCGCGCTTCCTCGATCAACCCGACGAGCGTCTCGTCCCGCACCGTCTCGATGTCCTCGCGGTACTTGAGCACCGAGCCGAGGGTCTGCTCGACGACCTCTGCGTCGATCTCCTCGCGGCCGAGTGCCGCGAGCGCCTGCGCCCAGTCGATCGTCTCGGCGACGCCGGGTGGCTTCGCGAGGTCGAGCCCGCGCAGGCCGCGGACGAACGCTGCTGCTTCCGCCGCGAGCCGCTCGGGAATTCCCGGGACGCGTAGTTTCACGATCTCGATCTCGCGGTCGATCGACGGATGCCCGATCCAGTGGAAGAGCGCGCGCCGCTTGAGCGCGTCGTGGAGCTCGCGCGTGCGGTTCGAGGTGAGGACCACGGCCGGCCGGCGCCGCGCGCGGATCGTGCCGAGCTCGGGGATCGTGATCTGGAAGTCCGAGAGCACCTCGAGCAGGAACGCCTCGAACTCCTCGTCCGCGCGATCGACCTCGTCGATGAGAAGCACGACCTGCTCTTCCGTGTCGATCGCCTCGAGCAGCGGCCGCCGGATGAGGAACTCGGGCCCGAACAGCTCCTCTTCCGAGACGGTTCCCTCCTGCGCAGCGCGGATGTGCAGGAGCTGTCGCGAATAGTTCCACTCGTAGACCGCGTGCGAGACGTCGAGGCCCTCGTAGCACTGGAGCCGGATCAGCCGCGCGTCGAGCGCCGTCGCGAGCGCCTTCGCGGCCTCGGTCTTGCCGACTCCCGCCTCGCCCTCGAGCAGCACGGGCTTCTCGAGCGCGAGCCCGAGAAAGAGCGCCGTCGCGAGCCCTCGGTCGGGCAGGTAGTCGGCCTCACGAAGCGCCGCTTGGAGCTCGTCGATCGTGCGGAAAGCCACACTCGGAGCGTACAGGGGTCGCTGCCGCGGCCGGCCCGTCTCAGCCGCTCCGCGCAACGGCGATCAGGTCGCTGAAGACTCCCTGGCCGGCGAGCTCCGGGCCTGCGCCCGGGCCGACGATGGTGACCTCGCCGACCGGCTCTGCGCGGCAAGTCACGGCGTTGGTCACGCCCTCGATGTTCGCGAGTGGGTCGTCGGCTCCGAGCTGAACCGGCTCGACACGCGCCTCTAGCCCGCGGTTCGACGGCTCGAGTGACGCGACGAGCTTGATCCGCCGGCCCGCTCGCGCCGCTTCCTCCAGCTCGTCCCTCGTGATCTCGGCGATCCCGCGGCGGACGACCTGCTCCGGGCGGAGCTGCGTGCGGAGGACGAGCGCCGCCAGGATCATCGTCTTCGCCACGGCGTCGTGGCCGTCGACGTCGGCGCTGGGATCGCGCTCGGCGAGGCCGACCGCCTGCGCCTCCGCCAACGCGTCCTCGTAGGACTGACCGGTGGTCATGGCCGAGAGGACGAAGTTGGCCGTCGCGTTGAGGATCCCCCGGAGCGCAATCGGCGTCGACCCAGCCAGCCCGTCGACGAGCGTGCTGAGCACGGGCGTGCCCGACATGACCGTCGACTCTGCGCGCAACGCAGCGCCCTGGCGCCGTGCGAGCTCCACGAGCTCCACGCCGTGCAGCGCGACGGGCCACTTGTTGGACGTGACCACGGGAATCCGCCGCCCGAGTGCCTCGCGCATGTGCGCGAATCCCGGCTCGCCGTCGCCGGGAGGGCTCGCGGTGACCTCGACGAGGAGATCGGCCTCCGTCGCGCGGAGCCCTGCGAGCGCGCTCGGCAGGTGGCGTGCGTCCGGGTTCTCGCCGAGCGACCGCCCGCCGTCGGCAAGCTCGAGGAGCGTCGCCAGGTCGAGGCCCTCCGAGCGGTGGACGAAGCCGTCCCGCGCGTTCGCGACGCCTACCACGACCGGGACGAAGCCGTACCGATCCGCGAGCGTCTCCGCCTGGGTGTGCAACGCACGTACGACCCACCGGCCGACCGTGCCGAGTCCCACCACCCAGATCCGGACTTGTCTCATCGCGAGGATCAGCCTACGAATTCGCGCGCACGAGAGCGGGGCGTTCTCCAGGGCGACAGCTACCCTGAGGGGGTGAGGCTCGCAATCGGCACCGTCGTCGCGTATCCGCCGCATGGGGTCGGACGCATCGCCGCGCGGCAGAAGAGGGCCGTGCTCGGCGTCGAGCAGGACGTCGTCGTGATCGAGCTCGCCGAGGGCCTCTCCGTGTCGCTCCCGCTCGAGCGCGCACGCGCGCAGCTGCGACCACTCGCCAGCGAGGCGGATCTGCGCCGCGTCGGGGAGACGCTGCGCGAGGACGGGCCCCTCAGCGACGACGTGTGGGCGGCGCGTCTGAAGGAGATGCAGGAGAAGCTACGGCGCGGCGATCTGCTCGAGCTCGCGCAGATCGTGCGCGACGGCGTCCGCCGAGAGCAGTTGCCTTCCTCGAAGGGCACGAGCTCGAAGCTTTCGACGAGCGAGCGAGCGCTCTGCTCGAAGGCGCGGGAGCTGCTCTCGGGCGAGATCGGCCTTGTGCGCGGTCTCGACCAGGCGGCGGCGAACGCCTGGATCGACGACCAGCTCACGTCGTCGGCTGCCGCCTAGGCCCGCGCGCTAGATCTTCCGGCGCGGCCGCGGTGTGCCCCACTTCGAGCCACCGCGGCGGGAGGAGTACACGCGACGCGCTGGAGCGAGCTTCATCCCTCCCGACGCGAACTGCTCGCCGTGGCCGGCGATGCGGGCTACGCGGCTGACCTCGTCTTGCTGCTCGGGGAGCACGAACGTCACGCCGACGCCGCCCCGGCCCGCACGTCCGGTCCTCCCGACGCGGTGCACGTAGCCGCTCGACTCCGCCGGGGGGTCGAAGTTGACAACGTGCGTGATCTCGACGAGGTCGAGCCCGCGCGCGGCGACGTCCGTCGCCACGAGCGTCGAAGCCTCGCCCGACTCGAACTTCCGCAGTGCCCGCTCTCGCTGACCCTGGTTGAGGTCGCCGTGCATGGCCACGGCACTGACGCCGAGCCGCGCGAGCTTGCGAACGAGCCGGTCGGCGCCGCGCCGCGTTCGCACGAAGACGAGCGTCCGCTCGCCCTCGCTGCGCAGGAGATCTGCGAGCGTCTCGACCTTGCTGTCGGCCTTGACCGACACGAACCGGTGCTCGACGTCACCGTCGTCGCCGTATGACGGCGCGCGCTCGGCCTCGCAGCGCACGGGGTTGCTCGTGTACGCGCGCGCGAGCTCGCCGACCTGGTTGTCGAGCGTCGCGGAGAAGAACATGGTCTGGCGGCCAGTGGGAACGTGGCGGACGATCCGGTCGACCTGCGGCTTGAAGCCCATGTCGAGCATCCGGTCGGCCTCGTCCAGGACGAGGATGTGCACGCCGCCGAGGTCGACCGCTCTCCGCTCGAGCAGGTCGTTCAGCCGGCCGGGCGTGGCGACAAGTACGTGCGCACCCTTGGCGCGCTTCGCCTGGGCGTGCAGAGGGACGCCGCCGTAGACCGCGGCGACGGAAAGATCGTTTGGAGCGAGCGCCGTGAGCTCGCCGGCGACCTGCGAGGCGAGCTCGCGCGTCGGCACCAGGACGAGCGCGGCCGGCCGACGCCCGCCGGCCTCGAACCGCTCGACGATCGGGATCGCGAAGGCGAGTGTCTTACCCGAGCCGGTCGGGGCCTTCGCGAGGACGTCTCGCCCGGCCAGGGCGTCCCGGAGGACACGCGCCTGGATCGGGAAGGGCTCGTGGATGTTGCGCTCGGCGAGCGTGCGCACGATGCGCGCGGACACGCCGAGGTCGGAAAAGGACTGCTGCATCTCGATTCAACTCCTGTTGTTGCTGGGTCGAGATCCGTCTGCCTCGACTCGTAGGAGGAACCGAAGAAGTCAAACCTCACGGGACGACGGGTGTCGTCCGTGCCCGGCACGGTAGCAGCAGCGGGCGCGCGCGCCGCGCGCGCGGCCGTCCCCAGCGGCGTTCTGCCCTACACTTGGCGGGACGGGTCGAATACCGAAGGCGCCGCCTGCGCCCTCCTTATCCGTTCGTGGCAGGAGGATGGCGCGGTCGCAAAGCGTCTCCTCGGAGCCATTCGATCGATCAAGGCAGAGGAGGAGACGACATGGAGGCATCCCGAACCGAGTCGAGTTCCGAGCAGGAAGGCGCCGCACACCGCGTTTCCCGGCGGCGGGCGAACGAGCGGAAAGCAGTGCTCGAAGACCTGCCGACGGACGCGCAAGGCCTCATCGAGTTCGCGTGCGAGTGCAAGAGGAGCGACTGCGAGCGGACGGTGAACGTCCCGCTGTACGTCTACCGGCGGATGGTCGAGTCGGGCAACCAGTACCTTCTCCAGGCGGGACATCACGCGTTCGAGCGGTATCGGACGATCGTGTCTCTCGGCCTGGTTCGGATCGAGGAGCGGATCTAGCAGGCGGCCGGAGCGAGAGAGCCGGCCGGCAAGAAAACCGTTCGCCTGAAAGCTCCTCGCCTCGCGCGCTCGGGCGCGTCGGTGGATTGCGGGCTCAGGCCGGATTCTTGCGTCGGCCGGCTGAGACCAGCCTACTCCCCTCGGGGAGCGGCTCCGGTTAAGCGTCCCCGACCTGCTCGACCTCAGCCCTGCCAAGTGCGTAGTCGACGTCCTCGCGGGGCATTGCCTGGGTCTCCGCAGCCGCCTTCCGCTCGGCCGCCGCGGCCTGCTTCTTCTCGAGCTTTCGCGCGCGGCGTTCGCGGACCGTTCGCTCGCGGGTCAGCTTGGCCATCGTCTGCTGCCTCTTGGTGCTCATGCCGGTCCCTTCCTCTCGTGTCGGGGGACGACCGGCACGTGTGGCCCGGCCATCAAGCGCGTGTGGATCGACCTTAGCGGCAGCCGCCCGGCCGCAGCGGTCAGGCGAGGAAGTCGGCGAGGCGGAGCTTCGTCGCGAGGACGGAGAGGTCTCCCTGGTCGCGGATCGCGGTCGCAGCCTCGACGAAGGCGGACACGGCCACCCAGGCGAGCGAGCCTCCGACGCTGATTCGTTGCGCTCCCGCTTCGAAGATCTCCGCCGCGGTGAGGTTCGAGAGCGCGAGCACATTGACCGGCTTCGAGACTGCCTCGCACACCGCGCGGATCTCCTCCGCCGTGCGCAGTCCCGGTGCGTAGAGGACGTCCGCGCCCGCCTGCTCGTACGCCTGCAGGCGCGCGATCGTGTCGTCGAGGTCGGGGTTGCCGCGGATGTGGTTCTCGGCCCGTGCGGTGAACGTGAACGGGAAGCCGAGCGCGTGTGCCGTCTCCGCGGCTGCCGCGACTCGTTCGACCGCATGCGACCTGTCGTAGAGGCGGCCCTCGGGATCCCAGTCCTCGATGGAGCCGCCGACGGCGCCCGCGTTGGCCACGCGTGTGATGGCGAGCGAAGCGCTCTCGGGATCGGCGCCGTAGCCGTTCTCGAGGTCGACCGAGATCGGGAGCTCGGTCGCCGTATCCAGCGTCGCGACGTGCCCGACCTCGTCGTCGAGCGTGGCGCCGCCGTCGAGTCGTCCGAGCGTGAACGCGAAGCCGGAGCTCGTGGTCGCGAGCGCCTGGAACCCGAACGCCTCCAGCACGCGCGCCGAGCCTGCGTCCCACGGGTTCGGGATCACGAACGGCTCGCCCGCGTGCAGCGCCTGGAACGCCTCCGCCTTCTGTTCCTGCCTCGTCATCGGGCTCCTAGACTAGAGCGCCGATGCACGTCGAGGCGGAGACGCCGATCGTCTGGCGACTGTCGCTCGCGAGCCCGCCCGAGCGCGTGTTCGAGCTCCTCGACACCGACGCGGGCCGCGAGAGGTTCTGGGCGGAGCATTCGCGTGCGACCGGCGACGGCTTCGAGCTCGAGTTCCCCGGCGGTCTCACCAGCACCGTTCAGGTGCTGGAGCGCGACCCGCCGACCCGGCTCGTCATCCACTACTTCGGCTCGAGGGCAGAGCTCGACCTTGCCCCGCGCGAGGATGGAGGCTGCCTCTTCCAGGTCACGTGCCACTGCGACGATCCCGCCGCGTACGTCGAGTTCCTGCCGGGCTGGGTGAGCTGGCTTCTCGTGCTCAAGGCCGTCGCGGACCACGACGTCGACCTGCGGAACGGCGCGCGGGACCGGGCTTGGACGCAGCGCTACGTCGACCAGTGAGTCAGCGCGCGCCCGTGAGAACCGGCTTGAGGTCGATGACCGGGGTGCCGTCGATCGCCTCGAGCGGCTCGACCTCGACCTCACCGCCGGAGATCCCGAGCACAGTGACCCGATGGAGCCCGACAGGGTTCGGTCGATCGCTGGACCGCGTCGCGAATACGCCTGTGAGCGGACGGCTGAGGTCGTCCCGCGGATGAACTTTGAGCACGTCCCGGTCGGCCTGGTGCAGCCACGTGAGCACGATGAGCTCGGCGCCGGGCTCGACCCCGTCGAGAGCGTCTCGGGCCTCTGGCAGGACCACGATCGTCGCAGCGGGAGCGCCTTCGTCTCCCTGTCGGGGCGCTGCCGCCTTGTCTCTCAGCGGCGAGCGGACAAACCCGATCGGCTTCAGCTCGTATGTGTCCATCGACAGTTAGATGTAGCCCGCGCGCGCGGCCTGCGTCGCCGCCGCCGCGCGCGACGACTGCGTGAGCTTGTGGAGGATGTTGGCCACATGGCGGTGCACCGTGTGCTCGCTGAGGACGAGTGAGGACGCGATCTCGCGGTTCGAGAGGCCGACGGCGACGAGCCGGAGCACCTCGGTCTCGCGCCGCGTGAGCGGCGAGTCGCCGTTCGCCTCGACCGGCATGGAGTCCTCGAGGAAGCCGGCGAGCGCGCGGTGGAGCTCGCGCTGGTCGTCGATCCACGGCTTGTGCGAGTCGCCGGAGAGCGCGATGAAGCGCGCGTTCGGCAGCAGCGACGCGAGCTCGCGGCCGCGGGAGATCGGCACCGTGCGGTCGCCGCGGCGATGCAGGACGAGCGCCGGCGTCGTCAGCTGCGGGAGGTACGGACGCGCGTCGGAGGCGAGGTCGAGCTCGAGGAACGCCGCGGCGACGTCGGCCTCGGCCGCATGGCGCTGGTAGCGGCTGAACATCGCGATCTCGTCGCCGCTTCCGTGCGGGACGAAGAGCCCGGCCAGCATCTGGGCGGCGAGCGGCCAGTTCACGCGGACGAAGTCGACGAGCGAGCGGCGGGTCGCGTCCGGGATGTCGTCGCGCGACGCGTAGGCGCCGAAGAACACGATCTTGCGCACCCGCTCCGGCGACGCGGCCGCGAAGCGCGCCGACGCGAGTCCTGCGCACGAGCACGCGAAGAGCGTCGCCTGCTCGTCGCCGCAGGCACTGAGAACCGTCTCGAGCTGGCGCGTCTCGAGCTCCGGCGTCGGCGGGCCGGGGAGCTTCCGCTCGGAGAGCCCGGCTCCGAGCCGGTCGTAGCGCACGACGCGATGCGTACGCGCGAGCTCCTCGAAGAAGGCTGCGCGCCGGCGCGTTGTCCCACTCCTCCTCGAGATGGCTCACCCAGCGGCCTCCGAAGAGGAGGAGCGGCCCTTCGCCGACGCTCGCGTAGGCGATGCGCCTGCCGTCGAGCTCGCAGAACCGGATGTCCTGCTCCATGACCCGACAGTGTTCTGGCCCGTTCGGGCCATGTCAAGAAGATGGCCCGCTGCGGCGACGCGAGCGGGCCATGGCCCGCTGGCCGACCATGGAGACATGCAGTCGCGCTACGTCGACGGGGTCACGATCCGGCCGCTCCGGGACGGCGACACGGAGACCGTCGCCGCAGTGTTCGAGCGCCTCGGTGCGCGCTCCCGCGAGAACCGCTTCTGCGGCGCCAAGCCGCGGCTGCCGGAGGCCGAGCTTGCCGCTCTCGCGCGGGTCGACGGTGGCCGCCACGTCCTCGTGGCGTACGTCGACGGCGATCCGGCGCCGGCCGGGATCGCGAGGCTCGTCCGCGACGGCGCGTCGGCCGAGATCGCGTTCGAGGTCGTCGACGACCACCAGGGCCGCGGTATCGGGTCCGTCCTCGCCGAAGAGCTGGCGGCGGTCGCCCGCGCTGCCGGAATCCGGGAGCTGCGGGCGACCGTGTGCGGCGACAACCCGCGCGTCGTCTCGCTCCTGCGCCGCGTCGCGTCCCCGCTGCACGTCAGCTGGCGCGGACGCGAGCGCGAGTTCGTGCTCGCCCTCGACCGCTAGACGCCGCCGACAGGCAGACTGGCGCCGTGGCGACGGCGCTCGAGATCGGACGCGAGGAGCTGCGGCAGAAGCTCGAGGGTGGAGACCCGTTCGTCCTCGTCGACGCCCTGCCGCCGATCGCCTTCGCCGCCTCGCACCTGCCGGGCGCGGTCAACATCCCGCCCCACTCGGTCGACGGCACGGCCGACCTCCGGATTCCCGATCGCGAGACCGAGATCGTCGTCTACTGCGCGAATCCCGACTGCGAGAGCTCGGTCGAGGTCGCAGCGCGGCTCGTGGAGCTCGGGTACCGCAACGTGAAGCACTACTCGGGCGGCAAGGACGACTGGCGCGACGCCGGACTGCCGCTCGAGGGCGGCCGCGTCTGACTCGCGCCCCGGAGCCCCGGATCGTCGTCGCTATGTCACCTCGAACGATGCGGTCGCGTGGATGGAGGCCGCCGGCTCGCCGTTCGAGCAGAGGATCGCGTAGCGCGCGGCCGTCAACCCGGCGGTGAGGGTGCCCGTCTCGCCGGGCTCAACCACCGGCTCGACGACGCTCGTCGCGAACCCGGGTGTCCCTTGCGGCGCGGCGCCCGCGTCGATCCGCTCCTGCTCCGCGGTCACGTACGCCTCGAGCTCCTCGTCGGTGCCGGCTGGATCGAGGCGCAGGAGCTCGAAGACACCGACCTCGCCGCTCTCGTTCTCGAGGTCGATCGCCACGGTGCCGGCGTCGACGGAGCCCGCGCCCTCGTACACGCAGTCGTCGGCCGTGAGCACGACCCGGGTCGCGTCGTCGCCCGCACACGCTGTCGCTGCGAGCAGCAGTGCCGTCGCGAGAACCGGAGCGCAGCGCGCGACGCCGGACACTCAGCTACGCCACTTGACGGTGCAGCCGACCGGCTCGGTGTCGGTCACGGCCGGCGTGTCTCCGGCGAGCGTGGCCTCGATGGCCTCGCGGAGGTGGTGCGTGGTCACGTTCTCCTCGTCGCGGTTGTCGTCGACGAGGCCGTGGTAGACGAGGCGGCGGTCGGCGTCGTAGACGAACGCCTCGGGCGTGCGCTCAGAGCCGAGGGTACCGGGCGATCTCCTGGCTCTCGTCGTGGAGGTAGTCGAACACGTAGCCGGCCTCGCGCGCATGCTCGACCATGGCGTCGAACGAGTCGCCGGGATGCGTCTCGGCGTCGTTCGAGTTGATCGCGACGATGCGGACGCCGCGCTCGGCGTACTCGCGCTGCAGGTCGTTGATCCGCCCCTCCCAGGCGAGGACGTAGGGGCAGTGGTTGCAGGACTGGACGAGGACGAGCACCTGCGTGTCGGCGTAGTCCTCGAGCGAGTGGTTGCGCCCGTCGACGCCGGGCAGGTCGAAGGTCGGGGCGGTCGCGATTGCGCTCACGAAAGAGCCTCCTCGAGTTGCTGTCGGCTGGGGACGGGCGACGGGCGGCCGTCGGGGAGACGGTACACCCGGCAGGTCAGCGAAGGCGGCAGCGCCGCGCCCTCGGGATCGACGTCCCGTCCGTCCACGCGGATCGTCGGCGAGCCGGGGAAGGCGAGCTCCACGGCGTCGTCCTGGGTGAGGATCTCGCGCACCTCGATCTCGGCGCTCATGCCCTGCTCGGCCAGCACTGCGTCGAGCAGCTCCCGCGCCTCCGGGTGCGACGGACAGCCGGCCCAGAAGAGGAACTCGACCTTCACGGAGAGAGCTTGCCGAATGCGGATCAGGCTGCGACGACGGGATTCGTGAGCGACCCGAGCCCTTCGATCTCGATCGTCACCTCGTCGCCGGGCTCGAGCAGCCGCTGCGGCCGCCTGAACACGCCGACGCCGGCGGGCGTCCCGGTGAGGATGAGGTCGCCGGGCTCGAGCGTCACCGTCCTCGCGACGTGACTGATGATCGCGTCGACGCCGAAGATGAGGTTCGCGGTCGTCGAGTCCTGGAGCACCTCGCCGCTCACGATCGTCCGGATCGTGAGCGCGTGTGGGTCGCGCACCTCGGCGGCGGGCACCAGCGGGCCGATCGGGCAGAACGTGTCGACGGACTTCCCGCGCGACCACTGCCCGTCGGCGAACTGGAAGTCGCGCGCGGTGACGTCGTTCGCGCAGAGGTAGCCGCGTACGGCCTCGAGCGCATTCTCCTTCGACACGCCCTTGACGTGCGTCCCGATGACGACGCCGAGCTCGGCCTCGTAGTCGCACTGCGTCACCTCACGCGGGATGACGATGGAAGCTCCAGGCCCGATCAGCGCATTCGGCCACTTGGCGAAGAGGAGCGGCTCCTCGGGGAGCTCGACACCTTGCTCCTCCGCGTGATCGCGGTAGTTGAGTCCGACGCAGACGATCTTCCCTGGGCGTTCGATCGGAAGCATGGGCGCGAATCCTAGGCGCGCGTCGCTCGCTCAGCCGAACGTGACGACGAGCCGGGGCGGGTTGTCGGTGCCCTTCTCCCGGCTGTTGTAGCCCTGCTCCACGCCTCCGCCGCCCTCCCAGAGGGCTGCTGAGCTGCCGCCGCATCGCCAGTTCTGGCGGAGTGTCCGCCCCGGGCGTCAATTCGTGATAAATCGGACATGAGACCTCTCTCATGCCAAGAGCGCTGCTATTCGCGTCTTTCGCGCGCCGCACGGAGGTCGTCGGGACCCGGCCGTAGACTCCTGCGAACGTCCGAGGAGGTTCGATGCCCCGCCCAGCCGTCGCCGTCGTCGCCGTCGTCGCCATGCTCGCATTCGCCTCGGAAGCGGCCGCGACCGTCGGCGGCCCGTGCACTGCGGAGATCAACGGTGAGGACATCGGCTCCCGCGAGGTCGGCGCCACGAGCGACCCAATCGTCGTCTCGAATGACCGGCCTGTCTCGGTGACGATGACGTCCGAGGAGGAGCTCGAGACGCTCAAGGTGGAGCTCGAGTTCGCGGGCATCCGCTGGACGGTCCACGACCAGCCGTCGACCGGCACGTCGTGGCGAAGCGAGGTCCCGGTGGACGACTACGCCGACTACGGCGTCGGCCTCTACAAGGTGGTCGGCTCGAGCTCAGGCGAGGGCTTCACCTGCGAGGGCGCGGCGCTCATCGAGGTCGCCGGCGACAACGAGCTCGATCCGCTGAAGACCCCGGTCGGACTGGCCGGGCTCGCCCTCGCGCTCATCGGCGCGCTCGGCGCGCTCGCGATCGCCGTTCGTGTGGGACGCTCGCGCACCTCGCCGATCTTCGCCTGCCTCCTGGGCGCGGTTTTCGGGCTCGGCCTCGTAATCCTCTTGCAGCAGTTCTCGGCGCTCTATCCGACGGTCGCCGTGACCGGAGGGGTCGTTCTCATCGGCGCCGCGATCGGTCTCGCCCTCGGGTTGTTCGGCTTCGGCGCCAGCCGGGGCGACGCGCGGTAGACCCCCCTCGACTGATCCCTGCTCACGGGCTTCGACTGGAGGCTCGGACACAGGGCGTCGATGTCCTAGTCTGCTTGGTCTCGAGCGCAGGAGGCGATACCGATGGAAGGCAAGCAGCCGACTTTCGAGAACGACGTCAAGCCGCTCTTCAGGGAGCGCGACCGTGGGGCGATGCTCAGCGTGGCCCAATTCGATCTCTGGTCGCAAGACGACGTGGCCGAACACTCCCAGGAGATCTTGCAGCGGCTCGAAGACGGGTCGATGCCGTGTGACGAGACATGGCCGGAGGAGCGCGTCGCGATCTTCCGTCAGTGGGTCGGGGCGGGCATGCCCTCGTAACCTCGAGCAGCACCCGCTCCGCAGAGTTCGCGCAGTGCGGATGGGCCGTGAAGGATTCCTAGTCATTCGCGTGCCCGCAGCCTTCAGAGTGGTGATCACGTCGAAGTCACGACGGGGTCTGAGATGACTCGGGAGTAGCGCGGAGGACGTGCGACACGCCGTCTCAGACGTGAGAACATACGTTCGTGACAGCGGAGGCGCACGCGCACGTTCGTTTCCGCCGAGCGATCGAGCACCGCGCACTCTGGGCCGCTGAGGACGCCGCCCGCGAGCTGCCGAAGCTCACGCTGGAGGACGCTCTACAGCTCGTCCATCTCTACGCCGAGCGCGGCTCGCCGAAGTTCGAGCCGGCGGCAAGGCGGTGGCTCGTCCGCTTATCTCACCGACGGCACGCCGAGCCTGCGCGATGTCGCCAAGGTCACGGCCGCTCTCGCTGAGCGTCGTTCCATCGAGCCGTGATACCTCACCGCACCCCGAGCACCCGGTACGCCCGGCCTCACGGTTGGGCCTGAGACTCGATGAGCTTCGCTAGATCTCGGTCGGGCTCGCCTCCGGCCACAGCACAGTCCACCCTCCCTCGCTTAGGTACCCCGTCCGGCGACGATGAGAAAGGCGACCGCGAGCAGGGCGAGCAGGGCGACGAGAACAAACAAGAGCCGCAGGAGTGCAAGCACCAGTACGGGATTACCCCCTATGTCGTAGCCTGAGACGGCGCAGATACCAGCGATGACATGTGCGAGAGTTCACGTAAGGGAATCGGGAGAAGGGGGAGATCATGAGGAAGGTTCTGGCCCTTCTGGCCGTGGCGGTGGCGCTGCCGATCGCTGTGGCCGGGGCGGCGGTGAGCGTGACGGTCGTTGTCGACTACGACCCAGCTCTCGGCGAGCTGCCGGAGGGCGTCGCGGTCGACAAGCGTGGTGACGTGTTCACGAGCCTCTCTCCACTCGGTCGGGTCCAGAAGATCAGCCGCGACGGGACGGTGTCCACGCTCGCCCAGGTCGTGCCACCGGGCACGGGCAACGGGGTAGTCGGGCTCGCGGTTGATGCGCCGGGGAACGTGTACGTCGCCGCCGCGACCTTAGATCCCGCATCTTCGGGTGTCTACAAGATCGCGCGAGACGGATCTTTCGCGCGCCTGCCTGGAACGGGAGCGATCGTCTTTCCGAATGGCGTGACGCTCGACAAGGAAGGAAACGTCTACGTCACCGACACCATCGGCGGGTCGGTGTGGAGAGTGCCTGCTTCGGGAGGGGCCGCGACCGAGTGGTTCAAGTCGCCGCTGCTCCTGGGCGACGGCAGCTTCAACTTCGGCTTCCTGCTCGGCGCGAACGGGATCGCCTACCGGCAGAACGAAGTCGTCGTCGGCAACACCGAGCTCGCGCGGCTCGTGCGCATCCCGATTAATCCGGACGGAAGCGCAGGTTCGGCCTCCATCCTTGCGGAGGGCTTGGCGCTGCTCGCGGTCGACGGGATCACCTTCGACGTGCACGGGAACGTGTGGGCTTGCGTGATAGCGCAGAGCACGATCGTCCGCGTCTCGCCGAGCGGTGCGATCACGACCATGGCGACCGCTGCAGACGGACTCGACTGGGCCTCGAGCCTCGCATTCGGCAAGAACGGCGATCTGTGGGTGGTGAACTTCGCGATCGGTCCACCGGGAGGGCCAGGACCTGCGCTCCTCCGGCTCGATGTGGGTGTGAAGGGACAGCCGCTCCCATAACGTCATCAAAATGGATGGGGCGCTGTGATCTCAAGCGCGCAGCGCCCCTCGCCCAACGCGGGAGTCTCTGTGACTGCGGAGCACTGTTGTTCAGCTCTGCCCGCCCTTCGAGCTCCCACTCCTCGATCCGCAGAAACTTTGCGAGCTGGGGATCGTCACCGCGCTTCGTCGACTTCCCCTTGGCAACGAGTACAGCGGACGGCCGCAGTGCAGCGCTCGTCTCACAGGCTGCGCGGGTCCTCGAGCTGAGGGCATCGAGCTAGGTTCTGAGGATGGCTGGAGAGATCGATCCGACGGGGGAAAGGGAGAAGGCTCTCGACGCCTTCCTGGAGATCAAGCTCCAAGAGGGCTTCGAGATCGAGACGCACACGGAAACCCACGCGATCATCATCGAGCGGGGCCAGGTGAAGTCGTTGCTGAGTCGGGTTCGAGGACGCGCGAACCGATTCGTCGTGTCGGTCGACGAGAACGGCGAAGTGACCATGGTTCCGGCAGAGCGGAAGCGAAGTTGACCCTTTTCGCGTCGTTTGGCTGCGGGTTGACCAAGTGTCTCCGGCTCGATCCGGTAGTCGGTAGTTCGCCGGCACTCCCGGAGTGTCTGTTTTTCGCTCAACAATGCACAAAAAACCCCGCCGTAACGGGGCTTTGCACGTTTCACAAGGTGTCCCGGCCTAAGGCCGATACGGGATTCGAAGCCGTGTTGCCCCGCATGTTGCCCCTTTGGCTTGGGGCAACCTCGCGCTCCTCGACAACACGGGACGATGAGCAGGGCCTTTAGACATGGGCCGTGAAGGATTCGAACCTTCGACCTTGGGATTAAGAGTCCCCTGCTCTACCAACTGAGCTAACGGCCCGGGACAGCGCAGTTTAGCCCCGCCGGTGTTAGAAGCGGCTCGCGGCGGGGTATGCCGCTCGCATGTTGGATCCAAGACCTGTCGGGCTCTTCATCGCGATCCTCGGGGTCGTCGGCACCACCATCGCAGCGCTCGCAGACCCGCTCGGGATCGGCGAGGGAGAGGTGTTCGGCTGGCTGCAGACGACCGGTGTGATCCTCGGAGCGCTCGTCATCGTCCTCGGCGTCGCCATCGCCATGGAGTGGGTTCCGCTCCCCGGTCGTCCTGCGCGCGACGACACGGTCGTGGCCGGCGGCGGACAGAACACGACGGTCGTCACCGAAAGGCGCTCGGACCCCGATGTCGTCACCGAGGGGCGCACGGACTCCGAGATCGTCACCGAGACGCGCAGCGACACCGAGCCACGCTGAGGCGTCGGCTAAGGGCGAAGCCCGGTGCAGCCGCGGAGCGCTCGCCACGTAGCGAGCTCGCTTCGCCGTGCCGTGCCCGTGAGCGGGCGCGGGACGCCGTCGACGATGCGCGCGGGCACCCAGCGGTAGTCGTCGATCCTGCGCCCGGTGGCCGTCACGAGCAGCACGCCGGTCCGCGTCGACATCTCGGTCGTCCCGTACCAGACGAAGTTCCCGAGGCCGTAGCCGACGAGCGCTCCGTCCATCTTCCCGACGCCCTGCTGCCGGTGTGCGTGCCCGCCGACGATGATGTCGGCGCCGGCCCGCACCAGCACGAGCGCGAGCCGCCGCTGCCGGCTCGAGGGGCAGCGTTCGGCCTCGGCGCCCCAATGCAGGAAGACGACGACCGTGTCCGAGGTGCGCCGGACGCGCCGGACCTCCTCGAGGAGTCGCGGCACGTTCTTCGCGGATGCCAGCCCCGGCTTGCCCGGGCCTGCGGTCCACGCCGAGATGAGGTGGTCGTCGAGGACCTGCGTCGCGCCGATGACCGCGATCCGCTGGCCGTTCACGGTTGCTCGGAACGGCGCATACGCGCGCTTCGCGTCGAGGCCCGCACCGACGACCGGGAAGCGGTAGCGGCGCGCCGCCGCGAGCGAGTCGCGGAGCCCCTGCTCCCCGTAGTCCATCCCGTGGTTGTTCGCGAGCGAGGCCGCGTCGACCGAGCCCCCGCGCAGCGCGGCGAAGGCGCTCGGCGGAGCGCGGAAGACGAACTCCTTCGTGGTGGCGAACCCGCTGTTCGTGACGGCGGTCTCGAGGTTCACTACCGCGAGATCCGCGGACGCGAGCACGGGCTTGATCGGGCCGAGGAGCGACGACGCCGAGGCTGCGAGCTTCTGCGAGAGGACGCCCTCGAAGTGGACGTCCCCGCCGAAGGCGAAGACGACCTTCTTCCCGCTTCCGAGCGGCCCGCGAGCCTGCGCCGGCGACGCCTCGCTCTCGTCGCCGCCGACGATCCCGAGCACGCTCGAGCCGGCGGCGGCCAGGGCGAGGACGAGCAGCGAGAAAGCGAAGAGGCGAGTCATGTGACGAAGGCGGCGAGCGGGCTCTGGTTGGACGGCACGATAGCTCGCCGTTGAAGTAGGCTCGAAGCGGTGCGCAAGGGCATCGTCCAGCTCGTCGCGATCGGGGTGGTGATCGGCGTGGCGCTCACGCTGGTGGCCCTCCTCTTCCAGTGGCTGCCCACCTCCGCGTCGGAGGAGTTCGACCGCATCCAGGCGCTGTACTGGTTCGCGACCGTGATCTCCATCGTCATCTTTTCGCTGGTCGCGGCCGTGATCATCTTCTCGGTGTGGAAGTGGCGCGTCCCGCTCGACGACGACGCCGACGGGCCGCCGATCCACGGCCACACCGGGCTCGAGATCGTGTGGACGGCCGTGCCTGCGCTCCTCGTCATCGCGATCGGGATCTTCAGCGCGATCGTCCTCGCCCGAAACGGCGAGGCCGGGAACCGCCCGATGGAGGTCGAGGCCCTCGGGCAGCAGTTCGCGTGGAAGTTCACGTACGGCGACTACGACGACCTCCAGTCCGGAGAGCTCGTCCTGCCGCTCGGGCGCGAGGTGCGATTCACCATGCGCTCGGTCGACGTCATCCACTCGTTCTGGGTCCCGAACTTCGGCCAGAAGATGGACGCCGTCCCGGGCATCGAGACGGAGATCCTCGTCACGCCCAACGAGCTCGGCGAGTTCGAGGTCGTGTGCACGGAGCTCTGCGGCCTCGGCCACGCCACCATGCGCGCGAGTGCCCGCGTCGTCAGGCCGGCCGAGTTCGCGACCTGGGTGCAGGAGCAGCAGGCGTGACGGCAACCGAGCACGACGGGACGCAGCCGCAGCTCTACCCCGAGCACTTCGAGCCGCCGCGCGGCCCGACCTGGCGGCTCATTTTCGGCCCCGGTCTCGTCCGCGGCGTGTGGATGGGCCTGCTCTTCTTCGGCCTCGGCACGCTCCTCGTGCTCGGCCTCCGCTGGTGGTGGGGCTGGACGCCGGTATGGAATACCGAGGTCGTCCTCGCGGTCGCCGCCATGACCGCCGCGCCGATCGGGTTCCTCGCCGGGATCGGCTCGTTCGACTACTGGCTCCACTACGTCTCGGGCCGGCCGACGCGGCCCGAGGACCACTCGGGCCACGGCGCGCACACGTGGCGCGACTACTTCCGCGTCAACACCGACCACAAGGTGATCGGGGTCCAGTACCTCGTCACGACCTTCTTCTTCTTCACCGTCGCCGGCTTGATGGCGATGTTCTTCCGCGCCGAGCTCGCGCAGCCGGGGCTCCAGTTCATCGACTCGCAAACCTTCAACGGCCTCGTCTCGGTTCACGCGACGTTGATGATCTTCCTCTTCATCATCCCGGCGTTCGCGGGGCTCGCGAACTTCGCCGTGCCGCTGATGCTCGGCGCCCCGGATATGGCCTTCCCGCGCCTGAATGCGCTCTCGTTCTGGCTGCTCCCGATCGCGGGGATCATGTTCGTCGCGAGCTTCCTTGCGCCCGGCGGCGCGTTCGGCGCCGGGTGGACGGGCTACGCGCCCCTGTCCGAGGGGCAGCCGTTAGGTCAGACCTTCTTCAACATGGGCGTCCAGTGGGCGGGTGCGTCGTCGATCATGACCGCCCTCAACTTCCTGGTCACGATCATCACCATGCGGGCGCCGGGGATGACCTTCTGGCGCATGCCGCTCCTCGTCTGGGCGAACTTCACGACCTCGCTGCTCGTCGTCATCGCGACCCCGTTCATCGCCGGCTCGCAGTTCTTCGTGATGTTCGACCGGATCATGCACACCGACTTCTTCGTCCCCGAAGGAGGCGGGTACGTGCTGGGCTACCAGCACATCTTCTGGTTCTACAGCCACCCGGCCGTCTACATCATGATGCTGCCCGGGTTCGGGATCGTCTCCGAGGTCATCTCGACGATGTCCCGCAAGCCGATCTTCGGCTACCGCCTGATGGCCTTGTCGTTGATCGGAATCCTCGTCCTCGGGTTCTCGGTGTGGGCGCACCACATGTTCGTCGCGGGCATGGCCGACTGGCTGCGTGTCCCGATGATGGTCACGACGCTCCTCATCGCGGTCCCGACCGGGATCAAGGTCTTCTCCTGGACCGCCACCTTATGGAGAGGGCGCATCCACCTGACGACGCCGATGCTCTTCGCGCTCGGCTTCGTGACGATGTTCGTGATCGGCGGGCTCTCCGGGATCTACCTCGGGTCGGTGCCGATCGACATCGCCGCCTCGGACACGTACTTCATCGTCGCGCACATCCACTACGTGCTCTTCGGCGGCTCGGTGTTCACGATCTTCGCCGGGGTCTACTACTGGTTCCCGAAGATGACCGGCCGCATGTACGACGAGCGGCTCGGGAAGCTGCATTTCTGGCTGACCTTCATCAGCTTCAACGCGACCTTCTTCCCGATGCACTACGTCGGGCTGCGCGGGATGCCGCGACGCGTCTTCGACTACGCGGAGGTGTTCGGCTCGCTCAACTTCTTCATCACGCTCGCGTCGTTCGTCCTCGGCGTCTCGTTCGTCGTGTTCGTCTACAACGTCGTGATCAGCTGGACGCGCGGGCCGATCGCAGAATCGAATCCCTGGCGGGCACATACGCTCGAGTGGCAGGTCTCCTCGCCGCCGCCGATCTTCAACTTCGACGAGATCCCGCAGGTCGTCGGCGGGCCGTACGAGTACGGCGTCCCCGGCGCGCGGCACGCGGTCATGAGCCCCGCGACGGAGAGGCAAGAGGAGGAGGTGCACGTTTGAGCGAGGGTGAAGTCGCCGCGACTCCCGTGCTCGTGGTCGCGAACGAGACGCTCGCCGGCACCGAGCTGGTCGACGCCGTCAAGCGGCGCGCGGCGGAAGGGCCGATCCGCGTGCTCGTGATCGCTCCCGTTACACAGCCGCGCGAGGGTTACGTCGTCTACCGCGACTCCCGGCGCGCCGCGGCCGGTCGCCGGCTCGATCACACGCTCGCCGCGCTACGCGAGGCCGGGATCCCTGCGCACGGCGGCGTCTTCGACGACGACCCGCTGACTGCGGTCAAGGACGTCCTCGACGCCGAGGAGGTCGCCGAGATCGTCGTCTCGACGCATCCGGAGACGAAGTCCGGGTGGCTCCGGAAGAACCTCGTCGACGAGATCAGGCGGGTCGCCGGCAGCCGCCCGGTCGAGCACGTCGTCGTCGATGCCGCGGCGCGGACCGGCGCGAACGTCCTCGTCGTCGCGAACGAGACCGTCCTCGGAGAGCCGCTGCTCGAGCGGATTCGCACGCGGGCGAAGGAGGGGAACGTGAGCTTCCTCATCGTCTGCCCGCAGAGCGACCCCGCGCGCGCCGAGCGCCCGGACGCCGAACGCCGCCTGCGCGCCGCGCTCTCGACGCTGCGCGGCGAGGGCATCGACGCCCACGGGCAGATCGCGCACCCCGATCCCTTCACCGCGGCGATGCAGGCCGCGCACGACGAGCGGATCGACGAGATCATCGTCTCCACCTTCCCGGGCGAGCGCTCCGGCTGGCTCCGCCGCGACCTGGTCGGGCGGCTGCGCTCCGAGAGCGGGGTCCCGGTCGAGCACGTCGTCGTCGAGGGCGAGCCCGCCGAGGTCACCTCGTGAACGCATGCCTCCGCCTGTGTCCGTGTGGCTTTTCCCCCTCCCCACTCATAGGCCGATGGAGACCGGCCTATGACCTCCCACGCCGAAGCCGCTCATCACGACCACCACGGTCCGCCCGAGGCGAACAAGAGCTCGCGCGTCGACGCCCGTGTGCTCGGCATGTTCCTGTTCATCGCCTCGGAGGCGATGCTCTTCGGCTCGTTCTTCACGGCCTACTTCTTCGTGCGGGTCGTGAACCCGGAAGCGCCTGACCAGTGGCCGCCGGAGCCGTACCACTTCCCCGTCTTCGTCGCCGGCGTGAATACGGCGATCCTCGTCACCTCGAGCTTCACGATGCACTGGGCGCTCCAGTCGATCAAGCGCGGCAACCGGCCGGCGTTCCTCGCCGGGATGGTGCTGACGTTCGTCATGGGCCTCGCGTTCCTGCTCACGCAGGTCGTCGAGTACCTGAACGTCGGCTTCAACACCGGGCTCCGGCGCCTTCGCGTCCGTCTTCTTCGGGCTGACCGGCCTGCACGGGGCCCACGTGGCGATCGGCCTGACGCTGCTCGGGATGGTCATCATCCGCGGCTTCCGCGGCCACTTCACGCCGGAGCACCACCACGGCGTCGAGCTACCCGGGATCTACTGGCACTTCGTCGACGTAATGTGGATCGTGGTCTACTCGGTCGTCTACTTGATCTGACGCCGTGGAGAGCCCCTTCCGCAGTGAGGCGGCGGCGTTCCGGTTTCTGCTCATCTCGATCGGAGCGTTCGCGCTCATCGTCGTCGCGTCGTGGATCAACCCGTGGCTGGGGCTCCTCGTGTTCGCCCTCCTCGTTGTCGGCGCGGTGTGGGTGTACCTCCGCGCGCGGTCTCCGAGCCTGCCTCCGGAACGAATCGAGCGGATCGGCCCGGCGGACGAGCGGCGCGTGCTCGTCGTCGCGAACGAGACCGTCGGGGGCGAGGAGCTGATGAGCGTGATCGGAGAGATCGCGATCGCCGGCCGGACGCGCTTCCACGTCGTCTGTCCCGCGTTGAACTCGAGGCTCAAGACGTGGACCTCGGACGAGGACCCCGCCCGCGCCGCCGCAGAGGCGCGGCTCGACGTGACTCTCGGCCGCCTATCCTCGGTCGGGATCGAGGCGCGGGGCGCGGTCGGCGACGCCGACCCGCTCGTCGCCGTCGAGGACGCCGTGCGGCTCTTCCGCCCCGACGAGCTCGTCGTCTCGACGCATCCGGAGGGGCGGTCGAACTGGCTCGAGCGAGGCGTCGTGACAGCGCTCCGCGAGCGCTACGACGTCCCGGTCACGCACGTGGTCGTCGACCTCGAGCGCGAGCCGTCGCCGTAGGGGCCGGGCATGCCGGCCCGCGCGAGGCATGCCTCGCGCCTACGAGCCCGCGACCGAGGAGACGTACTCGGCGACCGCCTCGATCTGCGCCGGGTCGAGCGAGTCCTTGAACGAAGGCATGACTCCCTGGCCGTTCGTGACCCGGTCGACGACGAGGGCCTTGGGCGGCATCGCCTCGTCGAGGTTCGGGCCGGTGGTCCCCTCGGTGCCCGCGTCGGCGAGCGTGTGGCAGCCGCCGCAGCTCGACGTGAAGATCCCCTTGCCGTCCGTGGGTGCCTCCGGCGTCACGCCGGTCCCGGCGACGGAGCCGACGTAGACCGCGATGTCGCTCACCGCGCGATCCTGGTCGTCGACGCAGAACGCATCTCCCTCGACGTCGTCGCACTCCGGGAGTGTGCCGCTGGGCCCGTCGGGGCCGGGCATCCCCGGAGCGCCCGTCACTGGATCGGTGATCGGGAACCGGATCTGACTGGCGACGACCTGCGTGAACGTCTCGGACGTCATCCCGGCGGTACGCGCCTGGGCAAACGCGTCGTCGAGGTTCGGCCCGATCGTCCCGGCGGTTCCCGCGTCGGCAAGGGTGTGGCAGGTGCCGCACCTCTGGGTGAAGAGCTCCTTGCCCGCGCCCTGGCTGCCCTCGCTGACATAGCCGCCCGTTCCGCAGCCCGCCGACGCGACCGCCACGACGGCTGCGGACGCGACGGCAGCGACAAAGGCGATCCTCACCCTCAACGCGGGCGAGTCTATCCGGATGGCGTCGAGAAGGCGCGCAGCTCCTTGAGCACGCGCTCGACCTCGGGCACGGTCGGGTCGGTCGGCGCAAGGCGGATGAACTTCTCGTACGCCTCGATCGCCGACGCGGTGTCGTTGGCGTTGGTGGCAGCCTGGCCCAGCTCGAGCAGGACGCTCGGATCCCTCGGCCTCGCAGCGACGATCTTCTTGTATGTCGAGACGGCGCTCGCATAGGCCTGCTGGGCCGCGCCGAGCTCGGTCGAGACGAGCGTCGAGAGCCGCGTCGAGAGCGCGTTCGAGATCGCGTCCGGCTCGAGCGGCTTGCCGTCGATCGCGATCGAGCTCGCGACCGTCGTCCCCGGCGCCAGGAATGCGGCGCGCAGGTTCGCCTCCTGAGCACGCGTCTGGGCTTCGCCGGCCTTCGCGAGGTACAGGACTGCGAGCTGGCGGAGGTCGTCGACGCTCTTCGGGCGGAGCAGGACGACGCGCTCCAGCGCCTCGATCGCCCCGTCGGTGTCGTCGGCGGCCTGGTGCGCGGTGGCGAGCTCGCGGAACGCCCGCGGATCGCTCGGGTTCTCGGAGGCCTCCTTCTCGGCCTCGGAGACGGAGGGCACGCCGGAGTCCCCGGCGCCTTCGAGGACGTTGCCGAGGCCGATGCCGCCCGCGCCGACGCCGAAGAGGACGAAGCCGCCGCCCATGGCGATCGCGAGAAAGAGGAACATCCACTTGGCCTGCCGGCGCAAGCGGGGGAAGAACATGGTGTCCTCGACCGTTACGGCCTGTCTGCGGCCAGGAGGAGTCGTTCGCGCGCGCTGTGCGCTGCGTCGATCAGCTCGAGCCATGTCTTCCCTCCTTTCTCATAGCGCGGTTGGCCGGAGACGAGGGTAGCGACGACGCGCGAAGCCGAGCCGCCGAGTACCGACGCCGTAACGGGATCTTCCCATGGTACGAACGGGGAGCCCTCGAGCGAGAGGATCGTGAGGTCGGCCCGCTTTCCCGGCGTGAGCGAGCCGCGGTCGGTCTCGAGCCCGAGCGCCCGCGCTCCTCCGAGCGTGGCGAGCTCGAGCGCCTCGGCAGCGGTGAGCGCGTCCGGGCGCTTCTCCCTCGCGCGCGCCGCCGCCACCGCGGCTCGCAGCTCGTCGAACATGTCGAACGACGGCGTGGACGCGGGGCTGTCCGTCGCGATGCACACGCGAACGCCTGCCTCCCGCAGCGCGGCGAGCGGGGCGATGCCGCAGCCGAGGAACGCGTTCGAGCGGGGACAGTGCGCGACGGCGACGTCATGGGTCGCGAGGAGCTCGATCTCCTCCTCGTCGGCCTGGACGCAGTGCGCCGCGAGCACGTGCGGCCCGAGCAGCCCCTCCTCCGCGAGCGCACGGATGCCGGTCGTGCGAAGCGGCGGCACGAGCATGTCGGCGAACGCCTCCCACGGCCCGCTGCCGGAGAGGAGGTACTCGGTCTCGTCGTCGCTCTCGGCGAGATGCGTCGCGATCGGGAGCCCGACCTCCGCGCACGCGCGGTACAGCTCGAGCGAGCAGGTGTACGGCGCGTGGGGCGAGATGCCGAGGCGGACGCCGTCCGAGAGCGCGGCCGCCACGCGATCGCGGTTGAGCTCGAACCTCTCCAATGCGTCTGCGTCGTGGCCGAAGACCTCGAGGAAGACGACGGCATCGAGGCCGACGTCGGCGCACGCCGTCGCGGCCGCGCCGACGAAGCTGCAGTCGCCGACCGTCGTGACTCCCGAGCGGAGGCACTCGAGCGCGCCGAGCCGCGCGATCGCCTCCATCTCCTCGATGCCGATCCGCTGCTTGCGCTCGACGTGGATCGCGATCCAGGGCCCGAAGGAGAGCCCGTCGCCGAAGCCGGCGTAGACCGCGTACTCGAGGTGCGTGTGCGCGTTGACGAACCCGGGCAGGATGACCGAGCCTGGAAAGCGGTCGCCCTCGCCGAGCTCGTCAACGGTCCCCACCGCCGCGATGAGCGCAGCGTCGATACCGACAGCGCCATTTCTGATGGGAGGACCGTCGACGGGGACGACCCAGTCCGCTGAGAGAACCCTCACGGGCTCTGGCCTTCGAGGAGCTCGTCGTCCTCCCAGTCGCTCTGCCAGCGGCGCTCCAGGAACACCGAGACCCAGATCGAGGCTTCGAACAGGAGCACGAGCGGGATCACCTCGAACGCCAGCGACACGGGATCGGCGGTCGGGAGCAGCGCGGCGAAGATCAGCAGGAGCACGAAAGCGATCCGGCGGTTCCGCCGCAGCCGGTCGGTCGTGAGGACCCTGAGTCGCACGAGCGCGATCACGAAGATCGGGAGCAGGAACGCGAGCCCGCCTCCGAGGAGAAGCAGCGCGACGAAGTTGTAGTAGTAGCTCGCGCGGATCTGGGTGTCGTAGAGCTCCGCGTCGTACGAGGTCAGGAAGTCGAGCGCCTGCGGCAGCACGACGTAGTACATGAACACGACCCCGGAGGCGAAGAGCGCGGTCGCGATCACGACGAGCACGAGGACGACCCGCTGGAAGTGCGGCTCGACGGCCGGCGCGAGGAAGGCCCAGATCTGCCACAGGAGCACCGGGAGCGCGAGCGCGATCGCCGCGATCAGGCTCACCGAGACCGAGGTCGAGAGCGGCTCGGTCACCCCGAGCGTGACGAGCTTGATGTCGTCGGGCAGCGGCCCCGTGAGCCACTCCATGATGTCCTCGTGGAACGCGAGCGCGAGCGCGAACGCGGGCACGACCGCGACGAGCCCGATGATCAGCCGCGTGCGGAGCTCGTCGAGATGCTCGACGAGGCTGGCCTCCTCACCGTGGCCGAGACGGCGCGGGAGCCAACGGCGCAAGGCGTGCTCCTAGCGGACGGTTTCCCGCTCGGGTGCTTCTGCGGGGTCGGTCTCCGAAGGCGGCGGCACCGGCTCGGATGGCGCAGACGGCAGCGCAGACGGCGGTGTCGTGGCCTTGTCGTCGTCCCCGGTCAGGGTGTCCTTGAACTCGCGCATGCCGCGACCGAGCGACCGTCCCATCTCCGGAAGCCGTTTTGCACCGAACACAAGCAGGAGAACGAGCAGGATGAGGAGGATCTCCCATGGACGGAGTGGCATGGGCACACGATACCTGCGGGGGCGGTCCGGGTACCATCGGGGAGGCAGGCCGCTAGCCTGCTGAGTACAGAGAGGAAAGGCTGGCGTAGGTCCTTTTCACATGGCACTTCTCGAGATCAAGAACCTTCACGTTGCGCTCGAAGACGGTCCTGAGATCGTCAAGGGCGTCGACCTCGCTGCGGACCTGAACCAGAAGCACGCGATCATGGGTCCCAACGGCTCGGGCAAGTCCACGCTCGCGTACGCGATCATGGGACACCCCGCGTACGAGATCACCGAGGGTCAGATCCTCTTCGACGGCGACGACGTGACCGAGCTCGGCGCCGATGAGCGCGCCCAGCGCGGCCTCTTCCTCGCGTTCCAGTATCCGCACGCGATCCCCGGCGTGACGGTGACGAGCTTCCTGCGGAGCGCGATCAACGCGATCCGCAAGGCGAAGGCGGGCGAGGACGATCCGATCCCGATCCCCGAGTTCCGCGATGCGCTGCTCTCCGCGATGGAGGAGCTGAAGGTTCCCAGGGAGCTCGCGTCCCGGTACTTGAACGACGGGTTCTCGGGCGGAGAGAAGAAGCGCGTCGAGATCCTCCAGATGGCGCTGCTGAAGCCGCGGATCGCGGTGCTCGACGAGACTGACTCCGGTCTCGACATCGACGCCCTCCGCATCGTCGCGAACGGCGTTAACGCGCTCGTCGGCCCCGAGACCGGGGCGCTCGTGATCACGCACTATCAGCGCATACTGAACTACGTGACGCCCGACTTCGTGCACGTCTTCGTGGACGGCCGCATCGTGGCCGAAGGCGGTCCCGAGCTGGCCCACAAGCTCGAGGCGGAGGGCTACGAGGCGTTCTCGTCCAACGGCAACGGCAGAGGTGGTGACTCATGACCACGAACGAGACCGAGGTCGTCCGCGGCATCCGCTCCGACTACGAGTTCGGCTGGGCGGACTCCGAGAAGGACTACTTCTTCAAGTCGTCGCGAGGGCTCTCGCACGAGCTGATCGACGCGATCTCCGACCACAAGTCGGAGCCGGACTGGATGAGGCAGTTCCGGCACAAGAGCCTCGACTACTTCTTCGCCCGGCCGATGCCGAGCTGGGGCGCCGACCTCTCCGGGATTGACTTCGACAACATCTTCTACTACATCAAGCCGACCGAGAAGCAGGCGGACTCCTGGGAGGACCTGCCCGCGGACATCAAGGACACGTGGGACAAGCTCGGGATCCCGGAGGCGGAGAAGAAGTACCTCGCCGGCGTCGGCGCGCAGTACGAGTCCGAGGTCGTGTACCACAAGCTCCAGGCCGACCTCGAGGCGAAGGGCGTGATCTTCCTCGACATGGACTCGGCTCTCAGGGAGCACGAGGACATCGTCAAGCAGTACATGGGCACGATCATCCCGCAGAACGACAACAAGTTCGCGGCGCTGAACTCGGCCGTGTGGTCGGGAGGATCGTTCATCTACGTGCCGCCGGGCGTCAAGATCGAGATGCCGCTCCAGGCCTACTTCCGCATCAACGCGGAGAACATGGGCCAGTTCGAGCGCACGCTGATCATCGTCGACGAGGACGCCTACGTGCACTACGTCGAAGGCTGCACGGCACCGATCTACTCGTCCGACTCGCTGCACTCGGCGGTCGTCGAGATCGTCGTCAAGAAGGGCGGTCGGCACCGCTACACGACGATCCAGAACTGGTCGAACAACGTGTACAACCTCGTGACCAAGCGGGCGGTCGCCTACGAGGGCGCGACGATGGAGTGGGTCGACGGGAACCTCGGCTCCAAGGTCACGATGAAGTATCCCGCGATCTGGCTCATGGGCGAGGGCGCGCACGGCGAGGTGCTCTCGATCGCCTTCGGCGGCAAGGGCCAGCACCAGGACGCGGGCGGCAAGGTCGTCCACGTCGCGCCGCGCACCACGTCCGTGATCACGTCGAAGTCGATCTCGAAGGACGGCGGGCGCGCCGGCTACCGCGGGCTGCTCGAGGTCGCGAAGGGCGCGGTCGGCTCGAAGTCGAAGGTCGTCTGCGACGCGCTCATCCTCGACGACGAGTCCCGCAGCGACACCTACCCGTACATCCAGGTGGACGAGAGCGACGTCGACCTCGGGCACGAGGCCACGGTCTCGAAGATCGGCGAGGAGCAGCTCTTCTACCTCATGAGCCGCGGGCTATCCGAGGCAGAGGCGAGCGCGATGATCGTGTCCGGCTTCGTCGAGCCGATCACGAAGGAGCTCCCGCTCGAGTACGCGGTGGAGATGAATCGCCTGATCCAGCTGCAAATGGAAGGCTCTGTTGGCTGAGTCGAGTCCGCAAGCGGACTCGAGTGTGTTGGCTAGTCCGATCCGCAAGGTGGACGTCGTCGGGATTCCGTCGACGGATGTAGAGCGCTCCAGGCAGTTCTACGTCGACACCCTCGGGCTTCGTCCCGACGACAACGCTCGCTACGAATTCTGGGTCGGCGACACGTGCTTCGCGATCTGGACGCCGGCGTGGTACGGCGTCGAGTATCAGCCGCAGGCGAACAGCATCGTTCTGCTCCACGTCGACGACGTGCCCGCGGCGCGCGCCGAGCTCGAATCGCGGGGCGTCCAGTTCGAGGGCGAGACGTTCGACTCCGGTGTCTGTCACATGGCGAACTTCACCGACCCGGACGGGAATCCGCTGACGCTCCATAAACGCTATGCGCCGTACGCGGAGAAGGCGGACAGTTGATCAAGGCAGGGCGCGTCGACTTCATCGCCGTCCCGACGAAGGACCGCGACCGCGCCGAGAAGTTCTACGGCGAGACGCTCGGTCTCGAGCGCAACCCGAACTCGACGGACACGTGGGTCGAGTTCGAGACGGGGAACGTCACGCTCGCGCTCGTCGATCCCGAAACGGCCGGCCAGCCGTTCCAACCGCTCCCGTTCGCCGCCATCGTGCTGCGGGTCGACGACGTCGACGAGGCGAAGGCGAAGCTCCAGGCCGAAGGGATCGAGTTCCTGGGCGAGACCTTCGACTCGGGCGTCTGCAACGGCGCCGCGTTCAGGGATCCGGACGGCAACGGCCTCATGCTCCACCACCGCTACGCGCCCTATCGCGACGGTTCGCTCCCGTGATCGGCGTCGAGCGCGTCGACTACGTCCGCATCCCGGTGACGGACATGGAGCAGGCCGAGCGCTTCTACGGCGAAGTGCTCGGCCTCGAGAAGAATCCGAACTCGCCCGGTGAGGACTGGGTCGAGTACGAGGTGGGCAATGTCACGCTGGTCGTGATGACGCCGCATACGCACGAGTACGAGTTCACGCAGCTGCCGCCCGCGACGATCGCGTTGCGCGTTCCCGATCTCGAGGCGGCGAAGGCGAAGCTCGAGTCCGCGGGCCTCGAGGTCGGCGAGCTGTGGGACTCCGGCGCCTGCAACGGCCTGGGGGTCACCGATCCCGCCGGCAACCGCATCCTCCTCCACCGCCGCTATGCGCCGTACCCCGACGGGACGATGCCCTGATGCAGGTCGAGCGCGTCGACTTCGTGTCGTTTCTGACCCAGGACATCGCCCGGGCCAAGCGGTTCTACACGGACGTGCTCGGCCTCGAGATCGAGTCCGAAGGCGAGAGCGACATGGAGTTTCGGTGTGGTCAGGTCACGCTCGACATCTTCGACCCGTCGAGCATCGGGCAGCCGTTCGCGCCCTCGCCGGCCGGGCTGGCACTCCGAGTCCCCGACGTGGACGCCGCGCGGGCCGAGCTCGAGGCGAAGGGTGTCGAGTTCGACGGCGAGACGATCGAGACAGGCGTCTGCCGGCAGGCGTGGTTCAAGGATCCGGACGGGAACTCGCTGATGCTGCACAGGCGGTTCGACGTATGACGCGCACCGAGCTGCTCGAGCGCTACCGGGAGCTCCCGCTGCCGACGACGACGGACGAGCACTGGCGGTTCACGGACCTCAAGGGCTTCGACCCCGATGCGTGGACCGCGAACGGCGCCGCGGAGATCGCCGCGCCGCCGGCCCTGATCGACGTGGACGTCGCCGGGGTCGCGTACGTGGGCGAGGCCGGCATCGAGATCGAGCGCGCGCCGGACGGCATCCGCTTCGAGCCGCTGCCCGAGGACCACGAGCTCCTGTACTCGCTCGTCGGCTGGGACGAGAAGTTCGCCGCCCACAACGCCGCGCTCTGGAAGAACGGCCTGCTCGTACACGTTCCCCGCGGCGTCGTGCTCGAGCAGCCGCTGTACGTCCGCATCGCGAACTCGGTCGAGGGCGGGTCGCTCTTCTGGCGCCTGCTGATCGTGGCGGAGCCCGAGAGCCGCTTCGCGCTGATCGAGGAGTACGCCTCCTCGTCGCCAGAACTGGGCTCCTACTCGAACGCCGCGGTCGAGATCGTCGTCAAGGACGCTGCGAAGGTCGAGTACGTCTCCGTTCAGAACCTCTCGCGCGCGAGCTGGCACTTCGCGTCCCATCACGCGCGCGTCGAGCGTGACGCCGAGCTCGACTGGGTGACGGGCGGCTTCGGCTCGGCGAAGGGCAAGGTCCGGATCCAGAACGACCTCGCGGGGCCGGGCGCGACGTCGCGCGTCACGGGCGCGTACTTCGCCGACGGCACGCAGCACCTCGACTACGACACGTTCCAGGAGCACATGGCGCCGTCCACGACCTCGGACTTCGCGTTCAAGGGCGCGCTCCGCGATACGGCGAGAACGGTCTGGCGCGGGATGATCCGCGTCGAGGAGGGCGCGCAGAAGACGAACGCGTACCAGGAGAACCGCAACCTCCTGCTCTCGAAGACCGCGCACGCGGACTCGATCCCCGGCCTCGAGATCATGGCCAACGACGTCCGGTGCACGCACGGCGCGACGCTCGGCCAGGTCGACCGCGAGCAGCTCTTCTACCTGATGACGCGCGGCCTCTCGCGCGCCGACGCGGAGCGGCTAATCGTTCGTGGTTTCTTCCAGGACGTCCTCGACCGCGTGGAGCTGGAACCGGTCCGGGACGCTCTCGCCGCCGCTCTCGAGGCCCGGATCCCCCAGACGTAGGATCAGGCTCGCGACCGCCTCCTCGAGCATGGCGATCCGCTCCTCGAGCGCTCCGAGCCGGTCGTCTTCGACGTGCTCGGGGCCAGGCGCGGCGGCCGGCGCCTCCGCACCCTCGAGCACGAGGCGGTAGCGCACCTCCTTCTGGCCCGGACGGCGCTCGAGCCCCTCTACGTAACCGCGCTCGATCAGCTCCTCGAGGACGGACTGCACCTCGCGAAGCGCGGCGAAGGGGTACATGCGCTCGGTACGTCCCTTGAGCTCGCCGGGCGTCTGCGCGCCGCGCAGCATGAGCACGGCGAGGACCGCAAGCTGACCGGGCGTCACGCCGAGCGCCTCGTCGAGCAGGTGCCGGTACTTGACGACACGGCTGCTGGGGCCGCTCGCGAGGCGCGCCCAGCCCTTGCGCGAGAGCCGCGCGAGCGCCGTGCGGATCGCCTCGTCGTCGAAGGAGACCACGGGATCGCGGTTCGTGGACTGGTTGCAGGCGAGCCGAAGCGCGTTCAGCGTCAGCGGGTACGCGTCCGGAGTCGTCCGCTGCTTCTCGACGAGGCAGCCGAGGATCCGGATCTCGACGGGGTCTGCATCCATGTCTCGGACGGTAGTCGCTACGCTCGTGCGATGAAAGAGAAAGTGGAGCTGACCGACGAGGAGTGGCGTACACGCCTCACGCCGGAGCAGCACGCCGTCCTCAGGCAGAAGGGAACCGAGCGCGCGTTCACGGGCGCGTACTGGGACGAGCACGCGCCGGGGATCTACCGCTGCGCGGGCTGCGGCACCGAGGTCTTCCGCTCGGACGCGAAGTTCGACTCGGGCACGGGCTGGCCGAGCTTCGTCGAGCCGGCGTCGCTCGACAGCGTCGTCACCGAGACCGACAGGACCCACGGCATGGTGCGCACCGAGGTTCTGTGCGCGGCGTGCGGAGGCCATCTCGGCCACGTGTTCGACGACGGGCCGGGGCCGGCCGGCAAGCGCTTCTGCATCAACTCCTGCGCGCTCGATCTCGAGCGCGCGTCGTGATTCCCCGGTGAACCAGTGTTGCCGCGCCGGCGCGTGCGAGGAGATCTTCACGCGGAAGTTCGCGCGCCGAAGCCTCGAGAACTTGAGACGGAAGGGCCTCGGCGACGTCGAGCAGCGGATGGTCGCGATCGCGTCCGAGCCGGGGGTCGAGGGCGCGCGGGTGCTCGAGATCGGCGGCGGGATCGGCGCTCTGCAAGCGGCACTCCTCGACGCGGGAGCGGAGCAGGGAGAGGTGGTCGAGGTCGTCGCGGCGTACGAGCCGTACGCGCGGGAGCTGGCACGCGAGCGCGGGCTCGAGGACCGAACGTCGTTCCGCGTCCTGGACGTGCTCGAGGAGCCGGACGCCGTCGAGCCCGCCGACGTCGTGCTCTTGAACCGGGTCGTCTGCTGCTCCCCCGACGGGGTCGAGCTCGCGCGGCGGTCGGCCGCGCTGTCGACGCGAACACTCGTCCTCAGCTTCCCGCGAGACGCGCTCTGGGTGCGCCTCGGCATGCGCGTGCTGAACGCCGGGTTCGCCGTCTTCGGGCGCTCCTTTCGCATCTTCGCCCATCCGCGGCGCGCACTCGTGGCCGCGGCCGAGGGCGAAGGTCTGAGTCTCGCCGGAGGCTGGCGCGGCGCGCTCTGGGAGCTCACGACATTTCGGCGGACGTGACCGAGCTCGGCCTCTTCCCGCTCCCGCTCGTGCTCCTCCCGACGGAGCAAGTGCCGCTGCACATCTTCGAGGAGCGCTACCAGGACCTCATCAGCGAGTGCCTCGAGGACGAGACGGAGTTCGGCCTCGTCTTCGCCGACGACGACGGCATCCGGGAGATCGGGACGCGGGCGGCGGTCATCGAGGTCCTCGACCGGTTCGACGACGGGCGCCTGAACATCGTCGTCGAGGGCAGGGAGCGGTTCCGGCTCGCCGAGCTCACAAGCGGCCGGAGCTACCAGACGGGCGACGTCACGCCGGTCGTCGACGACCACGATCCCCCCGAGACGCCTTCCGTGGAGCGGGCGCGCGAGCTCTTCTCGCGGCTGCGGGAGCTGACCGGCAGCGACATCGAGACGCCCGCACCCGAGACGCCGCAGCTCTCGTTCGCCCTCGCCTCCCGCGTCGAGCTCATGCCCGAGGTCAAGCTCGAGCTGCTCTCCGAGCTCTCCGAGCGAGTTCGGCTGGAGCGAGTGTGCGAGCTCCTCGAGGGCGCGGCGGTCACCGTGGAGCGCCGCCGCCGTGCCGCCGAACGCGCCGCGACGAACGGCAAGGTCGACCTAGACGGTTGATCGACGGCTGACTCGGTGGCCGGACTGGCCAGGGGTACGATGCCTCTGTGGCCGTGACCACCGACCGGAAGCTCGACGCGCACCGCCTGCGGGCGGACTTCCCCATCTTCGAGCAGACGTTCCACGGGAAGCCGCTGGCGTTCCTCGACTCGGCCGCGAGCTCGCAGAAGCCGCGCCAGATGCTCGACGCGATGAACGAGTTCTACGAGACGTCGTATGCGAACGTGCACCGCGGCGTGTACGCGTTGGCCGAGCGCGCGACCGAGGCGCTCGAGCTCGCGCGCCAAAAGGTGCAGACACTGCTGAACGCCCCCTCGGCGCGCGAGATCATCTTCGTCCGCAACGCGACCGAGGCGATCAACCTCGTCGCCTACGCGTGGGGGCTCGTGAAGCTGAAGCCGGGCGACCTCGTCGTCGTCAGCGAGCTCGAGCACCACTCGAACTTCGTCCCGTGGCAATACATCGCGCACCGGACGGGCGCGGGCTTCCGGATGATCACGCTCGACGAGAACGGCGAGCTCCGCCTCGAAGAGCTGGACGGGATCGCACGGGACGGCAACGTCAAGGTCGTCGCGACCGGGGTCGTCTCCAACTCCCTCGGCACGATGAACCCGGTCGACAAGCTCGCCACCTGGGCGCACGAGCACGGCGCGATCATGGTCGCCGACGGCGCCCAGTCGGCGCCGCACATGGCGATGGACGTCCAGGCGCTCGGCTGCGACTTCGTCGCGATCTCGGCGCACAAGATGTGCGGGCCGAGCGGCGTCGGGGCGCTCTGGGGGAAGGCCGAGCTGCTCGAGGAGATGGAGCCCTTCCTGACCGGCGGCCACATGATCCGCGCGGTCGGCGACGAGGACACGACCTGGGGCGAGCTCCCGCACAAGTTCGAAGCGGGGACGGCGCCGATGGCAGAGGCGGTCGGCTTCGGCGCGGCGATCGACTACCTGAACGAGATCGGCTTCGACGCCATCGAGCAGTACGAGCACGAGCTCGCCGCATACGCCCTCGGGCGGCTCGCCGAGCTTCCCTGGGTGACGTCGTACGGGCCTCCGGCCGAGCGTCGCGCGGGGATCGTCTCCTTCAACGTCGAGGGTGTGCACCCACACGACGTCGCACAGGTGCTCGACTTCGACGGGATCGCCATTCGGGCGGGCCACCACTGCTGCCAGCCGCTCATGCGCAAGCTCGGCGTCGCGGCGACGAACCGGGCGAGCTTCTACGTGTACACGATCCCCGACGAGATCGACCGCCTCGTCGAGGGCCTCCACAAGGTGAGGAAGGCGTTCGCGTAGTGGGCGAGTTCGACCAGCTCTACCGAGAGCTGATTCTCGATCACTACAAGAATCCCCGGAACCACGGGGTCTTGGAGCCCTCGGACGCGCGCGCGGAGGGCCAGAACCCGCTTTGCGGGGACGAGATCACGGTCTCCGTGCGGCTCGGCGAGGGAGACGTGATCGAGGAGGTCGGCTTCGACGGGCGCGGCTGCGCGATCAGCCAGGCGGCTACGTCCATGCTCACCGACCTCGTGAAGGGGCGCACCGCGCAGGACGTGGCCGCCATGGAGAAGGACGAGCTGCTCGAGGAGCTCGGGATCCCGCTCACGCCGGTCCGGCTCAAGTGCGCGATTCTCGGCCTCGGCGTGCTCAAGCTCGCGCTCCACAAGGCGAAGGGGACCCCGCTGCCCGAGGAGTGGGGCACGGCGGCGCGCGACCTCGTGCTCGAGTAGTGGCGGTCGTCGAGGTCGGGCCGCTGGACGAGCTTCCGCCCGGGAGCATGCGACTGGTGCCGGCGGGTGCGCGCACGATCGGCGTCTACAACTGCGGCGGGAAGCTGTACGCGATCGAGGACCGCTGCTCGCACGACGACGGCCCGCTCTGCGAGGGCGACTGGGACCCCGAGGCGTGCATGGTCGAGTGCCCGCGGCACGGCTCGCGCTTCGACCTCGAGACCGGGATTCCGATGTCGCTGCCCGCGTTCGTCGCCGTGCCGACCTACCCCGTCTCGGTCGAGAACGGCGTCGTCGTCGTGGAGGTGGGGGAGGACTGATGCTCGACGCGCAGGTGCTCGCGGTCTTGGCGCGCCTCGAGGAGGAGGACCGCGCCGAGCGCGACGCGGGTGTTCCGGCTGCGCTGCGGTCGCGTCAGGTCGAGCCCACGACCGGCCGCTTCCTGTTTGCCTTCGCGGCGTCGCAGGCGGGGATCGAGGTGCTCGAGATCGGCGGCTCGCGCGGGTACTCGACGATCTGGCTCGCGGCGGGCGCTCGCGTGCTCGGCGGGCGCGTGGTCTCGCTCGAGCACGACCCGGTGAAGTGCGAGGCGTGGCGCGCGAACGTCACCGAGGCGGGTCTCGAGGAGTGGGCCGAGCTGGTCCAGGGCGATGCGTTCGAGACGATGCGTGAGACCCAGGATGTCTTCGACCTCGTCTTCCTCGATGCCGAGAAGGACGACTACGAGGCGCTCTTCGCGCTCGTCCGCCCGCTGCTAGAGCCGGGGAGCCTGGTCGTTGCGGACAACGTCCTCTCACACGCGGATCCGCTCGCCGCGTACTCGGCCGCGCGGCAGGCTGATTCCACGTTCGTGAGCGTCACCGTTCCGCTCGACCGCGGCCTCGAGGTCTCCGTCGCGGTCGTCGACCCGCCTACTTCCTGACCTCGCTCATCAGGGCGAGGTAGTTGCGGTCGGGGTCGCGGAAGAACGTCATCCACAGGTCGTGGTCCTGCAGCTCCGCGATCAGGTGCGGCTCGTCCTCGAACGGGACGCCTCGGCTCGCGAGCTCCGCTCGCGCGGCATGGATGTCGTCTACCCGGAAGTAGATCGGCGAGCTCGGGTGGTCGAACTCGGAGCTCTCGGCGACGGAGAGCATGATCCTCACGTCGCCGCAGCGGAAGAACGCGAGCGGCCCCGCTTCGAAGAGGTACTCGAGTCCGAGCGCGTCGCGGTAGAACGCGACGGCGCGCGGGATGTCGTGCGTGTTGATCGCGATCTGGCCGATGCTCCGCATCAGAGTGGGCACCCGTCCTCCCGTGTCGATATCCTTAGTAGGGCTAACTAACTACTTAGCAGAGCTAAGGAGATCATGTCAAGCACGACGCTCGACCCGCGCGACGTCGCCGACCGTCTGCATTCGGCCTCGATTCACCTTCTGCGCAGGGTGCGAAAGGTGGACGAGGCGAGCGGCCTGACCGCCGCGCGCCTCTCGGCGCTCTCTGTGCTGGTGTTCGGCGGCCCGATCCCGCTCGGGCAGCTCGCCCGCGCCGAGCAGGTCTCGGCGCCGACGATGAGCAAGCTCGTGCGCGGGCTCGAGCGCGACGGTTTCGTCGTGCGGGAAGCGCACGAGCGCGACGGTCGGTCGGTCCTCCTGAGCGCGACGCGTGAGGGCCGGCGCATCCTCCTCGAGGGCCGCAAGCGGCGAATTTCCGCGCTCGTCGCGCTGTTCGAAGAGCTCACGCCGGCCGAGCTCACAACTCTCGACTCCGCAGCCGCGATAGTGGAAGAGGCGATCGCTCGTCCTCCATCCGCATGAAGTGCGTATGCTCCGTGTACCGCGGAAAGGAGGTGGTCCGGCTTGAGCGATGACTGTACGGGCAGTGGAGGTACCAGCGGGTAGAGGCGTGCCCCCGGGACCACCGGGAACCGCCTAGCCAGCGTAGGGGGCTCGCGATTCGCGCCGCGCGGCGTCTGCAGTTCGGGACGTTACGCAGGAAGCGCCTCTACTAATACATCGCTGGTCACCGTCGATGACGCAGAGGGCCGCTCGCGCGGCCCTCTGTCGTTCTCGGGGTCCCTGTCAGGCGGCCGCGAGCAGCACGGCCGACGCCTCGGCGACGAGCGCCTCCACGTGGGCGCAGAGGCGCTCCGCGAGCAGCGGGTCGACGAGCCGGCCCTCGGCATCGAACTTCTCGTGTGCGAGCGGCACGGGCATTTCTCCGTCGACGACGCGCGCGCCGGCCAAGCCGAGCACGCGGCGCAGATCCTGCTGCGCCCAGATCGCGCCGTAGCGGCCCGTGGTCGCGCCGGCGATGGCGACGGTCTTTCCCCAGAGGGCGGACTCGCGGTGCGGCCGCGAGGCCCAGTCGATCGCGTTCTTCAGGACGCCGGGGATCGAGCCGTTGTACTCGGGCGTCACGACGAGCAGGCCGTCGGCGTCCCGGATCTGCTCCCGCAGCATCGCCACCGTGGCCGGCGGATCCTCGCCGTCGTCGTCTCCGTCGTACGGCGGGATCCACGCGAGCCCTTCGTAGAGCTCGATCTCGGTTCCGGCCGGAGCGAGCTCGGCGGCCGCGCGGGCGAGAGCCGTGTTGTACGACTCCGCCCGCAGGCTCCCGGAGAGGGCGAGGATCTGCATGTCAGGCCGTCCTGACCGCCGCGAACGTCGCCTTGAGCGTCACCTCGTTCGGCAGCAGGAAGTCGCCGCCCGGGAGCGGGAGGTTCCAGACGAGCCCGAAGTCCCGACGGTCGACGGTTCCCTCGAGCTCGATCCCGATCCGGTCGTTCCCCATGGGATCGACGCCGGCGCCGACGTAGCTGCCCCGCAGCTCGACCGCTTTCGTGACGCCCTTGACGGTGAGGTCGCCCGTGACGACGAGCTCGTCACCGTCGACGTCGAACGAGGTCGACGTGAAGCGGAGCTCCGGGTGAACGGCCGTGTCGAAGAAGTCGGGAGACTGCAGGTGCCCGTCGCGATCTGCGTCGAACGTCGTGATCGTGGACGCATCCACGATCCCCTCGATCGCCGGAGTGTCGCCGCCGCGGATCGTGCCCGTGAAGCCCGGTACCCGGCCCTTCACGGTTGCGAGGCCGAGCTTCCGGACCTCGAACTCGAGCACCGACCAGACGGGGTCGATCGTCCACGTCCCGGTGGGGATCGCGGTGGCCGGAGTGTCTGCGACGATGGTCATTCCCATACCTCCTTGAGTCCGCTATCATTGAGCACGCAAACAACTGTAGCGGAGAAAAGCATGTCTAGTCAAGTATTGAGCGAGCAATCTCTTGAAGCCCAGGCGTTCGTGTCGCTGATTCGCGCGCATGCGGCCGCAACGCGCCGGCTGAGCGCGCAGTTGAGCGCCGACCACGGGCTCTCGCTCTCGGACTTCGAGGTGCTGCTACGCCTCGGGCGCGCGCCCGACCGCCGGCTGCGGCGCGTCGATCTCGCGGCGGAGGTCCTCCTGACTGCGTCGGGCATCACGCGACTGCTGGACGGGCTCGAGAGCAAGGGGTACGTCGAGCGGGCGTCCTGCGATACCGACCGCCGCGTGGTCTACGCAGTCCTCACCGACGACGGGCTCTCCAAACTCCGCGAAGCGGCGACGAGCCATTTCGGCCAGATCGGGGAGCTGTTCGGCGCGCGCTACGACCAGGGTGAGCTCACGGAGCTCGGCGCGCTTCTCGCGCGACTCGGCGGCAACGAGCCGGCCGACTGCGAGCCTCCCGAGTAGCCCTCAGCCGTCCTGGAAGTTCTGCCAGTAGCGGCTCGGTGTCGGCCCGCGCTGGCCCTGGTACTTCGAGCCGATTCCCGCCGACCCGTACGGGCGCTCGGCGGGCTCCGTGAGCTGCACGAACGAGAGCTGCCCGATCTTCATCCCCGGATAGATCGTGATCGGGAGGTTCGCGACGTTCGAGAGCTCGAGCGTCACGTGCCCGTCCCAGCCGGGGTCGATGAACCCGGCCGTCGAGTGGATCAGCAGCCCCAGCCGGCCCAAACTCGACTTCCCTTCTAGCCTTGCGACCAGATCGTCCGGGAGCGTCACGCGCTCGAGGGTCGAGCCGAGGACGAACTCGCCCGGATGCAGGATGAACGCCTCGTCGCCTGCCTCGACGAGCTCGGTCAGCTCCTCCTGCTCGGTCTTGACGTCGATGTACGGGTAGCGGGAGTTGCGAAAGACCCGGAAATAGCGGTCGACCCTGACGTCGAGGCTCGAAGGCTGCATGAGGCTGTCGTCGTAGGGGTCGATCCCGATGCGGCCCTCCTCGAGCAGGCGCCGGATGGTTCGGTCGGAGAGGACCACGCGGCGATTCTACGAGCCGCGTCCTCACGCCCGATCCCCGACCGCTTGTGACGATCTGTCACGAGCTCGCCGTAGAACCGTCTATCGAGGGCTTCACTGCGATAAGGTCCGTCCCCCGGTGTCGATGCTATTTCCACCCATCGACCCGAACGAGCGCTTCCGACAGCGGCGCGCGGCGACTCGGCGGCGACAGCGGCAGAGGCGGAGCGCACTGATCGGGATCCTGCTCGTCGGGCTCGCGCTCGCGGGGCTCGGCGCACAGTACGTCGGCGACAGGACCGGCGGCTCCGCGTCGTCTCCCGACGACAAGGCGCTACGGACCACGTCGTCCGCGCGCCCGCTGCCCGTCGAGATCCGCGGCGTCCACGTCACGATGGGCCTCGCGTCGCTCGACGGGAAGCTCGAGGAGTACGTCGGGCTCGCGGACGAGGGCCTGACCGCGATCGAGCTGGACGTCAAGGACGAGGACGGGCAAATCGGCTTCAACGCGAGCTCGGCGCGTCTCGCGACGCGGATCGGTGCGACGAACAACTTCTACTCGGCACGCGAGGCTGCGCGGCTCGTGCACGCGAGCGGGCTCTACCTCATCGGGCGTGTCGTCGTGTTCGAGGACCCGATCCTGTCTCAGGCGCGGCCGGATCTCGCCGTCCGCCGGAGCGACGGCTCCGTGTGGCAGGACGCCGCGGGCCTCGGCTGGACGAACCCGTACGACAAGCGGGTCTGGGACTACAACATCGCCGTGGCTGCCGCCGCGGCCAGGAACGGGTTCGACGAGATCATGTTCGACTACGTGCGCTTCCCGTCCGACGGCGACGTGGAGAACGCGGTCTACGGCACTACGAGGGGGCTCGCGAAGAACGACGCGGTGCCGGCGTTCCTGAAGTACGCCGCCCGCCGGCTGGAGCCGCTCGGCGTGCGCGTCTCCGCCGCCGTGTTCGGGCTCTCCGCGGCTAGGGACATGGGCATCGGGCAGATCCCGCGTCGCATCGCCAAGCACGTGCACGCCATCTACGCGATGACGTACCCGTCGCTCTTCGGGTCGGGCGAGCTCGGGCTCGCGGATCCGGGCGCGGCGCCGGGGGCGACCGTCTCGCGGGCGCTCAAGCGCTTCCACCGGGCGCTCGAGGGCCGAAATGCCCTGCTCCTGCCCTGGGTGCAGGATTTCAGCTTTACGGTGCCGTACGGCAAGGACGAGGTCCGGGCGCAGATCTACTCGGCGCGGATCGCCGGCGCGAAGGGCTACCTGCTCTGGAACGCCCGGGGCGAGTACACGTCCGGGACGCTCACCCCGCCGTAGGGCAGCTCAAGGCGCGAGACGCTCGCGCCACCAGCCGGTCGGGCCGCGCACGTAGCCGACGCGGTCGTGGAGTCGGTCGTCGCGATGGGTCCAGAACTCGAAGAGCTCGGGGACGATCCTGAGCCCGCCCCAGAAGTCCGGAAGCGGCACCTCTTCATCCGCGAAGCGCTCCTCGACCTCGGCGTACCGAGTCACGAGCTCCTCGCGTCCCGAGAGCGGGTCCGACTGCGGGGAGGCCCAGGCAGCGAGCCTGCTCGCGCGGGGGCGCGTCACCCAGTAGGCCTCCGATTCCACGCGCGCGACCTCCTCGACTGCGCCCTCGACGCGCACCTGGCGCCCGAGCTCCCACCAATGGAAGACGGCGGCCGCGCGCGCGTTCTCGGCCAGATCGAGGCCCTTGTGCGACATCAAGTTGGTGAAGAAGACGAGCCCGCGCTCGTCGAGGCCACGCAGGAGGACGACGCGTGCGGACGGGCGGCCGCCGCGTGTGGAGCTGGCCACCACCATCGCATCGGGCTGCGGCGAGACCTCGGCCGCGTCGGCGAGCCAGGCGCGGAGAGCGACGATCGGGTCGGGATCGAGGTCGGAGAGTTCCACCAGCGCAGGATGCCTGTCGGAGCGCATCGGTACGCTCCGCACGTGGCGGCGACCCGGGTCATCGAGCTCCGGACCGAGATCCCAGGCCCTCGTACTCGCGAGATCCTGGAGCGGGAGGCGCGAGCCGTGGCGCGGCCGCTCATCGTGCATTCGCCGGTCGTCGCCGCCCACGCCCGAGGGTCGACGATCACGGACGTCGACGGCAACACGTTCATCGACTTCGTCGGCGGGGTCGGAGTGATGAACGTCGGCCACGGGCACCCCACAGTCGTCGAGGCGATCCAGGAGCAGGCCGAGCGCTTCCTGCACACGGACTACACCGTCGTCGCGTACGAGCTCTACATCGAGCTCGCGGAGCGGCTAGGTGCGCTCGTCCCGATCTCGGGCGAGACGCGCGCTGCGTTTTTCAACGCCGGGACGGAGGCGGTCGAGAACGCGGTCAAGCTCGCGCGTCTGCACACGGGGCGACCCGCGGTCGTTGTGTTCGAGGGCGCATTCCACGGGCGCACGCTGCTCGCGTTGACGATGACGTCGAAGACGCACCCGTACAAGCTGGGGCTCGGCCCGTTCGCGCCCGAGGTGTACCGCGCGCCGTATCCGAACGCGTATCGCGGTCCTGACGCGGCGGACGCTCTGGCAGCGCTCGAGCGACTGTTCTCGACGCAGGTGCCGGCCGAGCACGTCGCCGCGATCGTGTTCGAGCCGCAGCAGGGCGAGGGCGGGTTCGTCCCGGCGTCGCCCGCGTTCGTCGAGGGCCTGCGCCGGATCTGCGACCAGCACGGGATCGTCCTCGTCGCGGACGAGGTGCAGACCGGCTTCGGCCGCACCGGCCGCATGTTCGGGATGGAGCACTTCGCCGTCGAGGCCGACGTGATCACGGTCGCGAAGTCGATCGCGGGCGGGCTTCCGCTCTCCGGTGTCGTCGGCAGGGCCGAGATCATGGACGGGGCGCACTCAGGGGCGATCGGGGGGACTTTCATCGGGAATCCCGTGGCTCTCGCAGCAGCTGACGCCGTTCTGTCTGTCTTCGAAGCAGAGCAGCTCGTCGAGCGGGCGCAGATGATCGGCGAGGTCTTGCGCGCCCGGATGTTGGAGTGGCAGGAGCGCTGGGTACACATCGGGGACGTGCGCGGCCTCGGCGCGATGCTCGCGATCGAGCTCGTGTCCGATCGCGATTCGAAGACGCCTGCGCCCGAGCTCACGGCGGAGGTGATCGACGCGGCGCTGCAACGGGGACTCATCCTGCTCAAGGCCGGCGTGCACGGGAACTGCATCCGCGTCCTGTGCCCGCTGACGATCTCGGACGCCGAGCTGGGCGAAGGGCTCGACGTCTGGGAAGAGTCGCTCGGCGCAGTCCTCGGCTAGTACTCGAGCTGTGCCCGGCGTTCGTGGCGCTCGAGGGCGAGCTCGATCAGGCGGTCGAGGAGCTCGGCGTAGGGGATGCCCGAGGCCTCGAAGAGCTTCGCGTAGACGCTCGTAGCCGTGAATCCCGGAATCGTGTTGATCTCGTTCACGACCACGTCGCCGGTCGGGCGCACGAAGAGGTCGACGCGAGCCATGCCCTCGCACTCCGTCGCGACGAAGGACTCGACCGCGACCGCGCGGACGCGCTCGGCCGTCTCCGGCGGGATGCGCGCGGGCACGATCAGGTCCATCCCGCCCTCGTCGTACTTGGCCGAATAGTCGTACCACTCCGCGTGCGCGACGATCTCCCCGACCTGCGACGCGACCGGATCACGATTGCCGAGGACGCCGCACTCGACCTCGATGCCGTCGAGGAGCTCCTCGATCAGGACCTTGTCGTCGTGGCGGCGGGCGAGCGCGACCGCGGGCTCGAGCTCGCCCTCGTCGTGCACCTTCGAGATCCCGACCGAGGACCCGAGCCGCGCCGGCTTCACGAACACGGGATACGAGAACGGATGCTCGGGCGGGTCGCCGTCGCGAAGCGTCACGTTCCGCGCGACGGGGATGCCGCGATCCCGGAGCACGGCCTTGAAGAGGTCCTTGTCCATGCAGAGCGCCGAGGCGGCGACGCCCGCCCCGACGTACGGAACACCGGCGAGCTCGAGCAGCCCCTGCACCGTGCCGTCCTCGCCGAAGGGCCCGTGCAGGATCGGCAAGGCGACGTCCATCGTGCCCAGTGCTTCCGCCGGAGCGGAACTGGCGGCGACCACTGGCAGCGTTTCGATGTCGCCCCCATCAGGCCGTTCGGGCAAGCTCAGCGTGTCCGAAGGGCCTAACGCCCAGCGTCCACCCCGCGAGATCTCGATCGCGGTCGTCTCGTACCGCTCGGGATCGAGCGCCGCGATGACCGAGCGCGCGGAGGCGACGGAGATGTCGTGCTCGCTCGAGCGTCCGCCCGCGATGACGGCGACGCGTATGCGCTTCGTCACGGCGTCGTCGTCGTGGTCGTCTCGGTCGTCTCGCCTTCGAAGGTTCCGACGTAGATGGTTACGAGGGAGTTCGGCTCGGCCTGCGTGGTCCCCACCGGCTCCTGCGCCGTGACGATGCCGTCTAGCGACGGGTCGTCCGTTTGCTCGACAACCTCCCGTACCCGGAAGCCGGCGTTCTCGAGCGTTGCAGTCGCGACGGTCGCGTCCTGGAAGGTCACGTCTGGGACGGCCGTCGTCGACGGACCACGCGAGACCGAGAGGGTCACCGTCGTTCCTCTCGAGCTCTCCGTGCCTCCGCTCGGATCCTGGTCGACGACGATGCCCTTGGCGAGGTCGGAGGCGACGTCGACCCGGGTCACGCCGAACCCGGCGCCCTGGAGCTCGGCGCGAGCCTGGTCGTACGGGAGATTGACGACGCTCGGCACGCTGATCGGCCGTGGACCGGCCGAGACGTTGATCCGGACGCGGGTTCCCTCGACCACGACCGTGCCGGCCTCCGGATCCTGCGCGGTGACGGTGTCGGCCGGCCGGTCCGAGTTCACCTGCTTGACCTGCGCGTCGAGCCCGGCGTCCGTCAGCTCGGCGACGGCGCTGTCGCGGCTCTGGCCGACGACGCTCGGGATCGTCACCTGCGGTTTTCCTGTGGAGACTTCGATGACGACGCTGGTTCCGTCCTCGACACGCGTGCCCTCGGAGGGGTTCTGCCCGAAGACGGTTCCCTCCTCCACATCGGAGTTCGCGGACGGCCGGACGCGCGGGACGAGGCCCTCCTCGGTGATGAGGCTGACCGCCTGCGCCTGCTGTAGGCCGACGACGTACGGAACGGTGGAGGGCGCCGAGGCCTCCAGCTGGTCGCGGACCGTGTCGAAGAGGAAGACGCCGGCGACGAGCAGCGCGAGCAGCGCGCCCGCACCGGCCAGCCACGGCCAGATCGGGCGCCGCCGCCGGCGCGTCGGGTCGAAGTCCGTCGGATAGCCGGCGACCGGTCTCGGCCGTCGTGCGACCTGCGTCACCGCCGTGTCGCCGTCGCCGCTCCCGCCTGCGAGCAACAGGGTCGCCGCCTCGGCGGTCTCGACCGGGACGTGGCCGCCGCGGGCGACGGCCTCGAGATCCGAGTCCATCGCGGACGCAGACTGGTAGCGCTCCTTGGGCTCCTTCGAGAGCGCGCGCAGGACGACGAGGTCGAGGTCCTCCGGTACCTCCGGGCGCAAGTCGGACGGCGCCTTCGGCGTCTCCCCGATGTGCTTCATCGCGATCTCGACCGGCGACTCGCCGGAGAACGGCACCCGCGCCGTGAGCAGCTCGTAGAGGACGACGCCCGTCGAGTAGAGGTCCGACGTCTGGTCGACCGGCGCACCCCGGGCCTGCTCCGGCGAGAGGTACTGCGCGGTGCCGATGATCGCGCCCTCCTCCGTCATCTGGCTCGCGCCCGCCCGGGCGATCCCGAAGTCCGTGACCTTGATCACGCCCTCGGGGTCGACGATCACGTTGTGCGGCTTGATGTCACGGTGCACGACTCCGTTCCGGTGCGCGTAGCGCAGCGCGGAGAGGATCTGGCGCGTGTACGCGATCGCGACCGGGATCGGACAGGGGCCGCGGCTGCGGATGAGCTCCTTGAGCGTCCGGCCCTCGACGTACTCCATGACGATGAAGTACGAGCCGTCGACCTCGCCCCGGTCGAAGATCGCCACGATGTTCGGATGCGACAGCCCGGCGGCGTGCGTGGCTTCGCGCCGGAAGCGCTCGACGAACTGGACGTCGTTCTGGTACCGGTTGTGGAGGATCTTGACGGCGACCCGGCGGCCGAGCTCCTGGTCCTCCGCGAGGTAGACGTCGGCCATGCCACCGCCACCGAGCTTGCGTGTGACGCGGTAGCGCCCCGCGAAGAGGGTGCCGGTAAGGGTGTTCTGGGTGGCCATCAGTCCTAGAGGTTAGGGATTCTCTCTTTAGGGCAGGATTGCCTGCATTACGGCACGAGCGATCGGCGCCGCGGTCGCGCCTCCTGTGCCGGATTGATTCTCGAGGACGACCGCGACCGCGAGGTGCGCCGGCGCTCCCTCGGTCGGCGACGCGAAGGCGATGAACCACGTCGTGTTCGAGCCGGGGACGCCCGTCTCGCCTGTCCCCGTCTTGCCGCCGACCGACCAGCCGGGGATCTGCGCAGCCGTTCCCGTGCCCTGCGACACGGCCAGCCGCATCATCCGCGCGACCGAGTCTGCGGTGCGGCGGCTCACGGCCTGGCGAATGAGCCGCGGCCGCTGGCGGAGGACGACGCTCCTGTTCGGCGCCACGATCCGGTTCACGGCCTGCGGCTCCATCAGCTTGCCGCCGGAGCCGATCGCGCCCGCGACCATCGCCATCTGCAGCGGCGTCACGAGCATCCGCTCCTGCCCGAAGGCCATCCGCCCGGCGTCGACGTTGCGATCGACCTGCGGGTAGTAGAGCCGTCCATCGTCGTAGAGGCCGCTCGGGCGCCGCTCGTCGGACGGTGTCTCGAGCGGGGGACGCTCGTAGAAGCCGAACGACTTCGCGGTGTCGAGGATCGCCTTCGCGCCGATCGCCTTGCCGATGTTGCAGAAGACCGAGTTGACCGAGTACGTGAGCGCGGTTTCCAGCGACAGCTGGCCGAACGGCGACGAGGTGTCGAAGTTGTTGACGCGCCGGCCGTAGACGGTGCAGTAGCCCGGGTCGTTGAACGAGGACTCCGGGCGGTACTTCCGCGACTCGAGCGCAGCCGAGGCCGTGATCACCTTGAAGGTCGAGCCCGGGACGAACAGTCCCGCAGTCGCGCGGTTGACGAGCGGTGAGGGCGCGCGGCAGTCGGCGGTGATCCTCGAGATCCGGCCGAAGTTCTCCTCCACGAGGTTCGGGTCGAAGCTCGGGGTCGACGCCATGACCTTGACCTTTCCCGTCCGCGGGTCGAGCGCAACCACGGCACCGCACCGCGACCCGAGCTGCTCCATTGCGACGCGCTGGCCCTCGAGGTCGAGAGTCGTGAGGACGTCGTTCCCCTGGATCGGCTTTCCCCTGAGCTCGTCGAGCGCCTTGTCGACGAGGGTCGAGAGGTTTGCGTTCGAGGAGGTCAGGTAGTCGTTCAGCGAGCGCTCGAGCCCCGTCCGCGAGCGCCCGACGGTGCTGTAGCCGACGAGCTGTGCGGCGAGCTCGCCGGTCGGGTAGCGCCGGAAGTAGAGCGTCCGTCCGCCGACTCTCCGCTCGATGTTGCGCGCGAGCCGCTGCGGCGGCTTGTTCGCGCGGATCAGGCCGCGGTCGATCGAGATGTCGGCAACCCGCTTGATCGCGTTGTCCTGGCGATCCGCGAGGCCCGCCGCCGCCCAGGTCTGCCAGTACGTGGTCATCACGACGAGCGCGCCGAGGAGCACGAGCGAGACGAACGTGACGCGGATGATCTGCTTGTTCATTGGCGCGCGAGGAGGTTCGACCGGTTGGAGACCAGAAGTAATCCCGCGAGGAGCAGGAAGTTCGCGACGATGCTCGTCCCGCCGTAGGAGACGAACGGGAGCGTGATCCCCGTCAGCGGGACGACGCGGAGGATCCCGCCGACGATGACGAAAACCTGGAGCGCGAAGCCGAACGTCAGCCCGACGGCGAGCAGCTTCGAGAACCCGTCCTGCGCGTTGAGCGCGATCCGCATCCCGCGCACGACGAACAGCATGTACACGAGGAGGAGCGCGGCGGCTCCCACGAGCCCGAGCTCCTGCGCGATCGCCGAGTAGATGAAGTCGGTGCGCAGGAGCGGGATGAGCTCGGAACCGTCGGGTGCCTGGAAGATCCCCTCCGCGAGGCCCGTACCGCCGAAGCCGCCGTTTCCGATCGAGTACAGGCTCCGGACGAGCTGGTACGAGGCGCAGTCCTGCCGGAGCGCGAGATCACCCGTCTGGGAGCAGTAGACGGGCGCGTCCGTCCAGGGGGTGAGCCAGATGGTGACGCGCTCGTTCACGCGGTCGATCGCGGTGTACAGGAGCGCCGCGCCGCCGACGAAGAGCGCGAACCCGGCGCCGACATAGAGCGCCTTCCCGGTCGCCACGTACAGCATCGCGAGGAAGATCCCGAAGTTGAGAAGCGCGCTTCCGAGGTCGTTCGTCTGGACGATGACGAGCATCGCCGCCCCCCAGATCGCGAACAGCGGCCCGAAGTCCTTGATCCGGCCCTGCGCCAGCACCTCGCGCTTCTCGCGCAGGTAGCCGGCGAGGAAGAGGATGAGGCAGATCTTCGCGAGCTCCCCGGGCTGGAACTGGAGCGGACCGACCTCGACCCAGAGCCGAACGCCGTTGACGCGCTTGCCGAGCACCGGCAGCGACGGCAGGAGCAGGAGCACGACCGCAGCGACGCCGAAGAGGTAGCGGTACGACTCGAGCACGCGGTAGTCGTGGCGCAGCACGATCAGCGTCCCCGCCAGCACGGCGACGCCGATGAGGACCCAGAGCGCCTGCCGGCCGCCCGTCGGGTCGAGGCGGTAGTTCATCACCAGCCCGAAGGCGGTGAGGACCGCGGCGAGCGGGAGGAGCGCGCCGTCCGCGTACGGCACCGTCCGACGCACGACGACGTGCGCGGCGAGGTAGAGCGCGAGGAAGAGGGCGCCGTACGTGAAGACGCTCGGCGACACCTCGGAGGAGCGCGCGATGGTGACGGTCGCGAGCGCGGTCCCCGCGATCAAGCCGGCGACGACGAGCCCGAAGAGCTCCCGGTTGCGGGCCGTCACTTCGTCGTTGCGAGGTAGAGGACGACGAGGCCGACTCCGAGGATGGTCGCGATGAGCACCAGTGCCGCGATCCGTCCGCCGTGGCCGGCGCCGTGTCGCCGGTGCGACGCGCCGGACGCGTCCTCGTCTTCGTCGGCGGCGGCCTCCTCCTGCGGTGCGGCGCCGTCCTGCTCTGCCTCGGCGGTCGCCACCGCAACGGCCACGGGGACATCCTCGAGCGTGTCCTGGTCGGGCGACGTTGCCCGGGTCTCACGCGGAGCGTCGACCATCGTCTCGTGCCCCGGCTCGACCGGGGGCCCGAGCATCTCGAAGAGGACGACCGTCACGTTGTCCTCGCCGCCGTGCGCGTTCGCGGCGTCGACGAGCGCCTCGACCGCGCGGGCCGGGTCGCGATCGGCCTTCTCGATCGCGGCCTGCATCTCGTCGGACGAGATCATGCTCGACAGCCCGTCGGAGCAGATCAGGAAGAGATCGCCCGGCTCGGACTGGACCGTGAACGCGTCGACCTCGACCGTGGACTCCGTTCCGAGCGCGCGCGTGATCGCCGAGCGCTGCGGGTGGCGCTCGGCTTCTTCCGGCGTGAGGACGCCGCTCTGCACCAGCTCAGCGACGAGCGAGTGGTCGGTCGTCAGCTGCTCGAGCTCACCGCCGCGGAGGAGGTATCCGCGCGAGTCGCCGACATGCCCGATGCCGACCGTGCCGGACGCCGCGTCGACGAGCGCGGCCGTGACGGTCGTGCCCATGCCTGCCGTCTGCGGGTCGGCGAGCGAGCGCTCCCAGATCCGCCGGTTGGCCTCGGTGATGAGCGCGACGACGCCCTCCTCGCCGCGGGTCTCGGCTCCGGCCTCCTCGAGCGCCGCCGCCGCGAGCCCGGCCGCGATCTCGCCCGCGCGAGCTCCGCCCATGCCGTCGGCGACCGCGAACAGCGGCGGCTCGCAGATGAACGCATCCTCGTTCCGGAGCCTCCGGCGGCCCGGGTCCGTGATCCCCGCTGCACGGCCTATCTTCATGGGGCGATCTTCATGACTCGAAGCGCAGCTCCGTCTGTCCGATGCGGACCACGTCACCGGGCTTCAGCCGCTCCGCCGCGATCCGGCCGCCGTTGACGAACGTCCCGTTCGTCGAGCCGAGGTCCTCGACCCAGACGCCGTCCGCCCGCGGGTCGATGCGCGCGTGCCGGGCCGATGCGAAGTCGTCCTCGCCGACGTCGACGCCGTCCGCGGCCTCCCGCCCGACGACGCTGGCCGTCGTGAGCTCGATCTTGCTGCCGGCGTCGAGCCCGGGGCCTTCGATGACGACGAAGCGTGCGGGCTTGGGCTCCTCGTATCCGTACTCGGCGCGCAGCGCGTTCGCCTCGGCGGCGCCGAGGATGATGCTCTCCTGCGGCGCCTCGCCGATGTCCTTCGTCGCCGACCGCACGACGTAGAGGATGAACGAGTACAGGAGCACGAGGAACGCGATCTTGAGGATCAGGAGCGTCTCGTCGGTTGCGAGCGCGGCTACCGTCATGGCGCCGTCACGGAACCGAGCGTCCGAAGACGATCTCGGTCGAGCCGAGCGTGATCCGGTCGCCGTCGCGCAGGCGCTCGCGCTCGACGCGCTTCCCGTTGACGATGGTCCCGTTGGTCGACCCGAGGTCGACGATCCAGTACGTCGCGCCTTCCTGACGGAGCTCGGCGTGCCGCCGCGAGACGTTGAGGTCGTTGACGTAGACGTCGCACCCCCGCGAGCGGCCGAGCACGAGGCGCGGCTCGGTGACCTCCTGCTTGCGGCCCGCGACGGTCAGGGTCACGACCTCGGGCTCCGCGGGCGCCGGCGGCGCGTCGTCGTCCGCGCCGGGGACCGGGACCGGCGCGCGGTAGATCATCGTCTGGCCCGGCTCGCCGACCGGGAGCTCGGGCGGGGCCCCGGGTGGCTGGGCACCGTGCAGCTCGGGCTCGCCGCCGTCCGCCGCGACGAGACGGGTCGCGATCCCGAACTCGCCGACAGCGAGGTCGGAGTCGGTCGTCACGAGCACGTCCGGCGCGGTCAGGAGCGCGTAGCGCTCCCGGCGCGCATGCTCAGCGAGGTACTCCTGGAGCTCGCCGACGAGCGACTCCTCGTACCCCGCGAACTGCTGGCGGTCGTCCGGCGAGAGATAGATCGTGTACTCGTTCGGGACGTACACGCGCGAGACGGAGACCGTGCGGTGGTCGTCCATCTCCTTCGCGAGCTTGCGCGCGAGCTCGATCGGCTGGACATGCGTGCGGAAAGCACGCCCGAAGACGCCCTCGAACAAGCCCTCGATCTTGGATTCGATGGTGCGAAACACGCTCATTGGTGGTTCCCCACCCGCGCTGAGTCTACCCGCGCCCCCCTGCTGCGACGGCCCCAGCAAAGCCCCAGACGAGGGCCACGAGCAGGATCGAGACGATGCCTGCGCCGGCCGCCACGACGCCCGCGAGCAGGGCTGCTCCGACCGCGAAGACGCCGAATCGCGACCAGCCGCGGGCGGTCGGGAGGATGGCCGCGGCAGCGGCCGCGACCGCGGCGCAGACGAGCACGAGCGGCGACATGACGAGCGTGCTCACGAGCGTCGCGCCGACCTCGACGGGAGAGTCGACCGGCGCGACCCGAAGCGGCTCGGTGGTGTCGCCCGCTGCCAGGAGGGCCTCCTCCGAGAGCCCCGCGGCCAGCGCGGCGACGAGCACCGCAACGGCAGCCTGAACCGCGCGCCGCACGGGGCCCCGGGCCGGCTGGACGACGAGCGGGACGAGCGCGAGCAGGCCCACTCCGGCGAGGACGGGGCCCGACACGAAGAGGAGCCCCGCGCGCGCGTCGCGCCACGACAGGACGAGCCAGGCGATCGCGAGCGCGCCGTAGATGAGCGCTGCGCTCTGCGACGCGTTCCCGATCGGGAACACCGGCGTCGCCAGTGCGACAGCCAGCCCGAGCCGGGGATCCACGAAGGCGGCGAGGCCCGCGCCGAGCGCGAGCGCGGCGACGAGCAGTCCGGGCCAGAACGGGAGCACGGTCGCCCCGACCGCGGCGGCCGCGACTGCGAGCGCGATCGGCGCACTGGGCCCTCCCGGGAAGCGCGGCTTCGGTGCGCGCGCGGCCTTCGGGCGCGTTCGCGGTCGCGCAGGCGCCTGCCGAAGCGACGAGCGGAGGTCGGAGGCGAGCGCCGAGGCCCGCGGGCGCGCCCCCGGCGAGCGCGCGAGCGCGCCGTCGACGGCTGCGAGGAGCTTGCGCGGAAGGTCGGGGCGTTCGGTGACCAGCGCCGGCGCGCCCGTTTCGATCGCCCTGGCGACCTCCTGGAGCGGCACGCCCCAGAACGGGTGCCGGCCCGCGAGCGACTCCCAGAGGACGACGCCGACCGACCAGACGTCGCTCTCGGCCGTCGCCTCCTCGCCCGCGAGGCGCTCGGGCGCGATGTAGGCGAGAGTTCCGGGAACGTCCCCGACCGCGGTGAGGGTGTCGGCGCCGTCGAACTGCGCGAGCCCGAAGTCGAGCAGCCGCGCCGCGATCTCGTCCCGGTCCTCGAGCAGGATGTTCGACGGCTTGACGTCGCGGTGGACGATGCCAGTGCGGTGCGCGTGCGCGAGCGCGTCGAGCACCTGAGCCGCGATCTCGATCGCGTCGGCGTCGCCGAGCTCGTCCATCCGCATCGCCTCGCGCAGCGTGCGACCCGCGACGTACTCGTACGCGATGTAGACATGGCTCGAGTCGTGCCCGACGTCGTATGCGCGCACGCAGCGGTCGTGGCGCAGCCGCCTCGCCGCCAGAGCCTCGCGCTCGGCGCGTGCCGCGGCCTTCCCCTCGCGCGCGATGATCTTCAGCGCGACCGCGAGGCCCGTCCGCTCGTCGTGGGCGAGCCAGACGGAGCCGGAGCCGCCGCTCCCGAGCGGACGGACCGGCCGGTAGCGGCCGAGGACGAGCTCTCGGGTCGAAGGGATCGCGATGGACGACACCGGTACCGGTCCTCTTGGCCGCAGCGACGGAGAAGTCCTTTACGAGCGCGTTAGCAGCCGTTTCCCCTCCGGTGCGCTCCTGTGCCTCGTCTAGAGTGGCCGCTTGGGACGGGTGGTGTGATGACGACGCGTGACGAAGACATCCTCGATTTCGACTTCTTCGGCGAGGACGAGCCGCCGTCGTGGGACGAGCCGTCCGAGCCGCCGCCCGGTCCGCCTCGCGACCGGCCTCCACGCGGTCCCCGCCGTGGGCGGATCCGCCCTCCCGGCAATGCGACGCCGCTCCTCCGGCTGGTTGCCCTGATCTCGCTCGGGATCCTCATCGTCGTGCTGCTCGTCGTCTGGGTCGAAGGTTGCGCGACCGACCGTAAGCGCGAGCGCTACAGCGACTACATGACGGAGGTCGCCGGCGTCGGCAACCGGTCGGCCAATCTCGGGACCGAGCTCGCGGCCACGCTGACGACGCCCGCGCTCAAGCTGGAGGACCTGGACGCGACGCTCGGCGGGTACGTGCAGTCGGCCGAGAGTCAGGTCGAGCAGGCCAAGGCGATCGACCCGCCCGGGCCGTTGTACACCGCCCACCTGGGGGTGATCGAGGCGCTCGAATACCGCGCGAACGGGCTCCGGGGGCTCAAGACCGCCTTCCAGGAGACGGCGGACGCGAGCGAGTCCACCGTCGCCGGCGGGAGGCTGGCTGCGGAGATGAACCGGCTGCTGGCCAGCGACATCATCTGGGCCGACTCGTTCAAGGCCCGCGCAGAGGCGGTGATCTCCGAGGAAGACGTCGTCGTCAGTCCCGAGCCACCCAGCTCCGAGTTCGTCACCGTCGACGAGATCACGACTCCGGAGGGGTTGGCCGCGATCTGGCAGCGCATCCAGGGCGCCTCGCGGGGTGAGACGCCCGGAGGCCTGCACGGAAGCGGGATCGCGTACACGAGGGTGCTCCCCAGCGGGACCGATCTCTCCACCGACACGGAGACGGAGATCCTCGTCACCGACCAGCTCGCGTTCGAGGTCGGCATCGAGGACACGGGCGACAGCCCGGAGGTGCGGGTCGTCGTGACGCTCACGATCCCGAAAGACACAGGCCCGATCGTGCGGAAGCAGACGATCCCGATCATCGACCCGGGCGAGACCAAGGCCGTGAGGTTCGACATCGGGAGCGAGATCCCGCCGTTCGGCGAGCAGGTCTCGGTGCAGGTGAACGTCGACCCCGTCCAGGGGGAGACGAACACGGCCAACAACACGTTCGAGTACCCGGTCATCTTCTCGCTTTGACGGCTTCGCTCGCGGTAGCGGTGGCGGCCGGTGTCGTTGCGGTGGTCGCGCTCGCGGTCGCGGTGGTGCTCTGGCGGCGCCTGGCGCGAATGGCGGCGGTGCAGAAGGTCGTGCTCGCGAGCGACCACCGTGACCTGCTCGAGTTCGCGGTCGCGCTCCAGGGCCGCATCGATGATCTCCACGGCGTGGTCGACGAGGTCGCGACCGGCCTCTCTCGCGTCGACCGGCGCGTGGACGGTGCGGTGACGAACACTGCCGTCGTCCGCTACGACGCCTACGAGGGCACGGGCGGGCAGCAGTCGGCCTCCGTCGCGCTCCTCGACGCGACCCGCACCGGCGCGGTCGTGACTGCGATCCAGGGCCGCGACTACGCGCGGATCTACGTGAAGGACCTCGACCGCGGGCGCTCTTCGGTCGCGCTCTCACCGGAGGAGCAGGAGGCCGTCGAGCGGGCAATGTCGAGGTAGGGCGAGGGCGACCCAAGGGTCGCCCCTACGAGCCTCCGTTCGTCGGCGTAGGGGCGAGGCTTGCCTCGCCCTCGTCGGCGTCAGGCCGCGTCGGCTAGGCCGGGCAGGTACGTGCGCCAGACCTCGGGGATGTTCTCCGTCGTCAGGCGGATGAAGAGGACGGGCGTCGGCGGGCGGGGCGTCGTCCGCAACGTCATGCTCGTCTCCTCGAGCAACCGGTCGCCCTTGCGATGGTTGCAGGGAGCGCACGAGGTCACGACGTTCTCCCACACCGACGTGCCGCCGCGCGAGCGTGGGACGACGTGGTCCAGCGTCAGGCGGTTGCTACCCGTTCCGCAATATGCGCACTGCCACCCGTCGCGCGCGAAGAGGACTCGTCTCGAGATCCGCCGCGTGACTCCTCGCGGCACGCGGACGTAGGTCTTCAGGCGGATCACGTTCGGCCGCTCGAAGTTCGTCGTGGAGGAGCGCAGCGGGCGGTCGTGGCTCTCGAGGATCTCCGCCTTGCCCTTCCACACGAGCACGTGCGCGCGACGCAGCGAGCAGACATTCAAGGGCTCGTAGCTTGCGTTGAGGACGAGTACGCGCTCCACCGCGCGCGCAGCGTAGCAGCCGATTTCGCGCTCCCAGCGTGCGCTCCGCGACCTACTTGTCGCATAACTCGCGAAGTATCTGCATAATACGCCGATGGCTACAGCGGCAGTCGTCGGCGCGTCCGGCTACGCGGGGCAGGAGACCCTCGACCGGGTGCTCTCGCATCCCGCACTCGAGCTCTACGCGCTCGGGTCGGACACCCTCGCCGGACAGCCGGCGAATGCCCTCGACCCCCGTCTCGGCCGCAACGGCTGGAGCCGGATTCCCCGCTTCATCACGAACGAAGCCGCCCTCGAGTGCAGCGCCGACGTCGTCTTCCTGTGCCTGTCGCACGAGGAGGCCGCGGCGGTCGAGCCCTCCTCCCGCAGCGTGGTCGTCGACCTGTCGGGCGCGCATCGCTTCGCCGACGCTGCGATCTACGACGCGTGGTACGGGTTCACGCATCCGCAGCCCGGCTCGCTCGGGTCGTGGTCGTACGGACTGCCGGAGGTGAGCCCGCCCACGGGTCAGCTGATCGCGAACCCGGGCTGCTACGCGACCGCAGCGCTGCTCGCGCTCTGGCCGCTCCGGGACGAGATCGAGCGGGGCGGAGTCGTCGTGGACGCGAAGTCGGGGACGACCGGCGCGGGCAGGTCCCTGAAGGCGAGCTCGCACGCGGGCGTCGTGCTCGAGAACCTGGCGCCGTACCGCGTCGGCGACCACCAGCACGCTCCCGAGATCGCGTCGCTCCTGGGCTTCCCGGTCGCGTTCGTCCCGCACCTGCTTCCGATCCGACGGGGCCTCGTGGCGACGTGTTACGTGCGCTCGACGGGCGCGGATCTGCGCGAGCTGCTCGCGAGTCACTACGCGGAGAGCCACGTCGTCTCCGTGCTGCCCGAGGGCGTCGTCCCCGAGCTCGGCCGCGTCCAACAGACCGACGGCGCGGAGATCGGCGTCTTCGAGGACCGACTAACCGGCGTGACGATCGTGGTGTGCGCGCTCGACAACCTCGGCAAGGGTGCGGCGGGGCAGGCGGTGCAGAACGTGAACCTCATCTTCGGCTTCGAGGAGACCGCCGGCCTGCGGCTCTCGGGAGTGCTCGTCTGATGTCCGTGACGGCGGCGCACGGGTTCGAGGCCAGCGGCGTCGCCGCGGGGATCAGGCGCGCGTCCGCCGATGTCGCACTCGTCCGCTCGGTCACGCCGGCGGTCGGCGGCGCGGTCTGGACGACGAACCGCGTGCAGGCGGCGCCGGTCGCCGTCTCGCGACGCCACCTCGAGCTCGCCGAGCCGCAGGCGATCGTCGTCAACTCCGGCGTCGCGAACGCGGCCACGGGCGCCACGGGCCTGACTGACGCGGAGCGCACGGCGGCGGAGACGGCGCGGCATCTCGGGCTCCGGCCGGAGGAGGTCGTCGTCCTCTCGACCGGCGTGATCGGCGTCCCGCTGCCGATGGACAAGCTGCTGGCGGGGCTGGAAGACGCGGCCGGCGCGCTGTCGTCCGACGGCGGCTCCGCGGCGGCCGAGGCGATCCTGACGACCGACAACGGCACCAAGCAGGCCCTCGTCGACGGCGACGGGTTCACGGTCGGGGGAATGGCGAAGGGCGCGGGGATGATCCACCCGCGCCTCGCGACGATGCTCGCGGTCGTGACGACGGACTATCCGCTCGAGCCCGGCGAGCCGATCGAGCTGCTCCGCACGGCCGTGGACGCGAGCTTCAACCGCATCTCGGTCGACGGCGAGTGCTCGACGAACGACGCGGTCGTCCTCCTCGCGAACCGGGCGAGCCGAATCGCACGCGATTCGGTTAGGGACCAGGAGTTCGCGACTGCGCTGAACGATGTCTGCTCCTCCCTCGCCCGCCAGATCGTCGAGGACGGCGAAGGCGCGACGGTCCTGCTCGAGATCAGGGTTTCCAACGCTTCCTCGGACGAGGAAGCGGTCGCAGTCGCGCGCAGGATCGCGACCTCGCCGCTCGTCAAGACCGCCGCGTTCGGCCGCGACCCGAACTGGGGACGTGTGCTGGCGGCGGCGGGCTCCGCGCCCTGGAACGGGGGCTTCGCGCGCCTCGACCCGGACGTGCTGACAGTGGCCTTCGACGGCACGAAGGTGTTCGAGCGGGGCGTTCCGACCGGTCTGACGCCGTCGCTCGGCGGCGCCGCGGTGACGATCGACGTCGACCTCGGGCTCGGAACCGGCGTCGCCTCGTACCTCGCGTCCGACCTCACGTACGATTACGTGAAACTGAACGCGGAGTACACGACGTGACCCGCGTCGTCGTCAAGATCGGCGGCAAGGTCGCGGAAGGGTCCCCCTCCATTGTTCTCGAGCACGTACGGGCGGGCAGCCAGGTCGTCGTCGTTCACGGCGGCGGACCTCAGATCGGCGCCGAGCTCGCGCGGAGGGGGATTCTCACCGAATTCGTGGGCGGGCGCCGCGTCACCAGCCCAGCGGCCGTCGCCATCGTGCGAATGTCGCTGGTCGCCGTCGGGGCCGAGCTCGCCGCCGCACTCGGCCCCGCGGCGGTTTCTCTCGTCGGCGACGAGATAGGACTCGAGGCCCGGCGCATTCCGGAGCTCGGGCTCGTCGGCGAGCCGGTGCCGTGCCGGCCGGCGGCGGTCGAGGCGCTGCTCGCCGCGGGCCGCATCCCGGTCATCGCGCCGATCGCCGTCGGCCCGCTCAACGTGAACGCCGACGAGGCCGCGAGCGCCCTCGCGATCGGTCTCGGCGCCGACCGGATCGTGTTCGTCACGGACGTTCCCGGCGTCTACGTCGAGGGCGCGCTCGCCGACCGCATCGAGGCGGTGCAAGCCGATCGGCTGCTCGCCGCGGGGGAGCTCGAGGGCGGCATCGTGCCGAAGCTGCTCGCCGCAGTTCGGGCGGCGCGGCTCGGCGTCCAGGCCGAGATCGGAGTGACGGAGGTGCTTGCATGACGGGGCTCGAGCGGCTGCTGCCGGCGTACGCGCGCGTCGACCTCGAGCTCGTTCGCGGAGACGGAGCACGCGTCTGGGACATCGATGGACAGGAGTACCTCGATTTCGGCGGCGGGATCGCGGTCGTCGGGCTCGGGCACTGCCATCCGGCGCCCCTCGCGGCCGCGCAGGCTCAGCTCGAACGTCTCTGGCACGTGTCCAACCTCTATCGGACGCAGCCCGCGGAGGAGCTCGCCGCGCTCCTGTCCGAGCGTTCCGGCGGCGCGCAGGCGTTCTTCTGCAACTCGGGGGCGGAGGCGATCGAGGCGGCGCTCAAGTACGCCCGCAAGGCGACCGGCAAGCCGGGCGTCGTCGCGCTCGAAGGCGGGTTCCACGGGCGGACGCTCGGAGCGCTGTCGGCGACCGGGCAGCCGGGGAAGCGGCAGGCGTTCGAGCCGCTCGTTCCCGGGATGCGGTTCGTGCCACCGAACGACGTCGACGCGCTCCTGGAGGCGTTCGGCGACGACGTCGGGCTGGTTCTGCTCGAGCCGATCCTCGGTGAGGGCGGCGTCGTCCCACTCACCGACGAGTTCGTGCATGCGGCGAGCTCGCTCGGCGCCCTCCTCTGCTTCGACGAGATCCAGGTCGGCGCCGGTCGGACAGGCTCGTTCTTCGCATTCGAGCAGCTCGGCGTGCGTCCGGATCTCGTGACTCTGGCGAAGGCGCTCGCGAACGGCCTTCCGATCGGGGCGCTGCTCGTCGCCGACGCGGCGACCGGCGCCTTCGCGCCCGGAGACCACGGCTCGACGTTCGGCGGCAACCCGGTCTCGTGCGCCGCGGCGTGCGCCGTCGTCGAGACGATCGACGACGAGCTGCTCGCGAACGTCCGCGCGCAGGGCGCCGTGCTGGCCGACGGGCTCGCGGCGCTCCCCGGCGTCGGCGAGGTCAGAGGGCGGGGCCTGCTCCTCGGCGCCGTCGTCGACCGGCCGGCGACGGATGTCGTCACCGCCTGCCGTGAGCGAGGCTTGCTCGTGCTCTCGGCCGGCGAGGACGTCGTCCGGCTCGCCCCGCCGCTCACGATCGGCCCTGCCGAGGTCGAGGAAGCGCTCGCGCTGCTCGGCGAGGCGTTCGCCGCCACGACCCCCGAGCCCGCCCTCGCGTAGCCGCATATGTTGCTAGATTTCCGCATACTATGATTCGCCGCGAAAGACAGAACGCGATCCTCGCCCTCGTCCGCGAGCGGGCGCTCTCGACGCAGGCCGAGGTCGCGGCGGCTCTCAAGGAGGTCGGCTATGACGTCGTCCAGACGACCGTGTCGCGCGACATCGCGGAGCTCGGCCTCGTCAAGGTGCGCGCTCCCAGCGGGCGGCTCGTGTACGCCCCGCCCGGTACGACGGACACCGATCGCCTGCGCGCGCTCGCAGCAGCGATGCGCCGGTATGCGGTCGGGATGGAGGCGGCGGGGTCGCTCGTCGTCCTGACCACGCCCTCCGGCTACGCGAACGCGCTCGCGCAGGCGATCGACGAGTCCGGTCATCCCGGAATCGCCGGGACGCTCGCTGGCGACAACACGATCCTCGTCGTCGCACGCGACGGGACCCCGGTCGCAGTCCTCCGCGACGAGCTCGCCGGCTACACGCTCGAAGGCGCTGCATGAGCAAGGCCGTCGTCGCATATTCTGGCGGGCTCGACACGAGCTGCATCCTCGCCTGGCTCAAGGAGGACTGGTACGGGTTCGACGAGGTCGTGGCCGTGCTCGTGGACGTCGGTCAGGAATTCGACCTCGAGGAGTCGATCGCGCGTGCCAACGCCGCCGGCGCGGACGACGTGCTCCTCGTCGACCGCAAGGAGGCCTTCGCGGACGAGCAGTGCGCCCGCGCGATCGTCACCAACGCGCTCTACGAGGGCAAGTACCCGCTCGTGTCCGCACTGTCGCGGCCCGTCATCGCACAGGCCGTGGCCGAGATCGCGCTCGAGCACGACGCCGAGGCGGTCGTCCACGGCTGCACCGGCAAGGGCAACGACCAGCTCCGCTTCGAGCTCGCGTTCAAGGCGCACTACCCGTCCGTTCGCGTGATCGCCCCTCTCCGGGACAGGATCTGGACGCGGGACGAGGAGATCGAGTACGCGCTCGGCAAGGGGATCCCGGTCACGCAGACCGCCGCCTCCCCGTACTCGATCGACGAGAACCTCTTCGGGCGTGCGATCGAGGCCGGAGTGCTCGAGGACCCGTGGAACGCGCCGCCGGAGGAGCCGTACGCGCTCACCTCCGATCCTGCGACTGCACCAGAGCCCGTGGAGATCGTCGTGGCCTTCGAGCAGGGAATTCCCGTCGCGCTCGATGGCGAGGCGCTTCCGCTCGCGGAGCTGATCGCTCGCGCGAACCGGCTCGCCGGCGCTTACGGCATCGGGCGGATCGACATGATCGAGAATCGCGCGGTCGGTATCAAGAGCCGCGAGGTGTACGAGGCGCCGGGGGCGATGGCGCTCATCGCCGCGCACTCGGCGCTCGAGGACGTCGTCCTGACGAAGGACGAGGCGCGCCTGAAGCGACCGCTCGAGCAGCGGTGGACGGAGCTCGTGTACGAAGGGCGCTGGTTCAGCCCGGCCCGCGAGGCGATCGACGCGTTCGTCGACTCGACGCAGCAGCTCGTCACGGGCGAGGTCCGGCTCGAGCTGCGGCCGAACGCGCCCGTGGTCACGGGGAGGCGCTCGCCGCATCTCCTGTACTCGACCGAGCTCGCCTCGTACGGAACCGGGGAGACCTTCCCGCACGAGGCCGCCGAAGGCTTCATCAGGATCTCGTCGCTCGAGACCGAACTGCACGCAGCTCGCCAACGCGCCAGAATCGAGGCGTGATCCGCGCGATTCCTCGGACGTCGCTCCAGGTACGCGGCCGGAGGGAACAGTATGGGTAATACGGGCCCGGAGAGCCGCGTGCCTGGAGCGGCGTCAGGCAGCGGCGGAGCCGGGCTCCGCCCGGCGGGAGCCGGTGCCGGCGAGGGATCGCGCACCACCTGGCAAGGGCGGGTCGGGCAGAAGCTCGACCCCGATGTGTGGGAGTTCCTGCGCGCGGACGACGCCGAGCTTCTGCCGTACGACTGCGAGGCGTCGCGCGAGCACGCCGAGCGGCTGCACGCGGCCGGGATCCTGACGCCCGAGGAGCTGGACGAGGTCGAAACCACCCTCGCCGCTATCGCTCATGGCGGCGAAGCCGCGCTGAGCGACTCGGACGAGGACGTCCACAGCGCGATCGAGCGCCTGCTCGGCGACGTCGGCCGCAAGATCCACGCCGGGCGCTCGCGGAACGACCAGGTCGTCGCGGCGCTCCGGCTGTACGTGCTCGACGCCTGCGCGGAGGCGCGGGAGGGGATCGACGCCCTCGCGTTCGTCGTCCTCTCGTTCGCCGAGTCCGAGGCCGAGACGGTCATGCCCGGCTACACGCACCTCCAGCGCGCGCAGCCGGTGACGCTCGGCCACCACCTGCTCGCGTGGGTTGAGATGCTCGACCGCGACCGTTCGCGGTTCGCCGCCGCCGCGGAGGCCGCTTCTGCGAGCCCGCTCGGCGCCGGCGCGCTCGCCGGGTCGACGCTCGAGCTGCCGCCGCCCGCCGGCCAGCTCCGGAACTCGATCGACGCGGTCGCGGATCGCGACTTTGCGCTCGACTACCTCTACGCCGCGGCCGTGCTCTTCTCGCACCTGTCGCGGATCGGCGAGGAGGTCGTGCTCTGGGCGACGACGGAGTTCGGCTTCGTCCGGCTCCCCGAGAGCGCTTCGACGGGCTCGTCGATGATGCCGCAGAAGCTGAACCCGGACGTCGCCGAGCTCGTACGCGGGAAGGCGGGGACGGCGCTCGGGCGGCTAGCCGGGCTGCTCGCGACGCTGAAGGGGCTGCCGCTCGCGTACGACCGAGACCTGCAGGAGGACAAGACGCCGGTGTTCGCGACGCGCCGAGACGTGCGACTCGGCCTGCGAGCGCTCACCGTGCTCGTGAGCGGGCTCGAGGTCGACCGCCTCCGGCTCGCGAAGGCCGCCTCCGACCCGCTGCTCTTCGCCACCGACGCCGCCGAGGCGCTCGTCCGCAAGGGCGCGCCGTTCCGCGACGCGCACGAGGAGGTCGCGGAGAAGGTCCGCGCGGGCACGTTCCGCAAGCCTCGTGCAGCCGTCGAGAGGCCCGCTCCAGGCCCGGGCGGGATCCGCGATGCGCTCGCGGACGCACGCCGCCGCTTCGCCGACAACCTGTAGGGGCGAGGCTTGCCTCGCCCGCAAGCGCCGACGACGACGAAGGGCGAGGCGAGCCTCGCCCCTACGACCCGAGGACGGCGTCCCGCACGCGGCGCTGGAAGTCGGCAATGAGCTGCTCGCTCTCCGGCAGCAGACGTCCCTGGAGGACCGTGCGGGAATCGAGCCCGCGCTGCACGGACTCGACGAGCGCCGTGTCCTCCTCCGCGACCTGCGAGTCCCACGCCATGAGCTCCTCGATCTCGCCTGGCGGAGCGTCCGGCTCGAAGAAGTAGTCCGTCACCTCGATCGTCCGTCCGGAGCCGTCCGGGAGCCAGCGCTCGAGCGCGACGTTCGGGATCCCGGGCGCGATGTTCACGGTCGTGGCGGGGAAGAGGAAGTGGTACTGCGCCTGCGTGACGTCGTCGCTCGGCGTGTACGACGCTCGTCCGTTGCCGGACAGCACGGACGCCCGCACCGCCCCCACCTGGCTCGAGAAGGTCGCGTGCACCTGCAGCCGGTACGCGTCGGGGCTCACGTCGACGACCTTGCTGAAGCCGGGGTGTGCGGTCGGGCAGTGATAGCACTCGAGGAAGTTCTCGATCGCAATCTTCCAGTTCGACGCGATCGGCCACTCGTGATGCGAGTGGAAGCGGACCCGCGTCAGGTCGAGCCCGCTCTCGGCGACGATCGCCGGAAGCTCGCCGAGCCACTCCTCGAACGGCGGCGCCTCGGGGTCGGCGTTGGCGAAGACGAACGGCCCCCAGACCCCGACCGCGACGGGCAGCAGCGAGAGCCCGCTCGGGTCGAACCCCGGCTCGCGGTCGGCCCTCGGCGCGCGGCGGAGCGACCCGTCGAGGTCGTACGTCCACGCGTGGTACGGGCACTGGAGGGTCTCGCGGCAGCCCTGTCCGTCGACGACCATGTGGCCGCGGTGGCGGCAGACGTTGACGAAGCCGCGTAGCGCTCCCTCCTTCCCGCGCACGATCGCGACCGGCACGTGGCCCACCTGCGCGGCGAAGAAGCTGCCGGGGTCGGCGACCCACTCGGCCGGGCCGGCGTAATGCCACGCACGCGCAAAAACCCGCTCGCGCTCGACCGCGTACACCCCGGGGTCCGAGTACCAGCTCGCCGGAAGCGTCCAGCCGTCCTCCAGCCGATGCTCGAACGGTGCGATCGCCGTCTTGCCTGCCTGCATTGCCGCTTGCCTCCTGACTGTCCTGTCAGTCAGGATACTCGGGCGTGACCGAAGGGAGCAACCGCTGACCCCGTCCGAAGCCGCCGCCCGCCCCGCCACGCACCGCGTCGACGAGATCCTGCGGGCGGCCTGCCGCGTCGTCGTGGCCGAGGGCGCGCACGCGCTCCGGATCGGGAACGTCGCTCGCGAGGCGGGTGTCTCGCGCACGCTCGTCCACTACTACTTCACGAGGCGGCAGGACCTTCTCCGCGCGGCCTTCGCCTACTCCGAGCAACGGCGCATGGAGGCGCTCGAGGCAGAGCTCGCCGAGCTGGTCACGGGCGCCGACCGGGCGGAGCGGGCGTTGCGCCGGACGCTCGACCCCGAGCTGGAGGAGACGCCCGCGCTCTGGAACGAGGTCTGGTCGAGCGTGCGCGACGACGAGGAGCTGCGGCCGGTCGTCCAGGACCGCTACCGGGCATGGGCGGAGCGCATCGTCCAGCTGCTCGAAGAGGGACGCGTGGACGGCTCGGTGGCGCCGTCGGTCGACCCGAAGGCGGCCGGCTGGCGTCTCGCGGCGACGGCGGATGGGCTCGACTCGATCCAGTACCTCGGGCTGCTCGAGCCCGATGCGGCGCTCGCCGTGCTCCGTTCCGCGTTCGAGAGGGAGCTCGGGACCTGAGCATCCGCTCGCAGGCGGTCACGCTCGAGGGCGTGAGCAAGCGCTTCGACGGCGTGGTAGCCGTCGACGATGTCTCGCTGGCGGTCGAGAGCGGCGAGTTCTTCTCGCTCCTCGGCCCGTCGGGGTGCGGGAAGACGACGAGCCTGCGCATGATCGCCGGTTTCGAGCGGCCGGACGCCGGGCGCATCCTGATCGGCGACGCCGACGTGACCGAGACGCCACCGCACCGGCGACCGGTGAACACGGTCTTCCAGAGCTACGCGCTCTTCCCGCACCTGACCGTGGAGCAGAACGTTGCGTTCGGTCTGCGCTTCACGGACGTGGCGAAGGACGAGGGCAGGCGTCGCGTCGCCGAGCTCCTCGAGCTGGTCAGCCTCGCCGGCTTCGGCGAGCGTAGGCCGCACCAGCTCTCGGGCGGGCAGCAGCAGCGGGTGGCGCTCGCGCGCGCGCTCGTGCTCTCGCCCTCGGTGCTCCTGCTCGACGAGCCGCTCGGCGCCCTCGATGCGAAGCTTCGGCGCGGGCTTCAGGTCGAGCTCAAGAGCCTCCAGCGCGACGTCGGGATCACGTTCCTGTACGTGACGCACGACCAGGAGGAGGCGCTCACGATGTCCGACCGGCTGGCGGTCATGGAGGGCGGGCGCATCCAGCAGCTGGGGACGCCGCGGGAGGTGTACGAGGAGCCCGAGACCGCCTTCGTGGCCGACTTCCTCGGCGTCTCGAACCTCATGTCCGGGACCGGCGACGGCTCGGGGTCAGTGACCGTCGAAGGCGTCCGGTTGGAAGCGCGCTGCGGCGACACGCGGGCTGCCGGCGACGTCCGCGTCACGATTCGGCCCGAGCGGATCGAGCTCGAGCCGGAGGGCGGCGAGGGCGCGAACCGCCTGCGCTGCAGCGTGCGCGAGCTCGTCTATCTCGGCTCGACGACGCAGGTGTTCGTCCTCACCGAGAGCGGCGCCTCGCTCCAGGCTCTCGTCGCGAACACGGGGCAGCCGCCGCCGTACGTTCGCGGCGAGGCCGTGACCGCGCATCTCCCGGCGGACGCGCTCCGCGCGCTGAGGGACGACGACGCCGCGTGACCGACGTCGTCGTTCTCGGAGCCGGGCTCGCGGGGCTCGCGGCGGCGCGCGACCTGGTGGCGGGCGGCGCGGATGTCCTCGTGCTCGAGGCGCGAGAGCGCGTCGGTGGTCGCGTCGAGCAGGTCTCCGTCGACGACGCTCCGGTGCAGCTCGGCGGCGAGCTCGTCGGCAGCGCGCACACCGCCTATCTCGGTCTCGTCGAGGAGCTCGGGCTCACGCTGACGACGACGTACACCGCGGTCGCGGGCGCGACGACGTACGACCTCCTCGAGGGGGTGCTCCGCTCCGAGGACGGGTTCCCGTTCGCGACGGCGGAGGAGCGCGAGGACTTCGAGCGGGTGGAGCGGCTGTACGGCGCGCTCGCCGCGACCGTCGACCCCGACGATCCCTGGTCGCATCCAGACGTGACCCGGCTGGACGATGCCTCGGTCGCGAGCTGGCTTCGCTCCATGAATGCGCTGCCGTCGACGTTGCGTGCCGTCGAGGCGGGGGCGCTCGCCCTCGCAGCGGGCTCGAGCGAGCGCATTTCCCTGCTCTCGGAGCTGCGCAAGTCCGCGGCGATCGGCGACACCGGTTTCTACTCCTACGACCTCTGGGAGTCGATGCAGGTCGCGGAGGGGAGCGCCGAGGTCGCGCTTCGGATGGGGGCGGAGCTCGGCGAGCGTATCCGGCTCGGCGCAGTCGTGGCCGCGGTGGACGTGAGCCCACAGGGGTGCCGCGTCACGCTCTCGTCGGGCGAGGAGGTGCGCGCGGAGGCGGTCGTGTGCGCGCTTCCGGTCAGCGTCCTGCACGGGATCGAAATCGAGGGCATCGCGCTCGCGCGCCTCGAGTCGCTGCGCGCGCAGCGCCACGCGCGGGCGGCCAAGGTCGTCACGACCTACGACCACGCCGTGTGGGCGGACGTCGGCGCGAACGGGCTCTCGGAAGGCGAGCACCTGCTGACGTCGACATGGCCGCAGCGGCCCGGAGTCCTCTCCGGGCTCGTCGCCCCCGAGCGGCTGGCCTGGCTCCTCGCGACCGCCGAGGAGCATCGCGCCGAGGCGCTGCACGACGAGCTCGCGCGGATGTACGGGCCCGAGGCGGGCGTGCCGACGCGGACCTTCCTGCGGCTCTGGGGCGTCGACCCGTACACGCTCGGGTACGCGACCCACTGGTGGCCGGGCGACGTCACGCATGTCGGGCCGCTGCACGGGACGCACGACCCGCCGTTCTACGTCTGCGGGTCGGACCAGTGGGTCGCCGGCTACATGGAGGGCGCCGTCCGCACGGGACGAGCCGCAGCCCGCGCCGCGCTCGCTCAGGAGCCGTGGGCGACCGTCTGATCGAGGCCGACGTCGCGGTCGTCGGCGCCGGCGCAGCGGGGCTCGCGGCGGCCGCGCGTCTCGTCGCCGAGGGTCGCGAGGTCGTCGTCCTCGAGGCACGAGATCGCGTAGGCGGGCGGCTCTGGAACACGGAGATCGGCGGCGAGGCGAACGAGCTCGGCGGCGAGTGGGTCGCGCCGTACCACGCGCGGCTGCACGAGCTCCTGCCCGACCTCGGGATCGAGCTCTTCCCCGCCTACCGCGAGGGCGACGACGTGTACGTCGACGAGGCCGGTCGCGCGCACCGGCACTCGGGTGACGAGACGGGCATGTCTTCGGCCTCGGCGCGCGCGCTGAAGGAGGCCGACGAGAAGCTCGATGCGCTCGCGAAGGAGCTCGACCCGGAGGCGCCCTGGGAGCATTCCCGCGCGCGAGAGCTCGACACGATCACGTTCGACGAGTGGCTCCGGAGCGAGGTCGCCGACGAGGAGGCGCGCGACAACCTCGCGTCGTACCTCGCCGACGGCTTCCTCACGAAGCCGGCGCACGCGTTCTCCCTGCTCCAGGGGCTGTGGGCGATCGCAGGCGCCGGCGGGACGTACGAGCTCTTCGCGGCGGAGCAGTGTCTCGCGTACCGCGTGGTCGGCGGCTCGCAGCTACTGCCGTCGCGGCTCGCGGATCGGCTCGGGGAGCGGGTCGTTCTCGAGACGCCGGTGCGCGGGGTGCGCTGGTGGGAGAGCGGAGTCGCACTCGACGCCGCCGGGGTCTCCGTGCGCGCGTCCGCCGCGATCGTCGCGATCCCGCCGAACCTCGTGGACGCGATCCGCTTCGAGCCCGCCCTCCCGCCGTGGCGCATGCGGCTCCAGCAGGCGGCCTCGCAGGGCAGCGTGACGAAATACCTCGCGGTGTACGACGAGCCGTTCTGGCGCGCGGACGGGCTCTCGGGCGAGGGCTTCGCGCCGCACCAGCTCGTCAGGGAGCTGTACGACAACTCCCCGCCGTCGGGCGCCGTCGGCGTCCTCTGCACGTTTCTCCCCGGCGAGCAGGCGGACGAGGTCGGGCGGATGAGCGAGGCGGCGCGCCGGGCGGCGATCCTCGAGGGCATGGCGAAGTTCGTCGGCCCGCACGCGCTCGAGGCGACTGAGCTCATCGAGACGGACTGGGCGGCCGAGGAGTGGACGCGAGGTGCGTACGCCGCGTCCTTCGGCATCGGCGGCCTCATCCGCTTCGGCCCGGACCTGCGCCGCCCGGTCGGCCCGATCCACTGGGCGTGCTCCGACATCGCCGGCCGAGGCCACATGCACATGGAAGGCGCGGTTCGCTCGGGCGAGGCCGCTGCCGAAGAGGTTCTCGCCGGCTAGCGCCCGGGGTCGAAGTCTTCGATCGCCGAGCCCGTCTGTCCGCGGGTCACGCGGACGGCGCGCCACACCAGGAACAGCACGAGTGCGATCACGATCGTGATGGCGAGCGTCAGTGCGGCAAGCGCGTTCAGCGCAGGCGTCGGTGCGGTGCGGCCCGTTCCGTAGATCCGCACGGGAACCGTGTCGGTCGACGTACCGGACGACAGGAACTGGGTAATCACGAAGTCGTCCATCGAGATCGCGAACACGACGATCGCGCTCGCCACGATCGCGGGGACGAGCATCGGCAGCAAGGCCAGGCGTACCGCTTGCAACGCGGAGGCTCCGAGGTCGCGCGCGGCCTCCTCGTATTCGGGCCCGATCGAGAGCAGCCGGCCTCGGACGATGATGAGGACGAAGACGAGCGAGAACGTGATGTGGCCGATCGCCTGCGCCGGCGTGCCGAGCTCGATGAACTTCAGCAGATGAGTGAAGACCAGCAGGAATGCCGTCCCCATCACGATCTCGGGCGTGACGAGCGTCGCGAGCGAGACCGCCCGCGACGTACCGGCACCCCGTCCGCGCCAGCGGGTCAGCCCGATCGCCAGCGCGACGCCGAGCGGCACCGTGACGAGCACCGCGATCGCAGCCAGCCGCAGGCTCTGGAAGAGCGCGGCCCGCAGGTCGGGGTCGTTCCAGACCGACAGGTCGGGATCCTCGTAGTACCAGCGCAGCGACCACCCCTGAGCCGTCGAGCGCGATCGCCCCTCGTTGAACGAAAACCGGATCGCGATCAGGATCGGGACGATCGACCACGCGAGGTAGAGACCCGTGAAGAGCGCGAGGAAGCGCGGCCTTCCCCACGGGTTCGCCCACCACTCGCCGAAGCGCGTCTGCGTCCGAGTGGCTGGTGCGGCCCGTTCGAGCGTCGTCATGCGCCCATCCGTCGCTGCGCCCGCGCGGTGGCGAACAGGTAGTAGGCCATGAAGACCGAGAGGAACAGCATCAGGCACACCACGAGCCCGGCCCCGACCGGGATCTGCTGGCCGCCGAGGACGTAGAGGTGGATCTGGTTCCCGATCATGCTCGTGGTCGGCGACTGTGAGAGCAGGTCGGTCGTGTAGTAGTCGCCGAACATCGGGAGCGCGATGATCACGATGCTCGCGAGGATCGCGGGCGTCGAGAGCGGCAGCGTCACGAGCCGGAACGCCTGGAACGGACTGGCTCCCAGGTCGCGTGCGGCCTCGAGCAGGTTGCGGTCGACCCGGTCGAGGAAGGCGTAGAGCGGCAGGATCATGAACGGGACGTAGCCGTAGACGAGCCCGAGGATCACCGACGACGCGCGCCCGTCGAGCCAGTTTCGCGGCGCGTCCAGGATCCCGATCCAGATGAGCACGTCGTTCACCCAGCCGTCGTCTTGCAGCAGGTTGATCCAGGACAGCATCCGCATCAGGTAGCTGATGAAGAACGGCGCGACGAGGCCGGCGAGGAGGAGCCCCTTCCAGCGGCCGCCGTAGCGGGCGACGTAGTACGCGACCGGGTAGGCGATGAGGAGCGAGAGCGCGGTCGCGACCACGACGTACACGAGCGTGCGCAGGAACACCGTCTGGAACGCGGCGCCGCTCGTGAAGAGGCCGTCGAGGACGAACTCGAACGAGGTCGTGTTCCACTGGAGCGGGTTCCACTCCGGTCGCGGCGTCAGGAAGATCGGGTCGAGACGGCCGAACGCGATGCCGAGGATCGCGTACAGCGGCAGCAGGAAGAAGAGGCAGAGCCAGGCGACCCCTGGCAGGGCCAGCCCCGCCCAGACGGCGTTGCCTCTCTTTCCTGCTACGGGATGCTCGGGGTCAGACACCCGCCTTGAACTCGGCCCAGGCGTTCTGCCACGCGACCTGTCCGGCCGGCGAGAGCTCCGTGAGGAAGTAGCCGGTGTCGAAGTCGCTCTCGCGGACGATCGAGGTCCTCAGGTTCGCCGGGACGACGCCGTCCTTGACCAGGCGGTCGGGGTTGAGCTCGGTCAGCGGCGGCTGGTAGCCGACGAACTCCGCGAAGTTGTCGTATCCGTGCTTCACGTCGAGGAGGTAGTTGATGAAGTGATGGGCGAGGACGGGATTCTTCGCCGACCGCGGTATGGCCATCATGTCGTTGCCGATCGTGCCCTTCCCGTCCTCCGGGAACCAGAAGCCGAGTGCCTCGGGCCCCGTCCCCTCGGGGAGATACCACTGCGCCGAGATCGCGCTTCCCGACCAGGTCTGGTGCACCCACGCACGACCCTCCGGCAGGTTCGTGTAGTCGTCGGTCGACAGCTTGATGTTGACGGCGCCGATGAGCGACTTGAGCTCTTCTTTCGCGTGCTCGATGTGCTCGGGATCCTCCGTGTTGATGTCGGTGATCCCGTTCTTCAGGAGCATGTGCCCCGCCGCGTCGCGGCTGTCGTCGAGGAGGTACGTCTTCCCCTTGTTCGCCTCGTCCCAGTAGATCTCGTACGGGTTCTCGAGATCGAGCGGCGTCGTCGAGATCTTGTCGGGGCGATACCCGATCCCAGTCGTCCACGTGAGGTAGGGGACGGTGTAGCGCGATCCCTTGTCGTACCAGGGGTCCTGCACCGACGGCCACGCGTTCCGGAGGTTCGGGAGGTAGTCGTGATTCAGCGGCTGGAGCGTCTTGCCGATGACCAGTCGTCCCAGGCGGTCCGGGACCGGGATGAAGACGTCGTAGTCGATCGCGCCCGACGAGATCTTCGCGATCGCCTCGTCCATCGTCGAGAAGTACGTCTCCTCGACCTCGACGCCGTACTCCTTGCCGAAGTCCTTCTTGATCCGCGGCCACAGGTAGCCGTTCCAGTTGTAGATCCGGAGCGTGCCGCTCTCCGGCTCGAGCCCGGAGGCAATCGCCGGGTTGTCGTCGAAGAGCTGCCACGTGACGGGGTTGTCGGGACGCGCGAGCACGAGCTCGGCGGTCTCGCCGCCGTCTCCGCCGCCGCAGGCGGACAGGAGTGTCCCCATGCTCGACAGCGCGAATACGCCCGCTGCGGATCGTCCCAGGAACTCCCGCCGCCCGTACCTCGACTCCCGCGGATGGAACGTGGTCATCGGCCCTCCTCGTCGGTTCCCCCCGCGAGTGAACCAGAGCCCGGGTTCGCGGTCAATGCGGCGACGACAACGAGCGCGTCGACCGCGACCGTCCCTTCGGGGGCGACGACGAGCGGGTTGACGTCGATCGCCTCGATCTCCGGGTACGCGAGCGCGAGGTCGCCGATCGCGGCGAGCGTGTGCGCGATCACGTCGCCCGGGTCGTCGAGCCCTGCCTCGGTCACGAGCGCGCGGCTGCCGTCGAGATCGACGGGTGCGAGGGAGAGCACGACGCTGTCCAGCTGCTCCACGGCGGCGCCTCCGCGCCCGACCGCGAGCACCGGGCCGAAGTCCGGATCGCGGGTCATCCCGACGAGCGCCTCCGGGCCGGCCGCGACCTGCTTGGCGACGAGCACCGGCACGCCCAGCGCACGAGCAGCATCGGCGGCGGCCTCGGGTGTCTCGATGCCGAGGACGACTCCGCCGACGGCGCTCTTGTGCGCCGGGCCGTCGACCTTGACGACGACCGGCGGCCCGAGCTCGGTCGCGGCGGCTGCGGCCTCCTCGGGAGTCGCGGCGCGGCGACGCGGTGCGAACGGGACCCCGCAGCGCTCGAGGACGAGCGCCGACTCGTGCTCCGGGAGCGGGCCGGGCACGAGAAGGTCGCCGACGTCCGGCGCCTTGCCGGCCGTCGGCGGCTTCCATGGCCCGAGCCGGATCACGTGCGCGAGCGCGCGCATCGCGTCGCGCGGGCCGCGCAGGAGCGGGAGGTCGAGCTCGCGTGCGAGCTCCTGGAAGCGACGCGGCGGGTCGGCGCTGTGCACTGTCGTCGCGGCGGCGAAGAGGTCGTGCTGCTCGGCGAGCCGGGCAAGCGCGCGCAGCGTCAGCTCGCACCACTCGTCGTTCGTCTCGTCGCGGAACTGCGAGAGGTCGGCCTGCCCGAGGAGCACGTCGAACGCGCCCGACTCGGCCATGAGCTCGAGCGAGCGCGGGTAGACGACTGTCTCGTCTGCCACTGCCCACGCGTCGAGCGGGTTCCCGGGCGCGAGGTAGTTCGGGAACTCGGCGGTGAGGCGGGCCGCGAGGGCGTCGGGCAGCGGTTCGAAGGGGATGCCCGCGGCCTCGGCCTGGTCGGCGAGGAGCGCGCACTCGCCGCCCGACTCCGAGATCGCCGCGAGGCGCGGCCCGCGCGGCCGGCGGCGACGGCCGAGAATCTCGAGCGTCTCGACGAGCTCGTGGAAGTCCTCGACCTCGATCGCGCCGTACCGCCGGAGAACCGCAGAGAAGGCGCGATCCGAGCCGACGAGCGCGCCCGTGTGCGAGAGCGCCGCGCGCGCCGCCGCCTCGGAGTGGCCGACCTTCAGGCAGGCGACCGCCTTTCCCGACTCGGCGCACGCCTCGAGCGCCGCCATGAACGCCTCCGGCCGGCGCACCGTCTCCAGGAAGAGGCCCACCGCGCGCGTCCCTTCGTCCTCGGCGAAGAAGGACACGAAGTCGGCGGCGTCCGTCACCGCCTCGCTTCCGGAGGACACCACGCAGCGGAAGCCGACGCGGCCTCCGAGCGAGAGGAACGCATCCGCGATCGAGCCCGACTGGCAGAGCACCGCGACGTGTCCGGCGGCGGTCGTCTCCGGAGCGCGCCCGATCCAGGCGGCTGGCCCGCCCGGCGCGTACGTCCCCATGCAGTTCGGCCCGAGGAGCGCCGCACCGAGCTCTCTCGCACGGGCCGCGAGCCGCTCGGTCGTGGGCCTCGCGGCCGCGCCCGCCTCCGCGCCCACACCCGGGACGACGAACGCCCGCACTCCAGCAGCGGCCGCGTCCTCGAACGCCGCCTCGACCCGCTCGTGGTTCACGAGCAGGACCGCGGCCTCCGGCTGCTCGGGAAGCGCGGCGAAGCTCGGGAAGCAGCGGAGCCCCGCCACCTCGTCGCGGTTCGGGTTCACCCCCCACGCCGTCACCCCGCTCCGCACGACCGTCTCGACCGCGTCGACGTTCCGCGGTGACGCTCCGACGACCGCGAGCGAGCGGGGAAAGACGAGCGCGCGCACGTCAGACACGGAGCGCATTCTCTCCGTAGAGTCGCGCGGTGGCGCACGAGAAGACGATCGAGATCCGCTGGCGGGACGTCGACGCGTACCTGCACGTTAACAACGCGGTCTACGCGACCTACCTCGAGGAGTGCCGCGACGAGTGGGTCGAGCGCTCGCTCGCCGGTATCGGCGATCCGTGGGACTTCGTGCTCGCGCGGGTCGCGATCGACTTTCGCCGCGAGCTTCGGCTCGAGGACGAGGAGGTCGTCGTTTCGTGCCGGCTCGAGCGGATCGGCACCTCGAGCTTCACCCTGCGCGAGGAGATCCGCACCCGAGGGGGTGATCTCTCGGCGGAGTCCGAGGCGGTGCTCGTCGCCCGTGACCGCGAGACCGGCCGCTCACGGCCGCTGACCGACGCCGAGCGCGCCGCCTTCGAGAGCGCCGACTAGGCTCCCGCGATGGTCGTCCCCGAGCTCCCCACTGACATCCGTACGCTCAAGGAGGCCGTCGGCGCGTTCGTCGCCGCCGAGGTCTACCCGCTCGAAGCGCGCATCGCCGAGCGCGGCTCGATCGACGACGCGGAGCTCGCCGACCTGCGCCGCAAGGCCCGCGAGGCGGGGTTCGCGATGCTGAACATGCCCGCCGCGGTCGGTGGGAGCGACCTCTCCATGCTCGGCCAGGTCGCGCTCGAGGAGGAGTCGGGAAAGGCGACGAACGGCCTCGGGTTCGCGGTCGTCGACCGCGGACCGCGCGAGCTGTACGAGATCGCGACTTCCGAGCAGGTCGAGAAGTACGTGCTCCCGATCGTCCGCGGCGAGTACCGCGAGGCGTGGGCGCTCACCGAGCCGGGCGCGGGCTCCGACCTCTCGGGGCTTCAGGCGACGGCGATCCGTGACGGCGACGAGTGGGTGGTGAACGGGGAGAAGTGGTTCGTCACGAGCGAGGGCGACCCCGGCGTCTACATCGTGCTCGCGGTGGCCGAGGGGGAGCAGACGCTCTTCCTCGTCGACCCGGACGCGTCCGGGCTCGAGATCCGGCGCACGCCGGGCTTCCTGCACGACCCGTACGTCGACCACCACCCGGAGATCGTGTTCCGCGACTGTCGCGTGCCGGAGGCCAACCGCGTGCCGGCGAGCGGCGACGAGGGTGCGAAGGAGTGGATCCTCGTAGAGCGGCTCTTCATCGCCGCGCGCTGCTGTGGGGCCGCGCTGCGGCTCGTGGATCTTACGGCGGAGTGGGCGCAGGAGCGCGAGGCGTTCGGCTCGCCGATTGCGGAGTACCAGGGCGTCTCGTTCCCGCTCGCGGACTCGCTCACCGAGCTCCAAGCCGCGCGTCTCCTGACGTACCACGCCGCGCACGCGTTCGACACGCTCGCCGACCGGCGGGTGGTGCATGGGAAGGTGGCGATGGCAAAGCTGTACGCGTCCGAGATGGCGGGACGCGTCGCCGACCGTGCGGTGCAGGCGCTCGGCGGCCGCGGGTACATGGTCGAGAGCCCGGCCGCGCGCTTCTTCCGGGAGCTCCGCGTCGACCGGATCTGGGAGGGGACGAGCGAGATCCAGCGCTCGATCATCTCGCGCGGCGTCTTCAAGCGCGGTGCGGCTCCGTATCTCGGCTGGGAGTAGGGAACACCGGTGTCAGACACCGGTTGAGGCAGGTCCGCGGCCCGAGGCGGTTCGTGACAGGTCCGGCACGTCGGATGCTCCGATGGAGACTGGCTCCGCGTAAGGGGAAGCGCGGTTCCAGCCTGTGGATGCATTGACGCCGTTTCGTTGCGCAGCCTCACTAACAACCACCGGTGTCTGACACCGGTGTGACACCGCTGTCCGGCGGCGGCGTATCCCCGTCGTCAACCAGACCACGGAGGTCCCTATGAAACGCCTGCTTCTCGTCCTCGCCGGCGGCCTCACCGTCGTAGCCCTCGCCGGCGCCGTCGGCCTGCCCGACCTCGCCGGCGCGCAGGACGCACCCGAGGCGACCGACTCGATCACCGTGTCCGGCGTGGGGACCGTCAATGCCGTGCCCGACGAGGCGCAGATGTCCTTCGGCGTCGAGACCCGCGGCACCACCGCGCGTGCAGCCGTGTCCGCGAACGCCGACGCCGCCCGCCGTGTGATCAACGCCCTCCGCCAGGCGGGCGCGCGCGAGCTCAGGACGGAGTACGTGAGCGTCTATCCCGTTCACGGCGAAGCCGGAACCGTCACCGGCTATTCCGCCTCCAACTCCGTGTCGGCCGTCACCGACGTCGCCGATGCTCCGGGAGCGGTGGACGCCGCCGTCGGAGCGGGCGCGAACTCGATCTCCGGCCCCGGCATGAGCTCGAGCAACGCCGAGGAGCTCCACCGGAAGGCGCTCGGCAAGGCCGTCGACGAGGCTCGCGCGCGCGCCCAGGTGCTCGCGAAGGCCGCCGGCCGCTCGCTCGGCGCGATCACGACCATCGTCGAGGCTTCGGCCGACACACCTCAGCCGTACTACGCCGAGCGCGCCCTGCTCGATTCCGCGAACGCCACGCCGATCGTCCCCGGCCAGCAGGAGACGACCGCGACCATCAGCGTCACCTTCTCCCTCCGCTGAGCCGCACGCCTGCCGACGAGGCGCCGCCGTTCTGGCCGGCGGCGCCCTCGCCGGCGGGCTCGCTAGGAGATGATTCGGCGCGTGTCCGCTTCGCCGGAGCGCGCGGTTCGCGTCTCGACGCTCGAGCTCTTCTTCGACCTCGTCTTCGTCTTCACGATCACGCAGCTGACCGGCGTGCTCGTCGAGGGCGGTGACGCGACCTCGGTGGCTCAGGTCATCGTCATGTTCCACCTGATCTGGTGGATGTACGACGCGTACGCCTGGCTCACGAACGCAATCGCGACCGACCGAGTGCGCTACCGGCTCCTGCTGCTCGGCGGGATGGGCGGGTTCCTCGTGATCGCACTCGCGACGCCGCGCGCCTTCGAGGGAGACGGCCTCGCGTTCGCCCTCGGCTGGCTCGTCGTGGCCGTGCTGCACGCCGGCATGTACGCGAAAGGAGCATCGATGTCCGAGGTGGCCGCGATCCTCCGCATCGTCCCCTTCAACCTCGCCGCCGCGGGCATCGTGCTCGTCGGTGGCGCGCTCGGCGGCGAGGCGCAGTGGATCCTGTGGACGTTCGCCGCGGCGATGCTCTGGGTCACGCCGTGGCTCGCGGGCGTGGAGGGCTTCGTCGTGACCGTAGGGCACTTCGTGGAGCGGCACGGGCTGGTCGTGATCGTCGCGCTCGGCGAGTCGGTCGTCGTCATCGGCGCCGGGGCCGCGGGCCTGGAGCTCGACGCCGGCCTGGTGCTCGTCGCGCTCCTCGCGCTGGCGCTCAGCGCCGCGCTCTGGTGGACGTACTTCAGCGACGAGGGCGCGATCGAGCGGGCACTCGAGGCCGCCCCGCCGGAGAGGCGGCCGCAGCTCGCGCTCGTCGGGTTCGGGTACTGGCACATCGGCGTGCTCCTCGGCGTCGTCGGGCTCGCGGCCGGCCTCAAGAAGGCGGTCGGCGAGCCGTACGACCCGCTCGACGCGTGGATCGCGGGCGAGCTCGCAGTTGGGGTCGCGCTCTTCCTCGCCTCGGACGTCGGCTTCCGGCGCACGCTCGGTATCCCGGGCGGCGCCACGCGGCTGCTTGCGGCAGCACTGGCTGTCGCCACCATTCCGCTCGGCACCGAGTTCGAAGGAAAGGCACAGATCTCGGCCCTCGCCGCGATCGTCGTGGGCGCGCTGCTCGTCGAAGGCCGGAGGGGTCGGGCTCGTGAGCCCGACCCCTCGCTACCCGTGGCCTAACAGTCGTAGTAGAGGGCGAACTCGGCCGGATGCGGCCTCAGACGCACCGTGTCGATCTCGTTCTCGCGCTTCCACGCGATCCAGGTAGCGATCAGCTCCTCCGAGAAGACGTCGCCGGCGAGCAGGAACTCGTGATCCGCCTCGAGCGCGTCGAGCGCACCCTCGAGCGAGCCCGGCACCTGCGGCACGTCGGCGTCCGCGTCCTCGAAGAGGTCGTAGTCGGCCGGCACGCCCGGGTCGAGCCCGCGCTGGATCCCGTCGAGCCCCGCCATGAGCATTGCCGCGAACGCGAGGTAAGGGTTCGCGGCGGCGTCCGGCGGCCGGAACTCGATCCGCTTCGCCTTTGCCGACTCGGAGTACATCGGGATGCGGATGCACGCCGAGCGGTTCCGCTGCGAGTACACGAGGTTGACCGGCGCCTCGAAGCCGGGGACCAGCCGCCGGTACGAGTTCGTGGTCGGCGCGCAGAACGCGAGCAGCGCCGGCGCGTGCGCGAGCAGGCCGCCGACGTACGCGCGCGCGAGCTGCGAGAGCCCCGCGTAGCCGGACTTGTCCGCCATCAGCGGCGTGCCCTGCTTCCAGAGGGACTGGTGCGTGTGCATCCCCGAGCCGTTGTCGCCGTAGATCGGCTTCGGCATGAAGGTGACGCTCTTGCCGTGCTTGCGGGCGACGTTCTTGACGACGTACTTGTAGGTCATGACCTGGTCGGCCATGCGCGTCAGCGTCGTGAAGCGGAGGTCGATCTCGCACTGGCCTCCGGACGCGACCTCGTGGTGGTGGAACTCGCACGGGATCCCGATCCGCTCGAGCGTGAGCACCATCTCCGTGCGGAGGTCGTGCAGCCTGTCCGATGGCGCCGCCGGGAAGTAGCCCTCCTTCGGGCGGGCGGTGTAGCCGAGGCCGGGCTTACCCGAGTTCCAGTAGCCCTCTTCGGAATCCACCGAATAGTGGGAACGATTCGGGCCGAGGTCGTAGTGGACCTCGTCGAAGACGAAGAACTCGCACTCAGGGCCGAAGTTGGCGGTGTCCGCGATGTTCGTGGAGCGGAGGTACTCCTCGGCCCGGCGCGCGACTCCGCGCGGGTCCTTCGCGTACGGCGCGCGCGTGATCGGGTCCGCGATCTCGCACACGAGCGAGAGCGTCGGAGCCTCGGTCGCCGGGTCGAGGATCGCCGAGGACGCGTCCGGCATGAGCAGCATGTCCGAGTCCTGGATCGCCTGCCAGCCGCGGATCGAGGAGCCGTCGAAGCCGAGGCCGTCGTCGAACGCGGACTCGTCGAAGGCCCTGATCGGCAGTGTCACGTGCTGCCAGGTGCCGAGCAGGTCGCAGAACTTGAGGTCGACCATCGCCGCGCGTGTCTCGGTCGCCCACTCGAGCGCCTCGCGCGCGTCCGGCAGCGTCTCGCCGCCGTTTCGCAGGTAGTGCTGCCGCTCCTCGATCTCGGACATCCCCCGCCTCCTCTCTTGGACCAACAAAAAGACCCCAGGCTCTCGCGAGTCCTGAGGCCACGTCGCCTCGGCCGGAACCGTCCGCGGCTCCGTCCTGCGACGCACCTTAGCCATGCCCGCGGACGGAGGCAAGCGCGCTGCAGAGGCTGCTGGTACCGTGTTGCGCGTCCTGCTCGCAACCGCGAGAAACGTCGCCGAGGGAGGTTCGCGCATGAGCGAGATTGACATGACCGCGATCCCAGGTGGGCCTGGCCCGGCTCTCGGCGCGCAGTTCCCTTAGGTTGACCGCGTCCGGTCGCGTGGCTATCCTCCGCGACCTAGTGCTGCTCCTCCGTAGCTGAGTCACCGGATGCCGAGGCCCTCCTTGTGGGCCCGGTTCTCGCTTGCGCGTTTCTCGCTACGCAGTTCTTCGAAGGAGCACCAGATGACGGAGATTCAGGAGGCAGTACCGATGGAGGACGTCCGCCGCGACGCGGGGCCCCCTGCCATCGCGGTGCACGAGCTCCGCAAGGAGTTCACGCGCCGCGACCGCAAGAAGGGCCGTCGCTTCCGCAAGGGCAAGCGCGTGCGGGTCGCCCTCGACGGAGTCACATTCACGATCGAGCGGGGCGAGACGGTCGCGATCCTGGGCCAGAACGGGTCCGGGAAGTCGACGCTCGTCCGACTCCTCTCGACGCTTCTCCTGCCCGACGGCGGCGGCACGGCCGAGATCTTCGGCCACGATGTCGTGGCCGAGCATCGCGCGGTGCGCCGGCTCGTCAACCGCGTGTCGGTCGAGGCGTCGTTCTTCAAGAAGATGTCGGCGGCCGAGAACCTCAGCTACGCGGCCCGCTACTACGGCATGACCTCGGGCCAGACGCGGGACAAGATTCCCGAGATCCTCACGCGCGTCGGCTTCCCCGCCGACCGGCGTGACGAGTCGATGGAGAATCTCTCGCGCGGGATGCAGCAGAAGGTCGCGCTCGCGCGGGCGCTGCTCACCTCGCCGGTCGTGCTCCTGCTCGACGAGCCGACGACCGGGCTCGACCCGCGCTCGAAGCTCGAGGTGCAGGACTTCATCCGCGAGATCCGCGTCTCGCACGACTCGACGATCCTGCTCTGCACGCACGACCTGGGCGAGGCCGAGATCCTCGCCGAGCGGGTCGGGATCCTCGACCGCGGCCGGCTTCTCTTCCTCGAGCCGGCGGACGAGATCAAGCGCCGATACGGCGCAGCCACGCTCGAGGAAGCCTTCTTCGCGGCCACCGGACGGGAGTTCGAGGCCGAAGGGGACGACGACGAGGACGACGACAGGGAGGTGTTTGCATGAGCATGTACGGGACGATGCGTGCGGAGCTCGTCGGTGCGGGCGGCGTGGTCGAGCGCAACGCCTACCTGACGAAGCGCTACATCTGGTGGGACCTCGCTTGGTTCGCGTGGACGGTCGCGAACACGCTCACGATCGTCTTCATCGCAAAGGGCATCGAGGCGTCCGGCGGCTCGCTGGACGTGAACGAGACGATGACGACGCTCCTCATCGGAGCGGTCGTGTGGGCGTATCTCGGGATCCTGTTCATGTTCCTCATGGAGACGGTCTCGTGGGAGCGCTGGGAGGGGACGATCGAGTACACGTTCATGGCCCCGCTCTCGCGGGCGATGCACCTGGCCGGGCAGGGCGTGTTCGCGATCCTGTACGGGCTCGTGCGGGCGACCTTCCTGTTCGTCGTCTGCGCGTTCGTCTTCTTCGACCTCTCGATGCCGAACGCGGACTACTTCGCGGCCTTCGTCGTCCTCGTCGTCTCGTCGATCTCGTTCATCGGGATCGGGATGATGATGTCGGTGCTCCCGCTGATCTCCCCGGAGAAGGGGCCACAGCTCGGGTTCGTCGCGCAGGGGACGTTGCTCGTGGTGTCGGGCGTCTACTACCCGGTGGACGTCCTTCCGGAGTGGATGCAGGCGATCGCGACCATCTCCCCTGCGACGTACGCGCTCGACGGGATCCGCGAGGCCATCCTCGAAGGCCAGGGCCTGACGGCGATGTGGGACGAGATCTGGCCGCTGCTGATCATCGGCGTCGTCTCGATCCCGCTCGGTCTCTGGATCTTCAGCCGCGGCGAGCAGTACGCGAAGAAGCACGGGAAGCTGAAGAGGTCCGGATGAGCGAAGCGGTCGTACATGTCGCGGAGCTCCGCAAGTCCTTCGACGTCCCCGAGCGCGAGGCGGGGCTGCGCGCCGCTACGAAGAGCCTCGTCCGCAGGACGACGAAGGAGGTGCGCGCGGTCGACGGGATCACCTTCGACGTCGCGCCGGGCGAGATCGTCGGCTTCCTCGGGCCGAACGGCGCGGGCAAGACGACGACGCTGAAGATGCTGTCGGGCCTGCTCTACGTCACGAGCGGCGAGGCGCGCGTGCTCGGCCACGTCCCGTCCAGGCGCGAGCGTGAGTTCCTGCGCCGGATCGCGCTCGTCATGGGGAACCGCAACCAGCTGCAGTGGGATCTCCCTGCGCTCGACTCGTTCGAGCTCAACCGCTCGATCTACCAGATCCCGCGCGCGGACTTCCTCGCGATGCGGGACGAGCTCGTCGAGCTGCTCGAGATCGGCGACCTCGTCCGCAAGCCGGTCCGTCAGCTCTCTCTGGGGGAGCGGATGAAGGTGGAGATCGTCGGCTCGCTGCTGCACCGGCCGCAGGTGCTCTTCCTCGACGAGCCGACGATCGGGCTCGACGTGACGATGCAGAAGCGGATCCGCGAGTTCGTGGCCGCGTACCGCAAGCGCCACGGCGCGACGGTGATGCTGACGAGCCACTACATGGCCGACGTCGAGGCGCTCTGCGAGCGCGTCATCGTCATCCACCACGGGCGGATCCTGTTCGACGGCGACCTAGGGGCACTCGCTGGCACGGTCGCCGCTTGGAAGACGATCGCGGTCGCGCTCGAGAACGGCGCAGGCGACCTCTCCGGGTACGGGGAGGTGATCCACCGCGACGGCGATCTCGTGACCCTGCGCGTCCCGAAGGCGGACACCGCGCGGGTCACGGCCCGCCTGCTCGCCGAGCAGGAGGTGCTCGACCTGAACGTCGAGGACCCGCCGATCGAGGACGTCATCGAGCTCGTGTTCGCGACGAAAGCCGACGAGTGAGCAACGCGCGCCTTCGTCTTGCGAGAGAAGCGCGTGCCCCGTTCTTCCTGAGAGCGTGGGAAACCTCCCGGTTCCCCACACCCCTCCCCGCTCATTGGCCAGAGACTCGCCAATGAGCGTCGCCGCGGGCACACGGCCGCTCGGGCGCGAGGGGCGCCTCCGCTCGATGGCCGACTTCTACCTCACGACCATGCGGACCGAGGTGCAGACGCAGTTCCAGTACCGGGCTGCGATCTACATGTACCTGCTCGGGATGGTGGCGGAGCCCGTCATCTACCTCGTCGTCTGGACAACCATCGCGGAGGAGTCGGGCGGGACCGTGGGCGGGCTCACCCCGGGCGAGCTTGCCGCCTACTACATCGTGTGGACGCTCGTCCGGAACATGAACGTCGTCTTCACGCCCTTCGGCTGGGAGTGGCGGATCCGCGAAGGCATTCTCTCCGGCCAGCTTCTGCGGCCGCTGCATCCGATCCACTACGACATCGCCCAGTTCGCCGGCGGGAAGTTCGTGTGGGTGCTGTTCTACCTCCCGATCGCCGTCGGGCTCACGCTCGCGTTCGACCCGGTGTTCGGCATTCGCCCGCTCGAGGTGGCGGTCTTCCTCGTGGCGATCTGGGGCGCGTACCTGATCCGGACGTTCGCCCAGTCGACGCTCGGGATGGTCACGTTCTGGACGACCCGCGTCGGCGCGCTCTTCAACCTGTACTTCACGCTCGAGCTGCTGCTCTCGGGTCGGCTCGTCCCGATGACGCTCATGCCGGACTGGGTCCAGACCGTCGCGTGGTTCCTCCCCTTCCAGTGGACGTTCTACTTCCCGATCCAGACGCTCGTCGGCGAGTACTCGAACGCGGAGCTCGCGGGAGGGCTCGCGATGCAGGTGCTCTGGACGGTGATCGGCATCGGCGCGTTCTCGCTTCTCTGGCGCCATGCGATCCGGCGCTACGCGGCGGTGGGGAACTGATGACGACCTTGCGGATCGCCCTGCTCCATCTGCGTGTCGGCGTCATGGCCGAGCTCCAGTACCGCGTCAACTTCGCGCTCCAGGTGCTCCAGTCGCTGCTCCAGCTCGGCACCGGGCTCGTCGTGCTGGCGCTCGTCTACTCCCACACGACGGAGCTGAACGGGTGGTCGCAGTCGGAGCTGCTCGCCGTCATGGGGATCCAGATCCTCATGGGCGGCATCATCCGCGCCGTCATCCAGCCGAACATGATGCGGCTGACCGAGGACGTGCAGGAAGGGAGGCTCGACCACGCGCTGACCAAGCCGGTCGACGCGCAGATCCTCATCAGCGTCCGCGAGGTGCAGATCTGGCAGACGATCGACATCGTGTCGGGCGCGGGGGTCGTCGTCTTCGCGCTCGTCCGGCTGGGAGCCGACCTCGGCGTCCTCGACGCCCTGGCGTTCGGCGCCGCCCTCGCGTTCGGCGCCGTCCTCCTCTACTGCTTCTGGCTCGTGCTCGCGACTGGCTCCTTCTGGGTCGTCCGCATGTGGTTCCTGCCCGAGTTGTTCGAAGGCGTCTTCCAGACGGGGCGCTGGCCGGTCGGCATCTACCCGGGCTGGCTGCGGTACAGCATCACCTTCCTCGTCCCGATCGCGTTCGCCGTCACCGTCCCGGCCGAGGCGCTGACCTCGCGGCTCGACTGGCAGACGCTCCTCCTCGCGGGGCTCTTCACCGTCGTGCTCTTCGCGTTCACGCGCTGGTTCTGGCGCTTCGGTCTCAAGCACTACACGGGCGCCTCGGCGTAGAGTCGTGGCCTGCTAGGGTCTCGCGGTCTTTGTGAGGCGACGGAGCCTCGGGCGGCGTTGCCGTCCGGGGCTTTTTCCATTTCTGAGGAGGAGTCGACATGGCACGACCGAGGACGCAGGCGCGGAGGACGAGCTCGCGGAGCACGATGGTGAAGAGCAAGGATCGCGCGAGCTCGCCGGTCGCGGCGCGGCGCGCGGTGCTGAAGCGGATCAGGGACGAGAACGTCGAGCACGTCCTCTTCTGGTTCACCGACCTCGAGGGGCACCTGAAGTCGTTCGCGATCACTCCGTCGGAGATGGAGGAGGCGCTGAACGACGGCATGGGCTTCGACGGCTCGTCGATCACCGGCTTCAACGCGATCGAGGAGTCGGACATGGTCGCGATCCCCGACCCTGCGAGCTTCCAGCTCATGCCGCGACCGCTCGACGAGCACGGGAACGCGATCGGCGCGAAGGTCGCGCGGATGATCTGCGACGTCGTCACGCCCGACGGCGAGCCGTACGAGGGCGACCCGCGCTTCGCGCTGCGCAACGCGCTCGAGCGGATGAAGAGCATGGGCTTCGACGCGTTCAACGTCGGCCCCGAGCTCGAGTACTTCGTGTTCGAGGACGACCAGGGCACGGAGACGATCGACGAGGGCGGCTACTTCGCGATGACGGCGCAGGATGCCGCGACCGAGATGCGCAACGACACGATTGCCGCGCTCGAGTCGGTCGGGATCCCGATCGAGTACCACCACCACGAGGTCGGGCCGTCGCAGCACGAGATCGACATGCGCTACGCCGATGCGCTCGCGATGGCGGACCACACGATCACGTACCGGCTCATCGTGAAGGAGGTCGCCGCCTGGCACGGGTACTACGCGACCTTCATGCCGAAGCCGCTCTTCGGCGAGAACGGCTCCGGGATGCACACGCACATGTCGCTCTTCAAGCGCGGCCGGAACCAGTTCTTCGACCGCCGCGACGAGCATCATCTCTCCCCGACCGCGAAGGCCTTCATCGCCGGGCTGCTCGTGCACGCGCGCGAGATGTCCGCGGTGCTCGCCCAGTGGGTGAACTCGTACAAGCGGCTCGTGCCGGGCTACGAGGCGCCCGTGTACGTCGCCTGGTCGCAGCGGAACCGCTCGGCCCTGATCAGGATCCCGCTGTACAAGCCCGGCTCGGAGCAGGCGACGCGCGCGGAGATCCGCTGCCCGGACCCGGCCTGCAACCCGTACCTCGCCTTCGCGGCGCTCCTGCACGCGGGGCTCGAGGGGATCGAGCGGGGCTACGAGCTGCCCGATCCGATGGAGTCGAACCTCTACCGGCTGTCGGCGACCGAGCGGAGGGAGCAGGGGATCACCGCGCTCCCCGAGTCGCTCGGCGAGGCGATCGACGAGCTCGGGGAGTCCGACCTCATGCGGCGCGCGCTCGGCGAGCACATCTTCCCGCGCTACGTCGAGCTGAAGCGCAAGGAGTGGGACGAGTACCGCGTCCAGGTCACCGAGTGGGAGAAGTCGAAGTACCTGGCGGCGCTTTAGGCGGGTGGAACCTACGGTTCCCCCCGCAGTTTGCGTCGACGTGGGACGAGCGGCACACGCGACGTGCCTCGCGCACCGGCGCAGTAGCCCTTGCGGCCGACCTCCGAATGTCTAATGATTCACCCTGCAGGGCCATGGCGCTAGGCGAGCGCCGAGTCCTGTATCTGACGGCCGATCGCGGGCTCCCGGTTGAGGAGCCCGTGGTCGTTTTGCGCGGGGGAACCGATGGTTCCCCCGCGAGCCCCCTCCTTTCGTCCCTGGCTGGGAGCACGCGGCGTCATGCCTCCCGGCCGGCCAAGCCGGCCTCCGGCTCGGCCGTTCCGTCTGTTCCGCCCCGCTTGCGTAGGCGCGAGGCTTTCCTCGCCCTCGTCTAGTTGGGCTTGCCGGCCATCGCCCAGACGGCGACCGTCGCGGCGGCGAGGATCAGGAGCGCGATCACCATCGTCGCCTTCAGCAGACCCTGTCCCCTGCCGTCGCGGAGCCGGCGGACGCCGACCCCGCCGACGATGAGCGAGATCAGGAGCAGGAGAGCGCCGAGGTCGGCGACGATGTAGCCGATGTCGAGCCAGGTCTGCGACGGGGCGCCTTCGTCGTTCCAGCCCTGCTTCTCGGCGAGGAGCTCGGCGCCGATCCGCATCACGACGTAGGCGGGCAGTGCGACGATGAGGAGCGTCCAGTAGCCGAGGCGGAGGAGGCTCACGCTTCCGCGCGCGAACCCGATCAGGCTCGCTCCGGTCAGGAGACCGCCCACGAACACCGACGCCCCCGCGATGTGCACGAGAAGCAGGAAGTTCTGCTCGTCGGGCCGCATGAGGGCCAGCCAACTCATGCGCCAGGCTTCCAGATCATGTCGACGACGATGAGGAGCAACACGACGCGACGCGAGGGCGTGGAGGAGAACCCCGCTCTGCGTCCGGTTCAGCGCGAGCAGCTCGGCGTTCGGCCCCGTCTGGCCGGCGGTCTTGAGCTCCCCTGCCTTGTTCATGCCCTGCATGTACGCGGCGCCGGTTCTCGAGCCGACCGCGGCCGCCACGACCCAGAGCACGAGCGCGGCGATGATCCAGCCGTCCCAGATGTCGTAGCCGCCGTACGAGAAGGCGAGCCAGATCCCGAGCAGGATCGTGCCGCCTGCGCCGATCCCGATCGCCGCGTTCCCGACCTTTACCACCGGCTCCAGGCGGATCGTCTCCTCCGGGCTGTCAGCGCGTCGCACCGCGAAGATCAGCACCCAGAACAGCACGACACCGGAGATATAGGCGAAGGCGCTCAGCACGTGGAACGCCAGCACCCACTCGTCGAAGCTCACCGGGCCATCCTAGGACACGCGGGCACCGAGGGGCGACAATGCGTCGCGTGGACACGACCGCGCGCCACCTCCGGCTTCTCACCGACACGATCGCGGCCGTCAACTCGTCGCTCGACCTGCAGGAGGTGCTCGAGCTCGTTGCGCGCAACGTCGCGGACGCGCTCGGAACGGACGCGTGCTTCGTCTATCTGTACGACGAGCGGGGAAACGAGCTCGTCCTGCGCGCGACCTACGGGAGCCGGGTCGAGGAGATGACCCGGACGCCGCGCATGCGGCCCGGCGAGGGGATCACGGGGGTCGCCGCGGCCGAGCGAGCGCCCGTGATGATCCCCGCGCAGGCGCACCTCGACCCGCGCTTCAAGCTCTTCCCGAACCTGCCCGAGGACGAGTACGAATCGATCCTCGCCGTACCCATCCTGGCGAGGGAGAAGCTCGAGGGCGCGCTCAACGTCCGCACGCGCGAGCCGCGCACGTTCACCGATGCGGAGATCGAGCTCCTGGTCGCGATCGCGTCGCAGGTGGCGCAGACGATCGAGCACGCGAAGCTGTACGCGGCCACGCAGCGCCGCGTCGTCGAGCTCGAGGCGCTGGCGCGGATCTCGGAGGCGGTCTCGGAGTCGCTCTACCTCGAGGAGTCGCTGGAGGCGATCGTGAAGACGACCATGGAGTCGCTGCATGCCGCCGGCGCCGCGCTCGTCCTGGAAGACGGGAAGATCGCGTGGCCGGAGGGACGCCCCGGAGCGTTCAACGTGCGTATGCCGCTCCGCTGGAAGCGGCGGCAGATCGGAGAGCTCGTCTGCGATCGGGACACGGCCTTCTCGGACGACGATCGCGCGCTGCTCGAGGCGATCGCGCACCATGCGGCGGTCGCGCTCGAGCACGGGCGCGCGGTCATGCGGGGCGTCCTCGCCCAGGAGATCCACCACCGGGTCAAGAACAACCTCCAGTCCGTGGCGTCGCTCCTGCGCGTGCAGGCGCGTGCGGAGAACGTCGACCCGCGCAAGGCGCTGCAGGACTCGGTCAACCGGATCCTCGCGATCGCCGCCGTGCACGAGGTGCTGACCGAGCACCGCGAGGACGACGTCGACCTCGGCGAGCTCGTCGACCGGCTGCGCGCGATGCTCGTCCAGGGCCTCGTCGCCGGGAAGGAGGTCACCGCGGAGCTCGCCCCGGTCTCTCTCGCGGGTCAGCAAGCAACCGCGCTCGCGCTGGTCTTCACCGAGCTCTTCCAGAACGCGCTCGAGCACGGCGGCCGCCGCGTCGCGATCGAGCTCGCGCAGCGGAACGGCGAGGTCGCGCTCACGATCTCGGACGACGGCCCCGGAATGGTCGGCGACGGGCCCGGCACGGGTCTCTCGATCGTGCGGGCGCTCGTGCGGGACGAGCTGCGCGGCGAGCTCGAGCTCGTGAACGACGGCGGCCTGCGCGCCGAGGTGGTGTTCCCGGGATGACGCGCGTGTTGGTGGCCGAGGACGAGACGATCATCCGGCTCGACCTGCGCGGGCTGCTCGAGAGCGCGGGCTTCGAGGTGTGCGCGGAGGCTCGCGACGGGGAGGAGGCAGTGGAGCTCGCGCGCGAGACCGAGCCCGACGTCGCGCTCCTCGACGTGAAGATGCCCCGGCTCGACGGGATCGAGGCCGCGCGGCGGATCCTCGACGAGCGACCGATCCCGATCGTGATGGTGACTGCGTACGGCGAGCGCGATCTCGTCTCGCGCGCGGTCGAGGCGGGCGTCTTCGGCTACCTCGTGAAGCCGTTCCGCGAAACCGACCTCCTGCCCGCGATCGAGACCGCCCGCGCGCGCCACGAGGAGCTGGCGGCGCTCCGCGAGGAGGCCGCGTCGCTCGCGGATGCGCTGGAGTCGCGGAAGAAGATCGAGCGGGCGAAGGGGATCCTCATGGACCGCGAAGGGCTCACCGAGGCGGAGGCGTTCGCGCGCCTGCGCAAGGCGAGCCAGATCTCGGGGCGGCCGCTCAAGGTCGTCGCCGAGGCGCTGATCGCGACCATCGGCGGGAGTGAGGCTAAACACGGTGTCTGACACCGAAGTGGCGCAAACCCGCTCCACTCCGCGATGCGGTGTCAGACACCGTGTCTACTACGTGTCTATCTACGTCGCGAGCAGGCGGTCTTCCTCGCGGCGGCGGTACAGCCGCCGGCCGAGCCACGCGAGGAGCGCGACGAGCGCGAACGGCGCTGCGACGATGAGGATCGCGAGCAGGATCACGCCTTCCCAGACGAGGACGTTCAGCGCTTCGTCGAGCGCACGGTCGAGCCTCGAAGCCGGGGCGACGGCACCGGCGTCCGGCGTCACGACCGCGAGCTGAACCGTCGCCATCCGCGCCTCGGCGTTCGTCCTCGTCAGGCCGCGACGAAGGTTGCGCTGCTCGGCGCGCAGGTTCGCGAGCCGCGCCTCGAGCCGTGCGCGGGTCGTCACGTCCAGGCTCTGGGAGTCGAGCCTGGCGACGAGGATCGCGATCTGGGCCTGGACCGAGCGCTCGCGGCGCTCGAGCCGGTCGAGCGTGCCCTGGAGGTCGTCGAGCGTGACCCTCTGCGAGACGATGCGCCCGAGCGCTGAGAGCTGCACGACCGCCTCCTGGACGCGGCCGACAGGAATGCGCACCGTGAGCGTCGCGCTTCCCTCCTCGCCGGTCTGAACGGACGCGCTGACGACGTGGCCGCCGAGCCTCCTGGTCAGATCGAGGGCCTCCTGCGAGGCGCGGGAGACGCCGTCGGAGTTCTTCACCTCGACCGCGAGGGTCGCTGTAACGCGCTGGGCCCGGTCGCCGGCGGTCAGGCTCTGAGCCTGGGCGAACGCCTTGTCGAGGGCTGCCCGGGTTGCGGAAGTCGGACTGTCTGGGCTGCCTGAATGGGCCTCGAACGTCGTCGGGTCGACATTCGCGGTCGGTGGGACCCTTTCCGACTCGACACCTCGGTCACGGGCGGCCTCAGTCGTGCCGTCGGAGCGGGAGAGCCCGATCGCCCCTGCGCTCACGAGCGCGAGCGCCGCGGCGGCCGGCAGTGCGACGAGCGCGCCCCGGCGGACCGGCAGGCGAAGGCGGCTCCAGACGGGCGCTCGCATCTTCGCTGGGGTGGAGTCCTCGCGTGCGATCTCGCGGACGCGCGTGCGGAGCTCGGTGGGAGCGGTGGGGCGCGACTCCCGGAGCTCTCGGATCGGGTCAGGCGACGGCGTCATGGTCTCTCATCCTCTCTTCGAGCTTCCCGAGTGCGCGATGGAGTCGCGTCGAGACGGCGGTGGGGGTGATTCCGAGCAGGCGGGCGACCTCGTCGCCCTCGAGGTCGAGAACGATCCGGAGCACGACGACCTCGCGCTCGCCGGTCGAGAGCGCGTGGAGCGCCTCCTCGAGCTCGGGCGACAGGCCCTCGACGAACGCGGGCTCGCGCCCTTCGAGGGGCGCGCCGGCCTCGGCTCGCTCCTCGCGGCGACGACGTCGCTTGTCCGAACGGAACCAGTCGAGGGCAACAGAGCGTGCGATCGCGAGGAGCCACGCCTTGTGCGTCCCGCGGCGAGGGTCGAAGCGCCGCCAGCGGCGGAGGGCGGTCTCGAACGTCTCGCTCGTCAGATCCTCCGCGATCGCCCAGTTCTTGGTCATGTAGAGCAGGTAGCCGTAGACGTCGTCGAGGAGCTCCTCCGCGACGGCCGCGAAGGACGGGGACGTCGCGTGGCCGGTGCGGGGCGCGTCGAGCGTCACTGCATGCACGTCGGAACTACGCCGCCGCGAAGGCGTCTCGTCACGTCGCATCGGCCTGGGCGTCGGCGAACAGGGTCTCCCAGCGCTCGAGGAGTCGCGTCAGCTCGTCGCGCGCCGCGCGGTGGGCGGTGAGTACGTCCATGTTCTCCCAGTCGTCCGCGAGCTTCCCCTCGAGCTCGGCGACGCGCGCCTCGACGGCGGCAACCTCTGCCTCGACGAGCTGAAGCTCTGAGGTCGGCTTCCGCTTCGCGGGAGCCTTGCGCTGCGACTTCGGAGCGGCGACGGGTCGCGCGGGCGCGGCCGGTTTCCGCGCGGCCTCGGCGGCCTTTTCCGTCTTGTCTGCCCACCCGCCTTCGTAGGACCGCAACGCCCTGTCCTCGACCGCCACGATCCGATCGGGCACCGCGTCCAGCAAGGCGCGATCGTGCGAGACGACGAGCACGGTCCCGGGGAACGCCTCGAGCGCGGCCTCGAGCGCCTCCCGGCTCTCGAGGTCGAGGTGGTTCGTCGGCTCGTCGAGGACGAGGAAGTTGGCGCCCGACGCGACGAGGAGGGCGAGTGAGAGACGCCGCCGCTCCCCGCCCGAGAGCGCCGTCACGGCGCGGTCGTGCATGTCCCGGCCGGAGAAGAGAAAGCGGCCGAGCAAAGACTGCGCCTGCTGGCGCTGGAGGCCCGTTGCTGCGGCTGTTGCGTCCAGTACCGAGCCTTTCGTCGGGAGCTCCTGCGTGTGCTGCGAGAAGTAGGCGGGGACGACGCCGTGGCCGAGCTCGGCACGGCCGCCGTTCAGCTCGCGCTGGCCGAGCAGCGCCTCGACGAATGTCGTCTTTCCGGAGCCGTTCGGGCCGACGAGGGCGACCTTCTCCCCGCGCTCGACGACGAGCTCGGCGCCCTCCAGGAGGAGCTTGTCGCCCGCGGCGAGCTCGACGCCCTCGGCCTCGACGACGATCCGGCCGGTCCGCGGCGGCGAGAGGAAGTCGAAGCCGAGCGTGCGCCGCCTACGTGTCAGCGACTCGAGCTCGCCGCGGGCGGCAGAGCGCTCCTCCTCCAGGCGCCCGATTTGCGTGAGCTTCGCCTGCGCCTGCCTCGCCTTCGACTTCTTGTACCGGAAGCGCTCCACGAACCGCTCGAGGCGCGCGATGTCCACCGAGACCCGGTCGGCGGTCTTCTCGGCGGCCTGCGCGCGCGCAGCCTTCTCGATCCGCCACTGATGCCACGGCCCGGCGAAGTAGTGGACGCCGCCGGGGGCGAGCTCCAGCACCGCCGTCGTCACCGCCTCGAGGAACCAGCGGTCGTGCGCCACGAGGATCACCGCGGCCTTGATCGTCGAGAGCTCGTCCTCGAGCCACTCGAGGCTCTCGACGTCGAGGTGGTTCGTCGGCTCGTCGAGGAGCAGCAGGTCGGGCTCCACGGAAAGCGCGCGAGCGAGCGAGGCCCGCGTCAGCTCACCGCCGGAGAACGTCGAAAGCTGGCGGTCGAGGTCATCGTCTCGAAACCCGAGCCCGCGCACGGTGCGCGCCGCTCGCTCGCGCCAGCCCCAGCCGCCGCCGTGCTCGAGCTTCGCCTGCGCCTCGGCGTAGCGCCGGAGCGTCGCCTCGTCGTGCGCGCCCGCGGCCATCTCGCGCTCGAGTCGAGTCAGCTCGGCCTCGAGGGCGAGCAGGTCCCGCGCGCCCGAGACCGCGTACTCGCGCAGCGTAAGGTCGAGCTCGCGCGGCGGTCGCTGGTCGTGCAGCGCGATCCGCGTTCCCTTCGAGAACGCGAGCTCGCCTCGCTGAAGCGGAACCTCGCCGGCGATCGCGCGCAGGAGCGTCGTCTTGCCGGCGCCGTTCGGGCCGGCGAGCGACAGGCGGTCGCGCCGGCCGACGCTGAAAGAGACCCGGTCGAAGAGCGGGTCGCCCGAGAACTCCTTGCGGAGGCTGGATGCGATCAGGACGGACATTTCTCCTGCATTTTGCGGGTCTCAGCCGAGTGACGGGGCGCGCTTGCGCGTTGCGGATGCACACGCGAGCAGAAGAGGAGTGAAGCACGCTCGTGAACCCAGTCCGAGTGATCGATCAAGTCCGTCCGGGCCACGCCCGCCATGGGGGAATCGATGACGCTGACGATCACTCACCGCGCGATGTTGCGGCCGGGTGAGACGGCGACAGACACCGACCGGCAGGAAGCCGCCGAGGAGGGTCGAACGCCGCGCAAGAGGGGGACCTGGAGCTGCGGCTCTTGGACTATCAGATCAGGCACAAGGAGGCAGGAATTTCATGCGGCACGGCTTTCTCACCATCAGCGGACTCATGGTCCTGCTCGCAGGTCTCGTCCTCGGCATTTCGGCTGCGAGCGGTGCACAGCAACGCGAGACCAGGGTAGGAATCCCGAATGCGAAGGGAACCTATTTCGGCTGCTACAGCAGGTCGACTGGCGATCTGCGGCTCGTGAAGCAGCTGGCCAGGTGCAAACGGTCCGAGCGTCGCGTGTTCTGGAGCATGGCGGGTCGGACGGGAGCGACCGGGCTGACCGGCCCTGCGGGAATCGCGGGTCCGAGCGGACCCGCTGGCCCGACCGGTGCGCAAGGCATCCAAGGTCTGCAGGGCATCCCGGGTCTCACCGGCCCGGCCGGCTCGGCAGGGCCGCAGGGAGACGTGGGCCCCGAGGGTCCTGGAGGTCCAGCCGGTTCCGCTGGTCCAACCGGCGCCGATGGTCCAGCCGGCCCGGCTGGTCCGACCGGCGCGGATGGACCCGCAGGCCCAGCCGGTCCAAACGGCGCCGATGGTCTAGCCGGCCCGGCTGGTCCGACCGGCGCGGATGGACCCGCAGGCCCAGCCGGTCCAACCGGCGCCGATGGTCCAGCCGGCCCGGCTGGTCCGACCGGCGCGGATGGACCCGCAGGCTCAGCCGGCCCTGCTGGTCCGACCGGCCCTGCGGGGCCGGCTGCGAGCCAGGTGAAGCTCGGGTCTGCGGTGTTGGCGGGAGGCAACGATGCCGCGGGCACGCCGTTCGGCCCGTCGACTGCTTCCTGCCCGGCTGGCGAGGTTGCCCTGGGCGGCGGCGCGATCGTGGCAAACGGCAGCAACGCCAAGGCCGCGGTCTACCTGTCGGCACCAACGCCGAGAACCGATGGCGTGACGCCGACTGGATGGGAAGCACAGGGCATCATCACGATCCGAACCGCGAACGGACAGAGCCCGACCATCCAGGCATTCGTCATCTGCAGCAGCTAGCCCGAGTAGACCACGAGCATGGTGTGAGCACGGGGGGCCGCAAGGCCCCTCGTGTCGTTTGAACGGACTAGCGCCCGGCCGTCGAGGGAACTCCGACGAGCTCGCGCGCCGCGGCGGCGATGTGCTCGGCATCGATGCCGGCTGCCGCGAGCTGCTCCTCGGCCGTCCCCGATCCGGGCATCCCCCGAACCGCGAGCATCGCCACGCGCGGTCGCTCGTCCGCGTCCGCGAAGGCCGCGAGCACCGCCTCGCCGAGGCCCCCTTCGGCCCAGTGGTCCTCGACGGTGACGAGCCGGCCCTGCGTGGCCTCGGCCGCCGCAAAGAGGGTGTCCGCGTCGAGCGGCTTGATCGAGTAGAGGTCGATCACGCGCGCCGCGATCCCCTCCTCGGCCAGCGCGTCGGCCGCCTTCAGCGCCTCGTGGAGGGTGATACCGGCCGCGACGATCGCGACCTCGTCGTCCTCCGAGGAGCGGACGACGCGGCTGCCGCCGATCTCGAACTCCTCGTCGGGGCCGTAGAGCACGGTGGTCGCAGGCCGCAGCGTCCGCAGGTAGGCGATCCCGTCCACGTCCGCGAGCGCGGCCACGAGCTTCGCGGTCTGGTTCCCGTCGCAGGGGTGGAGGACGACGCTTCCGTGGATCGCGCGGAATGCGGCGATGTCTTCGAGCCCCATCTGCGACGGGCCGTCCTCGCCGATCGAGACGCCGGCGTGCGACCCCGAGAGGACGAGCCGGGCGCGGCTGACGGCGGCCATGCGCACGAAGTCGTACGCGCGGGTCAGGAACGCGGCAAACGTCGAGGCGAACGGCTTCCACCCGACGACCTGCAGCCCCACCGCGGCCGCGACCATCTGCTGCTCGGCGATGTACATCTCGAAGAACCGGTCGGGGTGGGCCTTGGCGAAGATCTCCGCGAACGTCGAGTTCGAGACCTCGCCGTCGAGCGCGACGACGTCACCGCGGGCGGCGCCGAGCGCGGCGAGCGCCTCGCCGTAGGCCTTGCGCGTCGCGACCTCGCTGCCGATCTCGTAGCGGGGAAGCTCGAGCTCCGACTCCGGGAACCGGTGCGGCTCGACCGGCTCGGGCTTTGCGACCTCGATCCGAATGCTGCGCTCCCCGCCAAGCTCCGCGATGGCGGGGTCAGGGTTGTCGAGCGGCTTGCCGTGGAACCCGTTCACGTCCTCGACCGCGGCGACGCCCTTGCCCTTGACCGTGCGCGCGACGATCACCGTCGGCTTGCCCTTCGTCGCGAGCGCCTCCGCGTACGCGCGGTCGATCGCCTCCACGTCGTGCCCGTCGATCTCGATCGCGTGCCAGCCGAAGGCCCGCCCGCGCTCGACGTAGCGGTCGAGATCCCAGCCGACCATCGTCTCTCCACGCTGACCCAGGCGGTTGCCGTCGACGATCGCGGTCAGGTTGTCGAGCTCGTAGTGCGCCGCGTGCTCGAAGGCCTCCCAGATCGAGCCCTCCGCCATCTCGCTGTCGCCGCACAGCACCCAGGTGCGCGCGGGCACGCGGTCGAGGTACTTCGCGGCCAGCGCGGTCCCGACCCCGATCGGCAGCCCCTGGCCGAGCGAGCCGGTGGCGACGTCGACCCAGGGAAGCACCGGCGTCGGGTGCCCTTCGAGCGGGCTTCCGCGCTTGCGGTAGGTCAGGAGCTCGTCCTCGGAGAGTGCTCCCGCGGCGCGGAAGATCGCGTACACGAGGGTCGACGCGTGGCCCTTGGAGAAGATGAGCCGGTCGTTCGTCGGAGACTTCGGCGTGTCGAAGTCGTACCGCAGGTACCCGTCCACGAGCACGGCCATGAGGTCGGCGGCGGACATGGCCGAAGTGGGGTGGCCCGATTTCGCGGCCGCGGCCATGCGCACGGAGTCGACGCGGAACTGCTGTCCCAGCCCCCTTCGCCGCTCCGTGGCGTCCATCCGGCCATTCTATGGCCGCGCCTGCGGCTGCCCGCGCGCTACGGTAGAGGCATGGCTCGAAGCCGTCTCCACGAGCTCTCCGCCCACGGCGTGAGCGTGTGGATCGACACGCTCTCGCGCGAGCTGCTCGAGACGGGTGAGCTTGCCCGGCTGATGGAGGAGGACGCCGTCGTCGGCGTCACGTCGAACCCGACCATCTTCGAGAAGGCGCTCTCGGCCGGCGGCTGGTACGACGACCAGCTGCGAGAGATCCTCGAGCGCGAGGACGATCTCAAGGAGGTCTTCATCGCGCTCGCCGTCCAGGACGTCCAGGAGGCGTGCGATCTCCTGCGGCCGGCGTGGCAGCGGACGGACGGCGTCGACGGCCGCGTCTCGATCGAGGTCGATCCCGACCTCGCCTACGACCGCGACGCCTCCTTCGACGAGGCGATCCGGCTGCACGAGCTCGTCGACCGGCCGAACGCGTACGTGAAGATCCCCGGCACCGAGCCCGGCCTCGGCGCGATCGAGGACGCTATCGCCGCGGGTCGCTCGATCAACGTCACCCTCATCTTCTCGCTCCAGCGCCACGCGGCTGTCGCCGAGGCGTACATCCGGGGCCTCGAGCGACTCGCCGCGGACGGAGGCGACGTCTCGCAGGTGCTCTCGGTCGCGAGCTTCTTCGTCTCACGCGTCGACACCGAGGCGGACGCGCGGCTGGAGAAGCTCGGGCGCACGGACCTCCAGGGCAAGCTCGCGATCGCGAACGCGAAGCTCGCGTATCAGCAGTACCTCGAGACGTTCGCCGGCGAGCGCTGGGATCGGCTTGCCGCCGCGGGCGCACGCCCGCAGCGCTGCCTCTGGGCCTCGACCTCGACGAAGAACCCCGCCTACCGCGACGTCCTCTACGTCGAGGAGCTGATCGGGCGGGACGTCGTGAACACGATGCCGCTCGAGACGGTCGCGGCGTTCCAGGATCACGGCGAGATCCGGGGGGACACGTTGGCCGAGGGCCTCGACGAGGCGCGCAAGGTCTTCGACGACCTCGCCGAGGCAGGCGTCGACTACGACGACGTCGTCGCGACGCTCGAGACCGAGGGCGTGCAGAAGTTCAGCGACTCCTTCCGCCAGCTGCTCGCGGGCATCGACGAGCGGCGCGCGGCGCTCGTCGCCTGACCGAGCCCTATCGCCAGGTCGCCCTCGCGGTGCAGACCTCGCCCGACGGGCTGACCGCACGTCCGCGGATCACTTCCGCCCCGGCACCGTTCCGCGCGAGCGCTCGCGCCTCGAACGAGCCGCTCGGCGGCCGCGTCGTGCGGACGAGGCGGGCAAAGCGGGCGCCGTTCCGGCTCAGCGAGACCGTCCAGCGCACGCCGTTGCGGTTCTGGTCGACCTCGAACTCGACCTCGATGCGGCCGTTCTCCTCGCTCAGCTTCAGCTTCGACGTGGTCGCGCCGGAGCACTTCCCGGCCCTGAGCACGTCGCCGTCCTTCGCGCTGGCCGGCACGGCCGTGAGCGCGAGCGTCGCGCAGGCCATGAGGCCTACGAACACGAGCATCGTCCTTGCTCTCATCGTTCTCTCCTCTCCCGTTGGTCTCTCCCTTGTACCCCGGAGAAGCGCGGAGCCCGCAGTGCCTGCCGAATCCTTGCCCGGACCTGCCCGAACCTTGTTCCATCACCATACATATGTAATTTGCATATACTCCAGCCGTGCACCGGAAACGACGACTGCGTGCTCGCAATCGAAGCCGGCTCCCGGACGGGAGCTGGGAGGTGCGGGCCCGCGTGGAGCGTCTCGGCGAGCCCGCGTTGCTGCTCCTCCTCGATGGCGGCCCGACCCATGGGTACGAGCTCCTCGAACGCCTGCCGACGCTCGTCGGCGAGGAGCGCGTGGACGTCGGCAACGTCTACCGCGCGCTGCGCGGGCTCGAGGAGGAAGGCCTCGTGGTCTCGGAGTGGCAGGCCGAGCTGCCGGGGCCTGCGAAGCGCACGTACACGCTGACGGCCGACGGCGCGGACGTGCTCGCTGCCTGGCGTGCCTCGCTCGGCGAGCTGCGCGAGAGCCTGTCGCCGTTTCTCGACCAGAGCGAAGGGAGGTGAACCATGTGCCATGAACGCAGACACCGAAAGAGGTCCCGTCGCACTCCCAATCGTGAGCAGCTCTTGCAGAAGCTCGAGGAGCGCCAGAAGGACCTCGAGCAGGAGATCGCGGACATCCACGACCTGCTCGAGCGGCTGCGCAACGAGGGCGCGACACCGGCGACCGAGCCGGCGCCAGCGATCTAAGCAGCATCGATCGGAGAGCGCTGCCTAGCCGCTGCCGACCGTGCGAGCGGCGAGGGACCGGAGCAGCTCGTCGTGCAGGAGGCCGTTCGAGGCGATCGCGGACCGGCCGTCGAAGCGCGCGACGCCCTCGAAGTCCGTGAACCGCCCGCCTGCCTCCTCGACGATCACCTGCACGGCCGCGAGGTCCCACTCGGCGACCCCGACCGTGTCGACCGACGCGTCGACGGCGCCTTCGGCAACGAGCATGTGCGACCAGAAGTCGCCGAAGCCGCGGACGTGCCAGGCCCGCCGGGCGATCTTCGGCACGGCGTTCTCGAGCGCGAAGCTCAGGACCGCGTCCTCGATCTTCGCGACGGACGAGACGCCGATGTGCTTGCCGTTCACGACCGCGCCCTCGCCGCGCTCCGCCCACCAGCGCCGTCCGAGAGCCGGTGCCGAGGCGACGCCGATGCGCACCTCGCCGGCCTCCTCGAGCGCGACGAGCGTGGCCCAGACGGGAATCCCGCGCGCGTAGTTGCGGGTGCCGTCGATCGGGTCGAGGATCCAGCGTCGCGCGCCGCTACCCGTCGTCCCCAGCTCCTCGCCCAGGATCGCGTCCCCTGGGCACGCTTCGGCGAGGAGCGCGCGCAGCTTGGCCTCGACCGCGCGGTCGGCCTCGGTCACCGGAGTCAGGTCGGCCTTCGTCTCGAACGCGAGCCCGGTCCGGAAGTGCTGCATCGAGATCGCGTCGGCGGCGTCGACGAGCCGAAGCGCGAGCTCCAGGTCGGGGCTCACGTTTTGTCCTCCGGCCACTCAGTCGAGCTGGAGGTAGAGCAGCGCGACGAGCAGCGTGCCGAGGAAGAGCAGCCAGAAGAGGCCGAAGAGCGCCCACCCGAAGCGGAGGTTCTTGCTCGAGAGCTCTTGGTCGTTCACGTCAGCAGGGGGTCGATCGCGGCCGCGGCGAAGAGCAACGCGAGGTAGAGGAGCGAGTAGTGGAAGAGGAGCTGCGCCCGCGCGCGCGAGAGGTCGCGGCGGAGGAGCCAGGCGAGCGCGACCAGCACCGCGCCCAGCACGAGCGCGGCTGCCGTGTACACGGGCCCGAGCCAGAGCCCGACCGCGATCGTGAACGTAACCAGCCCGACTGAGTAGATGAGGATCTGGCGCGCCGTCTCGCGGTCGCCGCGCACGACCGGGAGCATCGGTATCCCGGCGGCGGCATACGCGTTCTTGATCATCAGCGCAAGCGCCCAGAAGTGCGGCGGCGTCCACAGGAACACGATCAGGAAGAGCCAGAGGGCCGGCAGCGCGAGGCTTCCGGTCGCCGCCGCGTACCCGACGAGCGGCGGCACCGCACCCGCCGCGCCGCCGATGACGATGTTCTGCGGCGTCGTCCGCTTGAGCCAGCTGGTGTAGACGACGACGTAGAACGCGTTCCCGACGAGCGCGAGCACCGCGGTCAGGAGATTCACCGTCGAGGCGAGGAGCGCGAACGAGAGCGCCGAGAGCACGATCCCGAACTCGAGCGCCTGCTCGGGCGAGACGCGCCCCGACGCGACCGGGCGCCGCTCGGTGCGGCTGCCCATGAGCCGGTCGATGTCGCGGTCGAGGACGTGGTTCAGAGCCGATGCCCCTCCGCACGCGAGCGCGAGCCCGGTCATCGCGAGCACGAACAGGTCGAGTGGGGGCACGCCCTGGGCGCCGACGAACATCCCCGCGGCGCCTGTGACGAGGAGCAGCGACATGATCCGCGGCTTCGTGAGCGTCAGGTAGTCGCGCGCGGAGGCGAGCGGCGCGGGCGCGCCGCGGAAGATCGAGGCGAGGACGACGAGCGACGTGCCGAGGCTTGCGGCTGCGGCTCCGACGTGCAGGGCGACCGTCCAGTCGGCGCTGTCGCTCCAGGCCACTACGCCCCCGAGCGCGATCGCGAGCAGCAGCAGGACGAGCGCGACCACCGCGCGCACGAACAGGTGCGGATAGGCGAACCGGCAGACGAGCGCGACCGCGGCGAGGAGCGGGAGCGCGATCCCGGCGACGCCCCAGTGCGTCGTCCCGAGCTCCAGCACCGCGCTCGTGACGACGAGCAGCGTCGCGACGGCGCCGCCAACGGCTGCGAGCCGCAGCAGCAGCCCCGGTGCCGCCGCCTCAGAAGAGCCCATCTCGCCCTCGTTTCTCATGCAACCTCCGCCTGAGATCGTAGAGGGGACGCGCGCTCGTGACGTACGGGACCTCGTCGAAGTTGTGCGCGGGCGGCGGCGAGGTCGCGTACCACTCGAGCGTGTCCGCCTGCCACGGATCGTTCCCGACGCGCTGCCCGCGCCGCGACGTCTTGACGACGTTCCAGAAGAAGAACAGGAACCCGATGCCCATGATCCAGGAGCCGATCGTGGACGTGAGGTTCAGCCCTTCCCACTCCTCGTTCCGGTACGTGTAGATCCGCCGCGGCATCCCGTCCAGGCCGAGGAAGTGCTGTGGGAAGAAGGTCACGTTGAAGCCGACGAACATGAACCAGAAGTGCCACTTCCCGAGGCGCTCGTCGAGCAGCTTGCCGAACATCTTCGGCCACCAGTAGTAGAGCCCGGCGAAGATCCCGAAGACGACGCCGCCGAGGATCGTGTAGTGGAAGTGCGCGACGACGAAGTACGTGTCGTGCACCTGCCAGTCGATCGGGAACGCCGCGAGGTAGATCCCGGAGAGGCCGCCGATGGTGAAGATCGAGATGAAGCCGAGCGCGAACAGCATCGGCGTCGCGAGCGTCACGTTCCCGCGCCAGAGCGTCGCGAGCCAGTTGAAGATCTTCACCCCGGTTGGGACGGCGATGATCAGCGAGGCGACCATGAAGAAGATGTTCAACGAGTTCGGGAGCCCCACCGTGAACAGGTGGTGCGCCCATACGAGCATCGAGAAGAACCCGATTGCGACGGTCGAGAACGCGACCGCCTTGTAGCCGAAGATCGGCTTGCGCGCGAAGACGGGGAGCACCTCCGAGACGATCCCCATCGCCGGCAGCACCATCACGTACACCTCCGGGTGCCCGAAGAACCAGAACGCGTGCTGGTAGAGCACCGGCGAGCCGCCTTCGCTGGCGGTGAAGAAGTGCGTCTGCACGTCGATGCCCGCGAACGAGATCCCGCGGTCGAGAAGGAGCATCGTCAGCCCGGCCGAGAGCACGGGAAGCACCGCGACCAGAAGCCAGGCGTAGACGTAGATCGTCCAGATGAAGAGCGGCATGCGGGTCCACGTCATCCCGCGGGTGCGCATGTTGTGGATCGTCACGAGGAAGTTGATCGCGCCGACGAGCGACGACACGGACAGGATGTGCAGCGAGAGGATCCACAGGTCCTGTCCAGACCCCGGCTGATCGGTCGAGAGCGGCGGATAGCCCGTCCAGCCCGACTTCGCCGCTCCCCCGTCGGCGAAGAACGAGAGCATGAGGACAGCGCCGCCGAACGCGAAGAGCCAGTACGAGAGCGCGTTCAGGCGCGGGAATGCGACGTCGCGCGCTCCAATCATCAGCGGCACGAGGTAGTTCCCGAAGCCGGCGAGGATCGGGACGACGACGAGGAACACCATCGCCGTGCCGTGGATCGTGACGAGCTCGTTGTAGCGGTCGGCGCCCACCACGCCGCCGTCCGCCTGCGCGAGCTGCATGCGCATGACCATCGCCATCAGGCCCGCGAGCACGAAGAAGAGGAGCGAGGTCCCGATGTAGAGGATCCCGATCCGCTTGTGGTCGGTCGTGACGAGCCAGCTCGCGACCTTGCCGCGCTGCCAGGCGGGCGTCGTCTCGGCTCTAACTGCCACTGGGCGGGCTCTCCTGCAGATACTCGGTCAGGGCGTCAACCTGCTCCTCCGTCCAGCCGGAGCCGACGGCCGGCATCGTGCGGCGCCCGTTCCGGACGATGTCCTCGATCGCCTCGGCGTCGGAGAGGACGGCCGAGCCGCCGATCCTGGGCGCGATGCCGCCTTCACCTTGGTCACCGTGGCACTTCGCGCACACGCCGGCCCACAGCTCCTCGCCGAGCTCGGACGTGCCGGCCGTCTGCGCCGCGCGGCGCTCTTCGAGCCAGGCCTCGAACTCCTCCTCGGGCAGCACCTCGACTTCGGCGAGCATGTTCGCGTGCTCGAGCCCGCAGAGCTCGGCGCACTGGCCCTGGAAGACACCGGTCCGCGTGGCCTCGAACCACGTTTCGTTGACCGTCCCCGGGATCGCGTCGATCTTCCCGCCGAGAGCCGTGATCCACCACGAGTGGACGACGTCGTCGTCGGGCGCAGTGACTTCGAGCCGGACGGGGACGCCTTCGGGCGCGCGCATCCGGTCGATCGCGATCACACCGTTCGGGTACTCGTACTGCCAGTAGAACTGGCGCCCGGTGACCTTGATCTCGAGGCGTCCGCCGGCGCCGGCGTCGGGCACGTTCGTGATTCCGGGCAGCTCGACGAAGACGAAGGTCGCGATCGCGATCAGGACGAGCACCGGCGCACCGGTCCACATCAGCTCGAGCCTCGTCGAGCCGTGGATCTGCACCCCGTCCTCGAACCGGTCGCGTCGCTGCCGCCGGTACTTCCAGACGAACGCGATCAGCAGGCCCTCGACGAGCACGAAGATCGCGACGACGAAGATCGAGATGAAGAGGTAGCTGTCCCGGATCCCCTCCGCGTTCGGCGACGCCGGGTCGACGGGGGCGAGTTGCGCAAACGCGGCCGGCGCTGCGACCGCGGCGAGCAGCAAGACGGCGGCCAAGGCGAGAAGCGGACGCACCGGCTGCCATTCTATGAAGGTGCCCGAGGCCGCGTCCCGCCGAACTCGCGTCCGCCTTCCTCAACAGGTCGTCCGGCCGTTCGAGGTCTACGTGAACGGGGTCCCGCAGGAGGAGGGCAGCGATTTCCGGATCGAGGGCCGGACTCTCGTCTTCGACCGCGAGCTCAAGAGCGAAGGCAGCCTGGGGTTCTGGCGCTGGCTCTCGATGTGGGTCGGCGTCGCTGGCACCTACCGGCAGAACGACTCCGTCGACGTCGTGTACCAGGTGGACGGCCGCCGCGTTGTCGCGACGAAGCTCCAGCTCGAGGCGCTGTAGAACCGCTGCTGGCGGCTGGGGATGCGAACAGGCCGCCGGTAGTGTTGAAAGGTGGAGGCCCAGAACGGGATCGAGGTTGAAGGACTGGTTCGGGAGTACCGGAAGGGCCCTCGCGCGGTAGACGGGATCGACCTCACGGTCGCGCCGGGTGAGATCTACGGCTTCCTCGGCCCGAACGGCGCGGGCAAGTCGACGACCGTTCACGTCCTGACCACGCTGCTGCCTCCGACCGCCGGAACCGCGCGCGTCGGCGGCTACGACGTCGAGAAAGAGGGGCCGAAGGTGCGGTCGCTGATCGGGGTCGCGCTGCAGGAGGCCGCGCTCGATCCGCTCCTCACCGGGCGCGACCACCTCCGGCTGCAGGCGACGCTCCAAGGGGTGCCCAAGAAGCGCAGAAAGATCCACGCGGACGAGCTCCTCACGCGTGTCGGTCTTGCCGACGCGGGCGACCGCAAGGTCTCGGGCTACTCGGGCGGGATGAAGCGGCGTCTCGACCTCGCGCTCGCGCTCGTCCACATGCCCAGGATTCTCTTTCTCGACGAGCCGACGACCGGGCTCGACCCGCAGAGCCGGACGTCCATGTGGGAGGAGGTCGCGCGCCTGCGACGCGAGGAGGGCGTCACCGTGTTCCTCACGACGCAGTACCTCGAGGAGGCGGACGTCCTCGCCGATCGCGTCGGGATCATCGACGAGGGGAAGCTCGTCGCCGAGGGCACGCCCGCGGCGCTGAAGGCCGAGATCGGTCGGCCGAGCGTGCACGCGATCCCGCACCGCGAGGAGGACCGGGAGAAGATCGCCGCCTTCCTCGCGCAGTTCGGGGAGCCGCTCGGGACGAGCCGGGACGTGGCGGTGCGGTTGCGTGACGGCCTCGGCCTCACCGACATCGTGCGCGCGGTGGACGCGAACGGCGTCGACGTCGCCGACCTCGAGCTGCGAGCGCCGACACTCGACGACGTCTTCCTCGCGAAGACCGGACGGACCCTCGAGGGCGCGGCCGAGGAGGCCGACGTCGAGCGGCAGCACGAGCGTCGATGAGTGCCTGGCCGCAGGTCGGCGCGATCGCGCGCCGCTCCGTCGTCCGTACCGCACGTCAGCCCGCGAGCGTGATCCCGCCGCTCGTCTTCCCGATCGCCCTCATGACCGTGAACGCCGCCGGCCTGAACTCGTCGACCGAGCTCGCCGGCTTCCCGACCGACTCGTTTCTCGCGTTCGCTCTCGCGGTCCCGTTCATCCAGGGCGCCCTCTTCTCGACGATGAACGCAGGCACCGACCTCGCGCGCGACATCGACACGGGCTTCGTGAACCGCCTGGCGCTGACCGCGCTCCGAGACTGGGCGCTCCTCGTCGGCCAACTCTCGGGCGTCGTCGTCCTCGGCATCGTGCAGGCGATCTTCTACCTCACCATCGGGCTCGCGGCGGGCGTCGAGTTCGAGTCGGGCGCCGCGGGCATCGCGGTTCTCCTCGTCTACGCCGCGCTCGTCTCGCTCTCGTTCGGCGCGCTCGGCGCGTGGCTCGCGTACCGCTTCGGCTCCGGCGAGACGATCCAGGCGCTCTTCCCGGTCCTGTTCGTCTTCCTCTTCATCTCCTCGATGAACGCGCCGCGCAACCTCATCAGCGTGGACTGGTTCCGGACCGCTGCGACGCTGAACCCGGTCTCTTACATGATCGAGTGCGTCCGCAGCCTCGTCATCGAGGGCTGGAACGTGCAGGCGCTCGCCCTCGGGTTCGGCTTCACGATCCTGATCGGCGCCGTCTCGCTGTTCCTCGCCTCACGGGCCCTGCGAACGCGGATGACGAGAACATGAGACGGTGGAACGTCATCTCGGGGGTCGCACGGCGGACGCTCAAGAACGCGCTCACGAACCCGCAGATCGCGCTTCCGACCATGCTCTTCCCGCTCTTCTTCTTCATGGCGTTCGCGGGCGGGCTCTCCCAGCTTCGTGAGATCCCTGGGTTCGACTTCCCGCCCGGGTACACGGCGTTTCAGTTCGTCTTCGTCCTGCTGCAGTCGGCGGCGTTCAGCGGGGTCTTCACCGGCTTCGGCCTCGCGCGGGACTTCGAAGGAGGGTTCGCGAAGCGGCTGCTGCTCGCGGCGCCGAACCGGAGCGGGATCGTCATCGGGTACGCGCTCGCGGCGCTGCTTCGGTGGATGGTCGTTGCGGTCGTGCTCACGATCGTCGCGTTCGTCGCCGGCATGCAGATCGGCGGCGGGCCGGTCGACCTCGTCGGGCTGTACGTCCTCGCGCTGCTCGTGAACTTCTGCGGGTTCTTCTGGTCGGGCGGGATCGCGATGCGCTTCCGGACGATCCAGGCAGCACCGCTGATGCAGATGCCGGTCTTCCTCGTCCTCTTCTTCGCGCCGGTGTACGTGCCGCTCGAGTTGCTCGAGGGCTGGATCGAGTCCGTTGCGACCCTCAACCCGGTGACGTACATGCTGGAGACCGGCCGCGGCTTCGTCGCGGGCGACTCTCCCCACGTGCTCGGAACGTTCCTACTGGCAATCGGGCTCGGCGTCGCGTTCTGGTGGTGGGCGTTCCTCGGCCTGCGCAAGGCCGAGGCCGCCGGCGCGTAGGGGCGAGATGTATCTCGCCCCTACGAGGGCTCGTCGAGGACCCGGAGCAGCGCCTCGACCACGGCCGGGTCGAACTGCGCCCCCGAGCCGGCGACGAGCTGCCGCCGCGCTGCTTCGTCACCGAGCGCTTTCCGGTAGGGCCTGTCGGTCGTCATCGCGTGGTACGTGTCGCAGGCGAGGACGATCCGGGCCTCGATCGGGATCTCCTGCCCGCGCAGTCCGTCCGGATAACCGGAGCCGTCGAAGCGCTCGTGACAGCTGCGGACGATCGGGCGGACCTCGCCGAGCTGCTCGATCGGCGCGAGGATCCGCTCGCCGAGAACGGGATGCGTCTCGACGAGCGCGCGCTCGTCGGCGGTCAGCGGCCCGGGCTTCAGGAGGATCGAGGTCGGGACTCCGATCTTCCCGATGTCGTGGAGGAGCGCGCCGAGCTCGAGCCGCTTCAGCTCGCGCTGGTCGAGCCCGATCCGCGCGCCGACCTTCAGTGCCAGGTCCGTGATCCAGCGTGCGTGCTTCGACGTGAGCTCGTCGCTCGCCTCGAGCGCGTTCGCGAGCGCCTCCACCGTCGAGAGGAAGGTGCGCTCGAGCGACTCGTAGCTCGCGACGTTCTGGAGCGCGAGCTTCGCCTGCTGCGCGAGCCCGCCGAGGAGCCCGAGCTCGCGGTCGCCGAACGACGAGGCGAGCGGGACCGCTGCGGCGATCACGCCCCAGCGCCCATCGACGGCGAAGGGGGCGATGGCGAAGCGGCCGTCGGTGTTCTCGGGGGCGGACGCGATCGTCGCGTAGTCCTCGGCCGCGACGAAGTACGGCTCGGTGCGGACGACCCACGGGCCGAGATGCTCGGCGGGAATCGAGGTGACGCCCGACTGCGGAGCTCCCGGCAGCGTCGCGAGCCGCATGAGGTCGCCGGTGGTCGCATCCTGGAGCCAGAGCGACGCGCTCTGGCTTCCGAGGATCCGGGCCGAGCCGGTGACGACGCGCTCGGCCACCTCGACGATCCCTTCCGCGGTCGCGATGTCGCGTGTGAACTCGAGCAGCGCGGTCGCGCTCTCGGCCTCACGTCGCTGCGCCTCGTACAGGCGCGCGTTCTCGAGCGCGGCCGAGGCGTGACCGGCGAGGACCTCGAGCAGGCGCAGGTCGTCGGCGTCGAACTGGTGCAGGCCGAGCTTGGAGACGACGATGACGCCGATGACCCGTGACCCGAACGTCAGCGGGACGGCGAGCAGCGACTCCTCGATCTCGGCCGTGCCCTCGATGTGGTGGCCGAGCTCGTGGCGCCGGGCGTCGTGGACGATGAGGGGCTCGCCGGTCGCGGCCACGGTCCCCGTGATCCCCCGCCCGACCGGGGTTGGAAGGAGTGTCACCGCCTGACCCGGCTCCGCGGCCATGAAGTCTCCCCGGAACGCGATCGGCCGGAGCTCGTCGCCCTCGCGCAGGGCGACGCGGCAGTTGTGGTAGTCGATGAGCAGCCGGAGCTCGTCCGCGATCGTGAGGCCGATCTGGGAGACGTCGTGGAGCCGCGAGAGCTTCCCGGACAGGCTCTGGAGCATCTTCAGGTGCGCGATCGAGCGCACGTCGTCGCGACGGACGTCTTCCTGCGACGGTCGCTCGAGAGCGGATTCGTCGAACGCGCATATGAGCCCTCGACCGCGGGCCTTGGCGGTCATCATCGCCGCCTCCGCGCAGGCGACGAGCTCGCGCGGGTTCGCGGCGTGCTCCGGGCCGACCGCGACGCCGGTCGAGACCGTGAGTCGCCCGGCCGCGTCGGCTTCGAGCTTCCCGAGCTCGACGGCGACCCGCTCGGCGAGCCCGATTGCGCTCTGGAGATCGCCTGACGGCATGACGATGGCGAACTCCTCGCCGCCGACCCGGCAGACGACGTCGGACGCGCGCACCGAGGCTCGCAGCACGTCGGCGACCTGGAACAGCAGCTGGTCTCCGATGCCGTGCCCGTACACGTCGTTGACGCGCTTGAAGTCGTCCAGGTCGAGCATCACGAGGGCGACGGTGTCGTGCTCCACCGATGCGCGCATGAGCTCCTCGCGCAGGCGGTCGTGGAACGTCCGGTGGTTGTAAAGGCCGGTCAGCGCGTCGGTGGAGGCCTGGTGCTCGAGCCGCGCGCGGATGTGCGCGTTGTCGATCGCGAGCGCGGCCGCGTCGCCGAAGCGCCTCGCGAGCAGGAACTCCTCGTCGGTGAAGTGGACGTCCTCGCCGACCCGGTAGATGTTGAGCGCGCCCTTGAGCCGCCCACGCGCGATCAGCGGCACCGCGATAAGCGCCTCCGGGTCGACAGGGGTGCCGGGGACGAAGCGGACGCGCGGGTCGAGGTGCGCCCGGTTCGAGAGGACGGGCTCGCGGTGTTCCACGGCCCAGCCGGTGATGCCCTCGTCGAAGGAGAAGGTCGCGCTCATGATCTCCTTCTCCCACTCGCTCCGCGCGAGCACGGGCCGCAGCTCGCGCTTCGTCTCGTCGGCCTCGTAGATATGGACCGCCTCGTACGGCATCAGCTCGGCGAGCGTGTCCGCGATGCGCTCGAGCAGCGCGGTCGGGCTCTCCTCGGAGAGGACGTCGTGGAAGACCTCGGCCAGCCGCCTGTACGGCTCCGCGGCGCCCGCTGAGACGATGCTCACCTGCGGGCGAGGCTCCGGTTCGAGTGATGTGGAGGCAGGGTCGGACATGCGCGAGGGGCTCGTCCGTCTCATCGGACAACCGGGAATCCCTCTTGAGGGCTGCTCTGCAAAGATCAACCGTCGTGGCAACGCCCGAGGACGCACGTGTCGCGCTGCTCTCGCGGCTGATCGATCACGCGCCGCTCTTTCCTCCCGCATCGCTCGATCTCCCGGAGGCGGTCGCGGAAGACGTCCGCGCTCGTGAGAGCCCCTCGTCCTTCATGCTCGCGCGCTTCGTCTGCCCGGCCTCGCGGCTCTCGGAGCTGCCGGACGTCGGCCGCGGAGTCAGCGTCGTTCTCGACCGGCCGCTCGAGCGGCGCGCGGGCGTCGAGGCGGTCGAGGCGCCGTTCTCAGATGACGTCCCGAGCCTCGTCGGCATCGCGTCCGAGGTCTACGTCGAGGTGCCTCTCGACGACGCGCTCGACGAGCGCCTCGATCTCCTGAGGTCTCGCAGTCTGGGGGCAAAGGTGCGCTGCGGCGGGGCGTCCGTCCCCGACGAGGAGGCGCTCGGCGGCTTCGTGCGCGCTTGCGGCGAGCGCGGGATCGCCTTCAAGGCGACGGCCGGGCTGCACCACGCGTTGCGGCGCGACGGCGAACACGGGTTCCTGAACCTCCTCGCGGCGGTCGTCTTCGGCGAGGAGGAGGACGCGCTCGCGGAGGCCGATCCGGCGGCCTTCGCGCTCGACGCGGAGCGCTTCGCGTGGTGGGGGCGGCGCGCGTACGCGGCCGAGCTCGACCATGCGCGGCACGAGCGGCTCCGCTCGATCGGGAGCTGCAGCTTCTTCGAGCCGGTGCAAGAGCTCGAGACGCTCGGGGTGCTTCCGCTGTGAAGGGCGTGGTCGGCTTCGGCGTCTTCTCGGTGGGTGGAGAGGCTCCGCGCGTCGGGTTCCGCGTCGGGGACGGCGTCCTCGACCTCTCCAGGCTCGGCGAGGCGTTCGAGCTGCCCCGGCTGAACGACTTCCTCGCGCTCGGCCGCGCGACCTGGGAGGACGTCGTCGCGCGCGCCGTCGAGCTCGTGGACGCGGGCGAGGAGCTGATCCCCCTCGCGCGCGTGACCGAGCACCTGCCGTTCGAGGTCGCGGACTACGTCGACTTCTACTCCTCGCTCGAGCACGCGACGAACCTCGGGCGCCTGTTCCGGCCGGGCTCGGAGCCGCTGCTCCCGAACTGGCGCCATCTTCCGGTCGGCTACCACGGCCGCGCGGGGACGGTCGTCGTCAGCGGGACGCCGGTCGTTCGTCCGTGCGGCCAGGCGAAAGGCCCCGACGACGCGGCGCCTCGTTTCGGGCCGAGCAGGCGGCTGGACATCGAGCTCGAGCTCGGCTTCGTCGTCGGGGTGGGGAGCACGCTGGGCGAGCCGGTCCCGGGCTCGGCGTTTCGCGACCACGTCTTCGGCGTCGTCCTCGTGAACGACTGGAGCGCACGCGACATCCAGGCGTGGGAGTACCAGCCTCTCGGGCCGTTCCTCGGGAAAGTCGTTCGCGACCTCGATCTCGGCGTGGGTGACGCCGCTCGCGCTGCTCGAGGATCGCTTCGTCGCCGGCCCGCAGCAGGAGCCGGAGCCTCTCGAGTACCTGCGTGTGGAGGGTGACTGGGCGCTCGACATCGAGCTCGAGGTCGAGCTGTCGGGGTCGGTCGTCTCGCGCACGAACGCGCGCGGCCTGTACTGGACGATGCCGCAGCAGCTCGCGCACGCGACGGTCAACGGCGCGTCGCTCCGGACCGGCGACCTCTGCGCGTCGGGGACGATCTCGGGGGCCGACCCCGGGAGCGAGGGGTCGCTCATCGAGCTCACGCGGAACGGAGCGCAGCCGATCGGGCTCGACGACGGGAGCGAGCGCACGTTCCTCGAGGACGGGGACGAGGTCGTCCTCCGAGCCCGCGCCGGCGAGCTCGACCTCGGCGAGGTCCGCGGCACGATCCTCCCGGCGCGCTGCTGACAGATCGCCGCCGAGCGGACACGTCCGAGAAAGCCGCCAAGTTACAACTTGCAACTAGGCAACACACTTGCCCGATCCGGTGCGAGCCCGCCACATCTCCCGGCGCGGAGGTGTCCGAGAAGGGCGCCAAGTTACAACTTGTAACTTGGGTCTTCCTCCGGACTCAATCGGACATGGCCGGGGGGAACGGGCCGGCGCGGTACACCTGGCCCTCGAGCCGTCGGCCGAGGACGGTCTCGAGCCACTCCGAGACCTGCACCAGCTCGCCGAGGTCGCACTCCGGTCTCGACACCCTCGCCTTCGAGCAGGTAGACGAGGTCTTCCGTCGCGATGTTGCCGGTCGCGTTCGGTGCGAACGGGCACCCGCCGAGGCCTCCGACGGATGCGTCCAGGATCGTCGCGCCCGCCTCGAGCGCGGCGAGCGCGTTCGCGTAGCCGGTGCTGCGCGTGTTGTGGAAGTGCCCGCCGACCGGGACGCCGAGCTCTCCAGCGCCCGACACGAGCCGTCTCGCCTGGCTCGGCACGCCGACGCCGATCGTGTCGGCGAGCAAGAGCGCATCGGGCCCCGCCGACGCGACCTCGGCGGCCAGCTCGAGCACCCGCCCCTCGTCGACCCGGCCCTCGAACGGGCAGCCGAACGCCACGCTGATCGTCACCGCCGAGCGGATCCCGTCCGTGCGCGCCCGTTCGACGATGCGCCGTGCGCCCGCCGCGGACTCCGCGACCGAGGCATTCTGGTTTCGCCGGTTGAACGACTCCGTCGCGCCGAAGGAGAAGCGCACCTCGTCGAGCCCCGAGGCCACGAGCCGGTCGTAGCCCTGCTCGTTCAGGGCGAGGCCCGCGTACGCGACGCCGTCGACTCGGTCGACCGCGCCGACGACCTCCTCCGCGCCGGCCATCTGCGGGACGCGCCGCGGATCGACGAAGCTCGCGACCTCCACCACGGGAAGCCCGGTCCGCGCGAGCCGGTTCACGAGCTCCGCCCGCACCTCCGGCGCGAGTACGTCGGGCTCGTTCTGGAGACCGTCGCGCGGGCCGACGTCGACGACGGTCACATGCACCACGATTGGACTCTACGCCGCTGCGACTGGCTCAGCGGCGCGAAGCGGGCGCCTCTAGAGATGTTCGCGCGCTCGGGATCCGCGCTCGCGGATCTCGAGCTTGCGCACCGATCAGGAGAGTCCGCTTGTCTTCGCCGCCAGCTCGCGGTCGCGGTCGGTGATGCCGCCGGCGGTGTGCGTCCACCAGCGAAGCGTCACCTTGTTGTAGTGGATCGCGATGTCGGGGTGGTGGTTCTCGGCCTCCGCCAGCTCGCCGACCTTGTTCACGAACGCGAGCGCCTCGCGGAAGTCGCCGAACTCGAACGTGCGCTCGAGCGCGCCGTCGACCTCGTTCCAGCCATCCAGTTGGGCCATGAAGCCAGTATCTACGATCGAGCGCTGACGATGACGGTTTCCGGTCCAGACGCGATCGCCCGTCCCCTCGAGGGCTCGAGGAGCGACGTCCCCGTGCGCGAGCTCGTCGTCGCGGGCTTCTTCGGGCCGGTTGCGAACGTCCTCACGGCAGTGCTCCTCCCGCTGCGGGTCCCGCCGGCCGCGGTCGTGCTCGCGAACGCCGCCGCGGGGCTCCTCGCCGCCGCCGTGCTGGGGCTCGAGGCCCCGGTCGTCGCCGCACTGCTCCTCCAGCTGAAGACGGTGCTCGACAACGCCGACGGCCGGCTCGCACGGGCGTCGGGGCGGGCGAGCCTCCTGGGCCGCTACCTCGACACGGAAGCGGACTTCGTCGTGAACGTCGCGCTGTTCGCCGCCCTGGGATGGCTGACGGGCGAGCCACTGCTCGCCGCCGCGGCCTTCCTCGCCCTGACGCTGATGCTGAGCGTCGACTTCAACCTCGTAGAGCTGTATCGCGAGGCGCACGGGCAGACCTCGCCGGCGCTTCCCGCATCCGGAAGTCCGCTCGAGCGGGCACTTGCGGGCGTCTACCGCGTGCTCTTCGCGCCTCAGGACCGCCTCGTGCGCACAGTCTCGGCCCATAGGCTCGAGCGCACGCTCGGCGCGCAGCCCGACCCGGCGTGCCGGAGAGACGCCACGCTCGCGTATCACGATCGCGCGACGCTCGTGGTGCTTGCGAACCTCGGCCTCTCGACCCAGCTCGTCGCGCTCGGAGCCTGTCTCGTGCTCGGAGTACCCGTGCTCTACCTCTGGCTCGCGCTCGGCCAGGTCCTCTTGCTCCCGCTCCTCCAGCTCCGGCGCGAGCGAGTGGCGATCCGGGCGGTGCGTCCGTGAGCCGAGGCGGCGCGCTCGTCACCGGCTCGGCAGCCGGCATCGGCCGCGCGATCGTCCTCGCGCTGGCACGCGAGGGGTTCGACGTCGCCGTCCACTACCGGACCTCGCACGAGGCGGCGGAGGCGACGCGCGCTGAGGCCGAGGCGCTCGGTGTGCGGACGGCGCTGCTGCAGGCCGACGTGACCGACCGCGACGCCGCGACCGCGCTCGTCGAACACGCTCATCGCGAGCTGGGCGGACTTCGCGTGCTCGTGAACAACGTCGGGAACTACGTGCACACGCCGCTCTCCGAGCTGACGTTCGAGGAGTGGGACGACGTGCTCGCGTCGAACCTCGAGGCGACGTTCGCGACCTGTCGCGCGGCGATCCCGCTGCTACGCGCGGCCGAAGGCGGACGCATCGTGAACCTCGGCTACGCAGGCGCCCAGGACCTCGTCGCACGGCCGAATCTCATCGCGTACGCGATCGCGAAGACGGGGATCACGCTGCTCACGAAGGCGATCGCCCGCGCCGAGGCGGCGCACGGGATCACGGCCAACGTCGTCGCCCCGGGCGTGATCGAGAGCTCGCGGACGCTGCCGGTCCGCGAGGTCCCCATGGGCCGTCCGGGCCGCGTCGAGGAGGTCGCGTCCGCGGTCGTCTACTTCGTCTCGCCCGAGGCGGAGTACGTCACGGGCCAGGTGCTCGAGGTCGCGGGTGGCTGGAACCTAGGCGGCGCCGCGTAGCGTGAGCCGCTGGCCGTTCATCGAGGCGGCGGCGTCGGAGCAGAGGTAGGCGATCGCCTCGGCGATCTCCTCGGCGGGAGTGAACGTCGAGAAGTCCTTGTCCGGGCTCTCCTCGCGCATCGCCGGGGTCACGATCGCGCCGACGACGACGAGGTTCGCAGTCGCCGGGGTGCCGCGGAAGCGGTCGGCGAGCGCGAGCGTCCACGTCTCGGCCGCAGCCTTCGCCGCTGCGTAGACGGCGTTCGGGTGCGTGGGCGCCTGCGCCTGACCGGTGGAGACGGTCACGAACCGCCCGCGCCCGCTCGCCAGCAGGTGCGGCGCGAACGCTTGCGTTGCGTGCTGCAGCGTGCGCACGAGGAGATCTGACAGCTCGCCCCAGTCCTCGAGGGGCGCGTCCTCGATCGGCGTCCCACCGCGCCAGCCGCCCACGAGGTGCACGAGCGCGTCCACCCCGTCGTGGCGGGACGCGAGCTCCTGCGCCCAGCTCTTCGTCGCTTCCGCGTCGAGCAGGTCGACGACGTCGACGTCCGCGTCGGCGCCCGTGTCGGCCACGAGCGCCTCCAGCTTCGACCGGTCGCGCCCGCACAGGCAGAGGCGGGCACCGCTCGGCGCGAGCCGTCCGACGACCGTTGGCCCAAGGTTCCCCGCCGCCCCGGCGATCGCGATCACGCGCCCTGTGAGAGAGGTCAGCTCGCTCTGCCAGGCCGCTGCCACGCGGCTCAACCTAGCACCGTGCCGCCCGTTAACACGCACGCGTAGGGCCGTGACAGCTACGCTGCTCGGCGAAAACCAGGACGAGTACCGGGGGCACGCGCTTCCCTACCCGTTCGATCTAGGGTGAGGGGAGGTGTTTTTCTATGGCAACCGGAGTCGTCAAGTGGTTCAACGATGCAAAGGGCTACGGGTTCATCACGCCCGACGAGGGCGGTAAGGATCTGTTCGTCCACCACTCGAACATCGAGGGCAGTGGCTTCAAGTCGCTGAGCGAGAACGCTCGGGTCGAGTTCGAAGCTCGCGAAGGGGCGAAGGGTCCCGAAGCGATCAACGTCCAGGCCGTCTAACGGAGTAGGGCAGGCGCGCGCGGCGTCAGGTGTCGACACCCCGCCGCGCGCCCTTCGATCGTCGAAAGGAAGCGCATGGCCCGCGAGGAGAAGCTCGAAGTCGAAGGCGAGGTGCTCGAGGCGCTCGGCAGCGGCATGTTCCGCGTGTCGCTCGACAGCGGCCACGAGCTGATCGCGTACACCGCGGGCAAGATGCGGCGCTACCGGATCCGCATGGCGCCGGGAGATCGGATCAACGTCCAGGTCTCCGCGTACGACCTAACCCGCGGCCGCATCGTCTACCGCCACAAGTAGGTCAGCGCTCAGGGGAGTGCGCAGGGCAGCGCTCGCTGCCGTCGCAGCGCTGGAGGATCGAGATCCGGGGAGCCGACCTTGGCCCGTTCGGCCAGGTGAGCTCGAGCAGGACCGAGGCGGAGTCGTTCGAGTAGGCGAGCTCGCGGATCCGCCGCTCCGAGTTCGAGCGATGGACGAGCTCGTACTGGCCCGCTGGGAGCCGGGTGACGTTCAGCTCCTGGCCGTGGAAGAACGCCGGGTAGCGGTCGATGTACCCGACGGATGTGCCCTGTTCGACGCGCCGTGCGCGTGGCTGCCTCGTGCCGCAGTCGCCGACGAAGCGCGGCGGGCCCGTGCTCGGGATGTTCGCCAGCGTCCGTCCCCAGCGGTCGATGAGGCAGAACCCACTCTTGCCGTCATGCGCGACGACGGCGAAGTCGCTCGCGCGATGCAGCTGGTAGGTGACGAACGACTTGAGATGCCAGTGGAAGTGCGGTGCGTGGGGCTCGTAGCGCATACGTCCGATGTCGTGGATGACGCGGGGCGCGCCGCCGCGCATCTCCACCGTCTGATGCGCGCGCATCGGCCGCCCCGGCTGCCGTGCGCCCGTGATCATCAGCGGGCCGACGCCGCGGTTCTCCGTCGACGAGGCGAAGCCGAGGTTGAACCTGCGGCCGGCCCGAGACACCATCACATCGGCTGGTGCGCGCTGGTCGAGGTCGGGGAGTTGCTCGTCCGGCCGTGGCACGAGCGAGCGGTCCGTCGGAGCCCAGTCCGGGTCAGCGAGACCGTCCGAGTCGCCCACCGGGCGTCCCAGAGCGCCGTCGGCGCCGACGACCCAGATCGACGAGCGCCCGGCGTTTGCGCGCGCGAAGGCGATGTGCGTCCCGCGCGGCGACCAGTCGGCGCGCGAGTCCCAGCCTGGGCCGCGCGTGAGCTTGCGCGTCCTCCCGTCCGTGAGGTTGAGCGCCCAGATGTCGGAGCCCGCGCTGGACTCGAGGGCGAACGCGATACGCAGGCCACCTGGCCCCCAAGCGGGCGCGCGGACCCTCCCTGGGATCTGTGCGAGCTGTACCGGCTCGCCGCCGAGCGACGCGACCGCCCAGAGCTGGCGCGTGCCGCCGCGGGTCGATGAGAACGCGATGCGATTTCCGTCCGGCGACCAGGCGGGGTCGACGTCGTCACCGGGCCCACCGGCGACGAGCCGCTTTTCCTCACCGTCGGCCAGCATCACGTACAGGTCGGCTGCCTCCTGCGGACCGCTCTGCCAGGCGATGCTGCGGCCGTGCGGGGCCCAGGCGGGCCGGCGGTCGGGCCGCGCGTCGCGCGTGAGCCGGCGCACCTCGCCCGTCTGGGCGTCCGCGACGTAGATCTCCTCGTTCCCGTCCCGCGTCGAGACGAAGGCGATCTGGCGTCCGTCGGGCGAGACGGCGGGGTCAGCGTCTCCGGGATAGAGCGGCGCGAGCTCGACGCGCCAGGTCCCGTCGGCGAGCACCGCGGCGGTCGCCGTCGGGCCGGCCGCGACGATCGCGGCCATCGGCTCGTCGACCGCGTCCTGCTCGAGCGCCGCCAGTGCGGCGCCTCCGGCGGCAGGCGGAAGCAAGGCCAGCGCGACGACGACGAGCGAATGTCTCCGGGACCGGGTCATGGGGGCGTGACGGCAGTCGCAACGCGGCCGTGATCGCTGAGGCTACCGCGGCGCTCGGCTACGCGGGAAGCTCGCTCGGCACGAGCGGGAGCTCGAACACGCGCTCTTCGCGCGCCACGGTGAACACTGCCGGGGAGCCGATCCGCTCGGCGACCATCAGTCGCTGGAGGTCGTTCATGCTGCAGATCGGCGCGCCGTCGAGCGCGACGAGCAGATCGCCGGCCCGGACTCCCGCCTGAGCCGCCGGGGCGCCGCTCTCCACCTCGATGACCTCCACGCAGTCCTCCCGCCCGAGCTCGCGCGCGAGGCGTGGTGGAAGTGGGCGCTCGCCGGCGCCGATGCCGATGTAGGCGCGGCGGAACCGTCCTTCGGTCATGAGCGCGGCGACGATCCGGCGAGTCGCCCCGTTGATGGGAACGGCCAGGCCGAGGCCGATGCCGGCGACCGCGGTGTTGATGCCGATCACCCGGCCGCGGCTGTCGGCGAGCGCACCACCGGAGTTGCCGGGATTCAGAGCCGCATCGGTCTGGATCACGTTGTCGACGATTCGCATCGCCGAGCCGGACCGGGTCGGAAGCGAGCGGCCGAGCGCCGAGACGACGCCGGCCGTGACCGAGCCCGCGAATCCGTGGGGATTCCCGATCGCGACGACGAGCTGGCCGACGCGGAGCCGCTCCGCGTCTCCGAGCTCGGCCGGGACGAGATCACCTCCGTTCGTGCGCAGCACGGCGAGATCCGACAACGGGTCTGCTCCGACGACCTCGACGTCCAGGTTGCGCCCATCCGCAAACGACGCCCGTCCGCGAGCGTCCGAGCGCGCCACGACGTGCGCGGAGGTCAGCAGGAACCCGTCTGGCGAGATCACGACGCCGCTTCCTCCGCCGTCGAGGATGCGCACGCCGCGGACCCGCCGAGAGACGCGGAGGTTCGCCACGGACGGAGTCAGTCGCTCGGCGACCGAGACCACGGCCTGCGAGTAGGCGTCGAGCGCCTCGGCCTCGGTCGGCCCCTCTGCCCGCCCGTCCTGGTCGGGCCCGACCTGCGCGTCGATGAAGACCAGCTCCGCCACGTCCGGTCAAGGTAGCGACCCAGGTATCGCTGGCCGCGGGGCGTGACGGGAACGTGGATTTGGCGGCACGCGTCACGGCGGCATACCCGGCCCGACCCACCGACGGAAGATCGCGACGCGCCCTCTCGCCATGCCTCGTCACATCGGCGCCCCGGCGTACGAGCACTCGAGCATCCCTCGAAGGAGGGACGAAACGTAAAGACCTCGTAAGACCTGGCGCTCGGGCGTGTGCACTCGGGAGTGCGGGGAAAGGTCCCGTGCTGAATGCACGGACCTAGAGGAGGGATCGACAGATGAAGAAGCTCATCGTCGCGGGCGTCCTGGTGATGGCGCTCGCCTTCACCGTCTCGGCATCGGCGGCGCTTGTTCCGGGCGTCTTTGACCCGGACAGCACGGGTTGCGTCGAGGCGACGTTCAGCAAGAAGACGAAGACGCTCCACCTGGAGAAGAACTGCGCGACGACCACGAACGCGTCCGCAGGCGCCGAGATCACTGGTGTCAGTGGCCAGACGTTCCAGTCGGCGTCGTTCACGCTGAAGAGCGCGACCCAGTGCCAGGGTGGCTCGCCGCGGTTCAACGTCGTGACCGCGACGACGACGTTCTTCCTTGGCTGCAACAACGTGACGCCGACCACGAATGAGAACGGGACCGCGACCTATAGGTTCACGGCCGAGACGCTCGCCGCAGCCGGCCAGCAGGTTCCGACGCCGACGGGCACGATCCAGTTCGTAAGCGTGCTCATCGACGTCGAAGGCACTGCCGACCTCACGAAAATCAGGTTCAACGGCAAGCTGCAGAAGCTCGCACCGGGCAAGGCCGATTTCGCCCGCCCGTGCAAGAAGGGCGGCTGGAAGAGCTTCACGAACCCGACGTTCAAGAACCAGGGTCAGTGCGTCAAGCACATGGTGCACGGTAGGAACGCGGCGAAGAAGAGCAGCTAGTCGAGTCCGGCCCGGCGAGCAGCGAAAGCCCCGCAATGCGCGGGGCTTTCGTGTCTAGGGAGCACGTGAAAACGACGCTTGCGGCTCTGCCAGGGGCACGAGCTCGCCGCCCGGCTGCATTCGCGTCCTGCGCCTGGAGCAGCTTTGCCTGCAGTCGGGCTGGGAGCTGCGCCTCCGTCGCCTCATCGGATCTGAATCGCTCAGCGCGTCGACAAGTCCGTCTTCTTCCGAGTCATGACCGTCAGAACTGCGAGTCCGGCCAGAAGAAGGGCAAGGCCCATCCCGCTGACAACTCCGATCGCCGCATCGCCCCAGTCGAACGTGTTCGCCGAGCGAACGACGATGGTGGACCTCCCAGGAGACACCGCACCGGGTCCCCGCGCCCCAGCCCTGTCGTCGGGCCGTGTGGCCACGTGCGTGGCACCGGAAGACGCCACGGCTCCTGGGCCACGTGCGCCGGGCCGATCGTCCGGCCGCGTGGCGGGCCGCACTGCACCGGTAGAGGCCAGCGCTCCGGGGCCACGTGCACCCGCCCGATCGTCCGGGCGAACGACGCTCGCCCGATCGTTGAACCAAGGATCCGCGCCGGCGATCGGTGCCCCGACGGTCAGCGCTGCGACGACGACCGCGAGTGCCACGCAAGTCACAGGTCGCTTCGAGATGCTCATGATGCTCCTTCCGTCATGACCGCCCTCTGCGGTCTTCGCGAAGAGGATCGGAGCACGCGACTGGCTGGGACCTAACGCGCGGTAAGGACGCCCTGCGAAGCGCAGTACGGTGGCCCCGTGCAGTTTCGGATCCTCGGCCCACTCGAGGCTCTCGACGGTGATCGCCGTCTCGACCTGGGCGCACCGGGGCAGCGCGCCCTGCTCACGGTCCTGCTCCTCCACGCGAACGAAATCGTCCCGACGGACCGGCTCGCGGACGACCTTTGGCCGGGCGGTGTTCCCCGGACCGCCGCAAAGACGATCCAGGTCTACGTCTCCAACCTTCGCAAGGCACTCGGAGCAGCGCGAGACACGCTGGAGACACACGGCTCCGGGTACCTCCTGCGCGTGCGGCCGGGCGAGCTCGACCTCTACGAGTTCGAGCAGCTCCTGGAACGAGCCCCGAGAGAGGAGCCCGCGGAGCGCGCGACGACACTTCGCTCGGCTCTTTCGCTCTGGCGAGGCGAGCCGCTGGCTGACTTCGCGTACGAGCAGTTCGTGCAGACGGAGTCGGCCCGCCTCGAGGAGCTGCGCCGCCTGGCGTTGGAGGAGCGGATCGAGGCCGACCTCGCGCTCGGGCGGGGACCGGAGCTCGTCCCCGAGCTCGAGGCGCTCGTCACGCAGCGGCCGTTGGACGAGCGCCCACGCGCACAGCTCATGCTTGCCCTGTACAGAGCCGGACGCCAGGCCGACGCTCTCGCCGTCTTCCGCGAAGGCAGGCGTGTGCTCGACGAAGAGTTGGGGCTCGAGCTCGGCGAGCAGCTGCGTGAGCTCGAGCGCCGGATACTTCGCCAGGACCCCGCACTCTCGGTGACGGCGGCGGCCAAGCCGTCGAGCTCGATCATCGCGGTCTCGGAGCGACCGAACGAGCTCGCGCTCCTCCTTCCCCTCGCAGAGGCGCTCGCCCGTGGTCCGACGGCGAGGGAGCTCGTACTCCTGCAGATCGTGCAGCCCGCGGAGATCGCCGCTGCGACCAGGACGCTCGAGCAGGCGCGCCACGATCTCCGCGGACGCGGCGTCGCCGTCCGCGTCGCCGCCTTCTCGTCGTCTTCACCGGCCGAGGACGTCGTCCGGCTGACGACGCTCCAGGATGCGGACTTGCTGTTGGTCTCGAGCGCAGGAGATCCCCTCAACGGCAAGTTCGCCAGCGTGTTCGCCGAGGCGACCTGCGACGTTGCCGCGGTGGTCGAGTGGCCCTGGGACGCGGAAGGCGGCCCGATCGTCGTCCCCTTCGGCGCGTTCGAGCACGACTGGGCGGCGCTCGAGCTCGGCGCGTGGGCCGCCACCGCACTCGATCGACCGTTGCACCTCATCGGTGCCGCGGACGAACGGTCCGGCGAGCGCGATGCCAGCCGTCTGCTTGCGGATGCGTCGCTCATCGTCCAACACACGACCGGAGTCGTCGCCGAGCCCCTGCTCGGCCGGCCCGGAAAGGAGGGCGTCGCCGAGCTCGCCCAGGATGCGGGGCTCCTCGTTCTCGGGCTGTCGGAGCGATGGCGCGCAGAGGGACTCGGAGCGACTCGGTCTGCGCTCGTGGCCGCTCCTCCGGCGCCTACCGTGCTCGTACGACGAGGGCTGCGGCCGAGCGGGATCGCGCCTCCGGCGGCGCTGACGCGCTTCACCTGGTCGATCGAACAGTCGAGAATCGGACTCTGAGGTGTCACCGGAGCCCGGAACGCAGCTGGCCGGCTATCGGATCGACGGTGTCGTCGGTCGCGGCGGCATGGGGGTCGTCTACCGGGCGACCGAGCTCGCGCTCGACCGGCCTGTCGCGCTGAAGCTGATCGCGCCCGAGCTTGCGCACGATCGCTCGTTCCACGAGCGCTTCTTGCGCGAGTCGCGCCTCGCGGCCTCGCTCGATCATCCCGGGATCCTCCCCGTCTACGCAGCCGGCGAGGCAGGCGGCGACTTGTATCTCGCGACCCGGTACGTGGACGGCACCGATCTTCGGGCGATCCTGGCGGAGGAAGGGGCGCTTCCGCCCGAGCGTGCGCTGGCTCTTGTCGGTCAGGTCGCCGAAGCACTCGACGCCGCCCACCGGCGGGGGCTCGTGCACCGCGACGTGAAACCAGGAAATGTCCTCGTCGACGCCTCGGATCACTGCTACCTGTGCGACTTCGGCCTGACGAAGCAGCTCGGCGACGGCGGAACGACGGCGTCGGGCGTGCTCGCAGGCTCGCTCGACTACCTCGCGCCGGAGCAGATCCGCCGTGGAAAGGTCGACGGTCGCACGGACGAGTACGCGCTCGGCTGCGTCCTATACGAGTGCCTCTCTGGCGCGCCGCCTTTCCGGCGCGATACGGAAGCGCAGACGCTGTGGGCGCACATGCAGGAGGAGCCGGCACGACTCGCGGCCTACCCCGAGCTCGCCGCCGTCTTCGCCCGCGGGCTCGCCAAGGAAGCTGCCCAGCGCTACGAGACCTGTGCCGCGTTCGTCGATAACGCCCGTTCCGAGCTCGGCCTCGGCCCGTCGCCCACGGCGGTCAGGCGCCGGAGGCTACGGGTCGGGCGTCGGCTCGTGCTGGCCGGCGCAGCCCTGATCGCAGCTGCAGCGGCGGCAGTTGCGTTCGCGCTGACGCTCGGCTCCGAGAGCGGGATCGTCGCGCCGCCGAACTCGCTGGCGGCGATCGACCCCGTCTCTCGTACGGTGGTCGCCGCAATCCCGGTGGGTGCCGCCCCGACGACGGTGGCCGCCTCGGACGACTGGGTCTGGGTGATCAACTCGAACGACGGCGCCGGCACGATCTCGCGCATCGACCCGAACGCACGACGTGTCGTCAAGACGTTCTCGGTACCCGGTACGCCCGCCGACCTGCTTGCAGCCGCCGGAGCACTCTGGGTCGGGACGACCGAGGCTCGCATCTTCCGCATCGAACCCTCTTCCGACATCGAGGAAGGAAGCTGGACGCTCCCGAACGCGGAGGAGACGAGCCCGTTCTCCTTCGACCCGGGCGCCGGTTTTCTCGCCTACGGCGCGAAGCTGATCTGGGCGGCGAGCTTCCGTGCGATCTCGCGAATCGATCCGGCGACGACCAGGCTCGTCCCGGGTCGAAGCTCGGTCTGGGGTCCGCTCGCCTACGGCTTCGGCTCGGTCTGGACCGTCGCCTCGTTCCGCGAGCTCATTCGGCTCCACCCTGCCACCTTGCGACGGAAGGCGACGGTCGCTGCTCTCGTTCGGGTCGCAGGACATCGCGATCGGCGAGGGCAGCGTGTGGCTGCCTGACGACCAGGGACACCAGGTCTGGCAGGTCGACCCCGAGAGCAACCTCGTGGAGGACACGTACGAAGTCGACGGCCGCACCTTCGCGGTCGCCGTCGGCGCCGGTGCCGTCTGGGCGCCGAGCGAGGACGGGTCGGTCATCCGGATCGATCCGGCAACGGGTGATACGGAGCGGATCGATGTCGGCGGAGCGCCGACGGGCATCGCCGTCGGCGCCGGCCTCGTGTGGATCAGCGTCGGCTAGCTTGACGGCTGCAGCGGACTGGGCGGATCATGACTGTGTGAGAGCTTTCGCGCTCGCGCTGACGCTTGTCGCGAGCGTCCTCGCGGCAGGCTGCACCGGGAGCGAGCAGACCGCAGCTCCCGTGGACACCGCAACCTGTGCGGACGTGCTCTACGAGGGCGAAGGGAAGCCCGACGCGATCATCGTCTCGGACCTCTCGGGAGGCCAGTCCGACGAGGCAGACGAGGAACAAGGCATGGTCCGGGTTATCGAGGGCGTCCTGCGTCAGCGAGGCTTCCGCGCCGGCGAATACCGGATCGGCTACCAGTCATGTAACTCCGGCGACGATGAGGCGCTCTGCGAGCGGAACGCGAAGGCCTTCGCCTCCACAAGCGGCGTGCTCGGGATGATCGGACCGTGGTTCTCGTTCTGCGCTGCCTTGCAGATCCCGATCCTCAGTCGCACAACGACGGGGCCACTCGCGATGGTGAGCCCGATGAATACGGATCCGGGCCTCACGCGCAGGACTCTCTACTCCGACCGCGATCCCGGCTCCCTCTACTCGGGCGGAGTGCGGAACTACGCGCGTGTCGTGGCGTCCGAAGACGACGTCGGGGCCGCGGCCGCAATTGTCGCGAAGCAGATGGGAGCGCGGCGGGTCGTCGTACTCGTGAACCGCGGGGAGATCGGATTCCACTGGTATGGGCCGAGCGTCGGCGGCAGCTTCGCCGAGACCGCTCGCAGCCTCGGTCTTGTCACGACCGAGCTCGACTGGCCCAAGCAAAGGAGCTACGCGTCGGTCGCGAGGCGAGCCGCGGCCGCGCGGCCCCAGGTCGTCTTCCTCGCCGGGCATACCCAGTACAACGCCCGGCGTCTAATGGAAGACCTTCGCCGCCGACTCGGCCCAGCTGTCGTGTTCGCAGCAGGAGACCAGTTCATAGCCGATGATTCACTCCCGGAAGCGTTCGGTCCCGTCGGTGAAGGACTTCGCGTCACCGGCTACCACGTCCCGCTCGAGGCACTTGCTCCGGCCGCGCGACGCTTCCTGCGCTCCGTCGGCGCGCCAGGGGGGTTTAGGGGGCTGGCGGAGGCGGCGCAGGCAGCGGACGTGCTGCTCGACGCAATCGCGCGCTCGGACGGCACCCGCGCCGTGGTTGTCGAGGAGCTGTTCAACACACGAGTGACTGGCGGGATTCTCGGCTCGTTCTCATTCGACCAATACGGAGACATCACGCCCGGCACTGTCGCTCGGTACTCGGTCCGCAATGGCAAAGTCGTCGTCGACGGCGTCGTCCGTGTTCCGAGTCGCCCCGACAATTGATCGCCAGCACGTCGCCGCGGGACCGCGGCCGCGGGTCGCCGACGCCGGCCGCAGATTCTGAGAGGAGAACGCTTCGTACAGCTTCGGCTCCGTCGCCGTTGCTGCGGGACCTGCCCGGTTCCAGTGCCAGCCACAGCGATTTGTGTCGTCGGGCTCGCAGGTTCCGGTCGCCGTGTTCGTGCGGGTGAATGTCCAGTGCTGTGCGCCAGTCGAACGCAAACAAGGCGGCCTTGAACGGATCCGAGCGGATGACTGGGTGTTCACAAAAGCCCTGCTCAGGCCGTATTGCGCTTCACAACGGAGGTGCCCCCGGCCGGAATCGAACCAGCGCACGCGGTTTAGGAAACCGCTGCTCTATCCACTGAGCTACGGGGGCGCGTCGGCTGAGGGTAGCCGGGATCTGCCGTTGCGAGCTAGTGCGCGCGCGGCCGCGTAGCCGAGCCGGATGAGGCCCACGGCGATCGCCTCTCCGACTGTCACTGCGAGCCGCGTCGCCAGCGCGATCCCGGTCGCGGTGCCGTAACGCGGAGCCATCACGGCGACGAGCGTCCCCTCGCGGGCGCCGAGCCCACCCTGAAGGAACAGCGTGACGAACCCGACGCGGTAGCCGACGGAGTACGTCGGTGCGGGAACGCCGAGGGCGTCAGCAGCGTGCGGTCTGGCGAACTCGCGGTCGAGCTCAGATCCGGCGGGCGGTCTCCGACGCCTCCACGCCGACAGGTTACGCGGCCGCAGCGGGCAGTTAAGAACTCGCTGAGTCGCCCGTGCCGGAGGGCCGTGGCGGCGAGAACGGACGCTACGATCCCCGGCATGGCTTTCCTACTCGCTTTCATCGTCCCCATGGCCATCGGCCTCTGGGCGCAGCACCGGGTGAAGAGCACGTTCGCGAAGAACCTCCAGGTACCCGTGTCGCACGGGATGACGGGTGCCGAGGTCGCGCGGCGCGTCCTCGATGCGAACGGGCTCAACGAGGTTCCGGTCGAGGAGACGCCCGGAACGCTGTCGGACCACTACGACCCGCGGAACCGGTCGGTGCACCTCTCGCCCGAGGTCTTCCACGGCCGCTCGATCTCGTCGACCGCCGTCGGGTCGCACGAGGTCGGCCACGCGATCCAGCACGCGCAGGCGTATGCGTTCTTCCGCTTCCGCAGCGCGATGTTCCCCGCGGTCGCCTTCACGTCGAACATCTGGCTGCTCTTCGTCTTCGGCGGCTTCATCCTCCAGGCGGCCGGGCTCATCCTCGTCGGAGCGCTGCTCTACTCCGTCGCCGTCCTCTTCCAGATCGTGACGCTCCCAGTGGAGTTCGACGCCTCGAAGCGGGCCAAGCAGCAGCTCGACGACCTCGGGCTCGTCCCGGCGACCGAGGCCGGCGGCGTCAGCAGCGTCCTCAAGGCAGCCGCGTGGACGTACGTCGCGGGTGCCCTGGCGGCGATCGCGACGCTCCTCTACTTCCTCTCGATGCTCTCCAACCGTTAAGTCGGGGGGCTGCGGTGAACACAGGGGTCGGGCCTTTCGGGCCCGGCCCCGTTCTACGTCTACCGCTCGCGCGGCATCCAGGTGAACCAGCGCGCGGCGACGAGGAGGCCGGCGGCGCCCCACGCGCCGACGACTGCGAGCGCCTGCGGGTCGGCGAAGAGTGACTCGCCGTCGATGTAGACGCCGTACACGACGTCGAGGAAGTACGTGAGCGGCAGCACGTCGGCGATCGCCTGCAGAAAAGCCGGGTAGTCGCTGGTCGGGCCGAACGAGCCGGCGAGGAACGCCATCGGCAGCACCACGACGTTGACGACGGCCGAAACGCTCTCGTCCGACCTGATCAGCGCCGCCGCGCCGACACCGATCCCCGCGAAGGCGAGGCACCCGAGGACGACCGCGCCTGCGAACCCGAGCCAGTTCTCGGGCATGCTCGCGTCGAACACGAGCCCGCCGAGCGCGAGTAGCGCGACCGACTGGAGCGCGAACACGACGAGGATCGAGAGGAGGAACGCCGCGAGGTACGTCCAAGCGGGCAGCGGCGTCGAGCGCACGCGCTTGAGCATCCCCAGCTCGCGCCGGATGACGAGGATGATCGTGAGGCCGGCGAAGGCCGTCGTGGCCGCCCCGTAGCCGAAGAGGCCCGCAAGCAGGTAGTCGCCGGCGGGTACGCCGTCGATCTCGCCCGAGTACAGCGAGCCGAGCAGCACGTACAGGAGGAGCGGGAAGATGAAGATGAAGATCGCCCCCTCGCGATTGCGCCAGAAGGTGAGCTGCTCGTACCTCAGCTGATGGACGAGAAGGCTCATGACGACTCGCTTTGCTCCTCTCGGACGAGCTCGAGATAGACGTCTTCGAGCGTCGGCCGTCTCACCTCGAGCTCGGCCAGCTCCTCGCCTGCGGCGAGCGCGGCCGCCGTGAGCTCGTGGAGGACGCGTGTCGGCTCCTCCGTCTGGATCACCACCGGCTGGCCGTCGCGCCGGTACCGGATCTCGGTCGCGCCCGTCGCGCCGATCAGCTCGGCGGGCGTGCCGCTCGCGACGATGCGCCCGTCCCTGATCACGGCCACGCGATCGGCAAGCTGCTGTGCCTCGTCCAGGTAGTGCGTCGTCAGCAGGATCGTCTTCCCCAATGCCCGAAGGGAGCGGATCGTCTCCCAGGCCGAGCGGCGCGCGGCCGGATCGAAGCCAGTCGTGGGCTCGTCGAGGAAGATGAGATCGGGATCGCCGACGAGCGCGACGCCCAGGTCGAGCCGCCGCTTCTGTCCGCCCGACAGCGTCTTCACGCGCGCATCCCGTTTCTCCGCGAGCCCGACCAGGGTGACCACCTCGTCGACGTCGCGCGGCCGCTTGTAGTAGCCGGCGAACATCCGGTGGACCTCACGCACGGTCAGTAGCGGGTGCAACTCGGAGTGTTGGAGCACGACGCCGATCCGCTCGCGCAGCGCGCGCGGTGCGCCGGAGGGGTCGAGGCCGAGGACGGTGACCTCGCCGCCGTCGCGGCGCCGGTACCCCTCGAGGATCTCGACCGTCGTCGTCTTGCCCGCGCCGTTCGGGCCGAGGAGGCCGAAGACCTCGCCCTCCCCGACCTCGAAGCTCACTCCGCGAACCGCCTCGAGCCCGTTGTAGGACTTCCTGAGCTCGCTCACGACAATGGCGTCAGACATATCAGATCGATAGATTACGATGTATCAGTACGATATGTCAATGCGCAACTTGCCAAGGCTGAGCGCGACCGGCCGCGTCATCCTCGGGCTCCTGAAGTGGGAGCCTCGCACAGGCTACGACGTCAAGCGCGTGACGGACTTGTCGACGCGGTTCTTCTGGCGCGCGAGCTACGGGCAGATCTACCCCGAGCTCCGGTCGCTCGAACAGGCGGGCCTCGTCCTCGCTCGCGACGAGCCCTACGGCCGCCGACGTAGGCGCGTCTACGAGCTGACGCCCGCCGGCGAGCAGGCCCTCTTCGAATGGCTCGCCGGCATCGACGACTCGTATGACTTGCGCGACGAGGGGCTCCTCCGCCTCTTCTTCGGCGAGCTCATGTCGCACGAGCAGCTGCTCGAGCTCGTGCGCAGACGGCGTCGGTGGTTCTCCGACGCGGGCCAGCACTTCCTCGAGATCGCCGAGGAGCTGGGTCCGATCGAGGGGCCGAGTGCCGAGGTCCTTCGCTACGGGCTCGACCTCATGGCGTGGAGCGCCGCCTGGTGGGCGGAGCTCGAGACGCGACTTCTCGAGACGACGCCGTCCTCGCCTCAGTCCGGCGCCTGATCGTCCAGGTCGACCTCGACGACGCCGCCCGTCGGGAAGCCCGGGTCGGAGCCCGTGAGCGCGATCGCGATCTCGGAGCAGTCGGGCTGGTGGCCGACGCTTGCCGCCGGCTCGTGCACCCCTTCGAGCGCCTCGCGAAGCAGCTCGAGCGTGGCGCCCGGTGCGAGCCGGTCGTCGACGCGGAGCTCCGCCGAGGTCGCGTCCGAGATCGCCTGAGCGGTCTCACGCGCTCGGAGAAGCGGGCTCGAGACGACGATGCGCGGCGGCGTCGCGTGGCCGGCGAGGCGCTCCGCGAGCGCGCGCGCCTCGCCTCGTCCCCGTGCCGAGAGCGGCCGCAACTCGTCGGGGTCCCCGGGATCCGAGTGCGCGTGACGGACCAGAAAGACGCGCATCCCGGCCCGAGGATAACGGGCGTTGCCCGAAGTAGTCTGTCGCCATGTCAGGACACCGCTACGTCGTCGTCGACGTCTTCACGGAGCGTGCGCTCGAGGGCAACCAGCTCGCCGTGTTCACCGACGCGCGCGACCTCGACGACGAGACGATGCAGTCGCTCGCGCTCGAGGTCGGGTTCTCGGAGACGACGTTCGTGCTTCCGCCCGAGGGAGGAGGCACGGTTCGCGTTCGCATCTTCACGCCCTGGACCGAGCTCCCGTTCGCGGGTCACCCGTGTCTCGGGACCGCGTGGGTGCTCGCGCCGTCGCTCCTGCGCGGGGTGCTCGAGCTCGAGACGAAAGGCGGCCTGGTGCCGGTCGAGCTCGAGCGGGACGCCTCCGGGAGCATCGTCTTCGGCCGCATGGAGCAGCCGCTGCCCAGCGTCGAGCCGTACCCCGATTCGGAGGCGTTGTTCGCCGCGCTCGGGATCGTAGGCTCGCGCCTGCCGGTCGAGCGCTACGACAACGGCCTACTGCACACCTTCGTCACTCTCGGCTCGGAGGAAGACGTAGCAGCACTCCGGCCCGACTTCGCCGCGCTCGCGGAGCTCCGCGTGATGGCCAACTGCATCGCGGGCTCGGGCACGCGCTGGAAGACGCGGATGTTCGCGCCCTTCGCCGGCGTCAACGAGGATCCCGCGACAGGGTCGGCCGCCGGTCCGCTCGCGGTCCACGTGTGCCGGCACGCCGGAGTTGCTTGGGGCGAGTGGATCGAGATCTCGCAGGGCGCCGAGATCGGCCGGCCGTCGACGCTCTTCGCTCTCGCGGAGGCGCAAGACGACGAGGTCGTCCGCGTCGCGGTCGGCGGGAGGGCGGTCATCGTCGCGCGCGGCGAGTTCCGGCTCCCGGATGACGGGCGCGCATGAGCGAGCACGACGAGCTCCTCCGCGCCTACGGCGAGCGCTACCGGGCGCTCAGGCGGCAGGTGGAGGAAGGGATCCAGCCCCTCGCGACCTCCGTGGACGGCCGGCACTTCACGTGCCAGCTGTCGCCGTACGACCTCGAGCTTCGAACCGGCGGCTACGTGGTGATCGAGCACGGAGGCGCGAGCCGGCTCGGGCAGCTTCTCGATCTCGAGCTCGCCCTCGTCGACGGTCCGGAGCTCGGCGCCGGGGTGCCCGACGCGGACGCGAGCATCGCCGTCTCCGTGAAGCTCCGCGTCGTCCAGGGAACGGGCGTCATCCGCGACGGCGACGGCGCCTCGTTCCACGACGGGCGCCTGCGCGCCGCGCAGCCAGACGAAGTGGCCACGTGGCTGGAGACGGTGCGACCCCGTCGCGCCGAGCTCGAGATCGGCGAGCTCGGCCTCGCACCCGGCGTGCGGTTCGGGCTCGACGCAGGCGGCTTCGACCGTCACACGTTCCTGTGCGGGCAGTCGGGATCGGGCAAGACGTACTCCCTCGGCGTGATCCTCGAGCGGCTGCTGCTCGAGACCTCGCTGCGCATCGTCGTTCTCGATCCGAACTCCGATTTCGTGCGCCTCGGCGACACGCGCCAGGGCGTCGACGAGGCCGTCGCGAAGCGGCACGCAGCGAGGGCCGGAGTGCTCGTGCGCCGGGCGGCCGACCAGGGTGGAGATCGCCTCTCCCTGCGCTTCGCCGACCTCGAGCCGCGAGTGCAGGCGGCCGCCCTCAGGCTCGACCCGGTCGGGGACCGGCACGAGTACGCGGAGCTGGTCTCCTTGCTCGAGGCGTGGGCCGACTCGGGAGGCACGGTGCCGCTGCCCGAGCTCCTCGCCGGCGGTGGCGAGGAGGCAAAGGCGCTCGGCCTGCGCCTTCGGAACCTCGGGCTCGACCGTTGGCAGGTCTGGGCGCGGGACGACCCGGGCTCGATCGCGCACGACGTCGCCTCCCGCGAGTCGCGCTGCCTCGTCGTCGACCTCGGGTCGTTGCAGACGCTGGAGGAGAAGGCGCTCGTCTCGGAGGTCGTCCTCGGGACGCTGTGGAGGGACCGGGCTCGGCGCGAGCCGACGCTGATCGTCATCGACGAGGCTCATAACGTCTGCCCGAGCGATCCCCGGGACCCCGTGACCGCGATCGCGGCCGAGCATGCCGTTCGCATCGCGGCCGAGGGCCGCAAGTACGGCCTCTACCTGCTCGTCTCGACACAGCGCCCGCAGAAGGTCGCAGAGCAGGTGCTGTCGCAGTGCGACAACCTCGTCCTCATGCGCATGAACTCCACGTCTGATCTTGCGGCCGTCGGCGAGCTGTTCTCGTTCGTGCCCTCCGCGCTGCTCGCCGAGGCGACCGACTTCGGCCTGGGCGAGGCGCTCGTCGGCGGGAAGATCGCGTCGCATCCGGCCTTCGTCCGCTTCGGTGCTCGCATCACCGAGGAGGGCGGGTCGGACGTCCCCGCCGACTGGGCGGCGCCGCGCTAGCTGGTCGCGGGCGCGAGCATCGCCGCGGTCAGCTCCGACGCCGCACGCCCCGCGGCCGCGCGGCTCGGCTCCCTGCGCGCGAGCGTGCAGGTACGCAGCGGCAAACGAGTCCCCCGCACCGGTCGGGTCCACGGCGCCGTCGATCCGGACCGGCGGAACCCGGTCCGCGCTCGTTGCGGTCACGACGAGCGCGCCTGCGGACCCGAGCGTCAGCACCACCTCGGGCGCTCCGAGCTCGCGCAGCTTCTCCGCCTCGACGCCGCCGGCGAGCACCCGCGCCTCGTCCTCGTTGAGCTTGAGGACCGCGACGAGCCCGAAGACGCTCCGATCGACCTCCGCATCTCGCCCGAGTGGGCCTACTCGCGCGCGGCGAACGAGGCCCTGGGCGTCGAGCAGCAGCCGGCCCCGCTCGGCGAGCGCCGCGAGCGTCTGGGTCGGAAAGTCGTTGCGGAGCAGCGCCCCGACGTGGATCCAGTTCGCGTCGCCGAGCGCGCGACCTGCCCACCCGGCAACGTCGGCGGGAGTCCACGGGTCTCCGATCGCCTCTACCTGCATCACGCGCTCGTCGCCCTCGTAGTGGAAGCTGAACTCCGGCGTGCGCGCGCCCGCCCGGGCCGCGACGGGCAGGCCGAAGGCCTCGAGCGGGGGCACGAGACGGTCGACGTCCTCGGCCGCGCAGCGCGTGACCACGCGAGCCTCCGCACCGAGGGCCGCGAGCGCGCGGGCGGCGTAGAAGACGGCTCCGCCGGGTCGTGCGGGCGCTCCTGCGACGACGTCGCTGCTCAGGCTTCCGATGACGGCGACCTCGGTCACGCCGCGGTGGCTCCCTGCGCGACGACGCGCCGAGATACGACCGCCACCGGGTCGATGCCCCAGCCTCCCTCGCCGCGCTCGATCGACGCCATCTGGCGCGAGCGTATCGGGGCATGGAGAATGGGGCAGTGATCCCGCGCTACTTCATCGTCGCGGAGCGCGATCACGAGCTCCAGAATCCGATTTCCGCCGACAAGCTCCGGCTTCTCGGCGAGCGGCTCAGGCTCGGCTCGGGGTCGCGGGTGCTCGACATCGCGTCCGGCCGCGGCGGGCCGGCGGTGCTCCTCGCTCGGGAGTTCGGCTGTGAGATCGAGGGGATCGAGATCGCGCCCGAGTTCCATGCGGTGGCGGTCGAGCGCGCAGAGGCGGCCGGGCTCGGCGAGCGCGTGACCTTCCGGCTGGGCGACGCCTCGCGCGAGGAGCTTCCCGCCGAGACGTACGACGTTGCGATGTGTCTCGGCGCGAGCTTCGTCTGGAGCGGCCTCGCGGGCACGCTCGACGCGCTCGAGCCGGCCGTGCGGCCGGGCGGGCACGTCGTGGTCGGCGAGCCGTTCTGGCGCATGCTCCCGCTGCCCGACGACTACGCGGAGCGTGACGAGCCGTTCACGACGCTCGACGACACGGTGACGATCATGGAGACGGGAGCGCTCCGCGTCGTCTCCCTCATCGCCTCGTCGGAGGACGACTGGGACCGCTACGAGACGCTCCACTGGCGCGCGGTCGAGGAGTGGCTCGCGGAGAACGCGGACGATCCTGACGCGGGCGACATCCGCTCCCGCCACGAGCGCTACAAGCAGACGTACCTCCGCCACGGCCGCGACTACCTCGGCTGGGCGATCTTCGTGGGCTGGAAGGCTGCCTAGTGCGCAAGCTCGCAATCCGCTCGCGCGGATCGCGACCGCGCGAAAATCCCTGAAGGCGTCCGCTTCGCGGCCGCTTACCCTTCACTCCAATGGCGCATCCGGACCTCCCAGCGGAGCAGGCCTACCTCGATCACGCGTACGAGTGCCTCGAGCAAATGCGCCAGGCGCTCCTGCGCACGGTCGACGCCGCCGCGATGGGCTCCGACGGTGCCGACATCGCAGCCGAGAAGATCGGGGCTTGGGTGGAGCGCCGGCTCGCCGCGTACGAGGCGGCCGAGCAGATCCTGTGCTTCGGCCGCATCGACGTCGACTCCGTCGAGGAGTCCCTCTACGTCGGCCGCCGCTGGGTGCAGGACGACGACGGCATGCTGGTCGTCAACTGGCAGGCGCCTGCCGCACGGCCCTTCTACACGGCGACTCCGGCCGAGCCGCATGGCGTCACGCTCCGGCGCCGCTTCCGGCTTCGCGGCCGGACGCTCACCGGCATCAGCGACGAGGCGCTCGACGGCTCGCTCGAAGACGCCGCAACCGCGGTCGACGACTTCCTGCTCGAGGAGCTCGAGCGGACGCGCGATGCGCGGATGCGCGACATCGTGGCGACGATCCAGGCCGATCAGTACGGCCTCATCGCGCGCGACCCCGAGCCGCCGCTCGTCATCCAGGGCGGGCCGGGCACGGGGAAGACCGCGGTCGGGCTCCACCGCGCCTCGTACCTCCTCTTCTCGCACCGCAAGGCGCTTCGTCGCATTCTCATGGTCGGCCCGAACCCGGTCTTCATGGACTACGTGTCGCACGTCCTGCCGGCGCTCGGGGAGGACGCCGTCGATCAGCTCGCCGTCGTGGAGCTCGTCGAAGGCGCCGACGTGACGCTCTCCGACCCACCCGACGTCGAGCGCCTGAAAGCCGATGCACGGATGGCCGAGGTCGTCCGGCGAGCCGTCGAGCTACGCACGCGGGGCGAGCCGCGCGAGCTCGTCGTCCGTATGGAGGGGCTGTTCGTCGGCGTCCGCCAGCGCGAGGTAGCGGAACTCCGTTCGGCTGCGCGCGCCGAGCTCGGGCTCTCGGCTGCCGCGAGGGAGCGCTTCCGGATGGACGTCCTCCGCCGCTTCTACACCGATTACGGAGCGAAGCTCGGCGGTCTCGCCGTGCGTGCCTTCGACGAGGTGGAGAAGTCGCTGCGCAAGGACGGCGTGCTCAACGAGTTCCTCGACACGGTGTGGCCGGCGCCGCGGCCGGAGCGGCTCGTTCGCCAGCTCCTCTCCTCGCGCGAGCGGCTGGCGGAGGCGGCGGACGGGATCCTCGACGAGGACGAGCAACGGCTGTTCCGGCGGGCGCGGAGCGGCTGGAGCGCCGCCGACCTTCCGCTCCTCGACGAGGCCCGTGCGCTGCTCCAGGGGCCACCTGTCAGGTACGGCCACGTGATCGTGGACGAGGCACAGGACCTCTCGCCGATGCAGCTGCGGATGATCGCGCGCCGGGCCGTGGGCACCTTCACGATGCTCGGCGACGTCGCGCAGGCCACCGGGCCGGTCCCCTACGCGCGCTGGGACGAGGTGCTCGCCCAGCTCCCGGGCGGGAGCCGTGCCGAGGTCGAAGAGCTTCGCCACGCCTATCGCGTGCCGCGCGAGATCATGGAGCTCGCGCTGCCGCTGCTCGAGCACATCGCGCCGGACGTCGTGCCGCCGGTTGCGTACCGAACGGGCGGCGAGCCGCCGCGCATCGTCCCGGCCGAGTCACCGCTCGACGCCGCCTACGCCGAGGCTGCGCGCCTCGCCGGGTCGGAAGGGCTGCTCGCAGTGATCGCGCCGCCCTCGCTCCGCGGAGACGCGGAGGCGGCCCCGGGCTCGCTCTTCGACGAGTCGCGGCTCTCGGTGCTCACGCCCCGCGAGGCGAAGGGCATGGAGTTCGACCACGTCATCGTCGTCGAGCCGGCGCTCATCGTCGAGGAGGCGGTGGGCGGTCACGGCCAGGGTCTCCGCGAGCTCTACGTCGCGCTCACACGCCCGACGACGACGCTCGTCGTCGTGCACGCACGTCCGCTTCCGCGGGAGCTCGGCGTTACGTAGGCCAGAGCGGAGACGTGGGCTCGAGCCGCTCGAGCCGGCTCCAGTCCGAGCGCGCCGGCGTGAAGGTCTCGATCATGACCGCGCCGTCGGGACCCACCCGCACCTCGTGCGCCACGTTGCTCGGGATCGACCATGTGTCACCGGCCCCGAGCTCGCGCGTTTCCTCTCCCACTCGGAACGTCGCCGAGCCCGAGGCACAGACGCCGAGCTGCTCGTTGTCGTGGCTGTGCTCCGCGACGACCGCTCCGGGCGCGAGCTCGACGACGACGAGCGTCGAGCGCTCCCCCTCGATCGCACGCGCGGTGACGCCCTCCCAGATCGCGAGCCGCTCGCTCGATCCGAGATCGCCGAACGCGCTCAAGCGAGGAGCCGTCTTAGAACGAACGGAAGGATCCCGCCGTGCCGCAGATACTCCCGCTCGCGCGGCGTGTCGAGCCGGAGGGTCGCGCGGAATTCCTTGTCGTCGGCGCGCACCGTGACCTCGCTCGCCTCCGCGTTCTCGACGCCCTCGATCGAGAGCTCCTCCCGCCCCGTCAGCCCGAGCGACTCGAGGTTCTCCCCTGGCAGGAACTGCAGTGGAAGGACACCCATCATCAGCAGGTTCGAGCGGTGGATCCGCTCGTAGCTCTCCGCGATCACCGCGCGCACGCCCAGGAGCTTCGGCCCCTTCGCGGCCCAGTCGCGGGACGAACCGGAGCCGTACTCCTTGCCCGCGAGCACGATCAACGGGACGCCCTCGGCGCGGTAGCGCTCCGCGATGTCGTAGATCGTCTCCTCCTCGCCCGAGGGTAGGTGCACGGTCCAGGTGCCCTCGGAGCCGGGGACGAGGAGGTTCCGGAGGCGGACGTTCGCGAACGTCCCGCGCACCATGACCTCGTGGTTCCCGCGTCGTGAGCCGTAGGAGTTGAAGTCCTTGCGCTCGACGCCGTGCTCGATGAGATACCGACCCGCAGGCGAGTCCGGTCGGATTGCGCCGGCCGGTGAGATGTGGTCGGTCGTGACCGAGTCGCCGACCGAGACGAGGCAGCGCGCGCCGGCGATGTCCTCGACGGCATCCGGTTGCTGTGACATGTCGTCGAAATAGCTCGGGCGGCGCACGTAGGTCGAGCCGGGATCCCAGGCGAAGAGCTCGCCCTCGGGCACCGGGAGCGAGCGCCAGGTCTCGTCGCCGGTGAAGACGTCCGCGTAGGTCTCGCGGAACATGTCCTCGCCGATCGAGCCGGCGACCGTCTCGCGGACTTCCTGGGGTGTCGGCCAGAGGTCCGCGAGGAACACGTCCGCGCCGTCCGACCCGACGCCGATCGGCTCGTTCACGAGGTCGATGTCCATGCGACCCGCGAGCGCGTAGGCGACCACGAGCGGCGGCGACGCGAGGTAGTTCGCCTTCACCTCGCCGTGGATCCGCGCCTCGAAGTTTCTGTTGCCGGACAGCACGGCGCAGACGACGAGGTCGCTCTCGGCGATCGCCCGGGAGATCGGCTCTGGCAGCGGCCCCGAGTTCCCGATGCACGTGGTGCAGCCGTACCCGACCGTGTGGAACCCGAGCTCCTCCAGGTACTGCGTGAGCCCTGCGCGATCGTAGTACTGGGTCACGACCTTCGACCCCGGCGCGAGGCTCGACTTTACCCACGGCTTGCGACTGAGGCCGCGCTCGACCGCCTTCTTCGCGAGCAGCCCGGCTGCGACCATGACCGCCGGGTTGGACGTGTTCGTGCAGGACGTGATCGCGGCAATGACGACCGAGCCGTGGTCGAGCTCGAACGTGTCGGCGTTCAGCGTCACCTGCGCCGCGACGCGCTCGGCGAGCACGAGGCGCGGCCTCGTGGAGACGACAGCCCCGCCCTCGCGCGGAGCGCTGCCGGGAGCGCTGTCCGCGGGCGGGTCGCTCGCGGGGAACGACTCGGCGACGGCCTCGTCGTGCGCATTCCCGTAGTCGACGCCGAAGGTCGGTAGCGCCTCGAGGAACGCCTGTTTCGCGTTCCGCAGCGGTACTCGGTCCTGCGGGCGCCGCGGGCCCGCCAGCGACGGCTCGACCGTCGAGAGGTCGAGCTCGACGACCTGCGAGTACGTCGGCGGCTCGCCCGGGTCGTGCCAGAGCCCGTTCTCCTTGCAGTACGACTCCACGAGGGCGATCCGCTCGTCCGGACGCCCGGTCAGCCGCAGGTAACGCAGCGTCTCCTCGTCCACCGGGAAGAACCCGCACGTCGCCCCGTACTCCGGCGACATGTTCCCGATCGTGGCGCGATCTGCAAGAGGCAGCCCTTCGAGCCCATGCCCGTAGTACTCGACGAACTTCCCGACGACGCCGGTCTCGCGCAGGATCTGGGTCACGGTCAGCACGAGGTCGGTTGCGGTCGCGCCTTCGGGCAGCGAGCCCATGAGCTTGAATCCGACGACCTGCGGGACGAGCATGGACACGGGCTCGCCGAGCATCGCCGCCTCGGCCTCGATCCCGCCGACGCCCCAGCCGAGGACGCCGAGCCCGTTGATCATCGTCGTGTGCGAGTCGGTCCCGACGAGGGTGTCCGGGAACGCGACGCCGCCCCGGTCGTCGACGACGCGTGCGAGAAACTCGAGGTTGACCTGGTGCACGATCCCCGTCGCCGGCGGGACGACCTTGAAGTCCTCGAACCCGCTCTGTCCCCAGCGCAGGAACGCGTAGCGCTCGCGGTTGCGCTCGAACTCGAGCTCCGCGTTGCGCGTGATCGCGAGGCGGGTCGCGAACTCGTCGACCTGCACCGAATGGTCGATCACGAGCTCGGCCGGGAGCTGAGGGTTGATCTTCGCCGGCTCGCCTCCGAGGTCTTGCATCGCGTTCCGCATCGCGGCGAGGTCGACGACCGCGGGGACCCCGGTGAAGTCCTGGAGCAGCACGCGTCCTGGCATGAAGGAGATCTCCTGCGACGGCTCGGCGGAGGCGACCCAGCCGGCGACCGCCTCGACGTCGGCCGCAGTGACCGTGACGCCGTCCTCGTGGCGGAGGACGTTCTCGAGCAGGATGCGCAGCGTGTACGGGAGCCGGTAGACGTCGAACCGCGCCTGCAGCGGCTCGAGCCGGAAGATCTCGAGCTCGCGCCCGCCGATCGCGAGCGAGCTGCGTGCTCCGAAGCTGTCGGGATGCGCCATCCCCTCCGATTCAAGCAGCTTCGAGCCGGAGATCCGCCCGATCCCGCGTTCCGTGAGCGACGCCTCCCGGGGATCGAAGTGCTTGACGACCGCGCGCGCGTAGGGTCCTCCACGCGCCGCGCATAGGTCGCGAAGCCCTCCTCGCGCACCGGCTTGAGGTCCTCGGTGTACGGGTCGAGGACGTGCTGGCGCCCGACCTTGCGCGCCGAGTTGAAGAAGGCGAGACCGACGCCGACCGAGACCTCGAGCAGGCTCCGGCTCTCGCGGTCGGCCTCGCGGACGAGCGCCGAGTACACGGCCTCGAGCTCGGCCGGGCTCGGGAGCCCCGAGGCGTCCGCGCGCAGGTCGGAGAGCGAGCGCTTGAGCGCCTCCAGCTCGAGCGGGGGAATGTCGATGAGCCTGGCGGTCGTCCCGCTCGCGCCCTCGAGCGACGCCAGGAGCTCGTCCACCGAATGCAGCTCGGCGTCCCGGGCGATGACCCCCGCGCCCTTCAGCTCGTCGACGAGCGCGTCGAGGTAGATGCGCGTGCCGCGGGTGACGTCGGCCGCCGCGGCGAGGATCCAGAGCGGCGAGAACCCGAACGCGAAGATCGAGCCGAGCTCGACGACGTTCCCGGCGCTCTTGCGGACGAGGAGCTTCTTCGGCGAGGGCTCGACCTCGTCCGCGACCTCCTCCTTCGGCCGCTCGACGCCGCCGACGAGCTCGACGGAGATCCGGAGCAGGTTCTTCGCCGTCGCCTCGTACAGCCGCGAGCGGCGCACGAGCCGCGGCAGCGCGAGCTCCGCCGTCTCGTGGATCGCCCCTCCCGCTGCCGCGCCGAACGCGCGCACGATCCGCTCGGGCAGCGAGACGAGGAACTTCGTGGCGCGCCGCACGCGCTAGGTGCTCTCGCCGGCTGCGGCTGTCGCGGAGGGCTGGATCGCCCTGATCGAGATGCCGCCGAGCGCGGCCGTGCTCTCGACGACGAGGGTGGGCGCGTCCGGGTCCTCCGGCTCGGGGACGTCGTCCGAGACGCCGCCCGCGAACGCCCGGCCGGTGGAGACGATGCGCCAGTCGCGCGGCACCTTCACGTCGACGCCTCCGAAGAGCGCGCCGATCGTGAGCTTCGCGTCCGGCGCGAGCTTCGCCTCCGTCAGGTCGACCGCGACTCCGCCGAACCACGCGAACATCGAGCCGCCGCGGAACGCCTGTGCCCTGCTCTTCAGCTCGATGCCGTCGAAGATCGCCGTGAGCGCGACCTCGTCGCTCTCCTCGTCACCGCGCGAGGGCAGAGCCCGCTTCGCGAGTGCGGCCGCACTCGCCATCCCGGCCCACGCGCCGAGCTTGAAGATCACGAGCGTCCGGAACAGTCGCATCTGACGCGAGACTAGCGAGCGGTAGCATGGCCGCGGTGGAGACGGAAGCCATTCGCGAGCTTCTCGAGCGCGCATTCCCCGAGGCCGAAGAGGTCGCGGTCGAGGACCGGACCGGAACCGGCGACCACTTTCAGGTGACGATCGCGAGCGCGAGCTTCGACGGTCTCGCTCTGCTCGACCAGCATCGCCGCGTGAACGACGCGCTCGCCGAGCCGCTCGGCGACGGCTCCATCCACGAGCTCCGCATCAAGACCCGCATCCCGACGAAAGGAACCGCATGAAGACGCTGCACGAGCAGATCGAGGACGTGATCGCAGAGGAGCCGGTGGCGCTCTTCATGAAGGGCACGCCGCAGATGGTCATGTGCGGGAACTCCCAGCGGGCGCTGAGCGCCCTCCGGGCGGTCGGCGCGCCGGTCGTGACCGTCGACATCCTCCCCGACCCGAGGATCCGGCAGGAGCTGCAGGCGATCTCCGGCTGGCCGACCATTCCGCAGGTGTTCGTGAAGGGCGAGCTCGTCGGCGGCGCCGACATCACCGAGGAGCTGCTGGAGTCGGGCGAGCTGCAGCGGAAGATCGACGACGCGCTCGGCTCCGAGCGCGAGACCGACGTCAAGGCGGTTGCGCTCCAGCTGGCGTCGTAGGGGCGAGGCTCACCCTCGCGCTCGTCCTCGGCTCAGGCGGTGCCGATCCGCGCAGCGAGCTCGCGCGAGATCGCGTGGTCGCCGCTGTCCGTGCGCACGGTGACCGGCCCGCCGAACGGCGCCTGCGACACCACCTCGACCTCCGATCCCGGCAGCAGGCCGAGCTCGGCGAGGTAGCGGAGGAGCTCCGGGTTCCCGTCGGGAACGCGTGAGACCACGGCCCGCTCGCCCGGTGGCCGATCGAGCAGCGCGCCGCCGGCAGTTGCCGGCGCCAGCCGAAGCTCCCGATCCGGGATCGGGTCGCCGTGCGGGTCGTGCGTGGGGAACCCGAGCTCGGCGTCGATCTTCGCCTCGAGCTCCTCCGAGAGCGCGTGCTCGAGGAGCTCCGCCTCCGCGTGCACCTCGGCGAGGGAGAGGCCGAGGCGGTCGACGAGGTAGCTCTCGAGCAGGCGGTGGTGCCGGAGCACCTCGAGCGCGCCGCGCTGCCCCGCTTCGGTCAGGACGACGCCGCGGTAGGGCGCGCGCTCGACGAGCCCGAGGTCGGCGAGGCGCTTCGTCATCGCCGTCACCGAGGGCGCCCGGACGCCCATGCGCGCCGCGAGCGCGGACGTCGTCACGCGCTCGCCCTCGCTCTCGAGGGCGTAGATCGCCTTCAGGTAGTCCTGCACGGCGACGGTGAGATCCGCGGCCTGGGTTTCCATGACAGTCGACTTAGGTTACACTCCGACTCGGATTTAGCTATGCCTAAACTCTCGCGCAGGAAGCTCCTCGCCGCGGCCGCTCCGCTTGCGGCCGCGCCGCTCGTGGGGAAGCTCGCGCTGGACAGCAGCCAGGCCGAGGCCGGCGGCCACGACCACTCGACCCACTCGCACCCGCGCACGCCGGCGAGCCACCTCCCCGGGAGGCAGGGGCACGCGGCGATGATCGGCACGGAGGTGCCCGCGGTCGGCGGGCCCCGGGACCTCGACGGCCTTCTCTACCCGCGGCCCGCACGTCCTTACCGCCCCGGCAGGGTCACCGCGTACGAGCTCGTCGCGGTCGACACCGAGCTCGAGATCGCCCCGGGCATCTTCTTCCCCGCGTGGACGTACAACGGCTCGGCGCCGGGCCCCGTCATCCGCGCCACCGAGGGCGACGCCCTGCGCGTGAACTTCCGCAACGAGGGCTCGCACCCGCACACGATCCACTTCCACGGGATCCACCCCGCGAACATGGACGGCGTCTTCCAGATCGTCGGTCCCGGCGAGCGCTTCACCTACGAGTTCGAGGCGCGGCCGGCGGGGCTCCACCTGTACCACTGCCACGCGACGCCGCTCAAGAAGCACATCCACAAGGGGCTCTACGGCGCCTTCATCATCGACCCGAAGGAGCCCAGGCCTCCCGCCCAGGAGCTCGTCATGGTGATGAACGGCTTCGACACCGACGCCGACGGCGGGAACAACTTCTACACGGTCAACGGGCGCTCGTTCTACTACGCGAAGTACCCGATCCAGGTGAAGCGCTCGCAGCTCGTGCGGATCTACCTCGCGAACCTGACCGAGTTCGACCTCATCAACTCCTTCCACCTGCACGGCGACTTCTTCCGCTACCAGCCGACGGGAACGGGCGACAACTGGGAGTACACGGACACGGTCATGCTGTGCCAGGGCCAGCGCGGCGTGATCGAGATCCAGTTCGCCAACACGGGCCGCTTCATGTTCCACGCGCACCAGTCCGAGTTCGCCGAGCTCGGCTGGATGGGCTTCTTCGAGGTGAGCGACTAGATGGAGGCCGGCTCCGCCACGGCACGCGGGCGCATGGGCTGGCGGCTGTGGGCGGTCGTCCCGGTGCTGCTGCTCGCGATCGCGGTCGGCGCGGTCGTCCAGAGCGGCTCCTCGCTCGCCGAGCTCATCGGCACGAACCCGCCGCCTGCGGACGAGTTCGACATCCGGCGGGTCGAGTTCTCGCCCGGGGAGATCCGGATCCTCGTCCGGAACCCCCAACCGGACGACCTCACGATCGCGAACGTGAACGTGGACGACGCCGTCGTCCCGTACACCGTCGACGGGCCGACGACCCTCGGGCGGCTGCGCTCGAGCACGATCGTCGTCCCGTTTGACTGGGTGGAGGAGGATCCGATCACGGTCGGCGTGACGAGCTCCACGGGGATCGAGACCGTGGAGGAGGTTCCGGCCGCGATCGAGACGCCGACGCCGTCCGTGGAGGGCTTCTTCGGCTACGCGCTGATCGGCTTGCTCGTCGGTGTTCTCCCCGTGGCGCTCGGGCTCCTGTGGCTGCCGGCGCTCCGCCAGGCGAGCCCCGCCTGGCTCTCGGCGTTCATGGCGTTCACCGCCGGGCTGCTCGCATTTCTCGGCGTCGAGGCGCTGAGCGAGTCGTTCGAGCTCCAGACGGGGCTTCCGGCGGGGCTGGGGGGAAGCGGGCTCGTGCTGCTCGGGGTCGCGCTCAGCTTCCTCGGGATGACGGCGCTCGCGGGCCGCCTCTCCGGCGGCGCGACCGCGACCGGTTTCGCGCTCGCGCTCCTCGTCGCCATCGGCATCGGCGTGCACAACCTCGGCGAGGGGCTCGCGATCGGCGCGTCCTTCGCGCTCGGAGAGCTGCAGCTGGGGACGTTCCTGATCGTCGGGTTCATGATCCACAACGTCACCGAGGGCCTCGGCATCGCGACGCCGGTCGCGAAGACGCGGGTGACCGTGCTCGCCCTCGCCGGGCTCGCGCTCATCGCCGGGGCGCCGACGATCCTCGGAGCGTGGATCGGCGGGTATACCTCGAGCGACGTCCTCGCCGTGCTCTTCTTCGCGATCGCGGCCGGCGCGGCGTTCCAGGTCGTCGTCGAAGTGGGGCGGTACGTCGCCCGGCAGGCGCCCGGAGGGCTTCGCTCCTCCTACGCGATCGGCGGCTTCCTGGCGGGCGTCGCCGCGATGTACCTGACCGGAATCCTCGCCGGGTAGAGCCTCTCCGGGGGCGCACAACGGGCACTTAACCCGCGCTTACCCGCCATTCATGCGCGCGGGTCTATAAGGGACGGGCATGCCGATCGACGCCGCCCGGCCCTATGCAGCACTCATCGCGGCCGCCGCCCTCGGCGGCGGGCTCGCGGTTGGGGCCGTAGCGCTCCTCGGCGGCTTCGAGGGAGGCGACACGACGGTCGTCACCGAGGTCGCACCCTCCGAAACGGAGCCGGCGACGACTCCGGTGCGCAACCTGACCACTGGCGAGGTCTACGACCGCAGCGCCCCCGGCGTCGTGCAGATCACGTCGACGCGCCCCGGCCCGGGCTCGAGCGCCGAGACCGCGCTCGGCTCCGGCTTCGTAGTCGACAAGGCGGGCCACATCGTCACGAACTTCCACGTCGTCGACAAGGCCGACCAGATCCGGGTCAGCTTCTCGAATCGCGACACCGTCGTCGCGCGGCTCGTCGGGACCGACGCCTCCACCGACCTTGCCGTCCTCGAGGTCGAGGCGAGCGCGGACGCGCTCACGCCCCTCCCGCTCGGCAACTCGGACAAGGTGCGCGTCGGCGACCCGGTAGTCGCGATCGGAAACCCCTTCGGGCTCGACCGCACCGCGACCGCGGGCATCGTCAGCGCGCTCCAGCGCGGAATCACGTCGCCGGGGCCGGTGAACTACACGATCGACCACGTGATCCAGACCGACGCGCCGATCAACCGCGGCAACTCCGGCGGGCCGCTTCTCAACATGCGGGGCCAGGTGATCGGCGTGAACACGCAGATCCAGACGGGCGGCGCGCCCGGGAACGTCGGCATCGGCTTCGCGGTGCCTTCCAACACGGTCAAGGACGTCGTCGCGCAGCTGCTCCAGAGCGGCTGGGTCGACCACGCGTTCCTCGGGATCAGGGGGTCGGCGATCAACGTGGACCTCGCCCGCTCGTACAACCTCCCGGTTCGCGCGGGCGTCCTCGTGGAGACGGTGACCAAGGCCACCGCGGCCGCGAAGGCCGCGCTTCGGCCCGGCGACACGAGCGTGGTCGTCGCAGGCGTGACGTACGTCCTCGGCGGGGACATCATCGTCGCCCTCGACGACACGAGCATCGTCACTCCGCTGGAGCTCGTGAACGCGATCGCCGAGCACGAGCCCGGCGACGAGGTCGAGCTGACGATCTACCGCGACGGAAAAAGAACGAGCGTGCCTGTCACGCTCGGGCGACGCCCCTCCTCCCCCAACGGGTAGTCGCCACCCCCGGGCCCTGGCATCCAGGGCCCTTCATCGGCAAGGGGCCCGTCCGCCTGCCCGGGCCCCTGCCGACCTTCTCGTGGGGGAACCCATGGTTCCCCCACGTGCCCCCTCCTTTGGCTTGGGCTGGGCGGGCGCTGCGTCACGCCTCCCGGCCGGCAAAGCCGGCCTCCGGCTCGGCCGTCGCGTCCGTTCCGGACGAACAGGCTGGTGCGTGGCCCGCGGCTAGCGCGCTAGCAGCTCCGCGCCTGCGGCGAGCTCGGCGTCCGTGAGGCGGTAGCCACGCTCGATCAGGGCTTGCTTGCGGTCGTCGGGCCAGGGCTCGTCGCCCTTGAACGTCGGGTCGAGGGCTTCGTCGCCCGGATTCGCGCGGACGACGAGGGTCGGGACGTGGCGATCGTGGCGGAAGGGGAAGTTGGCGGAGGCGAAGATCGCGTCGAGCTCCGCGCGCAGGCGCTCTCGCTGGCGGCGCGGCGCCGCGGACACGGCCGCGCGTGACGACGTCCTCGCGCAGCCGGTGGAGCTCCGCGACGGACGTCTCCCGCTCGTCCGCAAGCCGCTCCTCGAGCACCGTGTTCCGGGCGATGGCGACGCGCATGAGCCGGACGATGAGCTCGCCGTAGTGCGCCGGCTCGCCCACGTGCGACGCGCTCTTCCGCGAGCCGGATCTCGCCGAGCAGCGCCCGCACGGGAGGCACGGCCCGGAAGCGTTCGAGCCGCTCGCGCATGCGCTCGAGGAACGCGACGTCGGTCGGGCGGTAGCTCGCGACGAAGCGGAAGGCGGCGATCGCCGACACGTCCGGGTTGCGGTACGCGTGCTCGAGCGGGAAGTTCCGGACCCAGCCTCCGTCGGTCGCGATCACGCCGTCGACGCTCACCGGGAGCACCAGGCCGCTCACCGCCGCCGACGCCAGCAGCGCCCGTCCCATCGTCTCCGCCTCGGTCGAGCGCGACGAGTACGCGAGCTCGTAGTGCCGTGTCTCCTCGCCGTCCTCGTGGATCGACACGTCGGTCGCGAAGACGACGAGCTCGATGGGCGAGGAGACGAGCGCCGTCCCGAGCTCCTCCGCGCCGCCGAGCCGGGCGGCGATCGTCGCGGGGAGCGTGTAGTCGTGCAGTCCGCCCGCGAACTGCCACATGCGCCGCGGCCGGAAGACGTCGGCCGGCTGGAGGTCGAGCAGGAACTCCTCGAGGTCGTCGAGGCGGTCGAGCGCCGCCATCGTCCCGGAGAGCGCCCCCGCCGAGGTCCCGTAGATCCAGCCGATGCGCTCCCAGAGCGGCGTCTCCCGGAGCCGCCGGAGGAAGCCGAGCTCGAGCAGGACGCCGTTGATCCCCCCGCCCGAGAGCACCACGGCGATGTCGCGTCGCTCCCCGTCCACGTGGCTATTGTGCCCCCGTGGAACCTGAGCTCCGGCGCGGAACGGCAACAGTGTCCGACCTCGAGCTGGAGGCCGGCGACGAGCTGTGGCAGGACGACAGCGACGACCACAGCGGCTGGTACTGCGTGAAGACCGATCCGTTCCCGTGCCCGGCCGAGAGCTGCACGTTCGTCGCGAAGTACATGACCGCCGCGCATCTCGTTCTCGTCTGGCAGGAGCGCGACGACCCGAACCTCCTGTGGCACGCACAGCGCGCGAAGGAGGTCGGACGCAACCCGCGGATCGTCGAGTACGCGTCGAGCTTCGGCCCGAGCGCGTCGTACTACGCGTGGGAAGCAGCAGGGCGCCCCGTGCACGGCGTGCACCGCAAGACGAAGCACTCGTAGCGCTAGCCGGTTCCTTCGAAACCTGCCAGGTGCTTTTACCGGTGTTGCGGAGCACGGGTTCCGCGCGTACCGTTTCGGTGTGGGAGATGGCTTCCAGCCGGCCGGGCGCGCGGCGGCGCCGCCTCCGCTCGACCTCGTCCAGGACTTCGTGAACACGGAGATCCCGGAGTGGGCCCGTGACGACATCGCCACGCCCGAGCTCCTCGCGGGCTGGCTTCGCGACCGCGGGCTCCTCGGGCTCGACGAGCCGGTCAGCGGAGACGACTTCGTTGCCGCACGCGCGCTTCGGTCGGGGCTTCGGAGCCTCGCGCGCCTGAACACGACTGGCGAGGCGGCCGACGACGAGCTCCGCGCGCGGCTGGCGTCCGCATTCTCCGCCTGCGAGCTACGCGTGGAGGCGGACGCGGCCGGCAGGCTCATGCCGGTGCCGGCGGGGCCCCCGGCGCTCCGAGCGCTGGCCGCTATCGCAGCCGTCGTGCTCGACGCTCAAACGAATCGGACGTGGGGACGTCTGAAGGCGTGCCGCAAGGAGAGCTGTGCCTGGCTCTTCTACGACGGGTCCCGCAACCTCTCGTCGGTCTGGTGCTCGATGTCGATCTGCGGGAATCGGACCAAGACGGCCTCGTACCGGCGCCGGAAGGCGGCCGGGTCGTGAGGTCGGCCCGGTACGTCGCCTGGCTCGCGTGGCGCCGCTTGCGTCGCCGGGACAGCGGGGCGGTGGTCGCGGCGCTCGGGCTGACGGTGGCCGCGGCGATCCTCGCCGGGATCCTGTCCGGTGCGACGATCGCAGCGGACCGCGCGACCGCGCAGGAGGTCGAGCGAATGCCGGCTGCCGAGCGGTCGGCGCGCGCAGTCTGGTTCGGCGTCCCGGCCACGCCGGCCGAGGCGCAGCCTGCCCTCGACGTGGAGGTCCGGAGAGCGCTTCCCGAGCTCACCGTGCCGGGCCCGACCGAGCTCGTGCTCTTCCGGGAGACCACGGTCGCCGGTCGGTTCGTGGGGATCGCAGGCGTGGACGGGCTCGAGGAGCACGTGATCCTGCGCTCGGGGCGGCTCCCGCGCCGTTGTGCGCCGGCACGCTGCGAGGTGCTGCGGCTGCGAGGCCGGGGCGCGTTGCCGGACGCGCCCGGCGTTCGGCTGGTCGAGGTCGGGACGGCGACGCTCGTGTCGCGCCAGCTCTTCGGCGACTTCCTGGCGCCGACCGACGACGCGACCGCCGACGCCGAGCTGGCACCGGCGTTGCGGCAGTCGAGCCGCTACCACCGGCCGGCGCCGGCCCCGCTGGTCGTGGCCGAGGGCGTGGATGCACTCGCGGGGTCGCCCGCGCTCGCGCGCGTGTACCGCACGTACGCCTGGGTCTGGCCGCTTGCTTCCGGGAGCCCGCGGTTGTGGGAGGTCGACGCGCTGCTCGGCCGCGTGGAGCGGGCGCGGGCCGAGCTCGCGGGGGTGTCGAGCGGCTTCGCGATCGACGCTCCCGAGGAGGAGCTGCGAGCCGCGGAGCGCCGGGCGGACGTCGCGGCCGGGCGGCTGCTCCTCGTCGGCGGCGAGGCAGCAGCGCTCCTGCTCGCGTTCGCGTTGCTCGCGGCGCGGAGCCTCCGGCGCGACGTGCGCGCCGCGCACGTGCGTCTGACCTGGTTCGGAGCCCGCCGGTGGCAGCTGGGCGTGCTGACGGGTGTCGAGAGCGGGCTCGTGGCGGTCGGCGGCGTCGTTCTCGGATGGCTGCTCGGAAGCGCGGCGGGCGCCGCGGCTGCCGTCGTCGCGGATGCGCCGGCGTGGCGTGTCCTGCGCGAGAGCACCCTGTCGGCGACCGGCCTCGCCATCGCCGCCGCCGCCGCGCTTCTGGCGACCGGGCTCGTCGCGCTCGCCGTGTCTCTGCGCCCGCGCGAGGGCGCGCGCCTCGGGCTGCCCGAGGCGGTTGCCGGCGTCGCCCTGATCGTGATCGGGCTGGCCCTCGTCGAGGGAGCGCTGGACGAGGAGCGGCTTGCGCGCGGCGGCGATACCGCGGCGCTGCTCCTCCTCGTGCCGGGGCTCGTGGCGCTCGTGGGCGCGGTCGTCGTCGCGCGGCTCGTCCCGGCGGCGGCGCGGCTGGTGGCCGACCGTTCTCGCAGGTCGGTGTCCGTGCGCCTCGTCGCCCTCGGTCTCGCGCGCGGGCCGGGTGCCGCGATCGTGACGGCGTCGTTCCTCACGATCGCGTTCGGGCTCGCGCTGCTCGCTGAGGGCTACCGGGCGACGCTCGCGCGGGGAGAACGGGAGCAGGCCGCGTTCCAGGTTCCGCTGGACGTCACCGTTCGGGAGGATCTGGGCGCGCTCGTGCGGGTCTTCGACGCGGCCTCGCTCGAGCGGTACCGGTCGCTCGCCGGCCGAGGCGGGGACGCCTTCCCCGTGCTCCGGGTCAGCGCGAGCGCTGGGCGCATCGAGCGTGTCACCGGCGTCACGGTCCTCGGCCTCGATCAGCCTGTCTTCGAGTCCCTCGTGCTCTGGCGTCCGGAATGGGCCAGTGGGTCGGGACGGGGCGACGTGGCCGAGCTCGTCGATCCGGGTCGCGAAGTCCAGCTCGACACGGTGACCCTGCCCGAGGGCGAGCTCGCCGTCACGGTCGGCCCGGGGCTCGTGGGGCTCGCGGCGATCGTCGAGACGCCCGCGGGCACCTTCCGCCACGTGGAGCTCGGAAGGGCGCGATCGTCGCGCGCGTCCTCCCTCGCCGTCCGTGTGCCACGTGGCTCGCGGCTCGTCTCGCTCGAAGTCGTCCCACCCCGCCGGCTGATCGAAGGTGGCGCCGACGCGGGCATCGCGTTCGACGGAACCGTTCGCCTCGAAGGCCCGCTCGGCCGCGAGCTGGCGACGTGGGTCGGCGTCGACGGCGCCACGGTCCGGCCCGCCGGCGAGGGCGTCGACGTCGACTTCGTCCTCACTCCTCAGCGCACCACCCGGCTTCGCCCACCTCAGGCAACCGACGACTCGCCGCCCCGGGTGCTCGCGACGGCGCCGCTCGCCGAGGTCGCGGGCGGGGTCGGCGGCACGCTTCCGCTTCGAGTCGGCGGCTCTGTCGTCCCGGTGCGGGTTACGGGCGTCGTGGAGCGCTTCCCCGGAGCGAGCGGCGACGTCGTCGTCGGCGACCGGGGCGCGCTGGCGACGGCGATCAACACCGCGGCGCCGGGGTCTGCCCGGCAGAACGAGGTCTGGCTCGATCTCGCCGGGCCTTCGACGGAGGCGGTCGAGGCGGCGTTCTCGGAGCGCCCGCTCGACGCGCTGGACACGACGACCCGGGCCGAGCTCGAGGCCGACGCGCGACGCGACCCGCTCGCGCGCGGGACGCTGCTCGCCCTCGGAGCAGCCGCGCTGCTCGCGCTCGCGCTCGCGGCGGTCGGGCTCGCGCTCGCCGTGCGGTCGGACCTGCGCGACGACCGCGGCGAGCTGTACGAGCTCGAGGCCCTGGGGGCGCACCCCTTGCAGCTTCGGCGCGTCGTCCGCTCTCGCGCGCTCGCGGTCGCGCTCGCGGGGCTGCTCGCCGGCGTCGTCGTCGGGCTCGTCCTCGTCCGGCTCGTCACGCGGATGGTCTCGGTGACTGCGCGGGGCGGCTTCGCCGACCCTCCGCTCGTCGCGACCGTGGACCTCGCCGTCGTCGCGGGGGGAATCGCGGCGTTCGCGCTCGTCTCCGTCCTCCTGGTCGGCGCGACGACGCGGAATGCGTTCGCCGAGGCGCGAGGGCCCGCGTCACGGGAGGGCGTCTAGGTGGCCGCGCTCGTCGAGACGCGGGAGCTGTTCGTGGTGTACCCGTCGCCGACCGGTGGGATCGCGGCGCTACGCGGTCTCACCCTTGCGGTCGAGGAGAGGGAGACGTGCGTCGTCCTCGGTCCGAGCGGCTCGGGGAAGACGACCCTCATGCGGATCCTCGCCGGCCTCGAGCGACCGTCCGCGGGCTCCGTGGTCGTCGACGGCCTCGACCTCGTGCACGCGTCGACCGGACGGCTCGCGCGACACCGCAGCCGGACCCTCGGGTACGCGGACCAGCACTACTGGCGGGCGCTCGCCGGCGAGCTGACCGCCGAGGAGCTGGTCGGGGTTCCCCTCGGCCTGCTCTCGGTCGAGCTTCGGGAGCGGAGAGCTCGCGCCCGCGAGCTGCTCGAGCGGGTCGGACTGCTCGACCGTGCTACCGCGAGACCGGGGGAGCTCTCGGGCGGCGAGCAGCAGCGGATCGCGCTGTGCGCCGCGCTCGCGCACCGCCCGCGGCTGCTCATCGCCGACGAGCCCACCGGCGAGCTCGACGCTGCCACGGCCGCAGGTGTGTACTCGGTCCTCCACGAGCTCGTCGCCGAGGAGGGGGCGACCGCGGTGATCGTGAGCCACGATCCGGAGTCGACGCGCATCGCCGACCGGGTCGTCAACCTGCGCGACGGGCGCGTGAGCGAGGAACAGCGCGACGGCGAGGAGACGATCGTGGTCGGAAGCGGCGGCTGGCTGCGCGTTCCGGAGGAGACACTCGCCGCATCCGGGATCGTGAGGCGCGCCAGGGTCGTGACTCGGGACGGCGTCGTCGAGCTGCACCCGATCGCGGGCGGCGAAATCGTCCCGGCCGTCGCCGCGCCGGTGCTCACCGGCTCGCGCGGTGGAGTCCTCGAGGCCCGTGGGGTATCGCGCCGCTTCGGCAGCGAAGTTGCGCTCTCGTCCCTCGATGCCGCTTTCCGGCCCGGCGAGCTCGCCGTGGTGACGGGGCCTTCGGGCTCGGGGAAGTCGACGCTCCTCGCGCTGCTCGCGGGGCTCGATCTCCCGGACGCGGGCGAGATCGTGCTCGACTCAGTCGAGATCTCGGCACTGTCGCGGCGAGACAGGGCGGAGCTGCGGCGCCGCTCAATCGCGGTCGTGCTCCAGAGCCCACGGCTCTCCGACTATCAGACGGCGCTCGAGAACGTCGAGCTCGGGCTCGCCCTGCGGGGAGGGGACGGAAGCTCCGAGCACACCGAGCTCGCCGCCGAGGCACTCGCCGCCGTCGGGCTCGCCGAGCACGCCGAACGGCGCGTCGGCGTCCTCTCGGCGGGGCAGCAGGAGCGCGTCGCGCTCGCTCGTGCGTTCGTCGGCCGTCCGGCGGTCGTCCTCGCGGACGAGCCGACCGCCCGGCTCGACGCGGCGACGACGCTCGCGATCGGCGAACTGCTCGCGACGCTCGCGCGCTCGACGCAGACGACCGTCGTCTGTGCGACGCACGACCCGCTCCTGATCGGTCTCGCCGACCGCGAGCTGCTGTTGGCACGACCCGCCGGGGTAGCATCGGCGTATGCCGACGGTGACGGAGACGGTGAAGGTCTCGGGGATCCGCTGTGAGCGGTGCGTCGGCAGGCTCGCAGTCGCCCTCCAGGATCACGAGGGCCTCGAGGCGGCGAGCGCGAATCTCGTCGGCGACGTCACGCTCTCCTGGGACGAAGCGCGCACGACTCGTGCTGACATCCTCGGCAAGCTCGCGCGAGCCGGATTCCACGAAGCGCCGGACTGTCGGGAATAGCCCTGCACGGAGCCGCGTTTCAGCCTCCTGCTACACAACCCGTAACACGGCCGGGAAGTCAACGGTACGGTAGGCCGGTGAGCGAGCCCGAGCTCGAGCCCGCGAGCGAGGCGCGCCGGATCGCGGCAGAAGCCCGCGACCGCGCTCGCTTCGAGGACGAGGCGCTCGCGCTCGCCGACCAGGTCTACCGTGTGGCGCGAAGGCTCGTCGGCTCGCGCGAGGAGGCGGAGGATCTGGTGCAGGAGACGTACGCGAGGGCATTCCGGAGCTGGCGCTCCTTCACTCCCGGGACGAACATGCGCGCCTGGCTGCTCCGGATCCTCACGAACCTGAACGTCGACCGCGGCCGCCGGATCCAGCGCAGCCCGCAGACCCAGCCGCTCGAGGAAGGCGACTACTACCTCGCGAACAAGCTCGCCTCGGCGGCCGGCGAGGAGGCGCTCGAGCAGGAGCAGGTCGTCGAGCGGATGTCGCAAGATTCCATCGTGCACGCGCTCTCCGAGATCCAGCCGCAGTTCCGGGACGTGGTCGTGCTCGTCGACATCGGCGACTTCACGTACGCCGACGCGGCCCAGATCCTCGACGTGCCGATCGGGACGGTCATGTCGCGGCTCCATCGCGGTCGGCGGGCTCTCAAGCAGAAGCTCGCGGAAGACGCAGTGGCATGACGACCGATCCGTGCGACAAGTGCGAGGAGATCCTCCAGGAGTTCCTCGACCGCACGCTGACGGACGCGGAATGGGCCGACGCCGAGTCGCACCTCGTCGGCTGCGACTACTGCCGGCGGCGCTACCGGTTCGAGGAGACGTTGCGGCGGTACGTGAAGACGAGCGCCATCGAACGGATGCCGCCGGGGCTCATGGCGAAGCTCGAGGAGCTTCGCGGGCTCGACGCTACCGCTTGACGTTGCGCTCGATCGAATCCGCTGGCGCGGATCCGATCGACGCGAAACAGACCCCTTCATGGGGTGCTCGAATCCTGGGTCTCGTCGGGTGTGAAGTCGCCTGGTTGCCGTGGTCGTAGGGCTAGCGTTGTCGGCCATGGAGCCGATCGACGTCCTGCGGGCGCGGCATCCCGAGCTCGACTTTCGCGACGTTCGGACGATCGAGGGCGGTTGGGACAGCCTCGTCCTCGAGGTCGACGGCTACATCTTCCGCTTTCCTCGCAGGCCCGAGGTGGAGGAGTGGGTCGAGCGGGAGATCGCGCTTCTTCCCGAGCTTGCGCCCTCGCTGCCCGTTGCGGTGCCGCGGTTCGAGTACGTCGGGGCTGGCGGCGTCACGTATGTCGGCTATCGGAAGCTCGACGGCGCGCCTGCGACGTCCGGTCTTCACGAGAGCGCCGGTGCCGACCTCGGGCGCTTTCTCGTCGCTTTGCACGCGTTCCCGGTGGAGCGGGCGCGGGCTCTCGGCGTTCCGTTCTTCGACGTCGCGGCGTGGCGGGCGTGGCTCGAGCGCTTCTGCGCGGACTTGCGGGCTCGCGTCTTGCCGTTGCTCGAGCCCGGCGAGCGCTTGCGCGCCGAGACGCTCTTCTCACAGGTCGCGGGCTTCGACTTCGTTCCCAGCCTCTTGCACGCCGACCTCGGGCCCGGGCACGTGCTCTGCCGTGACGGTCACGTCGTCGGGGTGATCGACTGGAGCGACGCGCGGATCGGGGATCCCGCGCTCGACCTCGCGTGGTGCCTGAATGGCACGCCGGACGCTGTGGCCTCGGCGGTCGCGCGCGTCTACGGCGCAGACTCGGACACGCGGCGGCGGTCGCTCTTCTACCACCGGCTTGGCCCGTGGCACGAGGTCGTGTACGGGCTCGACACGGAGCAGGAGGGCTTCGTCGCGTCCGGGCTCGAAGGCGTCCGGTCGCGGCTTCCCGGCTAGGCGAGGTCTTCGGGTTTGTCGACGTCGCCCGGTGCGCCGAGGTCGTCGCACGGGACGAGGAGGACGGGGCGGTCGCGGAGGCCCTCGTCCGGGATGCCGTCCCAGTCTGCGCGGCCGAGGACGAGCGGGTGACCTCTCGCGCCGCCGTAGGACGCCGCTGTGAGACCGCCGCGCTCATGCCAGGCCGAGAGCACGCGCTCGACCGCCTCCGGCGCGAGGTCGGGGCCGTCGGCGAGGACGACGACCGCGGCATCGACCTCCTCGGCGAGCGCGGCGAGGCCGCAGCGAAGCGAGGCGCCGGGCCCGCGCGCCCACTCCTCGCAGGCGACGATGCGGGCGCTCGGCGACTCCAGCTCGTACGCGCCCTGCACGACGACGATCTCGTCGACCGACGTGCGGCCGAGCCGCTCGAGCACCGAGGGGAGCAGGATCCGCTGCTTGGGCGCGCCGAACCGCGTCGCCTCGCCGGCGGCGAGGACGACGGCGGCCACCCGCGTCATCAGGACTCGGACGCGGTGACGGTCCGGACGAGCACTGGCATGCTCGGCGGCCCGTCCGTCACGCCGAGGGCGGCGATCCGGTCGATCGTCTCCATCCCCTCCGTCACCTCGCCCACGATCGCGTAGTCCGGCGTCAGGGCGGCGGCGCTCGCGCCGGTCACCACGAAGAACTGGCTGCCCGACGTCCCCGCCGGCTCGGTCTGGGCCTTCGCCATCGCCACGACGCCCTCCGTGTACTGCGCGTTTTGCGGCGGAGGGTCGACCGTCTGGTACCCGGGGCCGCCGGCTCCTGTCTGCGTCGGGTCGCCGCCCTGGATGACGAAGTCGGGGACGACGCGATGGAAGATCGTGTCGTCGTAGTACCCGCTCTCGGCGAGCGCGACGAGCGACGGCGCCGTCTTCGGGGCGAGCTCCTGGTCGAGCGTGACCGTGAACGACCCGCAGCTCGTGTCGAAGACGAGCGCGTAGGTCGTGCCGGAGGCGAGCGGCTCGGTTGGAGCTTCGCGCGTCTCCTCACGCGCGTCGGGCGTCTCCACGCTCTCGCACTCGGTCGTCTCTCCGGTCGTGTCCGCCGGAGCGGCGTCGTTGTCGCCGTCGCCGCAGCCGGCGGCGAGGGCCACGATCGCGACTGTCAGGACGAGCGCGCGCATCGGCGTGCGATCCTAGCGACGTGGCGGGCCGCGCGAGGTGTGAATGGGCGGCGGGTAGCTCTCCCGAGATGCTCGCGTACCACGACGAGGAGTGGGGCGTGCCGTCCCGCGACGACCGGCATCTCTACGAGATGCTCACACTGGAAGGCGCACAGGCGGGGCTCTCCTGGTCGACGATCCTCCGCAAGCGCGACGGCTACCGGAAGGCGTTCGCCGGGTTCGACCCGGCCAAGGTCGCGCGCTTCGGGCCGAAGGACGTCGAGCGCCTGCTGGCCGACCCGGGCATCGTCCGCAACCGGCTCAAGGTGGAGTCCACGATCTCGAACGCTGCTCGCGTGCTCGAGGTGCAGGACGAGCTGGGGAGCTTCGACGCGTATCTGTGGGGGTTCGTCGACGGCGAGCCGATCGTCGGCGGCTGGCGGTCACTCGCCGAGCTGCCCGCCGGGACGCCGCTGTCGAAGGCCATCTCGAAAGACCTGAAGAAACGCGGCTTCCGCTTCGTCGGACCCACGATCGTCTATGCGTTCATGCAGACGGTCGGGATGGTCGACGACCACACCGTCGACTGCTTCCGCTTCGGCGCGCGCGGATGAGCTCCCCGATCCGCTATGCGCGCAGCGGCGACGTCAACATCGCGTACCAGGTCACGGGCGACGGCCCGTTCGACCTCGTCTTCATCCCCGGTTTCTTCTCACACCTCGAGATCGATCGCGAGCACCCTGCGAATGCACGCATCCTCGACCGGCTCGCGTCGTTCTCGCGGCTCATCCGCTTCGACAAGCGCGGCACCGGGCTCTCCGACCGGGACGTCGGCCTCCCCGACTTCGAGACGAGGATGGACGACATCCGCGCCGTCATGGACGCCGCCGGGAGCGAGTCGGCGGCGCTCTTCGGCTACTCGGAGGGCGGCCCGATGAGCGTCCTCTTCGCGGCGACGTTCCCCCAGCGCGTGCGGGCGATCGTCCTCTACGGGACGTACGCGAAGCGCTCGCATCCGGACGAGGACTACCCGTGGGCGCCGACGTGGGAGGAGCGGGTCGAGGTCGCGCAGGAGCTCGAGCGCACGTGGGGCGAGAACGTCGACGTCGCGAACATGGCGCCGAACGCCGACGCCGCGCTCGTGAGCTGGATGAGACGGCGCGGGAGGGGCGGCGTCAGCCCCGCGGCGCGCGCGACCTCATCCTGATGAACTCGCAGGCGGACGTCCGGGACGTGCTCGGCAGCGTCCAGTGCCCGACGCTCGTTCTCCACCGCTCCGGCGACCTCGACGCGTCCGTCGAAGAGGGCCGCTACATCGCAGAGCACATTCCGTCGTCGCGCTTCGTCGAGCTTCCCGGCGACGACCACGTGCCGTTCTTCGACCCCGACCAGATCGTGGACGAGGTCGAGGAGTTCTTGACCGGAGTGCGTCCCGTCGTGGCCACCGATCGCGTGCTCGCGACCATCCTCTTCACCGACCTCGTCGGGTCGACGGAGCGCGCGTCCGCGCTCGGCGACGCGTCGTGGTCCTCGCTGCTTGCAAGGCACAACGATGCCGTGCGGCGGCAGCTCGCGCGTTTCTCCGGAGATGAGATCGATACCGCCGGCGACGGCTTCCTCGCGCTGTTCGACGGCCCGGCGCGCGCCGTTCGCTGCGGCCTCGCGGTCCGTGACTCGCTGCGAGAGCTCGGTCTCGAGGTGCGTGCCGGTGTGCACACGGGCGAGGTCGAGCGTCCGCCCGGCGACAAGCCGCGTGGCATCGCCGTCCACGTCGGCGCGAGGGTCATGACGCTGGCCGGCTCCGGCGAGGTGCTCGTCAGCGCGACGACTCGCGACCTCGTCGCGGGCTCGGGCCTCGAGTTCGAGGATCGCGGAGAGCACGAGCTGAAGGGCGTCGAGGGACGCCGCCGCGTGTTCGCCGCCCTCGTCTAGGCGCGCGTCGTGACCGCGATCATGTCGGCGAGGTTCACGAGCTGGATCGCCGCCCGCATCGTCGAGACGCGCTCGTCGCCCTTCTCCATCTCGCCGCCCTCTCGCCAGAGCTGGTTCGCTGTCGACAGCAGCTCCTCGATCCGCTCGGACGCCTCCTCGTGCCCGTCCCGCTCGCGCGCGGCGTTGACCGCAAGCCCGAGCGAGCCGATGGCGTCGCTCTGGCGCGTCCACAGCATCGGCACCGACATCGAGATGTACTGGTGGATGCGTGCGAACGTCAGCGGCTGGACGAGGGACGACCCGCCGCGCGGCTCCGTCAGCTCGCGCGGCTCGGCGCCGGCGGCGATCCCGAGGGCGGTCTCCCCGAGCATCGCGCGCAGCTGGGCGTCGTCGAAGCCGGAGACCTTCGCGGCGCGCGTGGAGGCGAGCAGCGAGTTCGGCTGCCGGCCGTACGGGTAGTCGGACGCGTACACGACCTGCTCGGGCGGCACCTGGCGGAAGAGGTCGAGGAGGTCGAGCGTGCTCCAGACCGAGGTGTCGAAGAAGACGCCGCGGATGCCGCCGAGGCGACCGGCCAGCCCGGCCATGTCCGCGATGCCCGCGTGCGCGATGATCAGGCGCACGCCTTCGTTCCGCTTCACGAGCAGCTCGAGGTCTTCGGCGATCGGCGGGAGCCCGCGGCCGCCGTGGATCAGGATCGGCACGTTGCGCTCGTTCGCGAGCGCGAAGATCGGCTGCAGGCGGGCGTCGTCGAGCGCGAACGCCTGGGCGCGCGGGTGGAGCTTGATCCCTCTCGCCCCGAGATCGAGCGCGCGCGTCGCCTCCTCGAGCGGATTTTGCGTCAGGTCGAGCCGCACGAACGGCAGCAGCTTTCCTCCCGAACGGGAGGCGTACGCGAGAGTGCGGTCGTTCGGGACGCAGAAGCCGGGCTCGCGGTCGGGCTCGTCGAGGCAGAACACGAAGGCCCCCTCGAACCCGTAGCGGTCGAGCACGCCCACGAGCTCCTCGTAGCGCCCGCGCATCCCGTCGATGTCGTCGCCGAGGTGCGTGTGCGCGTCGAACAGGCGCGCGCCGTCGGGCAGCTCGGCCCGCACGGCGGCGGCGTACGTCTCGAGGAGCGCGCCGGCCTTCTCCGACGAGGTCATGCGCTTCCCTGCAGCGCGGCCCACACGCGGGGCGCCGTCATCGGCAGCTCGTAGAGCCGGACGCCTGCCGCCGCCGCGACGGCGTTCGCCACCGCGGCCGGGGCCGCGACGACCGGCGCCTCGCCGATGCCCTTCGCGCCGTACGGCCCGTCGGGCGCCGGCACCTCGACGATCAGCGTGTCGATCTCCGGCACCCGCTCCGCGACCGGGATCGCATACGTGAGGAACGACCCCGTGAGGAGGCGGCCGTCCTCGTCGTGCGCGAGCTCCTCGAAGAGCGCCCAGCCGATCCCCTGCGTCGCGCCACCGCGCATCTGGCCCTCGACGAGCGCAGGGTTGAGCGCGCGGCCGACGTCCTGCGCGATCACGTGCCGCAACAGCTCGACCTCGCCGGTCTCCTTGTCGATGCGAACGTGCGAGAGGTGGGCGGCGACCGACGGTGCTCCCACGGTCTGCGCGGAGCCGCCGTGACCCTCGATCGGCTCGTAGCGGCCGCCGAAGCGGAGCGTCTTGCGGGCGATCTCCTCGACGGTGATCGAGCGGTCGGGGGCGCCTACGGCTCGAACCTCGCCGTCGACGACCTCGAGGTCGTCGGGAGAGATCTCGAGCTCCTCGGAGGCGGCGGCGAGGAGCTTCTGCCGTGCGGCCTCGGCTGCCTTGAGCACGGCCGGGCCGACCGTGTACGTGACCTTCGAGCCTCCGCTCGCGCCGGCATACGGCCCGCTCGCGGTGTCGGCCTGCACGACCTGCACGCTGTCGGGAGACAGCCCGAACGCCTCGGCGGCGATCGCTGCGAACCCGTGTTGCGACGCCGCTCATGTCGACCGCCGAGGTGACGACGGTCATCGTCCCGTCCGGGTCGACGCGGCACACCGCCGCCGCGGGCTCGTTCCCGCCCGGCCAGTAGCCCGCGGCCATCCCGATGCCCTCGCCCTCGGGCAGCGAGTCGCGCTTCGCCCAGAGCGGGTGCTCGCGCAGGCGTTCCAGTACCTGGACCGCTCCGATCGTCGGGAACGGATTCCCGCTGACGCCGATGTCGCCCTCGACGACCGCGTTCTTCAGCCGCAGCGTCGAACGGGTCGAGCTCGAGCGTCTGCGCCAGCTCGTCGAGCGAGTGACTCGAGCGCGAAGGCGGCCGTCGGCGCGCCCGGGGCGCGGTAGGCGCCGAATGTGAAGCGGTTGGTCTGGACGCCGTAGCCGCGGATGTCGCGCGCTTCCCAGCGGTACGGCCCGGCGACGAGCGCGGAGCTGATCCCCTCGACCCCCCAGCCCGCGTTCGAGCCGCGGTCGACGATCATCCGCGCTTCGATCGCGGTCAGCGTCCCGTCCTTGCGCGCTCCGATCTTCAGGCGCGTGACCTGCGCGGATGCGGGGTTCGTGGCCTGGAAGTCCTCGCCGCGCGTGAGCGCGAGGCGCACCGGTCGCCGGAGCGCGAGCGCGGCTCCCGCGGCGAGCGGCTCCATCAGCGCGAACTTCCCGCCGAACGCCCCGCCGAGCGGCTCGGCGACGACGCGGATGCGCTCCAGTGGAAGCCCGAACGCGCGAGCGAGCTCTCTCCTGGTCACGAACGTGCCCTGCGTCGACGTCGAGACGACGAGCGTGCCGGACGGTTCGAGCCACGCGGTCGCGACCTGCGGCTCGATGTACGCCTGGTACACCCAGGGCGTCCGGAACGTCCCCTCGACGACGGCGTCGCTCGACTCGAGCGCGGCGGCCGCGTCGCCTTCCTTGCGCGTGATCGTGTCGAGGACGTTCCCGGAGAGATCCTCCGCCTCGTCCTCGCCGCCCTTGTCCACGCCTGCGTGGATCGACTCGAGGTCGCCGCCGCCGTCGTCCTCCGCGGGCGTGCGCGCGAGGGGCGCGCCAGGGGTCATCGCCTGCTCGACGTCGACGACCGCCGCCAGCGGCTCGTAGTCGATCGACACGAGCTCGAGGGCGTCCTCCGCCGCGGTCTCGCTCTCGGCGACGACCATGGCCACCGGCTGGCCGGCGAACACGACCTCCTCGCGCGCGAGCGGCTCCGCGGTCCGGTCGACCCCGCCGGCTTCGAGCGGAAGGTCGGCGGCGGCGAGCACCGCGACGACTCCCGGCGCCGCGAGAGCCGCGTCGCGGTCGATTCCGCGGATGCGCGCGTGTGAGTACGTGGCGAGGACGAGTCGCGCGTGCAGGAGGCCGTGGACATGCCCGTCCCCCGCGAACCGCGTCGCGCCGGTGACCTTGTCGGGCGCGTCGAGCCGAGGGCGCGCGACGCCGATCGACGCTCATCGGCCGTCCTCCGCCCGCTCGCGCGCGCGCTCGAGAGCGCGACGCACGACGACACCGGCCACATGGCGCTTGTATCCCTCCGGCGCGAACCGGTCCCCGTACATCTCGACCGCCTGCAGGCTACCGTCCTCCGGCACGAGCGTCGCGCGCGAGCCGACCCCGGTGAGCGCGACCGTGCTCGAGCCGTCTGCATGGACGAGCGCGGCCGCTCCGGCGAGGGCGAACCCGGACGCGGGGTGCTCCACCGAGACGTACGCCGAGCCGGAACCGGGCGGTGGGACGGGGACGACCACGGCGACGATCAGCTCGCGCTCCTCGAGCGCCGTCGTGTACGGCATTCGGAAGAAGTCGGCGGCGGCGAGCGATCGCGCGCCTTGCGGCGAGCGGAGCTCGAGCCGGGCGCCGAGCGCGAGGACGACCGCAGGCAGATCCGAGGCGGGGTCGGCGTGCGCGAGGCTGCCTCCGACCGTCCCGCGATTCCGCACCTGGAGGTCGCCGATCCCGGCCGCGCACTCGGCGAGGGCAACGAGGCCGGGCGCCTCGAGCTCGGGCGCCGAGGCGAGCGCGTCCCAGGTTGCGAGCGCTCCGATCCGGAGCTCGCCGTCCGCGAGCTCGATTCCGTCGAGCTCGAGCGCGCCGATGTCGACGAGGAGCGACGGCCGCGAGACGCGCAGCTTCAGCATCGGCAAGAGCGACTGCCCGCCCGCGAGCGCCCTCGCCTCCGGCTGCGCGAGGGCTTCGAACGCGTCCTCGAGGGACGTCGCCCGGTGATAGCCGACGGCGGCGGGGATCATCTCGCGAGCTCGGCCGCCGCTGCTCGGACGGAGTCGACGACCGTCTGGTACCCGGTGCAGCGGCAGTAGTTGCCGCGCAGCGAGCGCCGGATCGTCTCGTCGTCGGGGTCGGGGTCGCGGGAGAGGAGATCGGCGGCGGTGAGGATCATCCCCGGCGTGCAGAAGCCGCACTGGAGCCCATGGTGCTCCACGAACGCTTTCTGCAGCGGGTGCAAGGCTCCGTCGCCACCTGGGCCGGCGGCGAGCCCCTCGATCGTGAGGATCTCCGCGCCTTCGGCCTGGAGCGCGAGCATCGTGCAGCTCTTCACCGCCCGCCCGTCGACGAGGACCGTGCAGGCGCCGCACTGGCTCGTGTCGCAGCCGACGTGGGTGCCGGTCAGGCCGAGCTGGTCGCGGAGCGCGTGGACCAGGAGCGTGCGCCCCTCGACCTCGAGCGATCGCGGCTCGCCGTTGACGACGAGCGAGAGCGGGTCACGCACTGGCGGAGACGGCTGACTGCTTCTCGCGCAGGTACGTGAGGTACGGCTGCGGGTCGATGCGTGAGGAGCCGGTGACCCTCTCGAGCGTCTCCATCGGCTTGAACTTGCGCCCGAGGGAGTACAGGTTGTCGCGGAGCCAGGCCGAGAGCTCGAGGAGCTCACCCGCCTCGAGCTGCGCGTCGAGGTCCGGGATCGCCTCCTGCACGACCGCCCAGATCTGCAGCGACAGCACGTTGCCGAGCGCGTAGGTCGGGAAGTAGCCGATCGCGCCGCCGCTCCAGTGCGTGTCCTGGAGAACGCCCTGCGCGTCGTCCGGGACGTCGACGCCGAGCAGCTCCTTCATGCCCGCGTTCCAGGCTTCGCGCACGTCCTTCGGCTCGAGCCGGCCCTCGATCAGCTGCCGCTCGAGGCGGAAGCGGAGGATGATGTGCAGGCTGTAGGTGGTCTCGTCGGCCTCGACGCGGATGAAGCCCGGCCGCGCGCGGTTGATCCCCGCGACGAACGCATCGAGCGAGACGTCGCCGAGCTCCGCCGGGAACGTCGACTGGAGCGGCTCGTACCAGTGGATCCAGAAGGGGCGGCTGCGGCCGACGAGGTTCTCCCACGTCCGGCTCTGCGACTCGTTCAGGCCGAGCGACGGCGAGCCCGCGAGCGGCGTGCGCTCGAGCGAGGACGCGATCCCGTGCGCGTACTGCCCGTGCCCGGACTCGTGCAGCGTCCCCCACAGCGAGCCGAGCCCGGTCGGCTGGTAGCGCGTCGTCAGGCGGACGTCCCGGGTCGAGAACGACGTGCAGAAGGGGTGCACGGTCGGGTCGAGGCGCCAGGCGCCCTCCTCGAAGCCGACCGTCTCGGCGACCCGCAGGCAGAACTCGCGCTGCTTGTCGGGGTCGTACGAGACGTCGAGGAACGAGGCGTCGACATCCGGCGCCGACTTCACGAGCTCGGCGAGGTGCGGCTCGATCTCGTCGAAGACCTCGGCGACCTCGGTCGTCTTCATGAACGGCTCGTAGTCGTCGAGCAGCGGCGTGTACGGCGAGTCGTCCCACTCGAAGCACTCGACGTAGCGCTTCTTCAGCTCCAGGTTGCGCTCGAGGACGGGGAGGAAGGCGGCGAAGTCGTTGTTCCGGCGCGCCTCAACCCAGGTGTGCTGGCCCTGCGACCCGGCGCGGATCATCTCGGCGCGCAGCTCGGCCGGGACGCGCCGGTTCTTCTCCCAGTCGCGGCGGGCGACCCGGATGAGGCTCGCCTCGTCGGAGTCGTAGTCGAGCGACTCCTCGAGCGGGCGGAGCTTCTCGAGCAGGGCTCCGAGCGCATCGTCGGTGAACTTTTCGTGCGCGATCCGGCCGAGCGTCGCCATCGCCTCGGCGCGCGCGGGTGTGCCGAGCGGCGGCATCATGACGCGCTGATCCCAGCCGAGGACGCCCATAGCGCGGTAGAGGTCGGAGATCTCCCCTAGTCGCTCCCGCAGCGTGCGCAGGTCGGCGTCCACCGCTCGGGACTCTATAGATGCGGGGTCTCTCCCGGCCCGCCGAAGTGAATCGACCGCGCGTGACTCAACCGGCGCCGATCCGGCACACACACTCGAGCATTTCCCCGGTAGCGTGCGTGTAGGGACACGGGAGTGCCCCTGGGGGACGTTGGGCCGGAGGGGTGGTTCGCGGGGAGCACGACGTGCCGACGAGCGTCCAGGATCCGGCCGGGTAGGATCGCGCGCGTGGGCGACGTCCTCATCGTCGGAGACACCCTCCGCACGCCCGAGCTCCGGCACGAGGTGGCGCTCGGGATCCCCGACCCGTTCGTCTACGCGGAGAAGGACGGGCAGCGGATCGTCGTCGTCTCCTCGATGGAGGCGACGCGGATCGAGGCGCTCGCGACCGGGCTCGACGTGCGGCCGACCGAGGAGTTCGGCGCCGACGAGATCCGCCGAAGCGGGCTGGGTCTTCACGAGGCGGCGCTCCGTCAGACTGTGCAGATCGTCCACGGGCTCGGCCTCGAGCGCGTCACGGTGCCGTCCGGGTTCCCGCTCGGCCGCGCGGACGCCCTCCGCGCCGCCGGCGTCGAGCTGACCGTCGACCAGGGGCTCTTCGACGATCGCAGGCGACGCAAGAGCGACGCGGAGCTCGCGGGGATCCGGCGAGCCCAGAAGGCAGCCGAGATCGGCGTCGTGACCGCGCGCGAGCTCCTCGCCGGCGCCGAGCGCGCGAACGGCGGGCTCGAGCTCGACGGCGAACCGCTCACATGCGAGCTCCTGAAGGAGCACATTCAGGCCGCCTTCCTCGCGAACGGCGCGCTCGCCGAGGAGATGATCGTCTCGCACGGCGCGCAGACCGCGGTCGGGCACGACATGGGCTCCGGGCCGATCGGTGCGGACGACGTCGTCCTGCTCGACCTCTTCCCGCTCGATCTCGAGTCCGCCTGCTATGCGGACATCACGCGCATGATCTTCGTCGGCGACGGTGCTGGCGATCTCCGAGGCTGGCATTCGCTCTGCCTCGAGGCGCTCGAGCTCGCTGCGGCGGAGGTGAAGCCGGGCGTGAACGGCGGCGACGTCCACCGGCTCGTCTCGCGTTTCTTCGCCGACCACGGCCACCCGACGCAGCTCACGAAGCAGGAGGGCGAGGTGCTTCGCGACGGCTTCTACCACGGCCTCGGCCACGGCGTGGGGCTCGAGGTGCACGAGTCGCCGTCGCTCGGGATGCTCGGCGAGGAGCTCGTCGCCGGGGACGTGATCACGATCGAGCCGGGCCTCTACCGCCACGGCGTCGGCGGCGTCCGCGTCGAAGACCTGCTCCTCGTGACGGACGACGGCTACGAGCGGCTGACGGATTGCCCGTACGACCTGGAGGTCTCGCCGTGAGCGAACGGGAGAGCGCGGCGCCTCCGGAGCCGACGGTGGACGGCGCGGGCCGCGAGAGCGCGATCGAGACGCTGTTCCTCGAGGAACGGCGCTATCCGCCGCCGCGCGACTTCGCGCGCCACGCGAACGCCACCGAGGCGATCTACGAGACGCCGTTCGACGTCTTCTGGGAGCACGAGGGCCGTGAGCGTGTCACGTGGTTCGAGCCGTTCACGACGCTGTACGAGTTCGAGGTGCCGTACGCGAAGTGGTACCTCGACGGGAAGATCAACGTCACCTACAACTGCCTCGACCGTCACGTGGCGGCGGGCAACGGGGACAAGGTCGCGTACTTCTACGAGGGCGAGCCGGAGGGCGAGCGCACGCCGATCACGTACGCCCAGCTGCTGGAGCACGTCGTGATGGCCGCCAACGGCCTGCGCGCGCTCGGCGTCCGCAAGGGCACTCCGGTCGGGATCTACATGGGCATGGGGCCGGGGCTACCGGTCGCGATGCTCGCGTGCGCGCGGCTCGGCGCGCCATTCACGGTCGTGTTCGGCGGCTTCTCGGCCGAGGCGCTCGCCGACAGGCTGAACGACATGCGCTGCGAGGTCCTGCTCACGCAGGACGAGAGCTACCGGCGCGGGCAGATCGTCCCGCTGAAGCGAAACGCCGACGAGGCGCTCCTGTCCGCCCCTACCGTGCGCCGGGTCGTCGTCGGCCAGCGGACGCGCGGCGACGTCCCGATGGTCGAGGGTCGCGACCTCAGCTGGAACGAGCTCATCCAGGGCCAGCCGGCAGACCCGTTGAGCTGTCCGTGCGAGCCGATGGACTCCGAGGATCTCCTGTACCTGCTGTATACGAGCGGGACGACCGCGAAGCCGAAGGGCATCGCGCACACGACCGCGGGCTACCTCGTCGGCGTCGCGGCGACGCACCACTACGTCTTCGACCTGAAGCCCGACACCGACGTGTACTGGTGCGCCGCGGACATCGGGTGGGTCACGGGGCACAGCTACATCGTCTTCGGCCCGCTCACGAACGGGACGACGAGCGTCCTCTACGAGGGGACGCCGGACTTCCCGGACAAGGACCGGTGGTGGGACATCGTCGAGCGGTACAAGGTCACGATCCTGTACACGGCGCCGACCGCGATCCGCGCGCACATGAAGTGGGGGCCCGAGTTCGCGGGGAAGCACGACCTGTCGTCGCTGCGCCTGCTCGGCACCGTCGGCGAGCCGATCAACCCGGAGGCGTGGGTCTGGTACCGCGAGCACATCGGCGGCGACCGGACGCCGGTTGTCGACACGTGGTGGCAGACCGAGACCGGGATGATCCTCATCACGCCGCTGCCGGGCGTCACGACGCTCAAGCCCGGGTCGGCGACGAAGCCGTTCCCGGGCGTCGACGCGGCCGTCGTGGACGATCACGGAAACGAGGTCGGGCCGGGCGGCGGTGGCTACCTCGTGCTGCGGCGGCCTTGGCCGGCGATGACGCGCGGCATCTTCGGCGACGACGCGCGCTTCCGCGCGACCTACTGGGAGCGGTTCCCGGGGATGTACTTCGCGGGCGACGGCGCGCGGGTCGACGAGGACGGCGACTTCTGGCTCCTCGGTCGGGTCGACGACGTGATGAACGTGTCCGGGCACCGGATCTCCACGATCGAGGTCGAGTCGGCGCTCGTCGACCACCCGAGCGTGGCAGAGGCTGCGGTCTGCGGGCGCGCCGACGCGCTGACCGGGCAGGCGATCGTCGCGTTCGTGACCCTGAAGGGCGGGGAGGAGGGCTCCGTCGAGCGGCTCGAGGAGCTTCGGAACCACGTCGCGGTCAAGATCGGCCCGATCGCGAAGCCGGCGAACATCGTCTTCACGCCCGAGCTCCCGAAGACGCGCTCGGGGAAGATCATGCGCCGACTGCTCCGCGATGTCGCGGAGGACAGGCCGCTCGGGGACACGACGACGCTCGCGGATCCCGCGGTCGTCGCCGAGATCGCAGACCGCGCGGTCGCTCAGCCGTCCGAGGAGTAGCCCGTCTCGCTCAGGCGGCGTGCAGCCCGTAGCGGCTGTACGACCACGGCCAGTCGTCGGCCCTGTCGCACAGGCCGGCCTTGACCGGGTTCAGCAGGACGTACGCACACGCATCGAACAGGTACTCCTCGCTCTCGATCGAGCGGGTCGAGAACCGGTCGGCGAAGACATGGCCGAAGCACCCGTACTTCTCGTTGTAGTACCGGGCGTAGAGCCAGTTCAGTCGCTGGAGGCCCGACGAGAGCCCAGCTTGGGTCGTCTCCAGCACGAGGTGGTAGTGCGTCCCCATGAGGCAGAACGCGTGGCATGTCCACTCGTGCTTGCGTCCCGTCCGGCGCAGAAGCGCGAGGAACGTCTCACGATCGTCGTCGTCGACGAAGATGTTCCCGCGGCCTGCCACGCCGCGGGAGGCGACATGAAAGAAGCCGTCGGGGAGGCTCGTGCGTGGCATACGGCCCACAACCCGAAGCTAGCCGTGCGAGAGCGCCTGTGAACCGATTGGCACAGTCTTGTGGTCTTAACAGTGCCAGGCACTGTTAAGACCACTCAGCTCGCGAGGACCTCGGCGACGAAGGCGAGAATTTCGGGTGCGGCCGGATCGATCGCATGTCCGCCCGGAACGCGTACGGCTCTCGCCTGCGGGAGCGCGCGCTCGAGCGCCGCGGTCGCGTGCTGGAGCGGAGCCGGAGACTCCTCGCCGGAGACGATGAGCGTCGGCACGCGCAGCTGTCCGAGCTGCGACGTGTCCGTGAGCCGTTCGCCGCCGCGGACCTCGGCGAGGAGCGCCTGGCCGTTCTCGGTGAAGATCTCGCGCAGCTCCGCGGGCAGCTCCTCCCACGCTCCGACCACCTCGCGGAGCACGGCTTCGCCGACCGCCTCGACCCGGCCTGCGGCGGCAAGCTCGTCGAGGCCGGCCCGCAGCGACACGAACCACGCGTCGTACTCGGGGGAGAGCCCCATCGGCCCCGCTTCGAGCAGCGCGAGCGCGCGGACGGACTCCGGATCCTGGAGCGCGAGCTCGAGCGCGACGGTCCCGCCATAGCTTCGGCCGATGAGGATCGGCGGCTCGGCGTCGAGCGCGCGCAGCAGCTCGCGTGCGTCGTCGGCGTGCTCGCGCACGCTCGTCACCTCGTACGGGTCCGGACGCTCGCTGCGCGAGCAGCCGCGCCGGTCGTAGATGATCGCGCGCCCGAGCTCGGACAGCCTCTCGGCGGCCTCCTCCCACAGGAGGGCCGAGCTGCCGGCGCCGTGGATCCCCAGGATCGGAACGCCCGTGCCGCGTTCCTCGTAGTGGAGCCGTACGCCGTTGACGGTCACGTCCGGCACGACCCCGAGCGTACTTCCGCGTCAGCTTCTCGGCTCGGGCCGGTACGTGCCGAAGCTCCAGAGATTGCCCTCGGGATCCCGCGCCATGTACTCGCGCGAGCCGTAGTCGGTGTCGTTGAGCTCCCGAACGATCTCCGCGCCGGCCGCCCGCGCGCGCTCGAAGTGCGCATCGACTCCGTCCACGATCACGTACACGCCCTGGTTCACGGCGCCGAGCTCGCGAGCCGTCTTGATCCCGAACTCGTTCTCGCCGGCCGAGCCGAGCATCACGAGGCCGCCGTCGAAGCGCATCTCCGCGTGCGCGATCCTCCCGTTCTCGCCTTCGTGCACCTCAGTCCGCTCGAAGCCGAACGCCGAGCTCAGCCAGTCGAGCGCCGTGCGCGCCTCCTCGTAGGTCAGGAAGGGGATGCAGTTCAAGGTGTCTCCTCTCGTCGTCATGCGACGAGCGTAGGCGGCCGTCAACGCGCGTGTCTTGGACGAATGTGACCGACTACTGGACGAGCAGGCCGGCTTCCGGGTCGAGGCGGCGGGCGAACGCGCCCGGCGGGACCCCGGCGAACTCACGGAAGTCGCGGCTCAGGTGCGCCTGGTCGTAGTAGCCGCACTCGTAAGCGAGCTCGGCGAAGTCGACGCCCGACCGTCCCTGGAGCACCTTCGTAGCAGAGTTGAAGCGGAGGATCCGCGCGACGGTCTTGGGCGGCAACCCGATGTGCTCGCGGAAACGCGCCACGAGATGGCGGCGGCTTCGACCGAGGTGGTCGGCGAGGGCGCCTACGCGCACGCGGCCGCGGCTCCGCACGAGCATGCGCCAGGCCCAGTCGACCTCCGGTTCCGGCCGGCGGGCGTCCGCGAACGCGCGCAGGAGGAGGTCGTCGAGGACGGCGAACCGGTCTTCCCACGTCTCTGCGGACGCGATGCGCTCGGGCAGGTGCCGTGCAGTCGCGGGCAGGACATCCCCGAGGTCGACGGTCCTGTTCGCGAGCTCGTGCATCGGATGTCCGAGCAGCATGCGTGCCGCCAGCGGCGTCAGGTTGACCTGCACGCAGCTCGCCGGACCCTCGGCCGCGACGAACGCCGAGCGGTCGAAGAGCCCGGCGAAGAAGCTGTCGAGGCGCTGAAGTCCGTCGCCGTCGGCCGAGTCGGCGACGTTCCAGGCTGAGCCGAGGTTGACGATCAGCGGCAGCCACGTCGTCGGAACCTGCTGCCGGTGGACAGGTGCGGGAGTGCCCCACTCCACGTAGCCCTCGTAGTCGGCGACGAGCCCACGCAGCCGTGGATCGGGAGCGCGCTCGACGAGCTCCCAGCGCCCGTGCTCGGAGTTGTGCCGGACGACGCGAACCGCCTGCTGCTCCATCGCCCTAGGCTAGCTCGCGGCGAGCGCAGCCTCGAACGCCGCGATGGTTCGCTCGACGTCGTCTCGCGTCGTGCGCCATCCGGAGACGGAGAGCCGGATCGCGGGCCGGCCCGCCCACGTCGTACTGCCCATCCAGGCTTCGCCTCCAGCCTGCAGCCGAGCGAGCACGGAGCTCGTCTCGGCGTCGTCGGCGAACCGGAAGAGGACCTGGTTGAGCACGACGTCGTTGAGGATCTCGCAGCCCGGGAGCCGCGCGAGACCGGCCTCGACCTTGCGCGCGAGCTCGCAGCAGCGCTCGACGAGCTCGGCGATCCCCGTGCTGCCGAGCTGGCGGATCGCCGCGTAGACCGGAATCGAGCGGGCGCGGCGCGAGGAGTCGGGGGTCCAGTCGGCGGGATCGCGAAGCGCACCGGCCGGCGACTCCTCGAGGTATGCAGCCTGCATCGACATCGCAGCGCGATGCGACTCGGGTCGCGCGCAGAATGCGATCCCGCAGTCGTACGGCACGTTCAGCCATTTGTGCGCGTCGACCGACCACGAGTCGGCCGCCTCGTGACCCGCGACGAGATGCCGGTGCCGAGGGCTCGCGGCGGCCCACAGCCCGAACGCGCCGTCCACGTGCAGCCATGCGCCGGCGCCCCGCGTGAGGTCGGCGATCCGCTCGAACGGGTCCGACGCGCCGGTGTTCACCTCACCCGCCTGCGCGCAGACGATCGCCGGGCCGGTCAGCCGCCCGAGAGCCTCGGCGAGCGAGTCGGCGTCCATCCGCCCCTGGTCGTCGGCGTCGACGACGACGATCTGGGAGCGGCCGATGCCGAGGAACCGCAGCGCGCGGTCGATGGTGACGTGGCGCTGGGCGCCGACGACGACCGATATCGGCGGGCCGCCGGCGAGGCCGTTCTCCGTGAGGTCCCAGCCCGCGCCGGCGAGCACGTGATGACGCGCGGCCGCGAGGCACGTGACGTGGGCCATCTGCGTGCCGGTGGCGAAGGCGAACGACGCGGATGCCGGGATACCGAGCAGCTCGGCGCACCACCGGCCCGCTGTCTCCTCGATCACTGCCGCCGCGGGGCTCATGACGGCGAAAGCGAGGTTCTGATCCCACGTCGACGTGAGCCAGTCCGCGGCGAGCGCAGCCGGGAGCGACGAGCCGGTGACGAATCCGAAGTAGCGGCCTCCCTGGCTCGAGACGAGCCCTGCGTCGGCGGAGCGCGCGAGCTCCTCGGTGAGCTCGAGCGGTGCCGACCCCGCGGCAGGCAGCGGTCCGCCGAGTGCGGTCCGGAGATCGTCGTCGGCGACGTCGGGGAAGACGGGCCGGTCGGGCACGGACGCGAGGTAGTCCGCCGCGATCTCGGCCGTGCGGGCGAGCAGCTCGCGCTCGTCGCTCACCGGCTTGCCAAGACGGCTTGCTGGAACGCGGCGAGCGCGCGCGTGACGTCCTCGTCGCTCGTCCGCCAGTTCGAGACCGAGATGCGGATCGCGGAGCGGCCGTGCCACGTCGTGCCGCTCATCCACGCCTCGCCGCTCTCCTGCACGCGCGCGAGCACGGCGTCGGTCGTCTCGTCGTCCGCGAAGCGGAGGAGCACCTGGTTGAGAACGACCTCGTTCAGGATCTCGCAGCCGGGGAGCTTTGCGAGCTCGTCGGCGAAGCGCCGCGCGTGACGGCAACATCGCTCGACGAGCTCGGCGACGCCCGACCGGCCGAGGGAGCGGAGCGCCGCGTACACGCTGAGGCCGCGAGCGCGACGGGAGAACTCGGGCGTCCAGTCCATCGCGTCCCAGGCCGCGCCCTCGTCGGTGACGAGGTACTCGGCGGTCATCGCCATCGCAGCCCGGTGCGGAGCGGGATCCTTGACGAACGCGAGCCCGCAGTCGTAGGGCACGTTCAGCCACTTGTGCGCGTCCGTCGCCCACGAGTCGGCTCGCTCGACGCCGTCGACGAGGTGCCGGAGCTCGGGGGACGCCGCTGCCCAGAGCCCGAACGCGCCGTCCACGTGCACCCAGGCGTCGGTCCCGCTGAGGGAGTCCGCGATCTCCTCGACGGGGTCGACCCCGCCCGTGTTCACCTCGCCGACCTGCGTGCAGACGATCGCGGGGCCGTCGTGGCCCTCGAGGGCGGCCGCGACCGCTGCCGCCGACGTGCGCCCCTGGTCGTCCACGTCTGCGAAGACGACCGCCCCCCGACCCAGCCCGAGCAGCCGCAGCGCGCGATCGATGGTCACGTGGCGCTTGCCGCCGACGACGACCGGATCGGCGGCGATCCCGCGAGGCCGCGGCTCTCCACGTCCCAGCCCGCGCGCTCGAGCACCGCATGCCGGGCGGCGGCGAGGCACGTCACGTGCGCCATTTGGCAGCCCGTGACGAAGGCGAAGGACGAGCTCGCGGGCAGTCCGAGGAGCTCGACGAGCCAGTGCCCGGCGACCTCCTCCGCCACCGCTGCGGCCGGGCCGCCGACGACCAGCCCGGAGTTCTGGTCCCAGACGCTCGTCAGCCAGTCGGCCGCGAGCGCCGCAGGCAGCGCGCCGCCGATGACGAAGCCGAAGTAGCGCCCGCTCGGAATCGCCACGACGCCCGGCTCGCTCGCCGCTGCGAAAGCCTCGATCACCTCCAGCGGATCGCTCGGCCCGTCCGGCAGCTCGCCTCCGAGCGCCGCGCGGAGCTCTTCCACGGATGCCGGCGGCCAGACCGGGCGCTCGTGGAGCGTCTCGATGAAGTCGGCCGCGATCTCGGCCGTGCGCCGAAGCAACTCGCGCTCGCCCACGACCGCGAGTTTAGGCCTAGGCGGCGAGCAGCTTCTCGAACCGCTCGGGCTCGTCGAACGGCCCCACGAGAGCGAGGTACAGGCGCTTGCCCTCGAAGAGGTCCTTCGCGACGCGCTGCACGTCCTCGACCGTCACCGCGTCGATCTGGCGCAGGAGCTCCTCCGGTTCCTCGATCTCGCCTTCGAGCACCTCACGCCGGAGCCCGAACTGGATCGTCCCCTGCGGGCTCTCGAGGCGGAGCACGAACCGGCCCTTGACGTAGCCGCGGGCCTTCTCGAGCTCGTCGGCCGGCACCGGCTCGGCGGCGATCTTCCGGAGCTCGCCGAGGATCGTCGTGATCGCCTCGTCCACACGCGCGACGTCGACGCCGGCGCCCGAGTACACGGTCCCTGCGTCCGTGTACGAGGACCCGGCGGCATGGACGTAGTACCCGAGGCCGCGGCGCTCGCGCACCTCGGTGAAGAGGCGCGAGGACATGCCTCCGCCGAGGACGACCGAGAGAAGCTGGAGCGCGTACCGGTCCGGATGCCCGATCGGATACCCGCGCACGCCGAGGATGAGATGCGCCTGCTCCGAGGTCTTCGTGTGCAGCATCACCGGCGAGCGGTCGGCGGGGATCGCCGCGGGCTCGGGCGCGCCGGTCGCGCCGGGCGCGATGCCGCCGAGGAGCTCTTCCAGGCGCTCGTTCAGGCCGTCGCCGATCCGCCCGCCGATCCCGACCACGATCCGCTCGGGCCGGTACCAGGCGTCGAGGTACGACGAGAACGTCTCGCGCGTCGCTCCTTCGACCGTCTCCTTCGTTCCGAGGACGTCCCAGCCGAGGGGATGGTCGTCGTACATGAGGCGGTCGTAGACATTCCCGACGTAGCGCTGCGGCGTGTCGAGGTAGACGTTCATCTCCTCGAGGATCACGCCCTTCTCCTTCTCGATCTCACCTTCGTCGAAGCGCGAGTGGAGGAGCATGTCGGTGAGCACGTCGAGCGCCGTGTCCCGCGTCTCGGAGCCGCAGCGGACGTAGTAGCCGGTGAGCTCCTTGCCCGTGAAGGCGTTGAACTCGCCGCCGATCGCGTCGATCTCCGCGGCGATCGTCCGCGCGGTCGGGCGCCGCTCCGTCCCCTTGAAGAACATGTGCTCCGAGAAGTGGGCGATGCCCTTCGAGCCCGCCGTCTCGTAGCGCGAGCCGGCCGCGAGCATCACGAAGCAGGAGACCGACTGCACCTGCGGCATCGGCGCCGTCACGACGCGGACGCCGTTGCCGAGCGTGCTTTTCTCGAAGATCGACATCGGCTCGATGGTATAGACAGGCCTCGTGCCGGAACAGCTGACCAGAGCGGCCATGGCCGCGCAGCCGGAGTGGCTCCGCCAGGTCCCCGAGCGCGTCGGAGACCGGCGGCTGCCCGAGGGCGCGCGCGTCCTCTTCGTCGGCTGCGGGACCTCGTATCACGCGGCCCTCGCCTCGGGCACCGCGGCGCAGTCGCTCGAGGTCGTTCTCGGGAACGCTCCCGAGGCCGACGTCCTCGTCGCCGTCAGCCACGAGGGCGGGACGCGCCTCACGCTCGAGGCGGTCGAGGCGTTCGCGGGGGAGACATGGCTGATCACGGGCGCTCCGGACAGCCGCCTCGCGAAGGCGGTCGACCACGTCGTGGTCGCGACTCCCGAGATCGAGAAGAGCTACTGCCACACGGCGAGCTACACGTGCGCGGTCGCGGCGGGGCGGGCGCTCGGCGGCGAGGACGTCGGGGGGCTCGCGGACGCGGTTGCGGCGGAGCTCGAGGCGACGCCGCTCGGCGCGTCTCCGCACGATCGCTTCGCGGTGATCGGGGCGGGACGAGACCTGGCCACGGTTCTGGAGGCCGTGCTGAAGCTCCGCGAGGGAGCTCGCGTGGCCGCCGAGTCGCACCATACGGAGCAGCTCCTGCACGGCCATCTCGCCGCGATCGACCCCTCCGTGCGGTGCGTCGTCCTCGAGGGCGAGGGCCGAGCGGCGCAGCGGGCGCACGACGTCTTGCGGGCGCTCAACGAGCTCGGGTGCGAGGCGACGATGGTGCACACGAGCCACCCGGTCGTCGACATCGTCCGTTTCCAGCGGCTTACCGTCGACCTCGCGGAGGCGCGGGGGATCGACCCGGACCTCATCCGCTGGGACGAGGAGCCGTGGGACCGCGCCCGCAAGGCCTACGACTGAGCCGCTACCGGTCCTCGAGCCGGTAGACGAAGCGGAGCGCCTGCCAGCTCTCGTCGATCGAGCACGACTTGTTGTCGACGAGCCCGTGCTCCAGGCCGACGGCCTGAACGCTCTCGAACGACAGATCCGTCTCCAGCTTCGATGTCTTCTTCGGCCACGCGATCCACAGCCCGTCGGCCGGGTCGAGCGTCGCCTTCAGCCCCTCGAAGCGCCGCTCGAGACTGTCTCGGGAGGTCGTGAAGTAGACGACGACACCTGCGCCCGGCTTCGCACCGAGCTTCTTCGCGAGCGGCGTCCCCGAGTAGTCAGCGGCCATGCCATGCCGCGAGCAGCTCGGCCTCGCGCTCGGCGGAGAGCCCGGCGGCATCCGTCGTCGCGGCATCGTCCAGCGCACCGCGGACCGTCTCCTCGAGCGGTCGGAAGCCGAGCCCTTCGCCGAGCGCGCGGCTCACGTCCGCGCGGTCCATGTAGGCGTGCTCCGGGCCGGTCAGCCAGAGCGGGAGCTGCATCCACTGGCCGACCTCCTGCTCGACGAGGAAGTCGTCGGTCACCCACGTGACCGTCGCGTCGTTCCCGGCCGCCGCGACGGATGTCTCGAGCAGCTCGCCGAGCGTCACTCCGGGATGCGTCGCGTTGAACGTGCCCGCGACCTTCCGTTCGCAGAGATCGACGACCCACTCCCCGAGGTCGCGCACGTCGACGAACTGGGACATACGCTCGGGTGGGCCCGGCGCGAGGATCTCGCCGCCGCGCGCGGCCCGGTGCGGCCAGTACGTGAAGCGGCCCGTCGGATCGTGCGGGCCCACGATGAGTCCAGGCCGGACGACGAGCGCCGTCTCTCCGAATACAGCTCTCACCTCTTGCTCGCAGAGCGCCTTGAGCGCGCCGTAGTTCGAGAAGTCCGGGGCCAGCTCGTCGATCGGCTGATCCCCGAGCGGCGCGAGCTCGCTCTCCTCGTCGATCGGCCGGCTGAAGTCCGCGTACACCGAGATGCTCGAGACGAAGCAGTAGAGACCCGAGCTTGCGAGCGCCTCGGCCGACGCGCGCACGACGTGCGGGAGGTAGCCGGACGTGTCGACCACCGCATCCCATTCCCGGCCCGCCAGCGCACCGAGGTCGCCGTCGCGGTCGCCGCGCAGCTTCTCGATCTCGGGGTGTAGCTCCGGGTTCGTCCGGCCGCGGTTGAAGAAGGTCAGCTCGTGCCCGCGGGCAAGCGCGGCGTCCGCGACTGCCCGGCCGAGGAACTTCGGCCCGCCGAGAAGGAGGAGCCTCACGCGAGCTCCGCGAGCGCGGCGAGGAGCCGGTCGACCTCGTCCTCGGTGTTGTAGTGGACGATCCCCGCGCGGACCGCGCCGCCGTCCTCGAGGCCGAGGTGCCGCATCGTCTCGACCGCGTAGTAGTCGCCGTGCCAGACCGCGAGGTCGCGCTCGGCGAGCCGGGTGGCGATTTCCTCGGGCGGGCGCCCGGGGACGTTGAAGCAGAACGTAGGGACACGTCCCGCCATCGTCGGCGGCCCGTACAGCTCGACTCCCTCCGGTAGCCCCGCGAGGAACTGCTGACCAAGCGCGTGCTCGTGCGCGTAGATCGCATCCCAGCCGAGCGAGTCGAGGTAGTCCACCGCGGCCACGAAGCCCGCGAGGAGCTCGTGCGGCAGGGTGCCGAGCTCGAAGCGCCTGCCGACCGGCTCGTTCGCGGCCGGACGCACCTTGTACGGACGCCACGACCCGATGAGCTCGCGCTTTGCCGAACGCGAGACCGAGGTGCGGTCCGTAGAACTTGTACGGCGAGCAGATGAGGACGTCGACGTCCCACGCAGAGACGTCGATCGGCCCGTGCTGCGCGTGGTGAACTGCGTCGGCCCACGCCAGCGCGCCGGCTCTGTGTGCGAGCTCGACGATCCGGCCGACGTCCGGCGCGGTGCCGACCGAGTTCGCGGCGACCGGGAACGCGACGACACGCGTCCTCTCCGAGAGCTGCGCGGCGAGATCGTCGTAGTCGAGCTCGAGCTCGTCGGTAAGCCCGGCGTGACGGACGACGATGCCGAGGTCGTGCGCGAGCTCGAGCCAGGGCGCGACGTTCGCGTCGTGGTCGAGCTTCGTCACGACGACCTCGTCCCCTGCGCGCAGCGTGCGACCGAACGCGCGCGTGAGCAGGAAGTTCAGCCCGGTCATGCTCGGCCCGAACGCAACCTCCTCCGCCGAGCAGCCGAGGAACGACGCGGCTCGCTCGCGCGCGAGACGAACGAGCTCGTTCGTCCTTTGCGACGTCTCGTACGGCGCGTCGACGTTGGCGTTCGACTCGCGCAGGTAGCTCGCGATCGCGTCGATCACCTCGTCCGGGCACTGCGTCCCGCCGGGCGCGTCGAAGAACGCGAGCGGACGGTCGAGCGCGGAGAACCGCGCCCGCACGGCCGCGACGTCGAGGCGCTCGGAGGCCTGGGAGCTCACGGCGCCGAGGCTATCGGAGCGAGCGTCAAGGCAGCCCGTCGCCCACCCGACCTGAAACACCCCCAGGGGCACTCCCGTGTCCCTACATGCACGCTATCGAGAGAGCTCTCGCGTGTGGTCGACGACTTCGCGTCGAAAGATCGCCAATTCCGCCACCGCCACCGCCCGCCGCTCGCCGCTCGCGTGAGAATTCAGACGTGGCGTTCGGGCGGGGCATCTCCTCGCTGGGTGCCGAACCTGAGCGACGGCACCCTCTCGCGCATCGACCCGGCGACGAACCGCGGCCTCGAGACGATCCCGCCGCCCGTTCGCGGGCCCGAATCATGCGTCCGAGCTGTGGTGGCGCGCTGGTCGGGGAGGAGGTCTGGCGGCTGGCCCCGAGCGGGTAGGCGGCACCGGCTACCGCACCTGCTCGCCGTTGACGATCCAGCGATAGCGCGGCCGCACGGTCAGCGAGTTGCCGACGAAGCAGCCGCGCTCGGCGCTCGCGATCAGCTCGCCGGCGACGTCCTGCTCGACCTCGGGCTCGAAGTCGACGACGAGCTCCGCGTCGATCTCGACGAACGCATACAGGCCGTCCTCCTGCCGCTTCGTCACCACCCCGCGCGCGCTGCCGGAAGCCGTCGCCTCGACGCCGTTCTTCCGCACGTGGAAGTCGAGGCTCGCGAGCGTGCACCGAACGAGCGCGGCGAGCACGAGATGCTCGGCCTGCCACTCGTCCGCGGCCGGGATCGGCGCGCCGCCGAGTCCGCTCGTCACCGACCGGTCGGCCGCCACGGCGACGTCGAACTCGAGGATTCGGGCCTTCGGCGGCACCTGGCGAATGTACCCGCACCGTCCGCACCCGTACCTACTGTGAGCCGACATGGACGGGCGCCTGCGGACGCTCAGCGAGGCGGAGTGCTACGAGCGCTGCTACGGGTGGCGGTGGAGCGAGGACTCCGTGAAAGTCCTGAGACAGGAGCCGGACCTCCGGGACGATCCGTCCGAGGTCGGCGAGCGTCTTCGGCGCCTGCTGGAGCTCAGGCTCGACGCGCGCGAAGCCGACGCGGCCTGACGAGCATCGCTTCGGGCAGGATCACGGCGTGCCGGTGCGCGCCGTCGTCTTCGACCTCTGGGACACGATCGTCGACTTCGATGTGGACGCGAGCGATGCCCTCAACCGTCGAATCGCCGACCGCCTCGCCGTTCCGTACGAGCGGTTCGCCGAGACGTGGTACTCGGAGGAGGCGTTTCGCGCCCGGCAGGTCGGGCCGCTCGCCCCCTGCTTCACGGCTGCGTGCGAGGCGCTCGGCGTCGAGGCGGACGTGGGCGAGCTCGTTGGATGGCGAATCGAGCTGACGCGGCGCGCTCTTGTCCCGCGCGACGGGCTTCTCCACACCCTGGCCGAGCTTCGCGAGCGAGGTCTTGCCATCGGGCTCATCTCGAACTGCTCCGAGGAGGTCGCGGACGTCTGGGCGGACACGTCCTTCGCGCGGTTCTTCGACCACGCCGTCTTCTCGGCCACCGCGCGTCTGGCGAAGCCGGACCCGGCGATCTACCGGCTCGCCACCCAAGGGCTCGGGGTCGAGCTCGCGGACTGCCTCTTCGTCGGCGACGGTGCGAACGACGAGCTGCGCGGCGCACGCGACGTCGGGATGACGCCGGTGCTGATCCACGCCGACGGAAGGGCTCCGCGCTGGGAGGAGGTCCGCGACTGGGACGGTCTCCGGATCACGTCGATTCCGCAGGTCCTCGACCTCCTCCCGTGACGGAGCCGGTCGAGTCGCCCGTCCCAGACGTACTCGGGCCAGGCATGCAGGTCGTGTTCTGCGGCATCAACCCCGGCCGCTGGAGCGCGTCGGCGGGAGCGCCGTTCGCGAATCCGCGGAACGACTTCTGGCGTCTGCTGCACGCGGCCGGGTTCACTCCGCGCCAGCTGCTCCCCGAGGAGTCGCACGAGCTGCTCGAGCACGGCGTCGGGCTCACGAACGCCGCGCGACGGACGACGCGCGGGGTCGGTGACCTGCGCAAGGCGGACTTCGAAGGCGCCCGCGAGCGACTCGAGGAGATCGCGCGCGCCTACGCGCCTCGCGCGATCGGCTTCGTCGGCAAGACCGCGTACACGGGCGTCTTCGGCGAGCGCTGCGACCACGGGCTGCAAGAGCGGCGGCTCGGCGACAACCGCCCTCTTCGTGCTCCCCTCGACCTCGCCGGCGAATGCGGCCGTGCCCTGGGACGAGCGGCTGCGCTTGTTTACCGCGCTGCGAGACCTCGCCTCGTGAGCGAGCTTCGTCTACGCCCGGCGGCGCGCGTCATCCTGGTCGACGACGACGAGCGGGTGCTCCTCGTGCGATTCGACTTCCCGGGCGTGCCGCCTGTCTGGGCCACTGTCGGCGGCGGCCTCGAGCCTGGCGAGACGCACGAGGAGGCCGCCCGCCGCGAGCTCGCCGAGGAAGCCGGGCTCGAGGGCGTCGAGCTCGGTCCGCTCGTCTGGACGCGGACGCACGTGTTCGACCTCGAGCGTCCGCTGGGACGGCCAAACGGAGGTGTACTTCCTGGTCCGGACGCGTCCGTTCGAGCCGCGTCCGCGCCACACCTGGGAGCAGCTGAACGCCGAGGGCGTCACCGCGATCCGCTGGTGGACGCTCGGCCGAGCTGGAGGCGGCGGACGTGCTCTTCGCGCCGCGCCGCCTCCCGGCGCTTCTCCGCGAGCTGCTCCAGCACGGGCCGCCCGCGGAGCCCGTCGAGGTCGGGCCTTAGCGCAGCCGGCCCGGTCCACGTAGAAGCCCAGCACCTGATCCCAGCCCGTGTCGTAGTTCGTCGCGCTTCGTCTCGGCGCCCTCGGCGATCGTCTCCCAACCGCGGTGCTCGAGCTCCACGCGCGTGCGGGAGCCGTCGGGCAGGAAGCGGACCTCGACCTCGGTCGCGACGGCCTCGCGCTCGAGGATGTTCCACGCGAGCACGAGCCTGGACGGCGGCTCCCAGCCGACGACCGTGGCCCAGTGGCCTTTGTCGCCGTTCGCCGCGAGCTCGTAGACCTCGCCGCCCTCCCGCTCCTCGAAGACGATCGCCTCGGCGTCTCCCGTGGATCGAGTGCGTCGCGATCGGCCACCAGCTGCTCGCGTCCGACGTGAACACGCGGAACGCCTCCTCGACCGTGCAATCGACGGTGACCGCTCTTCCGCACCGCCTCGATGACGAGCGACTCGCTCATGTCGTGCCTCCTTTTCCCTGGCCCTCGACCGCGTCCTTGAAACGTTCGAGCGCCTCGTCCCAGAATCCGTCGACCCAGGCCCGGAGCTCCACGACTCCGTTCCCGTTCAACCCGTACAGGTTCCTCGTCCCCTCCTTGCGGTGGGTGACGAGGCCCGCGTCCTCGAGGACGCGGAGGTGTTGCGAGACCGCCGGCCTGCTCACAGGGAGCTCCGCCGCGAGCTCCCCGACCGACCGCGGCCCTCGGCGCAGCAGCTCGAAGACCTGGCGCCGCGTCGGGTCGCCGAGGGCATCGAGTGGATGACCGTTAGCCATCACTTACCGTAAGCTACCACTTACGGTTAGCGCAGGTCAACCCCGAAAGCGGTTCGTGAGCGGCGTCCGCCAGTCGCGCCCGAACGCCTTCGGCCGCAGCTTGACTCCCGGCGGCGCCTGCCGTCGCTTGTACTCGGCGCGGTCGACGAGATCGAGCGCGCGCTCGACGACCCGCGGGTCGAACTCCTCGAGCAGCTCCTCGCGGGAGCGGTCGAGCTCCACGTACGCCTCGAGCACGGGGTCGAGATCGTCGTACGCGGGGATCGAGTCCTCGTCGCGCTGATCCTCGCGGAGCTCGGCGCTCGGAGCGCGTTCGATCGTGGTCGCCGGGACGAGCTCGCGTCCTGCCCGTTCGTTCAGGTACCGCGCCAGCCGGAACACGTCCGTCTTGAACACGTCCTTGAGGAGCGCGAACCCCCCGACCATGTCTCCGTACAGCGTCGCGTACCCGACCGCGAGCTCGGACTTGTTCCCGGTCGAGACCACGAGCCAGCCGTAGGTGTTCGAGAGCGCCATCAGGATCACGCCGCGCACGCGCGCCTGGAGGTTCTCGGCCGCGAGGCCCTCCGGGCCTCCGCCGGTCGGCTCGCGGAGCACCTCGCGGAACGCCTCGACGACCTTCTCGATCGGGATCTCGCGAAAGGCCGCGCCGAGGTTCTCGGCGAGCCGCTCTGCGTCGCCTCTGCGTCTCGTCGGACGAGAAGCGCGACGGCATCGAGACGAGGTGCACGCGGTCGGCGCCGAGGGCGTCCACGCAGAGCGCGGCCGTCACGGCGGAGTCGATGCCGCCGGAGACGGCGACGACGACCTCCGTGAAGCTGTTCTTCTCGACGTAGTCGCGCAGGCCGAGCGTGAGGGCGCGCCGCATCTGCTCGAGCTCGGGCTCGAATGGGACGACGGTCGCCGGCGCGGGCTCGGCGCGCGGGCACGGCCGGCGCGGCGAGCTCGACGAGCTCGACCGCGGGCACCGACTCGCGGGAGCGGTCGAGCTCGCGCCTGCGGACGTCGCGGAGCCGCCGCCCGAGGGCCGCCGCGGGATCGATGTCCGCGACGAGCAGGTGCTCCTCGAACCCGGGCGCGCGCGCGACGACCTCGCCCGCGTCGTCGAGGACGACCGAGTGGCCGTCGAAGACGAGCTCGTCCTGCCCGCCGACGAGGTTGCAGAACGCGAGAAACGCGGTCGAGTCGCGCGCGCGGGTGACGAGCATCTCCTCCCGGTCCTCGGCCTTCCCCACGTGGAACGGCGAGGCGGAGAGGTTGACGACGAGCTGGGCTCCCGCGAGGGCCAGGTCGGTGGCGGGAGGGCCCGGCTGCCAGACGTCCTCGCAGATGGTCGGTCCGACGAGGACGTCGCCGATCTGGACGAGGACGAGGTCGCGACCCTCGAGGAAGTACCGGTGCTCGTCGAAGACGCCGTAGTTCGGGAGGAAGTGCTTCCGGTACACGGCCTGCACGCGACCGTCGGCACAGACGGCGCACGCGTTCGCGAGGTCGCGGTCGAACCAGGGAGTCCCCACGAACGCGACGATGCCCGTGGTCGCGCGGGCGATCTCCTCGAGCGTCTCACGCGCGGCGCGCAGGAAGCCGGGCCGGAGCAGGAGATCCTCGGGCGGGTAGCCGGTGACTGCGAGCTCCGGGAACACGACGAGGTCGGCTCCGGCCCGCGCGAGCCTCCCCGAGCAACGAGACGATCCGGTCGCTGTTCCCGGCGAGGTCGCCCACGATGACGTCGAGCTGCGCGAGCGCGATCCTCATAGTTTTCGCCTCACAGTCGGAAACCTACCGCAAGCGGCTGCCGGTCGAGGCGCTTCTCGGCTTCGCCGACAAGCGCCCAATGGGTGAATACCGACTGCCTCACCCATTAGGCCGAGGTCGGGCGGAGCCCGAGATCGGCCTCGACGGTAGAACTCCTTGATCCAGATCACCATCCCGTATCGCTTCCGCGGCCCGCTCACGTCCGCGAACGGCGGCTACGCGGCGGGCCGGCTCGCGGCGTTCGTCGACGCCGACGAGGTCGAGGTCACGCTGCGGCTCCCGCCGCCGCTCGAGCGGCCGCTCGCGGTCCGGCGCGACGGCGACGCGGTCACGCTCCTCGACGGGGAGGACATCGTCGCCGAGGCGCGCCCCGGCCGGGTCGACGCGGAGCCGCCCGCGCCCGTCTCGCTCGCGGAAGCGGCCGAGGCGGCGGCGCGGCACGTGCGCATGGGCAGCGACCGCTTTCGCGAGTGCTTCACGTGCGGTATCCGCGCCCACCCAGGTCAGAACGACGCAGGGCTCGGGGTCCACGCGGGCCCGGTCCCGGGCCGTGAGCCGCTGCACGCCGCGCCGTGGGTCGCGCACGAGCCCGCCGCCGAGATCGTCTGGGCGGCGATCGACTGCCCAGGTGCGTATGCGGTCGGCGCCGAGGGACGTGGTGAGACCGTCCTCGGTCGCATGGCTGCCCGCCTCGACCGTTTGCCGGTGGAGGGCGAGCCCTGCGTCGTCGTGTCCTGGCCGCTCGAGGAGGACGGCCGCAAGCTCTTCGCGGGCACCGCCTTGCTGAGCGCCGACGGCGAGGTGCTGGCGGTCGCGCGCCAGACCTGGATCGTGCCGAGGTCGTCTCTAGGTCGGGGCCGCGCCTCGCCCGCGCTACCGCGGAGTCAGCGCCATGAGAAGCCCGCCGTCGTCGTCGTACGCCGGGAAGAAGTCGATCGTGACGGGCTTGTCGAGGCCGCCCCGCGTCTTGATCGCGAGCTCCTGCCCCAGCTTGCGCACGCCCCACTCCTGCACGACACCGATCGGAGACGTGTCCGAAAGGGCGAGGGCCTCGGTGACCTCCCGCCCGATGAGGTCGGCGTCGCGGTAGCCCGTCAGCTCGAAGACGCCGCGCCCCGCCGCAAGGACCCGCCGCTCGCTGTCGCAGACCACGAACCCCGTCTCCGGCGCCGGGTAGTAGTCCTCGAGCAGCTCGAACAGGAACCCGAAGCCGCACTCGCGACACTGCACGGCCTGTGTCGAGAAGCCTTCGTAGCCGTCGGTGTCGATCGACCGGCGCTTGCAGTGGGGGCAGATGAAGTACGGCACCCGCGGCAGCCTAGGGACGTGGCCGTTCGCGCGGGGTTAAGCGACGGTAGGCGGGGCGTTCAGCGCGGTGGACTCTCGTCCGAAGCGCGTGACGAACGAGCGATGAAGACCGCACGGCGGCAGGCGTCGAGCCAGGTCCGTTCCCCACCCTGGGTGGGGTGTTCGGCCACCCTCCACCCGCTTTCGAGCGTAACGCCGAAGTGCGAACGCGTGGTGTACGGATTCGCGCCGATTCCGCGCCGATCGATCCACAGGCCTGCGCCGACCGCCGCCTGGCTCGGCCGCGAGACCTTCAGCGGCGGAGCCGGATCGCGTTCAGGTCCTCCGCCACAACCTCGTCGGAGCGCAAGATGAGGTCTTCGATGTCGTCGTGCTCGGCGTGGAGGTAGCGGCCGGCGAGCGCGTCGGCTCGCCCTGACGCGAGCACGCGGACCAGCTTGGGAGCGAGCTCCGGCGGCGTCCAGGGCGCGTCGTCCGGGAACGAGCCTTCGGTCAGCGCGGTTCGCACCAGGCCCGGGCTGATCGAGAACACGGGGATCCGGCCCTGGAGCTGGTTCGCGAGCGCCTCCGCGAAGCGGTGCACCGCCGCCTTGCTGGACGGGTAGGCGGTCGACTGCGCGCCCGGGAGGTACGCCGCGCCGCTGGCGACGATCACGATCCGCCCCGCGCCCGCGCCTCGCTCGAGCATCGCCGGGATGACCGCGCGGGAGCTGAGGAAGACGCCGAAGACGTTCACCTCGTGCACCCGCCACCAGTCCTCGGGCTCGACCTTCCACACGTCGTCGTGGGCCTTCGAGATGCCCGCGTTCGCGACGAGGAGGTCGATCGGGCCGAGCTCGGTCTCCGTGCGCTCGACCCAGCCCTCCACGTCCTCGCGCCGCGACACGTCCCCGACGAGCGCGAGCCCGCCGGTCTCCGCCGCGACGGCCTCGACCTGCTCGACCGTCCGCCCGGTCACCGCGACGCGCATGCCCGCGTCCGCGAGCTCCCGCGCGATCCCGGCGCCGATCCCGCGGCCGCCGCCGGTGACGAGCGCGACTCCCTCGAGCCGGTCAGACGGCATTCGCGATCGCGTCCAGCGACTCGGGGTTCTCGAGCGTCGAGAGGTCGCCCGGATCCTGGCCGAGCGCCTTCGCGCGTACGGCGCGGCGCACGATCTTCGCGCTCCGGGTCTTCGGCAGCGCCGGGACGAAGAGGACCCGCTCGGGCTTGAACGCCTTCCCGAGCTCGTCGGTCACCGCGCGCGCCACGTCGTCGGCGTCCGCGCTCCGCCCCCGGCCGCAGGACGCAGAAGAGCCACACGACCTCGCCCTTCACCTCGTGCGGGACGCCGATCGCGGCCGCCTCGGCGACCGACGCGTGGTTCACCGCCGCCGACTCGAGCTCGGCCGGCCCGATCCGCTTGCCCGCGATGTTCAGCGTGTCGTCGGAGCGACCGTGCAGGAACCAGTAGCCGTCCTCGTCCACCGAAGCCCAGTCGCCGTGCGTCCAGACCCCGGGGAAGCGGCGCCAGTACGTCTCGAGGTAGCGCTCCGGGTCGCCCCAGATCCCGCGGGTCATCCCGGGCCAGGGCCGCTTGCACACGAGCTCGCCGACTTCTCCACGCAACGGCCGTCCCGCGTCGTCGAACACGTCCATGTCCTGCCCGAGCGCGGGGAAGCCGAGCGAGCAGGGTTTCGTCGGCTCGAGCAGCGACACGGAGAGGAAGCAGGCGCCCACCTCGGTGCCGCCCGAGATGTTCACGATCGGGATCCGGCCGGCACCGCAGACGTGCTCGTTCAGCCAGTCGTACGGGCCGCGGTTCCACGGCTCGCCGGTCGTGGTGACCGCGCGTAGCGAGGAGAGCTCCGCCGCCGGCTCGCCGTGCGGGATGAGCGCGCGGACGAGCGTCGGCGACACGCCGAGCATCGTCACCCGCTCCGACTCGACGGCGCTCCAGATCCGGTCGGGCGGGAAGTCGGGCGCCCCCTCGAGATAGACCACCGTTCCGCCGACGGCGCCGGCCCCTACCACGGTCCACGGCCCCATGATCCAGCCCATGTCGGTCGCGAAGAGGACGCGGTCGCCCGGTCCCAGATCGGCCTGGTACGCGGCCTCGCGCGCGATCGAGAGCAGGAACGCGCCCTGGACGTGGAGGGCGCCCTTCGGCCTCCCGGTGGTACCCGAGGTGTAGGCGAGGAGGTAGGGAGCCTCGCTCTCGAGCTCCACCGGCTCGAGCTCACCAGGGGCGGCCGCCGACGAGCTCGTCCCAGTCGTGGTCGCGTCCGGGCGTCATCGGCGCGTCGCTGCCGAGCCGGTTCCAGACGACGACGTGCTCGACCGAGGGAGCCTCCGCCAGGGCCTCGTCCGCGATCTCCTTGAGCGGCACTCGTGCTCCGCGGCGGAGAGTCGCATCGGCCGTCACGAGGACCTTCGCGCCCGCGTCGGAGAGCCGCGCCGCGATCGCGGGGGCTGCGAAGCCGGAGAAGATCGGCACCTGGATCGCGCCGACGTGCGCGCAGGCGTGCGAGACGACGGCTGCGTGCGGCGACATCGGCAGGTACATCCCGACGGCGTCCCCCGCGCCGACGCCGAGCGCCACGAGCGCCTCGGCGAACCGCGTCACCTCGCGCGAGAGCTCGCTCCAGGTGAGCGCGCTCCGAGCACCGTCCTCGGCGAGCCAGACCGCGGCCTCGTCGTCCGGCAGCGCGCCCGCCCAGCGGTGCACGCAGGCGGTCGCGAGATTGAGCCGCGCGCCGGTGAACCACGTCGTCCACTCCTTGCCGCGAGAGTCGTCGAGAACCTCGTCCCAGTCGCGCGAGAACGGGATGCCCAGGTCGTCGCGCACGGTCCGCCAGAAGCGGTCGGGCTCCTCGACCGAGACGCGATGGAGCGCGGCGAAGTCCTCGCAGCCGAGGAGTCTCGCGAGGCGCGTGATGTTCGCCGCCTCGAGCTGCGCCGCGCTCGGCACCCACGCGAACTGCCGCGCAGCAAGGTTAGTATCGGCTAGCTTAGTGTCCACTAACTTCAGCGAAAGGTACTGGATGCGCGCACGGATCTTCGCAGAGGAGACACGCAAGTGGTTCACGCTGGCCGCGGTCTCGTTCGGCCTGTTCATGATCATGCTCGACAACACGGTTGTGAACGTGGCGCTGCCGGCGATCCAGGCGGACCTCGGGGCCGACCTGTCCGAGCTGCAGTGGGTCGTCGCCGGCTACGCGCTGACGTTTGCGGCGCTGATGCTCATCGGCGGCAAGGTGGCCGACGCCTACGGCCGGCGACTGATCTTCGTCATCGGCATCGCCGTCTTCACCACCGCGTCGCTGTGGTGCGGCCTCGCCGACTCGAGCAACGAGCTGATCGCCGCGCGCGTGCTCCAGGGCGCCGGCGCCGCGCTCATGAACCCCGCGACGCTGTCGATCATCGCCGCGGCATTCCCGGCGCACCAGCGCGGAGCCGCGATCGGGATCTGGGCCGGTGTGTCCGCGCTCGCGCTCGCGATCGGCCCGCTCGTCGGCGGACTGCTGACGGAACATGCAGATTGGAGCTGGATCTTCTTCGTGAACGTGCCGGTCGGCATCGTCGCGATCGCCGCGAGCTTCCTCTTCATCGACGAGTCCCGCGACACGACGCACGTGCGGCTCGACTTACCCGGGCTCGCGACCTCGGCGATCGGGCTCTTCGCCCTGACCTACGGACTGATCGAGGCGAACACCTACGGCTGGGGCTCGGCACGCATCCTCGGAGCGTTCGCGATCGCCGTTCTGGGGCTCGTGGCGTTCTACCTCCTCGAACGGCACCAGCGCGACCCGATGCTTCCGCTCGAGCTCTTCCGGAACCCGACGTACACCGGCGCGAACCTCGTGGTGCTGCTCGTCGCGCTCGCGATGTTCGGCGTGTTCTTCTTCATGTCGCTGTACATGCAGCAGGTCCTCGGCTACTCGGCCGTCCAGACCGGGGCCGCGTTCCTGCCGATGACGCTCCTGATCATCGTCGTCGCCCCGATCGCCGGGAAGACGAGCGACCGCATCGGGTCTCGAGGCCTCATGACGACCGGGATGGTGCTGATCGCGCTCCAGCTCCTCTACTTCTCGCGCCTCGGGGCGGACGCGACGTTCTGGAACATCCTTCCCGCCTTCCTCGTCGGCGGCGTCGGCATGGCGCTGACGATGACCCCGAGCGCCGCCGCGGCGACGCGCGGCGTCCCGGTCGACAAGGCCGGCGTCGGAGCCGCGGTCCTCAACGCCTCGCGTCAGGTCGGAGGCTCGCTCGGCATCGCGATCATCGGCGCGATCATGGCCCAGAAGGCTGGCGGAGAGCGGACGCCCGAGGCGTTCATCGACGGCTTCCAGAGCGGGCTTCTCGTCGCAGCCGTGATCGCGGCCGTCGGCGCCGTTGTCGCCTTCGCGCTCGTCCGGCCGCACGAGGGCGCCGGGCGCGCGCCTGGTCACAGCGTGACGGAGCCCGTCGCGTGAGCTCGGCCCCCGGAACCCGCCTGCCGGCGGCCGAGCGAAGGCTCGCACTGGTCGACGCCGCGCTGCGCGTCTTCTCGGAGGGGAGCTACGCGGGCGCCACCACGTCGCAGATCGCGCGCGAGGCGGGCGTCTCGGAGCCGATCCTCTACCGCCACTTCGCGTCGAAGCGCGACTTGTACGTCGCCTGCCTCGACGAGGCCTGGGGCCGGATCCGCGCGCGCATCGACGAGAAGATCGAGGAGCTCGGGCCGGCCGAGGGTTGGCGAGCCATCGGCCCGGCGACGATGCGCGAGGTGAAGGTGGTCGTGCCGAGCCTCTGGATGCAGGCCATCACCGAGGCAGGGCAGGATCCCGAGATCCGCCGCCACGTGCGCGGGCACATGCGGGAGGTGCACGACTACTTCGCGGACGTCCTCCGCCGCGTGCAGGCCGCGGGCGCGATCCACCCGGACCGGGATCCGGACGCGGAGGCGTGGATCTTCGTCGCGGGGACGCTCCTCGTCTCGGTCGCCGACCGCCTCGGCGGCCCGCTCGGCCCGGCCGACTTCGAGGCGATCAGGGCGGAGCGCCAACGCTGGCTGACCGGCTCCGGCTGAGGGCTCGACCACGGGCGCCGAGCGGCGCGACAATGTGCCGATGGGCACCACAGTCGGGCGGATCGCCGGGCCGGGTTGGTCGGAGCTCGCGAGTGGCGACTGGGTAGGCGCCCGCGAACGATTCGAGCGCGCGCTCGAGCACGACGAGTCCGCCGCGGCGTTCGAGGGGCTCAGCTGGGCGGCCTGGTGGCTCGACGACGAGGAGGCCGTGTTCGCCGCCCGTGAGAGGGCGTACCGGCTCTACCGCGAGGCGGACGACCCGCGCGGGGCTGCCCGGATGGCTACGTGGCTGGCCGTGGACGAGCTGGATTTCCACGGCGCCTCGGCAGTGGCGAGCGGCTGGCTCGCGCGTGCGCACCGTCTGCTGCAACCGGTCGAGATCGGTCCCGACCACGGCTGGCTGGCGTTCCACGAGGGCTACGTCGCGCGGATCGCCGGCGATGGCGCCCGCGCGCTGCGCCTCGCGGCCGAGGCTGCGGACGCGGGCAGACGCTTCCGGGTCGCGGACCTCGAGATGCTCGGCCTTGCCCTCGAGGGGTCCGCCCTCGTCGCGGGCGGTGACGTCGCGCTCGGGATGCGGCGTCTCGACGAGGCGACTGCGGTCGCGCTCGAAGGTGAGGCGGCAATCCCGATCTCGGGCGCGTGGACGTTCTGCTTCCTCGTCTCCGCGTGCATCGCGGTGCTCGACCACCGGCGCGCGGTCGAGTGGTGTGACCGGATCGCAGAGTTCGCCGACCGCTACGGGAGCCGCTACATGCTGGCGTTCTGCCGCGCCGAGTACGGGGCGGTGGACGTCGCGCGGGGGCGCTGGAACGACGCGGAGGAGCTGCTCGTGTCGTCGGTCGACGACTTCGCGCGCTCGCGTCCGGCCTGGGTAGGCGGTCCGCTCGTCGGCCTCGCGGAGCTCCGGCGGCGGCAAGGCAGGAGCGAAGATGCCTCGGCTCTCCTGGAAGAGGCCGGAGCTTCGCGGGCCGCACAGGTCTGTCGCGCCCGTCTCACGCTCGACGCCGACGATCCCCGCGGCGCACTGGAGCTCGCCCAACGCTCGCTTCGGCCCATCAGCGCCAGCCCGGGCGTGGATGCCTGGGGCGCGCTCGACGTCGTCGCTCGGGCCAGGATCGCGCTGGGTGAGCTCGAGGAGGCGGCTTGGGCGGTCGAGAAGCTGCGTGCGATCGAGCGGCTCGGCGGCACCGCGCCGCTCCGCGCGGGGGCCGACCTCGTCGCGGGGACTCTGGCCGTCGCCCGAGGTGAGCTGGAGGACGGGCGGATCCTGCTCGAGGACGCGGTCGACGGTTTCGGGCGGAGCGGCATGCCGTTCGAGGCCGCGCACGCGCGGGTCGAGCTGGCTCGGTGCTTGCTTGTGGCGGGCCGGCCAGCCGATGCGCAGCGCGAAGCGAGCACGGCCCACGCGCAGCTCGTCGACCTCGGCGCGAGGCTGGAAGCCGCCAAGGCGGAGCGCGTGCTCGAGTCAGCCGACGGCGCCAGGCCTGGCTCGAGGCACCTGTCCCGGCGTGAGCTCGAGGTCCTCCGGCTCGTAGCCCGCGGTCGGACCAACCGCCAGATCGCCGAGCGACTGACCGTGAGCGAACACACGGTCCACCGGCATGTCGCGAACATCCTCCGCAAGCTCGACGCGAGCTCGCGGGCCGCCGCGGTCGCGCGTGCAGCAGAGGAGGGCATGCTCGACGACCTCGCGTAGCCGGCCCGATCGGGCCAGGACGTCGCGACCATGCAAGATGGCCGGTTCCGGCGAAGCCGCCGACGAGCGGGCGTTCTACCGTCGAGCAATGGCTCGATCACAGGTGAGAGCGCTCGCGGAGACCGCGGCGCTCGCGAGGATCAGGGAGGTCTCGATGACGACGAAGACGTCCGATGCCAAGTCCGCGGCGCGTTCGATGTGGGCCCTCGGCGACTACCATCGCTTCGCGACCGAGCTCGTATGGGAGGTCGGGCCGGTCGTGGTCGACGCGTGCGGGATCGGGTCGGCCGATCGCGTGCTCGACGTCGCCGCGGGGACCGGGAACGTGGCGATCCGCGCGGCCGAGGCCGGGGCGTCGGTCGTGGCCTCCGACATCACGCCCGAGAACTTTGCGGCCGGTCGCCGCGAGGCCGACGGCTCGCGGTGTCGAGCTCGAGTGGGTCGAGGCGGATGCCGAGGCGCTGCCCTTCCGCGACGGGGAGTTCGACGTCGTCACGTCCGCGTTCGGCGCGATCTTCGCCCCGGACCACAGGGCCGTGGCCGATGAGCTCGTGCGCGTCTGTCGTGACGGGGGAACGATCGGCATGGCGAACTTCACGGGCCGCGGGACGGCCGGGCGGTTCTTCGAGCTCGTCGCCGAGTTCGCCCCGCCGCTGCCTCCCGGCGTGCATCCGCCCGTCCTCTGGGGCGACGAGGGGCACGTTCGCGAGCTGTTCGGCGACCGCGCGTCGCTGGAGCTGACCCGGAAGGAATACGTGGAGCGAAGCCCAGGCGGCCCCGGGGAGTACCGCGACTTCTTCAAGACGACCTTCGGGCCGCTCGTCGCCCTCTACGGGGCGCTCGAGGCGAGCGCCCCCGATCGCGCGCAGGCCTTGGACCGCGAGTTCCTCGAGTTCGCCCTGTCCTACAACCGCGGAACGCCGGACGCGGCCGAGTACGTCTACGAGTACCTACTCGTTGTCGCCCGCAAGCGCTGAACCCAACGACGGGGTCAGGCTGAGGCGACCCACAAGCACCGCAAGAATCGAACCGAGTCGGCGGGAAGACCGGAGGCCTAGGGCGATTCACTCGCCCGTAGGCCTGTCCCGGCGTTGCTCGTAACCCGGCGCCAAGGGGAGGGGGGCCGGCGGGGGGAACCGCAGGTTCCACCCGCCAAACGAAAACGCCCCCGGCTGCGGCTCCGGGGGCGTTCTCCGTTCGAGGCAACCCCTTTCCGGGGCGGTAAGCCGGAGAAATCGTGGCTCTGCGGCCCAGCCACGTTCATCCAGGGCTCACCGGCGGATCCGGCGGTGGCGCCTTTCGCATCCGACCTGGCGTAGTCGGTGCGGTGTGGGGCTGACTATAGGAGCCACGTCCTGAAAAGTCAAGTAGCTTGGTCAAGTGATTTGCGCTAGGGTTACTTGACCTGGAGCGGTGGCGGACATCCCCCTCACGGGGGAGCGCGGCTCATCCGGTTCCCGGCTTGACTCCGACATGCGCATGCGAGACACCGCCACGACCGCCGCCGAGACCGCTTCGCCTGGTATTTCCGGGAGTTCTCGCCTTGGCGAGCGCGTTCGAGCACTGCGCATCTCCAGCGGACTGACGCAGACGCAGCTCGCGGGCGAGCGGTTCTCGAAGGAGTACATCAGCCAGATCGAACGGGGGAAGACGCGGCCCACGCCGGCCACGGTCGAGTGGCTCGCGGAGCAGCTGGGCGTCGATCCCGCGTTCCTCGCGTCCGGGGTCTCGACGGAGGAGCGCACGAAGGCCGAGGCGCTGCTCGCACGCGCGGAGGCCAACGCCGAGGCGCACCGGTACGAGGAGGCGATCGAGGTCTTCCGCGAGGCACGTCCGAGCGTGGAAGGCACCGGCATGCCGGCGCTGACGCTCCGTCTGCTCGTCGGCGAGGCGTGGTCGCTCGGCCAGCTCGGCGACATGCGCGCTTCGCTCGAGCTCCTCCAGCGCGCCCGCGAGATCGCGGAGCGCCCGGAGCATTCCGACGTCGACCGGGCGGACGTGCTCTTCCGGCTCGGCGTCTGCCGCTGGCAGCTCTCGAGCATCGCCACGGCGATCTCGCTGTTCGACGAGGCGCTGCTGCTGGCCGAGCGTTCAGGGTTCCCGTGCGACCTCCTCCGCGCTGACATCCTCCAGTACCGCTCGCGCTGCCACCGGCGCCACCGCGATTACGTGGCCGCGCGCGAGGACGTCGAGCTCGCATTGGAGCTCGCCGAGGGCCTCGGCGACCGGCGCGCGATCGCGAACACGTATTTCCAGGCTTCGCTCATCGCACAGAGGCAGGGCCACTACGTGCTCTCGCGCAACTACGCGCAGCGCGCGAAGGAGCTGTACCAGGAGCTGAACGACGAGCGGAGCGTCGGACGACTCCTCCTCATGTTCGGCGGCCTCACCCTCATGCTCGGGGACGAGGACCGTGCGGTCGAGCACCTGAAGGCGTCGTACTCGCGGGCGTTGGACACCGATTCGCCCGCGGACGCCGCGCAGGCGCTCGAAGGGATCGCCCGGGTTCACCTGAACCGGGGCGAGTACGATCAGGCGGATTCGCTCGCGCGCCAGGCGCTCGAGCTGATCCGTGATCGGGAGGACTACCTCTACGAAGTCAGCGCTTCGCAGCTCGTACTGGGACGAGCGCTTCTCGAGCGCGGGCGGTTGGACGAGGCGGAAGAGTGCTTCCGGGCGGCTGACGGGGCTGCTGAGCAGCTCGAATCCCTCAGCTACCGGACGGAGGCGTGGGTTGCACTCGGCGATCTCGCGGCGCGTCGGGGAGACGACCGCGAGGCGTCGCGTCTCTATCGGAACGCCGCCGAGGCGCTCCAGGAAATCCGCTTCTAAGAGAGGAGGTCGCCGTGACGCCGAGATTGCTAATGCTGATGGTCAATGTCGCGCTGCTGGGCGCGTGGTTCTCGCGGTTCGGGCTGTTCTCGTGGCCCGAAGGTAACTAGAAACACCACGGCTACACTCGGGCGCATGCGCCCTGCTGCGGCTCTGACCGTGCTTGTGTTTCTCCTCGCCGGCTGCGGTGGTTCGGGAGGGGGAGACGAGACGGAAGCAGTAGAGGGGGATTCAACGCTCGAGGAGATCTGGCGGTCTCCCGGCGATGACGTTGCGATCATCGCCGGGACGGCCACTCATGAGCCGGGGGACGTGCGCGTGTCGTTCCTCGTCGTCGACGCCGAGGGCCGGGTCGTCACGCTTCCGACGGCGCACGTGTGGGTCGCGAAGGCGCTCGACGCGAAGCCGTTCCTCGAGGGCGAGGCGAAGCTCGAGCGCATCGGCATTCCCGGAGGAGCGGAGGCGGACGCGACTCACATCTACGTCTCGAGACTGCGCCTGAACCGGCCCGGGACCTACTGGTTGCTCGCGCAGCCCGAGGGCGGAGCGACGAGCGTGCAGGCGATCGGGAACGTCGTCGTCGGGGACAGCCCCGTCCCAGACGTCGGCGAGCCGGCCCCCGCCTCGGACACGCCGACCATCGCCTCCACCGGCGGAGACTTCTCGAAGCTGACGACCGAGACACCGCCGGACGAGGCGTTGCTCCAGCACTCGGTCGCCGACTCGCTCCGGGCGAAGGTCCCCTTCGTCGTCACGTTCGCGACGCCGGAGTACTGCTCCAGCAGGACGTGCGGCCCGACCGTCGACGTGGTCGAGTCCGTGGCCGAGCGCTACGAGGACGAGAACGTCCGCTTCATCCACGTCGAGGTGTACGAGGACAACGACCCGGCGAAGGGCTTCAACCCCTGGATGCAGGAGTGGAACCTCTCGACGGAGCCGTGGACCTTCCTCGTCAGCGCCGACGGGCTGATCGTCGACCGCTTCGAGGGCGCCGTGTCCGTGCTCGAGCTCGAGGCGGCGATCGACTCGGTGCTCGAGAGCGGCTAGGCCCTCCGCTTTCGCGGGCGGCCCAATGGGTGTCCGCGTACGCCTGTCGGCTAGACAACATCGCCGAGCCGTTCGATGACAATCTGCGGGACGCGGGCCTTCGGGCTCAGGTTGAGGATCGCGCGCACGAGCTCGGCGACGTCCGAGGGCTGGATCTGCTCCTCGGCCGGGAGCCCGGTCCACTCGGTCATCCTCGTGGCGACGAAGGCCGGGCAGATCGCCGTCGCGCGGATCCCGTGCTCCTCCTCCTCGCGGTTGAGCGAGTTCGTGAACGAGATCAGCGCAGCCTTCGTCGCGCCGTAGACGGCGAGGCCCGGGGTCGGGATCGTCCCTGCGATCGACGCGAGGTTGATCACATGGCCGCCGGACACGCGCAGGTGCGGCAGGGATTCGCGCGTGACGACGAGGGCGGCGCGGAGGTTGACGCCGAGCTGGAGGTCGATCGCCTTCGTCGCCTGCTCGCCGAACGAGCCACCGATGCCGATGCCGGCGGAGTTCACGAGAACGTCCATCCCGCCGAACCGCCCCGCGTGCGCGGCGACGGCGCGGACGCACTCGTCCGGGTCGGCGAGGTTCGCGGCCACCGCCTCTGCGCCGAGCTCCTGTGCAGCTTCGGCCAGCGGCTCCGGGCGGCGCGCGACCAGCGTGAGCTCGTGCCCCTCGTCGCGCAGCATCTGCGCGAGCGCGAAGCCGATTCCCGCGGAGCCTCCGGTGACGAGCGCTGACTTCACCGGGGGCGAGTCTATGACCAAAGGAACGGCCGCCGTGGGGAGCGGCGGCCGTCGCGTGCTGCGGAGAGAGGAAGGGGGAGGCTCTCCGCACCCCCTCTTCCACGTCCCGGCACGCTGTCCTTCTGCCTACGCTTTACGCGTGGAGACAGTTCCGCTGACCTCGCTCGCCCGGGCGGGCGGGTGCGCCGCGAAGTACGCAGCCGGGCGCCTCGAGACGCTCCTCGCCGGCTTGGTCCCCGCGGACGCCGACGACCTCCTCGTCGGGCTCGACCCGGCAGACGACGCCGCGGTCTACCGCCTCGACGACGAGCGCGCGCTCGTCTTCACCGTCGACTTCTTCCCGCCGCTGGTCGACGACCCGCGCACGTTCGGCGCGATCGCAGCCACGAATGCGCTGAACGACGTCTTCGCGATGGGCGGCGCGCCGCTGCTCGCGCTGTCGGTTGCGGCTTTTCCGGAGGAGCTGCCGACCGAGGTCCTCGGGGATGTGCTCGCAGGCGCGGACGAGCGCGTGCGCGCGGCCGGGGCGATCCTCGCGGGGGGACACACGATCCGGGACGACGAGCCCAAGTACGGGCTCGCGGTCGTCGGCATGGTGCACCCCGAGGCGATCTGGCCGAAGGCCGGCGCGCGGGCGGGGGACGCGCTCTTCCTCACCAAGCCGCTCGGCACGGGGATCGTCCTGCAGGCGGTGCGGGACGGGGTCGCGCCGCCGGGCGCGCTCGACGCAGCAGTCGCGGCGATGGTGGAGCTCAACCGCGAGGCCGCGGACGTGCTCAGGCCGTTCGAGCCCAATGCGGTCACCGACGTGACCGGTTTCGGGCTTCTCGGCCACGCGCACGAGCTCGCGAAGCGGAGCGGCATCCGGGTCGTGCTCGAGGCGGAGACGCTGCCGGCGCTTCCCGGCGCGCTCGAGCTGGCCGAGCAGGGCGTTGCGACCGGCGGCGACCGGCGGAACCGCGAGTTCGCGGCCGAGGCGGTCGAGAGCAGCGCGGACGCGGCCCACGAGGCGCTCGCGTACGACCCGCAGACGGCCGGCGGCCTGCTCGTCTCGCTTCCGGCGGACCGCGCGGTCGCGCTCGAGGCCACCTTCGCGGCCGCGGGGCTGGCGCTCTCGCGCATCGGCGCGGTCCAGGCCGGCGCCGGAGTCGTGCTGCGATGAACGCGACCGTGCTCGCACGCGCGCGGACGCTCTCCCCGGCGGCGTTCCTGAGGCTCTCGCTCGCGTCGTGCGCGGTCCTCTTCCTCGTCGTGACCTCGGGAGCGTTCGTCCGGCTCACCGGCTCCGGCCTCGGGTGCGAGAACTGGCCGCAGTGCGGCGACAGGCCGTATCCCGAGCAGGGGTTCCATGCCTTCGTCGAGTTCGGGAACCGGCTCGTCGCCCTGACCGGGCTCGTGTTGACGTTGGTGACGTGGCTCGGGTCGACGAGGGTCGCGGGGCTTCCTCGCGGTGCCAGGCTTGCCGCGCTCGGCGCCTTCCTCTTCACGCTCGCGCAGGTTCCGCTGGGCGCGATCACGATCGCGCTCGACCTCCACCCGCTCGCCGTGATGGCTCACTTCCTGCTCGCCCTCGTCGTTCTGGCCCTCGCCGTCGTCGTCGCGATCGAGGCAGGGAGCCTCGCCGGCGGGCTGGCGGCTCCGGCCGGGCCCTCGTGGCTGCGCAAGTTCGTCACCTGGGTCGGCGTTCCCACGTGCGCCGCGCTCGTCGTCACCGGCGCGGTCGCGACCGCGTCCGGGCCGCATCCGGGAGCGGACGAGGGCGTCGAGCGGCTCGGGCTCGAGATCACGGACACCGTGTACGTCCACGTGCGCGTCGCCGCCGCGTTCGGCCTGGGAGTGCTCTTCATCGGCTGGTTCCTGTTCAGGATGCGCGACCGCTATCCGGGGCTCCTCTGGCTCTGGGGCGCCCTCGTGGCGGCGCTTGGTGCGCAGGCGATCGTGGGAGAGGTGCAGTACCGGACCGCGCTGCCGTGGGGCCTCGTCCTCGTGCACGTCTTCCTCGCGGCCGCGATCTGGGCGCTGGGGGTCGCGCTCGCGTACGCGCTGTGGCGCCCGCCTGCCCCGCTCGCCCGCCAGTAAGCTCCTCCGCATGGGGAGGGAGCTCCGAGTCTACGAGCGCCCAACGCTCGAGCGGCCCGTCCTGATCGTGGCCTTCCAGGGCTGGAACGACGGCGGGCAGGCGGCGACGCTGGCTGCGGGCTACCTCGCGCGCCTGTGGGGCGCGCGCAAGTTCGCCGACATCGACCCGGAGCTCTTCGTCGACTTCCAGGCGACCCGGCCCCGCGTCACGCTCACCGACGGCAGCACCCGGAAGATCGAGTGGCCGGAGAACGTCTTCTACCGCGCGCGGATCCCGGGGACGAACCGCGACGCGGTGATCCTCGTCGGCGTCGAGCCCAACTATCGCTGGCGCACGTTCACCGACCTCGTCGCCGATCTCGTGCGCGACCTCGGGATCGAGATGGTCGTCACCTTCGGTGCGCTGCTCGCGGACGTGCCGCACACGCGGGCCGCGCCCGTAACCGGCGCCGCGAGCGATCCGAAGCTCGTGGACGAGCTCGGGCTCCAGCTCTCGCGCTACGAGGGCCCGACCGGGATCGTCGGAGTGATCCTCGACGCGTGCCGTCGGGAGGGGATCCCCTCGGTGAGCCTCTGGGCGGCGGTGCCGCACTACGTCTCCCTCGCGCCCAGCCCGCGGGCGGCGCGCGCCCTCTGCGAGCGGCTCGGCGGGATGCTCGGCGTCGGGATCGACGTGGGCGAGCTGGCGGAGGCTGAGGCGAGCTACGTCGAGCAGGTCTCCGAGGCCGTCGCGAGCGACGCCGACACGCAGGCGTACGTCGAGGAGCTCGAGCAGCGCGCCGACTCCCTCGATTGGCTCGAGGAGTCGGGTGATCTCCCGTCAGGCGAGGCGCTCGCCAACGAGATCACGCGCTACCTCCGCGAGCGCGACGCCAACGGCGGGAACTAGCTAGGCCGCGTCTTCGGCCGGCTCGGGCTCGTCGATCGGGACGGGCTCAGCCGTCTCGGCCTCTGACGGCTCCTGCGCTTTGCCGTCGGGCGCTGCTGCATCGTCCGCCTGAGCCTCCGCCTGCGGCTGGCTCTTGCGCTTGCGGCGTCTGCGCCGTGACTTGCGGGCGGTGAGCTTCGGGGCGGGGAGGTTGTCCGCGAGCGCGTTCGCGATCTCGTCGATCGTTCCGAGCTCCTCGCGCGCCTTGTCGAGCGCGGCGTTCGCGCGCGGCGTGTAGCCGTCCGCGGAAGCGAGCAAGGCGGCGCCGACTCCCATCGGCATCGAGGTCGCAACCGAGACGAGCCGGTTGACGTTCTCCTCGTGGCGGTAACCGCGCGAGTTCGCGACCGCGCCGAGCAGCCGCTTCGCCTCGGGGAACTCGGTCGACACGCGTCGGTCCTGGACTTTGCGCGTCGCGCGCGCGAGGCGCCACGTCCAGCGGGCGAGGATCTGCTCGGGGGCGTTCGCCTTGCCCTCGGCGATCGCGCGCAGGAGCACGCGGACGCCGGACGAGCGATCCTTGTCCCACGTCGGGGCCTGGGTGACCAGGGTGACGAGGTCGTCGAAGTCGGCGCGCTCGACCGGTGTCGCGACGCGGTCGAGGAGCGCGGTGATCCGGAGCCGCCGGTTCGGGTTCTCCGCCGCGCAGGTCGAGAGGAACTGCTCGAGCGCACCACGGCTCGCGCGTCCTTCGGTGAACTTCTTCGCGAAGTCGTTCCGCTGGTCGAAGCGGATCTGCCGGCCGGCGATCGTTGCCCAGAAGCGCTGCTCGTCCTCGTCGAGGTACTTCGGGTCGATGCGCTGCCACTCGCGCTGGATAACGGCGAGGCGCCGCGCGACGTCCGGCGTGACCGGGACGAGCCACGGCACCGGCGAGAGCTTGCGCCGCGCGCGTCGTTGCTGCCGGCGGCGCGGCGCGGGCGTGACGCGCGCTCCCTCGCGGTAGAAGTCGGCGGCGAGGAGCGAGTGGAGCGAGACGACGCGGTCGTTGTGCGTCGAGGCCTTCGGGACGAAGTCGACGACGACGCCGGCCTCCTTGCGCGGGTGGATGCGCATGATCCGGCCGATCCGCTGCTGGTAGACGCGGCGCGAGGCCGTCGGCGCGAGGTGCATGCAGACGGTCGCGCGCGGCGAGTTCCAGCCCTCGGCGAGGAGCTGCGCGTTGACGAGGACGTTGATCTCGCCGCGCTCGTACGCGGCGAGCGTCTCCGCGAGGCGAGCCGGCGGCGTGCGTCCGGAGACGGCCTCGGCCTTGAGCCCCGCGGCGCGAAACTCCTGCGCGAGGTTGTACGCGTGGTCGACGCCGGCCGCGTACACGATCCCGGGCGTCGCGCCGAAGCGATCGCGATAGAGGCTGGCTGCGGCCTGGTTCAGCGCCTCGTGGTCGAGCGCTGCGGCCAGGGCACGCTCCTCGAAGTCGCCGCCGACGATGGGAACCGAGTTGATCGCGGCTGCGGGCGGGACGCGCATGCAGCGAAGCGGCGCGATGAGCCCGCGCCGAGCGGCGTCGCCGAGCGGGAGGTCGTCGACCGAGGCGGGGAAGACGTCCGAGACCTGCTTCGCGATCAGCTGCTCGGTCGCGGTCATCCCGATGTACAGCGGCTCGTGGAACGCGCGGATCGCGCCGCTCGTCTTCTCCCCGAGCGCGGTGTGCGCCTCGTCGCAGAGGACGAGGTGATACGTCTCGCGGTCGAGCTCGGAGCCGTGGCGGGCGAACCACGCATAGGTCTGGATCGTGATCGGGTTGTCGCGCGGGGCCTTCTTTCCCTTGAGGACGGCCTCGGCGAAGCGGTCGCCGTAGCCCTCCGTCGTCAGGTCGCGCGTGAACTGCGTGACGAGCAGCCGGCGATGCGTGAGGATGAGGACGCCGAGCTCGCGCGCCCCCTCCACGAATCCGGCTGCTGCGATCGTCTTGCCGGACGCGGTCGGGTGGCGGAAGCGGTAGCGACGGATGGCGCCCGGATCGGCGCCGTGGAACTCGGGCTCGAGCTCGAGCTCGCCGTCCTCGATGAAGCCCGCATCGAAGTCGTCCTCCGCGTCCTCGTCGACCTCGGCGTCGGCGACGGCGCCGTTCCCACCGTTGCCGTTCTCCTCCGCGGAGCGCTGGGTCGAAGCGATGAGCTCGGCGAGCATCCCGGCGAGCGCGTCCACCTGATGCCGGCGGAGCTCCGTCCCGGCGGCCGTGCGGGGCGTCTTCTCCGTCAGCACGCGCTCCAGGCCGAGCATGAGCCCGTAGCGAACCTTCCAGCGGGGCGAGGGCGTCGCGAGGCCGGCGTCCATCTCCTCGAGCGCGTGGTCGAGGGCCGCGCGGCGGGCGGTTCCCGGTGCGAGCGCCTCCTCGGGCTCCTCTCCCGCGTGCAGGAAGGGCTCGCCGAACCAGTCCTCGGCGCGCCGCGCCGATGCGGTCAGGTCCTCAGGTGTATCCGACTCTCGCGTCGGGGTAGTTGTCGCTTCGTGCATGCGCGCAGCACGTAGGTGCCGTGCCGCTCCTTCCGAAGAGTTGACGCTCGCCCCTAACCGGCGAGCGGTGCCGTCAGAGCATACCTCAGCTGCAGGCGGTGAACCGCAAGGTTGTGTCAAATCGAACTAGACGTGAACGCCGGCACCAAGCTCCGCCAAGGGGCGTCCGACGACGCGCTGCGAGACACCCGTCTGGTCGAGGTGCTTCGTGATGCCGCCGAGCCAGAACGGGAAGCCTGCGCCGAGGAGCATGCAGGTGTCGATGTCGGCGGCCTCCGCGACGACGCCGTCCTCGAGGATGTGGCGGGCCTCGTCCGCGAGCGCCTCGAGCACCGCCTCGTGGATCTCGTCGACGGTGCGCGGCGCGTGCTCGACGACGACAGGCTCGCCTCCCTCGGCCAGGCTCTCGAGCGTGGCCGAGAGGGGAAAGCGGTCGGGCCAGGCACCGTGCAGGGTATGGCGCACGTGGTTCGCGACCTTCGGCCCGACGAGCTGGAGGAGCACCGAAGGCGCCATCGGGAGGCCGAGCCGGAGGACGGCCTCGTCGGTCTCGTCGACGGTGTTCCCGTGGTCGAGCGCGTCGGTCACGACCGAGCCCTGGCGGCCGAGCATGCGGTTCACGACGAAGGCCGGCGCGTCGCGGACGAGGACGCCGCGCTTGCGGAGCTTCCCGGTGACGGCCCACGCGGTCGCGAGGGTCTCGTCGTCCGTCTGCGGCGTGCGCACGAGCTCGACGAGCGGGAGCACCGCGACCGGGTTGAAGAAGTGCATCCCGACCACGCGCTCCGGGTGCTCGAGGTCGGCTCCCATGTCCGTGACCGAAAGCGACGATGTGTTCGTCGCGAGGACGCACTCCGGCGAGACGACGCGTTCGAGCTCCGCGAAGACCTCCTTCTTCACCGACATCTCCTCGAAGACCGCCTCGAGCACGAGGTCGCAGCCTTCGAAGACCTCCCACCCCGTGCCGCCCGTGACGAGCGAGCCGAGGAAGCGCGCCTTGCCTGCGGCGAGCCGTCCTCGACGGACGAGGTCGGCGAGCTCGGCATTGATCCATTCGACAGCTTCGTCCACGTGCTCGAGCGTCAGGTCGCGGAGGACGACCGGCACCTCGAGCCGGCGGAGCGCGAGCAGCGCGAGCTGGCGCGCCATCAGCCCGGCGCCGACGATTCCGATTCGCTGCGCGCGCCGCGGCTCGGCGTCCGGGATGCCGACTCCGCGCTTCGCGCGCCGTTCGACGAGGTTGAACGCGTACACCGACGCCTGCGCCTGCGGGCCGGGGAGGAGGTCCGCGAGTGCGTCCTCCTCGGCCCGATAGCCGTCTTCCAGCGACAGCGTTGCCGCAGCCTCGATGAGGTCGAGCGCGCGGTACGGCGCCGGCGCGGCTCCGTGCACCTGGCCGTCGAGCCGCGCGCGCGCCTTGCGGACGACCTCGGAGACGTCGGAGAGATCGGCGGCTGCGCGGCGCTTGCCCGCTCCCTCCTCGATCTTCTCGACGAGCAGCGCCAACGACTCGTCGAGGAACTCGACCGGCTCGATGACCGCGTCCACGAAGCCCGCCTCGAGCGCCTGCCGCGCGTTCAGCATCCGGTTCTGTCGGAGCGGGTTCTCGACGATGAACTTCACCGCCTGCTCGGCGCCCACGAGCTGTGGGACGAGCTGCGTTCCGCCCCAGCCGGGGATCAGGCCGAGGAACACCTCGGGGCAGGCGAAGTGGCGGACGTCCGCGGAGATCGTGCGGTAGTCGCAGTGGAGCGCGATCTCGACGCCACCGCCGACCGCGGCCCCGTTGATGGCCGCGAGAGTCACGAACGGGAGGTCACGGATCCGGCCGAAGAGCTCGTGCCCGCCTCGCCGCCCTCGCGTGCGCGCTCGGGCGTGATCTCGCCGAACTCGTCGATGTCCGCGCCGACCGCGAAGACGAACGGCTTGCCCGTCAGTAGAAGTCCGCGCCAGTCGCGTGTCCGCAGCTGTCCGAGGGTCTCCTCGAGAGAGCGCAGCGCATGCTCGCCGAACGTGTTCGGCTTCTGCCAGTCCTCGCCGTTGTCGATCGTCACGAGCGCGACGGGACCGGCGCGCGTCTCGACCCGCTGGAGCTTGAACTCGGTCGGGCTAGCCATGTCCGCCGCCGTTCTGGACGTTCTCCCAGAGCACCGCGGCGCCCATGCCGAGGCCGATGCAGAGCGCGGTGAGGCCGTAACGCGTGTCGGGCCGGTCGCGGAAGCCGCGCGCGAGCTCGGCCATGAGCCGGACTCCCGTCGCGGCGAGCGGGTGGCCGCAGGCGATCGCGCCGCCGTACGGGTTGAGCCGTGGGTCGTCCGGCGCGACGCCCATCCCGTCGCACCACGTGAGCACCTGCACCGCGAACGGCTCGTTGAGCTGGAGCAGGCCGACGTCGTCGAGCGAGATTCCCGTCTGCGCGAGGACTTTCTCCGTCGCCGGGACGGGGCCGAGGCCCATCAGGTGCGGCTCGACTCCGGCGTACGCGAAGCCTGCGAGTCGCATCTTCGGCTGGAGGCCGAGGTCGCGGGCGGCGTCCTCGGAGGCGATCAGCGCCGCGGTCGCGCCGTCCGTGAGCCCGGCGGAGTTCCCGGCGGTGACGCGGCCGCCGGCGCGGAACGGGGTCCGGAGCTCCGCCAGGCCCTCCAGCGTCGTGTCGGGCCTGAGGAACTCGTCGCGCGCGGCGACCGTCCAGCCCTCCTCGGTGAACACGGACATGGGGACGACGATCTCGTCCATCACGCCTCCGTCCCAGGCGGCCGCGGCCTTGCGCTGGCTCTCGACCGCGAACGCGTCCGCGGCCTCTTTCGTCAGGTGCGGGAGGACGTCGTGGAGGTTCTCCGCCGTCTGGCCCATGGTCGCGGCGGACTCGTCCACGATCCGCTCGGAGACGAAGCGCGGGTTGAAGTCGACGTCCTCGCCCATCGGGTGATGGCCCATGTGCTCGACGCCGCCGACGAGCACGACGTCTGCGGCGCCCATCGCGATCTCGCCCGCTCCCGCGGTCGTCGCGGTCAGCGCGCCGGCGCACATGCGGTCGACCGCGAAGCCCGGGACGGACTCGGGGAGCCCCGCGAGGAGCGCGACGTCGCGGCCGAGCGTCAGGCCCTGGTCTCCGACTTGCGCGGTGGCGGCGAAGACGACGTCGTCGATCCGCTCGGGCGGGAGCTCCGGGTTCCGGCGCAGGAGCTCGCGCACGACCTTCACGCCCATGTCGTCCGCGCGGGTCTTCCAGAACGCGCCGCCCGGCCCGGCCTTTCCGAACGCGGTGCGGACGCCGTCGACGTAGACCACCTCTCGGAGCGTGCGCGCCATCGGCGGAGACGATACTTCGTCCTCCATGGGCGACTGGGACGAGCGTGCGACTCGGGCGCAGGCGCGGTTCGCGGACGGCGAGGCGAGGCTGCCCGAGGGCGGCGACGAGCGCCAGCGTCAGCTCACGCGGATGGGGAACGCGGCCTGGGCGGCGGGGCTCTCGCTGCTCATGGCCGGGCGGGTCGAGGAGGCGCGCGAGTGGCTCCTGCGCGCGGCCGACACGTACCGCCGGAGCTGGGAGGGCGCGCCGCCGGGGAGCTGGGGGCGGCCGATCGGCGCGATGAAGTCGCGGCTGATCGCCGGCGATCCTGAGGGTGCTTGCGAGGACGCGCGGTGGGCGCTCGACGCGGGCGCGGAGCGGTCGGAGAGCCCGATCGGGCGCTACGCGGCGGCGCTTGCCTTGCTCGTGCTCGGCGAGGACGCGCGGGCGGCCGACGTCGCGGCAACGCTGGTCGGCCGCGACGACTTCCCGTCGGCGGTGGCGGACTCGCTCGTGGCGCTCGCGGCCGGCGACGCCGGCGCCTACGAGGGGTCGATCCGCGCATTGCTCGCGGACTTCGAGTCGCGCGACGAGTTCCTCGAGGACACGCCGGTCGCCGACACGGTGCTCGCGCTGCAGGTGCTGGCCGGGCCCCGCCGGGCGAAGGTCGACCTCACGTCACCGCTGCTGCTGTCCTAGCCCGGCTCAGGCCGTCGCCGCGCGAACCCGGCGCACGAGGCTGACGAGCGCTTCAGGAGCCAGGAGCCAGAGGAGCGAGACGTACGTCACCGCCCCGAGAACGGCGCCACCGACGAGCAGCGGCCAGGGCGACGCGATCGTCCGCTCGAGCGCGAGGAGTACGACGACCATCCCGAGCACGGCGGCGAGCGGCGCCCAGACGGTGTCCCATAGTTGCCCGAGGCGAAGGTCGAAGAGCCGTTGCGCGATCGCGACGTCGAGCACGGCAAAAGCCCCGCTGACGGTCGCCATCGCCGCCGCGACCCAGACGATGCCTTCGTCGGCGACGATGGCCACCGCGGTGACCTGCACGATCGTCTGGGGGATCGCCAGCTTCAGGAGGATGTCCGCCCTCCCCGTCGCCTTGTACGCGACGCCGGCCGGGATCCCGATCGCGACAGCGAGCGCGTACAGCGCGAGGACCTGCAGCACGGGCACCGACTCCTCCCAGCCCGGACCGAAGAGCTCGAGGATGATCGGCTCGGCGAGCACGACCATGCCCGCTGTCAGCGGCAGCGCGAGCATGAGCATGTAGCGCAGAGAGACGAGCACCGACCGGCCGAGCGTCGTTGGCTCGATGTTCGCGAAGCTCGGGAAGAGCACCGTGCCGGCGACGATCGCGAGGTTGATGACGAGGAGCTCGGGCAGTCGGAACGCGAGCGTGTAGAAGCCGAGCGCCGTCACTCCCAGCACACGCCCGATGAAGATGTAGTCGGCGGTCGACGTGACGGCAGCGAGGACGTCGACGGCCGTCAGGGTCCCGCCGAAGCGCAGAAGCTTCTGACGATGGTCGCGGTGCGTCCGGAACGACGGCCGCCACGGTACGAGCAGCCAGAGTGCGACGACGAGCACGATCGTGCCCGCGAGGTAGCCGAGGACGAGGCTCCACACGCCGAAGCCCGCGAGTGCGAGCACGATCCCGAGGCCTCCGCGGAAGGCTGCGTTCGACAGCTCGGCGATGCTCCTCGTCCGGAAGTCGAGCCGCTTCTGGGCGATCGCGTAGTGCGTGGTGCCGAGGGAGCGAATGAAGAAGTTCAGCCCGAGCACTGCGAGGATCGCCACCAGCTCCGGCTCGTGGAAGAACCTTGCGGCTAGCGGCGAAAGCGCGATGGTCGTCAGCGACAGGACGGCTCCGAGCCCGACGCTCCACACGAAGGCGGTCTCGGCCCGCTCGAGCACCTCCTCCTCCTTCTCGACGACGAGCGCTTGCGAGAGGCCCAGGTCCGAGACCGTGTACAGCAGGTCGGTGACGATGATCGCGAGCGCGACCAGGCCGAAGTCCTCCGGGGCGAGAAGGTGCGCGAGGACCGCGATCGAGCAGAGCACGATCAGGCGCCCGCCGATGTACGAGCCGTATGCCCAGAGGAGCCCGCGGGCAGTCGCCGTGCCGATCGGCGGCGCCCCGACGGCCTTCATCTCCGTCGCCGCGGAGGGGTGCGCGTGAGACGGGCCGTCAGTCGCCAACGCCCGGCGGGGACGGACATGAGCGGGCGACGTGCTTGCCGACACGGCGGGCCGCGACGTCAGAGCCGAGGACGAAGCGCTGGGCGGGGCCGAAGCTCGTGGCCGCGGCGAGCCCGACGAAGTAGAGGCCCGGGACGGACGACTCGAACCAGCGCGACAGCGCCGGGCCGGCGCGGCTACGGGCGATGCGGCTCCGGAGCTCTGGGTCGAGGTACGGCACGCGGTCGACGTCCGGCCTGTAGCCCGTCGCTGCGATGACGTGGTCGGCTTCGAGCTGGTTCTCGCCGTCGTCGTCCCCGGACGTGCGCAGACGGACCCGCCCGCTCTCGGCGCGGGCCTCCCGGATCTCGGCGCTGAGACGGATGTTGATCGCCCCGTCGAGCCGGTCTCGCAGCCACCACGACCCGGCCGGCCCGAGCGTCCTCGACACGGTCGCCGCGCGGCGTTGCGCTGGCAGCGAGTGGAACGCGAGCGGGAGGTTGGCATAGAACCAGAGGTCCCAGCCGTCGCCGAGCCCCGAACGCGGATAGCGCAGTCGGTGCTTCGCCGAGCGCTCGAGCAGGGGGGTCGGGTTCCAAGCGAGCCCGGGCTTGCGGACGACCACCGTTGCGGTCGCGCCTCCCTCGTGCAAGAGCGCGGCAGTCTCGAGCGCGGACTGCCCGCCGCCGACCACGACCACGCGCTTTCCGCGGAAGACGCCGAGGTCGTGATGCCGCGAGCTGTGCGAGCAGGCCTCGGCCGGAAGGTTCCGGAGCGTCTTTGGGACGAACGCGAACCCGTTTAGCCCGGAGGCGACCACGACGGCGCGGGCGCGTAGACCTTCGCCGCTGTCGAGGGTCAGCTCGAAGCCGTCGCCCGCGTGCGAGACGTCGCGGACGCCCGTCTCCTCGACCTCCCCGACGCCCTCGTGCTGGAACCAGAGCCCATAGCGGATGAAGGTGTCCACCGGCACGGGCACGCCGTAGTCGCCGTACCCAAGGTCGTGCTCGCCGCAGAAGCGGGCGAGCGTGAGGACGCCGTCCGGGTCTGCGATGCTCGAGGCGAAGCCCTCGGACTTGAGGAACATGCCGCGCGGCATGTCCTCGCGCCAGGCCTGCATCGGCGTCCCGAAGATCCGGAACCCGATCCCGCGCCGGCGAAGCGCCGCAGCGACGGCGAGGCCGTAGGGGCCCGCACCGACGATCGCCACGCCGCTCGAGACCTTGCGCTCCGAGCCCACCGTCACCGCGGCGCTCCCAGCTTCGCGCGGCGTCGCCTGTCGAGCCTCCTCCGGGCGGCGCCGGCGACCGCTGTTCGTGCGGCCGTGACTGCCGGACGGGGATCGCCGAGGTCGACGTAATCGTACGAGGCGGGTCGCGCGAAGTCACGTGCGAACGTCGCGACTGCCTCCCCGAGCGGCGGGATGTCGGGTCGCCCCTGGCTCCCGGCCACTTCCCGCAGCCACTCGACGTCGCCTCCGAGCCAGCGCATGCACAGGCCGATCCGGTAGTCGAGCGCGTCCTCGAGGCGCTCGCCGGCGGCCCACTTATAGAGCAGGAGCGGGAAGTCGACGCCGGCACGAACGGCGATCTCGACCGAGGCCGAGAGCCGCGGGTTGATCTCCATCAGCAGGGGGCGGCCCTCGCGGCTGCGGCGGAACTCGACCTCCGAGTACCCCTCGAGGTCGATCGCGCGGACGATGCTCTCGGCCGCGGACGCGATGTCCGCCGGCAGTGGGACGCTCTCGCGGAGCACGGACGACCCGCCGAGTGCCGGCGTCATCCGGTGCGCGACCTGCGCGAACCTTCCCCGGATACGCCCGCCCGCGTACAGGAAGCTGACCGCCTCGCGGGCGCCCGAGAGCCACTCCTGGAGGACGATCCCGCCGCCCGACTCGAGCAGCGTCGCCGCTGCGGCCTCAGCCTCGTCCGCGGTCGTGACGACGACCGACGTCAGGCGGTGTCCGGTTCCGGTCCCCGGCTTCTGGGCCCACGAGCGGAGCGGCTTGGCGACGGCCGGGAAGCCGATCTCGCGCCAGGCGGCCCGCGCCTGCGAGAGATCGTGAGCCTCGATCGAGCGCGGGACGCCGATCCCGAGCTCGCGGGCGACGGCGAGCGTCCTCGACTTGTCGATCGCCGTGGCGAGCGCGGACTCGCGGGCGAGCGCGAGCGCGGTGTGTCGCTCGAGCTCGTCCCGGCGCGCGCGCAGCGCCTCGATCGAGCCGTCGTGCGTCGCGAGGACGACCCGTGCGCGGTTTCCGTCGACGAGCTCGAGGATCGCATCGACGTAGGCGTCGGGACCTCGGTCGAGGTCGGGGACGACGGCCCTCTCCGCGCACCAGCGCGACGCGAACCCGGGCGAGCCGGCGAACCGCTCGACGGCGCACGTGCGGATCCCGGCGCGACCGAGTGAGCGAATCGCGACGAGCGTCTGTCGCTGGCCCGCGTCGAGGAGAACGGCGTCCACGTGCCTGGCCGGGGCGATCGAGCGGGACGGCACAGGCGCCTGTCGAGGAGCCCGCTCGGCGAGGACCTCCTCGTACAGCGCCCGGAGCCTCGCCGCCCACGTCTCGGCTGTCAGCTCCTCCCGGTAGCGCGCGCCGCCAGCCTCTCCGAGCCGGCGGGCGAGGTCGGGATCGGCCGCGAGTCGGCTCAGCCCGGCCGCCAACTCCCTAGGGTCGCCGGTACGCGCCAGGATCCCGGTCACGCCGTCGGCGACGAGCTCCGGAGTCCCTCCGCCGCGCGCGGCGACGACGGGGATGCCAGCGGCCATGGCCTCGATCGCCACTGTCGGCAGCGCTTCGCCCGGCGACGGCAGGACGAGGGCGTCCGCGGCCGTGAGGAGCGCGGGAACGTCCGTGCGGTGGCCGAGGACACGGACGTCCGAGGCCGCCGCTCGCGCCTGTGCCCGGAGCGCACCGGCCTCGGGCCCGCTGCCCACGAGCAGCAGGACGGGGGCGCGGCCGTTCGAAAGCCCTTCGACCGCAGCGATCGCCTCGGCATGTCCCTTCCCACGTCGCATGACGCCGACCATCGCCACCACGAAGGCCTCGGCCGGCAGCCCGAGCTGGACGCGCAGGTCGCTTCGCGACCGGCTGGGGGCACTCCAGCGGATGCCGTTGCGGATCACCACGAGCTGTCCGGGGCGGACTGCGTGGCGGGCTTGGTACCAGCCCGCGGCGGCCTCGGAGACCGCGACGATCCGGTCGGCGCGGCGCCGTCGGACCTCCGCGGCGAGCCTTTCCCGGACCGCCGCGCGCACGCCCGGCGGCTGCGCGATGACGTGCAGCGTCGAGACGAGCGGCATGCCCCTCGACGCCACCAGCCCGGCCAGGACGTCCGAGTAGAGGAGGTGGCTGTGGATCACGTCCGGGCGGATGCGGGCGAGCACCCGGCTCAGGGCGAGCGCACCGTTCGGGTTCGAGAGTCTGCGGCGCGGCAGGTCCTCGACCCGCACTCCCGTCTCCCGGAGCGCGGCCGCGACCGGGCCGGAGGACGGCTTCAGCGAGACGATGCTCAGGTCGAGCCCGGCTCCGGGCGCCGCCGCGGCGAGGCCGACGTGGAGCTGCTCGGCGCCGCCCGGCTCGAGCTGGTCGATGACGACGGCCACGCGCACGCGGTCGGATGCCGCGGCACTCATCGGACCGGCGTCCAGATCGCGCTCTGCCGCCGGCGGAGCCCGCGCACGAGGCCGATGCCGACCGCAACGTTGCCGAGGATGAACTGCCCCGCTGCGCCGGCGACGCGTCCGGCAGGGCCCGGCGGCCGGATGCCGGCGAGGGCCAGCGCCCCCGTCGCATACCCCGCCGTCTGGACCAGCGACGCCGTCCGGTAGGGCTGCGTCCGGCTCAGGGACAGGGCGCTGACGAATGCCGCCGGGAGCAGCAGCGGCAGCGCGAGCCGGCCCCACTTGTGCGAAAGCACCCGCCAGGTGAAGCCGACCGGCAGCCCGCGCAGCTCCCCCGAGAGGAGCACGCGGCCCGCCGACATCCGCGAGCGGCGCGCGACCTCGGCCCGCGCGCCGAGCCCGGGCTCGAGCGATGTCGCGTCGGGCTCGTAGACGACACGTCCTCCCGCTCGGACGAGCTGGAGCAAGAGCCAGAGGTCGTCGACGACGACGTCCTCCGGGAACGGCGGCAGGCGCTCGCGGCGGACCGCGACGAACTCGCCGAACATCCCCGCAACGCTTCCCGAGCGGCTCTCGAGTCGGCGGACGAGATCCTCGTACCGGTCGTACGCGCTTCCGGACTCGCGGCGGCGCCCGGTCACGGCCCAGATCTGCGGGTCGGCGAAGTGCCGGACGGCGAGGCGCAGGCTCTCGGGCGCGAGCACGTTGTTCGCGTCCGTGAGGAGGACGACGTCACCGCGAGCGCCCTCGACGGCGCTGTTCATGCTCGCGGCCTTTCCGCGGCGTCGCTCGGAGAAGAGGACGTTCGCGGTGGGCAAGGGCCTCGTGCGCGACGCGCGCGACCTCTGGGTCCTCGTCGACCGCCACGACGACGTGCACCCGGTCGCCGGGATAGTCCAGCCTTCCGATCGACCCGAGCTTCGCCCGCAGCTCCTCCCGCTCGCGGAACGCGGGCACCACGATCGCGATGGAAGGCTCGACGTCCTCCTGCCGCCAGCGGCGCCTTGGGAGGAGGGCGAGCGCCGCGGGGTATCCGGCGAGAACCCACAAGATTCCCGCCGAGCTGAGCCAGAAGCACGTCGCGCGTTTCGTCATGTCGCGTAGACGTCGAGCGTCTCGGCCACCATCCGCTCTGCGCGGAAGCGCTCGCCCGCGAGCTCCGAGGCCGCGCGCCCCATCGCCGACGCCTCGGCCTCGTTGTCCATGAGCCACTCGAGCCCGCGTGCGAGCGCCTCCGCGTCGCCCGGCGGGACGAGTAGCGCCGTCCGGCCGTCCTCGAGCAGGGCCGGCATCTCCCCGACGGACGTCACGAGCATGGGCACGCGGTGCGCGCACGCCTCGAGCAGTGCGTACGGCAGCCCCTCGGAGAGCGAGGGCAGGCAGAACGCGTCGCTGGCCCAGAGGACAGCGCCGACGTCCTCACGGAAGCCCGCGAAGCGGACGCGCCCGGTCAGGCCCGCCGCGCGCACCTGCTCCTCCAGCGCCGCCCGTCGGCGCCCCTCGCCGACGACGAGGAGGCGGAGCTCGGGCCGGGTCGGCGCAAGCCGCCGTACGGCCTCGATCAGGAAGGTGTGACCCTTCACCGGCTCCAGGCGCCCGACGACGGTGACGGTGAACGCGCCGTTCTCGAAGAGGTCGTGGCGGGCGCCAGCCTCGCGCTCGGGCTCAGCTCCGAGACCACTCTCGACGACCGAGATTCGGTCACGCGGGACGCCGACTGCGCACAGGTACGCCACGATCGCGTCGGACACTGCGACGAACCTTGCGCCCGCGCGACGGTTCAGCCGCAGGACGCCCTCGTAGGCCCGCCCGCGCCACGAGCCTCCATGCTCGAGGTGGTACGCGCTGTGCACCGTCGCGACGGACGGCGTCCGCGTGAGGACGGCCGCGAGGCCGCCCCAGAGCTGGGACTGCGGATTGTGCGAGTCCACGACGCCGTACGCGCCGCGCCGGATCGCGCGCACGAGGAACGGCAGGACGCGCGGGTCGCCGCGGCCGAACGGCACCGGCAGCGTGCGCAGTTGCTCTTCCTCGAGGCGCTCGTGCAGCGGCGACCCGTCGAGGACTGCGACCGCGTACGGACGGCGACCGTGCAGCAGGCGGGCGAGGGCGAGCACGCGGACGTTCGTGCCTCCGAACCGCTTCGCGAGGTCGACGATGAGCACCGGAGCGTCGGCCCTCGCGCTCACGCGCGGACCGCTTCGCTGACAGCGAGAATCCGGTCGGCGAGCGCTCGCCAGGTGTAGCGCGTCTCGGACAGCTGCCGCGCGCGTGCGCCCATCTCGGCAGCGAGAGCGGGGTCGGCGATGATGCGCGAGATCGCCGCGGCCAGTTCGTCCGGGCTTCCGGGCTCGACGAGCAGGCCGCTCCGGCCGTCCTCGACGACGTCCCGGAGCGCGTCGGTCGTGGTGGCGACCACGGGTCGCCCGAACGCGCAGGCGAGCTGCACGGCTCCGCTCTCGGTGCTCGTCCGGTACGGGTAGACGACGACGCTCGCGAGCTCGAGGAGCGGGCCAACCTCCTCCAACGGGAGGTAGCGGGCGTCGAAGACGACCGAGTCGGCAATGCCGAGGTTGTCGACGATCCTTGTCAGTTCGGCCGGATCGACGAACTTGGATGGAAACCCCGCGACGACCAGCCGGGCCTCCGGAGTCGCACCGAGGACGAGCGGGAAGGCGGCCAGCAGGTCTGGAAGGCCCTTGCTCGGCACGATCGTCCCGAAGAAGAGGACCACGGGCTCGCCCTCCTCGAGACCGTAGCGCCGTCGCAGCCGGGCGCGCACCCCGTCGCCTCCGGCGCGGCCGGCGAAGATCCACGGCGGTCCTTGGTGCGGGATGACGTGGAGTCGCGAGCCGGGTACGGGGAAGAGCGAGGTGAACCGCGCGCGGCCGTGCTCGCCGTGGAAGAAGATCGCCGAGAAGCTCTCGTAGGCGGCACGGGTGAGCCTCGTCGCGGCCGCCGCGCCGGGGCCTCCCTGCTCGCGCCGCTCGTACTCGTGGCAGATCTGTGTCAGGACGAGCCCGTCCCGCCGAAGCCGGCGCAGGAAGTAGCCGTCGATCGGGAACTCGAGCTTGCCGAACTGGACGATGTCGGGCCGCTCCTCGAGCAGGTAACGGGTGAGCCGGCGCCACTCGCGAAGGTAGATCGCGCCGCGCGCGACTCGGCGGAGCTTCCGCCGGAGCTTCCCGACTGCCGTTCCCGCTTCCATCGGCGCGACAGGCTTCCACAGGCGCATCACCTCCTCGACCCGGAAGGCGTGCGGCAGCGCGCCGAGCTCGTTGCCGCGGCTGGTCACGAGCGTCACGTCCGCGCCGGCTTCCGCGAGCGCGGAGCAGAGCTGGAACGCGTAGTGGATCATCCCGCCCGTTGGCCGCGGCTCGACGACATAGATCCGGATGAGCCGGCGCGGTGGCTCCGGCGCCGCTACTGGGAGGGCCGGCGCTCGGCGGCCCTCGCGGATCGCGGTCACAAGCCCGCCCCGGCCGCGGCCGACCGATTCCGCCCGACGATGTAGACCGCCGAAAGCAATCCCAGCGCGAGCCAAAGGTAATCCGGGAACGCCTGGTGCAGGAACAGAGCCGCCACGGAGTAGCCCAGCAGCCCGGCGACGAGAGCTGCCGCCGCACCGGAGCTCACCGGGTCCCGCTCGCGCAACAGCCGACGCGCGTCGAGCCCGGACCACAACGCCGCCACGAGCATCCCGACGAACGCTACGAGGCCGGCAAGCCCCGACTCGGCGGCCATCTCGAGGTAGCTCGAGTGCGGCTCGCGCTCGGGGCGCGCGTCGATGCCGATCTCGGCCGCATAGGCCCGGTAGTTGAGCGGGTACTGCCCGGTCCCGATGCCGAGGAGCGGGTAGTCGCGGAACATATGGACGGCCGCGACGGCTTCGCTGTAGCGACCTCTGAGCGCGGGATCGTCCGCCTGGGCGGGATTCGCGAGACCGCTCAGACTGCGCACGCGCTCGAACGTGCCCGGCGCCGCGAGGATACCGACGGCGGCGACCAGGGCGAGGGCGGGAATCGCCGATCGCCAGCGACCGCCCTGGAGCCAGAGCCACGCCGTCAGGACGATCCCGAGCGAGACCAGCCCGCCGCGCGAATTGGTCTCGAACACGCCAGCCGCGATCACCGCGGCGCTCGCTCCCCAAGCGAATCGGGCCGTCCGGGTCGAACCGGTTCGCGCGAGCCAGAGCGCGAGCGGCAGCAGGAGCACGAGCGTCTGCGCCCAGTAGTTGGGATCGGCCATCGGGCCTGCCGCGCGAAACGTGTCGCCTTGCGGCTCGAGGCTCCGAAGCGCTGCGTCGCGCTCCTCCGGCGTGAGAAGGACGTCGGGCGCGAATCCGGCGAACGTCCCGCCGAGCCCGACGACGCGGAGCGTCGCCAGGCCCACGAGCAACGTCGCGACTCCGACGGTCACCTGAAGCGCCCGGCGCAGTGCGCCCGCCGAGGCTCCGAGCGCGCTGAGCGCAAGGATGAGCAGGCCGCCGTACGCGAGGTCCTTCGCCGCCTCGATCGCGTCGCCTTCGCCCGGCGCCGCGAGGGCGGACAGCACGCGGACCTCCGCGAAGATGAGGAATGCGACGAGGACCGGAGTCCAGCGCAGCGCGGCCTCCCGGTGACTCGGCACGAGCAGGAGGCCGGCGAGCGCCAGGAGGGTCCCAACCCGAACGACGTTGGGGACGCCGAAGCCGTCGCTCAGGACCAGGCCGGCGTTCGCCACGACGAGCCCCGCGAGCCCGGCGGTGAAGAGGTCGGGCCGCGCGAACGCCGCGAGCAGCCCGACGGGGACGAAGAGCACGGCGACGGTCGCGAGCGAGCCTCCCTCCTGTCCGGTCGCCCACGATCCTGCGAGCGCGATCGCTGGTAGGACGAGCGCCGCTCCGACCGCCAGCACCTGCCACGGACGGAGGGGCCGGATCAGGTCGATCATCGTCTCGCGGAGATCGGCGGCTGCGGGTTCTCGGGCTCTCGCTTCGGCAGGACGATCGCCGTGCCGAGAGGTCGCTCCTCGACCGGCGGCTCGTTCGGCTCGGTGCTCCGGCGGCGCAGGTAGACGAGGACGAACGCCGCGTTGACGACTGCAGCCAGGATGAGCGCGAACGAGAGCAGGAGGCGAGACGGCCCCGCGCGTTCGGCGCTCCCGGCGGCCGACACGAGCGGCAGCGGCCTGAAGGCCGCGGTGTAGCCGGCGAGCCGCAGGCGGTTATCCGCCAGCGCGTCCGCAACCGCCTCGGCGCGCGCGCCGCTGTCCCCCGTGGCGACGATGCGGACGATCGCAGTGCCGGAGAGGACGCTCGTCTCCACCTTGACGTCTTCGAGCGCGTCAGGGGCAAGGCGCCCCTTGCGGAACGCAGCCAGCCGGACCCTCTCGCTCGCGAGCACCTGCGCGAAGGTCTCGACCACGGTCCCGCGGCTGAGAGTGTCAAGGCTCGTCACGGGAATGTCGCCTTTGGTCTTCGCGGGGACGATCACGACACGCGCCTCGGCGGTGTATTGGGCCGGGCGGAGCCAGATGGCGAGCACGGCGATCGCCAGAAGAGCAAACGCGACGGCTGCCACGGCGACGATCGTGGCGGTCCGCCTGTCGGCGGCTACCCGGGTAGCGACGTCGCGCAATCCGCGAGTCGACAAGTACCTCGAGAGAGTCTCGCCCGGCGCTCCACTCACGTTGCTAAATCTCCCAGCCCTCTTCCGGCAAGAAATCGCCGGTCCGTCCCCTTGGTGCCCTGAGTATACTCGTGTTGCTTCTTCGGCTACGGGGGAAAATTGGGGAGAGAGATGGTCGGGGGCCATCTTCGACGTAACAGGGGGCTCGCGTCGCTCATCGGCCGAAATGAGCGGTCTTCGCACGCGCGGACGACGGCCCATCCGTCGTTGGACGAGTTCCTGCCGCTGATCGGCCTCGAGCTCCGGCGAGCTCGTCGGTACGAGCGGCCGCTATCCGCGCTCGCATTCGCGCTCGACGGATCACCGCTCGAGCTACCGAGAGGCCGCGCCACCGACATCGTCGCCGTTTCACCGAGAGACAAGCGCCTGCTCGTGGTCCTTCCCGAGACCGGCCCGGCCGCGGCAGCGGAATACGCCGCGCGCCTCGACCGGGAGAGCGGGATCCGGCCGGAACGTACCGCCAGTTTCCCGGAGGATGCGCTGACGCTGGACGAGCTCCTGCGACTGGTGCTCGGCGGCTGACGTGCTGCTTCTCGAGAATACCGAGCTCGAGGACGGCGTTGCACGCCAGCTCGCGCTCCAGCGTGCGGCCGCGCTTCGTCTCCGCAGACGTGCTCACCCGCTTGTCAAGCGCGTGGTGGACGTGACGTTGTGCGCGCTCTTCCTGCCGCTCATCCTCTTCGCCGCGCTCGGCATCGCGATCGCGATCAAGCTGAGCGACGGCGGACCGGTGCTCTACTCGCAGATCCGGACCGGCCGCGACGGGCGGCGGTTCCGGCTGTACAAGTTCCGGACCATGACGGTCGGCGCGGACGCGGGGACCACGGTCACGCGCGAGCCGACCATCGCGGAGTGGTTCCACGTCAAGCTCGAGCACGACCCACGCGTCACGGCCGTCGGCCGTGTGCTGCGCAAGACCTACGCGGACGAGTTGCCGCAGCTCCTCAACGTCCTTCGCGGCGAGATGAGCCTCGTCGGGCCGCGACCCTACTCGCTGCCGTCTCGTTCCTTCGAGCTGTGGCAGACGGAGCGGTTCGAGGCGCTCCCCGGTCTCACCTGTCTCTGGCAGGCGAAGCCACGCCGTGACGAGGTCCCGTTCGAAGAGCGGCTGCGCCTCGACATCGAGTACCTCGAGACGCGGAGCCTCACCCGCGACCTCGGGATCATCGCCGTCACGGTCCGGAACATCCTGAGGGGGAACGGACGATGAACCGCCTCCTCGTCCTCGCGTGGCACAACGTCGAGGGAACGTGGTGCTTCCCGTCGCGCCGCGGGTCGGGCCGGGCGGGCCTCGAGCGCCAGCTCCGCGCGCTCAAGCGCCTGTTCACCGTCGTCCCGCTCGAGCCGGCGCTCCGGCAGCTCGCTGCGGGGGAGCCGCTGCCTCCGCGGGCTGTCGCGCTGACCTTCGACGACGGCTACCGCGACAACCTCGAGCTGGCGGCGCCGCTCCTGCGCGAGCTCGACCTCCCGGCGACGTTCTTCCTCGTCCCGGGACTGCTCTCGCGCGAGACCGAGCCGTGGTGGGAGGTCGTGAGCTGGGCCGTCGCGTGCGGCACCACCGAGTCCATCGACTGGGAGGGCGCGCACCTCGTCCTCGCCGACGAGCTCGAGCGCACGGTGACGCTGCGGCTCGTCACCGAGGCGCTCAAGCGGCGGCCGGCGGCGGCGCGCGAGCGCGCACTCGCCGAGCTCGTCGAACGGCTCCGGCCGGAAGGCGCCCGTCCCCGCTTCGGCGGCTTTCTCGACTGGAGCGGCGCCGCGGCCCTCGTCCGGGCGGGCTTCGACGTCGGGTCGCACACGTACTCCCACGTGATCCTCGGCGAGGAGACGTTCGAGCACCAGCAACGCGAGCTCCTCCAATCGCGGCGCGCGCTCGAGCACGGGCTCGACGTCTCCGTCTCGCTGCTCGCGTACCCGAACGGGAGCCAGGTGGACTACGGTCCGGAGACGATCGAGGCAGTGGTCGAGACCGGGTATACGAACGCGCTCACGACACAGAACGGCTGGAACACGCCAGACTCTCCGCCGTGCGAGCTCCGTCGCGTCGTTCTCTATCCCGAGCGTGGCCTCCAGGGGCTCGCAGCGCTAGCTCCCGCGGCGCGCCGCGCGGGCGGGCTCATCAAGAGAGCCGGCCGGTCGACGAGTCGCGGCCTGCGACGCGTCGCTTCGTGACCAGGGCGGTCTCGCTCGCGCTCGTTTTGCTGGCCGCTGTCGTGGCGGGGGGCCAGGCGGGCGGCGGCGCCTCCGGCGTCTCGGGGACGACCGGTGGAGCATGCGCGCGTCCGTACTCGGCGACGAGCCCGTGGAACCGGCCGATCGGCGCCTCTCCCGCGTACGACCCGCGCTCCGACCTGCGTATGCGCGCGCTCGACGGTCCGCTCATCTCGGATCCCCGCGAGTACACGTTCCCGGTCTACGAGGTGACGTCGAAGACCCCGCGCCGGAGCGTGCGGATCACGGGCTGGTTTTCGCGCGTCTCGGCTGCGGGTCGGCGGATGCGAAACACGCCCGGCGGAGGGGTAGCGCTGCCGCTGCCGGGGAACGTCCGGCCTGCGCCCGGATCCGATGCGCAGGTCATCGTCCTGAACCGCTCGACCGGCGAGGAGTGGGGGTTCTGGCGCCTGGAGCGCAGCGTCGACTCCTGGACGGCGACGAACGGGTACCGCTACAGCGTCCGCTGGAGCGGCGTCCCGCCCGGAGCGTCGTCAGGCAGCAAGTTCACCGCGCGCGGGTCGGGCATCCCGTACCTCGCCGGGCTCGTGCGGCCTTGCGAGATCGCGAGAGGCCGCATCGACCACGCGCTCGCCTTCGCCTACGACTACCCGGCCGGCTCGTTCGTGTACCCGGCGACGAAGTCAGACGGGAGGGGGACGGATCCGGCCGACCTTCCCGAGGGTGCCCGCCTTCAACTCGACCCAGGCCTGACGCGGGCCCAGATCGGCGCCTGGGGCTGCCGGCGCGCGTGCTTCACGATCGCCCGCGCGCTCCAGGAGTACGGGATGTACGTCGTCGACAACTCCGGTCACCCGAAGGTCATGGTCGAGCACCGGGGGACCGCGCGCTGGAACGGGATGCTGACCTCGCGCACGGTCAGCCCGATCCCGCTGGACGCATTCAAGGTGCTGCGACTCAGCCGGTAGCAACCGGCCTCTAGGGGCGAGGCTTTCCTCGCCCTGGTGTCACGACTCGCCGGCGGCGAGCTCCCGGGCGCGCACCATCGCGGCCTGGATCGCGTTCAGGAACGCGGCCCGGACGCCCGCCATCTCGAGCTCGCGGATCGCCGCGATCGTCGTCCCGCCGGGGGAGGTGACCATCTCGCGGAGCTCGACCGGGTGCATCTTCTCGTCGCGGAGCTGCTTCGCGGTCCCGAGCATCGTCTGCACGACGAGCTGCGTCGAGATCTCGCGCGAGAGCCCGAGCAGGATCCCGGCCTCGATCATCGCCTCGGCGAGGAGGGCGAAGTACGCGGGGCCGGAGCCGGAGACCGCGGTGACGGCGTCCATCGCGCTCTCGGGGACACGGACGACGCTGCCGAGGTGGGACAGCGCCTCCTCGGCGAGGTCGAGGTGCTCGTCTCCTGCGTGCGCCCCGGCCGCGAGCCCGGCGATCCCCTCATGCACCGTCGAGGGCGTGTTCGGCATCGCCCGCACGACTGGCACCCCGGAAGACAGCCGGTTCTCGATGTACGACGTCGGGATCGCGGCGGCGACGGAGAGCACGGTCTGCTCGGGCAGCAGCAGTCCGCCGATCTCGCCGAGCAGGCCCTCGATGTCCTGGGGCTTCACCGCGATGACGACGAGCGCGGCGCCCGCCGCAGCGTCGTGGTTCGAGAGCGTGGCCGCAACGCCGTGGCGCTCGCGGAGCTCGGCGACGCGCTCGGCGCGCCGCGACGTGGCGGCGATCTCGTCGGGCGTGCGCCACCCGGACGAGAGGAGCCCGGAGATGAGCGCCTCGCCGATCCGGCCCGCACCAAGAATCGCGACCTTTCGGTCCATCGTCTGAGTGTAAGGCCGATCTCGGGCTCCGCCCGACCTCGGCCTAATGGGTGTTGGCGTATGTGTACACGCATTAGGCGCTTGTCGGCGTAAGCCGAGAAGCGCCTCGAATCGCGCGCGCTCGATCCAGGCTCGCCCCGGGCACGAGGCCGCGCGAGAGACCGGCGAGCAGGAAGACGCTCGCGAGCCCCTGCCACTCGCCGTAGGGCTCGAGCAGCTCCGCGGTCTCGTCCGGGCGCTCGGGCCAGCGCCCGCGGAGCGAGGCGAGGAGCTTCACGAGCGCGAGGTCGGAGACGAGGCCGGCGTCGTAGCGACCCAGGCCCTGGAGGGCGACGACGCCGACGCTCCACGGGCCGACTCCGCGCTCGCGACCGAGCCGGACGAGCGCGGTCGCGGGAGACGACCTCAACGCCTCGAGGTCGATCCGCCGCGCGAGCCGCGTCAGCGTCGCCGCACGGCTCGCAGCCAGACCGCAGCCAACGAGCGCTGCCGGAGAGACCCGCGCCAGCGCTTCCCTCGAGGGCGGGTCCTCACCCGCGACCCGGAGCACCGCTCGCTCGATCTCGAGCGCACGGCTCGCCTGAATGAGCTGTCCGCACACCGCCCGTAGAGTCGCGTGTGCGACGGTCGCCTTCCGGCGCGGCCGGAGCCCGCGCAACGCACGCACGGACGGCCCGAGCAGCCGGTCGCGGGCGAAGCGGCGGTGGAACTCGCCGGTGTCGTCGTCGAGCGCGAGGCAGAACCGCGCCTCCTCGACCGCCCGCTCGCAGGACGCCTGCACGAGCACCGTTCCGTCGTACGCCTGGCACGCCTCCGCCCACCTTCCTTCGGGCAGCGGCGATCGCCAGAGAGCCGTTCGCGCGGTCAGCTTCAGGGAGTAAGGCCCCGCAGGCCTGAGCGCCGCCTCGACCACCGCGCCAGCGTAACGTCGAGGTCGGACTCGCGCGGTTTACTTACAGCCGATGCGCCTCGCCGACGAGATCTCGCTGCGCTCCCGCAGGCGCAAGCTCGAGCTCTTCCTCGACGAGCTCAGGCCCACGAGCGAGACGACGGTGCTCGACGTGGGCGTCGACGAGCTCGTCTTCGGCGAGGGCGACGGCTGCACGACGCTGAACTTCTTCGAAGAGCACTACCCGTGGCCCGGGCAGATCACGGCGCTCGGTCAGTACGAGGGGGCGGGATTCCGCGCGCGCTACCCGCACATCCGCTACGTCCAGGGCGACGCGTGCGCGCTGCCGTTCGCCGACGGCGAGTTCGACGTCGTGTTTTCGAACGCCGTCGTCGAGCACGTCGGCGCCCGCGAGCGCCAGAGGCTGCTCGTCTCCGAGGCGCTGCGCGTCGGCCGGCGCGTCTTCATCACGACCCCGAATCGCTGGTTCCCGATCGAGTTGCACACGAAGCTACCGCTCGTGCACTGGCTCCCGGAACGCGTTGCGCACCCGGTGTATGGCGCAGTCGGAAAGGACGGGGCAAAGGAGCTTCGGATCCTCTCGAGTCGTGAGCTCGAGTCGCTCTTCCCCGGTCGCGTGCGCATCGTGAACCTCGGCCTCACGCTGGTGGCCATTGTCGACTGAGCGCCTCGGGCAGCTCAGCCGGCTCGCGCTCATCGTCCTGATCGCCGGCCTCGCGCTTCACAACGCCGTCATGGCCCAGCTCTGGGAGGTCGGAGTCCGTGGCGAGACGCTCGACGCCGTCGCCGCGTGGAAGGAGGTGCTGCTTCTACTCGCATTCGTCGTCGCCGCGGTCGCGGCCGTGCGGAGGATGCCCGGCATCACGGCCGTCGACGGGCTCGCCGCCCTCTACGCCGTCGCCGTGGTCCTCTACGCGCTGATCCCGCAGGGGTGGCTCGACGGCGACGCGACGGCGAAGGGGGAGCTGCTCGCGATCAGGCATCACCTGCTACCGGTCGCGGGGTACGTCCTCGGCCGGCTGACCGCCGTCTGGTGGGTCGATCGCAGCCGCGTGGGCGCGACACTCGCGCTCGCGGCTGCCGGAGTCGCCCTCATCGGCCTCGCCGATCTCGCGCTCGTCTCGCTCCAGGCCTGGCGCGAGTCCGGGGTGCCGGGCTGGTATCGCGAGCAGCTCGCGCTCGACTACGAGGGCCTCTCGGGGCTTCCCGAGAACTGGGTCTACAACACCGGAGACGAGGACAACCCGATCCGGCGCCTCGTCTCCACGTTCCTGTCTCCGCTCGCGAGCTCGTACGCGTTCGTGGTCGGGCTCGTGTTCGTGGTCAGCCGCCGGCCGATCCGCTGGTGGTGGGGAGTCGTCGGCGTGATCCTCTACGCCGGCCTGCTGTACACGCACACGCGGGCCGCGTTCGTCGCGCTCGCGCTCGCCCTCGTCCTGCTCGCCGTCGTGCAGCGGCGCTTCGCGCCGGCGGTCGTCGCGGTCGCTTCCGTCGCCGTCGCAGGCGCCTTCCTCGCGGCGTATCCGACCGTCGGCCCGTCGACGCACTACACGGAGGAGGAGCTCGAGTTCCTGCGCGAGAACGCGGCGGAAGAAGGGACCGCACCGAGCTCCGATCCCTTCTCGCCCACCGAGTCGTCGACCGCGAGCCACTGGCGGCACCTGCGCGACGGCGTCGAAACGGTGGTCCGGCACCCGCAGGGATACGGGCTCGGGAACGCCGGAACGGTCGCCAAGCGGACCGGGGTCGAGATCAAGGCGGGCGAGTCCACGTACACGGAGCTCGGAATCGACATCGGGCTCCTCGGCGCCCTCGCGTTCGTCCTCTGGAACGCGGCACTGCTGCTCACGCTGCTCAAGCGCGAGGCCTGGGTCGGCGCCGCGTTCGCCGCCGTGCTCCTCCTCGGCCTGCAGACGGACGTCATCGGCGTGCACTGGATCGCGGTGGGGATCTGGGCCGCGGCCGGGATCGCTGCCTCGCCGCGTCCTCCCGCTACGGTGCCCTCGTGACGATCGACCCGCGCGTCGACATCGGCCACGTGCACCTCAAGGTCGCGGACCTCGACCGCGCGCTCGGCTTCTGGCGCGACGTCCTCGGATTCGAGGAGCAGGCGCGCATGGGAGACCAGGCCGCGTTTCTCTCGGCGGGCGGCTATCACCACCACATCGGACTCAACACGTGGGAGTCGGCAGGAGGCTCCCCGCCGCCTTCGGGCACGACCGGGCTCTACCACGTCGCGGTTCGCTTCCCCGACCGGAAGGCGCTGGCGGAGGCGCTGCGCCGTGTCCTCGACGCCGGGATCCCGCTCGAAGGCGCGTCCGACCACGGCGTCAGCGAGGCGATCTACCTGCGCGACCTGGACGGCAACGGCGTCGAGCTGTACCGCGACCGGCCGCGCGAGGACTGGCCGATGACGCCCGACGGGAAGCAGGTCGCGATGTTCACGCGCCCGCTCGACCTCCAGGCCTTGCTGGCAGAAGCGTAGGGGCCGGGCATGCCCGGCCTGCGGAAGCGTGGGCGCCCGCGTGCGAGACATGCCTCGCACCTACACGCGTGCGCGTTCCGCTATACCTCGGACATCGCCAAGGCCAAGCCAGTCGAGCAGCTCGAGCGCGTCGTGATCCGCTTCGCCGGCGACTCCGGCGACGGGATGCAGCTGACCGGCGACCGCTTCACGAGCGAGACCGCCGTCTTCGGGAACGACCTCGCGACCCTTCCCGACTTCCCGGCCGAGATCCGCGCGCCCGCCGGCTCGCTCCCTGGCGTCTCCGGCTTCCAGGTCCACTTCGCCGACCACGACATCCTCACGCCGGGCGACCAGCCGAACGTCCTCGTCGCGATGAACCCGGCGGCGCTCAGGGTCAACCTCGGCGACCTCGCGAAGGGCGGCACGGTCATCGTCAACACCGACGCCTTCAACGACCGCAACCTGCAGAAGGCCGGGTACCCGGCGAACCCGCTCGAGGACGGGTCGCTCGGCGACTTCCACGTGCACGAGGTCGCGCTCTCGTCGATGACGATCGAGGCGCTCAAGGAGGTCGACGGGATCACGTCGCGCGAGGCCGAGCGCTCGAAGAACTTCTTCGCGCTCGGGCTGATGTCATGGCTCTACCACCGCCCGCTCGAGGGCACGCTCGCGTTCATCGAGGCGAAGTTCGCGAAGCGGCCCGAGATCGCCGAAGCGAACACCCGCGCGTTCAAGGCGGGCTGGAACTACGGCGAGACGTCCGAGGACTTCGCGGTCTCGTACGAGGTCGCGCCCGCGCAGCTCGCGCCCGGGACGTATCGCCAGGTCTCCGGGAACACGGCGCTCACGTACGGCCTCATCGCCGCGAGCAAGCTCTCTGGGCTGCCGCTGTTCCTCGGCGCCTACCCGATCACGCCGGCGTCCGACGTGCTCGAGCAGCTCGCGCAGATGAAGCACTTCGGCGTGCGAACGTTCCAGGCGGAGGACGAGATCGCCGCCTCGGGTGCGGCGCTCGGAGCAGCATTCGGTGGAGCACTCGGCGTGACGACCTCGGCCGGGCCGGGCATCGTGCTCAAGTCGGAGACGGTCGGGCTCGCCGTAACGCTCGAGCTGCCGCTGCTGATCGTGGACGTCCAGCGCGCCGGCCCTTCGACCGGCATGCCGACCAAGCCCGAGCAGGCTGACCTGCTCATGGTCATGTTCGGGCGCAACTCGGAGTCGCCGATTCCGGTCGTGGCCGCGTCGACGCCCGCTGGCTGCTTCCACGCTGCGATCGAGGCCGCGCGCATCGCGATCAAGTACCGGACGCCCGTCTTCCTGCTCTCGGACGCGTACCTCGCGAACGGATCGGAGCCGTGGCTCATCCCCGACGTGGGCGAGCTCGCCGACATCTCGACCGAGTTCGCGACCGAGCCGAACGACGGAGAGACGTTCCTCCCGTACCGGCGCGACCCCGAGACGCTCGCGCGCCCGTGGGCGATTCCGGGGACGCCGGGCCTCGAGCACCGCATCGGCGGCCTCGAGAAGCAGGACGAGACGGGCAACGTCTCCTACGACCCCGAGAACCACGACCTCATGACGAGGCTCCGCGCTGCGAAGGTCGCGGGCATCGCGGCGGACATCCCGGAGCTCGAGGTCGACGACCCGGACGGCGCGGACACGCTCGTCCTCGGCTGGGGCTCGACGTACGGGGCGATCGGCGCCGCGGCGCGGCGGGTGCGGGCGGAGGGCCGCCATGTCGCGACCGCGCATCTCCATCACCTGAACCCGTTCCCGCGGAACACGGGCGAGGTCGTGCGGAGCTACGAGAAGATCCTGATCCCGGAGATGAACCTCGGCCAGCTGCGGATGCTGATCCGCGCGGAGTTCATCGTGGACGCCATCGGCTACAACAAGGTGCGCGGGCGCCCATTCCGGGCGGCGGAGCTCGCGGACGCGATGACGGCGTTGATCGACTCATGAGCGACGGCAACGGCCTGACCCAGCTGACCGCGAAGGACTTCAAGTCCGACCAGGAGGTGCGCTGGTGCCCGGGCTGCGGCGACTACGCGATCCTGAACGTCATCCAGGGCTTCATGCCCGAGCTCGGCCTCACCCGCGAGCGGATCGTGTTCGTGTCCGGGATCGGCTGCGCCGCTCGCTTCCCGTACTACATGCAGACGTACGGGATGCACTCGATCCACGGGCGCGCCCCCGCGATCGCGACGGGGCTGGCCGTGTCCCGGCCGGACCTGTCCGTGTGGGTCGTGACCGGGGACGGGGACGCGCTCTCGATCGGCGGCAACCACCTGATCCACTCCCTCCGGCGCAACGTGAACCTGAAGATCCTCCTCTTCAACAACCGCATCTACGGGCTGACGAAGGGGCAGTACTCGCCGACCTCGGAGCTGGGCAAGGTGACGAAGTCGACGCCGATGGGCTCGCTCGACTACCCGTTCAACCCGCTCTCGATCGCGATCGGCGCGGAGGCGTCGTTCGTCGCACGCGCGATCGACACCGACAAGAAGGGCTTGACCGAGGTGCTCGGCGCGGCCGCCCGTCACCGCGGGTCCGCGTTCGTCGAGATCCTCCAGAACTGCAACATCTACAACGACGGCGCGTTCGACTACGTCCGCGACGAGAAGGGGAACCGGATCTACCTCGAGAGCGGGGCGCCCATTCGCTTCGGGGAGGAGGGCGAGAAGGGCGTCGTGCAGGACGCGGACGGGTCCGCGCGGGTCGTCGACATGGCCGAGACGGACGAGAGCTCGCTCCTCGTGCACGACGCGGGCCAGCGCGAGCCGAGCCTCGCGTTCGCGCTCTCGCGGATCACGTTCGAGACCGACGGCGCGGTGCCGTTCGGCGTCTTCCGCAGCGTCGAGCGCCCCGTGTACGACGACCTCATGGGCGAGCAGCTGGAAGCCGCGCGCGAGCGGGCCGGCGAGGGCGACCTCGAGGCGCTCCTCCACTCCGGCGACACCTGGACCGTGGGTTAGGCGGCTCCGGCGAGGAAGCGGACGATCCGGTCCGCGATCTCCTCGCCCTTCTCCTCCTGGAGGAAGTGGCCCGCGCCCTCGACGATCTCCGCAGGGCCGGCGCCCGGGATGCGCGACGCCATCCGTTCGGCCGCCTTCGGCGAGAACACGGGGTCCGAGTCGGAGAAGAGGACGAGCGTCGGCTTCTCCCAGTGCTCGAGCGCGGCTCGCACACCGAGCATCGCGTCCGCGTTCGGGTGATCCAGCTCAGTCGGGACGAGCTCCGGGAACGCGAGCACGCCCGCTTTCGACTCGGGAGTCGGGAAGGGCGCGTTGTATGCCTCCACGACCTCGTCGGTCAGGTCGTTCACGGAGGAGATGCGGATCAGCTGGCCGGGGATCAGGTCAGGCCCGACCCGCCGGACGAAGTCGCGAAAGCGGAGCCACTCGTCGGACGGCGCGCGGCCGGCGCCGACGCCCGTGTTCAGGATCGCGAGTCGCTCCACGCGGTCGGGGCGCTCGACGGCCAGGCGGAGCCCGATCGGGCCTCCCCAGTCGTGCACGACCACCGTCACGTCGTGGAGATCGAGCTCGTCGACGAGGCGCTCGATCGAGTTGTAGTGCAGGTCGTACGAGTAGTCCTCGATGCGTGTCGGCTTGTCCGAGCGGCCGAAGCCGAAGTAGTCGGGTGCGAGCGACCCGGCCGACCGCGGCGAGCGGCGGGATCAGCTTCCGGTACAGGAACGCCCACGTCGGCTCGCCGTGCAGGAGGAGGATCGGCGAGCCCTCGCCCTCGTCGACGAAGTGCATCCGCAGCCCGTACTGCTCGAAGTAGTGAGGGGCGAAGTCGTACCCGGGGAGGTTCTCGAAGCGTTCGTCGGGCGTTCGGAACGCCTCCATCGCGGCATCCTAGTGGCGGCGTTTGTGTCGCTCTTGGCGCGGATCCGTTCCCCATCCGTGAGCGTTTCCTCGCTAGCGTGACTCCAGGGACACGGGAGTGCCCCTGGGGCGCGTTGGGGCTTCAGCCGGACGCCTGCTCGCGGAGCGCGAGCGCCTGCGCTCTCCGCGCGCTCGCGATGCCGATCGCGACGAGCGCGGTCGTGCCGGAGACCGTGAACGCGAGCGGCGTCCCGCCGACGTGGGCGAGCCAGCCTGCGAGCAGCCCTCCGACGGGAGCGAGGCCGACGAAGGCGAACAGGTAGATCGCGATCAGGCGTCCGCGGAGCATGTCCGGCGCGCCGAGCTGGACGAGCGCGTTCGCGTTCGCCGTGAAGAGCGTGAAGCTGACGCCGACGGCGAACAGGAGGACCCCCGCCAGCACCGCGTTCTCGACCGGGGCGAGCAGGAGCGCGAAGACGCCGAAGCCGGCGGCGCCGGAGGCGAAGAGGCGCCAGCTCGCGCCGCGGAACGTCGCCGTGACCAGCGCTCCCGCGAGCGCTCCGAGCCCGAACGACGCCGAGAGGAAGCCGAACCCCTCCGGCCCGACGTCGAGCGTGTCCGCGGCGAGGAGCGGTACGAGGACGTGGAAGTTGAAGCCGACGGTGCTGACCACCGTGACCACTCCGAGCAGCGAGCGGAGCTGAGGATCGTTCATCGCGTACGCGAACGCGCGGCGCAGCCCGTCGAACACCCGCGCGGAGGGGTCCTTCTCGACCGTGTGCAGCTCGCCCGTGCGGAGGCTCGCGAGCGCGACGAAGACGGCGAGGAAGCTGACGGCGTTCACGACGAAGCAGATCCCCGTGCCTGCGGCGGCGATCACGAGCCCGGCGATCGCCGGGCCGATCACGCGCGAGCCGTTGAACAGGCCGGCGTTGAGCGCGACGGCGTTCGGCAGAGAGTGCCGGCCGACCATCTGAAAGGTCAGCGACTGCCGTCCGGGCGCGTCGAACGCGAGCGTCATCCCGCCGAGCGCTGCGAGCACGTAGACCAACGGGAGCGTGGCCGTATCGGTCAGCGTGACGATTGCGAGCACGACCGAGACGACCATGGCCATCGCCTGCGTCGTCATGACGAGGCGGCGTGAGTCGACGCGGTCTGCGATGACGCCGGCGAGCAGGCCGAAGATCGTGAACGGGACGAACCTCCAGAACGCAAGTGCCCCGACGGCGATCGGCGAGCCCGAGAGCTCGAGCACGAGCCAGGCGAGGGCGACGTTCTGCATCCACGTCCCGGCGAGCGACACGAGCTGGCCCGCGAAGAAGATTCGGTAGTTGCGGTGGCGGCGGAGGCTCCGGAACGTGCGCGTGCGGAGCGCGATCGAGAGCCTTCTCACGAGGCGTTCTCGAGCAGGCGCCGGAGGGAGGGCATTGCGGTCGCGAGGGCGTCGAGCTCGGCCTGGTCGAGCTCGGTCAGCCGCGTCGCGAGCCAGGTCGTGCGACGAGCGCGGATCCGGCGTAGCAGCTTCACACCCTCGTCGGTGAGCGCGAGCCCGACCCGGCGCCGGTCCTGGCTCGACCGGACGCGTTCGATGAGGCCGGCCCGCTCGAGGCGATCGACGTGGCCCGAAAGGGCCGGCGGGGAGATCCCCTCCTCGGCGGCGAGCTCGGCGAGCGACAGTCCGGGGCTCCGCTTGACGAGCCAGAGCAGCGTCGCCTGCCGCGTGGTCACCCCGAGCTGCTCGGACTCTTTTCGTAGCTCTCGCGTCAGTCGTAAGAGCACCGGCCGAAGCTCGTCCGCAATGAGCTCGGGAGTAAGCATAACTTCGCTAATCATTAACCTAGCGAAGGATAGCTGAAGGAGCTCAAGCAGCCGTCGAGGTGCGGCGCTCGAGCGCGGTGGCGCTCAGCCAGGCCGTAGCTGCGGCCAGCACGGCCGCAGACACGGCGTCGGAGCCCTGACTGCCGACGAGGAGCGCGGCGAACAGCATCGACGACAGGAGCAGGCGGCTCTGCGCGGCCATACCCGCCGCCGCGCCCATTGCGACCGCGACGGTCGGCGACATGTCGAACCAGATCACCGGGAAGGTCGCGATCCCGATGCCGAGGAAGATGGCCGGGAAGATGGCCCCCCCGCGAAATCCGCAGGCGAGGCTCACGGCGTACGCGATGCCCTTGGCCAGCGAGGAGAACGACGACCGCGTACGTCGAGGTCTCGGCCAGCAGTGCCGGGATCGACGTCTGACCCGAGAAGAGCACGTCCTCGGCGTCCGCTCCGAGGAGGTCCGCAGCGAACGCGAGCAGCCCGACCGCGAGGCCTCCGGCGAGCAGGAAGGCGGGCATGCCGAGCCGTGCGTTTCCGAGTTCCTCCAGCCGTGCAGCGCGTTGCTTCAGTGGAATGATCGCGAGCGTCGTGACGACCCCGACGCCGACCGCGAGCAGGAGGTCGACGATGTAGGTCCCGTCGTACGCAGGAAGCGCCGGCACGACCAAACCTGGCGCCTCGAGCCCACCCCAGTCGCCGAGCCCGACGAAGACGAGGTAGCCGACGGCGGCGGCAACGAACCCGGGGAGCAGCGCGGGGATGGCCTGTGCGCCGAGCCCGACCGCACTCTCCATCAGCAACACGCCGCCCACGAGCGGCCCGCCGAAGAGCGCGGAGATCGCGGCGAACGAGCCCGCGAGCGACAGCAGCCTGCGCTGCTGCTCATTGAGGCGCGCGAACGACGTCAGAAGGAGGGCGACGGCGCCACCGAGCGCGACGACCGGTGCCTCCGGCCCGAGGACCGCTCCGAAGGACAGCGTTGCGAGGCCGGCGAGGGCGATTCCCGGCGCGTGCGCGAACGGTGTCGGGGCCACCGAGATGCCCTCGAGAGGGTCATGGCCCCCGTCGCCGGGCAGCCAGAGGCGCGCGAAGAGCACCACCGCAGCACCGACGACCGGCAGCCCGATGACGAGGTACCACGGCGGAGATGACTCCCCGAGCGCATCGGGGAGATCGATCCAGAGCCAGTGGTGGAGATAGTGGAACGCTGCGAGGAAGAGCGCGGCGACGAGCGCTGCCGGGATGCCGACGACCGCGCCGAGCAGGACGGCATGCAGGTACTCCCGCGGGGTTGTTTTCGGTGTCGGCGCGGCCTGCTGCTCCACGGCCGCCCGAGCCTAATGCCTACTTCGGCAGCGCCTCGAGCTTGTAGCCGACGCCGTAGCGCGTGTGGATGAACGTGTGCCGCGGCGCCTTGCGGTCGATCTTCTCGCGGAGCTTGCGCACGAACACGTCGACGGTCCGGTCGCGGTGCGTCGCCCGGCGGCCCCAGACGCGCTGGAGCAGCTCGTCGCGGGTGAGCACGCGACCCTGCTCCCGCGCGAGCGTGTACACGAGGCGGAACTCGGTCGGGGTCAGCTCGGCGCTCTCGCCGTCGACGAAGGCCTGCACGTTGTCGGGGTCGAGCCGGAGCTCCTCGATCTCGATCGCTTCACCGCGCCTCGGCTCCGCCTCGCTTACGCCGCGGCGGGCAGCAGCCCGCACGCGCGCAGTCAGCTCCTTCAGGGAGAACGGCTTCACGAGGTAGTCGTCGGCGCCGATCTCGAGCGCGTGCACGCGGTCGTGCTCGGTGCCGCGGGCGGAGACGACGACGATCGGCGTGCCGATGCCTTCGGACCGCGCCTGCTCGATGACGCGCCAGCCGTCGATGCCGGGAAGCATGAGGTCGAGGACGCACACGTCCGGCCGTTCGTAGCGCAGTCGGGCCAGGCCGGTCTCGCCGTTCGCGACGCCGACCGCGTCGAACCCGGCGGTCTCGAGGTGGCGCGCCATGCCGCGCGCGATCACGTCGTCGTCCTCGATGATCAAGACCTTCGCCATCTGGCCACACGATAGTTGCGGCCCCCGGAGGATCCAGGGGCCGCAGGGTGGTTACGAGCTGGTGAGCGAGTGGTGAACCGCGAAGTGGGTCAGCCGCCGGCCTCGATGTCGGCGTCCGCGAGCTCGCCCTCCTGCTGGTCGGCGTTCAGGACGTCGACGATGTACACGCGCTCGCACGCGACGAGCACGGTCAGCCGGCGCTCGGACCGGAGCACGAACGCCCGGTCGCGACCGAGGCCGCAGTCGAGGAGATCGCGCTGGCCGTCGGGCGCCAGCGCGTGCAGCTGGTCCGGCCCCCAGCCGCCGAAGACGTAGTCGGCGCCCCAGCCGCCGAAGAGGGAGTCGCGTCCGCGGTTCCCCCAGACGGCGTCGTCGCCCCGGTTGCCGGACACGCGATCCTGCCCGTGCCCGCCCGAGACCCAGTCGTTGTCGGACCCTCCCTTGACGCGGTCGTCGCCGTGGCCGCCCATGACCAGGTCGCCGCCGGAGCCGCCGAACGCTCCGTCGTTCCCGTGACCCGAGCGGACCGCGTCGTTCCCGGCTCCGGCACGCGTGGCGTCGTCGCCTGCGCCCGCGTACACGATGTCGTTGCCCGCGAGAGCGGTGATCTGGTCTGCCTCCGGTGTGCCGCGGAGTACGTCGTCGCCGGGCGTGCCGACGATCACGGCGGCCGAGGCGACCGCTGCGAGTGCGAGCGTGCCGAGTACCGCGGACACGATCGCGAGTGGCTTCAGGTGCATGCCGTCGCTCCTTCGTAGTGGGACCACTTGCATTGACCGACATGTGGGTTTGGGGCTCGTGATGCGCGCGAAAGCATTGGGCAAACCTTGTGTTAGAAGGGTGTGAGCCATGGACGCCGAGAGCATTCGCGGACGGACGGTCGTCGAGGAGAGCCGTGAGGCCGTCGTCGTCCTCGACGAAGCGGACCGCGTCCTCCTCGCGAGCCGGCGTGCGCGGCAGTCCGTCGAGGGCATCCGGGAGGGCGACGTGCTGCCGGCTGACCTCATGAGCGGCGGTCGCGGCGTGATCCCGTTCGTCGTCCCGTACGAGGTGGACGGGAGGCGCGAGCGGCTCGTCTACCTCTCCCGCGAGGGTGACCTCGCCGCGTACGAGGAGCTGCGCTCCGGTTTCACCGCAGCCGTCTCGCACGAGCTGCGAACGCCGCTCGCGCGTCTGCTGACCTTGCTCGAGACGGCGGCGCTGCCCGGAGAGGACACGTTCGACCTGGTCGAGCAGGCGACCCGCGAGGTCGAGCAGATCACCGAGCTCATCGACGAGGTCCTCTTCCTCAGCGAGCTCGAGTCGGGCGCGCGGGTCGTCTCGCTCGGCGCCACTCCGGTTGCTCCGGTCCTCGAGGAGGCACTCGACGAGCTTGCGGAGCGCGCCGCGCGTGCCGGCGTCGCGTTGCGCCTCGACTGTGACCCGGCCGTCGAGCTCGCGATTCGCCCGCGCATGCTGCGCGTGGTCGCGCGCAACCTCGCCGAGAACTCGATCCGCTACGCCGGGCCGGGCGCGACCTTCACGCTGGCGGTCGAGCGCGACGCGGCCGGACAGGTGGTCATCGTGGGCCGCGACGACGGCGTGGGGGTCGCCGAGACCGAGCTCCCGCGGCTCTTCGAGCGCTTCTTCCGCGCCGACGCCGCGCGCGCGTCCCGGGGGACCGGGCTCGGCCTCGCGATCGTGAAGCACGTCGTCACCCAGGCGGAAGGCACCGTCGAGGCGAGCGGAGGCCCGGGCCGCGGGCTCGAGATCCGCTGTTCCTTTCGCTGAGCGCGCGCGGCGGTCACAGTGATCCGAGGGTGCCGGGGAAGATCTTGGCGACGACGCTGCTCGCAGCGGTCGTGGACGGCTCGGGCATCGCGGAGAACGCCCTGTTCGTGCCGCTGAGCGAGCAGCAGCTGGAGCGACAGCTCGAGCGCCTTGTGGACGCGACTGCGTAGCTTTTCACCAGACTTTCACCCGATATTCACCAGGCGACCGCCCGTCGGCTCGCGACCGGCGGGGAGACTTGCGCCATGACTACACGCAGACTCATCCAGGCTCTGGCAGCTGTAACCGTCGTCGGGCTCGTCGCGATCACCGCCGCGGGCTGCGGCGGCGGGGACGACGGCGGTAACGGAGGCGGCGTCATCACCGCCGACGGCTCGAGCACCGTCGGCCCGTTCGTGACCACGGCGGCCGCGGACTTCAAGGACGAGGCGGGCGTCGACGTCACCGTCGGCATCTCGGGCACGGGCGGCGGCTTCGAGCGCTTCTGCGCCGGCGAGACCGACATCTCGAACGCCTCGCAGGCCGATCGAAGAGGACGAGGTCGCCCTCTGCGAGGAGGCGGGCGATCGAGTACGTCGAGTTTCGCGTCGCCACCGACGCGCTGACCAACGTCGTGAACATCGAGAACGACTGGGTGACCTGCCTGACGGTCGACCAGCTCAACTCGATCTGGGAGCCGGGCTCGAAGGTCGACGAACTGGAATCAGGTCGACCCGTCCTTCCCGGACGTCCCGATGCAGCCTCTACGGCGCCGGGACCGACTCGGGCACGTTCGACTACTTCACCGACGTCATCAACGGCGAAGAGGGCGCGAGCCGCACCGACTACTCAGGCGAGCGAGGACGACAACGTCACCGTGCAGGGCGTCTCCGGCGACCGCGGCGGCCTCGGGTACTTCGGCTTCTCGTACTACGAGCAGAACCAGGACACGCTGAAGGCGCTCGAGGTCGACGGCGGCGACGGCTGCGTCGCTCCGAGCATCGAGACGGCACAGAACGACACCTACACGCCGCTCTCGCGCCCGCTCTTCGTCTACGTGAAGCAGACCTCGTTCGACGAAAACGAGGACGTCCGCAACTTCATCCGGTTCATGTTCGACAACAACGAGACGATCGCCGACGGAGGCGCAGTTCGTGCCCGCTGAACCAGGAGCAGATCGACGAGGGGCTCGCGAAGCTCGAGGAAGCCGGCGCCTGAGTGGCGCTCCCAGGCCGTCGCACGCGAGCAACCGGCGGCCTTCGCGCTGCCGAGGAAGAGGATCCGCTCGGGCGAGCAGCTCGTTCAGGTGCATCCTCTTCCTCGCGGCCGCGATCTCGGTCCTGACGACCGTCGGGATCGTCGTCTCGCTCGTCCTCCCGGCGATCGACTTCTTCCGCGAGGTGAGCCCGTGGACTTCCTCACCGGGCACGACGTGGTCGCCGCTCTTCCTCGAGCCGCGAGTTCGGCGTGCTGCCGCTCGTCGTCGGGCACGTTCATGATCTCGTTCCTGGTCCGCGCTCGTCGCGTTCCCGCTCGGTCTCGGCGTCGCGATCTACCTCAGCGAGTACGCGAACGCAGCGCGCCGCGTGCTTCCTCAAGCCGATCCTCGAGATCCTGGCCGCGATCCCGACCGTCGTTCTCGGATACTTCGCGCTCACGTTCGTCACGCCGCTCCTGCGAGACATCGGGCTCCAGGTCGAGATCTTCAACGCGCTGGCTGCGAGCCTCGTGCTCGGCGTCATGCTCATCCCGACGATCGCGTCGCTCTCCGAGGACGCGATGGCGCCGGTCCCGAACGACCTCCGCGACGGCGGGCTACGCGCTCGGGGCGGACAAGCTCCAGGTGTCGACGCGGATCGTCGTTCCCGCCGCGATCTCGGGGATCATCGCCGCCTTCGTCCTCGGCTTCTCGCGCGCGGTCGGAGAGACGATGATCGTGCTGATCGCGGCGGGCCAGCTCGCCCAGATCACGCTCGATCCGCGCGAGCCGATCGAGACGATGACGGCGTTCATCGGGGCGACCGGCTAACGGTGACGTCCCGACGGGCTCGAACGAGTACAAGACGATCTTCGCGGTCGGGTCTGACGCTGTTCGTGATCACGCTCGTCATGAATCTGATCTCGATCCGGCTCGTCCGGAAGTACCGCGAGGTGTACGAATGACGAGCCTCGCGCACGGACGAGTCCCCGCGTCGCGGCCGCGAGCCTGGAAGAACCGGGCCTTCAAGGCCGCGATGCTCGTCTCGATGTTCGTGGCCTTCGGCACGCTCGCCGTCTTGCTGGTGGACACGATCGTGACCGGCTGGCCCGCGATCGAGTGGAGGCTCTTCACGGACCCGCCGGACACCGTTCCGGAGGAGGCGGGAGCGCGACCGGCGATCCTCGCCACGCTCTACCTCGGCCTCCTCGTCTTGTTGCTCTCGGTCCCGATCGGCGTGCTCACGGCGATCTACCTCGAGGAGTACGCAGACCGGACGCGCTGGTGGAACCGCCTCATCGAGGTGAACATCCAGAACCTCGCCGCCGTGCCGTCGATCGTCTACGGGATCCTCGGGCTCGCGTTCATCGTGCGCGGAATCGGCGTCGGTCGCGTCGTCTTCGCTGGGGCGCTCATCCTCACGCTCGTCGTGCTGCCCGACTGTCGTCGTCGCCTCGCGGGAGGCGATCCGGGCCGTTCCGGACTCGATCCGGCAGGGTGCGTTCGCGCTCGGCGCGACGAAGTGGCAGGTCGTCTGGCGGCAGGTGCTCCCGGCCGTCGATTCCGGGCATCGCGACAGGCTCGATCCTCGCGCTCTCGCGCGCGGTGGGTGAGACCGCCCCGCTGATCATGGTCGGCGCGATCACATACGTCGCGTTCGATCCCGAGCTCTTCGGCGCCTACACCGCGCTACCCGTCCAGATCTTCAACTGGACGATCGCAGTCCGACCCGGAGTTCCAGACTCTCGCCGCAGCAGGCGCCCTCATCCTCCTCGTGATCGTCCTCGAGCATGAACGCCGTGGCAATCTTCGTCCGCAACCGCTATCGGAGACGGTGGTGAGAATGACGCAAATGGAGACGCAGCCCCACATCGACAGCTCCCGTATCGCCGAGGTCGCCCGCGGGCTCGACCGCAGCGAGATCGAAGGCCGCGAGAAGGTGTTCTCGGTGAAGCGACCTCGCCGTCTCGTACAGCGGCAAGGTCGCGCTCCAGGACGTCTCGCTCGACGTCCACCGGAACACCGTCACCGCGTTCATCGGGCCGTCGGGCTGCGGGAAGAGCACGTTCATCCGCTGCTTCAACCGCATGAACGACCTCATCCCCGGGGCGAAGGTCGAGGGCCAGGTGCTCTACCACGGCCAGGACCTCTACGGCCGCGACGTCGACCCGGTCGAGATCCGCCGCCGCATCGGGATGGTGTTCCAGAAGCCGAACCCGTTCCCGAAGTCGATCTACGACAACATCGCCTTCGGCCCGCGCGTGCTCGGCCTGAAAGGCTCGCTGGACGAGCGCGTCGAGGGCGCGCTGCAGCAGGCGGCGCTCTGGGACGAGGTGAAGAACCGGCTGAAGGACAGCGCGCTCGGGCTCTCGGGCGGCCAGCAGCAGCGCCTCTGCATCGCGCGCGCGCTCGCCGTCGAGCCGGACGTGATCCTCATGGACGAGCCCGCCTCGGCGCTCGACCCGATCTCGACGACGCGCATCGAGGACCTCATGCACGACCTGAAGCGGCAACTACACGATCGTGATCGTGACCCACAACATGCAGCAGGCCGCGCGCGTGGCCGACATGACGGCGTTCTTCAGCGTGCTCGTCGACGACGAGGGCGCCGCGCGCCGCGGGGTCCTCGTCGAGTACGACGCGACCGCGAAGATCTTCACCACCCCGTCCGACAAGCGGACGGAGGACTACGTGACAGGACGGTTCGGATGAGAATCGAGCTCCAGGCCGAGCTGGACGCCCTCGAGGCGGGATTCCAGGAGGCGGGCGAGATCGTGCTGCGCTCGATCCGCGGCGCCGTCGACGCCCTGCGCACCCAGGACGTCGAGCTCTGCGACGAGGTGATCGCGTTCGACGACGAGGTCGACGAGCGCTACCTCGCGCTCGAGAAGCAGGTCGAGATGATCGCTCGCGCGGCAGACACCGGTGGCCACCGATCTCCGGCTCGTGCTCGCGATCCTCCACTCCGCGCTCCACCTCGAGCGCGTCGGCGACCAGTGCGTCACGATCGCGAAGCTGACGAAGCTCTCCAGCCACCTGGGGACGAAGCACGCGGTGGTCGAGAGCCTCGTCGACATGGGCGAGCGCTGCGCGGAGATGGTCAAGGTCTCGCTCACGGCGTTCGCCGAGCGGGACGTCGTGGCGGCGCGAGGGCTTCACCAGCTCGACGAGCTCGTGGACAACGCGAACCGCCAGGTCTTCCACGAGGTGCTCGGCTACGTGCACGACGCCGAGGCGCTCGAGTGGGGCATGCGGCAGATCACGGTCGCCCGCTGCTTCGAGCGGATCGGCGACAACGCGGTCGACATCGGGGAGCAGACGGCGTTCATCGTGACCGGCGAGTTCGCCGAGTTCACGGACGCATCGCACGACACGCGGCCGCTCGTCTAGGCGGTCGGAATCAGAGCAATTCGAGCCTGACCTCGACGCGCCTCGCAAGCATTTCGCCGAGCTCCCGCGGTTCACCACAACGCGACCAGACCTTCACGCTCTCTCGCCCCACGCGGGCCCGGCAGGCGGCGACGATCGCCCTCGCAAGGGCAATTTCCGTCGAGAGGAGTGGGTCAGACAATGAAGCTTTCAGTGCTGCGCCGAGGCGCTGCGGTGTCCGTCGGAGTCGTCGCCTGCCTCGTGCTGGCGTCCGTCGCGGTGGGCTCGGCGTCCGTCAAGAATCCGACGTACAACCTCAAGAGGCTCACCGGCTCGATCGTCGCCGACGGCTCCTCGACTGTCGGCCCGTACACGACGGCGACCGCGGAGCTCTTCAGGAAGGCCGGCGCGACGAACGTGCAAGGTCACCGTCGGCATCTCGGGCACCGGCGGCGGCTTCCGCGGTTCTGCCGGGGGGAGACCGACCTCTCGGACGCCTCGCGGCCGATGCGGCTCGCCGAGGCGAAGTCTGCCAGGACAACAGCGTCGTCCCGTGGAACGCGTTCACGGTCGCGAACGACGCGCTCACCGTCGTCGTCAACAAGCAGAACACCTGGGCGCGCTGCCTCTCCGTCGCCGAGCTGAAGAAGATCTGGGAGCCGGGCTCGCAGGTCGAACAACTGGAAGCGACGTCCGCGCAGGGTTCCCGGACGTCCCGCTCAAGCTCTTCGGCCCCGGGACGGACTCGGGGACGTTCGAGTACTTCACGGAGGCGATCAACGGCCGGGCGCGCGCGAGCCGCACCGACTACCAGGCCTCCGAGGACGACAACGTGCTCGTGCAGGGCGTCTCCGGCGAGCGCGGCGGCATGGGCTACTTCGGCTACTCGTACTTCGTCGAGAACCGGACCCGGCTCAACGCCGTCCAGGTCCGGAACCCGAAGACGAACGCATGCGTCGCGCCGAACGAGAAGTCGGTGCACGCAGCAGAACTACAAGCCGCTCTCGAGGCCGCTCTTCATCTACGTGAAGGGCTCGTCGTTCAAGAAGCGCCACGTGCAGGCGTTCCTGGACTACATGTTCGACAACGAGGTGCGGATCGCGAACCGCGCGCGGTTCATCTCGCTCACGCCGACGCAGCTGAAGCGGGCGAGGCACCACTTCCACTTCCAGCTCCTCAAGTTGCAGAGGAGCGGCTGAGGCTCACCCACCGACCGAGTGCCTGTCAGGAGCGGAGGCGGCCAACCGGCCGCCTCCGCGCTTGCGGGAATCTCTACGCTCTGTGCGGATGCGCGGGAACGTCGAGCGAGAGCTGAAGCTCGTTCCGGGCGAGGGGTTCGAGCTCCCTCCGCTCGGGATCGCGCTGCAGGCGAAGACGTTCACCTCCACGTACTTCGACACACTCGACTTGCGGCTTGCTCCGCGGGGCATCACGTTTCGCCACCGGCTCGAGGACGGGACGGGCCTCTGGCAGCTGAAGATCCCCCGCGGCGCTGCGCGGATCGAGCTCGAAGTGCCGGGACCACCCGCGCGCCCGCCCGCGGAGCTGCTCGACCTCCTTGTCGCGCACCTGCGCGGTCGCGAACTCTTTCGCGTCGCCCGGCTGCGCACGCGCCGGCGGCGCCGCCTCGCCGACGGCGCCGAGATCGTGGACGACTCGGTCGCCGTTCTCGACGGCCAGCGGATCACGGCGCGCTTCCGAGAGCTCGAGATCGAGCTGATCGACGGCGACGAGTCGAGCCTCGAGCGGCTCGAGAAGGCGCTCCTGGACGCTGGTGCGTCGCGTGGCGAGTTCCGGCCCAAGCTCTACCGCGCGCTCGACCTCGCGTATCCGGCCGGGGCCGCCGAGCCGGCCCCGGATGCGCCGCCGGTTGAGGTGCTCCGCGCCGCGCTCGCAACCCAGTACGAGCGCCTGCTCGCGCACGATCCGGGAATGCGTCTCGGGGACGACCCCGAGGACCTCCATCAGCTGCGGGTCGCGACCAGGCGAGCACGAGCGTTCCTCCGCGCCGCGCGCCCGCTGCTCGACGACGACTGGGCGTCCGGGCTGCGCGACGAGCTCGGCTGGCTCGGCTCCACGCTCGGCCCGGCCCGCGACCTCGACGTCCTGCTCGAGAACGTTCGTGCAGAGATCGGGGCGCTCGAGAGCGGAGACGAGCTCGGCGGGCTCGTCGAGTCGCTCGAGCGCGAGCACGAGCACGCGCGACGGGCGGCGGTCGCCGCGCTCTCCGAGAATCGCTACCTCGCGCTCCTCGACCGCCTCGAGGAGCTGGACCCGAAGCTCGCTCCCGACGCGAATGCGACGCTGGGTGAGCTCTGGCGAGACGAGTTTCGCCGGACGCGTCGCGCGTTCGAGAAGCTCGACTCGAAGTCGAGCGACGCGGAGCTGCACGCTGCGCGGATCAGGGTCAAGCGCGCGCGCTACGCGGCCGAGCTGCCGGAGAAGGAGCTCGGTCGCGCGGGAGAGCGGTTCTTGGACGCGGCGAAGGAGCTGCAGGACGTCCTCGGCGAGCACCAGGACGCGGTTGTGGCGACGGAGCGCGTGACCGCGTGGACGGCCGGGGACCCGTCGCGGGAGGCAGCGGCCGTGCCGCTCCTCGAGCGCGAGCGGGAGAGGCGCGAGGAGGCCCGCTCGTCGTGGCCGGGAGCCTGGAAGAGCTTGAAGAAGCGGGGCCGCAAGGTCCGCACGTGATCCGAGCCTCCGGCGGGCTCGTGGTGCGGGAAGGCGAGGGCGGGGAGCGCGAGGTGCTCGTCGTGCACCGCCCGCGCTACGACGACTGGTCGTTTCCGAAGGGCAAGCTCGAGCGCGGCGAGACCGACGAGGACTGCGCGCTCCGAGAGGTCGCCGAGGAGACGGGGCTCGTCTGCGAGCTCGGCGAGGAGCTGCCGGCTACTGAGTACACGGACGCGTCGGGGCGGCCAAAACGCGTCCGTTACTGGCTGATGCGCCCGGTCGGAGGCCGGCTCGAGTTCCTCCACGAGGTCGACGAAGCGCGCTGGGTCTCGCGCGAGGAGGCGCGGGCGCTTCTGAGCTACGGGCGCGACCACGGACTAGTCGAGAGCATCTGAGCGTTGCACCCTTGACGCGGGGCCGACGAGACCCGAGAATCCCGGCCCTTACGCGATTTGGAGGGGACATGCTGCTGCTGAGACATGCGAGCGCGGGCGAACGACCCCAGGCGGCGAACTTGGATCGGGCGCGCCGGCTCGACCGCGTCGGCACGGGCCGACGCGCGTGAGCTTCCCGAGGCGCTCGTGGGGCACGTGATCGAGCGCGTCGTGTCGAGCCCGCACGCGCGTTGCCTCGAGACCGTCGGTGCGCTCGCGCGGAGCCGCAACCTGCGCGTGGAGGTGCGCGACGAGCTCGGTCCAGACGGTGCGGTCGAGGAGGTGCTGGCGCTTCTCGACGAGCTGCCGGACACGGCGCTCGTGTGCACGCACCGCGAGGTGATCGAGCGTCTCTTCGGCAGCGAGCTGACGTGCGAGAAGGGCGGCACCTGGCTGCTCGAGCGGCGCAACGGCCGCCTCGAGCCGGTGGCGTACCTCCCGCCTCCCTCGCTCACTGTCCGCGCGCCCGAGCGGACGGCCAGCCCGGCGTAGCCTAGGTCGCCGGCGCCGCAGCGCGTCGCATGAGCCCGTAGGCGAGCACACCGAGGACGCCGCCGACGAGCGGCGCGGTCAGGTACACCCAGAGCGCGTCGAGCTCCCCCGAGACGACCGCCGGGCCAAGCGAACGCGCAGGATTCAGCGACGCGCCGGAAACCGGGCCGCCGACGAGCGACGCCATCGCGATCGTGCCGCCCACGGCGAGTCCCGCCGTCACCGGCGGCTCGGGGCGATCGCCCGTGGCGACGGCGGCGATGACGAAGAGGAGGAAGAACGTGAGCACGAGCTCCCAGAGGAACGCCTCGCCGTCGGAGCCGGACGGCTGTGTGGCTCCGAGGTTCGCGATATCTCCGAGCGAGGCGCGGAGGAGCGCGGCTCCCGCGAGCGCTCCTGCGAACTGGGCGAGCGCGTAACCGGCCGCGCGCCTCCCGGGAAGCTCGCGAACCAGCCAGAGCGCGAGCGTGACCGCGGGGTTGAAATGCGCGCCCGACACCGGTCCGGCCGCGGAGATCATCACCGCGATCACGAGGCCGAACGCGAGCGCGACCCCGACCTGGCCGAGGGACCCCGTCTCGGCGTCGACCATGATCGCGCCGCAACCGACGAAGACGAGCGCGAACGTCCCGACGAGCTCGGCGGCCAGCCGGGCCAGCTCCGCGCGCGGTTCGGTCAAGTGGAGCCGGCGTCGAGGAGCTCGTCCACGAGCCCGCGGACGCGCTCGTCGATCTCGTCCCGGATGCGCCGAACCGTGTCGAGGTCCTGCTCGTCGGGATCGTCGAGCACCCAGTCCTCGTAGCGCTTGCCCGGGTAGATCGGGCACGCGTCGCCGCATCCCATCGTGATCACGACGTCCGCGGCACGCACGACCTCGTCCGTCAGCGGCTTCGGGAACGCCTCGTCCATGTCGACGCCGAGCTCCTCCATCGCCTGCACGACCGCGGGATTCACCGCGTCGCCGGGGGCGCTGCCCGCCGAGCGGACGTGGATCCGATCCCCTGAGCGCAGCCGTACGAGCCCGGCCGCCATCTGGCTTCGGCCGGCGTTCTGGACGCAGACGAAGAGGATCTCGGGCTGTTCCTTCGCGATCGCGCCCTCGGCCTGGGCGAGCGCCCGGAGCCGCTCGCGCGCGAACCGATGCGCGAGGACCGGGACGAAGACGTTGATCCGCGACTCGCCGAGGAGGTCGACCGACTCGGTGGTGTAGCGCTCGATCGTCTCCCGGGAGAAGATCCCGGCGAACTCGTCGACGAGCCCTTCGGTGACCTGCGCGATGTGGTGCTGCGTGACCGGATCGAGCGTGGGCGGCATGGATCCTCCTCGAGCGCGAATACGCCCCATTCTTGCGCGGCTCGATGTGACCGGGTGGTGACGGAGTGGTTACGCGGCGACTGCCGCTGCCCGCGCCAGCCGGAGCGCAGCGCCCTCGCGCAACCCGCCCCGGCCGACCTCGAAGCCGCAGCCGAGCCGGCGCGCGGTCTCGGCGAGCACGAGCGCCCCGCCGAGCATCGTCTCCGAGCGTTCGGGCGTGATCCCGTAGGACTCGGTCAGCTTCGCCGCCGGCTTCTTCGCGAGCTTGGACGTGAGCTTCTCGAGCTCCTCGTCTCCGAAGCGGCGCCCGACGATCCGGCCGATCGCGCGGGCCGTGCCCCCGACTGCGAGCGCCGCGTCCGGTTGCGGCGGGTCGAAGCTCTCGAGGAGCGCGTGAATCTCGCGCTTGGCCTTCGCGACCCGCTTCGCGGACGGCGGATCTCCACCGAGGAACGCGCGCGTGACGCGCAGCGAGCCCGCGTCGACCGAGCGGACCCACTCCGGTCCCGCGTCCGGCGGGCCGACGGCGAGCTCGCACGAACCGCCGCCGAGGTCGACGACGGCGACGGTCCCGGGCGGATCGTCCATGCGCGCGACCGCTCCTTCCCACGCGAGCCGGCCCTCGTCGTCGGCGGTCAGCACGACGACCGGGGCGTGCGTCGCGTCGGAGAGCAGCGCCACGAGCTCGTCCCGGTTCGACGACTGCCGGCCCGGGGCGGTGACGATCGTCTCGAGCCGCGCGGCCCCCTTCTTCCGCGCGACCCGCGCGAACCGCTCCGCGACGCGGCGAGTCTCCTCGAGCTTCGCCTCGCCGATGCGGCCGAGGGCGTAGACGTCGTCGCCGAGGCGCTCGTACACGCGATCGCGGTGGAGCTGCCTGACGCCGCGCTCGTCGACGGATGCGACGAGGAGACGCAGCGAGTTCGAGCCGACGTCGATGATCGCGACCTTCACGCCGGGCATTGTCGCCTTGTCGTCGGCTGGGCTAAACACCCCGCCGCGCTCGCGCCCGCCGGCGAGCGCGCGTTTGCGCCCGCCGCATCATCGTCGCGTGATGGGAATGCGGCTTGTCGCCCGGCGTCGAGCGCGTCCATTCGCCGTCCGGACCGAGCAGCCAGGCGTTCGTGTCGTCGGCGAGCGCGCTGTCGAGGCTCGCTTGCACGTCCTGCCGTATCCGTGAGTTCTCGACCGGCACGACGACCTCGATCCGGTGGTCGAGGTTCCGCTGCATGAGGTCGGCGCTTCCGATGTAGGTTCGCGCCCGGTCGCCCGCCTCGAAGGAGTAGATCCGGCTGTGCTCGAGGAACCGTCCGACGATCGAGCGGACGCGGATGTTCTCGGAGAGGCCTTCGACGCCGGGCCTGAGCGCACACGTGGTGCGCGCGACGACGTCGATCTGCACGCCCGCCTGCGACGCGGCGTACAGCTCGTCGACCAGCTGCGGGTCGACGAGGTGGTTCACCTTGAGCCGGATGCGCGCGTGCTCGCCCTCGGCGGCCGCGGCGGCGACCGCGTGGATCTCCTCCACGAGCCCGCTCCGGAGGGTGAACGGCGCGACGAGCAGCTTGCGGAAGCGCGTCGGCTTCCCGAAGCCGGTGATGTAGTTGAAGAGGTCGGCCACGTCCGCCGCGATCTCCTCGTCCGCGGTGAAGATGCCGACGTCCTCGTACAGGCGCGCGGTCGCGGAGTGGTAGTTCCCGGTGCCGATGTGCGCGTACCGGCGGAGCACGTCGCCCTCGCGCCGGACGATGAGCGTCATCTTCGCGTGGATCTTGAGGTCGGGGAACCCGTACACGACGTGGACGCCCGCCTGCTCGAGCGCGCGCGACCACTCGATGTTCCGGCGCTCGTCGAAGCGCGCCTTGAGCTCGACGAGGCAGACCGACTGCTTGCCGTCCTCCGCGCACTGGATGAGCGACCCGACGAGGGAGCTGTCGTTGCTCGTCCGGTACACGGCGGTCTTCATCGCGATGACGTTCGGGTCCTGCACCGCGGCCTGCGCGAAGACCTCGAAGCTGCCGCGGAACGACTCGTACGGCTGGTGCACGGCGATGTCGGCGCTACGGATCTCGTCGAAGATCCGCGGCATGTCGCTCTGCGCGACGGCGAGGCGGGGCGGGATGACGGGAACCCACGGCTCGTACTTCAGGTCGGGCCGGTCGAGGGACGCGAGCTCGCCGAGGTCCGCGAGGTCGAGCTGGCTCTCGATCGGGTAGATCTGGTCCTCGCCGGCGCCGAGGCCGCGCGCGAGGCGCTCGACCATCTCCGACGACGCGCGCGAGCTGACTTCCACGCGGACGATGTCGCCGAACCGGCGCTTGCGGAGCTGGCTCTCGACCGCCTCGAGCAGGTCGGCGGCATCGTCGGACACCTCGAAGTCGGCGTCGCGGGTGACGCGGAACGCCGCACGCTCGACGATCGTCGCGCCCGGGAAGAGCGCGGGCAGGAAGTGCGCGATGACCTGCTCGAGCGGGACGTAGAGGCCACGTCCGCCGATCTCGAGGAAGCGCGGCAGCCCTTCGGGGATCTTGACGCGCGCGAAGCGCTCCTCGCCGGTCTCCGGGTCCGCGGCGAAGACCGCGAGCGACAGCGAGAGGCCGGAGATGTACGGGAACGGCTGGCCGGGGCCGACCGCCAGCGGGGTCAACACCGGGTAGATCTCCCGGTGGAAGTGCCGCTCGAGCTTCTTCAGGTCCTTCTCGTCGCAGTCCTCGATCCCCCCGATGACGATCCCCTCGGCCGCGAGCGCGGGCCGCAGCTCCTTCTTCCAGAGGCGCGACTGGAGGGCGATGAGCTCGAGGACGCGTTCCCGGACGCGGGCGAGCGCCTGCTGCGGAGTCAGTCCGTCCGCGGACCGCATCGGGAGCCCGGACTCGGCCTGGCCGAGGAGGCCGGCGACGCGCACCTGGAAGAACTCGTCGAGGTTGGAGGCGAAGATCCGGGCGAAGTTGACGCGCTCGAGCAGGGGCACGGACTCGTCCGCTGCCAGCTCGAGCACCCGCGCGTGGAACTCGAGGAGCGAGAGCTCCCGGTTGAGGAGACGCTCGGAGGGCTCGGTGCGGACTGGGGTCGCCATCACGACATCATGCATCGGCTGCGACGCGCGCAGGGGTTACGGTCCGGTGAACGGCCGTGCCGGTTGTCGCAAATTCAGGCGAGCGCGTCGACGACGAGCGCCTGGAAGTGCGCGACGAGCCGCTCCGACTCGGGTAGCAGGCGGCCTTCCTCGACGAGCCCGCTCGAGACGCCCTGGTGCACGCGCTCGACGAGTCGTGTGTCCTCGGCACCGACCTGGGCGTCGAACGCGAGCATCTCCTCGATCCAGTCGTCGGGCGCGTCGGGCGCGACGAGGTAGTCGAGGTGGCGATAGGTGAGGCCTGGCTCGAGCGGGACGATCGGCCCGATCGAGAGGTTCGGGCGGCCGGGCATGACGTTGACGATCGTGTTCGGGAAGAGGAAGTGGAACTGGCCGCGCTCGACCTCGCCCGTCAGGTCGTACGTGCCGCGCGGCTCGGGCCGCGGCGGCCCGTACTGACTCATCCTGTTCCCCGTCGCCTCGAGGAGGTACGAGTCCGGGGAGACGTCGACGACCGCCGAGAAGCCGGGATGCGCGACCGGGCAGTGGTAGCACTCGAGGAAGTTCTCGGCGGAGATCTTCCAGTTCGCCTTGAGCTCCGACTCCGAGCGCTGGAGGAAGCGCAGCGCGTCGACGTCGACTCCGGCAGCGGCGACGCGCTCGGGCACGTCCTCGAGGAAGTCGGCGAGCGGGCCCGCGTCGGGGTCCGGGTTCACGAAGACGAACGGGCCCCAGGTCTCGGTGCGGAGCGGGAGCAGGCCGAGGTCGCGGGTGTCGATGCCGCCCTCGCGATTCGAGCGCGGGGCCGAGATGAGCCGGCCGTCGAGGCCGTACGTCCACGCGTGGTACGGGCACTGCAGCGTCGATCTCTTCCCGGAGCCTTCACAGACGATCGAGCCGCGATGGCGGCAGACGTTCACGAACGCGCGAAGCTCGTCCTCCTCGTCGCGCACGAGCACGACCGGAACGTGGCCGACGCGGGTGGCGCAGAACGAGCCCGGCTCTGCGACCTCGTCCGTCCTTCCTGCGTACTGCCAGCAGCGACGGAAGATCCGCTCCTGCTCGAGCCGGAGGGCGGCCGGATCGACGTACCAGCTCCAGGGCAGGGTGCGAGTCGCGCCGCCGACGGCCACGCCCCGACTCTACCGGTCGCCTGTGGAGCAATTGGCGCACTTTTGTGACACATACAGGGCCAGGCCCTGTAAAGAACCACCGGCCTGCGCGGACGCGGCCTCAGGCAGCGAGCTCGGCGAGCGCGTGGTCGAGCCGGACGAGGTAGACCGGCCGCGGCGAGCGGAGGTAGTCGACGACCGCGGCCTCGTCGTGCGGGCTCGGGAGCAGCGTCTTCCACCCGGCGAGATGCGCGGGGCGGTGGAAGTCGCCGCAGGCGACCGCGGGCAGGCCCGCTTCGGCGACCCAGCCGAAGAGCCGCGTCCGGTTGAAGAGCTCGAAGCGATGGGCGAGCGCGCGGAGCTCTTCGTCATCCGCGAATCTCTTCGTCAGGCGGCCCGCGGCAGTGACCTCGCTGCGGTGCTCGTCGGCATACGGGTGCGCCGCGATGATCGCGGCGCCGGCCTCGGCGGCCGTTCTCATGGCCTCCGCGATCCCGAGATCGACGGAGACGAAGCTCCGGAGCCCGATCGCGAGCGCGTGCGCGGACTTCACCGGATCCACGTCGTTGAACGTGAGCTCGAGCCCCGGGATCACGAGCAGGCCGTACGTCCGCCACGCGCGCGCCGCCTCCCGCTCGACGTCGGCGAGGTACGCGTCGAAGCGGTCCGCGTCGACCGTCCTGCAGCCCGCGCTTGCACCGGCCGGATCGTCCGTCCGGATCACGTGGTCCGTCACGCAGAGCACGTCGAAGCCGTTTCGCCCGTGCAGGTCGACGAGCTCAGCGACGTCCAGCTCGCCGTCGCTCCAGGTCGAGTGCGCGTGCAGCTCGCAAAGCAGGGGGCCGAGGGTTCTCCGCATGCCTCCATGGTGGAGACGCCGCGGACATCGTGGGGGTAGAAGTGGTTGATTTCCAGGGAGAAAGATGCGCGGGTAGTTCGAGCGGGACCCGATATGCTCCGCCCCGTGCATCCTCTCGTCGCGGCGGCCGAGGAGCGCCTCCGGCCGCTCACCCTTGCGCGCAACACCGCCTGGTGGAGCGTGAACGTCGAGGCGTCCGACGAGAACGAGAAGCGGCGCGCCGAGACGGAGCTCGCCTACTCCGACGTCCTCGCGGACAGGGAGCTCTACGCGGAGGTCGGGCGGGCACGGGGCGCGGGCGGCGATCCTACGTCCGAGCGAAGCCTGGAGCTCCTGCACGCCATGATGCTTCCCCACCAGGTCCCCGACTCGCTTCGCTCGCGCATCGTCGAGCTCGAGGCCTCCGTCGGGGCGCGCTTCTCGCGACACCGCGGAGTGATCGCCGGCCGCGAGGTCGACGACAACGAGATCAAGCGGATCCTGCGTGAGAGCGACGACTCGGGCGAGCGGCGCGAAGCGTGGGAGGCGTCGAAGACGGTCGGCGGCGCGGTGGCCGACGACGTCCGCGAGCTCGCGCGCCTGCGCAACGAGGCCGCACGCTCGCTCGGCCATCGGGACTGGTTCTCGCTCTCGCTCTCGGTCGACGAGCTCGACGAGACGAAGCTGCTCGCGACGCTCGATGAGTGCGACCGCGTCACGGCCGAGCCGTTCGCGCGCTGGAAGGGCGCGCTCGACGCGCGGCTCGCCGAGCGCTTCGGCTGCGCCGTGTCCGAGCTCCGCCCGTGGCACTACGCAGACCCGTTCTTCCAGGAGCGCCCGCGTGATGGCTCGGTCGACCTCGACCCGCTGTTCGAGGGCAAGGACGTCGTCGCGCTCGCCAAACGCACCTTCGAGGGCATCGGGCTCGAGGTCGCGGAGATCCTCGACCGCAGCGACCTCTACCCGCGTGCCGGCAAGAACCAGCACGCATTCTGCATCGACATCGATCGCGACGGGGACGTGCGCGTGCTCGCGAACGTGACCGACAACCAGGACTGGACCGACACGATGCTCCATGAGCTCGGGCACGGCGTCTACGACCTCGGCTTCGACGACGCGCTGCCGTGGCTCCTCCGGGACACGCACCTCGTCGCGACGGAGGCGTCGGCGATCCTCTTCGGCGCGCTCGCGGGTGAGCGCGAGTGGCTCGAGCGCGTGCTCGAGCTCGACGCGGGCGAGGCTGCCGAGCTGGAGAATCGCCTTCGCGCAGCTCGTGCGGCCGAGCTCCTCGTCTTCACGCGCTGGGTACTCGTGATGACCGGTTTCGAGCGCGTGTTGTACAGCGATCCCGAGGCGGATCTCGACGCCGCCTGGTGGGAGCTCGTCTCGCGCCACCAGCTCGTCACGCCGCCCGACGGGCGTAGTGCCCCCGACTGGGCGGCGAAGATCCACATCGCCGTCGCGCCGGTCTACTACCACACGTACCTCTACGGGTCCATCGTCGCGGCGCAGCTGCGTGACGCGCTCGACGAGGCCGCCGGCGGGCTCGTCGACCGGCCCGAGGCCGCGGAAGGTCCTCTCGGCCAGGCTCTTCGCTCCGGGCCAATCAGTGCGCTGGGACCGGCTCGTCGAGCAAGCGTCGGGCAGGCCGCTCTCGGTCGAGTCGCTCGCGCGTGCCGTCGCCGCTGCCTGAGAGCGGGAACATCTTCCGGCTGGCTGACCCGCTGCCGCCGGAGGAGCTCGTCGAGGCGCTGGCGGGTGGGGAGCGCGTGCTCGTGGAGCGGATCGTCTCGACCGGGCAGGCGACTCCTCCAGACGAATGGCTGTCGGGGAGAAAGGACGAGTGGGTCGTCCTCTTGACGGGCGAAGCGGAGCTGTCGTTCCCGGACGGCTCTCGGCTGCGGCTCGGGCCGGGCGACTACGTCGTGATCCGCGCAGGCGAGCGTCATCGCGTGGAGTCGACGAGCGCCGACCCTCCGTGCGTCTGGCTCGCGGTGCACGCGGCCGGGCTGGCCGGCTAGGGGCCGCGGCGCGGAGCGGGGCCGTCGGGGACGAGCTTTCCGAGGCGGCCGCGGTTCCGCGCGAGGAGCCGGTATGCCGCGTCGAGCACGCCGGCGGGAACGAGCCCGAGGAGCCGTCCGAGCGGTCTCGTGCGCCGCATCGCCCGGAGCAGCGCCGGAAGCCCGGCTCCGTAGCCTGCGAGCGTCCCGTCCGGCGCGACGAGCCGCCAGCTCGCGAGCCGCTCCTGCTCCGGAAGCGCGGCGACGAGGGCTTCAGCGCCCGTGTCCTGTAGCGGGACGATCGCGAGCGCCTGCTCGCGGTCGATCCGGGCGACGACCCGCGCAGCGAAGCGGCATCCGCGGCAGGCCGCGTCGTAGAGGAGCGTCGGTTGCACCTACTCTCCTCGATGCCCTCGAGCACCGCGCGCACGAGCGGCCCAACCGTGTCGAGCACGTATCCACCCTCCTGCACGAGGACGGTCGGGATGCCGAGCGAGCCGAGCCGGCGGCCGGCCTCGCGGAAGCCGTCCTCGGTCACGTCGAGCGGCGAGTTCGGATCGCCGCCGGCTGCGTCCACCCCGAGCGGGACGACGAGCGCCTCGCTCCAGTGCGCGCGGGCGGCAGCCACGAGCCGGTCGACGCCCGAGAGCCACGCCTCGTCGCCCGAGCCCGCCGGGAGAGGCACGTTCAGGTTGGCGTCGTCGCCGTCGCCCGCCCCGCGCTCTTCCTCGAAGCCGAGGAAGTGCGGGAACCAGCCCTCGCCGGGATCGACGTGCACCGACGCCGTGAGCACGTCGCCCCGGTGCCAGAAGATCGCCTGCGCCCCGTTCCCGTGGTGCGCGTCGACGTCGAGCACGGCGACCCGCGCGACGCCGCGGTCGCGCAGGTGCTGCGCGGCGACGGCCGAGGAGTTGAGATAGCAGGAGCCTCCGTAGGCCGAGCGCGTGACGTGATGCCCCGGCGGGCGGCAGCACGCGTAGGCGGTCGGCGACCCGCCGAGGACGAGCTCGACCGCGGTCAGCGCGGCGTCGACCGCCGCCCGCGCCGCGACCCAGGTTCCCGGGCCGATCGGCGTCATCGTGTCGAAGGCCCACGCGCCGGTGCGGGCGGCAAGCGCGGCGGGGATGTGAGGCTCGACCTCTGCGAGAAAGCCCGGCGTGGGGAAGAGGTAGCCGGTCACGCGGTCCTGGCCGGGATCCTCGTGCAGGCCCGCGGCCGTCCACGCGTCCCAGGCTCCTTCGAGGAACGAGACGAGCTCGGGGTCGTGGACCGCGTACAGCGCCTCGTCGCCGTGCGGCTCGGCCGCGACGAGCGTGGCACCCGCCTCCTCGAGAGCGACCCGGATCCGCTCGGCGCGCTCCGGCACCTCGTCCGCGGGGATGGGTACCCCGATCCAGATCCCGATGCCCGGGTCGTGGAGCCGGTGCGCGTCGGTCCACACGACTGGCGTCGAGAGGGCCATCAGGGCGCGGGTGCGAGATAGGCAGCGGAGGGACTGCCGGCCGGCGTGAAGATGCCGACGACGCTCAGCTCGCGATCACGTGCTCGAGCTCTCGACGATGTGCACCTGCCGCGGCCGGAGCCGGAACGCCGAGCCGGGCCCGAGCTCCTCGACCCCTTCGGCGAGGTGGAGCCGTCCCGGCCCCTCGCGCACCCACACGATCTCGTCGTAGAGATGGAAGTGCCACGGCGCCCGTCCCGGCGGCAGGTAGCCGGCGAAGAGCGTCGCGCGCGTGGACCCGTTGGCGGGGCCGAAGAGGACCCGGTACGAGCGGGCGCCGGTCGCGTCCTGCGAGACCGCGGAGTCGACCCGGACGACGGACTCGCGCGGCCCGAGCGGCGCGTGGCGGTCGGCCTCCTCCCCGACGGTCGCGTGCAGAAGAGTGATCGGGCTGCCGTCCGGGGCGACCGTGCACTCCTCGCCCGCGAGCACGAGCGCCGCCGAGCCCGCTGCGAGCTCGTGCGGCGCGTCCCCGAGCCGGAGCGATCCCGAGCCGGAGACGGTGAAGAGGAGCGAGTCGCGCTCGGCATCCCCGACCGTCCAGGGAGCGTCGGCGACCTCGACGAGCCGAGAGCGCGAGGGCCGAGCCCTCGACGCGGGGAACGAGCTCGCGGACGACCACGCGGTCAGCGTAGAGGCTTGGCGGCAGGCGGATCGGGGTACGTTCGATCCGTGCGCTTCCGCAAGAGTGCCCGGCTCGACCAGTCCCAGGTCGAAGACCTCCGCGGACGTCGCATGGGCGGGGCGCCGATGGCGCTCGGCGGTGGCGGGATCGTGACGCTCGTCATCGTGCTCGCGATCGTGCTGCTCGGCGGGAACCCGCTCGACAGCAGCGGCGGGCTCGGCGGCCTCGACCAGATCACCGCGGGGACGCAGCCGCCCGCGGCCACGCTCGACCACTGCCAGACCGGCGAGGACGCGAACCAGCACGAGGACTGCCGGATCCTCGCGGTCGTGAACAGCGTGCAGCGGTACTGGGAGGGCGCGGTCCGCGGTTACGACCCCGCGCGCACCCGCTTCTTCGAAGGCGGTGTCTCGACGGCGTGCGGTAACGCGACCTCGGCCGTCGGGCCGTTCTACTGCCCCGCCGACCGCTACGTCTACATCGACCTCGGGTTCTTCGACGAGCTCGAGTCGCGGTTCGGCGCGTCCGGCGGGCCGCTCGCGCAGGCGTACGTCATCGCGCACGAATACGGCCACCACGTCCAGAACCTCACCGGCACGCTCCGCCGGGCGCAGGGCGGGGACACCGGCCCGCAGAGCGACGCCGTCCGGGTCGAGCTCCAGGCCGACTGCTACGCAGGCGTCTGGGTCGCGAACGCGATGCGCACGGGCCTCATCGAGGAGATCACGCGCGCCGACGTCCAGGACGCGTTGAGCGCGGCCGCGGCCGTGGGCGACGACCGCATCCAGGAGCGGATCGAGGGCCAGGTTAGGCCCGAGGCATGGACGCACGGCTCGGCAGAGCAGCGGCAGAGCTGGTTCGTCCGCGGGATCGAGGGCGGGAGCCCGAACTCCTGCGACACGTTCTCCGGCCGCGTGTAAGCAAGCTAGGTCGCCGCGCGGGATCTGCGGCGCGAAGCGAGGAGGTACGCGACGAGGCCGACGAGGGCGGCCGCGATGAGCGCTCCGGCGAGCGTCCCGCCGCGGAACGCCGGCGCCTCGACGTCGAGGATGCGGTCTCCCGCGTGCGCGGCGTTCCCTCTCCCGACCACGATCCCGAGCGTCAGCAAGTTCGGGAGCGCGAGCACGACCGCCACGCCGACGGCGATCGCGAGCGCCAGCCATGTTCGCCGCCAGCGGAACGCCGCCGCCAGGACGAGCAGCGGCAGCAGCGTGAAGACGAAGCCGTAGAAGAGCCCGACGAACGTCCCCGTGACGATGCTCCCGTCGACCTGCTCGCCGATCCGCTGCGCCCACCAGCGCGGGATCGTCGCCGAGGCCGCGAGCCCGAGCAGGACGACGACGCCGAGCGCGATCGCGCTCAGGAGCAGGCGGCGCGACCAGTTCGGATCGGATCGCTCCGGCGTGCTCATCCCCCGGAGTATTCCGCGCGAGCCTGCTACGCGGGAACGGGGAAGGTCGCGACGAGCCGCGTCCCTTCGCCTTCGGGGCTCACGACGACGATCGTCCCGTCGAGCGCCTCCACCCGGTCGACGAGGCCGCCGAGCCCGGTCGAGTCCGGGTTGCAGTCGATGCACGCACCGCCGATCCCGTCGTCCGTGACGCCGACCTCGAGCGTGCCGTTCGCGTGCACGATGCTGATGCGGACCGTCGACGCCTGCGCGTGCTTGATCGTGTTCGTCACCGCCTCGGCACAGACGTAGTACGCGGCGGCCTCGACCGCCGGCGGAAGCTCCTTCGGCACGCTCAGCTCGAGCTCGATGGGTATCGACGACCTCGCGCTCGCGGACCGCACCGCCGCGGCCAGGCCGTGTTGGGCGAGGAGCGGCGGATGCAGGCCGCGCGCGAGCTCGCGGAGATCCTCGATCGCGCCCTCGAGCTCCTGCCGGGTCGTGCCCGCGAGCTGCGCCGGCTCACCTTCGAGCAGCGCTTCGAGCCTGCGCAGGCCGAGCAGCGCCACCATGAGCCGCTGCTGGGCGCCGTCGTGCAGGTTGCGCTCGAGCCGGCGCCGCTCCTCGTCGCCGGCGGTGACCATCCGCAGTCGCGAGGCCTTGAGCTCCTCGAGCTTGCGGCTGAGGTCGCGATGGAGGCGGTCGCGCTCCATCGCGATCCGCATGTGGGGCACGAACCAGGCGAGGAACTCGGGCTGCTCGAGAAGCCGGGCGTCGTGGACGACTGCACCGACCTTGCGCGTCTCGTACTCGACGTATGTCACCACCCGGTCCGGGGCCTCGGCCGCGACGGCCTTCGTCTCACCCGCGACGTCGACGTAGCACTCGGTCTCCCAGTCCCACCAGAAGAGCTCGAGCGACGGGTCCTCGAGGATCTCGCGCAGCCCGTCCTGGACCTGCTCGGGCGTCGCGAGGTCGGGGATGTCGCTGAAGATCTGGCCGACTGCGTCGACCCAGGGAGGGGCCATCTCCGCCACACGGGGGTTGTAGCGCCTGCGGGACTTCGGCGCGACCCCGGAGAGGCACGAGGCTCGCCCGGTCCGACGGTGCCAGGCCGGACGAGCCGTCGCCGACCAGCTAGCGGACGCTGAACCCGCCGCTCATGTCGTCCGAGTGCGGCGTGCACACGAACCGGTACTTCCCGGAGCGGAGCTTCACCGTCACCGTCTTCGTGCCGACGAACCCGATGCTCGTGACCTGCTTCCTGAGACCGGGGCCGGAGATGAAGAAGTTGTGCTCGTCAGAGTTGTCGCGGACGGTGATCGCGTAGGTGCCGCGACTGACCATCGAGACCTTCTTCCCGTTCGCCGTCTTCAGCGAGATGGTCTCGCTCGGCCCGACCGAGCCCCTGAGCTTGGACGGAGCCGCGCTCGCCGTCGACCAGGTGGCGAGGGCGAGGGCGGCGAGCAGGCTCGCGACGAGCCCGGTGCCGAGCGTCAGCTTGCGCTTCGTCATTGCGTCGATCCCCCTTTCGAGGTGGGTTGCGGTACAGCGGGCCAGGCTAGGGACCGGCGGGCGAGCTCTTGGCCGACCGTCGACCAGGAGTTCCCCGAGGGCGGGTAAAGAGACGGCAGGCGCTCGGTTTCCCGCTGGTCTCGCCGTACTCTGGTGTCGATGACCGTGCGCCGGCGCATCCTCCTGATCGAGGACGAGGAGTCGATCTCGGAGCCGCTCGGGCACGCGCTCGGGCGGGAGGGCTTCGACGTCGTCGTCGCGGCGACCGCGGCGGCCGGGCGCGAGCGCTTCCGCGAGGACGGCCCCGACCTCGTCCTCCTCGACGTCATGCTCCCCGACGGCGACGGGCGCGAGCTCTTGCGCGAGTTCCGCTCGACCTCGCGCACGCCGGTCGTCATGCTCACGGCTCGCGGCGAGGAGGTCGAGCGCGTCCTCGGCCTCGAGCTCGGGGCGGACGACTACGTCACGAAGCCCTTCAGCGCCGCCGAGCTCGCTGCGCGCGTCCGCGCCGTTCTCCGCCGCGCCGACCAGGCGCCTGCGGAGGCTCCCGGCGCCGCGCTCGAGGTCGGCGACGTGCGCATGAACCTCGAGCGCCACGACGCGACGCACGCCGGCGAGCCGCTCGAGCTGACCGTGAAGGAGTACGAGCTCTTACGAATGCTCCTCGAGCACGCAGGGCGGGTCGTGAAGCGCGAGCAGCTGATCCGCGAGGTGTGGGACACGAGCTGGTTCGGCTCGACGAAGACGCTCGACGTCCACGTCAGCGCGCTCCGGCGCAAGCTGGGCGACGACCCGACGCGCGCCGCGCTACATCCACACGGTGCGCGGCGTCGGGTTCCGCTTCGCGTCCGCTGAAGAGCTGTGAGCTTCCGCACCAGGCTCGTCCTCGCGGCGTTCTACGTCCTCACCGCGGTCGTGCTCGCGCTCGTGATCCCGCTTGCGCTCACGGTGGAGCGTCGCGCGGAGTCGGACTTCCGCTCGGCGGTGCTCGGCGACGCGGCCGTCCTCGCGGCACGCGTCGCCGACCATGTCCCCGGAGCGCCGCAGCGGGTCGGCGCGATCGTGGGCGAATACGACGAGCGACCCGACGCGGCGGGTCGTCGTCGTGGACGGGAGCGGGAGCGTCGTCGCGGACAGCGAAGGGCGTGCCGTCGCCGGGACGCCGTACGCGACCGCAGCGCGCCCCGAGCTTCGGGTCGCGCTCTCCGAGGGCCGCATCGACACGCGCGAGCGGGCGAGCGAGACGCTCGGCGACGAGTTGCTGCTGGTCACGGTCCCCGTCGTGAACAGGGACCGGGTCGCGGGCGCGGTCCGTGTCTCCGCGAGCACGAGCGAGATCCGGGAGAGCGTGCGCCGGAGCTGGCTTCGGCTTGCGGCCCTCGGCGTGGCGGTGATCGCGGCCGGGCTCGTTCTCGCCTGGCTGCTCGCCGTCCCGCTCTCGCGCCAGATCCGCAACCTCGCCGACGCGTCGTCGAGGTTCGGCCGCGGCGAGCTCGGTGCGCGGGCGTCGGAGGAGGGCCCGAAGGAGCTCGAGCGGCTCGCGCGCTCGTTCAACCGGATGGCGAGCTCGGTCGGCGGCAACCTCGAGGCGCAGCGCGAGTTCGCGGCGGACGCGTCGCATCAGCTCCGGACGCCGCTCACGGGGCTTCGGCTGCGGCTGGAGGCGATCCGGGGCGAGGGAGGGTTCGCCGCGGAGCAGGCGGCGAAGGCCGAGCAGGAGCTCGACCGCCTCGACGCCATCGTCGACGACCTGCTCGCGATCGCGAGCGCGTCGTCCCGCGACTCGACCGCCGTCCCGGTCGACCTCGCGGAGCTCGCGCGCGACGCCGCGGGGCGGTGGCGGCAGGCGGCGGAGGCAGCCGGGAAGCGGATCGAGCTCGAGGCGCACGACGCCCCGGTCGCGTGGGCGGATCGCGAGGACCTCGCGCACGTCCTCGACAACCTCATCGACAACGCGATCCGGTACACGCCAGAGGGGTCGGAGGTGCGCGTCGGCGCCGAGCGCCGCGACGGGGCCGGCGTCCTCTACGTCGCCGACACGGGCGCCGGGATCCCGGTGGAGGACCGGACACGGGTGTTCGACCGCTTCTACCGCGGGAGGACGGGCCGTCAGGCCGGCCCCGGGACGGGTCTCGGGCTCGCGATCGTCGCAGCGCTCGTCGAGCGCTGGGGCGGGGACGTCAGGCTCCTCGACGGCCCCGGAACCCGCGTTGAAGCGGTGTTCCAGGCAGCGCCTACCGAACGCTAACCATCGCCTTGCCCACGCCTGGGGAGCTCGCCGCTAGCGTGGACGCATGGGCCGCCTCGCGCTTCTCACGGTCGCGATCCTCGGGCTCGCCTTTCCTCTGGGTCTCGGGCTCGGGGTCTACCTCGCGTCCGGAAGCACGCTCGCGCCGCCGGCAGCGACGGCGCGCATCCCGGCGGGACAGATCGCGCGGCCGAGCCTGCCTCCGCTCCCGACGACGCAGGACGGGACGACGCAGGGCGGGACGACGACCGACGAGACGACCACGGATGAGACGAGACCGAGAGCGACTCGTCCGGCAAGGGGAAGGGCGGCAAGGGCAAGGACGACGACGGCGGCAAGGGCAAGGACGACGACGGCGGCGGCAAGGGCCGGGGCCGCGGCGGCGACGACTGAGGAGCCTCAGGCGCCCGCGACCGCGGGCAGGCGCCGCGACTGCGGCGTGCCGCTCGTGTCCGTCGCGAGCTGGCGTGTGAGCTCCTCTGCCGGAACCGCCCTGCCGATGAGGTAGCCCTGGGCGAGCGAGCAGCCGAGCCCGCGCAGCGCGTTCCAGGTCTCGCGCGTCTCCACTCCCTCGGCGACGATCGCGAGGCCGAGGTTGCGGCCGAGATCGATGGTCGAGCGGACGATCGTGGCGTCGCTCGGGTCCTCGCACATGCTGGTGACGAAGGAGCGGTCGATCTTGATCGTCTGGACAGGGAGCCGCTTCAGGTACGCGAGCGAGGAGTAGCCGGTGCCGAAGTCGTCGATCGCCAGCTTGAGCCCCATCTCGTTCAGCCGCGTCAGCACCTGCCGGACGCGGAACGGGTCGGCGAGGATCGTCGACTCCGTGATCTCGAGCTCGAGCCGGCCTGGTGCGACGCCGGTCTCCTCGAGGAGAGCGGCGATCCGGTCGGGAAGCTCGAGGTCGAGGAGGTCGGGGATCGTGAGGTTCACCGCGACGTCGAGATCGACGCCCTCCTCGCTCCACGCGCGGCACTGCGCGAGCGCCGCCGCGACGACGTAGAGGCTGAGCGGCTTGATGAGGCCGGTGCGCTCCGCGATCGGCACGAACTCGGCCGACGACAGGAGACCGCGCTCGGGGTGCTGCCAGCGCACGAGCGCCTCCGCGCCGACGATCTTGCCGGTGGAGAGGTCGGCCTTCGGCTGGTAGTGGATGACGAGCTCGCCCCGCTCGATCGCGCGGCGCAGCTCCCCGGCGAGCGCGAGCCTCGCCGCGTCGTTCGTGTCCAGCTCGACGTCGTACGCGGCCGTCCCGGCGTGCGCGTCCTTCGCGACGTACATCGCGACGTCCGCGTGCTGGAGCAGCTCGTCGACGTCCTCGCCGTGCTCGGGGTACGTCGCCACGCCGACGCTCGTGGCGACCTCGAGCGGCACGCCTTCGAGCGTGAACGGCGCCTCGAGCTCCTCGTGCACGCGCGAGGCGAGGACGACGGCCTCCTCGACCGACGACGTCGGAAGGAGGATGCCGTACTCGTCGCCGCCGAGCCGGCCGAGGGTGTCGCTCTCACGGAGCAGGCCGCGCAGCCGCGAGCCGAGCTCGCGCAGGAGGAAGTCGCCGGCCTCGTGCCCGAGCGCGTCGTTGATCTCGCGGAACCGGTCGACGTCGAGCAGGAGTACCGATGCCGACGCCTGTTCACGTCTCGCGCTCGCGACTGCCTGCTGCGTGCGGTCGCAGAAGAGGGTCCGGTTCGGCAGTCCGGTGAGCTCGTCGTACAGCGCCCGGTACTCGATCTCCTCCATCTGCCGCTGGATGCGCCTCGTAACGCGCCGCAGGATCGGCAGGAGCACGACGAAGAGCAGGATGAGGACGACCTCGAAGATTCCTGCGACGGGCAGGAACGCCGCTTCCGCGGCTCGTGCGATCGGCGCGTAGTCCTGGAAGAGCGCCACGACTCCCGTGCCGCCGGGGACGGCGACAGGCGCGTAGACGCGAAGCGCCTTGACCGGCTCGGAGGACGGGTCGGGCGCGGGGGCACTGCTGATGTCGCCGCGGATCGTTCCGCCCCTGGCCTCGGAGAGGTGGTCGAGCTCGGTCGTCCTCGTCCCGATGAGCCGGTGGTCGGTGCGAGTAGGTGACGGTGCCGTCGCTCGCGTACAGCTTCGCGAGCAGGACGCCCGCGGTGAGCACGTGCTTCTCGAAGAGCTCGTCGAGCGCCTGCTGCCTTGCCGGGCGCACGCCGCGTTCGAAGTCTGGCGCCTGGAGCGAGCCGCGGAGGACGGAGCTCGCGAGCACGCGCGCCTCGGAGGTCGCGGCCCGCTCGGCCTGCACCGTGTTGAAGTGCCGGACGACGAGGAGGATCGCGGCGGCGGCGAGTGCGAGGCCGATGCAGGTCGTGATCGCGAACCGGAGGACGAGACGGGGCGGGCCGTCGCGGCCCGCGTCGCTCCGCGCGGGAGCCGTGCCTCGGCGCAACACTCCTATGCCCCGCCGCCGAGGAGGGTCTCGAGGAGGTTCTCGTTCCGCCGTTCACGCGCCGGCGGCCCGAGCACAGGCAGCTCCAAGCCCGGCAGGATCTCGCTCACGATTTCTTCGACTGGCTCTAGAAGCTCATCGTTGAGGTCGACATCGGGCAGGACGTCCGGAGCGGCCGGGCTGGGCTCGGTCGGGAGCGTCGGAAGCTTCGTGGTGGTCTCGTCGCGCGTGGGTATAGGCGCCAGCGTGGGCAGCCCGGGAGCGGGCGTACCCGCCTCCCCTGCGGGGCTCGCGGGCGCCGCGGCGGCCACCGTCGTGTCCTCGCCGAATGTGGAGGAAGGACCGGTCGAGGCAGGGACGGAAGTCGCGCGCACGCGCACGACGTTCGGCCGCGCCGCGGCCGCCGCCGTCGTCTTCATCCGGACGACGCGGATGGTCGTCGGGTGGGAGGAGCGTCGGACCGCCTTCTGTCCCGGCGCCTGCACGATCCGCCCCGAGGCGAGCGTCGCGCCGTCCTCGGTCGTCGCCGCGCCCGCGAACGGGACGAGCGCCGCAGCGATCCGCTCGACGACCGACGGCAGGGGGATGCTGAGGCCGCTGAGCGCCAGTGCCGGCACCGGCACGCATATGACGAGCGCCAGCATGACGCGCTCCCGGAAGCGGTTCACGAGGGCCGCCTCCAGAGAGGTGAGATGGAGAGAGGGGGGTGTCCAGACGCCGCAGTCATGTGACCCTCGAGAGTGATTCCTGCTCCGAACGGTAGGCCTGGTCGGGTGGGATCTCTCTCCCCTCGAAGGGGGGCGGTCGTCCCTCGTGCGGGTGAGGCGCCTAGCATCAACCGGATGACGATCGACGTCGACACGCCGCACGGCCCCGCGCGGGTCCATCTGCACGCCGTCTCCGAGCCGAAGGCGGCGCTGATCCTCGGCCACGGAGCCGGCGGTGGGGTCTCGGCGCCGGATCTCGTCGCGGCGACGGAAGCCGCGCACGCAGAGGGTCTCAGCGTCGCGCTCGTCGAGCAGCCCTACCGCGTCGCCGGGCGGCGGTCCTCTCCTCCCGCACGTCAGCTCGACGCGGCGTGGGTCGCGGTCGTCGAGGCGTTGCGGGGCGGCGAGCTGGGCGGGCTGCCGCTCGTCGTCGGCGGACGCTCTGCCGGTGCACGGGTCGCGTGCCGCACCGCCGGGGAAACGGGCGCAGCCGGCGTGCTCTGCCTCGCGTTCCCGCTGCAGCCGCCTGCCCGCAAGTCGGGTGCCGAGTCGCCGAGCCGGCTTCCCGAGCTCGACGCGGTCACGGTTCCGACCCTCGTCGTCCAGGGCGAGCGCGACCGCTTCGGGATGCCGCCTGCCTCGCCGCTGCGTACCGTCGCGCAGGTGACGGGCGACCACAGCCTGAGGTCCGGGCGCGACGCGATCGCGGCCGCGGTAGGACCGTGGCTGCGCGAGCTCGTGACCTAGGCGACCCCGGGCGAAGGCTCCGCGCCGCTCCGCATCCAGCTTCGCCAGAGCTGCGCGTAGAACCCGTCGCGGGCGACGAGGTCCGCGTGCGTTCCGAGCTCGACGAGCTTCCCGTCGCGGAGCACCGCCACCCGGTCCGCGCGCGCGGCCGTGGACAGGCGATGCGCGATCGTGATCACGGTCCGCCCTTTCGCGACGACCGCGAGCGCGCGTTCCACGGCACGCTCGGTGCCGGGATCGACCGACGAGGTCGCCTCGTCGAGGACGATGACCGCCGGGTCCGAGAGCAGCACGCGCGCCAGCGAGACGAGCTGGCGCTCCCCTGCCGACAGCCGAACCCCTCGGGAACGCACATCGGTGTCGAGCCCGTCCGGCAGCTTCTCGAAACGCTCGACCGCGCCGATCGAGCTCAACGCGGCGTGCACCTCCTCGGCTGTCGCCTCCGGCCGCGCGAGCCGCACATTGTCGGCGATCGAGCCGCTGAAGAGGTGCCCCTCCTGCGGCACGAACACGATCCGGTCGCGCAGCGACTCGTACGACGCGGTGCGCAGGTCGATGTCCCCGAACGCGACCGCTCCGCCGAGCGGGTCGTACTTGCGGGTGAGCAGCTTCGCGAACGTCGACTTCCCGGCGCCGGTCGGGCCGACGAGCGCGACTCGCTCGCCCGGTGAGATCGTCATGGCGACGTCGTTCAGCACGAGCCGTCCCTCGTCGTAGGCGAACGCGATCTCGTCCGCCGCATGGTCGCCTTGCTCCGGCAGAGACTGCGGCGCGTCGTGCTCCGGCACGCTGACCGGTGTCTCCAGCACGCCCACGATCTTCTTGAGCGCCGCCTGGCCGGAGCGCAGCTCGCTGAACCACTCGGCCAGCCGCGCGAGCGGCTCGAACAGCGAGGCGACGAAGAGCACGAACGCGGAGACGGTGCCGATGCTGATCCCACCGTCGTCGTAGAGCCTGGCACCGGCGACGAGCACGACCGCGAGCGCGATCGCCTGTGCCAGCGCGATCAGCGGGAAGAAGCCGATGTTCACGTACGACGCGCGCCTGTAGGCGTCGATCTGCTCGATGCTCCGCTCCTCGTAGCCTGCGAACGCGTCACTCTCGCGGCGGAACGCCTGGATGACGCGCACGCCCGCGAAGCGCTCCTGGAGCGCGGCGAGCGTGTCGGCGACGGTGTCGCGGATAGCCAGGTAGGCGGGCTCCGAGCGCCGGTGGTAGACCGCCCAGGCCCCGACCACGATCGGCAGCGAGATGAGCGCGTAGAGGAGGAGCAGCGGCGAGAGGAGGCCCATCACGATCAGCGTGGCGACGAGGAGGACGAGGTTCGTGACGATCTCGGGCAGCGCCATGCGGACGAACATCGTGAGCGATTGCACGTCGGCGGTCAGGCGGGAGACGAGGACGCCCGCGCGCTCACCCTCGAAGTAGGGCAGCGAGAGCTGCTGCAGCCGGTCGTACGTCGACGTGCGCAGGTCGGCGAGGAACGCCTCGCCCGCGCGTGCCGTGTAGAGGACGATGAAGCGCTGGAGCAGCGGCCTGACGACGGCGAGGGCGACGAAGGCGAGCGCGACCTGCGCGAGCACGTCCTCGTCGCCCTCCTCGAGGGCGTTGTCGATCGCGTACCCGATGAGCAGCGGGGACGCGACCGTCGCCCCCGTCGCGAGCAGGACGGCCACGCTCACGGCCGCGATCGTCGGCATCAGTGGCCGGACGAGCGGCCAGACATGGTCTTTCACGCGACCGCCTCCTCGTCGAGCGCGAGGAGCGCGCGGTACCGCGCCGAGCGCGCCAGCAGCTCCTCGTGTTTGCCCTCTTCGACGACGCGTCCGCCCTCGAGGACGACGACGCGCTCTGCGAGGGCGATCGTGGCTGGCCGGTGCGCGATGACGATAGTCGTCCGGCCCTGCATCACGTCCTCGAGCGCGGCCCGAATCTCGTGCTCTTTCGTCGCGTCGACGGACGACGTGGCATCGTCGAGGACGAGCACGTCCGGGTCGGCGACGATCGCCCGCGCGATCGCGACGCGCTGCCGCTGGCCGCCGGACAGCGAGTAGCCGCGCTCGCCGAGGAGCGTGTCGTACCCGTTCGGCAGCTCGACGATGAACTCGTGCGCGCCCGCCGCGCGCGCCGCGGCCTCGATCTCGGCGTCGCTCGCCTCCTCTCGCCCGAACGCGATGTTCGCTCGCACGGTGTCGGTGAAGAGGTACGTCTCGTCGGTCACGAGCGCGATCGCCTGGCGCAGCTGCCGGAGTGGGAGCTCGCGGACGTCGATGTCGTCGAGGAGCACTGCGCCGGCCTGCACGTCGTAGAAGCGTGCGAGCAGCGCGGCGACCGTGGTCTTCCCGCTGCTCGTCCCGCCGACGAGGGCGACGGACGCGCCCGGCTCGACGTGGAGGTCGAAGCCGTCCAGCACGGGCGAGCGCTCGTCGTAGCCGAAGCGGACGCCGGCGAAGCGGACGTCGGCGCCGTGCGGCGCCGTGTCGAGCGAACGCGGCTCGGGCGGGTCGACGACGGCGGGCTCCTCCTCGACTGCCTCGACGATCCGCTCTGCCGCCGCCAGGGCGTTCTGGAGCGTCGAGATCCGTTGGCCGAGCACGCGCAGCGGCCAGACGAGGATGACGACATACGCGTTGAACGCGACGAACCCCCCGAGCGAGAGGTCGCCGTCGATGACGCGCTGCCCGCCGAACCAGAGGACGAGCACCTGCACGAGCGCAGGTACAAGCTCGAGCGCTGGGAGGAACACCGCGTCGACGGAGACCACGTCGAGCGCGCGCCCGCGCACGCGCTCGCTCGCGCCGAGGAACCTCTGCGAGAGGGCCGCGCTCGCGCCGATGCCCTTGACGACGCGGATGCCGGCGACCGTCTCCTCGACCAGTGCGCTCGTGTGGCCGAGCTCCTCCTGGAGGAGCCTCGTCCGGCTCGAATAGCGGCGTGCGTAGCGCCAGAAGCCGACGACCAGGATCGGTAGCGGCGCGAGGATGAGCAGGGCCAGCGGCGCGTCGATGACGAGCAGCACGATGGACACGCCGACGACCGTGACGAGGTAGCCGAACGTGTGGCCGCTCGCGTCGAGCACCCTGCTCACGATCTCCGCGTCGCTCGCCGAGCGGCTCATCAGCTCCCCGGGCGGGAAGCGGTCGTGGAAGCGCGCGTCGAGCCTGAGCGCCTGCAGCAGCACGGCGTCCCGCACGTGCGCCAGTCCGCGGGCGCGGTTCCGCATCGCGAAGACGTGACGGCCCGCGCCGGCGGCGGCCTCGACCAGGCCGACCGCGATGACCGCCGCCGCCCACCAGTACACCTCGTTGATGTCCCCGTCGACCATCGCGTCGATCGCCGCCGCGGCGATGACCGGCGTCAGGATCGCCGCGCCCTGCCACGACAGGCCGGAGAGGATCGCGAGCCCGATCCCGCGCCGCTCGAGCACGAGCAGGCCGCCGATGAACCTCCACGCGGCGCGCCTCCGATCTGGGACGCCCGCGCTCACCACCTCCTCAACCCTACGCGCCGACGTAGCGCCGGAGCCAGCGGAGCCGCTCGTCGAGCATGGGCCCGAGCTCGGGACGGCGGGGAAGCGCGGTGAGCATGGAAGTGAACACCCACGCCGCGTACTCCGGCACGAGCGCCTCGAGCAGCTCCGCGTCGTGCTCGCCGTAGGCAGCGAGCGCCTCGCGCGAGGAGGGATCGCCGTGCGTCAGGTCGTGGAGCGCGAGGGCGGCGAGATCGTACTCCCGCGGGCCCCGGCAGGCCGTCTCGAAGTCGTGCCAGAGCGGCGCGCCGCCTGTGGAGAGACAGTTCCAGAGGTGGGCATCGCCGTGGAGCGCCTGGCCGCCCGGTTCTGGCCGGCGGGACATGATCTCGCGCAATAGCTCGACGTCCGGCGAGCCCTCGAGCGAGTCCAGCATCTCGCCCACGTCCCCGGGGTGGGCAGCCTCGGGCAGCGGGCCCTCGTAGTCCGCGAGCGCGTCGTGGATCTCGCGCAGGCCGCGACCGGCGGCGGCTGCATCGAGCTCCCCGGTGGCCTCGACGTAGCGCCAGAACGCGACGACGTGCCCGTCCTGTCGATGCGGCCCCGGATCGAGCTCGTCGGCGGGAGGCACGACCGGCGCGCCCCCGCGAGCGGCGTGCGACGCCACGGCGAGCTCTCGCACGACGTCGTCTTCGCTCGGCCCCCCGGGCCAGTCGAGGCTCGTCGAGACCCGCGCGACGATCGGAGAAGGAGCGAGGTGCACGAGGACGTGCCACGCGTCGCGCAGCACCACGGGCTCGTCGCACCGCACGCCCTGCGCCCGCGCGGCGGCGACGGCGGCCCGGACCGCGCTCTCGGTGTCCGCCCGCGCCACGCGTCGTATTCTGCTGAAGGGAGAGCGCCGACTAGGCGCGGCGTTGCCGAGTCCACACGTCGAGCCCGACGGCGGCGAGCAGGATCACGCCCATGGTGATCTGCTCGTACAGCGGATCGAGCCCGAGCAGGATGTAGCCGTTCCCGATCAGCGCGATGAAGAGGACGCCGACGACGGTCCGCCAGACGGCGCCGTCGCCGCCCAGGATGCTCGTTCCTCCGACGACGATTCCGGCGAGGACGGTGAACGCGAGCGTCGTGTCGGCCGCTCCCGCCTGCGCGCTCAGGACGCGCGAGGTGTCGATGACGCCGGCGAGGCCCGCCGCCGCGCCGCTCAGGACGAACGCGAGGATGCGGACGGCGTCGACCCGAACGCCGGCCAGCCGGGCCGCCTCGGCGTTTCCGCCGGCGGCGTACATGTAGCGGCCGGCGGTGGTCCGCGCGAGCAGGAGCCCGATCGCGACGACCGCGACGACCATGATCCAGATCGACGTCTTGACGCCGAGCCACTCCGTCTGGGCGAGCTTGCCGATAGAAGGCTTGTCGAAGAGGACGAGGAGCGACCCCTCGGTGACGAGGCTCGCGCAGCCTCCCACGATGAACGCCATGGCGAGCGTCGCGATCAGGGCGTTGATGCGCAGCACCGTGGCGAGGATCCCGTTGACCGCGCCCACGAGGACGCCGGCGCCGATGCCGAGCGCGACGGCGACCTCCGGATCCGTCTTCAGCGCGAAGTGCGCGGTGACGACGCCCGCGAACGAGTAGGTCGCTCCGACCGAGAGGTCGATCCCGCCGGCGACGAGGACGAGCGTCCCGGCGGCGGCGATGATCAGGATCGCGGACTGCTGGTCGAGGATGTTGAGGAGGTTGACCCTCGTCGCGAAGGGCTCGCTGGTCAGCGTGAGGACGAGAAAGAGGATCGTGAACGGAAGGAGGATCCCGCTCCGGCGAAGGCGATCGGGCTCGACGAGAGCCCGCGCGCGCGCCGCGGCCGCCGGAAACACGCGTCGCGCGCGACCCGGATCGGCGTCGACGGTCAGGCTGCGATTCCCCCGGCGGTGCGATCGGCGAATGCTGCCGCGAGGATCGCCGACTCCGTCATGGCCTCGCCCTCCAGCTCCGCGACGAGGCGTCCGGACCGCATGACGAGGACGCGATGTGCGAGCCCGAGGATCTCCTCGAGCTCCGACGAGATGAGGACGATTCCCATCCCCGACTCGGCGAGCGAGACGAGGAGCTCGTAGATCGCGACCTTGGCGCCCACGTCCACTCCGCGCGTCGGTTCGTCGGCGAGCAGGACGTGCGGCTCGCCGAGCAGCATGCGCGCGAAGAGCACCTTCTGCTGGTTGCCCCCCGAGAGCGTGCCGACCGGCGACGAGTAGCTCGGGCCGCGGACGTCGCAGCGATCCAGGATGGTCGCTGCGGCGTTGCGCTCGGCGCGCCGTCTCACGACTCCGACCCGGCTCAGCTCGTCGAGCCGCGCGAGTGTGACGTTCTCGATCACCGAGCGGCCGTAGATGAGCCCATGGTCCTTCCGGGACTCGGGGATCATGGCGACCCCCGCGTCGAGGCTCCGGCGCGGGCTCCTGCCAACCTCGACCTGGCCGAGCTCGGCCCGGCCCTGCAGGATCCGGTTCGCGCCGAAGATCGCCCGTGCGAGCTCCGTTCGGCCCGCGCCGACCAGGCCCGCGAGGCCCACGATCTCGCCGGTGCGGACCTCGAACGACACTCCGGCGACGCCCGGCGCATGCAGGCCCCGCACCGCGAGCGCGACCGGCGCGTCGGCGCGCGCGGGGCGCTTCGGCGGGAAGGTGGTCGTCAGCGGCCGCCCGAGCATCGCCTCGACGAGCGAGGCCTCGGTCTCGTCCGAGGCGGCCGCGGTCCGGACGTGCTTGCCGTCTCGGAGGACCGTGACCGAGTCCGCCAGCTCGAGGACCTCGCGTAGGAAGTGCGAGATGAGCAGGACGGTCGTGCCCTGCTCGGCGAGCGAGCGCACGATCTCGTGCAGCTGGGCCGTCTCGGGAGCGCTGAGCGCGGCCGAAGGCTCGTCCATGACGATGATCCGCGCGTCCCGGGAGAGCGCGCGCAGGATCTCGGCCTTCTGCTGCTCGGCGGTCCGCAGGGTCATCGCCCGCGCAGTGCCGGAGAGGTCGAAGCCGGCGCGGGCGGCGAGGGCGGCGTACGCCTGCCGGAGACTTCGCCGACGGATGAATCCGACGCGCCGGGGCTCGGCGCCGAGGTAAACGTTCTCGGCGACGGTGAGCTGCGGGACGAGGGAGGGCTCCTGCGACATCGCGGCGACGCCGTGCTCGAGCGCCTCGCGCGGTGAGCGGAAGGAGGCCGGTGCTCCGTCGAGGAGCACGCGGCCTCCGTCCGGGGAGAGCACGCCCGCGACTATCCGCCCGAGCGTCGACTTGCCGGCGCCGTTCTCGCCCACGATCGCGTGAACGGTGCCGTGTGCGACCGCGAGCGAGACGTCGGCGAGCGCCTGGACGCCACCGAAGCGCTTCGAGACACCCTGGAGCTCGAGCTGCGCCACGTCTGTCTATGCACCGCGGTCACGCGTGGCCTAGCCGGGCCACTCCGCCTTGAACTTCGACACGTTCGCTCGCGTGACGACGCCGCCGTTCGGCAGCCCCTTGAGGACGTCGACGCCGCCGCAGTTCCGGTTGTTCCGGACCGCAGAGACGATGCACTGCATCCCGACGCGCCCCGTGGTCGCCGGGCGCTGCATCACGGTCCCGAACCAGCGACCGGCCCGGACCGCCTTGAGCCCGACTCCTCCGCCGCCGTAGCCCACGAAGACCACGTCCCTGTTGGCTCCGCGCGCCGCGATCTCCGCGCCCGTGGCGCCCTGATCGGCTCCGACGATGAGGTTGATGTCCGAGTTGCCCTGGAGCATCGTCTGGGCCGCCTTGAGCGCGACCGCGTGCTGGTAGAAGGTCTCGCCCTCGGCGACGACCCGGATCGAGCGCGTGCCCTTGATGGCGGCGTTGAAGCCCCTCCTGATCGCCGAGTCGAGCGACGAGGCCTTCACCGAGTAGAGGAACCCGACGTTGCACGGGTTGAGGTTGTTCGCCCGGCAGGCCGAGCGGACGAGCTGACCCTGCTTCTGTCCGATGGCGGTCTGGATGAAGACGACGTTGCCCGACAGTCCGGCAACGGGCGGCCGTGCCGTGCCCGGGTTCGCCCCGAGGATCTGGTCGATGTTCACGATCTTCGTGCCTCTCCTGAGCGTCTGCCGGATCGTCGGGATGAGCTGCGGCCCGAAAATCGGCTGCACGAGGATCCCGTCGTACTGGCCCGACGACGAGACGGTCTGGAGCTGCGAGAGCTGCTTCTTCGGGTCGTTCGCCGCGTCGAAGACGTTGACGGTCGCTCCCTGCTTCTTCGCCACGGCCCTTGCGGCCTTGAGCATCGGCGCGTCGTAGCTGTTGGCGACCGCGAACGAGAGGTACGCGATGCGCGGGTTCTGGCGGCTACCGCTCGCTCCGCTCGCGAGGCTCGCGGCGGCCACGGCTCCTACGGCCGCGAGCGCGAAGATCGCGGCGCGGCGACGCCGGCCGAGCAATCGACTGGCAGTCAACATTTGGGTCACCCTCCTTCGTCGAGCGAGGACACGCGAGGTCCCGCGGCACTCACGCCGGCAAGCGCGGATCCTTCGGGGTCGGAGCGAGCACCTGAGTGCTGTCCAGCGACGTCGAACGTCGGGCACTCGCTGTCCATTGACGTTCAACGCTAACGTGGCGCCCGCTACGAGTCAAGCAGGTGGAAGCGGGTCGCGCTGCAGCCTGGCGAGGCAACTGGAGGTATCGCTCCGAGGCCTTCTGCGAGGTTGACTCGCACCAGGAGCGTGTGCAGAATCGCTGAACAGCTCGCAGAACGCTACGCAGAACCAGCTACCCGGGGGAGCGTTCATGAACATCGCTTCGCGCGGCGCGACAATGGCGGTCGACTGGGAGCAGCGGGTCGACTTCGACCGGCTTCGCAGGGCCCGGCTCGCGAAGACGAAAGCGACGCTCGCGGCATCCGACCTCGGCGCCCTGCTCCTCTTCGACCCGAACAACCTCCGCTACGTCACGAGCACCGCGATCGGGACGTGGGAGCGGGACAAGAACATCCGCTTCGCGCTCGTGTTCCGCGAGGAGGACCCGATCCTCTGGGACTTCGGGTCCGCGGCCCGCCACCACAAGCTCTACTGCCCGTGGCTCCCCGAGGAGAGCTGGCGCGCGTGGGTGTCGCCGATGCGCGGTGCGATGCCGGATGAGACCGGCGTTCCCGACGCGCTGGCCTCGATGGTCTTCGAGGAGCTCAGAGAGCGAGGCCTCGCCGGCGAGCCGATCGGGATGGACGTGCCCGACGTCACGACGCTGCTCGCCCTTCAGCGCGCCGGGCTCGAGATCGTCGACTCGCAGCCCGTGATGCTCGAGGCGCGCAAGATCAAGACGGAGGACGAGCTCGCGCTGCTCGACCACGCCGCCGGGATCGTCGACGCGGTCTACGAGGAGATCTACCGCATGCTGCGCCCGGGCGTGAAGGAGAGCGAGGTCGTCGCGGCGGCGATGAAGCTGCTGTTCGAGCTCGGGTCCGAGCACGTCGAGGCGATCAACGCGATCTCGGGCGACCGCTGCAACCCGCATCCGCACACGTTCTCCGACCGACTGATCCGACCGGGAGACCAGGCGTTCTTCGACATCATCCACTCGTTCATGGGCTATCGGACGTGCTACTACCGCACGTTCAACGTCGGGTACGCGACGCCGTCCCAGATCGACGCCTACACCCGCTGCCGCGAGTGGCTCGACGCCGCGATCGAGCTCGTCCGTCCGGGAGTGACCACGGACGAGATCGCCGCCGCGTGGCCGACGGCCGACGAGATCGGGATGGCGGACGAGCGAGCGGCCTTCGGGCTCCAGTTCGGGCACGGCCTCGGAGTCGGGCTGTACGAGTTCCCGATGATCTCGCGCCTGCATTCGCTGGACGCGCCGGCCGAGATCGAGGTGGGGATGGTCTTCGCGCTCGAGACGTACTGCCCGGCGACCGACGGACGGTCGGCCGCCCGGATCGAGGAGGAGGTCGTGGTCACCCCGACCGGACCGGAGGTGATCACGCGCTTCCCCGCCGGCGAGCTGCTCGTGGCCGGCAGGACGTACGTGCGTGGCGCGGACATCGTGGACGGCCGCGTCGTCCGCGAGGCGGTCGAAGTTCCGTAGGGCCGCGAGCCGTGGCGACCAAGGACGCGCACGCTTCTTTCACCGACAGTCTTGCTACGGACCTCTATCGCCGCATGCTGCTCATCCGCGGCTTCGAGGATCGCGTCCAGAGCCTCTTCCTGCGCGGCGAGGTGTACGGCACGACGCACCTGTACTCGGGACAGGAGGCGGTCGCGGTCGGGTTCGCGAGCGTGCTTCGCGAGGGCGACCGCATCGCCTGCACGTACCGCGGGCACGGGCATCTCCTGGCCATGGGCACGGATCCGACAGGGCTCCTCGCCGAGCTCCTCGGCCGCGCCTCGGGCGTGAACGGCGGGCTCGCGGGCTCGATGAACGTCGTCGACCCCGACCACGGCGTCATGGGCTGCTACGGCATCGTCGGCGGCAGCATCGCGACCGCCACCGGCGCCGCGCTCGCGCTGCGCGACTCCGGCCGGGTTGCGGTTGCGTACTTCGGCGACGGCGCCGTGAACCAGGCGTACTTCTTCGAGTGCCTGAACTTCGCGAAGGTGCTCGACCTGCCGGTCGTGTTCGTCTGCGAGAACAACCGCTACGGCGAGTACACGCCGACGGAGGCGGTCACGCCCGGTGGGATCCTGCCGCGGGCGGCCGCGCTCGAGGTCTCGACCTCGACGGTCGACGGCATGGACGTCTGGGCGGTCCGCGCGCTGGCGGCGGAGGTCGTCGAGCGCGCGCGGAACGGCTCCGGACCCGAGTTCGTCGAGGCGGCGACCTACCGCTTCGTCGGCCACTCGCGCAGCGATCCCGGCAAGTACCGCCCGGAGGGGGAGCTCGACCGGTGGAAGGGGCGCGACCCGCTGCTCGTCGCGGCGACCCGGCTGCGTGACGAGTACGGGCTCGACGAGGGCGAGGTGGAGGCAATCGGGAGCGACGTCGAGCGCGAGCTCGACGAGGTGGAGCAAGCGGCCCTCGCCGCCCCGTTCCCGGAGCCGAGCGACCGGCGGGAGTTCGCGACGTGAGCAGTCGGACGAGAAGCGAGGCGTCCTCGACGCTCGGCGGCAACCTGCGTCAGGCCCGGCTCGAGCGGGGCCTGAGCCTTCGCGCCCTCGCGCGCCTGCTCGAGGTGTCCCCGAGCCTCGTCTCTCAGATCGAGACGGGCAGGATCCAGCCGTCGGTCCGGTCGCTCTACGCGATCGTGAGCGAGCTCGGCGTCTCGCTCGACGAGGTCTTCCAGCTGGACGAGCCCGAGCAGACCACGCCGTCCGACAACGGCGCCGGGGCGCCGCCCGAGGTCCGCCAGGTGGAGGACGGCGGCCGCTTCGTGCAGCGCGCGAACGAGCGGAGCGCCATCGACCTCGAGACCGGCGTTCGCTGGGAGCGCCTGACGACCCACGACGTGCCCGGCGTGGAGTTCCTGTACGTCGTGTACCCGCCGGGGAGCGAGTCGGCTCCCGCCGACGCGCTCGTCCGCCACAGCGGGAGGGAGCTCGGCTTCGTGCGCACGGGTGAGCTGACCGTCACGCTCGGCTTCGAGGAGTACGTGCTCCGCCCCGGCGACTCCGTGAGCTTCGAGTCGACGCTCCCGCATCGTCTCCACAATGCGGGGAGCGAGGTCGTGACCGCCGTCTGGATCGTGCTCGACCGGCACTAGACGAGTGAGCGAGCTCGTCGACATCGGGATGCCGCGGCTCTCCGACTCCATGGAGGAGGCGACCGTGCTCCGGTGGCTGCGGGGACCCGGCGACTCCGTGGCCCGTGGCGAGCCGCTCGTCGAAGTCGAGACCGACAAGGCGACGGCCGTCTACGAGGCGGAGCTCGACGGCGTGCTCGAGGAGATCGTCGCCGCAGAGGGGGAGACCGTCTCGCTCGGGGCCGTGATCGCGCGCGTGCGACCGGGCGCGGCGTCGCAGCCGCCCGCAGCGCCGGCGGCGCCGGAACCGTCCGAGGCCCCCGGCGCGCGCGCGGCCGACGGCACCGAGATCGAGCTCCGGGAAGCGGTGAGGCAGGCGCTCGACGAGGAGCTCGAGCGCGACGAGCGCGTGATCTTCTTCGGCGAGGACGTCGCGATCGCCGGAGGCGTCTTCGCGGTCACGCCGGGGCTGCACGAGAAGTACGGGCCGAGGCGGGTGTTCGACACCCCGATCTCGGAGCTCGCAATGACCGGCGCGGCCTACGGAGCGGCGATCTCGGGGCTCCGGCCCGTCCTCGAGATCATGTTCGGCGACTTCCTCGCCCTCTCGATGGACAGCATCATCAACCAGATGACGAAGTACTGGTTCCTGACCGGCGAGACACAGGGATGCCCGGTCGTCATCCGCTCCGTCGTCGGCGCGGGCGGGCGCTTCGGCGCCATCCACTCGCAGATGCCCGCCTCGTGGCTGACCGGCATCACCGGCCTGAAGATCGCCGCGCCCGCGACGCCCGCGGACGCGAAGGGCCTGCTGAAGGCCGCGATCCGGGACGACAACCCCGTGGTCTTCCTCGAGCACAAGCGCCTGTACCCGGTGAAGGGAGCCGTCGACGGCGAGCCGGTGCCGCTCGGGCGGGCGCGGGTCGCGCGCGAGGGATCCGACGTCACGCTCGTCAGCGCGATGAAGGGAGTCCACGACTGCCTGGAGGCCGCCGAGCGGCTCGCGGCCGAGGGGGTGAGCGCGGAGGTCCTCGACCTGCGCACGCTCCGGCCGCTCGACGTCGAGGCGATCCTCGCCTCGGTCGCGAAGACGAACCGGATCGCGGTCGTCGAGGAGGGGCCGCTCACCGGCGGGTGGGCGGGCGAGGTGCTCGCGCTCGTGACCGAGCAAGGGCTCGGCGACCTCGACGACGCGTGGCGGATCGCGACGCCCAACTCGCCCATCCCGTACAGCCCGCCGCTCGAGGACGCGTTCCTGCCCGGAGCGGAGCGGATCGCCGCGGAGGTTCTCGCGCGGCGGTAGAGGCAGTGAGGCGAAAGATCGGAGCGACCGCGGTCGCTGAGCGGCCGCGCTTCAGGTCCTTTGCTCTTTCGCGCGACCGGAAATCCCCGCTCGGGGATTCTGGTCTTGCGCACTAGCGGAGCGGCGCCGCGCGGTCGTCGCCCTTGCGGTTCAGGACGGTCCAGACCGCGACCGCGGGCTCCTTCCCGATCGTCCAGAGGCGGTGCGGCCGGTGCGACTCGAAGCTGATCGAGTCGCCTGCACGGAGCGCGAACTCGTCGAACCCGATCCGCACGCCGAGCTCGCCGCTGAGCACGTAGCCGTACTCCTTCCCGCCGTGCTGCGACAGGGCGTCCGGCGGGCACGACTCGGACCCGACCGGATACACGACGTAGACGAAGTCGACCTCGTGGTCGGGAGTGGGGGTCAGCCGCTCCCAGCGGACGCCGCCCGCGAGCGTGATCGCGGTTCGCGTGTTTCGCTGCTGCACCGCCGTCGACGGCGCGGGCGTGGCGAGCGCCGCCTCCGCGTCGCTGAAGAGGTCGCCCACTGGCAGCCCGAGCTCCGTCGCGATCGCCCACAGCGTGGCGACGGAGGGCGACGCGCGGCCCCGCTCGATCTGCGAGATGAGGCTCGGCGACACCTGGATCTGCGCCGCGAGCTTCCGCACCGTGAGGCCCGCGGCCTGCCGCTCGTGGCGGATCCTCGCTCCGAGCGTTCCCGGGACGGCGGCCTCGGCGACTCTTGCCGCGGGAGCAGGGCGAGCCGGCGCCTTCCTCGGCGGAGCTCGTCGCCTGCCGTGCCATGGGGCTCACTATACGTCCGTCCCGCCGACCGCCTCGCGGAGCCGGTGCCGCCGCAGTTGTAGAGTTGCATCGAACACGAACACGGACGTGATCGATCTCATCGAACAGGGAGCCGGAGCTGGCCACTGACGTCGTCGTGATCGGAGGCACCTCGGGGATCGGCCGTGAGCTCGCGGCGACCTACGTCGCCCGGGGTGCGCGCGTCACGCTCAGCGGCCGCGACGAGGCGCGCGCGAACGAGGCCGCCGCAGGCCTGGGAGACGGGGCTCGAGGCATCGCGTTCGACCTCGCGGAGCCGCACACGATCGCGGACGCCCTCCGCGACATCGAGAGGGTGGACCGGCTGGCTCTCGTGGCCGTGGACCGCGACGAGAACACGGTGACCGCGTACGAGGTCGACCGGGCGATCCGGCTCGCCACGCTCAAGCTCGTCGGCTATACGGAGGTCGTCCACCAGGTCGCGGACCGGCTCGCTGCGGACGCTTCCATCTTGGTCTTCGGCGGGCTGGCGAAGGACCGGCCGTACCCGGGCTCGACGACCGTCACCACCGTGAACGGCGCCGTCTCGACCCTCATCCGGACGCTGGCGCTCGAGCTCGCTCCCGTCCGGGTCAATGCGATTCATCCCGGCATCGTCGCCGACTCGCCGTACTGGAGCGGGAAGGACGAGTTCCTCGCGAACGTCCGGGCTCGCACGCCGACCGGCCGCAACGTCCGCATGCAGGACGTCGTCGAGGCCTCGGTGTTCCTGCTCGAGAACGAGGCGATGAACGGCGCCAATCTCGAGGTCGACGGAGGGTGGATGATGCTGTGACGACGGCGAGGAGGAGGCGAGCGTGCACCACCTGAGGCGACGAGAGGAGATCGTCCTCGCGCAGGAGTACGACGCGACGAGCGAAGGCTTCGAGCGAGCGGCGCTCATCGACCGCTCCACGGGCTCGGTCCATATGGGGCTCGGGCTCTGCGGCCTCGAGGACGGCCATGTCGAGACGCATGTGCACTCCTTCGAGGAGAGCTTCTACGTTCTCGAGGGGACGCCCACGCTGTACCTCGACGGACGGGGAGTGTCGCTCTTGCCGGGCGCGTGCGGCGTCGTCCCGGTCGGTGTCCCGCACGCGTGGCGGGTCGAGGACGGGCGCGCGACCTGGATCGACATGGCGGCGCCGCAGCCGCGTCTCCCCGGCCAGGGCCAGCCGGACACGTTCTTCCACGGAGGCGCCCCGTCGTCCTCGACCTCGCCGCTCGACGTGCGGGACCCGCGCAATCGCAACCTCTTCCGTCTGGACGACTGGCAGATGGACGTCGACGAGCTCAAGCAGGGCGCCGCGATCGACCAGCCCACGGTCTCCGCCAGCATGGCCACCGCGCTCCTCGCCTACAGTGGCATCGCCGTCAAGATGCTCGTCGACCAGCGCCTCGACGCGCACCTGCACACGATGTTCATGGTCCAGTACCGGGAGACCGGGATGGCGCTTCCGCACGACCACCCGTTCGAGGAGTCGTACTACATGCTCGAGGGCGAGGTCGACGTCGTCGCGGACGACGAGCGGTACACCCTTCGCCCCGGCGACGTGTTCTGGACGGGCGTGGGGTGCATCCACGCCTTCTACAACACGGTCGGGAACGGCGTGAGGTGGCTCGAGACGTCCGCTCCGGGGCCGCCCGACCGCCACTCGTATCGGTTCAACCGCGACTGGGACTACCTCGTGGGGCGGCTCGAGTCCGAGCAGGGCGTCGAGCAGACGACGACGTGACCGAGCGCCCGAGCCTGGCCGTCGGGTTCGCCGGTCTCGGCCGCATGGGGACGCAGATGGCCCTCCGAGTGCTTGGCGCGGGGCTCCCGTTGACGGTGTGGAACCGCTCGCCCGAGCGCCTCGACGCGCTGACGTCGGCGGGCGCGCGCGCGGCGGAGACGCCGAAGGCGCTCGCCGAGGAGTCGGAGATCGTGATGACGATGGTGTCCGACGCGGACGCGCTCCGCTCCGTCCTGCGCGGGGACGAGGGCGTTCTCGCAGGCCTCCGACCGGGCTCGATCCTGATCGACACGAGCACCATCGGCTCGGCTGCCGCCGTCGAGCTCGCCGCCGAGGTGACCGAGCGGGGCGCGCACTGGATCGACTCGCCCGTCTCGGGGAGCACGGCACTCGCCGAGAAGGGCGAGCTGACCCTCATGCTCGGCGGCGAGGCCGACGCGATCGAGCGCGCGGCGCCCGTGTTCGACGCGATCTCCCGGCAGCGGTTCCATCTCGGTGGCGCAGGAGCCGGAGCGGCGATGAAGCTCGCGGTCCAGGCGGTCCTGGCCGTCCTCGAACGAGGCCGTCGCGGAGGGGCTCGTGCTCGCCGAGCGCGCCGGAATCGCCCGTGAGGCCGCCTACGACGTCTTCTCGGGCGGCGTCGTCGCGGCGCCCTACCTCCTCTACAAGCGGGATGCGTTCGTGCGTCCCGACGACACGCCCGTCGCGTTCACGGTCGACCTCATGCGCAAGGACCTGCGGCTCGTCTTCGAGCTTGCGCGCGAGGCGGGGATCGAGCTGACCGCAGTACGTGCAGCCGACGAGGTGCTGGGACGAGCCGGCGGGGAAGGCGACTTCGCGAGCGTGGCCCAGGTGATCCGCAATGGCCGCGGCTCCTGACCGGACGCCGGCGCTCGGGCCGTCGAGCGCCTACCGGCACGTCGAGGAGCTGCTCGCCGCCAAGCGCTGCGTGATCCTCGACGGCGGGGTCGCGACCGAGCTGCAGCGGGTCCGGCCGCTTCAGGGCGAGGCCGGGCCGGATCCCGAGCTCTGGGGCACGTGGGCCCTGTACCGGGCGCCGCAGGCCGTGCGCGAGGTGCACGCGCGCTACGTCGCCGCGGGCTGCGACGTGATCTCGACCAACACGTGGTCGATCCTCTCCGCGCCCGAGGTCGAGATGCGGTCGCGCTCCGACGGAGCCGAGCTGGGCCACTGGATGGACGTCGCCCGGCTCGGAATCAGGCTGGCGCGGCAGGCGGTCGAGGAGCAGGGACGAGAGGGAGAGTGCGCGGTCGCGTTCACGATCTCCGAGGAGGTCAACTCACCGTCGCGGAAGGGGACGATCGATCTTCTCGCGCGCGTCTTCGAGCAGGACCCGCCCGATCTCGTGCTGCTCGAGACGCTGACGCTCGTCCGCGACCCCGAGACGTTCGAGACCGTCGAGCGCGTGCTCGAGACCGGGCTCCCGGTCTGGCTCTCCTTCCGCCGCTGTCGCCACGGGGTGTGCGGCGTCTACGGGCAGCACTGGGGCCCTCCCGAAGGTGACCTCTTCGGCCGCGCCGCCCGCCGCTTCGAGGAGATGGGCGTCGGCGCGCTGCTCGTCAACTGCCTCCCGGTCGAGCACGTCCCCGGGATGCTCTCCTGGCTTCGCGACTTCACCGAGCTTCCGCTCGGCGTGTACCCGAACCTCGGCCACCTCGCAGGCAAGCTCTGGCGTTTCGACGACGAGATCGACCCGGAGCGGTACGCGGAGCTCGCTCTCGGCTGGCGGTCCGAAGGCGCCCAGATCGTGGGGGGCTGCTGCGGGACGACGCCCGAGCACATCGCCGCTGCGGCGGAGGCGCTCGCCGGCACGGAGCCGGGACGCGAACGACCACCGGTCGGAGTCCCGTATCGGGAGGAGGTCCCGGAGGAGACGCCGGCGAGGCCCTGGCTCGACGACCGAGGCCGCGTCCTGTTCCCGCTGCCGTTCCCGGAGCTCGTCGTCGATCCCGGAGTGTTCGTCCCCACGCAGGGGAGCTTCCTCGTCTGGAAGCACCTCTTCGAGACCGGGCTCGGCGAAGGCACGAGCTGCCTCGACGTCGGCTGCGGCTGCGGCATCCTCGCTGTCCAGCTCGCGCTCAACGGCGCTGCTTCCGTCCACGCGATCGACATCGACCGAAACGCCGTCGCAAACACGCTCGCGAACGCGTTCCGAAACGGCGTCTCGGATCGCGTGACCGGCGACACCGCCGACCTCTTCGACTGGGAGCCCGACCGCAGCTTCGACGTCGTCGTCGCGAGCCTGTACCAGCTCCCCGTCGACCCGTTCGAGGAGCCGACCGGCCATCGTCCGCTCGACTACTGGGGCCGTACGCTCCTCGACCACTTCCTGCGCCTGCTGCCGAAGCTGCTCGCGCCCGACGGCAAGGCCTACGTGATGCAGCTCTCGATCGTCGGGCAGAGCACGACCGAGCGGATCCTCGCTGCATCCGGGCTCGAGGCGCGCGTGGTCGAATTCAGCTTCTTCCCCTTCGGCCCGCTGTTCGCCGAGAATCGGGCGCAGATCGAGCGCGTCGAGCAGCTCTCGGACGCGTACCACATCACGGTCGGGGACGAGGACGTGATGGTGGCGTACCTGCTCGAGGTGACCCACCGGGGCGGGTAGCACGCAATCTCTCGTAGTCTGTTACGTTCAGTGTGACTGCACTGGACGTTAAACGGGTTCAGGCTGGAAAGGAGTCTGGCGCGATGTTGACAGCCACGAAGGACCTGATGCTCCCCACGACGGTGACCGGATCGTGGCCGCGTCCGAGGTGGTACACCGGGGGCCTCGACGAGCGGCCGTACTCCACCGGGCTCGGCGACGTGGACTTCCGCGAGCAGCATCTCGACGCCGTGGCGACGGTGATCAGCGACCAGGAGCTCGCCGGCCTCGACATCCTGACGAACGGCGACTACCACCTCGACGCCGACCTCGCAGGGCGGTCCTGGTTCTCGTACCCGAGCGAGCGGCTCAGCGGCATCTCCGAGTTCGACACCGAGACGACCGCGGGCTGGACGTATCCGATCGGAACCTGGCTCAACGAGATCGTGGGCGGTTGGAAGTACCACGCGATCGTGGACAAGGTCGGCCCGCGGATCCCGCTCGAGTTCGCCAAGGTGTGGCGCGTCGCGCAGTCGCGAACGGACAAGCCGGTCAAGTTCGGCACGATCGCCGCGGATCTCTGCTCGACCGTGCTCACGATCAAGACCGACGTCTACGACGACGACAAGCGCGAGCTGATGTGGGACATCGCGACCGTCCTCAACGCGGAGCTGCGGCAGCTCGTCGCGTCCGGCTGCCAGGTCGTCCAGATCGAGGAGCCTGCGATTCACAGCGCGGCTGCGTGGGGCGCCGACGAGGCGACGCTCGACTTCTTCGTCGATCTCTTCAACTACACGGTCGAGGGGCTCGACGCGGAGATCTGGGTGCACACCTGCTGGGGCAACCCCGGCGCGCAGCACTGCTTCCAGCCGACCATCACGTACGAGGCGTCGCTCGAGATCTTCCTCGAGCGCATCAACGCGGACGTCTGGACGATCGAGTCGAAGCACAACCAGCACTCGCTGCTTCCGCGCTTCGCACCGTACAAGGGGAAGCTCAACAAGAAGATCGCCGTCGGCATGATCAGCCATCGTGCGCTTCAGGTCGAGACGGTGGACGAGCTCGCCGGCGACATTCGCCTGGCGCTCGAGCACATCGAGCCCCAGGATCTCGTGCTCTCCTCGGACTGCGGCTTCGGGCGCCAGGGCGTTTCGCGCCCGATCGCCCTGTACAAGGCCGCGTCGCTCGCGCAGGCGGCGAACGTCGTGCGCGAGGAGCTCGGCTTCCCGACGACGGAGGTCCGGGCCGCGGATCCGGGGCTGCAGATCGACGTCCCTGCGGCGGCTCCGGCCGAGGTCGCCTCGTAGAACATGCGACGCGAGGGCGCGCGCCAGGTCGCGCGCTCCTCGCGTACCGCGGAGCCCTGCCGGTCCGCATTGCCTCCGAGTTGACCGGGCCGCGTCTCGCTGGACAGACGGCCGGCGGGTGACGAGAATCAGTCGGAGAGTCCACGACGTCGACGGAAACGCCGTCGGCGTGGGGTGAGGTGATGCGGATGGCCAGAGATCGTTGTTCCGAAGCCGGCTGAGGCCGGCTCCCGCACTCACCGAAGGAGACTCACGTGAACGAATCGACCACGCCGTGGCCGGTTGTCGTCCTTGTGCAGTCGGACGACGACCTGGCCGCGATGATCGAGGTCCGGACCCAGGCCGACCCGGACCTGCCGCCGCCGCGGCTCGACAATCTCCGGAACAACCTCGCGGGCAACCCCGAGCTCGCCTACCTCGTCGCGCGCGTCGCGGACGCGGCCGTCGGCTGCGGATTCGTCGACGTCGCGCACGACGCTGCCGTCGCCCACGTCGTTGTCGTCCCCGCCGCGCGACGGCGCGGGGTGGGGACGAGGCTGCTCGCCGCCGTCTCGGAATTCGCGCGCGCGAGTGGGCTGGCGCAGCTCCAGGGCGAGATCAGGGCGATCGACGAGGAGTCGCTCGGGTTCTTCGTCCGTCGCGGCTTCGAGCAGGTCGGCCGCGAGGAGGCGGTCGCGCTCGACCTCGCTGAAACGGACGCTCGCGTCGTCGAGCCGCCGCCCGGCATTCGCATCGTCTCGCGCGCGGAGCTGCCGGGCGTCGTCGAGGGCATGTACGAGGTGGCACGGGAGGCCGAGCCCGACATCCCGGGCGAGGAGCGGGTGCGCCCGTTCGACGTTTGGCGCTCGACCGAGATCGACCGCCCCAGCTTGCGACCCGAGCTCACGCTCGTCGCCCTCGCCGGAGACGAGGTCGTCGGCTACGCGATCCTGGACACCGCCGGCGGAGAGCTGTGGCACCGCCTGACCGGCGTCAAGCGAGCCTGGCGGGGGCGCGGGATCGCGACCGCCCTGAAGCGCGCGCAAATCGACGCGGCGAGGCGGAGCGGGGCGGCGAGGCTCGTCACCACGAACGAGGAGCGCAACACGGCCATGAGGAGCATCAACGAAGCGCTCGGGTATCGGCCTGAGCCGCGCCTGAGCGCGATCGTGGTCCAGGGGCCGCTGCTCGGCTAGCGCGCCGAGAGGCTGGCGGCGGCCGTGCGGACCGCCGCCAGCAGCGCCTGCACGGACGGACGCTCGGCGTCGGCGGTGCGCGTCGCCGCGAAGATCGTCCGGTGCACGTCCCCGTCGGCGATCGCCCGCACGGCGATGTCAGGGTGCCTCTCCGGGTCCGGATCGACCAGAGCAGGCAGCAGCGTCACCGCCTGCCCGCCGGCGACGAGCGCGAGCGTCGTGACGCTGTCGTTCGTGCGATGCCGGATGTCGGCGTCGAAACCTCCGAGCTCGCGGCAGGTCCGCGTGGTCATCTCCGCCCACGCGGTCTCGCGATGACCGGTCGACCACGCCTCGCCGGCGAGCTCGGCCAGCGGCACCGCGCGCCGGTAGACGCCGGGCGGCGGGATGCGCCTCGGGGAGCACGACGCCGACCGGGTCCTCCCACAGGTCCTCCCGCTCGATGGCGGCAGGGCGCGCGAGCGGCTGGTGCTGCCACTCGTCGGCGAGCACGAGATCGACGTCGCCGAGGACGAGCGCGGGGAGCGACTGCTCCGGCTCGGCCTCGACGAGCTCGCAGCGCAGCTCCTGATGCTCCTCCACGAGAGCCCGGAGGGCGGGGACGGCGATGTGGAACGCCGCCGACTGGAAGGACGCGATCCGCGCTCGTCCGGCGACCCGGCCCGAAGCCGCCGCTAGCTCCGCCTGCGCGCGCTCGGCCCGGTCGAGCAGTGCCTCGGCGTGCCCGACGAGGACGACTGCGGCATCCGTCAGCCGCACGCCCCGGCCGGCGCGCTCGAGTAGTCGGACTCCCGCCTCGCGCTCGAGGACTGCGAGCTGCTGGGAGACGGCCGAAGGCGTGAAGCGCAGGGCCTCGGCGACCGCGGCGATCGTCCCGCGCGCGTGCAGCTCGTGCAGGAGACGCAGTCGGTTGAGATCGAGCATTGAGAAGCAACTCTACCGAGTTCTCATCACGAATCCCCGTTGCTCCTAACGAATGCGCACACGCAGGATGGCGACATGCTCTTCTGCCTCGCCTCCGCAGCGGCGTTCGGCGTCATGGGTGTGCTCGGCAAGCTCGCCTACGAGGAGGGCGCGAGCGTCGGGACCCTGCTTGCGGCGCGCTTCGTCCTGGCTGCCGCGATCTTCTGGCTCGTCCTCGCCGGCACGCGCCGCGCCGGCGACCTGCGGGCGCTTCCCCGCCGCGACCTCGCGTTCGCCGTCGGGCTCGGTGCGGTCGTCTACGGCGTCCAGGCCGGGTGCGCCTTCGCCGCGCTCGAGCGGCTCGACGCGTCCCTCTTCTCGCTGCTCCTGTACACGTTTCCCGTGCTCGTCACGGTGGCCGCCGTCGCCCTCGGGCGGGAGCGGGCGAGCAAGCGCTCGGCGCTCGCGCTCGTGCTCGCCTCGTCCGGCCTCGTCCTCGTCCTTGTGGGGGCTGCCGCGGGGCAGCTCGATCCGGTCGGGACACTGCTCGCGCTCGGCGCCGCGGTCGTCTACAGCGGGTACATCCTCGGCTCCGAGGGCATCGCCTCCCGGGTCAGGCCGCTCCTGCTGAGCGCGCTCCTCTGCACCGGGGCGGCGACGACGCTGGCGATCGCCGGCCTCGCCGGCGGCGACCTCGCGCCGGGGCGCGTCAGCGCGCTCGGCTACCTCTGGCTGGCCGGCCTCGCCGTCGTGTCCACGGTCGGGGCGATCGCCCTGTTCTTCGCCGGGCTGCGGCGCGTAGGCCCGACGGCCGCGTCGATCCTGTCGACGTTCGAGCCTGTCGTCACCGTCGCTCTGGCGTACGTCACCTTCGGAGAAGCTCTCACTCCCGTGCAGCTCGCCGGCGGAGCGCTCGTGCTCTCGGCCGTGCTCGCCGTCCGGGCCACGTCCCACGACAGAAGGGAGACAGCATGAGCACGCTCGACGGCAAGGTCGCGCTCGTCACGGGTGCGACCCGCGGCGCCGGCCGGGGGACGGCGGTGGCCCTCGGAGAGGCGGGCGCGACCGTGTACTGCACCGGCCGCACCACCCGCGAGCGCCGCTCGGAGTACGACCGGGCGGAGACGATCGAGGAGACCGCCGAGCTCGTGACGGAAGCGGGCGGCACGGGGATCGCCGTGCCGGTCGACCACCTCGAGCCGGAGCAGGTCGACGCGCTCGTGCAGCGGATCGGCGCTGAGCACGGACGGCTCGACGTGCTCGTCAACGACATCTGGGGCGGGGAGCTGCTGGTCGAGTGGAACAAACCCGTCTGGGAGCACGACCTCGCGAAGGGTCTGAGGTTGCTGCGGCTCGCGATCGACACCCACCTGATCACGAGCCACTTCGCGCTGCCGCTCATGATTCGCGAGCCCGGCGGGCTGCTCGTCGAGATGACCGACGGCACGCTCGAGTACAACGCCGAGCGCTACCGGCTGTCGACGTTCTACGACCTGGCGAAGAGCGCCGTCCTCCGGCTCGCCTTCTCGCAGGGCGAGGAGCTCGCGCCGCACGGGTGCACGGCCGTCGCGTTGACGCCGGGCTGGCTCCGCTCGGAGATGATGCTCGAGCACTACGGCGTCACCGAGGCGAATTGGCAGGAGGGAGCCGCCGTCAACCCGCACTTCGCGGCGATCTCCGAGAGTCCGCGCTTCGTCGGCCGTGCGGTCGCGGCGCTCGCTGCCGATCCGGGCGTCCACCGCCGGAACAGGGGCTCGTTTTCGTCGGGCGGCCTCGCGCGCGAGTACGGTTTCACCGACCTCGATGGCTCTCAGCCCGATGCGTGGCGCTATCTCGTCGAGGTGCAGGACGCGGGCTTGCCGGCCGATCCGACCGGCTACCGCTGAGATCCGGCCCTACAAACGCCGAGACCTGCGAACCCGAAGGCCCACAGGTCTCGACGGAACGACCCTGTCAGACCGCTGCTCGCATGTCAAGCGCCTGCGCGCGCCTCCTCAGACGGTGACGACGACCTTGCCTTGGGGATGCTCTTCCCCCATGTACCGGAAGGCCTCGCCGACCTCGCTCAGCTGGAATGTCCTGTCGATGACCGGCGTCAGCTTTCCCGCCTCGAGCAACTCGCGGAGGGACTCCATGTCGTCCTTGCTGAACGTCGCGACGAAGAAGACGACTTTCCGCCTGCGGAGCAGCCCTCCCAGCTTCAGCCTGATCACGCCACCAAGGGGCCCGAGCAGGCGGCTCTTCCTCGGCCCGCCGATGACGACGAGAGTCGCGCGCGGGTCGAGCACGCGTTTGTAGTCGGACCAGGACCCGCCCCCCAGGATGTCGGCCATCAGGTCATAGCGGCGGTCACTGCGGGTGAAGTCCTCCCGCGTGTAGTCGACGACGTGATCGGCGCCGAGCGAGCGCGCGATGTCCACGCCTCTCGGGCCGCACACGGCGGTGACCTCGGCCCCGAGCGCCTTGGCGATCGACACCGCGAACGTGCCCACACCACCTGACGCGCCGTGGATCACGACCTTCTGTCCCGGCTGAAGCTGCCCCTTGTCGCGAAGACCTTGGAGCGCCGTGAGCGCTGCCACAGGCACGGCCGCGGCCTCCTCGAAGGTCGCGTTGGCGGGCTTCGGCACGATCGAGCGGTCATGCTTCACTGCCACGTACTCGGCCAGGGCGCCAGTCCTTCCACCGAACACCTCGTCCCCGGGCCGGAACTGCGTGACGTCCTTGCCCACGGCCTCCACGACTCCCGCGTAGTCGGTTCCCAGCCTCTCCTCCTTCGGCCCGCGCAAGCCCATCGAAAGACGGCCGACGTACGGCTTGCCCCTCACCGAGTACCAGTCGCTGAGGTTCAGCGACGCGGCGCGAACCCGGACCAGCACCTCGTCGTTCGCGGGAACCGGCTTGTCGATCTCCCGAAGCTCGACGACGACCTCGGGCGGGCCGAATCTCTCTCGGATCGCCGCCTTCATCTGGCCGGGCTGGGGTCGAGGGTGAGGACGACGTTCCCCGTCTTCTGGCCTGTCTCGACGTACTTGGCCGCTTCGACGACCTCCTCGAGCCGGTAACGTCGGTCGACGACCGCCTGGTACTTCCCCGCCTCAATGAGCTCCTTGACGAGCAGGATGTCGTCCTTCGTCGAGCCGCTGACCGGGAACAGCAGCTTCCGGTCGCCGAGCCATTTGCTCCAGAGGGCGAGCACCGGGACGTGCCACATGAACCCGAGGTCGGTCGCGAGAAAGCGCCCGCCCGGCTTCAGCGAGCGCCTACACCGCCGGAACGAGTGCTTGCCGACCGCGTCCATGACGACGTCGTACGTCTCGCCGTTCTTCGTGAAGTCATCCTGCAGGTAATCGACGACCTCGTCTGCTCCCAGCGAGCGCGCGAGCTCGACGTTTTTTGTGTTGCAGACCGCGGTGACATGGGCGCCGAGGTGCTTGGCGAGCTGGACCGCGGCGGTGCCCATGGCGCCGGACGCGCCGTACACGACGATCCGCTTGCCCTCTAGCGGCGCCACCGCCTGGAGCGACGTCAGCGCCGCGAGGGCTCCGTCGGACACCGAAGCGGCGTCCTCGAAGCTCATCCCGGCCGGCATGTGGGCGATGCGGACGCTCTCCCGGACGCACATGAACTCGGCGTGCGCGCCGAAGCGGTACCCGCTCGTGCCGAAGACGCGGTCGCCGACCGCGAACTCGGTGACGGCTTCGCCGACCGCGACGACCTCACCCGCGAGCTCGCTGCCGGACAGCCGCTGCTTCGGCCGCCGGAGCCCCGCGCCCATGACGCGCCAGAGGAAGGGGTCGGCCTTGCGAATGTGGCAGTCCGTCCGGTTGACGGTCGTCGCGTGGATCCTGACGAGGACCTCGTCGTCCTTCGGCACCGGCCGTTCGACGCTCTCGACTCTCAGGACCTCGGGTGGTCCGTATCTGTCGTGCACGACAGCTCGCATGCGCTCACTCCCTCTCGTAGGCGCTTCCTGATCCTTAGTTTTGGTCGTCACGACTCTTACCCTACCAGGGGGTTATGGTCATGTCAACCAGAACCTCGCGAGAAGGTCGAACCGCGGCGACGCCCACCGCGAACCACGTCGGACACAGGTCGTCTTCCGACACAGAGGAGACTCTCCATGCGCTTCATTCCGACCAAGCTGCACGCGCCGCTCGACTACATCGTCGGCGCCGCGCTGATCGCAGCGCCCTGGATCTTCCAGTTCTCCGAGCACACGGCCGCGACAGCGATCGCGGTCGTGCTCGGCATCGGGCTGATCGCCTACAGCCTGCTCACCGACTACGAGCTCGGCGTCTGGCGCGTGTTCCCGATGAGCATGCACAACCTGTTCGACATCGGCGCGGGCGCGTTGCTCGCGGCCTCGCCGTGGATCTTCGGCTTCGCGGACGAGCCCGCGAACGTCTGGGTCCCGCATGTCGTCGTCGGCCTCGCCGCGATCGCCCTCGGCCTCACGACGATGCAGCGCGGCGGGTACGGCTACCACAAGAGCGGCGCCGACCCCGCGACGCAGTAAGTGCAAACCGCGCGCGGCGGGCTTGATGCCCGCCGCACGCACTCAGCTCGGGGCGCAGATCCAAGGACTGCCCGTTCGCCGGTCGAATCCACTGGGGTGCAACACGACGCAGACCCCGCTGTGGACGACGACCTCATCGAGCAGACGTGAAGACAGGCGAGTCACGGCGCGTCGAGCTGATCCTGCCGATGCGAACGGTGCTGCTGGTCGCTGCGACGGCCGGCGTGCTGGCGGCGTTCTGGGCGATCGGCGACACGTTCTTGATCGTGTTCATCGGGATCTTCCTCGCGCTCGTGTTCGAGTACCCCGTGCGGTACTTGATGGAGAAGACGAAGATGTCCCGCGGGGTGGCGGCGACGGTGATGGTGCTCGGCACCGCCCTCGCGTTCGCTGTGGTCGCGCTGCTGTTACTGGTGCCGCTCGTCGGCGGCGTACGGGACTTCCTGCAGGACCTTCCGCAGCTCGTCGAGGAGCTGCGCGCGTCGGACGAGCTGGCGTGGCTTGGCGACAGTGGGGCCGCCGAGAACGTGCAGGCGGGATCCGAAGAGGTCTCGGCTTCGGTGCCGGACGCGATCTCGGCGGTGCTCGGCATTGCCGGCGATTTCTTCTCCGCCTTCCTCGTCCTCTTCACGATCACGTTCATCTGCGTGTTCCTGCTCAGCGACATCGCGAACCTGAAGCGGGCGTTGGGAAGCGTGCTGATGCCGGGCGAGGACGAGCGCTGGCTTGAAGTCTGGGAGCGCGTGACGACGGCGATCTCGCGCTGGGCGATCGGCGTCGTCGTCATCGCCTGCATCGCCGGATTCACCCAGGGGATGACCGCGTTCCTGCTCGGGTCGAGCTACGCCCTCGCGTTAGGGATCATCGCAGGGCTGCTCGACATGATCCCGAACATCGGCGCCACCATCGCTGGGGTCATCCTCGTGCCCGCGCTCTGGGCCGAGGAAGGGCTCGTCGCGGCGATCATCATGCTCGTCGTCCTGCTCGTCTACCAGCAGGTGGAGAACAACGTCCTGACGCCAAAGATCCAGGGCAAGGCCGTCAACCTCTCAGGGTTCTTCATCATCGTGGCCGTCACGCTCTTCGGGGCGCTCCTCGGAGTCCTCGGCGCGCTCACCGCAGTTCCGCTCGCCGCGACGATCCAGATCTTCGCCCAGGAGCTGACCAAAGCCCGCCGCGCCGAGGTCGCGGCGGCGCGCGCGGCGCTCGAGGCGCCCGCGCAGCCTGGCGTCAGCTGACCAAGCACGCGGCCGTCGGCGCGCTCGCCGAGGCGTACATTTGGAGGAGTGCGAGACAGGCAGGCGAGTCCGTTCGACGAGGTCGAGGCAGGCCAGCGGGTGTACTCGCCGCTTGTGTTGCGGGGCTACGACCTCGTCGTTCTTGGGTTCTCGAACCGCTTCGTCTGGCGATGCCGCAGCTCCATCATGCTCGAGCGCTACGACCGCTACGTCGGCGCACGCCACCTCGACGTCGGGGTCGGCACGGGCTGGTTTCTCGACCACTGCAGCTGGCCGGTCGAAACGCCGGAGATCACCCTCCTCGACCTGAACGAGAATTCACTGTCAGTGGCATCGAAACGGATTCGCCGCTACGCGCCTGCCACGATTCACGCGAGCGTGTTGGATCCGGTCGAGCTGGGTGACATGCGGTTCGACTCGATCAGTGCGAACTACCTCTTCCATTGCCTTCCCGGAGTGCTCGAGTCGAAGGCTGCGACAGTGGTCGCGAACCTCCGTCCGTACCTCGCGCCGAGCGGCGTCTTCTTCGGGAGCACGATCCTGGGCCCCGGTGTCGAGCACAACCTGCTCGGACGCCGTCTCATGCGTCTCTACAACGGTAAGGGAATCTTCTCGAACGTCGAAGACGACCAGCAAGGACTCGAGCAGGGGCTTGCATCGCAGCTAACCGACGTCCAGACCGAGATCGTCGGCGCTGTCGCGCTCTTCGCGGGTCGAGCGTAGCGAGGCTTCGCGCGCGTCCGGTCCAGCGGACGGTGCACGGCTGACCTGATCCTGGAGGCGGTGGCGCTGCCCGCGCCCGCTTGACCCACTGCATTACGGCGCGCCCTGCGCCGCGCCACAGCCCGAGGCGCGGCGCGGGCGCCTCTCGTTGCCACCTACCCGACACACGCCCTAGGCTTCGAGCATGGCTGCGACTCTGGCGCTCGTCGCCGCGTTCCTGTTCGCGCTGGCGGCCGCGCTTCAGCAGAAGGGCGCGCTGAATCTCCCGACGATCTCGCTCGCCCAGCCGATGTCGCTCGTGCGGCTCGCGGGTGAGACGACCTGGCTGCTCGGCACGCTCGCGCTGCTCACGGGATATCTGTTCCAGGCGGGCGCGCTCGATCGCGGCCGTCTCTCGGTCATCCAGCCGCTGCTGGTCACGACCGTTGTCTTCGCGCTGCCGCTCGGCTACTTCCTGACCAAGCAGCACGTGGGTCGCCGGGAGGTGGTCGGTGCGGTCGTGATCATCATCGGGCTCGGCTTGTTCGTGTACTTCGGCGACCCCGCCGGTGGGAACGAGAACGCGTCCAACCTCCAGTGGGCGGTCACGATCGGTCTGCTCTCGTTGCTCTCGGTCCTGCTGCTGGTCTTCGGCGGCTCGGGCGGTCTCTCGATGAAGGCGGCCGTGTACGGCACGGTCGCGGGAATCCTGTTCGGGCTCTCGTCTGCGCTGACGAAGCCCACGCTCGACTACCTCCATCAAAGCGTCGGCACGATGCTCTCCCACTGGGAGTGCTACGCGCTCGCGGTCGCCGGTGTGCTCGGGTTCGTGTTGCAGCAGGTGTCGCTCGGAACGGGTCGTCTCGCACCATCGGTCGCGACTGTCTCGGTTGCGAACCCGATCGTCGGGATCCTGATCGGGATCCTCCTCCTGGACGAGCGCCTCAGTCGGCCGGGCTGGCACATCGTCGTCGCCGTGATCGGCCTCTCCCTCGCGCTCGTCGGTGCGGTTGTCATCTCGCTTGCGCGTGAGGTCACACCGGACGAACCCACCGCAGACGCGGCGGACGTGTCTGTCGCGACGGCGTAGCGGCGATGATCGAGGGCGGGGCACCGTGCGTTCCAAGCCGTGACCGGCACGACGCGTGAACCATGCCGGCGGTCACGTCCTGGTCTACGCTCTCGCCGCTGCGGCCAGCCCTCTCGTGCTGACAGCGACCTTCGTCGTCATCCGCAGCGAGCGCCCGCGCACGAACGGAATCGCCTTCCTGAGCGGGTTCCTGCTCGGGACGACGATCGCATGCGGTCTCGGCCTGTTCCTCGGCGAGGCTGCCGTCGCGCGGCTCGACTCGCACGAGACGATCGAAGAGGTTCTGACGCTCCTGCTCGGTGTCGCGCTACTGGCCGTCGGGCTCCAGGCGCGGCGTACGCCACCGCGAGCGGAGGCGGGGGGAAGCCGTGCGAGTGCGATCCTTGCGGGCCTCGGCAACGTTCGTCCGGCCGCCGCGTTCTCGATGGCCGGGCTCCTCGGCTTCGGAGGGCCGAAGCGCCTCGTGCTCACGTTCCTTGCCATGGCGTCGGTCAGCGAAGCCAGTCTCAGGGACGTCGAGAATCTCACGCTGGTCGTCGTCTACATCGCGGTTGCCACGGTGCTCGTTTCGGTGCCCGTCGGCATCGTCATCGTTGCGGGGGAGCGCGCGGCGGTGATCCTCGAGCGCGGCGAGTCGTGGCTGACCGACCATGCTGTTGCGCTGCGCATGTGGCTCTCTCTGGGGCTCGGGGCTGCGCTGATGGTTGATGCGCTCCTGCGCCTGTTCGCCTGAGCTAGCCCAGCCTCGGATCGCGGGCGCTCGGGAGCACAGAGAGCAGCCGGCTGGGTCTGACCGATACTGGCTGAGGACGTTCCCGCCTCCGGCGCGCGGGGGAGGCCGCCGCGCACGACGCTGCGCGACGGCCTCATCCAGGAGAGCCCGTTAGGGAGAGGGTTTGAGGTCGGCGGTGCTTTCGCTCCAGCGCGCGGTCAGCGCGTAGAGCACGATGATGTTCAGTGCCACTGCGGTCAGTGACCAGAGCAGGTACTGAGTGTTGCCGAGGAAGCCGAGCTGGGCGATGAAGTTCAGGCCGACGACGACGATCGCGAACCAGCGCGCCCACGCCTGCCCTGCTCCCAAGCCGAAGCCTGCGAGAACGAGCAGCAGTCCCCAGATGATCATCGTCCAGCCCCAGCCCGTCAGGTCGAGGACGAGGAAGCCCGACTCGGTGGGCACGAAGTACTCGTCGTCGAGCAGGGCGATCACGCCCTGTAAGAAGTCGATCCCGCCGATGATCACCAGCACAATTGCGGCGAAGCCGATCCACCCCGCCATGCTCCTAGAGTTCATCCCTACCTCCCTTTCCGAACGTCATTAGCAGCGTCTGCGGGGAACTCACGTTGACCGTCGCGGCTGTACGGCCCACGGATTCCGCAGAGAACACTCGCACTTTGATGCCGGGGATGCAATCAGCGGACGGCCGATCCGGCGGGAACGGCGCAGTCGATCCGCAACTTGCTGCGGTCACCTCGCGCACCGTTCTTGCCAGAACGCTTGCGACCGGCGAGTGGTTCTACTTTGCGCCGCACCGACGAGCGAGGCGCCGGGCTAGCCTGGTCGCGTGGACGAAGAGAGCGCGCCCGAGGCTGAGGACGACCGCCCGCCCATCTGCCCGGCCTGCGGCGTCACGATGGGCATAGTCGTCGACCAGTGCGGAACAACGAGCTACGTGTGCCTCGAGTGCGGCTTCTCGGACGAGACGACCCGAGGAGGCGGATTCCAAACTGAGCAGCCGCAAGGATGAGCAGGCGCAACCAGCGGCGTATCAAGCAGATCGAATGTGGGCAGGCGCCGCCCGAAGACGCCGTGCTATCCATGTCGCGCACAGGGTTGCGTCGTCTGCCGGTTGGTGTGTGTACTCCTCGCCGACCGCGGTCACCGCGAAGCCCGCGTCGCGGAGGGACGCACGGACGTCCGTGTCGGTATGAAAGTACTGGCGGTGCCGCTCGCAGAAGGGGTCACCGTCGCGGGGCCGCGTGAGGACGATCTTGGTGTCGCACGTGCGAGCACTCGGGTCGACGACGCTGCTGATCACGAAATCGTTCTCCGCCGCTTGACCCGCGACGACGCCGTGCGAGATCGTGAAGTCCATCATCGCGTCGGTGTGGAGGTCGAACACGAGCCACCCGGCGGGCCGAAGCCGGTCGGCCACCGCAGTAATCGTCAGACCCAACTCTTTCGGGGTGAGGTAGTTGAAGCCGTCTAACGTGCAGACGGCCGCGTCGAAGACCCCTTCAAGCGTCAGGTCGGGCAACGTCATTCGGCTCAACGCCGCCTCGGGGCCGAGCCGCTTGCGAGCGACGGCGAGCATCGCCTCGGAAGCGTCGACACCGACAACCCTGTAGCCACGCGCGCTCAACTCGCCCGCGAGGAGGCCGGAGCCGCAGCAGAGATCGAGGACGGACCGAACGCCCTCCGCGTCGGCACTCCAGAGCTCGTCGAGAAACGAGGCCCAACGGCCGTGGCACGGCTCGACCACGATCTCGTCGTAGACCGCTGCCAGCCGGGAGTACGCCTCGACCTGTCTCACAGGTCAGCGGATGCGGTCCGTCAGATTCCGAGGATCTTGGCCTTGGCGGCCGCGAACTCCTCATCGGTCAGCACGCCCTGGGCGTGAAGCTGCGCCAGGTTCTGGAGCTGTGCGGTCGCGTCATCCTCCGGTGCGGCCGGCGGCGGCTGTTGCGGCTGCTGCTCCGCGTACTGTTGCGCGTCCTGCTCGTCATACCTCGCGGCCTGACGGCGCTGCACGCGCCCGGACACGGCGGTGGCGGTTCCCGCGACGACTGCGGTGCGGGCTGCCATGCGTACAAGTCCCATCTCGTTACCTCTCGATCTCGAAGGGCGGGGTTAGCTTGCCTCGAACGCTTCCACGACGTCAACCGGGATCCGGATCGAGTCGATCACCACGGCGTCGGCATCGCGCAGAGCGTCGACCAGCTTCCCGACCCAGAGGTTCTCGTAGGCGACCAGGAGAGCCGCGCTGTTCAACGGGAGGTCGTCGCCGACCTCCTCGGCGTCCTCGGGTCCCAACGCACCCGGCTGCGTGACGTCGATCGAGAGGAAGGCCGCGCCCTCCTCGTCGATGTCCGCCGCCTCGAGGGTCGTGACGACGCCGGCTTCATCCTTCATCACGAACAGAAGGTCGAGCACTCGGATCGTGCCATTGTCCGTGAGCTCCATGATTGCCGGCGCGATCCGCCCACTGAACTTGTTGCCCGGAAACCCGATGATGTATACGTCGACGGGACCAACTGCCATGTTCTCTCCTTGGTCGGGGCTCGGCGCTCCAGCTGAGGGCGCCGTAAAGGATCCCCTCGGCCGCGAACAAGCCGTCTCTCGTTGCGCGGCGCCAGTATACGCCGCCGTTCCAGGGCGGCGTAGAGCGGGTTAGCTCAGAGGCACCACCGCCACGGCCGAGCAATGAGCCTCCGGTTCAGCGAGCCGAGACTCGTTCAGGAAGTGCTGCAAGCAGAACTGCGTGCGCCAGCTGTGCGCCAATAATCCAGGCTCCTGGCGACAGCCTCGCGCGTGGCCTTCTCATCATCTCGCCTGGGGATGCGACTCCAAACATTTGTGCAGTAGAAATGAAGTGCAGCCGCCCCGTGAAGCGGGGGAGACAAGGGGCTTCACGGGGCGGCTGCTTCGGAGTGCCCCCGGGGGGAGAGAGAGGGCCTCCGCATCTGAAGGGGGTGGCTCTTTCCGCTGACCGCGACGGCATCACGAATCAGCGCCCCGCAGCATGTGCGCCGCACTCGATCCTAGTCCGACTTGCTTCCCGAGATCAAGCCGCGCCGCGAACTCCCGAATGCCGGCGACGCCGGGCAGTCGTGCGGGGCCGCCGCAAGCCCCGGCGCTCAGGTCCCGTTCGCCTCGAGCTCGTGCTTCGCCAGCGGCGTTGTGACCTCTGCGAAGTGCTGCAAGCGCGGCGAGCTCTCAGTCAGACACGCTCGAGCCAGCGCAGCGCCGCTTTCTCGTACTTCGGCGATCCGCGCTCGGCGTAGAGTGGACGAGCCCTGGTACGCGAGCTCCAGGGCGACCCCGGCGCACTTGTGTAGGGGATTCGTAAATTGAGCTTGGGGGATTCGTAAATTGAGCTCGAAGGAGGGTTCCCTAACAGCGCAGCAGGGCACGGAATACCCCTGTGAGCAGGAAAAACGTTAGGGGGAATCCGACATGAAGAAGCTTCTGGCACTTGCAATCGTGGCGCTGACGGCCGCGGTGTTCGCCGTACCGTCGTCGCCGGCGACCACGAAGTCACCGGCGAAGACGTGGCTGTGTCACAAGACGAGCGGCACGTTCACGACGAACGCCGGGTCGTTCCTGAGGTTCGTCCCGATCCGCATCTCGGGTCGTGCGCTCGTGCGGGCACACCTGGCGCATGGCGATGTCCGCGTCCTGCCAGCGCCGACGGGCACGCTGAAGGCCCGGTTCACGGCCGCGAAGGCGTTTTGTGGCGCGTTGCGCGTCGCGGCTCCCATCACGCACGTGACCGGTGGTGTGCGCCTCGAGGCGACGCTCGCCGGCGGCGGCCTCACCGCGCACCTGACGGCTCGCACGCAGGTCGGCCAGAAGCGGCTCTGCTTCGAGCTCGACGTCACGGCACCGGCCGGAGCCACTGTGCAGCTGACGTCGCTGACGCTGACGCGTGGCTCCACGACCGTGACGATCGGTGCGTCGCAGCTCACGTCGCTGAGTTCGAGTGGCTGCGCGGCGCTCGCGACCAAGAGCGTTGCCAAGGTGTTGCTCGACGGAGACGTCGCGGTCGCCCTGAACGGCACGGTCACGCCGTCCGGTGGCAGTGCAACCTCGTTCCAGGCGACGGGCACGCTTACCCAGTAGTCGCTGCGGAGGGAGTCAGTCGGAGGGGCCGGGTCCGACCCGGCCCCTCACCCTGCCGGGTGCCGGTACGAAGCGTCGGCGACCCGCGCTCCGCGTACAGGTGCACGAGCTCTAGCGCCTCCTCGAGCAAGAGCTTCGGCAGGTGGGCGGCATCCGCCATCCACAGGGCTCGGCGCTCGACCGCTCGGCGGAAGCGAACCTGAGCATGGGTCACTGCGGTCACGAACATACGCTCTCATGGTGTGCCGAACTTGCCGCAAAGTGCGGGGGTCGACGTTGACGAGCCGCGAGGGTGCCGCGTACGGTCGACGGCAACCGATGGACGAATTCCTCCTCGAGCGGGCAAAGCAACGCGTGGCACAAGACGCCGTCCTGGAAGCGACACTCGAGCGTTCGCGCAAACAAATCGAAGACCTCGCGGTGACTGCCGCCGAACTCGCAGCATCGATCCCCGACCAGGTTGGCGTGGCGGTCCGCGAAGGATTTCGAACCGAGGTTCTTCCCGTTGGGCGGCAAATCGCGGAGATGCGCGGTCTTCTCAACCAGGCGATCCGGCGGCTCGAGCGGCTCGAGGGCGAACTCCTCGCGGAGCGCTACGCCCGCGTCGAGGACCTCGAACTACTCGTCGCGCTAGTGAGTTCGTCGTGGAGAAGTCTTGACGCCCGACTCGATCGCGCCGAGCAGGCGCAGGCAGAAGCCATGATTCGGATCATCGCCGCGATCGAGGACCTGCCTGCGTTTGACGCCGAAGGGAAGCCCGTCGGACATTTCGCTGCAGCGTAGGGCGTAGCGCCCGGTCCGTCACCGTCGTCCTTTGCGCTGAACGGCTATCTGATCGCGCCGCGCAGCAAACCGTCCCACCGTGATCGCGAGGTTCAGCCCGCCCGCCTCGAGCTTCCGCTCGTCGATCCGCAGATAGCTCGCGAGCTCAGGCTCGTCGCCGCGCACTTCGGCGACAAAGCGCTCGGCGTCTTCGCGTCGGCATGGGTTCTCAATCGCAAGCATCCGCACCAAGTTCGCGGGCAATCGTGTTGGACTCGTTGTTGACTGCGGCACACGTTCGGATCTCACCTTGTCCGTCAGGGCGCCGATGTGGTTACCGTTTGGCGGTCGAACTACGGCTCCGACTCGGCCTTCGACAACTGGCTGCACCCGTTCTCCTCGCGCGGCCCGCGTGAGGACGGCGGCTTCAAGCCGGACATCGTCGCGCCCGGCGCGGCCATCTCCACGACGCCGCTCTGGCAGCCCGGTGGCCCGGTGGCCGGGACCTACACCCTGCCTCCGGGATACTCGATGTTGAACGGCACCTCGATGGCTGCTCCGGAGTCGGCTGGCGCTGCTGCACTGCTGGTCAGCGCCTACAAGGCGACGCACAACGGCCAGCGGCCGACCGCCGCCGCGCTGCGCAGTGCGATCCGGTCCGGCGCCACGTACCAGCCGCAGCTCGGCGCGTACGAGCAGGGTGCGGGCCTCTTCAACGTGACCTCGGCCTGGGCTCAGCTCAACGCCGGGCAGAGCCCGAACGCGATCACCGCCACCGTGCCCGTGAACACGGTTCTCAGCGGCCAGCTCGCGACCCCGAACGTGGGCCTGGGCATTCACGACCGGGAAGGCGTCGTCCTCGGGCAGAAGTACGACCGCACGTACACGCTCACGCGCACGACTGGCCCGCAGCGGGCGATCGAGCACCAGCTGCGCTGGCTTGGCAACGACGGCACATTCTCGGCCGGCGGACGCACCAAGGTCATGCTGCCGCTCAACCAGCCGGTCGATCTCGCCGTGCACGTGAACCCGTCTCAGGCGGGCGTGCACTCGGCGATCCTGCAGCTGGACGACCCGACCACGCCCGGTGTCGACCTGATGACGATGAACGTGGTGTTCGTGCCGCGGGAATTCACGGCGGCGAACGCGTACACGTTCCAGACCAGCGGCACGGTCGGCCGGGACGCCACCCGCCACTATTTCGTGCGGGTGCCGGCAGGCGCCAGCGCACTGAAGGTGGACCTGACAGGCGGCGGAGCCACGCCGGGCGCGGGTCAGATCCGCTTCCTGCGGTTCGACCCGCAGGGTCTGCCGGTCGACAGCAACGCGAGCACGAGCTGCTACGACCCGGACGCCGGCGCCGGTTCGCCGGTGGGACGCCGCACAGCCGGACCCAGGTCAACCCGCTGCCCGGCGTGTGGGAGCTCGTGGTGGAGGCGCGCCGCACCTCCGACGTCGTGCAGGCGCCGTTCGGCCTGACCGCGACGGTGTTGGGCGCCGCGATCTCGCCCAACCCGGACCTCGTGCCGTCCGCGACCTCGGGACGCCGCAGATCCGCAACTACACGGTCGCCAACCAGCTGGCCGGGTTCAACGGCCGGCTCGTAGGTGGCGGCTCGCTGGGTAGCACCCAGACGCAGCGGCCCACGATCGCGCACCTGGCCCAGCAGACCTTCGACGTGACCATCCCCGCCGGCGCCAGCAACTACACGGTGACCATCGGGAACTCGACAGACCTGCGGGCCGACCTGGATCTGTTCGTGTTCGACTGCTCGACCGGAACCTGCATCCAGCGCGGTTCCGGCACCTCGGCGTCCTTCGTGGAGCGAGTCTCGATCAACAACCCGGCCGCCGGCCTGTGGCGGATCCTCGTCGACGGCTTCAGCGTGCCGGAGGGCTCGACGTCGTACGACCTGATCGACACGTACATCTCCGCCGGCCTGGGATCGCTGACCAGCGCCGATGCGGACGCCGACCACCCATCGGGCTCGTCGTGGACGCCTACCGGGACGCTGACCGTCAACGGGCAACCCGGCGCCGGCCGCAAGATCACCGGCACGCTCAGGGTGCAGACCAGCGACGGGGTCACCGTCGGCTCCGGCTCGCTGGTGGTCGACTCGGTGAATCCGTAGTACCGGTTCAGGAGGCAAGGACGTGGTTGGGCCAGTTGGCCCAACCACGTCCTCCAAGCTGGCGCCAAAGCTTCCGGCTCTCGAGCGGGTTGCCAGTGGACGCCGTAACGCGCCAGCGTCCGAGGTTGACTCCTGGTTGACCAGTCCGTCGCCAGTACTGACTACGGACTACCGCGGGAGCAGGCTCCGACGTCCGAGCGAGACGGCGTCGTGAGCCGCAATCGGCCAGACCCGGATCGCACGTGCGATGCGGGATGACAAAGACGGGAGCGACGGGACTCGAACCCGCGACCTCCGGCGTGACAGGCCGGCGTTCTAACCAACTGAACTACGCCCCCGAGGGCAGGACAGTGTAGCCGGGCGGGAGGGAACGGACTTCTCGCAGCGTAGGGTCTCCTCCAGTGTCCGTTGCGGATTGGGTCGTGCTCGGCGTCGTCGTCCTCGCGGGGCTGTACGGGCTCTCGCGCGGGCTCGTCCGGGGGGCGCTCTCGCTCGCGGGGTTCGCGGTCGGCGCCTACCTCGGGGCGAAGATCGCGCCCACCGTCCTCGACGACGGGTCGCCGTACACGCCGCTCATCGCCCTCGGCGCGGCGCTTCTCGGAGGCACGCTGCTCTCGAGCCTCGCGGAGATGCTCGGGGTCACGCTGCGGAGGACGATGAGCGCGGTCCCCGGCCTGCGCGCGCTCGACTCGGCCGCCGGTCTCGCGCTCGGAGCCTTCGCCGGCGTCGTCCTCTGCTGGGCGGTCGGCGCGGTGCTGCTGTACCTGCCCGGCCAGTCCGAGCTTCGGCGCGCCGTGCAGCGGTCGGAGATCCTCGCGCGGATCAACGAGGAGTTCCCGCCCGACCGGCTCCTCGCGACGCTCGAGGGGGTGGATCCCCTGGGCGTGCTCGTCGGGCCCGCCCGCGTCGGTCCCGCCTCCGGATTCCCGGCTCGTCCGCGACCCGGACGTCGCCGCGACGCTCGACAGCGTCGTCCGCGTCACGGGCACCTCGTGCGGGCTCGGAGTCGAGGGCTCCGGCTGGATCGCTCGGCGTGGGATCGTGATCACGAACGCGCACGTCGTAGCGGGCATCGAGCATCCGCGCGTCGATCGCGGCGAGGGAGGCGGGCACACGTCGAGCGTCGTCGGGTTCGACGTGACGAACGACATCGCAATCCTTCGCGTGCCGGGCCTCCAGGGGCGGCCGCTCCCGCTCGCGGATCCCGAGAGCGGGGTCGCAGTCGTCCTGCTCGGCTATCCGGCGAACGGGCCGCTCTCGCAGATCCCGGCCCGCCTCGGCGGCACGAGCGCATTCGTCGGCCGGGACGCCTACGGCGGCGGGCCGGTTACGAGGACGGTGACGGCGATCCGTGGCTCCGTACGGCCGGGACTCTCGGGCGGTCCCGGAGTCGACGGCCAGGGACGCGTCCGCACGACCGTCTTCGCCCGCCGCGCCGCCGAGCGGGGCGGTTACGGCATCCCCTCGGAGCTCGTCGCGAGGGCGCTGGCCCGCGCGGGCAGGTCGGCGCTCGTCACCGACTGCTCGCGGTCCTAGGTCCTCAGCCGAAGAGGTCGAGCGCGGCGCGCGGCTGCCGGAAGGGCGGGATGATGTAGACGCCCTCGGCGCGCTCCCGCGACTTCTCCAGCAGCTCCTTCGCGATCGCGAGCCCGACGTCGCCGGCGTCCGAGCCTGCGTCGCGCAGCCGCGCCTGCACGTGCTCCGGCACGACGATGCCCGGCACCTCGTTGTGGAGCCGGAGCGCCAGCTGGTAGCTCCGCACGTAGAAGATCCCGATGAGCAGCGGAATCGGGCACGCGCGTCCGAGGCGCTCGAGGAACGTGTCCAGGAACGAGAAGTCGAAGAGGACCTGGGTCATCGCGAACTTCGCTCCCGCCTGCAGCTTCCGCTCGAAGCGCTCGAGCTCGTAGTCGAGGTCGTCGGCCGCGGGGTTGACCGCGACACCGAGGTAGAAGGAGGTCGGCGCGTCGATCTCACGCCCGTTGAAGTCCTCGCCCGCGTTCATCCGCGTGATGACCTGCGAAAGGCCGATCGAGTCGACCTCGTACACGCCTTTCGCGCCCGGGTAGTCGCCCGCCTCGGGCGGGTCGCCGGTGACCGAGAGGACGTTCCTGATCCCTTCCGCGTGCGCCCCGAGCAGCGTCGACTCGAGCCCGGCGATCGAGGAGTCGCGCGGAGTCAGGTGCGGGATCGTCTCGATGCCGACCACGCGCTCGATCGTCGCGGAGGCCATGATCCCGCTCATCCGCGCACGGGCCCGCGGGTTGTCGTTCACGTCCACGACGTCGACGTGCCCCGACGCCTGGAGCTCTCGCGCGAGCTCGAGCATCGAGTGGGCATTCCCGCCGCGCGGCGGGTCGATCTCGACCGAGACGACGAACTCGCCCGCGGCGAGCTTGCGCTGGAGCAGGGTCTCGTACTCGGGCTCGGGTGCTGTGACGACGAGCTCGCGCTCGCGCGCGACGAGGGGCGCGCGAGGGCGGCGGCGCTCGTCGACGGCGCCCCGGATAGCGGCGATCTCCGTCGGCGTCGTCCCGCAGCAGCCGCCGACGATGCGGGCGCCGAGGTCTTGCGCGTGCGCCGCGAAGTCGGCGAAGTACTCCGGGGTCGTGTGCGGAAAGACGATGCGGCGGCCGGCGAGGCTCGCGAGACCGACGTTCGGCATGGCCGCGAGCGGCTTTCCGCTGTCACGCATCCGCTCGAGCGCGCGGAGCGACGCCTGCGGGCCGACGCCGTGGTTCGCGCCGATCGCGGCGACGTCGAGCGAGGCGAGGGTCTCCGCGGCGCGCGCCGCGGACACGCCTCCGAGCGTCATCGCGTCCTCGTCGAAGGTGAGGAGCGCGACGATCGGAAGCGAGGAGACCGTGCGCACGGCCGCGATCGCGGCCAGCAGCTCCTCGAGCTCGTAGAACGTCTCGACCATCAGCAGGTCGACGCCGCGCCCTTCGAGGAGCTCGGCCTGCTCCGCGAAGATCTCGGCGCGGTCCGGGCTCCGCTCGGCGACGTCCCCGAGCGGCCCGATCGAGCCGGCGATGAAGACATCGCGGCCGGATACCTCACGAGCGTCACGCGCGAGCTTCACGGCGGCCTCGTTGATCCGCTTCACGTCGTCCTCGAGGTACTGCGCGCGGAGCTTGCTCCGGTTCGCGCCGAACGTGTTCGTCTCGATCAGCTCGGCGCCGGCGCGGATGAAGCCGAGGTGCAGCGAGACGACGCTGTCGGGTGCGCGCAGGCAGGCCTCTTCGGGACAGCGCAGACGCGGGACCGCGCTCGAGACGAGAACGCCCATCCCGCCGTCGGACACGAGCGGAGGCCCGTCGTGGAGCCGTTCCAGGAACCGGTCGGACATCGGCGGGACTCTAGTGAGTGAGTAAGCGAAGCGGTGAAGCGGGCCCGTGAACCCACTCCGAGTGATCGATCAAGCGCACGCGGGGGACGCCCGCAGCGGGGGAATCGCCCAGGCTCCTGATCACCCACAACGAGCGACGATGCGGCGGCCGCGCGAGTGGGTTTGGCGACAACAACGAGGGGAGTCCGCGGTTCCTCCCATCCGAGGGACCTGCCGGGACCGGGGCGGGGGCTTGGCGGCTACCCCGCCCTGTCCCCTGTCTGACTCGCGTGCGCTCAGCTCAAGGTTCGGCGGCGGGTTTGCCGATAACGCACATCGGCTCCTTTGCTGGGGACTGACGGCAATCAGAACCGGCTCCGGAGCGGCGAGAAGGGGCGGCGGACGACGCCGCCCTTCTCATGCGCAAGATCGAAATCCCCGAGTGGGGATTTCGATCGCGCGACAAGCAGACCCCTTTATGGGGAGCCGACCCGGGGCGTTTCGGAGTGTGAAGTCGTCTGGTTGTCAGGGCGACGCGGCGTCCTTCGGAGTGTGGTCGTCTGTTTGTCAGGGCTGAACTGCGTTCACGCTCGGTGCCACTCGAAGACGGCGAGTAGGCAGCCGCCCTCGGTCCACGAGTTGTGCCGCGTCCCGGCCTCGTAACTGACGAAGTCGCCCGCGCCGAACCGCGCGCCGTCCGAGTCCACGAGGTCGCCCTCGAGGACGAGGAACTCCTCCATCCCCTGGTGCTCGTGCGCGATCGTCACCGCGCCCGGCTGCATGCGCATGAGGTAGCAGCCCTCGCCGCTCTCGCGGTCGTAGCTCACCGGGAGCCAGCTCATCTCCGGCTGCACCGGGCCCTCGAGGTCGTACTCGAGGAACGGGGTCTCGTACGCGTTGAAGACTCTCCTGCCTGCGGCCTCGCCCATCTCAGCTCCTCAGTCCGTGTGAACGGTTCGCCCTTCCATCCCGCCTGCGACGAGGACGAGCTGGCCGCTCACGTGACCCGACAGCCGGTCCGACGCGAGGACGACCACCTGCGCGGCCACGTCCTCGGGCCGAGCGACCTTCCGGAGCGCCATCGTGCGTGAGACCTCGCGCACGCGGTCCGGGTCGACGAGCCCGCGCGTCATCGGCGACTCGGTCCAGCCCGGGGCGACCGCGTTGACGCGACCGGACGGCGCGATCCGCACGATCTCGTTCTTCAGCGAGAGCAGGAGCCCGCCGGTGAGCGCGGACTTCGCCGCGGCGTAGTCCGCGTGGCCCGCCTCGCCGAAGACGCCGGCCGTCGAGCCGACGAGGACGAGCGAGCCGTGGCCGTTCCTCGCGACCTCCTGCAGGAACGCGCGCGCGACGAGGAACGACGCTGTGAGGTTCACGCGCAGCGTCTCCTCCCAGCGCGCGAGCTCGAGCTCCCAGACGGGCACGTCGTCTCGCGGCCACCAGCCGGCGACCTGCGCGCAGACGTCAACTGAGCCGAGCGCCTCCCGCGCCTCCGCGAAGAGTCGCGCGACGTCGGCTTCGGCCGTGAGGTCGGCCTGCGCCACCGGAGCGCCGCCCAGCTCCGCGGCGAGCGCGAGCGCCCGCTCCTCTCCGCGGTGGTAGTGGACGAGGACGCGAGCCCCCTCGGCCGCGAATGCCCGGGCGCAGGCGGCACCGATGCCGCCCGACGCGCCGGTGACCACGACTCCCTTGTCCGCGAGGCCGCTGTCCAGGCGGACCAGGCTACTCGCCGGTCGCGCTCGCTGCGGGTCCATTGACACCGCGTGTGGAAACCGATCTGATTCCGCTTGGCAGGCGGATTAAGACAGCGACGAGGGCGGCAACAAGAGTGCGTCGCCCGACGTCACACCCGAGACAAGCAACGTACAGGAGGCAAGATGAGGAGAGGATTGGTCGCAGCCGCGCTCGCGGTGCTCGTAGCCGCCGCGGTCGCATCGGCCGCGGTCGCGAAGCCCACTTCGGAGGCGGCATCACAGCAGGCGGAGTGCACGGACGTCTCGCTCGGGTTCCTGGGCCCGCTGACCGGCCCGGCCGCGTTCATCGGCAACGAGCAGCTGTCGTGGCTCCGGTTCGCCGCCCAGAAGTACAACGCGGCCAACAACACTCAGTTCGACGTCGCGCTCGGTGACACGGAGCTCAAGGCGCCCGTCGCCCGGAGGGTGGCTCGCAGGTTCGTCGGCGACCGCTCGATCATGGCGGTCATCGGCGGCTCCGAGAGCCAGGCGGTCCGCGTGAGTGGCAACCTCTTCGAGGCCGCCAAGCTCGCGTCGATCTCGGGATCCGCCACCGCGATCGACCTGACCAAGCGTCGCCCGTACGGGACGTTCTTCCGGGTCATCCCGACCGACGCAATCCAGGGGCCGACGGTCGTGCGGTACGTCGCCGGCAAGCTCAGGGCGGACAATGTCGTCGTCATCGACTCGCAGGACGACTACTCGCTGCCGCTGGCAAAGGCGGTCGCGGGTCAGCTCCGCTCGCGGGGCGTCGACGTTTCGCGTGAGTCCGTCTCGGCCGACGACACCGACTTCTCGTCGATCGTCGCGAACGTCGGCGGCGACGTGGACGTCGTCGTCTTCGCGACGCAGGTGGCGAGCGCGGCGAACACGCTCTCGAACCAGCTCCGCGAGCAGGGCAAGCGGGCGATCGTGTTCGGGACGGACGGCGCGTATTCGCCGAGCGAGTTCAAGCCGCGCACGGGCTACGTGTCGGCATTCGCACCGGACCTGCACTCGGTCGGGTCGGCCCGCGCCATCGTTCGCGAGTACAACCGGTACTCGAAGAACCGGACCTTCGGCACGTTCGGCCCGCCGACGTACATGGCCGGCTGGGTGGCGATGGACGCGATCAGGAAGGCCTGCGCGCGGGGAGGCGCGACCCGCGCAGAGGTGACCCGGATCGTGCGCACGACGAACATGCCGTCGATCATCGGAGGTCGCGTCCGGTTCGACAAGAAGGGCGACATCTTCGGCGGCGGCGCGTTCACCGTCTTCAAGGTCACGAACGGGAAGTACGCAGTCGCCTAGGCGACGCTGCGAGATCGCAAGCGCGAGCGGCCCGCCCGGGAGGGCGGGCCGCCGCGTCTCGGCGCTCATCTGTGAGATAACCCGGCCGTGGACTGGGACAAGCTCGTCCAGCTGCTCGTGAACGGGGTGACGCTGGGGAGCGTCTACGCGCTCGTCGCCCTCGGGTTCTCGATGGTGTACGGGATCCTGAAGCTCCTCAACCTCGCGCACGGGGACGTGCTCATGGTCGGCGCGTTCATCGGCTGGGGGGTCCTCGGCTGGCTCGGCGGAGCGCAGGACCCGTCCGTCGCCGTGTGGCTCCTGATCGTGCTCATGGTCCTCGTAGCGATGGCCGGGTGTGGGTTCCTCGGCGTCGCCATCGAGCGCTTCGCCTACCGGCCGCTGCGGACGGCCCCGCGAATCGCACCCCTCATCAGCGCGCTCGGCGTGTCCTTCTTCATCCAGAACTCGGTCCTGCTCCTGTTCGGCGCGAACTTCCGCAGCTACGACTCGTTCGACCTCGTCGACGTCGAGAAGGGGATCCACGTGGGCCCGCTCAACGTGTGGATCCTCCGCATCGTCGTCTTCGCGGCGGCCGCGGCGATGATGGCGGGGCTCTGGCTGCTCGTCTCGCGCACGAAGCTCGGGAAGGCGATGCGCGCGACCTCCTTCGACCGCGAGGCCGCGGCGATGATGGGCATCGACGTCGACCGCGTGATCGTGAAGACGTTCTTCATCGGCTCGGCGCTCGCGGGCGCGGCCGGCGTTCTCGTCGGGCTCGTCTTCGGCTCGATCAACCACTTCATGGGCTTCAACTACGGGCTCAAGGGCTTCACGGCGGCGGTCGTGGGCGGGATCGGCTCGATCCCGGGCGCGATGCTCGGAGGGCTCCTCATCGGGCTCGCCGAGGCGCTCTCGGTCGGCTACATCGAGGACTTCACGTTCGGGCGGCTCGGGAGCGCGTTCAGCGACCTGATCGTGTTCCTCATCCTCGTCGCGTTCATGCTCGTGCGCCCGCAGGGCATCTTCGGCAAGCCGGAGGTGAAGAAGGTTTGAGCACGACGCCCGACCAGCCGCAGGAGCCGCCGCGGATCGGCGTCGACGAGTGGGTCGCGAGCGCCGAGGAGCGCCGCGCGCGGACGCTCGCCGGGCGCTTCGAGGACCTGTACGAGCGGGCGCCCGCCGCGCTCAAGCTCGTCGCGCTCGCGCTGCCGTTCGCGATCTTCCCCCTGTTCGCCGACTCCGACTACCTCACGCAGGTCGGGATCGACACGCTCGTCTTCGTCCTGCTCGCCCTCGGGCTCAACGTCGCCGTGGGCTGGGTCGGGCTGCTCGACCTCGGGTTCGTCGTCTTCTTCGGGCTCGGCGCGTACCTGTACGCGGCGGTCGCGTCCCCGTACGCGGGCCGGCACTGGGAGGCCGAGATCGCGATCCCGCTGATCGCGGTCGCCGTGGCCGCGACGGGCTACCTGCTCGGCTCGACGTCGCGGCGCCTCGTCGGCGACTACCTCGCGATCGTGACGCTCTTCTTCCTCCAGCTCTGGCTCGTCGTCCTGATCAACGCGGCGTTCACGCGCGGCCCGAACGGGATCTCGGACATCTATCCGCTCGAGTTCTTCGGGCGCCAGGTCGTCTCGCTCGAGGGCTACTACTACGTCACCTTCGCCGCGTTCGTCCTCGTCGTGGCGTTCCTCTACCTCCTGAACCGGTCGCGGACCGGCCGCGCGTGGCGCGCGCTCCGCGAGGACGAGCTCGCGGCCGAGCTCATGACGATGCCGGTGAACCGGCTGAAGCTGATGGCGTTCGCGGTCGGCGCCGGCATCGCGGGCATCGCGGGTGCGCTGTACGCGCCGAACCAGGGCGCCGTCTTCCCGGCGAACTTCGACATCGTCCTCCTGATCACCGTTTACGCCATGGTCGTGCTCGGCGGCGCGGGCAGCATCTTCGGCGTGACCGTCGGCGCGGTGCTCATCAACGCCTCGCTCGAGGCGCTCCGCGACCCGGGCGACGCGAGCTGGCTCTTCTACGTCGTCGGCATCGTCGCGCTGGTCGTGCTTCTGCGGCGGCCCTGGTGGGCGGCGCCCGCGGTGCTCGGCAGCACCGTGGTGTTCGGCCTCGTCGTGCACGAGCTCGCCGAACGCTGGCGGCCGTCGCTCGTGGAGGGCGCGACGTTCGGGCAGGCGCGGATCGACGAGCTCCTGGACTCGTGGGTCCTGCTTCCGGAAGGGATCGTCGCCTCGGACGGCCTTCCCAGCGGCGCGACGGGACGACTCGCGTACCTCGGGCTCGTGGCGGCGATCCTCGCGCTGACGCTCGTGCGCAGCCGGCTCTGGCGCGCGGTCGGCCTCGTCCCGGTCCTGTACCTCACGGCATGCGTCTGGGAGAACCTCCTCGTCGCGCAGCCGCACGTCGCGCGCTTCGTGCTCATCGGGGCGATGCTCGTCGGGCTGATGGCGTTCCGCCCGCAAGGGCTGTTCGGGCAGCAACGCGTGGAGGTCGTGTGAGCGAGGAGCGCACCCCGCTGCTCCAGGTCGAGGGCGTCTCGCTGTCGTTCGGCGGGCTCGCGTGCCTCTCCGACCTCGATCTCGTCGTCGGCGAGGGCGAGATCGTGAGCGTCATCGGGCCGAACGGTGCGGGGAAGACGTCGCTCTTCAACGTCGTCACGGGCGTGTACCCGCCGGACGCCGGCCGGATCCTGCTCGAGGGGGCGTCGCTCGTCGGGCTCGACCCGCACCAGATCGCGCGACGCGGCGTCGCGCGCACGTTCCAGACGCTGCGACTGTTCCTCAACATGACGGTCAAGGAGAACGTCATGGCCGCCGCCTACGGCCACACGAAGGCGGGCGTCCTCCGCTCGGTGCTGAGGACGCCGGGGATGCGCCGCGAGGAGCGCGAGATCGAGCGGCTCGCCGAAGAACGGCTCGGCTTCTTCGGAGACCGCCTCGTCGGCTACCGCTGGAGGCAGCCGGCGTACAGCCTCTCGTACGCCAACCGGCGCCGGCTCGAGATCGCCCGCGCGACCGCGGCCCAACCGAAGCTGCTGCTCCTCGACGAGCCCGCGGCCGGCATGAACCCGGTCGAGACGCACGAGATCACGGAGCTCATCGCCCGCCTGCGCGAGGAGGGCGGCTACACGATCCTCGTCATCGAGCACGACATGCACGTCGTCGAGGGGATCTCGGACCGGGTGGTCGCGCTCGACCACGGCGTGAAGATCGCCGAGGGCTCCTTCGAGGAGGTCGCCACCGACCCGCGGGTCGTCGAGGCGTACCTCGGGACGTCGGCCGCAGCGCACATGAGCGCGAACGGAAGCGCGCCGCTCCTCCGGCTCGAGGGCGTCAACACCTACTACGGGCAGATGCACATCCTCCAGGACGTCGACCTCGAGGTCGGCGAGGGCGAGCTCGTCTGCCTGCTCGGCGGCAACGCCTCCGGGAAGTCGACGACCCTGAAGACGATCCTCGGGATCGTCCCGGCGCGCTCGGGGCGGCTGACGTTCGGAGGCGAGGACCTCACCCGCATGCCGACCTCGCGCCGCATCGAGCGCGGCCTCGCGATCGTGCCCGAGAACCGGCGGCTCTTCGGGCCGATGACCGTGCTCGAGAACCTCGAGATGGGCGCGTACCTGCGCCCACGCGCGGATCTCCGCGAGGACCTCGACCGCGTCTACGAGCTCTTCCCGTTGCTTGCGGAGCGCAAGAAGCAGCTTGCGGGGACGCTCTCGGGCGGCGAGCAGCAGATGGTCGCGATGGGCCGGGCGCTGATGGCCCGCCCGAAGCTCCTGCTCATGGACGAGCCGTCGATGGGGCTCGCGCCGATCCTCGTGGAGCGGAGCTTCGAGATCATCGGCCAGGTGCATGCCGCAGGGGTCGCCCTCCTCGTCGTGGAGCAGAACGCGAACGTCTCGCTCTCCATCGCCGACCGCGGGTACGTCCTCTCCACGGGCAGGATCGTGCTCGAGGGGAAGGCCTCGGAGCTGATCCGGCACGAGGAGCTGCGAAAGGCCTACCTTGGCCGCTAGCGTCGGCGCCGTCGGCGAGGCCGTCCGCGCGCGCTTCCCGATCTTCGAGCACACGACGTACGCGAACTCCTGCTCGCAGGGCGCGCTCTCGATCGACGTCCGCGAGGCCTACGACGAGTACCTCGACGGCTGGGACGCAGCACGGCGCGGAATGGGAGCACTGGGTCGAGCGCGCCGAGGCGGCGCGGGCGGGGTTCGCGCGGCTCGTGAACGCGGAGCCCGCCGAGATCGCGGTCACGACGTCGGTCTCGCAGGCGGTCAGCGCGCTCGTCAGCGCGCTGCCTCTCGAGGACGGCCGCCGACGGATCGTGATCTCCGAGTTCGAGTTCCCGACGGTCGGGCAGATCGCGCACGCGCAGGAGGTGCGTGGCGCGGAGGTCGTGCACGTGCGTCCGGAGCCCGACGGGCGGATCCCGCTCGAGCGCTTCGCGGAGGCGATCGACGAGCGGACGGCGCTCGTCTGCTGCACCGCGATCTCGTATCGCAGCGGCTACCGCCTCGACGTCGCGGAGGTCGCGCGCCTGGCCCGGGAGCGGGGCGCGCTCTGCCTGGCCGACAGCTACCAGGCAGCGGGCGCCATTCCCCTGGATGCGCGCGAGCTCGGAGTCGACCTGCTCACCGCGGGGACGGTGAAGTACCTGCTCGCCTCCGCCGGCCTCGCGTTCATGTTCGTGCGGCGCGATCTCCACGAGCGCCTGCTGCCCACGCAGACCGGCTGGTTCGCAGACGAGGACATCTTCCGGATGGACATCTCCGACTACTCGCCCGCCGCGGACGCGCGCCGCTTCGACTCCGGAACGCCGCCGGTACCGAACATCTACGCCGGGCTCGCAGGCATGCGCATCGTGGAGGAGGCGGGCGTCGACGCGATCGAAGCCCACGTCGGCGGGCTCGTCGAGCTTCTGCTCGCGGGCCTCGACGAGCTCGGTGCGACCGTGGTCACGCCGCGTGTCGAAGGGGGACTACGGCCCGTTGATCTGTATCGCTTCGACCAGGCGGAAGAGCTCGTGCGCGCTCTCGGCGACGCCCGCGTCGTCACGTCGTCGCGCGACGAGAGCGTCCGCGTGTCGCTTCACCTCTACAACGTCCCGGAGGACGTCGAGCGCATCCTCCACGCGCTCTCCGAGAACCGCCGCTTTCTCGCCTAGGCCCAGGCGGGCTTGGAGGCCCGGACGATCGCGCCGTGCATCCCGTCCGCGACGCGGTGCGTGAAGTCGATCTCGACGTCTACGAGGCCAACCTCGGCGAGCCCCTCTCGGTACTCGCTCACCGACAGCGCGCCCGCGATGCAGCCGACGTGGCTTCCGCGCTCGGCGCGGTCTGCGCGCGTGAGCCGGTCCTCCGCGACGATGTCCGTGATCCCGACGCGGCCGCCGGGCCGGAGCACGCGCACGATCTCCGCGAGCACCTTGTCCTTCTCGGGCGAGAGGTTCACGACGCAGTTCGAGATCACGACGTCGACGCTCTCGGCCGGGAGCGGCACGTCCTCGATGAGCCCCTTCAGGAAGTGGACGTTCTTGCACTCCCGCCGTCGCGCGCGTTGCGCTGCGCGAGCGCGAGCATCTCGTCGGTCATGTCGAGGCCGTAGACCGTTCCGGACGGGCCCGACGCGCTGCGCCGAGAGCAGCACGTCGATGCCGCCGCCCGAGCCGAGGTCGAGCACGGTCTCGCCCTCGTGGAGCTCTGCGACCGCGACGGGGTTGCCGCAGCCGAGACTTGCCGAGACGGCGCTGTCGGGAAGGGCGGAGCGCTCGTCGCTCGCGTAGAGGCCCTGGCCGAACAGCGTCGTCGTCCTCCTCTCCGCAGCACCCGATGCTGTCGCAGTCGCACCCGCAGCCGCGACCCGCCTCGAGGCCGATCGCAGCCTCCGCGTAGCGCTCCCGCACCTGCTCGCGCGTGTCCGCCGTGCTCATACCGCTGCTCCTTCCAGGTCGAAGACCGTTGCCGCGCGGGCGAGGCCGTCGCGGTCGAGTGTGTAGAACGCCCAGACGCCGCGCTGCTCGCGCTGGAGCAGGCCGGCCTGGACGAGCTTCTTCAGGTGATGGCTCACGGTCGGCTGCGAGAGCCCGACCGCGGGCGTGAGCTCGCACACGCAGACCGGCTCGGGGTTGCGCGCGAGGAGGTTCACGATCCGGACCCGCGCCGGGTCCGAGAGCGCCTTGAAGACCGCGGCCGTGGCCTCGGCGTCCTCGGCCGAGAGGCCTTCGTCGTCGAGCGGCCGGCAGCAGATCGGCGGCAGATTGGGTTAGATCGACGTTCATCGATGCAAGACGGTACACAAGACATCGATGATTGTCAATGTCTCAGCGACTGCGATACTCGCCCGCGTGACGACCGACGGAGCGGCGGAGCTCGAGACGATCGAGCGCTACAACGACGCGTGGAACGCGCACGACGTCGACACGATCGTCTCGTTCCACGCGCCCGGGATGGTGTTCGAGAACCACACTGCGGGCGAGCGGGTCGAGGGCGACGCGGTCGGGCCGCACCTCGCGCGCATCTTCGAGAACTGGCCCGATCTCGCGTTCCGCGGGCGGCGGCTGTACGCGCGGGACGGCCTCGTCGTCAGCGAGTGGACGGCGACCGCGACCGCGAGCGACGGGCGGCGGCTCGAGTGGGACGGGGTGGACGTGTTCCCGTTCGAGGACGGGCTGATCCTGCGCAAGGACGTGTACTCGTCGTCGCACCGGCCGCGCGTGCTCTGACGATGCAGTCGGCGAGGTTCGGCAGCGCGTCGATGACGGGGACGCTCGAGCGCGTTCTCGTACGTCCACCACTCGCAGAGGACGCCGCCCGCTGGCGCGAGTACGGCTGGCGCGCGGCGCCCGACCACGCCGCGGCCGCCGCCGAGCACGAGGTCTTCTCGGGGCTGCTCGAGGAGGCGGGCGCGGAGGTCGTGCTCGCCCGCCACGATGCCGGGAACCCGGACGCGATCTACGTCTACGACCCGGTGCTCGTCGGCCGCGAGGGCGCTGTGCTGCTCCGGCCGGGGAAGGAGGGCCGCAGGGCCGAGCCGGCGGCGCTCGCCTCGACGCTCGAGGCTGCTGGAGTACCGATCGCCGCCGAGCTCGACGGCTCCGCGCTCGCCGAGGGCGGCGACACACTCTGGCTCGACGATGCGACCCTCCTCGTCGGCATCGGCTACCGGACGAACGAGGCCGCGATCGCGGCGTTCGAGGCGGCGTTCGCCGGGGTGGAGGTGGTGGCGTTCGACCTCCCGCACTGGAACGGTGCCGGCGAGGTGATGCACCTCATGTCGTTCATCTCGCCGCTCGACGCCGATCTCGCGCTCGTGTATCCGCGGCTTGCGCCCGTTCGGCTCATGGGCATGCTCGCCGAGCGGGGCATCTCGGTCGTCGAGGTCCCGGACGAGGAGTTCGAGTCGCAGGGATCGAACGTCCTCGCGCTCGGCCCGCGGCGCGCGCTCGCCCTCGACGGGAATCCCGGAGACGCGCAGGCGCATGGAGCGCGCGGGCGTCGACGTCGTCGTCTACCGCGGGGACGAGATCTCGCGCAAGGGCGACGGCGGCCCGACCTGCCTCACGCGGCCGCTGCTTCGCAGCTAGTAGAGCAAAGGACCTAAAGGCGGCCGGCTGTCGCGCGGCCGCAGGCGCTGCGACGACCCGATCGGGCCTCTAGCCCTCGAGCGAGAGCTGGCGGTAGGGCGAAAGCGACGGAGACGCCGACGCCGACGAGACGGAGCGCGCCCGGCCGGTCGCGGAGGCCGCGGTCGAGCAGGCCGCACGCGATCTCGCCGATGAGCTCGGCCTCGTCGACGGCGGCGGCGAGCGTCGTCGAGCGGGTCCGGATCGAGAAGTCGCCGTAGCGGAGCTTGGCCGTGACCGTCCTCCCGGAGAGCCCGGAGTTGCGCAGGCGCTCCGCGACGAGCTCGGAAAGCCGCCGGACCTCGGCGTGCAGCACCGCGCGCTCGGACACGTCTTTCGCGAACGTGTCCTCCGCGGAGACGGAGACCTGCTCCAGCTCGAGCTCCAGGTCTCGCGGGTCGATCCCCTGCGCGCGGTCTCGGAGGACGACGCCGACGGAGCCCGGGAGCACCGCCCTCAGCTCCGTGTCCTCGAGAGCGGCGAGCCGGCCGATCGTGTCGATCCCCGCCCGCGCGAGCCGTTCCTCCGCGCGCGGCCCGACGCCGGGAAGCAGCCGCACCGGCAGAGGAGCGAGGAAGCGCGCCTCGCTGGTCGGGCGGCACGACGGTGATCCCGCCGGGCTTGCGGCGGTCGGACGCGACCTTGCAGACGACCTTCGAGGTCGAGACGCCGAGCGAGCACGTCAGGCTCGTCGTCGCGCGCACCGAGGTCTGGATGGCCGAGGCGACCGCGCGTGCCCGCGAGAAGTCCTTCGCGACGGTCCCGAGGTCGAGGTAGCCCTCGTCGATCCCGGTGCGCTCGATTCGCGGCACGAGCTCGGCGACCGTGTCCCAGACGGCGCGCGAGTACTGCCGGTAGAGCGCGTGGCGCGGCCGGAGGAAGATCGCGTCCGGGCAGCGCCGGCGCGCCTCCGCGGAGCTCATCGCGGAGTGGATCCCGAAGCGGCGCGCGACGTAGTTCGCCGTCGACACGACGCCGCGCCCCTGCGGGTCGCCGCCGACGACGAGCGGCTTGTCCCGAAGAGACGGCTCCTCGAGCTCCTCGACGGCGGCGAAGAACGCGTCGAGGTCGAGGTGGGCGAGGATCCTCGTCTGCGAGCCGGCCACGGCGCAAGGCTAGAGCGCGCGTCGCGCTTCGAAGAGAATGGGCACTCGATGCCTGCTCGCGTCCGGCTCGCAGATCTCCTCGCCGGCCTCTCGATCGCGATCGACCTCGGGTTCGGCCTGCCGCCCGAGTCGGCGATGCGCCAGTGCCTCGTCGGAACGCGGCTCGCGCGGGCCTACGGGCTCTCGGAGACCGAGGTGCGCGACAGCTTCTTCGCCAGCCTGCTGCTCCACGTCGGCTGTCCGGGCTTCTCGCACGAGACCGCGACGCTCTTCGGCAACGAGCTCGCCGTCACCCGAGCCGCCGCCCGGACGAATCTCGCCGATCCGGCGGACTACGAGGCGACCATGATCCCGGAGGCGACGCGCGGGCTCCCCGCGAGCCTGCGCCGCCAGGTCACCGAGCGTCTCGTTCGCGAGGGGCCCGCGTTCGGCGAGCAGTACGACACCGCGAGCTGCGAGATCGGAAGGAGCGTCGCCGGCCGGATCGCAATCGGCGCGGGCGTCGAGCGCGCCCTGTACGAAGTCGGCGAGTGGTGGAGCGGCGAGGGCGTGCCGCAGCGCCTTCGCGCGGAGGCGATCGCCCCGGCTGCCCGGGTCGCGCGCGTCGCCGCGGACGCCGTCGTTCTCGACGACCTCGGCGGCCCCGAGCTGGCTGTCGACGGCCTGCGCCGGCGTGCAGGCTCGATCCTCGACCCGAGCCTCGTGGAGACCTTCGCGGCGAACGTCTCCGGGATCCTCGACGGCAGCGGCGATCCGCGTGAGCGACTGCTCGACGAGGAGCCGCTTCCGGTCGAGGACCGGGGGCCGAAGGAGACTCTCGACATCGCCGCCGTGTTCGGCGACGTGGGCGATCTCAAGTTCCCGGCGCTGCACGGACACTCGTCGGGCGTGGCGACCCTCGCAGCCGGGGCGGCGCGCGCGTTGCGGCTCGACGACCGCACGTGCACCGACCTCCGGGTCGCCGCTCACCTGCACGACATCGGGCGGCTGGCCGTGACGAACGCGATCTGGGAGAAGCCCGGGCCGCTGACCTCCGCCGAATGGGAGCAGGTGCGCATGCACCCGTACCACTCGGAGCGCATCCTCGCGACGTCTGGTGCCCTGGAGGGGCTCGCGCCGCTCGCCGGGATGCACCACGAGCGGCTCGACGGGTCGGGCTACCACCGGGGCTGCCGTGGACGCGACCAGCCCGCCGCCGTTCGCATCCTCGCGGCGGCGGACGCGTTCCAGGCGATGACGCAGGAGCGGCCGCACCGCGCCGCGCTCCCGGCCGAGCAGGCGGCCGAGGAGCTCGCTCGCGACGCGCGCGCGGGGAAGCTGGACGGCGAGTGCGTCGCCGCCGTGCTCGAGGTGGCTGGCCAGGCGCGACCGCGGGCGCACGACCTGCGCCCGGCGGGACTCAGCGAGCGCGAGATCGAGGTTCTGAGGCTCGTCGCCGCGGGGCTCTCGAACCCCGAGATCGCAGACCGGCTCGTCATCTCGCGCCGGACCGCCGAGCACCACGTCCAGCACATCTACGGGAAGGTCGGAGTCAAGAGCCGGCCGTCGCTCGCGTTCTTCGCGATGGAGCACGGCCTGCTCGCCTCCGCGGACGAATAGGTAGACCTACCGATGCGCGCTGGCCTCGGCTCGGCGATGCTGCCGGCATGGGCATGGAGGAGGCGACGGTTCTCGGCACGGCCGGCACACTGGTCGGGCTCGTCGCCGCGCTGTCGCTGCTCCTGCAGGCGCGCAGGCTCGCCGCGCTCGGGAGCGCATGCGAGGTCTCGGTCCCGGTGCGGCTGCTCGCGCTCGCCGGCTACGCCGTCTGGCTCGCGTACGGCGTGGCGATCGGCGACGTCCCGCTCATCCTCGTCGACCTCGCTGGCGTCGCGGGCGCTGCGCTCGTCCTCCGAGTAACGCTCGTGCTCCGTCGGCAGACGGCCTGCCCGACGTTCTGAGCGCGGCGTAAGGTGGAGCTCGTGGTCGACGCTCCCGCTCTCCCGCCTCCCGCGATCGAGCAGCCGGCGCCGCGGCAGGTGTCGTACGGGGTCGTGAGCGGGCGGGCGGCTCCGGGGGCGTGGCGGGTCGTCGTCTCCGCCGGCGGGCGCGAGCTCGGGGCGCGCGCGCTTCGCGCCGGGTCGGCTCGGGGACGCCGCTTCTGGCTTCGCGTCGAGCTCCCGGCCGGAGACCTCAGCGTGCGCGTGACCACGATCGCCCGCGACGGCCGCAGCTCGTCGCGAGTCGTCCGCGACGTCTTCGCCTTGCCCGCCGCCGCGCAGCCGCGCTTCGTCCGTGCCACGCGAGGATCCCGTGCTCGCCGCGAAGCTCGGGCCGCTCGTCCGCCGCTTCCCGGGGACGGGCGCCTACTACGTCCAGAGCCTCACGAGCGGAGGCGGCGCGGCGTGGAACGCGCGGGCGCGCTTCCCTGCGGCCTCGACGCTCAAGCTCGCGATCGCGGTGACCGCGCTCGTCCGGCATACGGGGATCCCCGCGCCCGGCTCGTACGCCGGCGGGCTCTTCCACGAGATGATCACGGTCTCGGACGACAAGGCCGCGAACGCGCTCGAGGTCTGGATGGCCGGCTCGACGAGCGCCGGCTCCGACCAGGTCAACGCGATGATGCGCTCGATCGGGCTCTACGACTCGATCATGTACGGCGGCTACGAGACGGACGAGGTGCGGATGCCGTCGGGACGGATTCCCGTCCGCGTGGACGAGCAGCCGGCGTGGGGGGTCGGCAAGTACACGACCGCGTGGGACATGTCGCGGCTCTGGCGTTCCGTCTGGCTCGCGTCGGGAGGCCTCGGTCCGCTCCGCGCGAAGCAGCCCGGCTTCACGCCGTCCGACGCCCGCTACCTCCTCTGGCTCCTCGCGCACGTGCGCGACTCGCGGAAGCTCGACACGAGCCTCCGCGGCCGGGCGGGCGTGTCCGTCCTGCACAAGGCCGGCTGGATCTCGAGAGCGCGCCACGACACGGGCCTCGTCTTCTGGCCGGGCGGCGTCTTGGTCGCGGGCGTGATGACGTGGAACGGGGCCGGCGTCGGCCCCGTCTCCGATCTGCTCGCCGGCCGCGTCGCCGCGACCTCGCTGGCGCGCTTCCGCATGCTCCGCGGCTGACCGCACCGCACTCGCTACACTTTTCGTACTAACTACGACCTCCGAACGAAAGCGAGATCCGTTGAGCGAGAACGCCCGTCTGCTGCTCGTACCCCTGGAAGACCTCGTGGTCTTCCCCAACATGAACGTCACTCTCACCGTCGACGTCGGCGACGAGGAGCGCGTGCTGCTCGTGCCCAAGCACGACGACGAGTACGCGGGCGTCGGAACCGTCGCCGAGGTCACGGACCGGATCCGGCTCCCCGGCGGTGGACGCGCCGTCGCTCTCCAGGGCCTGCACCGCGGCGTCGCGGGCGCGGCGGCTACCGACAGCCAGGGCCGCCTGTTCGTCGACGTCGAGGAGCGCCCCGACGACGAGACCGTCGACGGGCGCATCCGCGAGCTCGAGCGCGAGTACCGCGCGGTCGTCGAGGAGATCCTCGAGCTGCGCGGCGACGACGGGCGCATCGCCGCCTTCGTGCGCTCGATCAGCGAGCCCGGCGCGCTCGCCGACACCGCCGGCTACTCCCCCGACCTGACCTTCGAGCAGAAGGTCCAGCTCCTCGAGACCGTCGACGTGCGCGAGCGGCTCGAGCTCTCCCTCGAGATGCAGCGCGAGCGCCTCGCGCTCATGCAGGTCCGCCGGCGCATCCAGGAGGACGTCGAGTCCGGGGTCGAGAAGCAGCAGCGCGAGTACATCCTGCGCCGCCAGCTCGACTCGATCCGGAAGGAGCTCGGTGAGGACGAGGCGTCCGTCGTCGAGGAGTACCGGACGAAGATCGCCGAGGCCAACATGCCCGAGGACGTCCTCGAGCAAGCCGAGCGCGAGCTCTCCCGGCTCGAGCGTATGGGCGACCAGACGCCCGAGGCGACGGTCATCCGCAACTACCTCGACTGGCTGCTCGCCGTGCCGTGGGACAAGCGCTCCGACGAGCGGCTCGACCCGCAGCACACGCGCGAGGTGCTCGACGCCGACCACGCCGGCCTCGACGACGTGAAGGAGCGCATCGTCGAGTACATCGCGGTCGCGAAGCTCCGCAAGGAGCGTGGCGTCGAGGACGACAAGCGCTCCGGCGTCATCCTCACGCTGATCGGACCGCCGGGCACGGGCAAGACCTCGATCGGCGAGTCCATCGCCCGCGCCACCGGGCGCGAGTTCGTGCGCATGTCGCTCGGCGGCATCCGGGACGAGGCCGAGATCCGCGGCCACCGGCGCACCTACATCGGGGCCCTCCCGGGCCGGCTCGTGCGCGCGCTCCGCGATGCGGGGACGATGAACCCGGTGATCATGCTCGACGAGGTCGACAAGGTCGGCGCCGACTGGCGCGGCGACCCGAGCTCGGCTCTGCTCGAGGTGCTCGACCCGGCGCAGAACCACTCCTTCCGCGACCACTACCTCGACGTCGAGCTCGACCTCTCCGAGGTGTTCTTCATCGCGACCGGGAACATGGCCGAGACCATCCCCGGCCCGCTCCTCGACCGCATGGAGGTCATCCGCTTCGACGGCTACACGACCGAGGAGAAGGTCGCGATCGCGCGCGGCTACCTCTGGCCGCGGCAGGTCGAGCGGCACGGCCTGCGCGAGGACGAGGTGTCCGTCACGGACGAGGCGCTGGAGAAGGTCGTCGCCGAGTACACGCGCGAGGCGGGCGTCCGCCAGCTCGAGCGCGAGCTGGGGACGATCCTGCGCAAGACCGCGACGAGGATCGCGTCCGAGGAGGCGAAGCCCCCGGTCGAGATCGACGAGGAGGCCGTGCGCGAGGCGCTCGGCCGGCAGAAGGTCTACCGCGAGACCGCGGAGCGGACCGCCGTGCCCGGCGTCGCGACCGGCCTCGCCGCGACGGCGACGGGCGGCGACGTCCTCTTCATCGAGGCCACGTCCCACAGGGACGGGGACAAGCTCGTCCTCACCGGCCAGCTCGGCGACGTCATGAAGGAGTCGGCGCAGATCGCGATCTCGACGGTGCGTGCGCTCGCGCCGCAGCTCGGGATCGACGAGGACGCGTTCGAGAACCGCGCCTTCCACCTGCACGTGCCGGCCGGCGCGATCCCGAAGGACGGCCCGAGCGCCGGCATCACGATGGCGACCGCGGTCGCCTCGCTCCTCACGGAGCGGCCGGTGAAGCACACGGTCGGGATGACCGGGGAGATCACCCTGCAGGGGCGCGTCCTGCCGATCGGCGGGCTCAAGCAGAAGGTGCTCGCGGCGCACGCCGCGGGGATCACGGACGTGATCATCCCGGAGCGGAATCGCGCCGACCTCGACGAGATCCCCGAGAACGTCAAGGAGGACGTCACGTTCCATCCGGTCATGTCCATCGGCGAGGTGCTGAACCTCGCGCTCGAGGCGAAGCCGGTCGAATCGAATGTGGCGGTGTAAGACCCACGAGCCCGTTCCCGAGGAGGTCCGCCGCGTGGCGGACCTCCTCGAGCGGCGCTACGCGGTCTCGATCCTGTACGCGTCGCACCACGGATGCACGCGCTTCGGGGAGTTCCGGCAGGCGCTCGGCACGATCCCGCCGGGACGCTCGCGCAGCGACTCGTCGAGCTCGAGGAGGCGGGCGTGCTCCGCCGCGAGGTGCGAACGGAGCGCCCGACGCGGGTCGAGTACGTACTGACGGTCGAGGGCGAGCGCCTGCGCTCGCTGATCGACGCCGTCGCGGCCTGGGCGCGGGCGTAGCCCGGTCGCCGGACACCGGCCCGGGCCGGTAATACTTCCCGGAATGAAGCGACTCGCCGACCCCTACCGCGACCTCGACGTCATCGACTCGCGCGCGCCTCGGTTCAACCAGGCGGTCGTCGGGATCCTGTCCGCGGCCGCCGTCCTCACGGGCTGGTGGTGGCTGCTCGCGCTGCTCGCCGCGCAGCTCGCGATCGGGCTCACCTTCGGACGGCGTTACTGCCTGCCGTGCCTCGCGTACTTCGAGCTCGTCCAGCCGCGCTTCGGCGAAGGCCCGCTCGAGGACGCACGACCGCCGCGCTTCGCGAACATGGTCGGCGTCGCGTTTCTCACGGCCGCGGCGGTCGCGTACCTCGCGGGCGCGGCACTCGTCGGCGTCGTCCTCGGATCGCTCGTCGCCGTGCTCGCGCTCGCCGCCTCGGCGACCGGATTCTGCGCCGGTTGCGAGGCGTACAAGCTCGGCCACCTGCTGACGGGCAGGCCGTTCGTCTCGTGCCCGCTGCCGCCGCGCCCGGTTCAGGGCGCGGGCGTGGCCCCAGAGCGTCTCTAGCACGGCCTGTCGCCTCGCTGGTCGCGAGACGTGACGTCCCCGGAAACCCGCTCGGGAACGGGCTTTGCGCTTCTGAGAAAACGCTCTGGCGGTCGACGTCGACCTGTTCCTCCGCCGGCCACTGGTTGCGTAACTGCGGTCGAGGGCGAGGCAAGCCTCGCCCCTACGGTGCGTAGGACTCGTAGGGCCGAGATTCATCTCGCCCTCAGTCGTCGTCGGGCCAGAAGCTCTCGAGGTACTCGGCGTCGCCGCGCGGGTCGTCGATCCGGGTCGAGACGATGATGAGCTCCGCGTCCTCCGCCTCGTCGTTCCAGACCGAGCGCCAGGTCTCGGGAGGGACGCGAACGGCCGACCCGGCGCCGAGCTCCACGATGTCGTCTCCGAGCTTGAACTGGAGCGTCCCGGAGGCGACGAAGTAGACCTCCTCCTGCGTCTTGTGCCGGTGGCCGTACGAGCCCTTGCCGCCGGTGAACTGCGGCATCCGCCGGTACGTGAACGCGATCTGCTCCGCCTCGAGGTCTGCCGTGAGCAGCCGCAACTCGCCGGGGTAGTCGCCGAGGACGTCGTCCACGTCCTCGAGCCGGACGATCGAGTAGTCGGCCATGGCTCCGCCTGACTCTAACGACGGCGTCCGCGCGGGCGTCAGCTCTGGAGCGGCGGGACGGTGGCGTTGGCCGGCATCCGCCCCGGGTCCGTGTCCTCGGCGTCCCGGAAGTGGCCCTTGCCCGGCCAGGGCGTGAGGAGCAGGAGGAGCCGCGAAGGCTCGAGGGCGCGGACGCTCCGCGTCTCGCCGGGCTCGAAGGTCATGAGCATCCCCGCGTCGCACTCGAGCTCGCGCCCGCCGAGCGTCACGCCCAGCCGGCCGGAGACGATCTCGACGACTGCGTGCTCGTGCATGCGGTGGTCTCCCAGCGCGTCGCCCTCGTTCAGGTCGATGACCACCGCGCGGCAGTCCGGGCGCGAGAACAGCACACGCGGCTCGCGCTTCCCGTCCGCCTCGATCGAGGGCAGATGCCAGCGCTCCACGCGGGCCAAGCTACCACGCTCGCCCTCCGTCTTCCGAGCCCGCCCGCCCCGGCGGGGAGGAGAGGGTGTGCGACGCGTGGCGACCGGACGTTGTTAGGCTCGACCGACCGGGTGCTCGTGCGTGGACTCTCCGCCCGTCCCGGCTTCGAAGGCGGGTCCCTTGCTGCGTGCATCCGGCTCAGCCCAGCACACGACTACGAGGAGGGGAGAGAGTCATGGGCGTAAATCAGCCTCCAGAGGAGGTCACGCGATGAGCCGCCGACTTCGGCGTTCCCTTGTTCTGACGACCCTGCTAGCCCTCTTGCTCGGGATATCCGGCGCCGCAGTGACGATCGGCCTCGCGGCCAACACGAAGGACACCAAGGTCGCCGGTATCGACGTCGACGCGACGACGATCCCGGAGCTCCAAGAGTTGATGGACGCGCATCGGCTGAAGTCCGTGCAGCTGACCCAGTTCTATCTGCACCGGATCAAGAAGCTGAACCCGGCGCTCAACGCGGTGATCACGGTCAGCCCGACGGCCCTCGCCGACGCGCGGGCAGCGGACAAGGCGCGCCGCGGCGGGGACGACCGGCCGCTGCTCGGCATCCCGATCATCGTCAAGGACAACGTCAACACGACCGGCATGCCGACGACAGCCGGCTCCTGGGCACTCGCCGGGAGCACACCGGACGACGCGTTCATCGCGGCCCAGCTGAAGGCCGCCGGCGCGATCATCATCGGCAAGGCAAACCTCAGCGAGTGGGCGAACTTCCGGTCCGACCCGTCGTCGTCCGGCTGGAGCGGCATCGGCGGCCAGACCAACATGCCGTATGTCCTCGATCGCAACCCGTGCGGCTCGAGCTCCGGCTCCGGCGTCGTCGCGGCTGCTGATCTCGCGGTCGCGGCAGTCGGCACGGAGACGGACGGCTCGATCGTCTGCCCGTCCGGCGCCAACGGCGTCGTCGGGATCAAGCCGACACTCGGGTTGTGGAGCCGCGCAGGCGTCATCCCGATCAGCGCCGACCAGGACACGGCCGGCCCGATGGCCCGCAACGTGACCGACGCTGCGGTACTGCTCGGCGCAGCGACCGGCGTCGACGTTCCGGCCGATCCGGCGACGGCCGAGCAGGTCGGCAACGCGTTCACCGACTACACCCAGTTCCTCGACGATGAGGCGCTCGACGGCGCCCGCATCGGCGTCTGGCGCGCCGGAACGTTTGGCCCCTCGACCGCAGCCATCGTCGAGCCGATCCTGGCCGACACGATCGCCGCGCTCGAAGCCGAAGGCGCGACCGTGATCGACCCGACCAACCTCGATCTCTCGGCAACTCGAAAACGAGTTCGCCGCGCTCCTGTGCGAGTTCAAGACCGACATCGCAGACGTACCTCGAGACGTACGTCGACGGGACGAACCCGGTCGATGGCGAGCCCTACCCGCAGACCCTCGCGGAGCTGCTCGCGTTCAACGAGGCACATCCTGACCTCGAAGGGCCGTGGGACAGCTGCCTCTTCGAGCTGGGCGTCGCGACCAACGGACGCGACGCGGCCTGCTCGGCACTTCGCGCGGGCGTGACACCGCCGGTCCAGGACGAGATCGACCAGGTCATGGCCGACAACGACCTCGATGCGATCATCGCCCTCACGAACGGTCCGGCATGGGTCACCAACGACGATCCGGAGGGCGGCGACTTTGCCGCAACGGACGGCTTCGCGAACTTCGTCGGCTCCTCGTCCGCGGCGGCTGTCTCCGGCTACGCGGACATCACGGTGCCGGCGGGGCGTCACGGAGTCCTGCCGATCGGCATCACCTTCATCGGCGGCCGATGGGACGAGCCCGACCTGATCGGCCTGGCCTACGACTTCGAGCAGGCCACCGAGGTTCGGGTCCCGCCGACGTTCATCCCGACTATCGGCGACGACCCCCTAGGCGGGAGCGCGGCGCAGCAGCCCGCGAGGAAGGAGAAGAAGGCCGCGGCTCCGGGCCGCAACAGCCACTTGAACATGCCGACGCTGCGCTAGGCAGCGACCAGCGCAGACAGGTAGACACTCCTCGGTCCCCCGTCCCCATCCCCAAGGAGCCCGGGCCTCTCAGGTCCGGGCTCCGCCCCATGCGGCCTCATCCAGGCCGGCCCCAAGTAACAGCACCCCAGATCGCTCGCGGGCAGCCGTCCTAGACGGTTCCGAGGGCTGCCGTGATCCGCTCGATCGCCGCAGTCTCCTCGTCCTTTACTCCGCCCTTGGCCTCTGCTACCGCCGTCGCGACGTCGAGCACGAGGCCACGATAGGCCTCGAGCTCGTCCGGGGCCTTGGTGCCTAGCACTGCCACTGCGGCGCCTAGGGCATCAATCGTCCCCTGAATGACCTCCTTCGGTGACGCGACCAGGCCGAATCCGGTGCCGTGTGTCCCCGAAAGCTCGCGGACGAGCTGGCTCTCGCTCTGGCGATGCGCGGCGAGTTGCTTCGCGACCGTGCTCGCCTCACCGAAGCTATCGGTGAAATCGCGATGGGCTGCGGAGACGAGCAAGCCGGCGCCCGTGACGCCCTGCTGCAGGTCCTTCCACTCGTCCTCGGTGAAGTCCGTCTTGCCTGCCATGTGTCCTCCTTCGCTGAGTGCCGTTCGCGGGCGGGGTTCTCATGCGGGTGCGAGGCCTCGAGCCTTGCGGCTCGCGGCCGTCTGGCGTTTCTGGGCGGACAGCTCGATCTTCCGGAGGCGGACGTCTTTCGGCGTCACCTCGACGCACTCGTCCTCGCGGATGTACTCGAGCGCCTGGTCGAGCGAGAGCGGCCGCGCTGGAATCAGCCGGACGGTCGCGTCCGCGCTCGGCGCCCGCGTGTTCGTCAGCTTCTTTTCCTTCGTCGCGTTCACGTCCAGGTCTTCCGGGCGCGCGTTCTCGCCCACGATCATCCCCTCGTACACGTCCACGCCCGGTGCGACGAAGAGCGAGCCGCGCTCCTGGAGCGAGAGAATCGAGTAGGCGGTGGTCTTCCCCTGGCGATCGGCGACGAGCGCGCCCGTCGGCCGGGTCCGGAGCTCGCCGGCCCACGGCTCGAAGCGCTCGAAGACGTGGTGCAGGATCCCGGTCCCGCGCGTCTCCGTGAGGAACTCCGTGCGAAAGCCGATGAGGCCGCGCGCCGGTACGAGGACGTCCATGCGGATCCAGCCCGTCCCGTGGTTGACGAGCGCCTCCGTCCGTCCCTTGCGGAGGGCGAAGAGCTGCGTCACGACGCCGAGATACTCCTCCGGCGCGTCGATCGAGACACGCTCGACGGGCTCGTGCAGCACACCGTCGAGCTCGCGGGTCACGACCTGCGGCTTGCCGATCGTCAGCTCGAACCCCTCGCGGCGCATCTGCTCGACGAGGACAGCGAGCTGGAGCTCTCCGCGGCCCTGCACCTCCCACGCATCCGGTGACTCGGTCGGGAGGACTCGCAGGGAGACGTTGCCGACGAGCTCGGCGCGGAGCCGGGCCTCGACGAGGCTTGCGGTCACCTTGTTCCCGGTCAGCCCGCCGAGCGGAGACGTGTTGATGCCGATCGTCATCGAGAGGGACGGCTCGTCGATCGTGATGAGCGGGAGCGGGCGCGGATCGTCCGGGGCGGCGAGCGTCTCGCCGATGGTGATCTCGGGAATGCCTGCGACCGCGATGATCTCCCCGGGGCCGGCCTCCTCCGCCTCGACACGGTCGAGCGCCTCTGTCACGTACAGCTCGGTCACCTTCGCCCGCTCGATCGTCCCGTCGGAGCGGCACCACGCGATCTGCTGCCCGCGCCGGATCCTCCCCTGCACGACGCGACAGAGCGCGAGCCTTCCCAGATAGGGCGACGCGTCGAGGTTCGTCACGAGCGCCTGCAGCGGATGCCCTTCCTCGTAGGTCGGCGCGGGGATGCGCTCGAGGACGAGGTCGAGCAGCGGCCGTAGGTCCGGCTCGAGCGCGTCCGGATCGGGTTCGAGCGAGGCGCGACCGGCCCTCGCGTTGCAGTACACGATCGGGAACTCGATCTGGCTCTCGTCGGCGTCGAGGTCGAGGAAGAGCTCGTAGACCTCGTTCACGACGCTGTCGATGCGGGCATCCGTCCGGTCGACCTTGTTCACGACCAGGATCACAGGCAGGCGGGCCTCGAGCGCCTTGCGCAGCACGAAGCGCGTCTGCGGCAGCGGGCCCTCGCTCGCGTCGACGAGCAGGAGCACGCCGTCCGCCATCGTCAGCCCGCGCTCGACCTCCCCGCCGAAGTCGGCATGGCCGGGCGTGTCGATGATGTTGATCTTCGTGTCGCCGTAGCGGACCGTCGTGTTCTTGGCGAGGATCGTGATCCCCTTCTCGCGCTCGAGGTCCATCGTGTCGAGCACACGCTCGTTGACGTCCTGGTTCTCGCGGAAGGCGCCCGACTCCCAGAGGAGCGCGTCGACGAGCGTCGTCTTGCCGTGGTCTACATGCGCGACGATCGCGACGTTGCGAAGATCCGAGCGGACGGCCACGGGCCGAGGGTAGCCACGAGCGGCGCCACGGGCAGAACCAGACGTTGCGCAAACCATCTCGCGTTGAGAGGCGCGACTCTGGCGATCGTGAGGGATTGACCGCCTCGGATCGCTCTGCGAGCGGGGTTCAGCGACGTGGCGACCATGGGCTTCGTCTCGCCCGGTCTTGGTACAAACCGGCCGGGATGTTCCAGAACCCTGCGATCAACATCTACTCCCACGACGTGCTGCGGATCGCCGTGCCCCAGGGGTAAGCGGGGACTCATCCCTGGGGCATCGCCCACCGCCGGCGGCACCCTTACAGCCTGTTTTTCCCGGCCTCCTACTTGAGACAGGTCACGTAGACGTCCCCGTCCACCGGGTCGACGACGTCCAGGTTGGCCAGATCGAGATGCCAGGCCGTCCCGTTGTTCGTCGGGAACGAGCCGAGGGTGATCACTTCGCCGAAGGTGGAGTAGCCTCCACCGAGCGCCTTCTCACCTGGGTTGCAGGCGACGATGAAGGCGGCGCGCTCATCGGCGTTCAACCCGATCGAGCCCACCCTCACCGTGGCAAGCCCGGCGGTAGTGCTTGCGGGCCTCGGTCCCGCGGGTGAGGCTGTGAGCGCCGCGGTGGCACCCGCTGTGCTCGCCGTCGCGACGACCTGGTCGAGCGTCGAGCCGCCGAGCGCGTTGGCGTTCTGGGCCGTCGTGGCTGTCGTGGCACTGGTCGCCATCTTGGCCGTGTTCGCGACCTTGGCCACATTTGCGATCTTCGCCGTAGTCGCCACCTTCGCCTTGTCCGCGACGAGCGCCCGCTTCGCGAGCGGGACCGCCGCCGTAACGACCGCGCCCGCGGTGCCACCGAGGGCGACGAAGAGCGCGATCATGGCGACGACGAACGCAGGGCTCAGCCGCCTGCCTGTCTGTTCGTGCATCGGGGACCTCCTTCTGCGCCGCCGCAGCCGGAGGCGCCTCTTAGTTACCGGGCGCACGATCCTAGAGCACGCTCAAGCAACACTCAAGGCTCGGCGGCGTCCGCCCACCCCGGCTAGAATCCGCCTCCGGCAAGGAGGTGCGCGCATGAAGAAGCAGCCTGCCGTTTCGCAGGGCTGCACCGGGTGCGGGTGCGAGCATTGCCAGTGCCCGTATTGCACTGGTAAGTAGACCGGCCACGCCCCAAAGCAGGCGCGTCGCCCAGATCATCATGCGGCCCTCCTGCGACGCTAGTGCCGCAAACCGCATGAACACTGGAATGGGCCGGGTTGGGATCGAACCAACGACCTTGGGATTAAAAGTCCCCTGCTCTGCCAACTGAGCTACCGGCCCGCGCGAGGTCAGTGTAGAAGCGAAAACGTGCCGGTCCGGTGAGGACGTCGCTTGCTGATTCATAACCCGAGCTGACAGGTGTAGAGTCGCCGCGTCAGTCCCAACAGGGGGGAGAGAACCTATGACACGCCGGCTCGTGCTGGTTCCCGCGCTCGTCGCGGTCCTTTCACTGTTCATCCTCGCGGTCGTCGGTGGGGCGGCCGCACACGGCAGCAAGCACAAGAAGAAAGCGGATTTCGATTTCTCGGAGAAGGTCGTGCTCTTCGCGGCCGACGGGATGCGGCCCGATCTCGTCGACAGGTACGCGAAGAAGGGCCTCCTGCCCGAGATGGACGATCTCATGGACGACGGGCTGAAGGGCAAGAACGGGCTGCTCCAAGCGTTCCCGCCGAACACCGGCGTCGGCTGGGCGTCCCTCGCCACCGGTGCGTGGCCGTCCTCGCACGGCTCGACGAACAACACTTTCCACCGGACGGGCGAGACGAACTTCAACAACTCCACGAGCTTTGCGCTCACCGGCGTCCTCCAGGCGGACACGATCGCCCAGGCGGCGGAGCGCGCCGGGAAGACGGTCGTCGCGATGGAGTGGGTCGCGGCGCGTGGCTACACGCCGGCGGTGCAGGGGCCGGTCGTCGACTTCCGAAGCTTCTTCGGCGGTCGCGGGGTCACGCTCAACTTCGACATCCCAGGGCAGACGTCCGGCGCCTTCGGGGTCCAGTACCAGCAGCAGGAGCTCGCCGACGCGACGGGGTGGACGAACGTCCCGACGTCGTTCAGCCCTGCGAAGCAGACCTCGTTCACGCAGAACAACGGCGCGATCCCGGGTAACGGCGTCTGGGACGTGTACGTCTTCGACTCGACGAACGACAGCACCGTCAACTACGACCGTGTGCTCGTCGTGAACGCGTCCAACACGAAGAACGGAGCCATGGCTGTCGCGACGCTCGCCGAGGGTGACTGGGCGGACGCCAAGGTGACTCTCGTGGGCGCGCCGCCCGTGAGGACGGCCGGCTTCTACATGAAGCTGATCGACCTCTCGCCGGACTCGGAGAAGTTCCGCCTCTACTTCACCTCGGTGCAGCGCGCGAACGCCACGTACAACGCGCTTGGCACGGCGGGCTCGCTCGCCTTCGAGGAGACGCTCAACAGGGACTTCCCGACCTCCACCGCGGCCGACTTCGCGCCGCTCGAGGCGGGAATCGTCGACGAGGACACGTACATCGAGCAGGGCCTCATGTGGAAGGACGCCCACTGGGAGTACCTCGAGTACATCATCACGACCCTCGGAGTGAAGCCCGACCTGCTCATGGTCGGGACACCGGTCACGGACGAGTTCCAGCACCAGTTCATGGGGCTCATCACGCCGAAGGCCATCGACGGGCGGCCGAACCCGTACTTCGACGACCTCACGAACGACAACATCCCGGACGGGCGCACCGCGATCCGCGAGGGGTACATCCGCTCGGCGTACGAGGAGGCCGACGGCACGCTCGCGCTCGCGCGTGACCTCGTAGGCGGTGACCCGACGACCTTCGTGTCCTCGGATCACGGCTTCGCGCCGCAGTGGTACGCGGTCAACGTCAGCAAGGTGCTCGTCGACCTCGGGCTCCAGGAGCGCGAGCAGTCGGGCAACTGCAGGAAGGCGGCCAACGATCCGCCGACCACGCCACCTCAGCCGGCACCGGTACCGGGCGACACGCTCGCGAAGGAGTGCCATGCGGGCGGCACCTCGCAGATCTACATCAACCTCGCCGGTCGCGACCCGGCCACCGGAAACACGCCGCAGGTCCCGGCCGCGAACTACGAGGCCGTGCGCACGCAGATCATCAACGCGTTCGAGAACCTGACCGACCCGGCGAACCCGGGCGCCAAGGTCGTGGCCAAGGTGTTCAAGAAGGAGGAGCTGCGAAACGTCGACGGCACGGACGCGCTGCATCCGAACCGCTCCGGCGACATCGTGGTCGTCTTCCACCCGCCGTACCAGACCGACGCGCAGACGCCGGGTCAGACGATCGCGTTCTCGCAGTTCTTCGGTCAGCACGGCTACACGCCGGACCTCGTCAACCTGAAGCGCAACGTCAACATGCACGCGACGTTCATCGCGTCAGGTGAGAACATCCGCGAGACGAGCCGCGAGATCCGCGGCGTGCGCTCGATCGATGTCGCGCCGACGGTGGCGTTCCTCCTGGGGATCCCCGGCCCGCAGAACGCGCAGGGCAAGATCCTCTACGACATCGTCGACTTCGACGGGCACCACGGTCGCGGTCACGACGACGAACCGACCGAGATCACGATCCTCGACATCTCCGATTACCACGGTCAGCTCGTTCCGCTGTCGGAGTTCGCGGACTTCCCCGGTGGGCCGTTCTTCAACATCGGAGGCTCGTCGTTCTTGAAGCCGTGGTTCGACAAGTACCGCAAGGAAGCGCGTGACGGCTCGATCACGATCGCAGCCGGCGACTCGGTGGGCGCGACGCCGCCGATCTCGAGCTTCTTCGGCGATACGCCCACGATGGAGCTCATGAACAGGATGGGCTTCTCGGCCGACGGGCTCGGGAACCACAACTTCGACAAGACTGAGCAGTACTTACGGAACACGCTCATCCCGCTGGCGAAGTTCCCGTTCATGTCGGCGAACGTCGTCGACGCTGCCGGGAAGACACCGAAGCAATGGCGGCCCTCGAGAACCTTCGAGTTCGACAACGGCGTCGACCTCGAGCTGATCGGGTTCACGAACGAGGACGCTCCGCAGCTCGTCTTCCCGGAGGCCTTCGGGCCGTTCCAGGTCACGAGTGCCACGGCGGCGGTGAACGCAGCCGCGGCGAAGGCCTCGAAGGCGGAGGCGGTGGTCGCGTTCGGCCATCTGGGAGCGACGGCGGGAACGCTGACGACTCCGGTGGGGCCGCTCACCGACCTCGCCGACAACGTCACGAACGTCGATGCGGTCATCGGCGACCACACCAACTTCCAGGTCCTCGCGACCCGGCCGAACGGTGTTCTCGTCACCGAGAACCTCAGCAAGGGAGTCCGCTTCACGCGGGTCCGGCTCGTGGTACTCGGCGGCGGCGTGATCTACAAGACCGCCGACTTCCACCGGCCGTGGAACATCGGCGTCACGCCGGACAAGAAGATCCAGGCCCGGATCGACGAGCTGAACGCGCTCATCGCCCCGGAGCTGAACGAGCAGGTTGGGACGTCGTCGCGTGCGATCCCGCGGTCCGACCAGTGCGGCCGCGTGGACGGTCGCCTGTGCGAGTCGCTGATCGGCAGCGTCGTCACCGACTCGCTGCGAACGGCGTTCCCGGCGGCTACGCCGGCGATCGACTTCGCGATCACGAACTCGGGCGGGTTGCGTGACGCCCTCACGTGCCCGACGACGGACAACACGTCCGACTTCTGCCCGCCGTTCACGGCGCCTCCGTTCCCAATCACGAAGGGGCAGGTCCTGACCGTGCTCCCGTTCGGGAACACGGTCGTGACGGCAACGATCAGCGGGGCGACGCTCAAGACGATGCTCGAGAACGGCGTCTCGTTGATGCCCGCTGCAAACGGGCGCTTCCCGCAGGTCTCCGGACTGTGCTTCACGTACAACATCGCGAACGCAGCCGGGGCCCGTGTGACCAGCGCCGTCCGGCAGGCGGCGGATGGCACGTGTACGGGGGCGCCGGTGACGTTCGGGGCGGCGGACACCTACCGCATCGCTACGAACGACTTCGTGTCGTTCGGCGGCGACGGGTATCCGAACCTCGTCGCGCAGCTCGACACGCCGTCGATCATGACGATGGACGAGCGCCTCATCGCGCATCTCGAGGCGAACCCGGCGATCACGCCCGCGATCCAGGGGCGGATCAACTGCGTCGGGGCAACCTGCCCGGCGATCACCTCGCCGTAGGAACATCGGCTGGGGCCGGCCTTCGGGCCGGCCCCAGCCGCATCTCTAGGTGACGCGCCGGTAGATGCCGGCGTCCCGCGTGAGCAGGCGCGCGTCGACGAGAAGGCGGCGCAGCGTGACGTGGTCGTCGTGGAGCTCGACCAGGATCTCGTTGACCTGCTTCTCCGTGTACTCGCGGCCGCGCTCGAAGCGGGTCGCGACGTAGTCGAGGACGAGATCGAGCTTCGCGGCTCGGGCGGGAAGCGTCCGGAAGCGCCCGTCTTCGTCGACGAAGTTCCGGAGCACCGCCGCCTGCTCGGGCGTCGCGTCGGCGAGGTCGGGCCGGCGGCGCTCGGGTGACGCTTCGCGCGCAGCCCGCGCGAACGCGCCGAGGTCGACCTGGAGCCCTCCGCTCTCCTGGGAGACGATGCCCGCGCGCAGCAGCTGGCCGAGCGCGCGCGCCGTCTCGGGCTCGGAAAGGCCTGCGCGGCCGGCGATGTCGCGAACGGTCGTCGCGCCGAGGGTCACCGCGGCGAGAACGCGCATCCGCTCCTCGTCGGCGAGCCGGCCGAGGACGCGGGCGGGAGTGGCTGTTGAAGTCGTCATGCGCTCAAAGGTAGCGGGTCGCGGCCGCCTCTCTACACTCCCGCGAGGGCCCCCATCGACTAGCGGCCCAGGTCACAGCCCTTTCAAGGCTGTAGCGCGGGTTCGAATCCCGCTGGGGGCA
>CAWJBN010000003.1:0-200033 GCA_963841175.1 uncultured Actinomycetes bacterium
TGGAGAGCGGGCACGAGCTGCTGAGGAGCTCGGCGAGCGCCGGTGCGAGGTCCTCCGGTATCGGTCGCGATGAGTTCACGGCGGGCGCGCGGTCTATCCCAGTACGCCGCCATGACCACCGAGACCCAAGCACCCACGTTCGGAGCCGCGCTCGACAGCCTCGTGACTGCCGTGCGCGCGGCGGTCCGAGAGCGCGCGGACTGGCACGAGACGGCCCGCCTCGTCGCATGCGCGCTCGAGCTGCATCTCCCCTCGCCGGCCGTCCTCAGGGTGGACCAGCGCGCGGGCGACCCCGACGGCTACAGGAGCCACGTGCTCCACGCGGAGCCCGACGGGGCGTTCTCCATCGTCGCGCTCGTGTGGCGTCCCGGCCAGGTCACGCGGATCCACGACCATGTGACCTGGTGCGTATTCGGCGTCATCCAGGGAACCGAGCACGAGGAGCTCTTCGCGCTCGACGAGGAGGAGCAGCAGCTCGTGGAAGCCGGCCGGTCCGTGCACCCCACGGGCGACGTGAACGGCTTCGCGCCCCCGGGTGACATCCACCGCGTCCGCAACGCCGGCGACCGGACAGCGATCTCGATCCACGTCTACGGAACCGACGTCACCCGGATCGGCTCGAGCGTGCGCCGCTACTACGACCTGCCGGTACTTTCGGCGCGCTCGGCAGCCTAGAGCTGGTCAGGAAGACCGAGGCGCGGGAAAATCTCCGGGAGGACGAACGCGGTGATCTCCTTGACCATGTCGCCTTCGAGCGTGAAGACGTCGATCGCCAGCGGCGTGTGCCGGCCGTTCTCTGCGTCCTCCCCGTAGTACGCGACCGCCTGTTGCCCGTTCACGCGAATCGGCATCGTGCGCGCCCTGGCGCAGGCGTCCTTGGCGCCCTCCACGAAAGCCGCGATCGTGTCGCGGCCGCGCCACCAGACCTTCCACGGCGGCATCGAGAAGACGGCGTCCTCGGCCAACAGCGCCTTCACCCCATCGACGTCGCCACGCGCCCAGGCGTCGACGTAGGCCCCGACCAGCTCGCGGATGCGCTCGTCCCCGAGCGAGCGCAGCGTCTCCTGCTGGCTCCGTTCGGGCAGCCGTTCCTCGACTGTCTTGCGCGCCCGCTGGAGCGCGCTGTTCACTGACGCGACGGTCGTGTCGAGCGACTCCGAGACCTCGCGCGCCGAGAAGCCGAGCACCTCGCGCAGGATCAGCACCGCGCGCTGCGTCGCAGGCAGGAGCTGGAGTGCTGCGATGAAAGCGAGTTCGACGGCCTCGCGCTGCTCATAGCGCGCCTCGGGCGAGGCGTAGCCTTCCGCGACGCTGTGCGTCTCGTCCGGGTACGGCTCGATCCACACCGACTCGACGAGCGGCGGTCCGGGATCGTCACCGAGCGCCGACGGCGGCCCGTAGTCGACCGGGAGCACGCGTTTCGGCCGCCGTGCGATTGCGTCCAGGCAGACGTTCGTCGCGATCCGGTAGAGCCAGCTGCGAAGCGAGCTTCGGCCCGCGAAGTCCGGTAGCGCGCGCCACGCGCGGAGCAGCGCCTCCTGGAGCGCGTCCTCGGCGTCGTGCAGCGAGCCCAGCATCCGGTAGCAGTGCGCGTGGAGCTCGTCGCGGTGCACCTCGACGATCTCGCGAAACGCGCTCTCGTTGCCGGACCGCGCTGCGTCGAGCAGCTCGCGCTCGTGCACGGACTGTGTCGAGGAAACTGCCATTCCTACGAGGGTAGACTCATTCGAGCCGGGAAACTCATCGGTGCGATGAGTTCGGCGGTCGTCGCGAGTCAAACGGGGCAGGGACATGAGCACGACCCGTGTGAACCCCGTCGTTCACCTGGAGCTGCACACCGGCAACCTCTCGCGCGCGTGCGCCTTCTACACGCGTCTGTTCGGCTGGCGCGCGGAGCGGATCGACGTCGGCCCATGCTCGTACCTCACGCTCGAGCTCGGGAGGGGGATCGAGGGCGGCGTGGTGGAGCGCGATCTCGAGCATCCCACCTGGCTCCCGTACGTCGAGGTCCCGCACGTGGCCGAGGCGACGGAGCGGGCTCACCTGCTCGGCGCAGTAGTCCTGCTCGAGCCCCGGGAAGGCCCTGCGGGCTGGCGCAGCGTCGTCGCCGTTCCCGACGGCGCCGCGATCGCTCTATGGCAGGCCAAGACCGTGCACTAGGCTCCGGACCCCGACAACTTCGCGCTGGTGCTCGTGGGCAGCGCGGGGCTCGGCGCGGCCAACGCCTCCCGCGACCAGGCCCCGACCCGACGAACACGCTCACGGGGGTGGGTAGCCCGCGCAACGTGAGTACGCGTGCGCGCGCGTGCGCGCGAGGTGTGAGTGCGGAGACTCGGGCGAGGCGCGCATGGCTAACACCGTGGCCTCCCCGCGGAAACGGACGTGCGGCCTGTCACGACGTGGCGGCCGGGACGACCGCGCTCATCACGCAGTTGCCCTTGCCCTTGGAGCGCTCGTAGCTGAACCCGAGCCGCTCGTACATGGTCCGGGTGGCGTTGTAGAGGAACGATGCCGAGGTCTTCTTGCCCTCGGGCAGGTCGTGCGGGTACGCCTCGACGAGGCCGCCTCCCGCCGCGGCGATCAGCGCCAGCGCACCCCGTACTGCGACCGCGGCCATTCCCGCGCGCCGGTATCGGCGGTCCACGAACAGGCACGTGATCCGATAGTCCGGCATCCGGGCGACGCCCTGCTCCCACTCCTTGCGGTGGTGGATGTTCGGTAGCTCTGGGACCGTCCCGAACTGGGCCCAGGCGACCGCGACATCACCGTCGAATACCAGCGCGGCGTGCGCACGGCCGGCCTCGACGAGACGCCGCTTGAACTCGCGATGGCCGAGCGCCCTGCGCTCCTCCTTGGGATCCGGGTGGAGGTGGAAGTACGTGCACCAGCAACCGCCCCACACACCGTTGTGCCGCTCGGCCAGATCCGCGAACGCATCCCACGTCCGCATGCTCAGGGGTTCGATCCGGTAGCCGTCCACCATCAGGGTGCCCATGCGCAGACGGTATCGGCTGGTTGACACCCCCGCTGCGTGGGTATGTGAGGCGCGGCGGGTGTGTGTTCAGAGGCTTCTCGTGCATCTGAGGGCAACACGTGCCCGCCGCTTATCGGGCCGGTAGCATTTGAACCCCCGGCGCGTTTTGGTCGGGGTCTCGCTTTTTAGAGGGGGTAGGGGTGCCCGCAAGGGCCCCCCGCGACCAGGCCCCGGCCCCGAGAACGGTGTTCAGGGGGTGGGGGTAGGCTCGTCACACCTTCTTACTGCGCGTGCGCGCGTGCGCGCGAGGAAGGCTCGGAGTCTCGTGGGAGCGGGGGTGTAAACGGCGTGGTGCGTCGGCCTCGCTCTACCCGGACGGGGTGAGCGGGCTCGCGTGTTTCGGCTGGTACAGGCCGATCTCGCCGCCGCCAGGCAGGACGATCGCCGTCAACAGGCCGAACGCCTCCTCGCGCACCGGATGCGCCAGCTGGACGCCCTTGGCCCTCAGCTCTTCGACGGTCGCGTGCACGTCGTCGCACATGAGATAGAGCTCGTGGTGATCAGCGCCCTCGGTCGGATGGGCGGCGAGCTCCGCCGGCGGCAACCCGAAGATCAGCCAGCCGTCACCGGCATCAACCGACGGGAACCCGAGCACGTCCTGGAAAAGCTCGCGCACGCCATCCGCGTCCTTGCTGTAGACGATTGCGTGAACCCCAGTGATCATGCCCGGCCCCCTTCAGTCTCGTCTCGAATCAGCTTCGTCACTCCAAGAACGATCGACCCAGCGCGGAATCGACACTCACTCATCGCCCGCGAGATCCAGGACGATGAAAACACCTACTATCGAAGGACCTGACCATGTCGTATGCGATCCGACAGCTCGACGCATCAACATGGGACGCCTTCGCCGAGCTCGTCGAGCGCAACAACGGGGTTTACGGTGGCTGCTGGTGCATCGGCTATCACCCCGAGTGCGCAGAGAGGGGAATCAACTATCGCGAGGCCAAGGAGGATCGCGTCCGCTCGGGCCGCGCTCATGCAGCGCTTGTCATCGACGAGAAGGGCGCCGCCCAGGGCTGGTGCCAGTACGGTAGCCCGGAGGAGCTCCCGGGCATCAAGCACAAGCGCGAGTACGACAAGGACGCTCCACCGCTGCCGGATTGGCGGATCACCTGCATCTTCGTCGACAAGAGGCATCGCGGTCAGGGCATCGCCAGGGCAGGCCTGGAGGGGGCGCTCGACCAGATCGCCCGTCTCGGCGGCGGCCTCGTCGAGGCCATCCCCGAGGTGACCGCCGGTCGCGAGGCACAGGGCCGCTTCCTCTTCAGCGCGACGGTCGAGCTCTTCGAGCAGTACGGCTTCACCAGGGGTCGCCGCGTCGGCAAGCACGCCTGGATCGTGAGCAGAGCCGTCGAGCCCGTTTGAGATCCGGGTACGTCGGCCTCGGGCGAGCCCGGCTCCTTAGCAAACACAATGCCCCCGTATTGCGGGGCTTGTGTCAAGCCCTCTGACGGACTCGAACCGTCGACCCCCTCCTTACCACGGAGGCTGGGAGTGCCAACCGTCGGCACCTGACGACAGGTGGCTTGATTCCGTCGCAGCACGCCAGTGGACGCCCAGTCGATGCTCGCCGACGACACCCGGCAGACGATCCTCGACGAGCTGACAGAGAGAGATGGACAGGCACTCTTCGAGATCTGTTCGCGACTCGCCACGAAGCACAGCCTCGGCTCGTCCCGGCAAGCGATCTCGCAGCACCTCGAGGTGCTCGAGGTGGCCGGTCTGGTCGAGACCCGGCGAGAGGGCCGCTGCAAGTTCCACTACCTCAATACGCGACCGCTCGAGCACCTCGTCGATCGCTGGCTACACGGTACGAAGGAGGAAGCGAGATGAGAGTCAACGTCACGAGTGTCCTCGTCGACGACCAAGACAAGGCGCTTCGGTTCTACACCGAGGTGCTCGGATTCGTAAAGACGACGGAGATCCCCCTGGGCGAGGCTCGCTGGCTGACGGTCGTCTCCCCAGAGGAGACCGAAGGAACCGAGCTGCTGCTCGAGCCTGACGGACACCGCGCCGCGAAGTCATTCAAGCAGGCGCTCGTCGAGGACGGCATCCCCTTCACCTCTTTCGCCGTCGACGACATCGACCTGGAGTTCGAGCGACTTCGCGGACTTGGAGTGCGATTCACCCAAGAGCCCGTCGCGATGGGCGCGGTCACGACCGCCGTGTTCGACGACACCTGCGGCAACCTGATCCAGATCGCGAGCAACAACTAGCCAGCGACAGCGCGCGCCTGTGAGCTGGAGTAGAGGAGGCGAGCACACGATGCCGTTTGTCGACACGAGCACGTTGGAGGTAGTGGAGCGGAGGCCGGGATGGTACGGGCGCTACTTCGATTCGCCCAGCATGACCTTCGCTCACTACGAGTTCACCGAGGGCTCCACGATCCACGAGCACTCCCACCCGCAGGAAGAGGTGTGGCAGGTCATCGAGGGCGAGCTGGAGATCGACCTCGACGGCGACGTGCGGATCGCCGGTCCGGGCCTGGCCGCGATCGTGCCGCCGAACGTACGCCATGCCGTCAAGGCCCTGACGAACGGCAAGGCGATAGTCGTCGACTCCCCGCTGCGCCCGGACGCGTGACCTGCCCTCGGGCGTACAGCAGTTCAATCACCTCTTGACGGCTCCGGTACCTAGGTCAACTTCCGGCCCGCCACCGGCCTCGACCCGACGAACACGTTCACGGGGTGGGTACCCTCGCACCTTCCTAATACGCGTGCGCGCGCGCGGGCGCGGGCGCAGGAGGAGAGGCATCAGGCGAGCGCCCCGACCCGATCGGCTCATCGATACTGAAGGCACGCCTACGCTCATCTTCGAGCTCCCGACAGGCATGGTTCGACATCGGGCTGATGCAGAAGGACGAGGAGCGGCACGGACGAAGGAACCTTGCGCACGGCCAACCCTTAGAGATGTGAGAGAGGGCGTCGACGGTTCGAGTCCGTCAAGGGCTTACTCCCAGCCTTCCTCTCCATCCGACCACGGCACGGCCGTGTCGCGCCTGAAGACAAGCTCGTCGACCTCGTTGCCGGGCCACACGCCAATCTTGTTGCTGTCGGGATAGACGGAGACGGCCGGCACCCGAGAGCTCGAGAACATCAAGGTCCTCGCGGGTGAGTCGCTCTGATTCATCAGCTTGTGCGCTCCGGCGGGACCGGACGGGAAGCACACAAGGTCTCCGCGTTCGAGAAAGTGCTCTCCATCCGGCGTCCGCACGACGACGGTGCCGTCGACGACCAGGACCCATTCCTCTTCGTACTCGTAGTGATACGGGGACTGGCTCTGACCCGGACCCAGGTCGTAGATGAACATGGCCGCCGCCATCGATCGAACGGCACGAGCTACGTCGACCCTGCCCTCAGGGTTCTCGGCGCTGAAGATGTTGATCGCGTCCATGCCTCAGTACTCGTCGGACTGCGGCAGCTCATCGGTGATCTCGAACCATGGCGCCTTCGAGCCGACGAAGATGTGCTCACTGGGCAGGATCGTCGGCTCGTCGATGAGGGAGCCCATTGCGACGTGCACGAATGCCCCGTCGCGCACAACCGAGAAGAGAAGCGAGCCGCAGATCCCGCATCGAGTGTGGTTCTCGTTGTCGTCACCCCAAACGAGGAGCGTCTCGGCCCCTTCGACGACCTCGAGCTTGTCGCGCTCGAGCCCGGCGAACGGCTTGAACGCCGAGCCCGTCCCCGCACGGCAGTTCGAGCAGTGACAGTTGGCCGCGTATAGAAACGCGTCCGGCACGCGGTAACGAACCGCCCTGCACTCGCACCTCCCGTCGAGCATCCGACTTGTCGGATCGGTTCCGGTCAACCTAGCCCTCCTTCCGTCGCTGGCGATCAAGGGCGCAGCAGTCCGACATCCCCCGCCGTTCAGGCCCCGCCTCTCCAGAGACGCCTGACGAGCCCAGAACTCATCGGTGGCAGATCCAATCCAGAAAACGACCAAAGGATCGAACGCTCAGCCTCACCTGAACAGGCTCCAGCCCGTTCATGAAATCGGGAGGGAGGGGACATGACTCCCCGATCCAGATCGATAAGTCAAAAGGATTCTTGCCAGCTTGGCGTGAGTCACCCCCATGTCACCAGGCGCTCATGCATCTTCGCTCACGGTGGCAAACATCTCCTGGGCTGCGCGTACCAGCTCCTCGCGCGAGACGTCGCGCAGATGCTGGGCCAGACCCCAGCGGTGGCCGAACGGGTCGATGACCTGGCCGTGTCGCTCGCCCCAGAAGCTGTCCTGGAGGGGATGAAACACTTCGGCGCCTGCGTCGAGCGCGCGCTGCCAGACTCCGTCGACGTCCTCGACCATCAGATGGAGCGCCATGTAGGTGCCGCCGAGCGTCTGCGGCGAGACGATCCCCATCTCCGGAAACTCGTCGGCCAGCATGACCGTCGAGTCGCCGAAGCGAAGCTCGACCGACATCAGCCTCCCGTCCGGAACCGGGATCCGCAGTTGCTCCTCGGCGCCGAGCACGTTCGTGTACCAGTCGACCGCTCGCGCCGCGTCTCGGACGACGACGTGCGGCGTGATCGTGTGCATGCTCATGCACGCCCCTCTCATCGGGCGCTCTCCGACCGCGCTTTCGCGGCAGTGTCGCGCTGACTCGCACCGTTGCGCGAAGGATGGGCGCACCTGGGATCGAACCAGGGACCTCTCGCGTGTGAAGCGAGCGCTCTCCCGCTGAGCTATGCGCCCTCGAAGGGACTTAGCGTACCCGCCTTGGTACGTTCTCGCGCATGAGCCCGGCGACGAAGACGCCGCCTCGCGAGCGCGTCTCGCGGGGTACCGGGACAGGGCTCGGGAAGCCCTGGCGGGTCATCGTGCGCAACGACGATCACAACACGTTCCAGGGGGTCGCGTTCGCGCTCTCGAGCGTGCTTCCGGGCATCAGCTACGACCGCGGGATGGATCTCGCGAACCGGATCCACTCGACCGGACAGGCGATCGTCTGGTCTGGGCAGAAGGAGACGGCGGAGCTCTACTGGGCCCAGCTCGAGGGCCACGGGCTGACGATGGCGCCGCTCGAGCAGTAGGCCGCGAAGGCCCGCAGGCGCCGTGGTAGCGTCACTCTCGTGCTGCTCGCGCTGACCGGCTGGGAGTGGGGGCTCCTCTCGACGGCCGTCGTCTTCATCGTCTTCGCGCTCGTGGTGGCGCTCGTCGTCCCGCGCTCGCGGCCCACGTTTCCGGCAGTTCACCTGGGCTGGTTCATCGCAGCGTGCATCGTCCTCTTCGCGGCGCAGATGACCTCGGTCGTGCTGCTCGCCGAGGTGGGGGAGACCCACGAGGCCGCCCCGCACGAGCCCGAGCCGACCGAGACCGAGACGACACCCACGGAGACCGAGCCGACCGAGACGACGCCGACGGAGACCGAGCCCACCGAGACTGAGCCGCCGACCGAGACCGGGCCGACCGAGACCACGGAGACCGAGACGACGTCGCCACCGCAGGCGGGCGGCGATCCCGCGGCCGGCAGCCAGGTCTTCGAGGACGCCGCGTGCGGCGGCTGCCACACGTTGGCCGACGCTGGCGCGACCGGCGTCGTCGGGCCCAACCTCGACGCGGCCATGCCGTCGTCCGACCTCGTCGTCGAGCGCGTCACGAACGGCATGGGCGTGATGCCGTCCTTCGAGGGCCAGCTGACCCCGCAGCAGATCCAGGACGTGGCCGCGTACGTCTCGTCCGTCGCCGGCGGCTGACGCAAAACAGGTCGTCTAACCTGTAGCGGCTTGGAGAGGTGTCCGAGCGGCCTAAGGAGCGCGACTGGAAATCGCGTACGTGCTGAGAGGTGCGTCGCGGGTTCAAATCCCGCCCTCTCCGCTTTCGACGAGGGGTCAGGCCTGCGGGTCTGGCCCCGTCTTCCGTGACCTGAGGGGGATGCGATGAGCGCTGAGGGACCTGTCGTCGTTCTGGGAGCGGGCGCCAGCGGCGAGCACTTCGTCGGTGCCCTTCGCCGGCTCGATGCCGAGGTGGAGATCGTCGTCGCCGAGCGCGGGCTCGTCGGCGGCGAGTGCTCGTTCTACGCCTGCATGCCGACGAAGACGCTGCTCCGGCCGGGCGAGGCGCTGGAGGCGGCGCGGCATGCGCCTGGCGCCGCCGAGGCAGTCACGGGCGAGCTCGACGTCGCGAGGGTCCTCGAGTTCCGCAACTTCGTGACGAGCAACCGCGACGACTCCTGGTACGCGAACTGGCTCGCGGAGGAGGGAGGCGCTGAGCTGATTCGGGGTGAGGCCCGCGTCGTGCGCCCCGGCTTGGTCGAGGTCGACGGGCGGGAGCTGGAGTACGCGCACCTGGTCGTCGCGACCGGCTCCGAGCCCGCGGTGCCGCCGATCGACGGCATCCAGGAAATCGAGTATTGGACGAACCGCGAGGCGGTCTGGGCCGACGGCCCTCCGCAGAGCCTCGTCGTCCTCGGCGCCGGGCCCGTCGGCTGCGAGCTCGCGCAGTACTTCCATCGGCTCGGAGCGAGCGTCACCGTCGTCGCCTCCTCGCGGCTCCTCGATAGAGCCGACCCCGAAGCGGCCGAGCTCCTGCGCGAGCGCTTCGAGGACGAGGGGATCGACCTTCGCTTCGAGACCAAGGCGGAACGGGTCGAGAAGACGGGCTCCGGAGTGCGCGTCCACACGTCGACGGGCGACCCGATCGAGGCGGACCGGCTCCTCGTCGCGACAGGGCGCAAACCGAACGTCGAGGGCTTCGGCCTCGAGCAGCTCGACGTCTCGATCTCACCGCGGGGGATCGCCGTCGACGAGCGCATGCGCGCCGGCGATCGCGTCTGGGCGATCGGCGACCCGACGGGTGTCCAGCTCCTCACGCACGTGGGGAAATACCAGGCGCGCGTCGCGGCGGCGAACATCGCGGGACAGGACTACGTCGCGGACTACCGCGCGATCCCGGCTGCGGTCTTCACCGACCCGCCGGTCGCGTCGGTGGGGCGCACCGACGGCGAGGGCCTCGTCACCGCGACCTACCGCATCGAAGGCGGGAGGCTCTCGACGTACGAGCGCCCGAAGCGGCCGGGCCTGCTGAAGCTCGCCGCCGACCCGAAGGCCGGAGTTCTCGTCGGCGCCGTGGCGGTCTGCCCCGAAGCGGGCGAGTGGCTCGGCCAGCTCACGCTCGCCGTCCGCGCACGCGTGCCGGTGGACGTCCTCCTCGACACGATTCAGCCGTACCCGACTTTCTCGGAGGCGATCTTCGACGCGCTTCGCGAGCTCGCGGATCGGCTGTAGAGAGAAAGCGGCTCCGATAGTCAGGGTGCCTTCTATGAAGCCGCGTCAGGCGGCCGGCCTCCTTCGGAGCAAGCTCTTCGGGAGGCCGGCCTGCAAGCCCCGGGCTGGGGGCGGGGATCGGGCAGCCGCGGGGCCAGCTCGGCGTCAGCTTAATCCGTGTCGCCGCCTCCGGTGTCGTCACCGCCACCACCACGGCGGCGTCCAGAGCACGACCTCGACGCGGTAGAGCTCCATGGCGGTCGCCACGAGGTCGCCGGGCTCGACCGGGCACGGCGCGGTCACGTTGGCGAGGTCGTCCAGCGTCGTCACGTCGCGCAGCTGGACGGCGATGCCGAGCTCCGGATCCACGTCGAGAAGGATCCATCGCGCGCGCCCGTCTGTCGAGTTGTCCGCGCGGGACAGGCCCGGTTCGGGCTCGGCGGCCCGCGTCATTCCGTCCGCCGGTCATCCGCCGGTCCGGTCGTGAAAACGCGGACGTCCGCGGACGGTAACGGACAGCCGCGGGGCGTCAGAGCAACGCCCGCAATCCCCCACGGCTACAGGGTTGCGAGCGTTCATCAGCGGAGGGGGAGGGATTTGAACCCTCGAGACGCTTGCACGTCTAACGGTTTTCGAGACCGCCCCGTTCGACCGCTCCGGCACCCCTCCGAGCGGGTAAGCGTAGCCGGGTCGCAGGGGCGACGTTCACGGAGTGCGCGGACGAGTCCGATATCCTCGGAGACCCACGGAGAAGTGGCCGAGTGGCTGAAGGCGGCGCCCTGCTAAGGCGTTAGGTGGGGTAATCCCTGCCTCGAGGGTTCGAATCCCTCCTTCTCCGTATCGACGAAGCGTCGTGTCCGCGAAGCGGGCCGGTGGAGGGGCTTTGGGGGAACCGGGAGGTTCCCCCAGCCACGACCACGAGCTCAGCCGCGAGAGCGGTCGGGACTCGCCGCCTGCCAGAGGTAGAAGACGAGCAGGCCGAGGAACGGAAAGACGAGCAGCACGACGAGCCACAGCGCCTTGCCGCCAATTCCGAGGTCACCACGACGGAAGACGGCGACCGCGCCGACCACCCAGGCGAGGATCCAGGCTGCGACGAGGGCGTAGACGATTAGCTCCATGGCTCAGTCGTGGATCCGGGCGATGAGCTCCTCGCGCCGGAGCACCTTCACGTCGATTCCGCCGAGCCGGACGTCGTATCCGGCGTCGCGCGGGTAGAGGACCTTGTCGCCGGCCTCGACTCCGGCCGCGTCGGCGCCGACCGCGGTGACGATCCCGGTGCGGCAAGGCGCGGCCTCGGTGGCCGAGGCGGGGAGGATGAGCCCGGCTCTCGTCTCCGTCTCGTCGGAGACCGGCTGAATAACGACGAACTCGTCGAGCGGCTCGAGCGTGACGTCAATGCTGCGCGATTCCTCGATCACGTCCCAAACGATACGTCGGATGCGACGTTCACAGGCGGCCGGCTTCGACGAACCGCTCGAGGAACCGCTGGTCCTCGGCTCCTTCGGCGCGCCGAGGACCTCCGCCGGCGTGCCCTGCTCGAGGATGACGCCGGCGTCGAGAAAGCAAACCGGTGTGCGACGTCGCGAGCAGGAAGGCGAGAGTCGTCAACACGACTCCGAAAGTGAGGACCCGCATCGCTAGTCCACTCCTCGAGACGATGGTGGAATCGGCTCGGCGAGCGTACCAGCGGCCGGTCGGCCTTCCTAGCGAAGCACGCGCTGTCCGCCGGCGGGATTCAGCCAGCGCGCCTGGAGCTTCTTGATCGTCCCGCGGTTCGTGAGCTGCGCGAGCGCCTTGTTCACGCACGCCGCGGAGCTTCGAGCCCTGCGCGAAGACGAGGGCGAAGCGCTGGGCGGTCCCCTTCTTCGGGAACTGACCGACGATGACGCCGCCGCCCGCCACCCGCGGCCGGAGTACATACGCCGTCGGCAGGTCGGTGGCGATGCCGCTGACCTGGCCGAACGCGAGCCCGGAGAGCGCGGACTCGTAGGTGTCGTAGTAGATCGGCCCCTGGCTCGGCTTGATCCACCGGTTGACGTAGCGGTGTCCCGTAGTGCCGGCCACGAGCCCGAAGTACGCGCGGCGTTTGAGGATGGCGAGGTTCCGGGCCTTCGAGTACGGGTTCGTCCGGCGCGCGAGGAACGCGATCGGAAGTGAGTAGTACCCGTACGAGAAGTCGACGTCCCGATCCCGCACCGATCCGTACGTGACCTGCCCGAGGTAGAAGTCGAACGGCTTCGAGCCCGGTTGCAGGGCCTGAGCCTCGGTGACGGGTACCCAGCTCACCTGCCGTCCGGAGAACCCGAGGCGCTTCGCGATCGCGTATGCCACCGCGGACTCGTAGCCCTTCGCGGTGTATGGGTTCCCACCCTTCCACGGGGCCCGGGTCGCCGGGCCGTTCCACCATGGCTTCTTCGGCGGGTTGTCGGTCGCGAGCGTGAGCTGTCCCGGCGTCACGAGCGGGAGCGTCGCCTTCGCGCAGCCGCTGACCTGGCTCGCGCGACTCGGTGCTGCCCGTCGCGGTCGCCGCGAGCGCGAGCGCGAGGGCCGTCAGGCCGAGGCCGAGCCGAAGGATGTTCGCGCCGCAGTTCACCGTTCAGAGATCGGAATCGACCACACGACGGTAGACCCCCGTTCGGATGTTCCCGGCACGCGATCGTCTAGCGTGACGCGCGTGGCCAGCCCGTTCGTGGAGCTCGAGGTGGGGGAGCGCGTCGTCAAGCTCACGAACCCGGACAAGGTGCTCTTTCCGAAGGCGAAGAAGACGAAGCTCGACCTCGCCGAGTACTACCTCGCCGTCGAGGACGGGATCGTGCGCACGCTCTACGAGCGGCCGACCCAGCTCCGCCGGTTCGTGGACGGGGTCGAGGGCGAGGCGATCTACCAGAAGCGCGTCCCGAAGTCGCGGCCCGACTGGGTCGAGACCGCGCGGGTCACGTTCCCCTCGGGCCGGCACGCGGACGAGCTGTGTGTGACCGAGGTCGCCCAGGTCGTGTGGGCGGCGAATCTCGCAACCATCGACTTCCATCCCTGGCCCTCCCGTCGGCGCGACACAGAGCACCCCGACGAGCTCCGCATCGACATCGACCCGCAGCCCGGCACGACGTTCGCGGACGGCAAGCGGGTCGCGGCGCTCGTCCGCGAGGTGCTCGCCGAGATCGGCTACGTCGGCTGGCCGAAGACGTCCGGGAACCGCGGGATCCATGTCTTCTGCCGCATCGAGCCGAACTGGGAGTTCCCGGTGGTCAGGCGGGCGGCATTGGCGTTCGCGAGAGAGGTCGAGCGGCGCCTCCCGCGCAAGGTGACAACCGCCTGGTGGAAGGAGGAGCGCGGCAAGAAGGTGTTCATCGACTTCAACCAGAACGCGCGCGACCGCACGGTCGCCTCTGCGTACTCGGTGCGCGCGCGGAGCGACGCGACTGTCTCCGCGCCGGTTACCTGGGACGAGCTCCCCGACATCGAGACGGAGGACTTCACGATGTCGACGATGCCGCCTCGGTTCGCGAAGCTGGGCGACATCCAGGCGGGGATGGACGACGCCGTCTGCGACCTGCGCGTTCTCCTCGAGTGGGTCGAGCGCGACGAGAAGGAGGGCGTCGGGGAGGCGGCGTATCCGCCGAACTTCCCGAAGATGCCCGGCGAACCCCCGCGCGTACAGCCGTCGCGCGCGCGCCGTGACAAGGACACTTGACAAGCCTCGCGTGACAAGCTAGCTTGTCAGTCAAGTGAACTTGACATGAGAGGAGGCAATCATGAGTCGAATCAGGCTGGCCCACCTCGCGCTCGCGTCGTCGGCGATCGTGGCGTCCGCACTGTGGTTCGGAGCCGATACGTCCACCGCGACGGCGGTGGTGTTCATGGTGCTGTACGCGCTGCAGACGTGGAGGACGACCTGAGCCGTGGAGAACGACGTTCGCGAGCGGCGTCGAGCGCGTGGCCTTTCGCAGGCCGATCTCGCGGCGGCGCTCGGGGTGTCCCGGCAGTCGATCAACTCGATCGAGACCGGCCGGTACGTCCCGTCGCTGCCGCTCGCCATCGCCCTTGCGCGCTTCTTCGAGACGACCGTGGAGGAGATGTTCGATGCGGACGCTGACTAGGACGCGCTGGTTCCTGCCGCTCTTCTCGCTCTTCCTGGGTGTCCTCTGCCTCGCGGCGTTCTGGATCGGAGACGACCTGCGCTCGGGCGTCTGGGCGCTCGCGGTCATGGCGGGCGCCGGGCTGGTGTTTCTCCTCGGCGGCCGGAGCGAGATGATCCGCGGACTCAGGGGCGACGGCCGGGACGAGTATTGGGAGCGGATCGACGTCCACGCGACCTACCTGTCGGGTCTCGCCACGATCGGGCTCATCATCGTCATGTGCCTGTGGGAGTGGGCGAACGGCCGAAGCGGGACGCCGTACGTGCAGCTCGGGGCGATCTCGGGCGTTGCGTACGTCACCGCGCTCGCGCTCCTCAGGCTTCGGAGCTGAGGAGCGCGTCGACGCCCGGATCCTTGGGGCCGCGCGCCGGCAGCAGCTCGCTCCACGTGCACTGCGCCGGGTCCTTGTCGTCGCGAAAGCGGATCAGCTTCGTCCCGTGGCGGAAGCGGTTCGACTGCACCTTGTCGTAGCGCACCTCGACTACGAGCTCCGGTCGCACCGCGCTCTGCTCGAGCTCGCCGCCGCCCCATCGGTTCGGCTCGGAGAAGCGGCGGTCAGGGGCGTTCTTCAGCAACGGCAGCACCCGCTCCGCGATCTCGTCGTGGCGTGCCGGCGCCACCGCCGCGGTGCCGACGTAGTCGATGTCGCCGTCGTCTGCGTACAGGCCGAGGAGCAGCGTCGCGATCCGGTCGGGCTTCGACTTCCAGCGGAGGCCGACGACGACGCAGTCGGCCGTCTTCTCGGGCTTCACCTTGGCGACGCCCTCGCGCGAGCCGGGCAGGTACGGGAGGTCGAGCCGCTTCGCGATCACGCCGTCGAGCCCGATCGCCTCGAAGCGGTCGAGCCAGGCCAGTGCTTGGTCAAGCTCAGTCGTGGCGGGCGAGAGCTCGAAACGCTTCGCGCTCCGCACGAGCTTCGAGCGGCGCTTGGCGAGCGGCAGCGGCCACACTTCCTCGCTCTTCCAGACGAGCATGTCGAACGCGATGAAGCGCGCCGGGATCTCGGCGGAGAGTTTCCGGACGCGAGATTCGGCCGGGTGCAGGCGCGTCTGCATGGCGTCGAAGTCGAGTACGCCGCCGCGTTCGATGACGATCTCGCCGTCGAGCGCCGAGCCGGGCGGGAGGAGCTTGCCGAGCGCCTGCAGCTCGGGGAAGTAGCGGAGGAGCGGCCGTGCGTTCCTCGACCAGAGGCGCAGCTCGCCGGAGCCGTTCTCGAGCAGGCCGCGGAAGCCGTCCCACTTCGGCTCGTACTGCCACCCGTCTCCGGTCGGAAGCTCGCGGACGAGCTCGGCCTCCATGGGCGGAAAGGGGACGGCGGAGTCGAGCTCGGGCGGGCGTTCGACGGGCTCGTTGCTCGGCAGCCGGCGGCGGCGGGCCATGTTCGGAACCTACCTTGTGGCTGCGACTAGTCTCCGGATCATGCGCCGCGTCGCCGTGACGGGTCTCGGGGCGGTCACGCCGCTCGGGCTCGACGCGCGCTCGACGTGGGAGGCCGCGGCCGCCGGTCGGAGCGGCGTCGGGTTCATCGAGTCGTTCGACGCGACCGGATTCCCCGTGCGCATCGCCGCGGAGGTGAGTGGCTTCGTCGCGGAGGAGGTCGTCGGAAAGAAGGACGCGCGCCGGCTCGAGCGCAACGTCGTCCTCGCGGTCGCGGCCGCACGGGAGGCATGGGCAGACGCCAGCGTGGACGGGATCGACCCCGCGCGCGCAGGCATCCTCGTCGGCTCGGCGATCGGCGGGGTCATGGGCGTCCTCGCGCAGAACGAGGTTCTCGCGGAGCGGGGCCCCAGCCGCGTCTCACCGTGGTTCCTCCCGAACGTGCTCGTCGACTCGGCAAGCGGCCAGATCGCGATCGACCTCGGTCTCCGCGGGCCGAACTACGCGCCCGTCTCCGCCTGCGCGACCGGATCGCACGCGGTCGGCGAGGGCGCCGAGCTGATCCGCCGCGGGGGTGCCGACGTCGTCCTCGCGGGAGGCACCGAGGCGTGCATGCACCCCGTGATCCTCGCCGGGTTCTGCGCGATGCGCGGCCTCGTCGCCGAGGAGGAGGATCCGACGCGTGCGTCGCGCCCGTTCGACGCGACCCGCGCGGGGTTCGTCATGGGCGAGGGAGCGTGTGTGCTCGCGCTCGAGGAGCTCGACCAGGCGCGGGCGCGGGGAGCGCGCGTCTACGCCGAGGTGCTCGCGTACGGGACCTCGAACGACGCGCACCACATGGCACAGCCGGATCCGGAGTCGGTCGGTGTCGCGGAGATGATGCGGGCGGCGCTCGAGAGCGCGGGGCTCGAGCCCGAGCAGGTCGGGTACATCAACGCGCACGGGACCTCGACGCCTCAGGGCGACCTCGCGGAGACGAAGGCGCTGAAGGACGTGTTCGGCGACCACGCGTACTCGCTCGCGGTGTCCTCGACCAAGTCGGTGACGGGGCATCTGTTCGGGGCTGCCGGCGCGGTCGAGGCGATGATGTGCGTCCGCGCGCTGCACGAGGGTTTGCTGCCACCGACGATCAACTACCGGACGCCCGACCCCGAGCTCGACCTCGACTACGTGCCGAACGAGGCGCGGCCGCAGCAGGTCGAGGTCGCGCTCTCGAACGCGATGGGGCTAGGCGGGCACAACGCGTGCGTGCTGCTCGGTCGCGGCGTGGACTGAGCTGAACCCGGGCGACGCGGCGCAGTTTTCACGTTTCGGCACGGATCCGTGTCCCACGCGTGAGCGTTTCGACGCTACGCTCGCGGTGGGGAGGAGGTTGGAGGCCCCGGCGACAGGTCCTCGCCGGTCAGGGTTGCGGGCGTCAGCTCGGCCAACGACTCGAGGACGACGTCCGCCAGCGCGAGCGCGTCGGAGGGCGGCGGATAGCGGCGGTTCGGGATCGCAACTACGCGCATTCCGGCGGCGTGGGCGGCGCGAATCCCGTTGGCCGAATCCTCGACCGCGGCGCAGCGCTCCGGCGGCACACCGAGCCGCCGCGCGGCCTCGAGGAACACGTCCGGAGCCGGCTTCCCGCGTTCGACCTCCTCCGACGACACGGTCGCCTCGAACGACGAGGCGAGTCCCGCCAGCTCCAAGACCAGATCGATCAGCGGCCGGTTCGACGACGACGCGACGGCGAGCCTGAACGGGCCCGCCGCCTGCCGGACCGCGTCGACCGCGCCGTCGATCAGCGGAAGCTCCACCTCGTAGCGCGCCTGCATGCGCCGCACCACCTCGGCGTCGATCTCCTCGGGCGGCTCCGCGAGGCCGATGACGTCGTGCATGTAGCGCGACCACTCGGTCGAGCTCATGCCCATCATGTCCGCCTGCGCTCGCTCGTGCCAGCGCCCGCGACGCTCCCGCGCGAGGGTCTCCCGCACCTCGTCCCACACGTGCTCGGAGTCGATGAGCACGCCGTCGAGGTCGAAGACGACCGCGTCGACCGTCGTCACACGCTCGTGTACTCGCCGCGAACGCGGACCAACGCCGGCGCGTCCTCTCCGAGCTCGACCCGCCGCACGTCGCAGACAAAGAACGTGTGCGACCCCGCAGCCACCTCCTGCCCGACGGTGCACTCGAGCCAGCCGAGCGCGCCGACCAGCAGCGGAGCCCCGTTGGCGCCCTCCTCCATCCCGACCTTGTGCCACATCGCTATCGGCGGCACTCCGCGCGCGAAGTGCTGAGCGAGCCACTCCTGTCCGGCGGCGAGAATCGAGACCGCGCACCCGCCGGCCTCCCGCAGGAGCTCGTGCATCGCCGCCTCACGCGAGACGGCGAAGCCCACGAGCGGTGGGCTCAGCGAGAGAGAGACGAGCGAGCCGACCGTGAGCCCGAGCTTCTGGTCGCCCGCGGCGACCGTGACCACGCAGACGCCCGAGGGGTGCCGGCTGAGCAGGGCGCGTAGGAGCTCGGGATCGGCCATCGCGGCGCGACGCACCCTAACCGTGAAGCGAGACAGATGAAGACCGCGACTGGGAGGGACAAGCGAGGGGGTTCAGGCGGCGGGGGTGGGATTCGAACCCACGGGGCGCTTGCACACCCATCGGTTTTCAAGACCGACCCGTTCGACCGCTCCGGCACCCCGCCGGGAGGCTGATGGTAACCGCGACCTAGGCGGGTGACCCGATGCGGCCGAGGCGCTCGGGCGCGCCGAACTCCCACAGCGGCTGTGGCACCGCGATCGAGCCGCCCTCGTCCTGGAAATTCTCCAGGAGCGCGATCATCGCCCGCCCGGTGACCGCGGTCCCGTTGAGCGTGTGCACGGGCTCGAGGTTCTTGTCGGAGCGCCGGTGCCGAATCTCCAGGCGGCGCGACTGGTAGTCGGTCGTGTTCGACGTCGAGGTGATCTCGCGCCAGCGCTCCTGGCCCGGGAACCAGGCCTCGATGTCGTACTTCTTCGCCGCCGAGGCGCCGAGGTCGCCGGCGGCCATGTTCACGACGCGGTAGGGGATCTCGAGCTCCTGGACCAGCTCCTCCTCGATCGCGAGCAGGCGCTCGTGCTCGTCGCGCGACGCCTCGAGCGTCGTGAAAACGAACATCTCGACTTTGTCGAACTGGTGGACGCGGAACATCCCGCGCGTGTCCTTCCCGGCGGCGCCCGCCTCGCGGCGGAAGCAGGTCGAGTAGCCGGCGTAGCGGAGGGGCAGGTCCTCGAGGATCTCGCCCATGTGCAGCGCCGCGAGCGAGACCTCGGACGTCCCGACGAGGTACAGGCCGTCCCGCTCGACCGCGTAGATGTTCACCTCGTCGGTGGGGAAGAAGCCGGTGCCGTACATCGCCTCCTCGCGGACGAGCACGGGCGGCAGTACGGGCGTGAAGCCGCGCTGCCCGAGGCGGTCGAGCGCGAACCGGTAGAGCGCGAGCTCGAGGAGCGCGACGTCGCCGATCCGGTACACGAAGCGGGAGCCAGACACGCGCGCTGCCCGCTCGAGGTCGATCCAGCCAAACGCCTGCGCGAGATCGACGTGGTCCTGCACCGGGAACTCGAACGCGGGCGGCTCGCCGACCCTGCGGATCTCGGTCGCGTCCTCGTCCGCGAACCCGTCGGGCGCGGACACGTCCGGCGGGTTCGGCACCTGCTCGAGCAGCGCTTTCCGCTCGGCCTCGGCCGCGGCGAGCTCGTCCTCAAGCTGCTTCAGCTCGGCCTTGACCTTCTTCAGCTCCTCGAGCTCCTCCTGCGACGGCTTCCCCTTGAGCTTCGTGCGTGAGCGCAGCGGGTCCACCTGCTGGCCGAGCGCGCGCCACCGCGCATCCACTTCGAGCAGCGCATCGAACTGGCGCGCGGCCTCGTCGCCCTTGCGGACGAGGGCCGAGCGAAACGCCTCCGGGTCGGCGCGGGCCGCCTTGAGATCGATCACGAACGAGAGTCTAAGACGGTGCTAGCTGCCGGCGGCCGTCGAGACGTACGCGGCGACATCCGCGATCTGCTGCTCGGAGAGCGTGTCCGCGAACGACGGCATCGCGCCCGCGCCGTTCGTCACGCGTTCGACGACCAAAGCGGCGTCCGGCTGCGCGTCGTCGAGGTTCGGCCCGACCGCGCCGGTCGAGCCTGCGTCCGCGAGCGTGTGGCAGCCTCCGCAGGCCGATGCCCCGAGGAACACCTCCTTGCCCGCTACCGGGTCGCCCGCGGCCGCCGACCCGGTGTCCGTGGTCTCGGTCTCCGTCTCCGTGGTCTCCGTGTCCGTGGTCTCAGTGTCGGTCGTCGTACCGGTGACCGTGTCGGGTGTCGGCGACACCTCCTCCTCGCCGCCGCAGCCGGCCGCGAGGCCCACCGCGAGGACGAGGAACACGAGTGCGAAGGCGGCGCGACGCATCGCTTCGATCCTACCGATCGAGATGCCCCGACCCGCGGGGGAAGCGTCTCTACGCCGCGCGAATCTCGTTCCGGAGGCTCTTGAGCTTGAACGCAAGGAAGAGCTCCGAGATCCCCTTCGAGAGCGCGACCAGCCCCGTGTACACGATGAGCAGGATCGCCTTCTGGTGGAAGTTGCCGGCCACCCAGAACGCGAGGCCGATCTCGATCAGCCCCGCGACGAGCTGGAGCCACCAGAGGTCGAACTCACCTCTCGTCGCGAACGCGAGCGTGATGTCGAAGATCCCCTTGAAGAGGAAGAAGAAGCCGATGATCGACGCGAGCGCGGCAAACGCCGACCCGGGCTCGATGAACGCGAATATTCCGACCACGACGAAGATCACGCCCAGGATCCCGTGCGCGATCTTCCAGCCGGTCGTCGACACGGTGATCGCCATGAACTCGTTGATGCCGGCCATGATCGCGACGACGCCGAAGAGGATCCCGATCGTCGTCACGCTCGTGATGTCGAAGCGGAAGATGATCAGCGAGAAGACGAGCCAGGCGATTCCCGTCACGAGGAAGATCCACCAGCGGCCGGCGGCCTCGCGCACGACCTCGCGCTCCTCGAACATCGTGTCGATCGTCGTCATCGGTTCCTCCTCACGAGCCGGGGTATCGGGGACGCGTCGATTCTCCCAGCCGGCCCGGCTGCCGTACGATGGTGTCCGCATGCTCGTCGAGCGCAGCCTGCATCCGTCCTGGCTCTCGAACGCGTATCTCCTCGCCGATGTCGAAGGAGGCACCGCGGTCTTCGTCGACAGCGGCGCCCCGCTCGAGCCGCTCGTCGAGGCCGTCGAGCGGCACCGCCTCACGCCGACGCACCTGCTGGTGACGCACGGCCACGCGGACCACGTGGCCGGCAACGACGAGCTCGTGGAGCGATACGGGCTCGAGGTGACGACCGGCGCGGTGGAGACGGGCGGCTTGAAGATCGAGGTCTACGCGACGCCCGGTCACTCGGACGACGGCGTCTCGTTCGTCGCGGGCGGCGAGCTCTGCTTCACCGGAGACACGCTCTTCAAGGACGCGGTCGGAGGAGGCCCGGCCGGCGAGGTGCGGCAGTCCGTGATGGACGTGCTGATGAAGCTCCCACACGACCTCCGCGTCCTGCCCGGGCACACCGACGAGACCACGCTCGGCCGCGAGTGGGAGGAGAACCCGTTCCTCCGCTTTTGGCGTGGGATCGCGGAAGAGGACGGGCGCGCCTGCACCGTGTACGGCGAGGACGCGACCGTCGTCGTCTGGTCGCCTGACTACGACGGCAAGGGGAAAGCGCTGGTCCGCCTCGCGAACGGGGACGAGGCGATCGTCGGCGCGTCTCGCATCGAAGGGCTCTGACGGGCCGTCAAGCTTCACCGCTGCCGCTGGCTCTCGTACCGCTTCAGGCATCCGTGCTGGACCGTGCAGGAGGCCCTCGACGAGCAGGGCGTGGAGTACGAGGTCGTGAAGGCGCCGACCTTTCCGCGTGGCCGGCGGAAGGAGGTCGTCGACCACACCGGGCAGCACTTCCTGCCCGCGATCGAGCTCGAGGACGGCACCTGGTGGCGCGAGGACTCGAAGGACATGGCCGCCGCCATCCGCGCGGGCAAGCTCTCCTGATACGCAGACTTCATACCCGGGCAGGGTATACTGCTCGTACCCACTCGAGAGGAGAGCCGTGAGCGAGACCGTTACGTACACCGTCCCCGCGATCCATTGCGAGCACTGCGCGATGTCCATTCGCGAGGAGGTGTCCGAGGTCGAGGGCGTCGACGCGGTCGACGTCGACCTCGAGTCCAAGGTCGTCGCGATCCGCGGGCGCGACCTCGACGACGCGGCGCTCCGGGCAGCGATCGAGGAAGCGGGGTACGAGGCCGCGTGACGACGGCGACGGAGCCGCAGCAGGTCCGCCTCGAGCTCGAGGGGATGACCTGCGCCTCGTGCGTGAGCCGCATCGAGCGCAAGCTGAACAAGCTGGACGGGGTCGAGGCGTCTGTGAACTTCGCGACCGAGCAGGCGACCGTGCGCTACGAGGGGTCCGTCTCCGTCGACGAGCTCGTCGGCGCCGTCGAGGCCGCGGGCTATCGTGCGCGCCCGGCCACGGCAGGCGTGCACCACCACGAGGACTCGAGCGCGCTGTCGCTCCGGCTCGCCGTCGCGGCCGCGCTCACGGCGCCGCTCGTGCTCCTCGCGATGGTGCCTCCGCTGCAGTTCTCCGGCTGGGAGTGGGCCGCCCTCGGGCTCGCGACGCCGATCGTCTTCTGGAGCGGGCTCGGCTTCCACCGCGCGGCGCTCGCGAGCGCGCGCCACCTCGCCGCCACGATGGACACGCTGATCTCGATCGGCACGCTGGCCGCCTGGGGGTGGTCCGCGGTCGTGCTGATCGCGGGGGGCGAGGAGGAGACGTACTTCGAGGTCGCGGCCGTGATCACGACGCTGATCCTTCTTGGCCGCTGGCTCGAGGCCCGCGCGAAGCGCCGCTCGGGCGACGCGATCCGGAGGCTCCTCGAGCTTGGCGCGAAGGAGGCGCGGGTGCTCCGCGACGGGGTCGAGGTCGCGGTCCCGATCGAAGACGTCGCGGTCGGCGATCTCTTCGTCGTCCGGCCCGGCGAGAAGGTGGCCACGGACGGGGAGGTCGCCGACGGGCGCTCGGCGGTGGACGTCTCGCTGCTGACCGGCGAGTCCCTGCCCGTCGAGGTCGAGCCGGGCTCGGAGGTCGCCGGGGCGACGGTCAACACGTACGGCCGCCTCATCGTGCGCGCGACGAAGGTCGGCGCGGACACGGCCGTCGCGCAGATCGCACGCCTCGTCGAGGAGGCGCAGTCGGGCAAGGCCCCGGTCCAGCGTCTCGCCGACCGCGTCTCGGCAGTTTTCGTTCCGATCGTGATCGTGCTCGCGGGTGCGACGCTCGCGGGCTGGCTGCTCGCCGGCGCGTCCGCCGCGGATGCGTTCACGGCCGCGGTCGCGGTGCTCATCATCGCCTGCCCCTGCGCGCTCGGGCTCGCGACTCCGACCGCGCTGATGGTCGGCACCGGGCGAGGCGCGCAGCTCGGGATCCTCGTCAGGGGCCCGGAGGTGCTCGAGCAGACGCGCCGCATCGGCACCGTCGTCCTCGACAAGACCGGGACCGTCACGGAAGGCCGGATGACCTTGGTCGACGTGACGCCGCTCGACGGCGCGACGCGGACGGACGTGCTCCGGCTGGCAGGCGCCGTCGAGGACGCGTCCGAGCATCCGATCGCTCGGGCGGTCGTGGCGGCTGCGCGCGAGGAGGTGGGCGAGCTGCCTCCGGTCAGTGACTTCCGGAACGTCCCCGGCGAGGGTGTCGTCGGGCTCGTCGAGGGGCACGAGGTGGCAGTGGGCCGGAGCGACGGCGCGATCACGGTCTCCTGGGACGGACGCCCGCGGGCGACACTGACCGTGCGCGACACGGTCAAGGCGACGAGCCGGGAGGCGATCGAGGAGCTCCGGCGACTCGGCCTCACGCCGGTGCTTCTGACGGGCGACAGCGCCGAGACGGCCAGTGCCGTGGCGGCAGAGGTCGGGATCGAGCGCGTGCTCGCCGAGGTCTATCCGCAGGACAAGGTCGCCGAGGTCCGGCGTCTCCAGGACGAGGGGGAGGTCGTGGCCATGGTCGGCGACGGCGTCAACGACGCCCCGGCACTCGCGCAGGCGGATCTCGGCCTCGCGATCGGCACCGGCACGGACGTCGCGATCGAGGCGTCCGACCTCACGCTCGTGTCCGGCGACCTGCGCGCCGCCGGCGACGCGATCCGGCTCGCGCGCCGGACGCTGCGGACGATCGAGGGCAACCTCTTCTGGGCGTTCGCCTACAACGTCGCCGCGATTCCGCTTGCGGTCGCGGGCCTGCTGAACCCGATCATCGCGGCCGCCGCGATGGCCGCCTCGAGCCTGTTCGTGGTCACGAACAGCCTGCGGCTGCGGCGGTTCCGCTCGGCGAGAGAGGTGGCGAGGTGACCGAACAGCACGGCTACGTCGCGGACAAGGAGGCGCTCGTGCGCCGTCTCCACCGGATCGAGGGGCAGGTGCGCGGAATCGAGCGGATGATCGAGGAGGACCGGTACTGCATCGACGTCCTCACTCAGATCTCTGCGGTGACGACGGCGCTCGAGAGCCTCGCCTTCGTCGTGCTCGACGACCACGTGAGCCACTGCGTCGCGGGCGCGCTCGCCTCGGGTGACCAGGCGGCGGCCGAGGAGAAGAGCAAGGAGCTCCTCGAGGCCGTGCACCGTTTCTCGCGGGCGCGCTGACTCGGCGCGCAGGCGTCGCTCCTCATTTGGGCGCCGATCAGTCCGCAGGGCCGTGCCGCTTCTCGCGGGGCCTGTCGTGCGCTCGAAGTTGGCACACAATCGCGACCCACGCGTGAGGTCGTTCTCGGTACGGTCCGTCTAGGGACACGGGAGTGCCCCTGGGGGCGGTTGGGGGTGGTTCGGCGTGTGGGCGGCGGGCCGTCCGCTACGAGCGAGACTCGGCTGCGAGTCGCGCGCCGAGGAGGACGAGAACGAGGCCGGTCACCGCGTCGAGCGCGCGGCGCACGCGGCCGGCGAGCAGGCGGCGCGCCTTCGAAACCGCGATCGCGTACAGCGTCAGCCAGCCGAGGGTCAGGGAGCAGAAGAGCAGGCCGAGGGCGAGCAGCACGAAGAACGCGTCGCTGCCGCCCGGCGCGAACTGCGGCAGGAGGCTCGCGAAGAAGACGGCCATCTTCGGGTTGCCGAGGTTGCTGAGGACTCCCTGCCGGAGCGCGCGGGAAGGGGCGAGCTTCGTCGGCGTCCCCATGGTCGGCGCGGCTGCCGCGGGCCGGCGGCGAAGCGCCGCGTAGAGCGACTGCGCTCCGAGGAAGACGAGGTACGCGGCGCCTGCGAGCTTGAGCGCCCGGAAGGCGGGCTCGGAGGCGGCGAGGAGCGTGACGACCCCGGCACTCGCGGCGACCGTCCAGACCGCCTGCCCGAGCGCGACTCCCGCGGCCGTTGCGATCCCGCCCGCTCGACCGCCCGCGAGCGTGTTCCGGATCGTGAGCGCCGTGTCCTGGCCCGGGGTGCAGATGACGACGGCGGAGACGGCGAGAAACGCGGCGAGGCTCTCGAGCACGAGGAGAGTATGGCCAAGCGCATCGCTACGATCGCCCGGTGACGCCCGTGGCGCCGGCTCGCGGTGAGCACCGCCGTCTTCTTCTCGTCGCAGTGCTCGCGTGCTTCGGAACTCTGCTCGCGTCCGTCGTGCCGAGCTCGGCGAGCTCCGCCGGTGCGGGCTTCAATGCCGGGATCGTCTGGGCGGAGGACGGCATCTTCGCCGCGCGCGTCGACGGGACCGACATCCGCGCACTGGTGCCGAGCATCGCGGACGGCCATCATGATCCCGCGTGGTCGCCGAGTGGTGACAGGCTCGTCTTCAGCACCCGAAACAGCGACAGCGTCGAGCTCCAGATGCTGAAGCCGGCCGCCGGGACGCTTCTGGCTCTCACCCTCAAGGGGCGGTGGAGGTGGCCCCGGCAGGGACGAACCTTCAGCTACGTCCTCGAGTCGTCCTGGGCTCCCGACGAGCAACACCTCGCGGTGAGCGACAGCCCGAACCCCGTGAGCTCGACGATCAGGATCGTGTCGCTGCGTGCGGGGCGGCTGCTCCGTCCTCTGACGAGGCCGAACCGCAGTCGCGCGGACTCGTCGCCGGCGTGGTCGCCGGACGGACGGACGATCGCATTCGTTCGCCAGCGAGTGCGGCCGAACGTCGTCTACGGGCCGGCCGCGATCTTCCTCATCGGCCGAGACGGGAACGGGCTGCGGAGGCTCGCGCGCGGCACCGCGCCGTCCTGGTCGCCGGACGGGCGGCACCTCGTCTACGCCAAGGGCGACGGGATCTACCGCATCGAGGCAGATGGCGACGGAAGGACGCGCATCGCCGGTGGCCTGGCAGGGCGCGGCGCCGTCCTCCAGCCGCAGTGGTCGCCGGACGGGCGCAAGATCCTCTACGTCACGAAGCCCGGCGGCATCTGGATCATGGACGCCGACGGCACCGACCGGGTTCGAGTGATCCGGCGGCCCGGGCTCAGCGGCGCCGGCTGGCAGCCCGGATAACGCCCGGAAGCATCGCCCGGCGTCGCTCGTTGCCATCTCACAATGCGGCCGACGTCAGCGTTGTCCCTCCCGATGGCCGCCCGCGCGCACGTCTCGCTGCTCGTCGTGGTGGTCCTGTGGGCGACCTCGTTCTCGATGATCAAGACGCTGCTCGACGACGACGTTGCAGCCGTCGACATCGCGCTCCTCCGCTACGCGATCGCGCTTCCGGGCTTCGCGTTCGTCCTCTGGCGCGCCGGCGGGCTCCCCGGCCTCACCCGCGCGGACGCAGTGCGCGTCGTCGCCGCGGGGATCCTCATCGTCGTCGGCTACCACGTCTTCCTGAACGTCGGAGCCGAGCGTACGACCTCGGGCATCGCCGCTCTCGTGGTCGCGCTCTCTCCGGGGATGACACTGGTGCTCGCGCTCGCTCTCGGCCTCGACCGGATCCGGTTGCGGCACGTGCTCGGGCTCGCGATCGCGTTCGTCGGCGTGGCCGTCGTGATCGCGTTCGGAACAGGAGAGACGCTGTCGCTCGACGGTGCCGCAGGCCCGCTCATCGTTCTCGGGGCGCCGCTCTCGTTCGCGCTCTACAACGTCATCCTGAAGCCGCTGCTCGGGCGTTACGACCTGCTCGCCCTGACCGCCGCGACGAGCCTCATCGGCACCGTCGGGCTCCTCCCGTTCGTGCGCGGGTCGACCGTGGACACGGTCGCGGACGGCTCGGCCGCCGACGCGCTCAGGCTCCTGTACCTCGGCATCCTCGCGACGTTCCTCGGGTACATCCTCTGGAACGTCGGCCTTCGCAGCCTGGGGCCGACCCGCGCGGTGACCTACACCTACGCGATCTCGCCGCTCGCCGTCGTCATCGGAGCGCTCGTGCTCGACGAGACGGTGACCGTCTGGCTCGCTCTCGGCGCCGCCCTCGTCGTCGGAGGGATCGCGCTCGCGCAGCGCACGCCTCCGCGAGAGCGGGCATCTAACGTGCCGGCGTGGCGGAGCGCACCCTCGGCCAGCGAGACCTGAACCGCGCGCTCCTCGCGCGGCAGCTCCTCCTCGAGCGCGTGCGGCTGCCGCTCCCGCGCGTGCTCGAGCGCATCGGCGGCATCCAGAACCAGTACGCGCCGAACGCGTATATCCGGCTCTTCTCGTGCGTCGACGGGTTCCGCCGGGAAGACCTGACGCGCGCCCTCGAGCGTCGCACCGTCGTCCAGGCGACGCTCATGCGCCAGACGATCCACATCGTCTCGAAGCGTGACTTCTGGCCGTTCGCCGTTGCCGTTCGAGCTTCGCATCGCGCGTGGCTGTTACGAGTCCGCAAGCCTCCTCCCGACGAGCGCGAGCTCGAGCGGACAGCCGACGAGCTGCGCGCCGCGTTGGCCGACGGGCCTCGCCGTTACGCCGAGCTCAACGAGATCACCGACGGCCGCTGGCACGATGCCGGACCGTGGCTGGAGCTCGTGCGCGTGCCGCCGTCCGGCACGTGGGAGCAGCGGCGCGCCCACCTGTTCGGGATGGCCGAGGCGTGGGTGGGTCCCGAGACCGGGACGCCCGAGGACGCGCTCGACCACCTCGTCCGCCGCTACCTCGGCGCGTTCGGCCCGGCGGCGCCAGGGGACATTGCGAGCTGGGCGGGCATGAACGTGCGCGACGTGGCGCCCGCGCTCGAGCGGCTCGGGATCCGACGCTTCCGTGCCGATGACGGGAGCGAGCTTCTCGACCTCCCTCGTGCGCCGTTGCCGCCTCCTGAGACCCCTGCACCCGTGCGGTTCCTCCCGACCTGGGACGCGATCCTCCTCGTGCACGCGCGGCGCAGCGGCGTCCTCCCCGAGAAGTACCGTTCAGTGGTGTTCGACGTGAGGACGCCGCACTCCGTCGGGACGTTCCTCGTGGACGGCGCCGTCGCCGGGACGTGGCGCTTCGAGCGAGATCGCGTCAAAACCGAGCCGTTCGAGCGGCTCGACCGCGCGGCGGCACGCGACGTCGCCGAGGAAGGCGACAGGCTGGCCGCGCTCCATGGGTGACTTCCGGGCAGAGCACTTCGGCGGGACGATCGTGCTCGCCCTCGACCAGTAGCACCGGGACGCCCTCTTTCGGTTAGTTGAGCTCCCTGACGAGGGTCTCGAACGCCGGCTGGTCCCAGCCGTTGATGAAGTCCGCGTGCGTCGCGAACTTCCCCGACGAGACCCGCGCGTACCGCGAGACCGGCGGGTAGAGCAGGACGATCGCGATCCGTGGGACCGCGACCGGGTGGCTCTTGGGGCAGTTGCCGCGTACCGCGTACTTCATGTGCGACTTGTGGGTGCCGCTGTCGCGCGCCTTGCCGTTCCAACAGTCCGGGAAGTTCACCTGCAGCTGGAGGAGCTGGTCCTCGTGGCACTGCGGGATGACGGCGTAGCGCGTCGTGCGCCCGCCGCTGCAGCTCCACGCCACGACCTCCTTCGCCTGCCGCTTCCGCGCCTTGGCGTTGCCGGCGACGATCTTCATCCCGGCGGGCAAGGCCGTGACGTCCGCCCACGTGCGCTTGACGTAGTAGACGATGCCGCTGAGCGGCTCGACCTCTCGCGTGTGCTCGTAGAGGGTCGGGAACCAGTACGTCGAGGCGTCGGCATCCGACTCGCACGTCGTGGGTTTCCCGAGGAGCGACGCGGGCGTCGAGCTCGCGTTCGTCGTGCGGTTGCCGATGTACGTGTGGTTGTGCGAGCGGCCGGGGCGGCCGGCGAAGACGATCGCGTCGTCGTTGTTCGTGTGGCTCGAGCTGCAGCCGAAGACGAAGTAGGGGCCGCCGGGGAAGCCGGGCTTGATCGCCTGAGTTGCCGACCGTCCGGCCGGAGCGAGGAACGCGGCGCCGGCGACCGCGAGCACGACTCCGCCCACGACGACCAGGGCGGCGATGCGCCTCTGACGGGGACCACCTCGGCTGGACGAGCCATCCGGCGGCGACCCCGCGGACCACCGGTGTGGGCTCACGGCCCTGTCACTTCGATCGCGGCCAACGCTACTGCATCTTCCGGCCAGTTAACAGCCCAGCAACGGGCTACGCGACGAGCGCGGGCTTCTGCTTCGAGCGGGGGCGAGACGCGCGGAGCGCCGCGAGCTCCATGAGGTGGTGCGCGACGCGCCGGCCGCCGCCGAGGTCGACCTTCGTCCGTGAACGGAACGCGCGGCTGATCAGCGCGGCCTCGATCTCGGTGCGCAGAACGTCGGGCGCGAGCCGGTCGGGCTCGAGGAGGCGAATCAGGCCTCGCCTCGCGAACGCTTCGGCGCGGATGAGCTGCTCGCGCCGCGGCTGGATGCGCGGGACGCACACCGTCGGGACGCGATGCGCCACGGCCTCGGCGAGTGTGTTGTAGCCGCCCATGCAGACGAGCGCGTCGAGCGACGAGAACTCCGAGGTGACGCTCGGCACGAAGTGCCTGAAGGTGACGTCCGCTTCGGCGGACATCTCCTCGAGGCGCCGGATGCGCCCGGGCGGGCACTCGTTTCCGGCGACGACGGTCGCGTGCCAGTCCGCGTGTTTCGCAGCCTCGAGGAACGCTTCGAGGAGGGGAAAGCCGTCAGCTCCTCCGCCCGCCGTCGCGAGGACGCGAGGGCGCGCTTTCTTCAGCGAGCCGGGAGCCTCCTCGAGCACGACCGGCTCGGGACGCTCTCTCTCGCCCGATGCGACGTAGCCGCAGAACGAGGTGATCGCCCTCACGTCCTCTGGGAAGCTGCAGTCGCTGACGGGGTCGAGGACGTCGGGCTGCCCGTAGACGAGCACGCGCGAGTAGTAGGCGGCGATGCGTTGGAACACCCCGCGCGCGTGCCACTCGACGTCGACCGTGGCCGGGTCGTCGATCACGTCGCAGAGCCCGAGCGCGGCGCGCGCCCCGAAGGCACGTGCGATCTCGAGCGCCGGGCCGAGCTCGCCGCCGATGCCGAACGGGTGCCCGTTCGTGAGCACCACCTCCGGCTGGAACGTCTCGGCCGTCGCCGCGAGCAGGCGCTCGCGGAGCATCCGGACCTCCCCACGAGGAATCTGGAGCCTTCCACCCGTCGCGCGGTCGTCGCGCTCCTGGAAGCCCGGCAGCTTCAGGATGCCGACGCTCGCCGGCACTCCCAGGCTCTCGACCTCGTCGGTGCCCGTGACCAGAAGCACCGACGCACCCGGATTGAGCTCCGCGAGCTCGCTCGCAATGCTCAGGCTGCGGCGAACGTCCCCGAGGCCGAGCCCGTCGTGCGAATAGAACAGGAAGCGTCGCGGTTGGATGCTCTCGGTGTACGTGGCCAGGGTAAATATCCTCTCAGTTCGGAATGAGAACGCTCTCATGCTCTCGGTAGAGAGCGGCAGTCTCGGCGGCCGCTGCGGCGATTCTGTCACGGAGCTCGGGCGGAGCGAGCACCTCGGCCGCAGGCCCGTACGAGAGCAGGCTGTGGAAGGCCTGGTCGAGCCCGTCGTAACGCGCGGCGACCGTCGGCCGCTCGCCGTCCTCGAGCACGTGCGCTCCCCGCAGGTACTGAACCTCGCCCTTCGGGACGCGCACGGTCACCTCGACCTGGCGGCGGCTCCGCTCGAAGGCCTCCGAGCGCTGCGTCCAGGCCGTCGCGAGGTCGAAGCCTTCGGGCCGTGAACACGCCTCCCCGCGCTCCCGCGCGGAGACGACGCGCGAGACGCGATAGACGCGCTCTTCGCCGCGACGCCGCGCAAGCAGGTACCAGACGCCGGCCTTGAGGACGAGCCCGAGCGGGTCGAGCCTTCGCGAGACCACATTCGGCCCCTCGCGGTAGCGGATGTCCACGCGCTGGCCGCGCCACAGCGCGCCCGCGATGACCGGCAGGCAGGGCGCGCGATCCTCCTCGCGGAACCAGCCGCGTGTGTCGACGTGGAAGAGCTCGGACGCGCGGCTCGCGCGCTCCTGCAGCTCGGCCGGCAGCGACGCGAGGAGCTTGAGGCGCGCAGCGGCCAGCTCGCGTCCGAGCCCGAGCTCCGCGGCCGGTCCGACGAAGAGCGCCTCCGCCTCCGTGGAGTCGAGCCCGGTCAGCTTCGTCCTGTACCCGCGCTCGAGCCGGTAGCCGCCCGCAGGCCCGCGCATCGACGCGATCGGGACTCCCGCCGCGGCGAGTGCCTGCGCGTCGCGCTGCACCGTGCGCTCGGACACTTCGAGGTGCCCGGCGAGCTCGGCGGCGGTCAGGTGGCCGCGTGTTTGGAGCAGAAGAAGGAACGAGACGAGGCGGCTCGCGCGCACGCTTCGACTCTATGTGGTGAACACGACAGAAGGTGGCGGGAATGTTGGATAGCGTCGTCGACGTGAAGCTGCGCATCGCCGAAGAGCACCTCTCCGTCGGCCCAGGACGGCGCGTGGCCGTCCACCGCTCGGCGCCGCTCGAGGATGCGCGGGTGATCGTCCTCTGCCATCCGGCGCCCGGCGCGGGCCTCTTCGATCCGGATCCCATAGCGACTCGCGACCGCGGCGTGGCGCTGATCTCGGTCGACCGACCCGGGTACGGCGGGTCGGATCCGCTGCCCGCCGGACGGTGGGCGACCGTCGGGTCGGCCGTCGACGATCTCGAGGCCGTCCTCGATGCGTTCGACGTGAGCCAGGTCGGCGTCGCCGGCTGGTCGCGCCGGCGGGCGCGTCGCGCTCGCCCTCGCCGCGCGCCGCCCCGAGCTCGTCGATCGGGTCGTGGTGCTCGCGACGCCGGCGCCGGACAAGGAGGTCGAGTGGGTTCCGCGGGACGTGCGTGGCGTGCTGGAGACCCTCCGCGGCCTCGCGCCGGAGAAGGCCCAGGCCGAGCTCGAGGCGGGGTTCGGCGACGTCTCCGCGATCGACGTGCGCTTCGAAGAGGTGCTCTGGTGGCTCGGCGCAGGCTCCGCGGACACTGCCGCGCTCGAGGATCCAGACACCCGCGAGCGGCTTCGCTGCATGGTCGACGACGCCTTCGCGCAGGGCGCCGCAGGCCTCGCGTCCGACGTCGCAGGGCAGATGCTCCGCCCCTGGGGCTTCGAGCCCGAGGACGTGCGCGCGAAGACGCTCCTCCTCTACGGGTCGCTCGACGTCGTTGCACCGCCGCGGCACGGAAGGTGGTGGCAGCGGCGGCTCCCGCGGGCACGGCTCGAGACCTGCCCGGGTACTGGGCACCTGCTTGCGCTCCCGATGTGGCCGCGAGTGCTCTCGCATCTCGCCCCGGGCCGGAGCGTGCGGAATAGCGCGGTCGGGGCGGGCGTTGACGGCGGCGCGGTCACGCGCTAGGTCACGACCAGGCCTTCGATGCCGGGCTCGGGCTCGGGGAGCTTCGGGTCCATCCGCTCGAGCGTCTCCACGAGGAGCCGCGCGACGACGAGGGACTTCAGCCAGTTGCGGTCGGCCGGGACGACGTGCCAGGGCGCCGACTCGGTCGAGGTCTCGGTGAGCGCGTCCTCGTACGCCGCGACGTAGTCGTCGAAGCGCTCCCGCGCCTCGAGATCCTCGAGCTGGAACTTCCACCGCTTCTCGGAATCGTCGATGCGCTCCTGGAGGCGCTTGCGCTGCTCCTCCTTCGAGACGTGGAGGAAGACCTTCACGATCGTCGTCCCCTCGTCCGTGAGCATGCGCTCGAACTCGCGGATGTGGCCGGCACGGCGGCGCCACACCTCCTCGGGCGCGAGCTCGCGGACGCGAGCCGTGACGACGTCCTCGTAATGCGAGCGGTTGAAGATCCCGAGCTCGCCGCGGGTCGGCAGCTGTGCGTGGATGCGCCAGAGGTAGTCGTGCGCGAGCTCGGCTCCCACGGGGGCGCGGAACGAGACGACCCGGCATCCCTGCGGGCTGACTCCGGCGAAGACGGAGCGAATGACACCGTCCTTTCCGGACGCGTCCTGGCCCTGAAGGACGAGCAAAAGGCTCCGCGTGCCCTCGGCGTAGAGACGGCGCTGGAGGACGTCGAGGCGCGGGATCAGCTTGCGGCGAAGCTCTGCCGCGAGTCGCTTGTCGAGGCCCAGGGTCGCGCGCGGGTCGCGCTCGGCGATGCGCGCCGGCGTCCCCGGCTCGACGCGGAGCGGCGCGATCATGGCGCCAAGCCTAGACGTGCGCGCTACTGCCGTCCGCGTGGCACGAGCAGGAGCAATGCGACAGGCGCGGCGAGGAGCGGCCAGAGGGCAACCGCGAGGCCGTACCTCTCCGCGAGCGCGGCGATCAGGAGTGGGAGCACGGCGTTCAGCGGGAAGAGCGCACCCACCGTCAGCGCGAGGCCGCTCGCCTCGCCGAGCGCGTCGTACAGCCGCGCCTTGAGCACCGGGTACCAGCCCGCGTTGACGATCGCGATCGCCGCGATGAGCACGAGCTTCGTGCCGGCTCCGGGGACGAGTAGGAATGCGACGAAGAGCGCCCCGGAGACGACCGCGCTCGCCCGCAGATAGCGAAGCCCGTTCACGCGGCGCAGGAACGGGATCATGGCGGCGGAGCCGACGAGCCCGGCGCCGGCCCATACCGCGACTGCGATTCCCGCGGCGCCCGCGGACGTCCCCACCTCGTCCACGAAGTAGAGCGCGAGGAAGCCGAGGAAGACGTCGAGCATGAGATCCGAGAGCTCGAGCAGGAACAGCCAGCGAAAGACCTCGCGCCGGACGAGGACGCGCAGCGCGGCGCGGACGTGAGGACGCTCGCCGTCGGTCCCATCGTCCGGCGCGCGGCGAACGAGCAGCACGAGCCCGACCGCCAGCACCGCGAAGCAGACGAAGAGCTCCCTCCAGCCGAGGCCTGCCCAGACGAAGCCGGCCAGGAGCACGGGCCCCAGGACCGCACCGACCGCCCCGGCGAACGTCCAGCGGGCCATGTTGTGCTCGCGCCGCTCCGGCTCGAGGTCCATCAGCGACGCCTGCGAGAGCGAGACGAACGCGCCCGAGGCGGGGTAGAGCAGGCTGAACGCGACGAGCAGCACCCAGAACGTCGGCGCCCCGGCTGCCAGCGCGAGCGCCAGCGCGAAGCCGGCGCCACCCGCGAGCACGAGCGCGCGACGCCGCCACGTCACCGCGACGACTCCGAGCACGGGCTCGACAACGAGCGCGACGAAGCTCGGGACCGAGAGCAGGAGCCCGATCTGGGTGTACGAGAGCCCGAGGTCGGTGCGGACGAGCGGCCACGCGGCCTCGCGCGCGCCGAACACGAGCTCGTCGAGTAGCTCGATCGCCAGCAGCGTCGCGACGACGCCGCCGAGCGACCTACGGATCAGGAGTTACCAGGGAGGGTGCGTGCCCATCTATCTCAGTCTAGGGTCGTCAATTGGGCTGCGCCACGATCCGGATGTACGGCTTCGGCTCCTGCCAGCCGTCCGGCCAGATCTCCTTCGCCTCGTCGTTCGAGACGGACCCGGCGATGATGACGTCCTCGCCCTGCTTCCAGTTGACCGGTGTTGCGACGCGGTGCTTCGCGGTGAGCTGCAGCGAGTCGATCACGCGCAGCACCTCGTCGAAGTTGCGGCCCGTCGTCATCGGGTACACGAGGACGAGCTTGATCTTCTTGTCCGGCCCGACTACGAAGACGTTGCGCACGGTCTGGTTGTCCGCAGGAGTGCGCTCCTTGGGATCGCCCTCGACACTGGCCGGCAGCATCCCGTACTGCTTGGAGACCTGGAAGTCGCTGTCCGCGATGATCGGGTAGTTGGGCGCGTGGCCCTGGGTCTCCTCGATGTCCGCCACCCAGCCGGAGTGGTTCTCCATGGGGTCAACGGAGAGCCCGATCACCTTCACGTTTCGCTTGTCGAACTCGGGCTGGATCTTCGCCATGTAGCCAAGTTCGGTCGTGCACACGGGCGTGAAGTCCTTCGGATGTGAGAAGAGCACTGCCCACGAGTCGCCGATCCAGTCATGGAAGCTGATCGGGCCTTGAGTCGTCTCCGCCTGGAAGTCCGGTGCGGTGTCGTTGATCTGTAGCGCCATGTGCCTACCTCCCTCTCGAACGGTGTCCCAAGTCCAACGTCCGCATTTTCCCGAATCTTCCCTGCACGCGTGAGATCTCCGCGGACGGCTCGCCTTCGAGTTCGCCTCCCGGAACGGCTGAGGGCCGCCCGCAAATCAAGTGCCGGGCGGCCCTCAGTCCTTGTACGGGTCGTGCACGTCCCGGCCGGCCATGGCGACGCCGAGCGGTCGGAGCGTGTGCTTCACCCGGATCGTGTCCCCGTGCGCGGTGAGGACGTCCGGCAGGCGCTTGTACACCTCGGGCGCCTCATCCGCGCCGCCGCCGACGAGGACGATGCCCTGCTCGCGCAGCCGCGACTTCACGGCCGGCCAGTCGACCACGCCCTGCCGCACGACCTGCTCAGTGCGGACCTTCCGCATCTTCGCGGTCGAGTGCTCCGGGCACGTCTCGCCGGCGTAGCCCTTGGCCGGGACGGTGAACTCGCAGCCGCGGACCGAGCAGGCGTACACGCTCAGGCGACGGACGCGGCCCGCGGCCTGCGTGCGGCTCATCACGCGACCGGCGCCGTGCACGGTCGAGAAGAGCGCCCGCTCGTTCTCGTCCGACTCGACGCCCTCGAGGATGACCGACTCGTCGCCCATCGAGCCGCCGACGAAGCCCTCCTGGCCCGGGCGGGCCGGCGTGCAGCCCTTCCGGATCACCCAGTACGTGCGGCCGAAGTGCTCCTCCCGCCACGCGAAGTTGTGGTGGTTGTGCACCTCGTGGGTCGGCCTCGGCGCCGAGGATCTCGAGCACCTTGTCGACGACCGTGTCACGACCGGCGTACGCGTACTCGCCGGCGAGCTTCATCGCGGAGACGTAGGACTCGCCGAGCTCCGAGCCGACCTCGAACAGCACCGGCGGCGAGTCCATCTCGCCCTCGACCGCTCGCTCGTCGAACCGCTTGCCCTCGGCGAGAGCGAGGAAGCCGGACGCCGTCTTGTGGCCGAAGCCGCGCGAGCCGAAGTGGACGCCGACCCAGATCCGGCCCCGCTCGTCCTCCATGAGGTTGACGTAGTGGTTGCCCGAGCCGACCGTGCCGAGCTGCGACTCCGCCAACTGCGACAGCTTGCGCTGCGGCCGGAAGTCGGCGTTCCGGATCTTGTCCAGCACCGGGTGGTCGACCCGCTCCTGCGCCGGCACGCCCATGCCGAAGGAGATCCGGCGCGTGATCTCGCGCATGATCGACTCGACGCCGCCGAGGGCGTCGAGATCGGCCCGCGTCAGCTCCGTGCGCGCCGCCTTGTTGCCGCAGCCGATGTCGTAGCCGACACCCGAGGGCGACACGTAGCCCTCGTACGCGATGCCGCCGCCGATCGGCTGCGAGTAGCCCGGGTGATGGTCGGCGCAGAGAACGCCGAGCTCGGCGTCGCCGGCCTCCATGCAGCGCTCGAGCTGGCTAAGGCTCCGCTCGTCGACGGGACCAAATGTCTTGACCGTGGCCATCGCCTCGTTTCATTCTGTCGGTCGACACGCGTCAAGGCCATCGTGGGCTCGACAAGCGCTGAAGCTTTGGGACGCAGTCACCTGTGCGGCGTAACGCGGCGAGCGAGGTGCATGAGGTACTCCGAGCGGTTGAGCGGGTTCGGCGTCGTCCGCGTCCGGGTCGGCGGCGTGCCGGTGACCGGCTGGTAGCCGTCGAAGTCGGACTCGAGGACGCCTTCGCCGGCCGTCAGTCCCGGCAGTTGCCGCTGCAGCTCGGGCACGCGGGCCGCGGCCACCACGGTCTCGATGGTGGCGAGCTCCCCTCGCAGAGACGGCGCCTGCGCGCTTGCTCCGAGTTGCGCGAGCGCGGCCAGGACTGCGCCGATCGCCGCGACCGGCAGCTCGAGCCTCACCCGGAGGACGCGGCTCGCAAACCACGGTCCCCGCGCGCTCGAGTGCCTGCATCACGACGAGTGGCGTCAGCTTCCGGAAGTCTGCAGCGGTGCTGGGCGGCCCCCGTCTCGAGGGAGGGCCGTCCGGGATGCTGTACGTGCACCTGGTCATCGTCACGAGGCAGTCGGTGACCTGCCAGCCGAACAGGCCCTCCTGCAGCGATTGGCGGACGTACTGACGCATGTGCTCCCCGAAGCTCTCGAGCGTCTTGTAGAGGTACAGCGGCGTCGTGCGGGGATCCACTTCGAGCCGGAACTCGATGCCCGAGTCGAACGGCGCAGGCTCGATGCGCAGTCCGATCGTCGCGAGAAACGGGTTCGACTCCGCGTGCAGGACCTCGACTGCCTCGCCGGTGGCGACCGGCCGCTCGACGCAGATCGTCGTCGTCTCGCGGAACTCGACGTCGAGGCCGAAGTCGTCGGCCAGCGTCGCCTGGATCACCTCCTTCTGCACCTCTCCGTAGAGCGACACCGAGATCTCCTGGCGCGTGTCGTCCTGCCGTACGTCGATGAGCGGGTCCTGCTCGGCCAGCTGCGCGAGCGCGACCCGGAGCGCACCCTTGTCGTCGGGATTGCGGGGAAGGACGGCCGACTCCAGCGTCGGCGGCGCGAACTGGTGCCGTGCCGCGATGCGTTCCCGCGTCGCCGATCCGTGTCGCCGATCTGGATCTCGGCGAGGCCCCAGAGCTTCCCGATCTCGCCGGCCGAGACGGCCGTTCGCTGCTCGTCCGTCCCGCGCTCGAAGACGCGGATCGCCGTCACCTTGCCCTCGATGTCCTCGGCCGAAGCGCAGCCGGTCGCGCGTTCGCACCGTCCCCGAGAACATCCGGACGTAGGCGATCTTCTCGCCGGCTGCGCCTCGCTCGATCTTGAAGACCGTGCCCGCGACGGGGCCGTCGCCGTCGCCTTCGGCAGCGGGCAGGAGCTCGGCGATGGCGGCCCGGACCGCGTCGACTCCGGCTCCGGTCAGCGCGGAGCCGAAGAGCACCGGATGCACCAGCGCCCGCCCCGTCTGGGCGGCGAGCTCCGTGCGGAGCCGGGAGTAGGGGAGGCTCTGCTCGTCGTCCACGAACGCGGCCAGCAGTCCGTCGTCCTGCTCTGCGAGGGCGGATGCGAGGCTGGCCGCGAAGTCGGCGTCGTCCTCGCCCGAAGGCTCGAAGTCGGCCGCGCGCGTCCCGAGGCCTCGCGCGCTTCCGAGCGGGACGATCGCGGGCGTCAGCCGCTCCGAGATCGCCTGCAGCACGCGCTCGTCGCCCGCGCCGGCGCGGTCGATCTTGTTCACGAACACGAGCGTCGGCACGCGCAGGCGTTGCAGCGCCCGCATCAACACACGCGTCTGCGGCTGCACGCCCTCGACCGCGGAGACGACGAGCACCGCGCCGTCGAGGACGCTCAGCACGCGCTCCACCTCGGCGATGAAGTCCGGGTGGCCTGGCGTGTCGATGAGGTTGACGGTCACGCCGTCGATCGCGAACGACACGACCGCGGACTTGATCGTGATCCCGCGCTGCCGCTCGAGCGCGAGGAAGTCGGTCTGGGTCGTGCCCTTGTCGACGCTGCCGATCTCGTCGATGACGCCGGCGGCATGCAGGAGCCGCTCGGTGAGTGTCGTCTTACCGGCGTCTACATGCGCCAGGATTCCCAAGTTGAGCGTTTTCCGTTCCACGCGTCATGCCCTCCGAAGTCGTAAAGCGCTTCTCGATGGACATGACGTGCGGCATCTCCGCTCCTTGGTCGCTCGGCGCCAGCGTGGGTGCTGGGTTGGATCATAGGCGCGGTTGACGGCTCTGCGCGAGGGCCTAACGTGAGAGAAGCGGGCGATGTCGTTTGGACGTCGCGTGCCAGGGGGAGGGGAAGAACGGGTGACCAGGATCTACGAGATTCGGTCGGGGCGCCAAAGCGTCGCCGTTCAGGATGCGAGCTCGGAGCAGGAGGCGCTCTTCGACTACCTGCGGTCGCTCGGGTGCCGTGACGACGAGATCGTGAGGTTGGGCGCATCCGCCGCCGCGTGGCGCGGTGCCGTCTACAGCGTTCGCCGGCGCCGATCCCGTGCGAGGTCTGATTCCCCCCGCCGAGACGAGTAACGAGTGAAGGTTCGAGTCCAGGCGGGCTCAGGTTGGAACTGCGGCGGCGTATCGCGTCTCAGTTTGAAGGACTGGCGACGGCCTGAACCCCTTGAAGATGAGATAGATGGTGAGCGATGCCTCCCAAAGAATCTCCGGGATCGTAAGCAGCAACAACGCGAGAGTCGGCTCCGTCTCGAGCGCCCCGAAGAGCACGGCCATCCCGCCGACAAACGCCAGCGGCCCCCCAATCAGCCCCAACAGGGCCATCCGCCGCGGGACGAGCCCCGACTTGTACATCAAGTATCCGAGCAGGAGCCCATTCCCGAAGCCTGCACAGAACTGCGGGCCGAGTAGGCGCGTCCACTCATGGAATGCGACGAGCGACTGGCCGGCGATGTCGAGTGAGTCTGCGTCTGTCCCGGCAGCTCCCGCGAGGTCGTCCCGCAAGGTCACGATCGACATCAGGCTGATAAGGCCAATAACGATGATCGTCCCTTCCACGATACGAAGCGCGACGTAGCCGAGCGCGACGGCTTCGTTCACCCGCCGCAGGATTGGAAAGAGAACGACGGCGGTAGCGATGTTGCAGATCGCGGTGAGGATTTCGAGGAACGCGCCCAGCGCAATCTGCGTGTCCGCCCCCTCACCGAGGATGTAGTCGGAGTCATTCAGGACAGGGTCGTAGAGCAGTGCCGCTGGGATCGAGAAAATGAACGTGCCAGCGAAGAAGAACCCAGCGATCAGCGCTGTCCTTCGATTCGGGTCCACGTCGACTCCTTTGGCCGCTTGGAGGACGCCTACCCGACGTGGGTCGTTTGAAACCGCGCGGGTGTCGAGCGCTTGTCGAAGCATGCACGCCGCCTGCGCCAGCTACTGAGCAAGATCACTGAGCACAAGGCACCACCGGCCCGATCTCGCGGCTTGCGTGACTTGTGAGCCACTCTTCAATCCTCGAGCAGAGATTTTGAGCGACGTTGGGATTTGTCCGAGGAGCTGAAATCGTCGTCAGGGACACGCTCTAGCCGAATCGCTGCTCGACGGCTTGCCGCGTGCGGTGTAGGGCCTCTGCGACCTGCGACCAGGTAGCGCCTTGCGCACGGGCCTCCTCGACCGCAGCGCGTTCAACTTGCTGCAAGACTTCTTGCATCTCCGCAAGCGAGTCGAGGATCACCAGCGGTTCGTTGCTCGACCGGACGCGGAACATCGCCCTTCGGTAGCGATCCAGGGTTTCCTCAGGAATCCGCTCGATCAGCCAGGGGTGAGCGAAATCGTCTCCAGACGAAGGGCTCATGGCCCTGATCCTAGCAACACATCGAGCTTGACGCGCTTCCGCGAGTCTCATTGTATCCTAGACACAAGTCTAGTTGACGATATATAGCAAGCTAACTAGCATGCCGGGGACTTCAACGTTGCTTCTCGCTGACGAGGAGCATGAGCAAGTGAAAAGGGGATGCGCATGGGGTTCAGGGTTCGACGGCGGTTTGCCTTTGCCAGGCAACTGCGGCCCATCGGGCCGCTGCGGCGGTGGTGGTCGCGCCGTCAAGCTGCACGCCAAGGGCGGCGCGACGGACGGCTCGGCGAGCCTCAGGACTCCTACACGCGCATCATCGGCGAACGCGACGTCTTCAAGCAGCGTGGCGATGCGGTCCTGCGGAAAATCAAGGGAGCGTGGCAGAAGAATGACGCCCTCTGGCACGCACATGTGCTGCGCTGCGACGCAGTACGGCTTCAGCGAACCCAACGCGGGAACGCCCTCTCGGGGTTAGTACGTGAAACGCAGGTGGTCGTTGACGAGCGCGCGGCAGAGCTCGAGGTTCGCCTTAAGGCCGAACGGTCGCGCGGCGTGGCCGAGCGTTGGCACCTCGCTCAGTGGATCTACTGGCTCGCTCTCCCGTGCATTTTCGCAGGCGAGATCTTCATCAATGCCTTCGCGTTCGATGTGCTCGGCGCCGTGCCTCAGAGCATGAAGTACGCGGTCGCGGGGGCGATCTCACTCGCGGTTGTGATCTGCGCTCACGCGGTCGGGATGCTGCTCAAGACCGGCGACATCACGTCGCGCGAGCGAACGGTTCTGAGGGCCGCCTTCTGGTTCCCGCTTGGTCTGCTCGTGGCGTTGTCCGTGCTGCGCATCATGGCGTTCAAACAGCTCGATATCGGCTCGGGCTTCGGAATCTCCCTCGATTCATCCGCCCCAGCCGTTGACTCTGGCGGAAGCCAGTGGAATGCGGTGATCGAGTCCCTCGTCTTCGCCGTGATCAACATCGTCATGTTCATCGCAGCATGCGTTATCTCATTCTTCGCCCATGACGCTTACCACGACGCTGTCCGACGCGCCAAAGCGAGTCACCGGCACGCACGATTTTCACGGTGGCGTGTCTCGAGGCGATGGCAGAAGGCCGGGAAGCGAATTCTGAAATCGACCTATCAGGTCAACAGCGGCATAGCGCGTGCCCAGGGAGACTTCGCCGCGGCCTCGACCGCGTCTCGCATGTACAAGGACTTCTTCGAAGAGCTTGATGCGAAGTATCTTGGTGCCAATCTTCGGGCCCGCGCACGCCAACGGGCGCGACTCCTGAGCCGCGCCCGTGACAGGCTCGTCGCGGAACAACGTCACGGCGGCGAGACGACAGCAGCCGAGCCCGGCTACGACGCCGCCCACGCGGTTCTGCTGAAGCCAGAGCTCGTTGACGAGATGTCGAAGGAAAAGCAGCCGGCGTGGCACAAGTCGATGTGGGTTCAGGCTGCGTCTAACGAGCACGACGCAGCTCCCGAGCAGACGACGAACGGCCATGTCGCGGCGGCGGGGCCGACAAAGCGCCCACGCCGTACGGCACGGCAGGCGCCCTCGCTGGGTCCCGTTGAGGCGGGTGAAACCCTATGAAGCGGCGTGTTGGCGCTCTCCTCGGTGCAGCGACCGCGGTCGCCGCGATCGCGGCTTTCCTAGGCAGCACGGGCGCTGTTGCCGCAGAGACTGGAACGGGCTGCAACGTCGCGGGTTCGAACAACCTCACCTTAGCGCTCTTCGATGGCTCGCAAAGCGTCCCCCCTGATCAGTTCCAGGCTGCCGTGAACGGCTTGGAGCAGGGGTACGTCGAGAACCTGGTCAACGCCAAGCAGATCCCAGACCTGATGCTCGGAACGTTCGGGTCGAGCGCACGAAAGGCGATGCAAGGACTCCCCCGGTTGACGCTGCAAAACGTCCGGAACTTCGAACGACCGCCATGCGCCAAGCGGGGCTTGGGGATCCTCAACTACCGCCTCGTCCAGGACTGGAAGCGCGTCCGGGTCGCTCGCGGCTCCGCGATCCTGGAGGCCCTCTACGGCGTCGGCGGATACATGCGTGGCCCTACGGGCGACAAGAAGCTGATGATCTACTCGGACATGCTCGAAGTGTCTCCATGGCTGAAGTTCGGCCCGAGCATCGCAACGCCGAAGGCGCGCACGGCCGCTCTGAACAAGCTCGCGAAGTCGGGTCACATCGCCACCTTGCGTGGCGTCACGGTCTGCATCGCCGGCTTCGACGCCGGGGATGTAGCCACCAAGCAGCCCGCGGCAGTCAAGGCATTCTGGCGCGAATACTTCAGACGAGCACGAGCGACGCTTGCATACGTTGGCACCGAGTTTCCAACCTCCGGCGACTGCGCAACTAGGCGCAGCTGACCTGGTCGAGCCGCCATGCGCACCGCACCAATCGCCCTGACGCTCAGGACGAAGATAGGCCCGGTCGAGGCAGTGACCGGCTCGCATGGAGCCTAGAAGTGAGATTCCTGATGCCGAAGCTTGGTAGGTCAACTGCGTCAATAGCTGCGGTTCTGATCGTCCTTCTAGTCGGTGTAATGATCGCTGCAGAGTTCCCGGGCGCGGCTGCGGGGACTCCGGCCGCTGTTGTGGCGTCGATCTATGACGGCGACACACTGACCCTGACAAACGGTCAGCGCGTCCGCCTGCTCCAGATCGACACGCCGGAGCTCGGATCGGGAGAGTGCTACTCGCGGGCGGCACGGACCGCGCTTGTCCGGCGAGTGCCAATCGGGAGCCGCGTCAGGCTCGAAGTCGATCCGAGGCTCGACAGGGTTGATCGGTACGGGCGACTCCTCCGGTACGTCCATCGAGGAACGATGAACGTGAACGTCGGGCTTGTTCGCGCAGGAGCAGCAGCGCCCTACTTCTACGGTGGCGACAAAGGAAGGTATGCGACACGATTGAGGTCCGAGGCGCAGAGGGCTAAGGCCGCGAAGCGCGGGCTCTGGAAAGCCTGTCCTGGAACGAAGCTTGACCCGTATCAGGCTGTGGACGCCGGCGCGAGCGGACCGCCGACCACGAACCCGCTGCCTTCGGGGAAGTGTGACCCGAACTACTCGGAGGGTTGCGTACCACCGTACCCGCCGGATGTGGACTGCGCAGACATTCGCGCGCTCGGCATCGCACCCGTCCGCGTGATCGGAGACGACGTGCACGACCTTGACGGTGACGACGACGGATGGGGTTGTGAGTGAGATGTGGAGATCACGCAGGAGTTGGCTGTGAGTCGTGACGCAGCTCGGCTCGAGAGCCTCGACCGGCGTCACGACAATCTCTCCGAGAGGCTAGACCTGTCGAGCGGCGGAGCCGACCGGGCGTGGCAACAGGACGAGTCCGGTCGCGTTCATACGCCGTTTGAGCCGGTTGTCCTGGTGGCCACTCTCGCCCTGGTCCCCGTCCTCATCATTGAAGCGGACACGAAATCCGACGGTTGGCTGAGGTTCGCGGAGGTCGCGAACTGGATCATCTGGGCGGTCTTCGTCGTCGAGCTTGTCGCCGTGCTCGTCGTCGCGCAGAGGAAGATGGCCGCCCTGCGGGCGCACTTGCTCGACGTGGCGATTGTCGTCCTCACGATCCCACTCCTCGGCAAAGCCCTTGCGTGGGTCCGGTTTGCCCGCTTCACTCGCCTCCTGCGTTTCGGGGTCATCGTCAGTCGCGCCCTCCAAGCTGAGCGACGACTCACATCCGGCGACACCCTCCGGCTCGCCTCGATCCTGACGGTGACCGCAATCTGCGTCGCAGGTGCTGCGCAGGCCGCCTTCGCAAGCGGCGACTTCCCTAGTCTGTGGGACGGCATCTGGTGGGCGGTCACGACCACAACAACGGTCGGCTACGGCGACCTTTATCCGACGACCGTCCAGGGCCGAATCATCGGGATCGCGCTCATGTTCGTGGGCATCGGCTTCCTCTCGCTCCTGACCGCGTCCGTTGCCTCTCGCTTCGTCAAGCTGGAGCGAGGGAGTGAACACGACGAGGTGATGGAGACACTGCAGCGGATCCAGGCCGATGTGGCCGAGCTGAAAGCGCACGTCGGTCTTTCGACGCGACCGGCAGTTGGGAGTAGTCCTTTTCAATCATGATCTCGAGCGCGACGCTCACTTGCGTGTTGGTCAACCGAGTGACTTGCGGCGGGCTGACACTCGCTGGCGCCGAGGAAGTCGGCGATGGCGATCGTCGCTCTCTGATTCTTGGTAGCAGGCTGGTAGCAGGACGGAGCCTTCCGACGACGCGATGGCTCCGACATCACTGGGTTTAGCAGGGGTTCTCTGAGATGGAGCTAGGCGGGCTCGAACCGCCGACCTCCTGGGTGCGATCCAGGCGCTCTCCCAACTGAGCTATAGCCCCGCGAGGGGCCGATTGTAGCGACCCTCCGGGCGGCGGAGGCCGTCACGAGTTCGTGCCGACGTGTCCACAGGGCCGCACAGCCGCGCGCTTCTGCAGGCGCCTGTCCCGGCGAGACATCTGGTGTGCTGGCGCGCCTGCGAGTACCACCGGTCGCGACATCGAACGAAGGGAGGATGCGTGCACGCACGCACCATCGCGGTCGGGGTGGCCGCATTCGTACTCGCCGGAGGGACCGCGGCATTCGCGACACACGGGTCGCCGATCCCGGCAGCGGACGGGACGATCACGGCCTGCTTCAGGTCGGACGGGGACGATCTCCGGATCGTCTCGAGCGCGTCGAAGTGCAAGCGCAAGGAGCGCGTGCTGACGTGGAACGTGCAGGGGCCGGCCGGAGCAGCAGGAGCAGTGGGTCCGGCAGGGCCAGCGGGACCGGCAGGGCCGGCCGGCGAGCCGGGGCCGGCAGGCTCAGCGGGCCCGGCAGGTCCAGCCGGTCCGGCGGGCGCTCAAGGGCCGCAGGGCCCGGCGGGCGAGTCGCTCGATTCGCTCGACGCCCTCCAGGGCTCGGCTTGCACCCGCAACGACGGTTCCGCCGGGACGGTCGACGTGACTACCGGCACGGACAACGCCATCGTGTTCACCTGCGGCGGTGCGGCGCCTCCACCGCCTCCGCCGGAGCCGAGGCTCGGCCTCGTCCTGAACGAAGTCGACTACGACCAGGTTGGCGCGGACGGCGGCGGATTCGTCGAGATCACGAACACGAGCATCGGCGAGCTCTCGCTCGAGGGCGTCGCGGTCGTGCTCGTGAACGGCGGCGACGGTCTCGAGTACGACAGAGTGGCGCTGACCGGCTCGCTCGTCGCGAACGGCCATCTCTCGATCCCGGCCGAGGCGCAGAACGGCGCGCCCGATGGTGTCGCGCTCGTCGACACGACGAGCGGGTTGCTCCTCGACTCGCTCTCCTACGAGGGCGAGATCACGGCCGCCGTCATCGACGGGCAGACGTTCGACCTCACCGAGGGAACGTCGCTCGAGGCCGCGGACTCGAACACCGTCACGGGATCGCTCTCGCGCATTCCGGACGGGGAGGACCGGAACGACTCCGGGTCGGACTGGGAGTTCACCACAACGGTCACGCCAGGAGCGGCGAACGTCGCGTCCGGCTAGCCGATTACGAGGCTCCCGCGTCCGGCCGTCTGCGCCGGTCGCGGGAGCGCTCGCGGCGTGCGAGCCGCTCATCGAGCTCGGCGAGCTCGCGCTCGAGCTCGCGGTAGCTCGCGAACCGCTCGGGGTCGAGAGTCCCTGCGGCGATGGCCTCTGCCACTGCGCATCCGGGCTCGCCTTCGTGGCGGCAGTCCGAGAACCGGCAGCGCGCGGCGAGCTCGACGATGTCCTCGAACGCGTCCTCGAGTCCCTCGTCGGCGAGCCAGAGGTGGAGCTCGCGCATGCCCGGGTTGTCGACGACGAGACCGCCGCCGGGGACGAGGATCAGCTCCCGGCGGGTCGTCGTATGCCTGCCCGAGCCGTCTCGCGCGACCTCGCCCGTCTCGAGCAGGTCCTCGGCGACGAGCGCATTCACCAGCGTCGACTTGCCGACGCCCGACGGCCCGAGCAGAGCCCCCGTCACGCCTGGGCCGAGATGGCTCCGAACGGCGTCGAGGCCGACGCCGGTGCGCGCCGAAATTGCGTGTACGGCGACGTCGCCGAGGCCGTCGAGGGCGCGGACGGCGCGCTCGGGATCCGACGCGACATCGGCCTTCGTCAGCAGGATCACGGGTCGCGCGCCGCTTTCCCAGACGAGCGTGAGGTAGCGCTCGAGCACGCGCAGGTTCACGTCGTCGGCGAGCGAGGCCACAACGAATACGACGTCGACGTTCGCCGCGACGACCTGCTCGCGGGCGACGTCGGCTCCCGGGTCGTGGGCGGCGCGGCGTGAGAACTTCGTGCGTCGCGGGAGGACGGCCCGGATCGCGGGCGCCGCCTGGCTCCGTGCGTCGAGGGCGACCCAGTCTCCGACCACGGGGACCTCCGCGGCCTCGAGGTCGCGCCGTGCCCGCCCCGGGAGCTGTGCGCGGGTCTCGCCTTCCGCGGTGAGGACGTCGTACGCGCCCCGATGCGGGACCGAGACTCGGCCCGGGACAAGACCCGCGGCGGCGTGCTGCTCGAAGGCGTCGCTCCAGCCTTCGTCCCAACCGAGCGTCGCCAGATCGGGCACGCGCGAGCAGCTACCTCTCGAGAGCGCGCTCGAGCGCCGCGTCGAGCTCCGGATAGCGGAATGTGAAACCCGCCTCGAGCAGCCGCGCCGGCAGCACCCGCTGGCCTTCGAGGAGGATTGCCTCGCCCTTCTCGCCGAAGGCGGCCTTCACCGCGAACTCGGGCAACGGGAACACCGTCGGCCGGTGAAGCGCGTGCCCGAGCGCCTTGACGAAGTGCGCGTTGGGCGCGGGGTTCGGTGAGGTGAGGTTCACCCGGCCCTCGACGTCGCTCTCGAGAGCGAAGCGGAAGCCGGCGACGGAGTCGTCGAGCGCGACCCAACTCCACCACTGCCTCCCGCTTCCGACACGGCCGCCGAGGCCGAGCCGGAACGGCGTCAGCATGCGCGCGAGCGCGCCGCCGCGGCGGGTGAGGACGATCCCCTGGCGAAAGTCGACGACACGGATGCCCGCCTCGCGTGCGGGCTCCGCGGCGGCCTCCTTCGCTCGAACGACGCCGGCGAGGAACCCGGAGCCGAGCTCGGACGCCTCGGTCAGCACCTCGTCTCCCCGATCGCCGTAGATCCCCGTTCCACCCACGCTCACGAACGCCGAAGGCCGCGGGTCGAGCGCGGCCGCAGTCCGCGCGAGGAGGTCGGTCGTCCGCACGCGCGACTCGAGGATCTCGGCCTTCTGCGACGCCGTCCAGCGGCGGTCGAGGTTCGCGCCGCTCAGGCTGACGAACGCGTCCACGCCGGTGAGGGCGGCCGTGTCGATCGTCCCGACGGAGGGGTCCCAGGCGATCTCGTCCGAGCCCGCGGGCTCCCTCCGGACGAGCGTCACGACCTCGTGGCCGGCTGTCCGGAGAGCGGGGACGAGCGCGGATCCGATGAGCCCCGACGCCCCGCTGACCGCCACCTTCATGCCCCGATTGTGGCACCAGGGGCTGTTACGTTCGCGCGGTGACATCGACCAGCGGCTCCGCGCCGCGCGTGCGCGACGGCGTCCGGGCGGCACTTCCGCTCGCGCCGAGCCCGATTCTCTTCGGCCTCTCGTTCGGCGTTCTGGCGAAAACGGCCGGGATGAGCCTCGGCGCCGCGGTGGTCATGTCCGCGACGACGTTCGCGGGGGCATCGCAGTTCGCAGCCGTGTCGGTCCTCGACGCGGGCGGCACGGTCCTCGCCGCGATCGCGGCCGCCGTCTTCCTCAACGCGCGCTACATGGCGATCAGCATCACCGTGTCGTCGATCTTCCCAGGCGGGAAGTTTCGGCGCCTCGTCGAATCGCAGGCGATCGTCGACGAGTCGTGGGCGCTCGCCGGGCGTCGCGGAGGCTTCGAGCGAAACATCCTTCTGGGCTCGGGGATCGTCTTCTACGTGCTCTGGGTCGCGAGCACGGCGGCGGGGACGTTCGTCGGCGATCTCCTCGAAGATCCGGACGCGCTCGGGCTCGATGCGGCGTTCGCCGCGCTCTTCCTCGCGATCCTCGTCCCGTATCTGAAGGGTCGGCGCGCGATCCAGGCGGCCGCGCTGGCGGGCGCGATCACGCTGGTGCTCACGCCCGTCGCCCCGGCGGGTGTCCCGATCGTCGCGGCCGCCACGGCCTGTCTGTTGGGGCTGCGGCGGTGACGTTCTGGATCGTCGTCCTGGCGGTCGGTGCGGCCACGATCGCGTTCAAGGCTTCCGGGCCCGTGCTCCTCGGCCGCCGGCCGCTCGCACCGCGACTGCAGTCGGTCGTCGACCTCCTCGCGCCGGTCATGCTCACGGCGCTCGTCGTGACGCAGACGTTCGCGGGCGACCAGGAGATCGCAGTCGACGCGCGTGTGCCCGGCGTCGCTGCTGCTGCGGTCGCGGTCTGGCGCGGGGCGCCGATCATCGTCGCGATGGTGATCGCCGGGGTGGTGACCGCGCTCCTTCGCGCTGCTGGAGGCTGACGCCGGCTCAGGCGTGTCGGCTGCGTCGAGGCGTGCCGCGCCAGAAGACCGCGGCGGCCGCGAGCGCCTCGGCAACGAGGCTGAGCAGGCCGATCACGAGAAGCCACAGATGGAAGTGCCGCATGCGACCAGAGATCGACCGCAGACGGCCCGGTCTTGAGCGCCGCAGGCGACCCAGGAGCCTCACGTTGCGAGTGTTCCCGATGCGCCGGATGGCAACACCTCGCGGCAGGCTACGCGGTCGGCGGGCGCAGTACGGCGAACGGATCGGTCACCTCGAGGCGGCTCGTACGGAAGCGGAAGACCTCGGCCGGTCGCCCGCCCGCCGGTCCGTGTGCGCGCCGCTCGCCTGTCGCTTCGAGAACACCGCGGCGGAGCAGGACGCGCTTGAGGTTCGTCGCGGAGACATCGTGTCCGAGCGCGGCGGCGTAGATGTCCCGCAGCTGCGCAAGCGTGAAGCTCGGCGGCGCGAGCGCGAAGCCGACGTTCGAGTACGAGAGCTTCCCGCGTATCCGCTCGCGGCCGGCCAGCACGATCGCGCCGTGGTCGAACGCGGTCTCGGGGAGCGCGTCGACGCGGTGCCAGCGCGTGTCCGCAGGGACGCGCGGGTCGATGCCGAGAGGGACGAGGCCGAGGTACGCGGTCGCGAGCTCCCACCGGTCCGGATGCCGGCGAGGGTCGCTCCAGGTGCCGAGCTGCTCGAGGTGCGCGACCTCGCTCACGTCGACCTTCGTCTCGAGGTGGCGGAGGATCGACGCCTCGAGCGTCTCGCCGGGATCGAGCGGTGCCGCCGGGAAGGGACCACGCGCCGCGGAACGGCTCGCGGGCGCGCTCCCAGAGGAGAACCTGGAGCTCGTCGTCACGGACCTGGAAGACGACGGCGAGCACGGCATGTGCGGGGAGTTGGGTCTGGGTGGTAGACTCGGCCACGAGGTTATTGACTCAGAGGCGAAAACTACCATGAGCGGACTCCCCGAGACCTCCCCGGACGCCGACTTCGACCTCCTCGTGGTCGGTGGAGGCGTCGCCGGTCTCTTCGCAGCCCTCTGCGCCGCCTCCGAGAGTCGCGTGCTCGTCCTCGCCAAGGGCCCGCTGCTCGCCTCGACCAGCTCGCTCGCCCAGGGCGGGATCGCGGCCGCAGTCGGCGCCGACGACACGCCTGCGCTGCATGCGGACGACACGCTCCGCACCGGACGCGGGCTCTCGCGCCCGAGCGCGGTCGCGGCGCTCACGGGAGAGGCAGCCGCGCGGATCCGGGATCTCGTGGAGCTCGGCGTCGAGTTCGACGACGACCTCGGTCTCGAAGGGGGCCACAGCCGGCGCCGTGTGGTGCATGCGGGCGGCGCGGCGACGGGCGACCGCGTCGCGAGGCGGCTTGCAGCGCGCGTGCTCGGGCACCCGCGGATCCAGGTCGCCGAGGGGGAGCGGATGCAGGCCGTGTGGGAGCACGACGGCCGCTGCGTGGGGGTCGTCACCGAGTCCCGCACGGTGGCCGCACGCGCGACCCTGCTCGCGACCGGAGGCGCGGCCGCTCTCTGGCAGCGCTCGACGAACCCGCCGGGCGCAGTGGGCGAAGGGATAGCGGCCGCTTACCGAGCCGGCGCGGCCGTCGCCGACCTCGAGTTCACCCAGTTCCACCCGACGACTCTCGTCGATTCCTCGCTCCTGCTGAGCGAGGCGCTGCGCGGCGAGGGCGCGACGCTCCTCGACGAGCGCGGCGAGCGCTTCACCGACGAGCTCGCCCCGCGCGACGTCGTCGCCCGCGAGATCGCCGCGCGCGGCACCGCGCTCCTCGACCTGCGGGACATCGACCGCGGCCGCTTTCCGGGGCTCATGGGCCGGCTTGCCGAGCAGGGCTACGACCCGGCCGAGAGCCCGATCCCCGTCGCGCCGGCCGCGCATTACACGATCGGCGGCATCGTCACCGACCTCGACGGGCGCACAGAGCTTCCGGGCCTCTACGCCGCGGGCGAGTGCGCTGCGACTGGCGTGCACGGGGCGAACCGCCTCGCCTCGAACTCGCTCCTCGAGTGCCTGGTCTTCGGGCGACGCGCGGCGCTCGCGGCGCTCGCGGAGCCGGGCCTTCCCGCGAAGCTGTCCGCACCCCACGCCATCGAGGCCACGGAGACCGCGACCCCGGAGCTGCGTGCCGCGCTCTGGCGCGACTGCGGCCTCGTGCGCGACGCGGCGGGACTCGAGCGGCTCCGCTCCGCGCCGCATCTGCTCACGCGCCTCACCGCCGAGAGCGCCCTTGTCCGGGAGGAGAGCCGCGGCGCGCACTTCCGCGTCGACCATCCCGCCGAGGACGAGGCGTTCGAACAGCACGTCGTCCTTCGCCGCGGCGACGAGCCGAGGCTGGAGACATGGCTGTAGCCGTCGACACCCTCCGCGTCGTCTACGCCGCGCTCGCCGAGGACGTGGGCGCTGGGGACGTCACGACCGAGGCGACGGTGGACGCCGACGCGTCGGGCGAGGCGGAGCTCCTCCTGAAGGAGCCCGGAGTCGTCTGCGGGCTCGACGCGGCCGAGGCCGTGTTCCGCGCCCTCGACGAGGACATCCGCTTCGAGGCGCTCGTCGACGAAGGCGCCGCGGTCGAGGGCGTGACCGTCGTCGCCCGGGTGGCGGGGCTCCAGCGCGCGATCCTCACCGGCGAGCGGACGGCGCTCAACTTCCTCGGCCGCCTCTCGGGCATCGCGACGCTGACGCGCCGCTACGTCGACGCGGTCGACGGCACCGGCGCGGCCATCCTCGACACGCGCAAGACGACGCCCGGCCTCCGCGTCCTCGAGAAGCACGCCGTCGCGTGCGGCGGCGGGCGGAACCACCGGCTCGCGCTCGACGACGGCGTCCTCGTCAAGGACAACCACCTGCGCGCCGCCGGGTCGATCCCCGCCGCCGTCGAGCGCCTCCGCGACGTGACGCCCCTCCCGATCGAGGTCGAGTGCGACACGCTCGAGCAGGTGTCCGAAGCGCTGGACGCGGGCGCGGACGGGATCCTGCTCGACAACATGACGCTCGACGACCTGCGCGCGGCCGTGGCGCTCACGCGTGGCCGCGCGCGGCTCGAGGCCTCCGGCGGGATCACGCTCGAGAACGTCCGCGCCGTCGCCGAGACCGGAGTCGACGAGATCTCGATCGGCGCGCTCACGCACTCTGCCCGTTCCCTCGACGTCTCATTGGAGCTCACATGACCACTGCGGAGATCACGACCATGCAGGAGGAGATCCGCGCGCTCGCGGCCGAGCGCGACACGGTGATCCTCGCCCACAACTACCAGGTGCCCGAGGTGCAGGACGTCGCCCATTTCGTCGGCGACTCGCTCGGGCTCTCGCAGGAGGCGGCTCGCACCGAGGCCGAGGCGATCGCCTTCTGCGGCGTCCACTTCATGGCCGAGACGGCCGCGATCCTCTGTCCCGAGAAGACGGTGCTCATCCCCGACCTCGACGCCGGTTGCTCGCTCGCCGCGTCGATCACGGCCGACCAGCTTCGCACCTGGAAGGCGGAGAACCCGGGCGCGGTCGTCGTGTCCTACGTGAACACGACCGCCGAGGTGAAGGCCGAGAGCGACTACTGCTGCACGTCGGGGAACGCGAAGGCGATCGTCGACTCGATTCCCGAGGACACGGAGATCCTGTTCCTTCCGGACATGTACCTCGGGCTCTGGCTCGAGAAGGTCACCGGGCGCTCGCTCCGGATCTGGATGGGCGAGTGCCACGTGCACGCGGGCATCCGGCCGCAGGACATCGAGCGCTGGCAGGACGAGGCGCCCGACGCGGAGCTCCTCGTCCACCCGGAGTGCGGGTGCGCGAGCCAGTGCATGGCCTTCGGGAACGGCCGCACGCACATCCTCTCGACCGAGGGGATGATCCGCTTCGCGCGGCAGTCGCCGAAGGAGCGCTTCCTCGTCGCGACCGAGACCGGGATCATCCACCGCCTCTCGAAGGAGGCGCCCGAGAAGCGCTTCGAGGCCGTGTCCGAGAAGGCCATCTGCCGGTACATGAAGATGATCACGCTCGAGAAGCTCCGCGACTCGCTGCGCGACTGGAAGCACGTCGTGACGGTGGAGCCCGAGATCGCCGCGCGAGCGCGCGGCGCGATCGACCGCATGGTCGCGATCGTCTGATGCGCGACCTCCCGGCGAGCGCCGCCTGGCGGCACGTCGGTGCGCGTGACGGATTCGAAGCGCTGTTCATCGAGCGGGGCGACGCGGGCTATCGCTTCGCGGGACACACGACGGCGGTGGAGGAGGGCGTGGCCTGGAGCGTCGGCTACGTGATCGTGGTCGACTCAACGTGGAGGACTCGGGTGGAGGTCGCTTGCCGATCCGCGGCAGGTCAGCGCGCGACCGTCCTCGTCGGAGACGGGAGCGGCGCGTGGTCGATCGATGGCCGTGCAGCGCCCGCGCTCGAGGGCTGCCTCGACGTCGATCTCGAGGCGTCGGCGTTCACGAACGCGTTCCCCGTGCACCGACTCGGCCTCGCGGTGGGCGAGGACGCGGAGGCGCCCGCGGCGTACGTTCGCGCGCCGAGCCTCGCCGTGGAGCGGCTCGAGCAGCGGTACGCCAGGCTGCCCGACGAAGGCGGCCGCCGCCGCTACGACTACGAGGGGCCGGCGTTCGGGTATCGAGACGTTCTCGTGTACGACGAAGCCGGCCTCGTCCTCGACTACCCGGGCCTCGCCGAGCGGGTCCTGTAGGCGCGGATCGATGACGGAGCTTTCGGCCGCCGAGCGCGCGTTTCTCGAGAACCCGTTCGTGGGGATCGTGACGACGGTGAATCGCGACGGCTCACCGCAGTCGACGGTGGTCTGGGTCGATGTGGACGACGAGGGTGTCTCGATCAACACCGCCCACGGTCGCGTGAAGCCACTCAACCTCGCGCGCGATCCACACGTATCGCTCGTGGTCGTCGATCCGGCCGATCCGTACCGCTGGCTCAAGGTCAACGGGACGGGGACGCTCGTCGACGAAGGCGCCGATGCGCAGATCGACCGGCTGTCGAAGAAGTACACGGGCAGGGAGGTCTACGCCTCGCGCCAGCCCGGCGAGCGGCGCGTCACCGTGCGGATCGAGATCGGCCGGATGCTGAGCCGCGGGCTCGACTGACCGGGCCGCTACGCGACGCGAACCGAGTGCACCGGCGGGAGGTTCGCCGCGGCCGTGAACCAGCTTGCGCCCGCGTCGCGTGAGCCGAAGACGTCGCCCGACGTCGCCCCGAAGAACAGCCCCATGGACTCGCCCGAGCCCTCGCGGCCGAAGGCCTGGCGCAGGATCGTCAGGAACGCGTCCTCGGCCGGGAGCCCGTCGCCGCGCGGGGTCCAGGACGCGCCCGCGTCGCGCGTCTCGTACACGCGCACGCGACCCTCCGGCGTCACGCGGTCGATGTCGGCCACGAGCGGGATCACGTAGGCGCTGTCGGGATCGGCCGGGTCGATCACGAGCGGGAAGCCGAAGTCGGACGGAAGGCCGGTGTCGGTCCCGATGTCGATCCAGCTCTCACCGGCGTCGTCGGAGCGATAGACGCCGCCGTGGAACTGCATGAACAGGCGCTCGGGCTTCGCCGGGTGCCGGTGCATGTTGTGGACGCAGAGGTCGATCGTGTCCTGGCGCTTCTCCTCGGGCATGTACCGCGGGTACAGGCCCTTGTTGCCGTGCTGCCAGGTCACGCCGCCGTCCTCGGAGAGCCAGACGCCCACCGCCGAGACTCCCATCGCGATCCGCGACGGGTCACCCGGCCAGGTCGCGATCGAGTGCAGGCACATGCCGCCGGCGCCGGGGCTCCAGTCAGGGCGCGTCGGCTGGTCCCAGAAGCCCTTGTTCAGCTCCCACGTGAGCCCGCCGTCGCGGCTCTCGAAGAGGACGCCCGGCGCGCCGCCCGCATACAGGAGCCCGTCTTCCTCCCCGACAGCCACCAGCCAGAGACGTTCGAGCGGCTTCTCCTGGTCCTCGGGAAGCGCGAGACCCTCCGCCTGCTCCCATTCCTCCTGACCGGGGTCGTCGGCGTAGAAGACCTTCGGCCCGTAGAACGCGGAGGTCACGCACGCGAAGTAGCGACCGCTCCGCGGGTCGCGCATGGCGAACTCGACGGGCTCGCCCGCGAACGCGCGTGAGGTGATCTCGAACGCGCCGTCGTCGCCCTGGAGCGCGAACAGGCCCTTCTTCGTCCCGACGAGAAGCTCGGTCATCGTGGCTACCCCCCGCTGATCGATGGAATGACGTGGATGCGGTCGTCGGCGCCGAGCGCGGTTTCCTCCCGGCTCTTCTCACCGTTGACGAAGACGTTGATGTGCTCGCGGATCGTCGTCTGCTCGTCGAGGATCCAGCCGGCGATCGCAGGGTGCTCGCGCTCGAGCGCGCGCAGGACTTCGCGCACGGTCGCGCCGTCCAGCTCGAGCTCTCGCTTGCCGCCCGTGAGCTCGGAGAGCGGGGCGCGCAGCCTTACGACCGCCATGACTCGATCCTAGACCGCATCACTTGTAAGACGACGAACGAGGCGCGAACTCATCGACAGGTCCGAAAGAGCGGCCAAGTTACAAGTTGTAACTTGGCGTCGCTGTTCGCCGCCATGCTCCCTGCGCGGACGCGCGTCCCGTCGCAGGATCCTGCGACGCGGCGCGCATCTGCAGCGAAAGGCCGGCAGCGGGCGCGCCAAGTTACAAGTTGTAACTTGGCGTTCTGGCTCGTCCGTTGGGGACGGGTGCGCATCGCCTTCTAGCGGTCGGGCTCGAGCTCGAGGACGCCGTGCGGGGCGCCGTACTCCTCGAGCTTCGCGAGGAACGGCTGCGGCGGGAAGGCCTCCGGGCCGAGGACGCCGGCGCCGCTCCATTCGCCCGCGGCGAGCAGCTCGAGCGCGATGACGGGGTTGATCGCCGTCTGCCAGACGACTGCCTGCGAGCCGTACTCGCGCATGGTCTCCTCGTTGTCGGCGACGTGGTAGAGGTAGGTCTTCCGTGGGGCGCCGTCCTTGCCGACCCCCGTGACGAGCGTTCCCGCGCACGTCTTTCCGGCCATGCGGTCGCCGAGCGTCGCGGGATCGGGAAGCGCGGCTGCGACGACGTCCCGCGGCGCGACCTCGACGCCCTTCACCGGGATCTTCTTCGTCGAGTCGAGCCCGAGCTTGTGCAGCGTCTTCAGCACCTCGATGAACTCGTCGCCGAGCCCGTACTTGAACGTCACGCGGCGGCACTCGATCCAGCGCGGGACGAGCAGCACCTCCTCGTGCTCGACGTTGACGCACTCCACGGGGCCGATGCCCTCGGGGAAGTCGAAGACCTCCGGCTCCGAGAAGGGCGCCGTCGTGTACCAGCCGCGTTCGCTCTCCCAGATCACCGGCGGGTTGAGGCACTCCTCGATCGTCGTCCAGATCGAGAAGGTGGGCGCGAAGTCGTAGCCCTCGACGACGAGGTTCGCGCCGTCGCGGATCCCGATCTCGTCGATCTCGGAGAAGAGCTCGTCGGCCGCGTAGCGCGCGAACACGTCCGCGGCGCCCGGCTCGATCCCGATGCCGACGAGCGCGAGCAGGCCTTGTTTCTCCCACGCCAGCGCGCGCTCGAACTGGTAGTCGCCGAGCTTCACGCCGACCTCCTCGTACGGACGCTCGGGGTGCGGCTGCGACAAGGTCATCGCCATGTCCAGGTACGTGACGCCGCTTTCGAAACACGCGTCGAAGATCGCGACGTTGAAGACCGGGTCGACGGCGTTCAGGACGACGTCTGCGTCCGTCTCGCGGATCAGCCGGACGACGTCGTCCTTGCTCGAGGCGTCGATCCGGTGGGCGCTGAAGCGGCCGTCGTCGAGCGGCGGGAGCAGGGCCGCAGGGCGCTCCGGGTCGTAGTCCGCGAGCGCGCAGCTCTCGAAGAACGACCGCCGGCGCGCGATCGACGCGAAGGCAGACCCGACACCGCCCGTTCCGACGACGAGGATTCTCACGGCAGCGCGGTTCTACACGAGGCGGAAAGGGCGCGTCGGCGGTATGTTCACCCGGACTCGAGCGAGGAGGTCCGCCGTGAGCGTGTCCGTGACGAAGCAGAAGCACTTCATCGCCGGGGAGTTCGTCGACTCGGCGTCGGGCGAGACGATGGAGATCCTGAATCCGGCGACCGGCGAGGTCATCGCCGAGGTCCCGCGCGGCACTGCGGAGGACGTCGATCGCGCGGTCGACGCCGCGAAGAAGGCGTGGGCCGAGTGGCAGGGGAAGACGCCGAAGGACCGGATGGAGCTCCTGCTCGGGCTCGCGGACGTGATCGACGACAACGCCGAGGAGCTCGCTCGGCTCGAGTCCCTCAACGTCGGCAAGCCGTGGTGGGTCGCGAAGGACGAGCCGCCGGCGATGTCCGACTGCCTCCGCTTCTTCGCGGGCGCGGCGCGGAACCTCGAGGGCAAGTCGGCCGGCGAGTACGTCGAGGGCTACACGTCGATGATCCGGCGCGAGCCGCTCGGGATCGTCGCCGGCATCTGCCCCTGGAACTACCCGCTGTACATGGCGATCTGGAAGATCGGGCCGGCGCTCGCCGCGGGCAACGTCCAGATCATCAAGCCGGCGGAGCAGACGCCGCTCACCCTCCTTCGCTTCGTGGAGCTCGCGCAGGACGTCATCCCCGCCGGCGTCCTCCAGGTCGTGACCGGGGACGGGATTCCCGCGGGCGACGCGCTCGTGCGGCACCCGGAAATCCGGCTCGTCTCGCTGACCGGGGACACGGCGACCGGGAAGATCATCGCGAAGAACGCCGCCGACACGGTCAAGCGGCTGCACCTCGAGCTCGGTGGGAAGGCGCCCATGGTCGTGCTCGACGACGCCGACCCGGCCACGGTCGCGGAGGCGATCAAGATCGGCGGCTACTTCAACTCCGGCCAGGACTGCACGGCCTCCTCGCGGATCCTCGTCTCGGGCGGGATCTACGACGACGTGCTGTCGGAGACGGCCAAGGCCGTCGACGCCATGTCCGTGGGCGACCCGTCGACGGACGACGAGATCGAGATGGGTCCGGTCATCTCGCAAGAGCAGCAGGAGCGCGTTCTCGGCTTCCTCGATCGCGCGACGGACGCGAAGGCCACTATCGTCACGGGCGGCGGCGCGCTCGGCGACCGTGGGTTCTTCGTGAAGCCGACGATCGTGACCGACGTCGGCCAGGACGCCGAGATCGTCCAGAACGAGGTCTTCGGGCCCGTCGTCACCGTGCAGCCGTTCTCCGCGGACGACGAGGCGATCGAGATGGCCAACGGCGTCCGCTACGGGCTTGCGGCGTCGGTGTTCTCGGAGAACGTCGGGCGCGCGATGAAGGTCGCGGCGAGGCTCGACTTCGGCACGGTCTGGATCAACGAGCACCTGTTCCCGCTGACGCCCGAGATGCCGCACGGCGGCTTCAAGGAGTCCGGCTACGGCAAGGACATGTCGATCTACTCGATGGAGGAGTACACCCGCGTCAAGCACGTCGTCGTGAAGCTCGCCGAGTGACGGAACGGCCACGGCCGGCCGCCTCGGAGCGCGGAGCTCGAGCACGACGCGATCGGCTTCCGCGAGGCGCTCGTCATCGGGCTCGCCTCGACCGCGCCCGCGTACTCGCTCGCGGCCGTGATCGGGACGGTGACGATCTCGTCGGCGTTCAGGCCCCGGGCGCGCTGCTCGCGTCCTTCGTCCCGATGTTCCGGATCGAGGGCGCGTGGTGGACGCGGCGGTCGAGAAGGCCGTCGAGGCGGGCGTGGAGGCCGAGGCTGTCCTCGTCTCCAAGCGCCCGGCCGAGGCGCTGCTCGCCCTGGCCGACGAGCGCGGCGCGCGGATGATCGTCGTCGGGTCGGCGAGCGAGCGGCCGTTGACCGGGCTCATCCTCGGCTCGGTGCCGCACAAGCTCGTTCACCGCTCGCGGGTCCCGGTGCTCGTGGTGCCCATGCCCGACGACGACTGATATCCGTTTCGTCCATTGCGTTGGGACCGAGAGCCGCGTTACGCTCGCGCGGTGACTACGGCCGGAGGGGTCGCGGCCCCCGATGTGCGGCTGGAGAACGTCGTCAAGACCTTCGACGGCACGACTGCGGTGGACGGGATCACGCTCGAGGTGCCCCGCGGCTCGTTCTTCGCGCTCCTCGGGCCGTCCGGCTGCGGGAAGACGACGACGCTGCGCATGATCGGCGGCTTCGAGGAGCCGACGGAAGGGCGCATCTTCCTCGGCGACCGCGACGTCGTCGGGCTGCCGCCGTACAAGCGCGACGTCAACACCGTCTTCCAGAGCTACGCGCTCTTCCCGCACATGTCGATCGAGGACAACGTCGGGTTCGGGCTCGAGCGGAAAGGAGTGCCGAAGGGCGAACGCCGGGGCCGCGTCGCGGAGATCCTCGAGCTCGTTGGCCTCACCGGGCTCGCGCAGCGGAAGCCGAAGCAGCTCTCCGGAGGGCAGCAGCAGCGGGTCGCGCTCGCCCGCGCGCTCGTGAACCATCCGCAGGTGCTCCTGCTCGACGAGCCGCTCGGGGCGCTCGACCTGAAGCTCCGCAAGCAGATGCAGCTCGAGCTGAAGCGCATCCAGAACGAGGTCGGGATCACGTTCGTCCACGTCACGCACGATCAGGAGGAGGCGATGACGATGGCGGATGCGATCGCGGTCATGAACCTCGGCCGCATCGAGCAGCTGGGGCCGCCGCAGAAGCTGTACGAGCGCCCAGCGACGCCGTTCGTCGCGAGCTTCCTCGGGATCTCCAACCTGCTTCCCGGGACCGTGGAGGGGGACGGCGTCCGGCTCGACAGCGGCGAGCACATCCGCGTGCACGTGAACGGGCGCACCGGCGCCGTGGCGGCCGGCGTCCGCCCGGAGAAGATCGCGCTCGGCGACGGGGGCGGCGAGAACCGCCTCGTCGGCAATGTCAGCGAGACGGCCTACATCGGCGTCGCGACGGAGATCGTCGTCCGCACGGCGGCCGGGATCGTGCATGTGTTCGTCCAGAACATCGACACCGGCACGCCCATCCCTGCGCTCGGGTCGCCCGTGACCCTGAGCTGGAGCCCGGACTCGACGTTCGTCGTCGACAGAGACGACTCGGTCATGGAGGAGGAGACGACATGAATCCACACTTGACCCGCCAAGAGCTGCTGCGGCGCGGTGCGGCCGGCGCCACGCTCCTGACGGTCCCCGGCCTACTCGCCGCCTGCGGCGGCGGAGACGGCGGTAGCGAACGCTGGCGGCGAGCTGAAGGACGTCCTCAACTTCTCGAACTGGGAGCTCTACATCGACACGCCAGACACCCGGAAGGCCGCCGGCCTGGAGGGCCCGACGACGCTCCAACAGTTCACGCAGAAGACGAAGATCAAGGTCAACTACTACGAGGACGTCAACTCCAACTCCGAGTACTTCGCGACCGTCCAGGGCCGCCTCGCCCAGGGGCAGGGCATCGGGCGCGACATCATCGTCTCGACCGACAACGACCGCTTCCTCGGCGAGTACCTGGACAACGACTGGGCGCTGGCGCTCGACAAGAATCTCATCCCAAACATCGTCAACCTCATCGACGCGCAGTCGAGCCCTCCGTTCGACCCGAACCGGGAGTTCACGCTCCCGTGGTTCTCGGGGATGGACGGCATCGCGTGGAACGAGGACATCACCGGGCCGGTGACGACGGTCACGCAGTTGCTCGAGGATCCGAAGCTGAAGGGGAAGGTCGGCGTCTGGAACTCGATGGCCGACACGCTCGGTCTCGTCATGCTCGAGAACGGCGACGATCCGGCGAAGGTCACCGACGAGACGTTCGACCGCGCGCTGGCGGTCATCCAGAAGGCGCAGGACTCGGGCCAGATCCGCAGCTTCTACGGCAACAACTACGCGCAGCCGCTCGCGAGGGGCGATCTCGCCGCGAGCATGGCCTGGTCGGGCGACATCCTCAACCTCGGCGACCCGAAGATCAAATGGGGAATCGCCGAGAAGGGCGGGATCATCTGGACCGACAACATGCTCGTTCCGCTCGAAGGCAGCGTGCCGACGGCCTCGACGTACATGAACTTCGTCTACGACCCGAAGATCTCGGCCCAGCTCGCCCTCGGGGCGAACTACATCTCCTCGGTCAAGGGCGTGAAGGAAGAGGCGGCGAAGCTCAACCCTGACGCAGCTGCGAACACGCTCGCCTTCCCGACCGACGACATGCTCTCCCGGATGTACCAGAACGACCCCGCCATGTTCACGAATCCCGATTACGAGAAGAGGTGGCTCGCGGTCCAGGGCAAGTAACACCGACGAGATGGGCTCGTTCCTCCACCGACACAAGGGCATCACGCCCTACCTCCTCCTCGCGCCTGGGATCCTCTGGCTCGCGATCTTCTTCCTGATCCCGCTCGGGTTCCTCGGCTACGAGTCGCTCCAGTCCGGCCTCTTCCCGGACTTCCAGTTCACCTGGGAGTTCTCGAACTACTCGAACGCGATTCGCGACTACCACCAGCAGTTCGTGCGGTCCTTCGTGTACGCCGGGATCGCGACCGTCGCCTGCCTCGTGCTCGCATATCCGCTCGTCTACTGGATCGCGTTCAGGGCGGGCCCGTGGAGGAACCTCTTCCTGCTCTTCATCGTCGCGCCCTTCTTCGTCACGTACCTCGTGCGGACACTCGCATGGCTCAACATCCTCGCCGACGAGGGGCCCGTGGTCGGGATCCTGCGAGATCTGCACATCCTCGGCCCCGACGGGCGGCTCCTGGCAACGACGTTCGCCGTCGTCTCGGGCATCACCTACAACTTCTTCCCCTTCATGGCGCTCCCGATCTACGTCTCGCTCGAGCAGATCGACCCGCGCCTCCTCGAAGCGGCGAAGGATCTCTACGCGTCGTCGACCCAGGCGTTCCTGCGGGTGACACTCCCGCTGTCGGCGCCCGGGATCGTCGCCGGGACGCTCCTCACCTTCATCCCGGCCGCGGGCGACTTCATCAACGCGGCGCTTCTCGGCACGCCACGGCAGGCGATGATCGGGAACGTCATCCAGGCCAAGTTCCTCGAGTCCCTCGACTACCCGAGCGCGGCCGCGCTCTCCTTCGTCCTCATGGGGTCGATCCTCGTCGCCCTCCTGATCTACGCGCGGATCGTCGGATCGGAGCGGTTGACCGGATGACGGACGTCGTCGCAGCGGCCTCCCGTGCCCGGCCGGGGCTCGCGGCCCGGACGTGGGCGTTCGCGAAGCGCCATGCACTGACGGTCTACGCGCTCGCGGTCGTCGGCTACCTGATGCTGCCGATCGCGGTCGTGATCCTCTTCTCCTTCAATGCGCCCGCCGGGCGCTTCAACTACATCTGGGAGGGTTTCACGCTCGACAACTGGGCGAACTGGAATGACGTTCTCGGGATCCAGGACGCCCTCGTCACGTCGATCGAGGTCGGCTTGCTCGCGACCGTCGTAGCCACCGCGCTCGGCACGATCATGGCGATGGCGATCGTGCGCCACCACTTCGTCGGGCGCGGGGCGACGAACCTGCTCGTCTTCCTGCCCATGTCGACTCCGGAGATCGTTCTCGGCGCCTCCCTCCTCACCCTGTTCCTGAACACGACGGCGGTGTTCCAGCTCGGCTTCGTCACGATCTTCATCGCGCACGTCATGTTCATCGTCAGCTTCGTCGTGGTCACGGTGAAGGCGCGCCTGATTGGGTTCGATCGACATCTCGAAGAGGCCGCGATGGACCTCGGTGCGAACGAGGTCACCACGTTTCGCAAGGTGACTCTCCCGCTGATCGCGCCCGCGATGCTCGCGGCGGCGCTGCTCGGATTCGCGCTCTCGATCGACGACTTCGTGATCACCTACTTCAGCGCGGGCGGCACGCAGACGTTCCCCATCTTCGTCTGGGGCATCGCGCGCGTGGCGGTGCCGCCGCAGGTGAACGTCGTCGCGAGCGCGATCTTCCTCGTCGTCGATCGCGCTCGCCCTCGGTAACGTCCTCTGGCAGTACCGCTCCGCAAGACGACAGCGAGGTGCCGTGTGACCGAGGTGAGCGTCCACAAGATCGACCTCCAGCAGGCTGCGAAGGAGCACCTGTGGATGCACTTCACGCGCATGGGCGACTACGCGACGCACGACGTCCCGATCATCGTCCGCGGCGACGGGTGCTACCTCGAGGACACGAACGGGAAGCGCTACCTGGACGCGCTCGCCGGCCTGTTCTCGGTCAACATCGGCTACTCGTTCGGCGAGGAGATCGGCCAGGCCGCGCTGGAGCAGATGCGCGAGCTGCCCTTCTACACGAACTGGTCGTACGCGCATCCGCGCGCGATCGAGCTCGCCGCGGAGGTCGCCTCGCTCGCGCCCGGCGACCTGAACCGCGTCTTCTTCTGCAACGGCGGCTCCGAGGCGGTCGAGTCGGCGTGGAAGCTCGCGCGGCAGTACTACCAGGCGCGCGGTGTGAGTAAGAGCGAGCCTCGCGCGCTCGTCGTGCCCGGCGGACGCGCGGGCGCGCAGGAGCCCGACGGCAACGTCGCCGTCTCGGGGGTGCAGCCCCGGCGCTACAAGGCGATCGCGCGCCACATCGCCTACCACGGGACGACCTTCGGCGCGCTCGCGATCAACGGCATCCCTGCCATCCGCGAGCCGTTCGAGCCGCTCGTCCCCGAGGTGCGGCACGTCTCGAACACGAACCGCTACCACCGGCCGCCGGACGAGACGGAGGAAGAGTTCACGCGCTTCCTCCTCGACGAGCTCGAGCAGGCGATCCGGGAGCTCGGCCCCGAGACCGTGTGCCTCGTGCACATGGAGCCGGTGCAGAACGCGGGCGGCTGCTTCACGCCGCCGGAGGGCTACTGGCCGGGCGTGCGCGAGATCTGCGACCGGTACGAGATCCTGCTCTCCGCCGACGAGGTGATCACCGCCTTCGGCCGGATCGGTCACTGGTTCGGCTCGGAGCGCTACGACATCCGGCCGGACATCGTCACCTCGGCGAAGGGGCTCTCCTCGTCGTACGCGGCGATCGGCGCGGTGATCGCGACCGACCGGGTCATGGAGCCGTTCCTCGCCGACACCTCGATGTTCTCGCACGGGATCACGTTCGGCGGTCACCCCGTGCAGTGCGCGATCGCGCTCAAGAACATCGAGATCATGAAGCGCGAGCGGATCATCGAGCACGTCCGCGCCAACGAGGACGCCTTCCGCGCGACCCTCGCGCAGCTCCTCGACCTACCGATCGTGGGCGATCTACGCGGGACGGGCTTCTTCTGGGCGCTCGAGCTCGTGAAGGACAAGGACACGCGCGAGACGTTCTCGGAGGAGGAGTGCGAGAAGCTCCTGCGCGGCTACCTCTCGAACGCGCTCTTCGACGCCGGGCTCATCTGCCGCGCGGACGATCGCGGCGACCCGGTGCTCCAGATCTCGCCGCCGCTCGTCGCGGGCCAGGCCGAGATCGACGAGATCGCGGGCATCCTCGGGGACGTGCTCACCGAGGCCGCGACGCTGATGCGCGCCTGAGCCGCCGCCGGCTCAGTCTTCGACCGGCGCCGCCCCGTACTCCTCGTCGCTGACGTGGTCGCCCCACGTCGCCCCGGTGCCTTCGTCGTCGACCTCGAGCAGCGCGAGATGTGCCATGAAGCGCGTCGGCGCGGCGCCGTGCCAGTGCTCCTCGCCCGGCTCGAAGAACACTCGGTCGCCGGGGCGGATCACCTCCAGCGGCCCACCGCGGCGCTGCGCGCGGCCGACGCCCTCCAGCACGTAGATCGTCTGGCCGTTCGGATGCGTGTGCCACGCGGTGCGCGCGCCGGGCGTGAAGTGGACCCGGCTCGCGCTCAGGCGCGACGCGTCCGAGGGCGCGGCGACCGCGTCCAGGTAGACCGCGCCGGTGAACCACTCGCTCGGGCCGGTCGTCGTCTCGATGGTGTTCCTCGTGATGTGCATGGTCGTCCTCCTTGGTCAGGCCGCGAGCTCCGGGTGGCGGACCACCATCCGGTCCCCGCGGTAGCGGATCGCCTCGTACGCCACCACCAGCGAGCACACGCCGCTTACGAGGGCGAGCGCGGCGAGCGCCGGGATCACGAGCGCGGCCGGGACGAGGGCGAGTAACAGGACTCCGCCGATCGTTCGCCGCCGGAAGATTCGGCCGGTCGCTCGGAAGAGAAACGCGACGTGCGCGAGGAGATACAGCGCCGCGCCGCCGCAGAGCGCCACCGCAGGGACGGTCTCGAGAGCGTCACCCGGATGGTCGAGCGTGGTCTTGAGACCGAGCGCGAAGAGCACGATGCCCGCGACCATCGGCAGGTGGAGATAGCTGTAGGAGTGCAGCGCCAGCCGGTGTAGCTCGGGGCCTGTCGCCTGCATCAGGCGTCTCCGCACGAAGATCGCGGCCACGTCGAAGTAGAGCCACCAGAGCGCCGAGACGACGACGACTCCGAGCACCGCCCCGACGATCACCCCCGTGCTCAGCTCGAACCCGGCGCCGACTCCGATCGCGATGATCGACTCGCCGAGCGCGATCAGGACGATGAGGCCGTGGCGCTCGGCGAAGTGCTCCGGCGCTATCCGCCAGCCGCGTCCCACGCCGACGACGGCCGGGCCGAGGTAGTCGATCGCGAGCGCGACGACCCACACCGCGATCCGCTCGTCCCCTTCGAGGAAGCCGGCCAGCACGAGCAGCACGCCGCCGAGAAGCGCGGTCGGCGCGTACCGAAGCACCGCGTCGAGGCGGCCGGGATCGTCGCGAGCGAGGATGGCCGAGAGGACGAGATGGAGGATGCGCACGAGAAGGTAGGCGGCGCCGAACAGCACGGCGTCGTCTCCGAAGGCGCCCGGCACCGCCAGGGCGACGACGAGCATCGCGGCAATCGAGCCGAGCATCGTGAGCCGGACCCCACCCTCGTCGACGTCCATCGCGCTCGTCAACCACGTGTACGCGGTCCACGCCCACCAGAGCGCCGCCAGGACCAGCATCCCCCGGAGCACGCCGCCCCACGTCGGATCGTCCGCAAGCAGGCTCGTGACCTGGGTCATCGCGAACACGAAGGCGAGGTCGAAGAAGAGCTCGAGCGGGGTTACCTGGTGCTCGTCGCTCGGATCGAGCTCGAGCTCGGCGTCGGACACGCGCCGACAGTAGCCCAGCTGTGTCGGGAGGTCACGCGTCCTTCGCGCAGCGGAAGCCCGCGAAGATATGACGCCTCGACGGATGCTCCCAGTTCCGGAAGCTCCCGCGTGCGACCAGCGGGTCGGTCGCCCACGAGCCGCCGCGGAGCACGCGGTACTCCTCGCCGAAGAAGACCTCCGAGTACTCGGGATACGGGTACGAGAGGAAGCCCGGATACGGCTGGAAGTACGAGCTCGTCCATTCCCACACGTCTCCCGTCAGCTGGACGCACCCGGTCGGGCTCTCGCCGCCCGCGTACGAGCCGACGGGCGCGGGGGAGAAGCGCGTGTGGCCGAGGTTCGCCTCGTACCCCATGAACTCGCGACCCCACGGGTACCGGCTCTTGCCGCGGCGCTCGTCCCACGTTGCCGCTCGCTCCCACTCGGCCTCGGTGGGCAGCCGCTTGCCGGCCCAGCGCGCGAAGGCCTCGGCCTCGAAGTAGGAGACGTGCTGGACGGGCTCGTCCGGCGGAGAAGGCTCGTGGTGGCCGAAGCGGACACGTTCCCAGCCGTTGCCGGCGCGCGCCCAATGGAGAGGTGCGGCCGCGTCTTCGGTCTGGCGCCACTCCCAGCCGGCCGCGCTCCACCACTTCTGCGACTCGTAGCCCCCGTCGTCGACGAACTTCGCGAAGGCCGCGTTCGTCACCGGCGCACGGTCCATGAGGAAAGGCCGCACCTCGACCTCGTGCGGGACGAGCTCGTTGTCGTAGGCCCAGGGCTCGTCGGTCGCGCCGAGGATGAACGAGCCACCGCCGATCTCGATCTCGTCCGGCCCGTCGGGCGCCCGGTCGGGCGGGTCCGCCTCCCGCAGCGGGTACTCCAAATCGGTCCTGAGCGCGAGCGTCTGCAGCATCGTCTCCTGGTGCTCCAGCTCGTGCTGGAGCACCAGGCCGTATACGAAGCCCTTCCGCAGCAGCGGGTTCGGAGCGTCGAAGTCGACGCGGTCGAGCTCGCGCAGGACGCGCTCGCGGACGTCGGCCGCGTAGGCTCGCGCCGCCTCGGGGCGCAACGACGGCAGCTCGCCTCCCGGCGCGCGCTCACGGCGAAGAGCGTCGTACACCTCGTCGTGCGCCTCCGCGAGTGGTGCGTGGCCGTGGAGGTTCCGCAGGAGCGAGAGCTCCTCGAAGTGCGAGATGTGCACGAGCTCCCAGACGAGCGGGGACTGGAGCGGAGAAACCTGCACGCCCAGCTCGGTGTCGGGAACCGGCTCGAGAAGCTGCTCCGTCGACCTGCGTGCGCTTTCGAGTGCAGCGCGGATCTCCACCCTCGAGTCCATCCGGTAACTCTGACGTACAGCCACCGATTCGGTATCGCCAAACGGGGGAGGACGTGGGGGAACCCATGGTTCCTGCGAGCCCCCTCCTCTCGTGCCGGGCTCTCAGCATGTGTCGTCGAGCCTCCCGGCCGGCGAAGCCGGCCTCCGGCCCGGACGCCGCGTCCGCTACCGGCCGAACCGCCATGCGACTACCCATCGATCTCGCTAGCCTCTTGGGCTTCAAGCGATGGTCATCCGCGAGGCGGATGTGAAGATCGTTCGCGAGGCCGAGGCCGGGTGGCACGTGGGCGGGGAGACTGGAGCGACACCGAGGAGAGGAGCTGGAGCTCGTGAGCAGCAACGGAGATGGAGCGGTCGTCGTCGCGGCCGACGTGGCCAGGCGCTACGGGGAGGGCGAGACCGCGGTCGACGCGCTCCGGGGCGTCTCGGTCGACATCGAGCGCGGGCGGCTGACCGCGGTCATGGGCCCGTCGGGCTCGGGGAAATCGACGCTGATGCACATCCTGGCCGGGCTCGACAAGCCGACCACCGGGACCGTCCAGGTCGCGGGAACCGAGATCACGACCCTCGGCGACAACGACCTGACGAAGCTGCGCCGACAGCACATCGGCTTCGTGTTCCAGTTCTTCAACCTCCTGCCGATGCTGAACGCGCGCGAGAACATCACGCTCCCGCTGACGATCTCGGGCGAGAAGCCCGACGACGGCTGGGTCGACCAGGTCGTCGCGGACGTCGGCCTGGGCGACAGGCTCGGGCACCGGCCCTCCGAGCTCTCGGGCGGCCAACAGCAGCGTGTGGCGATCGCACGCGCCTTGGTTTCCCGACCGACTGTCCTGTTCGCGGACGAGCCCACGGGCAACCTCGACTCGAGGACGGGCCAGGAGATCCTCGATCTCCTCCGCACGTCCGTCGATACCCGCGAGCAGACGACGGTCATGGTCACGCACGAGCCACGAGCGGCGGCGATCGCCGACCGCATCCTCTTCCTCGCGGACGGCCTGATCGTGCGCGAGATGCGCGGCGCGACGGCGCACGACGTCGTCGAGGCGATGGAGCAGCTCGACAGGTGAGCGCGTGACCCGCTTCGCCATCCGCGGCCTGCTCGGCCGCAAGCTCCGCGCTCTGCTCACGGGCATAGCGATCATCCTCGGCGTCGCAATGATCAGCGGCACCTACATCCTCACGGACACGATCGACAAGGCGTTCTCGAACCTCTTCACGCAGTCGTACGCGGGTACCGACGCTGTCGTGAAAGGCGAAGGCCCCGACATCAGCATCGACGGTGAAGCCGCTCCGACACCGCCGGTCGAGGCGTCGCTGCTCGACACGGTGAAGGGGGTCGACGAGGTCGCGCTCGCGACCGGCGGCATCTACGACGAGACGAACACCAAGATCCTCCAACCCGACGGCGACGCCGTCAGCACCGGCGGCGCGCCCAGCTTCGGGTTCGGGATCGACACCGATCCGGAGTTCGCGCAGTTCAACCCGCTGAACCTCCTGGAGGGCCGCTGGCCGTCCGCGCCGGACGAGGTCGTGATCGACGCGGGCACTGCGGATGGAGAGAGCTACGCGCTCGGCGACAGCGTCGAGATCGCGACGCTCGTGCCGAAACGCGCGTTCGAGCTCGTCGGGGTGGCCCAGTACGGTGGCATCGACAGCCTCGGTACGGCGACGTTCGCGGTGTTCACGGTCCCGACGGCGCAGGAGGTCCTCGACCGCGAGGGCCAGTACGACGCGATCTCGGTCTCGGCGAAGGAAGGGACCAGCGAGGAGGATCTCGTCAGCGCGATCCAGTCCGTGCTCCCGGCTGGCGTGACCGCGCAGACGGCGACCGAGGAGGCCGGCGAGGCGCAGGACGAGATCGGCCAGTTCACCTCGATCATCCGCTACTTCCTGCTGACGTTCGCCGGCATCGCGCTCTTCGTCGGCGCCTTCGTCATCTTCAACACCTTCTCGATCACCGTCGCGCAGAGGACGCGCGAGTTCGCGACCTTGCGGACGATCGGCGCGTCGCGGCGGCAGGTGCTCGCCGCGGTGATCCTCGAGTCGCTCGTCATCGGCATCGTCGCGTCGCTGATCGGTCTCGCGTTGGGCCTCATCCTCGCGGAGGGGATCCAGGCGTTGTTCGGGACGTTGGGCTTCGAGCTGCCGTCCGCGGAGCGCGTCTTCGCGCTGCGTACGGTCATCGTCTCGATGCTCGTCGGCGTCCTGGTGACGCTCGCCGCCGGGCTCTTCCCGGCGATCCGCGCGACGCGCGTGCCGCCGATCGCCGCGGTGCGGGAGGGGTCGACCCTTCCGCGCTCGCGGATCGCGCCGTTCGTTCCGTGGATCGCGGGGCTCGTCGTCGTCGGAGCGTTGCTCCTGCTCGGCCGGGCGATGTTCACCGACGACCTCGGTACTGCCGATCGCCTCCTCGGTCTCGCGGGAGGCGTCCTGCTGCTGTTCGTCGGTATCGCGATGCTCTCGTCACGGCTCGTGCGGCCCATCGCCGCCCTCGTCGGCCTCCCTGCACGCCGGATCGGAGGCGCGGCGGGGAAGCTCGCGAGCGGGAACACGGTGCGCAACCCGGGCCGGACAGCTGCGACGGCCGCCGCTCTGATGATCGGGATCGCGCTCGTCGCCTTCATCGCGACGCTCGCGAACGGCCTCAAGACGTCGAACCGCGAGGCGATCGTGGAGCAGGTCTCCGCGGACTACGTCGTCACGGCGCAGGACGGCTACACGTCGTACCCGTCCGCGATCGGCGACGCGGTGGCAACGTCGTCCACTGCCGAGGTCGTGTCGCCCGTGCGGGCCGGCGCGGCGCTCGTGAACGACGACGACGCCGAGCTCGGCGGGATCGATCCCGACACGATCACGTCCACGTACAACTTCGACTGGACCGAGGGGAACGACGAGGTGCTCGCCGACCTCGGCACTACCGGCGCGATCGTGAGCGCGAACTACGCGGACGACCACGGCATGGAGATCGGCACCCGTCTCCGGCTCACCTCGATCGACAACCGGACCGCCGACGCCAGGATCGTCGGGCTGTACGAGCCTCACCCGTTCTATCCGCTGCTCGAGAGCGTCACCGTCTCGACCGAGCTCTTCGACGAGCTCTACGAGCGCCCGCAGAACCGGTGGACGTGGGCGAACGTCAGCGGGGAGCCGTCCGACGCGAGCAAGGCGCAGCTCGAGGAGGCGGTCGCCGGCTACCCGGACGCTCAGGTCGAGACGCGTGAGGAGTGGATCCAGCGAGAGGACCAGGACATCTCCGACTTCCTTCTGTTCCTGTACGTGCTCCTCGCGCTCGCGGTGCTCATCAGCATCTTCGGGATGATCAACACGCTCGTGCTCTCGGTCTACGAGCGGACGCGTGAGATCGGGATGCTGCGGGCGATCGGCATGACGCGCCGGCAGACCCGCCGTATGGTCAGGCAGGAGAGCATCATCACCGCGCTCATCGGCGCGGCAATCGGGCTCCCGCTGGGGATCTTCCTGGCCGCGCTCGTGACGCGCGCGCTCGGAGACTTCAACCTGACCTTCTCCGTCCCCTGGTTCCAGCTGATCTTCCTGACGGTGCTCGCGATCGTGGTCGGGATCCTGGCAGCGATCATGCCCGCGCGACGTGCGGCCAAGCTCGATCCGCTCCGCGCCATCGCGTACGAATGACGAAATTCGCTCTCCGCGGCCTGCTCGGCAGGAAGCTGCGGACGGCGCTGACCGCTCTGGCGATCGTCCTCGGCGTCGCGATGATCAGCGGCACCTACGTCCTCACGGACTCGATCGACCAGGCGTTCGACAAGATCTTCACGGAGATCCGCGCCGGGTCGGACGCGGTCATCTCCGGCAAGTCGCCGTTCGACATCGGGGACCAGACCGGCGTCGACGAGCCCCCGCTGCCCGAGTCGCTCCTCCGGGAGGTGCAGGCCCTGCCCGGGGTGGCCGAGGCGGAAGGAAGCGTGGACTCCGACACCACGCAGCTCATCGACGAGGACGGCGAGGCCATCGTCTACGGCGGCGCGCCGAACCTGGGCTTCTCGATCGCCGACCCCGAGTCGCCTTTCAACCCGCTGACGCTCGTCGACGGGGACTGGCCCGGCCCGAACGAGGTGGTCGTGGACAAGGAGACCGCCTCCAAGGAGGACTTCGAGGTCGGGGAGACGATCGGCGTGCAGGCCGAGGGGCCCGTCGAGCGGCTCCGCATCTCGGGAATCATCCAGTTCAGCTCTGGCCTGACGATCGGCGGAGCGACGCTGGCCGGCTTCGACCTGGCGACGGCGCAGCGACTGATGGGCAAGGAGGGCCAACTCGACGAGATCGCCGTGGCGGCGAAGCCGGGCGTCACGCCGCAAGCCGTCATCGAGCAGATCCGCGAGATCCTTCCGCCGACTGCGCAGGTCCGCAGCGGCGCGGTCCAGGCGGCGGACGACGCCGCCGATACGAACGAGTTCATCGGGTTCCTGCAGGCGTTCCTGCTCGCGTTCGGCGGCATCGCGCTCTTCGTCGGCGCGTTCGTCATCGCCAACTCACTCTCGATCACGATCGCTCAGCGGACGCGGGAGCTGGCGACACTTCGCACCCTCGGCGCCTCCCGGCGGCAGGTGCTCGCATCGATCGTCGTCGAGGCGCTCGTCATCGGGATCGTCGCATCGGTCATCGGGCTCTTTCTCGGGCTCCTCCTTGCCAAGGCGCTCTTCTGGCTGTTCGACACGGTCGGGTTCACGCTTCCGAACACCGGTCTGGTCTTCCAGACGCGCACCGTCGTGGTCGCGCTCCTCGCGGGGATCCTCGTCACGCTCCTTGCGAGCCTGCGGCCCGCGATCCGCGCGACGCGGGTCCCGCCGATCGCCGCGGTGCGCGAGGGCGCCACGATCCCCGCCACCCGCTATTCGCGCCTGCGTGGCGCCGGCGCGCTCCTGATGACGGCCGTCGGGTTCGCGGCGCTCCTCTACGGCCTGTTCGCCGGCGGTCTCGACACGACCTCGATTCTCATCTGGATGGGGCTCGGCGCCCTGCTGGTCTTCCTCGGCATCGCGCTCTTCTCGTCGAGGCTGGTCCGGCCGCTTGCGCAGGTGCTGGGCGCGCCGGCCGCGCGGATCGGCGGGGCCGCGGGGTCGCTGGCGCGCGACAACGCGCGCCGCAACCCGCAGCGCACGGCCTCGACCGCGGCGGCGTTGATGATCGGGCTCGCGCTCGTCACGCTCGTGGCGACGCTCGCGGCCGGCATCACGCGCTCGTTCGAGGATGCGGTCAACGACATCTTCGTCGGCGACTTCGCGATCACCGCGCAGAACAACTTCTCGCCGATCCCGACCGAGGCCGCGGACACGGCGGCACAGGTCGACGGCGTCACCGCCGTCGGGAACGTGCGCACGGGAGAGACGCTCGTGTTGGACGAGGTCGAGTTCTCGACCGCCGTCAGCGAGCAGGCGGGCGAGGTGATCAACCTCGAGTGGGTCGCGGGCTCGCAGCGGGTCTTCGCCGAGCTCGGCGAGGACGGCGCCTTCGTCGACGACGAGTACGCAGAGGACAACGGCCTCAGGCAGGGATCGGAGATCGAGATCACGTTCCCGAACCGGCAGACGAGGTCGTTCGCCATCGAGGGGATCTTCGACCCGGGCTCCGGCGGCTCGCCGTTCGGGGCGGTCACGATCTCGGCCGCCGTCTGGGACGAGGAGGTGCCCCGGCCGCGCAACCTCTACTCGTTCCTGAAGATGGAAGGCGGGCCGACCGACGAGAACCTCGCACGGCTCGAGCGCGCGCTCCAGCCGTTCCCGAACGCGAAGGTGCAGACGCGCGACGAGTTCATCGACAACCAGATCGCCGCGCTCAGCTCGATTCTCAACATCCTGTACGTGCTGCTCGCGTTGTCGATCGTCGTGAGCCTCTTCGGGATCGTGAACACGCTCGTGCTCACGGTGTTCGAGCGCACGCGGGAGATCGGGATGCTGCGCGCGATCGGGATGACCCGCAGGCAGATCCGGCGCATGATCCGGCACGAGAGCGTCATCACGGCCTTGATCGGGGCCGCGATCGGGATCGTCCTCGGCCTGGTCCTCGCGGCACTTCTCATCTGGCGGGTCGACTTCATCGTCTTCGCCTTCCCGACCGTGCAGCTCGTCATCTTCGTCATCGCCGCGATCGTCGTGGGCATCCTCGCGGCGATCTTCCCGGCGCGGAGGGCGGCGAAGCTCGACCCGCTGGAGGCAATCTCGTACGAGTAGGGCTCAGTCGTGCTCGACGCGGATGTTGCCGATGCCGACCTCGAGCTCGAGGTCGACCTCCTGCGTCCCCGACGTGCCGGAGATCGTCGTGAGCCGCACGTCGACGCCGTTCTCGTTCTCGCCGAACGCGTCGATGTTCCCGGCGCCGACGTGGGCGTCGACGGAGGCGTCCGTCCCGACCGGGACGAGCACGAGGAGATCGCCGATGCCGACGCTCGCCTCCACCGTGCGGTCGTCGAGGTCGAGCGCCGGATCCGTGAGGTCGACGGTGAGCTTGCCGATGCCCTGGCGGAACGGATCGAGCTCGAGCGAGGACTCGGGCGCCTCCTCCGCGTCGCCGATCCCGCCCTCGAGCACGTCACCGTCGACGACGAGGGCGGGCAGCCCGGCGAGCACGACGAGGACGCCGACGAGCACGAGCAGGCCGTAGCGGCCGCGGGTGAGCGCGAGCGCGAAGCCGATCCCGATCAGGATCAGGCCGATCCAGGTCGCGTAGGCAAGGTCGATCACGTCCGCGGCCTGGAGGGCCCAGAGGACGCCACCGCCGACGAGCAGCAGGCCGAGGGCGCTTCGGCTTCTCATCTCCTGCCGCGGAGGACGATCGCAAGGCCGACTGCGATGAGCCCGACCGGCCAGATGTACTGCCAGGACACGTCGGGCCAGACTTCGTCGAGCAGGAAGAAGATGCCGATGACGACGAAGAGGATCCCCAGGATCGCGGCTCCCCGCCGACGCTCGAGCTCGTCCTCGTCCCGGTCGTCCTCTGGCTCGACGACGCCGTCGACGACGGCGCGCTCCTCGGGCATCGCGATCCAGCCGATGACGTAGAGCACGATCCCGACTCCGCCCGCGAAGATCAGCAGCAGCGCCGCGATCCGCACGAGGACCGGGTCGATGCCGAGGTAGCGGGCGAGCCCGCCGCAGACACCGGCGATCACGCGGTCGTCGCGGCTCCGCGTGAGGCGCGGCTCCGCGCGCGGCGCCAGCGTAACCGGCTCGGCGACCGGCTCGGCGACCGGCTCGGCGACCGGCTCTTCCGCGACGGTCTCCTCGGTCGCCGGCTCGTCCTCCGTGGCGCTCGCCTCGGGCTCCGTTCCGGCCTCGAGTCTGACCTCCGTGGGCTCCTCGACCTCCGTGACCTCGGTCGCCTCCTCGGGCTCGGAGACCTCGGTCGGCTCCTCCGGCTCGCCGGCCTCCTCGGGCTCGGGCGGTCGCTCCGTCACGGGAGCCATCCTAGAGCCCGGCACCCTCCGCGAGACGCACCACGCCGTCCGCCGCGAGCGCCGCGATCTCCTCGTCGGCGTACCCGACCTCGCGCAGCACCTCCGCCGAGTGCTCGCCGAGGCGCGGCGGCGGAAGGCGGTGCTCGGCGCGCGCTCCGTCGACCGAGAGCGGCAACGCGGCGAGACGCAGCCCCGGGATCGCGGGGTGGGGAACCGGCTGCAGCATCCCGAGCGCCTGCGTCTGCTCCGAGCCCACGATGTCTGCGACGTCCGCGACCGGGGCGGCCGGGACTCCCGCCTCCGCCAGCCGTGCCTGCCAGTCGGCGCTGTCCCGCTCTCGCAGCCTGTCGGAGAGGAGCGAGACGAGCTCCTCCCGGTTCCGCACGCGGTCCGGGTTCGTGCGGAAGCGCGGGTCGTCCGCGAGCTCGGGAAGGTCGAGCGCGTCGCAGAGCGCGACGAAGATGCGGTCGTTTCCGCCGCCGACCATGAGCTCCCCGTCGCGCGTCTCGAAGACCTGGTACGGCGCGACCATCGGGAAGACCGTGCCCTGGCGGGTCGGCACCGTCCCGTCCGCGAGGAAGCCGACGAGGTGGTAGCCGACGTACGCGAGGGCGGTCTCGTACAGCGACGTGTCCACGAGCGCGCCCTCGCCGGTCCGCTCGCGCTCGAGGAGCGCGGCGACGATGCCGAGCGCCGACCACATCCCGGTCCCCATGTCGATCAGGGACGACCCGACCCGCACTCCCGGGCGGCCCGGCTCGCCGGTCATGCTCACCAGCCCGCCCGCGGCCTGCATGAGCGCGTCGTACCCCGGCTCGCGGGAGAGCGGCCCGGTGCGCCCGTACGCGCCGATCGAGCAGTAGACGATCCGCGCGTTCCGCTCGCGCACGACCTCCGGGCCGAGCCCGAGCTGCTCCGCGAGGCCCGGTCGCAGGCTCTGCAGGAAGACGTCCGCGCGCTCCGCCAGGCGGAGCACGGCCTCGCGCCCGCGCTCATCTCGCAGCGAGACGGCGAGTGACCGCTTGCCGGCGTTGACGGAGAGGAACATCGCGCTCTCGCCGTTCCAGAACGGCGGTCCCCAGGCGCGGCCGTCGTCGCCCGTGTCCGGACGCTCGACCTTGATCACGTCCGCGCCGAGCGCGCCGAGGATCTCGGCGCAGAACGGCCCGGCGATCGAGGTCGTCACGTCGACGACGCGCGTGCCCGCGAGCGGAAGGAACGGCATCGCCGAATCATCCCTTGCTGAGAAGATGCGCCGATGCCGGACTGGCTCGACTTCGACCGCCTGACCGACGCGATCTCCGGGCAATGGTGGAGCTATCTCGTCATCTTCGCGGTCGCGGTCATCGACGCGTTCTTCCCACTCGTCCCGAGCGAGACGCTCGTCGTCATCGGCGGGAATCTCGCGTCGTCGGGCGATCTGCACTTCCTGCTCGTGGTCCTCGCCGCGGCCGCGGGCGCCATTCTCGGCGACAACATCTCGTACTGGGTCGGCCACTTCGTCGGGGAGAAGACGGTCAAGCGCGTCTTCCGCAGCGAGAAGTGGCACAAGCGCCTGGACTGGGCGGAGCGCACGCTCGACGAGCGCGGCGCCTACATCATCCTCATCGCGCGGTTCATCCCCGGCGGCCGCACGGCCGTGACCTTCTCGGCCGGGTACGTGCAGTCGTTCCCCTGGAGGCGTTTCATCGTCTACGACGTGATCGCCGGCGTCCTGTGGGCGACGTACGCCGCGTCACTGGGGTACTTCGGAGGCAAGACGTTCGAGAATCACCCGTTCTGGGCGATCGCGCTTGCGCTCGGGATCGCGTTGACGCTCGGCTTCGTCGTCGAGGCGGTTCGGCACCTCCGGCAGCGCCGGAAGCCCGCCTCCTGACCTCCGGCTGCTAGGCCGGCGCGGCCGGCGGCGGCGCTGGCGTCGCCTTGAGCGCGAGCCAGGCCTGCCAGGCGACGTAGAGGGCGACCACGAACACGACCGGCGCGAGCATTCCGTGGAACGCGTGGATGGCTGCGTCGCTGCCGCCGACGTCTCCGCCCCCCGCGAGGAACGCCTGGACCGAGCCGAGCGCTGCGAGCACGAACGGCCAGAGCGTCGCCCGCCAGTTCGGCCACGCGGCGACCAGCGCGGAAAGGAAGGTGAGGATGTAGGTGAGGTGCACGAGCTTGCCCAGGTCCTTGTGAGTGTCGAGCCAGCCCGGCTCGCCGAATATGAATCCGGCGATGAGGTAGACCTGGATCGCCATTCCGATGGCGGCAAGCGAAGCGAAGATCACCGTGCCCCAGAGCCCAAGACGCTGTCTGTCCATGCGCGGGACCCTAGAACGGGCGGCGGACGGAGTCAACCCGACGCCGCAGGTCGCGGCCGACTTGTGAGTGCCGCCCCTGCGACGTCGGAGCACGTAGCTTTTTCGACGTGAACCGGCTCGTCGACGCGACCAGCCCGTACCTCCTGCAGCACGCCGAGAATCCCGTGGACTGGTATCCGTGGGGCGACGAGGCGTTCGAGCGCGCCCGCGACGAGGACCGGCCGCTGCTCGTCTCGGTCGGCTACAGCTCGTGCCACTGGTGCCACGTGATGGCGCACGAGTCGTTCGAGGACCCCGCGACCGCGGCGGTCATGAACGACCTGTTCGTCAACGTCAAGGTCGATCGCGAGGAGCGGCCTGACGTCGACGCGGTCACCATGGAGGCGACCGTCGGGATGACCCAGTCGGGCGGCTGGCCGACGACGGTCTTCATGACGCCGGAAGGCAAGCCGTTCTACGCGGGGACGTACTTCCCGCCCGAGCCACGCCACGGCCTGCCGAGCTTCCGCGACGTGCTCCGAGCCGTCGCCGAGACGTGGCGCGAGCGCCGCGGCGACGTCGAGCTGCAGGCGAGCCGGATCGACGACGCGCTCCGGAGCGTCGCGAAGGCGCCCGCGTCGAGCGAGCCGCTGACGGAGTCGCTCCTCGCGGAGGCCGCCCGCGGCATCGCCCGGACGTTCGATCCGGCCTTCGGCGGCTTCGGGAGCGCGCCCAAGTTCCCGGCGGCGTCGACGCTCGAGCTCCTGCTGCGCCGCGGTGACGAGGAGTCGCTCGCGATGGTCACCGCCACCCTCGACGCCATGGCCGCGGGCGGCATGTACGACCTCGTCGGCGGCGGCTTCCACCGCTACTCCGTCGACGACCGCTGGCTCGTGCCGCACTTCGAGAAGATGCTCTACGACAACGCCGTCCTCGCCTCGGCGTATCTCCACGCCTGGGTCGTCACCGGCACTCCGCGCTACCGGCAGGTCGTGGAGGAGACGATCGAGTACGTCCTCCGGGAGCTGTCGCTCGACGGCGGCGGTCTCGCCTCCGCGCAGGACGCAGACACCGACGGCGTCGAGGGGCTGACCCACACCTGGACGCTCGAGGAGGCCGCGGGCGCGGGCCTTCCGCAGGAGCTGCTGGAGCCGTTCGAGCACGGTCGGTACATCATCCGGGGCGAGCTCGACTCCGAGCTCAGAGCCCATCTGCTCGACCTGCGCGCGACACGGCCGCAGCCGGACCGGGACGACAAGGCGCTCGCATCCTGGAACGGCCTCATGCTCGCGGCGATCGCGGAGGCGAGCTACCGACTCGAGCGCGACGACTGGCACGACGAGGCGCGGGCGCTCGGCGAGTTCCTGCTCGGCCCGCTGTCGAGCGCCGACGGCCGTCTGCTGCGCTCGATCCGCGACGGGCGCGCGAGCGGCCACGGCTTCCTCGACGACTACGCGAACGTCGCGTACGGGCTCATCGAGCTGCATGTGGCGACGGGCGAGCTCCGCTGGCTGCTCGAGGCGCGGAGGCTCGCGCTCCTCGCGGTCGAGCTCTTCGCGGACGCCACGAGCGGCGGCTTCTTCCTCGCGCCCGCCGACGGCGACGAGCGCGTTGCGCGCACGAAGGACCTCCAGGACACGCCGATCCCGTCCGGGAACGCGATGCTCGCGTGGGTGCTCCTGCGCCTCGCGCGCCTGTGGGGCGACGACGACCTCGAGCGGCACGCGGTGTCGGTGTTCCGGCTCGTCGAGCCTGCGCTCCGGCGCGCGCCCGGCGCATTCGCGTGGGCGCTCTGCGGGCTCGACCTCTGGTTCAGCCCTCCGCGCGAGATCGCGGTCGTCGGCCCGGTCGAGTCGCCGGTCGCGCGGGCGGCGCTTGCGCCGTTCCAGCCGAGGACGGTGATCGCGGTCGGGCCCTCCGACGAGGTCCCGCTCCTCGCCGGCAAGGGCCTGGTCGCCGGCCACCCGGCCGTGTACGTCTGCGAGCGCTTCGCATGCCAGGCGCCTGTGACGGACGCCTCGCTGATCGGGGCAGGACACGCCGGATGACCCATCGCGGGAACCACCGCTCGCACCGCCCCCGCATGTACCCCCTGACGCACCCCCAGGGGCACTCCCGTGTCCCTGAAGACACGCTAGCGAGGATCCCCTCACGCGTGGTTGCCGACTTCGTGTCGACTTCGCAACAGGAGGCGCCGCGATGAGGGTCTGTCTGATGATCGAGGGGCAGGAGGGCGTCACCTGGGACGACTGGGTGCGCATCGCCGGCCTCGTCGAGCGGCACGGGCTCGAAGGGCTCTTCCGCTCGGACCACTACACCGGGATCATCCGCGAGCGAGCCGACGCGCTCGACGCCTGGACGACGCTTGCGGGCCTCGCCGCGATCACGGACCGGATCCGGCTCGGGACGCTCGTCTCCCCGGCCACCTTCCGGCATCCGAGCGTGCTCGCGCGGTCGGCGGTCACCGTCGACCACGTCTCGGGAGGGCGCATCGAGGTCGGGATGGGCGCGGGCTGGTACGAGCGCGAGCACATCGAGCACGGCTACCCGTTCCTCGACGCGCGCAGGCGGTTCGACCTCTTCGCCGAGCAGGTCGAGGTCGTGGTCAGGTCCTGGACGGAGGAAGACTTCGACCACACAGGGCCGGCTTACGAGCTGCGCGGGCAGACCGCGCTCCCGCGACCGCTGCAGCAACCGCACCCGCCGCTCGTCCTCGGCGGCACCGTCAAGCCACGGTTCGCAGCCCTCGCGGCGCGCTACGCGACCGAGGTGAACACGCTCGGCGCCCCTGTCGACGAGCTGCGTGAGCGCAAGGAGCGGCTCGACCGAGCCTGCGTCGAGGCGGGCCGCGACCCGGCGACGCTCGGCTACTCGGTGATGACCGCATGCTTCCTCGGAGCCGATCACGCCGAGGCGGTGGAGCGGGTCGGCCGCTTCGTCGCGATCCGCGGCGACGGAGCCGACCCGGAGACGCTCCTCGCCGAGCGTGTGGACCGCTGGCTCGCCGGCTCCGTCGACGAGGTGGTGGCGCGGATCGAGGAGCTGCGCGCGATCGGCGTCACGCGCGTCTTCCTCCAGCACCTGAACCACGACGACGACGCGATGGTCGAGCTCGTCGGAGAGCGGCTACTGGCCGCGGTCTCGCCCTAGGGGCGACCCTTGGGTCGCCCTCGAAAGCAGCCGGCGAGCGAGGGCGAGGGAAGCCTCGCCCCCACGTGCGGCCCGCGTCTAGAGTCCCGACCATGACGACCACAGAGCTGACAGGCGCGGAAGAGGTCGCGTGGGACCTCTCCGACCTCTTCGAGGGCACGGACGATCCACGCATCGAGGTCGAGATCGAGCAGGCGGAGGCAGCGGCCGACGCCTTCCGCAGCGACCACTACAGGAAGGTCGCCGAGCTCGACGCCGCGGGCGTGGCCGAGGCAATCGCAGAGCGCGAGCGGATCGAGGAGGCCTTCACGCGCGTCGGCTACTTCGCGCAGCTCCACTTCTCGACGGACATGGCCGACCCGCCCCGCGGGGCGCTCGTCGCTCGGGTCATGGAGAAGGGCGCCGCGATCGACACGCAGCTCCTCTTCTTCGGACTGGAGATCGCTGCGCTCGACGACGAGGCCGCGGCCGCCCTCATCGCGAGCCCGGAGCTCGAGCACTGGCGGCACTGGCTGCAGTCGCTGCGCAAGTACCGGCCGTACCTGCTCTCGGAGCCGGAGGAGAAGATCATCACGGAGAAGGCGGTCTCGGGCTTCGGCGCGTGGGACCGCCTCTACGACGAGCTCCTGGGCGCGATCCGCGTCGACCTCGACGGCGACCAGATCTCGTTCGAGGAGGCGATGTCACGGCTCTACTCCGGTGAACGCGACGTCCGCCGCACCGCCGCCGAGGCGGTGACCGAGTCGCTCGCTCCGGGCCTGCGCACGCGCGCCTTCATCTTCAACACCCTCGTCGTCGACAAGTCGATCGACGACCGGCTGCGCGGCTACGAGACCTGGATCTCGGCGCGGAACCTCGGGAACGACACGACCGACGAGGAGGTGCAGGCGCTGATCGACGCGACGACGTCCCGGTACGACGTCGTCCAGCGTTACTACAAGCTGAAGGCGAAGCTGATCGGGGTCGACCAGCTCGCGCACTACGACCGGTTCGCTCCTGTCGGCGACGACCCGAGCAAGGTGCCGTGGGACGAGGCGCGGGAGCTCGTCACGAACGCGTACTCCGACTTCGCGCAGGAGGCCGGAGACGTAGCCGAGCGGTTCTTCAGCGCGCGGTGGATCGACGCCCCGGTGCGCGACAACAAGCGGACGGGCGCGTTTTGCGCGACGAACGTCCCCGGCGTCCACCCGTACATCCTCATGAACTACACGGGCGACCGGCGCTCGATCCTGACCCTCGCGCACGAGCTCGGGCACGGCCTGCACGGCTACCTCGCGCAGCCGCTCGGCCTCTTCAACGCGTCGACCCCGCTGACGACGGCGGAGACCGCGTCCGTCTTCGGCGAGGCGCTCACGTTCAAGCGGCTGCTCGCACTCGAGGAGGACCCGCAGCGGAGGCTCAACCTCCTCGCCGGGAGGATCGAGGACTCGATCGCGACGGTCTTCCGGCAAATCGCGATGAACCGCTTCGAGGACGCCGTGCACAACGGGCGGCGGCAGGACGGCGAGCTCGCGGTCGACCGGTTCGAGGAGCTCTGGCTCAAAGCTCAGCGCGACCTCTTCGCGGACTCGATCGACATCGACGGCTACGGCACGTGGTGGAGCTACATACCGCACTTCATGGGCACGCCGGGCTACGTCTACGCGTACGCGTACGGGTTCCTGTTCGCGCTCACGATCTTCCGCAAGTACGAGGTGGAAGGCGAGTCGCTGGTCGAGCCCTACTTCGACCTGCTCCGCGCGGGCGGATCGAAGGCACCCCAGGAGCTCGCCGAGATGGTCGGCCTCGACCTCACCGATCCGCAGATCTGGGCGACCGGGATCGACGCCATCGCGGCGCAGATGGACGAGGCGGAGGCGCTCGCCACGGAGATCGGGCTCGGCTGAGCGCAGCCGCCAACAACGACGACCCCAGACCGTCCTAAACCCTGGCAGAGCGCGCGTCCCGGCGGTACTCTCGCGCCTGACAGGCAGGAATCGGAGTGGAGAGAAGGAGGACGTCGGTGCGAAAGCTCATTGCGTGTGGGGTCGGCCTCGTCGCGGCCCTCGCGTTCACCGTCCCCGGCGCGTTCGGTGGTGCGGAACAGACAGCCTGGGGTCACGGCAAGGTCGATCACGATCGGCGGGACGTTCCCGCTGACCGGGCGGCGTGGCGGCGTATCGCGCCGATCCCGCTCGGCATGAAGGCGTACTTCGCGTACGTCAACGCCACGCGGACAGGGCCGGACAAGAAGCGCGGCGTCTTCGGCCGTCAGATCATCTGGAAGTACTACAACGACCAGTTCAACCCGGCGCTGACCGACCAGTTCACGCGTCGGCTCGTCGAGCAGGACAAGGTCTTCGCGACGGTCGGCCAGCTCGGCACGGAGCCGAGTCCTCGCCGTGCGGTGCGTACCTGAACCAGCGGAAGGTGCCGCAGGCGCTCGTCTCGACGGGTGCCTCCTACTGGGGGACGCAGGGCAAGGAGTACCCGTGGACGATCGGCTGGCAGCCTGACTACATCGCCGAGGGTCGCCTGTACGGGCTCCACATCAAGCAGAACCATCCCGGCAAGAAGATCGGGATCCTGTACCAGCAGGACGACTACGGGAAGGACTATCTGTACGGCGTCCGCTACGCGCTCGGGCCGACGTACGTGAGGAACAACGTCGTCGCGACCGAGGACTACCCGGTGGGGGCGACGACGATCGCGTCGCAGATGGCGCGCATCAGGGCGAGCGGCGCGGAGGTGCTCGTGTTCGTGAGCCTGGCTACGCCGACGGTCGACGCGTTCCGAAGAGCGGCAGCGCTCGGCATTCAGTCCGGCCGCAGATCTACTTGAACTCGGTCGTCGGCGATCCAGCCGATCATGGACGCGATCAACCAGAGCCCGGGTCAGAACTTCGTGAACGGCACGCTTTCGGTTGGCTACTTCAAGGACCCGGGGCAGGCGAGGTGGAACAACGACCCGGCCGTGCGGCTGTACCGCGAGATCATCGCCAAGTACGGCCCCGAGGTGAGCAACCCGAACGACCCGCAGGTGATGTACGGGGTCGCGAAGGCGGCGACGTTCGTCCAGGCTCTTTACAAGGCTGGGAAGAACCTGACGCGGGCGAAGCTGATGAACGTGCTCACGAACATGAACTCGACGAACCAGTTCCTGCTTCCGGGCATGAAGCAGAAGACGGGCAAGAAGGACCGCTTCATCATCAGCCAGATGCAGCTTCAGCGGCACACGAACGGCGAATGGGCCCCGGTGGGCGGCCTGATCGAGGGACGTCCCTCGCGGGCTCGCTAGACGCGCAACTCTCGTCTCGACGTAGGGGCCGGCTTCGCCCGGCCCCTACTGTGTTCCGGCCTGGAACTCCGCCCAGTAGCCCTCCATCGTGGTAAACCGCGTCGAGGCGTGAAGGAGGTCGAGCGGGGCGACGTTGACGGCCCGCACGATCCACTCGTCGCCCCAGGTTTCCGCGCGGCCAGAATCCGCGTAGCGGATTCCGGCCTTGCGCTGATGTCGAGCACGTTGACGCAGCCGGCCGCCTGCTCGAAGTGGCCGAGGAACATGCGCTCCCCGGTCAGCGCGTAGGAGAGGATCGCGCGGTTGACGGCGCCGTGCAGGACCGCGAGCACGGTGTCCCAGCTCTCGTCGGCGAGCAAGCGGTCGAGCGCTGGGAGGACGCGGTCGAAGAGCTCTCCGATCGTCTCGCCGCCGAGGAAGCGCTTGTCGTTCGGGACGACGCCGCGGAATGCGTGGACGAACTCGGTCTCGAGCTGCTCGGGCGGGATGCTCGCGAGCTTGTCCCCGCGCAGCTCCCGAAGCTCGGGCCACTCCTCGAGCTCGGCGTGCGGCGCGACGATGCGCGCGGTCTCGACCGTCCGGCGAAGGCCGCTCGTGAGGACGCGATCGAAGCTGACCGGCTCGAGCAGCGCCCGTGCCGCCACCGCTTGCTCCCGGCCCCCCTCGTTCAGGCCCACGCCGTCCTCGTGTACCGGGCGTCCGTCCCGGTCGAAGTACGACACGGCGCCGTGCCGCATGAGGTAGAGCCGGCGTCTCATCGGGGCATACGATCGCACGATGTCGTCCGGCGACATCGTCCAGACGGTTTCCGCCGCCGAGACCTCGAAGCCGCCGTTGCTCGTGCTCGACCGGGTGCGATCGTTCCTGGACGAGCACGGTCTCGGCTCGGGCGCCGTGCGGGCGCGCCGGATCGGGGAGGGCGGCGGCTCGAACTTCACGTTCCTCCTCGAGCGCGACGAGGGGCTGTTCGTCCTTCGGCGCCCGCCGCGGCCGCCGCTTCCGCCCTCCGCGCACGACGTCGTCCGCGAGGCGCGGCTCCAGCTCGCCCTGCGCGAAGCCGGCTTCTCGCGCCTGCCGACGATCGTGGCGGTGGGCGAGGACGAGAGCATCCTCGGCGTCCCCTTCTACGTCATGACGTACCTCGAGGGCTCCGTCCCGACCGAAGAGCTGCCGGCGGGGCTCGAGAGCGAGGCGGCTCGGCGCCGCCTCGGGGACGACCTCGTCGACACGCTCGTCGAGATCCACGACGCGGACGTGTCCACACCGGACCTGGCCGCGTTCGCGCGTCCCGGGAGCTACAACGAGCGCCAGGTGCGGCGCTTCACGCAGCTCTGGGACATCAACAAGACACGGGAGATCCCGACGGTGGAGCAGGTCGGCGCCTGGCTCGCGGACAACCTGCCGCCGCCGCTGCCGGAGACCGTCGTGCACGGCGACTTCCGCCTCGGGAACACGATGGTCGCTCCGGACGGGCCGTCCCGGATCCTCGCGGTGCTCGACTGGGAGATGGGCGCCATCGGCGACCCGCGCGCGGACGTCGGCTACCTGCTCGCGACGTACAGCGAGCCGGGAGGGCCGCCGAACCCGCTCGGTACGTCGCCGGTGACGGCGCTGCCCGGCTTTCCGTCGAAGGCGGACCTCGTCGCGCGCTATGCATCGGGCAGCGGCCGGGACGTCGAGCCGCTCGGCTGGTTCGAGGGACTGGCGCTCTGGAAGGCGGCGGTCTTCTGCGAGGCGATCTACGGCAGGTACCTGCGCGGAGAGCTCGGAGCCGAAGACGAGCGCGCTGTCCGTTTCGAGCAGGGCGTCCCGTACCTCGCGGAAGCCGCCGCCGAGGCGATCGCCCGCTGATCCGCGGTCATCTCTGTGAAGGACATGTCCGTCGCCGCAGGCCCGCTTCGCCGCAGGTGCCAGTTTGTCTCAGGGCCTGGCCCTCCACGTGTCCGCAGCGGACGGTGCGAACCGTCACAAAAGTGCGCCGATCGTTCCACAAGCCGGATCGCAGCTGCGCGAGGTTAGAGCGCGATCTCCGCGAGCGCGCGCAGCGCCTCGGGCTGCTGCGTCGAGACGAGGAGCGACGTCGCGCCCGACTCGCGCCACGCGGCGACCCGCTCGGCGAGGAGCTCCTTCGGCCCGACGAGCGCGACTTCGTCGACGAACGAGTCGGGCACTGCCGCGGCCGCGTCGCGCTTGTTCCCGGCGAGGTAGAGATCCTGGATCTCGCGCGCCGCCGCCTCGTAGCCGTAGCGCGCGAAGAGGTCGTTGTAGAAGTTCTTTCCGCGCGCACCCATGCCGCCGATGTAGAGCGCGTAGTACGGCTTGAGGAACTCGCGGCCGGCCTCGACGTCGTCGATCAGGATCGCGGGCGCGGTCGGCGCGATGTCGAAGCCCTCGCGCGCGCCGGCGATCGCGGGACCCCAGATGTCGCGCGCCTTCTCGGGCGACCAGAAGAGCGGGAGCCACCCGTCGGCGATCTCGAGCGCCTGCGCGACCGCCCGCGGCCCCATCGCCGCGAGGTAGATCGGGACGTCCGCGCGCAACGGGCGGGCCATGAGCTTGAGCGGCTTCCCGAGCCCGGTGCCGTTGGAGAACGGGATGTCGTAGTGCTCGCCGTGGTGCTCGACAGGCTCGCGGCGGAGCGCCGTCCGCACGATCTCGACGTACTCGCGCGTCTTCGTGAGCGGCTTGCCCCACGGCTGGCCATGCCAGCCCTCGACCACCTGCGGGCCCGACGTCCCGAGCCCGAGCAGGAAGCGCCCGCCCGAGAGGAGGTCGAGCGTCGCCGCGGTCATCGCCGTGTTCGCGGGCGAGCGGCCGGGGATCTGCATGATCGCGCGAGCCGAGCTTGATCTTCTCCGTCGTCGCGCCGAGCCAGGCGAGGACCGTGACGCAGTCCGTCCCCCAGGCCTCGGCCGCCCACGCCGAGTCGTAGCCGAGGCGCTCGGCCTCCTGCGCGAGCGCGATCGGGTCGAGCGGGCTCGTGCCGGGCGGCGCGTACCCCATGTAGAAGCCGAGCTTCATCCCGTGCGATGCTAACGCCATGACGATCGCCGATCTCCGCCCGACCGAGGAGGCGCTCGAGCTCCGCGCGCGCGTACGCGCGTTCATGGAGGAGCACGTCTATCCCAACGAGGCGGTTCTCGACCGCGAGGACGACGAGGCCGACGCGCTCGTCATCCTGCTGCGAGGGCTCGCGCAGCGAAGCCGGCCTGTGGGCGCCGCACCTCCCGCCCGAGGCCGGCGGCTCGAACGGGAGCTTCCTCGTCTACGCGCACCTGAACGAGGAGATCGGGCGCTCGCTCTGGGGCCAGCTCGTCTTCGGCTGCCAGGCGCCGGACGCCGGGAACGGCGAGATCCTCTGGCACTTCGGGACGGACGTGCAGAAGGAGCGCTTCCTGAAGCCGCTCGTCGCGGGCGAGGTCCGGTCGTTCTTCTCGATGACCGAGCCGGACGTGTCCGGATCGGACCCGACCGGGCTGCGGACGCGCGCCATGCGTGACGGCGACGAGTGGGTCATCGACGGCCACAAGTGGTTCTCGTCGGGCGCGGAGGGCGCGGCGTTCGGGATCGTCATGGCTGTCACCGACCCGGACGCGGACCCGCACCGGCGCGCGAGCCAGATCATCGTCCCCGCGGAGACACGCCGGGCGTCGAGGTCATCCGCGCGATCCCGACGATGGGCCATCGCGGCCGCGGCTGGACGACGCACTGCGAGGTGCGCTACACGGGCGTCCGCGTCCCGGTCGAGAACACGCTCGGCGAGGCGGGCGACGGGTTCCGGATCGCGCAGAAGCGCCTCGGTCCGGGGCGCATCCACCACGTCATGCGCTGGCTCGGGCAGATGCAGCGCGCGTTCGAGCTCATGTGCTCGTACTCACTCGAACGAGAGACGTTCGGCGAGAAGCTGGCGGAGAAGCAGACGATCCAGAACTGGATCGCGGACTCGGCGGCCGAGATCCAGGCCTGCCGGCTGATGACGCTCGACGCGGCGCACAAGATCGACCAGGGCGACGAGGCGCGCGTCGAGGTCTCGCTCATCAAGTTCTTCGCCGCGCGCGTGCTCCACGACGTCGTCGACCGAGCCGTGCAGACGCACGGCGCGCGCGGGCTCACCGACGAGACGCCGCTCGCGGGGATGCTCTCGATGGCACGCGGCGCGCGGATCTACGACGGCCCGGACGAGGTGCACCGTATGGTCGTCGCGCGGCGCATCCTCAAGTCGTTCGCCGAAGGCGACGGCTGGCGCTTCGACTGACGCGCGGGGAGCTTGCCGCGATGAGCGTGTCGCGAGAGACTTGGATCGGCCTGCTCGCGCTGGTGCTGTCGATCGGCTCGATGGCGACCGATCACCTGCTCGGCAGCGATCCCGGCCTCGAGGATCCGCCTGCATTCCTGATCGGCGCTGGCGCCTCCAGCGTCCTTGCGGTCGTCGTCTTCGGCGTCGTCGTTCCCCGGGCGAAGCGCGCCGGAGCCGAACGCTGCGCAAGGGTCGGTCTCGTGTGCAGCGTGCTCGCGTTTCTCAGCGTCGCGGTTGCCTGGCTCGTTCCGCCGTACGTCCTTGCCGCCGGCGGGATCGCGCTCGGTCTGCGCGGGCGGGAGGGCAAGTTGAAGCGACGCGCCACGATCGCCATCGTCGTGGCGTCGCTGGCTGCGGTTCTCGGCCTCGTCGTCGCCGACACGGGCACCGGCGACGAGGACTGACGGCTGCCCGGAGCTAGCGCGGCCCCGGGACGCCCTTGAACTCGTACAGCAGCGGCTCGCGGCCGGGCTGCACGATCCAGGCCTCGCCCGTGCCTTCGCTCTTGTACGCGGCCCAGACCCCGTCGGCCACGTCCTCGGGCCGCAGCAGGCGGTAGCCGCGGTCGGTCAGGTCCTGCTTGAACTCGATCGGCATCAGCCCCGTGTCCGCCCAGCCGGGACAGACGGCCTGGATCCGGATCCCGCGCGCCTCGAGCTGCTCGGCGACGGAGCGGACGAAGCCGACGACCGCGTGCTTCGTCAGCCCGTAGATCGGGTCGTCGGGGATGCCCACGAGCCCTGCCAGCGAGGCCGTCACGACGATCGTGCTCCCGGGCGGCATCACGCGGTCGAGCCTGCGGACGCCGAAGACCACCCCGTCCACGTTGACTCCCATCGCGCGACGGTACTCCTCGTCGGTCAGCTCCTTGATGTCGCCGGAGCCGGTCAGCACGCCCGCGTTCAGGCACGCGAGGTCGACCGAGCCGACGTGCTCCCACGCGTCGGGGTCGGTGACGTCGAAGCCGTTGACGAGGTCGAGCTCCTTCACGTCGAGCCCCTCCGCGGTCAGCTTCCGCACGATCGCGCTGCCGATCCCGCCGGCGGAGCCCGTGACGAGTGCCGTCATCGGTATAGGGGCGAGGCTTGCCTCGCCCTCGCGGGAGGGGTCGCGGACGAGGGCGAGGCGAGACTCGCCCCTACGAAATCGTGGATCACGGGATCAGCACCACCTTTCCGGTCGACTTGCGTTCCTCGACGAGCCTGTGCGCGGCACCGGCCTCCTCGAGCGGGAACTCGGCTCCGACGACCGGCTTTACGACGCCGCCCTCCCAGAGCCGCAGCACATCCTGCCCGGCGCGCTCGACGAGCTCCGGATTCCGGCCGAGCAACCGGCCGAGATAGAAGCCGTGCACGCCGATGTTCCGGCCGACGAGCCAGGCCGGGCTCACGTCCTGCCAAAGCCCGCCCGCGTAGCCGCCTGCGATCGCGGTTCCCATCGGCTTGAGCAGCGAAAGCGACCGGGCGAAGACGTCGCCGCCGACGAGATCGAAGACGACGTCGACCTGCTCGAGCTCGCCGAGCTCCTCGTAGGTGACCGCCTGGTCCGCGCCGAGCGAGAGCGGCAGCTCTCTCTTCTCCGAGCTTCCGACGGCCGCGACCGGGACGCCGTTGAGCGTGCGCACGACCTGGACGGCTGCCGTGCCCACGGCACCTGCGGCGGCGGTCACGAGGACGCGAGCACCGAATGCGATGCGGACGAGCTCCGTCAGCGGGATCCAGGCCGTGAGGAATGCGGTTGCGAACGCGGCGCCCTCGGCGAAGCTGGCGCCGAGCGGCAGGGGAAGGAGCCAGCGCCGGTCGACGGCGACGCGCTCGGCGTACCCGCCGCTCCCTCCGGGCACGAACCCGAAGACGCGGTTCCCCTCGAGCTCGCCGGCGATCTCCGACCCGAGCACCGTTGGAAGCTCGGGCATCTGCGGGTACTGGCCGAGCCGGACCAAGACGTCCGCGAAGTTGACCCCGGCCGCCTTCACTTCTACGACAGTGGTGCCGACTGTCGGAGGCGGGCTCCGGAACCTCCTGGACGGCGAGCTGCTCCGGCCCGCCGGTCGCCGTGAGAACGACGGCTCTCATGTCGGTGGTCGTCCGGGCCGGGCATGCCCGGTCCCTACACCTTCGGACCGTAGGCGCCGGGCATGCCCGGCGCGCACCGCCTGGGACGCCCGCGTCACCGGCCGGTGAACTGCGGCTCGCGCTTCTCGAGGAACGCGGCCACGCCCTCGGCGCCGTCCTCGGACTCGAGACAGCGTCGGAAGCCGTCCGCCTCGCGGCGCAGGCCCTCCTCGAGCGGGAGGTCGCGGGTCGTTCGCGCGAGCTCGCGCAGGATCGCGATCGACACCGGCGAGCGCGCCGCGATCGTCCCCGCGACTCCGGTCGCCGCGTCGAGCAGCTCCTCGCGGGGGACGACCTTCTCCACGAGCCCCCAGTCGTACGCCGTCTGCGCGTCGATGAAGTCCCCGGTCATGTTCAGGAGGAGCGCCCGCCCGAGCCCGACGAGCCGCGGGAGCCGCTGCGTCCCGCCGCCTCCCGGGATCAGCCCGAGCTTGATCTCCGGCTGTCCGAGCTGCGCGTCCTCGGACGCGACCCGGATGTCGCAGCACATCGCGAGCTCGAGGCCCCCTCCGAGGCAGAACCCATGGATCGCGGCGACGAACGGCGTCCGCGCCTTGTCCATCCGCGCACCGAGCTTCTGGATCCCGCGAGCCGACCCCGACTCGTGCGCCTCGGCTGCCGCCTCGCGCAGCGCCGGGAACTCGGAGATGTCCGCGCCCGCGACGAAGGCCCGATCGCCGGCGCCCCGCAACACGATCGCGCGCACGGAGTCGTCGGCGTCGAGCCGGTCGATCTCGGCCTCGAGCTCCTCGAGCAGCGGCGCCGAGAGCGCGTTCACGGGCGGATGGTCGATGGTGACGACGGCGACGAACCCGTCCTGTTCCGTCGAGACGAAGGCCATGTCTCTCTAACCAGTCTGGTCGCTCGCGACCAGACTGGCAGCGAACTGCTCGCGGAGCGCCGTCTTGCGGAACTTGCCGACCGCGGTCTTCGGGATCTCCTCGACGAACTCGAAGCGGTCCGGCAGCCACCATTTCGCGAAGTTGGGCGCGAGGAACTCGCGGAGCTCGTCGTCGGTCGCCGACTGCCCCTCCCTGAGGACGACCACGGCCAGCGGCCGCTCGGCCCACTTCTCGTCCGGCACCGCGATCACCGCCGCCTCCGCGACCGCGGGATGGCCCATGAGCGCGTTCTCGAGCGCGACCGTGGAGATCCACTCGCCGCCCGACTTCACGAGGTCCTTCGAGCGGTCCTGGATCTCGATGTAGCCGTGCGGCTCGATGGTGACGATGTCGCCGGTCTTGAACCAGCCGTCGTCCGTCCAGCGATCTGCGCCCTCGGGACTGTCGTAATAGGAGCTCGAGATCCAGGCGCCGCGCACCTCGAGCTCGCCCATCGTGGCGCCGTCCCACGGCACGAGGCCCTCGGCGCCCCGCGCCCTGATCTCGACGAACGGCGCCGGGATGCCCTGCTTCGCCCGGTAGCGGAACTGCTCGTCCTCGGACAGGCCGACCTCGCGGCTCGTCAGCTCCGAGACGGTCCCGAGCGGGCACATCTCGGTCATGCCCCACGCGTGCAGGATCCGCAGGCCGTGGCGCTTCTCGAACGCCTCGATCATCGACTGCGGCGCTGCGGACCCGCCGACGACCATCGCCCGCACCGTCGACGTGTCGTACTTGTCGCCGTTCGCGTCGAGCTCGGCGAGGATCCCCATCCAGATCGTCGGCACGCCCGCCGTGATGGTGACCTTCTCCTGCTCGAACGCCTCGAGCAGGCTCGGGCCGTCGAGGAACGGGCCGGGGAAGACCTGCTTCGCGCCGACGAAGGTGCACGTGAACGGGAAACCCCAGGCGTTCGCGTGGAACATCGGGACGACCGGCAGCACGGTGTCCTTCTCGGTCACCGCGAGGACGCCCGCGATCGCGCATGCCATCGTGTGCACCGCGATCGCGCGGTGCGAGTACACCGCGCCCTTCGGCTGGCCGGTGGTGCCGCTCGTGTAGCACATGGCCGCCGCGGCCCTCTCGTCGATCTCCCGGTCCGGAAGATCGCCCGGCTCCGCGCTCGCGAGCAGGTCCTCGTACTCGATCGCGCCGTCGGGAGTGGGGCCGTCACCGACCGCGACGACATGCTCGAAGCCGACACGCTCACGGAAGTTGTCGACGAGCGGCCACAGCACCTTGTCTGCGATGAGCACGCGGTCGCCTGCGTGCGTCGCGATGTAGGTCAGGTCGTCGGGGTGCAACCGCAGGTTGAGCGTGTGCGTGACCATCCCGCCGACCGGCACGCCGAGGTAGGTCTCGAGGTGCTGGTAGTGGTTCCAGCCGAAGGTCGCGACCCGGTCGCCGTCTCCCAGGCCGAGCTCGTTGCGGAGCGCTGCGGCGAGGCGGCGCGCACGGGGAGCGAAGTCGGCGTACGTGTAGCGATGCCAGCTCCGGTCGGGAAGGCGCGTGACGATCTCGCGGTCGCCGAAGAGCTGCTCGCCGCGGCGCAGGATCGCCGGCACGTTGAGCTCGTAGTCCATGATCAGGCCTTCCACGTCCTCAGCCTCCTTGGGTCACGGGTACCTGCTGGGATTCCAGGAGCGACGCCGCGACCTCGGCCCGCAGGCTCGAGCCCGACGCCGCGAAGCTCTCGATCCAGAGCGCGCGCTTGTACAGGCGGTGGAGCACGTGCTCCCAGGTGAACCCGATCCCGCCGTGCACCTGGATCGCCGTCTCGCAGACACCCACAGCAGCCTCGGCTGCGAACGACTTGGCGGCGGCGGCGGCAACCGGCGCCTGCTCGTCCTGCTCGGCCACGCACCACGCCGCCCAGAGCGAGAGCGAGCGCGCGAGCTCGAGCCGCGTGTACGCGTCCGCGAGCGGATGCGAAACCGCCTGGTAGACGCCGATGCGCTTGCCGAACTGCTCGCGCGACGCCGCGTGCTCGATCGCGTACTCGAGCGCGCGCCGCGCGACCCCGCACGCCTCGATCGCGAGCGCAGCGAGCGACCGCGGCCGGATCTCGTCGAGGACGTCTGCGTCCGCGAGCCGGCGTCCGGGCTCGCCTCCGCGGACGACTCCCAGCGGCCTGGTCTCGTCCGTCGTCTCGAGGACCTCGCGCTCGGCGCCCTCGAGCTCGTACACACCGTCGCCGGCGACGATCGCAATGCGGTCGGCGGTGTCGAGATCGGGGACGAGCGGCCCGAACGCGAGCGTCCAGCTCGCCTCGCCGGCTGCGACCTCGGCCTGCAGCTCGGAGGGGAGCGCCGGAAGCACGAGCCCGATCGTCGAGAGGTACGGGCCCTTGTACAGCGCGCGTCCGAGCTCCTCGAGCAGCACGGCCTCCTCGACGAAGCCGAGCCCCGCGCCGCCGTCGTCCTCCGCGACCGAGACGCCCGTCCAGCCGAGCTCGGCGAGGTCCTTCCAGGACGGCTCGGGATGCGCTGCGAGGTATCCGCGCGCCTGCTCGCGGAGCGCCTCCTGCTCGGGTGTGAACGTGAAGTCCATCAGCGTGATTTCGGCAGGCCGAGCACGCGCTCGGCGACGATGTTGCGGAGCACCTCCGAGGTCCCGGCCTCGATCGTGTTCCCGCGGCTTCGGAGCTGCTGGTACTGCCAGTAGCCGCCGTACGGCGCGTTCTCGTCCCAGAGCGCCGCGTCCGGGCCGAGCAGCTCGAGCGCGAGCTTCGTCACGCGCTGGTTCGCCTCCGACCACACGAGCTTCGAGATCGAGCCCTCCGGCCCGGGCATCCCGGTCTTCACGAGCTGCGAGAGCGCGCGGTAGTTCGTGAACCGGACCGCCTGCATCTCGATCCACTCGCGCGCGATCTTGTCGCGCTGGAGCGGATCGGCGCCGCGGTCGCGCGCGAGCGCGGCGAGCTTGCGGATTTGGACCTCGAGCGCGGCCTGCAGCGCGAAGCCGAGCGTCCCGCGCTCGTGCAGGAGCGTCGTCATCGCCACCTGCCAGCCGCCGCCGACCTCGCCGAGGAGGTTCTCGACGGGAACCTGCACGCCCGAGAAGAAGATCTCGTTGAACTCGGCCTCGCCGGTGATCTGCGTCAGCGGCCGCACCTCGACGCCCGGCGCTTTCATGTCCACGATCAGGTACGTGAGCCCCGCATGGCGCGTCGACTCGGGGTCGCTGCGGGTGAGCAGGATGCAGAAGCTCGCGAGGTGCGCGAACGACGACCACACCTTCTGCCCGTCGACGACGAAGTGCCCGTCCTCCTGGCGCGCGCTCGTTCGGACGCCCGCGAGGTCGGAGCCTGCGCCCGGTTCGCTGAAGCCCTGGCACCAGATCTCCTCGGCGGACAGGATCGGCGCGAGGTAGCGCGACTTCTGCTCCTCCGTGCCGTGCGCCATGATCGTCGGCCCCGCCATCCCGAGCCCGATCACGCCCACGTGGGGAGGCGCTTCCGCACGTGCCATCTCCTCGAGGAAGATCGCCTGGTGCGTGTACGGCGCTCCGCCGCCGCCGTACTCCTTCGGCCACGTCAGCCCGGCGTAGCCCGCGTCGTACAGCGCGCGGCTCCACGAGCGCATCTCCTCGCCGTCGAAACGCGCGGCGCCGCCGCGGTGCCCCTGGATCCCCTCAGGGAGGTTCTCCTCGAGCCAGGAGCGAAGCTCGGCACGGAATGCGGCTTCGTCGGGCGTGTCCCGCAGGTCCATCGCACCCGATCGTAATGCGTTCTCGCTGATCGCGGTCAAGGTGCACTACACGGGCTGACAGCAGCTCCATTGCCAGCGTGCGCGGGGCCCGTTTAGGGTAGGACGCCGATGGCGCTCCTCTCCGTCCGGGACGTCACGCTCCGCTTCGGGGGCATCGTCGCGCTCGACGGGGTCTCGTTCGACGTCGAGGAGGGGGACATCTCGGGGCTGATCGGGCCCAACGGTGCCGGGAAGACGACGGCGTTCAACGTCATCACGCGCCTGTACAAGCCCGACTCCGGCGCGGTCGAGTACGACGGCTCGTCGCTCCTGCGGGCGTCGCCGCACTCGATCGTGCGCAAGGGGATCGCGCGGACGTTCCAGAACCTCCAGCTCTTCCGGACGATGTCGGTGCTCGAGAACGTCCTCATCGGCGCGCACTCACTCGGGCGCAAGGCAGGCGAGGAGGACGCGCTCAGTGTGCTCGAAGTCGTCGGTCTCGCCGACCGCGCACACCTCCCGGCGGCCGCGCTGCCGTACGGGATCCAGAAGCGGGTCGAGCTCGCGCGGGCGCTGGTGGCGAAGCCGCGGCTGCTCCTGCTCGACGAGCCGGCCGGCGGCCTGAACCACGAGGAGGTCGGCGCCCTCGGGACGTTCATCAAGAAGATCCGCGACGACTTCTCGCTCACGGTGCTCCTAGTCGAGCACCACATGAACCTCGTGATGTCCATCTCCGACCACGTGAACGTGCTCAGCTTCGGGCGCAAGATCGCGGACGGGGCTCCGGCGCAGGTGCAGGCCGACCCGGCGGTGATCGAGGCCTACCTCGGGAGCGACGACCTCGACCCGTCGCCGACGGAGCCGTCGGAGGAGAAGCCGGAGGAGCAGACCGCCGTGATCGAACAGCCCGAGAAGGAGAACGAGTGAGGACGCTCCTCGAGCTCGACTCCATCGAGGCGCGCTACGGCCCGGTTCAGGCGCTCCGTGGCGTCTCGCTCACGGTCGGCGAGGGCGAGGTCGTCTCCGTCCTGGGCGCGAACGGCGCCGGGAAGACGACGACGTTGCGCGCGATCTCGGGAACGGTCTCGCGCAACGGGGTCATCGAGCTCGACGGAAAGACGCTCCGCGGCGGCCCGGAGACCGCGTCGCGCGCGGGGATCGCGCACGTCCCCGAGGGTCGCGGCACGTTCGTCGAGCTCACGGTGATCGAGAACCTCCGCCTCGGCGCGCACGTCCGTCGCGACCGGAAGGGGGTGAAGGCCGACATCGAGCGCGTGACCGGCTTCTTCCCGTGGATGGCGGAGCGCGGTAGCCAGCGCGCGGGGACGCTCTCGGGGGGCGAGCAGCAGATGCTCGCGCTCGCGCGGGCGCTGATGAGCCGGCCGCGGCTGCTCCTCCTCGACGAGCCGTCGCTCGGTCTGGCGCCGATGATCGTGCGCGACTTCTTCCAGACGGTGCGACGGCTGAACGAGGAGGAGGGCCTTACGGTGCTCGTCGTGGAGCAGGACGCGCGGATCGCCCTCGCGAGCTCGTCGCGCGCATACGTGCTCGAAGTCGGACGGGTCGCGCTCTCGGGAACGAGCGCCGAGCTCCAGGGAGACGAGTCGGTGCGCCGCTCGTACCTCGGGTACTGACGCGATGATCGTCGCTGCCTTCTCGGACTTCGCGCAGCAGGCCATCTCGGGCCTCGCTTCGGGCGGGATCTACGCCGCGCTCGCGCTCGCTCTGGTGATCATCCATCGCTCGACCGGCGTCATCAACTTCGCGCAGGGGGAGATGGCGACGCTCAGCGCGTACATCGCCTGGACGCTGACCTGGAACCACGGCTGGAGTTACTGGCCGGCGGCCGCCGCGGCCCTCGTGCTCTCGTTCGTCGGCGGTGTCGCGACGCACACGGCGATCATCCGGCCGGTCGAGCGCGGCTCCGTGCTGCGCGTCGTCGTCGTGACCATCGGCCTCCTCGTCGCGATCAACGGGTACGTGCTCTGGGAGTGGGGCGGAGAGCCGCAGATCCTCGAGAGCCCGTTCGGCAACGGGACGGTCGAGATCGGCGACGTCGTCGTCACGAAGCACGAGGTCGGGACGATCTGCAGCGTCCTCGGGATCGTGCTGCTGCTCTGGCTGCTCTTCCGGTTCACGAAGCTCGGGCTCGCGATGCGGGCCGCCGCGGTCAACCCCGACGAGGCCCGCCTCGTTGGCGTCCGCGTCACCTGGATGCTCGGGCTCGGCTGGGGGCTCGCGGCGACGCTCGGCGCCGTGGCCGGGCTGCTCACGGCGCCGACGGTGCTGCTCGACCCGAACATGATGGTGCCCGTCCTGATCTACGCATTCGCCGCGGCCGTGCTGGGCGGGATCGACTCCCCGGTCGGCGCCGTCGTCGGAGGCCTCCTGCTCGGGTTCATCATGGCCATGCTCAGCTACCTGAGCCAGTACAGCGCGTTCGGCTGGTACACGTAGGAGCTCCAGCTGCCGGCGGCGCTGCTCGTGATCCTGATCGTGCTGCTCGTGCGGCCCTCGGGCCTCTTCGGCCGGGCGGAGGTGAAGCGCGTATGACACCCAGGACGTCGCGGCTGGTCGGGTTCGCCGCCTTCGCCGCGTTCGTCGTCGCGGTCGCGGTGTTCCCGGCCTTCGTGAGCGACTTCAAGGCGCGCGAGTGGGCCTACGTAGGCATCTACCTGATCGCGCTCCTCGGGCTCAACATCCTCACGGGGTACACGGGGCAGATCTCGCTCGGGCACGGGGCGTTCATGGCGGTCGGCGGGTACACGACCGCAATCCTGATGGTCGGGCAATGAGCAGTACGGCGGGCCGATCTCCGGAGGCGTGAAGGACATCTGGACGATTCCGATCGCAGGGCTCGTCGCCGGCCTCGTCGGGCTCGCGTTCGGGATCCCGGCGCTACGGCTGTCCGGTCTCTATCTCGCGCTCGCGACTTTCGCCGTGGCGGTCGCGGCGCCGTCGATCGCGCGCCGGTTCGAGGAGTGGACGGGCGGCGGTCAGGGCCTCCAGCTTTCGGGCTCGCCGGAGCTGACGGGGTCGATCGAGAACGTCGACATTCTCGGTTGGTCGCTGACGCCGAACCGGTGGATGTACTACCTGAGCTGGTCGATCGCGCTCATCGCGTTCGTCGGCGCCTGGCTGATCATTCGCGGCCGCACCGGCCGGGCGTTCCGCGCGGTGCGGGACAGCGAGACCGCGGCCATTTCGTCCGGCGTGAGCCTCGCGCGGTACAAGACGCTCGCGTTCGGAGTCAGCGCCGCGTACGCGGGCATCGCCGGGGCGCTCTTCGGGATCGCGACGGCGTCGGTCAGCCCCGACGTCTACCCGATCACGCTCTCGATCTTCCTCCTCGTCGGCATCGTCATCGGCGGCCTCGGAGGGCTTTCCGGGCTCGTCTTCGGCGCGATCGTGATCGCGTTCCTGCCGCTCTGGACGCAGGGGGAGGGTCTGGGCTCGCTCCTGCCGGACCGGATCGTCGAGGAGTCGCAGCAGCCGGGCGGGTCCGCGATCATCTTCGGCGTCGTCCTCATCGTGCTCATGTTCGTCCTGCCGTACGGCGTGGCCGGACTCTTCAGACGCGTGGGCCAGATCGTCACGAGCCGCCGCTACTCTCGGCCCGAGTAGGGCTGACGCGAGACCGGCGCGCGTCGGGCGGGTGACGCGCGCAAAGTTGGCACGAGCTTCTGACCCATGCGTGAGCGAATCGCGGATAGCGTGTCCTCAGGGACACGGGAGTGCCCCTGGGGGAGGTTGGGAGCTTCTTGGCGGTCCGCAAGCGCGGTGACGATCGGGGCAGGACGGTGAGACGACCTCGTGCGCTCGCGGCGTCCGTGCTCGTCTGTGCCGCGGCTCTCGTCGCGCTTCCGGGCGCGTTCGCCGGAGCTGCCGCCGACCCGGGGGTCACGCCCGCCTCGATCTACCTCGGAACGACCGCCCCGCTCACAGGCCCGGGGGCCGCCGTAGCTCGGGGCGCCAAGGCGTATTTCGCGCACGTCAGCGCACGGGGCGGCATCGCGGGCCGGAGGCTCGAGCACACGATCGCGGACGACGGCGGCGATCCGGCCGAGGCCGAGGACGCGACCCGGCAGCTCGTCGAGGAGGGCGAGGTCTTCGCAATCGTCTCGCCCGCCGGCACGGAGCAGAGCCTCGGCGCGCGCGGGTACCTGAACTCGGCGAAGGTGCCGCAGCTCTTCACGGCCTCCGGGGCGACGACCTGGGGGAGGGACCGGCGGACCTTCCCGTGGTCGATGGGCTTCCAGCCGAGCTGCCAGGCCGAGGGCTGGATCTACGGACGCTACGTCGCACGCACGCTCACCCGGGCCAAGGTCGCGGTCCTGTACGAGGACGGCGTCGACGGCAGAGACCTCCTGCGCGGCCTTCGCAGGGGCGTCGCCGGCTCCGCTGCGCGGGTCGTCGCAGCCGCGGCGTTCGACCCCACCGCCAAGAGCGTCCAGCAGGAGCTCGCGAGGCTGAAGGCGTCGCGCGCGGACGTGCTCGCGGTCTTCGCGACGTCACCGTCCGCGACCAGGGCGAACGCGTCGCTTGGCAGGCTCCGCTGGAAGCCGCAGGTCCTCGTGAGCGCGCAGGCCGCGTCCGCGAGCGGGACGCCTCGGGGATCGATCTCGCTCGCCTTCCTCAAGGACCCGGGGGACCCGCAGTGGAAGGACGACCCGGGCATGCGGCTCTACCGGACGCTGATGCGGCGGTACGCGAGGGGCGCGAACGTGCTCGACGTCCAGCATGTCCACGGCATGGCCGTCGCATACGAGACGGTCTCGCTCCTCGAGCGTCTCGGATCGGCTCCGACGCGTGCGAAGCTCATGGCCCGCGCACGCTCGATCACCAGTGCCGGGAACCCGTTCCTGCTCCCCGGGATCGCGGTGCGGACCTCGCCCACCGACGGGTTCCCGGTCGAACAGGGCCGGCTGCGGCGCTTCGCGGGCGCCAGGTGGGTGCAGTTCGGCGGGCTCTGGTCAGCGGGTTAGACGTCCGCGACCAGGAACACTTCGACCGCGAGGCCAGGGCTCTGTGGGACCTGTCCCGCGAGGCGGATCGCCTCGTCGCGATCGGGCACGTCCACGACGTAGAAGCCGCCGACTGCCTCCTTCGTCTCGGCGAACGGGCCGTCGGTGACGATCGGCGCCTCGCCGGGCCGGACGACAGCCGTGGCCGCGCCGTCGAGTGCCTCGCCCGACACGTAGACGCCGAGCTCGTGGAGCATCGCCGCGTACGCCATGTGCTCTTCGATGATGCGCATGCGCTCCCCATGGGGTAGCGCGAGCTCGCCGTCGGCGTCTCCGTGCAGCAGGAACAGAAACTTCACGGCTTCCTCCTTCGCGTCGGTGTCGCACGTGAGACGAACGTGGGCGCGCGTCATCGACACGCGCTTCCGACATCGAAGCGCAAACAGAGAGGCGGCACCCGCCTTGAACGACGGATGCCGCCTGCCGGAGACGGTGAGGTGGCTCCGGCGCCCGCCCTATCGCACTCGCCCCGAGCTTGGAAACCGCTTACGGCTTCCGTGGGTAGCCCGATGCAGCCAGGAAGGCGTTCGCCATCGCGCGGTACCCCGCGTCGGTCGGATGCACGTCGCCCTTCGAGCAGAGGAAGGTGAGCGCGCAGAGCCGAGCTCGCTGGGTGCGAATGTTCCCGGGCGGACTGAGCGCCGAAGTCATGTTCGCGACACGGGCACTCGAGGCCGCCGCGACTCGTGCGATCGCCGTGTTGAGCGAGCGGTAGAGCGGCTGGGTTTGCTTCAGGCGATCGGCCTCGGGGTTCCATGCCCCGGTGACGATGATCTCGGCGCTCGGCGCGGCGCTGCGAAGCTGCTTCAGGATCGACGTGAAGCGCGAAGCGAAGGACGCGATCGCCTTCGGCGCGCGCTTCCCCCTCGCCGATAGCGGAGCGAGGTCGTTGCCCCACAGCGTCAGCGTTATCGGACTGACCTCCCTCGGATGGGCGCGCAGGAAGGACAGCGCCGCGCTGAGCTGCGATCCGCGAAACGGGTCGTGCAGCTTCATGCCCTCCGCTTTCGAGGGGCAGCCACCCCTGGTGAACGTCACAGAGGACTCACCAGGACAGGCGTAGTTGACGACCTGGATCTGCGGAGAGAGCTTCGCCAGTCGCGCGGCGAAGACGTCGACGTAGCCGGTCGTGAACGCCGACGGTCGAGTCCCCTTACCCGGCTGGTAGCCGTAGGCGATCGAGTCCCCGAGAGCCAGGTAGTAGTCCTGCGGAACCTGAGTGGCTCCCGCGGCGTCGAGAGTCGTGTCGTCCGCGGGGGACCTGACCGCCGCGGTGCCCGGGAGCGCGAGAACGACGGCCACCGCCAAGCCCATGACCGTCGCAGTGCCGAAGAGTGCGCGTTGCGTCTTCATGCCATCTCCTTTCCTCTCGTCGCGTCGCGAGGAGAGGAGCAATCTTCCGGCCCGCGCTTTGGGTTGCCTTAATCCGTGCTCGGGAAACGGCCGGCGGCACCCTGGTCTTCGCGAGGCGGGTCGAGCGCGATCCTGAGGATCTCGAGGAGGCCGTCGCCGTTCTTGAACCGACGGCTGTCCTTCGAGCCGACGTGCTCCACGCTCCCGTGCAGCTCTCCCGGAGAGATCTCCTCCGCGAGGTCGGGCGACGGCGCCCAGAGCCGGACGATGAACGTCTCCACCGGCAGAGTCTCGCCCGGCGCGGCTTCAGCTTCTCTTAAGCCGTGGCGGCTGGGAACGCCGCGGGAGTCGCCCCGATCTCTTCCATGCGGGCGACGTAGGCGCGGTACGCGCGGCGAGCTTCGCCCCTCCGTCCGAGTCGCTCGAGCGTCGACACGACGCCGAGATGCGCGCCTTCGTCGTACGAATCGCGGCTGAGGATGCGCAGGAAGTAGCGGAGCGCGTCCTCGTCACGCCCAGCCTTTGACGCGTTCCGGGCAAGGGCATGCGCCACCGAGACGTACGTCGCGCGAGCTTCCTCTCGCAGGGAGATCGCCCACTCGCTGTAGGGATCCTCCTCGAGGACGTCGCCCGCATAGGCCGACTCCGCCTGCGCGAGCCACTCCTCGGCGTCGGCTTGGTCGCCGGAGCGGAGCGAGAGGCCGGTCTCCGCCTCGTGCAGGAACACCTCGACGTCCACGAGCACTGCCTCGGGATCGATCGCGATCGAGTCGCGATCGGCCCGGAGGAAGTGCTCGGCTCCAAAACGGCGCTCCGGGTCGAGGACGGTGCGGAGCGTGCTGAGCGCGACGGAGAGCCGGTTTCCGAGCTTCTGCGGATCCTCGCCGGGCCACAGAGCCTCCATGACGAGCTCTCTCGGGGCGGGTCGGCCCCTGCGGCAGACAAGGATCTTCAACAGCTCGCGCGGCTTCTTCGTCTGCCACGCCGACAGCGGCACGGGTACGCCGTCTCGAAGAACCGCGAAGCCGCCGAGCACCTGGACCGCAAGGGGCGTCGGTGTGGGTGTGGCAATCGTGCGCAGCAGACCGGCCGGGCCCGTCGCGCTGACCCGGACGCCGAGCGCACGCAACCTCCGCTCGGCGCGAGCCTCGGCTGCGCGAGCCTTTGCGCCCGAGGAGAGGCTCGCCAGGGCGAGCTCGCACACGGCGATGCGCACCCGGCTCTCGATCTCGCGCCAGATCGAAAGCGCCTCCTCGAGCTGCGCCTTCCGCGTCGCCGGCTCGTCGTCGGCGAATACCTCGAGCTCGAGTGCCTCCGCAAGGCTGTGGCGATCGTGCTGCTCGCGAGCCCGGCCGACCGCAGCCGCGGCCGACGCGGCGGCCTCGTCGCGCTCGCCGGCGGCCAGTGCAAGCCAGCCAAGAGTGTTCAGCGCCGCCGCCGGGTAGTCCCAGTTGAGAGGAAGCGCGCGCTCCGCGAGGGTCCTGGCGCGCGACGGCTCGTCGTCGACGAGGACTCTCGCGAGACCGCAGAGCGCCGGGGCGACCATGTCGGGGTTGAGGTCCTGCTCGATCCTCGCCAGAGCATCCTCGTAGGCGATGCGCGCGAGCACGAGATTGCCCCGCTCGCGGTGGACGTCGCCGAGCCCCGTCAGGCCGATTCCCGCCTCGGTGCTACCGCTCTCCAGCGAGAGCTCGACGACCCGCGTGAAGTCGGCCGCGGCCTCGTCGAGGAGCCCGAGCCGGAAGTGCGTCTCGGCGCGTCCCTTCAGCGTCCGCTCGAAGAATTTGAGCCCGGGGGTGGCCGAGACTCGGAACGCCTCCTCCAGCTCGACGAGGGCTGGACGATAGAGGCCACGTTCTGCGAGACAGCTGGCTCGGTTCGTCCGGATGCGACTGACCATGATCCGGTCACCTGCGCGCTCCGCTGCGCCGAGGGCAACGTCGAGATGGCGTTCCTCGTCTGCCCTCCGTCTCTCTCGAGCAGCGACCAGGGACGCGCCGACGTGCGCCGCGGCGAGCGCCCGGTCGTCTCCGCAGCGCTCCGCGAACTCCAACGCGCGCCGAGCGAGCGGCGCCGCCTCCTCCAGGTCGGCACTCAGCCCCCGAGTGCTGGCTGACCAGGCGAGCAGCAGTGCGTCGTCGGGCCCGTCGCCGGGAGTAGGCCCTGCCCGCGAGTAGCTCTCGATCGCGCGCGCAAGCTCGCCTCGGTAGTGGTGGGCCATCCCCAGCCGCCAGGCGAGCGCGCTGTCTATCGGGCCGTCGGAAGAGGAGGCCCGCTCGAACGCCGCGATCGCGCCCTTGTAGTCGGACCGCTCGAGCAGGGCGTCGCCCACCAGCCGCTCGACCGCGGGCGTTCGGAGACCGGCTGGCAGGCCTTCGGCGAGCCGGAGAACCGTGTCGGCATGACCCGACCCGACGAGCTCCGGTCCGCGTGCCTCGAGCAGGCGGCGCGACCTCGCCCTCCGCCGACACCGCTGCGAACGCCGAGAGCGCCGAGTCGACGCGGCCCTCCGACTCGAACCACTCGGCCGCGCGGACGAGGATGGAACGTCGCTCCTCCTCCGTCAGCGGCCACGTCGCATGGGCGAACTCGCGGATGAGTGCGTGGAGCGTGAACGCGTCGCCGACCCCGCGGACGAAGAGCCCGCGCTGGACGAGCACGTCGATGACCTCGTTCGCGCGCGCAATGCCGAGCTCCTCGCAGAGCTCCGGCGAGAAGCTGTCGAGGGGGGCGACCGTGCGGATGAACGCCTGCACGTCTCCGGACTGTCGTTCGAAGACCTCGTGCGCGAGGAACGCGAAGAGCGGGCTCCCCGGACGCCTGACGAGGTCGCGGAGGGCTCGCTCACGATCGGCGACGGGCATCGCGCTCATGGCTTCGACCGCCAGCCGGACGGCCGCAGGCCAACCGCCGGTGGCCTCGAGGATGACCGCGCCGAGCTCGGTGTCCTGACCGAGACGGGCAGCCACGAGCTCCTCGACCTCGTCAGCCGTGAAAGCCAGGTCCGAGGAGCTCAGGTCGAGCACCTGACCCTGCGCACGGAGCCGGTCGACCCGCAGGTCGAGGGTCTCACGTGAGAGCAGCACGAGGCGCAGTCCCGCAGGGCCCTGCCGGCTGAGGCTCTCGACCAGCCGAAGCGAGGCCGGAGACGGCGCCAGCTCTTGGGCGTCGTCGATGACCAGCACGAGGTCGTGTTCGAGAGCGGGCTCGAGCGCCTCGCTCAGCCGGGCTGCGAGCGTCTCGGCCTGCGCGAGCTGGTCGTCGGCCGAGGCCAGCGTCGCGACGAGCTCCGCGGAGTCGGCCACCACGGGCCGGATCGCCTCGGCGATCCCCACCGCGAACGACGACAGGCGGCGGTCCTCCGTCGTCGCCGTGTGCCAGGCCGATACGACGTCCTCCGTCCAGCCCGCGACGAGTGTGGACTTGCCGTAGCCGGCTCCGGCGATCACGAGGGTCAGGCGCTTCCCGAACGCCTCGTCGAGCCGCTTCTCGAGCAGAGGTCGCCGAAGAAGTGATGTCGCCGCAGTGCTCCCCGCCATCGACCCATGATGCCGCGGAGGTCCCGCTAGGGCCAGCACGCGGGGGAAACGTATGCTCGCGGAGGACATGACCACCGCCGCCGAGCTGCTGTCTGCACCGTTCGACGACCTGCTCGCCGAGGCTCGCCGGCTGCGGCCGGGGCCGCTCGTCACGTACTCGCCGAAGGTCTTCGTCCCGCTGACCAAGCTCTGCCGCGACGTCTGCGGGTACTGCACGTTCGCGCGGCCGCCGCGTCGCGGCGAGAAGGCGTACCTGTCGGAGGAACAGGTGCTCGAGATCGCGCGCGCCGGCGCCGCGGCGGGCTGCCGCGAGGCGCTCTTCACGCTCGGCGACCGGCCCGAGCTCCGGTACAAGGTCGCCCGCGAGGAGCTGCGCGCGCTCGGCTGCGAGACGACGCTCGAGTACCTCGCTCGCTGCGCCCGCCTCGTCCTCGACGAGACCGGCCTGCTTCCGCACCTGAACCCGGGCGTGATGACGCGCGACGAGCTCGCGGCGCTGCGGCCGGTCTCCGCCTCGATGGGGATCATGCTCGAGACGACCGCGGAGCGGCTCGGGGAGAAAGGCGGGCCGCACTGGGCCTCGCCGGACAAGGTGCCCGCTCGCCGCCTGGAGACGATCCGGGTCGCGGGCGAGCTGGCGATCCCCTTCACGAGCGGGATCCTCATCGGGATCGGCGAGACGCGCGAGGAGCGGATCGACGCCCTGCTGGCGCTGCGCGCTCTCGGCGAGGAGCACGGACACGTCCAGGAGGTCATCGTCCAGAACTTCCGCGCGAAGCCGGGGACGCGGATGGCGTCGCATCCGGAGCCCTCGCTCGACGAGCACCTGTGGACGATCGCGGTCGCGCGCATCCTCCTCGGCTCCCGCTGGCACGTGCAGGCGCCGCCGAACCTCTCGTACGACAGCTTCCCCCGGCTCCTGGATGCGGGGATCGACGACTGGGGCGGTGTCTCGCCGGTCACGATCGACCACGTCAACCCCGAGGCGCCCTGGCCCGAGCTCGAACGGTTGGAGGAGGCGACGCGCAGTCGCGGGCTCGAGCTCGTGCCGCGCCTGCCCGTGTACCCGGAGTACGTCGTGGACCTCGAGCGCTGGGCCGATCCCGCGGTCGCGCCGTACGTGCGCCGCGCGTCCGACGCGGCCGGTCTCGCGCGCGACGACTCCTGGGCGCCCGGCGAGCCCGGGCGCATCCCCTTCGTGCGCCGAGACGCGCTCCCGCTCGGGCTGGCGAGCGACGACCTGGGGGAGGAGGAGCTCACGAGGCTCCTCTCCGCCCGCGGTGACGAGCTCCAGCGCGTGCTCGCGTCCGCGGACCAGCTCCGCCGGCACGTCTGCGGGGACGAGGTGACGTACGTCGTGACCCGGAACGTCCAGTACACGAACGTCTGCTACTTCCGCTGCGGCTTCTGCGCCTTCTCGAAGGGGCGGCTGGCGCGGAACCTGCGCGGCGCGCCGTACCTCGTGCCGCTCGCCGAGATCGTGCGCCGCGCGGAGGAGGCGTGGGAGCGCGGCGCGACCGAGATCTGTCTGCAGGGCGGGATCCATCCCGCGTTCACCGGCGACTACTACGCCGACGTCGTGCGCTCGATCAAGCAGGCGGTGCCGGGGATCCACGTACACGCGTTCTCCGCCCTCGAGATCTGGCAGGGCGCGGCGACGCTCGGGCTCTCGCTCGACGACTACCTGGCGCGGCTGCGCGACCTCGGCCTCGGGTCGCTCCCCGGGACTGCGGCCGAAGTTCTCGACGACGAGGTGCGCCGGGTGATCTGCCCCGACAAGGTCACGACCGCGCAGTGGCTCGAGGTGCACGACGCGGCGCACCGGGTCGGCCTGCGCTCGAACGTCACGCTGATGTTCGGGCACGCGGACTCGCCGCGGAGCTGGGCGCGGCACCTCCTGCGCACGCGCGAGCAGCAGCAGCGGACGGGCGGCTTCACCGAGCTCGTGCCGCTGCCGTTCGTGCCCATGGAGGCGCCGATGTACGTGCAGGGGCGCGCGCGGCGCGGGCCGACCTTCCGCGAGACGCTCCTCGTACACGCAGTCGCGCGGCTGGCGCTGCATCCGTGGATCACGAACATCCAGGCCTCCTGGGTGAAGCTCGGCCCGGATGGCACGCGGGAGGCGCTGCGCGCCGGGGTGAACGACCTGGGCGGGACGCTGATGAACGAGTCGATCTCGCGCTCGGCGGGGGCGGCGTACGGGCAGGAGCTGCCGCCCGAGCGGATGGAGGAGCTCATCCGCTCGGCGGGGCGGATCCCGCGTCAGCGGACGACGACCTACGGCGAGCCTTCCGAGGAGCGCGTGCGTGCGTCCTTCGGGGCGGAGCCGCTCGCGGAGCCGCTGAACCCGCCGGTCAAGGACGCCGGCCTCGTCGCGCCGCCGCGCCTTGTCCGGCCGGGGCTCGTCGGGGCACGGGCGCGGTAGTGGACCACCTCGCGCTCGCGGTCTCGGATCAGGCGCGCTCGATCCGCTTCTACGAGCAGTACTTCGGCTTCGAGGCCGAGCCCGAGCCGCGTGAGGACGGCGTCTTCATCCTCCACGACGACGCGGGGTTCTCCCTGGCCATCGGTCAAGATAGACGAGCCGGTCGTGCTGCCGCCGTTCTTCCACTTCGGCCGCGGCGCGGACACCCCGGACGACGTGCGCGCCTTCCGGGACCGCGTCGAGGCGGACGGGCTCGAGATCGTGGACTGGTGGGACGAGCCCGACTACGTGAGCGTGAAGTTCCGCGACCCGGACGGCTACGTCATCGAGGTCGGCTGGGAGCCGCGCTGACCGCTAGGGTGCCGGCGTCATGAACAACGGCATCTGCCGGGCGCCGGAGCGCGCCTGGCACGCGACCATCACCGACAAGACCGGCTAGTCCGCCGCTTCCAGCACACGCGCCGAGGAAGCGGCAGGACAGGCGCGACTCGCGGACCTCGCCGAGGCCGCCGCGCCGCCTGCACGAGTCGAAGGAGATGAATCGATGCCGATGCCTCACCGAACGTTCGCCCAGGTCGCCAGGAGGCGGCTGGTCGGGAAGGAAGGTCGCGAGCGCGTTCACGCCATCCGCGGCCTGCTCGCCGAGCTGCCCGACTACCGCAGCGGCCCGTACGCGGACCTCCGCAAGTGGCTCAACGGGGAGCTCGAGCAGACCCGCGCCCGAGCGAAGGTGGTCCATCGCGACTCAATCCAGATCCGTCGCGAGGGCGCGGCGCAGATCGCGTTCGTCGGCCCGCCGAACGCGGGCAAGTCGTCCTTGCTGCAGGCGCTCTCCGCGATCCAGATCAAGACGGGTGACTACGCGTTCACGACGACGCGGCCCGTCGCAGCGCTGACGCGGATCGGCGGCGTGCTCGTGCAGCTCGTCGAGATCCCGGGGCTGATCGAGGGCGCGAACGAGGACCGGGGAGGAGGCCGCGCGCTTCTCGGCGTCCTCCGCAACGCGGACGCGATCGTCTTCTGCCATGCGGCGAGCGCGCCGGCGGAGGAGCTCGCGGTCGTGCGCGCCGAGGTGGAGGCCGCGGGCATCGAGCTGCCGTCGCTGCTCGCCCTGACGAAGGCCGACGAGGTAGAGGACGTGCCGCTCGCCTCGGAGCTCGATGTGGTGCGCGTGTCGGTCCTCGACGACGAGAGCCTCGACCGCCTCCGCGAGGCGATCTGGGGCATGACGGGGCTCGTGCGCGTCTACCTCCGGCACGCCGGCGAGGTCGACGACGAGCCCGTCGCGCTGCACCCCGGCGCGACGGTCGGGGACGTCGCCGACTCGATCCACCACCACCTCGCGCAGTCGTTCTCCGCCGCGCGCGTCTGGGGCCCGTCGGCGCGCTTCGAGGGCCAGCGCGTCGGCCGCGCCCACGGGGTGGTGGACGGCGACGTCGTGGAGATCCTCCGCTAGAGCGACAGCGAGTCGAAGTCGGACGCGAGCACGAGGCGGAGCCAGTGCGGCAGCGCCCACTCGAGCTGCTGGACGGAGCCGGGCTCGACGCTCGCCACGATGTGCCGGTAGCTGACTGCCTGGTTGAGCGACGCGAGCGGCGTCGACAGCTCCCAGAGCGCGAGGAGCCGCTCGCGAGAGGCGAAGTCCGACCAGATCGAGAGGTACGCGTCGCGCAGGCGCTCGCGAACGGACGGATCCTCCTCGCGGTGGACGTCGATCAGGTCGAGGAATGGGTGCGTCACGCACGCGTCGGTCCAGTCGAAGAAGACGTAGCTCCCGCCGACGCGAGCGACGTTGTCCAGATGCAGGTCGCCGTGGACGAGCGCGTCCGGCACCTCTCCCTCGTCGAGGCGGGCGCAGAGCGCGGCGAGCGTCGGCTCGAGCGAGCGCAGCCTCGCGCGCTCGTGCTCCTCGAGCCCGGCCAGCGCCTCGTCGTCCTCGAGGAGCAGCGTCGCCTCGCGCGCGAGCCACGCGGGCCGCCGGTCGACGCAGCCCATCGTGAGCAGCGCCTCGAGGTGGTCCGACGACGCGACCTGCATGAACGCGAAGACGCGGAGCACCGATTCGCGCTCCTCGAGCGGCGCGTCCCAGCCGATCGCGGTGCCCACGTCCTCGAGGAGCATCCAGCGGCGCGCGCTGTCCAACGCGAGCGGCTCCGGCACCTCGCGGCGAAAGAGCTGCGCGAGCCCAAGCATCACGCGTCCCTCGTCGACGAAGAGCGGTGAGCGCGAGGTCGCTTTGAAGTAGACGAGACCACCGTCCGCCGGGACGCGCAGGACGGCCGAAAGCGGCCACGCTCGCACTTGCTCGGCGCGCCCCGTCACCGGTCGGCGAAGCGCGGCGAGCGACGACTCGATCCACGCCGTCGCCTCCGCGAGCCACCCCTCGCGCGCCCACGGCGCACGCGTCACGGGAATGTGCCCTCTCTCGTCGGATGCGACCAGGTCGCGCTCGTCGCCACGCAGGGCCTGGCGTTCGAGCCACGCGGCTCCGGGACGAGGCTTCCAGTCGGGATCCAGCACCTCGAGCGCGTACGCGACGTCGAGCAGCCTTTGCTCGCGATCCAGCGAGCGCAGGAGATAGCGCAGGATGGCGACGTCTGCGCCGAGCAGCTCGCCGAGCGCGCGCCGGGGCTCCTCGACCGCGTCGTCGGCGAACCCGTCGAGGGCGACTGCGGGCAGCGCGGGGCCGTCGGCCGACTCGAGGACGAGGACGCGTCCCTCCCGGTCGGTCAGCACGCCGCGGACGCGCGAGCGCCAGCCTTCGGCCGTCACACGTCCTCGAACGCGAGCAGGTCGTCGACGGTCTCGCGCCGGCGGATGACCCGCGCGTCGCCCGCGCGCACGAAGACCGCCGCCGGGCGCGGCGTCGCGTTGTAGTTCGAGCTCATCGCGAGCGTGTACGCGCCTGTGGCGGGGATCGCGACCAGGTCGCCGACGCGCGCCGGCGGCAGCGTCACGTCGTCGATGAGGACGTCGCCCGACTCGCAGTGGAGCCCTGCGAGGCTCACGGTCTCGGTCGCCGGCTCGTCCGCCCGAGTGGCCAGGAACGCCGTGTAACGAGCGCCGTAGAGCGCGGGGCGCGGGTTGTCGGACATTCCGCCGTCGACAGCGATCCAGCTCACGCCGTCGAGCCGCTTCACGGACCTCACGCGGTAGAGCGTGACGCCCGCCCGCCCGACGAGCGCGCGGCCGGGCTCGAGGAGCACGCGCGGCTGTCGTAGGCCGCGCTCGCCGAAGGCGCGCGAGACCGCGTCCGCGACCCTCTGCGCGAGCTCGCCGAGCGGCGCGTCGGGCTCGTCGAGGACGTGGCGGACCGCGAACCCGCCGCCCGCGTCGACGAGCTCCGGCTCCCAGCCGAGCTCGTCGCGGCAGCGCGTCGCGAGCGCGCCCAGGAGCACGATCGTCTCCTCGTGCGAGGCCGTGTCGGGAAGCTGCGAGCCGACGTGGACGTGCAGTCCGGCGACGTCCAGGCCGAGGTCGCGCGCGCCGGCGATCGTGCGCAAGACGGCGTCCGGAGGGAGCCCGAACTTCGACCCCTGATGCCCGGTCCGGATCGCCTCGTGCGTGTCCGCTTCGACGCCGAGCGTCGCGCGGACGAGCACCCGCCGCACGCCCGCCGCCGCGGCGCGCGCGGCCTCGCCCTCCGCGTCGAGCACGACGAGCGCCCCGACCTCGGCGGCTGCGCGTAGCTGCTCGTCCGGCTTCGCGTTGCCGTGCACGACGAGCCGCTCGCCCGAGAGACCGGCCGCGCGGGCGAACGCGAGCTCGCCGAGCGACGCGACGAGCGCGCCAAGCCCCTCCTCCGCGACGAGGCGCAGCACGGCGACGTTGGGGAACGACTTCGCCGCCCAGAAGACGTCCGCGTCCGGCACGGCCTCTCGAACCTCGCGTGCCCGCGCCCGGATCGTCTGCTCGCAGTACACGACGAGGGGCGTCCCGAAGCGCTCGGCGAGCTCCGACGCACGCAGGCCTCCGACGCTCAGCTCGCCGCGCTCGATGCGCGCAGAGTCCGGGAAAAGCTCCAGCATGCTGCGAGTTTGCCTGTTACCCTGAGTACCTCATGAAGCAGCTTCTTCCGTAGGCCAGGGAACGAGCGTGGCGAGAGCCGCGGGCGTTTCCACGAAGCCTCTCGCCCGAGAGGCTTTTTTTGTTCCTCGAGGTGGAGTGAGACGACGATGGAGCCATACGACCCGCAGACGATCGAGCCGAAGTGGCAGAAGGTCTGGGCCGATGAGAAGGCTTTCGAGGTTCCGAACCCGGAGCCGGACGAGGCCCGCGAGCAGCCCAAGAGCTACGTGCTCGAGATGTTGCCCTACCCCTCGGGCACGCTGCACATGGGGCACATGCTCGTGTACACGATCGGCGACGTCGTGACACGCTTCCGGGCGCGGAACGGCATGCGCGTCCTGCACCCCCAGGGCTTCGACTCGTTCGGCCTGCCGGCCGAGAACGCGGCCATCAGCGAGGGCGTTCACCCACGCCTGAGCACCGAGCGCAGCATCGCCACCATCACGAGGTCGATGCGCCGCATCGGATGGGCGTACGCCTGGTCGAGGCTGCTCTCGACGAACCAGCCCGAGTACTACCGCTGGCAGCAGTCGCAGTTCCTCGACTTCTACGAGCGCGGGCTCGCGTACAGGAAGGGAGCCCCGGTCAAGTGGTGTCCCAACGACCAGACGGTCCTGGCGAACGAGCAGGTCCGCGACGGCCGCTGCGAGCGGTGCGGCGCCGAGGTCGAGTCGCGCGTCATGGAGCAGTGGTTCTTCCGGATCACGGACTACGCGCAGGCGCTGCTCGACGACCTCGACACCGTGGACTGGCCCGATTCGATCAAGGCGCGGCAGCGAAACTGGATCGGCCGCTCGGAGGGCGCGGAGATCCTGTTCCGGATCGAGGAGCTCGACGAGGACGTGGCGGTGTTCACCACGCGTCCGGACACGCTGTTCGGCGCCACCTTCTTCGTGCTTGCCCCGGAGCACGAGCTGGTCGCGCGGATCGAGTCGCCGGAGGTGGCCGAGTACGTGATGCGTGCCTCGGCGAAGAAGACCGTGGAGCGCGCCGCAGCCGCCGAGAAGACGGGTGTCTTCACCGGCCTGCACGCGGTGAACCCGGTGAACGGCGAGCGGCTGCCGGTGTACGTGGCGGAGTACGTGCTCACCGACTACGGGACCGGCGCGATCATGGCCGTGCCGGCTCACGACCAGCGCGACTTCGACTTCGCCCAGGCGTTCGACCTGCTAGTCCGCCAGGTCGTGCGGCCGGCTGACGGCGACTCCGACGACGGCGCTGCGTACGTCGAGCACACCGAGGGCGAGGTTCTCGTCAACTCTGGAGAGTTCGACGGGCTGCCCGCGCCCGAGGGAGGGCGTCGCATCGTCGAGAAGCTCGCCGCCCAGGGTCGTGGCGGGTTCGCGATCAACTATCGCCTGCGGGACTGGGGGTTCTCGAGGCAGCGGTACTGGGGATGCCCGATCCCGATCGTGTACTGCGACGAGTGCGGGATCGTCACCGTGCCGCGGGAGGACCTGCCGGTGATTCTCCCCGACATCGAGGACTACAAGCCGAGAGGGCGGCCGCCGCTGGCGCAGGCCGAGGAGTGGGTAAACGTGCCCTGCCCGCGCTGCGGTGGGCCGGCGAAGCGCGAGACGGAGACGATGGACACGTTCGTCGACTCGTCCTGGTACTTCCTGCGCTACTGCGACCCTCACAACGACGCGGCGCCGTTCGCGCGGGCGCCGGTCGACTACTGGAACCCGATCGACCTCTACATCGGCGGCGTCGACCACGCGACGGTGCACATGATCTACGCCCGGTTCTGGGTCAAGGTCTTGAACGACATGGGCCTCGTCGGCTTCCGCGAGCCGTTCGCGCGCTTCTTCTCCAACGGCTGGGTCACGCTCGGGAAGACGAAGATGTCGAAGCGCGCGGGGAACGTGGTCGGGCCGGACGACTTCGTCGAGCGCTACGGCGCGGACGCCTGCCGCCTGAACATCCTTTTCCTCGGCCCCGCGAACGAGGACATGGAGTGGACCGAGTCGAGCGTCGAGGCGATGGCCCGGTTCGTGCGGCGGCTGTGGAGGGTCGTGAACGAGGTCGCGGAGGGCGCGCCGGCGGGGCCGCCGGAGGGCGGGGCGCTGGCTCGGAAGGCGCACGCGACGATCGCGAAGGTCACCGACGACATCGGGCGTCGGTACACGTTCAACACGGCGATCGCGGCGGTGATGGAGCTCGTGAACGAGCTGTCGAAGGAGCCGGCGGGGCCGGACTCACGCTTCGCGGCGGAGACTGCCGTCTCGCTCGTGCAGCCGTACGCGCCGCACATCGCGGAGGAGCTGTGGGAGCTGCTGGGCCACGAGCGGCTGTGGGAGCAGCCCTGGCCGGAGGCGGACCCCGCGCTGCTCGAGGTGGACAGTGTGGAGGTGGTCGTGCAGGTCAACGGCCGGATCCGTGACCGGCTGTCGGTCGCGCCGGATCTACCCGAGGAAGAGCTGGTGGCGCTCGCGCGCGCGTCGGAGAAGGTGCAGGGCCATCTCGACGGCGGAGACGTGGCCCGGACCGTCGTCGTCCCGGGCAAGCTCGTCAACTTCGTCACCTAGCGCCTCTCGGAGGCTGGTCGGTCAGGGCTCGAGCCACGTCGATGGTCTACATCGGAACTCGCCCGTCCGATCGCTCGAGGCCTTGGTGGTAGCGCGGGCATACGACGACGAGGAGAAGGACGCTCGCGACGATCGAGACCGTGGCCAGCGATCGTATGCCGGTTGAGGCGGATTCGATCGGCACACATTTGTGACCAACCCGTGTCCCACGTGTGAGCCGATCACCGCCACGCTGGCCTCGTGCCCTCGTTACCGGTCTCACGACCCGTCGCGCTCGCGCTCGTCGGCGGTGTCGTCGCGCTGCTCGTCGTCTCGGGTCAGCGGCTGTCGCAGGTCGGCGCCGCGCGCGCACCCGAGGTCGTCGCGCCGCTCGAGGCGGTGTCCGACGCGTCGAAGCCGCCCGCGCAGCCCGTCCTCGTCGTCCATGTCGTCGGCGCGGTCCGGCGGCCGGGGCTCTTCCGGCTTCGGGAGGGCTCGCGTGTCGCGGACGCCGTCGCGCGCGCGGGCGGCGCGACCGACAAGGCGTACCTCGCAGGGCTGAACCTCGCCGCGCCGCTCGTCGACGGCATCCAGGTGGTGGTGCCGACGAGGGCGATTGCCGGCGCGGGGGCTGGTGGGTCGAGCGCGGGCGGCCTGCCGGCGGAGCCCGGCGCGGCGGGCGCGCTCGGCCCGAAGCTGAGCCTCGCGATGGCGACGGCCGAGGAGCTCGACGAGCTGCCCGGGGTGGGGCCTGTCACTGCGCAGACGATCATCGACTACCGCACCGAGCACGGGCCGTTCCGGTCGGTGGACGACCTGGACGCGGTTCCCGGAATCGGGCCGACGCGGGTCGAGCAGCTGCGTGAGCTGGTGACCCCGTGAGGCGAGCGCTCGAGCTCCACTGGCCGTCGCTCCTCGTCGGCGCCGCGTGCGCGGGGCTCGCGGCCTCGAACTGGATCGAGCCGGGAGTGGTCGTGCTCGCGGCCATGTGCCTGGGCGCACTCGTCGCGTTCGTCGTCATCGACGGTACCGCTCGCGTCATCGCACTCGGCGTCGCGCTCGCCGCGGTGGGTCTCTGGTGGGGGTCGTTGCGCCTGGAGTCGCTGGAGCGGAGCGCGCTCGTCGCCGAGCTAGGCGAGTCGGGGCGCGCGCGTCTCGTCGTCACTGGGCCTGCGCGCACGACGTCGTGGGCTGTACGCGTTCCGTCCGAGATCCGCGAGTTTCGCGGGGTGCCCCTCCGCGAGCGCGTCCTGCTCGTCCTGCCCGTCGGGCGCTCCCCGCCCAGAGGCGCCATTCTCGAGACGGTCGTCCGCGTCACCGAGCCGCGCGAGGCGCGCGACGGCGGCTTCGACGAGCGCGCCTGGCTGGCGCGCCAGGGAGTCCATGTCGTGCTCCATGGCGCCGCCTGGCGTCAGGTCGGTCGCCGTGGCGGTGTCGCGGGGGTCGGAGACCGGCTGCGCGACCGCGTCGAGCGTGCGGTCAATCGAGGCACCGAAGGCGTTCGGAGGGCGCTCGTGCTCGGAGTCGTCGTCGGCGAGGACGAGGGCTTGCCCGAGCGCGTACGCGAGGAGTTCCGCGCGTCCGGGCTCGCCCACTTGCTCGCCGTCTCGGGGCAGAACGTCGCCTTCATCGTCGCCGGCGTGTTCGGAATCGGCTGGCTGCTCCGGCTGTCGAGAGCCGTGCGCGAGCTGCTGGCGATCGCCGCCGTTTGCGCGTACGTGCTCGCCGTCGGCTGGCAGCCGTCGGTCGTCCGGGCAGGCGTGGCCGGCGTACTGGCGTCGCTCGCCTGGCTCGTCGCGCGGCCGCGGGATCGCTGGCACTTCCTCGCGCTCGGGGCGCTCGTGCTCCTCGTGTGGACGCCGACGTCGCTTCTCGAGCCGGGGTTCCAGCTCTCGTTCGTCGCGGTCGCGGGGATCTTCGTCGGGGTTCCCAGGGTTCGAGGCACGCTCGAGGGGTACCCGCTGCCGAGGGGAGCGGCGGACGCTGTCAGCATCGCGACGGTATGCGGGCTGGCGACGGCGCCGGTTGTGCTCGTCCACTTCGGGGAGGCGCCCGTCTACACCGTGGTCGCGAACGCGCTCGCCTTCCCCGCCGTGCCGGCCGTGCTCGGGCTCGGACTCCTTGCAGCGGTCGTCGACCCCGTCGCGCCCGCCGCGGCAGCGTCGCTCGCCTGGCTCGCGGGCTGGGCTGCCGCCTGGCTCGAGCTCGTCGCGCACGTCGTCGCCTCGCTTCCCGGAGCCCAGATCGGCACACGGACAGCTTTTGCCGGCGCACTCGTGGTCGCCGTCTGCTGGGCCGCGGTTCGGTGGTCCGGGATTCGTATCGCCGGACGGCCCGCGCCGTTCGTCCTCGCGACCGGCGGATCCGCGCTTGTGCTCCTCGCCGCGGGCTGGCTCTGGGCGCGGCCGGCACCCACGTGGCAAGCGCCGGGCGGGCTCAGGGTCACGTTCCTCGACGTCGGGCAAGGGGACTCCGTCCTGCTCGAGACGCCGAGCGCGCGCGTCCTCGTCGACCAGGGCCCGCCGGAGGCGAACGTCGCGGGACAGCTGGCGGGCATGGGGATCCGCTCGCTCTCGGCGCTGGTCCTCACACACCCGCAGCGGGACCACGTCGGCGGAGCGGCAGACGTGATCCGTCAGCTTCACGTGGGCGTCGTGCTCGATCCCGATCTCGCCGCGACGGGGCCCGAGCACGACGAGGCGATCGCCGCCGCCGCGGAGCGTCGAACTGCGGTGCGAACCGTCCGCGCCGGCTCGGAGCTCAAGGCCGGCGGGCTTCGCCTCCGGGTCCTCTGGCCGCCCGATCCGGGCCTCCCGTCCGAGGACCCGAACCTCAACGCTGTCGTCCTCGCCGCCTCGTTCGGCGAGACGGACGTCTTCCTTCCGGCCGATGCAGAGTCCGACGTCACGCGGAGGCTTCACCTCGGCCAATTCGAGGTGCTGAAGGTCGCCCACCACGGCTCGGAGGATCCCGGGCTGGAGGCTGGTCTCAGCGTCCTCCGGCCGCAGGTTGCGGTCATCTCGGCGGGCCGCGGGAACGACTACGGCCACCCGCGTACCGAGACGCTCGCCGCGCTTGCGACCGTGTCCGGTCTGGCTGTCTACCGCACCGACCAGCACGGCCGGGTCGTGATCGAGTCGGACGGCCGCGGTCTGAGGGTGCGAACGGAGGGGTAGGGTTGAGCCGTGTCCGAGGCAGCGGACAAGACTCCGCCGACGAAGCCCGTCTACCTGCTCACGGGCAGCGACCGCCCGAAGATCGAGACCGCGCTCGCGCGCCTCCGCGTCCACTTCTCGCCGGACGCGACCGAGATCCGAAGCGCGCTCGACACGCCCGCGGAGCCGGCGATCGCCCTCTGCAACGCTGCGAGCCTGTTCGGCGACGCGCGGCTCGTGATCGTCGAGGACGTCGACGGGCGGCGCGACTCGGACAACCGCATGAAAGGCGGCTGGAAGGCCGCGGACGCCGAAGCGGTGTTGGCGTACCTCGCCGACCCGGCGCCGGCGACGGTGCTCGCGCTCGTCGGCGAGGACGTGAAGAAGACGTCCGCGCTCAGGAAGGCCTGCACGAAGGCGGGCGTCGTTCTCGAGTACAACGTCGAGAAGAAGGAGCTCCAGCGTTGGGTCGCGGATCGGTTCGCCCGGCACAGCGTCCGCGCCGAGCCCGAGGCGTGCGCCGCGCTGATCCAGATCGTCGGCGACGACCTCCACCGGCTCGCGAACGAGGTCGACAAGCTCGCGACCTGGGCTGCTGGCGAGCCGCTCGGGGAGCGCGAGGTCGAGCTGCTCGCTGTGCCGGCGGCGGACACGCCCACGTACGCGCTCACCGACGCCTGGGCGGCGCATGAGCCCGCCCGCGCGCTCGCCGCGAGCGAGACCCTCTTCGAGCGCGACTCGAAGCCCCGCCGAGACACAGCTGCGCGTCTAGCCGCTGCCCTCGGTGGCCACGTCGGCCGCCTGCGCGCACTGAAGCAGTACGCGGCCGAAGGAGTCAGGCCCAGAGACGCCGCCGGCAAGTTGCGGCTGCACCCGTACTACGCCGAGAAGCTCGGTCGCCAGGCGGAGGGGTTCTCGCCCGAGCAGCTCCGAGACGCCGTGGCCCGCATCGCCGACCTCGACGGTGCGCTCAAGGGGCAGAGCAAGCTTGCGCCCGACCTCGAGGTGCAGCGAGCGCTCGTCGACCTCACGCGCCGGCCGGGACCCCGCTCGCAAGCCCCGTAGCGGCGAGCCGCGTCAGGACGTGCGCTCGTCCGTCTCGGGCTGTTCCAGCGTCGCGACTCCGCCAGAGGCAGATGGCTTCGGCCGGCGCGGCTCGCGCACTCCGCTGTCCGGCGGCCGCTTGCGCAGACCGACGAACTCGAGGAACCGCTGCCAGAGCCCGGGCTTCGGTTCTGCCATCAAGCGAGTGTACGCGGCGTCGGCACCTGCTCGGGATCGTGGAGCGCGTGTGGGGGCGTACGCTTGCCGAGCTCGCGGGCTGTGGAACGATCGGCGCGAAATTGACACAGAGCCGAGTCCCATGCGTTCGCATTCCGGCGGTACGCTCGGGAGCGGGTGGAGGGCGGCCAAGCTCCCCACCCAGGGTGGGGCGCGGACCGTGAATGGCGCCCGAGGCGGTTTCCAGGTAAGCGGGCTCGGCGACGATTCCGCGAACCTTGTCCCAGGTCAGAGGTGCTCCCCGTGACCTCACTCGTCGGTTGCGCGAGTCGCGCGCTCGAGGACGGCGCACCGAGGCGCCTGGTCGAAGGCCGCAAGATGCCTGTCGCGGCCGATGCCGCGTCTGAGGGAAGCTACGCGCCGACGCCGGACGAGAGCCGCGCCGCCTGCGACTTCTTGCGCGCCGCGGTGTTGGCGTGCAGGGCGCCACGGGACGCCGCCCGGTCGATCGTCCGCACGAGCTCGCGATGCTCGACTGCGACCTGCTCGGAATCGCCCGCGCTCGCCGCAACCTCGAGGCGCTTCGTCAGCGTCTTGATCGTCGACCGGTAGCGCAGGTTCTCGAGGCGCTGCCGCGCCTGGATCCGGACCCGCTTCTTCTGCTGCTTGATGTTCGCCATAGAAGAGAACGCCCGCGGCTCGCGGGCGGCGCGATGGTAGCAGGACCTACTGGGAGAATCGCCCGTGCACCCCATGGATCCACCCTCCGAAACGACCGCGACCACGACGAGCGTCGACGACGCCGGCCACGGCCGCCGCCTCGCGCGCTCGACCGCCGTCTTCTCCCTTGCGACGGCGATATCGCGCGTGCTCGGGCTCGTCCGGGAGATGGTCAGCGCCTACTACTTCGGCGTCTCGGGGAAGATCAACGCCTTCACGGTCGCGATCCAGATCCCGAACCTCGTCCGCGCGCTGCTCGCCGACGCCGCGCTCTCGGGCGCGTTCGTGCCCGTCTTCAGCGAGCTGCTCGAACGCGGCGAGAAGCAGCGCGCGTGGCGCGTCGCCTCGACCCTCTTCTGGCTGACGCTCCTCGGGCTCGGCGGTCTGACCGCGCTCTTCATCCTCGCCGCCCCGCTGCTCATGCGGCCGTTCGGCGATCCCGGCGGCGACTTCGACCTCGCCGTCGGCCTCTCCCGCGTGCTGTTCCCGATCGTCGTCCTGCTCGGGCTCTCGGGGATCGTCGTCGGGATCCTCAACACGTACCACCACTTCGCGCTGCCTGCGCTCGCCCCGGTCGCCTGGAACCTCGTGATCATCCTCGGCCTCGTCCTCGGCGTGCCGCGCGTGGAAGGGGAAGACGCCGAGCTCTACCTCTACGCCGGCGTCGTCGTGCTCGGGACGCTCGTGCAGCTCCTCCTGCCGATCCCGTGGCTGCGGAAGCTCGACGGCAGCTTGACGGTGGCGATCGACTGGCGCGACCCCGCAGTGCGACGGGTGCTCGCCCTGATGCTCCCGGTGACGCTGACGATCGGGCTCATCAACGTCAACTTCCTCGTCGGGACGATCTTCGCGTCGCGCCTCCTCGACCCCGAGCTCGCGCCGACCGCGATCGACAAGGCGTTCCGCCTGTACATGCTCCCGCAGGGAATCTTTGCGGTCGCGGTCACGACCGTCCTCTTCCCGACGCTCGCGCGCTTCGCGGCGCGCGCCGACCTGTCGGGCCTCCGGCGCGCGCTCGACAACGGGCTCCGCCAGATCGCGTTCCTGCTCATCCCCGCCTGTCTCGTTTCGATCGTCCTCGCGGAGCCGATCGTGCGGCTGGTCTACCAGCGCGGGGAGTTCACGGCGAGCGACACGACGATCGTCGCGCAATGCCTGCAGGCGTTCTCGATCGGCCTCGTCTTCAACGGCTGGATGCTGATCCTCAATCGGAGCTTCTACGCGGTGCAGTCGAACTGGATCCCGACTGCCGTCGCGCTCGGCGCGGTGGCGCTGAACGCCGGCCTGGACGCTGTCTTCTACCGCTTCGGAATCTGGGGGATCCCGCTCGCGACGGCCGTGGTCAACATCGCCGGCGCCGCGACCCTGCTCGTCATGACGCGGCGGCGTATCGGGCTCGAGCACGTCGCGCGGACCGCGGGGGTCGTGGCGCGGATCGCGCTCGCCGGAGCCCTCGCGGCCGGAGCCGCGTTTGCGGTCTGGTACGGGCTCGACGAGTGGCTCGGCCGCTCGGCCGGCGCGCAGGTCGTCTCCGTCGGAGCCGCGCTCGTCGGAGCCGGCCTCGTCTACGCCGGAGCCGCGCGGGCGCTCGGAATTCGCGAGTTGGAAGCGCTGCTACTGTTGCGAGCCCGCTAGTGCGCATGATCGGAATCCGCTAGCGCAGATTCCGATCGCGCGAAGATCCCTGAAGGCGTCCGCTTCGCGGCCGCTATACCGGTGGCTTGTGACGTCTAGCCTCTGATCCTCATGCAGCAAGAACGCATCCGGAACTTCGCGATCATCGCGCACATCGACCACGGCAAGTCGACGCTCGCCGATCGCGTTCTCGAGCTGACGGGCGCGCTCACCGAGCGCGAGATGCGCGAGCAGGTGCTCGACACGATGGACCTCGAGCGCGAGCGCGGGATCACGATCAAGGCCCAGGCCGTCCGCGTCCTCTGGAAAGGGCACCAGCTCAACCTCATCGACACGCCCGGCCACGTCGACTTCACGTACGAGGTGTCGCGCTCGCTCCAGGCGTGCGAAGGAGCACTCCTGCTCGTGGACGCGTCGCAGGGGATCGAGGCGCAGACGCTTGCCAACGCGTATCTCGCGCTCGAGAACGAGCTCGAGATCGTGCCAGTCGCGAACAAGATCGACCTCGCGCAATCCGATCCGGAGGGCGCGGCCGCGGAACTCGCGCAGCTCGTGGGAGAGACGCCCGACCGCGTGCTCCGCATCTCGGCGAAGACGGGCGACGGCGTCGCCGACGTGCTCGACGCGATCGTCGATCGCATCAGCCCGCCGGCCGGCGATCCGGACGCTCCCGCGCGCGCCCTCGTCTTCGACTCCTCGTACGATCAGTACCGCGGGGTCGTTGCGTTCGTCCGCGTCGTCGACGGGACCTTCGAGACGCGCGAGCCGCTGGTCGCGATGGCGCAGGGCACGACGTTCGAGGCCGAGGAGCTCGGTGTTCTCTCTCCGGCGCGCACGCCCGTCCCGTCGCTCGGCGCGGGCGAGGTCGGGTACGTGATCACCGGGCTGAAGGACGTGTCGCGGCTCCGTGTCGGGGACACGCTGACCTCTCGCAGGCGGCGCGCGGCCGGGCCGCTCCCCGGCTACCAGGACGTGAAGCCGATGGTCTTCGCAGGGATCTTCCCGACCGACTCCGACGACTATCCCGAGCTGCGCGACGCCCTCGAGCGCTTGCGGCTGAACGACGGCTCGCTCTCCTACGAGCCCGAGACCTCGCAGGCACTCGGGTTCGGCTTCCGCTGCGGCTTCCTCGGGCTGTTGCACATGGAGATCGTCCGCGAGCGCCTGGAGCGCGAGTTCGACCTCGACCTCCTGATCACCGCCCCGAACGTCGCCTACCGCGCGACGGAGCGCGACGGCGACGTCGTCGAGGTGCACAACCCCGCGGACATGCCCGCCGAGGTCGAGCTCGTCGAGGAGCCGTACGTGAAGGCCTCGGTCATCGTCCCCAAGGACTTCGTCGGGCCCGTGATGGAGCTCGCGAACGAGCGGCGCGGCGGCTTCGACCACCTCGAGTACCTGAGCGAAGATCGCGTCCTCCTCGTGTACGAGCTGCCGCTCGGCGAGATCGTGTTCGACTTCTACGACCAGCTGAAGTCGCGGACGCGCGGCTACGCGAGCTTCGACTACGACCTCGCCGGCTTCCGGCCCGGGGAGCTGTCCCGCGTGGACATCCTCGTCGGCGGCGAGCAGGTGGACGCGCTCTCGCTCATCGTCCACCGCTCGAACGCGTACGACCGCGGCAAGCAGCTCGTCGAGCGGCTCCGGCAGGAGATCCCGCGCCAGATGTTCGACGTGCCCGTGCAGGCGGCGATCGGGTCCCGCGTCATCGCCCGGGAGACGATCAAGGCTCGGAGGAAGGACGTGCTCGCGAAGTGCTACGGCGGCGACGTCACGCGCAAGCGGAAGCTGCTCGAGAAGCAGAAGAAGGGCAAGAAGCGGATGAAGCAGGTGGGCGGGGTGGAGGTCCCGCAGGAGGCATTCCTCGCCGTGCTCAACCTCGACCAGGAGCGGAAGCGGTGAGCGGGGTCAGGCACCTGTACGTGCATCTGCCCTTCTGCGCGCACCGCTGCGGGTACTGCGACTTCGTGACTGTCGTCGGGCGCCGCGGGCAGCACGCGGCGTACGTGGACGCGCTGCTCGCCGAGCTCGCGCTCGAGCGGCATGCGCTTGCGGAGCGCGTCGAAACCGTCTTCCTCGGCGGCGGCACTCCGACCTTCACCGAGCGCGCGGAGCTGGCGCGATTGTTCGCGGCGCTTCCGCCGGCCGAGGAGCTGACCGTGGAGGCGAACCCGGAGACGGTCACGCCCGAGCTTGCAGAGCTGCTTCTCGAGGGAGGCGTGAATCGCGTGTCGCTCGGCGCGCAGAGCTTCCGGCCGCACCTGCTCTCCGTGCTCGAGCGCGGTGCCTCTCCGGACGACGTCCGGCGCGCCGTGCACACTCTTCGGGATGCCGGATGCGACAACATCTCGCTCGATCTCATCTACGGGATCCCCGGCCAGAGCGCCTCCGACCTCGACGCCGACATAGCGGACGCGCTCGCGCTGGAGCCGGAGCACCTCTCCTGCTACGAGCTCGAGGCGAAGCCCGGGACGCGCTTCACGCGCGCGCACGGGGCCGAGCTCGAGCGGCAGGCCGAGGCGATGGAGGGCTACTTCGAGCAGGTCGTCGACACGCTGACCGGCGCCGGCTATCGCTGGTACGAGACGGCGAACTTCTGCCTCGAGCCAGAGGCGGTGCGCGCGAAGGGCCGGGACCTTCGCGCCCGCCACAACCTCGGGTACTGGCTGAGCCGGGACTACCTCGGCCTCGGGATCGGCGCGGTGTCCACGGTCGACGGGCTGCGCTGGAGGAACCTCCCTTCGCTCGGGCGTTATGTCACCGCCCTCGGGGACGGTGCGCCGCCGCCGCGAGAGCTCGAGGTGCTCGATGCCGGGACGAGGGCCCGCGAACGCCTCATGCTCGGCCTCCGCCTGGACCAGCCGCTCGCGCTCGGGAGCATCGCGGACGCGGTCGACCGCGACGCGGCGGAGCGGCTCGCGGCCGGGGGCCTCGTGGAGCTCACGGGGGACCTCGGGGGCACGGCGACGGTCGCGCTCACGCGACGCGGGCGCTTCCTCGGCGGTGGTGTCACGGTCGAGCTCCTCGTCTGAGGCGTTGCCGAGCCGGCGCCGCAGCCGGGAACCGCGGAGCCCGTCGCTACCATCGGATGCCGTGACCGAGCTTTCCGCCCGGAAACGAGAGATTCTGCGTCGCGTCGTGGAGGAGTACGTCGCGACCGGCCAGCCGGTCGGCTCGCGCGCGCTCGTCGCGCGCTCCGGGCTTCGGGTCTCGTCGTCGACGGTGCGGAGCGAGCTCGCCGAGCTCGAGTCGCTCGGTCTCCTGACCCACCCGCACACGTCCGCCGGCCGGATGCCGACGCAGAGCGGGTACCGGCTCTACGCCGAGGAGCTCGTCGACACGCTGGAGGGACGCCCCGGCGACCTCGGAGTCGACCTGCGTTCGATGCGCGACGAGATCGAGGACGCGCTGCGGACGACGACCGAGTCGCTGTCGCGTACGACACGGCTGCTCGCGCTCGTGTCGGCGCCGACGCTCGAGACGGCAACCATCCGCCATGTCGAGGTGCTCGCGCTCCAGCCGACGAGCGTGATGGTGGTCGTGATCACGTCGACCGGCGGCGTGACGAAGCGAGTCTTCCGCCTCGAGCAACCGGTCGACCGCGGGCTGCTCGCGTGGGCCGGCGAGTTCCTGAACGATCGCCTCGTCGGCGAGCGGCTCGGCGCGAGCTCGGTCCGGCGGCGGCTCGAGGCAGACGATCTGGGCGCGCGCGAGCGGGCGTTTCTCCAGATCGTCGGTCCGGCGCTACTCGAGATCGGAGGCGAGGAGGGGCCGCAGGTGTACGTCGGCGGCGCCGCCGGGCTCCTCGAGGAGGCCCGGACGGAGGAGCTCGAGGCGACCATGCGCCTGCTCGAGCTCCTCGAGCGACGTGCGGCCGTGCTCGAGCTCGTGAGCGAGGCGCTCGAGCCGCGTCGCCCGGTCGTCCACGTCGGCCCGGCCGTCGGAGGCGGGCAGCTCCACGACGTCTCCCTCGTCGGCGCGACGTACGGGATCCGCTCCACGCCGCTCGGCGCCGTCGGCCTGATCGGCCCGCTGCGCATGGACTACGAGAAGGCGATTCGCACCGTGCGGGCGGCGGCGTTCGAGCTCTCGCGCTTCGTCGAGGACGTCTACGAGGAGGTCTGAGCCGCGGAGATGGCCACGACCGAACGCGACTACTACGAGGTGCTCGGCGTCCAGCGCGGCGCGTCGGGCGCGCAGATCAAGCGCGCGTTCCGCGCCCTCGCGCGCGAGCTCCATCCCGACGTCTCGACCGAGCCCGAGGCGGAGCGGCGCTTCCGCGAGGTCGCCGAGGCGTACGAGATCCTCTCCGATCCGGAACGCCGCGCGACCTACGACCGGCTGGGGCACGCGGGACTGCGCCGCGGCGGCTTCGAGCCGACGTTCTCGCACTTCGGCGACCTGTCCGACGTCTTCGCGGCCTTCTTCGGTGAGGACCTCTTCGGAAGCGCCGCAGCGCGCCGGCGATCCGCGAGGGGCAACGACCTCCAGGTGCTCGTCGAGATCGACCTCGAGGACGCGTTCACCGGCGTCTCGGTGACGGTCCCGATCGAGGTCGCGTCGGCCTGCGAGCGGTGCGGCGGCGACCGGCTCGGAGCCAGGCACGCAGACGCGCGAGTGCTCGACTTGCGGCGGCGGCGGCATGGTGCGGCGCGTGTCGCAGAACGTCTTCGGGCAGTTCGTTCACCAGCGCTCGTGCCCGGAGTGCGGCGGGCGGGGCAACGTCGCGGAGAGCCCGTGCCTGCAGTGTCGCGGCGACGGCGTCGCACTCGCACGGAGGCAGATCGACGTCGACATCCCTGCAGGAATCCACGACGGGCAGCGCATCCGCATCCGTGGGGCCGGCCACATGAGCGACGGTGAAGGGGAGCGTGGGAGTGTCTTCGTCGTCGTGCGCGTGCACCCCGACCCGCGCTTCGTGCGCGACGGGGACGACCTGCACACTGCGCACCGGCTGACGATGACCGAGGCGGCTCTCGGGACGACGCTGCTCGTGCCCACGCCCGCCGGTGATGCAGAGCTCGAGGTTTCCGCCGGGACGCAGCCCGGTGAGGTTCGCGTGCTCTACGGCAAGGGGATGCCGTCGGTCCAGGGCGTGCGGCAGGGCGACCTGTACGTTCGGCTCGACGTCGCGGTGCCGACGCGCATGACGGACGAGCAGCGCGCCATGCTCGAGGACTTCGGCCGTCGCGCCGGGCCCGAGACCTACGCGGGCGGCGACGAGGACGAGGGCTTCTTCCGGCGCCTGAAGAGCGCGTTGCGCTGACGCTGCGCCGCGTCTCCGTGCGCGTGCCGGCGGCGGACGCGGAGGTCGCCCGCGCGCGCATGCTCGAGCTCGTCCCGACCGGCTTCGAGGAAGTCGAGCTCGACGAGGCGCTCGAGCTGGCGGTCTACACGGACGCCGAGGGCGAGGAGCGCATCGCCGCATCCTTCGCGTCGTCCTCGTCGACCCCGGTCGAGCGGGGCTGGGAGGAGCGCTGGCGCGAGTTCCACCGCCCGGCCCACGCGGGTGGGCTCTGGATCGGGCCGCCGTGGGAGAAGCCTCCCGCCGGCGAGCCCGCGGTCGTCGTCGATCCCGGCCGCGCCTTCGGCACCGGCGCGCATCCGACGACGCGCGCGTGCATCGAGCTGTTGGCGGCGCAGGCGCGGGGGAGCGTTCTCGACGCGGGGTGCGGGTCTGGTGTGATCGCGGTCGCCGCCGCCCGTCTCGGCTTCGGGCCCGTGCTCGCCGTCGACTCGGACGAGGTCGCGGTCGAGGTGGCGCTCGAGACCGCGCGCCTGAACGGCGCCGAGATCGAGGCGTGGGCGGCGGACGCGTTGACCGACGAGCTGCCGACCGTCGACCTCGTGGTCGCGAACATCGAGCTGCGCGTGGTCGAGCAGCTTCTTCTGCGCCGTCCCGCCGGCGTCGCGATCACGTCCGGCTATCTCGCAGACGACACACCGTCCGCGCCCGGTTGGGCGCGCGCCGGGCGACTCGAGCTCGACGGCTGGGCCGCGGACGTCTTTCGTAGCGCGACCTGATCTCGCGCCGTCGCCGCGCCATCGCGGCCCTGCACAAGGACCGCACGGCGCTTCAGACGGGCGGTGTCGGTGCTCACACGGGGACGTGATCAAGCGACGTCGCGGGCTTCGAGACGTGCGACCGTCCGTTGACCGCGGCGGAGGCGCGTCCACCGGCCATGATCCAGACGCCGTCGCTGCCTCGCCCGAGCACGACGTGGTCCATGCGCGCCGGCGCCCTTTGCAGGCTCGATGCGACTCGGGTGCGGAACCGCGGCGGCAGAGGATGCAGCGGAAGTGACCGAATCGCCACAGTGTCGAGAACCACGCGTACCGATTTCCTCGATACCGTTCGTCCAGGGACACGGGAGTGCCCCTGGGGGAGGTTGGGATCTCGGCGCGCGTCGGTCGCCGGCCGCGCAACGGCACTAAGCTAGCCCCTCGATGGCCTCCTTCTCGACGCAGTTCCTGGGCTGCAAGGTCTCGTTCGCGGACGCGCAGGCCGTCCGCGAGCGCCTGCTCGCCGAGGGGCACACCGAGGTCGCCGGCGGCGCCGACGTCGCCGTCGTGAACACCTGCTGCGTGACGAACGAGGCGGTCTCGAAGTCGCGGCAAGCGGTCTCCCGCGCTGCCCGTACGCACCGGCGCGTCTACGTCACGGGCTGCGCCGCCAACCTCGCGGGGGCGTTCGCCGAGACCGCCCCGAACGTGACCGTCGTCGCGCGCCCGAGTGAGGAGACCCCCGCTGCCGTCGCGGGGGACGTCGGCGCGATCGGTTGCGTCGACGCCGGCGCGCGGCTCGAGCGCACGCGGGCGTTCGTGAAGATCCAGGACGGCTGCTCGTTCTCCTGCGCGTTCTGCGTCATCCCGCTCGTCCGCGGCGGGACGCGGAGCCGTCGCGCGGCGGCGGTCATCTCCGAGATCGAGCGCAGGGTCGCGCAGGGGCATCGTGAGATCGTCCTGACCGGAGTCAACCTCGGCTGCTTTCGCGACCGTGAGGCCGGGTACACGCTCGCGCGCCTCGTCCGCGAAGCCGGAGAGCTGCCGGGCGTGAGCCGCCTGCGGCTCTCCTCGATCGAGGTCAACCACCTGACCGACGACCTCGTCGCGGCGCTCCGCGAGACGCCCACGGTCTCGGCGCACCTGCACGTTCCGCTGCAGTCCGGGGACGACGCCGTGCTCCGTGCGATGCGGCGGCGCTACACCGCCGCGCAGTTCCTCGCGAAGGTGGAGCCGCTCGCCGACTTCAACGTCACGACGGACGTCATCGTCGGCTTTCCCGCAGAGGACGACGCAGCGTTCGAGCGGACGCTCGAGGTCGTCGAGGCGGCCGGGATGACGAAGGTGCACGTGTTCCCGTACTCGCCGCGGCCCGGGACTGCGACAGCCGAGGACGACGCGGTGCCGCCGCCCGTCAAGAAGGAGCGAGGCGCGCGCCTCCGCGCGCTCTCGGACGACCTCTGCCGGCGCCGGTGGCGCGAGAGGCTCGGGACAACCGATCGCGTCCTCGTCGACCGCCCCGGACGCGGGTACGCCGACGACTACACGCCGTGGCTCCTCGACGCCGAGGTCGGAGAGCTCGTGACGGCCCGGGCAGTCGCGCTCTCGAACGAGGGGATCGTCGCGGTTGCCGCCTGACGACTGCCTCTTCTGCCGGCTCGTCGCCGAAGGTGACCACATTCGCAAGGGCGACGGGTTCGTCGCGATCCGCGACATCAACCCGCTCGCGGAGACGCACCTGCTCGTGCTCCCGGAGCGTCACATCGACACGTTCAAGGACATCGACGCATTCCCGGACGACGAGGCGGGAAGGATGCTCCGCTTCGTCGCGGACACGGCGAAAGCGGCCGGGCTCGACAACTATCGGGTGCTCGTGAACGTCGGAGCAGGTGCCGGACAGACAATCTTCCACCTGCACTGGCACGTGCTCGGCGGTCGACCCGACGCAGCCAGGATCGCGAGCGCGCTCGCGGAGGAGAGCTGATGAGCTTGATCGCTCGGATCGAGGACGAGCTGAAGGAGGCGCGCCTCGCGCGCGACGCCGACCGGCGAGATGCGCTCAGCCTCGTGCTGAACGCGCTCCGCGCGGCCGAGAAGGAGCTCGCCCGCGCGCTGTCCGACGACGAGGAGCTCCAGGTGCTCCGGCGGGAGCGCAAGCGGCGGCTCGAGGCGGCCGAGGCGTTTCGCACCGGCGGCCGGGAGGAGCAGGCCGAGGACGAGGAGTACGAGCTCGAGGTGCTCGAGGAGTTCATGCCCGAGCCGCTCTCGGAGGACGAGCTGGAGGAGATCATCGACGACGTCATCTCGGAAGTGGGCGCGACGAGCATCCGCGACCTCGGCCGCGTGATGGCGGCCGTCATGCACCAGGTCTCGGGGCAGGCAGACGGGTCGACGGTCAGTCAGCTCGTGAAGGAGAAGCTCGCCTGACGACGGGCTCTGGTTTCGCGGCCCGCCTAGACTGAGCCTGTGCCCCAGCAGGTGCTGGACGTCTCGAACGAGGTCGCGGCCGAGCTCGCGGGGGTCGAGGACGGCGTCCTCGACGCGCTGCGCGAGCGCCTCGGCTGCACCATCGCTCTCAGAGGGAACCGCCTGACGCTCGGCGGTGAGGACGAGCACGTGGCGGCGGCGCGCGCGGTCGTCGACGAGCTCGTGGAGCTCGTCGAAGGCGGCCACCAGATCGGTCCCGACACGGTCGGGGCCGTCGTCGCGGCGCTCGACCAGGCCGAGGACGTGCGCGACGTGTTCGAGGACGTCGTCTGGCGCCACCGGGGCAAGAAGATCGCGCCCAAGACGGTGAACCAGAAGCGCTACGTGGACGCGATCCGCGAACGCACGGTCACGTTCGCGGTCGGGCCCGCGGGGACCGGGAAGACGTACCTGGCGATGGCGCTCGCGGTCGCCGCGCTGTCGGAGGGTACGGTCGGGAGGATCATCCTCACGCGGCCCGCGGTCGAGGCCGGCGAGCGGCTCGGCTTCCTGCCGGGAGACATTCTCGCGAAGGTCGACCCGTACCTGCGCCCGCTGTACGACGCGCTGTACGACATGATCGAGGCCGAGCGGCTCGCGGGCTACATGGAGCGCGGGACGATCGAGGTCGCCCCGCTCGCCTTCATGCGCGGGCGCACGCTGAACGACTCCTTCATCGTCCTCGACGAGGCGCAGAACACCTCGCCCGAGCAAATGCAGATGTTCCTGACGCGGCTCGGCTTCGGCTCGAAGATGGTCGTCACGGGCGACATCACGCAGATCGACCTGCCGCGCGAGCAGGCGTCCGGTCTCATCCAGGTGCGAGACATACTTCGCGGGATCGACGGGATCGGCTTCGTCGAGTTCGGGCACGAGGACGTCGTCCGGCACAAGCTCGTCCAGCGGATCGTGGAGGCCTACAAGCGTCACGCCGAGGAGACCGGCACGGCGCGCAGCCGCTGAGGCGCGCGGCGGTGATCACGGTCGAGGTCGAGAACCGCAGCGGGCTCGAGGTCGGCGAGGACGAGGCCGTCGCGCTCGCGCGGCGCGTGCTCGAGGACGAGGGCGTGGGCGAGGGCGAGCTGGGCATCGCGTTCGTGGGCCCGGACGAGATGCGGGAGCTCAAGCGTGAGCACCTCGGTCTCGACGAGGAGACCGACGTCCTCTCGTTCCCGCTCGACGGAAGGGACGAGCTGCCGGAGGGCGTGCCGCGCGCGCTCGGGGATGTCGTCCTCTGCCCGGCGGTGGTCGGGGACGCGTGGCGAGCGCCGCTCGTGCACGGCCTGCTGCACCTGCTCGGGTACGACCACGGCGCGGCGATGGAGTCGCGCGAGCGGGAGCACGCGGGGAGGGGCGCGTGAGCCCCCAGCGCAGCCAGTCCGTCTTCGAGAGCTTCAACTACGCCGCCGAAGGCGTGATCCACGCACTGAGGACGCAGCGGAACCTCTGGATCCACTTCACCATCGCGGCCGCGGTGCTCGTCGCGGCCGTCGGCTTCGGCGTGTCGAGGATCGAGCTGATGGTGCTGCTGCTCGCGATCACGTTCGTGCTCGTGGCGGAGCTCGTCAACACGGCGGTCGAGGCCGCGGTCGACGTCGCGTCGACGTCGTTCGACCCGATGGCGAAGATCGCCAAGGACATCGCTGCCGGCGCCGTCCTCGTCGCGACGCTGAACGCCGTCGCCGTCGGCTATCTGGTGTTCTCGGGAGAGGTCGCGGATCGGAGCTCGCGCTTCCTCGACCGGCTGAGCGACGCGCCGGCCGAGCTCACGCTCGTCGCACTCGCGGTCACCGTGATCATCGTGATCGCGGTCAAGGCGTACACGGGTCGCGGAACCCCGCTCCGCGGCGGGCTGCCGTCGGGCCACGCGGCGGTGGCCTTCGCGGGCTGGATGGCGGTGACGCTCGTGCTCGACGACTCCGGCCACCGCTTCCTGATCTCGTCCGTGACCTTCATCATGGCGTTGCTCGTGGCCCAGACCCGCGTCGAGACCGGTGTGCACTCAGCCTCGGAGGTGGCGAGCGGCGGCCTGGTCGGCGCGCTCGTGACGCTCGTGCTGTTTCAGGCGTTCGGATGAACGACGCCGAGCTCCTCGCGCGGGCGGACGCCGTCGCATCGCGGGCGTATGCGCCGTACTCGAACTTCCACGTCGGCTGCGCGGTGCTCACGCGGGATGGGGCGGTCGTCGAGGGCGTGAACGTCGAGAACGCCGCCTACCCGCTCGGGGTGTGCGCCGAGCGAACCGCGTTCTCGCGCGCGGTCGCCGAGGGGTACCGGCCGGGCGATTTCGTCGTCGCCGCGATCACCGCGGCACCGTGCGGCGGCTGCCGTCAGTGGCTGCTCGAGATGGGAGTCGAGCGAGTCGTCTTCCGGAACGGCGGCCGGGTCGTGACGATGACGCCGGACGAGCTCCTCCCGGAGTCGTTCGACGCGTCGAGCCTCACATGAGCCTGGGGAGAGCTAGGCACGGTTTCGGCACGAATCCGTGTCCCACGCGTACGGATTTCCTCGTTACGATCGCAGTGGGTGGTGGGATGGGGTGCCCCGACGGAAGGTGGCCGTGAAGAGCGGGATCGTCGCCGTCGCGGGTCGGCCGAATGTCGGGAAGTCGACCCTCGTCAACTCGCTCTGCGGCGAGAAGGTCGCGATCACGTCGAAGGTGCCGAACACGACGCGCCGTCGCCTGTTCGGGGTCGCGGACGGGCCCGGCTACCAGCTCGCGCTCGTCGACCTGCCCGGTTTCCAGCGGCCGATGGACCCGCTCACCAAGCGGATGCAGGAGACCGTCGACTCGTCGTTCGAGGACGTTGACGCGGTGCTCCTCGTCGTCGACGCGCGGCAGCGGATCGGCGCGGGCGACCGCTTCGTCGCGCGACGCGTGTTCGGCCTCGCGAAGCCGGTGATCATCGCGCTCAACAAGATCGACAATCTGAAGAAGGGCCACGTTCTCTCGCAGATGCAAGCGGCGGCGCGACTCGGAGACTTTCACGCGCTGCATCCCGTGAGCGCGCTGACGAAGGACGGGGTCGGCGAGCTGCGAGACGACCTCGTGTTCCTCCTACCCGAGGGCCCCGCGTACTTCCCGGACGGGCAGCGCACCGACCTCTCGCTCGAGGAGCGCGTGGCCGAGGTCATCCGCGAGAAGGCTCTCCGCCTCACGCGCGAGGAGGTTCCGCACGCGATTCTCGTCGAGGTGCAGGAGATCGCCGAGAAGCGCGTAAGCGCGATCCTCTACGTCGAGACGGAGTCGCAGAAGGGAATCCTCGTCGGGAAGCGCGGGGCGATGGTGCGCGAGATCGGAACCCGCGCGCGGCCCGAGGTCGAGGCGCTGGTGGGGCACCGAGTCTTCCTCGAGCTGACGGTGAAGGTGCGCCCGAAGTGGCGTCGCGACCCGCGCATGCTCGAGCGACTGGGGTTCTGAGGAGGTCGTGCGCGACGTCGGTCCGGACGGAATCGTTCGGGAGGTCGCGCGCGAGTGGTTCCGCCGTCCCGATTGGTTGCGGGACGCACCCGATCCCGGCGACGACATCCTCGAGGAAGCCGGCGACCGGTTGTCGTCGGCCGGCTGGTTCACGGAGGGCTGGTGGGGGACGGTTCTCCTCCTTCCGGCGCAGTGATCGTCGCCCTGGTCTTCTTCGTGCTGCTTCCGTTGGTCCTCGCCGTCGCCGGCCTGCTGGCTGGGATCGCCGTGCGCGGGATCGCAGCACAGCTCGAGCGCGGCGACGAATGGCCGCTCGTAGACCGTCGGCCGCCCGCCGTCCGGGAGGACGAGGCGCACGCTGCGGGGACGCTCCTCGCACGCCGCGCCTAGGCGTCGTCCCGTCCCGAATCAGGGGCCCGACTACACTGGCCGCATGGCCAAGGCGCCCGCGCTCATCGGCGGTTTCGAGCTTCCGGCCGGCCCGCGGCTCCCGCGCGTCGGCTCGGTCGACGCGGTCTCGCTCGAGGAACGTGCGGCGACGCTCGCGAAGCGCTCGATCAAGCGCGAGTCCAAGCTCCAGGCGCTCGACCTCGCGATCCGGATGATGGACCTCACCACCCTCGAGGGCCAGGACACGAGCGGGAAGATCGCCGCTCTCTGCTCGAAGGCGAAGCGCCCGGACCCGGTCGACGTCAGCGTGCCCCCGGTGGCCGCGGTCTGCGTGTACCCGAACCTCGTCGAGGCCGCGAAGGAGCACGTCGCCGGGAGCGGCGTCAAGGTCGCGTCTGTCGCGACGGCGTTCCCTTCCGGGCAATCTCCAACGGATCTGAAAGTGGCTGAAGCACGAGCCGTCGCCGAGCTCGGCGCGGACGAGATCGACATGGTCATCGATCGCGGCGCCTTCCTCTCCGGCCGCTACTCGAAGGTGTACGACGAGATCGTCCAGGTCAAGGAGGTCTGCGGCGAGGCGCACCTCAAGGTGATCCTCGAGACCGGCGAGCTCGGCACGTACGACAACGTGCGGCGCGCGTCCCTGCTTGCCATCGCGGCGGGCGCGGACTTCATCAAGACCTCGACCGGGAAGGTCAGCCCCGCCGCGACGCTCCCGGTGACGCTCTGCATGATGGAGGTCGTCCGCGACGTCTACGTCGAGACGGGTCGCAAGGTCGGGATCAAGCCGGCCGGCGGCATCCGCGCGTCGAAGCAGGCCGTCCAGTACCTCGTCACGCTGTACGAGACCCTCGGCCCGGAGTGGATGACGCCCGAGCTCTTCCGCTTCGGCGCCTCGTCGCTCCTGAACGACGTGCTCATGCAGATCCGCAAGGAGAAGACGGGGCGGTATCAGTCCGGCGACTACTTCACGATCGACTGATGGCGCAGGTCGAGAAGCGCGAGTCGCAGGTCCCGTCGCTCCTCGAGTGGGAGTACGCGCCCGCGCCCGAGGCGCGCGACATCGTCCAGATTCGCGACCGGTACGGGCTCTTCATCGGCGGCGAGGAGGTGGAGCCGCGGTCGGGCGAGTGGTTCGAGTCGATCTCGCCCGCGACCGAGGAGACGCTGTTCGAGGTAGCCCAGGCCGGGTCGGAGGACGTCGATCTCGCCGTCCGCGCCGCACGCGGCGCGTTCGAGAACGGCTGGGCGGCGCTCGCCCCTTCGGAGCGCGCGAAGTACCTCTACCGCATCGCTCGCATCCTCCAGGAGCGTTCGCGCGAGCTCGCGGTCGCGGAGTCGCTCGACGGCGGGAAGCCGATTCGCGAGTCGCGCGACGTCGACATCCCGCTCGCGGCCGCGCACTTCTTCTACTACGCCGGCTGGGCGGACAAGCTCGAGTACGCGTTTCCCAACCGCCGACCGCAGCCGCTCGGCGTCGCGGCGCAGATCATCCCCTGGAACTTCCCCCTGCTCATGCTCGCGTGGAAGATCGCGCCCGCGCTCGCGTGCGGGAACACGGTCGTCCTGAAGCCGGCGGAGACGACGCCGCTCACCGCGATGCTCTTCGCGGACGTGTGCCGGCAGGCGGAGCTTCCTCCGGGCGTCGTCAACATCGTCACGGGCGACGGGACGACCGGCGCGCACCTCGTCAAGCACGAGGGCATCGACAAGCTCGCTTTCACGGGGTCGACCGAGGTCGGGAAGCTGCTCATGCGCGAGCTCGCGGGCCGCGACGTGCGGCTGACGCTCGAGCTCGGCGGGAAGGCGGCGAACATCGTGTTCGACGACGCCGCGCTCGACCAGGCGGTGGAGGGGATCGTGAACGGCATCTACTTCAACCAGGGGCACGTGTGCTGCGCCGGCTCGCGGCTGCTGCTCCAGGAGTCGGTGTACGAGCCGGTGATCGAGAAGCTGAAGCGCAGGCTCCGGACGCTGCGCGTCGGCGATCCGCTCGACAAGAACACGGACGTGGGTGCGATCAACTCGAAAGCGCAGCTCGAGCGGATCAAGGAGCTCGTCGCGAGCGGCGAGGAGGAGGGCGCAGAGATCTACCAGCCGCCGTGCGAGCTGCCCGAGCGCGGGTACTGGTTCGTGCCGACGCTCTTCACGAACGTCGCGCAGAGCCACCGGATCGCGCAGGAGGAGATCTTCGGGCCGGTGCTGTCGGTGCTCACGTTTCGCACGCCCGAGGAGGCGGTCGAGAAGGCGAACAACACGCCGTACGGGTTGTCAGCGGGGGTGTGGACGGAGAAGGGGTCGCGCATCCTGTGGATGGTCGAGCGGTTGCGGGCGGGCGTCGTGTGGGCGAACACGTTCAACCGCTTCGACCCGACATCGCCCTTCGGCGGCTACAAGGAGTCGGGCTTCGGGCGGGAAGGCGGCCGCCACGGGCTCGAGCCGTATCTGCGGTTCGACGAATGAGCGTTCTCGTCCGCGCGCGGCGACCGTCGGCGGCGTTGCGAGCCGAGCCCGCGTGGGCACCTCGCCTCGTGAGCGCGGCGCCTTTCACCCCAGACGTGCTCCCCACCCTGGGTGGGGTGCTTGGCCACCCTCCACCCGCCTTCGAGCGTACCGCCGAACCGCAAACACGTGGGACACGGCTCTGCGCCGATTTCGAGCCGATCGTTCCACAGCCCGCAAGCGAGGCGCCGTGAGCCGCCTTCCCGTCAAGAAGACGTACAAGCTCTACATCGGAGGCCAGTTCCCGCGCTCCGAGTCCGGGCGCACGTACCAGGCGGAGGGGCAGAACGTCGCCCGCGCCTCGCGCAAGGACGCGCGCGACGCGGTCCGCGCGGCCCGCGCCGCGTTTCCTGCCTGGGCCGGAGCGACCGCTTACAACCGCGGCCAGGTCCTGTACCGGCTCGGCGAGATGATGGAGACCCGCGCCGCCGACCTCGCCCGGGTGTGCGGCGGCCCCGACGAGGTGGCCGCGGCGATCGACCGCGTCATCTGGTACGCGGGCTGGGCGGACAAGCTCCCGCAGGTCCTCGGCAGCTCGAACCCGGTCGCCGGGCCGTACTTCGACTTCACCGTCCCCGAGCCGACCGGCGTGGTCGCGATCCTCGCGCCCCCCGAGCCCGCGCTCGGCGGCCTCGTCTCCCGGGTCGCCCCCGCGCTCGTGGGCGGCAACACCGTCGTGGCAGTCGCCTCGGAAGCACACCCGCTCGCCGCCGTCGAGCTCGCGGAGGCGCTCGCGACCTCGGACGTCCCGGGTGGGGCGGTCAACATCCTCACGGGCATTCGCGACGAGCTCGCGCCGTGGCTCGCCGGTCACATGGACGTGAATGCCATCGACCTCACCGGGGCCGACGGCGCCGTCGCCGACCTCCAGCGGCTCGCGGCGGAGAACGTCAAGCGGGTCGTGCGCTCGTCGGCCGACACCCAGAGCCCCTGGGAGATCGAGTCGTTCCTCGAGCTGAAGACGGTCTGGCATCCCATCGGCCTCTGATTCGGGACCGAACGCACTCGATAGCGACCGGCGGTACCGAGCTCGCCATCCGCGAACGGGCGGGGAGGCCGGGTCCACTCGAAGGCGAGGGGGACCGTCGCCAGTCAGCCGCGCGTGGCGTAGACGGCCTGGCGCAGGCTCGAGCCGACCGGCTCCGACGCGAGCACCCAGACCGCCAGCGGCCGGGCGCCCGCATAGTGCACGGAGAGATAGTCGGCAAGCATGCGGCCGGACACGGTGGTCGGCATCCACGTCGGACGCATCGTCTGCGCCGACAGCCGCCGCGGCGGAGCGAGGCTTCGCCGCCCGGGGCCGACCTCCACGAGCTCGACGTCCACGAGGTTGCCAGATCGAACGACGTGGTAGAGGAACGCGGCGCGCCCGTTCGTCGGGTGGATGCCGACGGCAGGCAGCATCGCGTTGCGGCCGGTCGTGATCCGCGCGGGCTGCGTCCACGTGCGGCCGTCCGCCGACGTGGCCACAACGACGCTGTTCGAGGTGCAGCCGCGGCTGAAGCGGCAGTCGTGCCAGGTCGCCCAGACGCGCCCCGTGGGATCGACGTCGGCCGACGGCAGCGGGAAAAAGCGGAGGCCTCGCGCGCGGCGCGCCTGGACCTCGGCGACAATCACCGGCTCCCCGAACGTCGCCCCGCCGTCCGTCGAGACCGCCGACCCGATGCGGCGTCCGTTCCAGAGGAAGGTCAGCACGAGGTCGCCGTCGGGTCGAATCACCGGGAAGACGCCGACCGCGTCCGTCAGCGGGACACCGGCCGGCTGGGACCAGGTGAGGCCGCCGTCCCGCGAGGTCAAGACCGCGAGCCGGTCGTTACGCAGGACATCCGTGTAGGCGAGGTAACAGCTTCCGCGGAACGGGCTTGCGGGTCGGTTGTCGCAGGCGAGCCAGTTCTTGTCGAACGCGACTCCGTTCGCGGAGACGCCCGTCGCCGCGTCGATCGGAGCGCTCCAGCGCAGCCCGTCGACCGAGCGGCTGACCGGGAGCCGGCTCGTCTGCCCGTCGAGGGCGAGCGTCGAGATCAGCCAGACGCGCGCCGTCGCGTCGTACGCGACGACCGGGTCGGTGGCCCGCGCGCTCGGCCCCGCCGGGACGCTCGCCTGCGTGAGCCCCGGGAGGAGACCGCTGTTCCACGTCCGTCCGTCGTCGCGCGAGACCGCGAAGCCGACGCTGGTCGCGGCGCCGTCGTGCCGGCGACCGACCTGAAACGCCGCGACGGTCGTTCGTCCGATCGTGAGGCTGTCCGGCTCCACCTGCGTCTCGTGCTGCGCGTCGGCGGTCGTGTACGGGTCGCGCGAGAGTCGCCGGCTCACGAGCTCGCAGTCGGCCGCGACCGAGTCGACGAGGTCGGCGTTGACGATGTCTGCGCCGGGGCCGCAGCGGACGGCGTCCCGACCTCCGTCGTAGCTCGCCGCGATCCGATCGGCGCCTCGGCCGGCATCGAGCGTGTCGCGTCCCGGCCCGCCGTGCAGGAAGTCCGCGCCGGCCCCGCTCGCCAGGCGGTCGCCGCCTGCGAGGCCGGCGATCGTGTCGGCTCTCGAAGTTCCGACGAGGCGGTCGGGGCCGTCCGTGCCGGCGACGCGGGCGGCGGGCGCAGCTGCGACGACCACGAGCATGACCACGAAGGGGGCGATGATCCGCATGCGGCGAGATCGTGGCATCAACCATCTAGCATGCCGCGCGTGAGCTGTACGTGAGCAGGTTGAGCCAGGCGATCGCGGAGGGCGACGGCATCTCGATCCTCGTCGAGGTGGCGGATGCCGAGGCTGCCGGGAGCGCGGAGCAGGACGGCGCGGAAGGCATCGCCGTGCGCAGGGGTGCCGACGCCGTTCGCGCAGCGACGCAGCTTCCGGTCCTCCATCTCGGCGGCACCGCCGCCGCACGGGAGGCCTCGTCGGACGCGGTCGTCGTCGCGCCGGATGTGGACGCCTGGGACGAGGCGCGTGCGCTCGGGCTCGAGTGTGTCGTGCGGGTGCGGAACGCCGACGACGTCGAGCGCGCGCTCATGGAGCTCGACCCCGAGATCTTCCTGCTCTCGGCCTCGGCCGGCTCGGACGACGACCCGCTCGAGGTCCTGCTCGCGCTGCTGCACGACGTCCCCGCCGGAAAGCTCGCGATCGCCGAGCTCTCCGACGCCACCGCCGACGACGTCGCCGAGCTCGAGCGCGCCGGGGTGGACGGCGTCCTCGTCGCCGCAGGGGACGTCGCCGCGCTCGTCGGCGCCGAGCCGCCGGACGTGTAGGGGCGAGGCTCGCCTCGCCCATGGCCATGCGTATCGGGATCCTCACGGGCGGCGGGGACTGCCCGGGGCTGAACGCCGTGATCCGTGCGGTCGTCCGGCGTGCGACCGACCACGGGCACGAGGTCGTCGGAGTCCGCGACGGCTGGAGGGGCCTCACGGACGCCGTCCTCGTGCCGCTCGGGCGCCGCGAGGTCTCGGGGATCCTCCCACGGGGCGGCACGATCCTCGGCACGACCCGCACCAACCCGTACAAGGTCGAGGGCGGTGTCGAGGCGGTGCTCCGGAACTTCGCCGAGCACCGGCTCGACGCGCTCGTCGCCGTGGGAGGGGAGGACACGCTCGGCGTCGCCATGCGGCTGCACTCGGAGCACGCGTTTCCGGTCGTCGGCGTCCCGAAGACGATCGACAACGACGTCTCGGGAACGGACTACACGTTCGGCTTCGACACGGCCGTCACGATCGCGACCGAGGCCATCGACCGGCTGCACACGACCGCGGAATCGCACAACCGTGTCATGGTCGTCGAGGTGATGGGGCGGCACACGGGCTGGATCGCCGTCATGAGCGGCATCGCCGGTGGAGCGGACGTGATCCTCATCCCCGAGCAGGCGATCACGGTGGAGGACGCGTGCAGCGAGCTCGTCAAGCGTCACGAGTCGGGCAAGGACTTCTCGATCGTCGTCGTGAGCGAGGGGTACGAGCTGACGTACGAGTCGGGCGAGCACCATCTCGTGGCGGACCTCGCGCGCGAGAGCGACCAGTTCGGACACGTCGTGCTGGGCGGAGTGGGGGAGGCGCTCGGACGCGACATCGAGGAGCGCACCGGGTTCGAGACGCGGGTCACCGTGCTCGGGCACGTGCAGCGCGGCGGATCGCCGACGCCGCGCGACCGCGTCCTCGCGACGCGGTTCGGCCTCGAGGCCGCGGATCTCGTCGAGCGCGGGAGCTTCGGTCGCATGGCCGCGCTCCAGGGCGACAGCGTCGTCGACATCCCGCTCGAGGAGGCGACCCGCGAGCTCAAGACGGTGCCCGCCGAGTGGTACGACGTCGCCCGCGCGTTCTTCGGCTAGTCGCGGGGCGTCACGTCCGCGAGGCGGAGTCTGGGGTGCTGTGGGCCGATCGTCACACAATTGACGCAGAACCGTGCCCCACGCGTTCGCACTTCGGCGTTACGCTCGAAGCGGGTGGAGGGTGGCCGAACACCCCACCCAGGGTGGGGAAAGCGGGGAGGGCAGGCTCGGGCGGCTTGCTCGTTTTCGGGCTTTGCGCCGAGCTCAGGGCTACGATCCGGCGAGGCCGGAGTGGCGGAACTGGCAGACGCGCGGGACTCAAAATCCCGTGTCCTTCGGGACGTGTGGGTTCGACCCCCACCTCCGGCATCACGCGTGGCCCGATCGGTATCGAGCCGCAGCCTCCGGGCCGGAGGTCGGCTTCGCCGGCCGGGAGGCCTGACGTCGCGTTCTGAGAGCGACGGGCAGAAGGAGGGGGCTCGTGGGGGAACCATGGGTTCCCCACGCCCGATTGCGGGCGTGTTGCGCCGCGTTCGGTGGCGGTTGCGCTCACCAACCCGAGCACAGATACTTGCGGCCACGCCGGCAGCGCCGGCGAGCAGGCACGCAATCCAAGGTGAGGAGGAAAGATTGTGAGAAAGCGAAGTGTGCTCGTCATCTTCGGGCTGCTCGTGGCCGCGCTCGCGCTGGTGGCCTCGGGCTGCGGAGGCGGTGACGACGGCGGCGGCGAGGTCACCGCGCTTCCGACGTCATCCTGCGGTCCGCTGCAGTTCGAAGGCGAGGGGGACCCGGACTACATCCTCGCGTCCGACTTCCCGCTCCAGGGATCCTCGCGCACGCAGACCGAGCAGATCGTCGCCGCGATCCAGTACGAGCTCGAGCAGCGCCAATGGAAGGCCGGCGACTACAACATCGCGTTCCAGTCGTGCGACGACGCGACGGCGCAGGCCGCCAAGTGGGACTCCGGAAAGTGCTCCCAGAACGCGAACGCCTACGCCGCGAACGACGCGGTGATCGCCGTGATCGGGACGTTCAACTCCGGCTGTGCCGCGATCGAGATCCCGGTGCTGAACGAGGCGCCGGACGGCGGTATCGCGATGATGTCCCCGGCGAACACGTACCCCTGCCTGACCGTGAACCTGCCGGGCGGCTGCGAGGCTTCCGAGCCGGCCCAGTACTACCCGTCGGGCACGCGCAACTACGCGCGCGTCGCTCCCGCGGACGACTACCAGGGCGCATTCGTCGCCGAGTTCATGCAGAAGCAGGGCATCAAGAGCGTCTACATCCTCAACGACCGAGAGGCCTACGGTCTCGGCGTCGCGACCACGACGCGGAAGGCCGCCGAGTCTCTCGGGATCGAGGTCAAGGGCTTCGAGGCCTGGGATCCGAGGGCGTCGAGCTACGAGGCGCTCATGAACAAGATCAAGGGCACCGGCGCGGAGGCCGTCTTCCTGGGCGGTCTCATCGACGAGAACGGCGCCCAGGTGATCAAGGACAAGGTCGACGTGCTCGGGCCGAACGACGGTGCGGTCAAGCTGATCGCTCCCGACGGCTTCACCACGCAGGCAACCATCGACGAGGCCGGCGCGGCCTCACGCGGCATGTTCATGTCCGTGGCGGGCGTTCCGATCGACGCGTTCAAGGGCACCGCCGCGGAGTTCGCCGCAGCGCTCGAGGCCGGCCCGCTCCAGGGCAAGGCGATCGACCCGTACGCGATCTACGGCGGACAGTCCGCCCAGATCGTGCTCGACGCGATCGGGGCCTCGGACGGCAGCCGCGCGGACGTGATCGCGAAGATGTTCGCGACGGAGATCACGGACGGCCTGCTCGGGTCGTTCAAGTTCAACGAGAACGGGGATCCGGAGGACGCGGAAGGCGCGGTCGTCGGATTCACGATGTACGTGGCGACCGACAAGCTGACGACGGAGGACAACTTCTCTCCGAAGGCGGAGACCGTCACCGCCGCAGGCGCGTAGGTCGAAGTCGAAGCAGCACGTGTTCGAGGCGAGAGGCGTTGCCCTCTCGCCTCGGCGCGTTTAGAGTCGCGCGATGGCGCAGGCTACCGCCGTCTTGCAGCGGGTACGCAGTTCGAGCCTGATCGACCTGACCGGGCTCACGCTCCTCGGCGTCGTCATCCTCTTCCTGCTCCTGAAGTTCGTCGAGGATCCGACGCGGTTCCTGAACGTCGCGATCATCGGGGCCACGAACGGCGCGGTCTACGGCCTCGTCGCGCTCGGATACACGCTCGTGTACGGGATCCTGCAGCTGATCAACTTCGCGCACGGTGACGTCTTCGCGCTCTCCGGGCTGGTCGCGAGCACGATGATCATCTCGGTGCTCGACATCGGCGAGGACGCGAGCGTCATCTTCATCGTCCTCGGACTGCTCGTGACGCTCGCGGTCACGGTCCCGCTGTTCGCGGTCATCAACGGCGCGATCGAGCGCGTGGCGTACAAGCCGCTGCGAGCCGCGCCGCGACTCGCAGCCCTCATCACGGCCGTGGGTATGTCGTTCATCGTGCAGAACGTCTCGCTCGCCATCTACGGCGTCGACTTCGAGTCGGTGCCGCCCTTCATCCCGCGGACCGCCGCGATCGACATCGGCGGTGTCGTGATCCAGTGGAACAAGCTCGCGATCTGGATGGTCGTCATCCCCGTCCTTCTCGTTCTCTCCTGGTTCGTGCGCTCGACCCGCCAGGGAAAGGCGATGCGTGCGGTCGCGCAGGACATGGAGGCCTCGGCGATGATGGGCATCGACGTCAACCGGACCATCTCGGTGACGTTCTTCCTCGCGGGCGCGCTGGCCGCGGTCGCCGGGCTCGTCTACCTCCTCCAATTCAACATCCGCTACGACACCGGCTTCGAGCTGGGGCTGCTCGCGTTCACCGCGGCCGTGCTCGGGGGCATCGGCAACCTCACGGGCGCGGTCGTGGGCGCGCTGATCATCGGAATGGTGCAGGCCTTCAACGAGGGGCTCGACGGGACGCCGGGCGGCGACTGGACGCGCTCGATGGTGTTCGGGATCCTGATCGCGGTCCTGGTCTTCCGGCCGCAGGGCATCCTCGGCGAACGGACGCCGGAAGGGGCTTGACGTGACGGCGGCCTGGGACGGGTTCGTCGGGCGCGCGCGCACCGAGCGGGCGTGGTGGGTCGCCGCGGGCATGGTCCTGCTCGCCTTCACCTATCCGTTCCTCGTCGAGACGCTCCAGGAGCTTCCGGTCCTCGGCGACTTCGTCCCCGAGATCCGCTCCATGGTCGTGATGCTGATCGTGACGATGATGGCGCTCGGCCTGAACGTCGTCGTCGGCTACGCGGGCCTCCTGGACCTGGGGTACGTCGCGTTCTACGCCGCCGGAGCGTACGTCGCGGCCTGGCTGGCCTCGCTCCAGTTCGACCAGGTCTCGCTCCACGTGTGGTCGACGGCCTCCGGCGAGGTGCCAGGCATCCACCTCTCGCTGTGGCTGGTGTTCGCGATCGCCGGTGCCTTCACGATGCTCGTCGGCATCATCATCGGGCTGCCGACACTGCGCCTGCGCGGCGACTACCTCGCGATCGTGACGCTCGGGTTCGGCGAGATCATCCCGCAGGTCGTGCGCAACGCCGACGAGGAGGGGATCGGGTTCGACCTCACGAACGGCACGTTCGGGATCGCGCCCATCGACTCGGTCGGCTTCGGGTCGGGGTTCTCGTTCCGGTCGGAGCCGAACGCCGCCGATCTCTACTACTGGACAGCGGTCCTGCTCCTCCTCTTCACGGTGTTCTGCTGCATCCGCCTGCGGGACTCGAGGCTCGGGCGGGCGTGGATCGCGATCCGCGAGGACGAGACGGCGGCGGCCGCGATGGGCGTGCCTCTGATGCGCACGAAGACCTGGTCGTACGCGATCGGCGCGTTCTTCGGAGGCGTGGCCGGCGCGTTCTACGCGAGCTTCCGGGCCGGCGCGTTCCCGGCGGACTTCTACTTCAACTTCTCGATCTTCCTGCTCTGCATGGTCATCCTCGGCGGCATGGGCTCGATCTGGGGCGTGATCCTCGGCGGATTGATTCTCGGGTACCTCAACGTCCAGGGGCTCTCGGTCATCGGCGGGAAGCTGCAGTCCGACGTGGGCATCGACTTCGATCCCACGAAGTACCAGTTCGGGATCTACGGCGTGATCATCGTCGCGATGATGCTCTTCCGGCCCACCGGGCTCTTACCCGAGAGGCGGCACAAGATCGAGCTCGAGGAGGGCGTGCACGACACGCCGTTCTACGACGTGCAGACGGAGGGCACCCTCACCGACCGCGACCCGTCGGACGACTGATGGAGGGCAGCTCCCGACAACCTGCTCGTCGCGGACCATGTCCGCAAGGAGTTCGGCGGCCTCGTGGCGACGGACGACGTCGACTTCGTGATCCCGCGCGGGTCGATCGTGGCGCTCATCGGCCCGAACGGCGCGGGCAAGACGACCTTCTTCAACCAGATCACGGGCGTCTACGTGCCGACCTCGGGCTCGATCGTCTTCGACGGCGTCGAGGTCGTCGGGAAGCCGCCGCACGCGATCGTCGAGCTCGGCGTCGGGCGGACGTTCCAGAACATCCGCCTCTTCGCCCAGATGACGGCGATCGAGAACGTCCTCGTCGGCATGCACTGCCGGCTCCGGGGCGGCATCCTCGGGTCCGTCATCCGCACACCGCGCGTGCGCCGCGAGGAACGGGAGGCGCGCGAGCTCGCCCGCGAGATCCTCACCTACTGCGGCCTGCCGCGGCGCCACGAGGAGTACGCCGGCACGCTCCCCTACGGCGACCAGCGCCGCCTCGAGGTCGCCCGTGCCCTCGGGACCGACCCACAGCTCATCCTGCTCGACGAGCCGACCGCAGGCATGAACCCCCAGGAGACGGCGGACTTCACGGAGTTCGTCCGCCGCGTGCGCGACGAGAGGGGCCTCACGGTGCTCCTCATCGAACACGACATGAAGGTCGTCATGGGCGTCTCCGAGCGCATCACCGTGCTCGAGTACGGAGCGAAGATCGCCGAGGGCACGCCGGCCGAGATCCAGGCGGACGAGCGCGTGATCGAGGCCTACCTCGGACGGGGCGCAGCCGCGTGACCACGAGCCCGGCCACAACGGTGAGTCACGTCCTCGAGATCGACGGCGTCCACGTCTACTACGGCGCGATCCATGCGCTGAAGGGCGTGTCGCTCAACGTCCGCGAGGGTGAGATCGTGACCCTGATCGGGGCGAACGGGGCGGGGAAGTCGACGACGCTTCGCGCGATCAACGGCCTGAACCGCCCACGGCAGGGGACGATCCGCTTCCAGGGCCGCGAGATCTCGGGCTCGCCGCCGCACGCGATCGTGAAGAGCGGCATCGCGCAGAGCCCGGAGGGCCGCAGGCTCTTCCCGCGGATGTCCGTGACGGAGAACCTCGAGATGGGCGCGTTCCAGCGGACCGACCGCCAGAACTTCCGCGAGGACATGGATCGCGTCTTCGAGCTCTTCCCGCGGCTCGAGGAGCGCCGCTCGCAAAAGGCGGGGACGCTCTCCGGCGGCGAGCAGCAGATGTGCGCGATCGGCCGAGCGCTCATGGCGCGCCCGAAGCTCCTCCTGCTCGACGAGCCGTCGATGGGGCTCGCGCCGATCTTCGTCGACCGGATCTTCGAGACGATCGTGGAGGTCAACAAGCAGGGGACGCCGGTCCTGCTCGTCGAGCAGAACGCGCTCATGGCGCTCGACGTCGCGCACCGGGGCTACGTGATGGAGACAGGGCGCATCGCGATCGAGGGCCCGGCGAGCGAGCTGAAGACGAACGAGCAGGTCCGCATGACGTATCTTGGCGAAGGTTGATCTGCCGGAGATCGTGGGTACGATTTGTCCTCCGGCTGGGAAACCGGTAGCAAATCGAGGAGGGGGAAGTCGATGGGTGGAATCCGGGAGGAGGCGGTCGACCGTTCTCGACCGGCGCCGCGCTGGTTCGCGCTCGCCGCTGTCGCAGCCGCGGTCGTCGCGATCGACCAGTTCACGAAGGAGGCCGTGCGCACGGCGTTCGAGCCGGGCGAAGGCGTGCACGCCTGGGGGACGTACTGGATCCAGCACTTCCAGAACTCCGGTGTCGCGGGAGGCGGGCTCCAAGGGCGGGCGCTGCCGCTCGCGGTGCTCTCGATGCTGGCCGTCGTCCTGCTCTACGAGTTCCTCGCGCAGCGCTCCGGCGCGCGGCTGACGCTCGCGCTCGGCTTCGGGCTCCTCGTGGGAGGCGGGCTCGGCAACCTCGTCGACCGCGCGCGCCTCGACCACGTCACGGACTTCATCCGGAACGGCGAGCGCGCGTTCAACATCGCGGACGTCGCCATCTTCGCCGGGGGTCTGATCGTCCTGGTAGCGCTCGTCGCGACGCTCATCCGGATCCTCGTGGAGGCGATCGCGGCTCAGCCGACGAGCAAGGGCGGGTAGGGCGGCGCGAGCAGGATCCCGACCCGGGCGCGGCCTCCGGCCACGCCGTGGGCCATCTCGAGCGCGCTCCCGATCCCGTGGCTGGGGACGAAGCCGAGCGTGCGCGCCGCCGTCGCGTCGCGGCAGCCCGCGACGACCACGCGGCCCAGGCGTGAGAGGGCGGGCCGGCATCCGGCCCAGTCCGCGTACGGGAGCAGGGGGTGGCACGTCTTCCCCGCGCGGTACTCGCCGAGCGCGCTCTCGTCGCGGGACGTAACCCGTTCGACGACCTCTAGCTCGCCGGGGCTCTCCGTCGCGCGCAGCGCGTTGAACATCGCCGCGTAGGGCGCCTGCGTGACCGGCGCGAACGTGCGCGTGAAGGGATGGACGAGCACGAGCGTCCCGCCGGGCCGGATCGGAAACGCCCCCCGCCACGAGCGCAATGCAAAGCCGAGTGCAACCGCCGCCGCCGTGACGGGGTTCACCGGCTCGCGCGGCACGTGCGGCCCGTTCCAGGGAATGCCGACGACGAGCGCGTCCACCGGCTCGACCAGGCGGGCGCCGCGGCGGGCGACGCCGCGCAGGAGCGCCTCGGCGTGGGCATCGGACGGCTGTCCTGCGAACGCCCCGAGCGCGGCGAGGCGGCGGCGCTGTCTCGAGACGAGCTCCTGTCGGAGAAAGTCCGGGAGGAAGGAGAGCGCCGCCCGGATCGGCGAGCGGGCGAGGCGCTCCACCGCCTCGTCCGAGGTCGGATATCCCCGGTAGCGCCCGGTCAGTCGGGGAAGGTCGAGCGCGAGCGACACGCCGGCGACCGCGACCCGCTCCGCGAGCGCGGCCTCCAGCCGGAGCCCGAGCGCCCACGCGGGCGAGCTCGGCGCCTCGAGCAGCGAGTCGGTCTCCGCGACCCCGCGGATCGTGGCTGCGTCGGAGGCGGCGATGAGCGCAGCGGGGCCGCCGTGCAGCACCGACTCGGCGGCGGTTACCGCGAGCACCAGGTCTGTCTCCAGCAGCGCAGCGCTCACCCGCGTGTCCCCACTCAGCTCGAGCAGCCGCTCGTCTTCGGCGTCATGGACGACGACCCGTCCGCGGAACGCGCGTGCGCGCGGCGGTGACAGCAGCCGCTCGAGGGCCTGCCGGCCGAAGCGGCGCCCGAGACCGCCTGCGACGAGGATCGTCTGCCGCTCGTCGGGGACTCCGCAGCGCTCGAGCTCCTCGATGGCGACCGCGATCGCAGTCTGCCGCGCATCTTGCGGCGCGCCGGGGAACGGGAGCGCGGCGGGCTCCACGAGCACCGTCGCGCGCCCGCCTCGCGTGACGAGGTCCGCGAGCGGCGGCCCGGAGAGCGGGAACCGGAGCGCGTCGCGCACGGCGCCGGCGACGTCGACCACCTGGTCCGGGGCCGGAGGCGCCCGCAGGACGACGTCTCCCTCGTCCACGGGCACGAGGACGACCCGCGAGCCCGAGAGCAGGGGAACACGCCGCACGTCGCGTCACGCTACTCGCGACGCGGAGGTCGAGGGGCCGGCAGGAAGACCGGCCCCTCGCGCCAGAGCTAGGCCGGACCCGGCTCCCGCCGCCGGGTTGCGAACGCGGCGGCCGCAATGAGCAGTGCCGCGCCGGCAACTCCGCCCGCGATTCCGGCAACCGCGCCTGAATCGACCGACGGGAAGTCGAACCCGGACTCGCCACCGGTGGCCGGGGCCGGAAGCGTTCCCGGCTCGATGCCCCGTGCGGCGAGCGTGGACTCGTCGTGGATGACCGGCGTGGCCGTGTCCTGGACGGCCGGAAGCGTTCCCGGCTCGATGCCGCGTGCGGCGAGCGTGGACTCGTCGTGGACGGCCGCGATCGTTCCTGGCTCGATGCCGCGTGCGGCGAGCGTGGACTCGTCGTGGACGTCGCGATCGTTCCTGGCTCGATGCCGCGTGCGGCGAGCGTGGACTCGTCGTGACGGCCGCGATCGTTCCGGGCTCGATGCCGCGTGCGGCGAGCGTCGACTCGTCGTGGACGGCCGGGAGCGTTCCCGGCTCGATGCCGCGTGCGGCGAGCGTCGACTCGTCGTGGACCGCAGGTGGCGTCCCCGCGTCGATCCCTCGGGCGGCGTTCGTCATCTCGTCGTGCACCGGAGACACGGCCTGGATGCCGATGCCCCGCTCGGTCAGGCCCGCTTCCGTGTGGACCGCAGCCGCTGCCTCGACCGTGATGCCGCGTTCCGCGAGCGACGCTTCGTCGTGGATCGGCCCCGAATGCGCCCGATGCTCCCGTGGCGGCCGCTGCGGCCGCGATGGTCAGGACAGCCGCAGTTTCACGAAGGCCATGGCCCTCGACGTCCGACCCCGCGATTGCCCGCTCGAGCTCGGCCGCGTCGAACGAGAACGTGATGGCCTCTGCGTCGGGATCGCCGAGTAGGGACTCGAGGTCCTTCCGGCTCCACGCGACGTTCACGGTCCTTCGCTCGAAGTCGTCCGTTCCTTCGGATTTCCGGTCGACGTCGAGAATCAGCTCGGCCGGCGGATCGAGCGCCAATGCCTCTTCGATCTCGCTGCGTGGCACCGTCGCCGCCAACACGTTCGACCGTTTGCCGAGCATCTCGCGCGTGCCGACGAGCATCGCCGTCGTGCTCGTCTCGCTCATAAGGCTCCTTCCTCGAAAGCCCCTACGAGTGGGGGCCTGTCCACCTGACGCCGCAAACCATGCGGATCTTCCACTTCGCGAGCACCCTGTCAGATTCCGTCGCCGATTCCAATGGCGCCTCTACTGTCACCCGCCACACGAGGCGGGAAGCCACCAGGGCGCAACTCGTAGAGTTGAGGCATGCCGAAGACCCTGACGGGCGAGGAGCTGCAGCTGGACGACGGGCCGGTCCGCGACGCCGAGCTCTTCCTCGTCGACGGCAACAACCTCGCCTACCGGGCCTTCTATGCGCTCCCGGAGGAGCTGCAGACGACGGACGGCCAGTTCACGAACGCGCTCCTCGGGTTCACGAACATGCTCTTCAAGCTCCTCTCCGACTACACGCCGCGGGGCGTCGCCGTCGCGTGGGACACGCGGCCGGTGCACCGCACCGAGATCTCGGCCGAGTACAAGTCCGGCCGCACGTCGATGCCGGATCTCCTGCGCGAGCAGTTCCCGCACTTCCGGCCGATCGTCGAGGCGTTCGGGTACCGGAACCTCGAGTTCGAAGGTTGGGAGGCGGACGACGTGATCGCGACGCTCGCGACGCTCGCCGACGAGGCCGGGATCAAGACCTGCGTCGTCTCGACCGACCGCGACGCGTTCCAGCTCGTGTCGGAGAACGTCTGCCTGATGATGACTCCGCGCGGCGTCGCCGACGTCCACGTCTACACGCCGGAGCGGGTCGAGCTGCGCTACGGCGTCCGCCCCGACCAGGTCCCCGACTTCATCGGGCTCAAGGGGGACACGAGCGACAACATCCCCGGCGTCCCGGGGATCGGCGACAAGACCGCCGGCCAGCTGATCGCGCAGTACGGCTCGGTCGAGGGCGTGCTCGAGCATGTCACCGAGCTCTCTCCGGCGCGCAGGCGCTCGCTCGAGGAGCATGCCGACCAGGCCCGTGAGTCGAAGGTGCTGGCGACGATGCGCCGTGACCTCGAGCTCGGCTGCGACCCGAGCGAGCTCGTCTCGCGCCCCCCGGACCGTTCGAAGCTGAAGGAGATCTTCCGCCGCTTCGAGTTCCGCGGGCTTCTCTCGCGCGTGGACACGCTCGACGAGGCGCTCCCCGCGGCCGAGCTCCCGAAGGCCGAGCGGCAGTCGGTTCCGTGGCGCGAGGGCGACATCCCGAAGCTGCGCGGGCGAGTGGGGCTCGCGGCCTCGGACGATCGAGTCGCCGTTGCCACGGAGAGCGGTGAGGTCGTGGTGTCGCCGCGCCCTGACCACTTCAACGTCACCGGCGGCGAGTTGGCGGTGCACGACGCGAAAGCGCTGCGCGTACAGGCGGCCGACGACACGCTTCTCGCGGCGTACCTGATCGACCCGGGTCGGGCCGAGTACTCCTTGGAGGATCTGTCGGCGGAAAACGCCCTCGAGCTCGAGCCCGAGCCGGCGGCCGAGGAGGAGACGGCCGCGCTCGTCCGCCATGCCGAGGCCGCCCGCCGGCTTGCCCCTCTCCTGCGCGAGCGCGTCCGCGAACGCGGCCTCGAGAAGCTGTACGACGACGTCGAGCTTCCGCTGACGGCCGTGCTCGCGGCGATGGAGGACGCCGGCGTCCGCATCGACACGTACCGCATGGGGGAGATCACCGCGCGCCTGTCCGACCGGGTCGAGGAGCTCGAGGCGCGCGCCTACGAGCTCGCCGGCGAGGAGTTCGTGCTCGGCTCGCCGATGCAGCTCGGACAGATCCTCTTCGAGAAGCTCGGCCTCACGCCGGGCCGGAAGGGCAAGACGGGCTACTCGACCGACGGCAAGGTCCTGCGAGCGATCCGCGCCGACCACGAGATCGTCCCCGTGATCGAGGAGTGGCGCGAGCTGACGAAGCTCGTGAACACGTACCTCGGGCCGCTGCCGACGCTGATCGGCGAGGACGGGCGCCTGCACACGACCATCAACCAGCACGTCGCCGCGACCGGCCGGCTCTCGACCTCGAGCCCGAACCTGCAGGCGATCCCGATCCGCACCGAGCTCGGCCGCGAGATCCGCTCGGCATTCGTCGCCGAGCCGGGCAGCCGCCTGCTCTCGGCCGACTACTCGCAGATCGAGCTCCGGATCCTCGCGCACGTCTCCGGCGAGCCGAAGCTGCGCGAGGCGTTCCTCCGCGGCGAGGACATCCACACCGCGACCGCGGCGGAGGTGCTCGAGAAGGACCCCGCGACGCTCACGAAGGACGAGCGCGCGGTCGCGAAGATGATCAACTTCGGGATCGTCTACGGGATCTCGGCGTTCGGGCTCTCCGAGAACCTCGACATCCCCAAGGAGCAGGCGCAGGCGTACATCGACTCGTACCTCGCCCGCTTCCCGCACGTGCAGGCGTTCATCGCGCGCACGATCACGCAGGTCAGCGGAGGACGGGTACGCGGCGAGCCTGCTCGGGCGGCGCCGCCCCGTGCCCGAGCTTCGCGCCTCGAACCGGCAGACGCGCGGCTTCGGCGAGCGCGTCGCGGTGAACTTCGTGATGCAGGGCTCGAACGCCGACATCATCAAGGTCGCGATGGTCGCGATCCACTCGCGGCTGCGCGACGAGGGCCGCGGCGCGCGGCTCGTCCTCCAGGTGCACGACGAGCTGCTGCTCGAGGTGCCGGAGACCGAGGTCTCCGCGGTTCGGGAGCTCGTGCGGGAGGAGATGGTCGGCGCGTACCCGCTCGATCCTCCACTCGCCGTGGACGTCGGCATCGGTGACGACTGGGCCGAAGCGAAGGCATGACACCGTCGGGTGGACGGCGAGCCTCGGCCGCCGTGCAGCGTCCGGCATGCGCGCGATCGCTCTCGTACTACTTCGTACGTGGGGAGCGCTGACGTCCTCGTCGTCATCGATCGCGGCGCGGCCGAGGGACGGTGGCGCGGCCGTTCGAGTGCACGGCTCTAGCGCGTGTCGGTCGACGTGAGGAAGCACTCGGCGGCCCTGGCTGAAGCCGGTCAGCTCTCGGGCAGCTCGAGCGTCTCGCCGTCCTCCGGCACGAGCACTCCGGGAACCGCCTCGCGCAGGTCGGCACGCGTCGAGGAAGCAGTGGTTCAGCGCCTCCAGGTGCACCGCGACGACGACCGGCACACGCGCCGCGACCTCGCGCACGTCGTCGATCCCCATGACGATCGGCCCGCCCTCGAGGAACTCGGCGCCGGCGGCGTTCACGACCGCGACGCGCGGCCGGTGCCGCTCGATCGTGTCCTCGACGCCCTCGTACCAGACGGTGTCGCCCGCGAGGTAGAGGTCGTCGAGCACGAACCCGCTGACCGGCCCGAGCAGCTCCGCCATCCTGCCGGTCCCATGGCGGGCGGGCGTGCGCGCGATCGCCAGTCCGTCCCAGTCGAGGCTGTCGGGGATTGCCCGCGCGTCGAGCCCGAGGTCGCGAAGCGCCTCCTCGTCCTCCGGCTGACAGAAGACCGGGACGTCGCGCGGGAGCAATTCCTCGGCGCGCGCATCGAGGTGATCGCGGTGCCGGTGCGTGACGAGGATCGCGTCGAGGTCGCGAACGACCTCCTCGGCCGGGAAGGGCAGCGGGACGGTCGGGTTACGCACGGGATTCGCCGTCTGCTCGACGGGCGGCCTCGTGCCGGCGTCGTCGAGCATCGGGTCGACGAGGATCCGCCTCGCGCCAAGCTCGAGGATGACCGTCGCGCTCCGAACGAGCGTCAGCCGCATAGCAGGTGTTTCTACCGCACAAACCGGCCTGGACCGCTAGCCATTCGCGCAGCGAATGGCTGGCTATACTCCCCGATCCGATGTCGAACGACACCGTTGAAAAGCCCGTGTCGATAGAAGAGGGGGCGGCGCCGGAAGCGGGGGTCTGGGTAACCGGCCCCGACGGCGAGCTCATCCCCGACTACGACTCCGCGTTCCCCGAGATCAACGAGGGGGAGGTCGTCCACGGCACGGTCGTGCGCGTGGACAAGGACGAGGTCCTCGTGGACATCGGCTACAAGTCGGAGGGCGTCATCCCCGTTGCCGAGCTGACCATCCGCCGCTCGGTCAATCCGGCCGACGAGGTCTCGGTCGGTGACGAGATCGACGCGCTCGTCCTCACGAAGGAGGACACCGAGGGCCGGCTGATCCTCTCGAAGAAGCGCGCGCGCTTCGAGCTCGCGTGGAAGAAGATCGAGGGCGCGGCCGAGTCCGGCGAGCCGGTGACCGGCAAGGTCATCGAGGTCGTCAAGGGAGGTCTCATCCTCGACCTCGGCGTACGCGGCTTCCTGCCGGCGTCGCTCGTCGACATCAGGCGCGTGCAGGACCTCGACGAATTTCTCGGGCGCGAGCTGCGCTGCAAGGTCATCGAGCTGAACCGCTCGCGCAACAACGTCGTCCTCTCCCGCCGCGCCGTCCTCGAGGACGAGCGCAAGGAGATGCGGCAGGCGATCCTCGACCGCCTGAGCGCCGGCGACGTGATCGAGGGCCAGATCTCCAACATCGTCGACTTCGGCGCGTTCGTCGACCTCGACGGGATGGACGGCCTGATCCACATCTCCGAGCTCTCGTGGAGCCACGTGAACCACCCCTCCGAGGTGCTCGACATCGGCCAGACGGTCAAGGTCAAGGTGCTCGACATCGACCGCGACCGGCAGCGGATCTCGCTCGGCCTGAAGCAGACGCAGAGCGACCCGTGGCAGCAGGTGCTCGACTCGTACCGCGAGGACGACGTCGTCGAGGGACGCGTCGCGAAGGTCGTCACGTTCGGCGCCTTCGTCGAGATCCTTCCGGGTGTCGAAGGGCTCGTGCACATCTCCGAGCTCGCGCCGCACCACGTCGAGAACCCGCGCGAGGTCGTCGCCCAGGGCCAGGCCGTGAACGTCCGCATCCTCGAGATCGACGGCGAGCGGCGCAGGCTCTCGCTCTCGCTGAAGCGCGTCGAGGAGGGTGAGCAGCCGGTTCCTCGCGCCGACGGCGCCGAGTCCGTGCACGAGACGCCGGACCTGATCCTGTCCGAGGAGGCGTTCCCGACCGGCGGCGCCACGGTCGCGGAGGAAGCCGAGCCGGAGGCCGCGGCGAGGCGAGGAGTCCGAGGCGGAGGCCGAGGGCGCCGACGCCCAGGTCGCCGAGGCGGAGCCGGTAGAGGAATCCGAGGCGGAGCCGGTCGAGGACGTCGCGGACGAGCCCGAGGCGCCCGCCGAGCCGGAGATGTCAGCCGAGGCCGAGGCGCCGGCCGAAGAGCCCGCCGAGCAGGCCGAGGAGCCCGCCGTCGAGGCGGAGCTCGCCGAGCCCGCGACCGAGCTCGAAGAAGAGACCGCCTAGGCCCGCGTTGCGCCCGATCGCGGTCGCGATCACCGGAGGCATCGGGGCCGGCAAGTCGACTGCGCTCGCGAGCTTCCGGCGGCACGGGGCGGCCATCGTCTCGAGCGACGAGATCGTCCACCACCTCCTCGCGACCAGCCCCGAGGTGAAGCAGGCGCTCGTCGAAAGGCTGGGGGAGGGGATCCTCGGCGAGGACGGGTGGCCGGACCGCGAGCGGATCGCCTTCCGCGTGTTCCGGGACGCCGAGGCGCTCGACTTCCTCGAGAAGCTGCTGCACCCGCTCGTGTCGCGCGAGTACCTCACCTGGCGGGAGCAGCTCGCGCAGCTGCCGAATCCTCCTACGGTCTGCGTCACGGAGGTCCCGCTCCTGTACGAGGTCGGCGCCGAGGAGCGGTTCGACAAGGTGGTCGTGATCACCGCGCCTGCCAAGCTCCGGGAAGCGCGGCGGGGAGGGAAGAAGGACGACCGCGAGTCGCGCCTGCTCCCGGACAAGGAGAAGGCCAAGCGGGCGGACTTCGTCTACGTGAACACCGGGACACCCGAGGAGCTCGACGCCTGGGTCGCCGGCGTGATGGCTACCCTGTCCGCCGAAGCCACGTCCCCTGCGGTCGGCTGAAAAGCCAAGTTACAACTTGTAACTTGGCGCCTACCGGCCCGTAGCCATGCCGCGCTCGTGCGGATCCTGACCCTTTCAGCCATCGCCGTTCTCGCCCTGGCCGCCGTCGGCGCCTGGGTCGTCGAGACCGAGCCCGACGTCTACCTCCGCGCCCGCTACCCGCTCGAGTACGAGCACATCGTCCGCACGCACGCGCGCAACCACGACCTCGACCCGGCGCTCGTCGCGGCGGTCGTGTACGTCGAGAGCCGCTTCGACCCGAACGCCCAGTCCGCGGCCGGCGCGATCGGGCTCATGCAGCTCCTGCCTGAGACCGCGAAGGGGATCGCGCTGCGCACGGGAGGGAAGCGCTTCGTCGTGGCCGATCTCCGCGACCCCGAGATCAACGTGCGCTACGGCACCTGGTATCTCGACCACATGCACGAGCGCTACGGGAGGGTCAACCTCGCGCTCGCCGCGTACCACGCGGGGCAGGGGAACGTCGACCACTGGCGCGCGGAGGGCCTCGGGATCGTGTTCCCGGAGACACGCGCCTACGTGGACGAGGTCGAGCGGCTCAGGCAGGTGTACGCGGACGCGTACCCGTCCGAGCTCCGCCGATAGCGTCGTCGAGCAGGCCGAGCACGAGCTCAGCCCGCGGTGGCTCGTCGCCCTGCGCACGCTGGAGCGCGAGCCCGTTGAGGACGAGGTTCACGAAGGCGCCGATCTCGCGCGGCTCGAGGTCGTCGCGAAGCTCGCCGTCCCGCTGCGCCTCCTCGATGCGCGCGCGGTTGACGGGCATGAACTCCTTCTGCCGCTCCTCGACCCGCCGCCGGAAGGCCAGGTCCGTCCGCACCCGCCGGATGAGCTCGAAGTACACGGTCAGCCATGCCGGGTCGAGCTCCAGCACCTCGCGGACGATCGCCTCGAGGCCCTCGTTCACCCAGAGCTCTGACATGCGCGCGCTGTCCTGCACCGCCAGCTCGACGAACAGATCCTCCTTGGAGGAGAAGTAGTTGAAGATCGCGCCGCGTGAGAGCCCGACTTCCGCCTCGAGCCGGGCGACCGTCGCGCCCTCGTAGCCGTGCTCGGCGAAGCAGCGCCTTGCGCCGGCGAGGATCTGCTCGCGCCTCGCGTTCCTCTTCTCCTCGGTGATCTTCGGCATCGCGACCGCTCTCACTTTACAAAACCGTACGGACGTTTTATATTACTCACGCCATGGACGCGCCGAGGCGGCCAGCTCAGTGACACGAGTGAAGAAAACGGCCGTCTCGGCGCTCGTCTCCGCCGAGGTCATCTCCGTCCTCGGCACACGGATGACGTACCTCGCGCTGCCGTGGTTCGTGCTCGTCACGACCGGGTCGGCCGCGAAGATGACCCTGGTCCTAGCGGCCGAGATCGCGCCGATGGTCGTCCTCGGCATCCCCAGCGGGCTCCTCGTGCAGCGCATCGGCGCGCGGAACACGATGCTGATCGCGGACTTCGCGCGCGCGCCCATCCTCGCCTCGATCCCGCTCCTGCACGCGCTCGACATGCTCTCGTTCCCGCTCCTGCTCGGCATCGTGGCGCTGCTCGGCGCCTTCATGCCGCCGTACTTCGCGTCACAGCGGACGATCCTGCCGGAGCTCGTCGGGGAGGACGAGCGGCGGATGTCTCAGGGGAACAGCCTCATCGAGGGCGGGGCCGCGCTCGCGGCCCTCCTCGGGCCGGCGATCGCGGGCTTGCTGATCCCGTTGATCGGCGCGCCGAACGTGCTGTACGTCGACGCCGCCACGTACGCCGTTGCCTTCCTCCTCGTGCTCGTCTTCGTCCCGCGCCGGAAGCCGATCGCCGCCGCGGTCCGGCCGAAGGTCCTCGCGGGAGTGCGCTTCCTCTTCCAGGATCGCCTCCTCGGTCCGATCGCCGGCGTGGTCGTCGGATTCGGGTTCCTGAGCGCGGGAATGTCGGCCGGGCTGGTGTTCTACGCGTACGACGAGCTCGAGAACTCGCGGATCGCGGGCCTCTTCTACGCGGCGCTCGGAGCGGGCGCGCTGGTCGGAACCTTCGCGGCCATCGCGGCCGTGCGGAAGGTGCCGCCGCTCAGGCTGTCGGGGCTGGCGATCATCGCGTTCTCGGTGCCGCTGTGGGTGCTCCCCTTCCTCCCGCCGTGGCCGGTCGTCTTCCTGGCGCTCTTCGTGGCGACCTTCTTCACGCCGCTCATCAACGGGCCGCTCATCGCGGTGCTCACCCACCGGACACCGGAGAACCTGCGCGCGATGGCGATCACCGCCGTCGTCTCGATCAACACGCTCGCCGCGCCGCTCGGCTTCCTCGTCGCGGGCCAGGTCATCGAGCACTGGGGCGTCGTCCCGCTCTTCACCGCGACGGTCGCGGGCGTCACGTGTATGGCGCTCGTCTACTCCGCCATCGTCCTTCGCTACCGCGACGAGGATCTGCCACCGGAGACCGTCGTGCCCGAGATGGTTGCCGTCGAACCGGTCGCGTCCTGACCGAGGCAGCAGCCGCCGGCGCGCGCCAGAAACACGCCGGCAGCTGCGGCTCCCCGCCCCCTAGCTGATGCAGGTCGCGTACAGGACGATGTTGGCGGGAGCGGTCGTGCTGGCATTGGCGACGTAGACGCTCCAGGTCGTCGCGTTCGACGGATACGAGTCGAGCCCGAACACGACCTCGTTGGTCGAGAAGCCGCCGCCGAGCACCTTCTGACCCGTGCTACACGAGATGCCGAGCAGCTGCTCTCCGTCGGCCGGGAGTTGAGCGTTCTGAGTCTTGATCGTGACGAGGCTGCCGGCGGTGCTCGCGGGGCCGGGCGTCTGCGCGCTCCTCGCGGTCGCCTGCGCCATGAGCTGAGCCTTCGTCGACCCGCCGAGCTTCTTTGCGTTGTCCGCGGACAGCGCCACGCTTGGCGAGCGGGACGGCCTGCGTCGCGACCGCCCCCGCGGTGCCGCCGAGCGCGACGAACATCGCGGTCATCGCCACGACGAGCGCCGGGCTCGGCCGCTTGCTCCACACTCCGTCCATGTACGAAACCTCCCTGAGTTGACGAGAGGAGCGTGTCGCCAGGCGCTCAAGAAAGGCTCAAGACTCGACGAACTCGATCGAGGCGTCGCTCGTGAGGGCGAGCCTGCCTTCGACGTACCAGCGCCCGGCGAAGCGGTGCCAGCCCGCGGGGAGCCCGGTCTCGAAGCTCGCGAGGACGAGCTTGCCCACCGTGCGGCCGTCCTCGAGCTCGGCGTCCGTGTGCACGGTCACGGGCTCGCCATCGACTCCGAGCTCGAACCGTGTCCCGTCATCGAGCGAGCCGGTGCCGTCGTCGCGCGTCGAGACGAAGCCGCAACCGATCCAGAAGGGGGCGCGTGCCGCGAACACGGCCGGCCTCGACGAGCCGGGGAAGACGTCGAGTCGCGCCCATGCGGCGCGAACCGAATTGGGCGTCTCGGGCGTGAGGACGAAGGCGGCCATGGGCACGCTCCTTTCGGGCTCCGGAAGATCGGCAGACATGCTCGAAAGCGTCGGCCCGCGCACTCAAGAACCGCTCAAGACGGAGAGTTGGACAACCAGTGCGCATGCTGCGAAGCTTTTGCGTCGATCGGAGGCGAGGAGATCGGATGAGTGGCGCGCGCCGGGCGGGCGACTCGGGGAACGAGCTCCGGCTCGAGCTTCGCCTGCTCGGTCCTCTCGAAGTGACGAGGGGCGGGCGGCCGGTCCCCGTCGGGAGCCCGAAGCCGCGTGCGCTCCTCGCGGCGCTCGCGCTCGAGGCCGGCCGGGTCGTCTCCGCGGACCGGCTGGTGGAGGACCTCTGGCCGGCGGAGGCTCCGGAGACGGCCGGGCATGCCGTCCAGGTCTACGTGTCGCAGCTGCGCAGGGCGCTCGGGACGGATGCGATCTCGACGCGCAAGCCCGGATACGTGCTCGAGCTCGATCGTGAGCGCATCGACGTGCACCGCTTCGCCCGGCTCGCCGACGAGGGCCGCGCTGCGCTCCAGGGAGGCGACCCGGCGGCCGCCGAGAGCGCGCTGCGAGAGGCGCTCGCGCTCTGGCGCGGATCGGCGCTTCTCGACTTCACCTACGAGCCGTTCGCGCAGGCCGAGATCGCGCGCCTCGAGGAGCTCCGGCTCGTGGCGCTCGAGGAGCGTGTCGAGGCCGATCTCGAGCTCGGCCGGCACGCCGAGCTCGTCGCCGAGCTGGAGGCGCTCGTCGACGCGCAGCCGCTGCGCGAGCGGCCGCGAACGCAGCTCATGCTCGCGCTCTACCGGGCGGGCCGCCAGGCCGATGCGCTCGCGGCCTACCGCGCCGCGCGCGAGACCCTCGTCGAAGAGCTCGGGATCGACCCAGGGCCTGCGCTCAGGGAGCTGGAGGCGGCGATTCTGCGCCAAGACGAGTCGCTGCGCCTTCCCGACGCGGTCGCCTCCGTCACGCGGATGCAGTTCCGCCGTCTCGTCACGATCCTCTTCGTCGATGTCGTCGAGTCCATGGCGCTCGCGGAGGCGCTCGACCCTGAGGCTCTCGGCCGCGTGCTCCAGCGGTACTTCGAGACCGCGTCGAGTGCGCTGACGCGGCACGGGGGGACGGTCGAGAAGTACGCGGGCGACGCGGTCATGGCCGCATTCGGCATCCCGGTCTCGCACGAGGACGACGCTCTCCGCGCGGCTCGCGCGGCGCTCGACGTCCGCGCAGGGATCGCTGCGCTGTCGGAGCAGCTCGAGCAGGAGCACGGCCTCGGGCTCGAGGTGAGGATCGGGCTCGAGAGCGGCGAGGTCGTCGCGACGGAGACGGACGCGCGGCAGCGCCTCGTCACCGGCGAGGCTGTCGGTGTCGCCGCGAGGCTCGAGGAGAGGGCGAGCGCGGGTGAGATCGTGGTCGGCGAGGTCGCCGGCCGGCTGATCGGCCACGTGGCTGAGCTCGAGCCGTTGGGCGAGATCGAGATCCGGGGTAAGCGCGAGCCCGTGTCCGCCTACCGGCTGCACGGCCTGAGGCCGGTTGCGCCTGCCTTCGAGAGCCGACTGGACGCGCCGCTCGTCGGCCGCAAGCGGGAGCTCGCGGCTCTCCGCAAGCGCCTGAAGCTCGCGGTCGACGACGGCTCGCTGCGTGCCGCGGTCGTGCTCGGCCCTCCCGGCGTCGGGAAGTCGCGGCTCGTCGCCGAGCTCGGGCACCGCGCGAGGGGCGTCACCGTGCTCTGGGGCCGCTGCCTCTCCTACGGCGACGGGATCACGTACTGGCCGTTGCGCGAGGTCGTGGAGCAGGCCTCCGCGGGCGAGGAGCGCGACGCCGTGCTTGCCGCGCTCGCCGCTCCCACGCCTCCCCCGGCGGCCGAGATCGCGCTGCTCTTCCGGCGGCTCTGCGAGCGACTGGCGCGCGAGCAGCCGCTCGTCCTCGTCCTCGACGATGCCCACTGGGCCGAGCCGACGCTTCTCGACCTGATCGAGCAGCTCGTCGAACGCGGTGAAGGGCCGATTCTCCTCGTCTGCGTCGGGCGCGAGGAGCTGCTGGAGGCCCGTCCGGGCTTTCTCGAGAATCGGGAGAACGCCGCGCGCGTCGAGCTCGACGCGCTCACGGCGGAGGAGACCGATGCGCTCCTCGACGGCCTTGGCGGCGCGATCCTCGAGTCCGACCAGCGGGCCCGGATCGCCGACGCGGCGGAGGGGAACCCGTTCTTCCTCGAGCAGCTCCTCGCGCTCTCGCTCGAGGGAGGGCTGGGCGAGCGCGGACTGCCGGAGACGATCCAGGCACTGCTCGCCGCCCGTCTCGACCGGCTCGGCCCCGGCGAGCGGGCAGTGCTCGAACGCGGCTCGGTCGTCGGGAAGGAGTTCACCGCGGACGACGTGACGGCGCTCCTCGAGCCGCACGCGGCGCCGACTGCCGACGCGCACCTCCGGACCCTCTCTGCCCGCGGCTTCGTGCGACCGCGGCGCCAGGTGCCTTCGCGCTTCCGCCATGTCCTCGTCCAGGAGGCCGTTTACCGCGCCGCGCCGAAGCGGCTCCGTGCCGAGCTCCACGAGCGCTACGCCGACCGGCTGGACGCGATCGCGCCGGACATCGCCGACCTCGACGAGTTCGTCGGGCACCACCTCGAGCAGGCCCAGCGGCTGCTCGGCGAGCTCGGCGAGTCGGATCGCCGCACCGAGCGGCTCGCCGAGGACGGCGGGCGGCGGCTCGGCGAAGCGGGCCTGCGGGCGTTCAAGCGCGGGGACATGCACGCGACGGTGAGCCTGCTCGGCGGGCGACCTCGCTCGTCTCGGAGGACGCCCCGTTGCATCAGCTGCTGCTCGCCGAGCTCGGCATGGCGCTCTCGCAACTCGGGCGACTCGGCTCGGGCGCTCGAGGTGCTCGGCGCCGCGGCCGATGCCGCCCGGGCTGCCGGAGATCGCCGGCTCGAGCTCCGGGCGAGGATCGAGCGCGAATACGTCCTGCTCCAGGCCGAGGCGGGCACGACGGCCGACGCGCTCCTGGCGGCGGCGGCCGAGGGGATCCCGATCTTCGAGGCCGTCGGCGACGACCGCTCGCTCGGTCGTGCATGGCTGCTCTCGGGGTTCCTGCGCGGAGGCCATCTCGGGCAGCACAAGGCCTGGAAAGAGGCTGCGGAACGCGCACTCGTGCACTACGCGCGCTCGGGGTGGCCGACGTCGAGCTGCGTCGGCGAGATCGCCGCCGCGCTCAACTACGGCCCGACGCCGGTGGACGGGGCGCTTGCTCGCTGCGACGAGCTCGTCGGCGACCCGGCGACGGACAGCGTCGGCCGCGCGAACGTCACGGTCTACACGGCCGGGCTCGTCGCGCAGCTCGGTGACTTCGACCGGGCGCGGGTGCTCGTCGCCGATGCGCGCGAGACCTTCGACGATCTCGGCCAGCGAACGGCTGCGATCGAACAGCTGCTCGACGGTGCTCGGGGAGATCGAGCTCCTCGCCGGCGAGTGGGCTTCCGCCGAACTGGTCCTCCGCGAGCTCTGCGCCGAGCTCGAGCAGCTCGAGGATCTGAAGTCACCTGGCGAGCCGTGCGGGCGACCTGGCCGAAGCGCTGTATCTCCAGGGGCGCGTCGACGAGGCGGACGAGTGGACGCGCATCGCGGAGACGCATGCGTCGGAGGACGACATCGACGCAGCGCTGCGGTGGAGTGCCGGTCCGGGCGCAGGTCCACGCCAGCCGGGGTGAGCACGACGAAGCGGGAGCACCTCGCTCGACGCGAGCGCTCGCCAGGCCGAGCTCGGCGACGGCCTCAATCGCCAGGCGCGCGTGCACGCGTCGCTCGGCGAGATCCTTCGTCTCGCCGGCCGCTCCGAGGAGGCAGCCGGCGCGTTCGACCGGGCGGTCGAGCTATACGAGCAGAAGGGCAACGTCGTGGGCGCCGGGAGAGCCCGGAAGGCGCGCGAGCTGGCGGTCGCTTGAGCGCCTAACGCGCAAGGCCCGCCGAAGCGGGCCTTGCGGGATCGCTGCGCCCCGAGCTACGAGCCGTTCGGGCCGCCGGTGTTCGCGTACGCGACGAGCGGAGCCGCGAGCGCGAGCAGACCGACTGCGAGCACCGTGAGCGTGCGGTGCATGCGAGTGACCTGGCGCATCGTTTCCTCCTTTCCGTGTGCGTCCGTGCGCCGGTCACCGTCGAGCTCGCTGCCAACCGCTCGATCACGGTTTGCCAACGGGTAGCCAACAGGCGTTCGCCGCAGAATTGCGCGTGAATCTGTGTATTCCGGCGCTGATCCACCACAGCGCTCACGATCCGTTTCTTGCGCGATCAATTCGGCGGGAGAATTCCGGTCTCTCGTCAGGGAAAGCCCCGGGCTTTCGCGGGCGCGACTCGGTGTCTGCCCCAGGCGCGCTCGAGCGGCGAGCTCGAGCCTCGGCTAGAGGACGGTCAGGAGCGCGCGAGCCAGAACCAGCAGCGGAACGAGGCGAGGCCCGACTGCGGCCGTGACCGTCAAGCCATTGGGACTCGTCTCGGGGCTAGCCCCGATCCTCGATCGGGCTTCGCCCTCTGGTCAGCTGTCGACTGTGTGACGATCCGAGACGATGTCCACGCCTCGCGTCCTCCAGGCGCTCGTCGGCGTCTGCGGCCTCGTCCTGGGCGTATTCGCGTACCGGGTGCAGGTCGACAACCTTCCGGACGGCTTCACGACGAGCGCCAGGGCGCTCGCGTCCGTCGGCACGGCGTGGGCCTTCCTCTTCGCCGGCGTCGTCGCGTGGGCAAGGCGTCCCGGCAACGATCTCGGCCCGCTCATGCTCGCGGCCGGCTTCGCGCTGCTCGCGCGGCAGCTCCGCTACAGCCACGACGAGCTCGTCTTCACCGTGTTCTTCCTCGTCGGGGAGCTCGCCTACGTCCTCGTCGCCCATGTCGCGCTCGCCTACCCGACCGGCCGGGTGACGGACCGGATCGAGCGCGGGTTCCTCGCGGTCGCATACTCGGTCGCGGTCGCGATCCCGCTCGCGATCCTTCTCTTCTACGACGGCAACGAGCGCCTCGAGTACTTCGACGCGTCGGCGCGTGAGAGCCTCCTGCTCGTCTCCGGGAACGCCGATGTCGTCGCGGCGCTGCAGACGGCGTTCGCGGTGTGCGGCTACGGGCTCCTCGCCGCGTTCTTCGTCGGCCTGATCGCGCGCAAGCTCTGGCACGCGACGCCACGGGCGCGCCGCATTCTCGCGCCGCTCCTGATCGTCGCCGCCGTCGCGGCGCTGCGCGCGGTGCTCGACGGCGCGCTGACGTTCGTCGACCTGCCGTCAGGGCTCCTCTACGACCTCTACTGGTGGCAGGTGATCGGTCTCACGGCGCTGCCGCTCGCGCTCCTCGCCGGGCTCCTGCGTGCTCGCCTCGCGCGCGTCCATGTCGGCGAGCTCGTCGTCCATCTCGAGCGCACGCCGGTGCACGAGATCCGGGGCGAGCTCGCGAAAGCTCTCGGATGACCAGTCGCTGGAAGTGGCGTTCTGGCTGCCCGAGCGCGGCGAGTACGTCGACGCGGCCGGCGTCAGCTTCCCGGTCCCGGACGACGGGCCGCAGCGTGCGGTGACGCCGATCGAGTACGAGGGGGAACCGCTCGCCGTGCTCGTCCACGATCCGACGCTGCGGGAGGAGCCGATGCTGGTCGAGGGCGTAGTGGCCGCGGCCCGCCTCGCCCTCGTGAACGCGAGACTCCACGCCGAGCTGCGCGCGCAGCTGGAGACGGTGCGGGAGTCGCGCGCGCGCATCGTCGCGGCCGCTGACGACGAGCGGCGGCGGATCGAGCGCGACCTCCACGACGGCGCGCAGCAGCGGCTGGTCGCGCTCGCGCTGGAGCTTCGGAGCGCACAGCGCAAGCTCGACTCCGAGAGCGCACCCGAGGTGGACGCAGCTGCTCTCGACGACTGCCGACGAGCTCCAGGTGGCCGTGGAAGAGCTGCGGGAGCTCGCGCACGGGATCCACCCGGGGATCCTCGACGCAGGGTGGGCTCGGCGCCGGCGCTCGAGTCGCTCGCGGCCCGGATGCCGCTGCCCGGTGACGGTCGACGCCGACCGCCGGAGCGCCTGCCGCCCGAGCGTCGAGGCCACGGCCTACTTCGTCGCGAGCGAGGCGCTCACGAACGTCGCCAAGCACGCGCAGCGCGTCGAGCGCGGCCGTGCGCGCGCGGCACGCGGACGGCGATGCTCGTGGTCGAGGTCGAGGACGACGGCGCGGGCGGCGCGCGGTCCGGGACGGGGTCGGGGCTCCGCGGGCCTCGCCGACCGGCTCGAGTCGCGCGGCGGCCGTCTGCGCGTCGAGAGCCCGCCCGGCTCGGGCACGCGCGTGCATAGGGGAGATCCCGTGCGCGTCGTGATCGCCGAGGACTCGGTGCTCCTGCGGGAGGGGCTCGCCCGAGTGCTGGCCGACGGAGGCTTCGAGGTCGTCGCGCAGGCGGGCGACGCGGACGAGCTGCGGCGCGATGTGCGGATGCTAGAAGCCCGACGTCGCGATCGTGGACATCCGCATGCCGCCGACGCAGACCGACGAGGGCGCGCGCGGCCGCGCTCGAGCTCCGCGCCGAGCAGCCCGAGGTCGCGGTGCTCCTCCTGTCGCAGATCGTCGAGGCGACGCACGCGCTCGCGCTCGCTGAGCGAGCGCCCGGCGGGCTTCGGCTACCTGCTCAAGGATCGCGTCGCTCGACGATCGACGACTTCCTGGAGGCGGTGCGGCGCGTGGGCGAAGGGCGGCACCGCGATCGACCCGGAGGTCATCGCGCAGCTCCTCGGCCGCCGGCGCGAGCGACGGACCCGCTCGGCGTGCTGACCCCGCGCGAGCGGGAGGTGCTCGACGCTCATGGCCGAGGGGCTCTCGAACCGCGGGATCTGCGAGAAGCTCGTCGTCAGCCCGAAGACGGTCGAGACGCACGTGAACTCGATCTTCTGGAAGCTCGACCTCGTGCCCGCGCCGGACGAGCACCGGCGGGTGCTGGCGGTGCTCGCGTTCCTCGCGCGTAGCCGCCTCGGTCGCTCAGGCCGCGGGCCAGCCGAGCATCGTGCTGACGTTCCAGTTCGCCTGTAGCGCGGGGCTCGCAGGTGCGAGGCCGATCGGCACCGCGCCTGCTGGGATCGCCGGCCCCAGCGGGATGGGCGTGAAGAAGTACTCGGACTCGCCCCAGCGCCCGCCGAACGTCGACCAGGTCTTTCCTTCGATCCGGTGGATCGAGGCTCGCTTCGCGCGCGGGCCGTCGAGCACCTGGTCGGCGGCCTGCAGGAACGGCAGGAACGGAAGGATCGGCGCCACGCGGGCGGAATGCACGCTGGGCTGATCGGAACGGTTCCGAGCGGACCGACTCCAGGCGCGAAGAAGTTCGCATGCGAGCCGAGCGCGACATAGGCGACCGGGTGCGTACTTCCGTCCGGATGCTTCGCGACGTCGTCCCAGGCCCGCCGCTGCCCCGTACAGTGCTGGCTGTACGCCGCCTCGAGCGGGCGCCGATCGTGGCCGAGGACGACGTTCACGACCTCCCAGTCGCCTCGTGCGACTGCCAGAAGGTGCCGACCGGCGTCGGCGGGAGGAGCAGCGGGTTGTCGTAGTAGAAGAGCCAGTACTGGAGGACGATCCGCGTGTCCGTGCGGACGACGCGGCCGTACATCGCGACGTCGCGGCCATGCTTCTTGCGAGCGGCCGCGGCGGCGTAGCAGTCTCGGCCTGCGAGCGGAGCGTCGGCCTCACAGCCGATCTGGTCGAGCCGGAAGAAGGCACCGGATGCCGGAGCCGGGAGCTCGCCGGGCTCCGGGTCGGGATCGACGACGGTCCAGAACGGCGTCGAGCGGAAGCTGCTGCGGACTCGAGCCGACGAACCGCTCGAGCTGCGAGTCCTCGACGAACCGCTGGACCTTCATGGGCCGGAAAAGCTCGTCGGGATGGAAGACGAGCGCCGGCTGGTACTTGCGTAAGAGCTTCGAGTCGGATTCCGACTTGCCGTCATCCGCGAGACTGGCTCCACTGCCTGCGCAGAGGGCGAGCAGCAGGAGGACGACGAGCGCGGACGAGACGCGCGCGACTCCGCTGAACCGCCGGCCGTCGCGCTTCGTAGTCGTAGGGAACATTGCCTCTCCTTTCGGTGAACGGACGGCGATCGTCGCGAGGTCCGCTCAAGAGACGCTCAACGCCGGGGCTTCATTTATCTGGGCTAGAGGCCGGCGGCTACGCTGCGGCTCGTGCCCCGCGAGTTCCGGACGACCGACGCCTACAGGCCCACCGGCGACCAGCCGCGCGCGATCGACGAGATCGCGGCCTCCGTCGCCGCGGGCAACCGCTTCCAGACGCTGCTCGGCGCGACCGGCACGGGGAAGACGGCGACGATGGCCTGGATCATCGAGAAGACGCAGCGCCCCGCGCTCGTCATCGCGCACAACAAGACGCTCGCCGCGCAGCTCTGCAACGAGTTCCGCGAGTTCTTCCCGGAGAACGCGGTCGAGTACTTCGTCTCGTACTACGACTACTACCAGCCCGAGGCGTACATCCCGCAGGCCGACCTCTACATCGAGAAGGACTCGTCCCAGAACGACGACATCGCGCGCCTCCGGCTCTCCGCGACCTCGTCCCTCCTCACGCGCCGCGACACCGTCGTCGTCGCGTCCGTGTCCTGCATCTACGGCCTCGGGTCGCCGGAGGAGTGGCGCGAGCGCGTGCTGATCATGGAGGTGGGGGAGGAGCACGACCGCGACGCGGCGCTCCGCAAGCTGATCGAGAGCCAGTACGTCCGCAACGACACGATCCTCGGGCGCGGCCGCTTCCGCGTGAAGGGGGACATCGTCGAGATCCAGCCTGCGAACCTCGAGACCGCATACCGCGTGTCGTTCTTCGGGGACGAGGTCGAGCAGATCACGCACTTCCACCCGCTGACGGGCGAGGTGTACGCGAAGCTCGACAACCTCGTCATCTGGCCCGCGACCGAGTACGTCACCTCGCGGCCGACGGTCGAGCGCGCGGTCGACGAGATCAAGGCGGAGCTCGAGGAGCAGGTCGCGAAGTTCGAGGCCGAGGGCCGCATGCTCGAGGCGCACCGGATCCGGCAGCGCACCGAGTACGACATGGAGATGCTGAAGGAGCTCGGCTTCACGAGCGGGATCGAGAACTACTCGAGGATCCTCGAGGGCCGGCCGCCGGGCTCGCACCCGTTCACGCTCATCGACTACTTCCCGGACGATCTCGTGGTCTTCGTGGACGAGTCGCACCAGACCGTCCCGCAGCTCGGCGGCATGTACGAGGGCGACCGCTCGCGCAAGCAGACGCTCGTGGAATACGGCTTCCGGTTGCCCTCGGCGCTCGACAACCGCCCGCTCCGCTTCGACGAGTTCCTCGGCAAGGTGGACCAGCTCGTGTTCGTGTCCGCGACCCCGGGCGCGTTCGAGCTGTCGCGCTCGAAGGTGATCGCGGAGCAGCTCATCCGCCCGACCGGCATCGTCGACCCCGAGGTCGAGCTGCGTCCGACCCGCAACCAGATCGACGACCTCCTGAACGAGATCCGCAAGCGCGAGGAGGTGGGCGAGCGCACCCTCGTGACGACGCTGACGAAGAAGATGGCAGAGGACCTCACCGACTACCTGCTCGAGGCGGGAGTGCGCGCGCGCTACCTGCACTCCGAGATCGACACCCTCGACCGCATCGCGATCATCCGCGAGCTCCGGCTCGGCGAGTACGACGTGCTCGTCGGCGTCAACCTCCTGCGGGAGGGGCTCGACCTGCCCGAGGTGTCGCTCGTCGCCGTCCTCGACGCGGACAAGGAGGGCTTCCTGCGCGGGAAGACCGCGCTCGTGCAGACGACCGGACGCGCAGCGCGGAACGTCAACGGGAAGGTGCTCCTGTACGCCGACAAGCGCACGGAGGCGATCATCGGCGCGCTCGAGGAGACGAACCGCCGCCGCGCGTACCAGCTCGAGTACAACGAGGAGCACGGGATCGTGCCGGAGACGATCGTGAAGGGCGTCTCCGACATCGCGGAGCTGCTCGCGCTCGAGTCGCCGCACGTGCCCGCGTCGCGCCGCCGCCGCGGCAAGGCCGAGGTCGAGGGCATGACGCCCGACGAGCTCGAGAAGCTCGTCGTCACGCTCGAGGAGGAGATGTACCTCGCCGCCGAGGAGCTCCGCTTCGAGTACGCCGCGAAGCTTCGCGACGAGATCAAGGACTTGCGGCGCGAGCTGAACGCCCTGGCCGAGACCGTCTAGCCGGCCGGCGCGTCCGTCGGCTCTCTCACCCGTGCTCGCGCGCCGCGAGGATCATCTTCGCCTCCATGACGGAGTGCGCCGGCGTGGAGCGCCGCAGCAGGCCGTCCGAGAACTCGAGCGCCCACACGATCGGATCGTCCCGGAGCACACGCTCCTCGTCCAGCCAGCGGATGCGGCCCTCGACGACGATGCGCGTCTCGTCGAGCGGCTCGAACACCTCCGCGTTCGTCTCGAAAAGCCGGTCCGACTGCTCGCGCGCGAATGCGACGACCGCCGTGCGTCCGCGCAGCACCTCGCCGGGACGCGTCGTCTTCAGGACGAGCTCGATGTCCGGGTGCATCAGCTCCAGCAGCTGCGCGATGTCGCCCTCCTCGACGAGCGCGAAGTAGCGGCGCGCCAGGCGTTCGGACTCCGATCCCCTCTCGTCGGCGATGGGGGGAATCTACGCGGCGGTGCAGGAAGCCGTCCAGAGGGGTTCCTCGCGTTTCAGGTGTGGCTGCGGCGGACGGGTCCCCGCCGCCCACCGCAGCACGGTTGCTGAATACCCGGGATCGCCGGCCCGCAACCACAGCCGATTCCAGGAAGTCGCAGCGCCGCACCGAAAAGTGCCTGCATGTCCACGCCCGAGGTGCGGGTCGTCACGGTTCGTCCGCGGACAGTGCTCGTCGTCCTCGGAATCACGGTCCTCGTGGGCATCGTGCTCCTGCTCGGCTACCTCGCCCTGCACGTCCTCACCTGGATCGTCATCGCGGCCCTGCTCGCCGCGGCGCTCAACCCGGCGGTCGAGGCGCTCGAGCGGCGCGGCCTCCGCCGCGGGTGGGCGGCGTCGATCGTGTTCGTGCTCGCGCTCCTCGGCCTGACGGCGATTGGGCTTCTCGTCATCCCGCCCCTGATCGAGCAGGTCACGGACTTCATCGACGCGGTGCCCGAGTTCGTCGACGACCTCGTCGCCGGGCGCGGGCCGCTCGGATTCCTCCAGGACGACTACGAGATCGTCGATCGCGTGCGCGAGACGATCGAGGCCGAGGGCGCCGCCGGCGTGCTCGGGCTGAGCGAGCCAGTCTTCGACATCCTGCGCAGCATCGTGACCGCCGTCGTCGGCACGATCACGATCATCTTCCTCACCTACTTCATGCTGCTCGAAGGTCCTCGCACCATCGAGCGCATGCTGGCGCAGCTCCCGGACCCGACGCGCGTCCGCTACGAGCGCGTCGGGCACGAGATCTACCGCACCATCAGCGGCTACGTCTCGGGGAACCTGCTCATCTCGTTCATCGCCGGCACGGTCTCGGCTGCAGTGCTGTTCGGGGTGGGGAGCGAGTACGCGATCGCGCTCGGCGTCATCGTCGCGGTCCTCGACCTGATCCCGCTCGCGGGCGCGACGCTGGCGGCCATCGTCGTCTCGACCGTGATCTTCGTCGAGACGGACTGGATCCGGACGCTGATCGTCATCGGCTTCTTCATCGGGTACCAGCAGTTCGAGAACCACGTGCTGCAGCCGCTCGTGTACGGGAGGACGGTGCAGATGTCGCCGCTCGCGGTGCTCTGTGCGGTGCTGATCGGTGCCGAGCTCGCCGGCATCCTGGGCGCGCTGTTCGCGATCCCGATCGCCGGCACGCTCCTCGCGATCACGCGCGAGCTGCTCCTCTACAGGCGCGAGGCCGCGATCGAGACGCCGCCGGGGGTCAGCATCGCGCCCGAGGAGCCGGCTGACTAGCCGGCTCCCCGTTCGCTCGTTCGTTGTGACGGCTAGAAGCCGTCCTCCGGGTCGCGATACGCGCGGCCGCCCGGGCCGTAGTACGTGCCGAGCTGGTCGCGGTACGCCTCCTCGGAAGCGCCGGCCTCCTCGAGGCTCGGGGCGTTCTTGATCTCGTCCTTCGTCCGGTTGACGAAGACCTTCTCGTCGGTGACGTCGATCGAGCGGATGACCCCGGCGGGGAGCATGACCTTCTTGCCGAAGATCCACGGGCCGGTGTCGACCACGATGTAGCTCGCGCCGACCTCGTAGGTCGCCTCGTCGACGTGTCCGATCGAGCCGTCGAGGGCCTCCACGTCGAAGCCGACGATGCCGACCTCGGCTTCCATCACGTTCGAGCCGAGCCTCGGCGTCTCCCGATAGGTCCAGACGTCTGGGTTCATTTCGAACCTCCTGTCGATTGCGGGTGGACCTCGGCGGTACCCACGTCCCGACGGCCGGAAACCCGCGTTTCGACGCCCCCGGCCGTGGGTACCCGAATTGGTTGTGACGAGAGCTTCTGCGGTGATGAGAGCTCCTGCGGACTCGTCTACCTCGGGCCGCGAGCCCGAGGCCGAGGAGCCGCCGGCACGAGACGTCGAACAGGAGGCGGCGACCGGCCGACCCGCTGCGACGCCCGTCGGCGTCGCCGTGACGGTCGCCTGCCTGGTCGCAGTCCTGGTCGCCCTGGTCGTGCTCGCGCTCGCCGGAACCGACGCGGTTGCGTAGTCCTCAGTCGAGCAAACCGGCGTGCTCGCGGGCGAGCACCACGCGTCCGATCTCCTGCGCGCGGTGGGCCGCTTCGCGGTCGCCCTCCTGCGCGGAGACGATCGATCCCTTCATGAGGATGTGCCACCTGCGGGCGAAGTCGTCCGGGTTCTCGATGCCGGCGTCCGTCGCGAGCTCCGTCAGGAAGCCGCGAATCGCGGCGAGGTGCTCGACCGACGCGTGGCGGACGGCGCTGTCCCGGTCGTCGACCTCGAGCAGGACGTTGATGAACGAGCAGCCTTCGAGGTCGTCGCGCTGGAACCACTCGTGGAAGACGTCGAAGATCGCGAGCAGCCGCTCGTCCGGCCCGTCGGCGCGGTGCTCGACCTCGCGTTGCAGCCAGTCCTTCGTCCAGCGCTCCTCGCGCACGCGGAGGAACTCGAGCACGAGGTCGTCTTTCGACGGGAAGTGCCGGTAGAGGGTGCGCTTGCCGACCCCCGAGCGCTCGACGATCGTGTCGATGCCGACCGCGCGCAACCCGTGGCGGGAGAACAGCTCGTACGCCGCCGCGAGGATGCGCTCCCGGGGCGTGCCGGCGATGTCGCTGTCGAGTGTCGAGGCGGTGCTGGTCATACGTACGCTTGGAGCGGGAGCGCGATGATACAGATCTGTCTCCATGGCGTCTAGCCTCGGCGAGGACGCAGCGCAGCTGGCCGCGAACGACTCCTCGCGGGGGCCGCGGCATGCCGGGAGGGATCGTCCCGCGCTGCGTCGCTACGGCGTTGCGCTGCTCTTCGCGCTCGGGGCAGTAGTCATCTTCCTGCTCCTGCTCGAGGTCGCGGATGCCCCGCTCTACGCCCCGCTCGTGGGCATCGTCCCCGTCGTCGTCCTGGTCTGCGGGCTTGGGCCTGCGTTCGCCGCGACCGGCGTGGGCTGGGCGCTCGCGTTCGTGACCGTGGTCGAGCCCGTCGGCGGGCTCCCCGAGGCCGACTCCGACGCCTTCACGCGCTGGGGAGTCAACCTCGCCGTCGCGCTCGGGATCGTGTGGGTGACCGAGGTCATGCGGCGCGGCCGCCGGCGTGCGGCCATCGCCGCGGACACCGCGGAGGCGTCCATCCGCGAGATGGCGGGGATGCAGGATCTCGCCGCGGCGCTCTCGGCCGCGGTCACGCCCTCCGACGTCGCACACGCGCTCATCGAGCGGACGCCGTCCCTGGTCGGGGCGCGGGGAGGCGCGCTCGGCCTGATCGACGGCGACTCCGTCGTCGTCGTCGACCCCCAGGGCGTCGGGTCGCAGACGCACGAGCCGGGCTTGCGGCTCCCGCTCACGGCCCGGGCGCCGATCGCGCAGGCTGCCCGCTCGGGGACGATCGTCCGCGTGCAGGACCGGGAGACGTTCGAGCGCGACTTCTCCGAGGGCGCCGCGCTCACGCTGTACGCGCACGGGGCGGTCGCGGTTCCCGTGTGGGCCGGGCGCGAGGTCGTGGGCGCGCTAAGCCTTCTCTTCGACGAGCGCGGATCTCCGCACGAGGACGCGGAGGCGATCGCCGCGCTGGCGGCGCACCTCGGCGGACAGGCGCTCGAGCGCGCGCAGCTGTACGCACGCGAGCTCGAGTCGCGGGAGGGGCTCGACCGGATCCTCCGGGTGGCGCCCCGCTTCCACACGGACAGCCCCGAGAGTGCGACCGAGGCGATCTGCATCGAGGCGCGGCGGACGTTCGGCGCCGACCTCGCGGCGCTGTGGCGCCTGCGTGACCATCGGCTCGAGCTCGTCGGCTCGGACCCCCGCTCGGAGCACCTCCCGCCGGGGCTCAAGGGGGATCTCGCCGACTTCCCGACGCTGCACGATGCCGTCGACCGGCTCCAGGTCTCCTTCGTCCCCGACGTCCAGGAGGAAGCGCGAGCCGCCGGCCTCGAGCGCACGCGCTCGCTCGGGATCCACTCGTCCCTGCGGGTGCCGATCGCCATCGGCGGCGGCAAGGCCGAACTCGTCCTCGTCGTCTCGTGGGATCGCGTCGTCTCGGAGCCGGACGGCTCGACGATCGCGCTCCTCGGCCGCTTCGCCGACCAGGCGGGCTTCGCGCTCGAGCAGGTCGAGAGACGGCGAGCCCAGGCCGAGGCCGCGACGCGAGCGGAGGAGACGCGCAGGCTGCAGGAGATCACGGCCGCCCTGTCGCAGGCCGCGACGGCCGCCGACGTGAGCTCGACGTGCGTCGAGCACGCGCTCGTCGCCGTGGGCGCCGACGCGGGGTTCGTCGTGCTCTCGAGGCCCGGCGAGCGGGCGATCGAGCTCTCCGCGAGCAGCGGCCACTCCGCCGCCGAGCTCGAGGCCTGGGGCGGCTTCTCCCTCGACTCCGACGTCCCCTACTCGCGGGCGATCGCGACCGGGGAGGCCGTGTGGGCGCTGACGCCCGACGAGCTCGCATCGTTCACCGGTGTCAGAGCGGAGGGCGGCGAGGCCGGCTGGGTCGCGCTTCCGCTCCTGACGGGGAGCGGGACGGGCGGTGCGCTACAGCTCCTGTTCCGGACGGCGCGCATGCTGAGCGACGGCGAGCGCCGGTGGCTCCAGACGGTCGTCTCGCAGTGCGCGCAGGCGCTCGAGCGCAGCCGGCTCTTCGACGAGGAGCAGCTCCTGCGGCGGCGGTCGGAGCGCCTCCAGGGCATGACGGCCGCGCTCTCGAACGCTCTCACCCGCTCGGAGGTCGCCGAGGTGGCCGTGGAGCAGCTCGCGGAAGCCGTCGGCGCCGCGGGAGTCGCGGTCGCGGTCGTCGCCCAGGAGCGCCAGCTCGTGCAACCGCTTGCGTGGGGCGGCTACGGAGACGCGGTCGTGGGGCCGTGGCTCGAGGTCCCGCTCGACGACGCCACGCCGGGGAATCGTGCGGTCAGGCGGCGGGCCACGGCCTTCTACGCCACCGCGGCGGAGATCGCCGCGGAGTTCCCGGAGCTCGCGTGGCCGTTCACGGACACCGCGCACGTCTCGTTCCTGTTCGTCCCGCTGGTCGTCGGCCGGCGCGCGAACGGGCTCCTCGTCATGTCCTGGGACGAGCTGCACCCCGTGTCCCTGGACGAGCGCAGGTTCGTCGAGGCGCTCGCCGGCCAGACGGCGCAGGCACTCGATCGCGCGGCGCACTTCGAGACCGAGCAGACGATCGCTGTGACGCTCCAGCGAAGCGTGCTGCCCGCGTCGCTCCCGCGCATCGAGGGCGCGCAGCTTGCGGCTCGCTACCTGCCCGGCACCGCGGAGCTCGACGTCGGCGGCGACTGGTTCGACGCCATCCCGCTGGCGGACGGCCGGCTCGGGCTCGTCGTCGGAGACGTCGTCGGCAAGGGCGTCGAGGCCGCGGCAGCGATGGCGCAGCTCCGGAACGGCCTGCGCGCGTTCGCGCTCGACCGCCTGAAGCCGGCCTCGGCGCTCGCTCGGCTCAACCGGCTCGCGGGCGAGTCGCTGGAAACGACCTTCGCGACGCTCGTATACGCCGTGATCGACCCGCAGAGACGCATCTGTCGCCTTGCCTCAGCCGGGCATCCGCCGCCGATCGTGGCGTTCGCGGACGGCCGCGTGGAGCTGCTCGAGGGCGGTCGCGGACTTCCCCTCGGCGTCGCCCCGGACACGCGCTATCGGCAGACGACCGTCGAGCTTCCTGCGGGATCGGTGCTGCTGCTCTACTCAGACGGCCTCGTCGAGCGCCGCGGGCACTCGATCGACGAGGGGCTGGACCGGGTCCGCGATGCGGTCGCCGACGGGCCCAGGCACCCCGAGCAGCTCGTCGAGCACGTCATCGAGCGGCTGGTCGGCTCGACCGAGCGCGGGGACGACATCGCGTTGCTTGCCTTCCGCCTGCTCGCGGTCGCGCCCGAGCCGCTCGACCTGCGCGTCCCGAGCGACGTGGACGCTCTCGGGCTCGTGCGGGACTCACTGCGGATCTGGCTCGAGGGCACGCCGGCCACGCCGGCGGACGCCCATGATCTCGTCCTCGCCGCCTGGGAGGCGTGCGCGAACGCAGTCGAGCACGCACGCGCGCCCGCGGGGGAGCACGTGTGCGTCCAGGCGAACGTCTTCGACAACGCAGTGCGGATCGTGGTCGAGGACTCGGGCAGCTGGTCGCCACCCACGGAGCGGTCGGACCGCGGCCTCGGCCTCCGGCTCATGCACTCGCTGATGTCGTCGGTCGACATCGCGCGCCACGAGTCGGGGACCCGGGTCACGCTCGAGAAAGTGCTTGCCGGGGCCGAGTGACCGCCGCCCCTCCCTGCTCGGGAAGCTGCTTAGAAAAGCCAGATCAGGAGCAGGATGATGAGGATGAGTGCGATTACGCCTCCACCGATGTACATGTCCCACCTCCGTTCCCAGTTCGCTCGCGTGGTGAGTGGGGATTCCACGCGCTCGACTGGTTGAAACGTGGGCTGGTTGAAACGTTTCTGGCCGTCCTCCGCGGGTACCGATCCGCACGCGCCCACGACACAAGGAGGACGGAGATGCCGCCACGCGGAGTGAAGAAGGGAACGAAGCGCGCACGCCAGTACGAGCACGTCAAGGACTCGCTCCTCGATCGCGGCTCGTCGGAGGATCGTGCCGAGGAGATCGCCGCACGGACCGTGAACAAGGAGCGCGCGCGGTCGGGCGAGGCGCGCGAGGCGTCGAAGCTGTCGAAGAGCGACATCTCGTCGGGTCGTCGCGGCGGAATCCGCAGTCATCGACGAACCCCGCGCGGGCGCACGAAGGACCAGCTGTACGAGGAGGCGCGCCGGCGTAACGTCAAGGGCCGCTCGAAGATGACGAAGGCGCAGCTCGCGCGTGCGCTCGGTGCGCGCGACTAGAACGCCGTGCTAGACACGGCGAGACCACGCGAGGCACCGCAAGACGCCGTCCTCAGGCGTTTTGGCCCGGCCGGGCGCGGGTATCTCGGCCCTGTGAGCCGTGCCGACACCGAGACGCTCGCAGCCCACGAGGTCGTGCCGCTTCGCGACCCGCTGGTCGCCGTCGAGCTCGAGCTTCCGCGCGGCCAACGCTTCGCCGCGGTCGCGAGGCTCGTCGCGGCCGGGCTCGGTGCGCGGCTCGGCCTCCGGGTCGACCGCCTCGAGGATCTGAAGCTCGCGGTCGACGCGGCGCTCCGGCAGCCGCAAGCGAAGGACACGCTCACGCTCGCGATGACGCCGACGCCTGACGACCTTCACGTGGAGGTCGGGCCGCTGGCAGCGGCCGGGCTCGATTCGCGTGGTCTCGAGGACGTACTCTCCACGCTCGTGGACGAAACGCGGACCCGACGGTCCGGCGGCGACGTCTGGATCGCGCTGCGAATCGCCCGGCCGGGTGTCGCCGCGAGCCGATGACAACTGCGATGGAACGAGCAAACGTCGATGCACTTCTCCGCGCCTACCATCGCGAGGGCGATCGCGAGGCACGCGACCAGGCGCTCATCGAACTCATGCCGCTCGTCCGCGCGCTCGCCTCACGCTACGCGGGCCGCGGCGAGCCGCTCGAGGACCTCGTCCAGGTGGGCGCGCTCGGCCTGATCAAGGCCGTGGACCGCTTCGACGTCGATCGCGGGGTCGAGTTCTCGAGCTACGCCGTTCCGACCATCGTCGGTGAGATCCGCAGGCACTTCCGCGACAAGGCGTGGGCGATGCACGTTCCGCGCCGCCTGAAGGAGCTCAGCGTCCGCCTCTCGCGCGTCCTCGACGAGCTCACGACCGAGCTCGGACGCTCGCCCACGATCGCGGAGCTCGCCGCCGCGACGGGGGTCGAGGAGGAGGACGTGATCGACGCGCTCGACTCCGCGAACGCGTACTCGACGCGCTCGCTGCACGCGCCCTTCGACGACGGGGACGAGACGAGTCTGGCCGACAAGCTCGGCGAGGACGACTCCGGATTCGCGGAGGTCGAGGACGGCTCCCTCGTCGCCGCGGGCCTGGAAGCGCTCGACGAGCGCGAGCGCCGGATCGTCGAGCTGCGCTTCTTCGAGGAGAAGACGCAGTCGCAGATCGCCGCCGAGGTCGGGATCTCGCAGATGCACGTGTCGCGCCTGTTGCGGAGCGCGCTTGCCACGATGCGTGGCAGGATCGAGGAGGTGGCGACCACGGATGGCTGAGCAGATCGTTCGACTGTCCTTCCCGGCGAAGGCGGACTACCTGCTCCTCGCCCGCCTCGCGCTCGCCGGCCTCGCGCGCCGCGTGCCGCTCGGCGAGGAGAGCCTCGCCGACCTCAAGCTCGCGGTCACCGAGGCGTGCGGGAACGTCGTGCGCCACGCGTATGCGTCCGGAGAGGGCTCCGTCGGCGTCGTCTTCGTCGTCGGGGACGAGAAGCTCGAGATGATCGTCGAGGACCAGGGCTCGGGGGTCGCACCCGGCGACGTGAGCCGCGTGCTCGAGAACGTCGCGGCGCCTGCCGATCTCGAGCCGTTCGAAGGCGGCATGGGCATGGCGATCATCCGCGCGGTCGTCGACGAGCTCGACGTCCAGGACGGAGCGGACGGCCGCGGCACGGTCGTCCGCATGACGAAGTACCTCACTCCGGCTTCCGCCGAGTAGCGCTCACTCACTTCGGGCCAGCTGGGCGAGCGCGTCCTCGCGCGTCGCCGCGAGCGGCAGCACCTGGTCGAGCATCGTGATCTCGAAGATGCGCCGGGCAGCCGTTTCCGGCAGGACGACCCGGGCGCCGCCGCCGCGTTCCTCGACCTCGCGGAGCGTTCGCACGACGACCCCGAGCGCCGTCGAGTCCATGAACGAGACCGCGCTCAGGTCGGCCACGACGTCGCGAGCGGCGCCCACGCTCTCGAAGCAGGAGGTGAGCTCGGGCGCGGCGTACGCGTCCAGCTCGCCCACGGCGCTCACGATCGCCGCGCCTTGGGGCGCGATCTCCACGCGGATCCGGTGCATCGAAGAGAGGAAACCACCTCGGCCGGCCGGGAGCGGGGCCCGGCCCCGGCCGAGGTTGCCTTAGGTGAGCCTTCTGCCGCGGATCGCGTTCCACACGGCGAGGATGATCACTGCGCCGAGAACCGCGGCGAGCCACGTGCTGAGGTCGAAGAACTCGTCGATCGGGTCGCCGAAGCCGAGCGCGGTGGCAAGAAAGCCTCCGAGCAGCGCCCCGGCGATCCCGACCAGTGTGGTGACGATCAAGCCCACGGACTGCGCACCGGGCATGAGCGCTTTCGCGATCAGCCCGGCGAGGAGCCCGAGGACGATCCAACCGATGATCCCCATCGGCCCTACGTGCGGTCCCGCTCGATGACCGTGGTGTTCTGTCCACCACCGTCGCGCGCGCCGAAGCCGCCCCAACTCGACCAGAAGATCATCGAGACGACGAGCCCGACGGCGCCGACGATCATCAAGATCACGCCGACGGCGGTGATGTCGATCCCGCTGACGTCTGCCGAGACGGCCCACGTGAGGATCGCGCCGACGGCGAAGAGCAGGATGCTGAGACTGATGCCCATGTCACTCCTTTCGCTGATCGCCGGCGGCGAGAGTCCCACCGGCGATCCGTGAAGTACCCGAATCGCCGTCCGGGGAAACGTCAGCCGACGGGTGCGGCGAGCAGCTGCGCGACGTCGTCGGCGGTCGGCCGCACCGGGACCGCGTCCGACAGCCCGACGATCGTGAGCGTCCGCGTGATCGCCGCTGCCGGCGCGACCGCGATCCCGAAACGGCCCGCGCCGAGCCGGCGCGCGGTGCGGAAGAGCGCGTGCAACGCAGCGCTGTCGACGAAGGTGACGCGGTTCAGGTCGAGCACCAGGCGCTCGCCGTCCGCGGGCAGCTCCGTCAGCCGCTCCTCCAGATGGCGTGCGTTGGTGAGGTCGAGCTCACCGGAGGCATCGGCGACGATCGTCCCGGGCACGTCGGTCTCTCGCCGGTCGAGCTCGTAGGACGTCATCTGCCCTTCCTGTCGTGCTGACGGACGCGCGAAGAGTGAGCATACGGTGTTTCCGGCGGCCCCCATGTTTGCGCGCGGCAGGGAGGGGGTACGCCCGCGCGATGAACCATTCCGCGTCGCATCATGCGGCCGCGCGGGAGTTTCAGATCGAGGAGAGGCTCTCGTGGCACGGCACGGTGGTCCTCGCCGTCGCGGGCGACGTCGACCTGTACGTGGCCGGGGAGCTCGAGGACCGGCTGGCGGAAGCAGCCGACGATGGCGCCAAGGTGCTCGTCCTCGACTTTGCGGAGGTGACGTTCGTCGACTCGATGGGCCTCGGCGTGCTCGTCGGCGGGATGAAGCGCCTGCGCGCGGACGGCGGGGAGCTCCATCTCGTCGTGTCCGGCCCCGATCTCCTGCGGGTTCTCGAGATCACGCGTATGGACCGGGTCATCCCGCTCCACGAGACGCTCGCCGACGCGCTCACCGCAGTCGGATATCTCGGCTCGGTGTGAGGCTCGGGCAGGCTGAAGCTCTGGCAGCTCAGCCTAGAGCGCCGCGTCGAGCGACGGATGGACAGTCGTCATCGTGTCTACCGACGCGATCTCGAGCACGCGCGCGACCCCGGGATCAGGAGCCACGAGGGTGACCGCTCCGCCGCGCTCGCCCGCGTCCCTGATCGTGGTGATGAGGAGACGCACCGCGGACGAGTCGAGAAACGTGCACGGTGAGAGGTCGATCACGAGACGCTCGCCGAGGTTCACGTCGGAGAGCAGCTTCTCGAGCTCAGGCGCCGTCGCGAGGTCGAGCTCGCCGTCCACGTGCACGACGGCGCCCCCCTCCGAGAGCGTCTCGAGTCCCAACTCGAGCCCACCTTCCCTTGCCACCGCCGCGAGTGTAGGCGAAGGTGAAGGCCGGCACGTTCGATGACCGATCAGATCACGCTCACGATCCCCGCCGACGAGGCCTCGCGAGGCGTCGCGACGCTCGTCGTCGGCGGCGTCGGCAGTCGGCTCGACGTGCCGTACGAGCGCCTCGACGATCTCCAGCTCGCCGTCCTGAGCGTGCTCGGCGCCGGGGCCGGCGACGAGGTCACCGTGGAGCTCGTCGCTGACGGCGACGCCTTCCTCGTCTCCGTCGGCCCGCTCGTCGCGGGGAGCGGGACGAACGGCGCGCTCGCGCGCGTTCTCGACCCGCTGGTCGACGCAGTGACGCCGTCGGTCCGCGACGGGGACGAGTGGCTGACGTTGCGTCTCGCGCGGTAGTAGCTGGGTCGCCGTTGGGGTCAGGCCGAGGAAGCCTGACCCCAAGCGGTCAGCCTTCCTCGGAGATCTTCTCGACGAGCTGCCCCGTCGACTTCGGGTCGGCCGAGCGCGCGACGTCCGCCTGCGCGAGGATGCCGACCAGCCGCGCGCCCTTCACCACCGGGAGCCGGCGAACCTGCTCGGCGGCCATCCGCCCGAGCGCTGCCTCGAGCGGCTCGTCGGGGGTCGCGACGACCGGGTCCTCGCTGCACACCTGCGACACCGGAACGACATTCGGGTCGAGGTCCTTGGCCATCACCTGCAGGACGAGGTCGCGGTCGGTGACCATCCCGACGAGGTCGTTCCCATGGACGACCGGAAGCGAGCCGATGTTCTCGGCCAGCATCATCCGCGCCGCCTCGATCGCGTTCTCGCCGCTCTCGATCGCGCTCGGGGACGGGGTCATGATCTCTTGCACCGTGGCGTTCGCCATCGTTCCTCCTCGATAGAGAGTGTCCGCTCGAGGCTTGCCCTCGGGCCCGGCGCGCCAAACGATCCTGTTTGGAGAGCGGGCGAAGCGGGCAGCCCTAGGGAGATGAATCCCTCGGAGAGAACGGCCTCCGAGGCGCCGTCCGAGCTTCCCGCGCTCCTGTTCGTCAGTCGGCGACAGTGCGGCGCCTCGCGGCGGATGGAGAGCCTCGTGGCCTGGGTGCGCGTCACGCAGAAGAAGCGCCTGCGCGTCGTCGACGTAGACGCCGACGAGAGCCCCGAGATCGTCGGCAAGCTCGGAGTCACGGAGACGCCGTCGCTCGTCCTGATCAAGGACCGCAACGTCGTCGGGCGGCTGGACGGCCGCGTTACCGGGCGCGAGATCGACGACCTCATCCGCCCGCACCTTGCTGCCTGACCTGCCCTGATCCGGGCCTGTGGTTAGGAACCCGTAAGGGACCTCTTAGGGAGTAAGGAAGCCGTAAGGACTTTTCGATCTCGGCGAGGGCAGGTGAGGTCCTTGCGGGTACACAGGTCTACGATCCGAGCCACTTCGACGGTCTGAAAGGAGCACCGGTACATGAGAGCCCTGCGCAGGTTGAGAGTTTCCCCGGCGCTGGTGGTCGCGTCGCTCGCGTTGCTCGTCGCTCTCGGCGAGACGGGCTGGGCGACGTACCAGCAGGTTCGGCCGAACAGCGTCGGAACGCAGCAGCTGCGGGCCGGAGCGGTCACGGCGCCGAAGATCAAGACGGCTGCCGTCACGTCGAACAAGATTCGGAACCGCACCATCAGGCGTGCGGACCTCGCTCCCGGCACGCTGCGTCCCGGACCGGCCGGCCCGGCCGGGCCCGCGGGCCCCGCCGGAACGGTCACGAGGCTCTGGGGCATCATCAACGCGAGCGGCAGCATCGCGCGCGGAGTCGGCGTCACGTCCGCCGGTCGGCTCGGCCTCGGGCAGTACGAGGTCATCTTCGCCCAGGACGTGCAGAACTGCGTCTTCCATGCGACCGTCGGCGACCCGGGGAACATCGCGGGAGGCACGGTGGGCTTCGCCATGACGGGCCGGCGGCCCAACAACGTCGCGGGCGTGCGGGTGAACACGCGCAACGCCCAGGGCGCCGCCGCCGACCGGAACTTCCACCTCCTCATCGTCTGCTGAACAAGGGCCGATGAGCGAACGGAGGGCTCGACGCGCACGATCTCGCTCGCATCCGCATGTCGCGAGCGCTAACCGAGGGGACCAAACGGAAGCACGAACAGGAGGTCTCACGATGCGAAAGATCATGATCCTGGCGCTCTCGGCTGCACTGGTCGGGACCGCCATGTTCGCGACCGGCGCGGCCGGCAAGGGCAAGCCGCTCCGCGAGTGTGCGGGCCTGACGCCCACGATCGTCGGGACGCCCCAGGCGGACACCCTGACCGGGACGCCCGGCAACGACGTCATCGCGGCCGGCGCCGGGAAGGACTCGGTCACGGGTGAGGGCGGCAACGACGTCATCTGCGGCGGGCCCGGCAGGGACACGCTGCAGGGCGGCGACGGCACCGACGTCCTACTGGGCGGGCAGCAGGCCGATCTCATGGACGGCGGCGTCCTCGGATGCTGTGGCCCCGGCAACACCGGCGACGACCTCCTGCGAGGCGGACCCGGGCCGGACGTGCTGCACGCCAGCGACTTCGGCAACAACACGCTCTTCGGGGGCCAGGGTGCCGACGAGCTGCACGGCTGGCAGGGCAACGACGCCCTCCACGGCGGTTGGGGGCCCGACGTGCTCGAGTCCTTCACCGGGAACGACACGGTGACGGGCGGCAACGGCCGCGACCGGCTCGACGGCGGCGACGGCACGGACACGCTCGACGGTGGACGCGCCACCGACACGTGCGCGAACGGCGAAGTCACCGTTCGCTGCGAGGCGTAGCCAAGCGACCGACAACGAAACGAGCGACCGGGCCGCCCAGTTCGATCGGGCGGCCCGTTCGCTGTTCCCTGCTAACCCTCGTCGGTCCGAGGGTCGAGGTCCTCGCTGACGTCCCCTGCGTGCCCGAGCTTCTCGACGACCCAGTACCGCTCGTTGCGCTCGACGACTTGCTCGACCCCGGGAACGAGATGGTCGTCGCTCGGTGCGATCAGGAAGTGGGCCGGGTCGGATCGGACCGACTCGTACTCGGCGATCGTGAGCCGGACGGCGACGGAACAGTCCGTCCGCGCGCACTCGCAGACCCAGTCCGGGAAAGGCGGATCGACCCAGTGGTGAGCCGCGTTGCTCGGCTCCATGCGCTCGTTGATCTCGCGGAACTGACTCTCGTTCCTGGCGACACGATCCTCGATCACATCGGCACCTCGCCGAGCTCGAAGAGCCCCGGTGAGCCTCCTCCACGGCCCGCCGAGCCCGTCGCGCGCGGCCGCTTCAGGAGCGCGGCCCACGTCTTGGGCCCGATGACGCCCGTGCCGGCGAGCCCCCGCCGGCGCTGGAACTTGACGACCGCCGCCTTCGTCTCGGGGCCGAAGATGCCGTCGGCGGCGATCTGGATTCCTGGCTTCTCGTTCAGGAGCCGCTGCGCCCGCTTGACCTGGAAGCCTCTGTCACCCTCCCGGAGGGTCGGGCGTGGCTTCGGGCGCGGCTTCGGTCTCGGCGGCCCGGACCCGCGCAGCTCCTTCGCGCGGGCGAGAACCTTGCCGAGCGGGAACGCACGGCCCGGGTCGGTGTGGTCCGAGCGCCCCCAAGCCCGCGAGACGGCGACATGGGTCGTGACGCCGCGCCGGTCGGCGCGCAGGTCGGCGGCGTCGAGCGGGACGATGGGGATCGCATAGCGCTTCGAGATCTCGGCGATGAGCCTGGCCGTTCGCTCGAGGAGCGCCTTCGAGTAGGCGTCGTTCCAGCCGGCCGCGGTCTGGCGCGCGAAGCCCGACTGCTCGATCTGGATTCCGTTCCAGTTGTTGCCGGGCGCGGCATAGGCGACGTCGTCCTCGCGGACGCACTGGACGACGGAGTTGTTATCGACGTTGTAGTGCGCCGACACCTCACGACTCGTCGTCTGGAAGTAGCGCGCAACGCGCTCGGCGGCGTCCGGAGCCTCCGGAAATTCCATCGTGTGGAGCACGATCACGTCGATGTCCGCCTTGCCACGAGAGGCCGGCGTGAAGTGGCGGGCGCGGATGAACGGGTAGCTCATGCGTGAAGACGAGCAGGGGCGACAGGACTCGAACCTGCAACCCCTGGTTTTGGAGACCAGTGCTCTACCAATTGAGCTACGCCCCTGGGCTGCGCGTTCGAGTGTAGCCGCGCCTCCGGGATACGCTCCCCGCGTGCACCGGCGCGCGCTCGGGCTCCTTTTCTGCGTGCTCGCCGCGGGTCTCGCGGCGATCGCAGTCGCCTCGGCGCTCGCCGGCGGGCGCGCCTGGGTGCTCGCGCTCGCGGCCGGCGCCGTCGCGCTCTGGATGGCCGACCTCGCCCGGCGCGCGCTCGTCCGTCGCTGACTGAGGAATCCGCGTCTTTGCGGCGTATTCTCTCTCCGTGGCTGTGGCCAACGAGACGCACGCCCTCTGGCTCGAGTACCGGAAGTCGCGGGACCAGCTTCTCCGTGACCGTCTCATCCTGACCTATGCGCCTCTGGTCAAGTTCGTCGCAGGCCGCGTCGGCGCGAGCCTCCCGTCGCACGTGGACGAGCAGGATCTCGTCTCGTACGGGCTGCTCGGGCTGATCGGGGCGATCGAGCGCTTCGATCCGGACCGCGAAATCAAGTTCGAGACCTTCGCGATGGCGCGGATCCGCGGGGCGATCATCGACGAGCTGCGCTCTCTCGACTGGGTGCCCCGGTCGGTGCGGACACGCGCCCGCCAGATCGAGCGCGCGATCCAGGCGCTCGAGAAGGAGCTGATGCGCGCGCCCACCGACGAGGAGATCGCGAAGAAGCTCGGCGTGACGAGCGAGGAGCTCGAGGAGAGCCTGCACGAGATCTCCCGCAGCACCGTGGCCGCGCTCGACGAGCTCTGGTCCCCGTCGGGCGGCGGCGACCAGATCGCGCTCATCGACACGATCGAGGACGAGTCGGGGCCTGACCCGGAGTTCTCGCTCGAGCAGACCGAGATCAAGGAGGCTCTCGCCGAGGCGATCTCGAGCCTCCCGGAGCGGGAGAAGCTCGTCGTCACGCTCTATTACTACGAGGAGCTGACGCTGCGCGAGATCGGAGAGGTCCTCGGCGTCACCGAGTCGCGCGTCTCGCAGCTGCACACGAAGGCGATCCTCCGCCTGAAGGCGCACCTCGCGGGCGCGCAGCGCGAGGCTGCCGAGACGTAACGCCGGCGGCGAGGGCGAGCCACGAGGGCGAGGGCGAGGCAAGCCTCGCCCCTACTAAGCTTTCGGCTCGAACCCAGCGCCCGAGGAGGAGAGCCAGCCCATGCCCGAGCCCGCCAAGATCCGTAACGTCGCCGTCGTCGGCCACCGCGGGACGGGGAAGACGTCGCTCGTCGAGGCGCTCCTCTTCCAGTCCGGCGCGGTCAACCGCCTCGGCACCGTCCAGGCCGGGACGACCGTCTCCGACGCCGACGAGGACGAGCACCACCGGCAGCTCTCGATCGCGATGTCGCTCACGCACGTGCCCTGGCAGGAGCGAAAGCTCAACCTGCTCGACATCCCCGGCGACCCTGCCTTCCAGGGAGAGCTGCGGACGGCCGCGCGCGTCGTCGACGGCATGCTCGTCACCGTCTCGGGAGTGATGGGCGTCGAGGTCGGGACGTCACGCGCGTGGCGCCTCGGCGAGGAGCTCGGGCTCGCGCGCCTCGTCTTCGTGAACATGCTCGACCGCGAGCGCGCCGACTTCTTCCGCACGCTCGAGGCGCTCCGCACGCAGCTCTCGACGCAGTGCGTCGCGGTGCACATCCCGATCGGCGTCGAGCACGAGCTCACCGGCATCGTCGACGTGCTGCACATGTGCGCGTACACGTCTCCGGAGGGGGAGAAGGAGGGCGACCCCGGTCCGATTCCGGACGACCTGGCCGACGTCGTCGCCGAGTATCGCGAGAAGCTCCTCGACGCGGTCGTCGAGACGGACGAGGGCCTCATGGAGCGCTACCTCGACGGGCAGGAGCTCGACGCGCACGAGGTCGCCTCGGCGCTCAAGGCTGCGGTCACGAACGGCGAGGTGTTCCCGGTCGCGTGCGGGGTCGCGTCGAAGAACCTCGGCACGCACGCGCTCCTCGACCTCCTCGTGGAGGGCGTTCCCTCGCCGGCGAAGAAGGGCTCGCCGATCGACGTGGACGGCGCCTCGACCGCGGTCTTCGTCTTCAAGACCGTCGCCGATCCGTTCGCCGGCCGCATCAACCTCTTCCGAGTGCTCGCGGGCACGGTGACCGCGGAGACCACGCTCGTGAACCTGCGCTCGAAGGGCAAGGAGCGCATGGGCTCGCTGCTCGAGCTCCAGGGGAAGGAGCACAAGCCCGCACTCGACTTCGTGGAAGGCGACATCGGAGCGGTCGCGAAGCTCAAGGACGCGCAGACCGGCGACCTCCTCGCCGACAAGGAGGTGCCGATCGAGGCGCCCGACTTCGGTTTCCCCGAGCCCGTGATGAGCTTCGCGATCACGCCGAAGGCGAAGGGCGACGAGGAGAAGGTCGCGACCGCGATCCGCAGGCTCGCGGAAGAGGACCAGACCCTGCGGCTCCGGCGAGACCCGCAGACCGGCGAGGAGATCCTCTCCGGGATGAGCCAGATGCACGTCGAGGTCGCGCTCGAGCGCGCGCATCGTCGCTTCGGCGTGGAGGTCGAGCTGCATCCGCCGCGCGTCCCGTACCGCGAGACCATCCGCAAGGAGGCGCGCGCGCAGGGCCGGTACAAGAAGCAGACCGGCGGGCGCGGCCAGTTCGGCGACTGTCACATCGTCATCGCGCCGGCCGAGGGCGAGTACGAGTTCGTGGACAAGATCGTCGGCGGCGTCATCCCGCAGAGCTTCCGGCCCGCCGTGGACAAGGGCATCCAGGAGGCGATGCACCAGGGTGAGCTCGCGGGCGCGCCGGTGCAGGGCGTCCGCGTGGAGCTCGTCGACGGCTCGTACCACACCGTCGACTCCTCGGAGATGGCGTTCAAGATCGCGGGCTCGATGGCGTGGAAGGACGCGTACATGAAGGCCGAGCCCGTCCTGCTCGAGCCGATCATGGAGGTCGAGGTCACGGTGCCGGACGACGCCGTGGGCGCGGTCAACGGCGACCTCAACTCGCGCCGCGGACGGCTTCTCGGGATGGAGCCCCTCGGCGGCATGACCCAGATCAAGGCCGAGGTGCCGATGTCCGAGATCCTCACGTACGCCCAGTCGCTGACCTCGATGACGGGCGGCCGCGGCGACTACGCGATGCATTTCCTGCGCTACGAGGAGGTGCCCGCGCACGTGGCCCAGAAGGTGATCGAGGAGACCAAGCGGGAGCGCGAGGAGGCCGCCGCGCACTGAGGCAGGGCTTGGCGAAACAGGCTCTCTGCCCCGCCACTCCCTCCCAGACGTTGTCCACATTGTCCACAGCTGTGGATAACTTCCGACCCTGCTAGGGTGGCCGCCATGCGAGTGACGAAGTCGACCGTCATCCGGTCGTGCGCCGTCTGCGAGCGCACACTGCTCCAGGGCGAGTTCGCGAGCAGGTTCTCCCCGGACGGCGTGGACTTCGTCGACGTGTGCCAGCTCTGCCAGGAGGCGGCTCTGGACTACGGCTGGGTGCGCGAAGGAGGCCCGATGTCGCGCGCGCTCTCGCCGCACCAGCGCAGGAAGCGCCCGCGCTGGGCGCAGCTCCTCGGCGTCGGCGCGCCCGAGGCCGAGCAGCCGGTCGTGCCGGAGCCGGTCTTGCGACGACTCTCGGACTGGGAGGCGGCCCTCGTGGAGGCGGCCGACCTCTTCAACTCGAGCCTCTTCCGGCGGACGATCGAAGGCGTCGCCCGCGCCCTCGGCGCGCCGCTCGTCTCCATCGTCCCGCTCTCCGGCGTGAACAGCGAGCTCGTGCTCACGTTCGCGTGGGAGATCACCTGGTACCAGTACCGCGTGATGCCCGAGGCCGGCCAGCCGATCCGGCTCGCCGACCGCGGCGCCGACATCTCCGAGATCGAGCCCGTGTTCACGGACTGGAACGCGCAGCTCGACGACTCGGGCCGCGTCGTTCCCGCGATCGCGAAGTAGGGGCGAGATTCATCTCGCCCGGGCGGCGAGGGCCGGGCATGCCCGGCGCACGTGCGCCACCGGGCTATCGTGAGGCGATGATCTCGCACGCCGCGCTCCGCTTGATGATGGCCCTGCGCTCAGGGCCTTCCGGCGTGCTCTAGTCCTCGTCGTCGAAGTCGGCCCCACGCTCGGGGTCGCGACTCGTCGGTTGCTCGGCCCCGCAGGGCCGGAAGGAGGCACCGATGAGCAAGCGACGCGTTTCTACGTCACGACCGCGATCCCGTACGTCAACGGCGACCCGCACGTCGGGTTCGCCCTCGAGCTCGTGCAGGCCGACGTCCTCGCGCGGCACCGCCGCCTTCGCGGCGAGGACGTTCGCTTCCTGAGCGGCACGGACGACAACTCGCTGAAGAACGTCGAGGCGGCCGATGCCGCCGGCCTTCCGGTCGACGAGTTCGTGCGGGAGAAGGCGCGGCGCTTCGCGGAGCTCCGGGACGTGCTGTCGCTCTCGTACGACGACTTCATCCGGACGAGCGTCGACCCGCGGCATGCGCCCGGCGTCGAGCGGCTGTGGCGCGCGTGTGCCGGCGCCGGCGATCTCTACGAGCGCGACTACGAAGGGCTCTACTGCACCGGGTGCGAGGCGTTCCTCGCGCCCGGCGAGCTCGTGGACGGGCTCTGCCCCGAGCACGCCGAGCCGCCGGTGCCGGTGGCCGAGCGCAACTGGTTCTTCCGCCTCTCCCGCTACGGCGACCGGCTGCTCGAGGAGATCGAGAGCGGGCGGCTCCGCATCACGCCGGAACAACGCCGGAACGAGGCGCTCAGCTTCGTCCGCAGCGGGCTCGCCGACTTCAGCGTCTCACGCTCGCGCGAGCGCGCGCGTGGCTGGGGGATCCCAGTGCCCGGAGACCCGAGGCAGGTCGTCTACGTCTGGTTCGACGCGCTCGGCAACTACGTCACCGCGCTCGACTACGGAAGCGGGGGCGAGCGCTATCGCACGTGGTGGGAGGGCTCCGACGAGCGCGTGCACGTCGTCGGCAAGGGGATCATCCGCTTCCACGCGGTCTACTGGCCCGCGATCCTGCTCTCCGCGGGCGAGCCGCTGCCGACGGCGATCGTCGTCCACGACTACCTGACCGTCGACGGGCGCAGGATCTCGAAGTCGGCGGGAGGAAGCGCCGACCCGGCCGCGCTGGCCGCCCGCTACGGCGTCGACGCGCTGCGTTGGTGGCTCGTTCGCGACGTGCCGCGCTCCGGCGACGTCGACTTCCGCGAGGAGCTTCTCGCCGCCCGTGCGAACGAGCTCGCGGACGGCCTCGGCAACCTCGTCAACCGCACGATCGCACTCGCGCGGCCGGGAATCGCACCCGCGGCTCCGCCGGAGGAAGCGGGCGCGCTCGTCGACGCCCTCGAGCGCGTGGGCGGCTCCATCGACAAGGCGCTCGCCGCCGCCGACTACCGAGCCGGGACGGATGCGCTCTGGGAGGTCGTGACGGAGGCCAACCGGTCTCGTGTCCGCCGCTCGTCCTTGGGAAGCGACGGGCGAACGGCGCGACGGCATCCTCGCCGTGCTCCTCGAGGCCTGCGAGCGGATTGCCCACGAGCTCCACCCGTTCCTGCCGGATGCCGCCGCGCGCATCGAGGTCGCGCTCGAGCGGCGTGACCCCGAGCTCGGCCGGTCGCTCTTCCGCAAGGCGAGCGGGGCGGGCTCGTAGGGGCGAGGCTTGCCTCGCCCTCGTCCGCCTAGAATCGACGGCATGGCTACCACAGGCGTGCGCGAGTTCCAGAATTTCATCGGCGGCGAGTGGGTGGACGCCGCCTCCGGCGAGACCTTCGAGTCCACGAGCCCGGCCGACGGCGAGCCGATCGGCGTCTTCCCGAAGTCGGGTGCTGAAGACGTCGACCGTGCCGTCGCCGCTGCCAAGGGGGCGTTCGAGGACTGGCGCCTCGTGCCGGCGCCGAAGCGCGGCGAGATCCTCTTCCGCTTTGCGCAGCTCCTCGTCGAGCACAAGGCCGAGCTCACCGACCTGATGACGCACGAGATGGGGAAGGTCGCCGCCGAGGCGGGCGGCGACGTCCAGGAAGCGATCGACATGAGCTACTACATGGGCGGCGAGGGCCGGCGGCTGTATGGACAGACGACGCCGTCCGAGCTGCGCGACAAGTTCAACATGTCGGTGCGGATGCCGATCGGAGTCATCGGCGTGATCACGCCGTGGAACTTCCCGATCGCGATCCCGTCGTGGAAGATCGCGCCCGCGCTCGTCGCCGGGAACACGGTCGTCTTCAAGCCCGCGACCGACACGCCCGCGCTCGGCCAGCGCTTCGTGGAGCTGCTCGACGAGGCCGGCGTGCCGAAGGGCGTCGTGAACATCGTCCACGGAGGCGGGGGACAGGTCGGCGACCGGCTCGTGCGCCATCCGGACGTTCCCGTCATCACGCTCACCGGCTCCCGCGAGACCGGCGTCACCGTGATGCGGAACGCGGCCGACAACCTCAAGCACATCCACCTCGAGCTCGGCGGCAAGAACGCGATCATCGTCATGGAGGACGCGGACCTCGACCTCGCCGTCGACGGCATCGTCTGGTCGGCGTTCGGCACCTCCGGCCAGCGCTGCACCGCCGCGAGCCGGGTGATCGTCCACGAAACCCTGTACACGGACCTGTCGGAGAAGCTGGCGGAGCGTGCCGAAGCGTTGCGCCTCGGCGTCGGCTGGGACGACGAGACCGACGTCGGCCCGGTGATCAACGGCGCCGCGCTCGAAAAGATCCACTCGTACGTGCAGATCGGGAAGGACGAGGGCGCAACGCTCCTCACCGGCGGCGAGATCGCGAGCGAGGGTGACCTCGCGAAGGGCTTCTACTACCGGCCGACGATCTTCGGCGACGTCAATCCGGACATGCGCATCGCGCAGGAGGAGATCTTCGGCCCCGTGCTCTCGCTCATCTCGGTGAAGGACGAGGCCGAGGCGGTGCGCGTCTCGAACGGCATCCGCTACGGGCTCTCGTCCTCGATCTTCACGCGCGACGTGAACCGGGCCTTCCGCGCGATGCGCGACCTCGAGGCCGGGATCACGTACGTCAACGCAGGGACGATCGGCGCCGAGGTGCACCTCCCCTTCGGCGGTGTCAAGGAGACCGGGAACGGCCACCGCGAGGCGGGCCAGGCCGCGCTCGACGTCTTCACCGAGTGGAAGTCGGTGTACGTCGACTACTCGGGGACGCTCCAGCGCGCGCAGATCGACAACGCATGAGCCGTAGGCTCGACGGAGGCGACCGAGGAGCGGAGGTGCCGGCTCCGCCGGCGCTGGAGCGGGCACGAGCCGAGAAGGTCGATCTCGCGGCCGCGCTGGCGACCTTCGGCGAACCGTTCCAGCCTTGGATCGTCGGCCGCTACAACGACAACAAGGTGTTCGTCACGAAGGTACGCGGCGAGTTCGTCTGGCACTCTCATCCGGACACGGACGACTTCTTCCTCGTACTGGACGGCCGGCTGACGATCCAGCTGCGAGACGGCGACGTCGAGCTGGGGCCAGGCGAGATGTTGGTCGTCCCGGCCGGTGTCGAGCACTGCCCCAAAGCCGAAGACGAAGCGCACGTCCTCCTGATCGAGCCGATGGGCACTCCGAATACCGGCGACTCGACGGAGCGGGAGGCGGCTCCCGAGCGAGAGCTCTGACGAACGTCAAGCTCGTCTGGTTCGTGCCCGCCGAAGCCCTAGACGCAACGCGGAACGCGGTTTTCGAAGCGGGGGCGGGACGGATCGGCGAGTACGAGCACTGCTCGTGGTACACGGCCGGGACCGGCACGTTCCTCGGCGGGGAGGAGACCGATCCTGCGGTCGGGGAGCGCGGGAGGGAGGAGCACGTGCCGGAGCTCCGCGTCGAGACCCTCGTTCCCGCCGACCGGCTCGACGACGTGGTCGAGGCGCTGCGCGTCGCGCACCCCTACGAGGAGCCCGCGTACGACGTCTACCCGCTCGAGGACGCGTGAAGGCCACGCTCTACACCGACGGCGGCTCGCGCGGGAACCCGGGGCCGGCGGCGTCCGCGTTCGTGCTGGAGGCGGAGGACGGGACCGTGCTCGACGCGCGCGGCGACACGATCGGAGTCGCGACGAACAACGTCGCCGAGTACCGCGCGCTCCTCGCCGGTCTCGAGCGGGCGGTCGAGGTGGGTGTGGACGAGCTCGAGGTCGTCTCCGACTCCGAGCTCCTCGTGAAGCAGATGCGCGGCGAGTACAAGGTGAAGAACCGCGCGTTGCAAGAGCTCTCCCTGGAGGCAGCGAGGCTCGCGCGCGCGATCGGGAAGGTGACCTACCGCGCCGTCCGACGCGAGCACAACGAGCACGCCGACCGCCTCGTGAACGAGGCGCTCGACCGCGCCGCGTCCTGATCCAAAAGGACGCGGCTCCCCCGCCGCCAGAGCGATGAGGAGCCGCCGGACCCGCTGATGGGACCGCCCTTCACGACACACCCCCGTATCCCCCAGTGTGTCGTGAACCCGAGTCCCGATGGGGAGTCTGTCGTGTGTCTGCCGACTTGGCACCGCCCGCGCGGGCTGTTCGAGCAGGACCCAGGTCTAGTCCGTGCGGCCGGAAGGGGGGCCGCCGGGGCCTGGCTATACTTGCCCCCCTCGCGGATGTAGCTCAGTTGGCTAGAGCATCTGCTTGCCATGCAGAAGGTCGAGGGTTCGAGTCCCTTCATCCGCTTAAGAGAACCCGCTGGAAACGGCGGGTTTTTCCTTGCCCGTGTCTCGGTGGCGGTTCGGTCAGGAGGGTTCGGCTAGGTCTTGGCTAGGTTTCACGTTCGGCCGTGGTCCCAGCTCGCGCCGCTTGCGCTCGAATTCGAATCTCGCCCGCCGCATTGTCTCCGGCTGCTGATCGACCAGTTCACTCGAGGCAGGCTCTAGAGGCAAGTAGTAATGGTTGCGGCGTCCGGGTCGCGCGACGATCCCCAAGAACCCGTGTCGCTTCGCCTCGTGAGCGAGCGCGCGCACCTGCCGTTGCTTGAGTTTCCAGCGCTCGCCCGTGGAGAAGTCCACCGGGTTGAGCCCCGCTTCTTGTCGTTCAACGATCCGCCGGGACAGAAGTGCGAGCTGCTCACGAGTCCATGAGGGGGGCGGGCCTCGGTTCGTGCGGAGCGCCGCGCCGTGGTCGATACCGCACCAGCGGGCGAGTACGGTCATCGGTGCATAACCCCCGAACTCGTGGCCGAACTTGCCTTCGTCGAGCGAGTCGAGGTGCGCGCGAATCTTGTTCCCGAGCGCGACGGGGCCGAGCGCTGCTCCCGGCTCGACCTGCTCCTGCGTAACGATCGTGGCCCGTCCTTGCTCGTCGCCCTCGACATAGACGCGCAGCCTGCGCCCTTCGCCGTCTTCGACCTCGTAGGCGAGACCGACCCCTAGGAACCACTCAACCCGCGCGTGGCGACCATCTACGTCGCGGAAGACGCAGTCGAAGACGCCGCCGTACTGCGGAGCCTTGCCGCGCAGCAGTTGACCGTCGCCTACATGCACGGACACATCTTCGCGGTGCGGTCGGCGGGCATTTTGGACCGCGACCGTCGCCGGGTTGTCGCTGCGGCACGCTGGCTGCCATGGCGAGACAAGCCGCACCGCAGCTCGATCGGCTGCTCACAGTCAATGAGCTGGCCGCGTTTCTCGGAGTTTCGCGGAACACCGTCTATGACCTCGTCCGTCGAGGCGAGTTGACGCCGGTCCGGGTCAGCGACCGGCTCCGATTTGCCGCCGAGGATGTTCGCGCCTACCTCGAGCGCGGGCGTCAGGAACGGACTACATGAAACGCGAAGGCCGGGTGTCCCCGGCCCAGCGCCAATCATCCGCACCCACCGTATCAAGGCGCGCGGCCGCCATCCGCGCTGAGATTTGCGAGAACGCACGGCTCGCTGTCGAGCGTGATCCGGTCCGGCTCACGGCCGAGACTGAGGAGCGCGAAATGTTCCGCCGCGTCTGGCGCGCGATCGTGCTCGCGAAGGACCTTGAGACGTGCGAGGGGCTCCTCCGCGGAGAGCAAGTGCCGCTTGACCGTCTCGACCCCGAGTCTGTGCGCACGCTCGGCCTACGAGACGCCGTATGACGCGCCGGGTAGGACTCAGCGACTTCAACACGGTGCCGAGCCGCGAACCGCAACCTGCGGCCGAGATCCGGGCTCTCTCCGACCTCCTCGAAGACGTCGTCGCCCTCCTGCGTCGATACGTTTTCCTTGGCGAGGCGCAGTACGTTGCGGGCGCTCTCTGGGTTGTCCACGCCCACGCGATCGAGGCCACAACGGCGACCCCGTACCTGCATCTGAGTTCGGCCGAGCTAGAGAGCGGCAAGACCCGGCTCTTGGAAGTCCTCGAACGACTCGTTCCCCGACCGCTCTGGCTCGGAGCGTCCATCTCCACGGCGAGCGTGTACCGCGCGGTGGCCGAACTCCACCCGACGCTCCTCGTCGACGAGGTGGACAACGCGCTGAAAGACCGGGCCGCGAAGGCAGATCTGATCGGAGTGCTCAACATGGGCTACCTGCGCGGCAAGACGGTCGTCCGGATCGGCGGGCCGAGGAACGACCGAGTGGATGTCTTCGACGTCTTCTGTGCCAAGGTCATCGCCGGCCTCGACGATCTGCCGCCGACGCTCGCCTCGCGCTGCTTGCGATTCCAAATGCGACGGAAGCTCCCGAGCGAGACCGTGGCCGACTTCTTCGCCGATGAGGCCGAGGAGCTCGCGGCACCGATTCGGGAGGCGCTTGTGTTCTGGGCGGGTGAGAACGTCGCCGCCCTCCGGAAGGCCCGCCCCGAGCGTCTGGGGGTGCGAGATCGGCTGGAGGAGACTCTCCGACCGCTGCTCGCGCTCGCTGATGAGGCCGGCGCGGACTGGCGCGAGCGAGGACGAGCGGCGCTCCTCGAGCTGGCGCAGGGAGCCGCCGCCGAGTCCGAGTCGAGCCGAGTGATCCTGCTCAGGGACATTCGGGCGGCCTTCGACGACGTGGGCGCGGACGAGCTGGAAACGATGGACATCCTTGGTGCCCTCTTCCGGTGCGGGGAGTGCCCGTACGCCCAGTGGTGGGGTGACGTCCGCCGAGACGCGAACGGCGAGATTCTCCCGGACCGCGGGGTGGCAATGAAGCTCGCGCGGATGCTCAAGGGGTTCGGGATTCGCTCGAAGAGCGTCGGCGAGCGACGGCGGAAGGGGTACGCGCTCGCCGACTTCCAAGACCCATTCGCCCGCTACCTGGGCAGCGAAGTCGCTCAGGTCGCTCCAACCGCGCAAATAAGCCAAGAATCGGCCGTTTCTCGTCGCTCAGAGGAGCGCTTCCAGAGCGCCCTCGGAGAGCCTGTTCTTGGCTCATCTAAGCCGTTTGAGCGACCTGAGCGACTTGAAGCGGGGAATAGCGGCGAGCGGCTGACGGCGGCTGAGCCGACATTGGACGAGGCGCTGCGCGACCCGGTCCTATTCGGGCGCTACATCGTGCCCTACGGCGAGTTCGTGGGTGGGGAGGGCACGGATCCCGAGGAGATCGAGCGCCTCGCCGATCTCGCGCGGCGGTATGAGGTCGAGGGCCAGGTGCGGTCCGAGTGAGCTCGGGTCGTCACGTAACGGACGACCTTCGCTCTCTGCTTCCTGATCTCGCCGGTGCGATCGAGGAGCTCGTGGACAGGCGCGTCGAGGAGGTTCTCGCGACGCGCGGCCGAACCGATAACGGCTCCCCATGGCTCAGCGTTCAGGCCGCTGCCGCCTACTGCTTCGTGAGCCCGCGAACGATGGAGCGGATGGTGGCGCGTGGCCGGCTTCGCACGACGACGGTGGGCCGTCGGCGGCTCGTTCACCGCGATGACCTGGACGCGTTTCTGCGAGCGGCGGCGGGGAGGGAGTAGTGCTGACCACTCCACCCGCCGCCGAGAACCAGCCTAGACCGTCGCCGGGTCAGGGGGTAAAGTCCGTCGTGCTGACCACTCCCTAAAGGAGGGAACACCATGAAAGGCACGAGAACCTTCGTCCGCGTGGGCAAGACGCCCGGCATCTACAAGCGGGACGACACCTACTACGCCGGCTACTCGATCGAGGGCAAGTGGACGATGGCGGCGCTCGACGCCGACAACGTCACCGAGGCGAAGAAGGCTCGGGAGTCACTGCTCGCCGGTCTGCGGGAAGGACGTATCGCCGAGAAGAGCGGTGCGACCTTCGCGACCGTCCATGAGGATGCGCAGGGTGCACGTCGCCTGAGTGCTCGGACTCGGGAGCATGAGAGGCATCTGCTCGATCGTCACCTTGCGAGTCTGGAGGACCGGCGCATCCAAGACGTGTCCTCCACCGACCTCGGGAAGATCCTGCGCGGGATGCGCGACACGTATTCACCGTGGACGCAGGTCGCGGTGTTCAGGCTCATGTCGGGCACCTTCTCCCATGCTCTCCGTCGCGGGCTCATCACGAGGGATCCGATCGTCGGGCTCGCACCGACGGAGAAGCCGCGCCAGAACAACGCGAGGGAGGCCGTTTCGCTCGACGCCGACGCGATCGACCAGCTCGTGAGGGCGGGAGGCTCCGAACGCTGGCAGGCCGCACTCGGACTCGCGGGATACGCAGGACTCCGGCTCGGCGAGCTTCGCGGGCTCAAGTGGGAGGACATCGACTTCGAGCGGAGCACGATCATGGTGCGCCGCAGCCTGCTCCCGGATGGCCAGGAGAAGGAGACGAAGACGAAAGCGGGAACCCGAGTCGTCCCGATCATCCCGGCGCTCGCGGTCGCACTCAAGAAGTGGCGTCTACGCAGTCCCAGGACCGCGGACACGGACTACGTGATATGTACTGCGGACGGTGGGCACGTCCACGAGCGCAACCTGCGCCGCGCGCTCGACCAGGCAATGACGAAAGCCAAGCTCACGATCCCCGAGGGAGAACGGCTGTCCTGGCATGCGCTGCGCCACTCGCACGGATGGGTCCTCCACTCGGTGCGCACCCCCGTCGCCACGATCGCCGCCGTCCTCGGACACACAGACCCGTCCTTCACGATGCGCACCTACGTCCGCGACGGCCGCGAAGCAGCCGCCATCGTGGACGACGTGCTCGCCCGGATCGCCGCAGCCGCAGCACGATGACGGACGCGGAGTACTGGCAGCGACTCGCGCACAACTGGACGCTTGACGCGCTCGGAGCAGGAAACCCCGACCGAGGATATGCCTCGAACGGGAGAGCGCGACACGCGAGCGCCGGCCGAACCTAACCGAAGACCTAGCCACGAGTTCTGACAGCAGCGCAAGAGCGCACCACCGCTGGCTTTCAGGCTGAGTGACCTTCTGCGTGTGCAGCAGAGGCGCAGCTAGAAACACGGCTGCTACCGCAAGGGGTGGGGGTGGCTTCAAGGGCGCAAACCCGCAGCCTGCATACATCGGTTTCGAGATTCGGAGCGATGAGGTTCGCTCTGGTCGGTGGATCGTTCGCGTGCGCGAGTGTTCGGGAATGCTCCTAGAAGATGGGACGGCCGTTCGCGGGTAGCCGAATCCATCCTTCCTGCTCGAAGAGATGAATCATGGGTTCGTTGCTGGCAGGCGTGTCGCAATAGATCCGCCAGACGCCGTGGCTCACGAGAGTGCGAGTTGCGCGGCGGAGCAGTAAGCGCCCGCGACCAGCCCCACGGTGAGTCGGCGCGACGCCCATGTGGTGAGGCTCGTGCGGCAGAGCACACGCGGATGACGATCGGGGCGCATGCGCCCGAGCCGCCACCACAACGACCCGATCACCCACAAGCTCATCCACGGGGATGGCCGGAGAGGCGCGAGGACGATCCAGAGCGGCCGCAGCGCCGCTTTCCTAGTACGCCTGTCCTGTGACGAGCCACGCGACCAGGAACGACAGCGTGATGGCCGTCGCGAGGATGAGAACAATGCCAAGGAGGAGGACGACCACCGGCCGCCACGGGAACGACGGATCGTCGTCGCGGATCGGCGCGAAGAGGCGCTGGAAGGCGTGTCGCAGGCCGAAGCGCCTTCGGTCGGGGGTCGTCTCCGGGAGGGGCATCCGTTAGGCGGAGTGTGGAGCGTGCAACGTGCGCTAACGGGGCGCGGGGCAATCTGGAGTCAAGCTCAGAAGAAGCGGTAAGCCCATCTCCGGATCATCGCCGCCCCCCGATCTCTCTGCTACTCGCCCAGACGCTGCGCGAGTGGACCGCGAAGGCCGAGCGCGCCTCCGCTACCTTGCGGTGTGCTCGGGTGAGACAGTGCTGGGGGCGAACCCGTCGTGTCGACGAGGAGTGAGCTCCCCGAGCACGGCCCGGCCGACGCTGCACCCTGGAGTCGTGGAATGAAGCGCCACCCCGCCCTGATCCCGCTCTCGCGCGACCATCACAAGGGACTCGTGCAGGCAGTGCGCCTGCGCCGTGCTGCAGCGGAGGGAGATGCTTCTGCTCGGCTTGCGGCGGCCAGGGAATTCGGGGAGTTCTTCAGGAACGAAGAGCGTGTCCACCTTCGCGATGAGGAAGAAGAGCTCTTCCCGCTTCTCCTCAGGCACGTCCCGTTGCAGCCTGCTCCCCTCCGCGAGGCACGCGTCCAACACGTGCAGCTCCAGGGGTTCGCTCGCAAACTCGAAATCGCTGTGGCGGCCGGCAGCGTCGATCGAGAGACGCTGGATGCGGCGGGAGCGCTGCTTGACACACACATCCGGCTTGAGGAGCGACAGCTCTTTCCGCTGATCGAGGAACTCGTGCCAGACGGCGAGCTCCGGAGGCTCGGGCTCGCCGACAGGGACGCGACCTGCGCCGTTCGGCGCCCGCCCCTCACGAGCTAGTCGTAGCCGAGTTGCAGGGCGCGGCCGTCGAACAACGGGTCGGCTACGTCGGCGCCGAGTCGTTGGGCGATCGCCTCGCGGGCGACGTCGAGCACCGGCAGCCGCCCGGCCCCATGGGCGTCGGACGCGACGAGCGAGACCGTGCCCTCGCCGAGGAGCCACCACGCGATGCGCTCGGCCGTCTGGCCGTGATCTCCCAGCACCGACGGCCCGTTCAGGCACAGCGGCCACCCACGCGCGGCGAACCGAACGGCTGACGCGGGGTCGGCGGCAACTGCGGGACACCGCTCCGGATGGGCGAGCACCGGGACGAGCCCTTCCGCATCGACTCGCTCGCACGCCGCCCAGGTGAGCCCGACCGCGTCCTCGACGTCGAGCCACGACCCCGGGAACTCGACCAGGACGGCGGACGTCCCATCCAGCCGAAGCCCGTCGAGAGGGCCGTGCAACGCCTCGGTCGGTAACCTCGCGCCCGCGGCGGAGATCGAGCCCCATCCGCTCGGCAGTTGGCTGCATCGCCGCGAATGCTTCCTCGTAGCGCTGCTCGCGCTCCGGCGTCCAGGGAAACGAGTCCAACGGCTCGTGCATGTGCGGCGTCGCAAACAGCACACGCGTCCCAGCGTTGGCGGCGGCGCGGCAGAGCTCGAGCCCCTCCTCGACCGACACCGCACCGTCATCGCCCGACGGCACAACATGGGAGTGCACGTCGACGAAGCGGGGCGCGATCACCCCCCAACACTGCCGGAGCGACCGCCCAGGCGGCGCAGGTAAGACGACGTGCTCCTACCCGCGGGGGGAGGGGTCACATCCGCGCAGCCGAGCGATGCGTCGGAACTCTGACCGGGTTACGCGAAGGGCCGGCGCCGGCCCTTTCTCCTGGCCCTTCTCTTTCTCCTGGAGCAGACGGCTCCCGAGAAGAGCTCGTGCGCGTTCCCGTCGAACTCTTGATCGAAAGTCGGCGGACTGGGCCGTTTCCGCGTGCTCTGGCGGCCTGTGCCAGGAGCTGAACGGCCCTCACTGAGCCGCGCTGAACGGAATCCTTGACGGACGAGAGACGTCCGCAGAACGAGGTTAGAGGCCCGTTGGTGTCCGGATGAGGTAGGAGAATCGTCCCGGCGCAGAGGGCAGACGACCAACGGCGATGGCATGGGAGCGAGGCCGGGAGCCCGGCGGCGCGCGGCCGGGTGGTTTCGGCGCTGTTCTTCTTCGCCCGCGGTGGTTCGGCGCAGGTCGCGCGGGCGTTCGCTCGAGCGCTTCCTGCCGCGGGCTGGCAGACGACGCTCGCCGCCGGCTCGCTCGGGCACCAGGGAGAGGAGACGAACGCCGGCGAGCTTCTTCAGCGGCCTCGAGGTGCACAGGGTCGATTACACTCCCGCGCTCGAGCTTCTCGGATCCGCTCGCCGCTCCGCTTCCCTTCCAGCCGTCCTACGAGGATCGGCCGGGCGCGCCCGACCGCGTCTTCGCGACTGTCGACGACGCGGTCTACGAGCGGCTGGTCGGCGCTTGGAGCGAGGCGCTCGTGCGCGCCGCTGCCGGCGCGGCCGACCTTCTCCATGTCCACCATCTGACGCCGGCGAACGAGGCGGCGATCCGCTGCCTCCCCTCGCTGCCGATCCTCGGCCACCTGCACGGGACCGAGCTCGCTTTCCTGCGCACGGTCGAGGCCGGGCAGCCAGCGGGTCGGCACTACGCCGCCCGCTGGGCGGAGCGGATGCGCGGCTGGGCTCAGCAGTGCGAGCTCGTGCTCGTGCCGCCGGGGGCCGAGGCGGAGGCGGCGCTGCTGCTCGGCCTCGAGCGCGGAAGGCTGCGCAGCCTGCCGGGCGGCGTCGATCCCGCCCGCTTCACACCCCGGCCGCTCGCCCAGACAGACCGCTTCGCCTTCTGGCGGCGCTGGCTCGTCGACGAGCCGCGCGGCTGGGACATGAGCGGCCGCCCGGGAAGCGTCGCCTACGACGAGCAGGACCTCGCCCCCTTCCAGACTGGAGCGCCCGTCTTGCTCTACGTCGGCCGCTTCACCGCCGTGAAGCGGCTTCCGCTCCTGATCGCCGCCCACGCCCGCGCGAACGAGCGGCTCGGCACGCCCACGCCGCTCGTGCTGGTCGGCGGCCACCCCGGCGAGTGGGAAGGCGAGCACCCGCTCGCCGCGGCAGCCCGCCTCGGGAACCAGCACGTGTTCCTCGCCGGCTGGCGAGCGCACGAGCTGCTCCCCAGCCCTGAACGCGGCCGATCTCCTCGTCCTCCCCTCCGTCGGTGAGGCGTTCGGCCTCGTGCTCGTCGAGGCGATGGCCTGCGGGCTGCCCGTCGTGGCCTGTGCCTCGCACGGACCGGCGGCGATCGTCGCCGACGGCAAGACCGGCTGGCTCGTCCCTCCCGACGGCGTAGACGCGCTCACCGACGCGCTCCTCGCGGCCGCAAGCGATCGCGAGGAACGACGCGCCCGCGGCGAGCGCGCCTACGCCGAGAGCCGCCGCTACGCGTGGCCGGCGATCGCCCGCCGCCTGGCGTCACTGTACGAGGAGCTGCTCGTGCCGACCCAGGAGCGTGCAGCCCGCGCTGG
>CAWJBN010000004.1:0-55188 GCA_963841175.1 uncultured Actinomycetes bacterium
GTCTCCCGACGAAGTACATGAAAGAGAGGAGCGTTGTGATGGCGCCGAGCCCGCCTACAGCGACGTCGACTCGAGTTTCGGTACGAAGAAGTTGACGACCAGCGTGTGGAGCACCTGACTCGATTCCCGCAGGCTCGATGGCGAGCGTTCAGCTCGCGTCCCACTCGTCAGATCCAGCGGTGCTGGACGGGATCGCCGGCTCCGTAGCCACCTCGACCGGCCGCGCGGTCTCGGCGCCTCTCCTCCTGCGACGATCGACGAAGTAGATCGCTGCCAACGCGGCGGACGTGATGAGCGAGGAGATGACGAGCGACGCGAGCGGATAGCCCGAGAGCGTGGTTGCCACGTTGTAGGCCAGCGCGCACGTGTAGACCGACCACAGGACTCCCCCGAGGACCGACCAGAGGAGGAAGCGGCGGTAGGGGATGTCGGAGAGCCCCATGGATGCGTTGACGGCGAAGCGCATCCCGGGGACGTAGCGCCCGGCGACGATCAAGAGGCCGGGCGAGCGGTCGAGGGCGTCCCAACCGGCGCGGATCTTCGGATTCTCCAGCGCCTTGTCGAGCTGCCCTTGCACCCTGACGGCGCTCTTGCGGGCGATCCAGAACAGCGATGAGTCTCCGACGATCGCGCCGAGCGCGCCGGCCAGCATGACGAGTTGGAGCTCGAGACTTCCCTCTGCGGCGAGCGTCGAAGCGGCACTCAGCGTCGTCTCGCCGGGGAAGATCGGAATGACCGCATCGAACCAGACGAGCAGAAAGCACAGGACGTAGGCCCAGCCTTCCGACGCGTCTTCGATCCACTGCGCGACGTCCCCCTGATCCAGGAGCTGGAGGGCGACGATCACGACCAGGAGGACACCGAAACCGATGACGAGCAGGTGTCGTCTCCAGAACGACTCCGGCTCCTCGACTGTATCGCTCGTCTCACTGCGGCGTCGACGCGGCGCAGCGCCGTCCTCGGCCGTCGGCACTGCTTCGCGATCGATGCCCTTGACCGCTCCGGATGCGTTTCCGCGCGCTCATCTTCTTGACGCCGGATCCTGAGACCGCGGCGGCCTCGCCACATCGCCCGGGCGCGCCGTTCACCCGGGTGAACGCGGCTCGTGGGCGATGACCCTCGATTTCCCCGGCGCTAGCGTCGCCCTCACAACGCGGGATCAAGGAGAGGAGAACGAGCATGAGCGACAACGGATCCGAGCTCAGGAACGGGAATCCCTATGGCGGCGTGCCGAGCGGCGGGATCACGCTACCGCCGTATTACCGTCCGACGCCCGACCTCGCCAGCAACAACCTCTACTACCCGGGGCAGGAGGAGCTCAATCCAGACGAGATGCGGATCTCCTTCATCGGCAGCACGCCGATCCCGGTCACCCGCGCACAGGCCGGCACCTGCATCATGGTCGAGCTCGGCATCGGCAAGCGGTTCTTCTTCGACTTCGGCTCCGGTTGCATGCGCAACATCATCGCGATGGCCGTCCCGCTGCCGACGGTCAACGACATCTTCTTCACCCACCTCCACGTGGACCACTACGCGGATCTCCCGTACCTCTACGCCTTCGCGCCGTGGGTGGGACGCTGGAAGCCGCTGCGGGTGCACGGGCCGTCGGGCCGCACGCCGCAGGACGGGATCGGGCACATGATCGAGGGCATGAAGATGATGACCCACTGGCACACGGACTCCTTCAACGCCTGCCCGATCGGCGACGGCTACGAGGTCGAGGTCAACGAGTTCGACTTCCGTGACGACAACGGCATCTGCTACGACGAGGACGGTGTGACCATACGCCACTGGCAGCGGTCGCACACCAAGGACGGCGCCTCGGCCTACCGGCTCGACTGGAACGGGCTGTCGTTCGTCTGGACCGGGGACGGCCGGCCGGACGAGCTCTCGCTGGAGCTGGCCAAAGGGGTGGACGTGTTCGTGACCGAGGTGCAGCCGGACACGGCGAATCTTCAGGCGCTGAAGTTCGGCATGCCCCGCATGATGCTGATGAACACGATCGACCAGGCTCACAGCGTTCACTACGCGGTCGGCTACATGTTCGACAAGATCCAGCCGCGCCTTGCGATGGTGACGCACGTGTCCTTCGACGAGGAGCTCGTCCCGGAGATCGTCGCGGGGATTCGCCACCATTACAACGGGCTCTTCCAGTTCGGCGCGCCCGACGTCGTGGTCGTCAACGTCAACAAGGACTCGATCTGGACACGGAAGGCCGTCATCCCGGACGCCGGCAACATGTCACGCCCGAACCCGAGAGAGGCGGTGCAGCTGTTCGACCTGTCGCCGACGAACCTCAAGGTGACGTTCCCGACGCCGAAGCACACGGTTGCCGACGTCCTGGATCAGGACGTCTTCGACCGGCAGATCGATCCCAAGGAGTACTACCCGCCAGGTCTCAATCGCGAGCTGGTGGTCAACTTCCCGGCGGGCGTCACGATCGATGTCGGCCAGATCGCCGCCCCGAAGCTGCGGCACATCCAGGAGAAGCTCGCGGCGAAGCAGGATGAGCTGCAGCACATCGTCGACGCGATCGAGCAGGCCCAGCAGGGAGAGCCGAGCAGGCCCAGCAGGTTGAGCGCTAGTGGTTGGCGACATCACACTGGCTCGTGCATCGGCTGAGACGGGAGCAGTGATGGCTGCGACCGACCGGTCCGGCACACCGGCCATTCCACTCACGGTTCTGACCGGGTTCCTCGGCGCGGGCAAGACGACGCTGCTGAACCGCATTCTCACGGGCGATCATGGCCTTCGAGTCGCTGTGCTGGTGAACGACTTCGGCTCGATCAACATCGACGCCGACCTCGTTGTCGGCGTCGAGGGCGACGGGGACATCATCAGCCTCGCCAACGGCTGTGTCTGCTGCAACGTCCGCGATGACCTGGTCGCCGCGGTGATGCAGGTGCTGAGCCGGGACGAGGAGCCCGAGTACATCCTGCTCGAGGCCAGCGGAGTGGCCGAGCCGTCGAGCATCGCAATCACCTTCATGGACGACGCCCTGCGGGAGCGCATCAGGTTGGACAGCATCATGTGCGTCGTCGACGCGGAACAGGTATTCGCCGCGCCGGAGATGATGGAGCTGAAGCTCCGCCAGGTCGCGTTCGCCGACATGCTCATCCTCAACAAGGTCGATCTCGTCACGAGGGAGGAGATCGATCGGATCAAGGCCTGGCTCGACGACCGGTTCCATCGCTACCGGCTCGTCGAGGCATGCGGCGGAGACGTACCTCTGGAGATCCTGCTCTCGGTCGGCCGGTTCGACCCCTCCCGACTCGACGGCACACCGTCACCCGACCAGCCCGACCGTTCTCATGACTGTGCTGGCCCAGATTGCGGGCATCACGCTCATGGAGATCCGCACGATCACTCGCAGGTCTTCAGGACGTGGAGCTACGAAACGGAGCAGCCTCTCTCCTTGGAAGCGCTGCGGGAATCGGCGAGCAAGCTGCCTGCCAGCGTGTACCGCTGCAAGGGCGTGATCCATACCACCGAAGAACCGGGCCGACAGGTGATCCTTCAGGTCGTCGGCAAGCGGGTGGATATCGCGGTCGGGCACGAGTGGAGTCACCGAGAACCGCGGACCCAGATCGTCGCCATCGGCGCCCACGATGGGATAGACGGAACCGCTCTGACGGGGGCCTTCGATGGATGCCGCGCTGCAGCTCATCGAGTCGAAGAGCGCGTCCCGTGCTGATAGGTCGTGGCCGACCGAGGCGAGGGTCACGGCCGTGGCAACCGCCAGGAGAGGAGACCCATGGACATGAGCGACATCTTCGGCTGGACCGTGTCCCTGATCCTCGTCGGCACCCTCGTCATCACGTTCGTCGCGATCGTCGTGCTGACCATCGCGATCATGATGTAGCTGTCCTACGGGCGATCAGAGAGGGAGGTAGAGATGAACTCCAAGAGCATGGCAGGCTGGATCGGCTTCGCCGGCATTCTGATGCTGATCGTCGGCGGGATCGACTTCTTTCAGGGCCTGATCGCCCTGTTCGAGGACGAGTACTACGTCCCGACCGGGTCCGGCTTCCTCGTGTTCGATCTCACGGGCTGGGGCTGGACGATGCTGATCTGGGGAACGTTGCTCGTTCTCGGAGGTCTCGGCTTGCTTGCCGGGCAGGGTTGGGCGCGCTGGTTCACGATCGTCGTCGTCGCCGTGAACTTCATCCTTCAGCTCGGCTTCCTCGGCAACAGCCAGTACCCGCTCTGGTCACTGACTGTGGTGGCGCTCAATGTGATCGTGCTGTACGCACTGACCGCGCGCTGGAGCGAGAGCCGGGCCGAGCTCGAGCCCGATCGCTGACGGGCTCACCGATGGTCTCCGACCAAACCACCGCCACTACCGCGTAGTCGCCTACGCACAAAGGGGGTTTTCATGACTGACATCACAACTCAGGCCGTAAGAGAGAACACGGATCTCGACTCGCTGGGTCCCATCGACTACATCGTCGTCGAGTTTCCCGCCGCCGCCAGCAACTTCACGGGCGAGATTGCTCGAGAGTTGGTCGCGTTGGTCGACTCCGGAACCATCCGCGTGGTCGACATGCTGATCCTGACGAAGGACGAGGACGGCAACGTCGAGGCGGTGGAACTCTCGGACATCGAAGAGCTCGGACCGCTCCAGGCAGTCGCGGCTCAATTGGCAGAGTTCTTGGCGGAGGAGGACGTCGTGCACCTCGCCGCCGCCATGGACCCGGGAAGCACTGCCGGGGTACTCATCTGGGAGAACCTGTGGGCTGCGCCATTCGCATCGGCGGTGCGGCATTCCGGCGGCCAACTGATCGCCACCGGACGAATTCCCATTCAAGCGATCATCGCCTCCATCGAGGCCGATGAAGCATCTGCGACGGAAGGAGACTGACATGCCGCTCGGACCAGGACGTGCAGGACGGGCCGGAGTCATCGGCCACCCCGTGGCCAAGACGGCGGTCGTGGCCAAGGCGGTCACACCCGGCCCCGCGCCGGTTGCGAAGACCGCGGTCGTGGCCGCGGCCGTCACACCTGGAAGGGCGGGTCGCCGCCGGCGAATCTAGCCCCGAGGTGTGATCGACAGGTCCTGAAACCCACGGTCGAATCACCCATGAGTCAGGATGAACACGGCTGCCGAATCGTCGCGGCCAGGGCGGGCGCGTGAACGAGCCGCGCCCGCACGGCCGTCGTAGAAGGCGATACTTCTCGTGATGGCATCGAAGGACGACGAGCACCGCTCCGGGCTGACCGACGCTGCAGGACGGGTCGCTTTCTTCCCGGCCCGGGCAGCCGCACGCGCCTGGCGAGGCCCGCTCGAAGAGGCGGTGGACGAAGTGCTGTCTGCGCCGGAGCTCGTCCGCGTCCTCGACCGGGCCCTCGCCGGGTCGCTGCCCGAGGAGTTCGCGCGCTCACTCGCCCGTAACCGGGTGCTGGAGCGCATCGTCGCCGAGCTTGCCGAGAGTGGTGAGCTCGAGCGCCTCGTGACCGCAGCTCTGGCAAGCCCGAAGACGCTCGAGCTCACCGACAGAGTGCTCACGAGCGACGAGACGCAACGCGCTCTGCGGCATGTCGCGTCCAGTCCCGAGCTCAGGGACGCGATAGCCCGGCAGACAACCGGTCTTGCCGAGGAGGTCGTTGGCGGCGTGCGCGCCTCCGCCGCGCGGCTCGACGATCGGGCCGAGCAGATTGTCCGCCGCCGGGAGCGAGACCAGCGCCCTATTTTCGCCGGGGTTGCGACGCGCGCAATTGCACTCGCGGCCGACGCAGCCGTGACGATCGTCCTCTTCATGTCCGTAGTCGGGATCACCGCGCTCGTCGCATCGCTGGTCGGAGGCTTGCGTCCGGAGTGGCTCGTCGCCGCACTGCTTGCTTCGGGCTGGATGCTGATCGCGGGGACTTACCTCGTCCTCTTCTGGAGCTCAGCAGGGCAGACACCGGGGATGCGGCTGCTCAACGTGCGTGTCCGCGGCCCCGCGGGCGACCCCCCCTCGATCGGTCGATCGCTCGTGCGCCTGGTCGGGCTCGTGCTCGCGATCGTGCCCATGTTCGCCGGCTTCATCCCGGTGCTCTTCACCGAGCGGCGGCGTGGGCTTCCGGACTTCCTTGCGGGAACCGTCGTCGTCTATGACGACACCCGCGCCTAGACGGTCGAGGCGAATCTCTCGCTCGACGAGGCAGTGGCGTGGTTCGCGAGCATCCGAACCGGCCATACCTTCCGCCGCCACGAGAAGTAGTCGCGCCCAGAAAGGTCGGCGAAAGGTTCAGGAAACGACGTGCTGCGACCATCGCTCCAAGACGACGAAAGGAGTAGCGATGGAATCCAGGAACGTCGAGACCTACCGCGCAGGGCACGAGGCCTTCAACCGCCGCGACTTCGACGCGATGGTGACGAAGTACGCCGAGAACATCCGCTGGATCGACCATGCCCGGGGCATCACGTTCAGAACACCCCGGGAGTTCAAGAGCGACTTCCTGGAGGGATGGATCCAGGCCTCTTCGGACTGCCAGGTCACGGACGCCCGGTACACGGACGCCGGCAACATGGTGATCGCGCGGTTCACCGGCCGCGGTACGAACGACGGCCCACTCGGACCCTTCCCGCCCACCGGCAAGGAGTGGACGCTACCGATCTGCGAGATGTGGCACTTCGACGCCGATGGTCGGGTCGTCGGCGGCGAGATCTACTACGACCAGGTCTCCCTGCTCACGCAGCTGGAGCTGCTACCGGAGCCGTCCCGAGCGTGACCGACGAAGTTCACGACCGCGTACATACATAGTCGGGGCGCGTGCAGGCTCGTTCGTTCGCGCACCTAGGATGGCCATCGTGAAGCGAACCACAATCGCGAAGCGAATCAATTGCGTCTGTGGGAAAGTCGTCGAGGGAAAGGACGACGACGAACTCTGGGAGAAGGCGCAAGCGCACCTGGCCGCTGACCACCCTGGCCTCGTCGGCAAGGTTTCGCGCGAGGACATCCTCGCGCAGGCCGAGGAGATCTAGACGGTCGTCGTCGTCTTGCCGAGCAGGCGTCGGTAGACGCTCTGCACGGCTGGGCTGGGCGCGATCCCGAGCTCGTCGCGAAGCAGGAGGCGCAGGCGGTCGTAGACGCGCAGCGCCTCTGCGACGTTCCCACTCTCCGCGCGCGCCTTCATCAGGATCAGGTAGCCGGTCTCGCGGAACGGGGCCAACTCGATCAGCTGACGCGCACAATCCGCAGCCTGCGGCAGAGTCGGACCGCCGAGTCCGAGCCTTGCCTCTGCGAAGCACTCGAGCCCGCGCAACCGAACGTCGTCGAGGCGTCGCCGCCATTCGTCCAACCAGGGCTGGTCGTGGCCCTGGAGCAGAGGCCTGCTGGCGACGTGGTAGGCGATCCCGGCGGGGCCCCACGCTTCCGCCCACTCGCCGGCACCGACATGCGACTCGGCCCGGTGCAGCCCCTCGAGCGCAGCCTCGACATCGACGAATACGCCGGCAGGCAGCACGAGGTCGAGCTGGGCTCGCCCGACTAGGAGCTCGGGGCCCATGACACGGCGCAGCTTCGACAGCAGCACGCTGAGCCGAGGGCGGTGGTCGGCCGTCGCCTCCTCGCCGTAGACAGCGATCAGCAGCTCGTCGCGGTCGATCCGGCGGAGCCGGTTGAGCACGAGGTAGGCGAAGAGCAGCTGTCCCTTGTCGCCCGGCAGCGCTTCCTCGATCCGCTGTCCGTCGAGCCTCACGACGAACCGGCCGCAGAGTTGGATTCGCGTCTCGCCCGGCTGAGCCATCGCCAGCAAGCTTAGAAAGACCGGCGAAAGGTTCGCGAATGCGCCGAGCGCGACCATCGCTCCAGAACGACCGGAAGGAGGAGACGGTTCGAGTCCGTCAGAGGGCTTTTCATCGGCCGCCGTCTGGCCGCTCGCGCATCATCGACTCAGCCGTGGAAGCCGACGTTGCACGAGGAAGTCGCCGGTGTTCTTCCGGCTGAGCAGCCTCGAGCTCGGGCTCCTGATCTTCGGAGTCGTGCTCGGCACGACGTTCATCGGTGTCGCCGTGGGGCGCCGCCTGCGCGCGCACGCAGACGCCCTGCGTGAGCCGTTCGGGGTCCTCCAGGCGGCGCTGCTCGGACTGGTCGCGCTCATCCTCGCGTTCGGCCTCACGCTGGCCGTGCAGCGCTACGACTCCCGGCGTGCGGCGGTCGTGGACACCGCGAACGCGATCGGTACCACGTACCTGCGCGCCCAGACGCTGCGCGAGCCCATGCGCACACGCTCGCTCGAGCTGCTCGAGCGCTACACCGACGTGACCATCCGCCTGTCCGCAGCGGTCCCAGGAAGCGCGGCTGCTCGCGACGCGGTCGCGGACGGAGACCGCCTGCAGCGCCCCCTCTGGCGGCTCGCCGGCGAGGCGCTCGCCGGCTCTCCCACCGACAGCGCGCCGCGCCTCTACGTCGAGACCTTGAACGAGATGATCGACATGCAGACCGTGCAGGTCTCCGCGCTGAACAACCGCGTCCCCAACGCGGTTCTCGCCATCGAGGTCATAGGCGCTTCGATCGCACTCGGCCTGCTCGCCCTCTACCTCGCGATCCTCGCCCGCGGCGTGGTCTCGGTCGTGCTCGCGGCCGCGTTCGTCTCGGTGCTGCTGCTCATCACCTTCGACCTCGACCGCCCGGTGCGCGGGCTGGTGCGCGTCCCCGACACGCCCCTCGTCAACCTCCGCGCCTCGATGGAGCTGCCGCCGGCGGCCCGCGCACCGGACGGGCCATAGAGAGGTGCCCGCGCGCGCCGGCCTAACCGTCGCGCGGGCCCACGAGCCGCCAGGTCTCGACCGCGCCCTTGCCTTTCACGTCGACGAGCCCTAGCCGCTCGACCACGAAGTCGTCGCGCACGAGCTCCCACGTCGAGCGAGTGATCTGGATGGTGTCGGGGGTCCCGTGGGACTCCATCCTGCTCGCCATGTTCACCGTGTCGCCCCAGAGGTCGTAGAGGAACCGGCGGCGCCCGATCACGCCTGCGACGACCGGCCCAGAGCTGATCCCGATGCGGAGGCGCAGGTCGTGGCCGGCGCCTTCGGGAATGCAGTTCTTCGCGCACTCGCGCATCTCGAGCGCGAGCCCTGCCAGCGCGTGCGCGTGATCCGGCCGCTGCCTGGGGACGCCCGCCGCGACCATGTAGCAGTCGCCGATCGTCTTGATCTTCTCGACGTCGTGGCGGTCGACGAGCTCGTCGAAGCTCGTGAAGAGCCGATCGAGGAGCCCGACCACCTGGCGCGCGTCGAGCCGGCTCGAGAGCGGGGTGAAGTCGACGACGTCCGCGAACAGGATGCTCGCGTCGTCGAAGTAGTCTGCGATCGAGCCCCGATCCGACTGGAGGCGCTGCGCGACCTCGGCCGGGAGGACGTTGAGCAAGAGCGCCTCGACGCGCGCCTGCGCGGTGTCCCGGCCTCGCGCAAACGTCACGAGCAAGATCATCGCGACGAACGAGACGACGACGATGTTGAGGATGTCGAAGGTCAGGACGAAGCCGTCGGGCAAGTCGGCGCCGTCCGGCCGAACCACTTCGGAGAGAGCGACCGCGAGCACGACCGTGGCGACGAATGCTGCAAACCACGGCCAGGCACGGGCGGGTCTGTCGAAGGCGACTGCCCCGAGTGGCGCGAACAGTGCCCACAGGATCACCGAGCTCGACTCGTCGAGACCGCCGAGCATCACGGTCCCCAGCGCGGGCAGGACCAGAATCAGAAGCAGCTGCGTTGTGCGCAGGAACGCAAAATTTCGGGTTCGCGCGAAGACGGCGAGACTGATGGTCGATCCGATGACGTACGCCCACGGCGTGAGCGCGACCGCGCGCTCACCGATGACCCAGTAGAGGCAGCCCCACACGAAGCCGAAGGGGAGGATGATGAGCGCCACGCCGACGAGGAGGCGCCTCCGGAAACGCTCGTCGGCCGTGTCGCGCGGATCCGCGCCGATGGAGAGTGCCCGATCGAGAAGCGCCGCAGTCATGAGCGGCGAGCGTAGACGACGCATGCTTCGAGCTCTCGCGGCAGCTCGTTAGGGTTGCCGCGTGGCCGATGGGCTCATGCAGCGCGAGCTCGCGGACGTCGCCCGGAGCGTGATCGACGCGAACAGGTACATGGCGCTCGGAACGGCTGACGAGACAGGGCATCCGTGGGTCTCGCCCGTGTGGTTTGCGTCCGACGACTACCGGAACTTCCACTGGGTCTCGTCGCCCGACGCGAAGCACTCGCGGAACCTCGCCGCCCACCCGGAGGTTGCGATCGCGATCTTCGACTCGTCGGTCCCGGTCGGCGGCGCGCAGGCCGTGTACATGAAGGGCGTGGGCGAGGAGCTCACGGGCGCCGAGCTCGAACCGGGCCTCGAGGTCTTCGACCGCGTGTCCCGAGAGGACATCGGTCGCGGTTTTGGACTAGACGATGTGCAGGGATCGGCACTCTTCCGGCTCTATCGCGCGACCGTCTCGGAGCACTGGGTGCTGATCCCGGGCCGGGATCCAGACCGTGGCTCGGGGGTCGACCGCAGCGAGCGCGTGTCGCTCGAGTAGTTCCAGAATCGCGTTCGCGGTTCAGCTGAAGCCGACCCTCCTTCAGGCCGCGGTCTCGCGAGACGCACGGCCTCGAAGGAGGGCCGGACGTTGCCGTCAGCCGTCACGCCCTGCCGGCGGCTCGGGCGAGCACCACGCGTAGGTCAAGCGGACCTGACCCGACCCGAGTGGCTTGGCGTCGAGTTGCTGCAGTGCGTGCCGCTCCTTCACGTCGGTGAAGAGCGCCTTTCCCCCACCGAGGACGATCGGATGCACGTCGAGCCGAAGCTCGTCGACGATGCCCCGATTCATCAGGCTCGAGACGAGTGTCGGTCCCCCGACGGCGTAGATGTCCTTCCCAGGCTGCTCCTTCATGTCCCGGATCTCCTCGACGTCACGAACGATCCGAGTCGTCTTCCACGACACGGTGTCGAGCGTCGTGGACACGACCACATGAGGGGTGGCGTGCGCGAAGCGCGCGTATTCGACCTCGCCGGCGGACGCTGGCCGGCCGACGAAAGGCAGCGCATCCCGCGGGTCGGCGTGCACCGCGCTCCAGTACTGCTGATAGCCCGGATACATGCCGCCGCCGAGAACCATGGCGTCGATCTGCGGCATCAGTTCGAAGGTGTCCTCCCACGTGTCGACCCAGTCGTTCTGTCCGTTCGGGCCTTCGACGAACCCGTCCAGCGACACCCGGAAGGCGGCGATGAGCTTTCTCATGTCAATTCCTTTCCTTCTGGGGCTGCTTGCTCGAGCCCGAGCCGGCGGCGAGGGTCCCGCCGGTTTCGAGCAGCGTCTTGAGCTCGGAGAGCACGTGCGGCCAGCCTCCGCTGACCAGCTCCACGACGGTGCTTCCTGGTTCGAAGCCGTCGTGCACGACGGTCAGCTTGCACAGCTCGTCGAGCGGCTCGATCTCGAACGTGACCTTCGATCGGCCTTCTCCGGCCGCCTTGGCCAGCACCTCGTCGCTGAGCTCTTCGTGGACGTCGGCGAGCTCGGGCGTGAACGTGTGCCAGGTGTAGGAGAGCCGGCGATAGGGATCGGACTCGAGGACGACCTGCTCCGGGTCGGCGATCGTCAGCCCGTGGTGGTGCCATGTCATTCTCGAGCCGACGTTCCAGTCCGTCTCGAAGGTCGTTCTCCAGTACCGCTCCGTGAAGGCCGGCTCGGTCAACGCCTGCCAGAGCCGTTCGGGAGTCGTCTTGATGTAGGTGGTGTAGGCAAACGAGGGCTTCTGCATGGGGGTCTCCTCCAGTGCTCGTTTCAGGTCCGCGAGGACTCGGACCCGTTCCTGGTCGTAGCGGTTGATCCACCGTTCCGAGATCTCGTTGATGGGTGCGGCGTTGAGGTAGTGGAGCTTTTCCCGGCCGCGCCGGACCACGGTGACGAGCTGGGCCGCCTCGAGCACCGCCAGGTGCTTGCTGACCGACTGGCGCGCCATCTCCAGCCCGGCGCAGAGCTCGCGCAGCGACTGTCCGTTGCGGTCGTTCAGCCTGTCCAGCAGGAGGCGCCGGCTCGGGTCGGCCAGGGCCCGAAAGACCTCGTCCATCTCGTTTCGATCCGGATAGGCAGTCATATGGGTGCCTATTATAGGCAGCCTGACGGCTGCATGTCAAGGAATTCGGCCACGCCCTAAGCTGCGCGGAATGGACGCCGGAGCTGCCGACAACGCGGAGGTCGTTCGTCAGCTCGAGGACGTGCGGGAGCAGCAGCGCGCGATCAGCGGCGTGCTTCGCGCCGTCGCCCGCTCAGACGGCCTGCAGCCGGTTCTCGACGAGGTGATCGAGGCCTGCCAGCGCCTGTCGAAGGCCGACCAGAGTGCGCTCTACCTCGTCCAGGACGGGCTCCTCCACACAGCCGCGCACCACGGCCTCCCCGAAGCCGTCGAGTACGACACCCAGCACCCGCATGCGCTCGACCGGACGACGGCCGCCGGCCGCGCGGCCGTCACACGGGAACCGGTGCACATCCCCGACATCGAAGCGGATCCGGAGTACACGTACGCCGGCCCGCGGCTCTACCGGTCAGTACTCAGCGTGCCCGTGATCGTCGAGGACGAGCTGATCGGCGTCGCGCTCGTCGTGCGCCAGGCGCCACAACGGTTCAGCGACGAGCACATCGCGCTCGTGCAGACCTTCGCCGACCAGGCGGCGATCGCGATCGCGAACGCGCGCCTGATCGAGGCGGTCGAACGGCAGCGTACGGAGCTCTCTCGCTTCGTCGCGCCCCAGGTGGCGGAGCTCGTCTCGAGCACCGACGGCGAGCGGCTCCTGGCCGGGCACCGCGCCTACGTCTCGTGTCTCTTCTGCGACCTGCGCGGCTTCACGGCCTTCGCGGAGACCGCCGCGCCGGAGGAGCTGTTCGACGTGCTGCGCGAGTACCACGGCGCGATCGGCGAGCTGATCCCGGCGCACGAGGGGACGCTGGAGCACTTCGCGGGCGACGGGGTGATGGTGTTCTTCAACGACCCGGTCGCCGTCGCGAACCACGAGCTCCAGGCAGTCCGCTTCGCGCTGGCCGCGCAAGAGCGGCTGGCCGAGCTCGCCGAGGGATGGCGAAGGCGGGGAACGGAGCTGGCGCTCGGGGTGGGAATCGACGCGGGCTACGCGACGCTCGGCCGGATCGGCTTCGAAGGCCGCTACGACTACGGCGCAGTCGGGCCGGTCGCGAATCTCGCCTCGCGGCTCAGCACGCGGGCGAAGCCGGGGCAGATCCTGATCGGACAGCGCCTCTTCGCAACGGTCGAGGACGCCGTCGAGGCGACGCCGGCCGGCGAGCTCGAGCTCAAGGGTTTCGCCCGCCCCGTCCCCGCCTACGAGGTTCTCGGATTACGTTAGGTGGGCCTTCGCCTCCTCGTAGCCCTGGTCGCCGGCCGACTCGGCCGGGGCGTAGACGAGGTTCAGAACACCTGTCTCGAAGGTCTCGGACGAGATCAACTCCAGCGGGATCGGCGCCTCGCCCTCGTCGAACAGGCGCATACCCTTGCGAACGGCGATCGGGTGCACCAGCAGGTGCAGCTCGTCCAGCAGACCCGCGGCTAGCAGCTGGCGTACGACGGAGACCGAGCCGCTCATGCCGATCGTGCCGTCGCCGGGCTCGTTCTTCAACGCGGTGACGGCGTCGACGAGGTCGCCCTGAAGCTGCTCGGAATTGCGCCAAGTGAAGTCGAGCGGCTTGTTCGAGACGACGATCTTGCGGGCATCGCCGAGCTTCTTGGCGAAGGGGGCGTCCTCCTCGCCGCCGGCCTCCCGCTCGGGCCAGGCGCCGGCGAAGCTGTCGTAGGTCTTGCGCCCGAACAGCATGGTGTCGGCGGCTCCGAGGCTGGCGTCCACGGCGGCACCCATCTCGTCGTTGAAGTACGGGAAGTGCCACTGGTCGGGCGCCTCGACGACGCCGTCGAGGGAGATGAACAGGCCCGCGGTGATCTTCTTCATGACGCGTCTCCTCCTCGGTAGGTCGCTCGGTCCGTCAGCAAGTAAGACGGCGCAAACCCGATCGACTCATCGACCGGCGCGTGGCGAGGGTACTGACTCGAGTCCCTAGCCGAGCCGGCCCTACGACGGCTCGAGCTCGAGCGAGAACCTGGTCTCCCCAGCGGTATCGACGATGCCGGCGACCAGCGTCCCGTCGCGGGCGACCTCGAGGGTTCCGAAGTTGAACCAGCGCTTCGCCTCCGTCCAGGTCGTGACGTCTGCCGCCGTCACCGGGCCGAAGAAGAAGAGCGACTCCGGGTTCAGAGTCGGATCGAAGTCGCGGATCGGGAAGATGCCCGCGTTCAGCGGCCCGGTTGCGAGCTCGTGCACGGTGAGCGGGCTCACCGTCAACGGGCGGTAGCGGAAGACCTCGGCGAAGTGGACGTCGGTCGTGAGCCAGACCGTGTCATCGATCCCTCGCTCCTGCATGAAGCGGACGATGTCGAGCAGCTCGTTCTCGAAGCCCGTCGTCTGGTCGAAGTTCGCCCAGCCGTCACGGCCGTTCGTCGGCGGGAAGCCCGTCGGGATCGACATCGGAACGCTCGACACGATCACCTTCCACGTGGCGTTCGAGCTCGCGAGGCGCTCCTTCAGCCAGGTCAGCTGCTCCCGCCCGAGCATCGTCTTCGGCGCCGCGGTGCTGTCGACGGCGAAGTTGGCGTCGCGGTACTGGCGCGTGTCGAGCACGAGGAGCTCGAGGTGCCGGCCCCAGCGAAGGGACCGATACAGCCTCTTCGGCGTGTCGACCGACGTCGTCAGCGGCGTGTAGTCGAGGAAGGCCTCGAGCCCGATCGGCAGCAGGTGAGCTCCGGTGAACGGAGGCGCGGTCGGAGCATCGGTGAGCGGGCCGAAGTCGTTGACCACCTCGTGGTCGTCCCAGACTCCGACATAGCTCGTGCTCGCGAGCAGCCGCTGGGACGCACGATCGGCCCGGTTGTAGCGCCAGTGGGCCCAGTACCCGACCAGGTCGGTCGCAATCCCGAGCCCGCCGGTCTGGGCGTTCCCGTAGCGGCCGATCGCCTCGCACGCGTTGTCGGCGTAGATCATGTCGCCGAGACCCACGAAGACGTCCGGTTGCCAGGCGCGGATCGCGTTCATGATCGGAAAGCCCTCTACGGAGTCGCGGCACACGTTCTGCCCGGCGACGTCTCCTCCGAAGGCGAGTCTGACCCTTGCCCTTTCGTGGTCGGCCGGCGGCGTGCGAAACGATCCGCGCACGATCGGCCCACGTCCGGCGCCAGGGGCGCCGAGGCTGAACCAGACGCGGTACTCGTAGCTCGTTGCCGGCCGGAGCCCGGTTAGCAGCGTGGTGCCCGTGAAGTCGTCCTCCGCGCGCACGCGCACCTGCTCGATGGCCCCGTGGCCACCCCCGGATAGGACGACGTTGAGCGTCGCGGCTCGATTTGCACGCGCCCAGAGCACCGCCGAGCGCGTCGTGACGTCGCCGACGACGACGCCGTGGGTCACGGCTGGGCCGGTCGGTTTGGCCGTGCCCACGGACGCGGAGCCCGAAATCACGAAGAGCACGGCAACGGCGAGCCCGAGTCGAAAGATGGCTGACATCACTCCTCCTCCCCTCGAGGGCGTGACTCGAGGGTACTCCCCTCCAGCGACTCAGCGCGAGGCGCGAGGGTTCGCGAGCCGTTCCGCCGCCACTGACTCGGCAGCGGCTTGCCCCGCGGGCCCGGCGAGCGCCGCGAGGAACGTCGCCGCGTCGATCTCGTACGCCTCGACCCGCATCAGAGCGGTGACGGTGGCCGTGCGCGGGACGTCCCGGACCAGCGCGATCTCGCCCACGCCCTCGTCCGGCCCGCACGTGCCGAGATGCAGATCGTCGTCACGCACGTCGACGGTGCCGCTGGCGATCAGGACGTAGCGGTCGCCGGAATCTCCCTTCCGCATGAGCACGTCGTCCGGCTCGAAGGAGACGGGCTGCATGCTCTCCGCGAGCCGGTCGAGCGCGGTCAGCGGCAGAGGGGCGAAGAGCTGGTTGCGGCGCAGGAGCGCGAGACGCTCCTCCTGAAAAGCACCTTGCGTCGCGCCACGCCTGATCGGGCGCCACGTCACGACCGCGAGGAGAGGCAGGACCGCCCCCGCGACGACGAGCGCGCCCCGGATGTCGAACGCCGCGACGAGCGCAGGGGCGACGAGGCTGCCGGCGAGGAGCCCGACGCCGAGCAGCGCCTCCATGACGCCGAACATCGTCACGCGGTCCTCGTTCCGCACGCCGCGCTGCATCAGCGTGAACCCGGCGACGTCGAGCACCGCGTTGCTCACTCCCGTGACGAAGAGCGCCGTGATCGCAAGCAGCACGTACGGCCACAGGCCGATGAAGATGAGCGGCAACCCCCAGCCCACGAGCGCGATCGCGAACACGGTCGTCAGCCGTCTCCCTCCCGCGAGCCCGAGGGCGGCGATCGCACCGGCGAAGCCGCCGAGGCCGATCGCGGCGTTCAAGAGGCCGACGCCTCCGTCACCCATGTCGAGCAGCTCGATCGACGCCACGACGATGAGCGTGATGAGCATTCCGCGGACGAAGATCTGCGCGACGAAGTCGCCCATGATCAGCGTCGCGTGCGGATACCTGCGCAGGACCGCCGGCGCATCGGCCAGGCGAAAGCGCCGATCGCCCGCTGCGAGCCCGCCGCGCGCGTCCGCGTCACGCTCGAAACGGACGCCGGTCGCGGCCGCCGCCGCGCCGGCGAACGTCGCCGCGACGAGCACGCTCGACGGTACGGATCCGGTCGTTCCGACGAGAATCCCGGCCAGGAGCGGGCCGAAGAACGTCCCCAGGCCCTCGCCCATGCTTCCCGCGACGTTGGCCGCCACGAGCTCGCCCGGAGTTCGCGCCAGCGCGGGCAGAAGCGCGAGCTGGATCGGCCGGACGAGAGCGCCGGCGCCGGCGACGACAGCCGCGAGCACGTACGTCACCTCGACCGGCGGACCGACTGCGAGAACCGCGGCGGTCCCGAGCGCTCCCCCACAGCGCACGACGTTGATCGCAGTCAGGACCCGGTCCCCGCGGAACCGCTCGACCAGCGTGCTCGCAAACGGCGCGGCGACGATCGCGGGGATGACCCGCACGGCGCCGAGGATCCCGACGGCGAGCGCGCCTCCTTCGTCGTAGGCGACGACGAGCAGGATGACGAGGAACGCCCAGTCCGCGGCGATGCCGAGCATCCACGCCACCTCGATGCGACGGATCGCACGGTTCCGCAGGACGTCGCGAACTGCGGCCGTTGCCGCGTGCTCGATCATGGCCGTGATCATGTCGCTCGACGGCCTCCGTGCCTAGACGGCACGCTCCTAGACCGACGACTTCGAGGTGCCATCAGGCTCCGCGAAGGGAGCTGTCACGCGCTTGGGAACGACCATCGCCCACGCGTCGAGGACGAGCTCGCGCATCTCGGGCTCGTCGAGCGCGGCCAGGCGCACGAGCACCCAGTTGAACCGTAGGTCGCCTGCGCTCGGCAGCATGAACTTCTCGGGGTCCGAAGCGACGAGCGCGTCGCGCTACTCCTACGGGAAGGCGAAGCCCATGACGGTCTCGTCCCGCGAGAAGGCGAGGTACACGATGCGTCCGACTCGAAACTTGACCCGGCCCCGCACGAGCGCCTCGGTCGAGCGCGGCAGGCCGCTCGCAAACCCGCGAACGTCCTCGAGCATCACCACGCCACTCACAATGCCTGCTGCGGCCGCCCACGCCGATCGGCGCTAGCCTCGAGCGCGTGAACGACGCGGGTGGACTACGGCCGGTTATCCGGCACCCCAACCCGGCAGAGGAGCTCGCGACGCGAGAGCGCTGCTCGATCCTCGAGAGCTGGAACGACGAGAGCGACCGGGCCGTGTCGATCGCGCGCGCCCGAGTGAAGCCGGGTGTCACGACGCAGCTGCACACGGTCACCGTCGACGAGCGCTATGTGATCGTCGGGGGCCGAGGTGTCGTCGCGGTCGGCGACCTCGCCGCCGAGGAGGTGCGGCCCGGCGACGTCGTCGTCATCCCGGCCGGGACACCTCAACAGATCACGAACACGGGGACCGGCGACCTGGTGTTCTACTGCGTCTGCTCGCCTCGGTTCACGAACGAGGGGTACACGGCGCTCGAGTAGACCGTCTCGCGAGCCGGCGTGCGGGCCTAGTGCTCGTGCTGGAGCTCGCCCGGCTCGGTCGTCGTGACGACGCGCCACGAGTCCCAGGTGATCTTGAGGATCACGAGCGTGATGAGCAGGCCGACGACCGGGTCGGCGATCTCGACGCCGAGCCAGACGGCGGCGGCGCTGACGACGACGCCGAGCGAGACGAAGGCGTCGGTGCGGGCATGGTTTCCGTCCGCGATCAGCGCCGGGCTGGAGAGCCGCCGGCCCGCGCGCAGGCGGACCTGCGCGGCGAGCTCGTTCCCCGCGAAGCCGATGACCCCGGCCGCCGCCAGCGCGCCGAGGTGGGAGAGCTCCTGCGGCTCGAGGAAGCGCATGACCGTCTCGTAGAGAGCGACGCAAGCCGAGACGAAGATCACGAGCACGACGAACAGCCCGGCGAGCTTCTCGAGCCGGGCCGAGCGGAGGAAGAACGCGATCCCGAGGGGAACCGCGGTCAGAGCGTCGCCGAAGTTGTGGATGAGGTCGGCGAGGAGCGCGACCGAGTCCGTCACCGTGAAGATCGCGACCTGCGCCAGGGCGGCGAGTGTCAGGATCCCGAGGCTGAGCGAGACCGCCTTGACGCCCTCGCGCGAGCGGACGATCGAGCGGTCGACGAGCCCGTGCGAGTGGCCGTGGGAGCCGTGGTGGTCGTGATCGTGCGTGTCTTCGCTCGGTTCGTCGTCACCGCGCAGCGACCGCGGGCTCGGGCGGATGCGACCGCAGCCGTCGTGTGCTCGCGGTGATGGCGAATCGCGGCAAGCAGGTCGGCGACGTGGTCGTCGTGGAGCCGGTAGTACGCGTGGCGGCCGGCCCTTCGCACGACGACCAGACGGGCCTGGCGGAGCAGCCGAAGCTGCTGCGAGGCGGCGCTCGGCGCCACTCCCGTGAGCTCGACCAGCTCCTCCACCGTTCGCTCTCCGCCGAGCATCGCCCAGAGCAGGCGCAGGCGGCTGCCGGTGCCGAAGACGCGCATCGCCTCGGCCAGCTCCTCCGCCTCCTCGAGCGAGAGCGGACGATCGACCGGCTCGTGCTCGGACGCGTGCGGCACGACGGCACCGTAGCAACATTCGCACAGGTGTTCATACGTATCAGGCGCGCGAATCGGTGCAACCACGGTTGCGATGTAACCAGGGTTGCACTAGAGTGTCACCCGTGCCGGGTGACGCTCAGTGGGTGCTTCTCGCGTACCGCCTGCCGCGCGAGCCCTCGACGCCCCGGATCGCCGTGTGGAGAAAGCTCCGGCGGCTCGGCGCGCTCCAGCTCGGCGACGGCCTCGTGGCGCTCCCGCTCGACAACCGGACGCGCGAGCAGCTCGAGTGGCTGGCCGACGAGATCGAGGAAGCGAGCGGCGAGGCGACGCTCTGGCTCGCGAGCACGGCGACGATGGCGCAGGAGCGGGCGCTCGCCGAGCGCATGTCCCAAGCGATCGCCGACGAGTACCAGACGGTCCTCGACGCGGTCGCGCAGGTCGAGGCCGCGGGCGTGTCGAGAGGGCGCGCGCTCGCGCGGCTTCGGCGCACGCTGCGGGCGATCCGCGGCCGCGACTACTTCCCGCCGCCGATCGCGGAGGAGGCGAGACGAGCCGTGGAGGAGCTCGGCGCCACCGTGGAGACGTCCCCGTGAGGTGGGGCACGCGCGCGCACTGCCACATCGACCGAGCGGCGTGCGCATGGCTCATCCGGCGGTTCCTCGACCCCGAGGCGGAGTTCGTCTTCGTCGACGATCCCGACGAGCTTCCGGCCGACACGACCCCGTTCGACATCCGCGGCGTCGAGCTCTCGCACCACGACGGAGACTGCAGCTTCGAGACGTTCCTGAAGCGCTACGAGCTCGACGATCCGGTGCTCTGGGACGTCGCGCGGATCGTCCACGAGGCCGATCTCGGCGACGACCGCTACGACGTGCCCGAGGCGGCAGGGCTCGACGTCACGCTGCGCGGCCTCTCGATGGTGGTCGACGACGACCGGCTGCTCGAGCTGACCGGGCCCGTTTTCGACGGCCTCTACGAGTTCCGCCGGCGGGCGCTGATGCTCGGGCGCGAGCCGGCCTGACCCCAACGAGCGAAGGAGGCACCGATGAAGTGGGTGACCAGAGAGCGCCCGAAGACCGACCGGATCGCCTGTCCCTGGCTGATCCGCAAGTTCATCGATACCGACGCCGAGTTCGTCTACGTCCCGTCCGAGCAGGTGCTCGAGGTCGCCGAGCGCGAGGGCGCGCACTCCTACGACGCGCCCGGCGCCCGCTACACGCACAGAGACGGCCTCTGCAGCTTCGAGGTGCTCGTCGAGGAGTACGCCATCGACGATCCGGCGATCGCGCTGCTCGCCCGGATCGTCCACGGCGCCGACGTCGCGGACGACCGGGACGCGACCCCGCAGTCGCGTGGACTGCTCGCTGTCGCCGAAGGGTTCCACCTCCTCGAGCTCGGCGACCACCGGCAGCTCGAGCTCAGCCTCCCCGTCTACGACGCCCTGTACGCCTGGTGCCAGGCCGAGGTCTCGGGAAGCGCAGGAGAGTGAGCCTCGTTCGCGCCGGATTCGTGCCCGTGCCGCCGCGGGACGACGCCCGGCTTCGACCACGCCGACGTCTACCGCGCGGGCCGGCGTCTGTACGTGGCGCACACGGGCGCCGACCGGGTGGACGTGCTCGACTGCGCGGAGCGAACGTTCCTGCGCTCGCTCCCGGACCTCCCGGGCGTCGCCGGCGTCCTGATCGACGAGGAGCACGACCTGCTCTTCACGACCGACCGCGCGGCCGCCCGCGTCAGCGTCTTTCGCTGCTCCGACGAGCGGCTACTGGGGCAGGTCGAGGTCGGGCCGCACCCGAACGGGCTCGCCTACGACCGCAGGCGCGGCACCGTGTACGCGTTCAACCTGGGTGACCCGTTGGGCGAGGGCTGCACCGTCTCGGTCGTCGAGCTCGCCTCGATGCGAGTGGTCGCGGAGATTCCGCTCCCCGGCCGGCCTCGCTGGGCGGTGTACGACGCGGAGCGCGACCGTGTGTACGCGAACATCCGCGAGCCGGCGCAGATCGTCGTCCTCGAAGCGAGCCGGCCAGCGATCGAGCGGGAGCTCCCGGTGCCGAGCGACGGGCCGCACGGACTGTGGCTCGCCTCGGGCCGGCTGTATTGCGCCGCCGACGGCGGTTCGCTCGTCGTGCTCGACCGAGACAGCGGCGACGTGCTCGCGAGCCTCCCGCTGCCCGGCGTGCCCGACGTCGTCATGCACGACCCGGAGCTACAGCGCCTCTATGTCGCGGTCGGCGAGCCCGGCCTCGTCTGCTCCTTCGACACGGGCCGCCTGGCCGAGCTCGAGACCGTCGAGACCGAGCAAGGGGCGCACACGATCGCGTGGGACCCGGACGACCGCAGCCTCTACGTCTTCTGTCCCCAGAGCGGCGGCGCGCAGGTCTTCGAGGAGCGCAGCTGAGCGCAGATGCCCGCCGCATCGTGGCCGCACAGGCCGCGCGCGCCCTCGCCTACGGCCTCGGATCGGTGCTCATCGGTGTCACGCTCGCCGAGCGCGGCTACTCCACGGCGGCCGTCGGCGCGATCCTCACGGCACTGCTCGTCGGCAATGCGCTCGCCTCGGTCCTGCTCGCACGCCACGCCGACCGGTTCGGTCGACGCCGGTCCTATCGCGTGCTCTTCGTGGTCATGGCGCTCGCCGGCACGGTCTTCGCGCTGACGGACTGGCTGCCCGCGCTGATCGCCGCGGCGCTTTCCGGAACGATCTCGACCGACGTCGTCGAGTCGGGACCCTTCACCTCGCTCGAGCAGGCGATGCTTCCGCAGACCGCCGAGGGGCGAGACCCGACGCCGCTCTTCGGCACGTACAACACGGTCGCGACCCTCGCGGGATCGGCCGGGGCGCTCCTCGTGCTCGCCGGCTCCTCCGCGCGGTGGCTTCTCCTCTACCCGCTGGCGGCCGCAGCGGGGCTCGTCTTCACCCGCAGCCTGTCCGCCGCGGTCGAGGTCATCCGCGCGCCGACGGTCGAGCCACTACCCCCACTCCACCGCTCGCGAGGCATCGTCGCGCGGCTGTGCGGGCTCTTCGCGCTCGACAGCCTCGGTGGCGGCTTCGTCCCCCAGACCTTCATCGCGTACCTCCTCGTGCGCAAGTACGGCGCCTCGCCGGACACGCTCGCGGTCCTCTTCTCCGCCTTCGGGATCCTGCAGGCGCTCTCGTTCCAGGCTGCCGTCCGCATCGCAGCCCGCATCGGGCTCCTGCGCACGATGGTCTTCACGCACCTGCCCTCCAACCTCCTGCTGGCGGCCGTGGCCTTCGCGCCGAACCTCGAGACCGCGATCGCGCTCCTGGTCGGACGCTTCGCGCTCTCCCAGATGGACGTCCCGACCCGGCAGGCCTACGTCGTCGCGGTCGTCGACCCGAGCGAACGCACTGCCGCAGCGGCCTACACCAACTCCGCGCGCACCATCGCGCGTCCGTTCGCGCCTCTCCTCGCCGGTGCCTCGCTGCGCCTCGGGCTCGGTGCGCCGTTCCTGATCGCGGGCACCCTCAAGTGCGTCTACGACCTCGGGCTGTGGGTCCTCTTTCGCAACGTTCCCCTCGAGTACGGCGCGCGGCCGCAGTCACAGAGGACGCAGCCGGTCGCGTAGCGTGGGCCAAGGTTCGCAAGCCCGCCCGGGTGTGGTGTCCTCTCGTCGTCGCGCCGTTCGTCTCAGAGGCGACCATCCCGAGAAGGAGGAAGCCATGAAGTACCTGTTGCTGATCCACCAGGGCGACACCCCGCTCCCGGGAACGCCCGAGTGGGAGAGCCTTTCCCAGGACGAGCAGACGGCCGTCTACAGCGACTACCAGGCCGTCAACCAGACGCCCGGCGTCACGCCCGGCCTCTGGCTGGAGACCCCCGAGCTCGCGACGACCGTGCGCGTGCAGGACGGCAAGACGCTCACGACCGACGGCCCGTTCGTCGCGATCAAGGAGGCGCTCGGCGGCTACCTCGTGTTCGAGGCGGACGATCTCGACAGCGCCATCGCGCTCGCCTCGCGGATCCCGGCGGCCCGCATGGGCGGCGCGATCGAGGTGCGCCCCATCAAGGAGGGCTGACCATCCTCGACCAGGTCTTCCGCGACGAGTGGGGCCGCGTCCTCGCCGCTCTGATCGGCTTCCTCGGCGACTTCGACCTCGCCGAGGAAGCCGCGCAAGAGTCGTTCGCGATCGCGGCCGAGCGCTGGCCCCGCGACGGAACGCCTGCGAACCCGCGCGCCTGGCTCGTGACGACCGCGCGCAATCGCGCGATCGACCGCATACGCCGCGAGCGCACGCTCGCCGTGAAGACCCGCCTGCTCGACGTGCCCGAAGCCGTGGAGGACGAGATGGACGAGACGGAGATCCCGGACGAGCGGCTCGAGCTCGTCTTCACCTGCTGCCATCCGGCGCTCGCGCTCGACGCCCAGGTCGCGCTCACGCTTCGAACGCTCGGCGGGCTCGACGTGGAGGAGATCGCGCGCGCCTTCCTCGTCTCCGAGCCGACGATGGCCAAGCGGCTCGTGCGTGCGAAGCGGAAGATCAAAGCCGCCGGCATCCCGTTTCGGGTGCCCCCGGCGCACCTTCTTCCAGACCGCCTCGCGGCCGTACTCGCTGTCGTCTACCTGATCTTCAACGAGGGCTACGGCGGCCGCGGAGACCTCGCCGCCGAGGCGATCCGGCTCGGGCGCGCGCTCGCCGAGCTCATGCCCGACGAGCCCGAGGTGCACGGGCTTCTCGCGCTGATGCTCGTGAACGACGCACGGCGCGACGCACGCTTCGCCGACGGCACGGTCGTGCTCCTCGACGACCAGGATCGCTCGCTCTGGGACGACGAGCAGATCGCGGCGGGCAAGGCTGCACTCGAGCGCGCGTTTGCGCTCGCTTCTGCGCCAGGTCGGAATCTCCCTCGCGAGAGATTCCGACCGCGCGAACAACCGGGCGGCCGCGGGCCGTACGTCGTGCAGGCCGCGATCGCGGCGCTGCACGTGGACGACCGCCAGGACTGGCCGCAGCTCGCGGCGTTGTACGGCGAGCTCGCCCGGATGACCGGCTCACCGGTCGCGGAGCTAAACCGCGCCGCGGCCATGGCTGAGGCGGGTGATGTCGAGCCCGCTCTCGCCCTCGTGGAGAGCCTGGAGCTCGACGGCTACCACTACCTGCACGCGACGCGTGCGGAGCTCCTGCGCCGGCTCGACCGCCCGGGCGACGCGCGCGCCGCGTACGAACGAGCGCTCGAGCTCGTCCACGCAGACGTCGAGCGGCGCTTCCTCGAGCAGCGGCTCGCCGAGCTCCCACCGCCCGAGCGGTAGCGCCACGGACGCGTGAGCTCAGCCGAGCTGGTCCGCCACCTTGCCGCCGCCCGACTCATCGCCCGCGTCCGGTCTTCGGCTGCCAGAGCGCGAGCATGCCGCCGGCGGGCGTCGCGACCACGCTTCGCCAGCCCGCGGGGCCTTCGCGCGGCGGAAGGCACACCTCGGCGCCGAGCGCGTGCGCCTGCTCCGTGAACGCGGTCACGTCCGGGACCTCGACGTACGGCAGCCAGTAGGGCCGCCGCGTCTCGTGCTCGACGACGCCACCGTCGATCCGATCCCCGAGCGCGAGCGCCAGGTACTCGCCCGAGCCCGTGTGCACCACCTCGGCGCGCCACTCGAAGAGCTTTGCGTAGAACGCGCACGCGCACGGCAGATTCCCGGTACGCAGCTCCAAGTGAACGACCGGATTCGGAATGCTGTGTGCCATGGCTTGCTTCTCTTGACCTGCGACCATCGCGAAACTCATCGCGGCTGCGATGAGTTCGTGACGCGCGACCGGTCTGGACCCGTAGAGCGATGATCTCGTCAAGCTCGAATCTGACCGAGCAGGAGCTGCTCGAAGCCGCGTGCGCTGGGGACGAGGATGCCTTCCGCCTCCTCATCGAGCCTCGCCGGGCGGAGCTCCATGCGCACTGCTATCGCATGCTCGGCTCGCTGCACGACGCGGAGGACGCCCTCCAGGATGCCCTGCTGCGCGCGTGGCGCGGGCTGTGTCGTTTCGGCGGGCGAAGCTCGTTTCGCCGCTGGCTGTACCGGATCACGACGAACGCCTGTCTCGACGCGCTCGCTCGCCGGCCGAAGCGCGTCCTCCCGATCGACTACGGGCCTCCGATCGGAGGCGAGGGCGGCGAGCCGGACGCGCCGATCACGGAGCCCGTGTGGCTCGAGCCGTATCCGGACGAGCTGCTCGGCCTCGAGGACGGCTACGACGGGCCCGCCGCTCGGTACGAGCGCCGAGAGGCGGTCGAGCTCGCCTTCGTCGCCGCGCTCCAGCACCTGCCGCCACGCCAGCGCGCCGTGCTGATCGTGCGGGAGGTCCTGGGCTTCTCCGCGAAAGAGGTCGCGGAGTCGCTCGGCACAACGGTCGCGGCGGTCAACAGCGCGCTCCAGCGCGCCCGCAAGGCTCTCGACGAGCGCCTGCCGGAGAAGACCCAGCAGGCGACCATGCGCTCGCTCGGCGACGAGGGCGTTCGCGAGCTGGTGGGACGGTTCGTCGACGCATTCGAGCGCGGTGACGTTGACGCCATCGTCGAGCTCCTCGCCGAGGACGCCACGTTCGAGATGCCTCCGTATCCGAGCTGGTATCGCGGGCGCGAAGCGATCGCCGACTCCTGGCTGATGCCCGGCGGGCCGCCTCCGCGCCTGCGCTACCTGCCCACGCGCGCGAACGGACAGCCGGCCATCGCCGCGTACGCGCTCGACCTCGAGCGAGGCTGCTATGTCCCCATCGCGCTGGACGTGCTCACGTTGCGCGGTCGGCAGATCGCCCACGTGACGGCGTTTCGCGCGCCCGAGCTCTTCCCGCTCTTCGGCCTGCCCGAGGAGCTCGCGGCGTGAGCCGGGACGAGAGTGAGCTGACGGGCGCCAATTAGAGTGACCCCGATGGCGAAGGCGACGGAGGAGCCCTCGTTCGGGCCCGAGCTCTTCTCGTTCCTCGAAGACCTGCGCGCGAACAACGACCGAGACTGGTTCGCCGCCAACAAGGGCCGCTACGAGCGCGACTTGCTCGAGTCGTCGCTCGCGTTCATCGAAGACTTCGCGCCGCTGCTGGAGCAGATCAGCCCCCACTTCCGCGCGGATGCGCGCCCGAGCGGCGGATCGCTCTTCCGCATCTACCGCGACACGCGCTTCTCGAAGGACAAGTCCCCGTACAAGACGAACCTCGGCATCCACTTCCGGCACGAGCGGGCCAAGGACGCCCACGCGCCCGGCTACTACCTGCACATCGGCCCGGGCGAGGTCTTCGCCGGAGGCGGGATCTGGCACCCGGGCACGGAAGGCGCGACGCGCATCCGCGAGGCGATCGTCGCCGACCCGGAGCAGTGGCGACGCGCGACGCGCTCGAGCTCTTTCTCGAAACGGCTCGAGCTCGGCGGCGACTCGCTGAAGCGCGTCCCGCCGTGGGCGGACGCGGAGCACCCGTTTGCGGACGACCTCAAGCGCAAGGACTTCTTCGGCTGGGCGACGCTGAGCGACACCGACGTCGTCGCTCCCGGCTTCGTCGACGAATACGCGCGGATCTGCCGCTCGGCGGCTCCGTTGATGCAATTCCTCTGCGACGCGCTCGACGTGCCGTACTGAGTGCCGGCGGCGCGATCCGGAGGTGCGGGGGCCCAGAAGGCCCCCGCACTCGTCCTCCTAGGCGCTGACGCCGGTCGGAACCTTCACGATCGGCGCCTCGTACAGATCCGCGGAGCGAACGGTTCCGCCCATCCCGGACACGATCTCCTCGCGCTTCGCGGCGAACTGACGCTCAGCCTCCTCCGCGCCTTCGATCGTCTCCCAGAGCACGATCGACCGCGAGCGGCGGTTCTCCTCGTCGACCAGCGCGATGAAGCCGGCGAAGCCCTCGATCTCCTTGAGGCCGGGAATGATCCTCTCCCGGATGATCCCGAGTACCTCTTCGCGCTTGGACGGGTCGACGTTCTCGATCTCGACAAGTCGTCCGTACATCTCTGCCCCTTTCCTCGACGTCTCCCATCCTACTTGACATATTCCTATATCGGTATATGATCGCCGCATGGCTCGAGCAGCGACCACGGCAGACGCGTTCAACGCGGTGGCAGAGCCCCGGCGGCGACAGATCCTCGACGCGCTGTCCGACGACGAACGCTCCGTGAACGAGCTGGTCCGGATGCTCGGCCTGAACCAGCCGCAGGTGTCGAAGCACCTGCGAGTGCTCCGGGAGGTGGGCGCCGTCGACGTGCGCAGCGAGGGAAAGCACCGGCTGTACCGGCTGAACGGAAACGCGCTCAAGCCCATCCACGACTGGGTGAAGGGCTACGAGCAGTCGTGGTCGGAACGCTTCGAGCAACTCGACGACCTATTGGAAGAGCTCAAGAAGGAGGAGGACGATGGCAGTGAGTAGCGGAACGGCGACGGTCACGCTCCCGACGGACGAGCAGATCCTCATCACGCGGGAGTTCGACGCGCCCAGGCACCTCGTCTACAAGGCGTGGACGACACCGGAGCTCGTCAAGCGCTGGTGGAACGCGAAGCGCGGCGAGGTGACGATCGCCGAGATCGACCTGCGGGTCGGCGGCAGGTGGCGCTCCGTCATGGTCACCGAGGACGGGCTCGAGGTCGGCTTCCACGGCGAGTACCGCGAGCTCGTGCCGAACGAGCGGATCGTGTCGACCGAGGTCTTCGAGGGCCTGCCCGAGGGTGTGACCGAGGAGGAGGCCGCAACGCTAAACACGGCGACCTTCACCGAGGAGGACGGCCGCACGACCGTCACGATCCTGGTGCAGGCAACCAACAAGGTCTCGCGTGACGCGATCATCGACTCGGGGATGGAGGCCGGCATGCAGGACGCGATGGACCTCCTCGAGGAGGTCGCGATCTCGCTTCGCTGAGCACCGGACGAACGGACCAGGCGTGGCTACGGGGCCGCGGTCATATGCCGCGGCCCCGTCGTTTTGGTTGACACGACCATAACCGAGGTGCTAAGGTAAGAGTCGTGATGACCAAAACCAAGAAAAAGAACAGCGCCGCAGGCAGGGTTTCTGCACGGCGCTGAAAGGAGACGACCATGTTTCCCGCTGCCCTTCCGTTCGACTATCTCCGACACTTCACCCCCAGCGACCGCACCCGCCGGTCCCGCTCCCGCCCGAGCGGCAGCCGCGTGCGTCGTGGCGCCTTCGGCTCGGATGACTAGGCGGCCCGCATGACGTCGGTCAGCGAAGGCGCGCCCCCGCCCGGCTACGACCCATCGCAGTTCCCGGCGTTCGCGGTCACGGTGGACGTGGTCATCCTGACCATGTCCGAAGGCGCCCTGCACGTCTTGCTCGTGCGTCGCGGTGAGCCGCCGTTCGAGGGGATGTGGGCGATCCCGGGCGGCTTCAAGCGCCCGCCCGAGACGCTCGACGAGGCCGCGAACCGCGAGCTCGCCGACGAGACCGGCGTCCAAGCCGCCAGCCTGTTGCGTCAGTTCGGCGCCTACGGCGATCCGGGGCGCGACCCGCGCATGAACGTCGTGACGGTCGCGTACCTCGCGGTGCTTCGCGACGTGGGCGCAATCATGGCGGGCACCGACGCAGCGGCTGCCTCCCTCGTCCCGGTCTCGAGCGTGCTGGACGGAGAGCTCGAGCTCGCGTTCGACCACCTGCAGATCGTGCGGGACGCGGTCGAGCGCATCCGCGTCGAGCTCGACGTCACGGGGATCGCGATGGCTTTCGTCGGGACGACGTTCACGCTGGCCGAGCTGCGGGCGGTGTACGAGGCCGTCTGGGGCGGGAAGCTCGACGCGGCGAACTTCCGGCGGAGCGTCGGCGTGGAGGACACCTGGGTAATCCCGACCGGAGAGCGAGCCCAGCCCGGACCGGCCGGAGGCAGGCCCGCCGAGCTCTACCGCGCCGGACCGGCGTGGGACCACGGCGGCCCGATCCGTCGCTTCCAGCGCGACGAGAGAACGCAAGCGTGAGAGCGGTCGTCTACGACAGGTACGGGCCGCCCGAGGTCTTGCGACTCGAGGACGTCGAGCGACCCGTCCCGGCCGAGGACGAGGTCCTGGTCAAGATCCACGCCACGAGCGTCACGCGAACCGACACCGGGCTTCGGAGCGCCGAGTACTTCATCAGCCGCTTCTTCACCGGCTGGCGGCGACCGAAGCGGAAGATCCTCGGGATGGAGCTCGCCGGCGAGGTCGCGGCGGTGGGCTCGAGCGTCACCGAGTTCGCTGTCGGCGACCAGATCTTCGGCGTCCAGGGTTCCGGCGCGCACGCGGAGTTCGTCGCCGTCCGGGAGAGCGCGCCGATGGCGCACAAGCCGGCCGGCATGACCTTCGAAGAGGCCGCGGCGGTCTGCGACGGGGCGATGCTGGCGTTGCGGTGCCTGAGTCGGGCGGACGTTCGCGAGGGCACGCGGCTCGTCGTCTACGGGGCGTCCGGGTCCGTCGGTACCGCAGCCGTGCAGCTCGCCAGGAACATCGGCGCCGAGGTCACGGCTGTCTGTAACACGGCGAACGTCGAGCTCGTCGGATCGCTCGGAGCCGACCTGGTGATCGACTACACGAGACAGGACTTCACGCGGAACGGCGAGCTCTACGACGTCGTCTTCGACGCGGTCGGCAAGCACTCGTTCAGGCGGTGCAGGCGATCGCTGAAGCCCGGTGGGATCTACGTCTCGACCGATCTCGGCTTCCTGTGGCACGTCCCGCTGCTCGCCCTGCTGACGCGGTGGATCGGCAGCAAGAAGGCGACGATGGGGATCGCGAAGTACACGAAGGAGGACGTGCGCTTCCTCAAGGGGCTGATCGAGGCGGGCCAGTACCGCGCGGTCATCGACCGACGCTACCCGCTCGAGGACGTGATCGAGGCGACGAAGTACGTCGAGACCTGCCAGAAGACGGGGAACGTCGTCTTGACGGTGGACAGCGCGGGGCCGGCGACGTGAGAGCGGTCGTCCACGACCGGTACGGCCCGCCGGAGGTCCAGCGACTCGAGGAGGTCGACCGCCCCGTCCCGAAGGAGGACGAGGTTCTCGTCAGGATCCGCGCAACGACCGTCAACCGGTCGGACTGCGGCTGGCGGGGCGCGGACCCGTTCTTCAGCCGTTTCTTCACCGGCCTCTTGCGGCCGAAGAACCGGATCGGCGGCACGGAGCTGGCCGGCGTCGTCGAGGCCGTCGGCTCCGGCGTCAGCGAGTTCGGGGTGGGAGACGAGGTCTTCGGCATGCGCTCGGGCGCGCACGCTGAGTACGTCTGCGTCCGGGAGCAGGGCGCGCTCGCGCACAAGCCGGCGGGCATGAGCTTCGAGGACGCCGCGGCGGTCTGCGACGGCGGAATCATCGCCCGCACCTGCCTGCGTGCGGCCGAACTCCGCGAAGGCCAGAGCATCCTCGTCTTCGGCGCCTCCGGGTCGATCGGGACTGCCGCGGTGCAGCTCGCGAAGAGCCTCGGTGCCGACGTCACGGCAGTCTGTAACACGAAGAACGTCGAGGTCGTGCGCTCGCTCGGGGCGGACGAGGTGATCGACTACCTGAAAGACGACTTCACGAGGAACGGCCGAAGCTACGACGTCGTCTTCGACGCGGTCGGCAAGCACTCGTTCAGGCGGTGCCGGCACTCGTTGAAGCGGGGCGGGGCGTACATCGAGACCGACCTCGGCTTCATGTGGCATGTCCCACCCCTTGCGCTGCTGACGCGGTGGGTCGGCGACAAGCGGGTCACGATCCCGATCCCGAGCTACACGAAGGAGAACGTCCTTTTCCTCAAGGAGCTGATCGAGGCGGGGAGGTACCGCCCCGTCATCGACCGGCGCTACCTGCTCAGGGACGTGATCGAGGCGACGAGATACGTCGAGGCCGGGCAGAAGACCGGCAACGTCGTCCTGACGGTGGACGCCGGGTCCTGACGGGCGCGCAATCTCCGGGAGCGCGTCCGGAGGTAGAAGAAGGTGTGGCGACTTCCGACGAAGCGCTTCTCGCAGGGCTCGCTTCCGGCGACCGCGACGCGTCGGCCGCGTTCGTGCGCCGTTTCCAGCGACGCGTGTACGGCCTCGCGCGAACGATCGTCGGCGACCCTGGCACGGCCGAGGACGTCTCGCAGGAGGCCTTCGTCCGCGCGTGGCGCTACGCCGCGAGCTACGACGCGCGGCGCGGCACCGTGCTCACCTGGCTGCTGACGATCGCGCGGAACGTCGCCGTCGACCGCCTGCGCCTCCGGCAGCCCGAGCCGCTCGACCCCGACGTGCTCGCCGCGAAACTGCAGCTCCACGACGCCGGCACGGCACGCGACGAGCATGCTGCGGTTGCCGACCGCGAAGAGCTGCGCGACGCGCTCGCGATTCTTCCGGGAGAGCAGCGCCGCGCGCTCCTGCTCGCGGCGTACTTCGGTCGGACCGCCGCCGAGGTTGCCGAGCTCGAGGCGATTCCGCTCGGAACGGCAAAGACTCGGATCCGCACGGCGATGCAGCGGCTGCGTGACCGAATGGAGGTCGCCGATGAATGACGACCGCTGCCAGGAGACGCGCGAGGCGCTCAGCGAGCTCGCCCTCGGGATCGCCGACGGGGCCGAGCGCGCGGAGGCGCTCGAGCACGTCGCCGATTGTGCCGAGTGCCGGCGCGAGCTCGAACGGCAGTCCGCGATCGCCGACGGATTGCTGTCCCTGACGCCCGAGCAGGAGCCGCCGATCGGCTTCGAGCTCGGCGTCCTCCGTGCAATCCATCCCCCTCCCGCGCCGCAGCGCCGCTTCCTCTGGCGGCCGCTCGCGGTCGCCGCAGCGCTGGCGGCCGCCGTCGCCGTCACCGCTGGAGGCATGCTGCTCGGCTTCGGCGATGACCGCCGGCTCGCGGACCAATACCGCGGAGCGCTGGCAGAGGCGAACGGCACGTACTTCGGAGCGAGTCAGCTCCTCGACCCAGCCGGCCGGCGCGGAGGAGTGCTCTACGTGTACCGCGGCGCGCCCTCCTGGATCCTGGTCACCGTCGACCCGGCCTACCGCGACGCGGTGGACGTGGCCGAGCTCGTCGATCGCAGCGGTCGCAGGATCCCGCTGCCCGCCTACGAGCTCGCAGACGGCGCCTGGGGAGGCGCGATCCCGGTCGATCTGCAGGACGTCGCTGCCGTCCACCTCGCGGGCGACGACGGCCGCGCGGTGCTCGTCGCCAGCCCCTGACTGAGCGCAAGATCGCCATCCGCCAGCCCAGATGCCGATCGCGCGAACATCCCAGAGGCGTCCGCTTCGCGGCCGCTGGCCGACAACCCACATGCGCTCACCAACCCAATCCCTCCGGCGCCGCTCGCCGGTAGACCCAGGTATGAGAAGCAAGACGACATGCACAGCGCTCGCCGCCCTCGCAGCGGTGGTGGTCCTCGCGATCGCCGCCTGCGGAGGGGGCAGCGGCAACGGCGCCGAAGACTCGGCGTCGGGCGGCATGGATGCCGCCACGACCGTGTCCGTCTCGAGCGCCGACGGCGTCGGCGACGTGCTCGTCGACAAGGATGGCTCGGCTCTCTACGCCTCCGTCCAGGAGGCAGACGGCAAGGTGCTCTGCGTCGACAGTTGCGCGTCGATCTGGGTGCCGTTGACCATCTCCGGCGGCTCGCCGACCGGCAGCGACGGCCTCGGGCGCAACCTCGGCGTCGCGACGCGTCCCGACGGCACGCGGCAGGTCACCTTCGACGGCAGGCTGCTCTACAGCTTCGCCGAGGACACCGACCCCGGCGTCGTGACCGGGAACGGCTTCTCCGACATGTTCGGCGACCAGCCCTTCACCTGGCACGTCGCAACCCCGGCCGGGGTGTCGACCTCGAGCGCGAACTCGAGCACGTCGACTTACGGCGGGAGCTACGGCCCCTAGGCCACCGTTCCCACCCGCGGTACGGGCCGCTGAGCCCGTGCCGCGGCGCCGGGCGCGGGTAGAGGGCGTGGGTACACTGCCGCGCCGTGGCCGACAGACCCCTCCGCCTGCTGGGTGTCGGCAACGCTCAGTCGATCATCTTCCTGCGCTGGGCCTGGCGGCTCGCCGAGCGCGGCCACGAGGTGCACGTCGTCTCCGACCGGATCACCGAACGGCGGGACGAGCTCGAAGGGCTGACCGTCCACGACGTCCGCGACCTCACGCGGCTGACGCGCGTCAAGGGCCTGCGCCGCTTCGGTTTCGGCCCCGCGATTCGCGGCCTGGCACAGCGGCTCGACGTCGACCTCGTACACGCGCACTACCTCCTGCCGTACGGCTGGTGGGGCGCGTGGGCCGACGTACACCCGCTCGTCCTCTCGCCGTGGAACACCGACATCTACACGTACGGCCGTGAACGGCGGCGGGGACGAAAGCTCGTGCGGAAGGCGATCGCGGCCGGGGACGAGTTCGTCGTGTCGTCGCTCGCGAACGCCGAGGAGACGATCCGGCTCGGCGCGCCGCGCGAGAAGGTGAACCGGATCGTCTGGTACGTCGATCTCCGGCCGTTCGGCCCGGAGCACGCCGATCCGGGGCTTCGGGCTCGTCTCGGGTGGCCCGAGGACTCGCTCGTCGTGCTCTCCCTGCGCAACTACCGGCCGAACACGAACCTCGACGTCCTCGTGCGCGCGTTCGCGCGGGTGGTGAAGGAGGTCCCGGAGGCGCGGTTGATCCTCGCGGCGCGCGGCGGGTGGGTGAAGGAGGAGATCGACGCCCTGCTGGACGAGCTCGCGCTGCGCGACCGCGTCGCGCAGGTCTTCGCGAAGCCGGACGAGCTGCCCTCCTACTGCGCGTCTGCCGACGTCGGCGTCTCGATCGCGTCCACGGACGCGACACCCGCGTCCATGGTCGAGTCGATGGCCTCGCGGCTCCCGATGGTGATGGGCGACGCGGTGACGATCGACGAGTGGATCACGCCGGGCGAGGGCGGCGAGGTCGTCGACTGCCGCGACGAGGACGCAGTCACGGATGCGCTGCTCCAGCTCCTCCGCGATCCGGAGCTCCGCCGCACGTACGGCGAGCGGAACGAGCGAGTCGTGCGCGAGCGGCTCGGCGACCCCGGCGAGCAGCTGGAGAGCCTCTATCGCCGGCTTCTCTACGATCGAAATCAGTGAAGCCGAGCTTCCTCCTCCTCGTCATCGACTGCCTGCGCGCGGACACGGTTGCGCGCCCCGATCGCAAGTGGCCGGAGGCGAGCCGGCTGATCGCGGAAGCGGCGAGCTTCGGCGCCGCGTACACGACCTGCCCGACGACGAGCCCGGCGTTCACGTCGATGCTCACCGGGCGCTACCCGGCGGCGCACGGCGTTCGCGCGTTGCGAGGGGCGGCGCTGCCCGAAGGCGTGCCTTCCGTCGCCGAGGAGCTCGAGCGCGACGGCTACCGGACGTGGTGCTCGGTGACAGGCCCGCTGCTCGACTCGATCGGGCTCTTCCGCGGGTTCCAGGTCGCGGACTACCGAGACGTGCCGCGCCGCTCCGTCCACTCCGGCTGGGGGGACGACGCGGTCGCGACGGTCCGCGAGCTTGGCTCGGGCGGGCAGCCGTTCTTCGCGCTCGTGCACGTCTGGGACGTGCACACGCCGCGCTCCTATCCGCGCTCGTTCGACAAGCGGCGCTACGGGAAGAACGCGTACGAGCGCTCGCTCGCGGGGATCGACGACTGGGTCGGCCGCCTGCGCGAGGCCGCGGGCGACGCGATCGTGATCCTCACCGGAGACCACGGCGAGAACCTCTTCCTCGAGCCGCCCGGGCTGCGCTGGCAGGGGCTCGCGCGGCGCGTCACGCGGCGGCTGCCGATCCAGAAGTGGTCGCTGAAGATGCTCGAGCGCGGCGTCCGCAGCGAGTCCAAGCGGCTGCTCCGGGTCGCGCCTCGCTACTTCTGGAACCACAACCAGACGCTGCTCGAGTCGCTCGTGCGCGTGCCGCTCGCGTTCGCGGGGCCGGGCGTCGCGACGGGTGTTCGGCGCGAGCCCGTGAGCCACGTCGACCTCGCCCCCACGCTGCTCGAGCTCGCCGGCCTGCCGTCTCCGGAGTGGCAGGGGACGAGCCTCGCCGCGAGCGTGCGCACCGGCGCCGAGCCGCCCGCGCACCCGGTCGCGATGGAGGTCGGAATCACGCCGGGCGTCCCGACCGTGCCGCAGCACGCGATCCGCGACGGCCGCTGGAAGCTGATCACGTCGCTCGAGGACCCGCGGGTCGTCGATGCGCTCTACGACCTCGACGCCGACCCCGGCGAGCGCCGCAATCTCGCGCAGGCGCACGCGGACGTCGTCGCGCGCCTCCGTGCGCGATTGGAGGCTCTGGCGACGGAGCGCATCGAGGCCGCGCCGATGGACGACGAGGACGAGGCGATCCTCACCGCGCGGCTCGAGGAGCTCGGCTACCTCTGAGCATGGACCAGCGGTCGTCGCAGCAGCTGGCCGCGCTCGGGCGTGTGCACGAGCTGCTGGAAGGGGCGGGAGCCGCGTACTGGCTGTTCGGCGGCTGGGCGGTCGACTTCTACGCGGGCGAGGTGACGCGACCGCACGACGACGTCGACATCGCGGTCTGGCTCGAGGACCTGCCACGGATCGTGGAGCTCCTCGAGGCCGACGGCTGGCGCCACGCACCGGACGAGGACGAGGACGGAGGCACCGGCTACGAGCGAGCGGGGGTCAGACTCGAGCTGACGTATCTCGCTCGGGACGGCGACGAGGTCTTTACGCCGCTGCGCGAGGGGCGAGGGACGTGGGCGCCGGGTGCTTTCGGGCCGGACGTCCGGGAGCTCGACGGAGTGCGCGCCCGCCTCATCGCGCTCGAAGCCCTCCGGCGCGGCAAGTCCAAGGCCCGCGACGACCCGGCCGAAGCGGCCAAGGATCGCGCCGACTTCGAGCGCCTCAGCCCGGCTTGACGGCCACGGCCAGGTGGCTGTAGCTGAACTTCGGCTGGTAGTCGACCTTCTCCCAGCGGGCGGCGGCCCACTGCGCTCCGACGGTGACACCGTCGACGACGAAGCGAAGCGGCCCGCGGCGATAGCGGCGCAAGGCGTAAGAGAGCTCGAGCGAGATCGTCGTCCACACGCCCGACAGGGGCACGATCTCCGCCACCTCGAAGCCCGCATCCTCGAGGAGGAACTGCAGCCCGTCCGGGGTGTAGCGGAAGAAGTCGCGCGGGCGCTCGTGCAGGTGCCAGAACAGGGGCGCGGTCATGATCAGGTGCCCGCCCGGCGCGCACAGCCGGTGCGCCTCGGCCAGGGCACGCGCCGGCTGCTCGAGGTGCTCGAGCACGACCGACATGAGAACGGTGTCGGCGCAGCCGTCCTCGAGCGGGATCTCGTACGCGCCCGCGATCACGTCCACGGTCCCGGGTGCGCGCTTCGAGTCGACGAGGTCGACGCCGACGTGCTCGGACACGTACGGCGCGAACGCGCTACGCCACGGCTTGGAGCCGCAGCCGATGTCGACGAGCTTCCCGCGCCCGTACGTCTCGGCCGCGTACGCGAGCGCCTGCTCCATGATCCGGTAGCTGATCCGGTTGTGCCGACCTTCGTTCGGATGCCCGAAGCGGGTCGGCCTCGTGCCCGGGAACTTCGGACGAGCCCTCAAGCGAGCCGCGCGCCTTCCATCTCGGGCGGCACCGGCTCGCCGAGCAGCTCGAGGAGCGTCGGCGCGACGTCGAGCAGGCTCCGCTCCTCCCCACGCCCCGGCTCGACGCCGTCCGCGACGAGCACGTAGAGCCCCTCGTGCGCGTGGTTCGCATCGTCGGGACCGGTGTCGTTCTCGAACACGTGGACGGTGCCGGTACCGACCTGGCCGACGCTGCGCCAGAAGAGGTCGCCGAAGTAGACCATGAGGTCAGGGGCAATCCCGTTCCGCGTCTCGTACAGCTCCTCCGGGCGGTGCGCGACCGTGCCGATCGCGCGCCCGTGCTCGTCGCCGAGCGCCTCGAGCTTCGCCTTCAGCTCGTTGCGCACGCGCTCGTAGTCCTCCTGCGCGACCGTGCCCTGAGGCTCGCGGCCGGCGACGTTGAGGAAGAGCCGGCAGTAGTAGCCGCCCTCGCCCCAGGCGACCGTCTTCGACCAGTCGATCATGTCCGGCGTGAGCCTCGACGGCTCGGTCGGCTCCTCGAGCAGAGTGAGATAGCCCTCCTGCCGCAGCCACTCGTTGACGCAGATGCCGCCGTCGATCCGCTTCGCGCCGTGGTCGGAGACGACCGAGCACGGCGGTGTCGTCGTCCGCGAACCGCAGCAGCCGCCCCATCTTCTCGTCGACGCCGCGGTAGTAGTCGAGCATCGCGTTCTCGAACTCGTTGTCGGGCTCGTACAGCCGGTGCTCCGGGTCGAAGTAGCGCCAGAACGCGTGGTGGACGCGGTCGGTGCCCATCTCGACCATGAAGAAGAGGTCCCACGGCCGCGTCTCGAGCAAGTGCTCCGCGACCTTGAACCGGCGCTCGGTCATCGTCTCGATGTCGCGCAGCACGCGCGCCTTGTCCTCCGTCCGGAAGTTCGGCACGTCGACCATGTACTCGCCGACGAGCCCCTCGATCTCCTGCTTGAGCGCGGGCGGATACGTGTACTGACGGGTCGTGTCCGGGGTGAGGAAGCACGAGACCATGACGCCGTTCACCGGCGACACCGGATAGGTCTGCGGGACGCCGAGTACGACGACCGGGCGGCCCTTCCCGCTGAGGAGATCCCACACCCGCGGCACCCGGACCGAACGCGAGTCGGCGAAGCCCATCGCGTCGTAGCTGTGGTCCTTGCGGTTGCGGAAGCCGTAGAAGCCGAGGACTCCGGGGCTCCGCGACGAGGTCATCACCGACCACGCGGGCACCGTGATCGGCGGGTCGCAGCTCCGCAGGACGCCGAAGCGGCCGCGCTCGGTGAGGCTCCGGATGTTCGGGAGCTCGTCGAGCCACTGGTCGAAGACGAGCTGCGGCGCGGCGCAGTCGAGGCCGATGACGAGGGCGCGGCGGGGCATCGGCGGCCGAGTGTAGCTCCGGCCGGATGGGTGCCCATGGGTAAGGTGGCCGACTTCGTCGTGTCCTCGCTCGTCGATCTCCTGAACGAGCACACGCGTCGCGGACGCAGCTCGATCTCGGCGCCTAGTCGATGAGCTTCCGGGTCATCGCGCGGATCGCGATCCGCCACATCGCCAACCCGAAGGCGATGAGGTAGGCGAAGCTCAGGACGTCGATCCAGCCCTCGAAGCCGAAGACCGCATGCCGGACGAGCTCGACGCAGTGGTGGAGCGGGTTGAGCAGGCCCAGAACCTGCACCCACTCCGGTAGCCCGTCGAGCGGGAAGAACGTGCCCGCCACGAGGAAGAGCGGCGTGAGGACGGCGCTGACGATGTAGCTGAAGTTGTCGATCGACTTCGAGTAGCCCGCGACGGCGATGCCGAAGTTCGACCACCCGAAGCCCGAGACGAACGCGATGAACGGAACGGTCAGCATCCCCCACGCCGGCTCGAGGCCGAACACCATCCCGACCAACAGCGGCACGCAGCCGTAGACGCCGGCGCGCATGGACATCCACAGCGCCTCGGCGGACACGAGCTCCTCGGTGTCGACCGGCGCCGCGAGGATCGCGTCATAGGTGTGCTGGAACGCGTACTTCACATACGTCCCGAACATCGCCGGGAACGCGCTCGAGAACAGCACGGCCGTCGCGACCGTGCCGGTCGCGACGAACTCGACGTAGTCGTAGCCACCGATGGTGCTGACGATGGATCCGAAGCCGAAGCCGAACGCGAGCAGGTACAGCGTCGGCTCGACGGTCGAGGAGAACGCGGACGCCTTCCAGTACGACGAGTAGTTCACGATCTCGCGGACGAGCACGCCGGTCAGCGCCGGGCGCTCGAGCCGCCCGAGCCTGGCTCCCTGAGGCGGAGTCGCGATCGCCATCAGTCGATCTGCTCCCCGGTCAGGAGGACGAACACGTCCTCGAGGTTCGCCGGGCGCCGCTCGCCCTCGGGAGCGCCCCCGTCCGCGTCCTCGATCCCGAGCACGGACACGCTCGTCCCCGTGCGGCGCGTCCGCAGGCCCGCTTCGCGCGCGAACGCCTCGACCTCGGCGAGCTTCGGCGGCGCTCCGTAGACCTCGATCGCCTCGCGGCCTGCGTGCTCGGCGACGAGCTCGGCGGGCGGGCCGGTCGCCACCGCCTTCCCGTGCGACATGATCATCACGGTGTCGGCCAGGCGCTGCGCCTCCTCGATGTAGTGCGTCGACATGAGGATCGTCGTCCCCTCGACGCGCAGGGCGTCGATCAGCGCCCACAGCTCCTGCCGCACCTGGGGGTCGAGGCCGACCGTCGGCTCGTCGAGCAGCACGAGGCGCGGGCGGTGGACGAGCGCGCGAGCGATCAGCAGCCGCCGGCGCATGCCGCCCGAGAGCTTGTCGACACGGGTGTCTCGCCGCTCGACGAGGTTCGCCATCTCGAGCGCGCGCTCGATCGCCGCACGGCGGTCATGGCGCCCGATCCGGTACAGGTGCGAGAAGACGAGGAGGTTCTGCTCGACGGTCAGCGTCACGTCGAGGTTGTCGAGCTGCGGCGAGAGCCCGAGCTGCGCGCGTGCCTGCTTCGACTCCTCGGGAAGCCGGAAACCGAGCACCTCTACCTCGCCCTCGTCCGCAATCGACTGGCCGGTCAGCGTGCGCATCGTCGTCGACTTGCCCGCCCCGTTCGGCCCGAGCAGTCCGACGCAGGTCGCCAGCCGGGAACGTCGAGGTCGAGCCCGTTCACCGCGGTGATCTCGCCGTAGCGCTTGACGACGCCACGCAGGCGAATGGCGAGCTCGCCGGTCATACGGCCAGCGTATGCGCGGGCGAGGTCACCTCCGCGTCAACGCCTGCGGCGGCGCGACGATTCCTCATATCTGTTGGACTGCGAACGCGGTCGAGACTGATCGGTCGCTGGTTCTCAGCGATCCTGGAGCGCGTCGAGCCCGACCGTGAATGCGACGAGGAGTCGCCGGTCGACGCCTTCGAGCCCAGGTTCCAGCTCGAGGACGTAACGGTCGCGGAGCGTCCCGAGGATGCGCTTGTAGCTCCCGGCCGGCTGGCCGTCTCGGACAAGCGTGAAGTTGAACGGCAGCCACGCGAGCGGCAGCAGCCACTCGGGCAGGAAGGCGACGACGCGCCGGACGACCGCGATCGTCCAGCTCGCCTCGTGTGCCTCGACGAGCTCCGCTCCGGTCGCGTCCCGCACCTGCCAGTGGCTGCGCAGAAGCGACTTGCCGAAGGCCTTCTCGAGGACCCCGATGACCGCGCCGTTCGCGTCGAGCACGTCGTGCCGGCCCCGGAACTCGAACACGGACTTGGACTTGATCATGAACACGTGCTCCTCGGCGTCCGGCGAGATCCGGAAGCGGATGTCCTCCTTGATCTTGAGCTTCTTCTGCTTCACGTAGAGCAGCGGGCGCCCCTCGGAGGTGGAGCCCGGCTCGGGAACGCTGATCCGGTACTCGTTGGCGATCGGCTTGAAGACCTGCTGGACGAGGAGCCGGTCGGCCGACTCGAGCTCGGCGAGGACGGTGTCGGCGTCGGCGGGCGTGACGGCCACGTCGCGATGGTACGTGGCCGTGGTCAGCGCACGGCCGACCGTCTGCGTCAGGCCCCGAGCGCGCCCGCGGCCCGCTCGTAGTCGGACGGCGCGACCCAGACGATCATCCCGAAGCCGCCCGAGCCGGCCGCGACCGCCGCGGCGGCGGTGACGTTCACGTTCGCTCCCGCGAGCTTGCCGGTGACCTCGGCGACGGCGCCCACGCGGTCGTCGCCCTGGATCAGGAACGCGCGCTTGGGCTCGCTCAGCGTCACGCCCGCTGCCTCGGCGGCCTTCCGAAGCGCCGCTGGATCCTCCGCCACGAGATCGATTTGTGACCGCCCGCCTCCCTGCGGGAACCCGAGGAAGGCGACGAGGTTCACGCCGCCGTCCACGAGCACGGAGAGGATCCGCTGCACCTCCCCAGGCGCGTCCGGAACGGTCGCGTACTGGTACTCGACGCTACGGACGGTGTCCGCCATCGGGACCTCCTCGCTAGCTCAAGAAGTCATCGTACGCCCGGGCGCGTCGAGTGCGGCGACCTTGAACGACTCGCGAGCCCGGCAGTTCTCCCGGCACCGGCCGTGGTCGGCCGTTAGGTTTGATCAGATGGGTGTGCAGGCGGGGACGGCGTCGGCGGAGATCGGATTCGACGCGCCGCCGAGCGTCCGCGATGCCCTCGCGGCGCTCGGGACGCACCGAGGACGTCCGCTTCTCTCCGAGCGGGAAGCGGCTCGCGATCGCCTGCTTCACGAGCGGGCAGATCGCAGTAGCGGAGGTACGGATCACCGTCTCGGAGCTCCGGCCAGAGATCGCCGTCACGAGCCTCGACCTGCTGGCGTCGACGGAGCTGAGCGAGCCGCACGGCGTCGACTTCGTGGACGAGGACACGCTGCTCGTCGCCAACCGCGGCGGCGGGCTCGGGGTGTTCCGGATTCCCCCCGCCGGCGCGGGCGAGCTGACGAAGACCTACCCGGTCGACGGCGAGATCGACAGCTTGTTCCAGGCACCCGGCTCCGTCGCCGCACGCTCGCTCGGCGACGGACGACACGAGGTGCTCGTGTGCAACAACTCGGGGAACACGCTCACGCGGCACACCCTCGATGCGAGCGGTGCGCTCGTCGAGGGCGAGGTCGTCCTGCGCAAGTGGCTCGACATCCCCGACGGCCTGGCGCTGAGCGACGACGGGGGCTGGCTGGCCGTGAGCAACCACAACGCGCACGGGGTCTTCCTCTATGCAGGCACGGGGCTCGGCGAGGAAGCCGACCCCGTCGGCATCCTCACCGGCGTCCACTACCCGCACGGCCTCCGGTTCGGCGCTGGCGGTAGCTACCTCGCGGTCGCGGACGCCGGCGCGCCGCACGTGCACGTCTTCCTCCCCGACGAGGGTGACTGGGCGGGCGTCCGTCACCCCGCCGCCACGATCACGGTCATGGACGACGAGACTTTCGACCGGGCGCGGCACAACGCGCAGGAGGGCGGGCCGAAGGGGCTCGACGTCGATCTGCGCTCGAACGTGGTCGCGGTGACGTCGGAGTGCGCCCCGCTCGCGTTCTTCGATCTCGGTGCGGCGCTGGAGGGGCGCGAGCGCGGCCGCGCAGAGATGCTGGTGCGGTGCGAGCTCGACGTGCTGGACGGGGCGCAAGCCGCCAGCGCCTCCGCAGCTGCCGAGTCGGCCGCGCTGAGGGCGGAGATTCACTCGGCATGGACAGCGCACGCGGTGGAGCGCGCAGAGAAGGAGCGGGTCAACGTGGAGGTGGGGCTGTTCGCGGCCGAGCTCGAGCGGGTCAACGCCGAGTACCGGCGGCTTACGGCGGCGCTCGCAGAGACGCACGTCCTCCTGGAGGGGGTCCACAATTCGAAGTCGTGGCGTCTGACCGCCCCGATGCGACGCGCCGGCGACTTCGCGCGGCGGCTCAAGCGGCGCACTCGGTAGCCGGCTCGCGAGACCTCGGGTACCGGGGACGGGGCTCTAGGTGCTCTGCGACCTCACGTAGTCGATGTAGCCCCTGACGTCGGCGACCGGCTCGGAGTACGCCTCGCCGAGCGTCTCCTCCACACGCGCCATGTACGCCTCCGTCCAGGCCGGGAAGTCGTAGTCGATCGCGCGCAGGAACTCGAGCGTCGCCGCCCAGCGCATGTCGGCGATCGACGGGTGGTCACCGCCGACGAACGGCCTGCCGTCGAGGAAGAACGAGTTGAACGTCTCGAGCGGCCCGGCGAGCGCGGCCTCGGCGTCCTTCCGCGCCTGCTCCTTGAGCTCGTCCGAGACGTCCGCGGTCGCCACCTCTCCCGGGTACTGGCCAAAACCGAGGGCGGGGTACGTGGCGCGCGCGAGCAGCGGATAGAAGGTGCCGATCAAGTAGAACATCGCGCTGTCGACCATCGCCCGCTCGCCGGGATCGGTCGGGTAGAAGCGGTCGAGGCCGTGCTTGTTGCAGAGGTACTGCATGATCGCGCAGCTCTCCCAGAGCGAGCCCTTCGGCAGGCCCGCCTCCTCGAGCAGCGGCGTCAGGTCGGCCGGGTCCTTCGCGAGGAACTCGGGGGTCGACTTCTTCCCCCACACGTCCGTCTCCTCGAACTCGAGCCCGGCGGCGCGAACGAAGATCCTCGTCGTCAGGTTGTTCACGCTCGGCTTGAGGATGCTCAACGTGTTCGTGGCCATGTCCGACTCCTCTCTCAGTAGGGATTCTTGGGCGAGCGCTCCTCGGACAGCGACTCCCGCGATCGTACGACGAGCGCCTCGATCGCGTCGGCGAGGTGGCTCCGGTCGATGTTGTAGTCGCCGCGCTCCACGCGCAGCTTGTGCGCCTCGAGCAGGACTTCGGCGTGCGTCCACGGATACGGCGGCTCGAAGCGGTACGACGCGAGCTCGATCAGCAGGCCGAGCGGGTCCTCGAAGTAGATCGAGTCCATGAAGCCGCGGTCCTTCACGCCCGAGTGCCGGATGCCGCGTTCGTCGAGCCTCTCGACGGCTTGCCAGAACGTCGCCTGGGAGAGCGCGAATGCGATGTGGTGCACGGTGCCGATGTCGGTCGAGGTGCGCTCGGGGTCCGGCGCGCGCTCCTCGTTCGTGAAGACGGTGATGAGCCTGCCGTCGCCCGGGTCGAAGTAGAGGTGGCTCTCCGACTCGTTGTCGAGGTTCGGCTGCTCGAAGACGAACGGCATGCCGAGGACGCCGTCCCAGAAGTCGATCGACGTCTGCCGGTTCGCCCCGACGAGCGTGATGTGGTGAACGCCCTGGCTCTGGAGCTTCCTCATTGCCTCTCCACGAGCTTCGACTTGTACTCGCTCCGCTGCAACGTCCCCCACTCAACGAGCTCCACGCGCGTCTGCACGACCAGTACCTCGCGAAGCCTGTCACGGATCGCGTCCGCGAGCGCCGCATCGGGCGCGGCGTCCCGCGCGAGCTCGACGGCAACCGGCAGCGGCGGCTCCTGCTTCACGCCCTCCACCTGAGGACGGACGAGGATGTGGCCGCTGACCCTCTCGAACCCGGAGACGACCTCGCGTACGGCCGACGGGAAGACGTTGACGCCGCGCACGATCAGCATGTCGTCGGTGCGTCCGATGCAGCGCACGCGCGGGCCGGTGCGGCCGCACGGACAGGGACTCATCCGCAGCTCGACGTGGTCGCGCGTGCGGAAACGGAGGAGCGGGGCCGCACGGTGCTGCAGGTGCGTGAGCACGAGCTCGCCGCGCGCGCCGTCCTCGACAGCTGAGCGCGTCTCCGGTCTCGGGGTCGACGAGCTCCGCGTGCACGAAGCCGCGCGCGCCGAGATGCATGCCGTCCTGCTCCTCGCACTCGCCCCAGAGCGAGATGCCGATGTCGCCGATGCCCATCGCCTCCATCACGCGTGCGCCCCAGCCCTCCTCGAGCTTCGCGCGGAACGCCGGCTCGCCGCCGCCGGGCTCGCCCGCGACGAGGACGCGCTCGACAGTCGAGCCGCGAAGGTCGAAGTTCTCGGCGAGGTAAGCAGCGTACGAAGGCGTGAGCACCGCGGCCTCGGGCCTCAGGAGCTCGATCGCCTTGACAAGGCGGTCGGTGTTGCCGGTGCCGACCGGGATGTGGCTGAGCCCGATGCGGTCGAACGCCTCGAGCGCGGCGCCCGCCACGAACGGGCCCGCGTTGTAGGTCGAGACGATGCGCTGACCGGCCGTGATCCCCGAGGCGGCGTAACTGCGCGCTGAGCCCGTGACCCAGTTGTCGAGGTCGCTCTTCGTGAGCGGGATGTAGCTCGGGGAGCCGGTCGTGCCGCTCGTCGAGTAGATGCGGACGATCTCCTCACGCGTCGCGCAGAGGTGCGCCCCGATCGGGTTCTCGGGCGTGACCGTGGCCCGGAGCTCCTGCTTCTCGGTCAGCGGCAGCCGCGCGATGTCCGCGAGGCTGCCCGCTTCTTCGGCGGTCGCGATCCCGGCGGACGCGAGCTTCTCGCGATAGAACGCCGAGCGCTCGAAGAGATATGCGAGCTGCGCGCGGTAGCTCTCGTCGTCGAGCGCGAGCTGATCGGGCCAGGGGCGGGTCTCGACCTCAGGCTGGAGCATCAGGCTCGTACTGGACCGCCTCGTCGGCCTTCCCGGCCATGAGGAAGCCGACCGGAGTCTCGCGCTCCTCGGCGAGATGCGCGAGCAGGCTCGCCGTCCGCGCGAGGATCGGGACGGCCTTCACGACCTCCGGCGAGTAGCCGAGGTCGAGGAGCACCGCGGCGATCGCCATGGACACGTTCATCGGCAGCGGCTTCTTCCAGGTCTCCGCGACGGCGTCGCGCAGCGCGCGCGCGAGCGCGACATTCGGCCCGCTCACGCCACGCTCGTCCGCGAGCTCGAGGATCCGTTCTGCGCGCGGGTCGACCGGCCGGTGGACGGGATGGCCGAAGCCGGGGATCTTGCCGCCGGCCTCGTGGATCACGCGGGCCATGTCGCGTGCGACCGCGGCGGGGTCGCCTCCGGACGCGACGCCTTGCGCGAGGAGCCGCGCGCACGCCTCGGAGCTCCCGAGGACGACCGGCCCGGCGCCGAGGATCCCCGCTGCGACCGCGCTCTGGAGCGACTCGGGGTCGGCCGCGAGCGTCATCCGCGCGGCGACGTTCGACGGCATCAGCCCGTGCTCCGCGATCGAGACGAGCAGCAGGTCGAGGAAGAAGGCCTCGTCCTCGGTCGGCTCGCGGCCGGTGAGCAGCAGGTGGAAGTACTCGGTGAAGCCGAGCCGCCCCATCACGTCGCCCGTGAGATCGAGGCCCCGCACCTCGACCCGGTCGGGGTACGCCTGGGCGATGCGGGTGACCGGGTCCCCGCTCTTTCCGATCTGCATGCGCCCGACTGTAGTCGGCGAGGGCGAGGCAAGCCTCGCCCCTACGAACGAGCGCTACCGCTCGGCGTGCACCACGACCGTCGGCGCGCACGGGTGCGGCTCGGCGGTTGCCGGATGCACGGCCGGAAGCAGCTCCCCGACCTCCGCCGGCTCGGGCTCGGGAGCGCCGACCACCATGTCCGCGGGCGCGTTCTCCCTTCGCGACAGCACCAGGAACGGCACGGCAAGCGCCGAGATCCCGGCTCCGATCACGTACGACGTCGCGTAGCCCCACACGTCGGCGGCGCGCCCGAGCGCCGGCTGCGTCCAGACGCCGCCGGTCGAGGCCATCATCGAGTCGAACGAGAGGATGGTCGCCCGCTGGCGCGACGGGATGAGCCCGTTGAGATAGGACTGCCGGATCGGCAGCGACGCCGCGAACAGGAGCCCCCAGACAGCGATCAGCCCGACGACCACCCAGAAGTGCTCGATGAGCCCGATCAACGCGAGCGCCACCACGCTCAGCACCGTGGTCGCAATCAGCCCGGACGTGCGCCGCCCGAAGAGCCGCCTGATCCCCGGCGCCGCGATCCCGCCGACGATCTGCGCGCCGGCGACGAGGGCGGCCACGAGACCGGCGATCGTGTACGCGTCGGGATCGCCGTAGAGCTCGAGCAGGTACGGCTGCAGCGCGTAGAACGCGTAGATCCCGACTCCGCCGGTCACCAAGGACTGGACCATGAGCCACTTGACCGCGGGCACGCGCCAGCCGTAGTCGATCGAGGAGACCGTGATCTTGTGCATCTCCTGGAGCGGGTTCCCGCTCTTCTCCGGCGTGAAGCCCACGTCGCGCATGAGCTGGAACGCGACCACGAACATCACGATCAGGATGAGGCTGCGGAGGACGAACGGGGCGCCCAGGCTGACGTACTGCGCGATGACGCCGCCCGCGACGGAGCCGGTCAGCATCCCCACTCCGGAGACGACCTGCCCGCGCCCGAACACGTGCTCCATCGTCCCCGTGTATCCCGTCGCGGTGAGCGCGTCGACAAGCCATGCCTCGACCGCGCCGGAGAAGAACGTGAAGCCGAGCCCGAGCAGCACCGAGACGACCGCCCACAGCCAGAACGACGCCTCGATCTGCCAGAGGAGCACGTACAGGAGGGTCGCGCCGGAGAGCGTCAGCGTCCCGAGCAGGTAGGACGCGCGCCGCCCGACGGTGTCCGCGACGATCCCCGTCGGCACCTCGAAGATGACCATCCCGGCGGTGAAGAACGCATTGGCCGCGAACGCCTCGAGGTTCGAGAGCCCCGCGTCGAGCAGAAAGATCGTGTTGATGCCCCAGATCAGCGACGCCGCGAGCGTGTTCCCGAGCAGCAGCAGGAAGTACGTGCGCTGGATGCTTCTCGGCGTCGCCACTAGGTCACGTCAACGTATCGCGCAACACGTGAAGTCCCTAGAGCTCGTCGCGGACGAGACGCGCTCCCTCGACCAGCGCACGTAGCGGCAGAACACCTGCATCCGCGGCTAATCCGGCCCCGCCATCCCCGGCAGCTCGCCGTCTGCGCGCCGGGCGGGCGCCGGCGCGACCGGCAGGCCCGCGTCTCGCCACGCCTCGAACCCGCCGATCACGTCGCCAGCGCGCGCGAAGCCGAGGTCGACGAGCGTCGCGGCGGCGAGAATCGACGAGTAGCCGTGGTCACAGATCAGGAGGACGCGCTTGTCGAGCCCGCCGACGTGCGGGTTGCGCCACGGGCTAGTCGGGTCGAGCCTCCACTCGAGCACCGTGCGCGGCACCTGTAGTGAGCCGGGGACGATTCCGTCGCGCTCGCACGCGTCCTCCGAGCGGATGTCGACGAGAAGCGCCCCGCCCTCCTCGACCGCGGCCAGCGCCGCGGCCGGCTCCAGGCGCTCGATCCGCGCCTCGGCGTCCCGGAGCAGCTCCTCGACGCTTCGCCGCCCCGCCATTGCGCGACTAGGCTACCCCGGTGAGCGGCGCGGCCGCCGAGATCGTGTTCGATCGCGTGACGAAGCGCTATCCGGGCCGCGCAGAACCTGCCGTCTCGGAGCTCTCGCTCACGGTCCCCGCAGGGGACATCTGCTGTCTCGTCGGCCCGTCCGGCGCCGGCAAGACGACGGCGATGAAGCTCGTCAACCGGCTGATCGACTTCGACGAGGGGGAGATCACGCTCGGAGGCCGGAGCGTGCGCTCGCTCGACCTGATCGAGCTGCGGCGCGGCATCGGGTACGTCATCCAGCAGGTCGGCCTCTTCCCGCACATGACGGTCGCGGACAACGTCGCCACCGTTCCCAAGCTCCTCGGCTGGCCGAACGCGCGCATCGCCGAGCGCGTCGACGAGCTCCTCGACCTCGTCGACCTGCCCGCGGCGGACTACCGGAAGCGCTTCCCCTTGCAGCTCTCCGGCGGCGAGCGCCAGCGCGTCGGGCTCGCGCGCGCGCTCGCGGCCGACCCGCCCGCGATGCTCATGGACGAGCCGTTCGGCGCGCTCGACCCGATCACGCGCGCGCGCCTCCAGCACGAGCTCCTGCGGATCCAGAACGAGGTCCGCAAGACGATCATCTTCGTCACCCACGACATCGACGAGGCGATCCTGCTCGGCGACCGCATCGCGATCCTGCGCGAGGGCGGCGTCCTCGCGCAGTACGACACGCCGGAGCGGATCCTCGAGCATCCCGCGGACGAGTTCGTCGAGCGCTTCATCGGCTCCGACCGCGGGATCAAGCTGCTGTCACTGCGCCGCCTCGACGAGCTCGAGCTCGCACCGCTCGACGGCCCGATCGACCTCCGTGCGGACGCCAGCACGAGCCTGCGCGACGCGCTCTCGCTGATGATCACGCACGGTTCGCGCTCGCTCGTCGTGACGAACTCCGACGGGGAGCCCAAGGGCGTCGTCACGCTCGACGCGCTCGCCACCCTCGCCGAATGACGCCGTTTCTCGCCCAGGCGCCAGTGATCCCCGACTTCGGCGAGGGGAGCGACTGCGTCACCGAGAACCGCCTCTTCTGCGCGGACTGGGTGCGCGACAACTGGGCCGGAGTGATCCAGCCGGCGCTCATCGAGCACGTGAAGCTGGTGCTCATCGCGGTGGCGATCGGCTTCGTCCTCGCCTTCGTTTCGGCGATCCTCGCCCACCGCTTCCGCCTGCTCGAGGGGCCCGTGACCGCGTTCTCGGCCGTCGTGTACACGATCCCGAGCCTCGCGCTCTTCCAGCTGCTCGTGCCGGTGACGGGGCTGACGGTGACGACGGTGGAGGTTGCGCTCGTCGGCTACACGCTCCTGATCCTGTTCCGGAACAACCTCGAGGGGCTGCGCAGCGTCCCACCTGAAGTGCTCGAGGCTGCGCGGGGAATGGGCTACACGCGGGCTCAGACGCTCTGGGGCGTGGAGCTTCCGCTCGCCGTGCCCGCCATGATCGCGGGGCTCCGGGTCGCGGTCGTGTCCACGATCGCGCTCGCGACCGTGGCCGCGCTCGTCATCCCGGAGGGGCTCGGGTACCCGATCTTCATCGCGCTGCGCGAGGCGTTCAAGACCGAGATCATCGTCGCCGGCGGGCTCGCGGTCGCGCTCGCACTCGTGGCCGACGGGCTGCTCGTGCTCGTGCAACGGGGTCTGACCCCGTGGGCTCGCGCCCGGAGAACGGCGTGATCGGCGCCGATCTCAGCGTCTTTCCGGATGCGATCGAGTTCGTCGTCGACGAGCGCTCGCTGATCCTGGAGAAGACCGGAGAGCACCTGCTCCTGTCCGGGGCTGCGATGGCGGTTGCGCTGGTCGTCGCCCTCCCCCTGGGCGTCTGGCTCGGGCACCTGCACCGCGGCTCCTTCGTCGCGATCAACCTCGCGAACGTCGGCCGCGCGCTCCCGAGCCTGGCCGTGATCGCGATCGGGCTCGCCTTCCTCGGCATCGGCTTCACGAACGTCACCTTCGCGCTGGTCATCCTCGCGGTGCCGCCGATCCTCACGAACGCGTACGTCGGCGTCGACGGAGTCGAGCCTGATGCCGTCGAGGCCGCACGCGGAATGGGGATGACGCGGTCGCAGACCCTCCTCCGCGTGGAGATCCCGATGGCGCTGCCGCTGATCTTCGCGGGGATCCGCACTGCTGTCGTCTTCGTGGTCGCGACCGCTACCATCGCGGCCGTGGCGGGCGGAGGGGGCCTCGGCGACATCATCGTGAACCAGGCTGGGTACGGATTGGAGGGCGTGGTCGGAGCCGCGATCTGCGTCTCGCTGCTCGCCCTCGCCGCCGACACCGCGCTCGGTCTCCTACAACGCGTGCTCACCCCGGCGGGACTACGTACGGGTGCTCATGCGTTGCAGCCGGACGTGACCACGGGGGTCACCCGCCTCTAGACCTTTGGGCCGGGAGAGCCCGCAACTCGACGCCCTGAAAGGGGGTAGTTCGCATGATTCGAAAGCACAACCGGCGCGCCGCCAAGGCCGCCTTCTCGATCGCACTCGGAGTCGCTCTCGTATTAGGTCTTCTCGCGTCCTCCGCGCCGGCCGCGCAGAGCCAGACGACTCCGATCATCGTCGGCGCGAAGAACTTCCCGGAGCAGTACGTCCTCGGCCAGCTGTACCGGCAGGCGCTGATCGCAGCCGGCTACAAGGTGAAGTACAAGGAGAATCTCGGCTCAACCGAGATCGCGGACACCGCTCTCAAGAGCGGTCAGGTCACGCTCTATCCGGAGTACACGGGGATCATGCTCTCGGTCACCTTCCGGAGGAAGACGTTGCCGAAGACCGCGGCGGGGACGTACGACCTCGCGAAGCGGCTGTACGAGCGGCGGGGGCACACGCTGCTGCGGCAGACGCCGTTCCAGGACCGTGACGTGATCGCGGTCACGCGGGCGACCGCGAACCGGTACAACCTGAAGACGCTCGCGGACCTGAAGCGGGTGCCCGACCTCACGATCGCGGGCTTCCCGGAGTGGGAGACGCGGTGGACGCGGCCGATCGCACGGCAGTACGGCGTGAGGGGGTTCGACTTCGTCCCGCTCGCCGCCATCTCGGCGTACCAGCTCCTCGACCAGGGGGACGTGCTCGCAGCCGACGTGTTCACGACCGACCCGCAGCTGCTCGGGAGGAAGTACGTGCAGCTGAGGGATCCGAAGAACATGTTCGGGTTCCAGCACGTCGCGCCCGTCGTCGACCGTGACCTCATCCGCCAGCATGGGGCGAAGTTCACGTCGACGATGAACAAGGTCACGCGCCTGCTGACGACGCAGGCCATCCAGGCGATGAACAAGGCGGTCGGGGTGGACAAGAAACCCGCCGCGAAGGTCGCCGCCCAGTTCCTCAAGGCGAACAACCTCACGTAGCACGCACGCGTGGCGAGCCGCCGTGGCCGAGGCTGCGGCGGCTCTCCGCGTGTACGGTGTCGGCGGGGCGGGTATGGGAATCCGGGAGGTAGCCGTGACCGAGAACGTCACCTGTCCCAGTTGCCGTCTGGCCGTCTCGGCCGACGCGCGCTTCTGCCCGAACTGCGGCGCTCGCATCGACAGCGCGCCCGGTGGTGAGCCCGGTGGTGAGCCCAGTGGTGACGTGAGCGAGCCTGGAGCGATCGCGTACACGCAGCCCGAGCCGAAGCTCTTCGGCGTCCTCCTCCCCGTTCCGACCTTCGTCCTCGCGTGCATCGTGCTCGCCGGAGCGCTCTTCTCGTTCATCTCGGGGAACGCCGTGCTCGGCGTGATGCTGCTCGCGTTCGCGGCCGCGCTCTTCCTCCTCTTCTACGGCGCCGCCGAGCGCAACCCGGAGAGCGGGCTCGCACGAGGCGCGGTGGATGGGGTCGAGCGGGTCACGGGCTGGTGGCGGTTCTCGCGCCAGTCGGCCTCGGCGTGGAGCGGAGCGGGTCGCCGCGTCGTGCAGCTCAAGCAGGAGCTGAGGCCGCTTCGCGCGGAGCGCAAGGAAGTTCAGTTCGCCCTCGGCCAGGCCGCCTACGAGCAGGACGAGGACAAGGTCGCCTCGCTCCGAGCGCGCATCGCCGAGCTCGACGACGCGATCGCCGAGCGGGAGCAGGAGAGCGCCGAGGCGGTCGCCCGCGCGCGGCATCGCGTCGAGGACGAGCGGGTCGCTGTTCAGCCCACGGAGCACCTGACGCCCGACCAGCCCGCCGAACCGGATGGGCCGACCGTGGAAGCGGCCGAGCCGTCGGAGACGCATCCGGCGGAGCCCGTCGAGGGCGACACCGAGGAAGAGCGGAAGGCGAGCTGACGGTCAAAGGGGTCAGGCTTCAGCCTGACCCCTTTGCACCTGGCGGACGTGAGGCACGCGGGGCTCGCCCGCATGCCTCCGTCCACGTCTCTCTTACGCCCCTTCGAGCGCCGGCTCGCGCTCGCGGGCGGGCGCCGGAGCGAGGTCGCGGCCTCGAACCATGAAGACCGAGACGAGCACTCCGACGAACGCGATCGCGGCTCCTGCCCAGAAGGCGTTCACGAAGCCGTCCGTGAGCGCCTGCGGGTCCGTCAGCGCGCCGTCGGTCGTCGTGACGGCGATCGTCGAGAGAATCGCGATCCCGACCGCGCCGCCGATCTGCTGCGACGTGTTGATGAGGCCGGACGCGAGCCCCGCTTCCTCGGGCTTCGTCCCCGCGAGCGCTGCGATCGTGATCGGGACGAACGAGAACGGGATCGCCACCCCGAGCACGAGGAAGCCGGGGAAGAGGTCGGCCCAGTACGAGCCGCCCACCGACACCTGCGTGAAGTAGAGAAGGCCGATCGTCAACATGCTCATGCCGAAGATGAGCGCCGGCTTGACGCCGACCTTGTTGACGGCCACTGCCGCCACGTTCGCCCAGATCACCGCGGTGCCCGCGACGGCGAGATACCCCACGCCAGTCTCGATCGGCGAGTACCCGAGCACCTGTTGCATGTACAGCGTCAGCATCAGGAACATCGAGAACATCGCCGTGCCCATGATGAAGCCGGCGACGTTGGCCGCGGTCAGCGTCTGCAGGCGGAAGATCGAGAACGGGACGAGCGGCTCCTTCTGCCGCTGCTCCCACACGACGAAGCCCACGAGCAGCGCACCCGCGGCGACGAAGGCGCCGATCGTCGTCGCCGAGCCCCAGCCCCAGCCGTAGCCCTGCGTGATCGCGAGGACGAGCAGCGACAGCCCGGCGGTGACGAGCACCGCTCCCGGCACGTCGTGACTCTGCCCGTGCGCGTCGCGGCTCTCGCGGAGCAGGATCGGCGAGAGGATCAGGGCGGCGATGCCAACCGGGACGTTCACGTAGAAGATCCACGGCCAGGAGAGGAGATCCGTGAGGATCCCGCCCAGGAGCACGCCCGCGGCGGCCCCGAAGCCGCCGACGGCGCCCCACGCGCCGAGCGCGATGTTGCGCTCGCGCCCTTCCGTGAAGGTCGTCGTGAGGATGGAGAGTGCGGCGGGGGTGATCGTTGCCGCGCCCAGTCCCTGCAGCGCGCGGGCGGCGATCAGCGACTCGTCGCTCCAGGCGAGCCCGCACAAGAGCGAGCCGATGGAGAAGATCACGAGCCCGCCCATGAACACTTGCCGGCGTCCGAGGATGTCCGCCAGCCGCCCGCCGAGCAGCATGAAGCCGCCGAAGGCGAGCGCGTAGGCCGAGATGACCCACTGCAGGTCCTCCTGCGAGAAGCCGAGGTCGACCTGGATCGAGGGCAGGGCAACGTTCACGATCGCGATGTCCAGGACGACCATGAACTGGACGGCGCAGATGAGCGCCAGTGCTAACCACTTCGTGCGTTCGGACGCAACCATGCAAGTCCCTTCGTTCGTTTCCAGATTCGTCGAAGGTTGCGATCCTACAGCAGCAACTTTCTTTTTGCAAGTTAAGCCTTCCCTTTTCGAAGAACTGGCTGTACAATCGCAAGTCGTGAAGAGCTACAACCAGTACTGCCCGCTCGCGCACGCCCTCGACGTCGTCGGCGAGCGCTGGTCGCTGCTCATCGTCCGCGAGCTCTTCGAGCACGACCAGCTGCGGTACTCGGACCTGCACGCGAACCTCGCCGGCTGCGGCACGAACATCCTCGCGAGCCGCCTGAAGGAGCTCGAGCGCCACGGCGTCGTGGCCCGCCGGCGGCTCCCGCCGCCCGCAGCGTCGACGATCTACGAGCTGACGGAGTACGGCGAGGCGCTACGCCCGGTCATGCACGAGCTCGCGCACTGGGGCGCGCGCTCTCTCGGCCCCCCGTCGGCGACCGAGGAGCTCCAGTCCGGCTGGCTCAAGGGCGCGCTCGAGATCGCCTTCCCGCCAAACCCGACCGAGGCCGACATCGAGTTCCGGATCGGGGACGAGGTCGCGTCGTTCGCAGACGGCGACGTCGTGGCGGGCGCGTGCGAGAGCCCGGACGCGGTCGTCGAGAGCGATCCGGCCGCGTTCTACTGCTTCGTCGTGCACCACGACCTCGAGGGCCTGACCGTGCACGGGGACGAGGCGGCCGTGCGCCGCCTGCTCGAGACGCTGCCCTATCCCGAGGAGGCCGCGCGCAGCCTCGAGCCGACGGCCGTCGCGAACCCCGCCGGGCGCACGTAGCTGATCCTCAGCAGGTCGCCGCTCGCGAAGAACGACTGCGACGAGCGGCGGCAGCGGACGCGAACCCGGACGTCGCCGTCGCCCGTCGTGCCGCTGACGTAGTTCGCCTGCGTCCCGCTCGGGACGAGGTTCGCGATCGCGACCTCGGTCGTGCCGACGCTCTGTGAGGAGAGCTGCACCCACGAGCTGGTCGTCCAGCGCCAGATGAAGATGACCTGCGTGCACGAGCGCGAGTTCTTGCCCGTGTAGCTCACGCGCAGGTTCGACAGCGAGTTCGAAACGCCGGTGAACGTGCCGTACCAGTCCGTCGTCCTCTGCCCGGACGTGGTCGAGTTGACCTCGTAATACGCGTTGTCGTCGGCCGCGAGGCTCGAGGCCGTGCCGGAGCGATGCGTTCCGGCGAGGATCGTCGTCGAGTTCGGCCCCGCCGTCACCTGCATGGGGCCGGCGACGGTGATCGAGAGCGCCTGCGAGTCGAACTGGCTCGCGGCGTCCGTCACCCTGGCGGTGAACGGGAAGGTTCCGGCGCTCGTCGGCGTCCCCGAGATCGTCCCGGTCGCGGGATCGAGCGCGAGGCCGGGCGGGAGCGGGCCCGGATCGAGCGACCAGGTGTACGGAGGCGTTCCGCCACCCGCTTGCAACGTCGCACCGTACGCGCTTCCGACGTTGCCACCGGGAAGGCTCGTCGTCAGGACCGTCGGCTGCGGAGGCGGAGCGACCTCGATCGAGAGCGCCTGCGTGTCGGTCTGCGAGAGGCTGTCGGTGACGCGCGCCGCGAAGGACTCGGTTCCGGCGCTCGTCGGCGTGCCGGTGACCGCGCCGGTCGAAGC
>CAWJBN010000005.1:0-239631 GCA_963841175.1 uncultured Actinomycetes bacterium
CCTAGCGGTCGCGCCAGCGCAGCGTGTCGTCCAGGCGTGCGCTCCTCGAGCAGGCGCTTGAGCTGCGCGAGCCGCGTGTACCGCTCCGTCGTCCATGAACTGCTCGTAGCTGAGGCCGACGTCCGCGTACGCGGTCGACGAGCTCCTCGGCGCCGCGCTCGGCAGTCCACTCGCAGCGGAACCCCGGGAACGCGCTACGAAGCTTCGAGAAGTCGACGCGGTAGCTCCGCGGGTCGGGCGACGCATCCGGCGCTCGATCTCGACCTCGCAGCGAGCAGGCCGTGCAACGATCTCGGCGAGCTCGCGGATGCGGTAGTTCTGCTCCTCGGAGCCGATGTTGAACGCCTCGCCGTGCACCGCCTCGCGCGGCGCCTCGAGCAGAGCGCAGCGTCGCACGCGCGATGTCGCTGGACGTGCACGAGCGGCCGCCACGCCGACCCGTCGCACTGGAGGCGGATCGCGCCCGGTCGTGTGCGCCCAGGCCGCGAGGTTGTTGAGCACGACGTCGAGCCGGAGCCGCGGCGAGACGCCGAAGGCGGTCGCGTTCCGCATCGCGACGGGCGAGAAGTCGTCGTCGGCGAGCTCGCGCAGCGCCTCCTCCGCGCGCACCTTCGACTCGGCGTACGGCGTCAGCGGACTGCAGCGGCGCGCTCCTCGTCGAGCAGGTCGTCGCCCTCCGCGGCGCCGTACATCGAGCACGACGACGCGAAGACGAACCGCCGACACCCCGCCTCCCTCGCGGCGCGCGCGAGCGCGACCGTGCCGTCGAGGTTGATGGCGTACGTCCAGGCGGGGTTGAGGTCGCCGAGCGGGTCGTTCGAGAGCGCGGCCAGATGGACGACCGCGTCGAAGCCCTCGAGCTCGTCCGGGCCGACGTCGCGGACGTCGAGCGCCAGCGAGCGACTCGACGCCTCGCGCTCGGCCCCGAAGTCGCAGCCGCGGTAGTAGAACGTGTCGAGCCCGACGACGTCGTGGCCCGCCTCCGCGCAGCGACGGCGCGATGCACCGAGCCGATGTAGCCGTGATGGCCGGTGACGAGAACTCTCACGTCAGGCTCGCCAGACCCAGGCGACGAGCTTGCGACACGTGAACGCCTCCGCGTAGCCCGCTCGGCGAGCGCGCCTCCATCCCGCGCAGGCGCATCAGGCCGAGGAAGAGCTCCTCGTCGAACCAGTGCTTCTCGCGCTGGCTCGCGAACGACTCCTCGATCAGCGACGCCTTCTCGCGCGACGAGCTCGTCGGGGACCGGCACGAAGACGTTCGGCGTCCCGAGGTCGCCGTCGTACTTCGGGATCTCGTACTCGAGGATGAGGTGGTCGCGCCAGGTGTTCCAGGTGAGCTCGCAGACGAGCCGATGATCCTGATGCAGGTCGTGCCGCGCGTGCGTGAAGATCAGGTCGGGCTCGACGCGTCCCTTGAGCTCCTCGAAGACGTCCTTGACCTCGCCGCCGACATAGGGGAAGAAGCCGTCGCGGAAGCCGTGCACCTCGACGTCGGCCCGCGCAGCCGTCGCCAGGAACGCCTCGGCGCTCGCGCGCGCCTCGTCGCTCGCGCTCGCCTTCTGCGCCGAGCACGACCCAGTCGACCTCGACGTCGGGAGCGTGCGCTGGCGAGCGAGCATCGTCGCGCCGCACCCGATCTCGATGTCGTCGGCGTGGGCAGCCGAGGGCGAGGACGCGGCGGATCGGGTGCTCGGCGCTCGCGAGCGGGAAGCCGACCATCTAGCGGTCGACGCTCCGGCCGTCGAGCCCGCGCGTCCGCCAGGGAGCGCGTGCCCGTGCTCGGCGAGCGCGTCGAGCCGCTGCTTGTCCTTGATCGTGTCCATCGGCTCCCAGAAGCCGTCGTACCGGATACGCGACGAGCTCGCCTGCCTCGATCAGGCGCTGCGAACGGCTCGACGACGAGCTCCTCGCCCGGGTTGATCTAGTCGAGGATCTCGCGCCGGAACACCATGAAGCCGCCGTTGATCCGTACGTCGGCGTCCTGCATGTCCTCGACCGAGCGGACGACGCCCGTCGTCGTCGGCGTGGACGACATGCGCGTTGAACATCGGCCGGACGGAGATGAAAGCCCCGTCTTGCCCGTCGCCTGGAGCCGCTCGATCATGTCCGGGAGCGGCGCGTCCGTGAGGCCGTCGCCGTACGTCGCGAGGAAGTACTCGTCGTCCTCGAGGTGAGGGCGCGACGGCGAGCAGCCGCTCCGCGATCGTCGACTGCGCGCCCGGTGTCGACGAACGTGATCCGCCAGTTCGAGATGTCGCTCCCGAGCAGCTCGACGTCGCGGCCTCCGTTCGAGAGGACGAAGTCGTTCGAGAGCGCCTCGTTGTAGTTGAGGAAGTACTCCTTGATGCACTCGCGCCTTGTAGCCGAGGCAGAGCACGAAGTCGTCGTGACCCCACGACGCGTACCACTTCATGATGTGCCAGAGGATCGGGCGGCCGCCGACGGTGATCATCGGCTTCGGGATCGTCTGGGTCTCCTCGCCCATGCGGACGCCCAGCCCGCCGCAGAAGATCACGACCTTCATCGCTCGTCCCGACCTCGTTCGCTCATCCTCGCCCCAACTCCCCTTCGAGGACCTCGAACATCCGCTCGTCCCGCATTTCGCCTGAGACGACGCTGGTGTCAAGCGCAGACGCGCGTCTGTGTCACGCGGCGACGAGCAGCCGCTCCTCCAGCCAGGTCTCATCGCGGAAGTGCCGGTACTGCTCCGCGCGCAGCGCGTCGGCCATGCGGCCCGGCGGGAGCTCGACGTCGTCGTACGTCAGGACGCTCGTCCTGCGCGACGTCGCGCCGAGACGACACCCCTCGACGAGCCCCTCGGGCAGGTAGCGGCGCTGCGCTCATCTCGTCGGCGTTCACCGCCTCGCCGTAGGTCATGAACATCCCGTACTCGTCGAGCGTCTCGCCCGCCTCGAGGTCGCGCTTGGCGACGGCGCAGACCTCCACGACCGGGCCGCCGAGCGGCGGCGCGAGGCCGTCGCCGAACAGCGCGACGCGCGCGATCGCGTTCGGCGCCTCGAAGTGCGGCAGGTGGTACGGGATCCAGAACGGGTACAGCGGGCCCGTCGCCCATCTTGTAGAGGCTCAGGTAGTGCTGCTGCTTCGGGTCCGGGTGCTCGGCGAGGCAGAAGATCTTCACGCCCGGCGGGCCGACCGTGTAGTCGACGATCCCGCCGAGCTCGCGCACCTCGTCGACGTCGTAGAGCGACGGCAGCTCCATCGGCGAGCCGTCGAACGCGACGCCGCGCGACATCCCCCGTGCGCGCACCTTGAATCCGGTCGCGTTCGCGAGGATCGCCTGCTCGAAGCTGATCTTCGAGCCGTCGGCGAACGACGTCACCATCGCCGGGTTCTGGCCCCACTGCTCGGCGAAGCCCTTCTGCGTGTCGGGGTTCCGGTACGGGTCCTGGAGGCCCTTGACGTTGCCGAGCACGCGCGGCGTGAGCCCGAGACCCTTCACCCAGCGGTAAGGTTCATCTGCAGCCCCGGCTCGTCGCCGTCGCAGGCCGAGAAGATCACGCCGTGCCGCCGCGCGTACACCTGGAGGATCGGGCCGACCGTCGCGTCGACCTCGGCGTTCATCGCGATGACGTGCTTGCCGTGCTCGAAGGCCTCGAGGGCGACCTGCGCGCCGAACTCGACCGAGCCCGTGACGTCGACGATCGACGTCGATCTGCTCCGCGCGGCAGAGCGCGAGCGCGTCCTCCGTGACGACCGGCGCGCCGCGCGCGGATCGCCTGCTCGAGCTCGTCCTGGCGTCGTCGCGTCGCCGCACCTCGAGCGCCCGCGTACGCGATACACCTCGAGCGCGCGCTCGAGGCGGCGCCCGTAGACCGCGACGAGGTCCATCCCGGGGACGCTGTTGACGATCTGGTTCGCGAGCCCCTGGGCCATGAACCCGGCGCCGATCATCCCGACCCGGATCGGCCGGCCCTCGGCCTCGCGCGCTCGGAGTGCGCTGTCGACGATGATCATCCGGGCACCCGACCTCCGCCGACCGACGCATGCGTCGGCGGAGCTCTGGCTCGACCTCCGTCGAGCAGCGCCCAGGCGCGATCCTTGTCCGAGATCTCCGTGACCGGGAGCGGCCACTCGAGTCCGAGCGCGGGATCGTCGTAGCGGAGGCCACCCTCCGCGTCGGGCGTGTAGAACTCGCCGACCTGGTAGCTCGTCTCGGTCGTCGTCCTCGAGCACCTGGTAGCCGTGCGCGAACCGCTCGGGCACGTAGAGCGCCCGGCCGTTGTCGGCCGTCAGCTCGACGGCGACGTGCTCGAGGTACGTCGGGCTCTCCGGCCGCAGGTCGACGATGACGTCGAGGATCGCGCCGCGCGTGCAGCGCACGAGCTTCGTCTCGGCTGCCGGCGGGAACTGGAAGTGCATCCCGCGCATCGTCCCGCGTCGCGGTTGAAGGCGACGTTCGCCTGCGCGATGACGGGCTTGAGCCCGTGCTCCTCGAACTCGTGCTGGCAGAACGCGCGCGCGAAGAAGCCGCGGTCGTCCTCTCTGCGCTCGAGGTCGATGACGAACGCGCCGTCGAGCTTCGTCTCCGTGAAGATCATCGGCCGCTCGAGTCGGTAGTCGTGGGTGCGCTAGGCATGATCAAGGCCTTTCCAGTCTCGTTCGGGGAATCGCCCGTCAGTAGGCCGCTCGTGCTCGCACGAGCGCAGGCACCGTGAGCATGATCAGGCGCAGGTCCTCGCGCAGCGACCAGTTCGTCACGTAAAGGTAGTCGAGCTTCGTCATCTCGTCGAACGGGATGTCGCTCGCTCCGAGAACCTGCCAGAGGCCCGTCATACCGGGCTTGAGAACGAGCCTGCGGCGCGCCCAACTCTCGACAAACCGGTCCTCGTGGAGGATCAGTGGGCGGGGCCCCACGATAGACATCTCCCCCACGAGGACATTTAGCAACTGTGGAAGCTCGTCGAACCGCCAGCGCCTTAGGAAGTTGCCGACGCGGGTCACCCGCGGGTCGTCCGCGACCTTGAACATCCGCGGATCGTCGGCGAGGTGCATGTTCAGGTGAGCGATCTCGGACTTCAGGCTTTCGGCGTTCTCCACCATCGTCCGGAACTTGAAGACACGGAAGGTCCGCTCGCCCTCGCCCATTCGCACTTGTCGGAAGAAGACTGGGCCCCGAGAGTCGAGCTTGATGAGCACGGCGACGACGGCAAACAGAGGCGCGAGCAGCGCGAGGCCGATGCAGGCCCCAACGAGATCGAGCGACCGCTTGAGCAGCCTGGACGACGATGAGAGCCGCGGCCGTGAGAGCCCGACGAGCGGGAGCCCCTCGACGGTGTGCAGCTGCACGTTCGTCCCAAGAACATCGAACATGCGCGGAACGATGTCGACCTGGACATCGAGGTCCTGCATCGCCCGGATCACGTCGAGCGTCTGCTCGTGCGAGTCGGGCGAGAACGCAATGACGACGCGGTCGATCGAGTACCTCTGGACGAGGGCGCGCAGCTCCTGCGTCCTCCCGAGCAGGTGGAGCGGGCCTGACCCGTTCGTTGACGCGCCGTCGTCGCTGTCTACGAACCCGACGACGTTCAGGCCGTACTCGGGGTGGCCGAGCATCTTGCTCGCGAGCAGGCGCGCGACGCGACCCGAACCGACGATGACGACGTTCTGGACGTAGGCGGGGTGCCTGCGCGCGATCATCCGCGCCACGGCGCGCAGGAGCGTCACGAGCACGATGGCGAGGAGCCAGAACTGGACCAGACGATCGAGCGTCGGATGCGGAAAGTCGGCGAGGTAAGTGATCGCGAGGAAGCCCCACGTCCCAAGCGTGACCACCTGGATGATTCCGACGACGTCGTCGACCGTCGAGTGGTCGCTCCGCCCCTCGTCGCGGTCGTACAACCCGTGGAGCCTCGCGAGCAGCACCCACAGAGGGAGCGCGCCGAGGAAGAGCAAGAGCTCCCGCTTCACGCTGACCGCATCCGTCGCGGCGATCGGCGCGAGCGTCAGTGCGATGACGAACGCGACGGTGAGCCCGATCAGGTCGGCCGCCAGCAGCAGCCGGCGCATGAGCCAGCCGCGCGGTCGACGGAGACGCGCACTATCCGCAAGCGCAAGGTCCGCATGCTCGATTAATTGGTTGCCTGAAGCGACAGCAACCGTGTCGTTGACAACAACAGAACCCACCCCGGGCCCTCCCCTTTTGCCCCTTACTCCCCAATGGGCCTCCCCTCAGCGGCCCAGCACGAGAAGTTCCCACTCCTCTCGTCCCGCCGTCAAGAATACCGTCCGCTGACGCGAAGTCAAGGATCGAGGCTCTCCGTACCGGATCAGCTCGGGGAGGTGGGAAGCGGCTCGCCCGCCGTCGCGGTTGCCTGCACGGATCGCTCGCGCTCGACGCCCGCATGCCAGCGGAGGGAATCGTCGCTTCGCGCGGCACTGGTCGGGGATCCATTGGTGAGTAAGCTGCGCGCGGTCGGGCAAAGTCGACGCGCAAGGAGGCCTCATGAGCATCGACCGGCCCTTCGGAGGTGCGTGTCGCGGTGAGAGATGAAGCGCGTGGTCGCTGGACGAACATGGGTGCGTCCGTGATCACTCGCGGGACGACCCGCGATGCCTCAGTTCGCGACGTCTAGGGAGCAGCATGAGCAGGAAGGTGCGGATCGGAGAGCTCGACGTCGACTCGGTCACCCTCGACGGTGCGCTGAAGAGGATTGCGGAGCTCGTCGACCACGGGAACGGAGGTGCTGTCTTCACGCCGAACGTGGATCACGTCGTGAAATCCGAGAAGCACCCCGCGTTTCGACGCGCCTACTCGCACGCCGATCTGTGCCTCGCCGACGGGATGCCGATCGTGTGGGCTTCACGCCTCCTGGGCTCGCCCCTTCCCGAGAAGGTGTCCGGATCGGATTTGGTGCTTCCGTTAGCGCGGCTGGCCGCTGATCGCGAGTGGCGCGTCTACCTCCTCGGGGGCCAACCCGGCGTCGCCGCGGAGGCAGGTGAGAAGATGGCACGCGAACTCGGTGTGCGAGTCGTCGGCAGCGACGCTCCGGACATCGATCCGGACGGCGGCTCTGACAACGCCGAGCAAACCCTGAATCGCATCCGAACGGCGAGACCAGACCTCGTCTTCGTTGCGCTCGGCGCCCCGAAGCAGGAGTTGTGGATCGATCGCGTCGGTCGACACATCGCTCCAGCTGTGGCGATCGCTGTGGGTGGGAGCCTCGACTTCTTCACAGGCCGGGTCAAGCGTGCCCCGCCTTGGATGTCCCGTGCGGGGCTCGAGTGGCTCTTTCGCCTCACGCAGGAGCCACGTCGGATGTGGCGGCGATATCTGATCGAAGACCCGAGGTTCCTCGCGATCGTCGCTCGCAGCTGGCGACGGGGCCGGCGGGCACGGCGCGTTGACCCGGCCGGACGCGTGGAGCCTTGGCTACTGTCTGCGAGGTCGAGCTGTACGTACGCGATCATCACGCCGGCTCGGAACGAGGCCGAGGCGTTGCCTCGGCTCGCCGACGCGCTGAGGCGGCAGACGCGCCTGCCGGCGCGCTGGGTGATCGCCGAGAACGGCTCGAGCGACGGACCGCGCGAGTCGCGCGAGAGATCGCGGCAGAGTGCGGCTGGGCGAGCCTGCTCGTGCTTCCCGACGCCGGGCCGCGGGAGCGCGGCGCGCCGATCGTCCGCGCGCTCCACGCCGGCTTCGAGACGCTCGACGTCGACGCCCGACGTCGTCGTCAACGTCGACGCCGACGTGACGATGGAGGCCGGACTACTTCGAGCGGCTGCTCGCGGAGTTCGAGACGGATCCGCGTCTCGGGATCGCGAGCGGGAGCGCGTGGGAGCGAGAGGGACGGCGTCTGGCGCCAGCGTTACGTGACCGGAGGAACGGTGTGGGGAGCGACGCGTGCATACCGGTGGGCGTGCCTCCAGGACGTCCTCCCGCTCGAGGAGCGCCACGGCTGGGACGGGATCGACCAGCTCAAGGCGCGGGCGCGCGGATGGCAGCACGAAAACGCTCGTCGACCTCCCGTTTCGCCACCACCGCACGGAGGGACGCGAGGACGGATCGAGCTGGGCGCACTGGTCGTCAACGGCGACACCGCGTATTTCATGGGGTACCGGCCCTGGTACCTCGTCGCGCGAACTTGCACCACGTCCGCCGGGATCCCGGCGCCGTCGGGCTGATCTTCGGGTACGTCTCGGCGGCGGCGCGCCGGCGCCGCGGCTCGAGGATCCGGCGGCGCGCGCGATGCTTCGCGGCGATCAGAGCCTTCGCAAGATCTCCACCGCAGACGCGAGGCGCTCGGACGTGCCGATGGCCGCTCGATCGCCGACCGCATCGGAGCCGCCTAGATGGTCCCACCGGCTGACTTGCCACGCTGACGAAGCCAGGCGCTGCATCGTCCAGCCACTGGCAACACGCACGCTGACCGAGGCAGCAGGGCCGCCGACGCGTGTGTCGGCAGACCTAGCTGGACCGCAGGACGATCCGCCGTCGATGCGGTAGATGTGCACGGCGTTGCCGTCGGCGAACGATCGTGAAAGCGCCCTTCGTGACCGACCGTCCGGTTCTCCCCAAGGACCGTCGCGGTAACGCGTTGCCGACGCAGGGAATCGAGAACTCCCCCGTCGAGGCCGTGTTGTTCCGCCGCGCCTGCGAACACGTAGAAGTGCCCCCCCCGCCACTTGGCAGCATGGCCTTCAGCGACAGCTCGACGTAAAGCCGGAAGTGACTGAAGCGTTCAGAACGGGTGCGAGGCGCCGTGATCTGCTCGTTCACTGACCTACGGTCGGTCGGACCGCGGCCCCGCAGCTGTCCCGGAGGACGTGCTGGGAGACACAGGCCCGCCGAAGTTGTGCTGGAAGTAGATGATCCCGCGCGCTCCCGGCGATCAGGGAGTGCCAGACCGCGCCCCGAATCTCGGCGCGGTGATCGTCGGGCCCGCTGACTCTCGGTCAACGGAGCCCTGACCTCGACGAACCCCAGACGGCTGCGGCTGCCGTCCACCATGTCGAGCGTCGCAGCATGCGCGACTGTCCGCCGTAGTCGACGCGCCGTGGCACCCGAGGAGGTGGTGCGACTCGCGCCGAGCGGCTACCCCCTCGCCTGCCGCAGAGTCGGTCGGTGAACCAGTAGATGTCGGTCGAGGTGATGTGCTGGAAGCGTTCACGAAGCACGCGGCCTCCGCGTCGGTCTTCCAGAACAGGACGCCCTTGCCGTAGTTCGCGTACCGGGCTCGCCCGTCGTTCGGCAGGAGGCCTGGATGCCGTCAGCGCGTCGGCATCGCGCCGACGGCCCGGACTGCCTCGTCATGTCCATCTCGTCATCGAGCAGCCGCCCGAACGTCTCCGAGCCGATCCGTGACCCGCCCTCGGTGCGGTTGACGATCAGCCACATCCCTGCCGCTCGGGCCTTCTCGATGTACCGAGGCGTGGTCGTGTCCGCGAACCAGACGTACGTGTTGATCCCGACCGCCTTGTCCTTGGCGATGTTCGATACGCCTCATACCGTACGCGCCCCACACGCCGATCGGGAAGTAGGAAGCCGACGTCGTGAGCGGGTTCGAGAACCGGCCGTAGTAGCCGAGCCCTCCGTCGATCTGCTGGAGCCTCGGAGAGCTCGTCTGCGGTGCTCGAGAACTCGACGACCGCGGAGAGCGGCTCGAGCGCAGCGCCTCGTCGTCTCCCGACGACGACGGAACGGCGAAGGCCCCGCCGACGCCCACGAGTGCGAACACAGCGACCACCGTGCCCAGCACCGCGACAGCGGCTCGCCCTCCACGCGCTTCCCGGTTCGCCCCCTCAGTCTCGCCGAGTCTCCGCAAGCGGCCGCACCCTACCAGCGCCCTGGGACGGCTGCCGGCAGAACCGACGCACCCGCTGCGTGCGGCCACGATCGGCGGCAAGCCCTAGCTCAGGCCGCAGCGCGAGCCGCCGTCGATGCGGTAGACGTGGACGGCGTTTCCGTCCGCGAAGGCGTCCGTGAAGCGAGCCGTTCGTGACCGGCACAGTCCGGTTCTCACCGAGGACGGTCGCCGTCGCGTTCCCGACGCAGGGCATCGAGAAGGTCGCGCTCCCGCCGCTGCGGGCGGCCGGCGAAGACGTAGAAGTTCGCGCCGTCCCACTTGACCATGTGCTCGACCGAGCTCGACGCCGAGTGCCCGGAGGTCACGAAAGGCGAGTTGAGCACCGGGGCGAGCGACTTGATCTGCGCGTTGACCGACGTGACCATCGTCGATGATCGCGCCTCGGCGGTTCGCTCGCTGAGGGCGTGGTGGGTCGACGCACGGCCCGCCGAAGGAGTGCTGGAAGTAGATGATCCCGCGAGCGCCCGCGATGAGCGAGTGCCACACCGCCCCGCGAATCTCGGCCGGGGTGGATCGGCCGTCCGTCCTGCGCCGGCTCTCACTCCACGGCCAGCCGACCTCGACGAAGTTCCACTGCGGCTGCGACCTGCCGTCCATCGGTCGAGGCATCCGCGCCCGTTCGACCGTCCACCCGTAGCCCCAGGAGGTGTCCGTCGCTGCGGACGCGCGTCCTCGTTCGGGTCGGTGTGCCAGTACATGTCCGCCGAGGTGATGTCCTGCGCGTTGACGAAGCAGGCTGCTGGAAGTCGTTGACGACTGCGCGTCCGGTCTTCCAGATCGCCACGCCCTTGCCGTAGTTCGCGTACCGGGCTCGACCGTCGTCGGGAAGTCCCGCCTTGATGCTGTTGACGCTCTACGGGCACGCGCCGGCGGCCCCTGCGCATGTCGATCTCGTCGTCCAGCAGCCAGCCGCCGGTCTCGGAACCGACAGCGGAGCCGCCCTCGGGCGTCCTGGATCACGTGGAAGCGGCCCGGCGTTCGCGATGTCGGCCTGGGTACGCGTCAGCGACCCAGACGTAGGTGTTGATGCCCACCGCTGCTTGTCCGTCGCGATGTTCGCTGGCTCATGGCGTACGCGCCCCAGACCCCGATCGGGAAGAAGTCCGGTGTCGTCGGGAGCGGATTCGAGAACTGGCCGTAGTAGCCGAGCCCTCCGTCGATCTGCTGGAGCGTCGGAGTGCCGGACGACGGAGGCGGTGATGGCGGCGGCGCGGGCGACCGGATCCGTCTCGTCGTTGTCGGCTGCACTGGCGCAGCCGGTGTCGCCGAGGTCGATCTTGCCGTCCGCGTCGTTGTCGACCACGTCCGCGCACTGGGCCGGCGGCGGCGGAAGCGGAGGCGGAACCTCGTCGGTCACGTCGAGGGTCGCGTAGAGCGACCAGCGAACGGCCTCGGCGTTCGGCGAGCGTCGGGAACGTCGCCGGCATGGGGCCGTACGAGTAGCTCTGCCAACGCGCCTCGCCGCCGTTCCCGACGCGGAAGCCGAGTGACGAGCTGCTCGGCAGGTAGGCGAGCCAATAGCTCCCTGCAGCGAGCGTGATCGGCGAGAGGACGTTCACGGTGTTCCACCCTGCCGTCGGTACGAAGCTCGACGTCTCGGCCAGCTTCTGGCCCGGCCCGCCACTCGGGCCATTGGGGGCGTACACGCCGAGCCGCAAGTCGCCTGCGGCGGTCGTCACGTAGAACGAGAGCCGACGAAGGATTCCGGCCTGCCCGAGCGTCGCCTTCTGCGAGACGAGGAGGTTGCCGTTTCCGGAGTCGTTCACGCCCATGATCGACGACTCTCCCATCGTGATCGTCGGCGGGGGAGGCGGCGGGCAGCGCCGTGGTCGCGACCATGACCGTCGTTTTCGCGGAGCGGTTCCCGGCTGCGTCGTAGGCGTCGACCGAGAGCGTGTACCCGTGTCGCAGTCGAGATCGGAGAAGATTCCGGTCGTGCCGTTCGCCGTGCCGACGAGCTGGCCGGCCGCGGTAGAGCCCGTACCCGACCACGCCGAAGGCGTCGGTCGACGGCGACCAGGAGAGCGCGATCGACGTCGTCGTGCGTGAGATTGCGGTCACGTTCGTGGGTGCCGTCGGAGGCCTGTGTGTCCGGGCAGGCGGCCGTCGAGGCTGTCACGGCGGCGCGAGTGGAGCGGTACCCGGCTGCGTCGACGGCGTCTACCTCGAGCGTGTACGCGGTGCCGCACTGAAGGCCGGACACGGTCGTGCCCGGCTGCGTGACGGGCGGGAGCGACGTCCCGTTCCGATACACGCCGTAGCCCGTGACTCCGACGTTGTCGGTCGAGGCCGACCAGGTCAGCGCGATGCTCGACGTCGTCGCGGCGGCTACCGCGAGGTTGCCGGGCTGCGAGGGCGGGGTCGTGTCCGGTGGCGGGGCCGGGGCGGGACACTCGAGCGTCCGGGCGGGCGCCTCGGCGAGGGCGGACTTGTTGCCCGCCGCATCCACGGCCTGGACGGCGAGCGAGTAGTCAGTGCCGCAGGCGAGACCGCCGTACGTATACGAGAGCGCGGTCGTCTCGCCGACCTTCTGCTCGGCCGAAGCCGCCGCGGACGTCCCGAGGAAGACGTCGTAGTGGTGAACGCCGACGTTGTCCGCGGCGGGCTGCCACTGGAGCGACGAGCGACGTCGACGTACTCGTGCCAAGCGAGTGCGAGTGGCTTCGAGGGCGGCTCAGTGTCACCGGGCGGCGCGGGCTCGCACACGGGTTCGTCACGACCCAGACAGGGCTACGGGACGAGCGGTTCCCCGCCGCGTCGACGGCGTCGACGGCGTACTCGTACGTCGAGCCGCAGGAGAGCGGCGCTAGCGTGACGCTGGGCTCGGGGCTCGTCGTCATCGGCAGCCCGCTGCGGTAGACGCCGTAGCCGACGACGCCAGTGTCGTCGGTGGACGCGGTCCACGCCAGGACGACGGCCGTGTCAGAGGTGGCGACCTGCCGGAACCTGCTCGGTGCGGTCGGCGGACTGCGGTCCGGGCACGGCGCCGAGGAGACGGTCGCGGTCGCGCGCGGCGAGCGGTTCCCCGCCTTGTCGAAAGCCTCGACGCCCACTGCGACGCTCTCGCCGCAGCTCAGCTGCCGGATCGTGTAGGCCGTGGTCGAGACCGTAGACCGGTTGCCGTCGACGTACACGTGATACCCACGGACACGCACGTTGTCCGCCGACGGATCCCAAGCGACCGATATCGACGAGGTCGTCGCGAACGTCACGCGGAGGTTCGCAGGCGCGGTCGGGGCCTCACGATCGCGCCCCGGTGGCCGGTCCGGCTTCCCGCGCTCTCCTCCACTGGCTCCGTCCGCGAGGAAGAGCAGGCAGACGAGTGCTGCGACGAGCACCGAGAAGACGTGGCGCGTGCTGGCGGCGGACACGGTCATCCTGGGATCGGCCCGCTCAGGTCGCCCTTGACACCCGATGGGGTGATACAGGCTGTTCGTGGTCGCTGAATTGGCTCAGACACGCGGGAAATTCCCGTCCGAAGGTAGGACCCGGCGGACTTTCCGCCGGTATGGCCGTCGCCCCCTCGCGATCGCGACCCTGTGCGCAGGTCACCGATCTCGAGCAACGTGTCTGGCCCGAGCGATCGCCGTCGTTGTGCGCTTCTCCGCGACGACCGACCAGACGAAGGCCGAGACGCTAGCGATCCGGATCGGACGACGCGCCGGTCAAAATCCGCAATTTGCGGAAATCGCGGTCACCGAGACGTCCCCAGGGCCGCAAAACCGCGGAATTCGTGCCGCAAAGACCGCGGAATTCGTTACGGCGAGCCGACGACGAGCTTCGCCTGGACGACGGCCTGCGCCACGCGTTTACCCGAGACGATCGGCCAGACGTACCAGCGGTACTCCGCGGGCTCGAGACGGTAACGACGCCCGTCGAAGGTCCACGACCCCGGGATCGGCGTCTCCGGGCGCGAGGTGTTCGTCGCGAAGATCCGCGAGCCGGCGCGGAAAAGCTCGACGTGGTACCCGGAAGCGTTAGCGACCGGCGCCCACGCGAACTTCGAGCCGCGCGCGGGAGTCGTGCTCGGGCTCTTGGACGCGCGGCGGCTGCGATGTCGTCGGCGTCGTGGCTGGCGGCTCCTCCTGGTCCCCGCCGGGAGCGGCGGGCTCGCGGGCGGCCGGCGTCGTCTCAACAGGCGCCTCCGCCGTCGCGTCGGGCTCCTCGAGCTCGACCGATATCTCCGCTGCCGTGGGGATCGCATCGCGCTCGAGCACGCGGTCGGCCATGAGGAAGGCGATCGCGAGCGCCGCGCACGAGGCGAGGACTCCGGCGAGGACGTGCCGGCGCCGCGGCGCGGCCTCGTGCAACCGCTCGACGTCCGGCGCTGCGAGGGCGATGTGCGCGAGCCGCTGCGCTGCGGCCTCTGCCTCGTTGCCGGATGGCGGTTGCTGGACGGGAGGCGCGAGAGGCTCGACGCGCGCCTGCTCCTGCACCGCCGCCTCTGCCCGCCGCCGGGCGGCGGATAGTTGGACGGGGGGCGCGAGAGGCTCGACGCGCGGCGTCGCGGGCGGGGCGAGCGCGAGCTGCGAGATCCGGCGTACCATCGCTTCGGCGAGGGCGTCGGAGGGATCCAGCTCGCGACGATGCAGGGCGGACGAAGCGGGGTCGGTGAGCCGCTCCCGCGCGCGTGCGGCGAGGTCAGGGTCGACGAGCGCGAGCTCGGGGCTCAGCACGTCGTCCGCCGCCACGGGCGTGATCACGCCGTCCAATGTCCGCATGACGTCCTCATCGGCTCTCCGCGCCGGCGGCTGAACGGCGACGAGCGTGCCGGTCTCATTCGCGATCCCCCGCGACGGCGACGCTCGGCGGCTCGCCGAACGGCGGGGGGCGCCGACCGAGCAGGGTCGCAAGGGCGACGCGCGCGCTCTCCTGCCGACCGGGCGAGCCGTTCGCGACGACCGAGCGCAGCGTGTACCCCAGGGCGAGGGCTCCGGTCGCGGCGAGCCGGTGGGCGGGCGAGAGGTGCTTCTCGACGTATTGCCGTTTCGCGTAGGCCGCCTGGGCCTCCAGCCGCACGTCCCAACCGGCCTTGTTCGCGTGGTGGAGGATCGTGAGGTCGGGAAGGTGACGCACGTCCCACCCAGCCTGCTTGATCCGAAGGCACAGGTCCGTCTCCTCGCAGTAGAGGAAAAAGCGCTCGTCGAAGAACCCCGCGCTCTGGAGCGCCTCCAGGCGGGCGAGCATGAAGGCACCGGTCGTCCAGTCGCAGGAAATGTCGCTGCCGTACACGGCGAGGTCGAGCTCCCGCTCCCCGAGCCAGGACGGATGAAACGGGAAGCGCTCGGACCCAAGCGCCTCGCCCAGCCAGCGCAGCGCATTCGGGAAGCGGCGGATGGTCGGGAAGAGCTGCCCGTCCGGCGTGACGTGGCGTACGCCCACGAGCCCTACGGAGGGCCGCTCCCTAAGCGCTCCGACCAGGTCTGCGAGCGTGCCGTCGAGGACCTCCGTGTCCGGGTTCAGGAAGAGCACCCAGCTCGCGTCCACCGTCCGCAGGGCGCGGTTGTTCGCGTACCCAAAGCCACGGTTCTCGCAGGAGACCGTCCTCGCAGCGGGGAACTCACTCTCCACGAGAGAGATCGTTTCGTCCGTGCAGCCCGCCGCGACGACGACTGACGTCGAGTTCGACGTCGCCCGCGTGTTCATAGAGCGTGCTGAGACAGGGCCTGAGCCAACCTGCACTGTTCGCGGAAACGACGATGACGGCCAAGCGACTCGTACCGAGGGAGCTTGCCATACCTCCTCCTCTACCACACAACACGTATTGGAGCGCCGGGAGATCGCCTCACAGTTACGACTTGTTCGTGCGGGTCGCCAGGACGCGTGCACGGGCGGCAGCACTCTTGCCGATGAGCGCTATTCCGAGCTGGCGGATGTCAGGAGCCAGGACCCACAGAGCAGCCGAATACACGATCGCACCTAACGCGATCGTCGCCGCAACACGCATGGTCACTCCGACGTTCAACTCCACCAGGGCCAGGCGCACAACGAGACATGCGATCGCCATGCACAACGTCGCGAGCGCGACACCCGCCAAGCGACGCACGATCCGCCCTGGCGACAGTTGGAGCTCGGAGAGTGTCAGGGCAAACACGGGGATCTCGACAGCAATCAGCTGCACAACAACGAAGCCGACAGCCACCGCTTCGATGCTCCAGTGCGAGCCGACCACGACCGCGACGGGAGTCAGGCAAAGCGCTACCAGCTGCGTGCGCAGAGTTACCTGCGGTCTCCCGGCGGCATCCAGGATCACCGAACTCCAGGCTTGCAGGCAGCGGAGGATCACCGAGACGCTGAGGATCTGGACGATCGGAACGGCGACATGCCACTGTGCGCCGAACACGAGCGGAATCAGATCGGGGGCGACGACGACCAGACCGACTAGCAGCGGCAGGATGACCGCGGCCAGGACGCCGATGCTCTCCATCCAGAGAGCGGCGATGCGTTCATGGTCTCCTCCCATGCGCGAGAACGCCGAGAACAGCACCTCGGCAATCGGGATGGCTGATGATAGTGAGCGGGAGGATCACAGTGCTCATTGCGAAGGTCCACGCTCCGAGATCCTCGACGCCGACGAGCCTTGCGATTAGGACGGAGAGCACGATCAACTCGGCCAGCCTGGCCCAACGCCCGCCCGCGATTCGTACGGCGAATGCGCTCAGCTGGCGGAATGTCGCCGCAGAGAAGTCGAAGGTCGGATGCCAGCTGGCGCGCCACCACAGCGCCGAAGCGAACGCAGTCATGAGCACCAGCTGTTGCAGAACGAGTGCCCACGGCCCCATGCCCACGCTCGCTGCGATCACCGCGGCCGCCCCTGCGACGATGAGCGCGAGTAGGTAACGAAGCTCGAGCGCGCGGAAGTTCATCGTGCGCACCAGCATCGCCTGATGGATCGCGCCAATGGAGTAGATCGCAAAGCTGAGAGCCCCGACGGACATCATCGTGCCCATCCGAGGGTCGTGGACGAAGCGTCCGACCGGGATTGCAGCGATCGCCAAGAAGCGCGGAAAGTGAGCCACCGAACGCAATGGCTCCCCAGAAAGCCGTCGACCGCACGACCCGCGTTGCGCGCTCCGTCTGCACGAGTGCCGAGCCCATCCCCATGTCGCCCAAGGTCGGCGCAAACACCGCGAGGGCGACAGCAAGCGCTGCGACGCCGTAGTCGCCGGGCTCCAGCAGGCGCGCGAGGATCACGACCGTCGCCAGGCGAACCGTCTGCCCTCCAGCCTGCGCAACGAACTTCCAGAGCACGCCAATGCTGACCGAGCGTTCGAGATGACCCGGAGCTTCGAGCTCGTCCGTAGCAGGCGTAGGCAGGGGGTCAGCCACCCGACATCAAGCGTGTCCGCTCAGCGTGGTGGGGAGGAGCAAAGTGCACTCCTGGAACCCGCACGTAGGGACGCCAATTCTGTGAGCGCATGCCGCGAGGCGCGCCATTTGAGATGTTGGCGGATCCCGGTACCATGCGATGTGGCTCCGCGAGGAGCGGTGTGCCTCGCGGGGGTGAGGGCGCGCCAGCAGAGACATACCTGACGCAGGAGGGCACGATCGATATCTCAATGTACATGGACGTCCTTCGTCGTTCTCGCGTTCTCGTAGCGGTCGGCCTGGCCATCACACTCGCGTTGGCGGTGCTGTCGTACGTCAGCGTCTCGCCCGGCGGGGTCTCCTACCGCACGCCAGAGGGCTGGTCGAACGAAGCGACGCTCGTCCTGTCGCAGCCCGGATTCCCCGAGCTGCGGGCCGCGCCTCCGGGAGCATCCGAAAGCCCGTCCGTCGCCGAGCAGCGCCTTGCGAGCCTCGTCGACTTCTACGCCGCCCTGGCGACCAGCGACGCGGTCGTCGCCGCGCTGAAGCGGACACGTGCGATCGAGCCCGAGGACATAGAGGACGGAAAGCTGCCGTTCTCCGCGGCTGCCGTGCCCTCGAGTGTGGGCGGCGCAAGCCAGCTCATGAGGGTATCCGCGACCGGGACTTCCGCGGCCGAGGCAACTGACTTGACCGTCGCCGCGACGAACAGGTTCTTGGCACTGCTGCGAAGACGCCAGCAGGAGGCCAACATTCCGGAGAGGCAGCGCGTCGCGGTGCGTGTCGTGAAGCGGTCCGGCGCACCGACCCTCGTCGCACCGAGAAGCAAGACGACGCCGATCGTCATCCTTCTAGCCGGCATGACGGTCGTGGGTGCGGCAGCGCTCGTCAGGGACAGGTCCCGGCGCGTCCGGCCCGAATCTCCCGTCGTAGCGGATGCCGCTCATCAGGACGGAGACCGAGTTCCGCGGCCGGTCGCCGATCCGCCTGCGCAGGCGCCAACAGAAGTGCTAGCTCCGGTGCAGGCCGCCCCGCAGATTCAGCAAGCGGAAGCGGCGTCGGACGGCGAGTCGGCCGCACAGGCGCGCTGGTCATCAGGCCCGACTCGCTGACACGTGTCGGGCGGAGATCCGTCAGCAACTGGGATGCCCGACACCGTGGCGGGCACCGTCCGATCGCTCGTACGGGCCGCCAGCGAGCCGGGGACGACGCTGATGGTGTATGCCTTCGCGGTCCTCGGGCTGTCGGTTGCCGTTGGAATCGCGATGCCGGTCGTGGCGCTCGGGGTCGGCGCGGCCGCCGCGATGGCCGCATGGCACCAGCTGATCCTACGTTGGCCGCACGTCATCGCATTCATTCTCGGCGTCGCTCTCCTGATCCCATTCGGACGATATTCGCTGCCCGCCGACCTGCCGTTCGAGCTGGACGCATATCGGCTCGTGGTCGCCGTGGCACTCCTCTTCTGGGCGGCATCGCTTCTGTCCGAATCCGACGTGCGGCTTCGACGCACCCCCTTCGACGTCCCCCTGGCGGTGATCACAGGAGCGATAGCCGGGTCGATCTGCCTGAACTTGAAGCGCGTCGTCCCGCTCGAGTCGGCGGTCCTGAAGTCGCTCACGTTTTTCGTCAGTTTCATCCTCGTCTACTACTTCGTCGTCTCCGTCGTGCGCACAAGACGGACCGTCGAGACGCTTACGAAGCTACTCGTGGCGGGCACGGCGATCGTGGCCGGGTTCGCGCTGGTCGAACAACGCACAGGTTTCAACACTTTCGATCATGTCAACGCAGTGCTCCCATTCCTGCAGTTCAACGGTCCGGTCGAGGCAGAACGCAATGGGCTGATCCGAGCCGTCGCTTCGGCGCAGCACCCGATCGCGCTCGGCGTGTTGTTCGCGATGACGATTCCCGTCGCGTTGGTGCTCGCCTTGGGCTCGTCCCGGCGGTGGTGGATCGCGGCCGCGCTGCTCTCGTTGGGCCTCATGTCCACGGTCTCGCGGACTCCGATCCTCGTGTTGGCTGCGGGAGGCGTCATGCTCCTATGGTTGCGGCCACGGACCGTGGGACCATTGGTGCCGCTGATCGTCCCCCTGATCGTCGTCACGACGCTCGTGCTGCCGGGTTCGATCGCAACCGTGAAGAACGCGTTCCTGCCACCAGGGGGCATCGTCGCCGAGCAAGCGGCCCTCGCACCTGAGGCCGATCCGACACTCGCCGGAGGCCGGGTACGGCAGCTGGGACCCATGCTTGTCGAGGCCAGTCGCACCCCACTCTTGGGGCAGGGTTTCGGGACACGTCAGACCGGGTTCTTCAACCCGCTCCGAAACGCACCGATTCTCGACAACCAGTGGCTCGGCCAGCTTCTCGAGACCGGCATCGTAGGTGTCGTCGGTTGGGCTGCACTCTTCGTCGTCGCTATTCGGCGACTGGCACGAACCTCTCGAGAACGAGCGAATCTGGAAGGGTGGCTCGCCGCCGGGTTCGCCGCATCCCTCACCGGATTTGCCGTGGGCATGTTCACGTACGACTCGCTCGCCTTCAGCCAGGCAACGTTCGTGCTGTGGCTCGTTCTCGCTCTGTCGGCGTCACTCTTGCTCACGCGCGAAGGAGACTCCGCGTGACGGACTCGCCGGAGCTCTCGGTTGGGCTCGCGGTTCGAAATGCGGAGGGTACGATCGAGCGCTGCGTCCAGTCCATTCTCGACCAGGATTTCACTGATCTCGAGCTTGTTGTCTCCGACAACGCGTCGGACGACGCCACCGTCACGGTCCTACAGGAGTATGCCCAGGCCGACACGCGGCTCAGGTTGACGGTCAACCACGCCAACATCGGCTCGCACGAGAACATGAACCGTGTCCTCGACCTCTCTCGCGGTACGTCTTCCGCTGGATCAGCTCCGACGACTGGCTCGAGCCGGGATGCCTGAGTGCCTGCGTGCAGGCGCTCCGAGAGCACGAGGAAGCAATCGGCGTGACGACGTACTTCGCGATCCATGTCCCCGACGAGTCGACCCGTTACGAGGAGTACCAGGGCGAGTTCCCGACGTCGTCCGACCCCGCTCGCCGGTTCGAGCGGATGCTGTGGTTCTTCCATGCAGGCGACGCAAAGTACGACCCGATGTACGGCACCTACCGACGGGACGTGCTCGCCCGTACGCATCGGCTTCGACCGTCGGAACAAACCGACTGGCTCCTCTCCGTCGAGCTCGCGGTGATCGGACCGATCATCAACCTGAACCGCGCCTGGCCAACCGGACGCGCTCGTACCCCGTTCGCGTCGATCGCAGGTCGTTCAGGCGTCGGCTCGATCCGGTCCGCGCGGAGCAGCTCCGGTCCACCATCGGGCGACTGCAGCGAGACCTACTGGCACTGGTCGCAGATGCCGACCTGAGCGCCGAGCAAGCCGAACGATGCAGGCGCGCGGTACGGCGCTTTCTCGTCTCCGAACGTCGCAGACGTGCGCGTTCTCGTGCCGCGGAGTTACGGCATCTTCTGCTCCCTTCGTAGGGCTCGGTCGATCCAGGACGACTGCTGCGAACACCCGCGTCGCTCCGACTTCGTGATGAGCTGTCGAGCCGAGCTCGAGAGGAACGATGCCCTCCAGGTCGACGGACGCGCGGCTACTGGATCCGCCGTGATCCTGCCTGCGGCTTCGTAGCAACGGAACCCAACGGCTAACCGAGCTGGGACGTAGAAGCGTCGTCTGCTCGAACGAGCCACGCCTCGCGCCAGAACGCGTAGATCTCGCGTGGACAGAACCAGCGACCGGCGCTGCGTACGCCGCCGCAGACGACTCCCTCGAGAATCAGTGCGTCAGTGGAGATCTCGAGCATGCGCCCGGTCTTGTCGTCGATGATGCGGTTCACCCTGTCCCTGACGACGCACGTTCGGCCGCAGTAGGGGAGCATCTCTCGGTCGAAGCTCAGTCCGCGGTTGAACCCGTTGCGGTCCAGCGTGCGGGCGATCTCCTCAGCCGAACGTACCTTCACCACGTCGCCCGGCCGGAGATTCAAGGTCTCCGCCGGAGCTGATTTCGCGCCGTCCCCCTTGAGCGGGAGCGGCGGCATGAGTCGCGTACGATCGGCAATTTCCATGAAGAAGGCACGGATCAGGAGCGGAACGAATCGCAGCAACCGGTAGTTGTGGCTCGTCAGCTCACGGCCGTACTGGCCGAGGTTTCTGACCTTGAGGGGGGTGCTCGCCTTGAGCGCCTCGGTTGCCTGGCATCTCCACACTTCGGCCGTCTCGCCGTCGCGTTCGCGATGCGTCCTCGTGCCGGCCACGGCGAGCTGCTCGAGCGCCGCTAGCCCGCCCGTGCCGGTTGGCGGAACACTCGTCTCCGGCTCCGCTTCGATGCGCCGTAGCCACGCCTCCTTCCAGTAGATGCGGCAACCCGCCTGACACCCGTCGTGGCCGGACCCGTCGCAGCGTAGGTCCTCCAGGTAGACCGTGTCCGTCATTCGCCGGCTGCCCGTGGCCGCGATCGTGTCGCAAATCTTCTCGACCCGTCGGGTTACTCTGAATCGCTTCCCGACGTGCCGCAGCATCTCCGGCATGAATGGGACTGCATCCATGGACCCTTCCTCGTCGAGCGTCGCCAGGATTTCGTGCGCAGACCGAACCTCGACGACATCACCCGGCCTCAGAGGCCGGTCGCTTGACGCCGCAGTGCTCACATTCCTCCCCTCCTCGTTGGACGCATCATGCTTCGCTGGACGGCCTGCCGCAATGCCGATCGACGCCGTACGAGCCGAGGAAGCCGATCGGGGAGCTCGCTCGCGGCAAGCGTCCTTGCGCTGTCACGCTGTCCGCCCGGCGCCGATTGGGCCCCGGATCACGAATGACACGCCGCCCAGCGGCGCTCAACCGCAGAGGCGCAGCCGGGCCCGGCCTTCGCTGTGATGCTGACCGCTTCGGCTCAGGAACGCGCACCGGTCGCGGTCCGGACCGTCAGCTCACCGTAACGAACGCGACAGAGGTTGTCCTGCGGGGTCGCGCTGCGCAAAGGGGGGTCACGCTGCGCAAAGACGCCGGCAAGCAGGTACGCCGGAGCGCGTCGCCGCACTCGATCGCGAGCGCAGTCTGGACAATGAGCTGACGTGGACGTGCCGAATCGCGCGCCACCGCTTCGCCCACGCGCGACGCACACCTGTTCGGAGCGCGTCGCCAACCCTGTACGTTCCACGCAAATAGCGCTAACGTGGCGGCGGGAGAGAATGGAAACGGTACTGCGGCACGTGGAGCCGACTCGGAGCCGCGACGTTCCGGCAGCCGACGAGGCGTCGAGCCTTTCCAGGACGGATGGGCCGGATTACTTCGTCCGTAACCGAGCTGCCTGGGAGAAATGGGCTCCCGGGTACGCCGCCGACGGGCGCCGCGAGTGGGAGGACGAGGAGCTCCGCTGGGGCATCTGGCGAGCTCCCGAGTCGAGGTTTCGGCTGCTCAACGGTTTCGAGCAGGGCGCGCACGTCGTCGAGCTCGGATGCGGTACGGCCGCGATCCCTGCTGCGCTGGCGCGGCGCGGTCTCCGGCCCGTTGGCGTAGACATCTCGCGCCAGATGCTCGAGGCGGCTGCTGAGCTCCAACGCGAGTTCGGCCTCTCGTTCCCGCTGCTGCGCGCGAACGCTGAGCGCCTGCACTACGACGATGCGACATTCGACTGTGTGATCTCGGAGTACGGCGCGAGCCTGTGGTGCAACCCGTACCGCTGGATCCCGGAGGCACACCGGCTCCTGCGGTCGGGTGGGCGGCTCATCTTCATCACGAACAGCGCTCTCCTCATGGCGTGCACGCCGCCGGCAGGCGGGCCTGTCGGTGAGCGACTCGTCCGTGACTACTTCGCCGCAGGGCGCGTCGAGTTCCCGGGCGAGGAAGCCGTGGAGTTCCACTTGACGCACGGCGACTGGGTCCGGCTGCTGCACGCGACCGGCCTGATCTTGGAGAACCTGATCGAGATCCAGCCTCCGCCCGGTGTGACGCCGCGCTTCGACTTCGTGTCGGCCGAGTGGGCGCGGCGCTGGCCGAGCGAGGAAATCTGGATCGCCCGTAAGGCCGCCCAGTGACGGGTCTACACAGGTTCTGAACGGCTGGCGGCAACGCCCGGCACACCCGGGGACCAAGAACAGCCCTTCACAGTTCCCCCGAGCCGCACGTCACTGAACCCCTAGCACCGTGGTCCGCGGTGGAGGGGTGACAAAGGGCTCTGGGCCTTCAGCGACGGGATTTCCCCTCCCCCGTAGTTTGTGCGAGGATGCCGGGTCGGGGGAACGGGCGGGGAGAGGTGTAGAGGCTGAGCTCTGGGGCGGGGATATCGTGTACGACCGCGACGCCACCAGACCTGGCTGGTTCGGCTCTCCGCGGCAGTCGGCTGGCGCGATGGGCCTTCGTCGTTTCCCTTTTGGCCGTGGTTCTGGCCTTCCCGTCGGGTGGGGTTGGAGCCCAGGAGTTGCCGGTCACGGACAACGGTGTTCTCGATCTGCCGAGCGAGGTGGTGGACGGCGCTCCGGCCCAGTCGAGCTTCGAGGAAATCTCGTATTTCGGCAGCACGGGACTGGTTAACCCGGTCGCGGTGCGCTTCGTCTCCGACGGCCGGATCTTCGTGGCTCAGAAGGACGGCGTCATCAGGGTCTTCGACAACCTCGCGCGACACGACGCCGACCAGCTTCGCCGACCTCTGCACCGAATGTCCACAACTTCTGGGATCGCGGCCTGCTCGGCTTCGCGCTCGACCCCGGATTCCCGAGCGGGAGGCCGTACGTCTACGTCCTCTACACGTACGACGCCCCGATCGGCGGCAACGCCGCCGACCTGGGGCGACGCGTGCGCCGAGCCCGCCCGGTGCAACCGCGGATGGCTGCGTCGTCAGCGGCCGGCTGTCGCGGCTCACGCGCGAACGGCAACGTGATGACCGGCCCAGAGCAGGTTCTGATCAACGACTGGTGCCAGCAGTATCCGAGCCATTCGGTCGGCTCGCTCGCATTCGGCGCCGACGGAGCGCTCTACGTCTCGCGGCGGCGACGGCGCGAGCTTCAACTTCGCCGACTACGGCCAGGACGGGAGCCCGCTCAATCCCTGCGGCGATCCGCCGGCCGGCGTGGGCGCGACGCTGACGCCGCCGACGGCCGAGGGCGGCGCGCTGCGCAGCCAGGACCTGCGCACGACGTCCGACGCCGACGAGCCTCGACGGCGCGATCCTGCGGGTCGATCCCGGACACCGGCGCAGCGCCTGCCGGACAACCCGCTCGTCGGCGAGCGCCGATCCGAACGCTCGCCGCATCATCGCCTACGGGCTGCGCAACCCGTTCCGCTTCACGATCCGGCCCGGCACGAGCGAGGTCTGGGTCGGCGACGTCGGCTGGAACACCTGGGAGGAGATCAACCGCATCCCGGATCCACTGCGGCACGGTCGAGAACTTCGGCTGGCCCTGCTACGAGGGCGCCGCACGACAGTCCGGCTACGACGGCGCCAACCTCAACATCTGCGAGAACCTCTACACGGCCGGCGCCGGGGCTGTCGTCCCGCCGTACTACGCGTACAACCACGGCGCAGGTCGTCCCCGGCGAGACGCTGCCCCACCGGCGGCTCGTCGATCGCCGGCCTGGCGTTCTACGCAGGGCGGGAGCTACCCCAGCGCGTACAACGGCGCGCTCTTCTTCGCCGACTACTCGCGCAAGTGCATCTGGGTCATGTTCCCGGGGGCGAACGGTCTCCCCGAGCCCAGCAACCACAACCGGGCGACCTTCGTCACGCAGGCGGCGGCCCGTGGATCTGCAGATCGGCCCCGGTGGCGACCTCTTCTACGCCGACTTCGACGGCGGATCGATCCGCCGTATCCAGTTCGTGGGCCAGCCTCCGCCCGTGACTCCTGGCCTAGTCGCTGCCTACTCCTTCGACGAGGGTGCGGGGACGACGGTCGCCGACGCCTCCCAGAACGGCAACGGGGGAACCATCGGCACAGCCACCTGGTCGACCCAGGGACGCTTCGGGAACGCGCTCTCCTTCAACGGCACGAACGCGCACGTGACGGTCGCGGACTCGTCCTCGCTCGACCTGACGACGGGGATGACGCTAGAGGCCTGGGTCTTCCCGACCGCCGGCGGAGGCTGGCGGGACGTTATGTACAAGGGCCAAGACGACATCTATTACCTCATGAGTTCGTCCTCGGGCGGGCAGCCGGCGACGGGCGGGACCTTCGCGAGTCCGCTCTTCGGCCCCTCTGCGCTGCCCCTAAACGCCTGGTCGCACCTAGCCGCCACATACGACGGGCAGACCCTGCGCCTCTTCCGGGACGGGCAGCAAGTCGCAAGCCGAGCGCAGACAGGCCCGATCACCGTCTCCACGGGGGCGCTCACGATCGGCGGCGACGCCCTCTACGGGCAGCGCTTCGCGGGACGCATCGACGACGTGCGCGTCTACAACACCGCCCTCACCCAGCAGCAGATCCAGGCGGACATGGCGACCGGCGTGGGAGGACCCGCTCCGGACACTCAGGCTCCGACGAACCCGGCCAACCTCGTCGCGACGGCAACGGCGCAGACGCAGGTCAATCTCACCTGGAGCGCCTCCACCGACAACGTCGCCGTGACCGGATACCGGCTCGAACGATGTCAAGGCGCAAGCTGCTCCAACTTCGCGCAGGTAGCCACGCCCAGCGGAACAAGCTACTCCGACACGGGCCTGCAAGCAAGCACGAGCTACCGCTACCGCGTGCGTGCGGTCGACGCAGCGGGCAACCCGAGCGGGTACTCGAACACCGCGACCGAGGTCACACAGGCACCAAACACACCGCCGACGGCGTCGATCTCCAGCCCAGTCGGGGGAACGACCTGGGCGGTCGGCGAGACCATCTCGTTCGCCGGCTCGGCTACCGATGCCGAGGACGGGGGCCCGCTCCCCGCCTCGGCATATAGATGGGAGCTCGTCCTCCAGCACTGTTGGCAATACGACCCCACGAGCTGCCATTCCCACACCGTCCAGAACTGGAACGGCGTTGTGAGCGGTTCCTTCTCCGCTGAGGATCACGAGTACCCGGCGTACCTGGATCTGCGCCTCACGGCTACGGATTCCGGTGGACTGACGCACGCGGTCACGCGGCGGCTCGATCCGAGAGCCGTTTCACTGACTTTCGCAAGCTCCCCCACAGGACTCCAGCTCACTGTCGGCAGCTCCAACTCGACGACTCCGTTCACGAGAACGGTGATCGAGGGCTCGACCAACTCGATCAGCGCACCTTCGTCGCAGCCGCTGGCAGGCACCCTGTACAACCTCGTTTCGTGGTCCGACGGAGGCGCGGCGAGCCACAACATCGTCGCAGCCGCGTCGTCCACCTACACGGCCACATTTCAAGCCGCGCTCGGGCCTGCTCCGGTGGCCGCCTACGGGTTCAACGAAGGTTCGGGAACGAGCACCGCGGATGCGTCCGGGAGCGGGAACACCGGGTCGATTGGGAGCTCCACCTGGACGACCCAGGGTCGCTTCGGGAACGCGCTCTCCTTCAACGGGCAGAACGCGCGCGTGACCATCAACGACTCCGCCTCGCTGGATCTGACGACGGCGATGACGTTGGAGGCCTGGGTCTTCCCGACCGTGTTGGGGGGCTGGCGCGACGTCGTGTACAAGGGGCCGGACGACATCTACTTCCTGGAAGGATCGTCCGACGGGACCGGCTCGTCTCCTGCCACAGGCGGGACCTTCTCCGGAAGCCCGCTCTACGGTACCTCGGGCTTGCCGCTCAATACGTGGTCGCATCTGGCCTCCACGTACGACGGCGTGACAATGCGCCTTTACGTGAACGGCGCGCAAGTGTCGAGTCGCCCGCAGACGGGGCAGATCGCGACCTCGACCGGCGCGCTCACGATCGGCGGAGACGCGACCTACGGGCAGCACTTCGCAGGACGCATCGACGACGTGCGCGTGTACAAGGTCGCCCTCACCCAGGCACAGGTCGAAGCGGACATGAACACGGGCATCGGAAGCGGCCCGCCGCCGGACACGCAGCCTCCGACCGCTCCCACCGCGCTGAGCGCGACCGCGACTAGCCCCACCCAGATCAACCTCGCCTGGACCGCCGCCACCGACGACGTCGGTGTCCTCGAGTACCGGATCGAGCGCTGCCAGGGCACCGGCTGCAGCAACTTGATCCAGATCGCAACCGCCGCCGGAACCACCTTCAGCGACACCGGCCGCTCCCCCTCCACGAGCTACAGCTACCGCGTCCGGGCCGAAGACACCACAAACAACCTCGGCCCGTACTCCGGCACCACGAGCGCGACCACCCCGGCAACGCCGGACACGCAGCCTCCGACCGCTCCCACCGCGCTGAGCGCGACCGCGACCAGCCCCACCCAGATCAACCTCGCCTGGACCGCCGCCACCGACAACTCAGCCGTCCTCCAGTACCGGATCGAGCGCTGCCAGAACGCCGGCTGCAGCAACTTCACCGAGATCGCGAGCACCACCGGCACCAGCTACCAAGACGGCAGCCGCACCCCCTCCACCAGCTACTCGTACCGGGTGCGAGCCGAAGACACTGCCCTGAACCTCGGCCCCTACTCCACGACCGCCTCCGCCCAGACTCCCGCACCGCCGAACCAACCCCCGAGCGCCCCCAGCAACCTGAGCGCGACCGCGATCAGCCCTAGCCAGATCAACCTCGCCTGGACCGCGGCCACCGACGACGTCGGTGTCCTCGAGTACCGGATCGAGCGCTGCCAGGGCACCGGCTGCAGCACCTTCACCCAGATCGCAACCGCCGCCGGAACCACCTTCAGCGACACCGGCCGCTCCCCCTCCACGAGCTACAGCTACCGCGTCCGGGCCGAAGACACCACAAACAACCTCGGCCCGTACTCCGGCACCACGAGCACGACCACCCCGGTGGGGTCGGGATTCGCGAACGATACCGTCGTTCAGAACCTTGACTTCGTGACGACGATGGAGATTCTGCCCGGCGGGAAGATGCTGATGGCGGAGATCGGCGGAACGATCCGCGTTGTCCAGCAGGGCGCCAACCAGCCAGACGCGGTGCCGTTCAACGATATCCAGGACGTCAAGGCCGCGACCGACTCCGGCCTGTTGGATGTGGCGCTCGACCCGAACTTCGCCTCGAACCGCTACTACTACGTCTTCTACGCGCGGGTGACCGGACCCGACTCGTACCGCGATCGCGTCTCCCGCTTCACCGCGGAGGCAGACTTGAACAGCACGGTCGCAGGCAGCGAAGTCGTCCTCTGGCAGGACGACGCGCCGTCGGTTACCGACGCTCACCACGGCGCGACGGTCGCGTTCGGACCCGACGGAAAGCTGTACATCTCGATCGGGGACTGTGGGAACCCGTCGAACGCGCAGTCTCTGACGAGCTACCACGGGAAGGTGCTCCGCATAAACCCGGACGGCACGATCCCGCCCGACAACCCGTTCGTCGACGGGGCGGGCGGGAACAAGGACGAGATCTGGGCCTACGGTTTCCGCAACCCGTTCCGGTTCTCGTTCGACTCGGTGACGGGGAACCTCTACCTCGGCGATGTCGGAGGGAACAACCACTCGACGGGTTGGAGGAGCTCAATCTCGTCCTGCGTGGCGCGAACTACGGCTGGGCCCTGTGCGAGGGCAACTGCGCACCGACCGGCATAACAGATCCGATCTACACCTATCCGCACCAGTTTCGGGACGCCGCGATCATGGGCGGCTTCGTCTACCGGGGAACCGCCTACCCGGCCGAGTACCGGGGGGACTACTTCTTTGCCGACTATGCGCAGAATTGGATCAAGCGCCTCGAGTTGGACGCGACCGGCACCTCGGTCACCGGCGTCTTCGACTTCGAGCCCGCGAACGGGGCCGTCGACAGCGCAGCCGTCGGCGATCCCGTCCATCTCATGCAGGGCCCGGATGGCTCGCTCTACTACCTCGACCTGAGCTTCGACGAGTCAAACGATCTCGTTCAACGCCGGAACCCTGCGGCGCGTGCGCTTCCTACGGCCTCGGCAACCAGCCGCCGACGGTCGTCGCGAACGCGGCGCCGCTCTCCGGGCAGGCTCCGCTTACGGTCGCCTTCTCGAGCGCGGGCACCTCCGATCCCGAGAGCGCGCCGCTCGAGTACTCGTGGTCCTTCGGCGACGGCGGGACGTCGACGCAGGCGAATCCGGTTCACACGTACACGACGAGCGGTTCGTACCAGGCGACGCTGACCGTGTCGGACGGGTCGAGCTCAGCCTTCGATTCTGTGACGATCAACGTCGGCACCGCGCCCGTGGGCGAGATCCTCACGCCATCCGACGGCTCGCTCTTCCGTGCTGGCGAGCACATTACGATCGCAGGGGACGGAACCGACACCGAGGACGGGCCACTTCCGGACAGCGCGTTCTCCTGGACCGTCGTGTTCCACCACGACGGTCACATCCATCCCGCTGTCGGCCCGGTGGCCGGCGGTCGGCAACTTCGCATACGACATCCCGACCTCAGGGCACGACTTCCAGGGCAACACGCGTTACGAGATCATCCTCAGGGTGACGGACTCGAACGGGCTCCAGCACTCCTCGTCCGTGTTCATCTTCCCCGACAAGGTCGACCTCTCGTTCAGCACCGTTCCGAGCGGGCTGCCGATCCAGATGGACGGCATCACCCGTCAGACGCCGTTCGTGGTCGACGGCCTGAAGGGGTTCCAGCACACCATCAACGCGCCCGCCCAGTCGAGCGGCGGGACTTCGTACACGTTCGCCTCGTGGTCGGACGGCGGCGCGCAGAGCCACAGCATCAGCGTCCCTGACGCGAGTCAGAGCTACGTCGCGACCTTCCAGGCCGGACCGGGTCCCCCGCCCGGCCTCGTTGCCGCCTACTCGTTAAACGAGGGATCGGGAACGACTGTCGTCGACACCTCGGGCAACGGGAACGCGGGCTCGGTCGGGTCCGCAACCTGGACGGCTCAGGGTAGATACGGCAACGCGCTCTCGTTCAACGGCACAGACGCTCGCGTGACCGTTGCCGACTCGAATTCATTGGACGTGACGACTGCGATGACGCTCGAGGCCTGGGTCTTTCCAGCCCAGCTCGGTGGCTGGCGAGACGTCGTGTACAAGGGCCCGACGACATCTACTACCTTGAAGGCTCGTCCGACGGGGCCGGCTCGTCGCCGGCAACAGGTGGAACCTTCTCGGCGAAGCCCACCTACGGGCACCTCGGGCTTGGCGCTCAACACGTGGTCGCATCTGGCCGCGACCTACGACGGCGGCGACGATTCGTCTGTACGTGAACGGAGCACAGGTGTCCAGCCGCCCGCAGACGGGGCCGATTGCGACCTCCACCGGAGCCGCTCACGATCGGCGGAGACTCGACTACGGGCAGCACTTCGCTGGACGCATCGACGAGGTGCGCGTGTACAGCGCCGCCCTCACCCAGGCCCAGATCCAGGCGGACATGGCGACCGCCATCGGCGGCGGGCCTGCGCCCGGACCAGCCTCCGAGCGCCCCCGGCACTCTGACCGCGACCGCGACCAGCCCGACCCAGATCAACCTCACCTGGACCGCCGCCACCGACAACGTCGGCGTCCTCCAGTACCGGATCGAGCGCTGCCAGGGCGCCAGCTGCAGCATCTTCACCGAGATCGCGACCAGCAACCGGGACGACCTACGCCGACACCGGACGCTCACCCCGCCACGTCCTACACCTACCGGGTCCGAGCCCAAGACGCCGCCCTCAACCTCGGCCCCTACTCGAACACGGCGACGGCCAAGACACCCGCCGCGCCCGGACACCAGCCGCCGAGCGCGCCCGGCACTCTGACCGCGACCGCGGTCAGCCCCACCCAGGTCAACCTCGCCTGGACCGCCGCCACCGACGACGTCGGCATCCTCCAGTACCGGATCGAGCGCTGCCAGGGCGCCAGCTGCAGCACCTTCACCGAGATCGCGACCACAACCGGCACCACCTACGCCGACACCGGACGCTCCCCCTCCACGTCCTACACCTACCGGGTGCGAGCCCAAGACACCGCCCTCAACCTCGGCCCCTACTCGACCACCGCGACGGCCCAGACACCGGCGCCCCCGGCACCAGCCTCCGAGCGCCCCCGGCACCTGACCGCGACCGCGACCAACCCCACCCAGGTCAACCTCGCCTGGACCGCCGCCACCGACGACGTCGGCATCCTCCAGTACCGGATCGAGCGCTGCCAGGGCGCCAGCTGCAGCACCTTCACCGAGATCGCGACCACAACCGGCACCACCTACGCCGACACCGGCCGCTCCCCCTCCACGTCCTACACCTACCGGGTGCGAGCCCAAGACACCGCCCTCACCCTCGGCCCCTACTCGACCACCGCGACGGCCCAGACACCGGCGGCGGCGCCTGCCAAGCCCCTCTACTTCTCGCTCTTGTCCAACGGAACCATCGGAGGGCTCTCGACGGCGAATGAGGACGTCGTCTCCTTCGACGGCGTCGCCGCGTTCACGCTGGCCGCCGACGGCTCCGACGTCGGCCTCGCGACCAGCAGGGTCGACGCCATCGCCTGGCTCGACGCGGACACGCTGCTCTTCTCGCTGGACACCGACGGCGCTGTCCTGCCCGGCGTCGCCGAGACGATCGACGACTCGGACGTGATCCGCTTCGACGCCTCGTCGCTCGGCACGACGACGAGCGGGACGTTCTCGATGTACTTCGACGGCTCGGACGTCGGCCTGACCACCACGGCCGAGGACGTCGACGCCCTCGAGCTGCTGACGAACGGGAACCTCCTGCTCTCGACCGAGGGCGCGGTCGGCGTGACCGGCGTCTCGGGCGACGACAAGGACCTGCTCGCCTTCACTCCCGCCACGCTCGGGTCCGCGACGAGCGGCACGTTCGCCTCTACTTCGACGCTCCGACGTCGGTCTGACCACCACCGCCGAGGACGTCGACGCGGTCGCCGTCGATGCGGCGGGACGGATCTACCTGTCGACGCTCAACGGCTTCACGCGTGGCCGGCGTCAGCGGCGCGGACGAGGACGTGCTCGTCTTCACCCCGACCACGCTCGGGACGACGCACCACGGGGACCTTCGACCCGACGCTGTACTTCGACGGATCGGCGTTCGCACTCGACTCGAACGACCTCAACGCGATCGATCTTCCTCCCGGCGTCTGACCCGCCCGACCCCGAGCTCGTCCGAAACGGACGGTTACGCTCTCGGCGTGCTCAGCCCCGCGGTCGAGAACCTCGTCACGCAGCTCACGAAGCTGCCCGGAATCGGCCGCGGACGGCGCAGCGGCTCACGTTCCACCTCCTCTCGACGCGGCCGGAGGAAGCGCTCGAGCTCGCTCGCGCGATCGAGGACGTAAAGACGCGCGTCCGCTTCTGCCGCGAGTGCGGGAACCTGACCGAGGAGGAGCTCTGCCCGATCTGTGCGGACACGCGGCGCGACCGCTCGGTGATCTGCGTCGTCGAGCAGCCGGTCGACGTCATCTCACTCGAGCGAACGGCGGAGTTCCGCGGCCTCTACCACGTCCTCGGCGGCGCGCTCTCGCCGATCGACGGCGTCGAGCCCTCGGACCTGCGGATCGACGGCCTGCTCGCGCGGCTGGACGGCGGCGAGGTCGAGGAGATCGTCCTCGCGACCAACCCGACCATGACCGGCGAGGCGACCGCCGCGTACCTCGCCGACCGGCTTCGCGACCGCGTGCGAGTGACGCGGCTCGCAAGCGGATTGCCCGTCGGCGGCGACCTCGAGTACGCGGACGAGGTGACGCTCGGGCGCGCGCTTGCCGGCCGGCGCGAGATGTAGCGACCCTGGCGCTCCGTGACCCGGCGTGGTGTGAGGAGATCGGCACGGAATAGGCGCAGACCCGTGTCACACCCGTGCGCTTTTCAGCGCTACGCTCGGAGCGGGTGGAGGGTGGCCAGCTCCCCACCCAGGGTGGGGAATGCGCGGCCAATGTTTTCTCCGCAAAATGCGCGCTTCCGGTTTCCGAACCACTTGCATCCGGTGTCCGTCCTTTCTAGATTGCACCTACTGAACCGGCGGGCCTTCGGGTCAGCCGGTTCAGTGTTTTCTGGGGAGGTTTTCCGGGCGAGGCAAGCCTCGCACCTGCGTACACTCCTCGCGATGGAAGCGCGGCCCAGGATCGGAGTCGTCGGCGCGACCGGCGCCGTCGGCCGCGTGACGCTCGCGCTTCTTCGCGAGCGCGGTCACGAGCAGGTGCGCGCGTTCGCGTCCTCGCGCTCCGCCGGGACGACGGTCGACGGAATCGAGGTCGAGGAGGCCACACCTGACGCGCTCGGCGCGGGCGATCTCGACGTCTGCCTCTTCTCGATCGGCACGGGAGCGAGCCTCGAGCTCGTCCCGCCCGCCGCCGAGGCGGGAGCGCTGTGTATCGACAAGTCCTCCGCGTACCGCCTCCAGGACGGAATCCCGCTCGTCGTCCCGGAGGTGAACGGCGACCGCGCGAAGGAGCACGCGGGCATCGTCGCCAACCCGAACTGCAGCTCGATCCCGCTCACGCTCGTCCTCGGCCCGCTCCGCGACGCCGTCGGGCTCACGCGCGTCCGCGTGGCGACGTATCAGTCCGCCTCGGGCGCGGGGAGCGAGGCGATGGAGCGCCTGCGCAGCGAGCCCTCGGACGGCCACGACCTGCGCATGGACTGGGCCTTCGACGGCGTCGAGTTCGACGAGGAGGAGAAGATCCGCCTCGAGACACGGAAGATCCTCGACGAGCCAGACCTCCCGATCAGCGCCAACTGCGTGCGCGTGCCCGTGCTCGTCGGGCATGCGGAGGCGGTCTGGATCGAGACCGAGGAGGCGATCTCGCCCGAGGACGCCGAGCGGATCCTCGGCGACGCCCCGAGCGTCTTTCTCGACCAGTTCCCGACGCCGATGAAGGCCGCGGGCGCGGACGAGGTGCTCGTCGGCCGCATCCGCCGCGACGCCGCCGAGCCGCAGGCGCTCGCCCTCTTCCTCGCCTGCGACAACCTGCGTAAGGGCGCGGCGCTGAACGCGATCCAGATCGTCGAGCTCGTCCTCGGCGCGCGCGCCGCGGCGTAGCTACGGGCCCGGAGGGGCAGGCGCCGGGGACGGCTGCAGCACCTCCTGCACCCGCCGCAGGACGCGCTCGCGCGACGTCTCCTCGACCGTGATGAGGCCGCCCAGCTCGAGGCGAGCGAGCTCGATGCGCCCGGCCGAGCGAACCGTCCGGAAGCCGAAGTCGGCGAGGAAGTCACGCGGGAAGACCGTCCGGTGGACGAGGAACCGCTCCGCCGGCGGCGTGCCCTCGCGGTAGCGGTACGCGAACGCCTCGAGCGCCTTCGCGCCCTTGTCGCGTGCCTCGCCGATCGCGGCGAGGAAGAGCGACTGCTCGACCCACGGCTGCGTTTCGGACAGGAGGTACGCGCAGGTCACGAGGACGGCGTCGTCGGAAGGCGGTCCGGCGGGGAGGGCGGCAGCGCGCGGGAAGAGCTCCGACGGTCCGTACTGCATGGAGCCGAGCACGCGGCCGTCGTCGTCGCGGTAGATCGAGCCCCACACTCCCCACTCCGTCTCCGCACGCTCCACCCACTTCCGCTTCTCGGGCTCGCGGTTGCCGCGCGTCTGCCACCACACGCAGCTCTGGCACACGCCCGGAACGGTCTCGAGCGTCGCGCCCGTGAGCCCCGCGAGGCGGGAGCTCATCTCTTCGGCGGCGGCGCGCTGACCGAGTCGAAGACGACGTCGACCGACGCAGGAGTCATGTTCGCCATCCGCGCGAGGTACTCGGAGACGCGCCTCTGGACCTCGGCCGCGACCTCTGCAGAGCTCCGCCCCCAGCCGAGCTCGAGGCTGAGCCCGACCGCGAGTGTGTCCTCGTCGCCGGAGACCTCGACCGCCTTCCCGCGGTGGAGCGGGCCCTCGGCGAGGCCCTCCACGCCGTCGACGTCGCGGGCCGCCTCTCCCGCGTAGCGAGCCAGCACGTCGAAGGCGATGAACGGCTGGTCGGGCTGGTCGGTCACGACCTCGATCGTACAACCAGCTCGGTCACCTCGGGCCGCGCGAAGAAGCGGAACGGGACGAAGGTCGTCCCCACGCCGGGCGAGATGTGCAAGAGGGTCTCGCCGTGCCGGAAAGCGCCCTCGGACTCGCGGACCCGCGGATGCGCGAGTCGCAGCTTGCCGCCCGGGAACGGGATCGCGATCTGGCCGCCGTGGAGGTGTCCCGAGAGGACGAGGTGGAACGCGTCGGCGGTCATCCTGCGCACGATCCCGGGAAAGTGGCAGAGCAGGATGCGAAGCGCAGCGTCGGCGTCGGCGAGCTCCGCGGGTCGAGCCCGCCGCCTGGCGTACGTCCGCGGCTCGACGCCGACGACCTGCACCGGGAGCCCGCGGAGCTCGAGCTCGACCGCTTCGTCTCCGAGCACCGTGATCCCTTCGATCTCGGCGAACACCGCGGGGTCGATCCGCTGCGAGAACGGATCGCGGCTGTCCGCGAAGTCGTGGTTCCCGAGCACGACGAGGCAGGGCCCGAGCTCGCGCAGCAGCTCGGCGAGCAGCTTCGCGCCGCGCCGACGTGACACGAGGTCGCCGGTGACGCAGACCAGGTCGGGCTTACGCTCGGCGATCCACGCGACCGCGTCCTTCGCCGCGCGCTGGCCCCGCGACGGCACACCGAGGTGGAGATCGGAGAGATGGGCGATGCGCAGCCCGTCGAACGCCGCCGGAACCCCGGCGAGCTCGACCTCCAGCATCCGCTTCCGCAGCCACCCGGCCTCGAACCAGCCCCAAGCGAGCACGCTCGCCGCGAGCACTGCCAAAGCAGCCGTGCCCCCGATCAGCACGCAGTACCGCGGATTCTGTTCAAGTTACAACTTGTAACTTGGCCGCCTTTCTCGACGTCGCCCGCGCCGGACGTCTGGACCCGGAAACGCGCTCGGGCAGTCGATGGCGACCGTCCGCCGCATAGGTCGTGGCGCTCGAGAAGCCAAGTTACAACTTGCAACTTGGCGCTACTTCGGCCGCGTCTCGATTGGCCAGCCAGGACGAACAGATCGGTCGCCCACCATTAGCGCAGCCGCGAAGCGGATGCGCTCAGACGGCCAGCTTGTCGGTCACGGGGTCGACCGAGACGATGTGGCGCTTGAACTTCAGCTCCGAGGCGTCGAGGCCGGCGGCGACACCGATCAGCTGCGAGAGGTGAAGAACGGGCATCTGGAAGTCCTTTCCGGTCTGCTCCTTCAGCTTCAGCTGCCACGCGTCGAGGGAGAGATGGCAGAGCGGGCACGGGGTCACCATCGCGTCCGCGCCGGCCTCCTTCGCCTGCTCGATCGGCTGGATGAGCTCTGCGAGCGCGACGTCCTCGCGCGCCTGGATGATCGGGAAGCCGCAGCACTTGATCTTCGCGGGGTAGTCGATCGACTCGCCGCCGCAGGCCTCGATGATCCGCTCGAGGGACGTCGGCTTGTCCGGGTCCTCGAAGCCGAGAAGCTTCGACGGGCGCAGGATCTGACAGCCGTAGAAGGGCGCGATCTTGAGGCCCTGCAGGCCCTTGTGCGCGACGCTCTTCAGAAGCTCGTAGCCGTCGCCCGCCGCCACGAGCCAGAGGAAATGCTGCACGTCGACGTTCCCCGAATATGCGGGCGCCCCCACCTTCAGCAGGTTCCCGTTCACCCGCTCGAGCAGAGCGGGATCGCCCTTGAGCGCGTGGTTCGCCTGGCGGAGGTTGAGCGTGCAGACGTTGCATACGGTCATGAGCGTGTCCGCACCCGTGTCCTCGGCGTAAGCCAGGATGCGCGCGTTCAGGTGGAGGTAGAAGTCGGGCTCGGCCTCGTGGATGTCTCCCGCGCCGCAGCACGTCACCGACTCGAGCTCGATCAGCTCGAGCCCGACCTTCGGCGCGAGCGCCTGCGTCGAGGTGTCGAGCTCCTTCGCCGAGAGGGACGCGAGGCAACCCTTGTAGTACGCGACGGTCCTCATTCCTGTGCGTCCTCCTCACCGGGGATCGGCTTCGGCGGTGGGAAGGAGCCCTCGCCGTACGGGTCGCGCTCCTCCTCGGCCTCGAACTCGAGCCGGCCGAGCGCGTGCTCGACCTGGACGATGCCCTTCGCGCCCTGCTCGCCCTCGTGCTTCACGAGGTCGTACAGCGCGCGGGCCTCCTCGACGTGCTTCGCGACGTGCGGCGGGACCGGCGGCGGCACCTTGCCGTGCTTGGCCAGTCCCATCGCGAACTTGACCTCCTTCAGCGAGCGCGCGATGCCCTGCGTCTTCGGCACGAGCTCGGTCTCGCGGAGCCAGCCGGTCGTCTTCGCCGAGGTGACGAACCACTTCGCGTGCTTGGCGCCCATGTCGGAGTCGATGCCCTCCTTCATCGCCTCCGCGCCGAGCTTCGCGATCGCGTCGCGCGGGTCGACGCCCTTGGGGCAGCGCTCGTTGCAGAAGTAGCAGCGGGTGCAGTCCCAGATCCCGTGCTCCTCCGAGTACGACTGCAGCCGCTCGACCTTCGCCTGGTCGCGCGCGTCCCCGACGAAGCGCATTCCCTTCGCGAGCGCGGCAGGCCCGAGGAAGTCCGGGTCCGCCTCCATCGAGTTGCACTCGGAGACACAGCAGCCGCACATGATGCAGAGCGACTCCTTGTGGATCACGTCCATCTCGTGCTGCGAGACGACGTGCTCCGTCTCGCCCGGATCGCTGTAGCCCGGGTCGAGGTACGGGCTGACGGCTCGGATCTTCCCCCAGAAGGGCTCCATGTCCACGACGAGGTCCTTGACGACCGGGAGGTTCCCCATGGGGGAGATCACGGGAACGTGACCGGCCTCGACGATGTCGTACATCCGCGTCTTGCACGCGAGCACGGCCGCACCGTCCATGCGCATCCCGCAGGAGCCGCAGATCATCATCCGGCAGCTCTTGCGGTACGCGAGCGTTCCGTCCACCTTGTCCTTCACGAGGTCGAGGACGTCGAGGAGCGTGACCCAGTCGGGCGCGTCGACCTCGTAGTCGACGAGCTTGCGCCGGCCTTCGACCGGGTCGTAGCGCTGGATCTTGAGCGCGACCTTCATGTCAGCACCTAGTACTTTCGCTCCTCGGGTGTCCACTTCGTCATGGTGACCGGCTTCCAGGCGAGCTTAGGGGCGCCGTCCTCCCAGGTCACGACCGTGTGCTTCAGGTAGTTCTCGTCGTCGCGGTCGGGGTAGTCGTAGGGCCGCGCGTGCGCGCCGCGGCTCTCCTTCCGCGCAAGCCCGGCGACGATCATGCACTCCGCGAGCTCGAGCAGGAAGCCGAGCTCGAGCGCCTGCGTGAGGTCGGAGTTGAAGACGTCCCCCTTGTCGTCGACGACGACCCGCTCGTAGCGCTCGCGGAGCCCCTGCACGATCTCGCCCTGCTCGAGCATCTGCTCCTCGCGCCGGAAGACGCCGAAGTTCTCGTGCATCGTCTCGGCGAGCTCGTCGCGGATCTGCCACGGCCGCTCGCCCTCGGTGCGGTCGAGGAGCGTCCGCAGCTCGCGCTCGGCGTCGGCCTCGACCGAGGGCGGGACGGTGACCGTTGTGTGGGACATCGCCCAATCGGCGGCGTGCGCACCCACTCGTTTCCCGTACGTGATCGTCTCCATGAGCGCGTTGCCGCCGAGCCGGTTCGCGCCGTGGACGGAGACGCACGCGACCTCGCCGGCCGCATAGAGCCCGTCCATCCCGGTCCTGCCCCAGACGTCCGTGTCCACGCCGCCCATGTGGTAGTGGGCGCCGGGCCGGACCGGGATCGGCTCGTAGATCGGGTCGACGCCGGCGAACGTCATCGAGAGCTCGCGCGTCCCGTGCAGGCGCTCGAGGATCTTCTCCGCGCCGAGGTGCCTGAGGTCGAGCAGCACGTTCCCGTCGAGGCCGCGGCCCTCGTCGATCTCGGTCTGCTCCGCGCGCGAGATGACGTCGCGCGAGGCGAGCTCCATCGCGTTCGGCGCGTAGCGGACGAGGAAGCGCTCGGCCTGGGAGTTCAAGAGGTACGCGCCCTCGCCCCGGCAGCCCTCGGTGATGAGCACGCCCGTCGGCGCGAGCGTCGTCGGGTGGAACTGCATCATCTCCATGTCCTCGAGCGCGACGCCCACACGCAGCGCCATCGTCATCCCGTCCCCGGTGCACGCGTACGCGTTCGTCGTCCCGGTGTAGAGCCGCCCCGCACCGCCCGTCGCGAGGATCACGGTCTTCGCACCGATCGACTTGAGCCCGCCGTCGAGGAGATCCCACGCGATCACGCCCTGGCAGCGGTCGTCGTCGACGACGAGCTGCCACGCGAAGAACTCCTCGTACGTGCGGATGTCGCGCTTCATCACCTGCTCGTAGAGGACATGGATGAGGACGTGTCCGGTGATGTCCGCCGCGTACGCCGTCCGCGGCTCGCCGGCGGCGCCGAACGGGCGCTGCGCGATCCTCCCGTCGGGCGTCCTCGAGAAGACCGCGCCCCAATGCTCGAGCTGGTACACGTCGTCGGGCGCCTCGTCGCAGAGGATCTCGATCGCGTCCTGGTCGCCGAGGTAGTCCGAGCCTTTCACGGTGTCGAACGCGTGCTTCTCGGGATCGTCCTCGGACGCGTTCCCGAGCGCCGCGTTGATGCCCCCCTCGGCCGCCCCGGAGTGGCTCCGGACCGGGTGGATCTTGGAGATCATCGCGACGTCCGCGCCGGCGTCGAAAGCCTCGATCGCTGCGCGCATTCCCGCGCAGCCGGCGCCGACGACGACCACGTCGTGTTTTGCCTCCATCTCGAAGGACGCTACCTGACTCGAGTAGTGCACAGATCGGGAATCGGCTAGCGCCGAGTCCCGATCGCGCGACACCCCTGAGGCGCGACCGCTTCGCGGTCGCGCTCAGGTGGACGGGGGTTTCCGCCGCCTACCGCGTGCGCGCCGGGACCCTTGCGAAGACCGCTCGCGCGCTCGTCTGCTCGGTCATCGGGACCGTGCACGCGCGCTTCTTCCCACGGCACGCGCCGGTCCACCTCTGGAGCTTCCAGCCCTTCGCCGGCTCCGCGGTCAGGCGCACGGGGACGAACGACGGGAGCGAGGCCGAGCAGCGCGGGCGGCACGCGATCCCCTTCGAGGCGCGGACCTGACCGCGCCCCGCCACGCCGACCGCGAGCCTGAAGACGCGTGGCGCGAAGAGGACGCCGACGGTCGTCCCGGCGCCGACCGTGACGCCACACGCCCCGGTGGCACGGCACGCCCCGCTCCAGCGGACGAGCTTCGAGTCCCTGGCCGGAGTCGCGGTGAGGGTCAGGCGCGTGTTCGCGTTCCAGGTCGTCGTGCAGCTCCGAGCACACTCGAGGCCGGGAACGTCAGCGACGATGCGGCCAGGCCCGGTGACGTTCAGCCGGAGCTGTGCCTGGCGATCGAGCTGCACGAGCCAGGGCGCGTCCTGGGTGTCGACGAAGACACGGGAGTGGCCGTAGTAGTCGTCGCGCCCCGCGTCGAGCACCTTCGCCTCGAGCGGCTCGCCGCCGATGTTCGGGTTCATGAGATCGCTCGCGTCCCCGCAGACGTGCCCGTCGCACGCGTTGGGGGCGGTGTCGGGCACGGCGCCGAGCGTGTGCAGGACCTCGTGCGCGAGGACCGCCGCCGTCGACACTCCGGCGCACGCGCGGAGGTAGACGACCGCGAGCCCGATCCCGTCGTCGTCACCGCCGCCGCGGCCGCAGACGTTCAGCTCGGAGGACGGCACCGGGCCGTCGTAGTACACGACGTACTTCGTGAACGGAGAGTCGAAGCCGTCGTCTTCGAGCTGCCCGAAGATCTGGCCGAAGCCGAAGTCGCCGAGGAGCTGCGAGCCCGGCACCTGGAAGCGACGTGTCGTCAGGTCGAGCTGCGCGCCGCACGAGAGCCGCACGAGGTCGTTCCGCGGCGTGCGCGCCGCATCCTCCCGCCGCCACCACGCGTCGATCGCCTCGGCGTCGGTTTGCATGACGTTCGCGAGCGCCGCGAAGCGATCGGGCTCGTTGAGCGGGAGCACGTAGAGCCAGTGCACCGCATGGCCGGCGACGACGTTCGGCGTCAGGTCCCGCTCGGTCGCGGCCCCGCACCACGTCGCCGCCGCGGCCGCCGGCGTGCGGACGGCTGGGAGCCCAGCCGACGCCGTGACCTCGTGGATCTCCGTGAGCCGGCTCGTACCCAGCCCCGTCCCGCCCGCAGCGGGCAGGACGAGAACGAGCGCGAGCAGCGCTAGGCGGCGCATCTCGAGGCCGTGCACCTCAGGGAGTCGAGACGGTGACGGCGACGCGCCCGGCGCCCTGCTTCGGAGTCAGCCGGACGAAGAGCGAGCGCTGCCCGCAGACGGTCGCGGTCGTCCGCTTGAGCCGCTGGCTCACCCACTGCGCGCGCGCGAGCACGGACCGGCGGTTCGCCGCGACGAGCGCGACGTCGAACTCGCCCTGCGACGGCAGTAGCGCGGAGAGCTTGAGCTCGCCGTCGAGCGGAGTCTGCAGGCGTATCCACCATGGCTTCTTCGTCGGCTTCCGGAAGGTACGCCGGTGGGTGGCGGTCCGGTTCTTCGTCCACGGGCGGAGCACGTCCTGCTCGGCGGCGACGAGAGCCGCCGGGGTCGGGTAGAAGCTGTCGTCGACGATCTCCCAGGACGAGGCCGTGATCCCGGCCTTGCGCTCGTCCATCAGGCGATAGACCTCGGCCCAGGCCTCGGCCGGGTTCTGCGCGTAGTTTCGGCCATCGTCCCCCGGGAACGCCTCCTTCCGGGCGACCTTCCGGCACACCGAAGCCGCGGTCGCCCACCCCTTCGGCCCCCAGTCGACCGCGGGCCAGGGCGTGTTCAGGCGGTGGAAGCCGACGTGGTGCCCGTACTCGTGGCGGACGACCTCCTCCGGCGTCGTCCCGTCGATCGTCGGCTCGCCCAGCGCGATCATCCGGTTCCCGCCGTAGCACCCGAGCGCGCGGTTGCCGCAGACGTCGGCCACCTCGTCGAGCGTCGCGATCGTCGTCGTGAGCCGGGAGAGCTCGCGCCCGTGGACGAGGTGGACGAGGAACTCGGCCCACTTCTCCGGCGTCTCCGCGGGGAGCGCGTCCGAGACGAGCACGGTGACGACCTCGCCCGTCGAGGTCGTGATCGGCCCGCCGCGCGACGCCGCCGAGATGCGCGCGAGCCGGTCGACGCGGAGCGGGCCGGCGCCGACCTGCCCGTCGAAGGAGCGCGCGTATGCGTCGCCCGGGACGGCCGAGGTCGCGCTCGCGCCACCTGCGACGGCGCACGCGACGAGCACGAGAACGAGGACGAAGGGCGCCGCGAGGCGCGTTCCGACCGACCCCATCAGCGGGTTATAGCTGCCGCCCGTGAGAGCGGCGTAAGAGTCACGCCCGCGGGCCTGCCGCGGCGACGCCCGGGGAGACACCCTCGAAGCGCTCGAAGTTCCGGCGGAACATCTGCGCGAGCTCGCGCGCCTTCAGGTCGTACGCGTCCGGGTCGGCCCACGTCAGCCTCGGCTCGAGCAGGCTCGGCTGCACCCCGGGGACGGTGACGGGGACGTCGAAGCCGAACACCTCGTCCACGCGGTAGCGGACCTCCTCGAGCTCGCCTTCGAGCGCGGCGCAGAGGAGCGCGCGGGTGGCGTCGATCGGCATCCGGTGGCCCTTTCCGTGCGGCCCGCCGGTCCAGCCCGTGTTGACGAGCCAGACCGTCGCGCCGTGGCGGTCGAGGCGCTCGCCGAGCATCCCGGCGTAGACGGACGGCGGCTGCGGCAGGAACGGCGCCCCGAAGCACGGCGAGAAGGTCGGCTGCGGCTCCTGCACGCCGATCTCCGTGCCCGCGAGCTTCGACGTGAACCCGGAGAGGAACCAGTACAGCGCCTGGTCGCGCGTGAGCCGCGCGATCGGCGGCAAGATGCCAAAGGCATCAGCAGTCAGGAAGAGCACGGTCTGCGGATGGCCGGCGCGCTTCTCCGGCAGGGCGTTCGCGATCTGCTCGAGCTTGTAGGCCGCGCGCGTGTTCTCGGTCTTCGAGTCGTCTTCGAGATCGAGGATGCCGCGCTCGTCGACGACGACGTTCTCGAGAACGGTGCCGAACGTATGCGTCGTCCGGTAGATCTCGGGCTCGGCCTCCGGCGAGAGCCGGATCACCTTCGCGTAGCAGCCGCCCTCGAAGTTGAAGACGCCGGCGTCGGCCCAGCCGTGCTCGTCGTCGCCGACGAGGTGCCGGGCGGGATCGGCCGAGAGCGTCGTCTTGCCCGTCCCGGAGAGCCCGAAGAACACCGCGACCGAGCCGTCGTCTCCGACGTTCGCCGAGCAGTGCATGGGGAAGACGCCCTCGAGCGGCAGCCGGTCGTTCAGCAGCGTGAAGATCGACTTCTTGATCTCGCCCGCGTAGAAGGTGCCCCCGATCAGCACCTCCGCGCGCGTCGGGTGCAGGACGACGAAGGTCTCGCTCCGAGTCCCGTCCTCGTCCGGAGAGGCCTCGAGCGACGGCCCGTGCAGGACGAGCGCGTCGATGTCCATCGCACCGAGCTCCTCGGGCTCCGGGTCGATGAAGAGCGTCTTCGCGAACAGCGCGTGCCACGGGCTCTCGGTCACGACGCGCACCGCGATCCGGTGCTCGGGATCGGCTCCGGCGTACGCGTCGACGACGTACAGGTCGGCCTGCTCGAGGTGCGCGGTGAGCTTGTCGCGGAGCCGCTCGAACGAGCTCTCGGAGATGTCGGCGTTGACGTCTCCCCACCAGATCCGGTCCTCGGAGCCGGGCTCGCGGACGATGAGCTTGTCCTTCGGAGAGCGCCCGGTGTGCTCGCCGGTGTCGACGACGAGCGCACCGCCCTCCGCGAGCTGGGCCTCCCCGCGAGCCAGGGCGTGCGCGTAGAGCTGGGACGTCGTGGGATGCCAGAAGACGCGCCCGCTCACGTCGAGCCCGTGCTCGGCGAGGCCTCCGCGGTTCGGAACGGTCGCGATCATCGTCTGTGCGTCTTCGTCATGGTTTCGATGCCGCCGGCTTATCGTATGCGCGCGACGCGGGCGCCGTCTCAGTCGTGCCCGGAAAAGCGCTCGAGCGCACGCGAGACGGGATCGAGCCAGCGCCCGGCGCCGGGGAGCGTGACGAGGCCTCCGCGGCGAGCGCGGACGGCGACGCCGTGCAGCCCGCGGGGAATCAGGGTGTACGTGCCGGTGGCACCGGCGGCGAGCGCGCGCTCGAAGCCCTGGCGCGAGTGGTCGGGGCTGACGCCGGGAATCCCCGGGAACCAGCGGTCCCATGCACCCTGGACGACGTCGAACCTCCTGTTCGCGAGCGGGGCGAGGTCGAGCTCGGGCGGGATCCACGGGGCGAGACCGAGGACCGGCCCGACGCGGTCGTCGCGCGCGGCCCCGATGGCGACGGCGCCACCCATCGAGAAGCCGACGAGCATCGTCGGGCGGTCGGCGGCCTCGACGGCCGCCTCTGCGTCCTCGATGCATGCGGGGATCTCGTGCCAGCTCTTCGTCCGGTAGCGGACCTCGACGAACGCGATCTCGCGGAGACGGGCGGCGAGGCGCTGCGCGAGCCACTCGCTCGTCGCGCTCCACGTGCCGGGGACGCGGCCGGCACTGCCGCCGTTCACGAGGACGGCCGCTGTGGACCCGTCCGCGTTCCGGACGCGCGCCTCGGCGCCGGTCGGGAGCGTCAGCGTGCGCACCCGCTAATCGTCCACGTCGGTGGTCGCCAGCGCGGGCAGTGGAGCGTGCCCGTCGTCGCGCGCCGCAAGCTCGGCGAAGCGCCCACCGCGCGCGATGAGCTCGCCGTAGGTCCCGACCTCGACGATCCGGCCGCGATCGAGCACGACGATCTGCTCCGCGTCGCGCACGGTCGAGAGCCGGTGCGCGATCGCGATCGTCGTCCGCCCCTCCGCGAGCCGCTCGAGCGCCTCCTGCACGAGCCGCTCGGTCTGGGTGTCGAGCGACGACGTCGCCTCGTCGAGGACGAGCACGGGCGGGTTGCGGAGGATCGTCCGCGCGATCGCGATCCGCTGCTTCTCGCCGCCGGAGAACCGGTACCCGCGCTCGCCGACGACGGTGTCGTAGCCCTCGGGCAGCGTCGCGACGAGCTCGTGGATCTGGGCGGCGCGGGCTGCTTCCTCGATCTCCTCGTCAGTCGCATCGGGGCTGGCGAAGCGGAGGTTCTCGCGCACGGTCGCGTGGAAGAGATACGTCTCCTGCGAGACGACGCCGACGGCCGCGGCGAGCGACTCGAAGCTGAGCTCGCGCACGTCGACGCCGTCGATCCACACCGTCCCCTGGGTCGCGTCGTAGAGCCGCGCGACGAGATACGCGCAGGTCGTCTTCCCTGAGCCGGTCTCTCCGACGAGCGCGGTCTTCGTCCCCGCCGGCACCGAGAAGGACACGTCCTCGAGCGTCCAGGCCGCGTCGTCGTAGCGGAACCAGACCGAGTCGAGCCGGACCTCGCCGCGCGGGCTCTCGAGCGTCCTCGTGCCCTCCTCGACGTCGACCTTCTCGTCGAGGTACTCGAAGATCCGGTCGAAGAGCGCGAGCGAGCTCTGCACCTCGAGCTGGACGCCGAGAAGGCTCCCGATCGGGAAGAAGAGACGTGTCTGGAGAGTCGTGAACGCGACGACGGTTCCGATCGTGATCGTGGCCGAGCCTTCGGCGATCGTGAACCCGGCGAACCAGTAGACGAGCGCGGGCATGACCGCGAACGACGTCTGGATCGCCGCCATCATCCAGCGCCCCGTCATCCGGCTTCGCACCTCGAGCGCGGCCAGCCGCTCGGATTCCGCCTCGAAGCGCTGCGCGAGGTCCTCGGTCCGCCCCATCGTCTTGCCGAGCAGGATCCCCGAGACCGAGAGTGACTCCTGCACGATCGAGGACACGTCCGCGAGGGACGCCTGCCGCTCGGCCGTCACCTTCTTCCGCTGGGCGCCGACGCGCTTCGTGAGCCAGATGAACAGCGGCAGGAGCGCGAGCGAGAACGCCGCGAGGCGCCAGTCGAGGAGCACCATCGCGACGACGGTCGCGAGCACGGTCGTCACGTTCGCGAGCACCGACGTCGCGGTCGACGTGACCACGGTCTCGATGCCGCCGATGTCGTTCGCGATCCGGCTCTGCACCTCGCCCGTGCGCGTACGCGTGAAGAACGCGAGCGAGAGGCGCTGGAGGTGCCGGTAGACCTGCGAGCGTAAGTCGTGCATGACGCTCTGGCCCACCTGGTTGCTGAGGAGCGTCTGCCAGACGCCGAGCACGCCGGTCACGATCGGGATCGCGACCATGCCCGCGACCAGCATGGTCAGCAGCCCGACGTCCTCCTCCGGGATCGCGACGTCGAGCACCTCGCGGAGCAGGAACGGCGTGATGACCCCGAGCCCGGCCGAGAGGACGATGAGCGCGGAGACCGCCGACAGCCTTGCCTTGTACGGCCGGAAGAGCCGGACGATGCGCCGGAAGTTCGCCTTCCTCACCGCGGGATCGGCCGGCCGCTCGGGCGGATCCTCCGTTGTGAACGCTCCGAAGCGGCGACCAGGCATCGCCGAAAGGTAGCCAGCCGGTCACGGCAGAGATCCGCGCTCCGGGATCGCACATGACCGTCTCGCCCCGCGGGTAGACGTAAGCCTCGCCCGACGGAAGGCGAGCCGCATCCGGCGGCGAAAGCGGCTCCGTGGACACGCAGGCCGCGATCGACCGCTTCCTCGCGCACGGCGGGCTCGCCGACGCGACTCAGCGCGCATACGGCACCGACCTCGCGGCCTTCTCGCGCTGGCTCGACGGCCGCGACCTCGCGCTCGACGACGTGGACGCACGCGTGCTCTCGGAGTGGGTCGGCGACCTCGGACGGGGGCACCGCCGACTCGCCCCGACGACGATCGCGCGGCGCCTCGCCGCGGTCCGGGCGTTCCTCCGATTCACGTTCGGCCCCGAGCACGTCCCCGACGCGGCGCTCGCACCGCGACGGCCACGCCGCTTGCCCGACGCGCCGAAGGAGCAGGAGATCGACGACCTCCTCGAGCTCGCGGGCGGCGACTCCGCCCTCGCCCTCCGCAACCGCGCGCTCCTCGAGCTCCTCTACTCCGGAGGCCTGAGGAGCGCCGAAGCGGTCGGGCTCGACCTCGCCGACGTCGACTTCGAGCGCGAGGCCGTGCACGTGCGCGGGAAGGGCGGCAAGGAGCGGGTCGTCCCGCTCGGTGAGGAAGCTGCGCACTACCTCGCCCGCTACCTCCGCGACGCGCGCCCGCGGCTCGCCCGCGGTGCCGTCGACGCTTTCTTCCTCTCCACGCGCGGCCGCCGCCTCGACACGAGCACGGTCCGCCGCCTCGTCCGGAATCCGCATCGCCTGCGACACGCTTTCGCGACGCACCTCCTCGAGGGGGGCGCCGACCTACGGACGATCCAGGAGCTGCTCGGGCACTCGTCGCTCTCGACGACCCAGATCTACAGCCACGTCGACGCGAAGCGACTCCGGCGCGTGTACGACCGCGCGCATCCCCGGAGCTAGGCCGCGTTCACCCGGCACGGAATCGGCGCAGATTCGGCACACACGCGTGCGCAGTTCGGCGGTAGCGTGCTTGTAGGGACACGGGAGTGCCCCTGGGGGTCGTTCTGGTCGGATCGCGGGCGCAGGAAAGTCCGGAATCGTCGGCGGGGTCGGCTGCTCTCAGAGCCTGAAACCGTCGCCCTGCCTCAGTCGTGACAGCCCTTGGAGGCGCGCATCATCCGCCGCTGGAGCGCGTTCATCTCCGCCTCGTGGGCCATGTCGTCGGCGTTCGCGCGCCGGAAGTCGTGGAGCCCCGGCCCTTCCCACGTGACGTCGGGCGTCACGCCGGGACCGCTCGTCGCGAGCCGGTAGCGCTCGCCGTTGGCCGCCGGTCGCCGACCGTGCGGGACGAACCCGTAACAGAACGTGCCGTCGGGACGCCTCGCGAGGAACGCGTTCTCGCGCCTCCAGCCCGGCCCGTACGCCGAGTCGAAGGTGTCGAGGTTGACGACCCGGCCGAACGTGTCCGTTGGGTCGCCGTCGAAGGTCGCGACGTAACCGTGCACAGGCTGCCCGCGGTAGGTCAGCCGCCCGAAGAGGTGATGCCACCGCCCGCTGTAGCTCCAGTCGACCCACGCCTCGATCCGCGCGACGTCGCCGCTCCAGTGCGAGAGCCTGAGCTCGTACGCGCCGTGGCCGGGCTTGAACGGCGGCAGGCCGAGGTTCGCCTGCGAGCGCTGCCACTTCTGCAGCGCCCAGTGCGAGCCGTCGGGCGCGGTGCACGCCGTAACGAGGAAGGCGAGCTGGGGACCGCGGTACGGCCCGCAGACGTTGCGAAGCGTCTTCCAGGCCGGCCGTCCGAAGGTTCCCCAGCCGCCCGAGTAGTCGACCTCGAGCGCGACCTGCCGCGTGCCCCTCGACGGCGGGCGCGCATTGATCGCGCCCCAGGCGAGGACACGCTTGATCCCGCCCTGCGCGTGGAATGTGACGAGCGCCTTGCCGTCGGCGGAGACCTGCAGCCGCTCCGTGGACGTGTTCCGCGCAACGAGCTGCGAAGCCTCCGCCGGAGCGGGAAGCAGCATCGCGAGGAGCGCGACGACGAGGCTCGCCGCGGGGACTGCGACCCTCAACACTGGCTGCCTACGCTAAGCGGGGAGAGGAGCCGAAGCAGTCTCAGCGAATCCGATCCGGGCCCGCCGTGAGCGCCCTCCCCGACACCAGGCTCGACGCGGACGTCGAGCGCTACCTGCTGCTCCTCGCAGCGAGACGCTCCCCGCGCACGGTCGACGCCTACCGCCGCGACCTCGCCTCGCTCGCGACCTTCCGCGGCGGCCCCGTCGGCGAGGCGACGCTCGAGGAGATCGAGCGCTGGCTCGCGGCCATGCGCGCAGACGGGCTCGCCCCGGCGACCCTGTCCAGGCGCGTGTCGGCAGTCCGCAGTTACTTCCGCCACCTCACCGTTATCGGCATCCGCGACGAGAATCCGGCTGCCGCAATTCAGCTACCCCGTCGGGCGCAGCGGCTCCCCCGCGCGCTCTCGCCCGCGGAGATGGAGCGGCTGATCGAGGCCGCCGCCGGGACGCAGCCGCGCGCGCTTCGCGACCACGCGCTGGTCGAGCTCCTGTACGGCGCGGGCCTGCGCGTCTCGGAGGCCGTCGGGCTCGAGAAGGGCGCCGTCGACCTCGAGGACCGAATCGTGCGCGTCGTCGGCAAGGGCGGCAAGGAGCGCCTCGTCCCGCTCGGCCGGCCCGCGGCAGAAGCCGTCCGCCGCTACCTCGCGCTCGGACGGCCCCACCTCGACCGCCGCTACCGGCCGGAGCTGTTCCTGAACGCGCGGGGTGGAGCACTCACGCGCGCCGGCGCCTTCCTCATCCTGCGCAAGCTCGCGGACAAGGCAGGGCTCGACCCCGAGCGCGTGCACCCGCACCTCCTGCGCCACTCGTTCGCGACCCATCTGCTCGAGGGCGGCGCCGACCTCCGCTCGGTGCAGGAGATGCTCGGCCACGCCGACCTGGGGACGACCGAGCGCTACACGCACATCTCGGACCGGCGGCGGCGCGAGGTCTACTTCCAGGCGCACCCGCACGCCCGGCGCAAAGACGCGCGACGCAAGAAGCCCGATCGGTAACAACTCCGTGCCGATCGGCGGGACGTCCGGCGCGCGCTCTTATACTCGCGCGCCTGAAGGACCTCACGACACCGCTCCGCGAGCTCTTCGGCTTCGACGCCTTCCGGCCAGGGCAGGAGGAGGTCGTGCGCGCCGCAGTCGACGGCCGCGACACGCTCGCGCTGATGCCGACGGGCTCGGGGAAGTCGCTGACCTACCAGCTCGCGGCGATGCTGCGCGAGGAGCCGACGCTCGTCCTCTCGCCCTTGATCGCGCTGATGAAGGACCAGGTCGACAAGCTGCCGCCGCAGGTCGCTCCGACGGCGACGTTCGTGAACTCCTCGCTCTCGGCCGAAGAGACCAAAGCTCGGTTGGAGCAGGTGCGCGCGGGAGAAAAACGGCTCGTTTACGCCGCTCCTGAGCGTCTGCGCCAGGCCGGGTTCGCATCGATGCTGCGCTCGATCGGCATCGGCCTCGTCGTCGTCGACGAGGTGCACTGCGTGAGCATGTGGGGGCACGACTTCCGCCCCGACTACCTCTTCATCCGCCGGGCGCTCGCGGAGCTCGGCGAGCCCGTGCTGCTCGGGATGACGGCCACCGCGACGCCCGAGACCGCCCAGGAGATCAGCCGCGCGCTCGGCCGCAAGCCGGAGATGGTCGCGACCAGCGTCGTCCGGCCGAACCTCCGCTACGACGTCGAGGAGGTCGCGAACGCCGAGGACCGCGTGCGCATCCTCGTCGACCGCCTGCGCGGGCTCGGCGGCGCATCGGCCATCGTCTACGCGCGCTCGCGCCGCTCGACGGAGGAGCTCGCACGCGTCCTGAGCGGACACGGCTTCCGGGCGGAGCACTACCACGCGGGGCTCGAGGCGGAGGAGCGCACGCGCGTCCAGGACGACTTCGTCGCGGGCCGCGCGCAGGTCGTCGTCGCGACGACTGCTTTCGGGATGGGGATCGACAAGCCCGACGTGCGCCTCGTCTGCCTCGTCAACTACCCCGGCTCGCTCGAGGAGTACGTCCAGATGGTCGGGCGCGCGGGGCGGGACGGCGTGCCGAGCGACACGCTCCTGCTCGCGAGCCCGAGCGACGCCGCGTCGCTTCGCCGGTTCACCGTCTCGGACGTGCCTTCGGCCTCGGAGCTGCGGGCGGTGTACCGCGCGCTGCGCGAGTCGGGGGGCAGCGTCGACCCGAACGAGCTCGCGGCCGCCGCGCCCGAGCGCGATCCACGCGTGCTCGTCGGGATGCTCGAGCAGGCCGAGCTCGTGTCGCGCGGCTACGACGAAGGCCGGCGCATGCGCATCGAGCTGCTTCCGGCACCGGAGGACGCGTCCGACCGCGTGGAGGCGCTGCTCATGCGTGCGGAGCTCCTCGCCGAGTCGCGCGCCGACCGCATCGTCGCCTTCGCCGAGTCGCGCGTCTGCCGGCACGCGCAGGTGGCCGAGCACTTCGGCGAGGCATTCGACGTGCCGTGTGGATCCTGCGACGTCTGCGCCCCGCGGGAGTCCCGTACCCAGATCACGGAAGCACCCCCTCCCCTTCCCGACGACGTCGGAACGGCGATCGTCGAGGCGGTCGCGGGCCTCACGTGGCCGCTCGGCCGCCGCAGCCTCGTCCTCACGCTCCGCGGGTCGCTGAAGGCGCCGCCCTCCGCGCGTCGCTCGCTCGCGTATCGGCTCCTCGCGGCCGCATCCGAGTCCGAGGTGAAGCGCTGGGTCCAGCTCCTCGAGACGTCGGGCGCGCTGGTCGAGACGACGACCCCGGACGGCTTCCGCGTCCTCCGTGCCGACCCGAGCGCGCCGCGGCCGCAGATCAGATCGGCGTCCGTCGACCTCGGCCGACGTGGACGAAGACCTCGTCGAGCGCCTCCGCGGCTGGCGCCTCGAACGCTCCCGCGAGGACGAAGTCCCGGCCTACGTCGTCCTGCACGACGCGACCCTCCGCGAGCTCGCAGCCGTGCGACCGGGCTCACGGGAGGAGCTGGCCGGGGTGAAGGGCCTCGGTCCGGTGAAGATCGACCGCTACGGCGACGACCTGCTCGCCGTCCTCGCAGCGGCATCGTAGGCGCGAGGCTTGCCTCGCCCTGGCTGACGTCAGACGCTCGGGTCCGGCGCGGAGAGGATCTTCTCCGTCTGCGCCTCGCGGAACTTGCGCAGGCGCTCGCGGACTGCGTCATCGTCGAGCGCGAGGATCGCGGCCGCCAGCAGCGCGGCATTGACGGCGCCCGCACGGCCGATCGCGAGCGTCCCGACCGGGATCCCCGCGGGCATCTGCACGGTCGAGAGCAGCGAGTCGAGCCCGCCGAGCTGCGTCCCCATCGGGATCCCGAGCACGGGCTTGAGCGTCTTCGACGCGACGACCCCGGCGAGGTGAGCAGCACCGCCCGCCGCCGCGACGAACACCTTCACGCCGCGCGACTCCGCGTCCGCGACGTAGTCCTCGAGCGCCGCAGGCGTGCGGTGCGCCGAGAGAACCCTCGCCTCGAACGGGATCTCCAGCTCGCGGAGGGTCGTCACGCACTGGGCCATCGTGTCGAGGTCCGACTGCGAGCCCATGACCACCGCGACGAGTGGCGTCGTCATCTCGAGGCCTTCCTCCTGAGCGCCGTGTGCACGACGCGCGCGGTCTTCCGGAGCTCGGCGTCGCTCTCGTCCGACTCGACCATGCCCTCGAGCAGCTGCAGCGTGTCGCGATGGGCGGTGCCGTTCTTCAGGCAGATGACCGCGAGCCGGCGCACCGCGAGGTTCGGGTCCCGCGCGGCGAGCTCGTGCAGGAGCGGCCGGACGCTGTTCACGTCACCAGGATGATCCCGCGAGAAGGCCTCGAGCGCGATCAAGGCCGATCCGCGCGCCGCCGGGCTCTCGTCCTCGAGCCCGCGCCGCAGGAGCTGGAGCTTCTGCCGGAAGCGGAACTGCGCGAGCGCGCGGTAGGCCTGTGCCCGGACGCGGTAGTCCGGATCGCGGGCGGCGAACTCGATCTCCTCGTCCCACTGCACCCGCATTGCCGCGAGCGAGCGCTCGTCGCCGGCCTGCGCGAGCTCGTCCGCCTGGGCCGCCGCCTCGGCGAGGGTCACGTGATGTCGGAGAGCGAGCGGGCGCCCGGACCGACGTACCGCGCGCTCGGCCTGATCAGACGCCCGACGCGCTTCTGCTCGAGGATGTGCGCCGACCAGCCGGCGACGCGCGCGCAGGCGAACATCGCGGGCGTGAGCTGCGCGGGGATCTGCGCGACGTCGAGGACGATGGCCGCCCAGTACTCGACGTTCGTCGGCAGCTCGCGCTCCGGGTGACGCCGCTTGAGCTCGGCCAGGGCGGCGTCCTCGAGCGCCCGCGCGGTCTCGACACGCGGCGATCCGAGCTCGGCCGCCGTGCCCGTGAGCAGGGTCGCGCGTGGGTCCTCGGCCCGGTAGATGCGATGCCCGAAGCCCATGATCCGGTCGCCGCGGTCGAGCAGGTCCTTCACCCAGCGCTCGGGATCGCCCATCTCCGCGACCTCGTCGATCATCGGGATCACGTGCGCGGGCGCGCCGCCGTGCAGCGGGCCGGAGAGCGTGCCGATCGCTGCGGACAGCGCCGCGCCGGCGTCGGCGCCGGTGGACGCGGCGATGCGGGCGGTGAACGTGGACGCGTTCAGGCCGTGCTCCGCAGTGCAGATCCAGTACGTGTCGATCGCCTTGACGTGGGCAGGCACCGCTTCGCCGCGCCAGCGGAGCAGGAACTTCTCGGCAGCGGTCTTGCCCTGCGCCACGACCTCGTCCGGGACCGGATCATCGTGGCCGTCCGCGACCCGCGCCGACCGGGCGACGATCGCCATCACCTGCGCCGAGAGCCGCGCGAGGTCGTCACGTGCCTGCTCGTCCGAGATCTCGTGGATCTTCCCGAGCCCCCAGACGCCGGAGAGGCGCGCGATCTCGGCCTGCGCGTCGGCCGGGGCGTTCCCGGTCAATGCGGGCGGCTCGTACGGCTCGGGATCCGGCATCCCCGGCTCGAAGCTCTCGTCCACGAGGAGCCCCCACACCTTCTCGTATGGGACGCGTCCGACCAGCTCCCGGATGTCGACGCCGCGGTAGCGGAGCGAGCCGCCTTCGCGATCCGGCTCGGCGATCTCCGTCTCGACCGCGACGACGCCCTCGAGCCCCGGCTTGAAGTCCGCGACCTCGCTCATCCGGAAAGGACGCTACCTGACGGGGTTTCTGCCCGCACACAGGTACGATCGCCGCGCGGATGGGCCATCGCGTGACCCTCATTCCCGGGGACGGGACCGGCCCCGAGCTCACCGAAGCGACACGGCGTGTTCTCGAGGCGACCGGCGTCGCGTTCGACTGGGACGTGCAACACGCCGGCGTCGAGGTCATGGAGGCCGAGGGGACGCCGCTGCCCGACGACACGCTCGCCTCGGTTCGCGAGTGCGGGGTCGCGCTCAAGGGCCCGATCTCGACGCCGATCGGCACGGGCTTCCGCTCGGTGAACGTCGCCCTCCGCCACGAGCTCGGGCTGTACGCCTGCCTCCGTCCCTGCAGGACGTTCAAGGGAGTCCGGACGCGCTACGAGGACGTCGACCTCGTCATCGTCCGCGAGAACACCGAGGACCTGTACGCGGGCATCGAGTACGAGGCGGGCAGCGAGGATGCCGAGACGGTGATCGCGACCCTGAACGGGCTCCAGGAGAAGAGGATCGCGTCCGGCTCCGGGATCTCGGTCAAGCCGATCAGCGCCGAGGCGTCCCGGCGGATCGTCCGCTTCGCGTTCGACTACGCTCGCGCGAACGGCCGCCGCGAGGTCGCCTGCGTCACGAAGGCGAACATCATGAAGTTCACGGACGGCCTCTTCCTCTCCGCCTATCGGGACGTCTGCGGCGACTACCCGGACATCGCGTCGCGCGAGGTGCTCGTCGACGCGACCTGCATGCAGCTCGTCCAGCGCCCGGAGGAGTTCGACGTGCTGGTGCTCCCGAACCTGTACGGCGACATCGTGAGCGACCTCACGGCCGGGCTCGTCGGCGGCCTCGGGGTCGCGCCCGGCGCGAACATCGGCGAGAACGCGGCTGTCTTCGAGGCCACGCACGGCTCCGCGCCGAAGTACAAGGGCATGAACCGGGTGAACCCGACCGCGATGATCCTCTCCGGGAAGCTCATGCTCGACCACCTCGGAGAGCGCGAGGCGGCGCTACGCCTGGAGGACGCGGTCGCCGCGGTCATCGAGGAAGGCGCGCACGTCACGTACGACCTGAAGCCGACCCGGGACGACCCGACCGCCGTCGGGACGTCTCAGTACGCGGACGCAATCATCCGGAAGTTGGAGGAGACGCCGTGAGAACGAAGGTCACCGTCGTCGGCGCGGGCCTCACCGGGCGGACGATCGCCCAGGAGGTCGCGCGGCGCGACTACGCGAACGTCGTGCTCGTCGACATCGTCGAGAACCTGCCGCAGGGCATCGCGCTCGACCTGAACGAGGCCGCGCCGGTGCTCGGATACGAGGCGACGATCGCGGGGTCGAACACCTACGACGCGACGGCCGGCTCGGACGTCGTCGTGATCACGGCCGGGGTGCCGCGCAAGCCGGGCATGAGCCGCGACGACCTCGTGACGACGAACGAGAAGATCGTCGGCTCGGTCACGAAGCAGGCGCTTGCGCACTCGCCCGACGCGATCGTCATCGTCCTCTCCAATCCGCTCGACGCGATGTGCCACGTCGCGAAGGACGCTTCGGGGCTTCCCAAGGAGCGCGTCTTCGGGCAGGCCGGGATCCTCGACACCGCGCGCTTCCGCACGTTCATCGCCTGGGAGACCGGCGCCTCGGTGAAGGACGTGCAGGCGCTCGTGCTCGGGGGCCACGGCGACCAGATGGTCCCCGTCGTCTCCGCGACGACGGTCGGCGGCGTCCCGCTCTCGAAGCTCGTCTCGCAGGAGCGGATCGACGCGATGGTCGAGCGGACGCGCAAGGGCGGCGGCGAGGTCGTCGAGCTCCTCGGGACGTCCGCGTGGTACGCCCCCGGCGCGTCGGTGGCGCAAATGGTGGACGCAGTCCTGCTCGACCAGAAGCGCGTCCTTCCCTGCACGGCGTACCTCGAGGGCGAGTACGGCATCGACGGCCTGTACATGGGCGTGCCGGTGAAGCTCGGCGCCGGGGGCATCGAGGAGATCGTCGAGCTCGACCTCACGGAGCAGGAGCAAGCCGGGCTCGACGACTCGGCCGCAGCGGTCCGCGACGTCGTCTCGGTCCTCGGGGCCTGATGGACCTCAACCTCGACGGCCGGACGGCGATCGTCTGCGGCGGCTCCGCAGGGATCGGGCTCGGCGTCGCCGAGGCGCTCGCGGCCGAGGGCGCCAACCTCGTCCTGCTCGCCCGCAGCCCCGAGCCACTCGAGCGCGCGGCAACGCGGCTCGGTGCGCTGGCGGTGCCGGGAGACGTGACCGTCGACGAGGACCTCGTGCGGGTCGTCGACGCCGCGGTCGAGGCTCACGGTGGCGTCGACATCCTCGTGAACAACTCCGGCGGCCCGCCGCGCACGCCCACCGTCGGCCTCACGACGGAGCAGATCGAAGCGACGGTCCGCCTTCTCCTCGTCTCCGTCGTGCGGCTCACCGGTCTCTGCCTTCCCCACCTCGAACGCAGCCCGGCCGGCCGCGTCGTGAACATCACTTCGAGCACCGTGAAGGAGACGACCGACAACCTCGCGCTCTCCAACGCCGTCCGCCCGGCGGTGATCGGCTGGGCGAAGTCGCTCGCGCGCGAGCTCGGGCCGAAGGGGATCACGGTGAACTCGATCGCACCGGGCCGGATCGACACCGACCGGATCCGCGAGGTGTATCCGGACGGCCCCTCAGAGGCCGACCTGCAAGGGATTCCGCTCCGCCGCCTCGGCACGACGCGTGAGATCGGCGACGTCGTCGCGTTTCTCTGCTCCGACCAGGCCGCCTACGTCACAGGGGCGGTCGTGCCGGTCGACGGCGGCCTCGTGCGCGGGTTGCACTAGAGGGCGCGTGCGACGCTTCGCCGGCATCCTCGTGGCGCTCGGCGTCGCCGGGCTGGCGGCCGCGTTCTTGCTCTGGACGCTCCCGGCCGAGGAGTTCGTCTTCGAGCCCGGAAGCGCCAAGCCGCTCACGGACCGGGTCGAGGTCGAGGGCGCGCGACCCGTCGGAACCGGAGACGTGTACTACGTGGACGTGTTCGTCCGGCGGACGTCGCGGCTGGAAGACCTGTTCCCGTTCCTGCTCCCGGACGGCTCCGACGTCGTGCCCGAGGAGGAGCTCCTGCCGCCGGGCACGAGCGAGGCCGACCGCGACCGGCAGACCGCGGCGGACATGCAGCGCTCCGAGCTCGTCGCCTCCGCCGTCGCGTTGCGGGCGCTCGGCTACGACGTGAAGGCGAAGCCGACGGGGGCGCTCGTCGTGAGCGTGGCGCACGACGTCCCGGCGGCGAGGAAGGTCCAGCCCGGCGACGTGATCGTGGCCGTGGACGGGGTCGCGGTCCGCACGCCCGACGACCTCCGCGCCCAGATCGGCAAGCGCGAGCCGGGCGATCCGGTCGACCTCACAGTGCGCCGGGGCAAGGAGACGTTGCGCCTCCGGACGAAGACGGTTCCGACTCCCGGCGACCCGAGCCGGCCGATCGTCGGCATCCGCGTCGACCAGGAGGCGGACATCGAGCTCCCGATCGACATCGAGATCGACCTCGGGCAGGTCGGCGGCCCGTCGGCAGGGCTCGCGTTCGCTCTCGAGATCGCGCGCATGCTCGGCCGGAACGTGACGAAGGGCTGCGACGTGGCCGCGACGGGCGAGCTCGCCCTCGACGGCTCCGTCCTCCCTGTGGGCGGCCTGAAGCAGAAGACGATCGGCGCGGAGAAAACAGGTGTGGATGTCTTCCTCGTCCCGGCTGGGGAGAACGCCGCCGAGGCGCGTAGCCATGCGGAGGATCTGGAGATCGTCGCTGTGGACAGTTATCAACAAGCGTTGCGGGCTCTGGCAACCTCGGACCGAAAGTGCTGATTTTCCAGGTCTTCTTGCGCCACTGAGAACGGCCGCAAATTGCGTCGAATTCAGGGACGACCCCGACCTTTGGGGGGTTGTACCTCCCGGACCGGGCTAAGAGAATCCGTCCTGGTCGTTGAGGGGCGGCCGGGAACGGATCGGGAGGATCGGGAGCAATTGGGAGGCGAATGCTGATGAAGACACGCGCATCGGCCACGTGCGACGACTGCTATTTCCGCCGCGAAGGGCTCTGCGCCCTCGCCGGGAACACGCCCTGTCCGACGTTTCGGGCGACGGAGAACGGGGCGCTCTCGCCCCCGCGGCAGGCTCAGTTGGTCCCGAGGCCGCTGCCGCGCCTCGCTGTCGGCCACGCGGCGTAGGATCCTCGCATGGAAGCCCAGGGCCCGACGCCGCAGAAGCGCGGCACTTCCACCTGGGCCCTGGTGCTGTTCGCGGCGCTCGCGGTCTACGCGCTCCTGCTGATCATCCTGAACGACGACAAGGTCGACGTCAGCTTCGTCTTCTTCACGGCCGAGATCTCGCTGCTCGTCCTCATCGTGCTCTGCCTCGGCATCGGCTTCGCGGCGGGGTATCTCGCCGACCGCATCCGCGAGCGGCGTAAAGCCCGGAACGCCTAAAGGGCCGCGGCCAGGCGCCTGATTCCCTCGGCGATCCGGTCCGGCGGCTCGTAGCTGTACGCGAGCCGAACCGAGGACCGGCCGGCGCCTGTGCCTGGCGGGAAGAAGTCCTCTCCCTTCACGAGGGCGACGCCGTCCTCGGCGGCTCGGGCGGCGAGCGCCTTCGCGTCGTGCCCCGCCGGCAGGTCGAGCCATACGAAGTAGCCGCCGTCCGGGACGGCTCCAGGCCGCGCCGTCGAAGTGCGTCTCGAGCGCTCTCAGCATCGCGTCCCGCCTCGCGCGGAGCTCAGCGCACACGCTCACGAGATTCGGCTCGAACCGGCCTCGGCGGATGAGCTCGTACACGACCGCCTGCCCGAGGAAGGGCGGCGAGATGTACGTCGAGGTCGCCCGCTCCTCGAATGCGGAGGCGGCCGCGGCCGGAAGGACGAAGTACCCGGTTCGAACTCCCGGCGCGACGGTCTTCGAGAACGAGGACGTGTAGGTCACGAGGTCGCCGCCGGCGAGCTCGTGCAAGGTCGGCGGGGCCACTCCGTCGAAGCGCACGAGGCCGTAGGGGTCGTCCTCGAGCACGGGGAGATCGTGCGTCGCGGCGATCTCCGCGACCGCGCGCCGCCGCTCGGCCGACAGCGTTCGCCCGCTCGGGTTCTGGAACGTGGGGATCGTGTACAGGAACGAGGGCGGATCGGGCGTACGCTCGAGCTCGGCCCGGAGCGCGTCCGGGTCGAGCCCCTCGCCGTCCATCGCCAGCGAGATCACCTCGGCGCCCTCGCGGGCGAGGATCTTGAGCGGGCGGTCGTAGGTCGGCCCCTCGACGAGGACGCGTCCCGGCCGCCGCTCGAGCATCTCGCCTGCGTAGAGGACGAATCCGAGGAGCCCTCCGATGGTGAGCACGACCCTCCCGACGTCGACTCCGTGGCGTTCCGCGACCCACTCGCGGAGCGGCCCGTAGCCGCTTGCGGGGCCGTACGAGAAGACGCGCGCGCCGTCGCGCAGGCCGACCTCGCGCGCGCAGTCCGCGAGCTCGTCGGCGGGGATCAGCTCGGGCGCCGGCGCGCCGCGCGCAAACGAAATTCCAGACATGTCCGCGAGCCTAGTCGAGGCGCTTTCCGGGCTACGCCGGAAACCGCCTTATGGGTGCACGCGCCTGGCAGCAACAAACGCCCGATTGATCCCATTAGGCCGTTTCGAGCGAAGCTCGAAAGGGCCTCACGCGCGAACGAGCTGCGCCATCAGCTCAGCGGTCTCGGTCGGCGTCGTGCCCACGCGGATCCCGCGCGCTTCGAGCGCCTCCTTCTTCGCCTGCGCCGTCCCCGCGGAGCCCGAGATGATCGCGCCCGCATGACCCATGGTCTTGCCCGGCGGCGCAGTGAACCCGGCGATGTACGCGACGACGGGCTTGCTCATCTCCGACTCGATGAACGCGGCGGCCTTCTCCTCCTCGTCGCCGCCGATCTCGCCGACCATGACCACCTGCTCGGTCTCGGCGTCCGCCTCGAACCGGGACAGGATGTCGACGAACGACGAGCCCACGATCGGATCGCCGCCGATCCCGACGATGGTCGAGTTGCCGAGCCCGAGCTGGGCGAGCTCGTGCCCGATCTGGTAGGTCAGCGTCCCGGAACGGGAGACGAGGCCGATCGAGCCCTCGCGGAAGATCTCGGCCGGGATGATCCCGACGTTCGCCTTGCCGGGCGAGAGCACACCCGGGCAGTTCGGCCCGATCAGCGTGACCTCGCGCGCCTGGATGTACGCGTGGATGCGGAGCATCTCGTGCGCGGGAACGCCCTCGGTGATGCAGACGATGGTCGCCACGCCTGCGTCGATCGCCTCGTACATCGCGTCCGCGGCAAACGGCGCCGGGACGAACACCATCGCCGTGTTCGCGCCTGTCTCTTCGACCGCGGACGCGACCGTGTCGAACACGGGGATCCCCTCGACGTCCTGCCCGCCCTTCCCGGGCGTCACGCCGGCGACGACCTGCGTGCCGTGAGACCGGTTCCGCAAGCCGTGGAAACGCCCCTCGGACCCTGTCAGCCCCTGGACGACGAGCCGCGTGTCGGTGTCGACGAGAACGGCCATCAGCCCGCAGCCAGCTCCACCGCACGCCGTGCACCGTCGAGCATGGTCGCCTCCGTATGAACGTTCGCCGCGCCGGCCTCCTGGAGCAGGCGCCGGCCCTCCTCGGCGTTCGTGCCGTCGAGGCGCACGACGATGGGATGCTCGATGCCCATCCGCTCGAGCGCCTGCAGGATCCCCCGCGCCACCTCGTCGCAGCGCGTGATCCCGCCGAAGATGTTGAAGTAGATCGAGCGCACCTGCGGATCGCCTAGGATCACCTCGAGCGCGTCCACGACTCCCTCAGCGTCGCCTCCCCCGCCGAGGTCGCAGAAGTCGGCCGGGCGCCCCCCGACGAAGGTCACGACGTCGACGGTCGCCATCGTCAGGCCCGCACCGTTGCCGAGCACCCCCACCTCGCCGTCCAGCCGCACGTACGTGACGCCCTTCTCGCGCGCGAGCGCCTCGAGCGGGTCGGCCGCGTCGACATCGCGCAGCTCCGCGATGTCCGGATGCCGGAAGAGCGCGTTCTCGTCCACCGAGAACTTCGCATCGAGCGCGCGCACCTCGCCGTCCGGCGTCACGATCAGCGGGTTGACCTCGCAGAGCACCGCCTCGCAACCGATGAACGCGTCGTAGAGCTTCGCGACGATCGCGGCGATCTGCTTCTGCTCGGACGGGTCCTCGATGCCCGCGCCGTAGACGAGGCGCCGCGCGTGCCACGGATGGCAGCCCTCGAGCGGGTCGACGTGGAGCCGGACGAGCGCCTCGGGGCTCGAGGCCGCGACCTCCTCGATGTCGACGCCGCCCTGCGTCGTGAACATGAAGAGCGGCTTCTTGGCGCTCCGGTCGAACGTGACCGAGAGGTAGTACTCGCGCTCGATGTCCGACGCGCGCTCGACCAGGACCTTGCGGACCGTGTGCCCGCGGATGTCCATGCCGAGGATCTCGCCGGCCTGCGCCTCAGCCTCCTCGGGCGTCGACGCAAGCTTGATGCCGCCCGCCTTCCCGCGACCGCCCGTCAGGACCTGCGCCTTGACGACGACCGGGCCGCCGAGCTCCTCGGCGGCTGCGCGCGCATCGGCGGGGCTCGCCACGACGCGACCCTCCGAGACCGGGATCCCGTAGCGCCGGAAGAGCTCCTTCCCCTGGAACTCGTATAGGTCCAAAGCGGGGCGAGTCTACCGCCGGGATGCGGCGCGGAGCCGGCGACCCGACGTGTGCGAGCATGCTTCGGTGAGTCGGACGACGATCATCATTCTCCTTGCCCTCGGCGCGACGCTGGCTGGCTTCGCCCTCTCCACGAACGCCAGACGCCTGCAGGACGACGAGGCCGCGCCCCGCGAGCGACCCGCCGCAGGGCCGCAGCGCGCGATCCTCGACTGGCGGGAGAAGTTCCCACCGGTGGGCCACCAAAAGCTCGTCTTCTCGGTCGTGACGCTGGAGGTCCTGCCGAACGGCTGGCGCGCGCGGATCGGGCTCGAGAACCAGACCTCGATCCCGTACGAGGTGACCGGGGCGGACACGACCCTCGACCGCACGTTCGGGCTCATGCTCTTCCAGAGCGGCGAGAAGGCCGAGCTCGACGAGAAGAACGAGAGCGGCACGCTTCCTGCGGTCCGGCCTGCGCTCCGGTTCAAGCCTGATCCCCCCACGGTCCTCCAGCCGGGCGAGTCCTGGCACGGCACGATCTCGGCGCCCGGTGCGCTCGTGGCGGACAGCTGGGTGCGGGTCGTGTTCGGTGAGCTGGTCTCGGTCGGGGAGCCGCCGGACGATCTTGCCGGCAAGGTCGTCTGGATCACGGACAAGACGTACCAGCTGCGCGCGTAGCGCGTCACGCGAGACGAGCGACGAAGGTTCGCTGCGGCTCGGGGTCGGCGCCGCAGCTCGCCGGAACGGTCGGGCCCTCCGCCTCTTCGACGACTACGGCGTGCTCGACGCCGTCCGCGGTCCGGAAGCGCGCCGTCGGGCCGTCGGCCCCGACGAACCGGAGCGCGCCGACCTCCTCGACGCCGAGCTCGACGCGAAGCGCATGCTCGGCCGCCTGCACGGGCTGCTCGAAGCACGTGCGCCCGCGGTAGCGGTCGAGCTCGATGCGCCCGGCGAGCGCCCTCGCGGTGATCGCGTCCGCGTCCTCGGCGTCGACCCGCCCCAGTTGGATCCCGCTCGGCAGCACGAGGACGTTGCCCGCGAAGCGGTGGCCACCCTGGTGCGACGAGAGCCAGAGCGCTTCGTCCTCGAGCTCGGCCGCGAGCGCGGCGAAGACGGAGGCTCCGCGAAGTGCGCAGCACCGGTCTCGGCTGCCGTGGCCGCATACGAGGACGAGCGGCTCCTGCACGCGGTCGCCGCCGTCGTCGAGATCGGCCTCGGCCAGCGCGTCCAGGCTCTCGAGCTCGAAGCGGCGCACCTCCGAGGCCGACTCCTCGGCGCGCACGACGAACGCGAGCAGCCGGTCGGGGACGCGACCCGGCCGGCGCACGAAGAGGAGCCGGGAGGGCTGCCTACGGGCGAGCCAGGACGAGACGGCGTCGCGTGCGTCCGCGGGCAGCCCCGCCGCGTCCGAGACGTCGCGCGGCCAGCCGCCCGCGACCTCGACGAGGAGCCAGCTGGTCGCAGTGACCGCCGTGCCCGCAAGCGGTTCGCCCGCGACGCGCGAGGCATCCGAGCACCGAGGCGGCGCGGCGTCCTTCACTCGCCCTCGAGCACGCAGATGACCTGCCCGTGCGCGAGCTGCTGGCCGGGCGCGACGCTCAGGCCCGTCACGACGCCGTCCCGATGGGCCGTGATCTCGTTTTCCATCTTCATCGCCTCGACCACGCAGATCAGCGCGCCGGCCTCGAGGCGCTCGCCGTCGCTCACCTTCACGTCGAGCACGACGCCCTGCATCGGGCTGACGACCGCATCCGAGCCGCCGCGGGCGAGCCCCCTGCTGCGGTCCTTGTGCCGGCGAGCCGAGCTCGGCCCAGGGCGGTTCCGGCTGGTGGAGCCGCAGCTCGTGGCGCCGCCCGTCGAGCTCGAGCGTCACGACGCGCTCTCGCAGACCTCCGTCCAGTCCTGCGACCTGCGGTGCTGCTCGATGCGCCAACTCCTCGTCCAGCTCCTGCGCGCGCTGCGCGAGCTCGTCGGACTCGACGACTCCGTGGCACGTCTCGCCGTCGGCGAAGCAGCGGGACTCGAGGAGCGCACGATGGAATCCCAGGAGCGTCGTCGGCCCGGCGATGACGAACTCCTCGAGCGCCCGCAGCATCCGCCGCCTCGCCAGCTCCCGCGTCGTGTCGTGGACGACGAGCTTCGCGACGAGCGGGTCGTAGAGATCGGACACCTCGCCGCCTGCCGTCACACCCGAGTCGACGCGGACGCCGATGCCCCCGGGCTCGCGATAGGCCGTGATCCTTCCCGGAGACGGGAGAAAGCCGCGAGCCGCGTCCTCCGCGTTCACGCGGCACTCGATCGCGTGGCCGCGCAGGACGACGTCCTCCTGCGCGAACGACAGCGGCTCGCCGGCGGCGACGAGCACCTGCTCGCGCACGATGTCGATGCCCGTCACCTCCTCGGTGACCGTGTGCTCCACCTGGAGACGCGTGTTCATCTCGAGGAAGTAGTACGCGCCGTCCGCCGTGAGAAGGCCCTCGATCGTCCCTGCGGACCGGTACCCGACCGCTCGCGCGGCCTCGACGGCGACGCCGCCGATGCGCTCGCGGAGCTCCGACGTCACCGCCGGCGAGGGCGTCTCCTCGACGAGCTTCTGGTGCCGGCGCTGGATCGTGCAGTCCCGCTCGCCGAGGTGGACGACGTTGCCGTGATCGTCCGCGAGCACCTGCACTTCGACGTGCCGCGGATCGTCGAGATAGCGCTCGACGTACACGGTCGCGTCTGCGAAGTACGCCTCGCCCTCGCGGCGCGCGGCTTCGAAGGCCCGTGCGATTTCATCGGGAGAACTGGCGACCTTGAGCCCCTTGCCCCCGCCACCCGCGGATGCCTTGATCGCGACCGGATAGCCGATCTCGTCGGCGATGCGCACGACGTCCTCGGCACTCGCCGCCGGCTCCGTCGATCCCGGGATGATCGGGATGCCGGCCTGCTGCATCCGCTCGCGCGCGGCGATCTTCGACCCCATCGCCTCGATCGCCTCCGGCGGAGGCCCGATCCAGACGAGCCCCGCGGCAGCGACCTGCCTCGCGAAGCCGGCGTTCTCGGCCAGGAAGCCGTAGCCGGGATGGATCGCCGCGGCGCCGCTCGCAAGGGCGGCCGCGACGATTCGGTCGCCGCGGAGGTAGCTCTCGGACGCCGGCCCCGCGCCGATGTGATGCGCCTCGTCGGCGAGCGCGACATGCAGCGCCGTCCGGTCGGCATCGGAGTACACGGCCACCGTCCCGATCCCGAGCTCGCGGAGCGTCCGGAACACACGAACGGCGATCTCGCCGCGATTGGCAACGAGAATCCTCTCGAATACGGGCATCGGAGGCGTATTCTCTCGGACGATGAGCCTCCCGGACCAGCTCACGGTCGCGCGCATCGCAGCGGTGCCGGCCGTCGTGCTGCTCTTCGCCTGGGACTTCCCGAATCACGCGTACTGGGCGACCGCGGTGTTCGCGGTCGCGATGGCGACGGATCAGATCGACGGGTGGCTCGCACGGCGCCGCGGAACGAGCACTCCGCTCGGCACGCTGCTCGATCCCGTCGCGGACAAGGTGCTCGTCCTGGCCGCGCTCGTGATGCTCGTCGGCGAGGGCGTCGCGCCCGCATGGATGATCGCGCTGATCGTCGTGCGCGAGATCCTCGTCTCCGGACTCCGGCTCGCGGCGGTGGAGCGAGGCGTCGTGCTCGGAGCGCGAGATCTCGGCCGCGTGAAGACCTGGGCGCAGGCCGTCGCGGCGACCATCGCCGGGCTGGCGGCCGCCGGCGCGTGGAGCGAGGACGTCGCGTGGTGGGCGCTGCTCTGCGCGGTGGTGGCGACGTGGGTCTCGGGCCTCGACTACGCGCGCGTCGCGCCACGCGTCCTTCGCGGCGAGAGCGCCTGACGAGCCGAAGCCGGCTCGTTCTCGACGCCCTCGCGCAGCGCCGCTCGCGTCCAGGCGCCGAGGGCGGAGCCGGGCCGCAGATCGAGCTTGATCCCGGCGGCGGCGAGCGCCTTCCGTAACGCCGCCTCGTCGAGGCCGTCGACGCCGGGCGTCAGCTCGAGGCGCATCTCGTGGAGGCTATGCGCCGTGGCCGTACAGTGCAGCCGTGTCCGATCGGCTGCGCGAGCTGTGGGACTTCGACGACCTCGACGCGAGCGAGGAGCGACTCCGTGCCCAGCTCGCCGCCGAGCCGTCGGACGAAGGCCGCGCCGAAGTGCTGACGCAGCTGGCCAGGGTCGAGGGGCTTCGGGGAGACTTCGACGCCGGCGAGCAGCTCGTCGCGGAAGCCGAGGCCCTCGGCGGCGAGAGCGCGGTGGCCGCCGTTCGGGTCGACCTCGAGCGAGGCCGTCTCCGCCGCTCGTCCGGGGATCGCGACGCGGCGCTCCCACTCTTCGAGTCGGCCTTCGCCCGAGCGGTCGCCGCGTGCGAGTGGTTTCTCGCGGCGGACGCGGCGCACATGGCCGCGCTCGCAGCCGCCGACCGGGACGGGTTCATCGAGTGGACGCAGCGCGGCATCACCGTCTCCGAAGAGCGAGTCGACGCGTCCTACTGGGCCGGGCCGCTCCTCAACAACCTCGGCTGGGAGCACTACGACGCAGGGCGAGCACGAGCTCGCGCTCGAGGCCTTCGAGCGGGCACTGCGTGCGAGGGAGCGCGATCCGTCGAGCCCCGCCGCGATCGCGCTCGCGCAGTACGCCGTCGGCAAGGCTCTGCGCGCGCTCGGCCGCTCGGGCGAGGCGATCCCGCTGCTCGAGCAGGCCGTGGCCTGGGCGGAGGGCGAAGGCGCGCCGGACGGCTGGTTCCACGAGGAGCTCGCAGAGGAGTACGCCGCGGTCGGACTCTCCGCCGACGCCCGCGCTCAGGCACGGCTCGCGCTTCCGCTGCTCCGCGACGCCGATCCTTCGCTCGCGGACGACGCGGAACGCAGGGGTCGCCTCCATTCCCTCGCCGGCTCGGCGGATGGCTAGGCCGAGGCGAACGCTCTGCGTCAGCGCACGAGCGCCTCGAGCCTGTCGACGAGCGACGCGAGGACCGCGTATGTCTCCTCGACGGGCTGGGGCGACATGAGATCGACCCCGGCCTCGCGCAGGATGTCGAGCGGGTACGCCGACCCACCTGCACGCAGGAAGTCGAGGTAGCGCTCGGCCGCGGCGGGCTCGCCGAGCACCCCGCGGGCGAGCGCATGCGCGCCCGAGATGCCGGTCGCATACTGGAAGACGTAGAACGGCTGGTACAGGTGCGAGAACTGCGCCCAGGTGATCCCGACCCGGTCGCGGTCGACTGCGAAGTCGGGCCCGTACGCCTCCGCGAAGAGATCCGCCGTTCGCTGCTCGAGGAGGTCGGCGGTCAGCCCTTCGCCGCGCTCGACGCGCTCGTGCACCTCACGCTCGAAGCGTGCGAGCGTCGGCATGATGAAGAAGTAGCGGTGGAAGTTCGCCATCGCCTCGTCGAGCACGGCCAGCTGGAGGTCGCGGTCGGTGATGAGCTCGAGGAGGTGCGCGCGTAGCAGAGCCTGGTGGAAGTTCGACGCCACCTCGGCCACGAACAGCGAGTAGCGGCTCGAGATCTGCGGCTGCGTCTGCCACGCAAGGTAGGAGTGCATCGAGTGCCCGAGCTCGTGAGCGAGCGTCCCGAGGCTGACGGCGGTGCCGTCGAAGCTCATCACGATGAAGGGACGCGTGCCGGGCGCACCGGCGGAGAATGCGCCGTTCATCTTGCCCAGGTTCGGGTACACGTCGATCCAGCGCTCCTCCAGGCAGCCGCGGCGGACCGTGGCCACGTACTCGTCGCCGAGCGGGGCAAGCGACTCGCATACCCACTCGACGCACTGCTCGTACTCGAGCTGCGGCGGCTCGGCGGCCAGCGGTGCCCAGAGGTCGTAGGGCTCCAACGCGTCGATGCCGAGCAGCGCTGCCCGCACGCGCCAGTACCGATGCCAGGTCGGCAGGTGGCGCTCGAACGTCGCGAGCAGATTGTCGAACACCTCGAGCGGGATGTTCGACTCGTCGAGGGCGGCGGCGCGGGTCGACGCATGACGCCGGGCTCGGCCCGTGAAGACGTCCTGCTTTACGGCGGTGGCGTAGTTCGCGGTGAGCGCGTTGCGCACGCTGCGGAAGCCGTCGGCGTAGCTTTCCCATGCGCTGCGCCGGAGAACCCGGTCAGGGCTGCCGAGCAGAGTCTCGATCGACCCCTGTGTGACCTCGGCCGTCTCCCCCGACGCTCCCGTCGCCGGCGCGAACGTGAGATCGCTGTCGACGAGCCCGCTGTAGATCGCGAACGTGCCCGAGTGCGCGTCCACGAGGACGCCGAGCAGCTCCTCGACCTCCGACGAGCGGACGTGCTCTCCCCGCCGGAAGAGATCGTCGAAGTAGTGGTCGTACGGAGCCAAGCCGGGCTCCTCCTCCGACCACTCGCGCAACCGGTCGCGCCCGAGGGCAAGCAGCTCGGGCTCGACGAAGGACGCCGCCGCCAGCACCTGGCCGAACGCCGTCTGTGCACGCCCGTAGCGGCCGACCGCTTCCTGGTCGGTCGTCTCGACGGCCCAGCCGATACCGGCATAGACGAAGACGTGACCCAGACGGCGCATCACGTCGTCACGTGCGGCGAGCGCCTCGACCGTCGTCGACGCCCCCTCCGCGAGCCGCCCGGCGAACGCCTCGAGGGCCGGAAGGTCCGCGACGAGCGCATCCAGCGCTGCCTCCCAGTCTCCGACCGTCGCGAAAACGCTCTCAGCGTCCCAGGTGCGCTCCACCGGCACTGCGCTGCGGGGTTGGGTCGCCGTGTCCGTCATGTCAGAGCGGGATGTTCCCATGTTTTCGCTTGGGCTTCGGCTCGCGCTTGGAGAGAGCCGTCTCGAGAGCGACGCAGAGCACGGGCCTCGTCCGCCGCGGCTGGATGACGTCGTCGACGTAGCCGCGCTCGGCCGCCGCGTACGGGTTCGCGAAGCGCTCCTTGTAGTCCGCGATGAGCTCCGCCCGCCGCGCGTCCGCGTCGTCGGCCTCGGCCAGCTCGCTGCGGAAGACGATGTTCACGGCGCCCTCAGGCCCCATCACCGCGACCTCGGCCGTCGGCCACGCGACGTTGAAGTCGGCCCGGATGTGCTTCGACGACATGACGTCGTACGCGCCGCCGTAGGCCTTGCGCGTGATCACCGTGAGCTTCGGCACGGTCGCCTCGGCGTAGGCGTACAGGAGCTTGGCACCGTGGCGGATGATCCCGCCCCACTCCTGCGACGTCCCCGGCAGGAAGCCCGGAACGTCGACGAAGGTGACGAGCGGGACGTTGAACGCGTCGCACGTCCGCACGAAGCGCGCCGCCTTCACGGAGGCGTCGATGTCGAGGACGCCGGCGAGCGCCGCCGGCTGGTTGCCGACCACGCCGACCGCATGGCCGCCGAGCCGTGCGAAACCGCACACGACGTTCTCGGCGAAGTGCGGCTGGACCTCGAGGAACTCGCCCGCGTCCACGACCCGCTCGATCACCTGCTTCATGTCGTACGGCTTGTTCGGGCTGTCGGGAACGAGCGTGTCGAGGGACTCGTCCTCGCGCTCGACCGGATCGGCGGGAGGCGCGTACGGCGGCTGCTCGAGGTTGTTCTGCGGGAGGAACGAGAGGAGATAGCGCGCCTCCTCGAGGCAAGTCTCCTCGTCCGGCGCCGTCATGTGCGCGACTCCCGACTTCGTCGCGTGCGTCGCCGCGCCGCCGAGCTCCTCGAAGCTCACGTCCTCGCCGGTCACCGTCTTCACGACGTCGGGGCCGGTGATGAACATGTACGACGTCCCCTCCACCATCAGCACGAAGTCCGTGATCGCGGGCGAGTAGACGGCGCCGCCCGCGCACGGCCCCATGACCAGGGAGAGCTGCGGGACGACGCCGGAGGCCTGGACGTTCCGCCAGAAGATCTCCGCGTAGCCCGCGAGCGAGACGACGCCTTCTTGTATGCGGGCGCCGCCGGAGTCGTTGATCCCGATCACCGGGCACCCGTACTTCACGGCCAGGTCCATGACCTTGCAGATCTTCTCCGCGAAGACCTCGGACAGCGAGCCGCCGAAGACGGTGAAGTCCTGCGAGAACACGAAGACTTTGCGCCCGAAGATCGTCCCGTGGCCGGTGACGACGGCGTCTCCCCACGGACGGCTGTCGCGCATCCCGAACTCGATCTCCCGATGCCGCACGAAGCGGTCGAGCTCGACGAAGGAGCCGGGGTCGAGCAGCTTCTCGAGCCGCTCGCGCGCGAGCAGCTTCCCGCGCTCCCGCTGGCGCTCGACGTGCGTCTCGCTGGCCGCGTGCGCGGCCTCCCGACTCAGCTCGTCGAGCCAGCGGAGCTTCGCCTCCGTGGTGTCGTGCGTCTCGGCCACCGCCCGCGGAGCCTAACTGTGGAGCGATCGGCGCAAAGTTGTCACCTTTACAGGGCCAGGCCCTGTAAAGACCGCCGGAACGCACGACTTTTCGGCACCCGCCCCGGCCGGGGGTCCTGGCACGCGCTGACGGCCGCGCTCGACATGTCCTTGCCGGAATGCGTGCCGAGATGGCAGTAGCGTACGAGTGTGACCGTCCCACTCGACCGCTCGACGACCTGGCCCTACGTGGACGGCGAGCCCGGAGAGTTCTCGTACGCGCGCTTCTCGAGCCCGACGGTGGCGGAGGCCGAGCGCCGGCTCGGCGAGCTCGACGGAGGACACGCTCTGCTCTTCGCGTCGGGCGCCGCCGCCTCGACAGCGGTCGTCCTCGCCCTGCTCGAGCCCGGACAGACGGTCGCGCTCGCCGAGGGCGCGTACTACGGCACCGGCGTGCTCCTCGACGAGCTCGGACGTTGGGGAGTACGGCATCTCGAGTTCGACCAGACCGGAGCGCCGCCGGAGGGCGTCGATCTCGTCTGGCTCGAGGCGCCCTCCAACCCGTTCCTGACGATGCCGGACTTCGAGGCCGCCGCCGCCCACCCCGCCCGCGTCCTCTGCGACTCGACCGCGGCCACTCCACTCGAGGTCAAGCCGCTCGAGCTCGGCTGCGACCTGGCGCTCCACTCCGCGACGAAGTACCTCTCCGGACACGACGACGCGCTCGTCGGCGCCGTCGTCTGCCGCGACGAGACGACCGCCGCCCGGCTGCTCGAGTTCCGCCGCCGGACGGGCCCGCTCCCGGGCCCGGACACCGCGTGGCTCCTGCTCCGGGGCCTCGAGACGCTCGAGGTGCGTCTTGCGCGCCAGACCGCGACCGCGCAGGCCATCGTCGCGAAGCTGCAGGCCCACCCGCGCGTGCAGACGGTTCGCTACCCGGGCTTCGGCGCCCTCTGCTCGTTCGACGTCGCTGATGCCGAGGCCGCGCGCGGCGTGGAGACGAGCACCAGACTGATCGCGAACATGACGAGCCTCGGAGGCGTCCGGTCACGGATCGAGGCTCGCTCGCGCTGGGAAGGGCCGCGCGTCCCGCCGGGACTGCTCCGGCTCTCGATCGGGCTCGAGGACGCTGACGCGCTGTGGGCCGACCTCGAACAGGCACTCTAGGAGCGTGAGCCGCTTCGACCGCATGCTCAGGGGGAAGCCGCCCGCGACTGCGGAGGACGCCGACCAGATCACGGTCCAGAAGCTCGCGGGCATGGGCGCCGACCTGTCGCGGCCGCGGCAGATCCTGCACTTCCTCGAGTTCGCGTCCGGCGCCGCGGCCGAGGACGCCCAGGCGGCACTCGAACGAGGCGGCTACGAGGTGACGGTGTCGCGGCCCGACGAGGAGACCACACATTGGCTGGTGCGGGCCGAGGCCCACCGGGTCGTCAGTGCGACCACGGTGCGCGCGTTTCGCACGTGGTTCGAGCGGCTCGCGGCCGAGCACGGCGGCGACTACGAGGGCTGGGAGGCCTCGCGGACGCCGTAGCGAGCCGACCGCCAACGGATACCTTTAGGGACATGCTCTTCACGCGAAAGCACGAGCTGCCGACGCGCGAGTCCGCGCTGCCCGGCCGCGAGACGCCGATCATGCCCGGCGAGCCGCACCTCGTCCTCGGCACTCCGCTCACGCCACCGTTCCCCGAGGGCTTCGGAACCATCGTCGTCGGGATGGGCTGCTTCTGGGGGGCCGAGCGGATGTTCTGGCAGGCAGCAGGCGTGTACACCACGGCAGCCGGCTATGCGGGCGGCTTCACGCCGAACCCGACCTACGAGGAGGTCTGCTCCGGCCGGACCGGCCACGCGGAGGTCGTCCTCGCCGTCTTCGACCCGGCGCAGACGAGCTACGACGAGATGCTCAAGATCTTCTGGGAGGGCCACGACCCGACCCAGGGCATGCGGCAGGGGAACGACGCCGGCACGCAGTACCGGTCAGCCATCTACTACGCCAGCGACCGGGAGCGCGAGGCGGCGGTGGCGACGCGCGAGACGTTCCAGCGCGAGCTCTCGGAGGCCCGCTACGGCGAGATCACGACCGAGATCGCCGAGGCCGGGCCGTTCTACTACGCCGAGGGCTACCACCAGCAGTACCTCGCGCGAAACCCGAACGGTTATTGCGGCCTTGGCGGGACGGGCGTGAGTTGTCCTGTGCCAGCGACAGCGGCGAGCGAGTAACCACCGGGGTGCCTGCGGGCAGGGTGCCCAGCCGGGCTTCCTCGGCCACCTGCGGCTCGAGGACGTAGCTCGCCCCGACCATCAGCTCGGCGTTGACCCGGCCGGGTGCCTCGGGTGCGTCGGTGCGGTGGAGCGTGAACCCGTCGAACACCCGGCGGAGCGCCACCTGCGTCGCGGCGATGGACTCGGCGCTCGTGACCTCACCGGCGACCGCTGACCTCAGCTCGGCGATGCGCTCCATGAACTCTCGACGGAGCAGACCGACTGGGTCCACGCAGGTGCGGCGCTCGCCTAGGGTGACGCGGCCCGCGCGGCGGTGGCGCCGCAGTTAGCCCTTCGCCGCCGTGTTGGCGACCTCTGACCCTCGGTCGGTCTCTGAACCCACCGCTTTCGCGGGGGTGGGAGCAACGTTGCGTGCGGCTTCTGCGAGGCGCTCGCTCAGCGCCTTTGCGCCCTTGACATCCACTTCCTTGACCTCCTGGCCTAGGCGAAACTGGATCGAGTGAAGGATGGAGGGAGAGGCAGGCTGTTCCCCCTCCATCGGTTCGAAAGTGTGTCCTGTCCTCGCCTTGTCCGACAGGACACAAATGGGTCTATTCGTCGGTGGCAGCGCCCGTAATGACCGCGCGACCCAGTCGGTCAGATCCGTGGCGGAGTAGACCCATTTGTGTCCTGTACGAGCTAGCTGCTCACACCTACCGTGAAGTCCTGGTGAGTCCGGCGCCGGGAGCAGGTCGGTCGCTCTCGTAAGCGGTGCACCCCGGTAGCAGGCGGGGCCTGCGCGGACTCGCCGCCGCTGCGCGAGAGACTTGATCTGCGGCGAGTCTCTCGCGCAGCCCTCATTAGTCACCCCTCAGTCGAGCGCGTTGGTGCGGGGGCTAGCCGGTGACGGCCACCGGGATCGGGGCGAACAGCAGCGCGGCGGAATCAAACGTTGATCGTGCCCTCGAAGTGCCCGCCCGCGAGCCACGTCTTGTCTTCAGTGAAGTGCTCAGGGCCGAATGGTCAGACGTAGGCACGCGCAGCGGCGACGGCTTCGAGCCGGGAGTTGACGCCGAGGGCCTGAAAGAGACGGCGGACGTGGTTCCTGACCGTCTCGGTGCTCAGGTGGAGTTCGGCGGCGATCTGCTTTGTCGAGCGACCCTGCTCTAGAAGACGAAGCACCTCGACCTGACGAGGAGTGAGATGGGGAGGCGGCGCGGTGGGGCTGTCGTCGGGGCGTTCCTCGATCAGCCCGAAGACGCCGACGACCGTCTCACCGTTCGTGAGCGCCACCGAGCTGACCTCTACGGGCACCCGTGCCCCGGCGGATGAGACGAGGTGGCCGGTTGCATCGGTGGCCACGGAGGTGCCGAGCATCTTCTGAGCGAATCGCTCGCGGGCACGGGGTCTGTCCTCGGGCGCTATGACGGAGGTGAAGTGGCGACCGCGAATGTTGCCGAGAAGCTTCTCGGCTGCAGGATTCATCCACCGGACGATTCCCGTTTCGTCGACGACGTAGCTCGGGACGTTGACGTTCTCCAGAGCCTTCTCAACGTCAGCGCCGACTGCCAGGCCAGTGGCCATAACGGAAGTGTGGCTGATCGGCGACGCACGGCAAGTGCTCGCTCTTTCGGTAGTCCGGGCGTCAGCCGGTGACGCCAACCGGGATCGGGGCAAACAGTGCGGCGTAATCAAACGTTGATCGTGCCGACGAGGTGTGCGAGTGTGCGCGTTCTGGACAAGGCCCTAAGGCAGGTCTGCCGTCGCCATCTTGTCGATACGGTTCGTCTCGCCGGTCGTGGCAGACTCAATCGTTTCGAGCATCCTGGTGAGAAACGGGTACTGGAGCGGGCGCTCGCGCACGAAAGAACGCAGCGCCGGTGACATCGTGAGGATGAACTTCGTCCAGTCGTTCCAGTCGGTTCGGATGTCGACTGCCGGATCCTCCGATCCCAACAACGCAACATCTTTGCCCTGGTATAGCCAATCGGCGGACTGGAGGGCGTCACCTATCAGTTCGGTCATCGCGAGAACGCGCGCCCTGCTTGTCGGATCTTCAGGCGGCTCCACACCTTCGTAGAAGTACTGGCGGAGCTCTGGGTAATCGATGAAACGGGTGATGACGTGATCCCATAGCTCGTAACCCTGCGCCAAGGCCCGAGCACCAGCCAGCTCATTGGCGACCAAGAACTGTTTAACTGACTGGCTGGTCTGACGTGCAAGGAACAGCACCGACCCCCCCACCGCAGCTGCGGTTACAAGAGAAGCGATGAGGGTCGCCCACTCCAACGCCTCGTAACAATAGGCACGACGATGCGAGCGTGACGGCTGCGTTGGTCTCAAGATCAGTCGCTGACGGCCACCGGGATCGGGGCGAACATCAGCGGGGCGGAGTGAAAGGTTGATCGTGGGCTAGTTGTGCCCGCCCGCCTCGAGCTCCCGCTCCTCGATCCGCTTCATCCGCGATTAACGAGTACCGTGGCCTCATGGAAGATGCTGATCGTGAGGTTCTCGAGTTCGTCGGCGATCAGGGCAAGACGGCCGGGCAGGTTGCCGAACGCTTTCCAGCGTTCGACTTAGAGCACCTCGTTCGAGCCGAACTAGTTCGGCCGCGTCGGACCAACCCGGTCAGGTCGCAGTCGTACCGCGCTGCGCCAGCGCCCGACCCGACGTTCTACGTGCTCACGTCTCGCGGAGCCGAGGCAATCGGCCTCAAGCCGTACACGCTTCACTCGGACTGATGACCGCCTAGCGAACGAGCCCTGCGGACGTCGCTCTTCGACCTCACGCTGCTGCCCTGGACGGAGGACGACTAGCCCCACCAACGCAGAGGAGGCCCGTAGGCCTCCTCGATCGAGCGCGCCCGTGGGCCTCCTCGATCGAGCGTTGGGTCGCCGGGTCAGCGCGGTGACGGCCACCGGGATCGGAGCGAACAGCAGCTCCGCGGCGGATACAAACGATGGGGAACCCGAACGGCTACTGCGGGCTCGGCGGCACCGGTGTCTCGTGCCCGGTCGGCGTCGGGGTCGACTCGAGCGCGACGACGGGCTGAACCGGCCGTCAGCCCGCGTCTTCCACCCTCGAGGCGGGCTGCCGGAAGACGACGTACGGCGCCACCGTCCGGAACCCCATCGCCTCGTACATCGAGACCGCCATCTCCGACGACTGGAGCACGGCGCAGTCGAAGCCGGCTGCCCGACCCGCCGCCACCGCTGCCCACGTCAACGCCGTGCCCACGCCTCGCCGACGCGCCGCCGGCAGCGTCCCGACGTTGTATACGCCGCTCGCGCCGGCGCTTCGGATCGCCAGCGAGTAGCCGACCGGGCGCCCGTCGAGGCGCCCGACGAACGCCTCGACCTCGGCGTCGCGGAGAATCGACCGCGAGAACAACGCCTCGGCCACATCGCGCGGGAGACCGAGCGCTTCGCCCACCCCGAGGAACTCGTCGCGACCGGCTTCGTCGACCGGCGTTACGCCGACGTCGTCCGGCAGCTCGGGCGGGTCGGGGATCGGATGGAGCACCATGCCCGGATACGGCACCGGATCGCGTTCGAGGCCGTGTGCGGCGGCATCGGCCGCCAGCTCCGCTTCGAGCTCGGCTGCGACGAAGACTCGATACGGCACACGCCTCGCGACGACCCAGCGCAGCGCGGCATCGAGGTCGCCGGTGCCCGCCGGCTCGACGACGACGCAACCGTTGAACAGCGAGAGCGGAAGGCCGGAGGCGAACGCGAAGACGCCGCCGAGCTGCGCGACTGGCGCCCGTGGGGCTGTGCTCGACGACCTTCCGAAACGAGGCGACGAAGTTCTCGTTCGCAAGCGCCACGAGCTCGCTGTCGCTTCGCACTCCGCCTCCGGAGCTCTTACGGCTCCGCCTCGACCGCCGCGGCGACGCCACCCTTGACCGGACGGTCGCTCGTCAGGCCGGCGCCGCCCGCAAGCCGCGCCGCGATGTAGATCGGAACGACCGAGACGACGATCACGAAGAGCGCGACGACGTTCACGATCGGCTGCTCGGCTGGCCGGAACAGGCTCGCGAAGATCCAGATCGGAAGCGTCTGCTCTGCGCCCGCCGTGAAGATGGTCACGACGACCTCGTCGAACGACAGCGCGAATGCGAGGAGCGCGCCCGCGACGAGTGCCGTCCGCATCTGCGGGAACGTCACGTAGCGGAACGTCTGCCAGCTGTCGCCGCCGAGGTCAGCCGAGGCCTCGTCCAGGGATCCGACGGTGCGCCGCAGCCGGGCGAGAGCGTTGTTGTAGACGACCACGACGCAGAAGGTTGCGTGTCCGATGATGATCGTCGCGAGGCCGAAGCTCAGCCCGAACGGCCCGAGGACGTCGATGATGGTGGCCTGCAGCGCGAGCCCCGTGATGATGCCGGGAAGCGCGATCGGAAGGATCACCGCGAAGGTGACGACCTCGCGCCCGAAGAAGCGATAGCGCGAGACCGCGAGCGACGCGAGCGTGCCCAGCACGAGTGCGATTGCCGTCGCGCCGAGGCCCGCGAGCAGCGAGAGCTTCAGGGCGTCGCGGACTCCCTCGTTCTCGTAGGCGACCGAGAACCACTTCGTGCTGAAGTTCTCGATCGGCCAGCCCTGCGTGACGCTCTCGTTGAATGCATACAGGCCGATCACGATCAGCGGCCCGTAGATGAACGCGAGCGTCAAGGCGACGGCCACGCGCAGCAGGAAACGGGTCAGTCGAGACTCGACCATCACCGGCTCACAGCGACTCGAATGCGCCGAGCCTGCGCGCGACCAGGAGGTAGATGATCATCACGACGATCGGGACGAACGAATACGCGGCCGCGACGGGGAGCGCCTCCCCGCGAATCGAGTAGATGACGGTGCCGATGAACTGCTCACTCGTGATCAAACCGGGCGCGATGTAGTCGCCCAGCGTCAAGGAGAACGTGAAGATCGACCCGGCGACGACCGCGGGGAGCGCGAGCGGAAGGATCACGCGCGTGAACGTGGCGAACGACCGACCACCGAGGTCGGCGGACGCCTCGAGGAGCGAGCTGGGGATCCGCTCGAGCCCTGCGTAGATCGGCAGGACCATGAACGGAAGCCACAGGTACGTGAAGACGAGCCAGAGACCGACGGTCGAGTAGCCGTCGAACGTCACTCCGAGCGGCTCGAGCGCCCAGTTGATGATCCCACCGTCGGAGAGGATCGTGCGCCACGCGTACGCCTTGACGAGATAGCTCGCCCAGAGCGGCATCAGCACCGCGACCACGAGCAGGTTGCGTGTCCGCGGCGACGCGATGCGCGCCATGTAGTACGCGATCGGGAACGCGATGACGGCATCGGCGATCGTCACGAGCAGCGCCATCTGAATCGTGCGCCAGGCGACGGTCCGGTAGACCGGCGTCTCGATGATCCTGCGGAAGTTGTCCAGCGTGAACTCGTGGACGACGTCCCGCGTGAACGGGTCGGTCTCCCAGATCGACGAGAGCAGCAAGACGAAGAGGGAGCCGAAGTAGACGACGACCATCCACCCGACCGGGAGGGCGAGCAGCACCACGAGCCGCGCGCGGGGATGGCGGTAGAAGAAGGTCGAAAGACGCCGCCCCGGGCTTTCCCGGGGCGGCGTCTCGACGTGCGGAACCGAGGTCAGCCTGCTAGCCCCTGATCTCGGTCCAGGCGGCTTCCCAGTCTTCCTGGGTCTTGCACACCTCCCCGCGATCGTCGCCGCAGTCGGCGACCGGCGTCGTCCAGTAGTGGATGTCCTCCCAGAACGCCTCGTCGTCGGCGTGCTGCTCCGTGCAGTGGTTCGTGTTCTTCGTCAGGTCGCACGCCTTGAGGTTCGCAGGCGCCTCCCCGAAGCCCTCTGCGACGGCGGCCTGCGCCTCGGGCGAGGCCATGTGGTTCATCCAGAGGTACATGCAGTTCGGGTTCGCGGCCTTCGTGGAGACCATCCAGGTGTCGGACCACCCGGTCGAGCCCTCGCTGGGCTTGACGGACTCGACCGGCTGGCCGTCGGCCTTCAGGAGGTTGACCTGGAGGGGCCACGTCGTGCCGATCACGCTGTCCTTGTTGGTGAAGGCCTGGATCTGCTTCGAGTAGTCGGCCCACCACTCGCCGACGTTCGGCGCCAGCTGCTTCATGAGGTCGACCGCAGCGTTGAACTGCTCCTCGTCGAGCTCGTACGGATTGTCGATCCCGAGCTCCGGCTGCGTCGCCTTCAGGTACAGAGCCGCATCGGCGATGAAGATCGAGTCGTCGTAGATCGAGATCTTCCCCTTGTAGTCGTTCGGGTTGTCCCAGATCGCCGACCAGCTCGTCGGAGCCGCGGTCACCTCGTCGGTGCGCCACGCGAGCGGGTTGTAGCCGCGACCGTGCGGCACGCCCATCGCCTGGCCGTCGAGGCTGTTGTGCACCTGGCCCTTGAGCCCGTCGTGGATGTCAGCGTAGTTCGGAATGAGGTCCTCGTTGATCGGAGCGACCTCACCGGTGGCCATGAGCCGCACGGTGGCGTTTCCGGACGCAACGATGCCGTCGTACTCCCCCGTTCCCATGAAGGAGATCATGTCGTCGGACGTGCCGGCGTCCTTCAGGGTGACCGTGCATCCCGTTTGCGCCGTGAACTCCTTCACGAGCTGGGCGTAGAGCGGCCACTGGACGATGTTGACCTCCCCTTCCCCGCGCGCGAGCTCCTGGATCTCCTCGAACGAGGAGCCGAGCCCCTCGAGGTCCGAGCTCGCACTTCCCCCGTCGTCCCCGCCACCACAGCCCGCCGCGACCACGCTGAGCGCGGCCACGAGCAGCCCGAACGCGAGCCACCGGGCCCCGCGTCTACTTCTTGACATCCGTTCCTCCCTTTGTCTCGTCGATCTCGTCGATCACCGACTCCTGCTCCGAACGCCAGCCGACCTGCACGCGGCGCCCCTTCGCCTCGAGCACCTGGCTCGAGTCGTCCTCGAGGTTCTGCTCGAGAACCTGCAAATCTCCTCCCGCGTCGAGCGTCACGTAGTAGCGCGTGATCGGGCCGACGTACTGGACGTCGCGCACGATCCCCGACTCGACGTGCAGACCTGGTCTCGGCTCGCGGTCGTCCTCGAGCAGGTCGATCTTCTCGGGCCGCACCGTGTACCTGCGCCCGTCGCGCTCGAGCACGTTGGAGACGCCCACGAACCCGGCGATGAACTCGCTCTGCGGATGCTCGTAGACGTCCGCCGGCGGTCCGACCTGCTCGATGCGGCCCTCGTTGAAGACCGCGACCCGGTCGGACATCGTGAGCGCCTCCTCCTGGTCGTGAGTGACGTACACGAACGTGATCCCGACCTCGCGCTGGATCGACTTGAGCTCGATCTGCATCTGCTGGCGCAGCTTGAGGTCGAGCGCGCCCAGCGGCTCGTCCAGGAGGAGGACTTTCGGGCGGTTCACGATGGCGCGCGCGAGGGCGACCCGCTGTCGCTGGCCGCCCGAGAGCTGCGCAGGCTTCCGAGCGCCGTAGCCGCCGAGGCGCACCATCTCGAGCGCGCTACCCGCCCGCTCGCGGCGCTCTCCCTTGCCGACCTTCTTCACCATGAGCCCGTACTCGACGTTCTGCTGCACGCTCATGTGCGGGAAGAGCGCGTAGTCCTGGAAGACGGTGTTCACCGGCCGGTCGTACGGCGGCAGCCGGGACACGTCCTCGCCGGCGAGCTCGATCGTGCCCTCGTCGGGCGTTTCGAAGCCGGCGATCATGCGCAGGGTCGTGGTCTTGCCCGACCCGGAGGGCCCGAGCATCGTGAAGAACTCCCCCGGCGCGATGTCCAGGTCGACCGCGTCGACCGCGACGACGTCTCCGTAACTCTTGCGCAAGCCCGTGACTCTGACGTCCGGGACGCCCTCAGGCGGCAAGCGAGTCCTCCAGGATCGCAAGTCCCTCGTCGAGCTCGTCGGACGCGATCGTGAGCGGCGGGAGCAGGCGGATGACGTTCCCGTACAGGCCGCAGGAGAGAAGCACGAGCCCGCGCTCGAACGCCGCCGCTACGACGGCCTGGGCACGGTCCGGCGAGCGCTCCTCGAACTCGAACGCGAGCATGGGGCCGAGCCCGCGCACCTCGCCGATGTCCGCGTGGCGCGTGGCGAGCGCCTCGAGGCGCTCGCGCAGCGTCTCGCCGAGCGCGCGTGCCTGCGCGAGGAAGCTCTCCTCGGCGACGAGCTCGAGCACCGCGACCCCCGCCGCGCACGCGAGCGGGTTGCCTCCGAAGGTCCCGCCGAGGCCGCCCGCCGGGACGGCGTCCATGAGCTCGGCGCGTCCCGTGACGCCCGCGAGCGGAAGCCCGCCGCCGATCGACTTGCCCGCGACCAGCAGGTCGGGCTCGACGCCTTCGTAGTGCTCGACCGCCCACATGAGCCCGGTTCGGCCGACCCCGGACTGCACCTCGTCGTCCACGTACAGGATGCCGTTCGAGGCGCAGAGCTCCTGGAGCCGCAGGAGGTAGTCGGGCGGCATCGGGATGAAGCCGCCCTCGCCCTGCACCGGCTCGAGCACGACACACGCGACCGTCGACGGGTCGACGTCGGACTTGAACAGCTGCTCGAGGGCCGCGATCGCGTTCGCCGACGAGACGCCGCGGTAGGGGTACGGCGCGGGCGCGCGATACACCTCGGGCGCGAACGGCCCGAAGCCGGCCTTGTACGGCTTCACCTTGCTCGTCATCGTCATCGCGAGCAGCGTCCGCCCGTGGAAGGCGTGCTCGAACACGACGACCGCCTGGCGCCCGGTCGCCGCCCGCGCAATCTTGACCGCGTTCTCGACCGCCTCCGCGCCCGAGTTGACGAGGATCGAGCGCTGCTCCTCGCCGCGGCACGGCGAGAGCTCGGCCAGCCGCCGGCACACGTCGACGTAAGGCTCGTACATCCCGACCATGAAGCACTGGTGCAGGTACCGGTCGGCCTGCTCCTTGACCGCCTCGACGACCGCGGGGTGCCGGTGACCCGTGTTCTGGCAACCGATCCCGCCCGCGAAGTCGACGAACGTCCGCCCGTCGACGTCGGTGATCCGCGCGCCGTCGGCCTCGGCGACGACGAGGCGCGGCGTCGCGACGCCCGGCGACACGAACCGCGCCCGCTCGGCCGCGATCCGCGCCGTCTCCGTCCCCTGCGTGACCGGCATCGCGCGATTATGCACCTGTGCCAGCGGAAATTCACCGTCTGGACACAACGGACCCGGTTGCTCCGGGGAGGACGATGTCTACGATCCGTGTGCGCCGGAGTAGCTCAGCTGGTAGAGCAAGCGCCTTGTAAGCGCTAGGCCGTGGGTTCGAGTCCCGCCTCCGGCTTTTGCGTGGGGGAACCCATGGTTCCCCCACGTGCCCCCTCCTTCGAGTCCCAGGCAAAGAGCACGCGCCGCCACGCCTCCCGGCGGGCAAAGCCCGCCTCCGGCTCGGCCGTTGCGTCGCTTTCGTGTGAGCTGTAGAGGCGAGGCTTGCCTCGCCCTCGCGCGCCGGTGGCGTCCGGGGCGACCAAAAGGTCGCCCCTACGATTCCGGTCTACGCAAGCACTTCGCGGGTCTTCTGGTGCGCGAGGATCTTCCGCTTGACGCGCTGCAGGGCGTTGTCGATCGTCTTCGTGTCGCAGTCGAGCTCCTCGGCCATCTCCTCGTAGGAGCTTCCCTCGAGATAGCGGCGGAGCGCCTCGGACTCGAGCTGCGAGAGGCCCGTGCCGAGACAGAAGACGAGGCTCTCGAGCTCCTCGGTCGAGATCACGCAGACCGACGGGTCGTCGACGCCCGGTCCCGGCAGGGCGTCGCCGAGCGTGCAGTCGCCGTCCGAGTCCTGGCCGGCGGGCGTGTGGCTGAACGAGACGTACGAGTTGAGCGGCGTGTGCTTGAAACGCGTCGCCGTCTTGATGGCCGTGATGATCTGGCGCGTCACGCAGAGCTCCGCGAAGCTCCGGAACGACGTCTCCTTGTCCGAGCGGAAGTCGCGCACGGCCTTGTACAGGCCGATCATGCCCTCCTGGACGAGGTCGTCCCCGTCCCCGCCGGCGAGGAAGTACGAGCTCGCCTTCAGGCGGACGAAGCCCGCGTACTTGCGCATCAGGGCATCGAGGGCCTCCGTGCTCCCGTTGCGGGCCTTGAGGACGAGCTGGAGGTCTTCGAGCTCTCGTTGGACCTTCTGTGCTGACTTCGTTGCGGTCGCGGTGTGAGCGGCCATTCTCGAGTACCCCCGTGGTCGACGGCTTGACGTTGGCGGTGTTTCCGTGGCCTGGAGCGCCCCTCACGCGCAAGCCTCACCTTGAGCTTGAGGGAGAAGCTAGCACCATTCGGCGGTCGTTACAAGACCTTTGCGAAAATCGTAGATTGCTAAGAACATATGTTCGTGCGACCGTAGTGCGGTTCACCCCACTGCACGGAGGCACGCGGTTTGCCACCATGAGCCCGTGGCCACAGTCCTCATCGTCGACGACCATCCGAGCTTCCGAGCCTCGGCGCGGGCGGTGCTCGAGGAGGACGGTTTCGAGGTCGTCGGCGAGGCCGAGGACGGCGAGTCCGCCCTCGAGGCCGTCCGCACCCTCTCGCCCGACGTGATCCTGCTCGACGTCCAGCTCCCGGACGCGAACGGCTTCGATCTCTGCGCCCTCATGTGCGCGAACCCCCTGAACCTCCCGAGCATCGTCCTCGTCTCGAGCCGCGACGCCGCGGACTACGACGGGCTCATCGACACGAGCCCCGCCAAGGGCTTCATCTCGAAGGCCGACCTCACGGGCGACGCCGTTCGCGCTCTCCTGGCTTGAGCCGCCTCACATTCGCATTCGGGCTCGCGCTGCTCGTCGTCGTCGGGACCGTCAGCGTCTCCCTGATCGCGGCGACCGGCGAGGGCACGGAACGGTGGATCAACATCGTGCTCATCGTCGTCGTCGGCGCGACCTTCGTCCTCAGCGGCCTCTTCGCCCTCGCACGCCGGCCCGAGAACCGCACCGGCGTCTACCTCGCCGCCGTGGGCTACCTGCTGTTCCTGAACGGCCTCGCGACCTCGACGAACGAGTGGGTGTTCGCGGTCGGGTGGGTGTCGGAAGGGCTCATCTGGGCGCCGTTCTGTGCACTGGTCTTCGCGTACCCGACCGGACAGCTCCGCACGCGGCTCGAACGCTTCATCCCGATCGCGGTCGGAGCTCTGCTCACGCTCACCTCCCTGTTCGAGCTCCTCTTCGATTCGACGCCGGAGACGGACTCCGGAGTCCTCAGCCCTGTCGTCATCACCGACCGACCCGGGGTCGCCTCGTTCGCGGGCTTGGTCGCGTCGTTCGGCGGGTTGGTGCTGATCGTGCTCGCAGCCGTGGTACTCGTGCGGAAGTGGCGCGAGGCGAGCCCGGCCCTGCGCAGGCTCCTGCTGCCGGTGCTCGCGACCGGCTCCGCGACGTTCTTCTCGATCGGGCTGGTCGTGGTCGCGGATCAGCTCTACGACCCCGCGACCGACGTGCTCTTCGCGCTCTTCCTCGCGTCGTTCACCACGGTGCCGCTGGCGTTCCTGTTCGGAATCCTGCGGATGCGCCTCGCGCGCTCGTCGGTGACCGACGTCGTGATGGCGCTGCAGGGCGGCGCGCCCGTCCAGGAGGCGCTCTCCGACGCGCTCCGCGACCCCGCGCTCGAGGTGCTCTACCGGCTCGACCCTCAGCGGGGCTTGGGCGGGGCCGGATGGGTGGATCGCGAGGGGCACGGCGTGCCCGAGCCCCAGCCGGACGAAACGCAGGCCCTGAAGCTCGTCGAGCTCGGCGGCGAGCCGGTCGCCGCGATCCTCTACGACGTCTCGCTGGAGGCCGAGCCGGAGCTCGTCGCGGCCGTGACCGCGGCTGCAGCCCTCGCCTTCAACAACGAGCGGCTCCAGGCCGAGCTTCGCGCCGAGATCCGGCTGACCGGCGCCCTCGCCGACACGACCCCCGGCCTCCTCTCGAACGTGGACACGGAGGGCCGGATCCTGAAGCTCAACCTCGCGACGCTGAGCGCGAGCGGCTACTCGAGCGACGACGAGCTGCGCGGGAAGTACTTCTGGGACGTATTCATCGACCCGGAGGAACGCGAGGAGATGATCGCCCGCTTCCGCGCGGCGGCGCCCGACTTCCCGGCCAACGAGTACGAGAACGAGTTCACGAACGCGCGCGGGGAGCGGCGCGTCATCTTCTGGCGGAGCGCGCCCGTGCTCGACGAGCACGGGCGAGTCCTGAGCATCGTCGCGGGCGGCCTCGACATCACCGAGCGCAAGGCGCGCGAGCGCGAGGCGGAGCTGCGCCGCGGCTTCCTCGACGCGATCACCGACGCGATGCCGAGCTTCCTCATCGCGGTCGACCCGAACGGGATCGTGATGGACGACGGCGTGAACCCGGCCTTCACGGAGGCGTTCGGCTGGCAGAAGGAAGAACTCGGAGGGCGCAGCTTCCTCGACCTGGTCGCGACCGAGTACCAGTACGTCGACCGCATGACGATCGCGAACGCGGCCAACGGGGTCGTGCAGGCGGAGCGCGAGTCCACCTGGCTGTCGCGCGAGGGACCGCCGCGTACGGTCGCGTGGACGGCGAGGCCGGTCCTCGATCCGCAGGGTCGGGACATCGTCCTCGTCGCGGGCACGGACGTCACCGTGCGCCGCAGGCGGGAGGAGGAGACGCGCGCGAGTGAGGAGCGGTTCCGGGCGGTCGTCGAGAGCTCGCCGGTCGCGATCGTCGAGGTGAGCCTCGACGACAAGGTCAAGACGTGGAACCCGGCCGCGGAGCGCATCTTCGGCTGGGCGCCGGAGGACGTCATCGGGAACGAGGTGCCCATGGTCCCGCCCGAGCGCCGGGACGAGTTCGACCGGATCGTCGAGAACGTTCGCCGCGGGGAGGGCGAGGAGGGGTTCGAGACGATTCGCGTCCGGCGCGACGGGTCGCCGGTCCCCGTAGCGATCTCGACCGCGCCCGTGCACGACGCTGCAGGCGCCGTCGTCTCCCACATCGCGGTGTTCAGCGACATCAGCGACCGGAAGCGGCAGGAGGAGGAGCTGCGGGCGTCACGCGCCCGGCTCGTCGAGGCCGCGGACGACGCGCGTCGGAAGCTCGAGCGGAACCTGCACGACGGCGCGCAGCAGCGGCTCGTCGCGCTCTCCGTCTCGCTGCGCCTCGCCGAGTCGAAGCTGAGCACCGACCCGGACGCATCCTCTTCGATCCTCGCGGGGGCGCGTGAGGAGCTCACGTACGCGCTCGAGGACCTGCGCGAGCTGGCCCGCGGCATCCACCCTGCGGTGCTGACCGACCGTGGCCTCGGCGCCGCCGTGGATGCTCTCGTGGCGCGCTCGCCGCTCCCGGTGGAGGCCGACGTCGACACGCTCCCGCTCGCTCCCGCGGTCGAGGCGGCCGCGTACTACGTCGTCGCCGAGGCGCTGACGAACGTCGTCAAGTACGCGCAGGCGTCGTCGGCGGTCGTCCGAATCGCGCATGAGAACGGCGTGCTCGCCGTGACCGTCGGCGACGACGGGATCGGCGGCGCGGACCCGGCGGACGGAAGCGGGCTCCGGGGCCTCGCCGACAGGGTGGCTGCGCTCGACGGGTCGCTCTCCGTCGCGAGCCCCGAGGGCGGCGGCACGGCCGTGCGCGCCGAGATCCCGCTCGTCGAGAAGTAGGGTCAGCCGTACCGAGCGGAGGCGGGTGGGCCGTAGCGCGGCGGTGGCGGACGGGTGAAAGAGTCAAGAGCAGTGATTCGCTCGACCGGAAGGAGACCCACGATGACCGCCGCGTCCAACTCGCCCGCCCGCCGTGAGCTCGACCACCGACACGCGAACGGCATCGAGGTGACACTCTCGTGGGAGCCCGCCGGCGACAGGCTCTACGTCACGGTCCTCGACGACATCGGCGACGGGTTCGAGCTCGCGGTCGAGGCGCACGAGGCTGTCGACGCCTTCAACCACCCGTACGCGTACGCGGCGAACCGCGAGAGCCAGCTGCTCGACGTCGCCGCGTGAGACTGCGCTGGAGACGGAACGGCCGCGCGGCGACCGCCGCCTCGGCCGCCACGCTCGGCGCAGCCGGGCCTAGACTCGCGGGCGTGACCTCGCTTCCCACCGGCAACGTCACGTTCCTCATCGCGGACGTCGAGAGCTCGACGAGCCTCCAGCAGGACCCGCGCGTCGACTATCCCGCGGTCATCGGGGCGGTGCGCTCGATCCTCCGAAGCGCGATCGCGGCCCACGACGGCCACGCGGTCGACGCCGTCGGCGACGAGCTGCTCGCGGCGTTCTGCGAAGCCTCGGACGCCGCGGCCGCGGCCCTCGCAACGCAGCGCGCGATGCGCGACGCCGACTGGCCCGAAGGCGTGCGCGTGCGCTTACGTATCGGAATCCACTCCGGCACGCCGGACTTCGGCGACGAGGGGTACACCGGGCTCGACATCGTGCGCGCCGCCCGGATCTCGCACGCGGGCCACGGAGGACAGATCCTCGCCTCGGCCGCGACCGTCGAGGTGATCGCCGCGCTGTCGAGCGCCGACCTCGGCGAGCACGCGATCGAGGGTCTCTCCCAGCCGGAGCGGATCCACCAGCTCGTCGCGGACGACCTCCCGCGCGACTTCCCGCCGCTGCGCAACACGAGCTCGACGCTCGGCCACGCGATCAGGGTCGTCATTGCCGACGACTCGGTGCTCCTGCGCGAGGGCGTCGTGCGCCTGCTCAGCGAGGTCGGGTTCGACGTCGTCGCGCAGTCGGGCACGGCCGACGATCTCCTCCGTCATGTCGCCATGCACAAGCCGCAGGTCGCGATCGTCGACATCCGCATGCCGCCGACGCACACCGACGAGGGGCTCCGCGCCGCGGCCGAGATCCGCGAGCGCTTTCCGGACACGGGCGTCCTCGTCCTCTCGCAGTACGTCGAGGCCGGGTACGCGATGGATCTCCTGGCCGACAACGCAGAGGGCGTCGGCTACCTGCTCAAGGACCGCGTCTCGGACGTCGAGCAGTTCGCGGCATCCGTGCGGCGGATCGCCGAGGGCGGCTCGGTCCTCGACCCGGACGTCGTCAGCCAGCTCATCGGCCGCCGGCGCCGCGACGATCCGCTCGACCAGCTCACGCCGCGGGAGCGGGAGGTGCTCGAGCTCATGGCCGAGGGCCGCTCCAACCAGGCGATCGCCGACCGGCTGTTCGTCACCCTCCGCGCGGTGGAGAAGCACGTGACGAGCATCTTCGCGAAGCTCGACCTGCCCGCGAGCACGGAGGACCACCGCCGCGTGCTGGCCGTGCTGGCGACGATCCGCGCCTAGCGAATCGGCACACATTCGGCACGGTTCCGTTTCCCACCCGTACGGACTTCCTCGTTATGCTCGCAGTGGGTGGTGGGCCGGGGTGCCCCTCTAAAACGGCGCTCTTAGCGGCCCCCACACGCCCTTCGAGCCCAATCGCCAGCGGCTCGGGGCCGACCTTTCCCGGTGCACTCGAGGTGTGGTTTCCCGCACTCGAAGAGGCCTGACCGCCGCACTGCCCGCGCAGGCAACCGGTGACAGCCTGAGGTCGTCCAGTCGACTCAGGAAAGGAACCGCAGATGTCACCGCTGAAGCACTCGAGGAATGTCGCGGCCCGGATGGGTCGCTGGAGCGCAACGCACCGGAAGACCGCGATCTTCGGCTGGCTCGCGTTCGTCGTAGCGGCGTTCGCAGTCGGGATCGCGTTCCCGATGCAGACGATCGAGGAGTCCGACTACAACGTGGGCGAGGCCCGCAAGGGCGACCACATCATCCGCGACGGCGGGTTCGCGGTCGACGAGCAGTCCGAGTTCGTGCTCGTCCAGTCGGACACGCAGACGGTCGAGGACGCCGCCTTCCGCGCGGTGGTCGCCGACGCCGTCTCCACGCTTCGCCGCTTCGACGAGGTCACGAAGCTCCGCTCGCCGCTCGCCGCGGGGAACGAGGGCCAGATCTCGAAGGACCGGCGTTCGGCGCTGATCCAGTTCAGCCCGGACGGGTCCTTCGACGAGGCGATCACCTACATCGACTCGGTCACCGCCGCGACCGACAAGGTCCAGGCGCGGAATCCCGACTACTACGTCGGCCAGGCCGGCTCGGCCTCGACCGGAAAGGCGCTCGACGAATTGTTCTCGTCGCAGCTCGCGATGGCGGGCTTGCTCTCCATCCCGCTCACGCTCGCGATCCTGCTGGTCGTGTTCGGCTCGGTGGTCGGCGCGTCGATCCCGCTCCTGCTCGGGCTGACGTCCGTCTTCGCGACGATGGGCCTCGTCGGGCTTCCGAGCCAGATCGTCCCGATGGACGAGAACATCTCGGCCGTCATCCTCCTGATCGGGCTAGCCGTCGGAGTCGACTATTCGCTCTTCTACATCCGTCGCGAGCGTGACGAGCGGCGGGCCGGACGGAGCGAGTCGGCAGCGCTCGAGGCCGCGGCCGCAACCTCGGGCCGTGCCGTGCTCATCTCGGGCATCACCGTGATGATCGCGATGGCAGGGATGTTCTTCTCCGGGGACAAGACGTTCATGTCCTTCGCGATCGGAACGATGATGGTCGTCGCGGTCGCGATGATCGGCTCCCTGACCGTGCTCCCGGCCATGCTGTCCTGGCTCGGCGACCGCGTCGACAAGGTGCGCGTGCCGCTGATCCACCGGCTCCGGCGAGACGGCGGCGAGCCCCGATTCTGGGGGGCGATCCTCGATCGTGTCCTCCGGCGCCCCGCCCTCTCCGCCGCAGCGGCAACGGCGGTGCTCCTTGCCCTCGCGACGCCGGCGCTGAGCCTGAACACGGCGATGTCGGGAATCGACGCGCTCCCCGCGTCGCTGAAGGAGCTCCAGTCGTACAACAAGGTGAACGACGCCTTCCCGGGCGGCGCGACCCCCGCGGTGGTGGCGATCGCGGGCGACGCGTCGGATCCAGAGCTGCAGGCGGCAGTCGCCGACCTCGAGAAGCGAGCGCTGGCCACCGGCCAGGCGCTCGAGCCGATCGACGTCGAGGTCGCGCCCGGCGGGAAAGCCGTGCAGGTGGAGATCCCACTGGTCGGCAAGAGCACCGACGCGGAGTCGAGCGCCGCGCTCCGGACGCTTCGCGAGGAGGTCATCCCGGCCACGCTCGGGAAGGTCGGCGGCATCGAGTACGCCGTCACGGGCGACACCGCGGCCTCGAGCGACTGGAACAAGGCGATGAAGTCGGCGGTGCCGATCGTGTTCGGGTTCGTGCTGGCGTTCGCGTTCCTGCTGCTGCTCGTCACGTTCCGCAGCGTCGTCATCCCGCTCAAGGCGATCGTGATGAACCTGCTCTCGGTCGCCGCCGCGTACGGCGTCGTCGTCGCGGTGTTCCAGTGGGGCTGGGGCGAGAACCTGCTCGACTTCAACTCGAACGGCGGCATCGCTGCCTGGCTGCCGATGTTCTTGTTCGTGATCCTGTTCGGCCTCTCGATGGACTACCACGTGTTCATCCTGAGCCGGATCCGCGAGTACTACGACCGCGGCCTCTCGACCGAGCAAGCGGTCGCGCAGGGGATCAGGTCGACCGCGGGCGTCGTCACCAGCGCGGCGGCCGTGATGGTGCTCGTCTTCGGCGTGTTCGCGCTGATGCCGATCATCGACATGAAGGAGATGGGGATCGGCCTCGCCGCCGCGATCCTCATCGACGCAACGATTGTCCGGGCCGTCCTCCTGCCCGCGACGATGAAGCTGCTCGGCGGCTGGAACTGGTACCTCCCTCGCTGGCTCGAGTGGCTCCCCCGCCTCGAGCACGAGCGGTCGGCCGAGCCTGCGCCGCAGCAGGCCGCCGCGTAGCGGTTCCACGCAACCGGCAGTGAAGGGGCGGGAGCGATCCCGCCCCTTCTGACGTTCTAGCCTCCGCGCCGCAGCCGCTCGAGCCGCGCCCGCGTCTCGTCGTCGAGGCGGTCGCCGACCCTGCTCCCCGAGCCCCGCTGCTCATGGTCGCGGTGCTCGCTCTTGACGAGGTCGGAGAGGAAGCCCTTGGAGGTCAGCTTCCGCACCTCCTGGCCCGAGACGCGACGGACGGCGTCGTCGGAGGACACGATCGCGACTCGCTCGGTCTGCCGATGCTCCGCGGCAAGGCGCTCGAGGAGATCGTCCGCGTGACTCGCGAAGCGGATGGAGAGGGGGCCGACCTCGCGCTCCTCACCCACCCCGTCGAAGACCACGACGCCGCGCACGCCCTGTCCCGCTACGAAGCTCGCGAGCAGGTCGACGAGCTCGCCGCGGTCGCGGAACGGGCCCGCGTTGAACAGGTTGTAGCCGTCGAACAGGTACAGCGTGGTGTCAGACACCGCGATCCCCGACGACCGCCCGCTGCCGACGGGCCTCGTAGAGCAGCAGCGCCGAGGCCACACTGACGTTCAGCGAGCCAACCTTTCCGGAGAGCGGGATCGAGATCGCCGCGTCACAGGTTCGGCGAACGAGCGGCCGGATGCCCTTGCCTTCGGCGCCGAGGACGAGCGCGACGCCTCCGGTCAGGTCGGCGTCCCACATCGCGACGGTGCCCTCCGAGTCGGCCGCGTACGCCCAGAGATCGTCTCCCTTGACCTCCGCCAGGTAGCGAGCGAGATTCGGCACGACGGCGATCGGAAGATGCTCGACCGCGCCCGCGGACGACCGGCAGACCGCGGGCGTCACGCGAGCGGAGCCGTGGGCAGGAAGGACGATCCCCGTCGCGCCCGCGCCCTCGGCGCTGCGAGCCACGGCGCCGAGGTTGTGTGGATCGGTGACCTGGTCGAGGCAGACGAGCAGCGGGCGCTCCTCCCGGGCAAGCTCCCACGCGTCTGCGTACCGGAACGGCTCGCACCACGCGACCACGCCCTGGTGGTCGCGCGTCCCGGCCGCCTCGGTGAGCTCCCGCTCCGGCTTCACCTGAGCCCGCGGCCCGGAGTCGAGCCAGGGGATCTGCGAAGCCGCCCGCTCCGTGACCCAGGTCTCGTGCACCGTGCGCGGACCGCGGTAGAGCTCACGGGCCGCGCGCCGCCCGTAGACGAGCTCGCGCGTCACCTGGACCGGAGCTTGACGAGTCGGTAGCCGCCCTGCTCGTCGCGGGCTTCCCAGCCCGCCGCCTCGAGCTCGTCGCGCAGGCGGTCGGCCTCCCCGAAGTCGCGCGCCTCGCGCGCGGCCTGCCGGCGCGCGGCCAGCTCGACGACCTCGGACGGCGCCTCGTCCGCGACGGCTAGCGACTCGAGCCCGAAGACCGAGAGCGCGCGCCGGAGCAGGTCGTGGTCGCGCCACTCGTGCATGACCGCGAGCGCCGCCGGAGTCGAGAAGTCGTCGTCGAGCGCGGCCGCGAAGCGCTCCCACGAGCCCTCCGGCGCGGGCTCCGACGGATTGCGGAAGACGTCGCGGAACCCCTCGGCGCGCGCAGCCGCCGCCTCGAGCGTGGAGTCCGAGTACTCGAGCGGCTTCCGGTACTGGCCGGTCAGGTAGAAGACGAGCAGCGTCTCGGGCCCCCAGTGGTCGAGTGCCGCTCGCAGGGACACGTCGTTGCCGGTCGACTTGTGCATCTCCTCGCCGCCGAAGGTGAGGAGACCGTTGTGCATCCAGATCCGCGCGAACGGGTGCCCGAGCGCGCGCGACTGCGCGATCTCGTTCTCGTGATGCGGGAACACGAGGTCGAGCCCGCCGCCGTGGATCTCGAACTCGGGGCCGAGGTGCTTCTCCGACATCACCGAGCACTCGATGTGCCAGCCGGGTCGCCCCATCCCCCAGGGCGAGTCCCAGGACGTGTCCTCGCCCTCCTTGGTCGCCTTCCAGAGCGCGAAGTCGCGCGGGTCCTCCTTGCGCGGGTTCGGCTCCTGCTCCTCGACCTGGTCGAGCCGCTGCCCGCTCAGGCGCCCGTACTCCGGGTAGCTCGTCACCCGGAAGTACACGTCCCCGCCGGACTCGTACGCGAAGCCGCGCTCGACGAGCTCCTCGATCATCGCGATCTGGTCGCCGACGGTCTCGATCGCAGTCGGCTCGAAGTCGGGCCGGCCGAGGCCGAGGCCCTCCGTGTCCTCGAGATACCACCGAGACGCGTCCGCGGCCAGCTTCGCGCTGGCGCCGGGCGCGGCCTCGTAGATCTTGTCGTTGATGTCGGTGATGTTGATGACGAGGATCGTCTCGTACCCCGTCTCGACGAGCCAGCGCTTGAGCCACATCGCGACGACGAACGGAACGGCGTTGCCGACGTGGATGCGCTGGTAGACGGTCGGGCCGCAGGAGTAGATGCGGATCGGGCCCGGAGCCTCTGGCAGATCGACGAGACCGCGGGTGAACGTGTCGTACAGGCGCATCGGCCGATCGTAGTCAGGCGCGGCGCACGCGGGCGAGGGCCTCGTCGCGTGGAAGCGCAGCCAGCACGGCGGCGAGCTCTGGCCCGGTCGCGGCTCCGGTCAGCGCGAGCCGGAGCGCGCGGAGGTCGCCGCCGACGGCCTTCAGCTCGCGCAGGATCGCGCGCGCTCCCTCGGAGTCGAGCCGGTCCGGAGCGCCGCTTCGGAGCTCGACGAAGCGCTCGAGGGTCGGAGCAGCCTCGTCCGCGAGATCGACGGGTTCGGGGGAGAGAACCTGCCGGGCGTACGCGCGAGCCTCGACGAGCGAGCGGGCGCCTCGCAGCACCGGCACGGCGTCGACCGGCGCCTCCGCCGCCGCGGCGAGCTCCTCGTCGGGCATCGCCGCGATCGCGTCGATCGCGAGCCGGCGAAGCCGCGCGAGATCGAGGTGGACGTCGTGCTCGGGGAGGTCGAGCTCGTCGAGGTACGCGCGCACCGCTTGCGCGGGGAGTCCCTCCTCTCGGAGCTCTGCGATCGACGAGTGCCCGTGCCGCTTCGAGAGCTTCTTCCCGTCCTCACCGAGCACGAGCCCATGGTGGATCACCTCCGGCAGCTCGCCGCCGACGGCGCGTGCGATGCGCCGGTGGAGCTCGAGGTTCGGGCGGTGGTCGGAGCCGCGGATCACGTGCGTGATCTCGAGCTCGACGTCGTCGACCACCGAGGCGAGCTGGTACGTCGCGGTCCCGTCGGGCCGGACGAGGGTCGTCGCCCCGAGGCGCACCGCGCCCTCGGCGTCGCACTCGGCGCCTCCGGACTCGAGCGCCCGCTCCGCCGCGGCCGCGTACAGCGACCCGCGCTCGCTCTGCCGCACCGGCCCCTCGTCGACGGGGATGCCGAGCCATGCGAGGTCCTCGAGGATCGCCTCCTCCCCACCCGTGACCGTCCGCGAGGCATCGGTGTCGTCGATCCGGAGCACGAGCACACCGCCGCGCGCGTCGGCGAAGTGCCGGTTCGCGACCGCGGTCAGCGCGTTTCCGAGGTGGAGCGACCCCGTCGGGCTCGGCGCGAAGCGGACGCGGACGCTCACGCGTCGATCGTGACGTGGCCCGGCTGGGCAGCGACCTTCCCGAGCCAGTCGCGAATGGCCGGGTACGAGTCGAGCTCGAAGCCACCCTCGTGCGCGACGTGCGTGTACGCGTAGAGCGAGATGTCCGCGATCGAGTAGCGCTCGCCGACGAGGAACTCGCGTCCGCCGAGACGGCCCTCCATCGCGTCGAGCGCCGCGTATCCGCCGGTCAGCAGGCGCTCCTTCTGCCGCTCGAAGCGGTCCGGCTCGCCCGAGTACATGCGCAGGAAGCGCGCGACCGCGATCGTCGGCTCGTGGCTGTACTGCTCGAAGAAGAGCCACTGGAGCACCTGCGCGCGCTCGTACGGATCCTCGGGCGACGTACTGCGTGCCGTCGCCGAAGTACCAGAGGATCGCGTTCGACTCGCCGAGCGGCCTGCCGTCGTCGAGCACGACCGTCGGCACGCGGAGCGCCGGGTTCAGCTCGCCGAGGAGCTCCTTGCGGTTCGACCGGTCGACGACGTCGACGTGCTCCACCTCGTACGCGATCCCGAGCTGTGCGAGGAGGAGGCGCACCTTGTAGCAGTTGCCCGAGACCGGCGAGTTGTAGAGGAGCATGTCGACAGCGTAATCGGGGCGCACTACGCTCCAGGGGCACATGTCTACGACGAGATCGGCGCGAAGACTCTCGGACGAGGATCTCGTCCGCATGCTGGAGCTCTCCAGGAAGGCGGACAGCGTGGAGCTCAAGCTCACCGTGCCCGCCACGGACCACAGGGCCGCCATCCAGGCGCTCGAGCTCGACCCGCTCGAGGCGCAGATACGCCAGGTCTTCTTCTTCGACACGCCTGACCTCGCCCTCGAGGCGGCGGGCATGGTGGTTCGGGCGCGGCGGGTGCAGGGGAAGAGCGGCGACACGGTGATCAAGCAGCGGCCGGTCACGCCGGACGAGCTGCCGGACGAGCTGCGCCTTTCGCCGCGCCTCACCGTCGAGGTCGATGCGATGCCCGGCGGGTACGTCTGCTCGGCGTCGCTCAAAGGGAAGGTGGACGCGAAGGCGATCCGCGAGGCGACCTCGGGGACGACGCCCCTTCGGGGCCTGTTCTCGAAAGAGCAGCGCGGATTCCTCAAAGCGCATGCGCCTGACGATGTCGGCTGGGGCGAGCTCGCCGTTCTCGGCCCGATCTTCGTGCTCAAGCTGAACATGTCGCCGGCGGATCTCGGCCGGCGGCTCGTCGTCGAGCTCTGGTTCTACCCGGACGGGTCGCGCATCCTCGAGCTCTCGACGAAGTGCACGGCCAAGGACGCATTCCAGGTCGCCGCCGAGTCGCGCGCGTTCCTGATGTCGAAGGGCATAAGCCTCGACGGCAAGCAGCAGACGAAGACGAAGGCCGCGCTCACGTTCTTCTCGAAGGAGCTGCAGGCGGCAGGGGAGGCCTGAGCGGCCGAACCTGCGGCAACGTCGTCGTACTGGGTATGCGTCTCGCAAGCTGTGCGTCGATCGCCGCCGTCGCCGTCCTCGCCGCGTGCTCCGGGTCGGCCGACGAGCCCGGTGCGGAGCGCGAGCCCCCGTCGGATGCTCAGCCGCGCGAGGCGACCACCCCGGAAAAGCCCCCGCAGAGCAATAGGAAGTGCGGGCCTGGAATGCACTCGCTCCGCGTCGGTGGCGGTCAGAAGGCGCTCATGCGTGTCACCGCGGGCTCTCGGCGCGGACGGAAGGCGCTGATCCTCACGCTCCACGGAGCAGGCGGCGGCGCGCGCGACGGGCTCCATGCCTTTCGCGGCGCGTGGGACATCCCCGGGGTCGTGATGGTCGCACCGGCCGCCAGGGGGAGCACGTGGAGCTTCCTCGGCGGACGCGACGTCGACGTCCCGGTCGTCGAGCGCGCCGTGGCACAGGCGTTCGCGCGTTGCCGCATCGACTCACGCCTCGTCGCAGTCGGCGGGTTCTCGGACGGCGCGAGCTACGCGCTCACACTCGGGCTGACGAACGGAGACCTGTTCCGCGCTGTCATGGCGCTCTCGCCCGGCGGGGCGCACACCGACAGCCGAGCCGGGGCGCCGCGCGTATTCGTCGCGCACGGGACCGGCGACCCGGTGCTGCCGGTCGCGCTGAGCGACGGGATCGTGCGCTCGCTCCGGAACGACGGCTACCAGGTCACCTATCGCCGCTTCTCAGGAGTCCACGAGGTGCGCCCGGAGATCGCGCGCGCTTCCGTTCGCTGGTTCCTCGACGGTTAGCCCGCATACGATCGACGCGATGGAGCCGCTCCTCGTCGCGTGGTACACGCGGAAGGGACGCGACCTGCCGTGGCGGCGGACGCGCGACCCGTACGCGATCCTCGTCAGCGAGGTCATGCTCCAGCAGACGCAGGTCGAGCGGGTCGTTCCGCGCTACCTCGCGTGGCTCGAGCGCTGGCCGACCGTTGAGACGCTCGCGGCGGCGGCGCCTGCGGACGCGATTCGCGAGTGGCAGGGGCTCGGATACAACCGGCGCGCACTCAACTTGCATCGAGCGGCGCGCCGGATCGCCGCAACCGGCTGGCCGGACGACCTGACGGAGCTCCCCGGCGTCGGCGCGTACACGTCCGCTGCGATCCGGCGGTTCGCCTTCGAGGCGGACGTCCTTCCCGTCGACGTGAACGTCGAGCGCGTGCTTCGCCGGACCGGCACGAGCTTCACCCCGGCGGCGGCACACGCGCTCATGGATCTCGGCGCAAGCGTCTGCATCGCGCGTATCCCTCGCTGCGAGGTCTGTCCGCTCGCCGAGGTGTGCCCGTCGCGCGGCGTCCGCGACGAGCCAGTGCGCAAGCAGGGCCCGTTCGAGGGCTCGTTCCGGCAGCGGCGCGCCGCCACGCTGCGGCTCGTCGCCGAGACGGCCCGGAGCCTCGACTCGCTCGACGACGAGGCCGTCCGCTCGCTCGAGCGGGACGGCCTCGTCGTCGTCAGCGACGGCCGGGTCGCGCTTCCCGGCTAGCCGGAGAGAACGCGCGCGAGCTCGGCGAGCCGCTCCCTCCAGAGCCCGCGCATCGCCTCGGCCTCTTCGGGATCGGCAAGACGCTCGTGCTGCACCGCGACCGAGGTCTTCTCCGGGCCCTTCTCGGTGAAGTAGACGACGACCCGCGTGCGCCCGTCCTCCCAGTCGAAGCGGGCCGACCTCGCGGACTGCGTCGGCCGGGGATGCAGCGGCGCGCCCGGGAACCAGCGCTCCCGCTCGTCGTCCTCGGTGAACGCCGCGGCGAGCCGCTCGAGCGGAGCCGCGACCGTCTTCGACACCGTCACCTCGAAGCCGCCGCCGCGACGTTGACCAGGCGCGCGCAGGCCGCGCGCCCGCTCGTATCCGACCGTCACGGTCTGCGCCCACCAGCCCGGGATGCCGTGTTCCTCGGAGACGTACGCGGCGATCTCGCCGTGCGGGCGCTCGCGCGCGCCCCACTCGTCGAGGATCGCGACCCACTCCTTCCAGCTCTTGCCCGTCTTGTCGCGCAGCGTCTCGTCCGACAATCCCGGGTCGGCGACGAAGGGCTCGTCGGTGTCGGCGACCACATGCCTGCGGGCAGCCGTGTACCGCTCGCCGGTCTTCGCCATCCGCGCACGGACTCTGCGCTTGAGGTTCTTCTGCTCGGTCATCTCGATCCTCCTTCAACGCCTCCGGCGAGGACTCACGCTCCTCCGCCGCGGCGGAGCAGGATCGGGTGAAGCCGTCCCGAGGAAAGGATCCCCTTTGCCTCCTCAGAGCCGGCGGCGTGAGCGCCGAGTGGAGGTTGGGCGTGGAACTCGCCGTCCGCCGATCTTAGCGAAGCCGGTGGTGCATCCAGACGTTCGGCTCGACGTACGTGCCGAGGTCGGTCTCACGGTCGATGCGGACCGGCTCGAGCGCGCCTCGTACGACGTAGTCACCGCTGTCGGGAAAAGCAAGCCCCGTCCACGCCTCCCAGTCCGCGACTGAGCCCGTAACCGTCATCGACTCGCGGCACGGCGCGACGAGCTCCGCGCCGAGGCCGGCGTGGACGCGAAGCCAGGGGTCGAGGAGCCGCCCGTCCGGGCGCGTCCAGCGGATGTAGCGCTCGATGGGGACGAGCGGGTAGCGATCCTTCAGGCTCGGCCGGACGGGCGCGACGAGGTGCTCGAAGCCGTGCGCGACCGCGGTCTCCCGCATGCGCTCGAGGCAGAGCTTGCTGAGGCCCTGGCCCTGGCGATCGGCCGCGATCAGCACCTGGATCGCGGAAACGAGGGTCGGGCTGCCGGCGCCCGTCGTGCCGCGCTCGAGAGCCTCGTCCCAGCCGCGGTCCGGCAACGCGTCGAGGTCGAGCTCGACGGGAACCGCATTCACCTCGGCGACGAGCTCGTCGTCCTCGGAGACGAGGAAGTGCTGGAAGGCGCCGAAGCGCTCGTAGAGCAGGCCCCAACACCGATTCGACACCTCGTCCTCGAGCATGAATCTCGGCCAGGCGTCGAGCAGCGAGTCTTTGCGGTCGGAAAGCTCCGGGCGCTCGTCGTGGGTGAAGAAGCGAAGGCTCACGGCCGCTCGAGCAGGGCGACGGCGTGCGCGGCCAGGCCCTCGCCGCGGCCGGTGAACCCGAGCCCGTCGGTCGTCGTCGCACGCACGGTCACGCAGCCGGGATCGACGTCGAGAGCCTCGGCCAGGCGCTCGCTCATCTCGGCGCGCACGTCGGCGATCCTCGGCTCCTCGCCGACGAGCACGCAGTCGGCGTTCACGAGCCTGAACCCCGCGTCGCGCACCTCGCGGTACGCCTTCCAGAGGAGGTCGAGTGACGACGCGCCGCGGTACGCCTCGTCGTCGGACGGGAAGAACGAGCCGATGTCGCCGAGGTCGGCCGCGCCGAGCAGCGCGTCGATGAGCGCATGCGTGACGACGTCGCCGTCCGAGTGTCCGACCATCCCACGCGGGTGGTCGAACGTGACGCCTCCGAGCACGAGCGGCACTCCCTCCGCGAAGGCGTGCGCGTCGACGCCGATCCCGATCCGGAGCATTACGCGAGCGAGGCTAGCGCCTGCGGGAGCGAGGCGAGGTCGTCGAGGCCGAGGGCGGCTTCCGGCGGCGTCGGCTGCAGGCGTCCCCACGGGCCGCGACGCACGTGGACTGCGACCAGGCCGGCCGCGGCGGCCGGGAGAACGTCGTTGTCGACGCGATCGCCGACGTATGCGACCTCCGCGGGTGCGCATCCCGCGAGCTCGACCACGTTCTCGAAGAAGCGCAGGTCGGGCTTCCGGACGCCGAGGCTCGCCGAGGATGAGACGACGTCGGCCGGTAGCGCCGCCTCGCGCGCCCACCGCTCGAGCGCCTCGGTCTGGTTCCCGACGATCCCCACGCGCAGCCCGAGCGCCCGGAGCTCTTCGAGACAGGCGATCGCATCCGGGTAGAGGTCGTCGAGCTCGTACGCGAGCCCGTGCCACCAGCCGGCCGGCTTCTCGATCCCGAGGTGGCCCCACAGCGCGTCGTGCTCCTCCCCGCGCTCGATCGTGACGCCGAGCGCGGCCCAGACGACGTGCGGCTGGAGCCCGGAGCGCTGCGCGAGCTCCCGCCACCAGCGCTCCTCGTCGACGAGCGTCTCGCCGACGTCGAAGAACACCGCCCTCAGCGCCACGGGCGGCGGCGGTCTTTACAAGGCCTGGCCCTGTAAAGGTCACGATTTCGTGCCAATGAGTCCACAGGCGGACCCTCCGTCACGGCTGCCGGAGGAGGGACTCGACGAGCTCGAGGTCAGCCGCCGTCGTCACCTTCACGAGCCTCGGGTCGCCTTCGACCACGGCTACCCGGCCGCCCGCACGTTCCACCAGGGAGGCACAGTCCGTGGCTCCACCGAGGTCGCCGTCGAAGGCCCGGCGCAGCGTCGGGGCGAGAAACGCCTGCGGCGTCTGCGCCCGGACGAGCTCGTCCCGCGGCACGGTCTCCGTGACGACCTCGCCGGAGACCCGCTTCACGGTGTCCTCGATCGGAAGAACCGGAACCGCGCCGTCGAACCCGCGACCGAGCGGCTCGAGCACACGCTCGACCACGGCGTCGTCGACCAACGGCCGTGCGCCGTCGTGAACGAGCACGACGAGCGCCTCCTCGGGAACCTCTCCGAGTGCCGCCCGTACGGACTCTGCGCGCGTCGCACCCCCGGCCACGCACGCGACGACCTTGGTCGCAACGAGCTCCTCGGAAAGCAGGATCGTGGGCTCCTCCCAGCCCGGCGGCGCGGCGACGACGATCGCGTCCACGAGCGGGCAGCGGTCGAGCCGGTCGAGGCTCTCCGCGAGGAGAGGCCGGCCGCGAAGCTGAGCGAACGCCTTGGGGCGATCGATCCCGAGCCGAGCGCCGGTGCCCGCGGCGACTATGAGCGCCCACGCCGCCCCGCCTTCGGCGGCGCGGTCAGTCGGCGAGTCCGCGTTCATACCTCCGCTGCACAGCAGCGGAGGCTACGCGCTCGCCGCAGCTGCCTTCGGCTTCGCTGTCGACTTCGGCTTCGTCTGGCCTGCGCGGGAGAGAACGTCGTCGAGCCAGGCGGCCGCGTCGTCCTCGTTCATGCCCTTCGCGTACATGAGCTCCGAGGCGAGGATCTTCTTCGCCTTGACGAACATCTGCTTCTCGCCCGTCGAGAGGCCCTTCTCGTTGTTCCGGACGGCGAGGTTCCGCACGACCTCCGCGAGCTCGAAGATGTTCCCGGTCTTCATCTTGTCGCGGTTGTGCTTGAAACGCCGGTTCCAGTTCTTCGGCATCTCGGTCGAGCCGCCGGAGAGCGTCCGTACCACCATCGTCACGGTTCGCTGGTCGATGACCTGCCGCAAACCAACTCGCTCCGCGTTCTCGCACGGGACGTTCACGGTCATGTCGTTGTGGAGGATCTGGATCGTCAGGTACTCGCGCACCTCGCCCATGACCTCGCGCTTCTCTTTCTTGACGACCGTCCCGGCACCGTGATGCGGATACACGACCTTGTCACCGATGTCGAACAAGCCAGCCTCCCCGTGCTCGATAGCCGATTTCTCCATGGCAGTCACCCTCTCCGCGCGCCAATCACGAAAAGCGCCGGCAGCGTCTTTCACTGCCGGCCACGGGGCCATGATAGCGGTTTTTGCACAGGGCCTTAACGGAACCTAAACGTCCGAAACACCGTTGCGAACGAACGCGTTTTGCGGTCAGGCGTCGAGGCCTGCACCCACCGCGGCGCGCAGCGTCTCGACCGCGGAGACCCGAAGACCGTCGCGCGGTGCCGTCCCCGCGGGAGCGAAGATCGTGCCGATTCCGAGCTTGCCGCACTCGTCGATCCGCCTCTCGGCCTGAGAGGCGCCCCGCAGGCGGCCGGTGAGGCCGATCTCGCCGAAAGCCGCGGAGCTCTCGCGCAGCGGAGCGCCCTTGGAGGCGGACGCGATGGCGAGCGCGATGGCGAGGTCGGCGCCCGGCTCCTCGATACGGACGCCGCCCGCGACGTTGACGAACACGTCAGCGGTCCCGAGCGCGAGCCCCGCGTGCCGGCCGAGCACGGCGACGATCATCGCCAGCCGCTTCGGGTCGACTCCGGTCCCGACGCGACGCGGCATCGCGAGATCGGTCGGCGAGACGAGCGACTGGATCTCGAGCAGGAGCGGCCGCGTGCCCTCGAGCACGCAGCCGACGGCGGCCCCGACCTCGCCCGGATGCGTCGAGCCGAAGAGCTCGGACGGGTCGGGAACTCCCACGAGCCCCGCGCCCGTCATCTCGAAGACGCCGAGCTCGTTCGTCGAGCCGAAGCGGTTCTTGGTCGCGCGGAGGATGCGATGCTCGTGGTAGCGGTCGCCCTCGAACTGGAGCACGCAGTCGACGAGGTGCTCGAGGACGCGAGGGCCGGCGACCGCGCCGTCCTTCGTCACGTGCCCGACGAGGATCGTCGCGACGCCCGCCTCCTTCGCGACGCGGAGCAGGCGACCCGCCGCCTCGCGCACCTGCGCGACCGAGCCCGGCGCGGAGCCGACGTCGGACGCGTGCAGGGTCTGGACCGAGTCGATGACACACACATCAGGGCGCTCCTGCTCGAGGGTCGCGCATACCGTGCCGAGATCGGTCTCGGCGAGGATCCCGACGGCCTCCGCGCCGCCGAGCCGGGCCGCGCGAAGCGAGACCTGCGCCGCCGACTCCTCACCGGAGATCAGCAACGCCTTCCTGCTCTTGCTGATCGCGCACAGGGCGGACAGCAGGAGCGTCGACTTCCCGACTCCGGGCTCGCCGCCGACGAGCACGAGCGAGGCCGGGACGAGGCCGCCTCCAAGCACGCGGTCGAGCTCCGGCACGCCGGTCGAGATCCGCTCGCCCTCGCTCGCCGTGACCTCTCCGAGTGGCGTCGGCGCCCGCGCGAGGCCCGCCGAGGCACGGTCGTCGGTCGCGTGCAGCTCCTCGGCGAGCGTCCCGAATGCGCCACATCCAGGGCATTTGCCGAGCCACCGCGGGCTGGCGGTTCCGCAGTCGGTGCAGACGTGCTTGACGAGGACCTTCGCCACCGAGCCAGTGTAGGAAGGCGACCCGACGCCGTCCGTCACGAAAGTGCGCCGATCCGCTTGAAACTGAGGCACGGGTCGATAAGAGTGCCGGAGTCCGCGCAGACGACCACTGAAAGGACGGCGCCCCATGGATCGATTCAACGCCCTCGGCCGCGGAGCACAGATGATGCTCGTGGGAGGCGTGCTCCTGCTCATCGACCTGTTCCTGCCCTGGCAGGACTTCGATGTCGGAGGGATCGCCGACGAGCTCGGCGTCGACGCGTCGTTCAGCGGCTGGCGCGGATTCGCAGGCGTCGTTCTCGGGCTCCTCACGATCGTCATGCTCGCGTGGCTCATCGTGCGGCTCGCGTCCGTCGACATCCCGATCCCGGTCTCGACCGCCATGACGGGCGCCCTGCTCGGAGTGCTGATCCTCATCTTCGCCATCATCAAGATCCTCACCATCCTCGGCGACGAGGCCACGATCTGGGCCTGGATCGGGCTCGCGCTCGCGGTGGTTATCGCGGTCGGCGCGTTCCAGGTCGTGCAGGAGGCCGGCGGGGTCGAGCAGCTGAAGAGCGAGATCCCGAGCATGCCGGCCACGTCGCAGGAGTCGAGCGCGACGCAGGCGCCGCCCCCACCGCCTCCCGCCGCGCCGAGCCAGGAGACCGCACCGCCTCCGCCGGCCCAGGCGCCACCGGCCGAGTCGCCGCCGACGTCCGAGCCGGGCGGGCCGCCCGAGGAAGAACGCCAGGCATAGACACGTAGATCCGCCGAACTAGCTACGGAGGGGTACGCGCGCCCGCGGCGAACATGCCGAGGGCGTGCGTTTCCTCTGCGCCCCTCCCCAAAACGCGATTTCGCGAGTACCGTCCGAGTGAACACGTGAGCCGCCAGACGAATCCGCTACTCGAGGACAGCGCCCCGCAGGAGCCGGTGGTCGAGAGGCTGAGAAGCCTCTCCCGGGGCCAGGTCGTCATGCTCGCGGCCGCAGGGCTGCTCGTGATCGATCTGTTCTTGACCTGGCAGAACCTGCAGGTCGACTTCAATGCACAGGGCACGGCGACCAACCTGCTCGACGGCTGGGACGCGTGGGGCCTTCTGATCGCCCTGACGAGCATCGGTCTGATCACGGTGGTGGTCGTCGTCTATGCGTCGGACGTCGAGATCGCTGAGGAGGTGCGCTGGGAGCTCTGGATCTTCGCCGCAGCCGCCGCCCTCTTCGCGATGACGCTCCTGAAGAACCTCACCGACGACGACTCGGCGTGGGCGAGCTACTTCGGGGTCCTGCTCGCGGGCGCCGTGCTCTACGGCGCGTACCTGAACTGGGCGCCGACGCGGCGTCAGCGCAAGCGCTTGAGCAGAAGGACGCGGTCCTCGCCCGGGCCGTCGTAGTCCTCCGCGACGCGATCCACCTCGAAGCCGAGCGCATCGTGAAACGCGACGGACGCCTCGTTCGCGGGTGAGGTGACGCAGCGGACGACCGATCGTCCCTGGCTCGAGACCTCGTCGAAGAAGCGCTCGTAGAGCGTCCGCCCGATTCCTTCGCCGCGATGCTCGGGCGACACGCCCACGAAGTGGATGTAGGCCTCCTCCGGATCCGTCTGCGAGAGGAAGCCGCACAGGAAGCCCGCGAGGTCCTCGCCCTGCTCTGCGACGAAGCTCGTGCCCTCGAAGTGGAGGAAGAAGAGCCGCGGCAGCATCGGCGCCATCTCGCGACCGCCCCACCAGACGTTGATCCGCCCGATCACGCGTCCGTAGTCGGACGGCTTCGCATGCCGGATCGCGACCGTCATCGCCGCGATTGTAGGGGCGACGCTTGCGTCGCCCTCACGTCGAGCCGCCCTCACGAGAGGGCGAGGCAAGCCTCGCCCCTACGCGTCGCCGCGGGGGTCGCTCGGATCGCCGGTCTCGGGCACGTCGTCCGCGGGCGTGTCTTCCGGCGCGCCCACGGTCGCGGGCACCGGCGGGCCCTCGATGACCCGGATCACGACCGGCGGCTCGCCCTCCTCCGGGTCGGCGCGCTTGTCGATCAGGACCGTCGAGCCCGGAGAGAGCTCGCGGCCGAGGATGAAGTCGGCGAGCGGGTCCTCGATCAGGCGCTGGATCGCGCGGCGCAGCGGCCGGGCGCCCATCGCCGGGTCGTAGCCCTGCTCGACGAGCAGCTCGCGGGCCTCCTGCGTGAGCTCGATGACGGTGCCGTGCTTCGCCATCTCCTCGCGCACGCGGGCCATGAGCAGGTCGATGACCTCGAGAATCTCCTCGCGCTCGAGCTTGTGGAAGACGATGACCTCGTCGATGCGGTTCAGGAGCTCGGGCCGGAACACCTTCTTGAGCTCCGACATCACGCGCTCCTTCATCTCGTCGTACGAGAGGCCGCCCTCGTCGCCGATCGAGAAGCCGAGCGTCTGGTTCTTCGAGATCTGCGCGGCGCCGAGGTTCGAGGTCATGATCGCGATCGTGTTGCGGAAGTCGACCTTCCGCCCCTGCGCGTCCGTGAGCTTCCCGTCCTCGAGAATCTGGAGCAGGATGTTGAAGACGTCCGGGTGCGCCTTCTCGATCTCGTCGAGAAGGACGACCGAGTACGGCTTCCGGCGGACGGCCTCGGTGAGCTGGCCGCCCTCGTCGTAGCCGACGTAGCCGGGCGGCGAGCCGACGAGCCGGGACACGGAGTGCTTCTCCATGTACTCCGACATGTCCACCTGGATCATCGCGTCCTCGTCCCCGAACAGGAACTCGGCGAGGGTGCGCGCGAGCTCGGTCTTCCCGACGCCGGACGGCCCGAGGAAGATGAACGAGCCGGTCGGCCGCTTCGGGTCCTTGATTCCCGCGCGGGCGCGCCGGATCGCCTTGGACACGGCCACGATCGCCTGGTGCTGCCCGATCACGCGCTTGTGCAGCTCGTCCTCCATCTTGATGAGCCGCTGCGACTCGGCCTCGGTGAGCTTGAAGACCGGGATCCCCGTCCACATGGAGACGATCTCGGCGATCTCGTCCTCGCCGATCTCCGGCTGCTCCTCGTCGGCCTGGTTCCGCCACTCGTCCTCGAGGTCCTTCTTCTTCTGCGAGAGCTTGCGCTCCTTGTCGCGAAGCTGCGCGGCCTTCTCGAACTCCTGCGCCTCGATCGCCGCTTCCTTGTCCGCGCGCACCTTCTCGATCTCGTCCTCGAGCTCGCGGTAGCGCGGCGGCGCGGCCATGGTCGCGATGCGGACGCGCGAGCCGGCCTCGTCGATGAGGTCGATCGCCTTGTCCGGCAGGTGGCGGTCCTGGATGTAGCGGTCGGCGAGCTGGGCGGCCGCGGCGAGCGCGTCGTCCGAGATCTTGCAGCGGTGGTGCGCCTCGTAGCGGTCGCGGAGACCGCGCAGGATCTGCACCGTCTCGTCGATCGACGGCTCCTCGACGCGCACCTGCTGGAAGCGCCGCTCGAGCGCCGCGTCCCGCTCGAGGTACTTGCGGTACTCGTCGAGCGTCGTCGCGCCGATCGTCTGGATCTCGCCGCGCGCGAGGGCGGGCTTGAGGATCGAGGCGGCGTCGATCGCGCCTTCGGCGGCGCCCGCGCCGACGAGATTGTGGAGCTCGTCGATGAAGAGGACGATGTCGCCGCGCTGCATGATCTCCTTCATCACCTTCTTCAGCCGCTCCTCGAACTCGCCGCGGTACTTCGAGCCGGCGACGAGCGCGGCCAGGTCGAGCGTGTAGATCTGCTTGCCCTTGAGGATCTCGGGCACCTGGTTCGTGGAGATGCGCGAGGCGAGGCCCTCGACGACGGCGGTCTTGCCGACGCCCGGCTCGCCGATCAGCACCGGGTTGTTCTTCTGGCGGCGCGAGAGGATCTGCATGACGCGCTCGATCTCGGTCTGGCGGCCGACGACGGGGTCGAGCTTCCCTTCGACCGCGAGCTTCGTCAGGTTCCGGCCGAACTGGTCGAGGAGCTTCGAGCTCTTCGTCTTCTCGCCCGCGGGCGCGCCCGCCCCTGCCTGGCGGCGGCCGGGCCCGGAGAGCATGCGGATTATTTCGTTCCGGATTTTTTCCGCATCCGCGTCGAAGTCGAGCAGGATGCGCGCGGCGACGCCCTCGTTCTCGCGCACGAGGCCGAGGAGGATGTGCTCGGTGCCGATGTAGTTGTGGCCGAGCGAGAGGGCTTCGCGCAGCGCCAGCTCGAGGACCTTCTTGGCGCGCGGCGTGAACGGAATCTGGCCCGTGGTGACCTCGTCGCCCTGGCCGACGATGCGCGCGACCTGGGCGCGGACCTCTTCCACGGTGATGTCGAGCGACTCGAGGACGCGGGCCGCCAGGCCCTCCTCCTCGCGGAGCAGCCCGAGAAGGATGTGCTCGGTGCCGATGTAGTTGTGCTTCAGCGCCCTCGCCTCGTCCTGGGCGAGAACGACGACCTGCCTGGCCCGCTCCGTGAATCGTTCGAACAACTCCTCCGACCCTCCTTCCTCTGCGCTCACCGGAGACCGACGCTTTTGCCGCACTCCGGGTCGAAGGTGCCCGACTGATCGTAGCCGACAGCTCTTGGTTCGGGTTTCACGCGGTCCGGGTTCGACGAAGCGGGGCCGGTACCCTTCCGCGGTCGTGGCTCAGAAGGCGTTGATCACGGGCGGCGCGGGCTTCATCGGCTCGCATCTCGCGGAGCTCCTGCTCGACGAGGGCTGTGAGGTCTGGGCCCTCGACGACCTCTCCACCGGGTCGAACGAGAACGTCGCCGCACTCGTCGAGCGGCCGGAGTTCCACCTCGTGGTCGAGTCCGTGCTCTCGCCGTCGGTCGTCTCCGAGCTCGTCCACAAGTGCGACGTCGTCTACCACCTCGCCGCGGTCGTCGGGGTCCAGCTCATCGTCGAGCAGCCGGGACACACCCTGCTGACGAACATCCAGGGCACGGAGAACGTGCTCGAGTACTGCACGTCGTTCGGGAAGCGCGTGCTCGTCGCATCCTCCTCGGAGGTGTACGGCGACCACCCGGAGGAGGCGCTGCTGCGCGAGGACGCGCGGCGCATCTACGGGCCGACGACGGCACGCCGCTGGGCGTACGCCGACTCGAAGGCGATCGACGAGTTCCTCGCGCTCGCCTGGCACGAGGAGCGCGACCTCGACTGCGTCATCGCGCGCCTCTTCAACACGGTCGGGCCGCGGCAGAGCGGGCAGTACGGGATGGTCATCCCCCGGTTCGTCCAGGCCGCGCTCGCGGGACGCCCGCTCGAGGTGCACGGCGACGGGACCCAGACGCGCTGCTTCTGCCACGTGTCGGACGTGACCCGGGCGCTCACCGGCCTCGTGGGCTCCCCGGAGACGGCGGGCGGGCTCTACAACGTCGGCTCGCAGGAGCGGATCGCGATCCGCGACCTCGCCGAGCGCATCCGTGCGAAGGTCGCGAGCTCGTCCGAGATCGTCTTCGTGCCGTACGAGGACGTGTACCCGCACGGATCGATCGAGGAGATGTTCCACCGCGAGCCGTCGATCGAGAGGATCGGCGCGGCCATCGGGTGGGCGCCGACGCGGAGGCTCGACGACATCCTCGAGGACGTCATCGCGTTCGAGCGCGGTCGGGTCGAGGCGACCGCCTGAATGAGCCGGGCATGCCCGGCTCCTACAACCACGGCGCGCGTGCGTCTCCGGTGGTGCGTCGTGGGTTCTCGGGATCGACGTCACGACGGCATACGCATCGGTCGAAGGATCGCGACGATTCGTTCAAGTCGTGGGTCGGGCATGCCCAGCCCCTACACGGTGGGTAGCGCCCTTGACGCCGGCCAGTGCACGAGGCGCAGTTGCTGTCAGGACTGCCGCAGCGCCGGAAAGAGGATCACGTCGCGGATCGTCTCGCGGCCCGCGAGCAGCATCGCCAGCCGGTCGATGCCGAGGCCGAGGCCGCCGGTCGGCGGCATCCCGTACGAGAGCGCCTCCACGTAGTCCGGGTCGCCGCGTACGCCCTCGACGTACTGCGACTGCTCGTCGAAGCGGCGCTGCTGCTCGTCCGGGTCGTTGATCTCCGAGTACGCGTTCCCGAGCTCCATCCCGGCCGCCGTGAACTCGAACCGCTCGGTGAGAGTCGGGTCGTCGTCCATCACGCGCGCGAACGGCGAGAGCTCGACCGGGTGGCCGTAGACGATCGTGGGCTCGATCAGGGTCGGCTCGACGAAGTGACCGAAGGCGTGGTCGACGAGCTGCGTCCAGTCCTTGTCGGCGCTCGTGTCGACGCCCCGCTCCTCGAGCCACGCTCGGAGCTCGTCCGCGTCGCGCGTCCAGAGCTCGAGCTCCTCGAGCGCGTCGACGAAGCGGACGCGCTTCCACGGCGCCTTCAGGTCGACCTCGTGGCCGCGAAACTGCACGACCGTCGTGCCGAGGACCTCGAACGCGACCCGCTCGAGCAGCTCCTCGATCCGCACCATCGTGTCCTGGTAGTCCGCGTACGCCTCGTACCACTCGAGCATCGTGAACTCCGGCTGGTGCTTGTACGAGACGCTCTCGTTGCGGAAGTCCTTCCCGATCTCGTACACGCGCTCGAGCCCGCCGACGATGAGGCGCTTGAGGTAGAGCTCGGTCGCGATCCGCAGGTACAGGTCGGCGTCGAGCTCGTTCGAGTGCGTCACGAACGGGTGCGAGAACGCGCCGCCGTAGCGGGGCTGCAGCACCGGCGTCTCGACCTCGACGAAGCCGTGCTCGTCGAGGTAGCGCCTGATCGCGGTGATGATCCGGGTGCGGAGCAGGAAGAGCTCGCGCGAGTCCTCGTTCATGAGCAGGTCGAGGTAGCGCTTGCGGTAGCGGGTCTCGCGGTCGGTGACGCCGTGGAACGTGTCCGGAAGCGGGCTGCGGTTCCGCGCGAGCACCTCGAGCTCCTCGACGGCGAGCGACGGCTCGCCGCGGCGCGACTTCGCCGGGCAGCCGGTGACGCCGACGACGTCCCCGAGATGCACGTCGAGCTCACCGATCCGACCGACATCGCACATCAGCTGGATGCGGCCGGAGCGATCAGCGAGGTCGAGGAAGACGAGCTTCCCCATCTCGCGCCGCGCGAGGACGCGGCCGGCGAGCCGGCGCTGCTCGTTCGACTGCGCGCCCGCGTCGAGTGAGTCCGTCTCCGTGCGGACGGCTGCGACCTCGTCGCGGTCGGGAAAGCGCTTGGGCTCCGGCATCGCGCGAGTCTAGTGCTAGCGGAATGGATGGAACACCGGGCTCCCGCCGCGAGGCCGAGAAGCGCCAGATCGACCTCCCGCCCGGTCAGGTCGAGAACGGCCAGCACGCGCGCCTAGCGAACGAGGCTCGAACGGGGACGCACGACCCGTGCCACGACCGCGCCGTCGACGCTCTGGATGGTCGTCGATGCGCCCTTGCCCTGGACGCGAACGATCGTGACCGGGCTCTCGGTGATGTCCCCGTTGCGATCGAAGCCGAACGACCCGAGCAGCCCGTCGCTCACGCGCGTTCGAAAGAGCTCCTGGACCACCGAGGCGCGTGTCCCGTCCGATCGCGCGATCGCGTCGAGCAGCACCTCGGTCGCCTGGGCCGCATAGACGGACGTCGGCTCGATCCCAGCGCCCGCTTGCGTCCGACCGAATCGCTCGACGAAGCGCGCCCCGCCCGGAGGCAGTCGCTCGGTCACGACTCCGCCGATGCTGACGTACACGCCACGAGCAGCGCCGCCGGCCTTGTCGACGAGCAACGGGAGAGGAGTGAGGCCGTCCGGCCCGAGCAGATCGACCGACCTGCCGAGACGAGCGCGGAGATCGCTCACGACCTGCGCCGCGTTCGTGTCGAGCAGGCCTCCCAGGAACACGGCGGTCGCGCCGGAGCGCGCGACCCGTTCGGCGACGTCCCCGTAACTCGACTTCCGAGGATCCCACGTCATCCGACCGGCGACGCCGAGACCGAGCCTTCGCGAGGCCGTCTCGAAGCCCGTCGCCAGGAGCGCCCCGTAGTTGGGATCCCCGTCGTCGAGGACGAACACCTCCTTGTGTCCCCGGTCGCGCGCGAACAGGGCATGCGCGGCGCCCTGGAGGTCGTCTGTCGGGAAGACGCGCACGTAGTTGCGGCGCCCGGTCGGGTAGAGAGACGCCGGGAGCGAAGGGTGTATTCCGGGCCCTGAGCGGGTCAGCCCCACGAACGAGTTGCTCGGCGACACCATCGCGAGCGGACCGTCCGGGGCTCGGTTCAGGTCCGGGAGAGCAGCGAGCGCGCACGGGGAGTTCAGTGTCCCGACCACGCCGATCACATCCGGGTTCTGCGCGTAGGCCCGCGCATTCGCTTCGCACTTGGCCTCGTCGTAGAGACCCGTGCTGCCGATCGAGTGGTCGCACGACTGGTAGGCGACCGAGAAGCGGCCGGCGCGAAAGCCGCGCTCGCGGAGGACGAACGCGATCGCCTGAGCCATCTGGGACGTCGTGATCTGGATGCCGCCCTTGAGCGGGAGATCGGAGACGATGAGCACGTCGGCCTCCTCGGAGCCCGCCAGCACCGGCTCGCAGACCCTCGACGGAAGCGGCTCGATGCCCGCGACCTCCTGCGTCACCTCGTCGTCGGGCCCCTCGACGGCCGCGACCCAGACCGTCTCGCCGTCGACCGCCACCGACAGCGGCGTGCCGTCGAGCGCGATCGTGCTCAGGACCGTGGCGGTGCTCGGATCGACCTGGCTGAGCGTGCCTGCGAGCGGGTTCGTGACCCAGACCGCGCTCTCTCCGACTGCGACGTCCCCCGCGCCCGGGGCGAGGCTGATGGTCCCGAGCAGGGGATTCGTGCCGCCCGCGATGCGCCACAGCGTCCCGTCGGACGCGGACGTGACCCACGCGGCATCCTCACCAACCGCGATCGAGGTCACCGGCACGGGGATGCGTACGCGGGCGGTCGGCCGCGCGGTTCGCTCGTCGAGGCGAGCGACGCGCCCGTCCAGGCCGAGCACCCAGACTCCCGCGCCACCGGCGGCGACCGCGACGGCCGGGACCGCCGTCGACGTGGCGGTTATCGCTCCGCTCGAGGCCTCGATGCGGACGACCGCGTAGTCGGGAGTGACGGCCCAGAGCGCGTCCTCGGTGGCTGCGAGGTGGTTGTCCACGAGATTCGAGAGATCACCCTCCTCGTACGGCAAGGCGACGTTTGCTCGCTCCGCTCGGGTCGCGGGATCGAGGCGGGCGACTGCCGTCGCCACCGGGCCGACGAACTGCGTGGTTTGCAGACGCTGGCCGTTCGCCACCCAGACGGAGCCAGTGCTTACTGCGACGTCCGTGGGAGTCGCGCCGGTCGAGAACGTCTCCAGCTCTCCCGATGCCTGGTCGATGCGAACCAGGGTGCGCGCGTCGGCATCGACGAGCCAAATCGCGCCCTCGCCCGCCGCGATCGCGTTCGGCGTCCTGCCGGCCGGGATTCGACGGTCGATCTCACCGGTCGCGGCATCGACGGCGACCGCCTGGCCGCCGGTCGCAGTCGCGACCGAGCCTCCGTCCGAGCTGCCGAGCCACAGGCCGAACGCGGCGAGGGCCGTGGCGATGAGAAGTGCGCCGGAGAGCGCAAGCAGGAGCGTCCGCCTGCGGACCTGGCGCGGCTCTGCGGCCTTACGTGCCTTGAGCGGCGGGAACGCATGCGGAAGATCGTCGATCTCGAGCTGGAAGAGGCGTTCCGGCCGGTCGAGGTCCTTGAGCTCGAACGCTCCGAGGTCGCGGACCTGAGTGCTCGCCGGAAGCTCGTCCTCGACGAGCTCCCGCGTCGCATTGGAGAGAAGCACCTGCCCGCCGTGGCCCACCGCGCCGATGCGCGCGGCCCGGTGCACGCCGAAGCCGACGTACCGCTCACCGGCCGGCCGCGGTTCTCCCGTGTGCAGCCCCATACGTACCCGGACGTCCGCGCCCTCGGGCCATTGGTGACCGTGGAGAGCACGCTGCGCCGCAGCTGCGCTGGCGACGGCGTCGCCAGCGCTCCCGAACGCGACGAAGAACGAGTCGCCCTGCGTGTCGACCTCGCGCCCGCCGTGAGACTCGAAGCTCTCGCGGAGGAGGCGCTGATGCTCGGCGAGGACCCCGTCGTATGCCGGACCGAGCTGCTTGAGAAGCCGCGTCGACCCCTCGATATCGGTAAAGAGGAACGTGACCGTGCCGGTCGGAAGTCCCGCCATCCACAATGCCCCTTGCTCGCAGTCCGGCGCATCCTAGGGCCGTGTCGAGCCGATTGCCACTACCGGAGCTGCCGATGGCACCGCTGGGCCATCGGCTGCGGGACGAGCGCTACGCGGCCTTGATCTCCATGATCTTGAACTTGACCTTGGAGCCGCGCGGCGTGACGACCTCGACCGTCTCGCCCTTCTTCCGGCCCATGATCGCCTTGCCCACGGGGGACTCGTTAGAGAGCTTTCGCTCGACCGGGTTCGCCTCGGCCGAGCCGACGATGAAGTACTCGATCGTCTCCTTCGCGTCGACGTCGCGCAGGCGCACGACCGAGCCGATCGAGACGACGCTCGTGTCCACGTCCTTCGTGTCGATGACGCGGGCATTCGTGAGGCGGTCCTCGAGCTGCGCGATGCGATGCTCGAGCATCATCTGCTCGTTCTTCGCGTCGTCGTACTCGGCGTTCTCGGCGATCTCCCCGAACGCGCGTGCGGCCGCGATGCGCTCGGCGACCTCGCGGCGCCGGTTCGTTCGCAGCACGTCGAGCTCGCTCTTCAGCTGCTCGTAGCCATCGGGTGTGAGGATCACATCCTTCACGAAACCACCCTCCAGAACCAGTGTTGGGCCCGCCCGGCCCCGACAGACGGCCGGGAATGGTAGCTGCCGCCGCCAGCAGTGGTCAACAGCCTTCGGAGTACCATGCGACGCGCCGTGATCGACCTGCGCGAATCGTGGAAGATCGGCCCCGTCGACGTGCCGACGCGCCTCGTGCTGGCGCCGATGGCGGGGGTCAGCGTGCAGGCCTTCCGGCGCCAGGGACGCCGCTACGGGGCGGGTCTCGTGTGCTCGGAGATGGTGAGCTGCGCAGGCATCGAGCACGGGAACGAGCGCACGCTCGGGTACCTGCGGGTCGCGGCGGACGAGCATCCGCTCGCGATCCAGCTCTTCGGCTCGGAGCCGCGGCCGATGGCCGAGGCCGCGCGGATGGTCGAGTCCGTGGGCGCGGACATCGTCGACCTCAATTTCGGCTGCCCGGTGAAGAAGGTGACGCGCACCGGCGCGGGAGCGCACCTCCTCGAGGAGCCCGAACTCGCGTGCCGGCTCGTCGAGTCGGTCGCGGACGCGGTCGAGCTCCCGGTGACGGTGAAGCTGCGGCGCGGGGTCGCGAACGGCTCGCGCGCGTGCCTCGAGCTCGGGCCGCGGCTCGTCGAGGCGGGAGCGGCGTCGATCGCGCTCCATCCGCGCTCGGCCCAGCAGATGTACACGGGCACGGCCGACCACGCGCTGACCGCCGAGCTCGTCTCGCTCGTCGACGTGCCGGTCGTGGCGTCCGGAGACGTCACCTCCCGCGCCCGCGCGCAGGCGGTGCTCGCGACGACGGGCGCGGAGGCGGTCATGGTCGGGCGCGGCGCGCAGGGAAACCCGTGGGCGCTCCGAGAGATCGTCGACGGCGACGGGGATCCGCCGACCCGCGAGGAGGTCGCGGCCGAGCTGATCCTCTTCGTCCGAGAGACGGTGCGTGAGCTCGGAGAGCGCCGCGCGACGAGCTTCTTGAAGAAGTTCTACGGCTGGTACCTCGGCAGCGGCCGCTTCCCGAAGCAGTTCAAGCAGGAGCTTCTCCAGCTCGACTCCGTGGACGAGGTCGAGCGTCGCCTGCTCGTGGCCGCCCCCGGCGCGATCGAGATTCTCGAGCGGCTGGAGGCCGAGGTCCCATCCGGGGACGAAGTGACGCTCGAGCTGCCCATCTCCGTCTACGGCGGAGGGTAGGACGAGGGCGAGGCGAGCCTCGCCCCTACGACGACAGGTCGTCACTTGGAGGCTCCCACGGACGCACTCGGGGCAGCCACCGCGGCACCGCGGCGCGGTACCGCGCGTAGTCATCGCCGTACCTTCGGACGAGGCCCGGCTCCTCGACGAACGGGATGTAGATGGCATTGACACCGGCCGCGAGAGCGAACCACACGAGAAGCGGCACCGACCCGAGGAGAACCGCCTCCCCGAGGATGCAGAAGAGGACGCCCGCGATCATCGGATTGCGCACGTGCCGATACGGGCCATGGACGACCAGCCTCGAGGTTGGATCCCACGGCGCGAGGGTTCCGCGCCCGATCCGCACGAAGAGCGCGATCGTCCAGACCACCAGCGCCCCGCCGACACCCAAGAGCGCCAGGCCCAGAGCCACCGGCAGGGCCGCGAGCGCACCCTGGAGCCCCCAGCCGACGGAGACCGTGTCGCTACGCGAAACGAGCAGCGCCGGAACCAACACGAGCACCGTCCCGGGCAGGAGGAGGATCGAGAGCGCGTGCCTCAGCGCGCGCACGACGGAGGCTCAGTCCTCGGAGCCGCCGGAGAGGGCGGTCGCGACACCGAGCCCTAGGTACACCGTCCCCGTGACGTAGCGCTGGCCGCGGGCGAAGCGGCGCGAGCGCTGCAGCACGCCTCCCGCGGTCCCGGCCGCGAGCGCCCACAGCGAGTCGGTGACGAGCCCGAGGAGCGCGAAGAGCACGCCGAGGAATGCGATCTGGACGGCCGGGTGCGACGCGTCCGGATCGACGAACTGCGGCAGGAAGGCGAGGAAGAAGAGCGCGGTCTTCGGGTTCAGGACGTTGACGACGATGCCCTGCGCGAAGGCACGGCGGAGGTTCCGCTCACCCCCGAGCGCAACCTCCGGCTCCGCGCGGCGCGCGAAGAGCGTCCACAGGCCGAGACCGACCAGGTAGACGGCACCCGCGATCTTGACCGCCGTGAACGCGACCGCCGAGGAGACGACGAGCGCGGAGAGCCCGACCGTCGCGGCCGCGATGTGCACGAGAGTCCCGACGTGGATTCCCAGCACCGAGACGAGGCCCGCGCGACGGCCCTGGTGAATCGACCGCGCGACGATGTAGACGACGGCCGGGCCGGGCACGACCAGGAGTGCCAGCGCCGCGACGACGAAGACTGCGAGGCTCGAGACGTCGGGAATCACCGGATCACCGGTTGAGCTCCCAGACGAGGCGTAGCCCGTCGAGCGTCAGGAAGGGGTCGACGGTCTCGATCGTGCGCGTGTGCGGCGCGACGAGCTCGGCGAGGCCTCCCGTCGCCACTGCCGGCGCCTCGGCCTCGAGCTCCTCGCGAATCCGCCCGACGATCCCGTCCACCTGGCCGGCGAAGCCGTACACGAGGCCCGACTGGAGCCCGCCCACGGTCGTCTTCCCGATCACCGTCGGCGGCGCCGTGTAGTCGACCTTGACCAGCCGCGCGGCCCGCGCGAAGAGCGCATCCATCGAGATCTCGATCCCCGGCGCGAGCACGCCGCCGACGTACTCTCCCTCCGGCGAGACGACGTCGAAGTTCGTGGACGTGCCGAAGTCGACCACGATGACCGGGGCGCCGTAGCGCTCCTTGGCTGCGACCGAGTTCACGATCCGGTCCGGCCCGACCTCGCGCGGGTCGTCGTAGCGGATCGGGATCCCGGTCTTGACACCGGGGCCGACCGCGAGGAGCGGCGCCTGCGCCCACTTCGCGGCAAGGATCTCCCACTCGCGCACGAGGACCGGCACCGTGCACGAGAGGCAGATCCCGTCGACGGAATCGAGCTCGAGGAGCCCGCCGAGGACGACTCCGAGCTCGTCCGCGGTCGTCGAGCGCTCCGTCGCCAGCCGCCAGTGGTCCGTGAGCTCACCGCCCGCGTAGAGCCCGAGCACCGTCTGCGTGTTGCCGACGTCGACCGCGAGGAGCATCGCGCTAGTGAATCAGAGGGCCAGTGGGTCGGAGCCCTTGTGAATCGAAGCCCCTAGTGAAACCAAGCGGAGTGCGCTAGGCTTGAGGTGCCTATCCCGACCGCTCTTGCTGCGGCCGGCGACCTGGATTCGGGCAGGGGAGGGATGGGGCAAACCGCAGGAAGGGCCACCTTGGTGGCCCTTGGTCTTGGCCAGGAGGCCGCGCCTCTCCCTTTGGAGGGACTCGCGTCGTCCCCTTTAGAGCGACTCGTCGTCGCCCGGGAACTGCTGCCCGATGCGCTCGGCGAGCGCCTCGGCGGTGAGATGCGGCTCCTCGCCCTCGCCGCGCAGCTCTTCGATCGTCACGTCGCCGGACGTGTAGACCTCGGCGCGCGGGATCATCCTCGTCGGGCGGTTCTTGTCCCAGACCCAGACGTCCTCCATCCGGATGTGGAAGAAGGGGTAGCTCGCCTGCGGCATGGACTCGACGTCGAGGCGGTTGCAGAGGTACGTCGCGTCCTGCGTGAGGATGCAGTAGCGGAAGAGCGCGAAGACCGCCGAGTACTCCCGCTTGAGGGAGATCTCGAGCTCGGCCTCGTATTCGTCGAGATCGTCGAGGTTCGACATGGGGCGTCAGTGTAGCTCTGCCAGCGCCGTCGAGACCTTCCCGCGCCCCGGAATCTCGAGCTCGGGCTCCAACTCGGCCAGCGGCTCCAGCGCAAAACGGCGCTCGTGGAGGCGAGGGTGGGGCACCGTCAGCCCGGGCTCGTCGACCACCTCGTCGGCGTAGAGCAGGAGATCGAGGTCGATCGTCCGCGGCCCCCAGCGCTCGCCGGTCCGCATCCGTCCGAGCTCGCGCTCGACGCGTAGGAGAGCGTCGAGGAGCTCGCGCGCCGGAAGCGTGGTCTCGAGCGCGACGGCGCCGTTCACGAACGCCGGCTGGTCGGTGATCCCGACGGGCTCGGTCTCCCTCAGCGAGGAGAGCTCGAGCACGTCGATCCCCGGCTCGGCGGCGAGCAGGTCGACCGCGCGGAGAATCGTCGCCTCGCGCGGTCCGAGGTTGGCGCCGAGACCGACGTACGCGCGCGCCACGGTCGGTACCTAGGCGCGGCGGCGCTCGAGAATGACGGCCGCGTGCTCCACCGGCGGGTCGAGCACGACGTCCGGCTTGCGCACCCGCACGCGCACCTCGAGTGCGCCCGGGAACCGCTCGATGACGCCGTCCGCGACGGCCCCGGCCAGGCCCTCGAGCAGCAGCTTCTCGGGGCCGGCGAACGTCTCGCGCACGAGCGCGGCGAGGTGTCGGTAGTCCACCGTGTGGTCGATGTCGTCGCTCTTGGCCGCCTCCTCGTCCACATCCACCCAGAGATCAACGAGGAAACGCTGTCCCAGCCGGCGCTCCGCTTCCAGGTAGCCGTGGTGGCCGAACACGACGAGGCTCAGCAATTCGATCGTCATGCCGTGATCTTGCCTCGTTCGACGGCTCCCGCGACCGCAAGCGCCTCCACCGTCTCGCGAACGTCGTGCGCGCGCAGCATCCACGCGCCCCGCTCGAACGCCGCCACGGCCGCTGCAAGCGAGGCCGCGAGCGAGCCGACCTTCCCCTCGTGATCTCCCACCACGCGCGCGAGCGTGCTCTTCCGCGAGAAGCCGACGACGACCGGGCGTCCGAGCGCGACCAGCGAGTCGAGGCGGCGGATCAGCTCCAGGTTCTGGTCCGGCGTCTTGCCGAAGCCGATGCCCGGATCCACACAGATCCGCTCCTCGCCGATGCCGGACTCGACCGCGAACGCGACGCGCTCCTCGAGAAACGCGAACACTTCGGCCGCGACGTCGTCGTACTGGGGAGCAGCCTGCATCGTCCGCGGCATTCCCTGCATGTGCATGAGACACACATACGCGCCCGCCTCGGCGACCACCCCGGCCAGCTCGGGATCGCCGCGAAGCGCCGTCACGTCGTTGACGAGCTCCGCGCCGGCCTCGAGCGCGCGGCGCGCAACCGCCGCCTTGGACGTGTCGATCGACAGCGGGACTCCCGCGAGACCCTCGAGCACCGGGACGACGCGACGGAGCTCCTCGTCCGCGTCGACCGCCTCCGCGCCAGGCCTCGTCGACTCGCCGCCGACGTCCACCAGCGCGGCACCTTCCGCAACCAGCCGGCGGCCGTGCGCGACAGCTTCCGAAACAGACGCGAACTGTCCACCATCGGAGAAACTGTCCGGTGTGACGTTCAGGACGCCCATCACCGAAGGACGCGGCCAGCGCTCCTCGATCGGGATCCGCGGTGCGCTCACGGCGGTGAGGGTAGCGCCGCTGCCCGCATCCGTGACATTCTCCCGCGATGAGCACACAAGCAGCAGCAACAGCGACAGGGCCGCTCGGTCAGCGGCGCGGGGTCGGGTTCGTGATCCTGCTCACCATCGTCACGCTCGGCATCTACAGCCTCTACTGGGTCTTCAAGACGCAGGAGGAGACGAAGCAGCACACAGGCGACGGCCTCGGAGGCGTCCTCGGGCTCGTGATCTGGATCCTCGTGCTCCCGGTGAGCGCGTTCGTGATCCCGTCCGAGGTCGGCAAGATGTACGCGAAGAGCGGGAGGGTGTCGCCGATCAACGGCTGGACCGGGCTCTGGCTGTTCCCGTTCGGCGTCTTCATCATCCCGATCTTCGTGTGGTACGCGAAGGTGCAGGGCGCGCTCAACCGGTACTGGGAGAGCGCCGCGATGGCCTCCGCGCCGATGAACGAGCCGGGCGTCCAGCAGTAGCTCGGGAAGTCGATGCGCGGTAACGGGCGGGCCCTCGTCCCCGCCCTCGTGGTGCTGGGGCTCGTGGGCGTGGTCGCGGTGGCGGCGACCGGCAGGACGTCCACGGGCACGGACGAGTCGCGCCCCCCGGCGGCGTGGGTTCTCGACACCTTCCTGAGCTTCGGCATCGTCATGGTCATCCCGGCCGTCGCGTTGCTCGTCTACGGCCTCCTGCAGCGCAAGGACATCAGGAGAGAGGCGGCCGCCATGCCCTACAAACGTCGCAGCTTCGCCACCTACCTCGTGCTGATGGCGCTCTTCGCCGGCGTCACCTTCTACCGGCTCCACAACTGGGAGCGCACCCCGTTCGAGGATGGGATCCAGGACGCGTTCGCGAACGGCGAGACCACACCGATCGAGCCGACCCCGACCGGGGGCACGATCTACGAGCCGCAGTTCACGTGGATTCCGCTCCTCGTCCTGGGCGCGCTCGTGGTGATCGGGGTCGCGGTGGCGATACTCGTCGCTCGGCGCCGCGAGCCGATCTCGCAGGAGGAGATCATCGCGAGAGAGCTGGCAATCGCCCTCGACGACAGCCTCGACGCCCTTCGCGCCGAGCCGGATCCGCGCAAGGCCGTGATCGCCGCCTACGCTCGGCTCGAGCGCGTGCTCGCGGCGCACAAGCTCGAACGGCTGGAGTCGGAGACCCCGAACGAGTACCTGGCGAGGATCCTCGAGGACCTCGACGTGGAGCGACGGTCGGTCCACCGGCTCACCGACCTCTTCACCGAGGCGAAGTTCTCCAGCCACGCGGTCGACGCTGCGATGAAGGACGACGCGATCGAGGCGCTCACGACCGTGCGAGACGAGCTCCGCGCCCGCCGTGAGGCGGCGCAGGCGGCGCCGCCCCCCTCCCTGGCGCTCGAGGCCGAGGCTGGCGGAGCCAAGCCGTGAGGCGGGACGTCTTCAGGGCACTGCGGTTCCTGCTCTACCCCACGCTGGCCGCCCTCATCGTCGCAGCCTTCCTGCCCGGACGGCTCGGTCTCGCCGCGCGGGCCTACGCGCTCCTGCTGTGCGCGGTCACGCTCGTGCTCGTGGTTGCCGCGTTGCGGCGCGCGTACCCGCCTGCCACGCCGCTTCGTCACGGCCAGGGACGGAAGGGCGGCTCGCAGCGACCCGGCAACCTCGCCCGGCTGGAGCACCTGTGCGCCCTCGGCATCGCGGGGTCGTTCGACCTCCACCACCACCTCCGGCCGCGACTCCGTACCATCGCGCAGGGATTGCTCACCACGAGGACCCGCATATCGCTCGACGCCGAGCCCGAAGCCGCTCGCGCAGCGCTCGGCGCGGAGGCCTACGAGCTGGTGCGTCACGACCGTCCTCCGCCCCAGGACCGGCTTGCACGCGGGCTGCCTGCGGCCGAGCTCGAGCGCGTCGTCCACTCGCTGGAGAGCGTGTGATGCAGCTCGAGCGCGTGCAGGAGGTCGGCGCGGAGGCGCTCGACGAGGTCGAGCGCGCGGTCATCGGGAAGCGCGAGCCGCTCGAGCTCGTTCTCGTCGGCTTCCTCGCCGACGGGCACGTCCTGCTCGAGGACTATCCCGGCCTCGCGAAGACGCTCGCGGCCCGCTGCTTCGCGCAGGTGCTGACAATGCGCTTCTCGCGCATCCAGTTCACGCCCGACCTCATGCCGTCCGACGTGACCGGCTCGTCGATCTGGAACCAGCGCGACGCGGACTTCGAGTTCCGGCCCGGCCCGATCTTCACGAACCTCCTCCTCGCCGACGAGATCAACCGCGCCCCGCCGAAGACGCAGGCGGCGCTGCTCGAGGCGATGCAGGAGCAGCAGGTCACGATCGAGGGCGAGACGCATAGGTTCGAGCGACCGTTTCTCGTGATCGCAACGCAAAACCCCATCGAGTACGAGGGCACGTACCCGCTTCCGGAGGCCCAGCTCGACCGGTTCATTCTGCGCACCGCCTTCGGCTACCCGGAGCGCGAGGACGAGCTCGAGGTGCTGAGCCGCCGGATCGAGCGCCAGACCGACGAGGTCGAGCTCCGGCCGGTCGTCGACCGCGAGACGCTGCTCGCGATGCAGCGCGCCGTCGAGCAGGTGTACGTCGCGGAGAGCATCCAGGCCTACTGCGTCGACCTCGTCTCCGCGACCCGCACGTCGCAGAGGGTCGCGGTCGGCGCGAGCCCGCGCGGGACGCTCGCGCTGCTCAAGCTCGCGCGCTGCAAGGCCGCGCTCGCCGGTCGCGACCACGTGCTGCCCGACGACGTCAAGGCGATCGCAGTGCCCGCCCTCGGCCACCGCCTCGTCCTGAACCCGGAGCTCTGGGTGCAGAGGGTCTCGGCTGACGACGTCGTCCGGGACGTCGTCGCGGGCGTCCCCACCCCGCGCGCCGAGGACCTCACCGCAGTTCAGTGAAGAGGCGCTCGGGCCCGCGTCTCGAGGGGTATGCGGTCCTCGTCGGCGCCGGTCTCGTCGCCGCGCTCGCGCTCCGCCGGCCGGAGCTCGCGATCGCCGTCGCGCCGCTCGCACTCCTGCTCGTCCTCGCGACCACGGGCGCCCGAGACCCGCAGGTCGAGGTCGGCTTCTCGCTCGACACGAGCCGCAGCGTCGAAGGCGCCGACGTCGTCGCCGAGCTCACTCTCCGCGCAGCGACGGGCGTCGACCAGCTCCAGCTCCTGCTCGAGCTCCCGCAGGGCCTCGAGGCGTCCGACGGCGCGGACGCGCGTGCCGTGAGGCTGATCGCAGGCGAGGAGCAGACGCTCACGATCCCCCTCCGCTGCATGCGCTGGGGTGTCTACGAAATCGGCGAGATCGAGGTACGCGCGCACGACAGGCTCCGCATCGTCACCTGGGAGGAGCGCGTCGAGCACCGGGTGGAGCTCAAGGTCTACCCGACGCCGGAGTCGCTCTCGCGGATCATCTCGCCGGTCGAGACGCAGGCGTTCGCCGGAAGCGAGGTCTCGCGGGTCAAGGGCGACGGGATCGAGTACGCGGACATCCGCGACTACGTCCCCGGCGACCGCCTGCGCGCGATCAACTGGCGCGCGTCGGCGCGGCGGGGCACGCTCGTCGTCAACGAGCGCCACCCTGAGCGGAACACGGACGTCGTGCTCTTCGTCGACAGCTTCGTCGACCTGCGCGGCCCGCAGCGGAGCACGCTCGACGACGCGGTGCGCGCCACCGCGTCGCTGGCAGCCCTCTACCTCGAGCGGCGCGACCGGGTCGGGCTCGTGTCGTTCGGCGGCATCCTGCGCTGGCTCCAGCCCGGGCTGGGGCCGATGCAGCGCTACCGGCTGATCGAGACGCTGCTCGAGACGGGCATCGCGCCCGACTACACCTGGCGCGACGTGAACCGCATCCCGCCCAGGATCCTTCCACCGAAGGCGCTCGTGCTCGGCATCACGCCGCTCGTCGACCCGCGCTTCACGACCGCGCTCGAGAACCTGCGCGCGCGTGGCTTCGACGTCGCGACGATCGAGATCGACCCGGTCGGCTTCGTCGAGCCCGGACGGTCGGACGTCGAGAAGCTCGCACATCGCCTCTGGCTCCTCGAGCGAGAGGTCCTGCGCGCCCGCCTCGAGCGCCTCGGGATCGGCATCGCGCGCTGGGGTGACGAGGTCTCGCTCGAAGCGGCGCTCGAGGGGGTGAGGACATACAGGCGCTACGCAAGGGTGGCACGCGTCTAGCCGCGGGCATCGGCGCGTTCGTGACGGCGACGGCGCTGACCGCGCTGCCGCTCGCTCGCGGGAGCGACGAGGTCTTCCCGGTCGGCCTGCGGGTCGCGATCGTCGCGCTCCTCGCCCTCGTCGCGCGCGCTCGTGCTCGCCCAGGCGTGGCTCGTCGCGGGCTCGCTGCTCCTGCTCGGAGGCGTCTACGGCATGCAGCTCGCGGTCGACGACGCCCCGCTCGACCTCGCGGTCGCCGTCTTCGCCGGCGGCGTCCTGGTGACGGCCGAGCTCGCATACTGGTCGCTCGAGGAGCGGGAGAGCGTCAAGGGCGAGCCCGGAGACGGCGTCCAGCGGCTGGCCTTCGTCGGATTCCTCGGCGTCGCCGCCGCGGTCATCGCGACAGTGTTGCTCGGGCTCGTGGACACGGTCCGCGCCCGCGGCCTCGCCGTCGACCTCCTGGGCGCGATGGCGGCCGCGGCCGTGCTGCTCGCCGTCGTCCTGGCCGCCGGCGGGCGCGCGCGAGCGCGTCCTCGACGGTAGCACGGAGCGCCCGAGCACGAGCGCCGCTAGCTTCCCGCGTGGCGTCCGCGAAGCGGACGGAGGCTCTTCGCGCGATCAGGATCCCCGCTCGGCGATCCTGATCTGCGCACTAAGAAGGAGCGCCTTCAGGCGGCGGCGGCTGCATCGCGGTGCCGGGGATCGGGCGCGGCTGCGGGCGGAGCTTCGGCCGCTTCTCGGCATCCGGCTCGAGCTCGGGAACCGCGGGCTCTTCCTCCGGGAAGACCGACTCCTCGGTCTCGCCCGCGAGCAGGCGCTCGAACTGGTCCCTGTCGATGGTCTCGCGCTCGATCAGGATCGCGGCGAGGCGGTGCAGTTCGTTCATGTGCGCGCGCAGGACGGAGGACGCCGACTGGTGCGCCTCCTCGATCACGCGCCGGATCTCGTCGTCGATCTCCTTCGCGATCTCATCGGAGTAGTCGGGCTCGGAGCCCATGTCGCGGCCGAGGAAGGGCATCTCGTGGTTCCGCCCGAGTACGCGCGGGCCGAGCTTCTCGCTCATGCCGAAGCGCATGACCATCTGCTTGGAGGTCGTGGTCACCCGCTCGAGGTCGTTCGCGGCGCCGGTCGTCACCTCGTGGAAGACGAGCTCCTCGGCCGCACGGCCACCGAGCGTCATCGCGAGCTCGTCCATGAGCGCCGACTTCGTCGTCAGGTAGCGGTCCTCGGTCGGGAGGGAGATCGTGAGGCCGAGCGCCTGGCCGCGGGAGACGATCGTGATCTTGTGGATCGGGTTCGTGTTCTCGAGGTAGTGGCCGACGAGCGCGTGGCCCATCTCGTGGTAGGCCGTGATCTTGCGCTCCTTCTCGGAGAGGAGGCGGGCCTTCTTCTCCGGGCCGGCGATCACGCGCATGATCCCTTCCTCGAGCTCGTCCTGCTCGATCATCTTCTTGCCGCGGCGGGCGGCGAGCAGGGCGGCCTCGTTGATCAGGTTGCGAGAGGTCGGCGCCCGTGAAGCCGGGCGTGCCGGCGGCGAGCGTGTCGAGGTCGATCTCGCGCGCGAGCGGCTTGCCGCGCGCGTGCACCTCGAGGATCTTCCGGCGCCCGGCGCGGTCCGGCCGGTCGACGACGATCTGCCGGTCGAAGCGGCCCGGGCGGAGCAGGGCGGGATCGAGGATGTCGGGCCGGTTCGTGGCCGCGATGAGGATGATGTTGTCCTTCATCTCGAAGCCGTCCATCTCGACGAGGAGCTGGTTCAGCGTCTGCTCGCGCTCGTCGTGGCCGCCTCCGAGACCCGCGCCGCGGTGCCGGCCGACCGCGTCGATCTCGTCCATGAAGATGATGCAGGGGGACGCCTGCTTCGCCTGCTCGAAGAGGTCGCGCACGCGCGAGGCGCCGACGCCGACGAACATCTCGACGAAGTCGGAGCCCGAGATGGAGAAGAACGGTACGCCGGCCTCACCCGCGACCGCGCGCGCCAAGAGCGTCTTGCCGGTGCCGGGCGGCCCGTACAGGAGCACGCCCTTGGGAATCCTCGCGCCGAGCGCCTGGAACTTCTTCGGGTTCTCGAGGAACTCCTTGATCTCGTGCAGCTCCTCGACAGCCTCGTCCGCGCCGGCGACGTCCTTGAACGTCACCTTCGGCGAGTCCGGCGACATGCGCTTCGCGCGGCTCTTCCCGAAGCTCATCACCTTCGAGCCGCCACCCTGGACCTGGTTCATGAGGAAGATCCAGATCGCGATCAGGAGCACGAACGGGAGCACGTTGATGAGGAGCGCCCACCACGCGGACGAGCCCGTGCCCTTGGAGTCGAACCGGATGCCGTTCTCCCGAAGGAGCCGCTCGAAGTTCGTCGCCGACTGCGGGGTCGGGTAGTTGACCTTGACCTTGTCGTCCGGCTGGACGAGCGAGAGCTCGATCGACTGGCGCGTCGGGGTGAACAGGGCCTCGTTGACGTTCCCGTTCTCGACCGCCGTGATCGCCTCCGAGTACGTCATCTTCCGCTGCTCGTTCCGGCCGGGTAGCAGCGTCTGACTCGCCACGTAGACGAGCAGCACGATGACGATCAGCGGGAAGAGTGCGCTTCGAAGAAACCTGTTCACGGTAGGTGGTGGCAGGGTAGCACCCTGTTTCTTCGGCACCCAAGCGCCGGGACCTGTGCCTCGTTAGGGCGCAGTTGTCGCGCTATGTGGCGTTCGGCACCAGGTCCGGGTGCAGAACCGCGACGTACGGGAGGTTCCGGTAGCGCTCGGCGAAGTCGAGCCCGTAGCCGATCACGAACCGGTTGGGGATCTCGAACCCCACGTAGCGCACCGGCACGTCGATCTCGCGGCGCTCGGGCTTCGTCAGCAGGGTCACGACCTCGAGCGACGCCGGCCCGCGCGCCCGCAGGTTGCGCATGAGGTACGAGAGGGTCAGCCCCGAGTCGATGATGTCCTCGACGACGAGCACGTCGCGCCCGGCGACGTTGATGTCGAGGTCCTTGAGGATCCGGACCACGCCGGAGGAGTCGGTGGCCGCGCCGTAGCTCGAGATCGCCATGAAGTCGATCTCGCACGGCACCGTCAGCTCACGCATGAGGTCGGCCATGAAGAAGACCGCGCCCTTGAGCACTCCGACGAGGAGCAGGTCGCGGCCCGCGTAGTCCGCCGAGATCTCGACTCCGAGCTCGGAGACGCGCGACTGCAGCGGGACCTGCTCGATGAGGATCTCGCCGACTCCCTGCTCGAGCTCAGCCTGGGTCATCGCGCACATCCTTCCATGCCCGGACGGCGCCTTCCCAGCCAGGCGCCTCCGCGATCCCCGGAACCGCCACCACCTCGTCCCCGGAGACGACGAGCGGCCAGGTATCGCGCTCTTCCCGCGGCACCTTCGCGTCCACGAGCAGATCCTGCACCTTCTTGCGCCGTCCTGCGAGCCGGTCTCCCGGCCGGCGAGCGCGCACCTCCAGCCCGGCGACGTCGCTCTCGAGGCGCCACGGCCCGAACTCGACCGTGCCCTCGAGCCGCAGCGTGTCGTACGTGCGCACCGCCCGGATGCCGCGGCCGAGGTCGGCGCTCTTCGTCCCCGCGGTGGAGGAGAGAAGCTCGAGCAGAGTCTCCTCGAGCGCCCGCGGGAGCCGTGGCCGCTCCGACGCGAGCGCGAGCAGGTTTCGATCGGCTCCCGGATGCAGGCGCCGCAGGAGCGGGAGGATCTCGTCGCGGACGAGGCCGCGCTTCGTGTCCGCGTTCGAGGAGTCGACCCGGAACGAGAGGCCGCGCTCACGGCAGTACGCCTCCGTCTCTTCGCGCCAGAGCGGCAGGAGCGGGCGCACGACGCCGTCCTCGCGCCGAGCGCGGATCCCGCGCGTCGAACCGGACGAGACGAGCCGGTAGAGCACGGTCTCCACCTGGTCCGAGGCGGTGTGGCCGGTCGCGCGCAGGCCGCGGCCCGCCGTCAGCAGGTAGCGGACATCGCGCAGATCGGCCTCGGTTGCGGGCCGGGCAGCCGGCCTCTGCCCCTGGATTCGGACGGCCGGCGTGCCCGCGACGATCTCGGCGCCCATGAGCGTCGCGGCAGTGGCGTGCGTCCTCCTCGGACTCCTCGCCGCGCAGGCCGTGGTTCACGTGGACGGCCGAGACGCGGTAGCCGAGCTCCCGCAGGACATGCCACAGGCAGGTGGAGTCCGCCCCACCGGACACGAGGCACGCGACCTCGCCTCCGGGCGGGATCAGGTCGTGCTCTCGGACGAAGCGTTGGACGCGCTCCTGGACGCGGCCCGACATGCGCCCATTGTGACCGTTTGCAGGGGTGTGTTCAGCCGCCGAGCGCGGAGACCTCGGCGACGTCGGCGGCGGGCGGCGGCACGATGCCGACGTCCGCTCCGTAGTCGTAGAGCTCGAAGACCATCGACGCCTCGACCGCTCCGGTCATGCCCTCCGGCGAGGCCGAGAACGAGAGCTCCACCTTCCGCACGTAGCCGTCGTCGTCGAGCCAGACTTCGAGCGGCAACTCGGTGAGCCCGGCCTGCTGGACGAGGTCGCCCAGCATGTCCCGAAGCTCCTTGCGCTTGCCGGGCGGGACCAGCTGCTCGTAGTTGCGCAGGTCGATCGTCGCGCGATAGTGCGTCGTCGTGACGCCGCGCAGCTCCTCGCTGCCGACGGTCTCGATCTCGCCCGAGACGCCCTCGAGGAAGTCGAGCAGCGCGCGCGGGTCCTCGTCCGTGAACTGCTTGAGGTTCGAGAGCTCGAGGCCCGCCGGACCTCGCCGTCTCCTCGGCGTCGATCCGCACCCACGTCTTGCCCGCGGGCAGCTTCTCGGCGATCGCCGGGAAGCGCATGTACACGACGGTTCCGTCCTGGATCGCCTCGATCCGCCAGGCGTCCGGGCCGAGGTCGGGCCCCGTGCCCTGCCCTCCGAAGAGGCCGCCGAACAGCCTCACGATCGCGGAGAGGTCGAACGTGAGGGCCGCGCGATCGGCTGCGGTGTCGTACGCGCCTTGCCCGGTGAACCGCACTGGCGTACCAAGGCCCGGGTACGTCATCTCCAGCGCGAGGTCGAAGCGGCCGCTCGGCGCCTCCGCGCTCGCAGACGCCGCCTGCGTGAGCTCGTCGAGGGTGACCGGCTCCAAGCGCCCCGGCGCCGCCGCAGCCGCCGAGCACGGCGACCGCGCCCACGAGGGCGAACAGCGCGAGCAGCCTGCGGAGGCGGGCCATCCCCCCGAAGGTCGGCCCGCTCACGGGCGCGCTCGTCCCTCCACCGAGGGATCCCTGAACGCGGGCGCCCGGCTCCACTCCTCGAGGAGGGTAGCCGCCTGCTCCAGCTCCCGCGCGGTCAGGCGATACGGCGCCGCGTGCTCGACGGCGGCCATGCGCGACGCCGGCGCGAGCCCGCCCGCGGCGTCGAAGAGGTACCGGAGCGCGAGCGCGTGCGTGACGACCAGCACCCGTTCCTCGGGCCGCTCGAGCAGCGCTCGAGCGCCCCGCGCGAAACGAGCCGCGGCGTCCGCCCTGCTCTCCCCGCCCCCCGGCGCCGGGACCGTCGGCAGCTCCGCCGCCGCCCACGTGCGATAGGCGTCGAGCAGGCCGCCGCCGTACTCCCCGAACCCGATCTCGGCGAGCTCCGGGAGGACGAGGCGGGGGACGTCGCGACCGTGGAGCGCGAGATCGAGCGTCTCGAGCGTCCGCGCGAAGCCGGTCGAGACGCCGACGTCGATCCGCTCGTCCGCGAGCGCGTCCCGCAGGCGAAGCGCCTGCTCGCGTCCCTCCTCCGTGAGGCCGTCGCCGGGAGCGTCCGAGGACGCCACCCCGTCGCGGTTCGAGGCCGCATGCCCGTGCCGGACGAGGACGAGCTCCCTCACGTCAGAGCAGGACCGAGCGGTAGTCGAGGACGTGCTCCATCCCGACCGTCTCGTAGAGCCGGATCGCGGCCGCGTTCTCGGCTCGCACGAAGAGGCAGACGGCCGGGGTCTCCTCGAGCAGCAGGCGGCAGAGGTCGCGGAGGCCGCGGGCTCCGTACCCGCGGCGCCTCGCCGCCGGGTCGACCCACACCTGCTGGAGTTGCACCGCCGAGGGCGTCCACGCGGAGGCCTCGGCCTTGAACAGGATCGTCCCGTTCTCGAGCCAGAGCCAGGACCGGCCGTCCTCGATCTGGCTGCGTGTGCGCCAGCGGAAGCCCTCTCGGTCGCGGCGGATCGGATCGATCCCGATCTCCTGCTCGTGCGCGGCGGCGCACGCCGGCACGAGCAGCTCGAGGTCGTCGAGCGTCGCCGGGCGCAGGCCGGTGTCTCCGTCCGCAGGCGCGTCCCGGATGACGAAGACCGGCTGGCCGGGCCGGTTCTCGCGCGGTCGCGGAAGCCGCGAGCGCACCGCCCTCCAGAGGTCCGAAACCGCCTTTGCCTCACCGATCAGCATCCGGGGGGACGCGCGCGCGACCTCGCGGGCGAACGCGCCGCACCCGGCGCCCGACGGCACCGCGTTGACGCCCACGTGGCAGAGCGCCTCGAGCCGGCCGCGCGTCGAGACCGCGACGAAGCGGCCGATCGAGCGCAGTGCCATGTCCTCGAGGAAGACCCGCTCGATCGGGTCCTCGGCGCAGAAGCGCATGATCTGCTCCCGCTTCGGCTCGACGAGTTTTCCGCCCACGCGGAAAACTCTAGGAGAGCGCGGTTCGGGACCTGCCCTCTAACCAGAACCCGTAGGGTTCTGGCCGTGCCGATCCACCTCCGCGCGAACCCCGGCGACTACGCGGAGGCGTGCCTCCTTCCCGGCGACCCGCTGCGTGCGAAGTACATCGCCGAGACGTTCCTCGAGGACGTCGCGCAGGTCAACACCGAGCGCGGCCTGCTCGGGTTCACGGGCAGCTGGGAGGGCAAGCGCGTGTCCGTCCAGGGAACCGGGATGGGGTGCCCGGGCGCGACCATCGTCTTCGAGGAGCTGATCCAGCTCGGCGTGAAGAGACTGCTGCGCGTCGGGACCTGCGGCGGGCTGCAGCCGGACCACGCGCTCGGCGACCTCATCGTCGCCCTGTCCGCCGTCTCGGCCGACTCGACGGCCTCGCATCTCGTCGGCGGCGAGCCGCACTGCCCGACCGCGAGCTGGGAGCTCATCCACGAGGCCGTGCACGTCGCGAAGCACTCAGACGTCGCACTGCGCGTCGGCCCGATCGTCTCGAGCGACCTCTTCTACAACCCCGACGAGGGCCAGTACGAGCGCTGGTCGAAGCGCGGCATCCTTGCGGTCGAGATGGAAGCCTCGGCGCTCTTCACGGTCGGCGCCCTCCGCGGCGTGCAGTCGGGCTGCCTGCTGACGGTGAGCGACATCGTGGTCGAGGGCGAGTTCGTCAGGATCTCGGAGGACGAGCTGCGGGCCGCGGTCGACCGGATGACGCGGATCGCGCTCGAGACGGCGACCGCCGGCCAGAACGGCCATTAGCGCAATCCGCACGGTCTTCCTCGTCAACCCCGCCTCGGCAGGAGGCTCGACCGGCAAGCGCTGGCCCGAGCTGGCGCACCGCGCCGCAGCGCTCGGGCTCGCGGGAGACGCGCTCATCTCCGAGGAGCCGGGCGGGCTCACCGCGCTCGCGCGCGAGGCGATCGCGGGAGGAGCGCAGCGGCTCGTGGTCGTCGGCGGGGACGGCTCCGTGAACGAGGTGGTCAACGGCAGCGCGGGCGCCGAGGGCGTCGAGCTCGCGGTCATCGCGCGCGGCACGGGCTGGGACTTCGTGCGGACGTATGGCATCCCGCGCGAGCTCGAGCAGGCGGTGGAGGTCGCTCTGTCGGGCGACATCCGGGAGATCGACCTCGGTCTCGTCACGTTCCGGACCTGGGCCGGCGACGAGGGCCGCTCCCACTTCGCGAACGTCGCGAGCGCCGGCATCAGCGGCGCAATCGCGCAGCGCGCGAACGAGACGTCCAAGGCGCTCGGCGGCAAGATCTCCTACTACTGGTCGACGCTCGCCGTCTTCGTGCGCTGGCAGACCGGCGAGATGCGGATCACCGTGGACGACGAGACGCGCGCCCAGAAGGTCATCGACGTGCTCGTCGCGAACGGCCGCTACCTCGGCGGCGGGATGATGATGCTGCCGGAGGCCGAGCCGGACGACGGGCTCTTCGACGTCCTCGTCATCGGGGACGTCACGAAGCGCGATCTCATGTTCACGCTGCCGAAGAGCTACCGGGGCAAGCATCTCCCGCACCCGCGGCTCGAGGTGCTGCGCGGGCGCACGGTCACCGTGGACGCGGACGAGCCGCTTCCGATCCAGCTCGACGGAGAGCAGCCGGGCACGACGCCCGCGCGCTTCGAGGTCGTCCCGCGCGCGCTGCGACTGCGCGTGCCGCGCTAGCGGAAGACTCGACCTACGATGCGGAAGAGCTTGGGCCCCGTGCGGCAGCCGTCGCGGCCGCACACCGTTCCCATGATCCCGATCTCGACCCGGCTCACGCCTCCTCGCGGAACCTTCGCTCTCGCCCGGTAACCGCCCGGGCGGAGCGTGTGCACCCCGTACGCGAGCGGTGTGCGCGAGCCGCCGGGGCCGACGAGACGGACGAACACGTAGCCCGCGCCGAAGGGCCGGCGCTTCCCTGCCTCGGCGTAGGTGAGCGTCCACGCGACCGTGACGCGCGAGCCCGGCTCCGCGTCGCGTGAGATCGGCGTCAGCACGCGCGCGACGACGTCCTCCTTCGCCGCGGCCGCCGGCGCCCACAGGGCGAGCAGGACGGCGAGCACCGGTACAGCGGCAAGCGAGCGCAAGGCCACGCTCTCCCTACGTCTCACGGCGCTCGCCGGTTCCCGCGCTACGTCGAGGTCGGCTTCGGCTTCGGCTTGCTCGTCGTCGTGCGGCGTGCCGGCGCCTTCGCCTTCTTCAGCGCCGCGACCTCCTTCTCGAGCTCCTGTACCCGTGCTTCCAGCGCGTCGATCCCGCGCACCTTCTTGCCCATCTCGTCCACCCGGGCACGAAGTTCGTTGAACGCGGTCACGGCACGCTGCCCGCCGGGGAAGTCCGAGAGCCTCTGCAGCGCCTCCTCGCCGGCGTCGGCAAGCCTGCTCACGAGGTCCTTCTCCTTGGCGCCCGAGGACTTGCGGCGCGTGGTCGTTGTCGTGTCGGCCATGCGACAGTCATAGCAGCTCCATCGGGCAGCGCTTCGGGTCCTCTGATCTTCGGCGCGACCGGAATTCCCCTCGGGATTCCGGTCTTGCGCACCATCAGAGTGCGGCGACCACGGCCTCGAGCGTCTCCCCCGCGGGGGCGTCGATCTTCACGAGCGCGCCGTCGTCGAGCGCCGTCGGGCCGCGGTTGACGATCGCGAACGCGCGGGCCTCGAGCGGCAGCCCCGCGACCGGCCACACCTCGAGCGTGGAGCCGACGACGAGCAGGAGCCCAGCGCCGCGCGCGAGCTCGGTCGCGCGCTCGATCGATCCCGGTGGGAGCAGCTCGCCGAAGAGGGTCACGTCCGGCTTCAGGATCTCGCCGCAGTGGCGGCAGAGGGGCGTCGGCTGGTCGGCGAGCTGCGCGAGCACGCCCTCGATCCCCTCTCTCCAGAGACACGCGAGGCATACCGCGAACCGGATCGACCCGTGCACCTCGACGACCTCGCGGCTGCCGGCGCGCGCGTGCAGGGTGTCGATGTTCTGGGTGACGACCGCGCGGACGAGGCCGCGCTCCTCGAGCTCCGCGAGCGCACGGTGGCCGGCGTTCGGCTCCGCCTCCAGGAGCACTGCCAGCCGCTGCCGGTAGAAGTCCCAGACGCGCTCGGGATCGCGGCGAAACGCGTCGATGGACGCGACCTCGAACGGATCGACGTCGGCCCAGATCCCCGTCGGCGAGCGGAAGTCCGGGATTCCGCTCTCGGTCGAGATCCCCGCTCCCGTGAGCACGACGCAAGGCTGGCGCTCGCGAATCAAGGCGGCTAGCCAAGCGGCCGACACGCTGCGATTCTAGGGTTGCCCCATGGAGGGCTTCTCGTTCTCGACGGAGGTGCAGGTGCGCTTCGCGGAGACGGATGCGCAGGGCATCGCGCACCACGCCTCGTTCCTCGTCTGGTTCGAGGTCGCCCGCGTCGCCTACCTCGAGGAGCATGCGGGCGGGTATCGCGCCATCCGCGAGCGCGGGCTCGAGGCGCTCACGACCGAGGCTCACGTCCGCTACCACCGCGCGGCGTACTTCGACGACCGCCTCACGGTGTGGACGCGGTGCGCGGAGATGCGCGGGGCGCGCTTCCGCTACGAGTACCGCGTCGAGCGCGACGGCGAGCTCGTGGCGGACGGCTCCACCAGGCACGCGACGGTCGATCGCGAGACGTACCGTCCGACGCGAGTGCCGGCCTGGCTCGTCGAGGCGGTGACTAAGGCAGAGGCGCCGGCGGCGTAGGCTCGTCTGCCGGCGGCTTGGGAGGCTTGGGAGGCTCTGGCTCCTCGACCTTCGTGCCGACGCGGACGACCCGCGTCTCGCCACGGTACGAGGTGTTCCACGTCTCCGAGCTGAGCTGCCTGCCGTTCCCGGCGTAGACCGTTCGCACGACCGACGTCCGGCTCGGCGACGTGCCGTACTCCTCGACGACGGTCGAGCCCTTCGCGAGCGTCGCATCCTTCACGCGCCGGACGGGCGGCTGCCCGGTGACGACCCTCGTCCCCTCCGAGCTCTCGACCCGGCGGTCCTCGCCGCCGTAGATCGCGACGCTGATCCCGTCGGACTCGACGAAGCCCTTGACGAGCACCCACGTCCTCGTGTCGTTGACGAACTTGAGGTCGAGCGACGGCCAGTAGACGGTCGCATCCCGACCGAGCTGGTAGCGGTCGATGTAGAGCGAGTGCGGGTTGCGCTCGGTGATCCGCACGCCGGCCTCCCAGGCGGCGTTGAAGACCGTCGTCGCGACCTGCGACGTGCCGCCTCCGACCTCCTCCTCGTAGCGAGTGCCGATGATCACCGGAGCCGAGCGGAAGCCGCGCTCCTCCGTTCGCTCGCCGATGGCGTCGTTGAGAGAGAACGTCGCGCCCGGCGGCACAAGCGTGTCGTCGAGAGCGGCCACGCCGAGCCGGAGGTTCGTGATCCGGTCCCACGTGCCCGAGTTGTAGGTCTTGTAGGAGGCCATCCGGCGGTCGATGCCCATGGCGAGCGCCTCCTTCGTCGTGCGCTCCGGGACGGCGCGGGCGATGGCGACGTCAGCCGTGCGATTGGTGCGCGACGTCGCAGCGCGCAGGAGCGCACGCGCCGTCTTCGCGACGTCGAGCTCGGTGCCGTTCCTCGAGGGCACCAGCTGGATGCCTTCTCCCGAAGCCTCGAAGCGCGCGTCCACCGGTGGATTCCCGACGATCCGGCCGAGCGCCCGGAAGTACGCGATCGCCTGCGGGCCGGAGATCGCGAGGCGCTTCGCGCCGTCGCTCGGGAGCGTGAGCAGCGCGGCGATACGCGCCGGCCGCAGCCGCCACCGCCGCTTCGTGCCCTGGAGGACGACCGGGGCCGAGAGCGCCAGGCGCGCGCGACGCGCGACCGGTGCGAGCATCTCTTCCGTGACGGCCGGCCGGGTGCTCGCCACGGGGAGCGCGACCGGGACTGAGTTCCGCTCGAGAGAGCCGAGCGCGCGGACGACAGCGCGCGCGGCCGCCTCGCGCTCGAGACGGCGACCGGCCCGATCGGGGACGCTCTCGATCCGGAGGCCGCGCCGGACGAGCGCGGCGTTCTTCGGCGCGCCGTCGATACTCGCCGCCATGCGCTCGAGCGCGTAGTCGAGCGCGCCGTCCGACACCGCGACGCGCGGAAGGATCTCGGCGCCGAAGAAGCGTGTGTGCAGCCGCCTGAAGCCCCGGATGGGGCCGAATCCGTCGCCGGCCCGTGCGGCAGCTGCGACGGCGCCGCTCCAATCGGGCTCCACGCCGAGCTGGTTCGCCGCGAACGTGAACGTCTCGTCGCCGACCGCAAACGTCACCGGCTCGGCCTCGACCTCGGCGAAGGCCTGTTCGAGCTGCCCGACGGCCTGCCGAGACGGGAGCCCGCCGACGTCGACGCCCGCGACGTACGTCCCCGGCGCGAGCTCCTGCCGCGAGCCTGCGAACACGAGGCCGACGAGCAGAGCCAGGACCACGACGAGGCCCGCCCCGATCAAGAGCGTCGCGCGCGCCGAAACGAGCCTGGCCCGCGGTCGCGCGCGGGGAGAGAACAGCGGTGAGTCCGCCCGCACGAAGCCGGAGATTCTACCGCCTCGCGGATACGACCTCATGCGCCGCCTGTCGGCCATGCTACCCCGCCCTCGACTTTCACACTTTCGTTTGCCTTCAGGTCAACACACGTACGAGCTTCGCCGATAGAATCGGCAGTGGGTGGTGGGTTGGGGTGCCCCGGCGGACACGGCTCAAAACACGAACAGCTCCACGCCGCCCGACACGTAGAGGCCGACGCCGGTGATGTAGGCGGCGAGGTCGGAGCAGAGGAAGGCGATCGCGTTCGCGATGTCCTGCGGCTCGCCGGGCCGCTTGAGCACCGTCCGCGCGACGATGCGCTCGTTCATCACGGGATTCGCCATGTTGAACGCCTCGGTGCCGATGACGCCCGGGACGATCGCGTTGCAGGTGATCCCGTGCCGGCCGCCCTCCATCGCCAGCGTGCGCGTGAGCCCGAGGACGCCCGCCTTCGTGGTCGAGTAGCTCGCCTGGCCGAAGCCGCCGAGCGTCCCCGCCACCGACGCCATGTTGACGATCCGCCCCCAGCCACGCTCCTGCATGTGCGGCCACACGGCCTGCGCGCAGTTGAACGAGCCGGTCAGGTTCACGCGCAAGTCGCGCTCCCAGAGCTCGGGGCTCTGGTGGTGGAACTGGCCGACGTGGTCGAGCGTCGCGGCGTTGTTCACGAGGATGTCGACCGAGCCGAGCTCCGCGACCGTACGCTCGACGGCCGCCGCCACTTGCTCGCGATCGGTGACATCGCACTTGAGCGCGAGCGCGCGCCGGCCCATCGCCCGGATCTCGTCGGCGGTCGACTCGGTGTGCACGAGCCCTTGCGCGCGGGCCACGGTCGCGAGCGAGCCCCAGCGATCGGTCTCCTCGGAGAGCTCGGACTCGACCAGGATGTCCGCGACGACGACGTCGGCGCCGGCTCGCGCGAGCGTGAGCGCGTCGGCCCGTCCGAGCCCGCGCGACCCGCCCGTGACGAGCGCGACGCGGCCGGAGAGATCGATGTCGATCGCCATCGGGGCCGATCCTACTGAGGCTGATAGAAGGGCGGCGTGGAGCGGATCGGCGTCGAGGAGAGGCGGGCACGACTCGTTCGACGCCACCGCCTGGCCCCCGGCGACCGCGCCGGCTCCGCGCTCGAGGCGACGCGCAGCCTCGTCGCGCTGCACTCGAGCGACGCCGCCACCGTGTTCCTTTCGGTGCACGCGCGCTCGGACCTCGCCCAGTCCGACATCGAACGCGAGCTGTACGAGGAGCGCGTCCTCGTCCGAATGCTCGGCATGCGCCGGACGCTGTTCGTCGTGCCGCGTGAGCTCGTGCCGGTCGTCGAGGCTGCGGCTACACGCGCGATCGCGGCCCGCGAGCGCAAGCGGCTCGAGCAGATGATCGCAGTGAACGAGCTCTCGAAGCACCCCGCGGCCTGGCTACGACGTGCAATGGCGACCGCCCTCCGGGAGCTGGAGGAGCGCGGCGAGGCGTTCACGTCCGACCTCACGAAGTCGGTTCCGGTGCTCGGGAAGCGCCTCCGGTTCGGGGCCGGACGATGGGAGGTGACGCAGAGCGCCGGCTCGCGGATCCTCCCGCAGCTCGCGATGGAGCGGCGTGTCGTCCGCGGCCGTCCGCGCACGACCTGGGTCAACGGCCAGTACCGGTGGGTGCCGACGGCGGCATGGCTCGGCGCCGAGATCGAGCCGATGGAGACCGCCGACGCCCAGGCCAATCTCCTCGAGAGGTGGCTCGCTGCCTTCGGGCCCGCGACCGAGACCGACATGCGCTGGTGGACGGGCTGGACGGCCCGGGAGACGCGCGCCGCGCTCGCCGCCTTCCCACACGCCGAGGTCGAGCTCGACGGAGCGCGCGGCTACTTGCTCGCGGACGACCTCGAGCCCACCGAGCGCCCGGAGCCCTCCGCGGCGCTCTTGCCGACCCTCGACCCGACGACGATGGGCTGGAAGGAGCGCGGCTTCTACCTCGGCGCGCACGAGCGGACGCTCTTCGACTCGGCGGGCAACGCAGGGCCGACCGTCTGGTGGGACGGACGTGTCGTCGGCGGCTGGTCGCAGCGCCGCGACGGCGAGATCGTGTTCCGGCTGCTCGAGGACGTCGGCGCCGAGGCCGTCGCCGCCGTCGAAGCGGAAGCCGGGCGCACGAAGGCGTGGATCGGCGACGCGCGGTTCTCGCCGACCTTCCTGCCTCCGTTCCAGCGGGGGTTGGTTGCCTAACCGCGAGGCGACGCTAGTCGCCTCGCGGCAGGAAGATCTCCTTCGCGATCACGAGACGCTGGATCTGCGACGTGCCCTCGTAGATCTGGAACAGCTTCGCGTCGCGCATGAGCTTCTCGACCGGGTACTCCTTGATGTACCCGTAGCCGCCGAAGACCTGCACCGCGTCGGTCGTGACCTTCATGGCCGTGTCCGCCGAGAAGCGCTTCGCGTACGAAGACTGGAGCGTCGCGCGCTTGCCCTGGTCGTGCAGCCACGCCGACTGCCAGACGAGCAGCCGCGCGGCCTCGATCTCCGTGGCCATGTCCGCGATCATGAAGTTGACGCCCTGGTGCATCGCGATCGGCACGTCGAAGGTGACGCGCTCCTTCGCGTACTCGACGGCGAGCTCGAACGCGGCCTGCGCGACGCCGACTGCTCCCGCCGCGGTGCCGGGCCGCGTGAAGTCGAGCGTCTTCATCGCGATCTTGAAGCCCTCGCCCTCCTCCCCGAGCCTGCTCGAAGCGGGGACGACGACGTCGGTCAGCGCGAACGCGGACGTGTCCGTCGCGCGCTGCCCCATCTTGTCCAGGTGCTTCTCGATCTGGACGCCCGGCGCGTCCATCGGCACGACGAAGGCGGAGATGCCCTTGTGCCCCTTGTCCGGGTCGGTCTTCGCGAACACGACCGTCCACGCCGCCTGGCCCGCGTTCGTGATGAAGGTCTTCGACCCGTTCAGGACGTACTCGTCCCCGCGACGCACGGCGGTCGACTTCATGCGCGCGACGTCGGAGCCCGCATCCGGCTCGGTAAGCCCGAACGAACAGAGGAGCGGCTCCTCGAGGAGCGGCGGCAGCCACTCGGCCTTCTGCTCGTCGGTCCCCGCGATGAGGACCGGCGCTGCGCCGAGGCCGTTCGCGCTGATCGAGGTTCCGATGCCCGAGCAGCCCCAGGAGAGCTCCTCGCCGACGAGCATCGAGTCGAAGGCCGCCAGCTCGGGGCCGCCGAGCGATTCGGGCACGTGCAAGTTCATGAGCCCGAGCTCGTGTGCCTTCGCGATGACGTCGGCCGGGTGGGTCTGATGCTCGTCGTACTCGGCCGCCTTCGGGCGGATCTCCTTCTCGGCGAACTCGCGCGCGAGCGCCCGCAGCTCGCGCTGCTCCGGCGTCAGCGCGAACGAGACCCCGCCCGCGACGCCCGTTTCGATCGCTGTCATGCTCGGCTCCTGATTTCGATTGACTAGTCAGTCAAGTCTAGGCATCCACGCAACCCCGGTCAAGCACTTGCATGCACCAAATGGGTCTGCCCGCGGCAGGCAGGGCTATGCTCAGTCCGTGGCCGTGACCGAGAGACCGACTGCGCTCGACCCGCTCGACTTCCTCGACGTCGACGCGCTGCTCGACGACGAGGAGCGCGCGATCCGCGACACCGTGCGGCAGTTCGTCAAGGAGAACGTCCTCCCGGAGGTCGGCGACTGGTTCGAGGAGGGCCGCTTCCCGCGCGAGCTCTTCGCGGAGCTCGCGAAGCTCGGCCTCCTCGGGATGCACCTCGAGGGGTACGGCCTGCCGGGCGCGAGCTCCGTCGCCTACGGGATCACGTGCATGGAGCTCGAGGCCGGGGATGCCGGTGTCCGCAGCGCTGTCTCGGTCCAAGGCTCGCTCGCGATGTTCCCGATCTGGAAGTTCGGCTCGGAGGAGCAGAAGGAGCGCTGGCTGCCGCCGATGCACACGGGCGAGGTGATCGGCTGCTTCGGGCTCACCGAGTCCGACGCCGGCTCCGACCCGGGCTCGATGCGCACCCATGCCCGCCGCGACGGCTCGGACTGGGTCCTGACCGGCTCGAAGATGTGGATCACGAACGGCTCGATCGCCGACGTCGCCGTGGTCTGGGCCCGCACCGACGACGGCGCGATCCGCGGCTTCCTCGTCGAGAAGGACATGCCCGGATTCTCGGCGCCGGAGATCCACAAGAAGCTCTCGCTCCGCGCCTCGGTGACCTCAGAGCTGGTCCTGCAAAACGTGCGCGTGCCGGACGAGAACGTCCTTCCCGGCGCGACCACGCTCCGCGGCCCGCTCTCGTGCCTGAACGAGGCGCGCTTCGGGATCGTCTGGGGCGCAGTCGGGTCGGGCCGGGCCTGCTTCGAGTCGGCGCTCGAGTACGCGAAGGAGCGAATCGTCTTCGGCAAGCCGATCGCCGGCTACCAGCTCACGCAGGAGAAGCTCGCGGAGATGGCGCTCGAGCTCAACCGCGGCCTGCTCGTCGCGCTCCACCTCGGCCGCATGAAGGACCAGGGCACCCTCCGGCCTGAGCACGTGAGCCTCGGGAAGCTCGGCAACGTCCGCGGCGCGCTCGAGGTCGCCCGCAGCGCGCGCACGATCCTCGGCGCGAACGGCGTGACGCTCGAATACCCGGTCATCCGGCACGTGAACAACCTCGAGTCGGTGCTGACGTACGAGGGCACGCACGAGGTGCACACGCTCGTCGTCGGCGAGGCGCTGACCGGCCAGAACGCGTTCCGGTAACGGAACGGGCCGCGTCGCCGCGGCCCGTTCGTCCCCATCGCGTCGGCTGGATGTCAGTCGTCGTCGTGGTCGTGGTGGTCGTCGTCGCCGCATCGCCCGTGCTTCTTGCGCACCGGCTCGAAGTAGTGCTCGTCGATCCAGCGGGCGACGTTCTTCCCGATCTCCGCGCCGTGCTCGTCCGCGGTCCGGAAGTGGATGCCCTGCCAGATGCGAGCGTCGATGGTGTCCTCGACGACGTCGGTGAACCGCTTGTACTCCCGCGTCGCCGTCATCGTCGTCCCCGGCGGCAACCCGAGGCTGAAGGTCGCGGTCAGGTCGAAGTTCATCCTGTCCCTGCCGAAGAACTCCTTCGCCGAGTTCATGACCGACCCCGTCACGCAGTTGTAGCCGGACGACACGTCCGGGTACGGCGGGGTCGCGGCAAACGGCGTCCAGTTCCCGTCGCCGACGGTCTTCGAGTTGCCGTCGGAGTCGCCGAGTCGGATCGCCGTGATTGGCCGCCAGTTGCTCCAGAACACCTTGTCGTCCCAGCAGTTGATGGCCGCGTCGGCGTAGGCCACGTTGACCATCGCAAAGAGACGTGCCTGCTCCGCGCTTGACAGATCCTTCTCCTGCGCGAGCCCGCGAAGCATCACGCTGTATATCGCGATCGGGTTGACGCTGAAGAACTGCGCGGTCGCATGCTGCTCCGCCGTCCGCTCGGACGGCGTCGTCGTGCCGTTGCCGCCCAGCCGCTTCACCTCGTTGTACTCCTTCGCGTACTTCCTGCTGTCGAGCGCGAGCGGCCCGTCCGTCCTGAACTGCGAGTTGCTCTTCAGGGTGAACGGGTCGACCTTCGCGACCCAGGCGAACGGGTCGCTCGGGCCGGACGGCGTCGTGCACGTCAGTGCCGAAGCGGGCCGCCACTGGCCCATGCCCTCTCCGCACGTGAACGAGAACGGCACGTAGCGGCCGTCGCCCGTCCGCTCCGTGAGCATGGCGGCCGCAGCCGCCTCGCCGGCCTTGATCCCCGCGTCCTTGGACTTGCCGTCCGAGATGGCCGCGAGCGACGCGGTGTAGGCGTCGTTCAGCCACGTTTGCGTCGCCGCGGGCAGCGCCGGAACGGGCGCGATGCCGAGGCCGACGAGCACGTGGTGCGCGGCGGTCGCCGCGGCCGCCGACTTCGACGCCCACTTCGGTGCCCACGGCAGCCCGTCGAGGTACGGCTCGTGGCTCTTCTCGATCATGTTGACGGCGTCGTACACCGCGGCCTGCACCATCCCCATGTGCTGCGCCGCGACCGGCGGCGTCTGCCCTGCGCCCGGACGCGTCGCCGCGGTCGTCGGATTGAAGAGCGCGTCGAGCGCGTTCAGGTTCCAGTCCAGCACCGTCACCTCGGGCGGCCCCGCGACCGCAGTCGTCTGCCCGCCCCCGAGGAGGACGGCCACGACCGTCGCGAGCACGGCGCCTGCAAACAGCGCGAGCTTCGTCTTCGACTTCCGTTGCATTCCTCTCTCCCTTCCCTACGTGTCTCGTCCGGACGAGACCGCCTCGACGACTCGAAGCGGCTCGAGCCCTGCGCGGTGCGCGACGAGCGCGGCCTCGCTGCCCGACCCGGCTTCGAACGTGAAGAAGCAGATCTCGTCCTCGGGGACGTGAATGGAACCCCCGAAGCGGACGCGCGTCCCCTCCCGCGTCCGCTCCTCGGCGGCCACGCCAGCCCGTCGCTCGCGCGCGGCGCGCTCCCCAGACGCGCCGCGCGCGAGGTATGTCTCGACGAGGTAGCTCGGCACCCGCTCGACGCTACGCCGCGCGCGTCCCGTTGAAATCGGGAGAACCCCGTAACTTTGGGCCGAAGCTCAGGTCGAGTGGTCGTACACGCGCGCGAGCTCGGTTCGGGAGCGGACCCCGAGCTTCGCGTAGATGCGCGTGAGGTGCGTCTCGACCGTTCGCTCGCCCGAGGACGAGCGCGGCCGCGACCTCGCGGTTCGTCCGCCCTTCGACGACGAGCGCGGCGACGCGACGCTCCGCCGCCGTCAGGCCCTCCTCCCTCCTGCGACCGCCGATCCGCCCGAGCTCTGCTCGTGCCTTCTCGGCCCACACGGCGGCGCCGCACTTCTCGAAGATCGCGAGCGCCTGCTCGATCGCCTCGCGTGAGGCTCGCTTCTGCCGCGCGCGCCGCGCGACGACGCCGAGAGCGAGGAGTGCCCGGGCGCGGCCGAGCTCGTCTCCGAGCGACTCGTGCTCGCGCGCCGCCTCGTGCAGCAGCTCGAGAGCCTCGTCCACCTCGCCCCGTGCCGCGGCGACGAGCCCACGGCAGCGCTTCGCCTGTGCGAGCACCCAGCCCCGGCCGAGCCGCGCCGCCGCCTTCTCCCACGGCTCGAGGAGCGAGACGGCCTCGTCGAGGCGGCCGAGCCCGACCAGAGCCTCCACCTGCTCCGGGCGCCACCAGCGAATCCCCGGCTCCTCCCAGCCGGCACGGTCGGCAGCTCCGTCGGCGAGCTCGAAGTGGTGGACTGCGGATTCAGCCTCACCGGCCCAGAGCTCGGCGAGGCCCGGCACCGCGAGCAGCCCCGGAAGGAGCGCTTCCTGCCTCTCGGCCAAGGCGCGACCCTGCCCCGCGAGGTCAATGGCGCCGGCGAGGTCGCCGCGGTGCGCGGCGACGAGCGCGACGGGGAGATAGCCGTGCGGATCCTCGTCCTCGCCGCGTCCGTACAGCGCACCGAGCTCCTTGGCGCGTTCCGCGTGGCCTCCCGCGAGGTCGAGCCGCCCAGCGTAGAGCTCGACGACCGACAGAAACCAGGACACCTGGGCGCTGACCCGCTCGTCGCGTTCTCCGAGGCCGCGGTCGATCTCCTCGAGGAGGTCACGCGCCGGCGCGAGCTCGGCCGACCAGACGAGCATGTGCGCGATGCAGAAACCGGTGTCCACGAGGCGCTGTTCGTCGCCGGTCGCGACCGCGAGATCGTGTGCCTCCTCGGCCAGCACTCGCGCGTCCGCCTCTCCGCCGATGAAGCGGAACAGCGCGACGACCGCCAGCGATGCCGCGCGGAGCGCCTCGTCGCCGAGCGACTCGGCCAGCTCCAGCGCTGCGCGAGCGTGCACCTCGGCGGCCGAGCGTCCTTCGAAGAAACGGACCTCGATCGCGAGCTTCTGGTGGAGGAGCTGCTGCAGCTCGGGCCGGCCCGAGGCCTCGCGGAGCGCCTTCCGGCGCAGCGCGATGCGCGCACGCAGGTGGCCGAGCTCGATCTCGGACAGGAACACGAGCGCGTCCACGTGCTTGCTCCCGTCGTGGTCCAGCGCGTCGAGGGCCCGCCCGAGCGTCCGCGCGCGATCGACCTCGCCCGCCGCGAGATGCGCGCGCCCGGCTGCGATCGAGCGACGGTGCTCGTCGTCGGGCGCGTCCACGCGAGTCAGACGAAGAGCATGTTCGGTGAGCTCGGCCGCTACGGCGCTCGCGCCGCGGGCGTTCGCGAGCGCGGCTGCCTCGTCCAGTGCGGCCGCGACGGCCGGGTCCGGCCGCTCGGTCGCAAGCGCGAGATGACGAGCCCGCTCGACCGGATCGACGACGACGTCGGCGAGGGCACCGTGGGCACGCCGTCTGTCTGCCCCCGCCAGGCCCTGGTACAGCACCGACGAGAGCAGAGGATGCGTAAACCGGACCGTGCCGTCCAGAAGCTCGACCACGTGCGCCGCCACGGCCGGCTCGAGCGCCTCGTCCGCGACTCCCGCAGCGTGGAGAAGCTTCACCGGAGCGGAGCCGAGCGCCGAGGCGAGCATGAGGCCTTCGCGCGTCGCGTCGGGAAGCCCGGCGAGCCGGGCATCGACGAGCTCCTCGAGCGTCTCCGGCACCGGAAGCGGCTGCGTCGGATCGACGTCCGGGCCGAGAGCGCTCGCCAGCTCGAGCGCGTAGAACGGGTTGCCGCCGGAGGCCTCGTGAATCCTGAGCAGCGTCGGACGCGGGAAGACGCGATCGAGCTCGTCCCGCAGGAGCAACTGGATGGCACCGACGCTGAGCGGGCCGAGGCGGAGACGCTCCATGTGCTCGGCGTCGAAGGCGTGCTCGAGGGGAGAGGGCTCGACGCCGTCACCGACACGGCGCGCGAGCAGGACACCGAGCCCGGCCCGCAAGCGCCGCAGCGCGAAGGACAGGCTGGCTTCGGACGCGGGGTCGAGCCACTGGACATCGTCGACCGCGACGACGAGCGGCGCGTCCTCGGCGAGGAGCTCGACCGCGTTCCGTACCGCGACGCCGAGCGCGCGCGGGTCGACGGGGCGATCGGCTTCCTCGAGCAGGAGCGCGATCCGCAGCGCCTTTCGTCGGGGCGGCGGCAACGCCGGCAGCACGTCGTCGAGCACCGGCTCGAGCAGATCTCCCAGCCCGGCGAACGCGAGCCCCCGCTCGGCCTCCGCCGGCCGCGACGACAGCACGCGCGTGCCCCCGGCACCCGCCTCCTCCACCGCGACGCGCCAGAGCGTCGACTTGCCGATCCCCGCCTCGCCTTCGAGGACGAGCGCGCCCGGCTCCTGACGCGGCGACGCGAGAAACGCGCGAAGCGCCTCGAGCTCGGCCTCCCTGCCGACGATCCCCCCACCCACGGTCATAACGATGACCGGAAACGGCCACCGGTACAACCCACGCCTAGTGCCTAGTCCTCACCGTCCCAGTAGTCGAGGATCGGGCCCGGGCGGCTGAGGAGAATCCGCTCGCCAGCGACGCTGCGGGCTCCGACCTTCCCCGAGTCCGGGTACTCGACGAGATCCGGCCTGATGAGCGTCGAGAGCATGAGGACGCGGATCGGCGCGTCGGTGCCGTTTCGCACCTGGTGCAAGCCCTCCTGGCCGCGCGGGAACGCGACGACGTCACCCTCGGCGAGCTCCTGCTCACCCTCGTGCGTCCGCAGCGTCGGCCGGCCGCGAAGGACGATCATCCACTCCTCGTTCGCGTGATGCGTGTGGTACGGCCAGAGCTTGTCGCCGGGCTCGAGCTCGTACATGCTCCCGCCGATCAGCTCGGCGCCGATGTGCGCGCCGACCCACGCGTCCTTCGAGCGCCAGCCCTCGCGCTCCTCGACGCGATCCCACTCGTCGCCGTTCAGATTGAAGACCTTCACGCGCGCGAGCCTACCGCGAGGCCGCCGAGCGCCAGCTCGACCACCGTCTGCTCGGCGCGCGCGACCTCCTCGTCTCCGGTGGGAAGCTGGCCGAGCACCCAGCCGGTCAGCACCTCCTCGAGGCCGCCGTACACGACCCAGCTCGCGAGACGCGCGTCGAGGTCGGTCCGGAAGGTGCCCTGGGCCTGGCCCTGCTCGATCACGCGCTGCACGATCGCGAACGCCTCGCGCACCTCGTCGACCTGCGCCTGCAGCTGCGGGCTGCGCGCGACGTCGCGGACCATGACCGTGACGAGGCCGGGGTCGTTGCGCCACGTGCGGAGGAGGATCTTCGCGATCGCCTCGAGCTTGTCGGCGGCGGGCTGGTCGGACGCCTCGACAGCGCGGAAGCGCGCGAGCAGCTCGCCGAAGTTTTCGCGGAAGATCGTCTCCAGCACCTCGTCCTTCGACGAGAAGTAGTGGTAGAGGAGCCCGTGGGCGACGCCGGCCTCGGCCGCGATGTCGCCGACGCGGGAGCCGTGGTAGCCCGAGCGCGCGAAGACGCGCACCGCCGCGTCGAGCAGCTGCTTCCGCTTTCCCTCCTGTGCCTGGGCGATTGAACCGTCAGTCAACGCGTACCGAGGATAGAGATAGTCTCAGCCGGCTTGCAACCGCTCGAAGGAATCCTGGTCGTCGACTTCACGCGCTACCTCCCAGGTGCGTACGCGAGCCGGGAGCTGCTTCGGCTCGGCGCGCGCGTCGTGCACGTCGAGGCGCCGGGCGGCGACCCGATGCGCGAGACGGCACCGACCTGGGACGCGGCACTTCGCGCCGGCTCGGAGTCGGTCGTCTGCGACCTGAAGACGGACCTCCCGTTCGCGCAGGCGCTCTGCGCCCAAGCCGACGTCGTCCTCGAGAGCTTCCGACCGGGTGTTGCGGCGCGGCTCGGGATCGGTCCCGAAGACATGTCCGAGCGCGTCGTGTACTGCTCGATCACGGGCTTCGGCCTCGGCGGGCCCCACGAGCAGCGTGCCGGTCACGACCTCAACTACCTCGGCTGGGCGGGTGTGCTCGAGGACACCGCGCCCGGCTGGCCGCCGGTGCAGGTCGCGGACCTCTCCGCCGGTGCGCTCGGCGCGGTCGTGCAGATCCTCGCGGCGCTCGTCGAGCGGTCGCGCACCGGCGTGGGCGCACGACTCGTCGTGTCGATGACGCACGGCTCGCACGACCTCGTCGCGCACCGGCTCGGCGGCGAGCCCGTGCCCCGGCTCCTCACCGGCGGGCTCGCGTGCTACCGCGTGTACGAGACGGCGGACGGGCGACACCTCACCGTCGGCGCGCTCGAGCCGAAGTTCTTCGCGCGGCTCGTCGAGGTCGTGGGCCGGCCGGAGCTCGCAGAGCGCCAGTACGGCGACGACCAGGAGGGCCTCGCGGCCGAGCTCCAGGCCGTCTTCGCTGAGCGTCCGCTCGCGGAGTGGCTCGAGATCTTCGACGGCGAGGACGTCTGCGTCGGGCCGGTGTGGACGCGCGCGGAGGCAACGCAGGAGTTCGCGCGCGAGGCGATCGGAACGCCTGCTGCGCTCGGCGAGCACACCGACGCCTGGCGTCGCGAGCTCGGCGTCTAGGTCGCGCTCGACAGCCCGAGCGCCGCCGGCAGCGCCAGCAGGGTGTCGATCCGGTCGGGCTCGTCGGGCCGCAGCTCGTCGCGGTCGAGGAGGATCGCGCGGATCCCGAGCGACCGCGCGCCCTCGATGTCGTCCTCGTAGGAGTCGCCGACCATCGCGGTCTCGTCCGGCTCGACTCCGAGCGCCTGCAACGCGGCGACGAAGATCGACGGGTGCGGCTTGATCCTCCCGTGCGCGCGCGAGCCGATCATGGCGTCCACCTCGAGCCCGTGGTGCACGACGAACTCCTCGAGATCGCGCTGGCCGTTCGTCACGAGCCCGATCATGAGGCCGTGACGCCGCAGCTCCTCGATCGCCGGCAGCGCGTCCTCGTAGAGCGCGAAGTTCTCGTGCCGCTCCCACTCGCGCACCATGTCGGTCGCGCACTCCCGCGCCCCGTCCGCGTCGCCGCCCATGCCGCGGACGATCTGCTCCGTGAACGCGATCCACACCTCGTCGTCGTGGACGAGGTCACGCTCGCGGCTCAGCGTCTCGATCGACGCGAGCCGCGCCTCCGCGTAGCGGCCGGGGTCGAGCGACAGCCCGTAGCGCTCGCCAAGGCGCCTGTACCCCTCGGGGCCGAGCTCGGGCCCGGGCCGAAAGAGCGTGAAGTCGACGTCGAAGAGAACAGCCCGCAGCACGGTTTTCGAGGATAGATGCGCTCAGGTCGCTGGGCCGGGAGGGGGGAAGTTGGGGGAACCGGGGTTCCCCCACATCCAATCGGGGTGCCCAGATTTGAACTGGGGACCTCTCCGACCCGAACGGAGCGCGCTACCAGGCTGCGCCACACCCCGAGCGCGGACAGGGTAGCTACTCGGCACGCAAAACGGCGTTGCACGGCATCGCGGAACGCGGCTATGCTCACGGGGATGAGTGAAGGTCGTGAGGGACGGGTCGGTTGAGGCTCGTTCCACAAGGAAGGACCCGGCCCGACTCGCGCTTGCAGCGCGGCGGGCCTTTTTGTTGCCTGCGAACGAGCCACTAGGAGGTTCTCGATGGCCAACCACCTGACGCCCGACGAGCTCGCCAAGGAGATGGGGATGGAACGCGAAGAGGTCATCCGCATCTGCGTCGAGGAAGGCGTGCCGATCTATCACGGCAAGATCGACAAGACGCTCTTCCAGGCTTCGCTCGAGGCGGTCGGGACGGCCACGTCTAGCGCGCGGACTTAGCTTCACGCGCGCGGGCGAGGCAAGCCTCGCCCCCTACGAAGCTTTTGCCCGACTGCGCGACTTCGGCTTCGCTGCCGGCTTCTTCTCGCTCTTGGCAGGCTTCTTCGCCGCGGCGACGCTCGCCTTGAGCGCCTCCATGAGATCGATCACCGGCGCCTCGACCTCGGGCTCCTCCGGGACCGCGATCTCCTCGCCGCGCGTCTTCGCCTCGAGCAGCGCGCGCAGGTCGCGGCGGTACTCGCTGTGCAGCTCGGACGGATCGAAGTCGCCCTCGAGGCTCGCGATGATCTGCCGCGCGAGCTCGAGCTCCGGCTCCTTCACCTCGGACTCCTGCACGGCCTCGGTGATCTCGGCCGGCGAATAGACGTCCTCGGCGACGAACAGCGTCTCGAGCGTGAGCGCCTCGTCCTTCGCGCGCACGAGGCAGAGGCTCTCGCGGCCCGCGCGGACGAAGCGGCCGATGCCGGCGGTCTCCGTCTCCCGCATCGCCTCGAGCAGGAGGACGTACGGCCGTCGCTGCGCGGGCGTGGATCCGGGCACGAGGTAGTAGTGGCGGTCGAAGAAGATCGGGTCGACCGAGACCTGCGTCACGAAGCGGCGGATCTCGATCGAGCGCGAGTCGTCGTGGCGCTCGAGCGCCTCGAGGTCGGCGTCCTCGACGATCACGAACTGGCCCTTCGTGAACTCGAACCCGCGGACGATCTCGTCCTGCGTGACCTCGCGGTCGTGCGTCGGGCACCAGCGCTTCTGCTTGATCGGCGTCGCGCACTCGCGGTGCAGGAGCCGGAAGGACACGTCCGACTGGCGTGCGGCCGGCTTCGTCGCCGGGGCGAGCCCGACGGGGATCGAGACGAGGCCGAAGCTGAGGGATCCGTTCCAGGAAGTTCTCATGGGAGAAGTCTAGGTACCGAGGGCCGGGTTGACGCAATTCGTCGCCCACGGGCAAACCCCTCTCAGTAAGCTCAGGATCGTGACCGAGACGGCATCGGCGGCTCCGGAGGCGACGCCCGCGAGCGGGCGACGCACGATCGCACGGCTCTGGCAGGACGCGGTGGCGGCGAAGCGCGCGACGCCTGCGTACCTCGTCGAGCAGGACGGAGGCTGGGCCGAGGTCTCGTGGGACGAGGCCGACGAGCGCGTCCAGGCCTACGCGAACGGCCTCCTCGCCCGTGGCGTGCAGAAGGGGGACGCGTTCGGGATCCTCGCGCAGAACGACGTCGACTGGGCGCTCATGGACTTCGCCCTCGCGCGCATCGGCGCGGTCGGGGTCCCGATCTACGCGAACAACGCGCCACGCGACGTCGGCTACCTGCTCGAGCACTCCGAAGCGGTCGGGGTCGTCTGCGCGGACGCGGACCAGCTCGCGAAGGTCGAGGCCGTTGCAGACGGCCTCCCGAACCTGAAGCACGTCCTCACCTTCCACGACCTCCCCGGCCTCGCCGCGCACGGGCGCGACTTCGCGACGTCGAATCCGAACGCCCTCGAGGACGCAACCGCCGCGATCGAGGAGGAGGACCTCTACACCATCATCTACACCTCGGGTACTACCGGCCCGCCGAAGGGCTGCATGCTGCGCCATCGCAACTACTACGCGATGACGAGCGTCGTCGACTCGATGGAGGACCACTACCGCGACGACGACCTGATGCTCCTCTACCTCCCGCTCGCGCACAACTTCGGACGCCTGATGCTGCTGACCGGCGCGTACGTCGGGTTCCCGATCGCGTTCCTGCCCGACCCGCTGCGCGTCGGCGAGGCGATGCTCGAGGTGCGCCCGACCGTGCTGCCGAGCGTACCCAGGGTGTACGAGAAGGTGTACTCCGCGGTGCAGGCGCGCTTCGACGAGGCAACGGGGACGAAGCGGAAGCTGATCGACTGGGCGCTGCCGATCGGGCGCGAGGTGAGCCGGCTCGAGGGAGCGGGAAAGCCCGTTCCGGCCGGGCTCCGCGCGCGCCACAAGGTCGCGGACCGGCTCGTGTTCGCGAAGGTCAAGGAGCGGCTCGGCGGGCGCCTGCGCATAGCCATCTCGGGCGGGGCCCCGCTGGCCCGCGAGATCGCGGAGTTCTTCGACGCGATCGGCATCCGCATCCTCGAGGGCTACGGCCTGACCGAGTGCACGACCGCAGCGAGCACGAACCGGCCCGCCAACTACCGCTTCGGGACGGTCGGCCGCGCGCTTCCCGGCTTCGAGGTCGAGCTCGCCGAGGACGGGGAGATCCTGGTCCGCAGCGAGACCGTGTTCCAGGGCTACTTCAAGGATCCCGACGCGACCGCGGCCGTCGTGACGGAGGACGGCTGGCTCAGGACCGGCGACATCGGTGAGATCGACGAGGACGGCTACATCTCGATCACCGACCGCAAGAAGGACATTCTCGTCACCGCAGGCGGCAAGAACGTCGCCCCGCAGAACATCGAGAACGACCTGAAGACGTCGAAGTACGTGTCGCAGGCGCTCGTGGTCGGCGACCGCAAGCCGTACGTCGCCGCGCTGATCACGCTCGACGAGGTCGAGCTCGGACGCTGGGCCGGCGAGCAGGGCATCGAGGGCGACATCGCGACGCTCGCGGGCGACGAGCGCGTCCGCGACCTGCTGCAAGAGGTCGTCGACGACGTCAACCGCGACCGCTCGCGCTACGAGCAGGTCAAGCGCTTCGTGCTCCTCCCGCGCGACTTCTCGATGGAGCACGGCGAGGTCACTCCGACGCTGAAGCTCCGGCGCCGCGCCGTGATCGAGCACTTCTCGGACGACGTCGAGAAGCTCTACTCGTAGCCCGTTAGAGGATGCGGCGGGCGCCGACGAAGTCGCCCGAGCGCTCGGACATGTACGCGATCCGGACCACGTCGCCGGTATGCGGCGCGTGGATGAACTGGCCGCCGCCGATGTACATGCCCATGTGCCCGAGGCCGCTGAAGAAGACGAGGTCGGCGGGCTGGAGGTCGTCGTAGCCGACCGGGACGCCGTAGTTGTACTGAGACGCCGCGTGATGCGGCAGCGAGATCCCGATCTGCGCGTAGACGTACGAGGTGAGGCCCGAACAGTCGAACCCGGACGGGCTCATTCCGCCCCAGACGTACGGCACTCCCAGGTACTGCAGCGCGATCGAGACCACCTGTGAGGCCCTCGTCCCGTCGGGCGGCGGCGCGACCGGGATGATCCCGGGGTCGTAGGTCGTCGTCGCGACGCTCGTCTGCGGCGCCGAAGCGGCCGCCTGCGCGGCGAGCTCGGCTGCCTGGGCGCGCGCGCGGGCCTGAGCGGCGAGCGCGGCCTGGCGGCGGCGCTCGGCCTCCTGGAGCTGGACGATCTCCTGCTTGACCGACTCGTACAGCGCCTGCCGCTCCGCGAGCTGGCCCTCGATCGAGGCCTTCTGGCTCGCACGCTCGTCGACGATCCGCACCTGGTCGGCTCGCGACTCCCTGAGCGACTTGCGATGGGCCTCGACCTCGGCCTTGTAGCGCTTGACCTCGTTGAGGATGCGGGCGTCCTGGCTCGACACGCGCTGGATCGCCTCGACCCGCGCGATGATGTCGTCGAGGCTGCGCGAGCCGAGGAGGACCTCGAGCGTCGAGTCGCCGTCGCCCTTGACGTAGAGGTCGCGAAGTCGCTTCGCGATGCGCTTCTGCGAGACCTTGAGGCTCTTCCGCGCGGCGACGAGGTGCCGCGCGTTCTTGTCGAGATCGACGTCGATCCGGTCGAGCTCGACGTTGGCGTAGTTGTACGCCTCGATCGCGACCGCGAGGCTCTGGTCGAGCGAGTCGAGCTCGGCGAGGATCGCCTGCGCCTGGGCCTGTTTGTCGCGAACTCCGGGATCGGCGGAGGCCGGTCCAACGGCGAACGCGAGCAGCACGGCGAGTGCCGCGAGAAGGACGACTATCGGCGTCCATCCGGCTGTCGAGCCCCCAATTCCAATCCCGCGTCGACTCCGGACAGACCCGCCGGTGGCGGTCTGGCCCGTCACAAGTCGGGGAGCCTAGCAGCCTCATCGGACGCCTGCAACCGAGAACTGACGCCAAAATCTCTGCAAAGAGGCACATTCTCAAACACGTTCACTCACGCGTCGTTAGAGCCAATCCCCGGGCGTGGGTGAGGGCGTCCAGGTGCCTAGCTGGCCGCCTGGCTAGGCTGCCGCGGATGCGCAGGAGGACGCTCGCCGCGCTCGCGACGGTCGTGACGGCGGTGGCTGCCGGCTGGTCGCCGGCGCACGCTCAGGCGCCCAGCCTCGAGACGCGGCTCGGGCGGGCGCTCACAGCACCCGGAGTCGCCCCGAGCAGGACTTCGGCGCTCGCTGTCGACCTGCGGACGGGCCAGGTCGTGTTCGAGCTCAACGCCGCGCGGGCGCTTGCTCCGGCCTCGGCCGAGAAGCTCGCAGTCTCTTTCGCTGCGCTACGGCTCCTCGGGCCGGGGTACCGATTCCGAACGGAGGTCGTCGGAGACGGGGTGCTCGCAGGCCGCGTGTGGCGAGGAAACCTCTTCCTCGTCGGGCACGGCGACCCCACGCTCGAGGCGAGCGACCTCCGGCTGCTTGCGCGCGACCTCGCTGCCTGGGGAATCCGCCGCGTCACGGGCCGTGTCGTCGGCGACGAGCGCCACTTCGACTCGCGGCGGGACGCGCCGGGCTGGAAGCCGGGCTATCTCGGCCTCGAGTCCGCGCCGCTCTCGGCCCTGTCCGTCGACGACGTCGACGCCCGCGGCGCGAACGGTTCGGCCGCGGCGGCTGCGCGGGCGTTCACGGCCGCGCTCGAGCGTCGGGGGATCGCGGTCGGGCGGCGTCCTACGACGGGCCGCGCGCCCGTGAGCGCCCTGCCTCTCGCGCAGGATCTCTCCGAGCCGCTGTCGGCGATCGTCCGGACGATGAACCGCGTCAGCGACAACTTCATCTCGGAGATGCTTCTCAAGGAGCTCGGCGCCAGCATGGCGCTGAACGGGCTCGACGACCGCGGGAGCGCGCGTCGTCGCCGCCGAGCTGCGCGCGGCGGGCGTCCCGGTCGCGGGTGTCCGGATCGCCGACGGCTCGGGGCTGTCGCTGCTCGACCGGCTCACCGCGCAGGCGCTCGTCGCGATCCTCCGCGCCGGTCTCGACGACCCGGAGATCAGCGACGCGTTCGTGACGTCGCTCGCGGTCGCCGGGATCTCCGGCACGCTCGAACGCCGGCTCGAACGCCGTCCGGCCCGCGGTCGCGTGATCGCGAAGACCGGCACGACGCAGATCGCCTCGGCGCTCGCCGGCTTCGTGCGGCAGCGCTACGTCTTCGCGATCATCCAGAACGGCTCGCCGGTGCCGTACTGGAACGCGCGCCAGGCGCAGGACCGCTTCGTCACGATCCTCGCACGCTCGTAGTCAGCTCTTCAGCAGCGCGGCGAGGTCGTTCTCCGACAGGACCTGCACGCCGAGCTCCTCGGCCTTCTGCGCCTTCGAGCCCGGGCTCTCCCCCACGATCACGCCCGACGTCTTCTTCGAGACCGAGCCCGTGACCTTGGCGCCGAGCGCCTCGAGCGCGGCCTTCGCCTCCTCGCGCTTGAAGCTCTCGAGCGTTCCGGTGATGACGTACTGCTGCCCGGTGAGCGGGCCCTCCTCGACGACCCGCTCGGCCTTCTCGCCGACCATCTGGATGCCGAGACCGCGCAGCTCCTCGATCAGCGCGAGGTTCTCCTCGTCGGCGAACCACTCGGCGATGAGAGCCGCCCGGTCGGGGCCGATGCCCTCGACCTCCTCGAGGTCGGCGAGCGTCGCCCGCGCGAGCGCCTCGGCGGAGCCGAAGTGGCTCGCGAGATTTCGCGCGAGGATCCAGCCGACCTTCGGGATGTTGAGCCCGAAGAGGACGCGCCTGAACGGCTGCTCCTTCGAGCGCTGGATCGACTCGATCGCGCGCGCGGCCGAGATCTCCGCGAACCCCTCGAGCGCCTCGAGCTGCTCGGTCGTGAGCCGGTAGAGATCGGGGAGCGAGCGGACGATGCCCTCGTCCCAGAGCTTCTTGATCGTCTCGCTGCCGACGTTCTCGATGTCGAGCGCGGGGCCGACCCAGTGGTACAGCGTCTCGAGGCCGCGCGAGGGACAGGCCTTGTTCGGACAGCGGTGCATGACCTCGCCCGCAGGCTTGACGACCTCGGTGTTGCAGAGCGGGCAGCGCTTCGGCATCCGCCACGGCTTCGTCCCCGGCTCGTGCTCGCCCGCCGGCCCGACGACCTGCGGGATCACGTCGCCGGCACGCTGCACGATCACGAGGTCGCCCTCGCGAATGTCCTTCCGCGTGATGTCCTCCTCGTTGTGGAGCGTCGCGCTCGTCACGGTGACGCCGCCGATGTGCACCGGCTCGAGCTCGGCGAGCGGGGCGAGCACGCCGGTCCGCCCCACGCGCACATGAATCTTCACGAGCCGCGTCGTCGCAGCGGTCGGCGCCCACTTGTACGCGCGCGCGAAGCGGGGGCGGCTGTGGAGCGAGCCCAGCGCCTCCTGCTGCGCGAACGAGTCGATCTTGATCACGATGCCGTCGATCTCGTAGTCGAGCTCGCCGCGCCGGGCCTCCCAGGCCGCGCACGCCTTCGCGACCTCCTCGATCGTCTCCAGGCGCTGCGCGAGCGGGTTCGTCCGGAAGCCGCGCTCGCGGAGCCAGGCGAGGGTCTCCCACTGCGTCGTGGGGCTGTTCGGGCCGCGCACACCCACGCCGTAGACGTAGATCGAGAGCGGCCGCTCGGCGGTGATCGCGGGGTTCAGCTGCCGCAGCGAGCCGGCGGCCGCGTTCCTCGGGTTCGGCGCCGGCTTGCGCCCGGCCTCCTCTTGTGCCTGGTTGAAGCGCGCGAAGCCGGAGAGCGGGAAGAACACCTCGCCGCGCACCTCGAGCACCTCGGGCGGGCGCTCGCCTTTCGGCAGCAGCATCCGAAGCGGGACCGACTCGAGCGTGCGGAGGTTCCCGGTCACGTCCTCGCCGCGAAATGCGTCCCCGCGCGTCGCCCCGCGCACGAGCACGCCGTTCTCGTACACGAGCGAGACCGCGGAGCCGTCGACCTTCGGCTCGAGCACGTAGGCGATCGGGCTCGTCGGTGCCGAGGCGCTTGCGGACGTCGTCCGCCCACTTCTCGAGCAGCTCCGCGGTCGTGACCTTCTCGAGCGAGCCCATCGGGGACAGGTGCTCGACCTTGCGGAACCCTTCGGCCGGAGGCGCGCCGACCCGCTGCGTGGGAGAGTCGGGCGTGACGAGCTCGGGGTGCTCCTCTTCGAGCGCTTTCAGCTCGTCGTAGAGGACGTCGTACGCGGCGTCGGAGAGCTCGGGGTCGTCGAGGACGTGGTAGCGGTAGTTGTGGTGAGCAACGAGCCGCCGCAGCTCCTCGGCGCGCTTCGCCGGCGATGTGGTCCTAGAGGACACGCCTCTAGAGGACACCGTGCAGCTCCTCGGGGTCGCGGACGAAGGCGTCGGGCTCCTCGTCGAGAAGGCGGTCGTCGGCGTGGATCCCGCCCCAGCCGACCGCGACCGCGAAGACGCCGGCCGCCTTCGCGGATCGGATGTCGAAGGGCGAGTCGCCGACATAGGCGGCATGTGCCGGGTCGGCGCCGAGTCGCGCGACTCCCGCGAGAACCGGGTCTGGATCGGGCTTGTGGCGCTCGGTGTCCTCGAACGCGATCACGACGTCGAAGTGCCGGTCGAGCTGCGGAAAGCGGTCGAAGGCGAGCGACACCGTGCGATGGCGCTTCGCGGTCACGATCCCGAGCTTCCGCCCTTCGTCCCGGAGGCGCGGCAACAGCGCCAGGACGTCGTCGAAGGCCTCGAGTGTGTCGTGGAGCGGGTCGTTGTGGGCGCGGTAGACCTCGAGCAGCTCGTCGACGCGGTCGGCGTCGAGCGCCTGCATCTGCGAGATCAGCCCCTGTCCGCCCACGGTCGCCGCGAGCTCCTCGTACGCGATCTCGCGCCCGAGCACGGTGCGTGTCGCGTGCTGCATCGATGCGAGGATGATCGGCCCCGAGTCGATCAGCGTGCCGTCGAGGTCGAAGAGGACGACGGGGAAGCGCACGGCGCGATCGTAGCCAGGCGTCAGTACTCGACCCGCTCGAGGTAGAGGCCCCACGGCGGCGCGGTCAGCCCCGCCTCCTCGCGCGGGCGGCCCTCGAGCAGCTCCGCCATCCGCTCGGGCGCCGCCGGCCCCAGTTCGAGCATCGTCCCGACGAGGGTCCGCACCATGTGCCGGAGGAAGCTGTCGGCGGTGATCGTGAACTCGAGGCGGTCGCCGTCAGGCTGCCAGGCAGCCGCCCGAACGTCGCGCACGGAGGTGTCGTGCCGCGTGTCGGTCGGCGTGAACGCGCGGAAGTCGTGCTCGCCGGAGAGCAGCGCGGCCGCCGCGGTCAGCGCCTCGACATCTACCCGCCGTGGCCACCAGAGAGCCCGCCGCGCTTCCAGCGGCGACCGCGGGCGCCCCGCCAGCACCCGAAAGCGGTACGACGCGACTCTGCGCGGAGAACCGCGCGTGGAAGCCCTCGCCCGCCTCCTCGGCGGCGAGAACGGCGACGTCCTCGGGAAGCGCCGCGGTGAGCGCATCGGCGGCATTCTCGACCGGCGGCCCGCCCTCGACCTCGACGCTCGCGACCTGCCCCGTCGCGTGGACTCCGGCGTCGGTGCGTCCCGCAACCGCAAGTCCGTCCCAGCGCGGAAACACCGTGTCGAACGCGTCGCGGATGACTCCCTCGACCGTGCGCTCGCCGGGCTGGCGGGCCCAGCCGCGGAACCCGGTGCCGTCGTACTCGAGTGTGAGCTTGAGGATCACGCGTGCGAGGATGAGCCTATGGAAGAGCGCAAGTACGACCTCTACTCGTACGAGTTCCGCGAGACAACGCACGAGACGTACGCCGCGATGCGGGAGCACGATCCCGTCTTCAGGCAGCCTGGGCTCGACGGGAAGACCCCGATCTGGTTCGTGACCCGGCACGAGGACGCCATGGCCGTCCTCGCCGACGACGAGCGCTTCGTGCTCGATCCCGCGCTGGCGCTGACACCCGAGGAGCTCGCGGCCGCGTTCGCGGTCCCCGCCGATCCACGCATCAACTCGAGTCTGCTGACGAAGGACGGCGACGACCACCGCCGCCTGCGCCGGCTCGTCTCGAAGGCATTCACGCCGCGCATGGTCGAGGCGCTCCGCCCGCGCGTCCAGGAGATCGCCGACGAGCTGATCGACGCGGTCGAGCCGCGCGGGGAGATGAACCTCGTGGACGACTTCGCGTTCCCGCTCCCGATCATCGTGATCTGCGAGCTGCTCGGCATCCCGTCAGAGGACCGCGACCGGTTCCGGGAGTGGTCGAACCTGTTCGTCAGCCCGGCGCTGACCGAGGAGGAGCAGCAAGCCTTCGCCGTGGCGATCGAGCAGTTCCTCGCGTACCTGCACGAGCTCTTCGAGCGGCGGCGCGCCGAGCCCGGCGACGATCTCGTCAGCGCGCTCGTGCAGGCCGAGGAGGCCGGCGACACGCTGAGCGAGGACGAGCTCTTCAGCATGGTCGTGCTCCTCATCGTCGCCGGGCACGAGACGACGGTGAGCCTGATCGGGAACAGCGTGCTCGCGCTCCTCAATCATCCGGAGGAGCTGGAGAGGCTGCGAACGAACCCGGCTGGGCTGCCGGATGCCGTCGAGGAGCTGCTCCGTTTCGACAGCCCGGTCGAGCGCTCGATCACCCGCTGGGCGACGACCGACGTCGAGGTCGGCTCGCAGACGATCCGCCGGGGCGACTTCGTGATCGCCGTCATCGGCTCGGCGAACCGCGACCCGGACCGGTTCCCGGACGCGGACAGACTCGATCTCGCGCGCGGCGACTCGAAGCACCTCGGCTTCGGGCGCGGCCCTCACTTCTGCCTCGGCGCGCCGCTTGCCCGCCTCGAGGCGGAGATCGCCTTGAGGACGCTCTTCGACCGGCTCCCGTCGCTCCGGCTGGCGATCGAGGAGAAGGACCTCTACTGGCGCCCCATCCCGCTCTTCCGCAGCCTCGCGTCGTTACCCGTGGCCTGGGACGCAGGCTAACGCGGAACGCGCAGCGACTCGTTCGCGGTCGAAACGGTCAAGCCGGGCTCGGTGCCGCCCCCGATGACGAAGACGCGTCCGCCGAACGCCGCTACGCCGAGGCCGTGCCGAGGCGTTCGCAGGCTCTCGAGCTGCACCCACCTGCGCTCGGCGACGCGGTACGCGAGGACCTCCGCGATCGTCCCCTGTGGCTCCTCCCCGCCGACCGAGACGATCTGCCCGTTGAGCCCGGTGGCGCCCGTCCCGCCGCGCGGATCGGGGACTGCCGGAAGCCGCGTCCAGCTCCGCTGACCCGGGCGGTACGACTCGAAGTCGAGGAGGTTGGTGTCTATCCCGCCGGTACGACCCGCGATCGCGTAGATCGTCCCCGCGAGCGACGTGACGCCCAGGTGCTCTCGCGGAGTCGGCCCCGGGATCGCCCTCCACCGCCTCGTCCGGAGGTCGAACGAGAGCGCGGACTTCGCAAGCCGACCGGCCGCAACTCCTCCGGCGACGATGATTTTCCCGTTCGCGAACCCTGCTCCGGCCGCCGCGCGCGGGAACGGCATCCTCGGAAGCGCGCGCCACCGCCGCTTGTCGAGCACCCACGCCGTCTGCTGCGCTCCGGAGGCGCCGTAGCCGCCGAAGACGTAGAGCCTGCCGCCCGCGCCCGTCGCCATCGCGTGATGGACACCTGCGGGGAGGTTCGGCACCCGTCGCCACGTATCGCGCGCCGGGTTGTACGCGTCGACCCGGTTCGACGGGGCGCCAGTGGGCAGCATGCCTCCGAGGACGAAGATCTCCTTCCCGACGGTCGCGGCGGCGACCTCGGTCCGCGGCAGCGGCATCGGAGCCCGCTCGTCCCACTGCGTCGACGAGGCCCCCGCGAGCGGGACGAGCGCGAGGCCGGCGACGGCGAGGATCACGAGCCGCACGGGGGTCAGGGTAGCTGGGTCACGCGGGATCGACGACGAGGGTCAGACCCTCGACCGAGCGGACGACGACGTCGGTCCCGGTATCGCATCCGTCGGGGCAGCGCGCGCGCCAGATCTCGCCGTCGACCTTGATCTGACCCTCGGGCCAGAGCTGGCCGACGGCGACTCCGCGCCTGCCGACGATCGTCTCGACGCCGACCGCCGACTTCCGTCGCTTCGACCACCACATGAAGACGCCGGTCTCCGCGATGTCGAGCGCTGCCGCGACCACGACCGCGACGAGCCCCCACGGCGAAGGGAGCACGAAGATCGCAAGCAGCAGCGCGATGAGGAAGAGCACGCCCGCAAGCGTACGGACCGTCCGGGCCGGACGCGGCCCGGCCCGGACGGTCGGTCCTACACTTCGGCGGCGGCAGGCTCTTCTCGCGCGGGCTCCTCACGCTCGCGCGGAGCCAGCGGCGTGGCGACGGGCTCGTGGTCGACGAGCTCGAGGTACACCATCTCCGCTGCGTCGCCTTGCCGCGGGCCGATCCGGACGATCCGCGTATAGCCCCCCGGACGCTCCGTGAAGCGCGGGGCGATGTCCGCGAACAGGCGATGGACCACGTCGTTCGAGCGCAGCGCCGCCAGCGCCTGCCGGCGGGCGTGCAGGTCGCCGCGCTTGCCGAGCGTGATCATCTTCTCGGCGAACGGCTTGACGGCCTTGGCCTTCGCCGCGGTCGTCTCGATACGGCCGTGCTCGATCAGCGCGCCCGCGAGATTCGAGTAGAGCGCCTTGCGATGGGCCGAGTCGCGACCCAGCTTCTTGCCCGACTTCGCGTGGCGCATCGCCCTGCCTTACTCCTCGCCCTTGAGCACGAGGCCGTGCGTCGCGAGCGCCGACCGCACCTCTTCGATCGACTTGCGACCGAAGTTGGGGATGGCGACGAGCTCTGACTCGGACTTCGACGTGAGATCGCCGATCGTCTCGATGCCGACGCGCTTCAGGCAGTTGTACGAGCGGACGCCGAGCTCGAGCTCCTCGATCGGGAAGTTCTCCATCCCGTGCGAGGTGGGGGCCTCCGCGGCCGCCTCGGCCGTGACCTCGCCGAGCCCCTCGATGCGGTCGAGGTCGGTGAAGATCGCGAGCTGCCGGATGAGGATCTCGGCCGCCTGGCCGATCGCGTCACGCGGGTCGATCGAGCCGTCGGTGGTCACGTCGAGCACGAGCTTGTCGTAGTCCGTGCGCTGCCCCACGCGAGCGGCCTCGACCTCGTACGCGACGCGGCGGACCGGCGAGAAGATCGAGTCGATCGGGATGACGCCGATCGACGTCTCCGGGCCGCGGTTCAGCTCCGCCGGGACGTAGCCCCGGCCACGGCCGACGGTGAGGGTCATCTCGAGCTTGCCCTTGTCGGAGATGTGCGCGATCTCGAGCTCTGGGTTGAGGATCTCGAGGTCGGCCGGCGCCTCGATGTCGGCGGCCGTGACGATCCCCGGGCCCTTCTTCGCAATGTAGACCTCGATCTCGGGCGACGCGCCGTGCAGGAGCACGATGAGGTTCTTGAGGTTGAGGATGATGTCGATGACGTCCTCGCGGACGCCGGGCAGGGTCGTGAACTCGTGGGCGACGCCCTCGATCTTCACGGCCGTCACCGCCGCCCCCTCGAGCGAGGAGAGCAGCACGCGGCGCAGCGAGTTGCCGAACGTGTGGCCGAAGCCCCGATCGAGCGGCTCGATCTGGAAGACGCCGCGATGGTCGTCGGCCTCCTCGTGGGCGATCCGCGGGATCTGGAACTCCATCAGGCTGGTTCGTGTAGCCAAGTCGATCCTTTCGGTCTGTCAGCTCAGGGCGAGGCAAGCCTCGCCACGCTACTTCGAATACAGCTCCACGATGAGCGATTCCTGGACGGGGACGTCGATCTCGTCGCGCTCGGGATAGCGGAGCACCGTTCCCGTGAGGCCGTCGTGGTCGGCCTGGAGCCACGGCGCAACGGACGCCGTGAGGTCGGTCGCGTCGCGCACGAGCTGCTCGACCGGGCTGCCGGGCTTGAGCGAGATCACGTCGTCGGGCTTCACCCCGTAGCTCGGGATGTTGACCCGGCGGCCGTTGACGCGGAAGTGGCCGTGGCGGACGAGCTGGCGCGACTGCGCGCGCGAGCCCGCGAACCCGAGCCGGTAGACGACGTTGTCGAGGCGCGTCTCGAGCATCCGGAGCAGGTTCTCGCCAGGTGCCCCCTGCCCGCGGCTGGCCTTCTCGTAGGTCCTGCGGAACTGCTTCTCGAGCAGGCCGTAGTACCGGCGCGCCTTCTGCTTCTCACGCAGCTGGAGCAGGTACTCGCTCTGCTTGATCCGGCCGCGCCCGTGCTCGCCCGGCGGATAGCTCCTGCGCTCGACCGCGCACTTCTCGGTCAGGCAGCGCTCGCCCTTCAGGAAGAGCTTGAGCCCCTCGCGGCGGCAAAGGCGGCACTTCGGCCCGAGATCGCGAGCCACTAGACGCGCCTCCGCTTGCGCTGCCGGACGCCGTTGTGGGCCTGCGGGGTGACGTCGCGGACGCCGAGGATCTCGAGCCCGGCCGCCTGGAGCGACCGGATCGCCGTCTCCCGCCCGGAGCCCGGGCCCTTGACGAACACCTCGACCTTCTGCAGGCCGTGCTCCATGCCCTTGCGGGCGGCGTTGTCCGCGGTCACCTGCGCGGCGAACGGCGTCGACTTGCGGGAGCCCTTGAAGCCGGCCGAGCCGGCGGACTCCCACACGATGACGTTGCCCTCGCGGTCGGTGAGCGTGACGATCGTGTTGTTGAACGAGGTCTTGATGTGCGCCTGCCCGATGGCGATGTTCTTCTTGACCCGGCGTCTCGTGCGACCCCGAGCCGCGGACCTGCGGGGAGGCGCCACTACTTCGCCGCCGCTTTCTTGCCGCGGCCGACGGTCTTCGCCGGACCTTTGCGAGTCCTGGCGTTCGTCTTCGTCCGCTGGCCGCGCACGGGGAGGCCGCGGCGGTGGCGGATCCCCCGGTAGCTCCCGATCTCGGTCAGGCGCTTGATCGCCTGCTGGCGGTTCCGGCGGAGGTCACCCTCTACCTCGAGCTCCGAGTCGATGTATGTCCGGAGCTTCGTGACCTCCTCGTCCGTGAGGTCGCGAATCTTCTGGTTCGGGTCGAGCTCGAGCACCTTGATGGTCTTCTGCGCAGTCGAGCGCCCGATGCCGTAGATGTAGGTCAGCCCGACCTCAAGGCGCTTCTGGGTCGGGAGGTTGACGCCGGCGATTCGTGCCACTGGCTCAGCCCTGCCTTTGCTTGTGTCGCGGGTTCGTGCAGATGACCAGCGTGCGGCCGTGCCGCTTGATCACGCGGCAGCGCTCACACATCGGCTTGACGGAGGGGCGGACTTTCATCTCTCTACTTGAGTCGGAACGTGATCCGGCCGCGAGTCAGGTCGTAGGGAGAGAGCTCGACCTTGACACGGTCGCCCGGGAGGATGCGGATGTAGTGCTTCCTCATCTTCCCGGAGATCTTGGCGAGAACGCTGTGTCCGTCTTCGAGCTGCACCCTGAACATCGTGCTCGGGAGCGCCTCGACGACCTCGCCTTCGACCTCGATCTTCTCTTCCTTGACTGCCACGTGTACTACCCGACCTTCTGGGACCGTTCCGATGCCTTTCTGTTGCGGGAGAAAACGGCGGCGCAAGCGGGCGGCCCGGCGCCGCGGCTGGTCATCGTAGCAAACAGCTTTCGAGCGGCTGCTAGACCCTCGAGGGCACGCCGACGCGTGGCGTGAGGATCCGAGGCCCGTCCCCGGTAACCGCGACGGTGTGCTCGAAATGCGCAGAAAGTGAGCCGTCGGCGGTCGTGATCGTCCAGCCGTCGTCGCCGACGTCGATGTCCGAGCCGCCGGCCGTGATCATCGGCTCGATCGCGATCGTCATACCCTCGGAGAGCCGCGGCCCGCGCCCGGGCTCGCCGAAGTTCGGGATGTGCGGGTCCTCGTGGTAGTGGCGGCCGACGCCGTGCCCGACCAGGCTGCGCACCACCGAGAAGTCCGCGCTCTCGACGACCGCCTGCACCGCGTGCGAGATGTCGCCGACGTGGTTTCCGACCGTGGCCTCGGCGATGCCGGCCGCGAGGGCGTCCTGGGCGACGTCGAGGAGGCGCTGCGCTTCGGGCTCGATGTCGCCGACGCCGAACGTGTACGCGCTGTCCGCGATGTACCCGTCGAGCGTGATCCCGACGTCGATCGTCAGGAGGTCTCCGTCGCCGACCTCGTACGCGCCGGGGATCCCGTGCACGACAACCGCGTTCGGCGAGATGCAGATCGCCCTCGGGTAGCCCTTGTAGCCCTCCGAGGTGGGGATGCCGCCGTGCTCGCGGATGAAGGCGCCGGCCGCGTCGTCGAGCTCGCCGGTCGTGACGCCGGGGCGAAGCAGCGAGCCGACGTGCGCGATCGTCTCGGCCACGAGGGCGCCGGCGAGCGCCATCTTCTCGATCTCGCGCGGGCTCTTGCGGATGATCATGCGCGCACCTGCGTGAGGGCGTCCTCGATCTCGTCGTGGACGTCCTCGACCGGCTGCTCGCCGTTGACGGGCACGAGCGTGCCCTCGGCCCGATAGCGCTCCACGACCGGCTCGGTCAGCCGGTGGTAGAGCTGCAGCCGATTGCGGATCGCCTCCGGCTCGTCGTCCGCTCGGTGCTCGACGGCCCCACGGTGGAGCAGGCGCTCGACGGCGACATCGTCCGAGACCTCGAGCAGGAGCACGACGTCGAGCGGCTTCTCGATCTCCTCGAGCATGGCGTCGAGCGCCTCCGCCTGCGGGACCGTCCGCGGGAAGCCGTCGAGCACGAACCCGTCCTCGTGCTCGAGCCGCTCGCGAATGAGACCGACCATGAGGTCGTCGGGGACGAGGTCCCCGCGGTCGAGGATGGGCCTGACCTGCTTCCCGAGCTCGCTTCCGTTCGCGACCGCGGTGCGCAGGATGTCCCCGGTGGCGACGTGAGGGATGCCGTACGCGGTCGCGATCTTGGCCGCCTGCGTTCCCTTCCCTGACCCCTGGGGCCCGAGGATGAGGATCCTCACGCGCGCCCCTGGCCGGCAACGGCTCCCGCCCGGCGGAGCCGGGCTCCGCCGCTGCCTGACGACGCTCGCGCCACGGGGCTCTCCGGGCCCGTACCGGTCGTACTGTGCCCTCCGGCCCCGCACCGCGAGCGCCGCCCCAGGAGCGCGCGGGCGCGAGAAGGTGACATGAGGCGACTCCTCGCCTCTACCGGAGGAAGCCCTCGTAGGAGCGCATCATCATCTGGGACTCCATCTGCCGCATCGTGTCCAGGGCGACGCCGACCGCGATGAGCACGGACGTGCCGCCGAGGGCGCCGGCGCTTGCCTGCGAGAAGCCGCCGTACGCGATGAAGAGGCTCGGCAGGACGGCGATGAGGGCGAGGAACAGCGAGCCCGGCAGCGTCAGCCGCGAGAGGACACGGTCGAGGTACTGCGCCGTCGGCGGGCCCGGACGGATGCCGGGGATGTAGCCGCCGTGCCGGCGCAGGTTGTCCGACTGGTCCACCGGGTTGAACTGCACCGCCGTGTAGAAGTAGGTGAAGAGCACGATCATGAAGCCCTCGATGACCAGGTAGATCCAGTCGCCCGGCTGGAAGTGCTCGTTCACGAAGTCCTGCGTCGCCGGGAAGTACTGCGCCATCGTCGGCGGGAACGCGAGGATCGCGGCCGCGAAGATGATCGGGATGACGCCCGCCATGTTCACGCGGAGCGGCAGGTACGTGGAGCCGCCGGCCGTCATGCGGCGGCCGACCATGCGCTTCGCGTACTGGATCGGGATCCGCCGCTGGCCCTCCTGCACGAACACGACCGCGGCGACGATCCCGAGCGCGATCAGCGGGTAGAAGAGCTTCTCCATCGGCCCGCCGTTCCACCAGGCGGCGATGCCGATCGGCGCGCCGACGAGGATCGACGCGAAGATGAGGATCGAGATCCCGTTTCCGATGCCGCGCTTCGTGATCAGCTCGCCCATCCACATGAGGAGAGTCGTGCCGGCGGTGAGCGTCACGATGATCAGCACCAGCTCGCCCGAGCCCGCGTCGAGCGCGCCCTGGGTGCGGAAGAGGAACGCGTACCCGGTCGCCTGCGCCGCCGCGAGGACGACAGTCAGGTAGCGCGTGTACTGCGTGATCTTCGCGTAGCCGGCCTCTCCCTCCTTCTGGAGCTCGCCGAGGCGTGGGATGACCACGGTCATGAGCTGCAGGATGATCGACGCCGTGACGTACGGCATGATCCCGAGCGCGAAGAGCGAGAACTGCGACAGCGCGCCGCCCGAGAAGAGATCGAGCAGGCCGAGGATCGTGTCGCCGCGACCCGAGAAGTAGTTCTCGATCGTCTCCGAGTTCACGCCCGGCGCGGGGATCCACGAGCCGAGCCGGTAGGCGGCGAGGATCATCGCCGTGAAGAGGACGCGCCGCCGAAGCTCGGGGACGCGCCAGGCGTTCGAGAGCCACGAGAACACGTGCTACTCCTCCGGCTCCGCGCCCTCGTCCGCGGGCGCCTCGTCCGCCGTCTCGTCGGCCTCGGCGGCCTCCTCTGACGGAGCCTCGGGCTGCTCGGCCGCGGGCGCGGCGGTCTTGTGCCGCTTCCGCTTCTTCTTGACGGGCTCGCCGCGGAGCCACGTGACCGTGCCGCCGGCGGCCTCGATCTTCTCGACCGCGCTCTTCGAGAACCCGTGGGCGGAGACCGAGAGTGCCTTCGCCAGCTCGCCCTGGCCGAGGATCTTCACGTCCACCTTCAACTTCGCGATCAGCCCGGCTTCCTTCAGAGACTCAGGCGTCACCTCGGAGCCCGCATCGAAGCGGCCCTCGAGATCGCGGACGTTGACCGGCTGGCTGTACGTCCGGAACGGCCCGATCGGCATCGCGTCCGCCGACGTGTTGCCGCGGAGCTTGCCCATGCGCATGTCGATCGGCGTCTGGCCGCCCTCGAACCCGGCCGGCATCTTGTTCGAGCCCGAGCGCGACTTCTGACCCTTGATCCCGCGGCCGGAGTACCGGCCCTTGCCGGAGCCGAGGCCGCGTCCGACGCGCTTGCGCTCCTTGCGCGGCTGCGCCGGACGGAGATCGTGGAGAGAGAGCTCTTCGGCCATCAGGCGTCCTTCCCGTCGATGCGGACGAGGTGGCGGACCTGCCGCAGCATGCCCTGCAGCTGCGGGGAGTCGCGGTGCTCGGCGGAGCGGCCGATCTTGCCGAGCCCGAGCGCGCGGAGCGTGCCGCGATGGCGCTCGGACTGGCCGACGATGCTCCGGACCTGGGTGATCTTGAGCTCGCTCACTGGCCAGAATCCTCCGGATTCTGGTTAGGAGTCGACTCCTCCTCCGCGGGCGCATCCCCGGTCTCCGCGGGCGCCTCCGCCACCTGCTGCTCGACGGCCGGAGCCTCGACGGCGGCGACGGGCGCTGCCGCCTGCTCCCCGGCCTGAGCCTCCGCCTCGGCCTGTGCCGCGGCCTCCGCACGCGCGAGCGTCGCGGGACGCGGAATGGGGATCACCTCGGCGATCGTCTTGCCGCGGAGCAACGCGACGTCCTCCGGGCGCACGAGGCCGCGCAGGCCTGCGACGGTCGCGCGGGTCATGTTGATCGGGGTGGTCGTCCCGATGCTCTTCGCGAGGACGTCGCGGATCCCCGCGAGCTCGAGCACGGCGCGGACGCCGCCGCCGGCGATGACGCCGGTTCCCTCGCTGGCCGGCCGCAGGACGACGCGCGCGGCGTCGAACCGGCCGACGATCTCGTGCGTGATCGTCTGCCCGTGCTTCGGCACCGTGAAGAGGTTCTTCTTCGCGTCCTCGACGGCCTTCGAGATCGCGAGGGGGACCTCGCGCGCCTTGCCGTAGCCGAGGCCGACGCGGTCGATCTCGTCGCCGATGACGACGAGCGCGGTGAACGAGAACCGGCGGCCGCCCTTGACGACCTTCGCGACGCGGTTGATCTCGATGACCCGCTCCTTCAGCTCGCGGGAGTCAGCAACTTCCCTGGTGCTCAAAACTCGAGTCCTTCCTCGCGCGCGCCCTCCGCGAGCGCCTTCACGCGTCCGTGGTACAGGTATCCGCCGCGGTCGAAGACGCACGTCGTCACGCCCGCGGCCTTCGCGGCCTTGCCGAGGGCCTTGCCGACCTCGCCGGCCTGCTCGACCTTCGATCCCGGCAGCTTGCCGAGCGAGTTCCACCCAGCTGCCGCCAAGGTGCGCCCGCTCTGGTCGTCGATGAGCTGCGCGAAGATGCCGCGGTTCGAGCGGAACACCGCGAGGCGGGGACGCTCGGCCGTGCCCGCGATCTTGCCGCGGACCCGGCGATGACGCCGGATACGAGCCTGTCGTTTCGTGAGCGTGCTCATGCGCGCTTGCCGACCTTCCTCCGCACCTGCTCGTCGCGGTAGCGGATGCCCTTGCCCTTGTACGGCTCCGGCGGTCGCACCTTGCGGATCTCTGCCGCGGTCTGCCCGACCTTCTGCTTGTCGATGCCCTTGACCACGATCTGTGTCGGAATGGGGACATCGAACGCGATCCCGTCGCGCGGGGTGATCGTCACCGGGTGCGAGTACCCGACTGCGAGCTCGAGGTCCGAGCCCTTGAGCTGCGCGCGGTAGCCGACGCCCTGGATCTCGAGGTGCTTCTCGAAGCCCTTGGTGACGCCCTCGACCATGTTCGCGATGAGCGTCCGCGTGAGCCCGTGCAGCGCCCGGTCCTGCCCGCGCTCGGTCGGGCGCGCGACCGTGATCTCGCTGTCGGTCTTCTCGATGAGCATCCGAGCAGGCACCGTCTGGGAGAGCTCCCCGAGCGGCCCGTTCACCTGCACGCGCCCAGGCGAGAGCGCGACGAGAACGCCGGCTGGCAGTTCGATCGGCTGTCGTCCGATCCTGCTCATGCCAGTTCACCGCCTTCGGCGCCGAACTGGTTGGTAGTGCGACTCAGATCCATGGTTCTCCTAACCATTTGCGAAGCAAATGGCCTCACCAGACGAACGCGATCACTTCCCCGCCGACGCCGCGCTCTGCGGCCTGGCGGTGGGTGATGACGCCGGTCGAGGTGGACATGATGGCGGTGCCGAGCCCGCCGAGGACGCGCGGCAGCCGGTCCTTGCCCGCGTACACGCGCCGGCCGGGCTTCGAGACGCGCTTGAGGTCGGTGATCACGCGCCGCCGGTCGCGCGCGAACTTGAGCTCGATGACGAGCATGCGGAACGGCAGCGGCTGGTCCTTCGCGTCCTTCGTCTCGACCACGCTGAAGTCCTGGATGTAGCCCTCCTCCTTGAGGATGCGGGCGATCTCCTCCTTCATCTTCGAGGTCGGCATCGAGGCGGTCGCGTGCAGCGCCCGGTTGGCGTTGCGGATGCGCGTGAGCATGTCGGCGATCGGATCGGTGAGCACGTCTCCTCCTACCAGCTCGACTTGGTCATGCCGGGCACGGCGCCCTGGTGCGCGAGCTCTCGCAGGCAGATCCGGCAGACGCCGAACTTTTGGAAGACCGCGCGCGGGCGGCCGCACCTCGTGCAGCGCGTGTACTCCCGGACCGGGTACTTCGACTTCCGCTGCTGCTTGACGACGAGCGACTTCTTGGCCATGCGTCAGTCCGTCCTTCTCTCTCCGGCGAACGGCAGCCCGAGCGCGGCGAGAAGCGCCTGCCCGTGCTCGTCCGTCTGCGCCGAGGTCGTGATCGCGACGTCGAGCCCCCGGATCGAAGGCACCTTGTCGTAGTCGATCTCGGGGAAGATGATCTGCTCCCGGATCCCGATCGAGTAGTTACCGCGCCCGTCGAACGAGCCGGGGTCGAGCCCGCGGAAGTCCCGGATGCGCGGCAGCGCGATCGAGCTCAGGCGATCGAGGAACTCGTACATGCGCGTTCCGCGAAGCGTCACGCGCGCGCCGACGGGCATGCCCTCGCGGAGCTTGAAGCTCGCGATGGACTTGGTCGCCCGCCGAACCTGCGCCTGCTGGCCGGCGATGAGCGTGAGCTCCTCGAGCGCAGCGTCGAGCGCCTTCGCGTCGGTCTTCGCCTCGCCGACGCCCATGTTCAGCGTGATCTTGGTCACGCGCGGCACCTGCATGACGGACGAGAGCTCGAGCTCCTCCTGCAGCTGCGGCTTGATCTCGGTGTCGTACCGCTCCTTCAGGCGCGCGACGTAGGTCTCGGGGGTCGGGGCGGAAAGAGTCGTACTCACTTGTCGAGCACCTCCCCGCAGCCCTCGCGCTTGCAGACCCTGACGCGGACGGTCCCGCCCTTCGCCTCCCGCTCGGCGATCCCGACGCGCGTCGGGTTCCCGCAGGTCGGGCACACGACCATGACGTTCGAGACGGGCACCGGCGCGGGCTTCTCCATGATCCCGCCGGGCATGATCTGGGCGCCGCCCATCCGTGAGCTGTCGCGGATCGGCTTCGGCCTCTGATGCCGCTTGGCGACGTTCAGGTTCTCGACGAGGACCCGCCGCTCCGACGGGCGCGCCTCGATGACGCGGCCCCGCTTGCCGCGGTCCTTGCCGGCGATGATCTGCACCTCGTCGCCCTTCTTGACCTTCATCTTCGTTGCCATGAGCTAGAGAACCTCCGGGGCCAGGCTGACGATCTTCATGAAGTTCTTCTCGCGGAGCTCGCGCGCGACCGGCCCGAAGATGCGCGTTCCGCGAGGGTTCGACTGTGGGTCGATGAGGACGGCGGCGTTCTCGTCGAAGCCGATGAGCGTGCCGTCGTCCCTGCCGTAGGGCTTCTTCGTCCGGACGACGACCGCCCGCACGACCTCGCCCTTCTTCACCGCGCCCTGGGGCGTGGCGGATTTCACGGTAGCAACGATGATGTCGCCCACCCGCGCGTAGCGCCGGTGGGAGCCGCCGAGCACGCGGATGCAGAGGAGCTCACGCGCTCCCGTGTTGTCGGCGACCTTGAGACGTGACTCCTGCTGGATCATTTCGCTGCCTCGACGACCTCCTGCAGCCGCCAGCGCTTCATGCGCGAGACCGGGCGCGTCTCGACGATGCGGACGATGTCGCCCAGCTTCGCCTCGTTCGTCTCGTCGTGCGCGTGGAGCTTCGTGCTCCGGCGGATGACCTTCTTGTACATCGGGTGCACCTTCGCGACGTCGACGCGAACGACGATCGTCTTGTCGGCGCTGGCCGAAACGACCTTGCCCTGGCGCTCCTGCCGGCGCCCGCGGCCGTGCTCGGGCTTCGGAAGCCGCGTGATGGCCTTCCGCTCTGCGGCCGGCACGCGCTTCGCCCGTCCCTTCTGCGGCCGCAGCGTGCGAGGGAGGCGCTTCCGCTTCTTCTTCGTCGCGGGCACGGCCTCGGCCGCCGGCTCCTCGGCCGCTTCGGCGGCTGGCGCTTCCTCGGCGGCCGGCTCCGGCTCGGCCTCCGCGGTCGGGGCCTCCTCGGCGGGAGCTTCCTCTGCGGGAGCCTCCTCCGCAGGAGCCTCCTGCTCGGGGGGCGCGTCCGCGACCTCCGCCTCCGGGGCTTCCGGAGCGGAAGCCTCGGGCGCCTCCTCGGCGGCAGCCTCAGGCGCTTCAGGCTCGGCCGGTGTCTCTTCGGTCTCGTTCACGTTCTCGTCAGCCACTGACATTCAGTCCTTGTGCTCGTTCGTTTTTCACGGTCAGGATTCGGGCGATCTCGCGTTTCGCCGTGCGCAGGCGCGCGCTGTTCTCGAGCACGCCCGTCGCGGTCTGGAAGTGGAGGTTGAAGAGCTCCTGGCGCGTCTCCGCCATCTTGCGATCGAGCTCGTCGTCGGTCATCGCGCGCAACTCTCTAGCTCTCAAAGAGCTCAGCCTCCCTCTTCACGAACTTCGTCTTCACGGGCAGCTTCTGGCCGGCGAGGCGGAGCGCTTCCTTCGCGAGCGGCTCGTCGACGCCGGCGAGCTCGAACATGACGCGCCCCGGCTTCACGACGGCGACCCAGCCCTCAGGCGAGCCCTTGCCCGAGCCCATGCGCGTCTCGGCCGGCTTCTTGGTGTACGGCTTGTCGGGGAAGAGGTTGATCCAGACCTTCCCGCTCCTGCGGATCTTGCGCGTGGCCGCGATTCGGGCAGCCTCGATCTGGCGGTTCGTGACCCACCCCGCCTCGAGGCTCTTCAAGCCGTACTCGCCGAACTGCACGTCGGTCTGCCCCTTCGAGAGCCCGCGGCGGCGACCGCGGTGCTGCCTGCGGAACTTCGTCTTGCGCGGCATGAGCATCAGCTATCGCCCTCCGTCTCCGCGGGTGCCTCGGGAGCCGTCTCCGGCGCCTGAGCCTCCGGTTCCACCGGCTGCGCCTCGGGCTGCGCCTGCGGCGGTGTCTCGGCCTGCTGGGCCTCGGGCGCCGCGGCCTCAGGGGCTGCCGTATCGGGGGCTGTCGTCTCGGGTGCCGCTGCCTCGGGTGTTGCTGCATCGGGCGCCGCCCCTTCGGCCCCCTCCCGGCGCGGCCGCTGCGTCGCGCGCCCGCCGGGCCGCTGCCCGCGGCCCCGCTTGCGCGGGACGATGCCGAGGCCCTCGCGATCCTGGCTCCGGCCGCGACCCTCGCGCGAGGCGCCGAGGCCCTCTGACGAGGTACCTCGCCGGCGCCGCGCCTGGTCCTGGTCGCCGAGCCGCGAGTCGCCGCGCCCGGCGCCCTCGAAGCCTTCCGGCATGATCTCGCCCTTGTTGATCCAGACCTTGACGCCGATCTGGCCGTAGGTCGTCTTCGCCTCCGCCATGCCGTAGTCGATGTCCGCGCGGATCGTGTGCAGCGGAACGCGGCCCTCGGAGTACATCTCGCGGCGGCTCATCTCGCCGCCGGTCAGCCGACCCGCAGCCGTGATCTTGATCCCCTGAGCGCCCGAGCGCATCGCCGACGCGAGCGAGCGCTTCATCGCCCGCCGGAAGCTGACGCGGTTCTCGAGCTGCTCGGCGATCGACTGCGCGACGAGCTTCGCGTCGAGCTCGGGGCGCTTGATCTCGTTGATGTTGATGTGCACGTTCTTCTTCGTGATCGCGTGCAGGTCGCGGCGGAGCGCGTCGACCTCGACGCCCGACTTGCCGATCACGATCCCCGGGCGCGCAGTGAAGATGTCGACGGTGATCCGCTGCTTGTCCTTGCGGATCAAGATGTCGGACAGGCCGGCATGCGAGAGCTTGCCGAGTATGTGCTTGCGGATCTTCACGTCCTCGAGCAGGTAGGCGGAGAACTCCGCCTTGCCCGTCCACCAGTTCGACTTCCAGTCGTGGATGACGCCGACGCGGAAACCTCCGGGATGCACCTTCTGGCCCATCAGGCGGCCACTCCTTCCTTCTTCTTGCGTCTCGTTGGCTTCTTGGCGGTCGTCTTCTCGTCGGCCGCCGGAGTCTCGACCGGAGCCTCCGCAGGCGTCTCGGCGGTCGCGCGGCGGCGGCGCCGCGTCTGCTCCTCGGGCTGCTCGACGAGGACGAGCGTCACGTGGCACGTGCGCTTCTTGATCCGGTTGACGCGTCCGCGCGCGCGGGGCTTCCAGCGCTTCAGCGTCGGCCCGACGTCGGCGTAGGCGGACTCGACGATGAGCTCGTCGCCGTCGAGGCCGTGATTCGCCTCGGCGTTCGCGACCGCGGACTTCAGCACCTTCTCGATGTCCGTCGCGACGGCGCGCGACGTGAAGGCGAGAATCGTGCGCGCCTCCGGGACCGAGCGCCCGCGGATGTGGTCGAGCACGAGCCGCGCCTTGCGCGCGGACGTGCGCACCCACTTCGCCTGCGCGCGAACGCGCATGCGGTCGTCGATCGCGCCGTTGCTCACGACCGCCTCACTGAGGCCTGGCGGTCGCCGGCGTGGCTGCGGAACGTCCGCGTGGGTGCGAACTCGCCGAGCTTGTGGCCGACCATCTGCTCGGTGACGAACACCGGCACGTGCTTGCGACCGTCGTGCACGGCAATCGTGTGCCCGACCATCTCGGGGAACACCGTCGAGGACCGCGACCAGGTGCGGATCATCCGCTTCTCCCCGCTCGCGTTCATGGCCTCGATCCGGTTCAGCAGCCGGTCCTGCACGAAAGGCCCCTTTTTCGAAGACCTGCTCACTAGCGCTTCCTCTCCTTGCCGCGGCGCCGGCCGCGGACGATCAGCTTGTCGGAATCCTTGTGCTTTCGACGCGTGCGCTTGCCGAGGGTTGGCACGCCCCAGGGCGTGACCGGATGCCGGCCGCCCTTCGTCTTCCCCTCGCCGCCGCCGTGCGGGTGGTCGACCGGGTTCATCGCGGAGCCGCGCACCGTCGGCCGCTTGCCGAGCCAGCGGCTACGCCCGGCCTTGCCGCTCGACTGGTTCGCGTGATCCGTGTTCCCGACCTGGCCGACAGTTCCCCGGCACGCGAGGAGCACGCGGCGCAGCTCTCCGGAGGGGAGCCGCAGCACGCCGTAGTCGCCGTCCTTCGCGACGAGCTGGAGCGACGAGCCGGCCGAGCGGGCCATGCGGCCGCCCTGCCCCGGCTTCAGCTCGACGTTGTGGAGCAGCGTTCCCGTCGGGATGTTCGCCAGCGGCAGCGCGTTCCCGGGCTTGATGTCGGCGTTCGGGCCGGACTCGACCGTCGCTCCGACCCGGAGCCGCGCAGGCGCGAGGATGTACGCCTTCACGCCGTCCGCGTAATGGAGCAGCGCGATCCTCGCCGACCGATTCGGGTCGTACTCGATCGCGGCCACCTTCGCGGGCACGCCGTCCTTCGTGCGCTTGAAGTCGATCGTGCGGAAGCGGCGCTTGTGGCCGCCGCCCTTGTGGCGCGTCGTGATGCGGCCGCGGTTGTTCCGCCCGGCCTTCTTCGTCAGCGGCTCGAGCAGCGACTTCTCCGGCTCGGACTTCGTGACTTCCTCGAAGCCCGACGTGGCCATGAAGCGACGGCCCGGGCTCGTGGGCTTGTACTTCTTGAGCGCCATCAGACCGAGGCTCCTTCGAAGATCTCGATCTCGTGACCCTGCTTCAGCTGCACGATCGCCTTCTTCCAGCCGGGCCGGCGGCCGGCCGTGAGCCCGCGCCGCTTCGGCTTCGACCGGACCTTCACGATGTTGACGGCCTGCACCTCGACCTCGAAGAGCTCCTCGACGGCCTGGCGGATCTGCGTCTTGTGCGCGTCCTCGTGCACGCGGAACGTGTACTTGCGGTCGGTGATGAGCGAGAAGCTCTTCTCGGAGACGACCGGCGCGAGCAGGACCTGGTTCGGATGGAGGCTCATTCGGTCGCCTCCTCCGTCTCGGCCGGCCCGGCGCCGGCGCGCGCGAGCACGTCCGGGAGGGCGGCCTCGCTGACGAGCAGCGAGCGCGCCCAGACGACGCCGGCGACCTCGAGCTCCGCCGGAACCGTGACGAGCACCTTCTCGAGGTTGCGGAACGACTTCTGCACGGCCTCCTCGTCCTCGGTCACGACGACGAGCGTCGGGCGCTCCGAGAAGTCGGACAGGAGCTCGGCGGCCTGACGGGTCGAGGGCGTGGCGAACGCGGACCCGTCCACGAGTGCGAACGTGCCGTTTCCGGCGTGGCTCGAGAGCGCGCCGCGGAGCGCAGCACGTCGCGCCTTCCGGTTGACCTTCACCAGGTAGTTGCGCCCGCCAGGCGGGAAGGCGAGGCCGCCTCCGGTCCACTGCGGCGCGCGAGTGGTTCCGGCACGAGCGCGCCCGGTCCCCTTCTGGCGCCACGGCTTCGAGCGGCCGCCGGCGACGAGCCCGCGGCTCTTGCCGCCCTTCGTGCCGGCCCGCGCGGCGTTCATCTCCGCGCGCACGGTCTCGTGCACGAGATGCGGCGTCACGTCAGCCGCGAACACCGACTCCTCCAGCGAGACCTGCTTGGCCTTCGCGCCGCCGAGCACTGGTGCCTTGACCGCCATCTCTCAGACTCCCCGGATCTCCACGATCCCGCTCGCCGGTCCGGGGACCGAGCCCCGGATGAGCATGAGATTCCGCTCCGGGTCGACCTCGTGGACGACGAGCCCGGGCTGCGTGACGCGGACTCCACCCATGCGGCCGGGCATCTTCCTGCCCTTGAAGACGCGGGACGGAGTCGCGGACATGCCGATCGAGCCGGGAGCACGCACGTTGTGCGAGCCGTGCGAGACCGGCCCGCGCGTGAAGTTGTGTCGCTTGATCGTGCCCTGGAAGCCCTTGCCGACCGAGACGCCCGAGACCTTGATCGCCTCTCCCGGCTCGAAGTCCTCGACGGTCACGGTGTCGCCGACGGCGAGCCCGATGTGGCCGCGGACCTCGACAAGGTGGCGATGCGGCCCCACGCCCGCCTTCGCGAGATGACCGATCTCCGGCTTCGAGACCTTCCGCTCGGCGACGGCCTCGAACGCAAGCTGCACCGCGTCGTAGCCGTCCGTGTCGACGGTCTTCACCTGGACCACAGGGCACGGCCCCGCCTCGACCACGGTGACGGGGGTCATCAGCCCGGTCTCCGGATCGAAGACCTGGCTCATGCCGAGCTTCTTGCCGAGGATGCCCTTCACGCCAATTCTCCTGACGGAGAATTGGTTAGGAGCACTGCTCCTAACCAAATTGCGCAGCAATTTGGTCACAGCTTGATCTCGATGTCCACGCCTGCCGGAAGGTCGAGCCGCATGAGCGAGTCGACCGTCTTCGGCGTCGGTGAGTGGATGTCGATCAGCCGCTTGTGCGTCCGCACCTCGAAGTGCTCGCGGGAGTCCTTGTCCTTGAACGGGCTCCGAATGACGCAGTAGACGTTCTTCTCCGTGGGCAGGGGAACCGGCCCCGTGATCGTGGCACCGGTGCGCTGCGCCGTCTCCACGATCTGGGAGGCGGACTTGTCGACCTGATTGTGGTCGTAGCCCTTCAGTCGGATGCGGATTTTCTGCTGCGCCATGTTGGTATCAGTAGAGGCGGGGTATATCCCGCCCCTACTTGAGGATCTCCGTGACGACGCCGGCGCCGACCGTCCGGCCGCCCTCGCGAATCGCGAAGCGCAGGCCCTGGTCCATGGCGATCGGCTGGATGAGCTCGATCTCCATGTTCGTGTTGTCGCCGGGCATGACCATCTCCTGCCCCTCGGGCAGCTTGATCGAGCCCGTCACGTCGGTCGTGCGGAAGTAGAACTGCGGCCGGTAGCCGTCGAAGAACGGCGTGTGGCGCCCGCCCTCGTCCTTCGAGAGGACGTACACCTCGGCCTTGTAGTGCGTGTGCGGCGTGATCGAGCCCGGCTTCGCGAGCACCTGGCCGCGCTCGACGTCCTCGCGCTTGATGCCGCGGAGCAGCGCGCCCGCGTTGTCGCCGGCCTGCGCGTAGTCGAGCGTCTTCTGGAACATCTCGAGGCCGGTGACGACGGTCTTCTCGACCTCGGGATGGATGCCGATGATCTCGACCTCCTCGCCGACGACCATCTTCCCCTGCTCGATGCGGCCCGTGACCACGGTCCCGCGGCCGGTGATCGTGAAGACGTCCTCGATCGGCATCAGGAACGGCTTGTCCACGTCGCGTACCGGCTCGGGGATGTACGAGTCGACGGCCTCCATGAGCTCGAGGATCTTGGGAGTCCACTCCGCGTCGCCCTCGAGCGCCTTGAGCGCCGAGACCTGGATGACCGGGATGTCGTCGCCCGGGAACTCGTACTTGGAGAGGAGCTCGCGCACCTCCATCTCGACGAGCTCGAGCAGCTCCGGGTCGTCGACCATGTCGGCCTTGTTGAGCGCGACGACGATCGACGGCACCTCGACCTGGCGCGCGAGGAGGATGTGCTCCCTCGTCTGCGGCATCGGGCCGTCGGCCGCCGAGACCACGAGGATCGCGCCGTCCATCTGCGCGGCGCCCGTGATCATGTTCTTGATGTAGTCGGCGTGCCCCGGGCAGTCGACGTGCGCGTAGTGGCGGTTCTCCGTCTCGTACTCGACGTGCGCCGTGTTGATGGTGATGCCGCGCTGCCGCTCCTCGGGCGCCTTGTCGATCGAGTCGAAGGTCGCGACCTCCGTGTTCGTGCCCGACTCCGAGAGGACCTTCGTGATCGCCGCCGTCAGCGTCGTCTTGCCGTGGTCGATGTGACCGATGGTCCCGACGTTGACGTGAGGCTTGGTGCGCTCGAACTTCTGCTTGCCCATTCTGAATGCCTCCGTGTTACTGGTTTGACGCTGACTTGTCGCCCTGCACGAGCGCCTCGGCGATCGTGGCGGGAACTTCCTCGTAGTGGTCAGGCTCCATGTGGAACGTCGCACGTCCTTGCGTCATGGAGCGCAGGTCGGTCGCGTAGCCGAACATCTCCGCGAGCGGCACGCTCGCCTTGATCACCTGGCCCGCTGCGTCCGGCTCGATGTGCTCGACCCGGCCGCGACGGCCGTTCAGGTTACCAATGACGTCGCCGACGAACTCCTCCGGTGTGCTGATCTCGATCGACATGACGGGCTCGAGGAGCTTCGGCTTCGCCCGCTTCATGGCCTCCTTGAACGCCATCGAGCCGGCGATCTTGAACGCCCGCTCGCTCGAGTCGACGTCGTGGTACGAGCCGTCGACGAGCTCGACCCTGATGTCGACCACGGGGTACCCGGCCAGGACGCCGGAGCTCATGGCCTCCGAGATGCCTGCGTCCACCGACGAGATGTACTCGCGCGGGATCTTCCCGCCGACGATCTTGTCCTCGAAGGCGTACCCCTCGCCCGGCTCCTGCGGGTACATGTTGATGACGACGTCGCCGTACTGGCCGGAGCCGCCGGTCTGACGGACGAACCGGCCCTGGATCTTCTCCGCCGGCCGGCCGATGGTCTCGCGGTAGGCGACCTGCGGGCGGCCGACGCTCGCGCCGACGCGGAACTCGCGCAGGAGGCGGTCGACCTTGATCTCGAGCGAGAGCTCGCCCATGCCGGCGATGATCGTCTGGCCCGTCTCCTCGTCGGTCGACACGCGGAACGTGGGGTCCTCCTCGGCGAGCTTCTGGAGCCCCTCCGAGAGCTTGTCCTGGTCGGCCTTCGTCTTCGGCTCGATCGCGACCGAGATGACGGGGTCGGGGAACGCCATCGACTCGAGCACGATCGGGGCGGAGTCGATTGCAAGCGTGTCGCCGGTGGTCGTGAACTTGAGCCCGACCGCGGCCGCGATCTCCCCTGCGCCGATCTCCTCCCGCTCCTCGCGGTGGTTCGCGTGCATCTGGAGGATGCGGCCGATGCGCTCGGTCTTGCCGTTCGTCGTGTTGAGGACCCGGTCGCCCGCCTTGACCTGGCCCGAGTAGACGCGGAAGTACGTGAGCTTGCCGACGTACGGGTCGGTCATGACCTTGAACGCGAGCGCCGCGAACGGCGCCTCGAGCGCCGGCGGGCGAGCGGCCTCCTCCGAGCTCTTCGGGTCGATTCCGTGGACCGGCAGCACATCGAGCGGGCTCGGAAGGTAGTCGACGATCGCGTCGAGGAGCGGCTGCACGCCCTTGTTCTTGAAGGCGGAGCCCGCGAGCACCGGCGTGATCCGCCCCGAGAGCGTGCCCTCGCGCAGCGCGCGCTTGATCATCTCGGGTGTCACCTTGCTCTCGTCCTCGAGGTACGTCTCCGTGAGCTCGTCGTCGAACTCGGCGATCGCGTCGATGAGCGCGTGGTGGGCCGCCTCAGCTGCTTCGGCGAGCTGCGACGGGACGTCGTCCGTGGAGAGCTCGGTCCCGAGCGCGTTCAGGTACGAGATCGCCTTCATCTCGACGAGGTCGACGATCCCGGAGAACGCGTCCTCCTCGCCGATCGGGACGTGGATGGGGACGGGCGTGGCGCCGAGGCGGTCCCGCATGGACTGCACCGCGGCCGCGAAGTCGGCGCCCGTGCGGTCCATCTTGTTGATGAACGCGATGCGCGGTACGCGATAGCGGTCGGCCTGCCGCCAGACCGTCTCCGACTGGGGCTGCACGCCCGCGACCGAGTCGAAGACCGCGACCGCGCCGTCGAGCACGCGCAGGCTCCGCTCGACCTCGACCGTAAAGTCCACGTGGCCGGGCGTATCGATAATGTTGATCCGATAGTCGCGCCACTCCGCGGTCGTCGCCGCCGACGTGATCGTGATGCCGCGCTCCTGCTCCTGCTCCATCCAGTCCATCGTCGCGGCGCCCTCGTGCACCTCGCCCATCTTGTGGGTGCGGCCGGTGTAGTAGAGGATCCGCTCGGTCGTCGTCGTCTTGCCCGCGTCGATGTGGGCGATGATCCCGATGTTGCGGACGCGGTCCAGCCCAACGGAGGTGGCGACGGCGCTCATCGTGGTTACCAGCGGTAATGCGCGAAGGCCTTGTTCGCCTGCGCCATGCGGTAGATGTCGTCCTTCTTCTTGTACGCCCCGCCCTGCTGCGAGGCCGCGTCGACGAGCTCGCCGGCGAGCTTCGCAGGCATGCCCTTCTCGCGCCGCTCCCGCGCGTTCTGCACGATCCAGCGCAGCGCGAGCGTGCGCGCGCGGCGCTGCGGCACCTCGATCGGTACCTGGTAGTTCGCACCGCCGACGCGGCGCGAGCGCACCTCGAGCACGGGCGTGACGCTCTTGACCGCGCCCTCGAGCAGCTCGAGCTGCGGCTTGCCGGACTTCTCGGCCGCGATCGCGAGCGCGTCGTAGACGATCTGCTCGGCGATCGACTTCTTCCCGCCCAGCATCAGCCGGTTCACGAGCTGCGTGACGAGCACCGACCCGTGGACGGGGTCGCTCGGGATCTCGCGGGGCTGGATCTCTGCGCGGCGGGGCATGGCTAGGGCTTCTTGGCGCCGTACTTCGAGCGGGCCTGGCGGCGCTCGGTGACGCCGGCGGAGTCGAGCCCGCCGCGGATGACCTTGTAGCGGAAGCCCGGGAGGTCCTTGACGCGGCCGCCGCGGACGAGCACGACGGAGTGCTCCTGCAGGTTGTGGCCCTCGCCGGGGATGTACGCGCCGACCTCCATCGCGTTCGTGAGGCGGACGCGGGCGACCTTGCGGAGCGCCGAGTTCGGCTTCTTCGGCGTCGTCGTGTAGACGCGCGTGCACACGCCGCGCTTCTGCGGCGCCCCCCGAAGGGCCGGGGTCTTGGTCTTCGCTTTCGGGCTCTTTCGGCCCTTGCGCACGAGCTGATTGACGGTGGGCACGCTGCTCCTACGAGGTCGAATGACGGATCGCACAGAAGATCGGCGGGCAACGCTACGCCCGCCAACAGGCCGCAGGATGGTAGCAAAGGACGGCGGCCCGCCTGTGGCGCACGTCCTCCGTCAGGAGTACCGTGGACCGGGATACTGGGAAGTGAGGTTCTGAGATGCTGATCGCGCTTGTCGTCGTTGCTGCCGGCACGCTCGCCGTCGTCGCGGCTGTCGTCGCGATCCGTGCGCGCGCCCGCGCCGACCGGTACGCCGCCGCGCTCGAACGGCTCGAGGGAGAGCTCGAGCCGATCTCGCAGCGCATCCGCAGCTCGGTCGAGCGCAGCCGGCCCTCCGACGACACGGGAGAGGACGATCTCGACCCGAAGCTCGAGGAGCTGCTCGAGAGGATCGCCGCGGACGGCTCCGCGGTCGTCGCCTTCCGCCAGCTCGCAGGCGAGGTCGCTCCCGACGTCGTCTCGGCGCGACGCCGGACCTCCCGGGACAGCAACGGCTACGAGCTCGAGCTCGAGCGCGAGATCGCGCGGGCCCGGCGGACGGGGCGCCCACTGTCCCTCGTCCTCGTGGACGTCGACCAGCCGACGGCCGAGCGCCTGCTCCAGTTCGCCGCCCTGCTCACGCGCGTGACGCGGGTCACCGACACCGTCTGCCGGCGCCGGCGGGACGCGTTCGGGATCCTCCTGCCCGAGACGGCCGAGGACGGCGCACGCCACTTCTTCCGCCGGGTTCGCGACGAGGCGGCTCGGACGTTCGACTCCGGCGCGGGCACGACCTTCTCCACCGGCATCGTCGAGCTGAAGGGGAGCGAGAACGGCGAGGCGTTCGACGCACGGGCTCGAGCGGCAGTCGCAGGCCGCGTGCCCGACGGTGTCTCGAGCACCGCCGCAGACGCGCCGGGCTGACCTTTTCGCAACACCGGAATCTGCCGAGCGCAGACTCCGGTAGCCGGCGGCGTCAGCCGCTTTCACATCGGGGTCTGGTCAGCGTCCAGGTCGGTGAGTACAGTGCGAAAAGGGTGCCCCTTTCGAGGGGTAGTACCCCGATTGTGTGACGGGAGCGAAGAGGGCTTCAGGGGAAGGAATGTTGGCCGTGTCAACAACTGCGGTGATTGCGGTCCTGGCCTTCGCGGCCGCGGCGGCGCTTGCGACGATCGCGCTCGTTCGCCGGTACTCGCCCTCGACCGAGTCGAGCGACCACCTCGCGAGGGCGGTGGACGAGATGCGGCTGAAGATGGACGAGCTCTCGCAGGACCTCTCGCAGGCGCTCGAGCGCGCCGAGCGGGAGAGCCGCCGCAACCGCCTGTTCGGCGAGCTCGGAGGCTCGATCGACCTCCAGGAGCTGATGGACCGAGTACTGGACGCGGCGATGGAGCTCCCCGGGTTCGACGCGGCGATGATGGTCGTCGAGCGGCACGGGGCCGCGCCGGCGGTTGCGACACGCGCGCTGACGCCGGACGAGGCAGAGAAGCCGCCGACGTCAGGGGTCGTCGGCGCGCTGCCGGGGACGATCACGGTCACGTACCGCTACGGACGGGACCGCGAGTCCCCGGAGTCACACCGGATCTGCGGCGGCCTCTTCATCCCGCTGATCGGCCGCGACCTCGCGCCGACCGGGACGCTTTCCCTCTTCTGGCGCAACCCGGACTTCGAGCCGACGGCCGAGCACATCGAGCGGGCCGAGAACCTCGCCGAGAGCAGCATCCCCGCGATCGAGAACGCGCGCCGGTACGGCGAGGCCCGGAAGCTCGCCGAGACCGACGCGCTGACCGGCCTCTACAACCAGCGCTTCTTCCACGAGACGCTGCGCAGGGAAGTGCTCCGCGCGCAGCGGTACGAGCGGAACCTCGCGCTCATCGTCTTCGACGTGGACGACTTCAAGGGGATCAACGACCAGATCGGGCACCTCGCGGGCGACCGCGTGCTCGCGCAGGCCGCGGACCGGCTTCGCGACGCGGTCCGCTCGGTCGACATCCCCTGCCGGATCGGCGGGGACGAGTTCGCCGTGATCCTCCCCGAGTCGAGCGCCGAGGACGCCGACCAGCTCTACCGCCGGGTGCAGAGCTCGATGCGCGGGACCGCCCTCGGGCCCGACGAGGACCGACTGCGGCTCTCTGCCGGGATCGCCGAGCTCCAGCACGGCGACACCGCCGCGGGCCTGTTCGAGCGCGCGGACGCCGCGCTCTACCGCGCGAAGGACCAGGGCAAGGACCGCGCGGACATCTCGCGCATCGTCGACCGCTCGGACTGAGGGTCAGCCGTCGACCGGGGCTCAGCCGGGGGTGACCGGACGCGCAGCCCCGATGCGGAACGCCCTCGTGGGCGCGGCGACGCCGCCTTCCTTCTCGACCGTGACGCCGACGACCCAGCCCTCGGGCACCGACTGGGCGAGGGGCACGATCGTCTCGACGCCGGTGAACACCGCCGCGGAGAGGTGCTCGAGCGGCCGCACCTTCGGGTCGACGACCCAGGCCTGGTAGGACCGGCCGGCAGGGGCGAGCGGGAGCCCGTCGAGGACGAGGACGCCGCGCCCCCTGGCGCCGACGGCCAGGACGGCGTCACCCTGCGAGCCCTCGAGCGGGATGCGCTCGGTGGTCGGCTTCGAGAGGAGCGAGATCGCCTGCGCCGCGCCGTAGATCGGGGCCGAGCGGACGACCTCGGGCTCGTCCTGGGCGCGAACACTCGAGACGAACGCCCACATCCCGAGAGCGATCGCGGCCACTCCGGCCACCGCGGCGAGCGCCGCGATCGTCACGCCGGACACCCGGTGCCTCTGCGGCAGCTCGATCGGCTCGAAGAGGCGCTCCCGTTCTCCCGTGTCTCCGTCGGGTGGCGCGGCGGGCGACAGCTGGCTGCCGTTGGATGCGGGTGGATCGAGGCGAACGGGCACGGGTGAAGCCGAGGCTTCCACGACGTCGAGGCTACCGCCATCGCCGGTCGGACCTCCGCCGACCGACGCGCGCGTTATTAGTACCGGACGGGGGATCGGAGAGTCTGGGGTCCCCGACAACCACATGACGATTGCGATCTACGCCGTGTCCGTTGCTCTTGCACTGCTGTGCATCGGGCTCTTCTTGGTTGCTGCCCGGAGGATGCTGGGTCGCCAGGAGGAGGTCGTGGTCACCCTCCTCCGCCGCTACGACGACCGGCTCGCCCAGTTCGCGCAGGCGCTGAACGACGGCCTCTCCCGCATCCAGCTCCATCAGCAACAGCAGCCGGTCACGACCGAAGCAGACGTGTCCGCGATTCCCGAGCACGGCGTGATGCGCCTGCTCGAGCTCGCACGGCAGCGCATGCGGGTCGACGCCGCCGTGGCCGTGGTCGCCGATCCGAAGCGCGAGCCGATCCTCGCGACGGTCGGGCTGTCCCAGGCCGAGGTCGCGCAGGTCGGACGCATGGGCGTACCCGACTACCGGGGCGCGCGGGCGCTGCAGGTCTCGTTCAACGGCGAGGCCGAGACGCCGCCCGGCAGCCAGCCGATCCGCTCGGGGCTCGCAGTCCCGCTCCTTCGCCAGGAGCCGAATCCGGGGATGCTCGCCGTCCTGACGCGTGCACCCGACCGCCGGTTCAGCGAGCAGGACATCACGACGCTCGAGGACGTCGTCAACGGAACGCGCCTCGCGCTCGACGCTGCGCTCGAGCTGCACGAGCCGGATCCCGTTCCCGAGCTCGATCCGCTGACCGAGCTTTACGACCGGCGAGCGTTCCACGCCCTGCTCGACCGCGAGATCGCGCGTGCGCGCAACGCCCGTCAGCCGTTTGCGCTCCTCATGCTCGACGTCGACCGGCTGACGACGATCAACGCGCACATCGGGCATCTCGGCGCCGATGAGGTGCTCGTGCGCATCGCCGCCATGCTGCGCGAGGCCGCGGGGAAGTTTCAGCTTCCGTGCCGCATCGGCGGCGGGCGCTTCGGCGTGCTCCTCCCGCAGGAGGAGACGCGCGACGGCGAGCGCCTCTTCGAGCGCGTGCAGACGAACCTGCACGCCCGCCCCTTCCCGGACATCGGGGTCGTGACGCTGTCGGGCGGGGTCGCGGCGCTCCTTCCGGACGACGACGCCGCGGCTCTCCTCGGCCGGGCGGACGCAGCGCTCGGGCTCGCGAAGGTCTCGGGCCGCGACACGGTCGTCGTCGCCGCGCAGCGTGGGCCGGAGTCGAGTGGGCTCGAGTCGCACGAGCACCACTCGCGCCGCGCGGACGCGTCGCGCTGATCCGTCCGGTTCGCTAGCTGACCGCGAAGACGCGCTCGGAGCTCGCCTCGTGCAGCGAGAGGAAGGGCACGAAGCTCGAGAGCGCGACGACGCCGAGCTCGGGCATCCGGTCACGCTTGCAGACGAGGCGGCTCGCGGCCGCCTTCTGCTTGCGGATCGACCACGCGCTGTACGCCTCCACCCGGAGCGCGCCCCGGATCTCCCGCAGGATCGCGTGCCGCGCCTCGCCCGCGGCCACCGCTCCGAGCGGGCTCGCCGCGCCGAGCGCACGGAGCCTGAAGACGCCCTCGGCGGCCCTGAGCCTCACCCAGCGGCCGGCCGCAACCCGGAACACCCGTTGTGGAGCAGACGTCGCGATCGCGAGCCCCTTCCCCTCCGGAAGCCAGCTCGGCGCGGGCGAGACCTCCACCTGACGGGCGAGAGCCGAGGCGAACGTCTCGCGGAAGTGGGTGACGTCGGCCGACCGCGGACGGGCGATCCTGAGCCGCCCGACTATCTGGAGGTGCCGTAGCTCGTCTCCGATGACGCCCCGCGCGGTCGCGAGCCCGGCTCCGGCCTCGCCGAGCGCGGCTCGATACGCGGCGCGACTGCCGCGAAAGCGCGACGTCACGATGCGCTGCTCGGCGGCGAGGATCGCGTCCGAGCCGACAGCGAAGCGCGCGCTCTCGACCGCGCGGACCATGAGCGCGGTCAGCGCGACCTCGCGATCGCCGGTGAGGCTCGCGAGCGTCGAGACACGCGACGAGCTGAACACGGTGTCCTCGTACGCGCAGCGCGCTCCCGCGGGCAGGTCGATCTGACCCTCGTGGCGATCGGCGTCGAGCTCCTTGCCGAGCGTCCCGGGAGCGTCACAGAGCTTGGGATCGCGCGACCACAGCCAGACGCAGGCGGCGTAGGTCTTGTCGGGGTCGGTCGAGCGCGCGTTGCGCTGCGCCCAGCCCCACGACCACACGTGCCCGAGCCTGAGCTCGCGGGCGATCTCCCGAGAGGCGAACGCCTGCCACTTCACGACGTCGAACCAGCGCGAGCGCGGCTTCAGCCCCTCCCGCCCCCCGACACCCGGGCCGGTCATGAATCCGATCATGAGGCCGAGCCGCGACGCCGGAATGCCGACCTGCAGGAGGTCGATCGCCGAGTCGCGATAGAAGGTTCGAAGCTTTCGCGACCCGTCGACGGGGCCCGCCCGCCAGATGACGTTCGCGTTCGAGTAGCGCTGGAGGACGACGTCCGAGATCTCGCCGACCTGCCTCCACCACTCCGCGGCCTCCCCCTCCGTGTACGGACGCCCGGCCACGAGCAGGGCAGGCCGCGCACCGCGCGCGACGAGATGCTTCATGAAACGGAGCACGTTCGCCCGGTACTGCTCCGCGGTCGACGTCAGCGGCCACGGCGTCCGCGCACCCGAGAGCTCGTTGAGCGCGATGAACGGCCGCTGACAGCCGGTGACGAAGGTCGCCCGCGCCATGAGCACGTCGGCGCGCTGCTCCATCAGCTCGTTGTCGACCGGCGCGAGCGGAGTCCCGATGCGCTTGCGGAGCCACATGTCCCAGAAGATGTTTCCCGCGCCGGCCACCCGCGCCTCGCGCGCGACGTCGGGGCCTCCGGTGGCGACGATCACCCCCGGACGGGCGAAACGCTCGCGGAAGAACGGAGTCGAACCGTCGGCGAAGTCGATCCACGCGGGCTTCCCCTCGGCCACACCGCAGGAGAGCGCGCTCGGCGCGCTCGGCGCACTCGACCCGCCCGCCGGAATGGCGAGCACGGCGAGAGCCGCGGCTACCGTCGCGAGAAGCGCCCTACGCACAGGCGGTACGAGTAGCAGAGAGATGTGACGAACGCTTCAGGATGGGCTACTGACGTTGGGAGGTCGGCTTCGAGCTCGTCGATCGAACACGAAGTAAGAGCGTTCCCGGCGATCCCATCCTCCCCCATCCGAAAGACGGCTAGCGGCGAAGCGTCTTCTTGACGACGACGCGGCCCGCGACTTGCCAGGTGAACGTCGTCAGATTCGCGAGATTCCGAGTCGACACATCGATCGTGTCGGTGGTCCGCGAGTTCCAGTCGTAGCCGTTCAGGACTCCGCGTTGACATGCGGCCCGCCTCGACTTCAACCGGTAGCAGAGACGGTACGCGCGACGTTCCCCGAGTGGCTTGGCCGTGAGGGTGAAGGAGAGCTCGTTCCGGTACCGCTCAACCGCGACCGAGTATCGAGAGACAGGCTTCGGGATGACGAGCGGTACGGGAGAGGAGAGACCGGAGGCACATGCGGGGTCGAGTGTGCCCGTCTCGAAGATGTAGCAAGCGTTGAAGTCGGCCAAGGACTCGAGCATCACGTAGTAGGTGCCCGGAGCCAGTTGGGTCTCGCCGAGCCAGCGACCGTTCTGGATCTCGGTGTCCGTCAGCAGGTCGATGCCCCTGACGTTCTCGGTCAGAAAGCGCCCGTCCGTGCTCTGATCCGGCTTGCTGGCGACGAAAATCGCGGCGTCGCTCGCCCTCGGCGCGGAGAAGACGGCCGTAGGGTGCCGATTTTCCTGGCCCACGCTCGTCAGGGCCGGGGGCACTGCCTCTGCGCCCGTTGCGAGGACGAGCACGCCAAGGAGAACTGCCGCAAGCTTCTTCATGCTCGGACCTTGTCGGTCGTCCCGGACGACAGGACGAGCCCTCGATCTGGCGAGACCGAGAGTAAGACGGTGCGCGGCGTACCCGCCGCGCACCGTCACTCTGCGTGCTTACTCCTCGTCCGCTGAGGGCTCGACCTCGGCCGCGTCCGGGACGTCGGCCGGCGGAAGCTCTTCCTCGAGCGACAGTCCGAGTGCGTCGAGGTCGAAGCCGTCGCCCTCGCCGATCTCCTCGAGCGCGGCGAGCAGCTCCGCCTCGGCCTCGGGCCGCGCGAACGTGACCGGCAGCGGCTCGGTCGGCTCGATCGAGATCTGCCGGTACTGCTTGAGCCCGGTCGCGGCCGGGATCAGCTTGCCGATGATCACGTTCTCCTTGAGCCCGTGCAGGCGGTCGGTCTTGCCCTCGATGGCGGCGTCCGTGAGCACCTTCGTCGTCTCCTGGAACGAGGCCGCGGAGAGGAAGGACTCGGTCGCGAGCGAGGCCTTCGTGATGCCGAGGATGATCGGCTCGAAGGTCGCCAGCTCGCCCTTCGCCTTCTTCACGCGCGCGTTCTCGCGCTCGAGCGCGACGCGATCGACCAGCTGTCCGGGAAGAAGCTCGGTGTCGCCGTTCGTGTCGACGCGCACCTTCTTCAGCATCTGCCGCACGACGAGCTCGATGTGCTTGTCGTGGATCTCGACGCCCTGCGACTTGTAGACCTTCTGCACCTCGCCGACGAGGTACAGCTCGGTCGCGGTCGCGCCCTTCAGCAGCAGCAGCTCGGCCGGGCTGATCGAGCCCTCGCTCAAGGCGTCGCCCGGCTCGACCATCTGGCCGTTCACGACGCGCAGCCGCGTCCGCCGCGGGAACGAGTACTCCTTCGGATCCGGAAGCTCGCCCTTCGCGTCGACGGCCGACGGCGTGATCGTGACCTTGATCGTCCGCTCCGAGTCGTCGACGTCGACCTTGCCGCCGACCTCGGCGAGCGTGCCCGCGCCCTTCGGGTTGCGGGCCTCGAAGATCTCGACGACGCGCGGGAGGCCGTGCGTGATGTCGTCGCCCGCGACGCCGCCCGTGTGGAACGTGCGCATCGTGAGCTGCGTGCCCGGCTCGCCGATCGACTGGGCGGCGATGATGCCCACCGCGTCGCCGATCTCGGTGAGGCCGCCCGTGGCGAGGAACGTCCCGTAGCAGCGGCGGCAGAGCCCGTACTCGCTCCGGCACTTGAGCACCGAGCGCACGGGGATCGCAGCGGTCTCGGCGTACTCGCCGAACTCCTCGACGAGGTTGCGCAGGGCGCTCGGGGTGATCTCCTCGCCCTTCTCGACGAGGACCGTCTTGCCCGGCTTCCCGTCCTTGATCGGCTTGTGGATGTCCTCCGCGGCGACCCTCCCCGCGACGCTCTTGTTCGGCGCGTCGTCGAGGATGAGCGGGAGCTCGATGTGCTCCTTCGTGGTGCAGTCCTCCTCGCGGACGATGACGTCCTGCGAGACGTCCACGAGGCGGCGCGTGAGGTAGCCGGAGTCGGCCGTGCGCAGCGCCGTGTCCGCCATTCCCTTGCGGGCGCCGTGCGTGGACATGAAGTACTCGAGGACGGTCAGACCCTCCATGAAGTTGGCCTTGATCGGCCGGGCGATGATCTGCCCCTTCGGATCGGCCATGAGGCCGCGCATCCCGGCGAGCTGGCGGATCTGGTTGAACGATCCGCGCGCTCCCGAGTTGGCCATCATGTAGATCGGGTTCGTCGGGGAGAGGTTCTGCATCATGGCGTCTCCGACGACGTTGGTCGCGTCGGTCCAGATCGAGACGATGCGCTCGTGGCGCTCCTCCTCGGTCATGAGCCCGCGGTCGTACTCGCGCCCGACCTTGGCCACCTCTTCCTCGAAGCCGACGAGGATCTGCTCCTTCTCCTTGGGGATCACGATGTCGTTCTTCGAGATCGTGATCCCGGCCCGCGTCGCGAACCGGAAGGTGAGCGACTTGATGACGTCGAGCGCCGCCGCGATCGTGTTCGGCCCGTAGCGCTCCACGAGGTCGCCGATGAACGTGTCCAGCTCGCGCTTGGTGAGCGTCCGGTTGAGATACGGATGATCCTCGAAGTCGCCGCCCGTGGCCTCGTCGAGCGCACGCTCGACCTCGGCGTTGAAGACGACGCGGCCGGGAGTCGTGAGCAGCCGCTCACCGCCCCACTCGTACTCGACGGGATCCTGGAACTGGACGGAGCCCGCCTCGAGCGCGAACTCGACGTCCTCCTCGGTCCGGAAGCGCGGGAAGCCCTTCAGCTTCAGCTCCTTGGCCAGCTTCGTCGGATCAGTCGTCTCCAGATCGTGCTCGGTGTAGGTCAGGAAGTACGCCCCGAGCACCATGTCCTGCGTCGGCGTCGCGAGCGGGCGCCCGCTCGCCGGAGACAGGATGTTGTTCGCCGAGAGCATGAGCACGCGCGCCTCGGCCTGCGCCTCCGCGGAGAGCGGGAGGTGCACGGCCATCTGGTCGCCGTCGAAGTCGGCGTTGAAGGCGTGGCAGACGAGCGGATGGACCTGGATCGCCTTGCCCTCGACGAGCACCGGCTCGAACGCCTGGATCCCGAGGCGGTGCAGCGTCGGCGCCCGGTTCAGCAGGACCGGGTGCTCGGCGATGACCTCCTCGAGGACGTCCCAGACCTCCGGGATCATCGACTCGACCATCTTCTTCGCCGCCTTGATGTTCTGGACGGCCTTGCGCTCGACGAGCCGGCTCATGATGAACGGCTTGAAGAGCTCGAGCGCCATGAGCTTCGGCAGCCCGCACTGGTGCAGCTTCAGGTTCGGGCCTGCAACGATGACCGAGCGGCCCGAGTAGTCGACGCGCTTGCCGAGCAGGTTCTGGCGGAAGCGCCCCTGCTTTCCCTTGAGCATGTCCGAGAGCGACTTGAGCGGGCGGTTGCCGGGTCCAGTTACCGCGCGGCCGCGCCGCCCGTTGTCGAACAGTGCGTCGACGGCCTCCTGGAGCATGCGCTTCTCGTTGTTGACGATGATCTCGGGCGCGCCGAGGTCCAGGAGCCGCTTGAGGCGGTTGTTCCTGTTGATGACGCGCCGGTAGAGGTCGTTGAGGTCGCTCGTGGCGAAGCGCCCGCCGTCGAGCTGGACCATCGGACGCAGCTCCGGCGGGATCACCGGAACGGCCTCGAGGATCATCCACTCGGGCTTGTTCCCCGACTTGATGAAGGCCTCGACGACCTTGAGGCGCTTGATCGCGCGCTGCTGCTTCTGCCCCTTCGAGGTCTTGATCGTCTCGCGCAGCGAGAGCGACTCCTCCTCGAGGTCGAGGGCGCGCAGCAGGTCGCGGATCGCCTCCGCGCCCATACCGCCCTGGAAGTAGACCCCGAAGCCGTACGGCGAGCCGAAGCGGTCCTTGAGCTCCCGGAAGATCTGCTCGTCGCCGACGATCATCTTCGGCTCGAGCTCCCGGAACAGGAGCCACGTCTGCTCGAGACGGCGGACGGCGTCGACCGCGGCCTCGCGCGTGTCCTCGCGGCGGACGTCCATGTCCGCGACCATCTCGCGCACCTTCAGCGCCCACTGCCCGATCGCGTCGAGGTCCTCCTTGCGGGTTCCCTCGACGAGGCAGAGGTCGTACGCGAGCTCGCGGATCGCGGCGGCGTCGGCCTCCGGGTCGGCGCCCTCGAGGACGGCCCCGAGCAGGCCGGCGCCCACGTCGCGGGCGCGCTCGAGGTTCTTCTTCTCGACGGACTCGACGAGCGCAGCGTCCTCGTCGGCCAGCTCGCCGCCCGTGAGCAGAGCCTCCTGGAGCCGGTTGATGTGCTTCGTGATCGCGCCCTTCTTCGAGCCGGTCGCCTTCTCGAGGTCGTTGCGGAGCGGCTCGAGGGCGGCCTCGATCTGGAGCGCCGCGGCCGCGACGGACTCGACCTCGCGCGGAGCGAGGCGGCGGTCCTCACGGGTCGCGGTCTGCCGGACGAGCTCGCGCAGGCGGCGCGGGTCCTCGTTCGTGATCTTCTTCGCGAGATCGACGAAGACCTTGCCGCCGATCGTGCGGACCTCGTCGAGCGGAGGCAGCGCGTTCTCCTCGGCCCAGTTCGACAGCCCGCGGGCCCAGAAGTCGTCGTCCTCGTCGAAGTTGCGCTCCTTGCCGGCCGCGAAGTAGTCGCGGCGGCGCTGGAGACGGTCGTCGAGAGCACCGAGCGCCTCGTCGCGGTCGAGATAGATCCGCTCGGTCTCGCCTGCGACCTTGTCCTCGAGGTCGGCGAGGTCGGCCTGCCGCTTCTCGCGGTCGACCGTCGTGACGATCGACGCCGCGAAGTAGAGCACCTTCTCGAGCTCGCGCGGAGCGATGTCGAGCAGGTAGCCGATGCGGCTCGGGACGCCCTTGAAGAACCAGATGTGCGAGACCGGAGCGGCGAGGTCGATGTGGCCCATGCGCTCGCGGCGCACCTTCTGCCGCGTCACCTCGACGCCGCAGCGCTCGCAGATGATGCCCTTGTAGCGGACGCGCTTGTACTTGCCGCAGTAGCACTCCCAGTCCTTCGTCGGACCGAAGATGCGCTCGCAGAAGAGACCGTCGCGCTCGGGCTTGAGCGTGCGGTAGTTGATCGTCTCGGGCTTCGTGACCTCGCCGGACGACCAGTCGCGGATCTGCTTGCTCGAGGCGAGCCCGATCCGGATCGCGTCGAACTCGTTGATGTCGATCACGTGTGTATCCGCCTCATTTCTTCGTAGGGGCGAGGCTCGCCTCGCCCTATTCCTCTGCCTCGACGTCGGCCACTTCAGCCGGAACCTCTTCGGTCAGCTCCTCGTCGGCCGCCAGCACGAGCTCGGCCCCCTCGTCGGGGCTCTCGGCGCCCTCCTCGACCTCCTCGGCCGTCGGCTGCCGCGCTGCCGCGCGGAGCGAGCCGGGTGAGAGGTCGATGCCGAGCTCCTCGGCCGCGCGCAGCAGCTCGTCGTCCTCCTCGCGGACCTCGACCTCGCGGCCCTCGTCCGAGAGCACCTGCACGTCGAGTGCGAGCGACTGCATCTCCTTGAGCAGCACCTTGAAGCTCTCCGGGATGGAGGGCTCGGCGATGTTCTCGCCCTTCACGATCGCCTCGTACGCCTTGACGCGGCCGATCGTGTCGTCGGACTTGATCGTGAGCATCTCCTGGAGCGTGTAGGCCGAGCCGTACGCCTCGAGCGCCCACACCTCCATCTCGCCGAAGCGCTGGCCGCCGAACTGGGCCTTGCCGCCCAGGGGCTGCTGCGTGACGAGCGAGTACGGGCCGGTGGAGCGCGCGTGGATCTTGTCGTCCACGAGGTGCAGCAGCTTCAGGATGTACATGAAGCCGACCGTGACCTCCTGCGCGAAGCGCTGGCCGGACTTGCCGTCGTACAGCGTGACCTTCCCGGAGCTGCGGCTCCCGACGGGCGCCGATTTGTCGACGTCCATCCGCACGTTCCCGTCGATGATCTGCGCGAGCGCCACGAGCGCGTCGTCCACGTCGCCCTCGGACGCGCCGTCGAAGACCGGCGTCGCGACCGCGCGCGGGTCGGGCGCGTTGATGGGCGCCCGCTCGCTGACGTGCCCTCCGTCCTCGAAGACGCCGTGGGCAGCCGCCCACCCGAGGTGCGTCTCGAGGATCTGGCCGATGTTCATCCGGCTCGGCACGCCGAGCGGGTTCAAGACGACGTCCACCGGACGTCCGTCCTCGAGGAACGGCATGTCCTCCTCGGGGACGATCTTCGAGATGACGCCCTTGTTGCCGTGGCGGCCGGCGAGCTTGTCGCCCTCCGCGATCTTGCGCTTCTTCGCGACGTAGACGCGGACGAGCTCGTTCACGCCCGGCGGCAGGTCGTCGCCCGCGTCGCGCGAGAACGTCTTGACGCCGATGACCTTGCCGCCCTCGCCGTGCGGGACCTTCAGCGAGGTGTCGCGCACCTCGCGCGCCTTCTCCTTGAAGATCGCGCGGATCAGCTTCTCCTCGGCCGTCAGCTCGGTCTCGCCCTTCGGCGTGACCTTGCCGACGAGCAGGTCGCCGGAGCCGACCTCGGCCCCGATGCGCACCACTCCGCGCTCGTCGAGGTTCGCGAGCGACTCCTCCGAGCGGTTCGGGATGTCGCGCGTGATCTCCTCGTCGCCGAGCTTCGTCGAGCGCGCGTCGATCTCGTACTCGTGGATGTGGATCGAGCTGAGCACGTCGTCCTTGACCAGCCGCTCGGAGATGACGATCGCGTCCTCGAAGTTGAAGCCCTCCCACGGCATGAACGCGACCAGGAGGTTCGCGCCGAGCGCGAGCTCTCCGCCGTCGGTCGAGCTCCCGTCCGCGAGCACCTCGCCCTTCTTGACCTTGTCGCCGAGCGTCACCACCGGCCTCTGGTGGATGAGCGTGCCCTGGTTCGAGCGCATGAACTTCGTCAACGGGTACTCGTCGCGCGAGCCGCGGCCCTCGACGACGATCCGCTCGGCATCAACGTCGACCACCGAGCCGTCGCTGCGGGACAGCACGACGTCGCCCCCGTCCACGGCCGCGCGGAACTCGAGCCCCGTGCCGACGAGCGGCGCCTGCGGGATCATCAGCGGCACGGCTTGCCTCTGCATGTTCGCGCCCATGAGCGCGCGGTTCGCGTCGTTGTGCTCGAGGAACGGGATGAGCGCGGTTCCGACCGACACGATCTGCGCCGGCGAGACGTCCATGAACTCGACGTCCTTCGGAAGCACCGCGACGGCCTCGCCCTCGCGCGACCGGCAGAGAACCTGCTCGTGGACGAACTTGCCCGTCTTGGGATCGACGGGCTCCGAGGCCTGCGCGATCGTGAACTGCCCTTCCTCGGCGGCGTCCAGGTAGACGATCTCGTCCGTGACCTTGCCGCTCTTGACCACGCGGTACGGCGTCTGGATGAAGCCGAACTGCGAGACGGTCGCGTAGGAGGCGAGCGAGCCGATGAGGCCGATGTTCGGCCCCTCCGGCGTCTCGATCGGGCACATGCGCCCGTAGTGCGTCGGGTGCACGTCGCGCACCTCGATCGGGGCGCGCTCGCGGGTCAGCCCGCCCGCGCCGAGCGCGCTGAGGCGCCGCCGGTGCGTGAGCCCGGCCAGCGAGTTGGTCTGGTCCATGAACTGCGAGAGCTGCGAGGAGCCGAAGAACTCCTTCAGCGCCGCGACCACGGGCCGGATGTTGATGATCGTCTGCGGCGTGATCGTGTCGACGTCCTCCGTCGTCATCCGCTCGCGGACGACACGCTCCATCCGGTAGAGGCCGACCCGGAACGCCTCCTGGATCAGCTCGCCGGTCGTGCGCAGCCGGCGGTTGCCGAAGTCCTCGTACTCGTCGAGCTCGCCGCGGATCGGGTCGCGAGAAAGCTGCGCCGCGTCCGCCGCGTAGTCGCGCGAGTCCTCGGGCACGCCGAGCTTCGTCGGCAGGTCCACGAGCCGCTTCACGAGCGCGAGGATGTCCTCGGTCGTGAGGACGCGCGTGTCCTCGGGCACGCCGACGTTCAGCCGCTGGTTCAGCTTGTAGCGGCCGACCTTCGTGAGGTCGTAGCGCTTGGGGTCGAAGAAGAGCGCCCGCAGGAGGTTGCGCGCGTTGTCGAGCGTCGGCGGCTCGCCGGGACGCTGCTTCTTGAAGACCTCGATCAGCGCCTCCTCCTCGCGCGTCGAGGGGTCCTTGTCGAGCGTGTTCGCGATGTAGACCGAGCCGTCGAAGAGCTCGAGGATCTTCTCGTTCGAGGTCGTGTCGAGCTGGAACCCGGTCGTCGGGTCCTCGGCCGGCAGCGCCCGCAGCAGCGTCGTGATCGGCAGCTTGCGCTTGCGGTCGATGCGCGCGAAGACGAGACCCTTCTTGTCGATCTCGACCTCGAGCCACGAACCGCGCGACGGCATGAGATTCGCCATGAAGACCTGCTTCGTGGCGTCCTTCGGCTCCATGAGATAGGCGCCCGGACTGCGTACGAGCTGCGTGACGATCACGCGCTCGGTTCCGTTGATGATGAACGTCCCCCACGGGGTCATCATCGGGAAGTCGCCCATGAAGACCCGCTGCTCGCGGATCTCCCCGGTCTCCTTGTTGACGAACCGGACCGTGATCGAGAGCGGGACCTGGTAGGTCAGGTCCTTCTCACGGCATTCCTGGATTGTGAACTGCGGCTCTCCGAACTCGTACTCGGCGAACTCGACGGCAAGCGTGCCTGTGTAGTCCTCGATCGGCGAGATGTCGTCGATCGTCTCGCGCAGGCCGTCCTTCATGAACCAGTCGAAGGACGCCTTCTGTATGTCGATCAGGTTGGGGAGGTCAAGGACGTGCTTCAGGCGCGAAAAGCTCTTGCGCGCGCGGGGCGCGACAGCGACGCTGCTCAAATGTGACAGCCTCCCTTGTGACTGCGTGCAGGGGTGTACTCAGGGGTGGACGAACAAGCCTCGGCGGAACCGGGAAGAATAGCGCACGAGCACACTCCTCCGCAACCGCTGTTCGGAGCGGGAGGAGCGCTTCGCGGATGATAGCAGGGTGGGCGCTTCCAGCCGGTGCCGAAAGCGCCCGATTTGCCGCTACCAAACCGCTCGAGCGGGGCTCGAGGAGCCTTACTTCAGCTCGACTTCCGCTCCTGCTTCCTCGAGCTGCGCCTTGATCGACTCGGCCTCTTCCTTGGCGGCAGCCTCCTTGACGGCGTTGGGCGCGCCGTCGACGAGGTCCTTCGCCTCCTTGAGGCCGAGGCCGGTCACCGCGCGGACGACCTTGATCACCTGGATCTTCTTGTCGCCGGCGCCGGTGAGCACGACGTCGAAGGAGTCCTTCTCCTCCTCGGCCGCGGCGCCGTCACCGGCGACCGCCGCACCTGGGGCCGCGACCGCGACCGGAGCAGCGGCGGTGACGCCCCACTCCTCCTCGATCGCATTCTTGAGCTCGACGAGCTCGAGCACGGTCATCTTGCCGAGCGTGTCGAGCACCTTCGCGACTTCGGTTGCCATCTACTGCTCCTCGCTTTCCTCAGCGTCGGACTGAGCCTCGGCGGCGTCGTCCGGGTTTGACTCTTCAACGTCTTCTTCCGTGGTCTCCGGCTCGGACGAGGCCTCCGGCGCCTCGGCCTCCGGCTCTGCCTCTGGCTGGGGCGCCTCGACCGCGGCTTCGGCTGCGGCAGCAGGCTCGGCTTCGGCCGCAGGCTCCTCCGCCGCCTCCGCGGGCGCATCCTCCGGCGCCGGCGTCACGACCTCGCCCTGCTCCTCGAGCTGCTTGATCCTCGCGTCGACGAGCCCGACCAGGTTCTGGAGCGGTGCGGCCAGGAGCGCCGCCAGCTGCGTGACCGGTGCGATGATCGCGCCGACCAGCTGTCCGCGGAGCACGTCGACCGGCGGCAGCGTCGCGAGCTGGTCGACCTCCGCGCCCGAGAGCGTCTGGCCCTCGAGCACCCCGCCTCGCAGCGTGAGGACGTTCGTCTGCTTCGCGGTCGCGGCGAGCGCCTTGGCGACCGCGGCCGGGTCGCCGTCCGACTCGATGAACGCGATCGCGGTCGGGCCCTCGAGCATGACGAGCAGCGACTCCGCGCCCGCCTGCTCGGCCGCGCGGCGCGTGAGCGTGTTCTTCACGATGCGGAACCGCGCGCCGTGCGGGATCAGCGCGTCGCGCAGCGCCTCGAGCTGCTTGTTCGTGAGCCCGCGGTAGTCGGCGACGATCAGCGTCTCCGCCGCCTGCAGCTCGGCGGCGAGCTCCGCGACCACTCTCTCCTTGTCCGATTTCAGCACGGTCATTTCCTCCGGAAACGACTAGGACCCGCACTGAGGCGGGTCCGAGAACAGGCGAGAGCGCCTGGTGAACCTGCCTCGGCCGGACCTCTAGCACTCTCGTGCTTGCCGGCTGTCTCTGGCGGGAGCTAGTCCGTTGGTTAGGCGGTTACTGTAGCTGCCTCTCCCCTGGAGGAATTGGCGTCAGCCAATTCCTCCGTGATGTCCCGGGTCTTCGTCGAGTCGACGTGGATGCCCGGGCCCATCGTCGTCGTGAGCGTGATCTGCCTGATGTAGCGACCCTTCGCCGCGGACGGCTTCGCGCGCACGATCTCCTCCACGAGCGTGGCGTAGTTCTCGAGCAGCGCCTTCTCGTCGAAGCTCTTCTTCCCGATCGGAAGGTGGACGTTCCCGCCGCGGTCCGTGCGGTACTCGAGCTTGCCGGCCTTCGCGTCGGAGACGGCCTTGCTGACGTCGAAGGTGACGGTGCCCGTCTTCGGGTTCGGCATGAGCCCGCGCGGGCCGAGCACGCGGCCGAGCTTGCCGACGTTGCCCATCTGGTCCGGGGTCGCGATCGCGACGTCGAAGTCGAGGAAGCCCTCCTCGATCTTCGTCGCGAGGTCAGCCGAGCCGACGACGTCGGCGCCTGCATCCTCCGCCTCGCGCGCCTTCTCGCCCTCGGCGAAGACGGCGACGCGCACGTCCTTCCCGATGCCGTGCGGGAGCATGATCGTCCCGCGGAGCTGCTGGTCGGCGTGCCTGACGTTGAGGCCGAGGCGGAAATGCGCCTCGACGGTCTCGTCGAACTTCGCGGCCGGGGTCTCCTTGAGGAGCCGGACGGCCTCGAGCGGCGAGTACGCCTGCTCGCGGTCGAAGATCTCGCGCGCGGCGCGGTAGCGCTTTCCGGGCTGGCTCATACGGTCTCGACCCCCATCGATCTCGCGGTGCCCTCGATGATCTTCATCGCCTGCTCGATGTCGCGCGCGTTCAGGTCAGGCATCTTCGTCTCGGCGATCGACCGTACCTGTGCCTGCGTCAACCGGCCGACCTTGTTCCGGTTCGGCTCGCCCGAGCCGGACTGGAGGTTGAGGACCTCCTTGATGAGCACGGCCGCGGGCGGCGTCTTCGTGATGAAGGTGAACGAGCGGTCCTCGAAGACCGTGATCTCGACCGGGGTGATGCGGCCGTTCTCCTGCGCGGTCTGCGCGTTGAACGCCTTGCAGAACTCCATGATGTTGACCCCGTGCTGGCCGAGCGCGGGACCGACCGGCGGCGCCGGGTTGGCCTGCCCGCCGGGGATCTGGAGTTTGATGAGCGTGAGAATTTTCTTGGCCATCAGTCGATCTTCTTCACCTGGTCGAAGCTGAGCTCGACGGGGACCTGGCGCTCGAAGATGTCGACGAGCACCTTGAGCTTCTGCTGGTCCGCGTTGACGTCGACGATCTCGCCGTCGAAGTCGGAGAGCGGCCCCGAGGTTACCTTCACCGACTCGCCGAGCGAGAACTCGACCATGGCCTTCTGCCCCGGCAGGCTCGGCGCCCCGTGGTGGAGGATGCGGTCGACCTCGGGCTGCGAGAGCGGCACGGGCTTCGTCCCGGCGCCCACGAAGCCGGTGACTCCAGGCGTCCCCTTGACGACGGTCCACGCCTCGTCCGACATGTTCATGTTCACGAGCACGTAGCCCGGGAGCACGCGCTTCTCGATCTGGACCTTCTGCCCGTCCTTCGTCTCGATGACCTGCTCGGTCGGCACCACGACGCGGCGGAACGCCGGCTGCTGGTTCATGGAGACGATCCGGTGCTCGAGGTTGGTCTTCACCTTGTTCTCGTGCCCCGAGTAGGTGTTGATGACGTACCAGAGGAACATCGACGACTCCTAGAGAAGAACGCGGTCGACGAGCGGGCGGAAGATCTGGTCGAGACCCCAGAGGTACGCGCCGACGATCACGCACGCGATGATGACGACGACGACGCCCTGGAACGTCTGCCGCCGGGTGGGCCAGTCGGTCTTCCTGAGCTCGGCGATGGACTCGCGGATGAACTGGCCGCGGGGGTGCTCTGCGCGCCGGCCGGTCTGCTGCTTGACCGGCTGCTGCGACGGCCGGGCCTGCGCTGCGCGGCCACGGCGACTGGCGGCGCCGTCTCCGGCGGCGTTCCGGGCCGCGCGCCGCTGCCTGCGGGTCTCACGCGCCACTGCCTACCTCGTCTCCCGGTGCGCGGTGTGCCGGCCGCACCAGCGGCAGTACTTATTGAACTCGACCCGGTCGGGCGAGTTCCGCTTCGACTTCTGCGTCTGGTAGTTGCGCCGCTTGCACTCGTTGCACGCAAGCGTGATCGCGACTCGTACTCCGGTTGCCATTTCTACTCAGTTCGGTTCGACCACAGGATGATAAGACGGCGAGTAGCGGCGGGTGGGCTCGAACCACCGACCTCCGGGTTATGAGTCCGGCGCTCTGACCAGCTGAGCTACGCCGCCGCGCGCGCCTGAGTGTAGCAGCGCCGGCAGGGCGTTTCCGAGCGTCAGGCAGCGACCGCGGCCCTCCGTTCGAGCTGGTCGCGCGCGGTCGCGGCGAGGATCGCGGCGGTCTCCGAGAAGATGTCGCCCCAGGCTGCGTACTCGTCATTGAACTCGACCGCGCCGTTCAGCTCGACCACGACCCAGCCCCCGCGACCGTCCGGCAGGAGGTCGACTCCGGCGAGATCGATGCCCGCGGCGGCGGCCGCTTCGATCGCGAGCGCGGTAGCACTGCGCGGAGGCTCGGCGACCGGTCGGCGCACGCCACCGAGCGCGATGTTGGTCCTCCACTCCCCGGGAGCGGCGACCCGATACACGGCGCCGACGACTCGACCCGCGACCACGATGACCCGGAGGTCGTAACCCTGGGGCCGGACGAGGTCCTGTACGAGAACGCCGTGACGGCGGTACCAGCCCCGCTCGCGCACCGCTGCGATCGCTGCGTCGAAATCGGCGGTGCTGTCGGACCGGTGCACGTCCTTCCCCCAGCTCCCGAAGCGCGGCTTGACGACGACCGACCGGGAGGGCCCGCGGACGGCGCCCCAGCCGCGAATGTGCGCGGTCGGCGGATGCGGGAGGTCGTTGCGCGAGAGCACGCGTGCCGTGAGGAGCTTGTCGTGCGCGGCGAGAAGCGCGGGCGGGTCGTTCAGCACGATGACGCCGCGCGCCGCGAGCGCGCCGAGCGCCCACAGCCCGTCGTCCATGCCGTCGAGCGTCGGGAGGACGTCGAGCCGGCCGAGGGCGGCGTCGCCGGGACCGAGGACCTCGAGCGCCTGCTTCGGCGTCATCTGCTCCCAGACCGCGTCCTCGGACGAGCGCGACGCGAGCGCGTCGTTCGTCGGCGTGGGGCGACACGTGATCAGCGCGAAGCGCATCGGACTAGAAGTGCCTGTGCTCGGACTAGAGAGCAAGGGCCGGCCACCCCTTCGTTACACGATCGACACTGGTCCGACGCTCCGACCGATGCACATTCTACGATCGCGCGCGTGATTCGGATACCCCCACGCCAAGGCGGCTGGCTCGAGGTCATCTGCGGGCCGATGTTCAGCGGCAAGAGCGAGGAGATGATCCGCCGCCTGCGGCGCGCCGAGATCGCCGGCCAGCGCGTTGTGATCTTCAAGCCCCAGGTCGACGACCGCTACGGCGTCGCGGACGTCGTGAGCCATGCGGGAGCGCGGATGCACGCGATCCCGGTCTCCTCTGTCTCCGAGCTGCGGGGCCGGGTACGGCGCTCCGAGGTGGTCGGGATCGACGAGGTCCAGTTCTTCGAGCCGGAGGTCGTCGCGACCGCGCTCGAGCTCGCGGACCGCGGCCTGCGCGTCGTCGTCGCGGGGCTCGATCAGGACTTCCGACGGCTGCCTTTCGGTCCTATTCCGGATCTCCTCGCGCATGCCGAGTTCGTCGACAAGCTCCAGGCCGTCTGCCACCGCTGCGGCGGCCCGGCGACGACGACCCAGCGGCTGGTCGACGGGACGCCCGCGCCGTACTCGGGTGAGACCGTGGTCGTCGGCGCCGCGGAGCAGTACGAGGCCCGCTGCCGCGAGTGCCACGAGCCGGGCGCGGACGCAGCGCGCGCCGTCTCAGCGGCCGCGTAGCGGAGCGACTGCGGCCGCGATCCCGAACGCGCCCGCCGCGACGAGGACGATCGTCCCGCCCGGCGGCAGATCCGCGTAGTAGGAAACCGTGAGACCGGCGAGCGCCGAGCCGAGCCCGAACGCGATCGACAGGAGGAGCGCCGAGCGCATGCTCCAGGCGACGCGGCCGGCGGCGCTGACCGGGAGCACCATGAGCGCCGCCACGAGCAGGATCCCGACGACGCGCATCGAGAGCGCGACCGTGACCGCCGCGAGCGCGGCGACCGTGATGTTCAGCGCCCCGATCGGCACGCCCGCGACGCGCGCGCCTTCCTCGTCGACGACCACCGCGGCGAGCGCCCGATAGAGCAGCCCGATCGTCGCGAGCCCGACTGCGCCGAGAGCGGCGATCACGAGGAGGTCGCCGCGCGTGACGGTCAGGATCGAGCCGAAGAGGTACTGGAAGAGGCCCACGTCGAGCGCGCCCGCGCTCGAGACGAGCACCACCCCGGCCGCGATCCCCGTGTAGAAGACGAGCGCGAGCGCCTGGTCGCCGGCAGTCCCGCCGCGCGTGCGCAGAAGCTCGATCGCGACGCCGCCGAGGATCGCCGCCACGAGCGCCGTGAGGAGCGGCGACACGTCGAGCAGGATCCCGGCCGCGACGCCCGCGAACGCAACGTGGCCGATCCCGTCTCCGACGAGCGATTGCCGGCGCTGCACGAGGAAGAAGCCGACCGCCGGCGCGAGCACGCCGACAACCGCGCCGGCGCCGAGCGCGAGCCGCATGAACTCGTGCTCGAGCAGCTCAGGCATGCGTGTGCGACGGGTCGTGCCAGACCCCCGGCAACGCCGACGGGGGGCCGTCGAAGACGATCTGGCGGCGCACGAGCACGAGGCGCTGCACGAAATGCTCCACGGCGCCGAACTCGTGCGAGACGTAGAGGACGGTGACGCCGAGGTCGGTGTGAAGCCGGTAGAGGAGCTCCGCCAGCGACTCCTGCGACTCGGCGTCGACCCCGGTCGTCGGCTCGTCGAGAACGAGGAGCGACGGCTCGCCCGCGAGCGCCTTCGCGATGAAGGCGCGCTGCTGCATCCCGCCCGACAGCGTGCGCAGCGGCGCGTCGGCCACCTCGTCGAGCCCGACCCGCCCGATCGCACTCGCGACGACTTCGCGGTCGCCCGCCCGCAGCGGCCCGAGCAATCCGGAGACGGCGAGCCGCCCCGCGGACACGACCTCGCGCACGGTCGCGGGCGCGTCGCCGCCGAGCTCCGCGCGTTGCGCGAGGTAGCCGAGCAGCCGCCGGCGGGAGAATCGGTGCGCCGGCTCACCGAAGAGGAGCGCGGTGCCCGCCGCCGGGCGCTCGAGCCCGAGCAGGACGCGCATCAGGGTCGTCTTCCCGCCGCCGTTCGGGCCGGCGACCGCGACGAACTCCCCCTCCTCGATGCGCAGGTCGACGTCCTCGAGCACGCGCTGGCCCGGGCGGTAGCCGAACGAGACTCCCTCGAGGTCGACTGCCGTCGTCATCGGCAGCCGAGAGCCGTGCGCAGCGTCGCGAGGTTCGCGCGCATCTCCGAGACGTAGTCCGCGCCCGCTTCCAGGCGCTCCTCGCTCAGCCCCTCGAGCGGGTCGAGGACGGCGACCTCGGCGCCGACCTCCCGCGCGACCGTCTGCGCGATGCGGTCCGAGACGAGCGGCTCGGCGAAGACCGTCGTCGCGCCGGACGCGCGGACGTCGTCGATCAGCTGCTCGAGCTCGCGCGGGCCGGGCTCGGACTCGGGCGACGACCCGGCCAGCGACAGCTGCTCGAGGTCGTAGCGCTCGGCGAGGTGGCCGAACGCCGCATGCGTCGTAACGAGCACCCTGCTCGCGCAGCGCCGGAGACCGCGGCGGTAGTCGGCGTCGAGCTCCCTGAGGGTCTCCACCGTCCGTGCCGCGGAGCCGCCGAGGGCACCGGCAGTCCGCCGAACGACGCTCGCGAACTGGACCGGATCGAGCCAGACGTGGGGATCGCGCTCGCCGGGCGGGAGAACGTCGAGCGAGCGACCGTCGCGCGCGGCGACGGCGTCCTCGAGCGCGGGCTGGAAGCCGCCGAGATACACGACGAGCTCGGCGTCCTCGACCTCGCCGACCGCCTGCGCCCCGAGCTCGAGGTCGTGCGGCTCCGCGCCGGGGGGCGTGAGGTTCACGACCTCGACGTCCGGGCCGGCGACGCGCTCCGCCGCCCACGCGAGCGGGTAGAAGCCGGCGACCACGGTTCGCGAGCCCACGTCGTCGTTGCCGGACCCGCACCCCGCGAGCGCGAGCAGCCCGAAAAGGACGAGCGGTCGCATCGTTCGCGCACGCTAGCACGTCTTTGAGAACGGGTATCATTATCGTTCATGGCCAAGGAGCTCACCTGGGCGGAGCACGCACTCGAGCGCCTGCGGACTGCGAGTGGCCGCAGCGGGACCGCGCGGCGCGAGGTGGTCGAGTACCTCGGCCGGCAGGACTGCTGCCTCTCCGCGCTCGAGATCCACGACGGCATTCGCGCCGGGGGCGCGCGCGTCGGCATCGCGAGCGTGTACCGCGTGCTCGAGGGCCTCGACCGCGGCGGCCTCGTCCAGCGGATCGACTTCGGCGACGGCGTCGTGCGCTTCGAGCCCGCGCGCGGCAGCGAGCACCACCATCACTTCGTCTGCGACGACTGCGGGAAGGTCGAGCCCTTCGAGGACCAGGCGCTCGAGGCCGCGATCGTCGGCGTCGCGGGCGGCCGCGGCTACGAGGTCGCCGCGCACGACGTCGTGCTGCGCGGTGCCTGCGGCGACTGCCGCTAGACGATCGGGTAGTTCGAGCCCCATCCCCCGTAATGAGGTCGTGCAGCCACTGACGGCCCCCCGATGATTCGGACAACAACTGCGGAAGGGAACGTCAACTTGCGGATACTGCGGCGGCTCAGAGAAGAGAGCGTTGGCCAGGGCGTGATCGAGGTCCTGGCGGTGTTCGGCGTGTTCGGCGCGCTGGTCGCCGTGGGCGTCCCCGCCTGGTTCGGATACCAGGACGGCAAGTCCGACCGCGCCGCGCGAGAGCACCTGCTCGCGGCGGTGCCGGCGGCCCAGGTCTACCGCGCGCAGCACGGCTCCTACGCCGGGCTCGACACCGTCGACCTGGCCAGGATCGACCCACGCGTCTCGATGACGCTGGTCGTTACCTCGTCGCAGCGCGGCCGCTTCTGCCTGACGGAGAGCGTGCACGGCCGGGTCTGGAGCCTCTCCGGGCCGGTGAAGCGCGAGGCGAAGTACGCCGCGAAGCCGAACTGCAGCCGCGCCTGATCAGCCGGCGATTCGCTTCTCCTCCACGGCTCGGATCGCCCGACACTCGGGCGAATGCCCTTTTGGTGCAACCTGCGGCTTTGACATCGACGTCTGACCGGGGATGTCGCTACGGTGCGCGCGGGAAGCAGAGGGGCGGTTCGCGTCGCAGGCACTTTCCGAAGACCGTCCAAAGAGCACCGGAGACATGAGACAGAGCACAAAGGCTCGATCCAGGCTGCGCTGGCGCCGCTCCCGGGCGGGAGCCGGGCTCGTGGCCGCGCTGCTCGGCGTGCTCTTGGTCATCGCGCCGGGTGCCGGCGCGGTCGCCGCCGATCGCGGTCGACGACCCCGAGCAGACGATCCAGGACATCGCCGATCGTGATCGACGTGCTCGAGAACGACGAGCCCGGCGAGGAGGGCGACGTGCTGGACGTCACGGACGCGACCACGGCCTCCGACCAACGGGCATGCCACCAGGTCAACGGCAACAACACGATTACCTACACGCCGAACCCCGGCTTCGTCGGACAACGACACCTTCGAGTACGAGGTGTGCAAGGACGCGACGCTCGAGTGCGACACCGCGACGGTCACGGTCGACGTCGGGCCGCGGATCGAGCATCGGCGACATGACCTTGACGGAGGGAAGCGCGGGCACGACGAACGCGACGCTTCGAGGTCACCCTCTCTTCCGCCGACCCGACCGCCGCCATGACGGTCAACTTCGCGACCGCGAACGGCAGCGCAGTCGCAGGCACGGATTACACCGCGACACGACGGACGTCGCTGACGTTCGATCCCGAGTGACACCTCCGAGCCGGCACGTCGTTCCAGATCGCCGGCGACGCGATGGACGAGGCCGACGAGGCCTTCGTCGTCAATCTCGACAGGCGCGACTCGGCGCGCGTCATCGTCGACGGCCAGGGCGCCGGCAACGATCACTGACGACGATCCGTTGACGACGCTCTCGGTGAGCGACGCCACTGTGGTCGAGGGGAACGCGAGCTCGGCGCCTGCCTCGTTCAACGTCACGCTCGGCGCCGCGAGCGGCAAGGCGGTGACGGTCGGCTACTCGACGTCGAACGGAAGCGCGTCGGCGCCCGGCGACTACCAGACGACGAGCGGCCAGGTCACGTTCGCTCCCGGCGAGACGCAGAAGCCGGCCTCGGTGAACGTCGTCGGCGACACGACGTTCGAGGGCGACGAGACGTTCACGGTCACGCTCGGGAGCCCGGTGAACGCCGAGATCGCCGACGGATCGGCCGTCGGGACGATCCAGAACAACGACACCCAACTCGGCATGAACTGCGACATCGTCGGCACGCCCGGCGCCGACACGCTGACCGGTACCGCGGCCGGCGAGCGGATCTGCGGCATGGGCGGCAACGACACGATCTCGGGCGGAGGCGGCGACGACGAGATCTTCGGCGACGCCGGCAACGACCGGCTCAGGGGTGACGCCGGAGGCGACGCGCTCGAGGGCGGCCGGGGCAACGACACGCTTTCGGGCGGTGCCGGCGGCGACTCGCTCGAAGGTGGCGCCGGAAACGACGTGCTCAACGGCGACGCCGGCGACGACACGATCGACGGCGCGGGCGGAAACGACGTCGCGCGCGGTGGCGGCGACGCCGACGTGTTCGACGGAGGGCCGGGGAACGACGTCATGTCCGGCGACGCGGGCAACGACCGGCTCGAAGGCGGCGCCGGGAACGACCGCCTCCGGGGTGACGCCGGCAACGACTACGTCGACGGCAGCGGCGACAACGACCGCGTCGACGGCGGTCCCGGCAACGACCAGGTCCTCGGTCTGTCCGGTGAGGATCGCGTCACGGGCGGCGCGGGCAACGACCTGATCTCCGGTGGAGGCGGCTCCGACCACGTGGTCTTCGGCTCGCGCGTGACGGTCGACCTGTCGAAGGCGCGCGCACGCGGCGAAGGGAACGACCGCGTCTTGCTGGTCGAGGTCGTGACCGGCTCCGGCGCGTCCGACACGCTGATCGGCAACTCCGCCCGCAACGTCCTGAACGGCGCTGGGGGCGCTGACCGGATCTTCGGACGCGGCGGACCCGACGTCCTGAACGGCGGCGCGGGGAACGACATGCTCCGGGGAGAGGCGGGCCGCGACCTGCTCGTCGGCTCGTCCGGGAACGACTCCTGCGACGTCGGCCCGGACGGCGGCAGCCGAAAGAGCTGCTGAGCCGACCTCCGGGCGAGCTCGAAGCTCGGAACACTCGAGGGACTATTTGTCTGCTGGGAGAAAGGCGCTCGAGCCGAGCTTCTTGGCCGCGCGCTTCTCGCTGCGGCGCTCCTTGAGCGTCTTCTGCGGCTTCTGCTTCTGCTGCTTCTTTGGCTTGTCGGCACTCTTACTCATGACGACCTCCGGGGCTTTGGCCGCGCGGATCAGCGACGAGGGAAGCGGAGCTTGCGGCGGAATCGACGCTTCCAGAGTCTCCACGTGAGCCACCCGAGGAGCGCGTACCGCCATCTCCGCATGAAGCGAGTGTCTCACGAACGGAGCGGCGAAACGCCAACTCGGCCCTCTCACTGCCGACGAGCCCGCCGGCCTCGCGGTCGTCGACTTCCCGCGTTTCGTCAGCGACCTCATCAAGGGCACGTTCGGCGCGATCGTCGATGCTTCGACGTCTACCGTCCCGTCTCGTCGGCGACGAGAGCGGCGAGTCGTCCGATGCCCTCGTCGATGAGCTCGTCCGCGACCCTGCTGAACGACAGGCGCACGTTCGCTCCTCCGCGCCCGTCCGGAAAGAAGGGGATGCCCGGGACGACCGCGACTCCCCGCGCTGCGGCGCTCTTCGTGAATCCGGTCGACTCGATGCCTCCCGGCAGGGTCAGCCACGAGAAGAACCCGCCTTCGGGCCGGGTCCAGGCGACCTCGGACGGCATGTGTCGCTCGAGCGCGCCCAGCATCTGCTCGCAGCGCCGCCGGTAGAGCTCGCGCGAACGCTCGAGCTGCTCGTCCATCCAGCCGCGGCGGGCGTACTCCTCGAACAGCCGCTGGCCCAGCGCGCCCGCGCACTGGTCGGTGTTCTGCTTCGCTGCGACCAGCTGGGCGATGACGCTCGCCGGGCCGACGGCCCAGCCCAGCCGGACGCCGGGGAAGAACGTCTTCGAGGTGGTACCGGCCTGGACGACGACATCCGGCGCGAGGCTCCAGATGCTCGGCGGCGGCTCGCGCCCGAAGCCGAGCTCGCGGTAGGCGACGTCTTCGACGATCAGGAAGCCGTAGCGGCGCGCCAGCTCGACGAGCTCCGCCCTGCGGTCCTGTGCCAGGGTCAGGCCCGCCGGGTTCTGGTAGTCGGGGATCGTGTAGAGCAGCTTGGGCCGGAGCCCGGCCGCGAGCCGGCCATCGAGATCGTCCACCCGCAGACCCTCGCCGTCCATCGGCACGGCGACGACATCGGCCTCGAAGCTCCGGAACGCCATGATCGCGCCCAGGTAGGTCGGGCCCTCCACGACGACGACGTCTCCCGCGTCCAGAAACGACTTGCCGATCAGCTCGAGCGCCTCCACCGTGCCGCTCGTGACCAGCACCTCGTCGTCGGCCGGGCGACGCCCCTGGTGGGCAGCGAGCCGGTCGGCGACGACCTCCCGTGGGCCGGGCAGTCCCTGCGTCGGCGCGTACTGGAGGGCGCTTGCGTCCCCGGCGGCCACGAGCTCGCCGAGCAGCTCCGCGACTGCAGCGCCGGGGAACGTCTGCGCGTCCGGGAAGCCGCCCGCGAACGGAATCAGCGTCGTGTCGCCGGCGAGGGCGAGGATGTCCGCCAGCCCCGCGCCGACCTCGGCGCGCGTTCGCGCGGCAAAGAGGTCGTTCCAGCTTCGCGCCTCACGAGTGACTGCCATCGGGCTCGCCGGGCCAAACCTAACAAGCGCGCGTCTTGGCACACCGCCGCCGCTGCCGGCTACATGCCTGATCACGTAGGCTCGAGCCAGCGCGAAGGCGAGAGGATGGACGGACCGCAGCCGTATCCAGTTCGCATCGAGGGACAGCGCGACGCGGAGCTGAGCCGCTGGCTCTGGCTCGTGAAGTGGATCCTCGCGATCCCGCACTACATCGTGCTTGCGTTCCTCTGGCTGACGCTGCTCGTGCTGACGATCGTCGCGTTTTTCGCGATCCTCTTCACCGGCCGCTACCCGCGAGGCATCTTCGACTTCAACGTCGGCGTTCTCCGCTGGACGTGGCGGGTCGCGTTCTACTCCTACGGCGCGCTGGGCACGGATCGCTATCCGCCGTTCACCCTCGACGACGTGCCCGACTACCCGGCTCACCTGGAGGTCGCGTACCCGGAGCGGCTCTCCCGCGGCCTCGTCCTGGTGAAGTGGTGGCTCCTCGCGATACCGCAGTACATCGTCACGGCAATCTTCCTGGGAGGCGGCAGCTACGCGGCGGCCAGGGTCGACGAGTGGTTCTGGGGAATCGGCTTCGAAACCGGGCTGATCGGCATCCTCGTGCTCTTCGCCGGTGTGGCGCTGCTCTTCACCACGCGGTACCCGAGCGGGCTCTTCGACTTCGTCGTCGGGCTCGACAGGTGGGTCGCGCGCGTCGCCGCCTACGTGCTGCTCATGCGCGACGAGTACCCACCGTTCCGGCTCGACCAGGGAGGTACCGAGAGGGAGGGGCTCGCGGAGCCGGCTCCCGCGACCCCGCCCGCCGCAGTCGCCGGCGAGCCGGCTGCGCCGCCTGAGCCTCCCGCCCGCAGAGGCTGGACCGGGGGACGAATCGCGCTCGTGGTCGTCGGCACGATCGCCGGCCTGCTCGCGCTTGGACTTCTCGCCGGCGGCTGCGCGCTCGTCGGCGTCGACCAGACACAACGAGACGACGACGGGTTCCTCATGTCCCCGACGAAGGACTTCTCGACGCCGACCTACGCGATCGTGTCCGACAGCGCCGACCTCGACACCGAAGGAGCCGACTGGGCGCTCGACACGTTCCTCGGCACGGTCCGGATTCGCAGCGAGAGCGACCGCCCGGTGTTCGTCGGGATCGGGCCGGCCGACGACGTCACGCAGTACCTCGGAGGCGTCGAGCGCGACGAGGTCGACGACCTCGACAGCAGCGGTGACCCGGAGTACTCGCGGAATTCGGGCGGCGCGCCGACCGGCCCGCCGGGCGACGAGACGTTCTGGGTCGCGTCGACGGCAGGTGCCGGCGAGCGGACGCTCGAATGGGAGCCGGAGGACGGGGACTGGCAGGCGGTCGTGATGAACGAGGACGCGTCGCGCGGGGTCTCCGCCGAGCTGAGCATCGGCGCCGAGCTGGACTCGATCCTCTGGATCGGCATCGGACTGCTCGCTGCCGGCGCCCTCTTCGCCGCAGGCTCCGCGCTCGCAATCACGGCGGCCGCGCGCAGCCGACCCTGACCCCGCGCGGGGTGCGTCGCTACTCGACGAGCTGGAGCAGCTTGAACATCGGCATGTACATGGCGATGATGATCACGCCGACGACGACGCCGACGCCGATCATCATCAGCGGCTCGACGATCGAGGTCAGCGCCTGGATCGACGCGTCGACCTCGTCCTCGTAGAAGTCCGCGATCTTGTCGAGCATCTTCTCGAGCTCGCCGGTCTCCTCCCCCACCTTCACCATCTGCGCGACGAGCGGCGGGAAGACGGGGTCCTCGATCAGCGGCTGCGCGATCGGGACTCCCTGGTGCACTTTTGCCCGAACGTCTGCCAGAGCCGCCTCGATGACCCAGTTGCCGGCGGTCTGGCCGGAGATCTCGAGCGCCTTGATGATGTCGACTCCGGCGGCGACCAGGGTCGCGAGCGTGCGCGAGAAGCGCGCCATCGTGACCTTGAGCACGACCTTGCCGATGCCGGCGGGCGCGCGCAGCTTGAAGCGGTCCCAGACCTGGCGGCCGGCGGGCGTCTTCTTCCAGCGCCGGAAGCCCCAGATGCCGCCGCCGATCGCCGGGAAGATGATGAACCAGTAGCCCTTCAGGATGTCCGAGGCGGTGACGACCACCTTCGTGAGCGGCGGCAGCTCGCCGTTGAGGTCCTTGAAGATGTCCTCGAAGATCGGGACGAGGAACATGAGCATCCCGGCGAGGACGAGGAACGCGAAGCAGAGGACGAGCGTCGGGTAGATCATCGCGCCCTTGACGCGGCGCCGGATCTTCATCTCCTTCTCGATCTGCACGGCCACGCGGTCGAGGACGGTGTCGAGGATTCCCGCCGCCTCGCCCGCCTCGACCATCGCGATGTACAGCCGGTCGAAGACCTTCGGGTGCCGAGCCAACGCCTGCGAGAGGAGCAAGCCCCCCTCGACGTCGGAGCGCACCTCGCGGATGACCTCGGCGAGCGCCTTGTCGTCGGTCTGCTGCTCGAGGATGACGAGCGCAGCGACGACGTTCAGCCCCGCATCGATCATCGTCGCGAACTGGCGCGAGAAGACCTGGAGCGAGCGCGCCTTGACCTTCTTGCGGCGGCCGGTCGAGCGCGCCGCGCCGACCTCGTCCAGCTGAACCGGGCGGAGGCCGCGCTGCCGGAGCAGGTCGCGCGCCGACGAGACGTCGGTCGCCGTAATCTCGCCCGTCGACTCGATCCCGAGCGAGTTGATCGCGCTGTACGCGAATGCGGCCATCGCTAGCCCTGCTTCGGCTTGCCGTCGCCGGCCTTGACGAGCAGGAGCCGGTACCGCGCGCGGGTCGTCGAGTTCTGAATCACGAGCGCCTTGCCGACGTGGAGAGTCGTTCGCCGCTCGCCGTTCTTGTACTTGCCGCCGCGAAGACCGACGACGACCGTCTTCGCGCCGGGCTGCTCCGAGACGAGGACGAACACGGGGTCGGACGCCGGGAAGAATCCGCCCGGCTCGAGCACGTGCCGGATTCCGTTGACGGAGAGGATCGTCGCGCCGGCTGCGGCCTCGCCGACCGAGAAGCTCTTGGAGGGAGCCTTCGGGCGGGTCCGGGGCTTGGAAGGGCGTGCGCCGGTGGCGGCGCTACCGCTTCCGACCTCCGGAGCCTTGCGCTCGACGATCTGCTGCACGAAGGGGTCCTTCAGCTTGAACGCCGAGAAGGAGCGGAAATGCCCGGGGCCGAGGACGAGCGGGCGGTCCGTGTCGACGAGCGCAACGGGGCTTGCCGTCGTCCCCGGCGCCCCGGGCTCCGTCTCCCCTCCGACAGTCGTCTCGACGGCCGGCGCCGCGGTCGTGGAGTCCGACCCGCCGAGAAGCTTCGGAAGCTGGAACGCGAGCAGCGCGAGGAGGAAGATCGCGCCGACGACGACGAAGATCTTCTGCTTGCGCTCGCGTGCCGCGCGTGCGTCTGCCGTGGCAGCCATCAGGGCGTGCTCCCCGCGGCGGTCGTTCCGGTCGACAGCTCCGCCTCCGACTCCTCCGGCTCCTCGACCGGGGCGACCGGCCCGTCGTAGACGTATGCGTCGAAGCCGATGTTCGCGTCGAGCTCCGGGAAGTCGCCGGTGTCCGACTCCGTGAGCGTGACGCTCCGCGCGGACAGGAGGCGCCCGGTCGCGTCGATCTCGCCGTCGGTCACGGTCACGAGGGTGCGCGCGCGCATGAGGAACTTCGTGATCTCGGCGTAGCGGCCGCGCACGACGACGGAGACCGACATCAGCATCGGGCCGCCGACGGCGGCGACCGGCGGCTCGGCGGTGATCGACTCGAGCGTGAGGCCGGAGGCTCCGGCGAGCTTCGTAAGCTCGAGGACGAGGCTAGCCTGCTCGGCGCTCGACGGCATCGCCTTGGCGAGCCGGAACACGTCTGCGACGGGAGCGCCGGCCCTGTCGACCTGGTGGAGCGCGAGCTCCGCCTCGACCAGGCGCGTCTGCGCGGCCGCGAGCTCGACGCGCGCGGCGCTCGCGTCGGCGCGCTTGGGCGAGACGACGAGGAACCACACGACGGCTGCGTACAACAGCACCGCGACGATCGCGACGGCGATCAGGACGCGCGGGGAGAGGGACTCGACGCGTGCCCTCACGACTCCGTCTCCGTTCGGATCGCGGCCGACACGACGAACGTGACGAACGGCCGGTTGGGCGTTCCCGCAGCCTCGGCGCCTTCGCCCTGGCCAGGCTCGACGCGGGTGCTCCCCGTGAGCCGGACGTTCGAGAGCGAGGGCACAGCGGCCAGCCGCGCGAGCACGACCGCGACCTTCTCGTGCGACCACGTCCCACCCTGGAGGGTGAGGTTCGTGGACTCGGCGGGCGTTCCCGGCGCGGCGGCCGTGGTGGGGTCGCCTGAGGCGGGCGCGGTTGCGTCGAGCTGCGTCAGCCAGGCGTCCTCGGGAAAGACGTAGGAGATCTGCCGGAACAGGCGGTCGAACGAGACTCGGCCGGTCAGCGCCTGGGCAAGCGCCGAGACGCGATCGCTCCGCTCCTGGATCAGCATGTTCTGGCTCACGGCCTGGTCGGGCGGCGTCGGCAACGCAGTGATCGCGGCCTCGACGGAGTCGACGTCCGAGCGGGTCCCCGACGCACTCATCGACGCCATCGACCCGAAGAGCGTCGCCGCGATCGTGACCAGGACGATCCCGCCCGCCGCAAGCAGCAGCGGCGTCCGCGCGCCCTCTTCCAGGCCCTTGCGGCGCTCGTCCTGCGGCAGGAGGTTGACGGCACGCATTGCTCTAGTCCTCGATCCCGAGTCCGATCGCGACGGCGAACGACCCCGCCTGGTCATCGCTTCCGGCGTGCTTGCCCATCCGGACTCTCCGGAACGGGTCTCCGAGCCGGACCGGCGCGCCGATCAGGCGGCCGACCGCCTCGGCGAAGCCGTCCATATGCGCCGCGCCGCCGGTCAGCACGATCTCGCCGATGCCGAACGCGCCGGGCTGCGCCTGGTAGAAGTGGAGCGAGGCGACGAGCTCGCGCGCGAACGCTGCGACGGCTCGCTGTACCGCCTCGTGCGCCTTCGCGGCCTGGTCCGGCTCGAGCCCCTCGACCGGAACGACCTCGGTGAAGGACAGGTGGCGCTTGATCGACTCGACCTCGCTCGGGGCCTTGTCGAGCGCGCGCGCGATCGCGACGTTGAGCGCCCAGCCGCCCCAGTCGAGGACGCGCGTGAACTCGCAGACGCGCGCGGCGGAGACCGCGATGGTCGTCCGGTCGTGCCCGACCGCGACTGCGACGAACGCGCTGTCTCCCGCGGGCTCGTCGGACGGCTCCTGCAGCGCGCGGAGGAGCGCGAAGGCCTCGAGGTCGATGCCGACGACCTCGATTCCCGCGCCGCGGCACGCGTCGAGGTACCGGTCGACGACCTCTTTGTATGCGACCACGAGCAGAATCCGTTGGACGCGCGTGTCCTCGCGCACCTCGTCGTCGAGGACGACGTAGTCGAGCACGGCCTCGTCGAGCGGGATCGGGAGCACCTCCTCCGCGCGGAAGCGGATGGCGTTCTCGAGCTGGCGCTCGTCGGTGACTCCCTCGATCTCGAAGACGCGGACGCCGATGCGGTTGTTGGAGAGGCCGAGCCGGACGCCCTTCTTCGGCAGCTTGTGCAGCTCGAAGAAGCGCTCGAGCGCACCGGCGAGCGCGGCGGTGTCGCGAATCTCGCCGGAGACGACGACGCCGTGGTCGAGCGGCTCGCGGAACGCCTCGACGAGCTCGGGGGCGCCGTTGTTGTTCACGCGCGCCGCGGCGATCTGCGACGCGCCGATCTTCAGGCCGACGAGCTTCTTGACGCGGTGGTCGTCCTTGGCCTTCGGCTCGCGCTTCGGCTTCTTCTCGGACGGCTCCGCCTTCTCGGCCTTGGCTGCGAGCTTTGCGGCCTCCTTCTCGTCCTTGGCAGCCTGCTTCGCGGCCTCCTTCTCTGCTTTGGCAGCCTGCTTCGCGGCCTCCGTCTCGTCCTTGGCAGCCTGCTTCGCGGCCTCCTTCTCGTCCCTGGCAGCCTGTTTTGCGGCCGCTTCGCTTGCTTTGGCCGCTTCCGTCTCGAGCGCGAGCGCTGCTTTCTCCGCCTCCTTCTCTGCCTTCAGCGCGGCTTTTTCGGCCTCGCGCTCGGCCTTCTCGCGCTGCTTTCGCTCCTTCCGGCTCTCGGTCGCGGGCTCCTCGGCCCCCGGCCCGAACGTACTGTCGAGCTCGGCTTCCGGAGCATCCTCGGCCTCCAGCTCGCTGCTGCGCAGGAACGCAAGCCGGCGCCGGCGCTCCTCCTCGGAGGGGGCGCGCAAGAACGACGACGCGGAGTCGCGGTCCTCGGTCACGCTTGCCTCGTCGGCGGCGGGCTCCGGATCGGGCGCGGGTCCTGGCGCCCAGGTCGGCTCAGGGACGGCGTGCTCCTCGGCCTCGCCGTTCCTCGGGTCGTTCATCTCCGGCCGCAGACGGTCGTCCATCATCCGTTCCCGGCGAGCCTCAGTGACGAGGAAGACGAACCGTCGGGCGAGAGCGGGACGCTCACGGAGACGCCGCTCCGCTCGAGCATCCCGACGAGCTGCTCCTTGCGGCTCGAGACGGTGAGGGCGCTCTCGACGGTCACCGTGTGCTTGCGGATGAGCTCGGCGAGGCCGTGCTCCATCGTCTGCATGCCGCGCTGCGTGCTCGTCTGCATGACGGAGTAGATCTGCTCGACCTTGCCCTGGCGGATGAGGTTCCGGACGGCGTCGTCCGGGAGCAGGATCTCGAGGCAGGCGACGCGGCCGGCCTTGTCCGCGGTCGGCAGCAGCGTCTGGGTGACGATCCCCTGGAGCGTGTTCGCGAGCTGCATGCGAACCTGCTCCTGCTGCGCGGGCGGGAAGACGTCGATGACGCGGTCGATGGTCGAAGGGGCGCTCTGCGTGTGGAGGGTCGCGAGCACGAGGTGGCCGGTCTCCGCAGCGGTGAGCGCGGTCCCGATCGTCTCGAGGTCGCGCATCTCACCGAGCAGGATCAGGTCAGGGTCCTGGCGGAGCCCGGCGCGGAGCGCGGCGGCGAAATTCGGGGCGTCGGGGCCGATCTCGCGCTGCGTGACGACGCAGCGCTTGTGCCGATGCACGAACTCGATCGGGTCCTCGACGGTGAGGATGTGGTGAGGCTTCTCGCGGTTGACCTCGTCGACCATCGCGGCCAGCGTCGTCGACTTGCCCGAGCCGGTCGGCCCGGTGACGAGCACGAGGCCGCGCGGCCGCATCGCGAGCTCCTTCAGGGTCTCGGGCAGGCCGAGCTCCTCGAGCGTGCGCAGCTCCTCCGGGACGTGCCGGAAGGCCGCCGCGACGGTGCCGCGCTGGAAGTGGACGTTCACGCGGAAGCGACCGAGGCCGGGCACGCCGTGCGAGAGATCGAGCTGGCGGTCGACTTCGAGCTGCTTCTGCTGGTCGGTCGAGAGGACCCGATAGAGGAGCGTCCGGGTCTCGTCGGGCTTGAGCTTTTCAGCACCCTCGAGGAACGTGACGACGCCGTTCACCCGGATCGCGGGAGGCGCGCCGGGCACGACGTGCAGGTCGGAGGCGCCTGCCTCCACCGCACGTGCCAAGAGGTCGTCGATCGAGGTGTGCGTCTCCATGGACACGCATGGCTATCGGCAGCCGAATCCGCGAGCTTGAGCAGCCAAAAACGCACCTCATTCTTAGGTCCCGTTTGCTTCCTCGGAAATCACCCGCATATCACCCAATTTGGGGTATCGACACCCCAACGCCTCACCGATGGTGATCAGGCATCCGCACCGCACCCCAATCCATCTGCGGAAGGAGACCCACCTAATGTTCAAGCGGATCCGGCAGCGACTCGACGGGAACAACGAGCAGGGCTTCACCCTGATCGAGCTCCTCGTCGTCATCATCATCATCGGCATCCTGCTCGCGATCGCCGTCCCGTCGTACCTCGGGTTCCGCGACCGCGCAGCGAACAACGCCGCCAAGGCGAATCTCCGCGCGGCCCTGCCGTCGGCAGAGGCGTACTTCGCGGACAACGGAACCTACGTCGGCATGGACGCCACCGACCTCGTCGCGATCGACTCGGGCGTCTCGCCGAGCCTGACGGTCGCAGGCGGCGCCGCGGCACCGACCGCGACGACCTACTGCATCACCGACACCGTGAGCGGCAAGACGTGGAGCGTCGAGGGCCCTGGCCCGAGCGACGACGGCTCCGCCACGGACGACTGGTACACGACCGCAACCTGCTCGTAGTAGCCGGTCGATTGGAACACGGAAAGGGCGCGGGAGACCGCGCCTTTTCCTTTTCCAAGGATGGGATCCGCTGGCGCGGATCCCGTCCGCGAGAAACAGACGCCTTTTTGTGTGGCTGTCGAATTCTCTCGGAAGTACCGAGACCGGTTAGTCGGAGTGCTGAAGCCATGTGCGCAATTTCCCCTCGTTTGCCGTCTAGTGGCGCTGACGACTTCACGTTTGCATTCGATCGCCCGATCAGCGCACTTGCGTAAAGACCGGCCAGCCGCTTGCCGATAGGAGAACCGTGACCACGACCCTGAGCCCACCCGTCCAGATCTTCGCCGTCCTCGGCGTCATCGGCGCACTCGGATTCGCTGCGTTCACGTTCCTGAGCAGCGGGGAGGCGTCGGTCGCGACGCCGGCGCCGGTCAGTCCCGTAAAGCGGACGGCTCCCACGACTCCGGCCCCGACCACTCCCGCCCGCACTCAGCCTCGCGCCGTCGAGACGACCACGACCGCGAGCGGCTTCCCGCGCCCGATCAACCAGGCGCTCGGGAAGCGGCGCGTGGTCGTGGTCATGGTGTACATGCCCGGTGCGAGCGTCGACCGGCTCGTACGCGCCGACGCGAAGGCCGCCGCGCGCGCAACGGGCGCCGGCTTCGTGGCTCTGAGCGCGCTCAACGAGCGCATGATGGGCTCGCTCGTGAGCAAGACCGGCGTGCTCCCGGATCCGGCGGTGCTCGTCGTTCGCCGTCCGGGCGTCGTCGCGACGACGCTGAGCGTGTCCGACCGGCTCTCGATCTCCCAGGCCGTCGCGCAGGCACGTAAGTGACCGAGGCGGCACTTCCGCTCCAGGCCGGTCGCGAGCTGTACGTCCGGCACGCGCGCCGCGAAGGTCGCTCCGTCGCCGTCCTACGCGCGGTCGACCACGGCTCGAGCTGCGTCGTCGAGGCCGAGGTGTGGCCGCACGATGCGATCGGCTCGGCGTCAGTCCGCCCGGGGCCGTACTCGTTCCGCAGCCCGGTCGAGGCGACGCGGTTCGTCACGCACGCGGTCGAGGCGCTCATCGCGCTCGGCTGCGAAGTCCGCGCTTCGTAGCAGCTGGGTCCGGCTTCAGCCTGACCCGTCGTCGGTCGTGGGCTCGCGGCTGTGGATCGATTGGCGCACTCTCGTCACACCAACCCCGGCCGCCCGGGACATGTCGAGGGACTGTCCCCGGCACTTCGAGCGCCCGAGGCCGAATGCGACGCCGCCGGGACATGTCCGATCCCGGGTATCGGCGGCCCGCGACCGGACGTGTCCGCCGAGTTAGGCGAGGACGCGTGCCAGCTCTTCGATCGACGTGAGCCCGGACGCGACCTTCTCTAGCCCGTCGTCCCACATCGTGCGCATGCCGTTGCCCATCGCGGCGCGCGCGATCTCGTCGCGGCTCGCGTGCCGAACGGCGAGCGCCGCGATCTCCTCCGACATGCGCAACAGCTGGTAGAGGCCGATCCGGCCGCGGTAGCCGGTGTGGTTGCAGCGCGGGCAGCCCTTCTTGCGGTAGAAGACCGCGCCGTCGGACGCCAGCGCGACTTCGGGAGAGACGCGGGACTCGAGGAGCTCGGCCTCGTTCGGCGTGTACGCCTCGCAACAGTGCGTGCAGAGCTTCCGCGCGAGCCGCTGCGCGAGCACGGCCGACACCGCCGCTCCGGTGAGGAAGGGCTCGACTCCCATCTCGCCGAGCCGCGTGATCGTCGACGGCGCGTCGTTCGTGTGCAGCGTGGAGAGGACGAAGTGGCCGGTCAGCGCCGCCTCGATCGAGATCTTGGCCGTCTCCGTGTCCCGGATCTCCCCCACCATCACGACGTCGGGATCGGAGCGCAGGATCGACCGGAGCGACGTCGCGAACGTGAGCCCCGCGCGCGCGTTGATCTGCACCTGGTTGACGCCTGTCAGCCGGTACTCGACCGGGTCCTCGACCGTGATGATGTTGATCTCCGGCCGGTTGATCTGCGCGAGGCACGCGTAGAGCGTCGTCGACTTACCCGAGCCCGTCGGGCCGGTGACGAGCAGCGCGCCCGTGGGGAGCGAGACGATCTCGCTGAGCTCGGCCCGCATCGTTTCCGAGAGCCCGAGCTCGACGAGCGTCGGGGCGCGCCTCGACTTGTCCAGGAGGCGCATGACGACCTTCTCGCCCTCGACCGTCGGGAGCGTCGCGAGGCGGATGTCGAGCGTGCGTCCGACCGCGGAGGTGGAGAGCGTGATGCGCCCGTCCTGCGGCTTCCGCCGCTCGGCGATGTCGAGCTTCGCGAGGACCTTCAGCCTCGTCGTGACCCCCGCCGCCATGCGCTTCGGGATCCGCTGCGTCTCGCGGAGCACGCCGTCGATCCGGAAGCGGACGACGAGCGCCTCCTCCTGGGGCTCGAAGTGGACGTCGGAGGCGCCTTCCTCGGCGGCCTGGAAGATGACGGCGTTCACGAGCCGGACGAGCGGGCCGTCCGAGATCCCGTCGTCGGCTTCGAGGTCGTCTCCCTCCTCCGGCTCGTCGACCTCCATGACGGCGACTCCAACGGCCTCCGCCGCGCGCACGAGCCGCTGCAGCTCGACGACGATGTCGTCGCGAGAGGCCACCGCGAGCTCGAGTGGGTGCCGCGTCGCGAGCCGGAGCTCGTCGATCGCGTGCACGTTTCCGGGATCCGCGACCGCGATCTTGAGGACGTCGTCCTCGAAGGCGTAGGGAACAGCGACCGCGCGCTCGAGCGTCTGCACGGGGATCAGCTGCGCCGCATCGGCAGCCACTCCCGCGGTCGCCAGGTCGACGACCGGAAGGTGGTGCCGCACCGCGAGCATCTTGGCGACACCGTCCGGCGGCGCCGCGCCCTCCTCGACGAGCGCGTCGGTGACGGACGCGCCCTCGGCGGTCCGGCCCCTGACGAGCGCGAGCTGGTCGGGAGCGACGAGTCGCGTGTGCTCGAGGAAGTCGAGGACGAGCTCGGCGGTCTCGTTGACGTCGAGCGAGCCTCGCAGCCGTTGCGCAGGCGCGCTTCCCTCGCTCGGCGCGCCGGGCGGGCGCAGGTTGGTTATCCGCTCGATGTCCATGTCCTATCCCTCGAACGGGTTATCGGCAGGCGCCGAACCCGCCTTGATGGCGCGTTCCCTCAGAAGAGCCCGAGGTACGCGTCCAGCAGCCACTCGCCGAGGAAGAGCGCCACGACCCCGCCGAAGGAGAGGAACGGCACGAGCGGCAGACCCATCTTCCGCGCGGCCCTCCCGTGGCGAGCGATGAGGACCACGGCCGGGACGAGCGCGGCGAGGAGCCCGACCATGAGCCCGACCGTGACTGTGGCGCCGAGCATCGCACCGAGGAGCACCGCGAGCTTGACGTCGCCGAGCCCGAGCCCCTTCGGATAGGCGAGCGCCGCGAGGAACAGGAAGCCGGATGCGCCGACCGCGGCCAGTGCCCACTCCGGGCTCGGGTCGATCAGCGTGTGCGCGACGAGCGTCACCGCAGCGGCGGGCAGGACGATGCGGTCCGGAACCGTCCGGAGCCGCGCGTCGATCACCGAGAGCGTGACGAGGACGGCGCAGAAACCGAACGCGAGCGCCGCATACGCCGTCAACCCGAACACCGCGACGCAGGCGACGGCGAGAGCCGCCGTGAGCGCCTCGACGAGCGGGTAGACGACCGAGATCGGGGCTGCGCAGTGCCGGCAGCGTCCTCTCAGCAGCAGCCAGGAGAGGACCGGGATGTTGTCGCGCCACCCGATCTCGTGGCCGCACGCGCCGCACGAGGACGGGGGCCGAACGAGCGACCGCCGCGCCGGCACGCGCACGGCGACGACGTTGAGGAAGCTCCCGAGCGCAAGCGCGGGCGCCAGGACGAACGCGGCCGCGGCGGCGCTCACGCCGTCACTCTCCGGTCGAGCGGTCGAACGCCGACGCCGCTCGCGCCCACACCTTCGAGGTGTCCGTTCCGTCGCGGACGACGACGGTGACGAGCTTCACCGCCCTCCCCGCACCGACCGTCTGCCAGGTCAAGTACGTGTCGACGCGGTAGCTCTTGCCGTCCGCGCCGGTCAGCGTCTGCACGGGAACCTTGGTCGTGCAAGGCGCGGTCCCGCAGGCGACGACGTTGACGCGTGTCGTCGCACTCGCCGAGTACGCGGCGTCGCTCGAGTACGGGGCCGTCGCCGCAAGCACGAGGCTGTCGGGCAGCCCGATCGAGTGGTACTTGATCGCGCGGTAGCTCTCCATCTCCTTGTCCGCCATGGCTCCGGCGGTCGTGACCGTGCTCGCGCGCGTGAGCTGCCGGATCCCGGACTCGAACATCGCGAAGAGCGCGAGGATCCCGATCGCGAGCACGATCATGGCCGCGAGGAGCTCGATGAGGCCGAAACCTCGCTCGTCGCGGACGAGAGCGCGCAGCCGGTGTCGGAGACGACTCACGGTGCGAGGAATCGGCACTGATGCACGGCTCCTCAAGGCTCAGTCGCTCGTGTAGCTGTTCGGGACGTTCGCGAGCGAGACCGCCGTCGGCCCAATGGGGGCGCCCGGCGCGCCCGGCGGAAGGCTGCTGAAAGGCACGTAGCAGTTCGCCGAGTTGTTGTCGATGATGAGCTCCTGCGCGATGACCGGGCCGCAGAGGATCACGCTGTTCTGTTGCGTGTAGTCGTTGACGACGTAGATCGAGCCGTGGAACGTCGTGTTGTTCTCGATCAAGAAGCCGCTATCCGAGCTCGCGCCGCCGACGAAGCCGAGGATCGTCGTGTCCGGGTCCCACGCCGCCGAGTTGCAGCCCGCGACGGGGCAGAGCGTGACGTAGTTCTGGATCTTGATCTCGTCCGTCGCGTAGATCGTTCCGCGACCCGAGTAGACGACCTCCCGGTTTCCGGCGAGCTCGAGCTTCCCGTCGAAGAAGACGACCCCGTAGATCGTGAACGACCCCGGGTTCCCGGGGGTGTACGCGATCCGGCCGAGGAGGTTGCCGGTTGCGTCCTTCACCTGGCAGTCGTACGCCGTGTTCGGGAAGAGGTACTGCGTCCCGTTCGACCGGTTGAGCGTCGAATCGTTGTCGAACACCCCCGGGAAGCTGCCCGTCGTGCAGGTCGGGCTCGCCGGCCCCGGCTTTGCATTCGTGTACCAGTGCCCGAGATTGACTGCTGGTTTCATGATGTTGGGAACCGTGCTCGAGAAGTTGACCCGGTACACCTGCTGCGCAGACCCGCACGGGGTGAGGTACGAGCCGCTCCAGGGATTGCGGCAGCCCCCCGCAACCTGGACCTCCTGCACCGGAGTCCGAGACGGTGCCGATCGAGGCCGAGTTCTTGGTCTGTACGCGTCCCCGGACCTGGACGAGAGCGGAGACGATGCGGGCCGAGTTCTCCATGCAGAGGTCGCCACGCACGTAGACCGGGGCATCGAGCGTGATCGAGTTCTTGAGATTCGTGCAGCCCGACGTGTCGGCGAACAGGTAGCCCCAGGCGGGGTCCCACGCGGTCGTACTGCCGACGACCTGCACCTGGCTCGTGACCGTCCGGGTCAGCGGCGCTCCGCCGGCGATTGGGCTCGCCTGCGTGCCCGTGCCCGTGAGCGTCCAGGTCTGTGTCCCCGAGTCGTACGAGGCCGAGTAGGAGACCGTTCCGCCCTCGAGCGTGACCGTTCCCGAGGTCACCGCCGTGGATGACGTGGGGTCGCCGGCGTTCCAGAGGATCGCGCGCGCGTAGTTCATCCCCGCCTCGCCGAGCGCGAGCGCCCGCGTGTCGTCGACCGAGTGCTCGGAGCTGCGGACGTTCGAGCCCGCGTAGTAGACGAGCGACGCGCCGGTGATCATCAGGACCGCGAGGATCCCGATCGCCATGACCAGCGCAACGCCGCTCTCGTCTCTGAGGTTCAGCCGCATGAATTGTCTTCCCGTCGCAGGGATGCCGCAGGTCTCTCAGTCTCGGCAGGGCGTTGGCGCTGGTCGCCCCTCGGAGGGGGGACGTGTCCCTCGATCGAGGGAGCCCGCCGGCGCACCGCTAGAGCCGCGTCGTGTTCCTGAGGACGATGTCGTCTCTGAGACGCCATTCGGTGCTCGTATCCGTGGGATTGAGGTTCACCGGGATGTCGACGCTCAGGTATCCGAGCGTCCCGGAGGCGGGGACGTAGTACGTGAAGGGCGTGCTCGAGGTGAGGTAGTCCGCCACATCCGTCGCGGAGGTCACGTTCCCCGTCCGCGTGAGCTTCCAGCGGCCTGTCGCCACGCTCGCAGTCGCATACGTGACCGTCGTGTCGGTGCCCTGGCAGACGGCCGGCAGCGTGACCGCGATCGAGCTCACGGCTACCCCGTTCGTGGCCGAGATCGCGTTCGCGCAGTGGAGCTCCCGGCGGATGCGATCGAGCGCGAGCCGGGCGTTCTGCTGCGCCTGGAAATCACGATTCGCGCGGGTCTCGGCTCGCACGCCCGCGTGGAACATCGCGGCCAGCCCGGAGAGGACGATCCCCAGGATCGCCATGACCGTGATCATCTCCGTGAGCGTGTAGCCGGCCTGATCTGTGAGCCGCAGTCGTCTCATGGCTACGAGGAAGCCAGTCGTAAGTTGGGCACCGGCGGCTCCTCCGGGACGGGCGCCGGCTCGGGCTCGCGGCTCTCTTCTTCCGCGGGCTCCTCCGCGCCCGAGGCCGCGGCGCGCGTCTTGAGCGCGCGGTCGACCGCGATCTCGAAGTCGTGGCGGTTCGTCGCGGCGCCGGCCGCCGTCTCGCGATCGACGAGACCGTCGAGCACGAGGTCGATGAGCGCCTTCGCGAACGTCTGCATGTGGAAGAACTCGCCCTCGGCGATCGCCTCCGAGATCTCCTCGGTCTTCCGCTCGCGGATCAGCTCCGCGATGCGCGCGTTGTTGACCATCACCTCGACCGCGGGGATCCGGCCGCCGCCGATGCGCGGGAGCAGGCGCTGGCTGATCACGCCCCGGAGGACGCCGGCCATGATCGCGATGACCTGCGGCTGCTTCTCGGCGGGGAAGTACTCGACCATGCGGCCGATCGTCTCGGCCGCGTCGAGCGTGTGCAGCGTGGAGAAGACGAGGTGGCCCGACTCGGCCGCCTGCAGCGCGACCTGCGCCGTCTCGGCGTCGCGGAGCTCGCCGATCAGGATGACGTCCGGGTCCTGGCGGAGCACCCTGCGCAGCGCCTGCCCGAAGCTCTCGGTGTCGAGCCCGACCTCGCGCTGGTTGACGATGCAGCCCTTGTCCGAGTGGAGGATCTCGATCGGGTCCTCGATGGTCACGATGTGCTGGCGCCGCTTGGCGTTGATGTCGTCGAGCATCGCGGCGAGCGTCGTCGTCTTTCCCGAGCCGGTCGCTCCGGTCACGAGCACGAGCCCGCGCTGCTCGGCCGCGAGCACGCCCACGCCCTCCGGGAGCCGCAGCTCCGAGTACCCCGCGATCTCGGTCGGGATCACGCGGAACGCGAACGAGATCGCGCCGCGCTGCCGGAAGCCGTTCACGCGGAAGCGCGGCAGGCCCGGCTGCGCGTACGCGATGTCGACTTCTCCGGTGTCCTCGAAGATCTCCCTGCGCCTCGGCGTGGAGGCGGTTACCTGATCGAGGACGGCCTGAAGGTCCGCCTCTCCCAGAGGCGCATGCTCCGTGACCGGAGCGAGCTCGCCGTCGAATCGGAGCACCGGCGGCTGCCCGACCTTCAAGTGGACGTCGCTGGCGCCTGCTTCGACGGCGTGCCGAAGCACGGCGTTCAAGTCCATGGACACGTGGTTCATCGGCGCGAGCGAAGCCCGGCTTGAGGTGCGAAGCTGTTTGTCGAGCGGGAATGGAGCGCGTAGAGGTCCTCGTCGTCGGTGGCGGGCCTGCGGGACTGTCCGCGGCTCGTGCTGTCGCCGCGGCCGGGCACGAGACGCTCGTTGTCGAACGCCAGCCGACCGTCGGTGAGCACGTCCGGACGAGCGGCGTCACGGCTCTCGAGACGGCCGAGCGCCTGGGCGCGCCGGCCGAGCTCCGGCACGAGGTCCAGCGAGTGCGTTTCTGCACGCGGGAGGACGAGGTCGTCGTCGGCCTCGAGCGGCGGCGCCTGTGCGTGCTCGACGTCAGGTCGTTCTACCGCTGGCTGGCGCAGCGGGCGGAGGACGCCGGCGCGCGGGTCGAGACCGACACGGCCGTGACCGAGGTTCGGAGGACCGACTCGGGCGTCATCGAGTGTCGGCTTCGACGAGCCGTCGGCGAGACGGTCGTCTCGGCGTCCGTCGTCGTGGATGCGAGCGGGTATCGCGCGTCCGTCTCCAAGGAGACTGGCGTCCACGGAGGGTTCGAGCGCTTCGGAGTAGGTGCCGAGTACGAGCTCGAGGCGCCGCGCGTGTCGCAGGAGGATGCCGTGCTCGTCCTCGACGAGAGCATTGCTCCCGCGGGCTACGCGTGGGCGTTTCCGTGGGGCGCGGCGCGCATCCGGCTCGGCGTCGGCCTGCACCACGCGGACGTCAGGGACAACCCGCGTGTGCAGCTCCGGGCGCTGCACGCCGACGCGGAGGCGTTCGGGCTCGACCTCACCGCCAGCACGGTGCGCGAGTCCCACTTCGGGCTCATCCCGGCCGAGGGACGCGCGGCGCGGGTCGTCGCGGACGGGCTCGTCGCGGTCGGAGACGCGGCCGGCCAGGGGACGCTGGTCGTCGGCGAGGGCATCCGGACGGGCATCCGAGCTGGCGAGGTCGCGGGAGAGGTCATCCACGCGGCGCTCGAGCGCGGCTCGGCGAGCCGGGACGCCCTGCTCCCATACGAAACGTGGTGCGAGAGCGAGCTCGGCCGCAGCTTCCGCGCCGCCGAGGTGCTCAACCGGAGGCTCTCGGAGTTCGGCGACCGCGAGTGGGGCTCGGCGCTGCGTGTCCTTCGCGGCATGCCGGCCGACCTCGTCCTCGACCTCCTCGAGTCGCGCTTTCCCCGCCGCAGGCTCCTCCTTTGGCTGGTCGCCAACCCGCGCACCGCGTGGCGCTCGCGCAGCCTGCGGCACGTCGCGTTGTCGCGGTGACCAGGGCTACAATTGCCGACCCCGCAGGGATTCCCGAGTGGCCAAAGGGGGCGGGCTGTAAACCCGCTGGCTCAGCCTTCGGAGGTTCGAATCCTCCTCCCTGCACCTCGTGAAGCTCACTCTGACGTTCGGCAAGCACGTCGGCCAGGGTCGGCTCTCGCCCGAGCAGCAGTCCGTGCTCGAGCGGCTCGAGCGAGACGAGATCACCGCCGAGGAGGCGCAGAAGCTCCTCGGCGGCAGCGTGCGGCTCTTCGACTTCACGATCGGCGCGGCGGCAGACGAGGAAGGCGACGCGCCGCCCGAAGCACCCGCCGAGGAGACAGCGGAGCTCTCGGAAGACGAGATCGCGCGCCGCCTCGTGGAGCGAATCGCGCAGGAAGTGGATGCCGAAAGCGGCGGCTAGAGCCGGGCTACCGGCGTCACGAAAGACAACGACCTCCCGTGGGAGGCCGCGTCGCCCGAGTAGATAGAGGGTTGTCGAATCTTGCCGGCGTTAGTACTTCGCGCGGTCTCCGAGGTCGTCGTCCGTCTCGTCCGACGTGCGCGTCTTCGTCTTGAACTTCGTCTTCGTCTTGCCGGAATCGTCCTCGCCGGGCTCCTCCGTCACGAACTTGTGCGCCTCGACGTCCTCGTCGTCGCGAATCTCTTTCTTCTCGTCGGACATGCCGACCTCCCTCGCGCTCGGTGACGGCTCATCCGCCACCCTCGACTACATGACTCGCGTCACGAGCGGAATCTTCCGCCCGGAGGAGCCGAGATGCAAGGCGTGAGATGCTCGGGCCGTGCGTCTGCGCGAGAGACTCATGGAACCGGTTCACCTTTTCACCAGGATCGCGCGGAACGCAGACGTCCGACGACTCGAGCTCGCCTGGGCGGCATCCAACTTCGCAAGCCGCGCCTCGGCGGTGGCGGTCGCCGTCTATGCCTACGAGGCGGACGGCGTCGGCGCGGTCGGGATCGTCTTGTTCCTCCGGCTCGCCGTCGCCGCCGCGGCATCGCCTTGGCTCTCCGTCTTCGCCGACCGTCGATCGCGCCGGCTCGTCCTGATCGCGTCCGATCTCGTCCGCTGCCTGATGCTCGGAGGGATGGCGTTCCTCGTCGCGCTCGACGCAGCCTCGCTCTCCATCTACATCCTTGCCGTTCTCGTCGCCGTCGCCGAGCCCGTGTTCCGCTCCGCGCAGGCGGCGCTCACGCCGTCGCTCGTGCGGACTCCCGAGGAGCTGACCGCGGCGAACGTCGTCGCGAGCGCCGTCGAGAGCGTGGGCCTGTTCGCGGGGCCCGCATTGGGAGCGCTCTTGCTCGTTGTTGCCGGCAGCGGAACGGTGTTCGCGGTGACCGGCCTGCTGCTGCTTGTCTCCGTCGCGCTCGTCGCCCGGATCGGCGTCGCGGGAGAGCCGGCGCCGGAGCCGACGGTCGCGCGGACGGACACGCTTCTCGCCGGGTGGAGGGCGATAGTCTCCCAGCGCGAGCTCCGCGTTGTGATCGGCCTCTTCTCGGCGCAGACGCTGGTGGCCGGGCTGGTACAGGTGCTCGTCGTCGTCCTCGCGATCGAGCTCCTCTCGCTCGGAACCGCCGGCGTCGGCTGGCTCAACGGCGCGATCGGGATCGGGGCGACGCTCGGGGTGCTCGCCGTCGCCGGAGTCGCCGGACGGAGGTCGCTCTCGAGGTATTTCGCTCTCGGACTCCTGCTGTGGGGTTTCCCGCTGATGCTGATCGCGGCCTGGCCCGAGCCGGCGGCAGCATTCCTCCTGCTCGCGCTGCTCGGCGTCGGGAACACGCTCGTGGACGTCACCGGGATCACCCTCATGCAGAGAACGGCCTCGGACGACGTGCTCGGACGCGTCTTCGGCGCCTTCGAGGCCATCGCCCTGCTCGCGATGGGGATCGGCGCGCTGCTCGCCCCCGTTCTCGTCTCGGCTCTGGGCGGGCGCTGGGCAGTGCTCGTAGCCGGGTTGATCATGCCCGCGACCGTCCTCCCGCTCTGGCGCCGCCTCGACGCCGTCGACGCCTCGGCCCCCGCGCCCGCCGAGCTCGTCGAGCTATTGCGTGGGATCCCGATCTTCGCTCCCCTGCCGGCACCTCAGCTCGAGCGGCTTGCCCGAGCACTCGTGGAGGTCCGGGTCGACCCCGGATCGGTCGTGTTCTCAGCGGGCGACCACGGCGATCGTTTCTACGTGATCGCCGAGGGCCGGGCTGCGGTAGAAGTAGAGAGCGAGCCCGTTCGGACGCTGGAGCCCGGTGACTTCTTCGGCGAGATCGCGTTGCTCCGTGACGTGCCGCGAACGGCGACGGTCCGGGCGATCACCGGCCTGCGTCTCCTCGCCCTCGACCAAGAGACATTCGTCTCGACCGTGACCGGCCATGCGGCGAGCGCGGAGGCCGCCGGCGGCGTCGTTGCAGCACGGCTCCCGAGCCCGGTCGCGAATTGAGCGCCAGCAGCGAGCGGTCGCTCGAGACTCCGGGACTTGGCTACAGTCCAGGCTTCGCCCTCTTAGCTCAGTCGGTAGAGCACCTCCATGGTAAGGAGGGGGTCGACGGTTCGAGTCCGTCAGAGGGCTTGAAGAAAAGGCCCGCAAAGTCGGGGCCTGGGCCGAGTTGATCGCCGCCCAGTTCGACACCGTCGCCGCGGCGGCCGAGGGATGTGATGCGCTGGTGGCGACTGGCGTGATGCCGACCGGAGTGTGGCGATGACCGAGCATGCGGTGGTGATCGCCGGAGGAGGTCCGACGGGGCTGATGCTGGCGGGCGAGCTGGCGTTGGCGGGGGTCGACGTCGCCATCGTCGAGCGGCGCGCCAGCCAGGACCTCCCCGGCTCGCGCGCAGGCGGTCTGCACTCACGCACCATCGAGGTTCTCGATCAGCGTGGAATCGCCGATCGGTTCCTCTCGGAGGGACAGGTGGCCCAGGTCGCGGGGTTCGGCGGCACCACGTTGGACATCAGCGACTTTCCCACCCGGCATCCCTACGGGCTCGGGCTGTGGCAGAACCACATCGAGCGCATCCTGGCCGGCTGGGTCGGCGAGCTGGCGGTGCCGATCCATCGCGGCACGTGAGGTGACCGGTTTCGCGCAGGACGACACCGGCGTCGACGTCGAGCTGTCCGACGGCCGGTCGCTGCGGGCGCAGTATCTCGTCGGGTGCGACGGAGGACGCAGTCTGGTCCGGAAAGCAGCCGGCATCGAGTTCCCCGGCTGGGATCCGACGACGAGCGCCCTGCTCGCCGAGGTCGAGATGACCGAGGAGCCGGAATTGGGCATCCGCCGCACTCCCTCGGGCATGCATGCCCTGGGCAAGGTCGAGTACGAGATCAAGGACGGCGAGGTGGTCTACAAGAAGGGGGGAACGGTCGGGGTCATGCTGACCGAGTCCGAGGTCGGCACGAGCGAGCCCACCCTGCGCGATCTCAGCGAGGGCCTCATCGCCGTCTACGGGACCGACTACGGGATCCACAGTCCCACCTGGATCACCAGGTTCACCGACATGACCCGGCAGGCCGCGGCCTACCGCGAGGGACGGGTCCTGCTGGCCGGCGACGCGGCGCACGTGCATTCCCCGGTCGGTGGACAGGGCCTCAACACCGGTGTGCAGGATGCGGTGAATCTGGGCTGGAAGCTGGCCCAGGTGGTCAACCGGACAGCGCCGGAAAGCCTGCTCGATACCTACCACGCCGAGCGCCACCCGGTCGCTGCCCGCGTGCTGCGCAACACGATGGCGCAGGTCGCGCTCATGCGCCCCGACGATCGCATCGAGGCGTTGCGCGACACCGTGTCCGAGCTGCTGAGCATGGACGAGCCGCGCAAACGATTCGCCGCGATGATGTCCGGTCTGGACATCCACTACGACCTGGGCGAGGGACACCCGCTGCTCGGACGCCGCATGCCCGATCTCGACCTGGTCACCGCCGACGGCCCGCTGCGGGTCTTCACCCTGCTGCACGATGCCCGGCCGGTGCTCCTCAACCTCGGTGAGCCCGGCGGCTTCGACATCACTCCATGGGCGGATCGGGTTCAGCTGATCGACGCCAAATACGTTGGTACGTGGGAGCTTCCGGCACTCGGGGCGGTCACTGCTCCCACCGCCGTGTTGATTCGGCCCGACGGATATGTGGCCTGGGTGGGAGACCTGACCCAGCTGGGGCTCGCTGACGCGCTAACCACCTGGTTCGGACCGCCTACTGCGAAGTAGCGCATGCCATCTCTGGTACTCCACTTCGTACTCCGCCTAGGAGTCGGACGAGCGCGTGAGCATCGCCTCGAGGCGATCCAGACGCACCTGGAGATCGTCGAAGCGCGCGTGTACGGCTTCGGTAGCGCTGTCTTGCGTCGCGGCTCGCTCGCGCTGTGCGCGTTCCACGAAGATCGACGTGATGGCTGCGGTGATGATGGACAGCAGGGCTAGGCCTTCGAGCATCACGAATGCCGCAACGACCCGGCCGGAGGTCGTGCTCGGCGTGACGTCGCCGTAGCCCACGGTCGTCACCGTCTGCAACGCCCACCACATGCCCAGCCAGAGGTTCGGGAACTCTTCTCCGTCCAGCACGCGCATCAGGATTCCGCCCAGCACGACGAGGGCCAACGTGACGGCGACGATCGTGCGGGTGGCGCTGCGTACGGAGATCGGCTCGCGCAGGAACCGTGACATGCGCCTCTCGATCAACCGCGGACCCGGCACGACGCGACCTACATCACCTTTCGGTCCCGCACGCGCTCATACCGCGATGCTCACCGGTGATGTCGCGATCCAGATCAACGTGCCGAGAAACACGACGTAGCCGAGCCCGAGAGTGAGCGTTCGGAGGCGGATGTCGCCGAGCTTGGTGCTCATCCCCGCGAAGAAGAGCGCGACGGAGAAGAGGACAACTCCGAGGATGTAGTTGGACGCCCGCTGGATGTTGCGGCGCACCGCCGCGGCCGACAGCTCGGCCTCCGCGTCCAGTCGTTCCGCCTCAGCAGTCGCGGCGAGCTCGTACTGAGGCATCGCAAACGGGGTCAGCGGAGCTTCCGGGTTCCTGAGCGGCCTCGTCGCGAGCCACGCCTCCACGGCGGGCCGGAACTCCTTGCGGAAGCGCTTGAAGTAGAAGTCCTCGAGTTGCGCGTCCTCGTGCGCATAGGCGTCGACCCACTGAGTGAAGGTGGCGACGTCGACCAGCGTCTGCGCCTGGGAGAGCCCTTGCGCGCGGGCCGCGTCGATCCTGAGCGCATTTGTGGTGCCCGACGCCTTCGCCTGCTCGCCGTTCCAGCGCGTCGCCTGGTAGCCGCTCCACGCGGTAGCTACGGCCGCGACTGCGAGGAGTACCGTGGCGAGGACTTCGAGGCGGTGCGTCACAGCGGTGCTCCTTCTTCGTCACACGGGAGAGGAGCGGTGTCGTTCAGCACGTCTCGCGCCTCGTCGAGGATGACGAGCGACCGTTCCATCGCCACCGGCTGAAGACTCCCGACACCTGGCCGGTACGGGTTGTCGAGCGCGTGGATCGCGAGCAGCGTCGCGGTGACGACCGCGGTCGCCGAGCCGATCAGCATCGCCTGCGAGACGGCACGCTCGGCGCTGTCGGCGAAGAACAGCATGAACGCGAACACGATGCCCGCCGTGAAGAAGAGGACGAGCCAGATCGAGTTGGGAATGATGCCGGCGGCACCGTGTAGACGGTCGCGACGCGCCTCCTCGCGATCCGAGGTCTGATCGAGCCACTTCCCGTAGGCGGCGTCCTCCGTCGAGGTTCTTGGCTTGGCGAGCTTGAGGCTCCTGAAGAGGGCGACCCCCCAAGGGTTGATCGTATCGCCCACCGTTCCGTCCTCCATCCTCGGCCACTCCTGGCTCACGACCGAGCGGCCGTAGCAGACGAGCTGACCCGTCAGGCGCTCGCGGACGTTGACGGGCATGAACTGCGCCGTCTGGAATTGCTGGACGACCACGAGTGCCTCGGCCTCCGCGCCGCTGCGCGACTGGTCGTAGCTCGTGAACGCGAGAAAGATCACGAACCCCGCGAAGATCGCGAACCCCGTCGCCAGCACCCCGAACACGCCCGAGGCCCGGTCGCCATCCTCGAAATAGCTGCCCTCGGGCGCCGTCCGACGCACGAACAACATCGCGCCGATCGCGACCGCGAGAGCACCAGCGAGGATGAGGAGCGCCCAGAGCAGGTTCATCGCAGCACCAAGGCTCGACTGCCGTCTATTCGGAACCCGACGCGGAGGGAGCGGGCGCCGCACTCGCCTCGACAGCCCGATGCTCATGCCGCAGCCCAGCCGCCCAGCCGTGCGGGCGCTGTTCGGGAGCAGGCGCACTCTCGAATGGGGCGGCCGCGTCGCGCGGGTGGGCCGCGAACCACGCTGCGTAGCGCCCCGCGAGTGGGGCTGCTGTCAGGCCGTGCAGAAGGACCGAGAGGCCGATCGTGAGAAAGATGGTGTTCAGCAGGAGCGATTCGTTGGCCAGGCTGGCGTCCTCGACGAGGATCACCGCGAACACGATCGACGCCAGTCCCCGCGGCCCGAACCAGCCGAGGAAGGCGACCGTCGGTCGCCTGGCACCGGATCGGAGCATCGCCACCCCCACGGGAACCATGCGAATGAGCGTCAGGCTGAGAAGCGCATATAGGACGACTTCGGCGGAGAGATCGTCGAGAACGGGCACGAGCATGACGGCGCCGAAGAGGACGAACGTGGCTGCGCCGAGCAGGTTGCCCGTCTCTTCGAGGAAGAGTGTCACCTCGCCCCCGACCTCGCGACGGAGCCCGCCGAAGACGGCACCCCCGACGAACGCGGCGATGAATCCGCTGCCGTGCAGCCACACCGCCAGCCCGTAGGCGAACGCGGCACCGGCGACAGGGACGACCTGGACCCAGAGCGGATCGACGAGGCCGCGCGGGACGCCCACCCTGACCACGGCTGCAGCTGCGAGACCCGCAACGACGCCACCGACGCACCCGTAGCCGATCTCCTCGAGCACGAGCTGGAACGCCGCGCCGCCCCCGATCGCGCCCTCCTCCGCTTCCGCGATCGCGATGGCGATCAGGAGAAGCGGCACGCAGATGCCATCGTTGAGCCCGCTCTCCACGTTCAGGCCTTGACGCACGCGAGAAGGGACTCGGGGGTCGGTGACGACCGCCTGCCCCAGTGCGGCGTCGGTTGGGGCGAGCACGATCGCAAGCAACAACGCCTCGATGAACACGAGCTCTCCGAGCAGGGCAACCCCCGCGAGAGCGCCGGCCACGATGGTTAGCGGCAGTCCGATCGCGAGCAGGCGAAGAGGCACGACGTATTCGCGGCGTAACGCTCCGAGGTTGATCCGTGACGCGTCCGAGAAGAGCACGACCGTCAGCGTCGCCTCGGCGACCCAGCGGACGGATTCGCTGTCGATCGTCGCGTCGAACCAGCCGAGGACCTCGTCGCTCGCGAGGATGCCGCCGGCGACGAACACCATCGCACCGGTGATCGCCGTCCCCGAGAGCCGTCGCGAGACCGCCGCGTACGCGAGGACGAGGAGCGCGATCGCGACGAGGCCCGAGGCGCCCACCTCAGTTCTTCCCCGGCGGGTGACTCGGGCACTATCCGTCGCTTCGACACGACCCGTTGCATGGCCACGGTGCCTGATTCCGCCTCACAACGAACGCAGGCTCAACCGTCCTAGACCGCCGCCTCGGACGGCCGCATGAAGGCGCCGAAGATCCACAGCACCGGGAGGAAGAGCCCGAAGAAGAACAGCCACCCGTGTCCGTTCCTGAGCGTCATCAACCCGAGCGTGAACACCAGGATCAGGTACACGATCCCGCCGAAGCCTACTGCCCACCACATGTTGTCTCCCTTCGTTCTCGTGAGCCGCCACGTCGGACGGCTGTGACATGCGCACGGTGGCACGCCGGCCGCACGAGGAGCATCGCCCGAGGCCCTCGTTCACCCGGGTGAACGAGGGAGCCGGGCGATGCCTTCTGCCGCTGGCGGCGGCACGATCACGCCATGGAAACGATCCGCACAGCGCCGCGGCAGCGCCGAACCTCGGGTCGAGCACTGATTCAGTCCGCGGATCGGGCGCGGCCGTGATCTGGGCAGTCCTCATAGCTCTGGGCGTGCCGCTCTGGCTCTGCGCCTGCGGCATCCTCACGCTGGTTTTCCGCAACCGCTCGCTGCGGAAGCGGCCGGGAAACGTCCCGTGCAAGTTCCGCCCGACGGACAAGAAGAGGTGGACTTCGGGGCACGGCGTCTGGGTCTCCGACGTCTTCGCTTGGGGGGGAAGCACGGCGGCGTGGAAAAGCGAGCTCGCCTGGGCCACCGGCTTGGCGACCCGTCCCGCCGATGACGGGGAACGCAAGAAGCTACGCCGGCTTGGAGACTCTCCGCTCATCGCCTCGCTGGCACTCGCCGAGGGGGGAACGGTCGAGGTCGCCGCCAAGCGCGAGCACCGCGCCGGCCTTCTCGGGCCGTTCGGGGACGGCGCGGCCGATGTCGGCGCAGACGGCGACACACGGTAGGCGCCGGGGTTTCCCCCGGCTGAATCTCCGCCGAAGGCGACGCCCGCGGGATCAGGAACCTGTGACCGCGCGTAAGGAGACATCGAAGGAGCAGGAGGTCACGGCCCCTGGGTCAGCTCTGCTTCAGGAGCCGATGGCAGTCGGCGTCCTGGTCGTCGACGATCAGGCCTACTTCCGGCGCGCGGCGCTCGAAGTGGTCGGTGCAACCCCTGGTTTTGAACCGTTGGGCGAGGCAGCCTCGGGCGAGGAAGCACTTGCACTGGCGGCCGACCTGAGACCGGAGCTCATCCTCCTGGACGTCCGCATGCCGGTCATGGATGGGATCGAGACGGCCCGTCGGCTCAGCACGGAGCACCCGGGAGGGGTCATCGTTCTGATTTCCATCGACGATGCGTCCGAGTTGCCCGATGACGTGGGATCCTGCGGTGCCAAGGCGCTGATCCGGAAGCAAGACTTCGGATCTCTCGCCCTGCGCCGGCTCTGGGATGCGCATGGAGACCCGGACTCGCGCGCTTCTCGGCGCCCGGCCTTAGTTATCCTCTTCCACGCACTCGCAGCGGAAAGACGGGGGTGGGCCTGGTGTCGAGTGTGGGGAAGGTAGGCGCCATCACCCAACGAGGTGCGTCCAGGCAGGACCGAGCATTGATTGCCGCCGGAGCCGGGGGCTTGGTGCTCTGTGGTCTTGCGTTCGCCATCGTCCTCACGAGCGACCAGCCCGGCGACCGGCCGCTGATTGCGTTCGGCCGCGTCCTCGTCATCGCCGTGCCTATTGCGGTCGGGATCTGGCTCTGGAGTCAGGCCCAGTACGAGCGCTTCGGCCGACTGCTCGTCCTCGCCGGATACGTGTCGTTCTTGGCGGCGCTGGCAGAGTCGAGCAACTCGGAGCTCTACACCATCGGCCGCATCGGCATCTGGGCAGCCGAGACGGTGATGATCTTCCTGGTCCTCTCGTTCCCGAGCGGACGGCTGAAGACGACTCCCGAGCGCGTGCTGGTCGGGGCCATGGTGGTATTCACCGTGTTGCTCTTCGCGCCCGTGGTACTGATCGAAGAGAGCATTCCCCCCGCGGCGGCCGGGGCATCATGCTGGCTGGACTGCCCGGCCAACGCCTTCTTCGTGCTCTCGTCCGAACCGGACTTCGTCGAAGGCTGGATTCGCCCAGTGCGAAGGCTCCTGGTGATCTCGGTCTTCGTCGGGACTGCGGTGCTGCTCGTCTGGCGGATCCGAGCCGCCTCATACCTGATGAGGAAGTCGCTGGCGCCGGTCCTCCTCGTCGCGATCATCCGCTGCCTTGCCTTCCTGTTGCTTGTCGTCGGCATGCGAGATTTCGGACTGTTCCTGGGCGCACGCCCGTTGGTCGGGTGGATTTTCTTCCTCGGCCTTCCCGCCATTGCGGTCGCGTTCCTCGTCGGGGTGCTTCGCAGGCGCTTGTACGCCGGCGCTGCACTTCAGCGCCTTGCCGGTCGACTGCGGGACGACCCAAAAGTGGACCTGCCTGTCGCCATCGGCGAGGCCATCGCGGATCCGTCACTCGAGCTCGCTTACTGGACGCCTGGGCTTCGGGGACCGTGGGTTGACGAGAACGGCCGCAGCGTCACGCTTCCCGGCAAGGACGCGGCGCGCTCGACGACGGAGATCCGCGGCCACAACGGTCCAGTGGCCCTCCTCGTCCACGATCGTGCCCTGGACGACCAAGAGGAATTTCTGACAGCGGCGGGGTCCATCGCTGTGGCGGCCCTCGAGAATCGCCGTCTCGTTGCGCAGGTGGACGCTTCGCTCGAGGAGCTACACGAATCGCGTGCTCGAATACAGGCCGCGGCGGATGCCGAACGGCAGCGCATGGAGCGTGACCTCCACGACGGGGCGCAGCAGCGACTCGTCGCGCTCAGGGTGAGGGTGGCGCTGGCCGGCGAGCTCATGGGTCGAGGACCCCGCACGGGGCGTCACGCTCGTGCGCGCCCTCGGATCGGAGTTGGAGGAGGCGCTTGACGAGGTTCGCGCGCTCGCGCGAGGAATCTATCCGTCACTCCTGGCTGATCGGGGTGTCGTCGCGGCGCTTCGGGCCGCAGGGCGCCGACATCCCGCCCCCGTTACGGTCGGGGCCAGCGGCGTCGGCCGCTATTCCGCCGAGGTCGAGACAGCCATGTACTTCTGTTGCCTCGAGGCGCTCCAGAATGCCGCGAAGCACGCCGGCACCGCGAGCACCGTCTCGATCATGCTCGTGGACGACGGCGCCGCCCTGCGCTTCGTCGTTCGGGACGACGGCCGCGGGTTCGCCGTCGGAGGCACCGCGTCGGGCCAAGGACTGACGAACATGCGCGACCGCCTTGCCGCCGTCGGCGGTGAGTTGACGATCGAATCGGCATCGGGAGAGGGCACAAGCGTCCTGGGCGTGATTCCTCGGTAACGATCTGGACGGTGGTGCACCCGCGCGATTCCGGCGTGGCCACCAACCTTATTATGGTCTGGTGGCGATCCGGGTTGCTCTTGCCGACGACAACCTGATCGTCCGCGAGGGCCTCGAGCAGATGCTCGCGGACGAGACAGAGATCGAGGTCGTTGCGTCCTGCGTCGATCTTCCCTCACTCTTGGCGGCGGTCGAGGCTGAGAGCCCGGACGTGGTGCTGACGGACATTCGCATGCCGCCGTCAAACGGCGACGAAGGCATCCGCGTCGCGACCGTCCTTCGCGGAACGCATCCCGAGATCGGCGTGATCGTTCTCTCCCAGTACGACGATCCGGATCAGGTGTTGACCCTTCTCGAGTCCGGGTCGGACCGTCGCGGCTACATGCTCAAGGAGCGGATCCACGACCGGGGGCAGCTCGTGGACGCGATCGAGACGGTCGCCGAGGGTGGCTCGGTCATCGACCCACGGATCGTCGACGTCCTCGTCGCAGCCCGCTCGCGCGGCGACACCTCGCCGCTCGCGACGCTCACACCACGCGAGCTCGAGGTGCTCTCCCAGATCGCGCAAGGTAAGAGCAACAGCGCCATCGCCGCGTCGCTGGTGCTCACGAAGGGAGCCGTCGAGAAGCACACCCACTCGATCTTCCTGAAGCTCGGGCTCTCGAACGCAGAGGATGTCAGCAAGCGCGTGAAGGCTTCCCTGCTCTTCCTCGCAGAGGAAGGCGACGGGGCCACCGCTGCCCAAGAGGTCGAGTGATCCGCTAGGCGGATCGTCGACCGCGCAACAGCCCGGACGGCCCGAAGATCTCCCGTTCGCGGCCGCACGGGCCCCGGTTGACACTGATCAGCTCGAACCGTGGTCGAGACAACTGGTGCCCATTGGGTAGGGCGTACACCCCCGACGATCCGCATGCGCTCGCCAAGCCCATCGGGATGCGGACGCCATTGCCGGAAATGGCTCTATAAGCGAGATTTGCTGTTCCTGGTGAGGAGCTCAGAGTTCGGGGCTCGCGGAGCAGAGGAGGGACGTGATGCACGCCGTCGCTGAGGTGGAAGTGCGAGACCGGACGTCGATCGAGGTGTCGAACGGCGCCGGGCAGCACCGCCCAAGCCTCACATTGCTCAGCGTCAGGCTCACCCCTCCGATCGCACGTACCGACCCAGTCCCGCGGGAGCGGCTGACGACGCGGCTGATCGAGTCGCGGGAGCGGCTCGTGCTGGTCGTCGCGCCGGCGGGATACGGGAAGACGACGCTCGCCGTCCAGTGGAGCGAGCTGGATGACCGGCGCTTCGCGTGGGTCGTGCTGGGTGCGGGCATGGGCGACCCGGCGGTGCTGTGGAGCTCCGTCGCCGAATCGGTTGGTCGCGCAGAGCCAACCTTTGCACCGACCGCGGAGCGCCTGGAGTCGCGGCTGGCCGCGGCCGAGCCAAGCACGATGGCCGCCCAGGTCGCCGAAGCACTCGAGGCGATCGACGGTGAGCTGGTCATCGTCCTCGACGACTACCACTTCATCGAGGAGTCGGCGTCCCACGCCTCGGTCGCCTCGTTCCTGGAGTCATGCCTCCGGGTGTCCGGCTCGTGGTCGTGTCGCGCAGGACCCCGTTCACCGTCGGTCGGCTCCGTGCGAACGGCGACCTGCTCGAGCTGCGTGCGGACAGCTCGCTCTTCGTCTCGACGAGGTCGACGCGCTCATGAACGCGACCCTGCGACTCGATCTCACGCGCGAATGCCTCGCGCTGCTTCACGCCCGGACCGAGGGCTGGCCGGCCGTCGTTGCACTCGCGGGCCGGTCGCTTCACGACCGCAACGATCGTGAGGGCTTCCTGAAGACTTCGGCGGCTCGAATAGGTTCGTCGTCGACTACCTCACGGAGGTGGTGTTGGACGAGTTGGACGCCGATCGGCGCTCCTTTCTCCTTGGTACGTCGATCCTCGAACGCATGTCCGGCGACCTGTGCGACGCCGTGTTGGACCGCGAGGAGTCGACCCAACTTCTTTCCGAGCTCGAGAAGGAAGACTTTTCCTCATTCCGCTCGACGAACGCCGCGAGTGGTACCGCTATCACCCGATCGTCCGGGAGTTTCTCTACGGCGAGTTGATGCTCCGCTCGCCCGAGCGCGTGCCGGAGCTCAGGCGCCGCGCCTGCGACTGGCTGGCGGGCGAGCGCCTCGTTGACGACGCCTGTCACCAGGCCCTCGCGGCGCGGGAGTACGGCCAGGCGGCCAGGCTCGTCTCCGCGAACTGGTTGTCCCTCGCCGGGTCGGAGACGCCGGGGACGATTCTCGGCTGGATCGACGAGTTCCCCAAGGACGCCTCCGAGCAGACGCCCCGCTTTGCGTCGCCCGAGCCTGGCTGCTGCGGCTCGCCGGTGATCACCCTGTGTCGCTGCACGCAAGCCGAGACGCGCTCGCGGCAGAGTGGTCAGGCCCGCTTCCGGATGGAGCCGCTTCTGTCGAGGCCGCTACCAGCCTTCTCCGGGCGAGCTTCGTCGGGAGCGACGTTGCAGAGCAGCTGCGAGCGGCGCGCCGCGGGCTCGAGCTCGAAGCCGACGGCAGTGCTGTCTGGCAGACCGTTGCACGGGTGCTGCTCGGCTGGGCGTGCTACTTCGCCGACGACCCTCGCGAGGCAAGGCCGCTCGTGGAGCAAGCAGCAGAGGACGCTCCGGAGCTGGAATACCGGGAACTGCCTCCGACGCCCGATCCGTGCTCGCGGCCATCGCCCTGGCCGAGGGCAAGCCCGACTTGGCAGAGCGACACGCGCTCGCCGCCCTCGAGGTCGCCGAGACGAGGCGACTCTCCGGCCTCAGCCACCTCGCCCTGGCGCAGGTGGTCCTGGGCCGCGTGCTCGCCGACCGAGGCGAGCTCGACGAGGCCGATCGGGTGCTCACGCAAGCTCTGGAGCGAGTGCGCGCCCGGCAGGACACCCTTCCTGTGGCCGAGTGCCTCCTCGCGCTCGCACCGGTTCGGCGAGCTCTCAAGCGACCCGATGAAGCTCGTGAGCTCCTCGCGGAGGCGGGCTGCATCATCGAGGGAAGCGTCGATCCGGGGATCCTCCGCCGGCGTCTCGAGGAGACGAAGGTGATCATGGGCCGGCCGATCCGCAGAACGAGCGAGGCCGCCGAGCTCACCGAGCGCGAGCTCGACGTCCTGCGGCTCCTCTCCGAAGGACGGACGAAGCGTGACATCGGGCACGCGCTCTATTCTCGTACAACACGATCCACTCCCATACGAAGTCGATCTACCGCAAGCTCGAGTCCTGCTCTCGCGAACAGGCTCTCGCGCAAGCTCGTGAATCTCAGCTGATCTGAGGATTGTCTGTTTCCTTCCCCGACGGCCTAGCGCGGCTGACGGGGCAGCGCCTTCTCGAAGGCGGCTAGCGCTCTCAGGCTTGACTTGACAAAGCGCACGGCTTCGTCGAGGAACCGCTTGGTTCGCGCCGGGAGCGCTTCGACCCGCTCCCGAAGGACAGCGGCAGCCGCTTGAACCGCGTTGATGCGCCGCGCAAGCGCTTCGGCCCGCGCGTCGGGTCGGATGGGGCGCGCGTCGGGTCGGATGGGGCGCGCGCTGCCTGCTCCCTGAGGTCGGAGATCGCCTGCTGGACTGAAGCGGCGTTTCGCCTCGTCTCGGCATGCGCTGCTCCAGGGCCGAGCCGGCGCTCTGGATCGTGGCGGCGAACCGCCCGGCCTGTTCTCGGAGCTGGCTCGTGCGGCCTGGGAGCGTGTCGACGCGCTTCTTGAAGCTGGCGACGGCCTCCTGTGCCGACGCGACGAACTGATCCGCCTGGTCGAGGAGGTCGTTGGTGCGGGCCAGCGTGGTCTGGGTCTCGGCGAGGGTCTGGTCCGTCTCGGCGAGGGTCTGATTCGTCTGCGTCAGCGTGTCGCTGGTCTGCGCGAGCGTCTCGTCGGTCTGTGCCAGCGCTGGCTGGTCTGCTCCAGGGTCGCGTTGGTCTTCTGAATCGTCTGGCTCGTGACGGCCAGTGTCTGATCGGTCTTGGCGAGCGCGGCCGCGGTCTCGTCCAGCAGGCTCTCCGTTCGCGTGACGAGCTCCTTCGTCGTCGCGGCCAGCTGTCGCGCCACCGCGAGCGCTGCCAGCTGCTGCGCGGGGCGGGTTCGTCGTCACTGCGCTCCTCTGACAGCTCACCAGCGAGGTAGAGGCTCGTCGCGCTGCTCAGACAGCGTGGTCAGCCCGAGCACGGCGCCGATAATCGCGACGGCCCAGATGGGCCAGAAGCCTCGACCGGAAGCGGGGGCAGCGTCGGCGGCTGTCGCACCGTACTCGGACTCACTCTCCATTGCGGGTCCGTTTCACTTGCACATCGTTCCCTTCCGCCTCGTTCCAAGATGGTCGGTTCCGTGGCACCGTCGGCCTGCCTCTTGCCGAAAGTCCCGGCTCAGTCCGGCGAGCCCGCCGCCGCCAGCTCGTTCGCGAAGAACTCGAGCGCCGTCTTCGTCTTCGTCTGCTGCTCGCCCAGAGGTCGACGCCCTTCTTGACCAGGAAGCGCGCGCTTCGGCCGCGACCTGCACCGGCTCGGCCGTGGTGCACTTCGTCGAGAGCTCGAGGATCCGTGAGCCGTCCGGGTAGAGCCAGAGCTCGGCGACGAGCGGTCGCCCGAACTCGCGTGGGCTCCACTTCAGCTTGAGCACGAAGATCGGGCCCAGGACCGAGAGCTCGTCGAGCTCGATGCCTTCGGGAGCGTTGGCGGCGAAGAACCCCCGCTGTTCCTTGGAGAAGAGCTTCCGGAGGGGCTTCCCGCCGAGGATCGTCTCTCGAACTGCCGTGGCCGGGAGCTTCGCCTTGAACGACGCCGAGCACACGAAGCCTCCTGGCATCGCGTCCACCTCGACGCCGAGGTTGGAAGAGCTCCGGAGCTCCTCAGAGAGCTCGGCCGGCACGACCGGACGCAGCTTCACGACGGAGTCGTTTCCCTTGCCCTGGACCCGCCTCGCGCGCACGACGACGCCCACCTTGTTGAGCGCGAGCTCGGGCGTGTCGAAGAAGAAGACCTGCCGGATCTGCGCATCGAGCGGATCCATCTCGAGCGCGGCCACGGTCGAGCGCTGACTCGACTCGGGCACGGTCAGCTTCAGCTCGACGCTGTCGGCGCCCTTGACGAGCTCGAGCACCTCTATCAGCTGCTCGTTGGAGAGTCCCGACGTACTCCTCGTTGCGGTCGCCATCTTGAGTGCCTCCCTCGCGGCCGACGGTTTCGATTCGGAGGATTGCGCCACGGCCATGCCGAGCACATCGCCCGCCTGACGTGTTCACCCGGGTGAAGCCCTCGCCGGACTGGTCGTGCCGTCGTCCCGGGCGTCGTCTGTCTGCTGGCGGAGCTGGTGGTGGAGCAGCCGTCGAGAACGGGCGCGGTGAC
>CAWJBN010000006.1:0-276078 GCA_963841175.1 uncultured Actinomycetes bacterium
GGAAGGGGAGTGAAATAGTACCTGAAACCGTGTGCTTACAAGCGGTCGGAGCAGGCTTGTCCTGTGACGGCGTGCCTTTTGCATAATGAGCCAGCGAGTTGCTCTTCAACGGCAAGGTTAAGGAAACGGAGCCGTAGCGAAAGCGAGTCTGAATAGGGCGTTCAGTCGTTGGAGGCAGACCCGAAACTGAGTGATCTACCCATGGGCAGGTTGAAGCGGAGGTAAGACTCCGTGGAGGACCGAACCGACGTCGGTTGAAAACGGCGCGGATGACCTGTGGGTCGGAGTGAAAGGCTAATCAAACTCAGAGATATCTGGTTCTCCCCGAAATATATTTAGGTATAGCGTCACGTGTTCACTGCCGGTTGTAGAGCACTGCTTGGTCTAGGGGGCCCACCAGCTTACCGAAATCAGGCAAACTCCGAATGCCGGCAGTTCAGAACGTGGCAGTCAGACTGTGGGGGATAAGCTCCATGGTCGAAAGGGAAACAGCCCAGACCGTCAGCTAAGGCCCCTAATTCCCGGCTAAGTGGGAAACGATGTTCGATTGCCCAGACAACCAGGATGTTGGCTTAGAAGCAGCCATCATTTAAAGACTGCGTAACAGCGCACTGGTCAAGTGGTCGAGCGCGGACAATTCACGGGGCTCAAGTCGGGAGCCGAAGCTACGGACTTCTCTTCTAGAGGAGTGGTAGGGGAGCGTTCCCATGCCCGCGAAGCGGCGGCGTAAGCCAGCCGTGGAGGCATGGGAAGTGAGAATGCTGGCATGAGTAACGAAAGAGGAGTGAGAAACTCCTCCGCCGAATGCCCAAGGGTTCCTGAGTAAAGCTAATCTGCTCAGGGTTAGTCGGGACCTAAGCCGAGGCCGAAAGGCGTAGGCGATGGCCAACCGGTTGATATTCCGGTACCACGTCACCCACCGCTATTACCGATGGCGGGACGGGGTAGGATAAGGGATCCCAGGCGCTGGTCGACCTGGGGCAACCGCGTAGGGCGGACGATAGGCAAATCCGTCGTCCATCAAGCCTGAGACGGGAGGCCCACCCCAGAAATGGGGGAAGTCCCTGAATCCATGCCTCCTAGAAAAGCGTCTAGGGAGGTGGGGCGTGCCCGTACCAAAACCGACACAGGTGGGCAGGTAGAGAATACTAAGGCGATCGGAAGAACCCTCGTTAAGGAACTCGGCAAAATGGCCCCGTAACTTCGGGAGAAGGGGCGCCCCAGTAGGGTGACCGAACTTGCTTCGGAAGCCCGAGGGGGCCGCAGTGAAACGGCCCAAGCGACTGTTTACCAAAAACACAGGTCTCTGCTAAGTCGCAAGACGACGTATAGGGGCTGACGCCTGCCCGGTGCCGGAAGGTCACGAGGAGAGGTTAGCCTTCGGGCGAAGCTTTGAATCCAAGCCCCGGTAAACGGCGGCGGTAACTATAACCGTCCTAAGGTAGCGAAATTCCTTGTCGGGTAAGTTCCGACCTGCACGAATGGCGTAACGACTTGGGCGCTGTCTCAACGAGGGATCCGGTGAAATTGTAGTCTCGGTGAAGATGCCGAGTACCCGTGGCTGGACGGAAAGACCCCGTGAACCTTTACTGCAGCTTTGCGTTGAAGTCTGGGATACGTCGTCCAGGATAGGTGGGAGGCTGTGAAGCAGGAGCGCCAGCTTCTGTGGAGCCACCCTTGGGATACCACCCTTCGTGTTCTGGGCTTCTAACCCGGCGCCGTAATCCGGGCCGGGGACAGCGTGAGGTGGGCAGTTTGACTGGGGCGGTCGCCTCCTAAAATGTAACGGAGGCGCGCAAAGGTTCCCTCAGCACGGTTGGAAATCGTGCGTAGAGCGCAAAGGCATAAGGGAGCTTGACTGCGAGACTGACAAGTCGAGCAGGGACGAAAGTCGGCCTTAGTGATCCGGCGGTGGAGAGTGGAATCGCCGTCGGTCAACGGATAAAAGGTACTCCGGGGATAACAGGCTCATCCTTCCCAAGAGTTCACATCGACGGAAGGGTCTGGCACCTCGATGTCGGCTCGTCGCATCCTGGGGCTGAAGCAGGTCCCAAGGGTTGGGCTGTCCGCCCATTAAAGCGGCACGCGAGCTGGGTTCAGAACGTCGTGAGACAGTTCGGTCCCTATCCGCCATGGGCGTTGGAGGTTTGAGAGGAGTCGTCTCTAGTACGAGAGGACCGAGATGAACAGGCCTCTGGTGTATCAGTTGTCCTGCCAAGGGCACTGCTGATTAGCCACGCCTGGATGGGATAACCGCTGAAAGCATCTAAGCGGGAAGCCCACCTCGAGATGAGACCTCCCATCCCCTCGAGGGAGTAAGGGCCGTGGTAGACCACCACGTTGATAGGCGGGACGTGCAAGCGCAGCAATGCGTTCAGCGGACCCGTACTAATCGCCCGAGGTCTTGACTTTGAACACGTCGATGCCGCTATGGAGTTTTGAGGGTTGCGCGCGGCGCTGCCGGAATGCTCGCTCCCGCGAGCGTCCGCGAGAGATGCCCGCACCTCGACAATTTGGGCGGTCATAGCGGCGGGGGTACACCTCTTCCCATTCCGAACAGAGAAGTTAAGCCCGCCAGCGCCGATGGTACTCGGGGCGCAAGCCCCCGGGAGAGTAGGACGCCGCCCAGTCTTTCTGCAAGACCAGAATCCGCCTAGCGGCGGATTCTGGTCGCACAACCGTAAGACCCCTTTATGGGGTACTGGTCACGATTTTCTCGGTGTGTGAAGTCGATTACGTGTCGACCGGTTCTCCGCTTGCGGGCCCGACGTTCCTAGACTTGCTTCATGGAGCTTCACGACTCCGAGATCGTGCTTCGGGAGTGGCGGCTGGAGGACGTCGACGCTGTTGCTGCCGCTTGCTCCGATCCGGAGATCCCGCGCTGGATTCCTTGGGTTCCGGTGCCGTACACGCGTGAGCACGCTGAGGTGTACGTGCGGCAGTGTCTGGAGGCCGGCGACGGCCGGTATCCGTTCGCGATCGCGGACGCCGCGAGCGACGGCGCCGTCGGGTCGATCGATCTCGGGCTGAACACGCACGGCTACCGCGGTCACGTCGGGTACTGGGTGGCGGAGCCTGCCCGCGGACGCGGTGTGTGCACACGGGCGCTACGCGTGCTCTCGCGCTGGGCGCTCGAGGAGCTCGAGCTCCAGCGCGTCGAGCTGATCACGGATCCGGCGAACATCGCCTCGCAGCGGGTCGCGGAGAAGGTCGGATACCGCCGTGAGGGCGTCATGCGGGCGCACCTCCGGCACCTGGACGGCCGCATTCGCGACTCCGTCATGTTCTCGCTGCTGCCCGGCGAGCTGACCGACTAGGGCCGGGGTAGTGGCACGGCCGTGGGCCCGCGCCCGTTCCGGCCGGCTCCGAGCTCGCGAAGCCGGTTGATGCGCGCTGCGAGCGGAGGATGCGTCTTGAACATGCGCGCGACGCCCTCGTTCTCGAACGGATCGATCGCGTAGAGGGGCTCCGTAGCGGCCGACGCGGCGAATGCGACGAGCTCGGAGGCGTGGTCGAGCCGGAGGAGGGCGTCCGCGAGATCGTGGGCGCCCCCTGTCGCACGCGCCGCGAGCTCGTCGGCCGCGAGCTCGCGCTTCGGCGAGAGGAGGACGTGCACGAACGCCGAGGCGATCGGCGCGAGGACGTACAGAAGCGCGCGCGAGAACCAGCCCCCGAGCCGGCTCGCCTCGACGAGGGTCGCTGCGAAGAGGACGACGAAGGTCTGCACGAGGACGTCTCGGCGTCGAACGTGCGCGAGCTCGTGCGCGACGATCGCCTCGAGCTCGTCGCGGCGCAGCGCCTCGACCGCCCCCGTCGAGAGTGCGAGCGTCGAGCTCGTCGGGCCGCGGCCGACGACGAAGACCCGCGGGAAGCCGTCGTCGACGAGGTAGAGCCGCGGCGGGCGGACACCGAGCTTGGCCGCGACCGTGTCGACCAGCGAGCGCAGACCGGGGTCCTCTGCGAGCGCGAACGGCCGTGCGCCGAGCATTCCCAGCAGAGCCGTGTCGCCGTAACGGTAGAACCCCATCGCGGCGAGGAGCGAGCAGAAGACGAAGAGGAGCGCGGTCGTCGGTCCCCCGATCGCCCAGCCGAGGCTGCCCAAGACGGTGGCCAGGGCTCCGACGAGGAACCAGGCCTTCGCGAGGTTCAGCGCTGCCGCTCCGCGCGGCATCAACGGTCTCTACGAGTCGCCGAGGTCGTCCTCGGCGAGGCCACGTGGAGGCCAGTCGGGTTCCGGGGCGTCGCACCGGCTCGAGCAGTGAAGCGAGGCGACGTTCTGGAGGGGGATCAGGATGTGGCCGTTGAGCTCGACGTGGGGAACGTCCTCGATCGAGCAGTACGCCGTCAGAACGCCCTCCTGGTACTCCCCGCCGAACAGGGCGACCTCGACCTGCTCGCCCTTGTACTTGTTCGTGTAGTCCTCCACGAGGCGGTCAGTCTACTCCCTCGATCACGCCCTCCCGGATCGCGATCCGGACGACCTCGCAGTTCTCGACGAACCTGCCGGAGACGGACGGCACGCCCGCAGCGGCGGCGAGAACGCAGCGGATCGGGCCGCCGTGCGTGACGGTGAGAACGCGCTCTCCGGGGTGCCGTCTCGCGATCTCCAAGAGCTCGGCGACGACTCGCGCGCCGAGCTCGTCGTACGTCTCGCCGTCGGTCCAGCCTCCCGCCCAGGTCTCCGTCCACCGGCTGAAGCCTTCGGGGAAGCGCCGCTCGACTTCCGTCGTCGTGAGCCCCGACCACGACCCGACGTCGACCTCCATGAGCCCGTCGCTTGCCTCGAAGGCGATACCGAGCCGGGCGGCGACGATGTCGGCCGTCTCGAGCGCTCGCCGGAGCGGGCTGGAGTAGGCCGCGGCGAAGCTCTCGTCCGCGAGCGCATCGGCGAGCGCGTGCGCCTGGCGGCGGCCGTCCTCGTTCAGCGAGACGTCCGCGTGACCCTGGAACCGGCGCTCGCGGTTCCAGTCCGTCTCTCCGTGCCGCGCGAGGACAAATGTCGTCGTCACCGGGGATACGCTAGTCCGCCATGGACCTCGGGCTCGACGGCAAGCGCTGCCTCGTCACCGGCTCCACCGGCGGCATCGGTCTCGAGACCGCCCGCGAGCTCGTGCGGGAGGGCGCGCGGGTGGTCACGTGCGGCCGGAGTGGCGCTCCGGCCATCGGGGAGGCGCTGCACGTCTCCGCCGACCTCTCCCGAGCGAGTGAGCCCGAGCGGATCGTCGGCGAGGCGGCTGCCGCGCTCGGCGGCCTCGACGTCCTCGTGAACAACGTCGGGGTTGCGCGGCAGGCACGGTTCGAGGAGGTTCCCGACGAGGAGTGGGACGCGTACTGGCAGCTCAACGTCATGAGCTACGTGCGCGCGATCCGCGCCGCGCTGCCACATCTCCGCGACGGAGGAGGGGCGATCGTGAACGTCTCGTCGACCGCCGGCAAGCGGCCGTCGACGGGGATGCCGCACTACTCCGTGACGAAGGCCGCGGTCCTGTCCCTCTCGCGGCTGGTCGCCGACCTGTACGCGAAGGACGGGATCCGCTGCAACGCCGTGACGCCGGGTCCGACCGCGACGGAGGCCTGGCTGGGTGAGGGCGGCCTCGCGGATCAGCAGGGCGGCGATCGAGAGGACGTGCTCGCGCGCGTCGGCGCCGGCCGCCCGCTCGGCCGGCTTGCGCGACCGGAGGAGATCGCGGCCGTGATCGTCTTCCTCTGCTCCGACCGCGCGTCGTACGTGACCGGCGCGGCGTGGAGCGCCGACGGGGGCACGGTCCCGATCATCGTCTGATGCGCGATGCGCCGCGAGTCGTAGGCGTCACGCTGCTGGCGGCTCTCGCTGCGTCGCAGGCTGCGCTCGTCGTCCTCAACCCGCTGCTTCCGGACGTCGCGCGCGACCTCGGAGTCTCGATCGCGGCAGCCGGTCAGCTGCGGACGGTCTCGGGGCTCGCGGCCGGGGTGGCGGCTCTTGCTACCGGCCTCCTGGCCGGACGGCTCGGGCTCAGGGAGCTGCTGGTGGGCGGGATCGCCGTCCTCGCGTGCGGGTCCCTCCTGAGCGGCGCAGCTCCTTCGTTCGCCGTGCTCGTGGTCGCGCAGGCTCTCGCGGGCGCCGGGATCGGCGTCTCGTACTCGGCAGCCGTCGCCGCGGCGGCGGAGTGGACGGTGCCGGCGGAGCGGTCTCGCGTCCTCGCGCTCGCGCTTCTGGGACCGCCGCTTGCGTGGATCGTCGGGATGCCGCTCGTCGGGCTGATCGGCGAGGTCAGCTGGCGACTGGCCTGGCTGGTGGTTCCGACGGCGTTGGCCGCCGCTTCGCTCGCGCTCCTTCGGGGTCGGTCGGCCACACCTCCCGCAAGCAACCGTGCCGGGCTGCGATCGGTGTTGACGTATCCGGGGGTCGCACGCTGGTCGGTCGGCGAGCTCCTCGCGTTCTCGGGGTGGGCCGGTGCCCTGGTCTACATGGGCGCCCTCCTCGTCGAGTCGTACGACCTCTCGCTGGCGGCAACCGGGCTCGCACTCGGCTTCGGCGCGCTCGTCTACGTGCCGGGAAACCTGCTGTTCAGACGCTGGGTCGACGACCACGGCCGGCTCCTGCTCGTCGTCCTCGCGCTCGCAGCCGCCGTGACGGTCGCGCTGCTCGGCGCATTTCGCCCCTCGGTCTGGCTCAGCGTGGCGCTGTTCTCGCTCCTGTGCTTCATCGCAGGAGGCAGGACGCTCGCGGGAAGCGCGCGCGGCCTCGGTCTCGCGCCCGAGCTGCGCCTCGGCGTGACGGGGGTGCGGACGGCGGCTTTGCAGTCCGGCTACTTCGTCGGTGCGGCCGTGGGTGGCGCTGCCCTGGCGGTAGGAGGTTACGACGCGCTCGGGCTCGCGTTCGCGGCGCTCTTCGCAGGTGCCGCGGTCCCGCACCTCTGGCCGGGGGCGATCGAGGCTCCGGCCGCGCCACTACCCTGAGCCCATGGAGGTCTCCGGCCTCGCACGCACTGCCTTCGAGGAGCGCATCCGCGCGCTCGAGGAGTCGCTCTCGCCGTTCGCCGTCCGCTCGTTCGAGACGCGCGGGCGGGCGCTTCCGGAGGACGAGAGCGCCGTGCGGACGCCGTTTCAGCGCGACCGGGACCGGATCGTGCACTCGAAGCCGTTTCGGCGCCTGAAGGGAAAGACGCAGGTCTTCATCGACCCCGAAGGCGACCACTACCGCACGCGGATGACCCACACGCTCGAGACGACCGCGATCTCGCGCGTCGTCGCGCGGGCGCTGCGGCTGAACGAGGACCTCGTGGAGGCGATCGGCCTCGGGCACGACATGGGTCACACGCCGTTCGGGCACGCGGGCGAGGACGCCCTCGACGACGCGCTCCAGGCGCGCTTCGGACAGCGGTTCCGCCACAACGAGCAGTCGCTGCGGATCGCGCGTTCGCTGAACCTCACGCACGAGGTCTGCGACGGCATCCTCACGCACACGGGCGAGCAGGAGCCGGCGACGCTCGAGGGGAAGATCGTGCGCCTCGTCGACCGCGTGGCCTACATCAACCACGACATCGACGACGCGCTGCGCTACGGACTTCTGCGTGAGGGTGACCTCCCCATGGACGAGATCGCGGTGCTCGGGGCTACCGGGTCAGCGCGGATCGACCGCCTCGTGCACGACATCGTCGAGAGCTCGGAGGGCATGAGCTCGGAGGGCACCGGCGAGATCCGGCAGTCGGCGCAAGTCGCCGACGCGATGCTCTCGCTCCGCGCGTTCATGTTCGAGCGGGTGTACCTCGGGCCGCAGGCGGCGCCGGAGCACGACCGCGCGCACGAGGTCGTGCACGCGATCTTCGATCACCTCGCCGAGCGCGGCGACGACCCGGACGAGATCGTGGACTACATCGCGGGCATGACCGACCGCTTCGCGCTCACATACGCCGAATCGCTGTAAGAGAAGCGCGCCGAGACGCCGAGTAGTCTCAGCGCATGGCGCGGATCAAGGACTCCTCCAAGCACGACGTCCGCGCCGCGGCCGACATGGTCGAGGTCGTCTCCGGGCGAACGCAGCTGCGCCGGGCGTCCGGAACGCGCTACACGGGGCGGTGCCCGTTCCACGAGGAGCGGACGCCGAGCTTCTCGGTCAACCCCGTCGACAAGCTCTTCTACTGCTTCGGCTGCGGCAAGGGCGGCGACCTCTTCGACTTCGTGCAGGAGACCGAGAACGTCGACTTCGTCGGCGCGATCGAGTGGCTCGCCGAGCGCTTTCGCGTGCCGATCGAGTACGAGGAGGCCTCGCCGCGCATCGAGGCGGAGCGGCGCAAGCGCGAGCGGCTGCTCGCGCTGCTCGAGTCGACCACCGCGTACTTCGAGCGCCTGCTCTGGGAAGGGGACGCGGGCAGACCTGTGCGCGAGTACCTCGCCGGACGTGGGCTCGGGGAGGAGATCTCGCGCGAGTTCCGGCTCGGGCTCTCGCCGGGGCGCGGGCTCGCGGCGAAGGCCAAGGAGAAGGGGTTCACGCTCGACGAGCTGCGCGGGGCCGGGCTCGCAACGGTGCGCGGGGGCGACTACTTCCCGCCGCGGCTCATGTTCCCGCTCAGCGACGCGCGCGGACGCATCGTCGGGTTCCAGGCCCGCAAGCTGCACGACGACGATCCTCTGCGCGGGAAGTACGTGAACTCGCCCGAAGGCGACCTCTTCAAGAAGAGCTCGATCCTGTACGGGCTGCATCTCGCGCGCGGGGCGATCGCGAAGCAGGATCGTGCGGCGGTGGTCGAGGGGAACACGGACGTGATCGCGCTCCGGCAGGCCGGCTTCGAGCCGGTCGCCGCGTCCATGGGGACGGCCCTGACCGAGCGGCAGCTACGCGAGCTCGGACGGCTGACGCGACGCATCTTCCTCTGCTTCGACGCCGACGCCGCCGGGCAGGAGGCGACGCTGCGCGGGATGGAGCTCGCGGCCGCGCAGGGCTTCGACGTCAAGGTCGTCACGCTCCCGCGCGGGCAGGACCCGGCCGATGCGCCCGGACGGATTCGAGGACCGGCTCGAGGGCGCGGAGAGCTACCTCGCTGTACCGCGTCCGGCTCGAGCTCGACCGCTCCGCGGACCGGCAGGAGGGCTTCGTGCGCGCCCGCGAGGTGCTCGCGAAGGCCGAGGACTCGCCGGAGCGGCAGGAGGCGCTTCGGCTCGTCGCCGACCGCCTCGACCTCCCGCGCGAGACGCTCTCCGGGCTCGCGCCTGCGCGCTCGGGCGCTGCGGCGGCGGGGCGGTGGCCGATGCGCCTCGGCTGCTCGAAGCCGGAGACCGGCTCGAGCGCGACGCGCTCGCAGCCTGCCTCGCGCACCCCTCGCTCGTGCGCGGCCTCGCCGAGCTCGGCCCCGAGTACTTCGACTCCGACGTCGCGCGCCGGTTCCAGGCGGCGCTCGTCGCGGGGAAGGACGATCCGGAGCTGACGCCGCTCCGGGCGGAGCTGGACGCGCGCGCCGCCCGCGAGGCGATCGACGAGCGGACGGGCAAGGAGCTCCTGCTGCGCCTGCGCGAGCGGAAGCTCAAGCGCGACCTCGCAGGCGCCGATCTCGCGCGCACGACCGAGCTGCAGGCGCACCTCGCGAGGGTGAGGCAGTCACTGGCCGAGTTGACCTAGGCCTGCGTTCGCTCCTCGTGCTCCATGTGCGGGTCCGGGAGCCACGCGAGCCACGAGGGCAGGTACCAGTTCCACTTGCCCAGCAGCTTCATGCTCGACGGGACGAGCACGCAGCGGACGATCGTCGCGTCGATGAGGAGCGCGATGCCGACGCCGAAGCCGACCTGCTGCGTCTCCGCGAGGTTGCCGCTCGCGAAGCCGGCGAAGACGACGACGATGATCAGCGCGGCGCCGGTGATCACCCTGGCCGTCGTCGACACGGCGTAGGCGACCGCCTCGTCGTTGTCGCCGGTCTGCAGGTAGCGCTCGCGGATCCGCGAGAGCAGGAAGACGTGGTAGTCCATCGAGAGCCCGAAGAGCACGCAGAACAGGAACAGCGGCACCCAGGTGCTCACGACCTCCGTCTCGCGGAGCCCGAAGAGCTCGTTCCCGATCCCGTGCTGGAAGACGAGCACCATGAGGCCGTACGCGGCGCCGACCGACAGCAGGTTGAGGAGGATCGCCTTCAGCGCGAGCACGATCGAGCGGAAGGCGATCGTGAGCAGGACGAAGCTCAGGATGAGGACGAACGCGATGATCCGCGGCAGCCAGGTCTCGATGACCGCCGTGTAGTCGAGCTCCTCGGCGGTCTCGCCGGTGACGTAGACCGTCGCCTCGACGTTCTCGAAGAGCGCCGGGACGTCCTGCTCGGAGCTGCTCGACCGCCTCGAGCGCGCGACGGTCGCGGCTGTCTCCGACCACGAGCGCCTCGACGACCGCCAGCCTCCCGTCCGGAGCCTCCTCGATCTCGGGATCGCGGAACGCGGGGCTCGACTCGAGACGGCCCGCGAGGCTCCTTACAGCCGAACGCACCTCCGGGGCGCCGGCGTCGGCCTCGACCGCGACGATCACGCTGTCGACGGTGCCGACGCCGAACTCCTCCTCCAGCGCGGCGAAGCCGATCCTCGAAGGCGCGGTCTCGGGGAAGGAGCGGATCCCAGGCTCCGACAGCCGGAGCTGGAGGGCGGGCGCAGCCGCCGCCAGGAGAACCGCCGAGGACGCGACGAGGCTGACCACAGGGGCGGCGCATGACCGCGCGCGCGATCCTCGACCAGAACCGGCCTTCGGTCCCGGCGGAGTCGACGGCGCGCCCGAGATAGGGCACACGGAGCGCGTTCACGCGGTCGCCGAGGAGGCCGAGGAGCGCGGGCACGAGGGTCAGAGCGGCGAGCATCGCGACGAGCCCGACCGTCATCGCGCCGACGCCCAGGCTGCGCAGGATCGAGTCGGGGACGAGCAGGAGGCCCGACATCGCGAGGACGAACGCGATGCCGCTGAAGAAGACCGCCCGGTTGGCGGTTCCGCCCGCGCCGCCGATGGCGTCGAGCTTCTCCTTCCCCGCCGCGCGCTCCTCGCGGTAGCGCGAGACGATGAAGAGCCCGTAGTCGGTCGCGATCGCGAGCCCCATCACCGTCGTCATCTGGAACAGGAACACCGAGAGGTCGAACCCCTGGCTGAGCATCGCGGCGAGCCCGAGCGCGATGCCGATCGAGAAGAACGCGACGACGAGCGGCACGAGCGCCGCCACGAGCGCGCCGAAGACGAGGACGAGGACGACGAGCGCGGCGGGGAGTCCGAAGTAGAGCTCGCCCGTCTTCAGGTCCTCGTCGAGGATCGCGTTGAGGTCGTTGTCGGCGCTGCACTCCCCGGAGAGGAAGACCTCGAACTCGTCGCCGCCGGCGGCGGCCGCGATGCCGGCGAGGACGTCCGCGCCCTCTTCGCAGTCGCCGGTGAGGCCCACCGGGACGAGCGCAGCGTCGCGGTCGTCCGAGACGAGCGACTCGTCTCTGCTCGAGTAGAAGCTCTCGGCGTTGTTCGCGACGCCGCTCTGCCGCACGTCGGCGAGGACGGCGCCGACCTTGTCGCGGAACGCGGGGTCGTCCACGGTCAGGCTGGCGGAGCGGACGAGGATCAGCTCGTTGACGTACTCCTCGTTCGGGTCGGGCGGGAAGTGGCTGCCGATCGCCTCGTACCCCTGCTCGGACTCGGGGTCCGAGGTCAGCTCCCCTTCGCTCGTCAGGTCGAGGAGCGCCACGATCGTCGCGACCGCGAGAACGAGCGCGAGCACCCACGCCCCGACCGTCCGCCAGGGGCGGCGGGCGCACGCTCTCGCGAGGCGCTCGGTCGACAGCATCAGCCTTCGGGATAGCCGAGCTCGCGGAGGAGAGCTCCGGCCTCGGCCTCCACGTCCGCGAGCTGCTCCTCGTCCAGATCGCGGCGAAAGCGACCGACCGAGGAGGCATGCGCGTGGCCGAGCGCCGCCGCCAGCGGCTTCGCGGGGGCGTCGAGATACGCGGCGACGCCTTCGGCGACCTCCGCGGGGCGCGCGGCGACGTCCTCGTAGCGGAGCTCGTGCACCGGTGTCTCGGCGGAGCGCGCGGCGGTCACGTAGCTCCTCCACACCCAGGCCGCGCGGCGTGCGTCGCTCGCCTCCTCGAACTCGCGCCGGCGCTCGGGCTCCACCCAGAACCGCGCGTACGCGCCGTACGCGACGCCGGCATCGTCGGCCTCGCTCTGCCGCGGCCGGAGCCAGGGCTTGTCGAGGAGCGAGCAGACGACGTCGCGGCCGTCGCGGACGATGTGGACGATCCTCGCCTCCGGGTACGCGAGCGCCAGGACGTCCACGAGGTGAGCGAGCTCAGGCGTCTGCTCCACCGCCCGCACGGAGCCGACGAGCCCGACGCGACGGGCGACGGCGAGCGTCCGTCGCAGGCGCTGCGCCGCCTCGCGCGGCTCGAGCCCCGCAAGCTCCGGGACGGAGGCCTTGACGGGGGCGACCTCGCCGAGGTCGACGAAGCCCGGGATCGACCCGATCGCGCCCGCGAGAAAGGTCGTGCCCGAGCGTGGTGAGCCGACGACGAACACGAGCCGGTCGTCGAGCCGTCCGAGCCGCTCGTGTAGCGGCGCGCCGCGCCGCGGAGCGAGGCGCTTTGCCACTCTCAGCTGGAGGACGGCCGATTCGAGGAGTCCTGGCACGCGCGCGATTCTCGCAGGACGGCGAGGCCTGATTGACACACAGCGCGCTCGTGCCCCAGATTACGGGTACTGGATCGCGGCGCAACCCACCGAGGCACGCGTAGGAGCCAGGCGATGAGGGTGAGCGTCGTCGGCGGAGCTTTGGGCGCGCTCCTGCTCCTGACCGGGGTCGCATCGGGCGCCGCGTCGTTCTCGGACTCGGTCGGAGACGACAACGCGTCGCCCGACATCACGGCGGTGGCCGTGTCCGAGCCGGTCGCCGGCACGCTCTCGGTGGCGGTCACGGTCGGTAACTACCAGGCCCTTCCGCCGGCGAGCTGGTTCAATCTCTGGTTCGACCTCGACCGCAACTCGGACACCGGCGACTCGTCAGGGGACGAGGCGCTCGTCCGCTTCCTCTCGGACGGCGGGGTGGAGCACTTCCTCTGGAACGGAAGCCAGATGGTGGAGACGCCTGCGACCGGAATGACGGGCGCGTTCAGCGCCGGCGTCGCGACGGTCACGATTCCGAAGAGCGGCCCCTTCGCCGTCTCGACCTTCGGGATCCTCGCCGTCAGCGCGCGGGGTCAGACGCTCTCCGGCGACATGTACATCACGTCGGACTTCGCCCCGAACTCCGGGCGCTCGCCGTGGACGAGCCCCACGCCTGGGAACTTCCCGGACGCCGCGAACGACCACGGGGCGGTCCCCGACATCGCGCAGGTGAGAGTCACCGACGCGAAGACCGGTTGGATCCGCTTCGAGGTCTCGACCCCGAACCGCCAGGCGCTGTCGGCGGACTCGGGGATCTTCGTGACCATCGACGCGGACAACAAGTCCCGGACCGGGAGCGGCGGAGCCGACGTTTCGATTACCAACGTCGGCGGCCGGCTCCTGCTCGAGAAGTGGAACGCGACCCGACGGGCGTGGCGGCGGGACACGGCGCCGACTCGCGTCCGCGAGCGGAGCCGGCCGAACATGGTCGTCGTCGAGATCCACCGAAGCGAGCTCGAGAGCAGCCCCCGCTTCGGATTCAAGGTCGCCTCCGTGCAGGTCGACGCCTTGGCGGGCGAGGCCCTGGGCTTCGACTTCGCGCCGAACAACCTCTCGTGGTGGCGGTACCGGCTCGCGAACCCGGCCGCGGTACGGCTTCTCACGGGGGCGGCCGTCGGCGCCCCGGCTCAGCCGCGTGCGGGGGCCCCGTTCACGATCAGCGTCCCCGTGCGGCGATCCGACACGAGCAGCGCGATCACCTCCGGGACGGTGTCCTGCAACGTGACCGTCGCCGGGAAGCGCGTGCCCGCGCAGGGGAGGATCCGCAGAGGCAAGGCGCAGTGCACGCTGCGTGTCCCGAACGCCGGAGCCACGGTCCGCGGCTCCCTGACCGTCCGCTCCGGTGGCGCGACGGTCACCTCGCGCTTCTCGTTCCGCGTTCGCTAGACCGTCCACTGCGGCGCGTTTCCCCGGTTATCCAGGCTCGCGCGTGGGTACAACATAAGAAAGAGGGGCGCGCTTGGCGGTCTGGCCCGTCACAAGTCCAGCCGGCAGTTCGCTCCTCTTGTCTTGCCCCGTTGCGGTCACGCGGGTGAAATAGGATTCTTGACTGCCGGATGGGGGCCGAGACGACAGTGCTGACGGGACTCGAGCCCCGCTCGTTCTGGGGCCATTTCGAAGCGCTCACGAGGATCCCCCGCCCGTCGCGTCACGAGGAACCGGTGATCGAGCATGTCCGTGCGTGGGCCGCCGCGCACGGCTTCGAGCTGAAGCAGGATGCCGGGCGAAACCTCGTGATCCGGGTCCCGGCGACCGCGGGGCGCGAGGGCGCCCCAACAGTGACGCTCCAGGGCCACCTGGACATGGTCTGCGAGCGCAACCCGTCGAGCGCCTACGACCCGGCCGAAGGGCGGATCGGGCTCGTCCGCGAGGGCGAGTGGCTGACCGCGGACGGGACGACGCTCGGCGCGGACGACGGCGTCGCGATCGCGGCGATGATGGCCCTGGTCGAGGACGAATCGCTGCCCCACGGCCCGCTCGAGCTGCTCATGACGGTGGCGGAGGAGGTCGGGCTCGAGGGCGCCAATGCGCTCGATCCAGCGCTCGTCACCGGGTCGACTCTCGTCAACCTCGACAGCGAGGAGGACGGAAAGCTGACGGTCGGTTGCGCCGGCAGCACCGATACGTGGATCCGGATCGCGGCGCCGCGAGAGGCGCCGTCGGCCGATGCCGTGACGCTCGCGGTGACAGCCGGCGGTGGGCAGGGGGGCCATTCGGGATCAGGCATTGCGCTCGGTCGCTCCAACGCGATCAAGGTCCTCGGTCGTGCGCTGCGTGAGGCGTACGCGAGCGCGCCGTTCAGGCTGGTGTCGCTCAACGGCGGCAAGAGCAGGAACGCGATCCCGCGTGACGCGTCTGCGGTGATCTCGGTGGCCGCGGCTGACGAGGCGGCGCTTCGCGAGGCGCTCGCTGCCGCCGACGACACGATTCGCGACGCCTTCTCCAAGACCGACGCGGACATCTCGGTTGCGGTGTCGTCTGCCGAGCCCTCCGAGCAGCCCTGGACGAACGAGGCGACGACACGGCTACTCGATGCGATCGCCCTCGTGCCGACTGGGCCGCTGGCGCTGAGCCCTGACTTCGACGATCTCGTCGAGACGAGCACGTCCCTCGGAGAGGCGATCACCGAAGGCGACCGGCTGACGCTGCACAGCCTCTCCCGTTCCTCCAACGACTCGGCTCTCCCCGAGGTGATCGGCGCGCTCGACGCAGCCGCACGGCTCGCGGGCGGCGAGCTCGAGGTCAAGCACAACTACAACGGCTGGCGCCCGGATCTCGACTCTTCTGCGCTGGCGGCGGCGAAGTCCGTCTACGAGCGCCTGTTCGGCGAGCCTGCGATCGTCACGGCGGTCCACGCAGGGCTCGAGACCGCCGTGATCGGCAGCAAGGTCGCCGGTCTCGACATGCTGTCGTTCGGGCCACAGATCGAGTTCCCTCATTCCCCCGACGAGCGTGTCAGTATCCCGACGGTGGACCGCTTCTGGAAGCTGCTCGTCGCCTTCGTCGACGAGATGTCGGTGCCGGAGCGGTAGCCGGTGCGCGGCGCGGTCACCTGGATCGTCGTCGTCGCGGGCATCGTGCTGGTGATCGCCGTGACGGCGGCGATCGGTACGGGCGAGGACAGCGGCGAGACCGTGACGGCGGGCGAGTGGGCGCAGAGCACGTGTGGCGCCGTGGGCGTCTGGCGCGGTGAGATGGAGGACATCGTCGAGGAGCTCCGGACCCCGAGTACCTTCCCGGCCGCGGGCAGCGAGGAACCCCAGTCTGAGACCCCGCAGGGAAGGACTGGCTTCATCCGGGTCGGGCTCGAGCGCGCCGTGCAAGCGACCGACACGTTGATCGAGGGGATCGACAACGCCGGGACCCCCGACACGCCCGAGGGGGCGGAGGCCGCGAGGCTCATCTCCGACTGGTCCGACGCCGCCTTCGACGACCTCGAGGACGCGCAGGACTCCCTCGACGAGGAGGCGGACAGCATCGAGGAGTCGATCACGCAGCTGGGAGACGCCGCCCGCGCGATCGGAGCTGCGCTCGCCAGCGGCGTAGAGACGATTGCGGAAGTCGCACGCGCCGATCCTGAGCTCGCGCAAGCACTGCAGGAATCGAGCACGTGTCAGCAGCTTCAGGAGGAGACGGGCGAGTGAGCACGATGGACTGGATCCTCGTCGCGGTTCAGGGCCTCGTCGTCATCGGCTTCATCGCCCTCGGCGTGCGCTCGGGCGGAATCGGGCTCGGCCTCTGGGGCGGCGTCGGCACCCTCGTGCTCGTCTTCGTGTTCGGCCTCGATCCCGGAGAGCCGCCGATCAGCGCCATCCTGATCATCATCGCCGTGATCTCGGCGGCGGCCGCGATGCAGGCCGCCGGGGGCGTCGACTACATGGTCCAGATCGCGAGCGGCGCGCTGCGGGCGCGTCCGAAAGCGCTCAACTTCGTCGCCCCGTACGTCTCCTACGTCCTCACGATCCTGACGGGTACGAGCAACACCTTCTTCTCGATCATCCCGGTGATCAACGAGGTCGCCTACGCGAACAAGATCAGGCCGGAACGGGCGCTGGCAGGTTCGACCGTGGCCAACGCGCTCGGGATCACCTCGAGCCCCGTGGCCGCCGCGATGGCGACGATGCTGCCGTTGGTCGAGGTCTACAACTACGACCTCGTCGACGTCCTGCTCATCACGATCCCGGCGAGCATCATCGGCATCTTCGCCATGTCGGTCGTGATGAGCCGGCATGGGAAGGACCTGGACGGCGACAGCGAGTACCAGCGCCGGCTCGCCGCCGGCGAAGTGGCGCCGCCTGCCCCTCCGGCCGACATCGTGCTGCTTCCGTACGCGAAGCGCAGCGTCGCAATCTTCCTCGCGGGCGTTGCGGCGATCTGCATCTTCGGCTTCGTCGAGAGCATCAGGCCGACGGTCGCGGCCGAGGGCGGCGGCGTCGAGCCGATGTCCGTGACGCCCCTGATCCAGATGTTCATGCTGACCGCAGCCGCGCTGATCCTGGTCCTCTGTCACGTCAAGGCGACCGAGGTCCCGGGTACGCCGATCTTCCGATCCGGGATGATCTCGATGATCGCGCTGTTCGGGATCGCGTGGATGGCGGACACGTTCATCGCCAACAACGAGGATGCGATCGTCACGGCGCTCGGCAGCCTGGCCGAGAACTGGCCGTTCATGATCGCGGTTGCGATCTTCCTCGTTGGAGCGCTCACCACGAGCCAGTCGGCTGCGACGCGCACGATGGTCCCGCTCGGGCTCGCTCTAGGAATCGGCGCGGGCTACATGATCGCCATGTGGACAGCCGTCGTGGGCGTGCTCTTCCTCCCTGCGAACGGAACGCAGATCGCCGCCGCCGAGGCCGATACGACAGGCACGACGTCGCTCGGCAAGCGTGTCGTCGACCACTCCTTCCAGCTCCCGCTCCAGGTCTGCTGGGTCGTGACCGCGCTCGCCGGAATCGTGATCGTCTGGCTCTTCTTCGGTGGCCACACGCCGGCGCCGCCGGCGCCGACGACCGCTCCCTGACGTGAGCGTCCGCGGCGCGGCCTTCCTGGGCATCGGCGCCATGGTCGGCGCCGGGATCTTCGCGCTGCTCGGCGAGGCCGGAACCGTCGCCGGGTCCGCCGTCTGGCTCTCGTTCCTGCTCGCCGGGATCGTGGCCTCGCTCCTCGGCTACACCGTCGTGAAGCTCGGCGTCCGGTATCCCTCTTCGGGTGGGCTGATCGCCTATCTCATGGCGGGGTTCGGGAACGGCCGCCTGGTCGGCATCGCCTCCTGGCTCGGCTACTTCGCCGCGATCGTGATCGTCTGCTCCATGGTCGCGGTCTCGTTCGGTAGCTACGCGACCTCGCTGTTCGTCGGAGACGATGCTGCGGCCGGTTGGGACAACGTCTTCACCACGGCGGTCGTGCTCGCGATGGTGCTCGTGAACCTCGTCGGCTCCCGGCTGGTCGATCGCGCGCAGTCGCTGATCGTGATCGTGCTGCTCGGCGTCTTCGCGGTTTTCATCGCGGTCACGATCGCCGACATCGACCTCGACCTGCTCGCGTTCGACACCTACCCGTCCTTCTCCGCCATCATCGCGAGCGTCGCCCTCACGTTCTTCGCCTATCTCGGCTTCAGCGTGATCACCTTCGCCGCCGGCGACCTCCGCGACCCGACCCGGGAGCTGCCGAAGGCGATGTACAGCGCGCTCGGCGTGACGACGGTGCTGTACGTGTTGATCGCGCTCGGCGTCTTCGGGACGCTGACCGTCACCGAGGTGATCGGCTACGGGGAGACGGCTATCGCCGAGGCCGCGCGGCCGGCGCTCGGCGACGCGGGGTTCACGATCATGGCGATCGCCGCCATGCTCGCGACCGCGTCCTCGGTGCTCGCCACGCTCTACGCCTCGGGTGGCCTTACGAGGATGCTGGCCGGAGCCGGCCAGTTCCCGCCGTTCTTCGGGCCCGGCTCGCGGCTCGGGCCGAACGGCGGGATGCTGATCACAGCGGCGATCGTCCTCGTCGTCTCGAACGTCGTCGACCTCTCCGCGATCGCGTCCGTCGGCAGCGCCTGCTCGCTCGTGATCTTCCTCCTGGTCGGGATCAGCGCGTACCGGCTGCGGGCCGAGATCGGCGCGCACGTCGCGATCGTCCTCGTCGCACTGGCGGCGACGGCGATCGTGCTCGTCTTCTTCGCCGTCGACACGCTCCGCAACGCGCCGGAGACCTTCGCGGCCATCGTCGCGATCGCCCTCCTGGCCGTGGCGCTCGATTTCGTATGGAAGCGCATGCGGCACGAGCCCCCGCCGTCGACGGCCGAAGCGCAGGTCACGCCGTCGTCGTGACCACTTCGGTCGAGAACGGGCCGGCCGCTGCCGCGGCCGGCGCAACCCTCGTGCTGCTCACGCTCGCGTCGGGCCAGTTCCTGATGACGCTCGACAGCTCGGTGATGAACGTCTCGATCGCGACGGTCGCGAAGGACGTGGGCACGACCGTGACCGGCATCCAGGGCGCGATCACGGCCTACACCTTGGTGATGGCCTCGCTGATGATCACGGGAGCCAAGGTCGGCGCCATGATCGGTCGGAAGCGGGCGTTCGCGATCGGATGCGTGATCTACGGGTGCGGCTCGCTCACGACCTCGCTGGCGCAGAGCCTGCCGGTGCTGCTCTTCGGCTGGTCGTTCCTCGAGGGCGTCGGCGCGGCGCTGATCATGCCGGCCATCGTCGCCCTCGTCGCCGGGAACTTCCCGGCCGAGCGCCGGCCCGCCGCCTACGGGCTCGTGGCGGCGGCGGGCGCGGTCGCCGTCGCGGTCGGCCCGCTGATCGGCGGCTTCTGCACGACCTACTTCTCGTGGCGCTGGGTGTTCGCGGGCGAGGTCGTGATCGTGCTCGCGATCCTGCTGCTGACGCGCCGGATCGCCGACGCGCCGGTCGAGAAGCGGCCCAAGCTGGACGTCGTCGGCGCGGTGCTCTCGGCCCTCGGCCTGGGCCTGCTCGTGTTCGGTGTCCTCCGCTCGGCCGAGTGGGGCTGGATCCAGCCGAAGGCCGGCGGGCCAGAGTGGGCCGGCCTCTCGCCGACGATCTGGCTGATCCTCGGCGGCCTCTTCGTCATCTGGGTCTTCTTCCGCTGGCAGGCGCGTCGCGAGTCGCGCGGCGAGGAGCCGCTCGTGAAGACGGCGATGCTCCGCAACCGTCAGCTGACGGGCGGTCTCACCATGTTCTTCTTCCAGTTCCTCGTGCAGGCGGGGTTCTTCTTCGTCGTTCCGCTCTATCTCTCGGTCGCCCTCGGCCTGTCGGCGATCGAAACCGGCGTCCGGCTGCTGCCACTCTCGGTCACGTTGCTCGCCGCCGCGATCGGGATCCCGCGTCTGCTGCCGAACGTCTCGCCGCGGCTCGTCGTTCGTGCCGGCCTGTTCGCGCTGCTCGCGGGCACGGTCGTGCTGCTCGGAGCGCTCGACCCGGATGCAGGGCCCGAGATCGTCTTCGTGCCGATGCTCCTGATCGGGCTCGGGATCGGCGCGCTCGCGTCGCAGCTCGGCGCGGTGACCGTCTCTGCGGTGCCGGACGACGAGAGCCCAGAGGTCGGCGGCCTCCAGAACACGATGACGAACCTCGGGGCCTCGCTCGGCACCGCGCTCGCGGGGTCGCTGCTGATCGCGACCATGACCGCGGCGTTCCTGACCAACGTCGACCAGAGCCCTGCCATACCGCCCGGAATCACGCAGCAGGCCGAGGTCGAGCTCGCGGGCGGCGTGCCGTTCATCTCCGATGCCGACCTCCAGGCGGCCCTCGAGGAGAGAGAGGTCGACCCCGAGGCGACGGACGCGACGCTCGACGCCTACGCCGACGCCCGAATCGACGGGCTCCGCTCGGCGCTCGCGATCCTCGCCCTGCTCGCGGTCGTCGCCCTGTTCCTCGCGCAGAGCATCCCGACGAGACAGCCCGGTGCGGGGAGGCCAGCGGAGGGCTGACCCCTCCGCGGTCGCGATCGGCAGCTCCCTGAGCCGGAATCGGACGGCGCTAGGTCCTGCTGGTCCTCATTGCGTCAGTCTTTCGCCTTCGACTGGCCGGAGACGCACTTGCCGAAGGCGTTCTTCAGGTTGTGGTTGGTGCCGTATCTCTTCGCGAACGCTTCCGCACGCATCGACGCTCGCTCCGAACGGCATGCCTTCGCGGCCGCGGCGTCGTCCGTCTGATCGTTGTCGTCTTCCGCGTCGTCCTTGTCCTTGTCCTTGGACTTGGACGAGACGCACTTGCCGAACGCGTTCCGCTTGTTCTTGTTCGTGCCGTGCTCATTCTCGAACGCCTGTAGCCCGACTCGCTGACGTTCGGCCTTGCACGACTTTGCCGCGTCGTCCTCAGCGACCTGCGCTTGCACCGACTTCGGCTTCTCTGCGCTCGGTGAGGCGGCATACGCCGCAGGAATCCCGAGGATCACAAGAGCAATTGCGGCAATGGCCAACTTCTGCATGCGGTTCCCCCGTCGCTGGTCCCTCGGTCAAATCATGCTCTGTTCAGAGATTTACGCAACCGTGGTCGCCCGCATGCTGGGGGTCGTCGTGGCCGCCGACATGGTGCGAGTGGACGATGAAGGGAGTGAGAGATGAAGCGATACCGCTTTGAGTTCGTCCGCCGGCCGTTCTCCCGGGCCCTGCGCGCGATCTCGCCCCTGGCACGGCGCTACTGGGGGCGGCGCTACTTCTGGCGGCGCTGATCGAGCGCCCGTCTCGCCGGGACCCTTCCCGGCACGCCGCTCACCGCCGCCACCCGCGCAAGATCGGCACATCTATAACGTCCAGGGCGCGTTCACGTGACCGTGCCCACGTTCGAGGATCACCCCGAGACCGCTCGCGGCCGCCTGCTCTACCAGAGCCTCCTCGCCGTCCACGCGCTCATCCGCAGCGAGCTCGCGCGGGTGGAGCGGCTCGCGGCGGCCGTGATGGACGGGCTCCCGGCAGACGGTGTGCACGAGGAGCTCGCGGACCTGAGAAGCAACGGCATGCTCTGGCAGCTCCAGGTGAGCTGCCTGCGCTACTGCGGCTTCGTCCATCTCCACCACAACGCCGAGGACGCGGAGTTCTTTGACGAGCTGGAGGCGACCAACCCGGCGATCGGGCCGGTCGTCGAGCGCCTAAAGGCCGAGCACCGCGCCGTGTCCGACTATCTCGACGCCGTCGAGGACGCCGCCAGAGCGCTCTCCGAGGACGACGGCCCCGACGCTCGCCGCGCCGTCGCGGATGCCCTCGGCGTGCTCGCAGGCCACCTCCTCGCCCACCTCGAGTACGAGGAGTTGAACGTCGCCGACACCGCTCGGCGGCTATCTGAGCTTCCGCGAGGAGACGCGCGCCCATGAGAACGACGAAGGCGCAGCCCGAGCTCCCGGAGCTCACTCTGGCCGACTGGGAGGAGACGAAGAACACACTGCACCTCTGGGCGCAGATCGTCGGCAAGGTGCGCATGTCCTCGACCGCTCCGCGAAACCACTGGTGGCACGTCGCGCTGTACGTCGACGTGCGCGGCCTGACGACGCGGCGGATGCATTCGCGAGACGGCGTCGCCTTCGAGATCGACTTCGACTTCGTCGATCACCGGCTGGTCGTCGCGACCAACCGGGGCGAGGTGGAGTCGTTCGAGCTCGTGGACGGGCTCTCCGTCGCCGAGTTCGACGAGAAGCTGCACCGGACCCTCGCCGCGCTCGGGATCGATGTCGCGATCCGCGAGCAGCCGTATCGCGTACAGGCGACGACGCCCTTCCCGGACGACCGGGAGCACGCGTCGTATGACCGAGACGCGGTCGAGCGCTTCTGGCGCGTGCTCGAGTGGACGGACGGGGTGCTCGAGGAGTTCGCGGGCTGGTACTGCGGAAAGACGAGCCCTGTGCACCTCTTCTGGCACTCGTTCGACCTCGCGCTCACGCGTTTCGGCGGGGCGCGGGCGCCGGCCGTCCCGGATGCGAGCCCCGTCGACGAGGAGACGTACTCGCATGAGGTCGTCTCGTTCGGCTTCTGGGCAGGGGACGCAGCTCATGCGCGAGCCGAGCTACTACTCGTACACGGCGCCGGAGCCCGCGGAGCTTCGGCAGCAGACGTTGCACCCGAAGGAGGCACGCTGGACGGAGTTCGGGAGTGGCTCGCTGGCGGTGCTGCCGTACGCCTCGGTACGGACGGCCCCGGACCCGAGGGCTTCGCTCCTTGCCTTCCTCGAGAGCGCGTACCGGGCCGGAGCGGGACTTTCGGGGTGGGATCTTGCGGCGCTCACGTCGTCCTGGTGCCCGAGCCCACCCGAGCTGAGCCGGATCCTCGTTGGCGTCGAACCCGCGGCCAAGCCACGAACGGAGGAGGAGTGATGGAAGACGCACAGGTCCACACGACGATCGAGCAGCTGGTCGCGGAGGAGCACGAGCTGTGGCAGCGCGAGGCGGCCGGCACGGCGAGCGACGCCGACCGGCAGCGCCTCGAGGAGTTGAAGGTCGCGCTCGACCAGTCCTGGGATCTCCTGCGCCAGCGCCGCGCGCTGCGCGACGCCGGTCGCGACCCGGACGATGCCGACGAGCGGCGGCCGGAAGTGGTCGAGAGCTACGAGCAGTAGCGGTGATTCAGCGGGCTCGAGCAACGACGCGCTGACCGAGCGGCCGGCAGCGGGCCGGACCGCGTGGGCGCGGAGCCTGCAGACCCCGCTGTCCGGTACGAAGTGAGGGCGCCTCACCCTGGGCGCCCTCCTCGTTCCAGCGGCTTTGCAGGTACTTCGCAGCTCCCCGGGTTGGACTCGAACCAACAACCCTCCGGTTAACAGCCGGATGCTCTGCCAATTGAGCTACCGGGGAAGGCAGCCGGCCGATTGTACCGGCGCTTCCGACGGGTCTTCGGATGGGGGCCGGCGAGAAGGAGGGAGCCCGACGGGGGCGAAGGGACCCGCCCATGTGTCGTATCGCCGTCTTCGGCGCGGCGCTGCTCGTCGGCGTCCTCGCAGGCGGCCACCAGGCGCTCGCCGCGAGCGCCCCGACGGCCGCGCTGCAGGTCGGGCTCCGCGCGCACGGGTACAGCCCTGGTCCGATCGACGGGGTCCGGGGGCCGCAGACGACGAGCGCGCTCGTCGCCTTCCAGCGCCACAAGGGTCTCCCGGCCGACGGCCGGGTGGGGCCTGCGACACGGCGCGCGCTCGGTCGTCGCGGAGCGCCGCTCCTCGGCCGGCGCGAGCTCGCCGTCGGGGCCGTCGGGTGGGATGTGGCCGTTCTGGAGTTCCGGCTTCGGAGACACGGCCTGAAAGGACATGCGATCGACGGCCGCTTCGGGCCGGCGACCGCGGCCGCGCTCCGCCGCTACCAGCGGCGGCATGCGCTCGTGCCGGACGGGATCGCAGGGGCCCAGACGTACCGGGCACTCGGGCGCCGCGGCCAGGTGCGCATCCACGTCGTGCAGCGGGGAGAGAGCTTCTTCTCGATCGCGGCGCACTACTGCGTGACTCCCATGGAGCTCGCGCGTACGAACGGCCTTCCGCTGACGAATGTGATCGTCCCGGGCCAGCGGTTCGTCCTCCCGCGGCGCGCACGCGCGGCGCGGGCCGGCTCCCCGGGCCGAGACACCGTGCGAAGGGCGCTCGACTACTGGGCGCACCGCAACGACGTCGACCCGGCGCTCGTGCGCGCCCTCGCGTGGATGGAGTCCGGCTACCAGCAGGACGTGGTCTCCGACGTCGGCGCGATCGGCGTCATGCAGCTCCTGCCCGAGACGTGGGAGTTCGTGGACACCGTGCTGCTCGGGTTCCGGACTCCGCGCACGTACCGGGGGAACGTCCGCGCGGGCGTTCGCTACCTGCGCTGGCAGCTCGACGAGTTCGAAGGCAACCGGCGGCTGGCGCTCGCGGGCTGGTACCAGGGCGCGCGGGCGGTGCGGGAACGCGGCCTGTACCGCGAGACGAAGCAGTTCGTCCGGGTCGTGCTCGCGCTCTACGGCACGGTCTGAGCGGCCTCAGCTCCGGCGTATCAGCTCGTTCAGCGGCCGCGCTCGCGGATCGAGGACGTTCTCGGCCTGTTCGGCTCCGGTCACCGGGAGCCCGGCCGCGTCGAGAAGACCTACTTGCACGAGGAGCGACGCCTGGTCCCAGTAGATGTGCTCGTGCGCGAGCTTGTCGCCGTCGAACCTCGCGACCACGCAGAACGCGAGCTGCACGTGCCTGCCCGTCGGAGCGACGCCCGGCAGGAGCTGATCCATCTCGATGTCGTGTGTGAACGAGAGGACGAGCTCGTCGACGACCTGCTCGTCGCCCACCGTCCGCGAGACCGGCTTGATGGCGATGTCGGCCGGCCACTTCCCGATGAAGTGCTGTCCGTAGAACCGGCGGACGTCCTCCAGCCCGACTCCTCCGGTCATCACGGGCACGTGGTTGACGTACGGGTCCTCGGTCATCGTCGCCATCGTCGCGTCGAGGTCCAGGTGGACGAACTCCGCAGCGACGTGCTCGTCGAAGACCGCGCCTATGTCGGGATCGCGTTCCATCTGCTTCGCCTCCGCTCCTGCGGAAACTACCTCGTCCCGAGCAGCAGGTACGCGCTTGACACGCCGGGCGGGCGCGGGATTGAATCCACGGCATGCTCCTCCGCGAGGTCGATTACGCGCGGCCGGCGACCGTGGAGGAGGCGATCTCGCTCCTCGCTTCCCACGACGGCGCCAGGCCCCTGGCCGGCGGGCAGACGCTCGTGAACGTGATGAAGGCGCGCGCGGCGGCCCCTGACGTCCTCGTCGACCTCGCCGACCTCGAGGAGCTGCGCGCGATCGGCTTCTCCTCGGACGGCCTGCTCGAGATCGGCGCGATGGTGACGTACGCGCAGCTGGTGGCGTCCTCGGAGGTCGAGGTCGCCCGGCCGATCCTTGCGGACGTCGCGGCCACGATCGCCGACGTGCAGGTGCAAAACCGGGGCACGGTCGGAGGAAACGTCTGCGTCTCCGATCCCACGAACCACCTGCCGCCGCTCTTCGCGGCGCTCGGCGCGACGTTCACGATCCGCGGCGAGGGCGGGGAGCGCACGGTTCCCGCGGAGGAGTTCTTCGTCGGCGTCTACATGACCGCGGTCGGGGAAGGCGAGCTCCTGACGAAGGTCTCGGTTCCGCCGTCGGCCGGCGCGCGGCGACGGCTTCTCCGGGGTGACGATCGGCGTGCACGGGACGTACATCGCGAACGCGGCGGCCACGGTCTCGGACGACGGCGTGCGGATCGCGCTCGGCTGCGTCGACGCGGTGCCGGTGCGCGCGACGGCGATGGAGGAGAAGCTCGCAGGCGGCAACCTCTCGGAGGAAGCCGTCCGCGCCGCGGCGGAGGGTCTCGGCGCGACGCTCGACCCGCCTGCCGACGCCCATGGTTCGGGCGACTACCGGCGCCGGCTCGCCGAGGTCTCGGCGGTTCGCGCGGTGCTCCAGGCCGCCTCGAGGAGGAAGCAGTGACCACGCCTGCCCGGAACCGGACGATCTCGGTCGACGTCAACGGCGAGCAGATCGAGTACGACGTCCCCGCGCGGCGACTGCTCGTCCACTTCCTCCGCGACGACCTCGGGCTGACCGGCACGCACGTCGGCTGCGACACCGGGAACTGCGGCGCGTGCACGGTGCACCTGAACGGTGAGCCGGTGAAGAGCTGCATGCTGCTCGCGGTGCAGGCCGACGGCGCGACGATCGCGACGGTCGAGGGCCTCGCCGCCGACGGAGAGCTGACCCCGCTCCAGCAGGCGTTCAACGCGCACCACGCGCTCCAGTGCGGCTACTGCACGCCGGGGATGCTGATGAGCGCGACCGCCCTCCTCACGAAGAACCCGAGCCCGTCGGAGGAAGAGGTCCGCGTCGCGCTCCAGGGGAACATCTGCCGCTGCACCGGGTACGTGAACATCGTCGAGGCGGTCGTCGCCGCCGGAGGCGGCAAATGAGCACCACGGTTACCGACCAGCAGGCCACGAAGACCCTGGAAAAGGGCTACGTCGGGCAGTCGATCCCGCGCCGCGAGGACAAGCGCCTCGTCCAGGGTCTCGGGACGTTCTTCGACGACGTGCGCCGGCACGGGATGGGCTACGTCCACTTCGTCCGCTCGCCGTACGGGCACGCGAAGATCGTCTCCATCGACGTCTCCAAGGCCCTGGAGCTCGACGGCGTCTACGGGACGATCACCGGCGACGAGGTCGCGATCCAGACCGACCCCTTCTTCGAGATGTCGGTCGAGCCCGGCGGCAACATCAAGGACTACGCGCTCGCAGTCGGCCGCGTGCGGCACATGGGCGAGCCGGTCGCCGCCGTCTGCGCCGCGACCCGCGAGCTCGCGCGCGACGCCGCCGACCTGGTCGAGGTCGAGTACGAGCCGCTGCCGGTGCTCACCGACGCCGAGGAGTCGCTGAAGGACGAGGTCGTGCTCCACGACGACGCGGGCTCGAACGTCGTCTGGTCGGGAGTCTTCGACTGGGGCGACGTGGACGCCGCCCTCGCGGAGGCCGACCACGTCGTCAAGATCGAGCGCCTGCACTTCCACCGCTTCTCCTCGACGCCGCTCGAGTGCGCAGGAGCGCTCGTCGAGTACGACCGCGGCACCGGCGAGTGGACGCTCACCTGCAACCACCAGATGCCCGGCATCGGCGCGATCTGGATGGCGCCCGCGCTCCGCACGGGCATCGACAAGCTTCGCTTCGTCACGCACGACATCGGCGGCGGCTTCGGGAACAAGATCTGCCTGCACCCGCAGTTCGTCGTCCTGTGTCTGCTGGCGCGGAAGCTCGCCCGGCCGGTGCAGTGGACCGAGTGGCGCACGGACCAGCACACGGCGAACGCGCACGGCAACGAGCGCACGTTCCTCGACGTCGAAGTCGCGGTGAAGGCGGACGGGACGATGACCGGGTTCAAGGTTCGCGCGCTCGACGACTGCGGCGCGTTCCCGCGTTACGAGCCGCTCGGCTGCATCATCTGGGCGCAGGTGACGCCCGGGATGTACGCGTGGCGGAACATCCGCGTCGACTTCACGCAGGTCTGCACGAACAAGTCGCCGGTGTCGCCGAACCGCGGCTACTCGCGCATGCAGCACCTCTGGCTGACGGAGCGCATCATCGACGTCGTCGCGTCCGAGCTCGGCTTCGACCCGGTGGAGCTCCGCAAGAAGAACTACGTGAAGACCGAGCAGATGCCGTACGAGACGCCGAACGGCTGCGTCTACGACTCCGGCGACTACGCGGCTGCGCTCGACCTTGCGCTCGAGCTGATCGACCACGGCTCGATCGAGGAGCGACGGCGCGACGCGGAGGCCCGCGGGAAGCTCCTCGGCTTCGGAATCGGCTCGACGCTCGACTCGGGGACGAACAACTTCGGGCAGTCGACGCTCCTGAACCCCGAGCTCCAGTTCTCGGGGAACAACGAGGCGGCGGCGGTGAAGCTCGACATCTTCGGCGAGGTCGTGGTCACGCTGGGGACCGTTCCGCAGGGACAGGGCCACGAGACCACCGCGGCGCAGGTCGTGGCCGACATCCTCGGCTGCTCGCCCGACCAGGTGAACGTGCGCCGCGGCCACGACACGTGGTTCAACTCGCACGCGGGGTTCTCGGGGACGTACGCGAGCCAGTTCGCGTTCACCGGGCTCGGCGCGGTGAAGGGAGCTTCGGAGCTCCTGCGAGACGAGATGGTTCAGCTCGCCGCTTTCGTCCTGCAGGCGCCGGTCGAGGCGATCGAGCTCGCAGACGGGTTCGCGCGGATCAAGGACGGGCCCGAGGAGGCTGCGCTCCCCTTCATGGCGCTCGGCGCGATCGTGAACGCGAACAACGCGTTCCTCCCGCCGGACTTCAACCCGACCCTGAACCACCGCTACGTCTGCCGCCCGTACTTCGGGATGGTGGACACGGAGAAGAAGACGGGTCAGCTCACGCTGACGTATGCGACGCAGATCCACGCGGCGGTGGTCGAGGTCGACCCGGAGACCGGAGTGGTCGACCTCGTGGACTACGCGGCCGTGGACGACTGCGGGGTGCGGATCAACCCGCAGATCGTCGAGGGCCAGGTGCACGGCGCCACGGCGCACGCGATCGGAGCAGCGCTCTCCGAGAGCTTCGTCTACGACGAGGAGGGCACGCTCCTGACCTCCAACTTCTACGACTACCACGTCCCGCACGCCATGGACATGCCGCCGCTGAAGACGGGCGCCATGGAGTCGCCGTCGCCGGTGGCGCCGCTCGGCGCGAAGGGCATGGGCGAGGGGGGCGGCGGAGGGATCCACTGCATCTGCGCTGCGATCCAGGATGCGCTCTCCTCCGCGGGCAAGGCAATCGTCTACGACAGCTGCAACCCGCCGCACCGGGTCTGGTCGATGCTCCAGGACCCGGAGGCGACGCGCGCGAACGTGTCCGTGGTCTCGAAGTGATCGTCTCCGGGACGAAGGAGCTCGCGGCGCCGCGCGAGACGGTGTGGGGAGTGATCTCGGAGCCGTCCGAGATGGCGAAGCTCATGCCGGGCGTGGAGAGCTTCGAGATCCACGACGAGAAGCACTGGACGGCCAAGGTCAAGGTGCCGCTCGGCCTCGGCGGGCTCAACATGACGATCAACTTCGAGCGCCTCGAGGAGCGGGCGCCCGAGTTCGCGTCGATGCGCGCGAAGGGCCAGGGCGTCGGCGCGCTCATGGACATGACCACGTCGTTCACGCTCTCGGAGGCGGGCGCGGGGACGTCGATGGCGTGGGAGGCCGACGTCAAGATCGCCGGCCCGGTGGGCGCGATGGGCCAGCGCGTGCTGCAGCCGATCGTCAATCAGCAGGTGCAGCAGGTGCTCGCGGCGCTCGAGCAGCGCGTCACCGAGACCGCCAGTTCCGGCACGAAGCCGTGACCGGGGTCAGGCCGAAGCCTGACCCCGTACCGTGCCGGAGTCGACGCCGCGGCTAGTCCTCGTCCTCGTCCTCTTCGTCGTCGTTGACGGGCACGAGGTCCACTCCGTGGGGCCGCCCGGCGTAGGCGAGAGTGCCCACGACGCTGTTCCCGGCTTCGTGATCGATGACGGCCACCCCGGCGGCAGGTCCCTGCTCGAAGGAGGCGAACGTGTAGCGCCCGTTCCGAGAAGTCCATTGGTGGCCTGCAACCGTCGTCATGTCGGTCAGCGGGCCGATTCGGACTAGCTCGTGCTGGAACGTCCGCGTATCGACGACCGCGATCTGGGCGGGTTGCGTCCGCAAGCCGACTGTCAACAGCTTGTCGCCGCGAGACAACCTGAGCGTGTCCGGAAGCACGAGGTCGAGCACGTCCGCAAACGTGCGGTTCCTCAAGTCGATCACGGCGACCTTGTTCGAGGTTCGCCGGGCGACGATCGCAGTTCTCCCGTTACGCATGACCGCGAGCTCGTGCGCGCCCGGCACCGACATCCGCCAGAGGATCTCGCCGGTTCGCGGATCGAGAGCGATCACCTCGCCAGTCGCATCGCTCGCGACGTAGAGCTTCCTCCCACTCGGCGAGAACACGCCGGCATGCGCACGTCCGTTGGTAGTGGCCGGGTTCGTGTCCCAGGGCCCGAGCAGCGTGTCCGTCCGCGTCTCCACGACCGCGACCAGGTCCGTTCCGTACAGACCGAACGCCACGAACCTTCCGTCGCGGCTCGCGTGTACGTGATGGGGCCGCCACGACTGCACCGTCGAGCTCGGCTCGGGACCGATCGGGATCCGCTCGAGCACGTCACCCGAGCCCGGGTCGACGATTGCGATCCCGGGTTGCGCGCCGGCGACGATGGCGGGCGGCGGGTACTCCTCGGCGACGTAGAGCTTGCCTCGCGCGAAGGCGAGGTCTCCGGGCTGTGAGCTCGGCGCCATGCTCACCGTCCGGACCACTTCGCCGGTCCTGGCGTCGAAGCCCTGGATCGTGTGTGCGCCGCGGTTCGCGGCCCAGATCGTTCCCTCGATCTTGGTCAGCATGCTCGACTGGTCCGCGCCGGCCACAGACGTGGCGACGCCCACGCCGACCAGTCCGAGGAGCCCGGCGATGGCTGTTGCGATGACACGACTGCGCTTGGTCATTTCCTCTCCTTCACTGAAATGTCCCGCGTCTCCACGATGCGGGCGAATCCGACGCCGGCTCTCTTGCAGGCGTCGTGGACGGCGTCCCCGTCGGCGGCCTCGAACCTGGAGAAGCACGACTCCTCCTCCGGGACGAAGGTCGAGCCCAGGTATCGCACGCGGACGCCGTCCGCAGACAGTTCCCGGGCCGCCGCCGCGAGCCGCGCGCTCGCCTCGTCGAGCTCGCCCGCGGTGATGCCCGGCAGGTACCGCTCGACCATGTACTTCCTCATGTCGTCGAGGCTAGGTCGCCCCTGCCGGGCGAACAACCGGGGGAAGCCCCGGACTTACGCGGTCGAGTTCGGAGCCCGCTGCGCAGCGGCGAGCTGGGTCCGCGAACGGACGCCGAGCTTGCGGTATATCCGCGAGAGATTCCACTCGACGGTCTTCGGGCTCAGATGGAGGGCGGACGCGACCTCCTTGTTCGAGCGGCCGGCGACGACGAGCTCGACGATCTGCCGCTCCGTCTCCGACAGGCGGCCTGCTGTCATCGACCTCCGGCCTCCGATCCGCCCGAGCTCCCGTCGCGCTCGCGCCGCCCAGACCGGGGCGCCGAGGCTCTCGAACAGCTCCAGCGCCCGTGTCAACACCTCTCGTGCGTCCCGCTTCTCGCCACGACGCCGGCGAATGGAGCCGAGCACGAGCAGGCTCCGTCCGAGCTCGAGCGGCAGTTCCGTCGTCTCACCCACGGCGACTGCTTCCTCGAGCGCGGCCTCGGCGGCCGCGAGATCTCCGCTCTTCGCGGCGATGAGACCGCGGCAGCGCGCCGCAGCGGCCAGCGCCCACGGTATGCCGATTCGCCGTGCGGAGCCCTCGGCTGTCTCCAGTCGTGCGCGAGCTTCGTCGACGCGGCCGAGGCACGCAAGCGACTCGACCATGTCGAACTCCTCGGGTCCGGGGAAATCGAAGTGAAGTCCCGTGATCCGCTCGAAATAGGGCTCGAGGAGCCGATGCGCCTCTTCGTATCGCTCGCGGGAGAGCTCGATGAGAGCCAGCGCGCCTCGCGGTCCGCCGGAGTGGCGGCCCCCTCGGTCCGTCGCCTCGAGAGCTCCGAGAGCGCGGGCCCGCCCTGCTTCGATGCTCCCGCGCATCGCCTCCACCAGCGCGAGGACCACGTCTCCCAGCGGCGCCTGCGTCTCGCGGCCGCTCTGGGCGGCGAGCTCCTGCGCTTCGAGACCGAGGCTCCACGCACGGTCCCAGTCGCCTCGTTCCCACTCGGAGTACGCGAGGCGATAGATCGCCCGACAGACACCGCTGTCGCCGATCTGCCGGCCCAGGGAGACGATTCGCTCGAGCCGCTCGCATGCGGCCGCTTGCTCACCGCATATGGCGAGCATCTCCGCGTAGACCTCGGTCGGCCCGTCGACGGTCAGCCCCACCGCGGCCTCGAGCGACTCGGCTCGCTGCATCAAGGCATGCGGGAACCGGCGACCTCGGAGAAGCTCGAGGTGACCGAGACTCGCGATCGCCGTCGCGAGCACGTGTTCGTCGGCCACCTCCTCCGCCAGCCTGACCGCTTCACGGGCGATCCGGGCGGCCTCCACGTAGCCGGCACCCGAATACCCTTCACGCGGCGCGAGTCGCATGAGGATCGTCGCGCGCAGTCGTGCACCGGACACGGACTCGCCCGCCGCCTCGCGGAGGCGCGTGAGCCCGGATCCCAGCTGTTCTGCGGATAGCACCGTCCCAAGCTCGAGCAGCGTCTCCGCGCGCTCGTCACCAGGACGGGCGTTCTCGAGTGCCTCCTCGAGCAACACTTCCGCTCCCGGGCGATCCCCCGCCGCGAACGTCAACCGGGCAGCTTCGAGCCTCCGGCGATGGAGGCGGCCACGACTCGCGTGCGGCGTCAGTAGTACGGCCTGTGTCGCGAGCTCGGCGGCGGCCGGTATCGCACCGCGGGCTTCGGCGACGGCCGCGGCGGAGCCAAGGGCGGCCGCGACCTCCTCGGCCGGCTCGTTCGAGGCGAGGGCGAGATGGCGCGCGCGCTCTTCGGAGTCGACCGCGACGTCGGCCAACCGGCGGTGCGCCTCACGCTGCCGTGTGCCCGGAGTGCTCTCGTAGTGGACCGACGCGAGAAGTGGATGCGTGAACCGCACTCGAGTGCCGTCGAGCTCGATGACCCCGGCAGCGATTGCCTCGTGGACGTCCTCCAGAGCGCGTTCGGAGGTCGCGCGCGCGAGGAGCTCGAGCGTCGGCTGGGAGAGAGCGGCCGCGAAGAGCAGCGTCTCGCGAGTGCTGTCCGAGAGTCGTGACAGCCGGGTGTGGAGGAGCTCCCGGAGGCCGTGCGGCACCGGCAGGGGCTCGCCCGACTCGACCTCGTGGTCCACGGCGCGAAGCGCACGCGCCAGCTCGAGTGCGAGAAACGGTCGCCCGCCGGAGGTCTCGTGCAGGCGTAGCAGCAGCGGGCGTCTGAGCGGGAAGTCGAGGCGTGTCTGGCAGAGCGCGTAGATCGCGGAGATCGACATCGGGCCGAGCGGCAAGCGCGTCACTCGCGGCTCCATCGCCTCCGCCACGTCGGCGGGCGGAGTGCTGTCGGATGAGACGCGCACCGTGGCGAGCAGAGCGATGGGAGCAGAGTCGAAACGGCGTGCGGCGAATGCGACAACGGACGCAGTCGCACGGTCCAGCCACTGGAGGTCGTCGATCGCGACCACGACGGGCCTCTCGACCGCCAGAACGCGAAGCACGACGAGAAAAGCGGAGGACACTGCCCGCTGGTCGGGCGGGGTCTTGCCTGCATCCGTCAGGAGCAGCGCGACCTCGAGGGCGCGTCGCTGAGGAGGCGGCAGGGCCGGGAGGACGTCGTCGAGCTCGTCGCGGAGAAGGTCGCTCAGGCCCGCGAACGCGAGCTGCACCTCGGAGCCGGCAGGGCGGGTGGAGAGGACGCGGTATCCATGTCCTCGCGCACGCTCGACGGCTTCCGCCCACAGCCTCGTCTTCCCGATGCCCGGCTCGCCCTCGATGAAGAGGGCATGGGCGCCGCCTCCTAGGTGCTCCAGCACGTCGTCGACGACCGTGAGCTCATCGACTCTGCCGATGAGTGGATCGGCCGAGATCACGTCACTCCAATCTGGCACGTGTCCGAACGGGAGACAAGCTCCGATCGGGCGGTCGCATGTTTGACTACCCCCGATGCCTCCGCCATTCCGCATCGGCGTCATGCAGCTGACGATGGAGCCGCTCGAGGAGATGCTCGAGTCGGCGCGCGTGATGGACGAGGCGGGGATGGACACGATCTGGCTCGCGGAGGCGTACCCGTGGTGGCGCAAGCACGGGATGGAGGCGCGCTCGTCGACGGTCGTGTCGGCGTTGATGGCGCGCGAGACGGAGCGCCTCACGATCGGCTGGGGGATCATCTCGCCCTTCACACGGCACCCCGTGCAGGTCGCGATGGACGCGCGGGTCGTCCAGGAGGCGGCTGGGCCGGGGCGGTTCCTGCTCGGGTTCGGGACCTCGAAGATCTTCCTCAACAACATCCGCTCGCAGACGAAGAAGACGCTCGGGCCGATGCGGGACGCGGTCGAGATCGTGCGCGGCGTTCTCGGCGGGGAGCCGTTCGAGTACGAGGGAGAGGCGTGGAGTGCGTCGGTTCCCGGTCTCCTCGACGAGGCCGAGACGCCGCGCGACGTGCCGCCCGTGTACGTCGCCGCGACCGCGCCGAAGATGCAGGCGCTCGCGGGCGAGATCGCGGACGGGTGTCTGACACCGTCGATCACGACGCCGGCGTTCGTCCGCTACACGCGCGAGAACGTCGCCGCCGACATCGACATCGGCTGCACGATCGTGGCCTCGATCCACGAGTCCGACCGCGCTGCCGGCCGCGACGGCGCCCGCGAGATCGCGGGGATGTACCTCGCGAACAAGTTCCAGAACATCAAGGGCGCTGCCGACACGCTGCTCGAGCTCGCGGAGATCGAGATGAACGAGCTCGCGCCGGTGGCGGAGGCGATGGAGCGGGGAGGACGGCTCGCCGCCAAGGCCGAGGTCACGGACTCCCTGCTCGACCGCTGCAAGCCGATCGCGGGCACGCCGGACGACTGCATCGCCGCGATCGAGGAGTACCGTGAGGCAGGCTGCACACACGTGATGCTCGAGCTCTGGGGCGACCGCCGGCACGACCAGATCCGGCTCTTCGGCGAGAAGGTCCTCCCATACTTCAGGTCGTGAGCGACTACGACCCAGCCGCGTTCGACGCGTTCGAGGAGGCCGGCTGGACGACGAAGGAGGCCGGCGCCTACGAGTCCCTTGCCGGGCGCGTCACGTCCGGCTTCGCCGACGCGCTCCTCGACGCCGTCGGCGCCGGCGCGGGCACGCGCCTGCTCGACGTCGCGACCGGCCCCGGCTACGTGGCGGCGCGGGCGCAGGAGCGCGGCGCCGAGCCCGTCGGCCTCGACTTCTCCGAGAAGATGCTCGCCTCTGCGCGCCTCCGAGCGCCGGAGGTCGAGTTCGTCGCCGGCGACGCGACCGCGCTGCCGTTCGAGGACGAGAGCTTCGACGCCGTCACCGGCGCGTTCGCGATCCTCCACCTCGGCCGGCCGGAGCAGGCCGTCACCGAAGCCGCGCGCGTCCTCGCACCGGGCGGACGGGCGGCGTTCACCGTCTGGGACGAGCCGTCACGTAGTCGCTGGATCGGCGTGCTCTTCGAAGCGTTCATGGGTGCCGGAGGGCAGCTTCCGCCCGACGTCCCGCACGGCCCGCCGATCTTCAAGTACGCGGACGAGGCGGAGTTCAGCGGCCTCCTGACGGGAGCCGGATTCGACGACGTCCGCGTGGAAGCCCACGAGCGCACGCTCCGTATCGCCGACGCCAGCGAGCTCTGGGACGGGCTCGCTGAGGGGTCGGTGCGCCTGCGGCCGATGATGCTCGGACAGCCTGAGGACCTGCAGCGGGAGATCCGCAGCCGGTTCGATGAGCTGCTCGAGGCCTATCGGACCGAGAGCGGGCTCGACGTCCCGGTCGCGGTGAAGCTCGCCTCGGGACGGAAGCCCTGACCGACATCCGAATCGACCGCGACCGTCTCGTCGAGTGGGCGAGCCGGGCGATCGGGACTCCGAGCTTCACGGGCTCCGAGCAGGCGATGGCGGAGCTGATGGCCCAGACGTTCGCCGACATGCGACTCCAGGTGCAGTGGCAGCAGGTCGAGGACGGCCGCGCGAACGTGCTCGGGACGCGGCCGGGCGCGGGCGGCGGGCCGAGCCTCATGTTCAACGGGCACATGGACACCTCGTACTCCGGCCGCGAAGCCTGGCTCGCGCACGTTCCCGGGTTCCAGCCGAAGGCGTTCGTCGAGGACGGGCGGCTGTACGGGCTCGGGATCTCGAACATGAAGGGGGCGCTCGCGTGCTACGTGGAGGCGGTGCGCGCGCTGGACGACGCGGGCATGCGGCTGCGCGGCGACGTCATGATCGCGGCAGTGTGCGGCGAGATCGAGAAGGCGCAGTGGGCGGACGCGCAGGGCGCCGAGTTCCGCGGCTACGCGGCCGGCACGCGCCACCTCGTCACGCACGGCGGCGTCGCCGACATGTGCATCCTCGGCGAGCCGACCGAGTCGAAGGTCGTGCTCGGCCACTTCGGCTCGCTCTGGCTCCGGATCTCGACCCAGGGGCGCTTCGTGCACACGGCGTTCAGCGATCGCGAGTCGAACTCGATCTTGCGCATGCGCGACGTGCTCGACGCCGTGCTCGAGTGGATCCCGACGTGGGAGGACGACCCGGAGAACGCCTATCGCGGCGCAAAGGCGATCGTGAACGTCGGCGGCATCGACGGCGGATTCGGCTGGCGCGTGTCGCGGACGCCGCACCGGACGGATCTCTTTCTCGACGTTCGCGTGCCGCCGACCAAGGAGATGGCGACGGCGCGTGGGCAGGTGCTCGACCTCGTGCGGTCGCTCGAGGAGCGCTTCCCGGAGTACGGGGTCGAGGGGGAGGTCTACGTGACGGCGCCCGGTGCGGAAATCGCGGAGGGTCACCCGCTCGTGGCCGCCCTCGAGGAGGCGCACGCGGAGGTCTTCGGCGCCGCGCCCGAGCGCGACGTGACGCGCTGGTTCTCGGACGCGTCGGCTCTGACGCGCTACGGCGTCCCGACGGTGAACTACGGGACGTCCAGCGGCCTCCTCGACACCGTCAAGGGCGAGAACCTCGAGATCGACGGCCTCGTCAAGACGGCCGAGGTCTATGCACTCGCGGCGACGAAGATCTGCGGGGTGGCGCCGTGAGGGACGCGCCTGCCCACGACAAGTCCGTTCCTGCCATTGGCGGAGGCCCGAGTATCTCAAGTTACAACTTGTAACTTGGCGTCTCCTTCCGACGTGTCTCGACCGGGCACATGAGACCGCTCGACGACTTCCTGCCGGCCTACGAGTTCGTCGAGCGCCACTGGCTTGCGATCGACGCGCCGGCGGGGCGGATCGACGCGGCGGTGCGCACGGTGTCGATCGCCGACATTCCCGTGGCCCGAGCGCTCTGGTGGATGCGACGGCTCGGCCGTCCGTCCGGAGATCTGACGAAGCCATTCGTCAGCAGCGAGCTCCCCGGGCTCGTGCTCGACGATGTCCCCGGCGAGGGGATCGTGCTCGGGCTCACCGGGCAGTTCTGGAAGATCCGCGGCGGTTACCGCGACGCCACTCGTCCGCGCACTGCTGACGAGTTCGTTGCGTACGACCGATCCGACATGTGCAAAGCGGTCATCGACTTCCGGGTCGGCGAGTCCTCGCTCTCGACCGAGACCCGCGTCCACGTTGCCGACCTCGCCGCCCGGCGCAAGTTCCGCCGCTACTGGCTCGTCATCAGACCGTTCAGCGGGCTCATCCGCATCCTCTTCCTGCGCGCGGCGCGCCGGAGGGCCGAGGCGTGACCGACGAGCGGTCGAGACTCGCCGTCCTCGAGCAGATGACCGCCGCGTTCAACCATCACGACCTCGACGCGATCATGGCGCTCTTCACGGACGAGTGCGTCTTCGAGTCGCCCCGCGGCGCGGAACCTTGGGGGACACGCTTCGTCGGCAGAGCGCAGGTGCGCGAGGGCCTGGCGGCCCGCTTCAGGGGGATCCCGGACGTGCACTACGGCGACGACAGCCACTTCGTCGGCGGCGAGCGCGGCGCATCGGAGTGGACGCTCACGGGCACGACCACGGAAGGCGAGCGTCTCGAGGTCCGAGGCTGCGATCTGTGGACGTTCGATGGCGATCGCATCGCCCGCAAGGACTCGTACTGGAAGATCGTGGCCTCGTGAAGCTCGTCACCTTCGGAGACGACCCCGGCCGCGTGGGAGTGCTGCACGGCGACGAGATCGCGGTCCTCGACGTCCCGACGATGCGGGAGTACTTCGAGCGCGGCGGCGCGGACGAGACCGGCGAGCGCGTCCCTCTCGCCGAGACCCGCCTCCGCGCGCCGATCGTCCCGAAGAAGTTCTTCCACACGGCAGGCAACTTCCGCGAGCACGAGGAGGAGTCGAAGCAGGTCGGCTGGGCACACGAGATCGCGCCCTGGATCGTCTTCTTCCAGAACGTCGACGCGATCGTCGGCCCCGACGAGCCGGTCGTCTACCCGGAGCACCTGACCGAGGAGCTCGACTACGAGCTGGAGCTCGCCGTCGTCATCGCGAAGGACGGCAGGTGGTTCTCGCCGGAGGAGGCCGCCGACCACATCGGCGGCTACGTGATCTTCAACGACATCACGGCCCGCGACATCCAGCGCCGCGAGATGCGCTCGGGCGTCTTTTCGTTCTGCAAGGCGATCGACACGTTCTGCCCGCTCGGCCCGTGGATCGTGACCCCGGATGAGATCCCCGACCCGCACGACCTCGCGATGGAGCTCCGCGTGAACGGCGAGCCGCGGCAGACGTCGCACTCCGGCCGCATGAGCGTGACGATCCCGGAGATCCTGAGCCACTACTCGGCGCTCGGCTACTCGGCCGGAGACGTCGTGTCCACGGGCACCGTGTCCGGCGTGGCCGGGTTCTCGCCGGACGCGGCCAACCTGTATCTGAAGCCGGGCGACGTGATGGAGGCCGAGATCGAGCGCATCGGCGTGCTGCGCAACCCGGTGATCTCCTGGGAGGAGGCGCACGGCGAGCCCGCGCCTCCGCAGGTGCGCTGGTAGCGTCGCGCGCATGGACGACGAGTTCCGCGTCGAGGTCGAGCTCGACGACGACGAGCACGGGTACTCGATCGGCGAGCACCTGCGGGCGCTCGACCTCGACGACGACGCGCGCGACCGGCTCGGCTCGAACGTGCTCGTCACCCGCGACGGCTCGCGGCTCTTCCTGTACGCCGCGAACGAGCCGCAGGCCAGGGAAGCCGAGCGGGTCGTACGAGAGCTCGTCGCCGCCGACGACCTGACTGCGGAGATCGGCGTCACGCGCTGGCATCCGGTCGAGGAGGAGTGGAAGGACGCCTCGCTCCCGCTGCCGGCGACGCCTGAGGAGGAGCAGGCGGAGGAGGCCGCACGCGACGCCGCCGAGGCCGAAGAGGCCCGCGCCGAGGGTCGCTACGACTGGCAGGTGGTCGCGTACCTGCCGTCCCGGGACGGGGCCGTCGAGCTCGCAGCGCGTCTCGCAGAGGAAGGGGTCCCGGCGACGAGGCGCTGGCGCTACGTCGTCGCGGGCGCCGTGTCGGAGGACGAGGCGTTCGCGCTCGCCGACCGCCTGCGCGCCGAGCTCCCGGACGACGCGGACGTCCGCGTCGACGTCGATCTCTCCGACGTCGAGCGCGGCCCGCTCCAGTTCCTCCCCTTCTAGGTGCGTGCGGTGGCCTGGCCGCGGGACGACGCGAAGCTCGAGCGCGTGCGTGCGCTCATGGGCGAGCACGGGCTCGACGCGCTCGTCGTGCGTGCGCCCGACAACGTCCTCTACCTGACGAACTTCTGGGGGATGAAGGGCTACGACGCCTGCGTCTTCCCGCGCGAGGGCGAGCCGGTGCTGATCTGCCTCGAGGCGTCCGCGGAGGATGCGGGGCGCACGGCCTGGACCGGCGACGTGCGCTTCTTCCGCGGCTACGACCCGGCCGATCCGCGCCCGCCGACCGCGCGCGTTCTCGAGCTCGCGACGGCCGCCGCCGCCGACTACGGCCGTGTGGGACTCGAGCTCTCTCTCGGGACACAGGCTGCAGACCGCATGGTCGGCGAGCCGACGACGTTCACACGCGACTGGTTCGAGGCGTTCGGCGAGGTCGAGGACGCGACTCCGCTGCTCGCCGAGGCGCGGGCGGTCAAGACCGACCAGGAGATCGTGCGCATGCGTCTCGCGAACGAGATCGCCGCCGGCGCGATGGAGCATTGCCGCCTGATCCTCGAGCCGGGGATGACCGAGGCGGAGATCGCGGCCGAGTGGGAGGGGTTCGTCCACGGCGAGGGCACGGGGTGGGAGGGGAAGGTCGAGCTCGCGCTCGGGTTCTCGCTCGTGTGGTCGGGGCCGGGGATCAAGACGTTCACCGCGACCACCTCGCGCCCGGTCGTCGAGGGCGAGCCGACGCTGTTCGAGATCTGGGTCTGCGCGGACGGCTACTGGTGCGACCACACGAAGAACCTCGTCGCGGGGGAGCTGACGCCGCGCTACCTCGTACTCGAGGAGGGGCTCATGGCGGTGTACGAGGACGCAATCGCGTTCTCGCGGCCCGGCGCGAGCCTCGCCGAGCTCGATCGGCGCATCCGGGCGGGGATCGACGCGATGGGTTTCCCCGGTCAGCCGTCCCACCCGATCGCGCACGGCGTCGGCGCCCGCGCGCACGAGCCGCCGTACGCGCACCAGGCCGGAGGCGGCGAGATCGCCGAGGGCATGGTTCTTGCAATCGAGCCAGGGTGCTATATCGAGGGTGGAGGCGGGCTCCGCGTCGAGGACAACTTCCTGATCACCGCCAACGGCGCCGAGAAGCTCTCGCCCTTCCCGGACGGGATCGTGCAGGCGGCCTGAGGGCCCGCGTAGGGGCCGGGCATGCCCGGCCCACGGGCGCCACGGGCTCTCGTGTGCGAGGCATGCCTCGCACCTACGGATCTGGACCTATCGTAGGTCCTGAACCCGCTGGATCTTGCCGCCGTCCGAGCGCGGCGCCTCGCCCGGCCCGACCAGCGTGACCGCCATCGTGCAGCCGATCGTGTCGCGGATGATCGCGGCGACGCGTCCGCTCAGCTCGGCTCCAGGCGCCACGCCGGGATTCGGCTCCGCGAGCACCTCGACCTCGTCGAGCGTTCCCGAGCGGCGAACGACGAGGCCGAAGTGCGGCGACAGCTCCTCGATGCGCCCGAGCACGTCGCCCACCTGGCTCGGGTACACGTTCACGCCGCGGATGATCAGCATGTCGTCGCTGCGGCCGAGGATCGGGCCCATGCGCACGAGCGTCCGGCCGCAGGAGCACTCGGCGGTCGCCAGCGAGCAGATGTCGCCCGTCCAGTAGCGGACGAGCGGCAGCGCCTCCTTCGTCAGCGTGGTGAAGACGAGGACGCCTTCATCGCCGTCCCCGACCGGCGCCCCGGTCTCCGGGTCGACGATCTCCGGCAGGAAGTGATCCTCGTTCACGTGCGACCCCACGCGCTCCTCGGTGCACTCGCCCGACACTCCCGGCCCGATCACCTCCGAGAGCCCGAAGATGTTCGTGCAGCGGACGCCGAGGCCGGCGTCGATCTCCTCGCGCATGCGCTCGCTCCACGGCTCGGCGCCGACCGCTGCGATGCGGAGGCTCAAGTCCTCGGGCGTGACACCACGCTCGGCGAACGCCTGCGCGAGCGTGAGCGCATAGCTCGGCGTGCAGGCGATCACGTCGGGACGCAGATCCTCGATCAACGTCAGCTGCCGCTCGGTCATCCCGCCGGACATCGGCACCACGGTGAGCCCGAGACGCTCGCCGCCGTCGTGCAGCCCGAGCCCGCCGGTGAAGAGCCCGTAGCCGTACGCGTTGTGCAGGGTCATCCCCGGCTCTGCGCCGGCCATCGCGAGCGTGCGGGCGTTCACGCGCGCGAAGAGGTCGAGGTCGCCCGCGGTGTACGCGACGAGCGTCGGCTTGCCGGTCGTCCCCGACGACCCGTGGATGCGTGCGAGCTGCTCCTTCGGCACGGCGAGCATCCCGAGCGGGTACGTGTCGCGCAGGTCGCCTTTACGTGTGAACGGGAGCCCGCCCAGGTCGGCGAGCGACGTGATGTCCTCCGGCTCGACGTCCGCCAGCCGCTCCCGGTACAGGGGAACGCGCCCCTTCACCCGCGCCACGAGCGCGCGCAGCCGCTCGAGCTGAAGCTCCTCGAGCCGCTCGCGGGACATCGTCTCGAGCTCCGGCTCGAAGATCACGCCGACGAGTATCCGCCCGGAGAATGAGATAGTCCAAGCGTGACGCTCGACCGCTCGAAGCTCTGGACCGGCGATCTCAATCAGAAGGCGCTCGAGCCGCAGCCGCGCGCGACGATCGGGCTCTACGACACGACGTTGCGGGACGGCGAGCAGACGGTCGGGGTGGTGCTCTCTCCGGTCGACAAGCTCGAGATCGCGTCCGCGCTCTCGCGAGCCGGCGTCGACCGGATCGAGGCCGGCTTCCCGCGGGTGTCCGAGGACGACGCCAAGGCGATCGAGCTCATCCTCGGCGCCGGCCTCGAGGCCGAGATCTGGGGCTTCTCGCGCGCCGTGCAGGCCGACGTCGAGGCGCTCGTCGAGCTCGGGCTGCCGGCGTCGGTGATCGAGAGCCCGCTCTCGGACGGCAAGCTCGCCGCGCTCGGCGTGTCGCGCGAGACGATGCTCGAGCGCATCCGCTCGGCTGTCTCCTTCGCCGCCTCACGAGGGATCAAGGTCTGCTTCTTCGGCGTCGACTCGACGCGCGCCGACCTCGAGTTCGTGCGCGTCGCCTACGAGAGCGCGGTCGAGGCGGGGGCGGCGGAGGTCGCGGTCGTCGACACGCTCGGGATCGCCTCGCCGGAGGCGGCCGCGTTCCTCGTCAACGAGGTCGTCGAGCGGCTCCATTACGAGATCCCGGTGCACTGGCACGGGCACGACGACTTCGGCCTCGCGACCGCGGCCGCCGTTGCGGCCGTCCAGGCCGGGGCGACCTGGGTGCAGGGCACGGTGAACGGCATGGGCGAGCGCGCGGGAAACGCCGACCTCGTCGAGGTCGCGCTCGCGCTCGAGGCGCTGTACGGAATCCCGACGCGTCTCGACCTGGAGCAGGCGCGCAAGCTCTCGCAGCTCGTTCAGCGGCTCGCCGGGACGCCGCTCCCGCCGTGGAAGGCGGTCACCGGCGACAACCTCTTCACGCGCGAGTCGGGCGCGGTCGCGGCCCAGTTCCACGACCCGCCGGCGATCGAGCCCTACGCCTCCGAGCTCGTCGGTGCGAGCCGGGGCATCGTGCTCGGCAAGAAGAGCGGCCTCGACTCGATCCGGATCAAGGTCGAGGAGCTGGGGCTCGAGGTCGACGAAGAACGGTACGCGCAGCTGCTCGAAGCGGTCAAGCAGGCGGGGACGCGGAAGCGCGGGCTCGTGTCCGACGACGAGCTCCGGCGGCTCGCGAACCGGACGGGCGAGGAGCCGAGTATTGACTGACGTGAGGCCGCACGGGATACTCGACGGCATGGTGGGCCGCGCTGCGGCGTCGGGGAGCCGCGCCCCAAAGCACGATCGAGTGCACGAGTGATCGAGCGGATCTGCGTGGTCGGCGGGGGCGTCATCGGCAGCCTCTTCGCCGGTCATCTGGCGCATGTCTCCGAGGTGTCGGTCCTCACGCGCCGGCGCGAGCACGCGGAGGCGCTGAACCGGGACGGGCTGCGGGTGAGCGGGAAGCGCGAGCTGCACGCGGAGGTCGTCGCCTCGACCGACCCGGCCGAGCTCCCGCCTCCGGACGTCGGCATCGTCGCGACGAAGGCAGGCGGGCTTCGCGACGCGATGGAGACCCTCGAGGGTCACTTCCCGGACGCGGCGATCGCGACCGTCCTCAACGGTCTCGGCGCCGAGGAGATCGTCCGCGAGCACGGCAACTGGCCGATCGTCTCCGGAGTCACGTTCATGAGCGGGACGCGTCACTCGGACACGCACGTCGAGTACATCCTCGACACGGAGACGTGGCTCGGCCCGTACGCGGAGACGCCGTTCGCGCTCGTGCGGGACCTCGCGGACACGATCGTCGCGTCGGGACTGAAGGCGGAGGCGCTGCCGGATCTGCGCCCTGCGCAGTGGTCCAAGCTCATCTTCAACGCGTCGGTGAACCCGGTCGCGGCGCTCACCGGGCTCCCGCACGTGCCGCACTTCGCGGCCGAGGCGGAGCCGGACGATCTCGGGCATCTCGTGCACGGCCTCGTGGACGAGGGCAAGGCGGTGGCGGCGGCCGCCGGCGTGGAGCTCCACGACGACCCGTGGGAGATGAACGTGCTCGCGACACAGCGGGGGTCGGCGCACTACCCGTCGATGCTCGAGGACGTCGACGCGCAGCGACAGACCGAGATCGAGCTGATCACGGGCGCGGTCGTGCGTGAGGCGGAGCGGCACGATGTCCCGGTTCCGTTGCACACGGCGCTGTACGCGCTGGTGAAGGGAAAGGAGGCCTCGTGGTGAGCCGTCAGCTTCTCGAGGCAGGCAACCCGTCAATCCCCAGGAGGATGCAATGACTCGAGCAGGAACAGCGGTGCTCACGCTCGTCGTGGCCACGGCCGTCGCGGCGGTGGCCGTCGCGGGCAGCGGCGCGGCACCGCAGCAGGCGACAACGGTGACGATCGGGTACGCCTACGACAGCGTCGGCTCGATGGCGCCGTTCGACGGGCCTGCGCTCGCAACGGCGCGCGACCGGATCGCGCAGGTGAACAGAGGACCGGGCGTGAACCTCCGGCTCCTCACGTGCAACACGCAGGGCAACAAGCCCGCGGTGGCCAAGTCCTGCGCCGCCCGGCTGCTCGGCCGCGGAGCGCAGGTGATCATGACCACCTGCGACGTGGACCTGGCGGCCCCGGTCGTCCAGGAGTCGATCAACGCGGGCAAGCTGACGGTCGCGCCGTGCATCGGCACCGACCAGATGGGCCCGAAGCGCTTCGGCGCGAAGGGAAGGCTCGCGTTCTCGTACGGCAACGTCGCCCAGGACGAGGGCTCGGCGATGGCGGAGTTCGCCTGGAGGCGCGGGTGGAGGAGCGCCTCGCTCGCGACGGACACGGTCATCGTCTACTTCCGGAACGTCGTCCAGGCGTTCGAGGCGCGCTGGCGCCAGCTCGGCGGACGCGTGGTCACCGAGGAGACGTACCAGTCGGGCAACACAGCGTCATACCAGAATGTCGTCACGCGGCTGAACGCCCGGGACGCCGACGTCATCGTCACGTCGACCGCCGCGGCGTTCGGCGCGCAGGCGCCGATCATGAGCGGTCTGCGTTCGCTCGGGAACAACACGCCGATCCTCAACTCGTGGGCAGGTGACGGCAACTACTGGTACGCGGGTGTGAACCCGAATGTCTCGAACTACTACTACGTGACCTTCGCCTCGGCGTTCGGCGACGACCCGGTCAAGGCCGTCAACGCGCTCGCGAGGCGCAACAGGGCTGCGATCGCGAAGGCTGGGAGCACTGGTGGGTTCGTCACCGGCCCGGCCGCGATCGACGGGATCCTCACCGCGATCCGCCGCACCGGCGGCTCCACGAACGGGACCCGGCTCGCGACGGCGATGGAGAAGTTCAAGAACGTCAACACGCTCTCGGGCAAGGTGAGCTTCTCCCGGAAGCTGCACACCGTGTTCGGGCGCAGGTACCGCGTGATCCGCGTGGAGAACAACGTTCCGCGCGTCCTGACGACGGTGCAGGCGAGGGTCATCCCGAACATCGGCTGACGCCTTGCCGGACGCGGACCATCCGCAGGAAACGAGGCGGTCCGGGGCTACGCTCCGGGCCGCCTCCGTCTCGCGTGCGTTCGAGGGAGTGCAGGCGCTGCGGGAGGTCACGCTCGAGCTGCACCGGCGCGAGGTGCTCGGCCTCATCGGGCCGAACGGCGCCGGGAAGTCGACGCTCGTCAACGTCCTCAGCGGGTTCGACCGGCCGGATGCCGGCGCGGTCGAGCTCGAAGGCCGGGAAATCACTCACTGGACGCCGCACCGCCGCGGCAGGCACGGTCTCGCGCGGACGTTCCAGCACAGCCGGTCGTTCCGCGAGCTCTCGGTGCGCGAGAACGTCGAAGTGGCGGCTCTCGGCGCCGGAGTCGGCCCGCGAGCCGCCCGCCGTCGGGCGGACGACCTGCTCGAGCGGCTCTCGCTCACGTCGTATGCGTCTGCGCCGGCAGGCGCGCTCGCGCACGGTGACGAGCGGCGTCTGGGCGTCGCGCGGGCGCTTGCGGCCGAGCCGCGCTTCGTGCTCATGGACGAGCCGGCTGCGGGCCTGCCGGAGGCGGAGGTGCCGGACTTCGCCGCCGTCGTCCGCTCCGTGTGCGAGGAGCACGACGCGGGCGTGCTCCTGATCGACCACAACATGGCGCTCGTCATGGACGTCTGCGATCGGATCCAGGTGCTCGACCACGGCGCGACGCTCGCCGAAGGGGCTCCGTCGGAAATCCGCGCGAACCTCGACGTCGCGGCGGCGTACCTCGGGGAGAGCGCCGTGCACGAGGATGTGAGGTGAGCGAACCGGCGCTCCGGGTCTCCGGGCTCGACGTCTCGTACGGCGGCGTGTCGGCCGTACGTGGTCTCTCGCTCGAGGTCGGCGCCTCCGAGATCGTCGGGCTGATCGGCCCGAACGGGGCCGGCAAGTCGACGACGCTGCACGCGATCATGGGGCTCGTTCCGTCGCAGGGCGGGGAGATCGCGCTCGGCGGGCGTCGGGATCAGGGGAAAGCCGCCGGAGTCGATCGCGCGCTCCGGAGTCGCGCTCGTGCCCGAGGGCCGACGGCTCTTCGGCGAGCTCACGGTCCAGGAGAACCTTCAGCTCGGGCTTGCGGGCAGGCGCCGGGGAGAGGCGAACGACAGCGAGCTCGACGACGTGCACGAGCTCTTCCCGATCCTTCGCGAGTTCGCCGGCAGGCAGGCGGGCTCGCTCTCAGGCGGCCAGCAGCAGCAGCTCGCGATCGCCCGAGCGCTCGTCGCCCGGCCGTCTGTGCTGCTCCTCGACGAGCCATCGCTCGGGCTTGCTCCGACCATCGTCGACCTCGTCTTCTCGACGCTGGAGGCGATCAGGGAGCGCGGCCTCGCCGTCCTCCTCGTCGAGCAGCGCGCGCAGCGCACGGTCGCGCTCGCGGACCGGACGCACGTGCTCGCGAACGGCGAGCTCCGCCTGACACTGACCCGCGACGATGCCGCCGACACCGACCGGATGATCGCGGCCTACCTCTCGTGACCGGCGAGCGCGCTCACCGACTTCATCGGCGACGCCGTCGACCTCCAGGTGCAGGTGGATGCAATCGGGCTCGGCGCGATCTTCGCGCTCATGGCCGTCGGGATCGGCCTCGTGTTCGGCGTGCTCAGGCTCGTGAACTTCGCATACGGCCAGCTGATCATGGCCGGCGCCTTCACGCTCGCGTTCGCAAGCGAGCGAGGCTGGCCGGTCGCGGTCGGGATCGCGCTCTGCGTCGTCGTCGTGGTGGGGCTGTCGCTGGCCATGGAGCGGGTCGTCTTCCGCCCGCTGCGCCCGCAGTCGCCCGCCGTGATGCTGACCGCGACGTTCGCGGTCGCGTTTCTGCTCCAGTCGATCGCGCTGCTCTGGTTCGGACCGCTCGGGAAGACGTCGACCTATCTCGTCCAGCTCAACCGGCCGGTGTCGGTGGGCGACATCGAGATCCGGAAGATCGCGATCGTCGCGATCGTGACGGCGGCTGTCTGCCTGGCGCTGCTCCTCCTGCTGCTGAACCGCACCTCGATCGGGCTGCACATGCGCGCGGCTGCGATGGACTTCTCGACCGCACGTCTCGTGGGCGTGCGGGCGACCCTGGTGAGCGCGGTCGCGGTCGTGCTCGCCGGGATCCTCGCCGCGGTCGTCGCCGTCTTGCTGACCGTGCAGTTTCCGACGGTGACGCCGACGTTCGCGCTCCGCGAGACGATCATCGTCCTCGCGGGCGTCGTCGTGGGTGGGATGAACCGGCTGCTTCCCGCGACGCTCGGCGGCTTCGCGATCGGGTACGTCTCCGGCGTCCTCGGGGCCGCCTTGCCATCCGCCCAGAGTCAGTACCTGCCCTCGTTCGTGTTCGGGCTCGTGATCCTCGTGCTCCTCGTACGGCCGGGTGGCTTGTTCATTCGCGGCGCGCGGACGGTGGAGCGCGTTTGAGCTCCGCGCGCGCTCATGCAGCTCGCGGGGCCGGTCGCGCTGGTCGTCGGCGCGGCGCTCGTCGGCACGACCGTCACGCGCGCGACGGAGATCTACTTCATCAACGCGCTCGTCTCCGTCGCGATCGTCGTCGCGCTGTACGTCTTCGTCGGGAACTCGGGCGTCCTCTCGTTCGGCCACATCAGCTTCGTCGCAGTCGGCGCGTGGGCGGCCGGAGTGCTTTCGGTGCCGGAGCAGGAGAAGCCCGCGTTCATGCCGTCTCTCTTCGACTTCCTGAGCGACACGACCGTCGGGAACGTGCCGTCGCTCGTCATCGCCGGCGTCGTGGGCGGCGTGTTCGCGCTCCTCGTCGGGCTGCCGCTGATGCGCCTCTCGGGGCTCGCGGCGGGCATCGCCACGTTCGCCGTCCTCGAGATCACGAACAACATCCTCCGCTACTACGAGAGGATCGGCCCCGGCCTGAACACGTTCTCGTCGGTCCCGGAGACCACCGACCTCCGTCAGGCAGCGATCGGAGCACTCGTGGTGATCGTCGCCGCGTTCGCGTACCAGCGGAGCCGCTTCGGGAGGCAGCTCCGCGCGACGCGCGAGGACCCGCCGGCCGCGCGCGCGGTCGGGATCTCGATCTACCGCCAGCGGCTCGGCGCGTTCGTGCTCTCGGGCTTCCTCGCCGGGCTCGCGGGCGGGCTGTACGTCCACTTCCTGCCCATCAACGTGGACGTGGTCTATCTCGACCTGACGTTCATCACGCTCGCGATGCTCGTGATCGGCGGCATGACGAGCTTGTGGGGCGCGGTCGTCGGTGCTCTCGCGGTGAGCGCCCTCGACTCCGTCCTCGCGAACGCCGAGAACGGGCTCGACGTCCTCGGGCGGACGATCGAAGTGCCGGCCGGGACGCGGATCGTCGTCGTGAGTGCACTCATGGCGCTCGTGCTGATCCTGCGGCCGCGCGGGCTGACCGGCGGCCGCGAGCTGTCGCTCGGCTGGATCCGGCGACTCCGGCCCGCGACGGAGGCGGTCGAGTGAGGATCTGCGTCGTAGGTTGCGGCGCTGTTGGCTCGCTGTTCGCCGCGAACCTCGCGCAGCTGGACGACGTCGAAGTGTGGGCCTACGACCTCGACCGCGCGCACGTGGACGCGATCAACTCGCAGGGGCTCCGGCTGACGGGAGCGGGGGAGGTCGTCGGTCGCATGCGCGCGACCGCGGATCCGGGCGAGCTTCCCGCCTGCGACTTCGGGATCGTCGCGACGAAGGCGATGCACACCGAGTCGGCGATCGCGGCTACCGCGGGCGCTTTCGCGGAGGGCGCCGTCGCGTCCGTCCAGAACGGCATCGGGAACGAGGAGGTGCTCGCGCGGCACGTCGCACGGGTCATCCGCGGGACGACGTTCCCGGCCGGGAAGCTCCTGGAGCCGGGAGTCGTGCAGTGGGACGTCAAGGGCGACACCGTCTTCGGGCCGTTCGAGCCCGCTCCCGCGCCGTTCGAGGAGGTCGAGCGTCTCGCCGACGCCTGCACGCGCGCGGGAATGCCGACCACCGCAGTCTCGGATGCCCGACCCGCGCAGTGGCGCAAGGTCATCTTCAACGCCGCGACGAACCCCATCGGCGCGCTGACCGGGCTCACGCACGGGCGCGTGTGCGAGCGGCCGGACCTGCGCGCGCTCGTGACCGCCCTCGTCGACGAAGGGAAGGCGGTCGCGGCGGCGCAGGGGGTCGTCCTCGACGCCGACCCCGAGGATCTCATCGACCACGCCGCGCGACCCGACGTGGCCTACGGGCACAAGGCGAGCATGCTCCAGGATGTGGAGGCTCGCCGTGCGACGGAGATCGACGCGCTCAACGGCGGCATCGGCCGCTTCGGCCGGGAGCTCGGGGTTCCGACGCCGCTGAACGACGCCGTCACCCAACTCGTCAAGGCACTGGAGGATTCGTGGAGATGAACGCCGAGCTGGAACGCCGCCACCGAAACGTCCGCGCGGCCATGGCCGAGCACGACCTCGACGCGCTCGTCGTCTCCGGGAGCGAGTACTCGGGCTTCGAGGGCGCGGTCACGTATCTCTCCGGCTTCCAGATCGTGCACCGCTACGCGTACGTCGTCGTGCCGGCCGAGCGGCGACGCGTTCGTCGTCTTCCCGAGCGAGGCCCGCTACGTCGGCGAGCACGGGACCGCCGAGCTCGAGCAGGTCTTCCACGACCGCCCGGGCGAGCTCGTCGCGGACCGGGGAGCGGGGTGGAGGCGCGTGGGCGTGTACGGGCTCGACTACGTGATGCCGGTCCGCGACTACCGCGCGCTCGAGAGACTCGACCTCGTCCCGTTCGACGTCGAGTTCGACCTCGCGCGCGCGGTCAAGAGCGACGAGGAGTTGGCGTCCGTGCGTGACTCCGTGCGGATCAACGAGCGCGGATTCGAGGTCTTCCGCGACGCCTACGCGCCCGGAAAGAGCGCCGCCGAGGTCATGGCCGCGGCCGAGGAGTGGTTCGTCGCCGAGGGCTGTGGCCGGCTGACGATGAACATGGTCCTGACCGGGACCGACGCGCTCGCGCGACCGGAGTTCAAGATCGCGCGGCGCGAGGAGATGCTCGGCGAGTTCGTGCTTCCCTCGCTCGAGGTCGCAGGCCCGGGGATGCACTGGGTCGAGATCTCGCGCGCAATCGCCGCCGACGGCACGACGCTCTCGGAGGACACGGCGCGGATGTTGGACGCGTACGTGGAGCACTTCGAAGCCGCACGGAGCGCGCTTCGCCCAGGCGCCACGTGCCACGACGTGCATCGCGCGGTCTCGGCGGGCTTCGCCGAGCGCGGATATCACCTCGGCCACGTGACCGGGCACTCGATCGGGATGACGATGATCGAGTTCCCGAAGATCGGGGAGGGTGTCGAGACTGAGCTCCGCGAGAACATGGTCTTCTCACTGCACCCGCACGCGATCGCGCCGAACGGCGAGGACTGCCTGTACATGCAGGAGACATGGCTCGTGACTCCCGAGGGCGGGGTACCGCTGTCCAACCTGCCCATGCAGGTGTTTACCGCGTGACCCGGCGGTGGTTCGAGGCCCGCGCCGTGGCTACAATCGAGCGGTGAGCTGGCCGTGGCTCGTGTTGCTCGTCCTCGCGGCGGCACTCCTCGTCGCGGTCGAATGGCCGCGCCTCGGGAGGCGCTTCGGCGTCGAGGCGCGCCGCCAGCGACAGCGGAAGCAGCGCAAAGCGCAGCTCCGAGTCGTCTCGTCCGACGACGAGGAGAGCGACGAGTTCATCCGCTCGGTCCAGCACGACCTCGACCAGCTCCCGACGATCGAGGAGCACGACCGAAAAACCTGAGGTCGGGTCGCGCGATGCCCGAGGGAGACGCGATCCACCGCGCCGCGGCGCGCATTCGCCCGCTCGTCGGTGATCGGATAGAGGCGGAGAGCCCGAACCCGCGCGGCCAGGCGACCGGCGTTGCGCGCGTGCTCGACGGACGGGTGCTCGAGAGCGTCGACGCCGTCGGCAAGCATCTGCTTCTCCGCTTCGAAGGCGGCGTCGTGCTCCGCAGCCATCTGCGGATGAGCGGCCGCTGGCGGCTCGAGCCACGTGGCAGCGAGCGCCGCGGCCGGCCCTGGCTCGTGCTGCGCGGCCGCGAGTGGGAGGCGACGCAGTGGAACGGCCCGGTGCTCACGCTCGAGCGAAGGGCGGTCGCGCGTCTCGGCCCGGACCTACTCGCCGACGGGACGGAGGTAGCCGCGGTGGTCGAGCGCTTGCGCCGGAGCGATCAATCGGGGCTCGTCGGCGAGGCCCTGCTCGACCAGCGTCTCGTCGCGGGCATCGGGAACATGTGGCTCGCGGAGACGCTGTGGGCCGTTCGCGTCAGCCCGTGGCGGCGCATGGGCGACGTGACGGACGAGGAGTCGACCGAGGCGCTCGCGTGGGCGCGGGCGCGGATGCGCGAGTCCGTCGCGGGAGTGCGTCCGCCGCGGAACGTGTATCGCCGCGCCGGCCGCCCGTGCCCGCGCTGCGGGACGCCGGTCAGCTCCCGCGGCCTCGGCGACGCCAACCGCACCGCGTATTGGTGCGGCACCTGTCAGCCGGGTACTGCTGCAACCCGTCGGACCTGACCCCTGTTGCACACGACCTGCGCTCAACGGGAGGTCCCTCCGCTCGTGGAGAGGTCCCGGTCGCTAGCGGATCGTGAAGGTCCCCGTCACCGTGCGCGTGTTCGGGAGGATCCGGGCCACGTTTTCGGTGTTCTTCGTCTCCTGGTAGTCCGCGACGCGCACGCGGACGCGGTGTGCGCCCGCCGAGTACCCGCCCGTCTGGATGCGGATGACGCCTCGCGCGTACCGGGCGCCGACCAGCTCGCCGTCGATCGAGGCGACGATGGAGCCGGGATCGACGCCCGCGCCCGCGTCCGTCGCCGCGACGAGCAGCGGCGCTCCTGCTCCCACGACAGGTGCGAGCACGCGTACGCGAGGCGCGTCGACGTCGTGCACCCAGAAGCGGAAGGTGAAACGCCCCGCGCTTGCCCGGGTCGCGCTGTCGAAGACGATGGCGTACTCGCCCGGAAGCGGCGACAGCGCCCCGGCGGCGGGGACGCCCGTGCGGAACCGGTCGTCGTACGGGTTGTGGTTCACCGGAAGGCCCGCATACCCGGTCAGCCGGTTCTCGTCGAGTCCGGCGAGGACGCGCGGCTCGACGCGGCTCCCGCGGCCTCGGCTCGTGATGACGACGCCGAAGTTCGCGACGCGCCGGTCGAGGCGGAAGCGATAGACCCGCTCGGGACCGCGGAGGACGGTGGTTACGCCGATTCCGCTCGGGCTCGCGGGGTAGCGGTAGCGCGTGACGAGCGCCGGCCGGCCGCGCGTGGATCCACTGAAGAGGCCCGGCCGCGAGATTCTCGACGCGCGCTGACGGGCGATCGCCGCGACCGTCACGCGACCCCAGAACGGGACGCGGCGCACGTCGTCCGCACGCCGGAGCACGAGGTAGCCGGTTACGTCTCCCTGCGCCGCGCGCGCCGGCACCGCGGTCTCGAACGTCAGCGTGCCCGGCACCGCGACGGTCGCCGGCACGGTCAGGTTCGCGCGCGCGGTCTTCGGCGCCAGCCGGAGCGCTGACACCTGCCACTGCCCGGCGCCACCCGCTGCGTCGTCGAGCCTGATCGTGTGCCGAACGGTCTTCCCGCGGGCGAGCAGCCCGAGCGAGACGCCACTCGGCGTCGCGAAGAGGAGCGGCCGGTCGGCCGCGGTCAGCGAGACGACGCCGCCACCCTGGAAGACCGGCCCTGAACGTGCGCCGGACAAGGTCACGCTGTCCACGCCGGTCTGCACGAGCGCCGACTTCACCTGCGCGACCGTCCACGCGGGGTGGCGCTGCACGAGAAGCGCCGCGCCGCCGGCGATGTGCGGCGAGGCCATGCTCGTCCCCGACCAGCCGGCCCAGCCGTCCGGGACGCTCGAGGTGACGTCGACGCCCGGTGCGGCGACGTCCGGCTTCATCCGGAGCGACATCGCGGTCGGTCCGACCGACGAGAAGTCGGCGTGGACTCTCCTCGCGCCGGTGATGTCGACGGCGGCGACCGTGATCGCACGCTCGGAGTTCGCGGGCGACGATACTGAGCCCGCGCCGAGGTCGTTGAAGTCGTTCCCCGCGGCGACGACCGGGACGACACCGGCCGCGGCGGCCGCGTCGAGCGCGAGCGCGACGACGTCGCGGCGCGGCTCGATCTCGGGCTCGCCGATGGAGAGGTTGAGCACGTCCATCCCGTCTCGCACCGCGGCCTCGATCGCCGCCACGAGCTCGGGCGAGTTCCCGTTCGGGCTGAGCCCCGAGTCCGTGCGCACGAGCGCCTTGTAGTTCCCGATGTAGGCGCGCGGCGCGACTCCCGAGACCGCCGGCCCGCCCGTCTTCGTGCCCGCGTTCCCGGCGGCGATCCCCGCGACGTGCGTGCCGTGGTCGGAGTTCGGGCCGTCGAACGCGAGCCGCGCCGCCTGCGTCTTCGCGGTCGGAGGCGCGAAGGCGCGCGCGACGATGACCTTCGCGTTCGTGAAGCGCCGCTGCCCCTTCGGGAAGCCCGCGGGCATCGTGTATCCGGCCGGGTTGAAAAACGGGTGCGACTGGTCGACGCCGCTGTCGATGAAGCCGATCTTCACGCCCTGGCCCGCGGTCGAGAGGCCGGCGCCCCAGAGCACGTTCGCTCCGATCTGCTGCGGGGTCGAGTCGAGCTGCACGCCGTAACCGCTGGAAGCGAAGACGTCGCGGACGCCGGCCAGTCCGCGGAGGCGAGGAACCTGCGCCTCGGGGAGCACGACCGAGACCCCGTTCGCGACCAGGCGGTAGCGCCACTGGACGCGCGCCTCGGGGAGGCGCCTCGCGAGCTCGCGCCGGAACGCGCGCTGCTCGGCGTCGATGCGGGCCCCGCCGCCGGGTGCGTACGCAAGTGGCGGCGCGGTGAGGTTGACGACGACGTGGGCGCGCTGCCCGTTGCCGAGCGCGACCCGGTCACCGCGATCGCCGAGTGCGAGGACGGCCAAGGCGAGCGTCAGAAGTGCCGCAGCGCGAGTCATCGAGGAGTGAGACGAACCAGGGCTACAATCGGACGGCCGCGCGGATGTGGCGGAATTGGTAGACGCGCACGGTTCAGGTCCGTGTGCCCGAAAGGGCGTGGAGGTTCAAGTCCTCTCATCCGCATCAGTTGCAGTGTGCCCGCGGACCTCATGGCGGTCCGTTGCCTTCCGTTTCAGTCGGCCAGCACGGCGAGCACGTCGTCCGCATGCTCGTCCGGCTTCACGCGGCGCATGACCTTCGCCACGTTTCCGTCCTCGTCGATCACGAAGGTCGAGCGCTCGACGCCCATGTACGTCTTGCCGGCGTAGTTCTTCTCGACCCAGGTGCCGTACGCCTCGGAGACGCTGTGGTCTTCGTCGGCGAGGAGGGTGAACGGGAGCTCGTACTTGTCCCGGAACTGCACGTGGCTCTCGGCGCTGTCCGGGCTCACGCCGAGGACGACCGCGCCGCTCCGCTCGAACTCTCCCCACGCGTCGCGGATCGCGCACGCCTGCACCGTGCATCCGGGCGTGTCGTCCTTGGGGTAGAAGTAGAGGACGACGGGCGTGCCTCTGAAGGAGGACAGCGTGACCGCCTCGCCCGAGTCCGACGTGAGCGTGAAAGTCGGGGGCTGGGCTACCTTCCTCGACCACGCGTGCCTCCGTTCGTCGGGCCGTCGGGATCGTTCAAGACGGCAGCCACCCCTCGCCGTACGCTGACCGCTCCTCCGGCCCCCAGCCGGCGTACGCCTCGTCAGGGGTCGACGTCTCCTCGAGCACGCTCGCATCGTGCTTCGCTGCAACCTCGTTCACCGCGTAGAGGACCTCGAAGCCACCCACACGGCTGCCGGCCATGACGATCACGCACGGCGCGTCGCCCGCGCCGACGAAGACGTGCTTGGTCCACGGCGGGCAGTGAACGAAGTCCCAGGCCTTCAGGCGGCGCTCCTCACCCTCGATCACGACGACGCACTCGCCGGAGACGACGAGGAAGTCCTCCTGGCCGCGCTCGCCGTGGTACATGCCCCGCTGGCCGGGGGCTACGACCTGGATGCGGAACCCGAGCTGCGCCCACTCCTGCCCACCTTCGAAGTCGGTGTCCTGCCCGCGCTCCTCGCTTCGGATCCACGATGCGTCTCGCGCGTTGAGCACGAACCAGCCCTCGCCCTGGGGGATGAGCCCGGCGTCCGTCTTCTTCAGCTCAGCCTCCGGGACGGTCATCGCCTGGCCACGGGGATCGTCGCGTCGGTCATGCGGACATCTTGTCGAAATGAGGCAGCGAGGTGCTCCTCGGTAGGGTGCGCGCGATGGTATCGGCGCACGTGGTCCTGGGCGTCGCGGTGGTGGCGATCTGCGTCGGCGCCGCCGGCCTCGGCTTCGTCTCCTACCGCCGCGGTGGCGGCGCAGGCCCGCTCGTGGCGCACGCGCTCACCCTCGCGCAGACCGCGCTGATCGCGCAGGCGGCGCTCGGTCTCCTGCTCCTGTCGGACGGACGCCGCTCGCCGGAGCGGCTCCACTACACGTACGGCGCGCTCGCGCTCGGCGTCGCGCTCTCTCCCTGGTTCTACGCGCCGGGCGAGGGGCCGAGGCGGCTGCTCTGGTTCGCGGGGACGACCCTCGTCGCAGGGGCGCTCGGGGTGCGGGCGTTCATGACCGGGTCATGAGGCGCCTGTGGGACAGCATCCCGCCGCTCGCCCGCGGAATCGGGATCGTCGCGCTGATCGCGGCCGTGGTCGTCGTGCTCCAGCTGCAGGCCGTGGTGGCGACCGTGGGCGGTCTCCTCCAGATCGCGTTCTTCCTCGCGATCGCGTTCTTCCTCTTCCTGCTCTGGCGCGAGCGGCGCGGCGACTTCGAGGTGTGGTCGGACTGGAACCGCAGGCTCTTCTACGCCGCGATCATCCTCGCGGTGGTCGCGATCGGCCTGTTCATCGGCTACGGCCTGCCTGGGACGCGGGACGCGCTCGCGCTCGTGGCCACGATCGCTGCCTGCGCCTTCGTCGCCTTCCGCACGTGGCGCCTCGAGCACCGCTTTTGAACGCCCTGACTCTCGGGGCTACGCTGACCGCGGAGATGCAAGCTGCGCTCCAGGAGAAGCTGAAGACGCTGCCGCGCGGGCCGGGGGTCTACCTCTTCCGCGACCGCGAGGGCGAGGTCATCTACGTCGGCAAGGCGAAGACGCTGCGTACGCGCGTCCGCAACTACTTCCAGCGCGGCAGCGACGGCCGCGCGGGGATGGTCCAGCTCGTCGGGAAGATCGCCGACGTCGAGGTGATCGTGACCCGAACCGAGGCGGAGGCGCTCCATCTCGAGCAGAACCTCGTCAAGCGCTACCGGCCGCCCTTCAACGTGCGGCTGCGCGACGACAAGTCGTTCCCGTACATCGCCGTGACGCTCACCGACGAGTACCCGCGCGTCATGTTCACGCGCGAGCGGCACCGCCGCGGGACGGTCTACTTCGGTCCGTACGCGAACGCGAAGAAGGTGCGCGAGACGCTCGACGTCCTCAACCGCGTGTTCAAGTTCCGGCCCTGCGAGGGGCCGAAGCCCGGCCGGCACTCGGGGATTCCCTGCCTCGACTTCCACATCGACCGCTGCTTCGCGCCCTGCGTCGGAAACATCAGTCCGGAGGGGTACGGAGAGGTGATCGACGGCGTCATCGGGTTCCTGTCCGGCGATACCGAGCCGATCCAGCGCGAGCTCCAGGAGCGCATGCGCGAGGCCGCGGCGGGCGAGCGCTTCGAGGAGGCGGCGCGCTACCGGAACCGGCTCAACTCCATCCGCCATCTCGCCGAGCGGCAGGCGACCGAGCAACGCGCGGTCGGAACGGTGGACGTGATCGGGCTCGCGATCGAGGGCGACTGCGCGGCGGTGCAGATCTTCCCCCTCCGCGACGGCAAGATGATCGACCGCTACGGCTTCCACCTCGAGAACGTCGTCGAGGACGACCCGCTCGCGGTGCTGGAGGCCTTCGCCGTCGAGTACTACGGCTCGGCGCCGAGTGTCCCGCCTCAGGTGCTCGTCCCGGCGGCCATGACCGACACGGGTGCGCTTGCGGAGTTCCTGAGCGAGCGGCGTGGGTCGCGCGTCGAGGTGCGCGCCCCCGCCCGCGGCGAGAAGCGGCGGCTCGTCGAGCTCGCGGTCGAGAACGCGCGGCTCTCGCTCGAGGCGGACACCGCCAACCGCGAGGCGCAGCGGCTGCGACGCATCGCGGCCCTCGAGGAGCTGCGCGAATGCCTCAATCTCGAGAGCCTTCCGCTTCGGATCGAGTGCTTCGACGTCTCGAACATCCAGGGCGAGTCGATCGTCGCTTCGATGACGGTCTTCGTGGACGGGAGGCCGAAGAACGCGCACTACCGGACGTTCGGGATTCGCGGCCTCGACGGGCAGGACGACGTGGGCGCGATGCGCGAGGCGATCTCGCGCAGGTTTGCGCGCGCCCGCGCCGAGGAGGTGGACGAGAGCTTCTCGCAGATCCCGAACCTCGTCGTCGTGGACGGCGGCAAAGGGCAGCTCGCGGCGGCGCTCGCGGCGATGGAGGAGCTCGATCTCCCGCGCGTCGCGGTGATCGCGCTCGCGAAGCGCGAGGAGGAGGTGTTCGTCCCGGGCGCGGCGGAGCCGATCCGCCTCGACCCGCACGGGCCAGGGCTCCAGCTCCTCCAGCGGATCCGTGACGAGGCGCACCGGGTCGCCTTGCGCTTCCACCGCAAGCGGCGGGGGTCGAAGTCCATGGAGACGATCTTCGAGGGCCTCGTCGGCGTCGGCCCCGTGCGGCGGCGCGCGCTGCTACGCCACTTCGGCTCGGCGGAGCGCTTCCTCGACGCGACGCAGGAGGAGCTCGAGGGCGTCCCCGGCCTCCCGCAGAAGACCGCGCGGGCGCTGTACGCGCAGCTGCACAAGGCGGGCCCGTCCTAGGACGGACGCGGGGCTGGCCCTCCCCTACAGCTCCGAGGTGTAGGCGCGAGGCATGCCTCGCGCACCGGACTCGAGGAGGCCGACAGCCTGGCCCCACACGCCGAAGAGGTCGCACCTACGGGCCTCTGGCGTTCAGCGCCTTCGAGTAGCGGAACGTCCGCAGCGTCAGCGCGATCGCGGTGAACCCGACGATGACGTTCGTCGCGACCGTCGTCAGCTTCATGCCGACGCTGAACGCGAGCAGGTCGGCGGACGAGACCGCGCCCTGGAAGACGTAGAGGAGGAACGCCTGCTCGGTGCCGATTCCCGCCGGCGTGAGCGGGACGAGCGTCGCGACGCTCGAGGACACCTGCACGAGGAGGACGTTCTCGAGCGACTGCGGGATGCCGAAGGCGTCGAGCAGGAACCAGATCGTCACGAGACGCAGGCCCCAGTCCGCGGCCTGCCACGCGGCCACCGTGCTCACGTAGCGCGCGGGGCTGCGGAGGACGGCGAAACCCTGGCGCACGCGATCGCGGAAGTTCGCGACGTGCCCGCTGATCCAGAATCCGATGCCGACGAGCGCGATCAGGAGCCCGGCGAGAACCAGCTGCGAACGTGAGCGGCCGGTCGAGCAGCCATGCGAAGTCGAAGCTCGCGAGGTTCGGGAGGTCGCCGAAGCCCGGCAGCGCGTCCTGCGTCACGCGCCGCCCAGAGGAGCAGCGACGCGGCCGCCGCCATGTCGAAGATCGTCAGCACGAGCGTGCTCGAGACGATGGTCGTGTACGTGCTCCCCTCGACCGCCCGGTGCGCGATCACGACGCGGACCGCGTCGCCCGCGCGAATCGGGACGATTGCATTGACGCCGACTCCGGCGAGGTAGGCGCCGAAGATCGGGAGCCGGGCTACGCGCTGGTTCGGATACGCGGCGGCGAGGACGTTCCGCCAGGCCAGGCTCGTGCATCCGAGCTTCGCGATGTGCGCGACGATCGCCAGCAGCGCCGGCAGGACCTCGATCGACGTCAGCTGGTCGAGGAAGGCATCGATCCCGTCGAGGACGCGGGCCATGCGCCTCGCCGGGCCTGGCTAGCTCGGCCGGTCGCCGTCGGGGCCGAGGAACGGGTACCGGTAGTCGGTCGGCGGGACGAAGGTCTCCTTGATCGTGCGCGGCGAGACCCAGCGGATGAGGTTCCACATCGACCCGGCCTTGTCGTTCGTCCCGCTCGCGCGCGAGCCGCCGAAGGGCTGCTGCCCCACGACGGCACCGGTCGGCTTGTCGTTGACGTAGAAGTTCCCGGCCGCGTAACGCAGCGTGTCCTGCGCCTCCTCGATCGCCCCTCGCTCGGTCGCGAACACCGCGCCCGTGAGGCCGTACGGCGCGGTCTGGTCGACGAGCTCCAGCGTGTCGCCCCAGCGCTTCTCGTCGTACACGTACGCGGTGACGATCGGGCCGAAGAGCTCGTCGCGGAGGAGGCGGAAGCCCTTGTCCTCGGTCGTGATCACCGTCGGCTGCACGAAGTAGCCCTCGGAGTCGTCCGCCTCGCCGCCGGTGACGATCTCGGCACCCGCCGAGCGCGCCTCCTCGATCGCGTCGGCGTGCGTCTTGAATGCGCTCGAGTCGATGACCGCGCCCATGAAGTTCTCGAAGTCGGAGACGTCGCCCATCTTGATCGTGCCGACGTCCTCGACGAGCCGCTCCTTCACCTCCGGCCAGATGTTCGATGGGATGTAGAGGCGCGAAGCGGCAGAGCACTTCTGCCCCTGGTACTCGAACGAGCCGCGCACGACAGCTGTTGCGACTGCTTCGGCTTCCGCTGAGGGGTGCGCGAGGATGAAGTCCTTGCCGCCGGTCTCGCCGACGATGCGCGGGTAGTTCCGGTACGAGCCGACGTTCTTCCCGACCGTCTCCCACATGCCGTTGAAGACCTCGGTCGAGCCCGTGAAGTGGATCCCCGCGAGCTCGGGGCTCGCGAGCGCGGCGCCTCCGATCGTCGCGCCGGAGCCGTGCACGAGGTTGATCACGCCGTCCGGGAGGCCGGCAGCCTGCAGCAGCCGCATGAGGTAGTAGGCGGAGAGCGCCGCCGTCGAGGCCGGCTTCCACACGACCGTGTTCCCCATCAGCGCGGGGGACGTCGAGAGGTTGCCTCCGATGGCCGTGAAGTTGAAAGGGCTTACCGCGAAGACGAAGCCCTCGAGCGGGCGGTACTCCATCCGGTTCCACGTCCCGGTCGGGGAGTACGGCTGCTCGGCGTAGATGCGCGTGACGTAGTCGACGTTGAAGCGCCAGAAGTCGATCAGCTCGCAGACCGCGTCGATCTCCGCCTGGTGGGCGGTCTTCGACTGGTTGAGCATCGTCGCCGCGTTGAGCGTCTGGCGCCAGGGGCCGGAGAGGAGCTCGCCGGCGCGCAGGAAGATCGCGGCGCGCTCGTGCCACGGCGTGCGCGACCAGTGCGCGTGAGCCTCGCGGGCGGCGTCGATCGCCTGCTGGACGTGCTCCGGCCCGCCCTTCGCGACGTCGGCGAGGACATGGCTCTTGCGGTGTGGCATGACCGCCTCGAACGTCTCTCCCGACTCGACGTCCTTGCCGCCGATCACCATCGGGATGGAGATCCGCTCGAGCTCCATCTGGCGCAGGCGGGCCTGGAGCTCCTCGCGTTCGGGCGAGCCGGGCGCGTACGACTTGACGGGCTCGTTGACGGGCGGCGGCGGCCTGAAGATCCCCGGAGCGCTCATGGGCCGATTGTATGGTCGGCGGGATGCGCGCGGCGAGGACGGAGTACGAGGTCGCGGGGTGGGGGACGGGCGAGCTCTGGACGGGCGACGGCGTCGTGCTCGCGCACGAGTTCGATTTCGACCCGGTGTCAGACACCGGGTCTGCGGCCGAGGCCGGGCGATCGCTAGATCGCGCTGTCGTCCATGGACGCGTCCTCGCCCGCAAATGCAGAGCGCACCGGGCTTTCACCCTGTGGACGAATCGGCACCGAATCGTTACCGGCGCCCGCTAACAAAAGTCGGTGTCTGACACCGGGGGTCCTCGTCCAGCGGTTCGCGGCCTTCTTCGCCGGCGACGACGCCGGGCTCGACGACATTCCCGTCGACCTCGGCTGGACTACGCCGTTCCAGCACGCGGTCGCCCTCACCCTCCGCGCCGTGCCGCGCGGCGAGGTCGTCAGCTACGGGGAGCTCGCGGCGCTCGCCGGCTACCCCGGAGCCGCACGCGCGGCCGGCAGCTTCTGCGCCCAGAACCGGCTCATGCTCCTCGTCCCCTGCCACCGCGTGGTCGGGGCGACCGGGCTCGGCGGCTACGGCTCGGCCGGCCTCGGCGTCAAGCGCCGGCTGCTCGAGCTCGAGGGCGTGCGCCTGTGACGTCCGAGGACGTCCGCGAGGAGCTCGCCCGCATCGACCCGGAGCGCCCATGCGACCGGCTCGCCGAGCTCTCGGCGCTCTTCCACGCCGCGGGCAGCCTCCACCTCCACGGCCGGGGCGGCTGGTCGCTCCAGCTCGATCTCGGGAGCGGAGCTGCCGCGCGCCGCGCCTTCCAACTGCTCCGTGACGAGGAGATCCGCTCGCAGATCCGGACCTATCGGCGTCGCGCATTCGACCGCGCGACCCGCTACCAGCTCCACGTCGACGGCACCGACGAGGCGCTTCGAGCGTTCGTCGCCGCGGGCGTCCTCGATCGCCGCCACGCGCCGCTCGAACGCCCGCCGCGCCGAGTCGTCGCGCGCGCCTGCTGCCGGGCCGCATACCTGCGCGGCGCCTTCCTCGGCGGCGGCTCGCTCTCGGTGCAGCGCTCTCCACACCTCGAGCTGCGCACGGCGACCGCGGAGTCCGCCGCGTTCCTCGCGCGCGTCGCCGAAGAGGACGTGATCCGTCTCGCGGTCGTCGAGCGCCCGACCCACGCCGCCGCGTACGCGAAGAGCTGGGACGCGATCGAATCGGTGCTTGCGCTGGCGGGCGCGGCGGAGTCCGTCCTCGCGCTCGAGGAGCGCGCGGTCGTCGCTGCGACAAGCGAGCGCGCGAACCGGCTCGCGAACGCGGATCACGCGAACCTCGTCCGAACGAGCGCGGCCGCCCGGCTGCAGCTCGAGGCCGTCCGCCGGCTCCGCGCCGAGGGCCGCCTCGAGAAGCTCCCGCCCGGGCTCCGCGAGGCCGCGGAGCTTCGCCGCCGCCATCCGTCCGACTCCCTCCGCGAGCTCGCCTCCCGCACCGACCCACCGGCCTCGAAGGCCGCGATGCACCGCCGCCTGCGGCGACTCGAGGAGCTGGCGGGGGCTTAGACTCGGCGCAAGACCACGAAGCGAGGGACGGAGGAGAGAGATGGGGATTCGCGTCGGCATCAACGGGTTCGGCCGCATCGGCCGGAACTTCTTCCGCGCCCAGCACGCGCTCGGCTCGGACATCGAGATCGTCGCGCTGAACGACCTCGGGGACGCGAAGACGATGGCGCACCTCCTGAAGTACGACTCGAACCTCGGTCCGTTCGAGGGGGAGGTCGGGCTCGGCGACGGAGTGCTGACGGCGGCGGGCGAGGAGGTCAAGATCCTCTCGGAGCGGGATCCGGCAGCGCTCCCGTGGGGCGATCTCGGCGTCGACGTCGTGCTCGAGTCCACCGGCATCTTCACGAGCCGCGAAGGCGCGCAGAAGCATCTCGACGCCGGCGCCAGGAAGGTCGTGATCTCGGCTCCGGCGACCGATCCGGACATCACGATCGTGCTCGGCGTCAACGACGACACGTACGACCCCGAGTCCCACCACATCGTCTCGAACGCGTCCTGCACGACGAACTGCGTGGCGCCGATGGCCAAGGTCCTGCACGAGCTCGGCGAGATCCAATCGGGCTTCATGACGACGATCCACGCGTACACGAACGACCAGGTGATCCTCGACTTCCCGCACAAGGACCTGCGCCGCGCGCGTGCGGCCGCGATCAACCTGATCCCAACCTCCACCGGCGCCGCGAAGGCGATCGGGGTGGTCATGCCCGAGCTCCAGGGGAAGGTCGACGGCATCTCGGTCCGCGCGCCGGTGGCGACGGGCTCGATAACCGATCTCGTCGTCTCGCTCGGGCGCGAGACGAGCGTGGACGAGGTCAGCGGCGCATTTCGCGCGGCGGCCGATGGGAGCCTCGCCGGGCTCCTCCAGTACGCGGAGGACCCGATCGTCTCGACCGACATCAACGGCAGCGCCTATTCGTGCATCTTCGACAGCGAGCTGACGATGGTGCACGGGAGCATGGTCAAGGTGTTCGGCTGGTACGACAACGAGTGGGGATACTCGTGCCGGCTCGTCGACCTCATCGGCAAGCTCCTGAGTTGAGATGACCCGGCCGCGGTCGGTTCGCGACGCGGACGTCGCGGGGAAGCACGTGCTCGTCCGTGCCGACCTCAACGTGCCGCTCGAGGACGGGCGCGTCGCCGACGACACGCGCATCCGGGCTTCGCTTCCGACTCTCCAGCTGCTGCTCGAGCGCGATGCGGCGACCGTCGCCGTCTGCTCCCACCTCGGGCGGCCGAAGGGCGAGGACCCGGCGTTCTCCATGGCGCCGGTCGCCGAGCGCCTGCGCGAGCTACTCCCCGACGAGCGCGTGGAGGTGCTCGAGAACACGCGCTTCGACCCCGGCGAGACGAAGAACGACCCGGAGACGGCCAGGCGGCTCGCCGAAGGCCGCGACCTGTTCGTCAACGACGCGTTCGGCTCCTCGCACCGCGCACACGCCTCGACCGTGGGCGTCGCGAGGCTGCTCCCCGCCTACGCCGGCGTGCTGCTCGAGCAGGAGCTGGAGATGCTCGGACGCCTGGTCGGCGAGGTCGAGCGCCCGTTCGTCCTCGTCGCGGGCGGGGCCAAGGTCGAGGACAAGCTCGGCGTCCTCGTCAACCTCGGCGGCCGCGCGGACGAGGTGCTGGTGGGCGGCAAGATGGCCGAGGAGTTGCGCGACGAAAACCCGCTCCCGTACGACGCCGAGCTGCCGGTGGACGTCGTCGCGGCGGCCGCCTTCGAGCCCGAGGCGGAAACGCGGATCGTCGCCTACGACGACGTCCCCGACGGCTGGCTCGGGCTCGACATCGGCCCGGAGACGCAAGAGCGCTTCGCCACCGAGATCCGCACCGCGAAGACGCTCTTCTGGAACGGGCCGATGGGGGTCTTCGAGTGGCCGCGGTTCGCCGAGGGAACGAAGGCGATCGCGGAAGCGGTCGCAGCGATGGACGGCTTCTCGGTCGTCGGCGGAGGCGACTCCGTGCGCGCCGTCCAGGAGCTCGGCCTCGCGGACAGCGTGTCCTGGGTCTCGACAGGCGGCGGCGCGGCGCTGGAACTGCTCGAGGGGAAGGAGCTTCCTGGAGTGGCCGCTATTCCGAGGGCGTAGCCGCCAGCGCGGCCGACGCGCGCACGCCGTCGACGTGCCGCGCGAGGAAGTCCAGGATCATCGCCGACCTGGCGCACGCGTTCGTCGACGTCGAACGTCCCGTGCCCGGTCTCGAACACGTACACCTCGTGCGGGTGCTCGCGCGCGGCGAGCTTGTCCACGTACCGCATCGCCTGGCCGTAGGGGCAGCGGCTGTCGTTGCGCCCGATGACGAAGAACACGGGCGCGCGCACGTCGTCGGTGAAGTTGAGCGGGTTGCGCTCGAGCATCAGGTCGGGGAGCTCCTTCGGCTCCTTCCCGCCGAGGAGCGCGCGGTCGTATGCCTGGAGAAGCGGTGACATCTCCTCGAACCCGCCCTCGTAGTCCGCCACCGGCACGCCCGCCATCCCGCAGGCCCACAGCTCGGGATGCTTCCCGAGCTCGAGCAGCGTGATGTACCCGCCCCACGACCAGCCCGCGATCACGGCGCGCTCGGGGTCGGCGATCCCGCGGGCGACGAGATCCGCGAGCCCGGCGTTCACGTCCTCGACCTCCGGGCCGCCGATGTTGGCGATCAGGACGTCGCGCCACTCGCGCCCGTACCCGATCGAGCCACGGTAGTTGACCATCCCGACCGCGAAGCCCGCGTCGACGTACGCCTGCACCTCCGGCTGCCAGCGGTCGAGGTCGAGCCAGGTCGGGCCGCCGTGGACGAACATCATCACCGGGAACGGCCCGCCGGAGTCGTCCGGGGTCACGTAGAAGCCGTGCACGCGCTGGCCGTGCGGGTTCTCGAAGTGCCACGACTCGTACCGCCGGCTCTCCGGGGCCCACGACGCCGGCGCCACGAGCTCGGCGCCCGTGTCGTCGAGCGCGAGCCGCTGCCGGTCTCCCTGCTCCTGGATGAACCACACGCGCCCGTCGGGGCGCACGCGCGCCTTCCAGACGAAGCCGGGATCGCTCGGGACCTGCTCGAGGCCGCCCGTCGCGAGGTCGTAGCGGAAGAGCCGGGACCGGCCCTCGTGGAGGTTCACGAGCAGGAGCGCGGAGGCGTCGGGCCACCAGTCGTGGACGTGCACCTCCCCCTCGAGGTCGACGTCGAGATCGGTCCGCTCCCCGGTCGCGAGGTTCCAGATGCCGGGCGCCGACTCACCCGCGCGCTCGTGCCCGAAGGCGAGCCGCTGGTCGCCCGGGACCGGTGACCAGCACCGCGCTTGCAGCGACATCTGCTCGTCCAGCAGGTCGCCGACGGTCTCGCCGGTCCGGGGATCGACGACGCGGAGCGCCGGATGGATGAGGTCGCCGTGCTCGGCGTGCTCGAGGCAGAGGAGCGTGCCGTCGGCCGAGAGCGCGCCGCGGAGGAAGCCGCCGTCGTCCACGCTGCCGAGGCGAACCGACTCGGACGAGCGGTGGAGCTCGCGGGCGGGGCCACCGTCGAGCGACACGTGCACCGCGAAACCCTCCCGGTCGCTGATCCCGGCGACGACGATCCCGGGCGCCTGCGCGAGGCCCTCGTTCCAGCCGTGCGGGACGCCCTCGAGGAACGGCCTCGCCTCGCCGCCGGAGAACGGCTTCACGTGCCACTGCCCGGACTCGTCGCCGGTCTCGTCCTGGAACCACAGGACGCCCTCGCCGTCGAGCGTGGGCAGGCCGTCGACCAGGCCGACGGGGTGGTCCGTGACCTGCCGGCGCGTGTCCTGGGCGAGGTCCCACGCGTGCACCTGCCAGACGCCCGACTCGTTCGACGCGTACACGATCCGGCCGGGCGCCTCCGGAGACCACTCCGGGAGGAACGTCAGGGGCGCGCGAAAGCGCTGCTCCCAGGCCGCCGACCCGTTCTCGCCGCTCACCGCACCGGAGGCTAACAGTCATGGGATCATCCGGGCGTGCTGATCGCGGGCAACTGGAAGATGTTCAAGGGGCCGCACGAGGCGCGGGTCTTCGCGTCGACGATCCGCGGGCTCGCCGAGCTGGCGCACGGGGTCGACGTCGTCGTATGCCCGCCCGCCGTGTCTCTTGCCGCGGCCGTGCAGGGGCTCGGCGCGAACAGCAACGTGCGTGTGTACGCGCAGAACGTGCACTGGGAGCTCGAGGGCGCGTTCACGGGCGAGATCTCGGCGCCGATGGCGCTCGAGGTCGGCTGTACGGGCACGATCGTCGGCCACTCCGAGCGCCGGCAGTACTTCGGGGAGACCGACGAGACGGTGCGCATGCGCGCGGAAACCGCCCTCGAGCAGGGACTTTCCGTCATCGCGTGCGTCGGCGAGACGGAGGCCGAGCGCGACGCGGGGGAGACGGAGGCGGTGCTCCGACGACAGGTCACGGTGCTTCCGCGCCACCCCGCGCTCGTGATCGCATACGAGCCGGTGTGGGCGATCGGCACGGGCAAGACCGCGACTCCAGACATCGCGCAGGAGGCGCACGCCTTCGTGAAGTCCCTGCATCCGACCCGTGTTCTCTACGGCGGGTCGGTGAAGCCGGAGAACGCGGCGGTGCTCCTCGCGCAGCCCGACGTCGACGGCGCGCTCGTCGGCGGCGCGTCTCTCGAGGCCGCGTCCTTCGAGGCGATCTGCCTCGCCGGCGTCCAGGCCGCCCAGCAGTGACGAACGATCTGGTCGTTCTCGTCATCCTCGACGGCTGGGGGCTCGCGCCGCCGGGGCCGGGGAACGCGATCGAGCTCGCGGACACACCGGTCTTCGACGCGTTCTGGGAGCGCTACCCGCACACGGAGCTCGCGGCGTCGGGCCCGGCGGTGGGGCTTCCTCCCGGGCAGATGGGGAACTCCGAGGTCGGGCACCTGACGATCGGCTCCGGCCGCGTCCTCTTCCAGGACCTCGTGCGCGTGAACCAAGCGATCGCGAACGGGTCCTTCTTCGAGAACCCGGCCCTCGTCTCCGCGGTGCAGCGCGCGCGCGACCACCGCGGCGACGTCCACCTGCTCGGGCTCGTCTCCTCGGGAGGAGTCCACTCGCACATCGACCACCTGCGCGCGCTGCTCACGCTCGCCGAGCGGGAGGGCATGGACGGGCACACGTGGATCCACGCGTTCACCGACGGGCGCGACGTCTCGCCGCACTCGGCCGCAGACGATCTCGCGCAGCTTCCGACCGACCGTATCGCGACCGTCTGCGGCCGCTACTACGCGATGGACCGCGACGAGCGCTGGGAGCGCACCGACCGTGCGTTCGCGGCGATCTGCGAGGGGAAGGGCGACGTGGCCGACGACCCCGTCGAGGCGGTGCGGCAGAGCTACGAGCGCGGGGTCACCGACGAGTTCGTCGAGCCGGTCGTCCTTGCCGGCCGGCCTCGCCTCGATCCGGCGAAGGACACCGCGATCTTCTTCAACTTCAGGCCCGACCGCGCGCGCCAGCTCTCGCAGCGGCTGCTCGACGCAGGGGTCGACCTGACGACGATGACGCGCTACCGCGCGGACTTCCCGTGCCCGGTCGCGTTCGAGGAGCAGCACGTGGACAACACGCTCGCCGAGATGTTGTCGGAGGCGGGCGCGCGCCAGCTCCACGTGGCGGAGACCGAGAAGTACGCGCACGTGACGTACTTCTTCAACGGCGGCGAGGAGCGGGAGTGGGAGGGGGAGACGCGTATCCTCGTTCCCTCGCCGCGCGACGTCGCGAGCTACGACCTGAAGCCGGAGATGTCCGCCGACGAGGTCACCGAGCGCTTCTGCACCGAGATCGGCGGCGGCTACCGGTTCGCAGTGATCAACTTCGCGAACCCGGACATGGTCGGGCACACCGGCTCGATCCCCGCCGTCGTCGCGGCGGTCGAGGCCGTGGACAGGTGTCTCGGCCGCGTCGTGGAGTGCGTGGAGCGTGCGGGAGGCGTGTGCCTGATCACCTCGGATCACGGGAATGCCGAGGTGATGTTCGAGCCGGACGGCACAAGCCCGCACACGGCGCACACCTCGAACCCGGTGCCGTTCGTCGTGACTAACAGCGTGTTAAGGGTCCGGGACAGAGGCGAGCTCTCCGATATCGCGCCCACGATCCTGGCGTTGCTGGAACTCCCGGTACCCGCCGAGATGACCGGAACCGCGCTCGCAATCCCTTTGTAAAGCCTCGCGCACAGTCCCTTTACGAATCACCCTCTATACTCGCCTCCTCGTGTCGCTACCTCAGCCCGATCTCGGCGTCCTGCGCAAAGCACAGCGCGGCGACGAACGCGCCTTCGCGATCATCGTTCGGACGTACGAGCAGCCGGTCTACAACTACATCGTCCGGCTGACGAATGACCGGAACATGGCAGAGGATCTCACCCAGGAAGTCTTCCTGCGGGTTTTCCAGGGACTTCCCGGCTTCTCACTCCGCTCGCGCTTCACGACGTGGCTCTTCCAGGTGACGAAGAACCGCGTGCTAGACGAGCTGCGCGCTCTCGAGCGACGGCCTCGCGCGGTCGTCGCGCTCGAGGACATCCCGCCGCTCGAGGTCGCGGACGCCCCCGCCGAGCGCGCGGAGACGATGGACGCCGTCTGGCGGTCCGTCGAGCGGCTGAATCCCGACCTCAAGATGGCGCTTGCTCCTCCGCGACGTCGTCGGGCTCTCGTACACGGAGATCGCGGAGACGCTCGAGATCACGCTCGCGACGGTCAAGTGGCGGATCTACAAGGCGCGCGAAGAGGTCCAGCTCGCGCTCCACCGGGACGGCGTCGTCGTCCCCATCAGCTCGGCGCCCTCAGCGGCCCAGAGCACGCGTACCTCCTAGCTCCGGCGCGCCTCTCGACCCTCGATGAGGCCCCTGGCGGCCGCAAGCTCGCACCCGGCGCAGCGCACGGCCGCAGCCGTGCTGCGTCACGCGCGCCGCGTCCCGGGCACCAGGCTCGTCTCCGAGCTCTTCCCCAGCCCCACGTCCCCTTTTCCCGACCTGAAGTCTTGCCGATGGATGAAGGTTTTCTCACGGACCAACGGCCGGACCGTCCAGGACCAAGGTCTCGAATGCGAGTGGTCGAGCGCCGCCGCGGCTACTCGACCAGAACGGCGACGCAGAGGTGCCGGCCAAGGGCCGAGCGGGGTCCGGTCACTCCGTCAGGACTGCGACGCAGGGGTTTGAGGCTCGCCTCGTTGCAGGGCCCGTTGCCACCGTGCGTGGCCCCGCTCTGGACGACGCCCTTGAGGAAGTGCCCCCAGACGACGACGCCTCCGGCTGCTCCGCCTAGCGTGTTCAGGTCGGGAGGCGGATCGTTGCCCGCATACGGGTACACCAGGCTGTTGGCGCCGTCGTCGCACGGGTCGTCAGGACCGCCGCCCTGGAACGAGCCGCTTCCGTTCAGCCGCCCGTAGCCGGTGATGTAGAACTGACCGAGAGCGACGATCGGGAAGACCTCCTGCCCGCTGCCCGAGAACGAGTCGTACGGCGTGAAGAAGAGCGTGACGAGGCGAGGATCGGCTGGGTTGATGCGGTTCGTCTGGTCGTCCGTCGTGCTCGGCGTGTCGAGGTCCCAGGCGAAGTTCATGCCGTCGTACCCGTTGTTCTCCCGGTGCCAGTAGTTCCGGCCGCGCACGTAAGTCGTTCGCGTTGTCGGGCGGGCACGACCCGGGGTTAGAGGTGCCGAAGATGCGCTGGTTGAGGCCGGTGATGAGCTGGTTCATGCCGCCCGTCGGCCGCGTCTTGACGCAGTCGAGCGGAGGCCAGTCGTCGAAGGGCGCGGGCAGGTTCTGGTCGAAGATCTGGTTCGCGGCCGGGCACAGCGGGGTCGAGTTGAACTTGTTCGCGGCGTAGTACGGGCCGCAGCCGTTGACGACCCCGTCGGTGAGGATCTGCCCCTGGGGGATCGCAGGATCGCAGTCGAGGCTTCCTATCTGGCTCGGTCCCGAGCCCTCCGTGAACGCGAAGGGCGGCTCGTCCTGGTCGCGCGCCATCCCGCCCTTGAGCCCCATGTCCATCCAGTAGCAGCTTCCGCCGCCGGAGGAGTGCGTGGCCGCCTCGCCGTCGGAGGCCTCGCCGGTGTCGCCCACGTCCCGGTCGCAGTTCAAGTCCTTGTTCACGCGCAGCCACTTCACCGGCCCGCTCTTGTCGAGGTCGCCCATGAACGCGCGCTGGACGGGGGAGCCCAAGACCTCCGAGTCACTCGGCGCCGAGCTTCCGAACGGGAGCATCCCGCTCCCGAGGTGGTACCAGCTGCAGTTCTGATGGAAGTTGTTCAGGCCGACGCCGCAGTTCCCCGGGTTGCCCGCCACGTTGCTCTGCTTGAGGAACAGGCGGATCGAGATCGCGTTCGCTCCCGACAGGGCGGTCAGCGGGACATCTTGCGACGAGCCGGCTCCCGTCGTCTCGTATCTCGCGACACCGGTCGCCGCGGGTTGACCGGGGTCAGGATGCACGTGTTGCCGTAGTTGCAGGCCGACGAGCCGTCCTCCCGACGACCTTGTAGCGGACCTCGACGTTCGAGGCGTATGCGCGTCGCGGCCGAGCCGAGATCGACGTCGACTTTCAGCTGCGCTCCACAGGTGCCGACAAAGACGGAGTTGAAGTAGCCGTTCGACTCGCAGCCGGCGTTCTCGAGGAATGCGCCGCGGAGCTCCGGCGGGCCGTTCCCGACGTTGCTGTCCGACCAGCCGCGCATGAAGTGGAGTGCCCGTCGTGACGTTGCGCGTGGGCCAGGCTCCCGAGCCGCCGTAGCACGAGACCACCTGCGTCGCCGTTCCCTGGTTGCAGAGCGTCATTCACCGTCGTGAAGCCCGTCGTCCTCGAAGCAGGGCGATGGCGTGTCGGTCGAGACGCAGGCCGGAACGAAGCTGAGCGCGATCGCGACGCCGGTCTTACTGGGGAGCCCCGCGATCGACGCCGTCGGCAGGGACCTGGTCGAGAATCCCTCGAGACCGGCGGGGATGCCGGAGACGCTCGCATCCTCCGCGAAGTAGCGGACGGCGAGGATGCTCCCGTCGTCCTCGTCGAAGAAGATCGCTGCGCTGCTCACCGGCTTCGGCACGCGCACTGCGATCGGCAGGAGGTCGGTCAACCCATGTGCCTCCTCGAGCTCGACCTTGGCCCGCTTCTTGATGTCGGGCACGAACGGCAGCCAGCCCCACAAGAGTGGAGAGTCGTTCTCGGTCGCCTTCACCTCGAGGGACTTCGCCGAGCAGACCGAGCCTGCCGGCGAGGTGAAGTCGGCGCTCGGGAAGGAGTCGTCCCACCAGTCGGCCTGGTTCATGGAGACGTAGAGCTGGTCTCCCTCGACCCCGCCGATCTGCTGGTTGTACAGGCCGGGGACAGCCGCCCCGGTGGCCGCCATGTGCTCGCCGAAGAAGATACGCCCGGTCGTCTCGATTCTCGAGTCGGCGTCCGGGTTGCACGGGAAGGACCACGCACCGCCGCCGGCCAGCGCGGCCGAGTCGACCTTCGTCTGAAGCTGGCGCGCGTGCGTGTACCAGCTCCCGACGGAGATGACGAGGGAGCCGATCATCAGGAAGAGCGTGAGAAGCAGCGCGAACATCACCGTTATGGCACCGCGCTCTCCTGCGTGCCGGGAACGGGTGATGTCGGTGTTGCGCTCGCTCAACATGACGCCGCCGTGTATCTCGTCGGAACCCGCTCGATGCGCATCGTGGCGACGGCGTCCAGGTCCATCTCGCCGAGGCCGACGATGGGGACGAAATTGAACTTCGACGTCAGCTTCACGGTGACGGGATCGCCGATCGTCGCGCCCGTGGGCTCGCTCATCTGCTCGAAGCAGATCTCGACGTCGGGATTCAGCCCGCCGGAAACGGTATCGAGCGCGAGGTACTCCTGCGAGGGTCTGGGGTTGCACGCCGAGCTCCGGGCCGGAGGCCGGGCAGCCGGGGTATGCGTTGACGGCCCCCCAGCGCGCTCCCTGGTTCGCGAGTCGCTGCAGGTCGAGCCAGTTGTTGAGCCCGAGGCCGAACTGGATGACCCCGAACACGATGAGGAGGAAGAGCGGCGCGACGAGCGCGAACTCCACGAGCGCCTGCCCGTCCTCGCGACCGCGCACGCGCGCGCGTAGCCGACGAGCGGCCCGTGCACGCCCGTTGTCACGCAAAGCTTCCGCCGTTCGCCGTACGACGCCCCGACCCCAATGTCGCCTCCGTCTCAGATTGTTGAGAGAACTCTCATCGGATTATTGAGAGAACTCTTATCGGATTGTGTAAGAAAACCTTTATAGGCGCCAGTCCGGACATGCCTGGACGAACGTCCAGAAGCCACGCGCTCCCCGCCCACTGGCAGCGGGTGCCTACGATGCCCGCTCGTGGCTGTCCAGGACCCCGTCTCGACGCTCACCGCTTCACTCGTTGAGGTGACCGGAGCGCCCGTGGAGCTCGAGCGCCCCGCCGAGTCCGAGCACGGCGACTACGCGACGAACGTGGCGCTCCGGCTTGCGGCGACGCGTGCGAAATCCCCGCTCGACCTCGCGGCCGAGATCGCGGCGGAAGTCGTCGAGCGCGGGCTCGCGGCGTCGGCGGAGGCTGCCGGCCCGGGCTTCGTCAACCTCCACGTCTCGGATGCCTGGATCGCCGGCGCGCTCGGCGAGATCCTCGAAGCCGGCGAGTCCTTCGGCGCGGGCACGGCCGACGAGCGGAAGCGGATCCAGGTGGAGATGGTCTCCGCGAACCCGACCGGCCCGATCACGGTCGCGCATGCGCGGAACGGCGCCTACGGCGACTCGGTCGCGCGGCTCCTCGAGCTCGCCGGCCACGAGGTCGAGCGCGAGTACTACTACAACGACGCGGGCGCGCAGATGGAGCGCTTCTACGCGTCGGTCGAGGCGATCCGGCGTGGGGAGGAGCCTCCCGAGGACGGCTACCACGGCGCCTATGTCGCGGATCTCGCGGCTCTGCGCGGCGACCCGGTGCCGCCGATGCTCGCGCAGATCGAGAACACGCTCGAGCGCTTCCGCGTCCACTTCGACACGTGGGCGAAGCAGCGCGAGCTCGAGGAGCGGCTCCCGGAGTTCCTCCCGCGCCTCGACACGTACGAGGAGGGCGGTGCGCTCTGGGCGCGCTCGTCCGCGTACGGGGACGAGCAGGACCGCGTCCTTCTCCGCTCCGAGACGCGCACGCCCACGTACCGGGCGGCGGACGTCGTCTATCTCGCGGACAAGCTCGACCGCGGCTTCGACCGGGCGATCTACGTCCTCGGCGCGGACCACCACGGCACGCGCAACTGGTACGCGGCGATCGCGCGCATGCTCGGCGAGGACCCGGAGCGCGTGGAGGTGCTCCTCTACCAGCTCGTCCACCTCCTCGAAGGCGGCGAGGCGAAGAAGGTCTCCAAGCGGCGCGGGGACGTCGTCTTCCTGGACGAGCTCCTGGACACGATCGGCGTGGACGCCGCGCGCTGGTACCTCGTTCAGCGCGGGCACGACCAGACGATCGAGCTCGACGTCGACCTCGCGAAGCAGCGGACGCAGAAGAACCCCGTCTACTACGTGCAGTACGCGCACGCCCGGATCGCCGGGATCCTCCGCAACGCGGAGGACGCCGAGCTCGATGTCGCCAAGCTCGATTCCGCACTGGGCGCTCCGCTCGCGCCCGAGGAGCGCGAGCTCGTCAAGCGGCTGCTCGAGTTCCCCGAGGTCGTCGCGGAGGCGGCCGAGCGCCGCGGGCCGCACGCGATCCCGACCTACGCGATCCGCGTCGCCGACGACTTCCACCGCTTCTACCACCACCACCGCGTCCTCGAGTCCGAGCAGCAGGCGTTCCGACTCGCGCTCGTGCGCGCGACGCAGCTCGTCGTCGCTCGCTCGCTCGACCTGATCGGGGTCGAAGCGCCCGAGCGGATGTAGGGGCCGGGCGGGCCCGGCCCGCGTCAGCTCCTGGCGCCCGTGCGCGAGGCATGCTCGCGCCTACACCCTGTTGAACGGACGGTCGTAGAATTGCCCCGATGAGTGCGATCCCTCCCGATCGGAACCTCGCGCTCGAGCTCGTCCGCGTGACCGAGTCGGCGGCCACCTTCGCGTCGCAGTGGATCGGGCGCGGCGACAAGATCGCCGCCGACCAGGCCGCGGTCGACGCGATGCGGCTGATGCTCGACACCGTCTCCATGCACGGAATCGTCGTCATCGGCGAGGGGGAGAAGGACGAGGCGCCGATGCTCTACAACGGCGAGGAGGTCGGGGACGGCTCGGGGCCTGAGGTCGACGTCGCGGTCGATCCGCTCGAGGGCACGCGGCTTACAGCTTTGGGAATGCCGAACGCGATCTCGGTCATCGCCGTCGCCGAGCGCGGGACGATGTTCTTCCCTGGCGCGGCGATGTACATGGACAAGATCGCCGTCGGACCCGAGGCCGCGGACGCGATCGACATCGAGGCGACGCCGACCGAGAACCTCGAGCGGGTGGCAGAGGCGAAGCGCGTCGACGTGAACGACCTCACGGTCGTCGTCCTCGAGCGCGACCGCCACGACGACCTCATCGCCGAGCTGCGCGAGGCCGGAGCGCGCGTGAACCTCATCCGCGACGGCGACGTCGCGCCTGCGATCGCGGCGGCGCAGTCGGTGCGGGGCATCGATCTGCTGATGGGCATCGGCGGGACGCCCGAGGGCGTCATTTCCGCGGCCGCGATCAAGTGCCTCGGCGGCGCGATGCAGGGCAAGCTCTGGCCGCGAAACGACGACGAGCGCACGGCGCTCGTCGAGGCCGGGTTCGACATCGACCGCGTCCTCACCGCCGACGACCTCGTGCAGGGCGACGACGTCTTCGTCGCCGCGACCGGGGTCACGACCGGCGCTCTCCTCCGAGGAGTCCGGGTCGTGCGCGACCACGTCGAGACGGAGTCGATCGTCATGCGCTCGCGCTCGGGCACGGTCCGGCGCATCGCCGCCTCGCACCCGCTGTCGAAGATCCAGAGCCTCACGAAAGGAGCACGCACATGACGTCCCAGCTGCACGAGACCGCTCGCGCGATCGTCGCCGACCACAAGGGCATCCTCGCGGCGGACGAGAGCACGGGGACGATGACGAAGCGACTCGACTCGGTCGGCGTCGAGTCGACGGAGGAGAACCGCCGCTTCTACCGCCAGCTCCTCTTCACCGCGCCCGGGATGGAGGAGCACATCGGGGGCGTGATCCTGTACGACGAGACGATCCGCCAGTCGGCCGACGACGGCACGCCGTTCGCGGAGCTGCTCTCCTCGAAGGGCGTCATTCCCGGCATCAAGGTGGACACGGGCGCGCAGGACATGGCCCTGTGGCCGGGAGAGAAGCTGACCGAGGGCCTCGACGGGCTCCGCGCGCGGCTCGAGGAATACCGCGAGCTCGGAGCGCTCTTCGCCAAGTGGCGCGCCGTGATCACGATCGGGGACGGAATCCCGACCGACGCGTGCATCGCCGCCAACGCGCACGCGCTCGCGCGCTACGCGGCGCTCTGCCAGGAGGCCGGCATCGTGCCGATCGTCGAGCCAGAGGTGCTCATGGACGCCGACAACTCGCTCGAGGTGTGCTGGGAGGTGACCACGCGCACGCTCCACGAGACGTTCGACGCGCTCTACGACCTCGCGCTGGACCTCGAGGGCACGCTGCTGAAGCCGAACATGGTCATCCCGGGCAAGGGCTCCCCGGACCAGGCCTCCATGGAGCGGATCGCGGAGGCGACCATCGCGTGCTTCCGCGGCGTCGTCCCGGCGGCCGTCCCGGGGATCGTGTTCCTGTCCGGAGGCCAGTCCGAGGTGCAGGCGACCGAGAACCTGAACGCGATCAACCTCGTCGGCGGGCCGTGGGCGCTGTCGTTCTCGTACGGCCGCGCGCTCCAGGCCTCGGCACTCGCCGCCTGGGGCGGAGACCCTGCGAACGCGGAGGCTGCGCAGGCCGCCTTCGTGCACCGGGCGCGCATGAACTCGCTCGCGGTCGCCGGGGAGTGGTCGGCGGAGCTGGAGCAGCCGGTCACCGCGTGACCGACCCGCCGGGCGACATCGTCGACAACCCGATCGAGCGCCTCGAGCTGCTGGCGGGCGACGACGAGGCGATCGCCTCGTTCCTCGACCGGATAGAGGTCACCGGCCCGCGCGAGCGCCAGATGCTGGGCGAGCTCGCGCGCACGAGCACGCTCGCCGATCCGGAGCGCTTCTCGCTCGCGCATCGCCGCGTCGCGTCCGCCCTCGAGACGCTCGGCCGGCACGGCTACCACGGATCGCGCGCAGGAGAAGGAGCAGGCCCGGCGACCACGGTCGTCCGCTGGCTCGTGCAGCTGGTCGCGCGCTACGTCGTCGTCTCGCACCTGCGGCAGGTCGCGCTCGACCTGCGGAACCTGTACTGGCTCCGCGAGATGGAGACCGAGGCGCTCGCGCCCGAGCGCGCAGACCTCCGGCGGGCGCGCTACGACGCGGAAGGGCTCGTCGACATCTTCCGGCGGCGCGAGATCGGCCTTCCGTCGTTCGTCATCGGCGGGCTGCTCATCCCGATCGTCGCGACGGGCTACCGGCTCGCGCAGGGGATCGCGTTCCAGAACGTGTGGGTGGCGCTCGTCACCGGCCTCGTGACCGTGCTCGTCGTCGTCGGCGCCTCGTGGGTGATCCTCCGCGGCGCCGCGCTCGCTAGTCGCCGGATCCGGCTCTCGACTCGTGCGCCGCTGGAGGATCTCTGGCAGGCGGTCGGCAACTGCGGCACGCCGCCGAAGGATCACAGCCGGAGATTCACCGTCGTCGCCATCTCGCTCACGGTCGGCGCCTGGATCGTCCTGCCGCTCACGGTCGCGCTCGCCGTCGCATCCTCGTGATCGAGGCCGCGCTCTGGTCGCTCGTCGCGAGCTCGTCGCTGGTCATCGGCGGCCTCATCATCCTCCGCTGGGACCTGTCGCTACGGACGATCGGGCTCGTCATGGGCTTCGGCGCAGGAGTGCTCATCGCAGTCCTCTCCGTGGATCTTGCGGTCGACGCCTTCGAGCGCTCGAACGGGATCGTGGTTGCCATGGGCGTCCTCGTCGGCGGCCTCACGTTCTACGCCGGCGACGTCGTCCTCGACCGCATGGGCGGGGGAGATCGAAAGAGCATGGGAGGAGGGCAGGCCGAAGGGAACCCGCTCGCCATCGTGCTCGGCATCGTCCTCGACGGCATTCCGGAGTCGGCCGCGATCGGCGTGACTCTCATCGAGGGCGACAAGATCGGTGTCGCATTCGTCTTTGCGGTGTTCCTCTCGAACCTCCCCGAGTCGTTGTCCGCGTCGAGCGGGCTGCGCAAGGCCGGCCGCTCGACGGGCTGGATCATCGGGCTCTGGATCCTCGTCGCGGCCGTGTGCGCGCTCGCAACCCTCCTCGCGTTCGCGCTCCTCGACGACTCTCAGCAGAACCTCATCGCCTTCACGCTGTCCTTCGCCGCGGGCGCGATCCTCGCCATGCTCGCGAGCACGATGATGCCCGAGGCGTTCGAGCACTCGGGACGCGCGGTCGCACTCGTCACCGTCGTCGGGTTCGCGCTCGGCTTCGCGATCACCGAGCGCGAGGCGTCCTCCGAGAGCGCGCCGGCGCTAGAAGCCGGTCTCGTCGCCGGGGCTGAGGACGCGGGCCTCGATCTCCGGCGCGAGCTCGCGTAGCTGCTCCGAGAACTCCTCGGCCGGTCGCTCGATGGCCTGTGGCGTTCCGCGGAGCCCCTTGTGCGCCGGATAGAGCGTCCCCCAGTGGATCGGAATCGCCGTCGCCGCCCGCAGGAGCTGTGCCGCCTCGGCCGCGTCGCGCGGGCCCATGTGCCCGGGACCGAGGTTCGGTCCCCAGCCCGCGACCGGCAGCAGCGCGACATCGACCGGGCCGAGGTCGGCCATCCCGTCGAAGCGCTCGGTGTCGCCGGCGAAGTACACCGAGCGCGAGCCTGCGATGAGGTGCCCCATCGGGTCGGCCTTCATCCCGAACGGCATCCGCTCCGCTGGGTGCAGCGCGGGCGTGCCCCGGATCGAGAGCGCGCCGATGTGAAGCTCGTCGCCGACGTCGAGTTCCGTGACAGCGCGAAAGCCCCGCCTCCGCAGGAGTCCGCCCGCTCCGCGCGGCACGATCACGGGCAGCTCGCGCCCGAGCCGGTCCAGCGACGGGAGATCGAGATGGTCGAAGTGCGCGTGCGAGACGAGAACGGCGTCGACGCCGCGGAGCACGCTCGCGTCCACCTTCCCCACCCGGCGGAGATGCATGAGCCGCGTGCGCAGGACCGGGTCCGTGAGCAAGCGCACTCCGTCAAGGTCGACCAGCACGGTCGCATGACCGACGTACACGATCCGCGCGGCTCGAGAGGCCATGCCCGTGATCGTATGCGCGCGTTACTCAGCTGCCGTCCGGCCAGCCCCCGCGGTGGAGCACCATCGGGTGGTGCGGTAGCCGCCCGAGGGGGTCGGCGACCACCGCGTTCGTCTGTGCGAGGTAGCGCTTCGTCGCTCGCCAGCCGTCCGGGTATGGCTCGAGACCGCGTGAGAGCGCGTCGCGCTGGTCGAGCACCGCGCGGAGCGCCGCCCGCAGCCGGCGAACCGCGTCTGCGCCGAACCGCGCTTCCCAGCGCTTCTCGATCTCCGCATGGAGGGCTGACGCGGACTCCTGCGCCTCCCGGCCTATCGGCGTGAGCCGCGCGACCTTCGCGTCGACGACGACGTCGCCCGTCTTCGTCAGGTACTTGAGCGCCATCGCCGTGGCCTCGGGCGATACGCCGGCCGCGAGCGGGAGGTCTCGGACGTCCAGTCCCGTCTCGTCGAGGACGCGCAGGAAGTTCGCGCTCAGGGGCAACCCTTGTTCAGACTCGCGTTCGAGGTCTAACGTGTAGGCCAGAAGGACCTGCGGAAGGAGCGGGGATAGGTGGGTAATCGGGAGTCCGCCTTCTGCCAAGGCCGGGTCTCGCCGTTCGCGCGGCTCGATTTCAGTCCTCATCCCGTTCACGCTGCCCACGATCGGGAGGTACTCGGGCAGCTCGACGTCGATCTGCCTCGCGAAGAGCGGCCAGCGATCCCCTGAGCTCGTCGATCGCGTCTCTCCCGAACCGCTCCTCCCACCGGCGCTCGATGTCGTCGCGCACCGGCGGCCAGATCTCGAGCGCTTTCCTGCCGGCCTCCGTGGGGCGGATGAACCAGTCGCCCCGAAGACCGCGGGCGCTTCCGTAGCCGTCCCGCTTCGTCGCGGGCGGCTGATCGTCCGCGCCTGGCCCGACGAAGACGTAGCGCCAGCGTTCCATCCCTCCGAGCGTGGAGAGCATCTTGTTCTTGGGGAGCCCGGCGACCGCGGGAAGCTCGCCCACGCCGATCCCTTCGTCGCCGACGAAGCGCAGGAAGTTCGACCACATCACCAGGGAGATCCCGAACCGGCGGCCAATGCCGGTCTCGGCGAACCGGCGCTCGAACTCGTTGTCGAGCTCGATCGTGTACGCGATGAGCGCCTGGGACAGCGGCGTCGACAGCGGCGTTTCGGACACGACCGCGGATGGTACGACGACGCTGTGGCGAGCAGCTCTTCGATGTCCGCAGGTCCCTCCACGTTGGAGAAGGTGCGCAACCGCGACCTCCGACGCGGGCGCGCGCAGGCCGGCCAGGGGCTCGCCGAGTACGAGCTGCTCATCGCCCTAGGCGCGCTGCTCGTCATCGTTGGGATGCTGTTTCTCGCCGGCAAGGTCGACGGCGTCGTCCGGGGAGCGGGCGAGAGCACGTCGCAGCCCGTCTTCACGCCGCCTGTCGCGGGGCAGTGCGACGCGAGCTACCAGGGCGTGTGCATCCCGCCGGCGCCGCCGGACCTCGACTGCGCAGATCTGTCGGCCATGGGCATCCCGCTTCCGGTGACCCTCGTCGGCAGCAAGGATCCGCACAACCTCGATCCGGACGGCGACGGCCTCGGCTGCTGATGCCGTAGACACGACGGCGGATCACACCGCGGTCGTTGCGGCCGAGGTGTCTGACACCGGTTCTCGCTGCCGACGGCTCGTGCGGCGTGCGAAAATCGCCTCTCACACCGGCACCTGCTGGAGACGAACGGCACCGGCGCCTCGGGGATCGTCTTCTTCCAGGGGCCGGTCGGGCGTGACACCGCGGTGCTCGGCGCGCTCAAGGCCGCGCTCGACCTGGCCGCGAGCCCGGGCTTCGCGCCCGCGTTCGGCGGCTCGACCAACCTCGCGGACTACCGCTGGGGGAAGCTGCACCGGATCGTCTTCCGGCACACGCTCGGCGGGCCGTTCTCGATCCCGCCCGGCGCGGGCTTCGTGGATCTCGGCACGGGCCTACCGGGAGTCGCGACGGATGGCGGCTTCAGCGTCCCCGACGCGTCGTCGCACAACCCGCGCGCGTCGACCGTGAACGCGTTCATGTTCGGAAGCGGTCCCGCGGGCCGGCCCGTGGTTCGGGAACCAGCTCGGGTTGTGGCTGACGAACGACTACCACGAAGCGACGACGCGTCGCGGCGACATCGACGTCGCAATGCGGTTGGAGTTCAAGCCGGCGCCGTAAAGGGAGTAGGGGCGAGGCTTGCCTCGCCCTCGGCCGCGTCACGAACGAGAGAGCCCCGCGCACGCGCGGGGCTCTCGTCACGTTCGCCGCAGACGCGCGAGCGTCCCGATAGCGACCGCGGCGAGCCAGCCGGTTCCCGCGACGATCCCGACCCGCTGCATGAGGCCGGGATTCTGGCCGCCCGTGGCCAGGAAGGCGCCGGCAGTAACGGCGGCCGCTGCGAGGCTAGCCGCGCCCGGGATCCTGCGACCGCGGCGGATCAACGCGACCCCGGTCACCGCGATGCCTGCGATCAGGAGGATCGAGGCGACCGTCGTCGCGGTCCAGTGGCCGATCTCCGTCGACCCCGAGACCTCGAAGCGCCCGCCGAGGCCGCACGCGGCCGCACCGTTCGCGCACTCGAGGCGCGTGAAGGCGGCGATGACGAATCCGACGCCGGCGAGCGCGATGGCGGCGCCGGCCAGGCGCGAGACATGTCGCACGAGAAACGCCGCGAACAGCATCGCCGCCGCTGCGGCGACGATCGCGAACATCGCCAGCCCCGCGTGTGCCGCGCCGCGTGCAGCAAGGGTGCTGACGTAGTCGCGCCGATGCGTGTAGCCGGGCTCGAGCGCCGCCGCGACGAGGATCGCGCCCCAGAAGCAGCCGACGCCTGCGAGCACCAGGACAGCAACCAGCGCAGCTGAGCCTCCTCTTCGCACACCGAAAGAGATACCTCAGCCGCGCGGCGTAGGATCGCCGCGTGCCTCTCAGCAAGAACGAGAAGGTCGAGCTCCTCAAGCGGATTCCGCTCTTCGCGGACTGTACGAAGGCGGAGCTCATCGAGATTGCGATAAACGCGGACGAGCGTGAGGCACCGGAGGGCGACAGGCTGACGGAGGAGGGCGAGCGCGGTCGCGAGTTCTTCATCCTCGTCGAGGGAGCCGTTGCCGTCGGACGCGGCGGCAGGAAGCTGGCCGACCTCGGTCCCGGAGACTGGTTCGGCGAAATAGCGATCCTCACGTACAAGCCGCGTACGGCGACGGTGACGGCGACCTTGCCCGTCCGCATGCTCGTGATCAGCGATCGCACGTTCCGCCGAATCGTCGAGACGACGCCGCGGATCGCGCTCAAGGTGCTCCGGAACGTGGCAGAACGCCTCGAGCACGACGCGCGCAGTTAAGAGACAAGCCCCGCGGCGGGGCTTGGTCATTGACGGAAGTGTTCGGCGGCCTGGCATGCCACCGACGTTCGCCACCGCGCGCTACGTTCGACGGCGGAGGTCGCAGCGTTCGTCGCGCTGAGCTTCCCGTCCCTCTGAAGGCTCTGAGGGCCTGCGAGTAGACTGTGACAGTGGCGAAGACGAAACTCGAGCGGGATCGCGAAAGGCACGACGCGAAGCTCGAACACGTCCATGAACAGATTGCCTCCGGGGAGCTCGTGGTTCGCCAGATGTCACTAACAGAACTTGCGACGTGGGACGCTCAACGTACGAAGGTCGAGGCGAGCTCGACTCCTGCTGAGCGCACTCGCAGGGCCGCCGGTCTTGAAAATCGGCGGAAGCGCGCCGCACGGCTCGCGTAGCAGACCGGAGCAACGCGAGCCGGTCCACTCGGCATCGGTTGGTTCTCGAACTGCGCCTGAGGGAACGAGTGCTCGTTGACTTCCCGCTGACAGCCGCCTTAGTGTCCGGCCCGTCGGGGGCGGCGAGTCTCTGCCGAGGGCGACAAGCTTCTTGTGGGGTGTCCCGGGCGAGCCGTGGGACCTGGATCACGTTGATGGTGGCGGCCCGGACGAGTACTACGGCCCGTCGCACCGCGGTGCAATCGCGCAACGAACCGCGGACCTGAGCCCCCGCCGGGGCATCCGACGTCGAGGATCTGGTGAGCGCGACGACGCCTCAGGTCGCGCGGCGCTCCTCAGTCCGTCGTGTAGTGAAGCTCGTACCCGTACTGACGATCCGGCGGGCCGGCTCGCGTTGGATCAACAGGGCCTTCCCCGAGAAACGGCTCGAGGCGCTCCTTCACGAAGCGTTGCCGATGCTCGCTGGACTGCCACACCTGGTACGTGCGGAAGACGCCGTTGTTGTCGAAGCCGGCGCTGTAGTGGAGAACGCCATCCGGCTTGCCGTCCTCGAAGATGCGGTTCACAAACGCGTCGAAGTTCGGCGCGCTGCGGTCGTCGCCGCACTCGAACTCGGTCACATACGCGTACGCCATCTCGCGCCTCCTAGATCGGATGCGGCGATCCTAGTGGGCGCCCGGTTCGACGAGTCCCTCGCGAACGCGCCACTCGTGTTCGCGGACGAGCACGCCGCGCAATTCGGCGAGCCCTTCCGGACAGTCCTCGTTGCGAGGCGGGAGTCCGATACGGCTACATGAGCCGGAACCCTGCGAAGCTCACAACAGGGGCACGACCCGGAGGCGGTCGACGCCTGAAATGACTTGCCTGCTAGAGCGGACGATGGGACTCGAACCCACGACACCTGGCTTGGGAAGCCGTGCCGAGGACGAGGACGATCGACGACGGACGTCGGCGATCGCTAGCAACCATGCGGGTTTCCACTTGCTCACCGCGACCGAACCCGCATGGCTCTGGGAGGACGTTTCCGGACGATTGGGGCATGAGTGGGGCACGCGCGTGGCTCGGCGACCGGGCGTGAGAACCTGTGGTCGCGCTGTCTCAGGCCTCGACAAACGGGGTCAAAAGGGGTATTGCCTGAGTGCGTGCTTGCGCTTCTGCGGCTCTCGTTCGTTCTCGTCGCCTTGCTCGCCCTGGTCGCGATCGTCTTTCTCGTCGTGGTCGGACGCGGTGCCTAGGGGGAGGGTCGACAGTGGTGTCGCGGAGGTGAGCCCGACCGCGATCTCGCGGAGCTGGCTGAGGCTCGGCTGTTCGTCGCCGGCTTCGACGGAGGGTGCCCGATTCGGGTTCGGTGCTACGCGTCGTGCTCGCGGGCGAGTTCCGCCGCCTGGGGCCCACCTTGCAGCCCGCCCTCTTGAAAGATCGCCGGGACCTCAGGGTCGGAGACGAACTTCTGCCAGCCCTCCTCATCCCAGTCGAAGACCACCCAGACCCGGTCGTCCTCATTGGGATCCCGAAAGACGTGCGCGCCCTCAGACCCGTACTGCTTTCGCTTCTCAGCGCCCTTGGTTGAGAACGTAGTCCAGAAGCGCTCGAAATCCTCGATCTTTGCAGTGGCCAGGATCAACTCTCTCCTCCTCTGTGGGAAGTGTGTTCGCGCTCCTGCGACCTAGCCCCGGCAGTATCCCGAACCACGTCTCTTCGTGCTGATTCCGGTCGGTAGACCCTCACCTGCCGCGGGCGACGATCCCGACCTCGCCGCGTCCCTGCGGGTCGAGGACCGCGAGCTCGAGGCGGGCGGGCTGAACTAGCACCCCAGCAGCCGGCACGTGATCGACCACAAGCCGGCCGGCGAAGGGAAAATGCATCTGGTTCGTCATTGGTTGATCGCCAACCTCGTCGGCGACACGGAATCGCGGAACAGCGACCCGGTGAACTGGTGGACCGGAACGCTGCCTCGCGATCGCGATCGACCTCGAGCGCCCCTCTACGGTTCCTCTGCTGTGTCCGGGTACAGGTCGCGTGCGTTGTCGTTGATGAAGCTCATCAGCGGCGTCAGCGGGACGTCCTTGTTCGCCTCGTGGCGAAGCCGCGTCCCGTCGTTGACGCGATAGTGATTTCGTCGCCCTCGCTTCGTGACCGTGATGTAGCCCTCTTCCGCGAGGTCCGCCAGGATCCTGTGGGACGCGCGCTCGGTGATGCCCACCTCGTCTGCCACGGTCCGGAGCCGTGCGTCCGGGTGACGCGCGACGACGAGCAGGACGTGGAAGTGGTTGCTGAAGAACGTCCACCTCTTACGTTGAGTTGACATCATCTTCCAGAAATGTGTTTCGTCTCTTGAGTTACTTGACAAGTTCTTCTAGAATGTTGTATCCTGCAACAGCTTTCCAGTAGTCCTCCTCTACCAAATCATGCACTGCAATGGCCGGAGAGCGCGAGCAGGATACTCACGAGACGTACGTAGTTCGTTACCCGGACGGCTCGAGCGAGTTCCGTATGGGTCGCCTGGCGTTCCAAGTAGGCGATGCGCTGATGGGTAGGGGCGACCGCTGGCTGGTCGCCGAGATCGCCGAGCACTCGAGCGGCACGATGACGGTCCTGCTTCGGCCCCGAGAGTCCGAGGCTTAGCCGAGTTCGTCTTGGCCGAGGCAAGGAGGCGGGGATCGACGCCGCGCGAGCGTCTGCTCGCGATATTCGACGTTTTCGACGAGTGGTTTCACCGAGACGACTTCGAAGGATGCTCATTCATCAATGTGCTCTTTGAGATGGGCGATCTCGACAGTCCGCTCGGAAAGGCAAGTGCGGCACATCTGGAGTACATCCGCTCGGTGGTGCGCACGCTGGCGGAGGAAGCAGGGGTGCAAGACTCCGAGGCTTTCGCGCACTCCTGGCATATCTTGATGAAGGGCTCAATCGTCGCGGCAGGCGAGGGCGACGAACTGGCAGGAACGCGTGCCCGAGCGATGGGCGAGGACCTGCTCGACAGATATCTCCGGGTCACGCTCGATCCGCCGCAGCCAGTCCTCGACTCCTCTCAGCGGGCGACTGGGGCCTAGGCGGGCCTGCGGGAAGGCAGCCCCGGCGACGTTTCATCGGCGCGCCGCGTACCGGGCGGTTCAGCGGTGTGTCCAAAGGGTAGGCCCGTCACGAAGTCGCATGAGACGCGCCAAGTTGTTCATCCATCTCAAGTCGAGCCTCTGGTTCGTACCCGTGCTCTGTGTACTCGCGGGGGCGGCTCTCTCCTTCGGGACGATCGCTATCGACCGTTACTTCGACTACGAGGCGCTTCCTACTCGCTTCGTTGGCGGTCCGGATGCTGCGGCTTACATCCTTTCGACCGTTGCCGCCTCGATGGTGAGTCTGACCGCGCTCGTTCTCACGATCACGATGGTCGTCGTCCAACTCGCGATGGGTCAGTTTTCTCCTCGCATCGTGCAGCGCATCCTGCGGGATAAGCCAAGCCAACTGGCGATCGGTCTCTTCGTCGCGACCTTCGTCCACGCGATCCTCGCGCTCCGCGAGGTGACCATTAACGGCGACGGCACGGGCAACGTGCCAGGCGTGGCGGTCGTAACGGCCTTCGTCCTCGTCCTCGTGAGCATCGCGGTCCTCGTCGTGTACGTACACCACATCGGCCAGGCACTCCGCGTGTCGGCGCTCATCGAACTCGTCGGCGACGAGACGCGCACGCTTCTCAATCGGCGATATCCGGACACGTGGCCGGCTCCTGACCCTCAGCTGAACTCTCCTCCAGTCGTGGCAGCGAGGGAGTCCGGGGTGATCACGGGGATCGACTTCGAGCAGCTCGTCGAGGAAGGACGACGTGCGGACTGCCTGCTGGAGCTTGTCCCTGCCCTCGGCGAGTTCGTTCCCGCGGACAGTCCCCTTTTTCGCGTGCACGGGGAGCCCAGTGCTGTGAACGAAGATCGATTGCACCGCGGTTTGATCCTCAGCCTAGAGCCGACGCTCGACGAGGACGTCGCGTATGGCGTTCGACTCCTGGTCGACATCGCGGAACGCTCGCTCGCTGACTCGCCTTTTCAAGACCCCACCACCGCTGTGCAGGCGATCGATCGGCTGCACGACATCCTGAGGCAGCTCGCCCGCAGACCCTTTCCAGACGGTCGGCATTTCGACGAGGCGGGAGAGCTCAGACTCACCGTGCGAAGCATGAGCTGGGAGGCATACGTCCATCTCGCCTTCGACGAGATCCGCATGGCCGGGGCCGGTTCCCCCCAAGTGGCGCGCCGGCTGAGGTCAGCGCTGAACGATCTACGCACGGTCGCGCCGCCGGAGCGCGTTTCGATTCTCGAGGAACAGCTCGAACTACTCGAGGCATCCATCGAGTCGCTGATGGCCGATGAACGCGACGTCAGGCTGGCCCTGCGCGAGGATCGCGAAGGGATTGGCGCGGCGGCCGGCACGGACAGAGGGGGCTGAGGGAGTGGATCGCTGGCTGTAGCCCATCCCGGTCGCTGAAGCCGCGCGGGTGACTGGGCTCGTGCGCGTCGCCGACGGGGTGACTCAGACTTGAGGGAGGTGGTGCGTCCGCTGGCTACCGTGCCGCTCGTGCTGCACAGCTGGCACACACGGGAGCGAGTGCTTGACTCCGGGGGTTTCGAGTCGATGCAGCGCGTGCTCGCCTCCGAGCCGGTCGTCGAGAATTCCGAATCGGGTGCCCGCTGGCTCGCCATCGCGTACTGGCAGGCGGTCGGCCGGGTCACTCGCGGAGGCGTGCGCGCCCGCTGGGCAGACGACGGCGGTCGCCTCACCCTGCTCGGCGGCGCGAGCCTCCTCTCTTTTGGGGCACCCGAGCTCGCGTTCTCTGAGGAGGCCGTCTCGTGCCGGTTCGCAATCAAAGGAGGCCTACTCGCCTTGCGGGCCGGCGGCTCGGTCACTCTCGCACAACGTCGTGCTGACGGCGAAGTCGAGCTAAGCGTCGTCGTGGAGGAGTACCTTCCGCGCCTCGCGGCGCGGCTTGGCGCGCCCAGGTGGACCGGAGCGCTTTATGCGAAGGGTCAGAGCCCGTTGCACGCCGCCGTCAGTCGCCGTTACTTCCAGCTACTCGCCGTGAGGGCAGGCGTGTGAAGGTCACGGTCTTTGGCGCGACCGGAGTCGTTGGGGGTGCACTTCTCCCGCTCCTCGTGTCCGGCCACGAGGTCGTCGCCGTCTCGCGCTCCCCGCACGCAACGGAGCAAGGCGTCCGTTGGGTCGAGGGCGACGCGAGTTCCGCCGATGACGTCGCCCGAGCAATCGATGGCGCTGAGGTCGTGTACTACCTCGTCCATTCCCTCGGCAGACGCGACTTCGAGCGGCAGGATCGAGTAGCCGCGGAGAACGTCGCCGCAGCGTGCGAGCACGCGCGCGTGAAGCAGATCGTCTACCTCGGCGGACTGGGCGACGACGACCCCACCGCGTCACCGCATCTGCGAAGCCGGCGCGAGACGGGGGAATGCCTCTCCGCGGGAGCGGTTCCGGTTACGACGCTGCGCGCCGCGATGATCGTGGGCAAAGGGAGCGCCGCCTTCGAGACGATCGTCGCCCTCGTCGACCGCCTACCAGCGATGATCACCCCGAGTTGGGTGTCGACGCCCACCCAGCCGATTGCGCTCGACGACGTCAGCCGCTATCTCGCCGGTGTATGCGGCAACCAGGCTTTGCTCGGAGATAGCTTCGATGCGGGCGGGCCCGAGGTTATGACCTACCGCCAGATGATGGAGCGGATCGCCGTCCTGCGCGGCCGGCGGCCGTGGATCCTCGAGGTGCCGGTCCTGACGCCAAGACTGTCCTCGCTCTGGCTTCATCTCGTTACTCCTGTCGGTGCTTCTGTCGCACGCCCTCTGATCGAAGGGCTGAAGAGTCCGACGATTGCGCGCGAGGAGCGGCTGCGGACGCTTGTTCCCTTCGAACGCACCCCGTTCGACGATGCGGCGAGGTCGGCCTTCGCGTCATGACGAAGCCTCGAGGCATCCGGTCTCGGTCTTTCGTCTGCCGCGAGCCGCGTCCGCCGCGAGGAGGCTCCGGCGCATCGAGCGCATTGTCGACCTCGGCTCGAACGGCACTCTTGATCTCGGCTCCATCCGACAGGCGTTCGACTCGTGCGCGTAGGAGGCGGACCTGCCGCATCGCTTCTTCGAACGCGACGTCTCAGGCCACGCGCTACGTGCCCTGGTCCTCGTTGGAGCCGTCGCCCTTGGGATCGCTCTCGGGGTCAGGACCACCGTAGCCGCGCTCTGATTCAACTGGGTCGGAGTCTGCGGGGTGCTCCAGCCCACTTCGGGATGGGTCGACCACGTCCCCCGAAGGCTCGCTTCGTGACCGTGCCTTTTCCGCCAGTTTGTCCAAGTAGTCCGATACGTCCTTCGCCTTCGCAGACAGGGCGCTCAGCACCTCGGGGGAGCGTTGCTCCGCCTCTTCCTTCAGCGATGTGAGCCACTCCTCGACCCGCTTGTCGTAGCGCTTGAGGCGCGAGACCTGATCGGCTTCCGCCGTCGAGTCGTCAGTAGCGTTCGTCGGTTCTGGGTCTGCCGGTGCTGCCATTGCGGTCTCCCTTCCGAGCGGAACCCCGCCCGAAGACGGGGCTGCTTTCCATGTGGTCGTGATTCCGGTGGTGGTTGCTCAAGCTCGGACAGCCTTGTGACCATTGCTCCGACCCTGAACAACGCGGTAGAGCACGAGCAGGATGATCGAACCGACGATGGCCGTCAGCCAAGTGGAGATGTCGAAGAACTCATCAAGCGGATCCGCGCCGAAGAGAACTCCGGCGAGAAAGCCGCCCAGGAGCGCACCGACGATTCCGATGACCGCCGTGACGATGTAGCCACCAGGATCGTTGCCGGGCATGATCGCCTTCGCGATCAGGCCAGCGAGGAGACCGAGGATGATGAACGCAATGATGCCCATGACCGTCCCTTCCGGTTCGAATGACGATCTGAGATTCCCTTAGAGGCGGCAGCCGAAACGCTGACGGTCTCATGCACGAAGAGAGGGCCGCGTCACCAACGTCGCTCGCGTGGCGACTGACCCGGATGTCGAGACGTTCGGCGGCGTCGAGCGCCTTCTCGGTCTTCCCGCGGGTGTTCCGACCGAACGCGCCGCTCAGATCCAGCCCCGGGACAATCGGGCGAGAGGTGGCCGATATCCCGCCGTCGTGCCTGCCGAGCTGCTCGAAAGTGACTGAGGGATACTCCGAGTAGTCTCGGTGCAGGCGGCTTGGCCTGGCGCGTCGTCGAGTGGATCGCTTCCGAACGGACATGGTCCTCCGCGCCGTTCGTGAGACACTCGCTCCATGTCGAAGTGGCGGTACGCCCTCCTCGGCTGGCTCACGTGGAGGCTCTGGAGCGTCGATTCCGCAGGAAGCTCCGCCTCCCCCGTCCCGGATTCGCAGCGAGGTCAGTCGGGGAGCGGCTTTGCGAGACGCAACAGGGCGCGTGGCGTATCGCGGCTATAGTTGCCTTAGCGCTTGGCCTGTTTTTGAGGCCGCCGAGGTTTTTTCTTTCCTCTTTGGTAGTACCACCGGCAGAGCGCAGCAGGGGTTCGTCTGGACTTTCCTGCACTGATCGGAACGAAGGAGCATCACATGCATGCCACCATTCGCCGTTACGACGGTGTGGACCAGAATCGCTCGACCGAGTTGACCAGCAAGGTCAACGAGAGCCTCGTCCCCAAGCTCGAGAAGATGCCCGGGTTCAAGGGCTACTTCCTCATCGAGGCTGACAACGGCGTCTTCAGCTCGCTCGGTCTCTTCGAGACACCTGAGCAGGGCAAGGAGTCGTCGAAGTTCGTCGCAACCTGGATCCGCGACGAGAAGCTCGACACGATCATCCCCAACGAGCCCAAGATCACGAGCGGCCACGTCGTCGCTACCAGCGACCGCGTCTTGGTCGCCGTCTAGCTCGACGGAAGTTACTTCGACGGAGAGGGCCCGGCTTGCCGGGCCCTCATTCGTCGATACGCAACGCCGCGGCTCACTCCGCTCCGGTGCCGGTGTTACGTTTGGGCGACGTGAGCACTGCCGCGAACGACAGCGATCACGACGCCTGTCCGAACTGCGGGGCGCGCGTCGAATCCGCGATCAGCGCTCCTGGCGAGCCAGTCCGTGAAGCGACGGAGCGGCGCTGTCCAAGCTGCGGGAAGGTCCTGCGGCGGGAAGTCGGCGGCGAATGGACGATCGACGAGTCGGCTAGCTAGTCGTTCGCGCACGAACTCCGTTTCCGGGGTGTCCGTGCTGCTCGAAGTCGCTGTCGCCGCGACCGGCGAAGCTGGACGGATCCTCGTAGGTCATTCACTAGCATCCGGGCCGTGCAGTCATGGGACGTGAGAGAGATCGAGGCACCCGCGGGCACCCGCTTGGCGGCCGTCCTCGAGACCGTCGACGGGGCACGCGCGATCATTATCCGCCTGGCGCCCGGTGAGGAACTGGGCGACCACCAGGTGCGTGAACGGACCTGGTTGATGGTTGTCGAGGGAACGGCTCGCATCGTCGCCGGCGACGATGTCGTCGAGGCAGGACCGGGCACCCTGCTCACTCTCGAGCCTGGCGAGCGGCACAGCGTCGCCAGCATGGGCGGCGCCCGTATCGTCATGATTCTGTCGTCCTGGCCGGCGGAGGGCCACTACCCAGCCTGGCCAGGCGGCGATCTTCCAAACATCTAGACGGCGTAGCCACTTCAGACCTTAGAAGTCCCTCGCCGATGTGCAACATAGGCCCCTGGATGAGCGATGAGCTCAAGCGGTCCTGAAATCGAGCTCGGAGGACGTGCCCGACGAAGCCGCGATCCGGGAGGCTCGCATCGCGGTCGCGCGCCGGGCCTCGTGCTGGACCGAGATCGAGGAAGTAGACCTCGTTCCGCGTGGGCCTCGCGAGAGCTGGCTCGTCAGCGCGACCACGGACGAGATCTTCGATGGCCACTCTTCATGTAAGAGCCGTTTAGGGCACTTGCGGGGCACGGCCATTGATCAGGACGCCGCGCCTACCGCATGGATCCTAGAGCGGACGATGGGACTCGAACCCACGACACCTGGCTTGGGAAGCCAGTGCTCTACCAACTGAGCTACGTCCGCGCGAACGCTCGATTCTAGCTTCGCGTTGACAGAGCCTTCACAGACTCCCGCTAGCGTCTCGGGCGTGCGCGCGCTCGCTGCAGTCCTCGCACTCACGGTCGTCGTCGCTGCCGCCGGGGCCGCATCTGCGCCCGCCGCGAAGCAGGCCGACGCAGCCGTGTTCGGCGGGCTCGGCACCTGGGTGGACATCTACGACGGCGCGGTCTTCAAGGCCCCGGAGCGCACGGCGTCGCTCATGGCGGCCCGCGGCATCGAGGCGGTCTGGGTCGAGACGGCGAACTACAACGCCCGGACGGACGTCGTCCGGCCGAAGGAGCTCGGCCGCTTCGTGGACGCGCTGCACGCGCGCGGCATCCGCGCGGTGGCGTGGTACCTGCCCGGCCACCTGAAGCACACGCTCGACATCCGCCGCGGCCTGGCGATGCTCTCGTTCCGAACTCCCACCGGCGGCGCATTCGACGGGATCGCGCTCAACATCGAGGGCACGGCTCTCAGGAACGCCTCGGTCCGCTCGCAGCGCGCGGTCGCGCTGACCCGCGCGGTGAGGACGGTCTCGGGAGAGATGCCGCTCGCGATCGTGCCCATCGACCCGCGCGCGCTCGAGCGCCGGCCCACGCGCTGGCCCCGCTTCCCGTGGGCCGCGCTGACGAGCGAGGTCGACGCGATCGCCCCGATGATCTACACGGGGAGCTCCTTCCGAGGGTTCGAGGCCACGTACGGCTACGTCACGCGCTCGCTCCGGCTCGTCCGCAAGCTCACGCGGAACCCGGACGTCCCGATCCACGTCGCCGGCGGCGTCGCGAATCGTATGGGCAGCGAGGAGCTCGCCGGATTCGTCGCGGCGGTGCAGGACGACGGCGCGACGATCGGCGTCAGCCTCTACGACTGGGACACGATGACCTCGAGCGCATGGCGTGCGCTCGCCCGCCTCAAGTCGTCGTAGTCCAAGCTGCGCGCAGCCGGTCGCGCGTCTCGAGCAGGTGCTCCGGAAGCACCTTCACGTCGGCGAGCACCGGCATGAAGTTCGTGTCGCCCGACCAGCGCGGGACGACGTGCAGGTGGACGTGGTCGGCGATGCCGGCGCCTGCCGCGCGACCGAGATTCCAGCCGAGGTTGAAGCCGTCCGGCGCGTAGAGCGCGGTCAACGCCTCGAGCCCGGCGACGGCCAGCCGGTGGAGCTCCAGCGCCTCCTCGGCGGCGAGCTCGCCGAGAGCGCCGACATGCCGGAGTGGCGCGGCCATGAGATGCCCGGACGAGTACGGGTACTTGTTCAGGATCGCGGCCGCGTGCTCGCCGCGGTGGACGAGCAGCGACTCCGCCTCGGGTAGCTCGCCCGAGCCCTCCGCACAGAAGATGCAGCCCGGCAGCTCGTCCGCTTGGACGATGTACTCGAGCCGCCACGGCGCCCACAGAGGTCTGGCCACGCCGCTGTTTCTACCGTAGACTCGCGCTCATGGCGAGCTACTTCCTCAAGATCGGCGGCGCAATGCTCCTGCTGCTCGCCGCCGGCGTGTTCGGGATCGTGCTCTTCGGGAACATCTGGGCTCGCGTCGGCATCGGCGCCGCGATCGTGGTCGTCATCGGCGGCCTCCTGTTCTGGGCCTGGAGCGTCGATCGCAAGGGTCGCGAGGCTCGCGCGGATCGATGGCTCCGCGCGATCTAGCGAGCGCCTGCGGCGAGCCATAGCGTCGCTGCGTCCTGCTCTCGGCTCGCTGGCGACGCCGCCTCCGCCGCCTGCGCGGGCGGACGACTCGTGGCGAACGCACGGTCGTCGTCGGGCGGATCGTCGACGGCGACACGTTCTCGTCCGTGGAGGCGGACTGGTTCGGCTCGTCCAGATCGACGCGCCCGAGGCGGGTGGAGAGTGCTACTCGGCGCCGTCGACGCGCGAGCTCACGCGGCTCGCGCCGCCAGGCTCGCGAATCAAGCTCCGCAGGGATCCGCGGCTCGACAGCGTCGACATCTACGGGCGCCTCCTCCGCTACGTGCAGATCAAGGGCATGATCGTGAACGTCGAGCTCGTCCGGCGCGGCGCGGCGACGCCGTACTTCTTCGACGGCGACCGCGGAAAGCACGCGTGAGCGCTGCTCTCGGCGGTCTCGGCGGCGCGTCGGAGAAGCGCGGTATGTGGCGGGCGTGCAGGGTTTTCTGGCGTCCGAACGCCGCTGTCGAGACGCGACCGCGCTAGTCATCCCCCGACTGGGGGACGACCAGTACCCGCAACCGAACTTTTGGCCTGTCAGGTCAGGACCTCAAGAGGGCGCGGCAGCGCGCCGATGAGGGTCAACTGTGACCTCGAAAGCCGACAACAGAGGGAGGGCGGCGATGACTGCGGCCCAGTTCGAGCTAATCGATGAGTCCGAAGCAGAAGCGATCCTTCGCTGGCGCTTCGAGGCGCTTGTTCGCTCCGGTTACGACATCGGCTCGGCGCTCGTGCTCGCCTCTCATGTCGAGGTCGATCTGCACCAGGCGACCGGTCTTGCGGACCGCGGCTGCCCCGCGGACACCGCGCTCAGAATCCTGCTGTAGGGCGGGGAACAGGGCAGATGGGCCGGGTCCCTATGCGGCGGGGCACCCGGCCCGGCCGCTTTCTTTGGGGCTAGGCCCAGGGCAGGCGGTCCCAGTACGGGGGCCGCTCCCGCTTGAACCACTCGAACCCCACGTACGCCTGCTTCAGGTCGGACGTCTCCTCCTTCGCGCTCGCGCCGTAGCGCGCCGCGAGCTCCGACACCGGGTAGAGCCCGCGCCAGTCCTGCGAGCCTCGTGCGCCGGCCATCAGGATCGCGCACGGCTCGTCGCCGGCGCCCACGAAGATGTGCTCGGTCCCGGGGGGACTGTGGAAGAAGTCCCACGCCTCGAGAAGGCGCTCCTCACCCTCGACGAGCAGCCTGCACTCTCCGGACAAGACGAGGAACGCCTCCTGGTCCGACTCGGCGTGGTAGAGGCCGTTCGGCTCGCCGGGCTCCAGGACGTGGACACAGATGCCGAGCTGTGGGAACTCGTGCTCCTGCTCGCTCTCGAAGCCGCACCTCGAGCCGCGCGACCGCTTTCCGGTGCTGTCCGACGTCCACCACTCGGCGTCCCGCACGTTCACGACGAACCAGCCGTCGCTCGCCGGTGCGAGACCTGAGCCGGCGTCCTCGAGTCGCGCCTCGGGCACCTCAGAGCCAGCGCTGCCAGCGGAAGAATCCGACCAGCGCGACGAGCACGACCGCGACCGCGGCGACGATCGCCCAGAACGCCTCGCGCGTCCCTTCCCCCGGGAAGGCGACGTTCATCCCGAAGATGCCCGTGATCAGTGTCAGCGGCAGGACGATCACCGTGAAGACCGTCAGCAGCCGGAGAACGTCGTTCTGGCGGTGCGAGATGACGGACTCGTTCGTCGACTCGAGGCCCTCGACGACCTCCTTGTAGTTGTCGAGGAGGTCCCAGATGCGCTCGGCGGCGTCCACGATGTCGTCGAAGTACAGCTCGAGCTCCTCGGGGAGGAAGCCTTCCACCCGCCGCTCGAGCACCCGCAGCGTCGAGCGCTCGGGCTTCACGATCTTGCGGTACGAGATGATCTCCTGCTTCACGTTGGAGATGTCGCGGACGACCTCCTGCGACGCGCCCTCGAACATCTCGTCCTCGATCACGTCGAGCTTGTGCGCGATCTTGTCGAGGATCGGGAAGCAGTAGTCGAAGAGGTCGTCGAGGATCTCGTACAGGAGCCGGCCGGAGCCGCGCGCGAAGAGCTGGTCGCGGAAGACCTCGTCCTCCTCGCAGCGGCGGAAGAGCCGCGTGACCGGGTGCAGCTCGCGGTTCGGGATCGTGACGACGTAGTCGTGCCCGATGAAGAGGTCGAGCTCGGCCGCGTTCAGGCGCTGGACCTGCTTGTCGTAGAACGGAAAGTGGAGGACGGCGAAGAGGTAGCCCTCGTCCTCGTAGTCGTCGACCTTCGGGCGCTGTCGCTTCGAGACGATGTCCTCGACGTCGAGCGGGTGCCAGCCGAAGCGCTCGGCGAGGGCCTGCGCCGTCTCCACGTCCGGCGCGACGACGTTGAGCCAGGTGAGGCCGTTAGCGGAGAGCTCGTGGACGACCGGCGCCGGGCGCGGAACGATCTGACCCGTGCCGCGGGCCGAACGGAGCCGCCGGATGCGGGGAAGGCTCGGCATCGGTACTCAGAGGGTCGTCCAGGGTCGGAGCCATGTTCGCGATTCTAGCTCCGGAGCCTTCCGCGGGCCTGTTGCGCTAGGCGGAAGCCGGTGCCGGCTCCGGAGCGGGAGTGCGCCGCGCGCGAGCTGGCAGCGTCGACTCCACGAAGAACGCGAGCACGCCGCCGAGCGCGCAGCACACCGCTGCGCCGATCCACACGCCGGTCGGGGAGAACTCGAGGACGAAGCCGCCCACCGCCGGCCCGAGCGCGAACCCGACTTGCCACGACAGCGCGGAGAGGGCCATGTAGCGGCCGAGGAGGCGCGGCTCCGCGAGGTCCGACACGAGTGGAGCCTGTACCGCGCCGTGCAGGCACTGCCCGGCGGCGAAGATCGCCATCGCGCCCATGAGCAGGAGCGTCGCCGTCGCCGCGGTCTCCGCGCCCGCGATCGGCACGACGAGCCACGCGAGCGCCCAGAGCAGGCCGAGAAGGCCCAGCGCAGGCATCCGCCGGCGCCCCTGTGCGAAACGCGCCACGGGAAGTTGGAGCAGCACGATCACCACCGTGTTCACGAGGAAGACGATCCCGATCTGCGTCTCCGAGACCGCGGCCTCGTTCTTCGCATAGACGGGGATGAGCTCGAAGCCGGAGAAGCCCGCGAAGATGAACAGGGCGTTGAGCCCGATCACGGCGACGAAGGCGCGGTGGCGGAGGACGTCGCGGTACGTGCCCGCGCGCTCGGCCCCCGCTCCAGAGTGCCGCGCGAGATCGGGCGACGGCACGAGCGCGAGCATGACGCCCGCGTACACGACGAACGTCACCGAGTTCAGCAGGAAGAGGACGGTGAACGAGCCTGGTGACTCCGTCGTCGCGATGAGGCCGCCCGCGAGCGCGCCGAGGCCGATGCCGAGGTTCATCACGACGCGCTGCATCGCGAACGCCGCCGGTCGCTCGGCCGGCGCGGTGAGCCCCGCGATGAGGGTCGATTGCGACGGCCAGAAGCCGCCGACGCCGACTCCCGTGATCATCGCGACTGCGAACCCCTGCCATGTCTCGTGCACGAACGGGTACAGGGCGTAGCCGCCGGCGAGGATCACGAGCGCAGTCGCGAGCATCCTCCGTCCGCCGACGCGGTCGATGAGGATGCCGAAGACGGGCCCGGCGACGATGCTCGCGAGCGCGTGCGAGCCGACGATCAGCCCGACGACGCCGAGCCCGATTCCGCGCACGTTGTGCAAGTAGATGAAGAGGAACGGCAGCGTGATGCCGTTTCCGAACGAGTTCACGAGCCCGCCGACCTGGAGGGTCGTCACCGACCGCGGGAGAGGCGGGAAGTACGTCCGGAGGAGGCCGCCGCGCACCGTGAGACACTAACCGCGCCGATGCGCGACGGGTTCCTCCTCGATCCTGACGTCGTCCAGCTGAACCACGGGAGCTTCGGCGCGTGCCCCGTGCCCGTGTTCGAGGAGTACCAGCGCATCCAGCGCGAGCTCGAGGCCGGACCGACGGACTTCTTCACGCGCAAGATCGCGAAGTGGTTCTGGGGCGAGGCGGAGCGGCCCGGCCGGATGGCGGAGGCGCGTGCGTCGCTCGCGTCGTTTCTCGGCGTGCGGGCCGAGGATCTCGTGTTCGTCCCGAACGCGACCTCCGGCCTCAACGCGGTCATCCGCTCGCTGCGGCTCGAGCCCGGGGACGAGGTGTTGACGACCGCGCACGAGTACGGCGCGATCTCGATGACGTGGGAGTTCGCAGGGGCGACTCTCGTCGTCTGCGAGCCGGAGGAGATCGCCGAGCGCATCGGGCCGCGGACGCGAGCGGTCTCGGTGTCGCATGTCACGTCGGCGACGACGCTCGTCTTCCCGGTGGAGGAGATCTGCGCCGCTGCACGGGCCGCGGGGGTGCTCGCGATCGTGGACGGCGCGCATGCGCCGGGACAGCTCCCGCTCGACGTGGCGTCGCTCGGGGCGGACGTGTACGCCGGGAACTGCCACAAATGGATGTGCGCGCCGAAGGGCGCCGGGTTCATGTGGGTGCGCCCGGAGCATCAGGAGTGGGTCGAGCCGCTCGTCGTCAGCTGGGGCTGGCGCGACGACGCCGACTTCGCGGAGCGCCACGGCTGGGCGGGGACGCGCGACCCGGCCGCCTACCTCACCGTGCCGAAGGCGATCGAGGTGCACGCGACCTTCGACGCGGAGCGCCAGCGCGCGGTCGCAGACCTCGCGGAGTCGCGGCTCGCGGAGCTGGGCCTGCCGCGGCTTCCGGGCGAGCCGGCGCCGTTCATGCGTGCCGTCGAGCTGCCATCCGGCGATCGGGACGAGCTCTGGCATCGGCTGTACACCGAGTACCGCATCGAGGCGCCCGTCTACGAGTGGGACGGGCGGCACTTCCTCCGCGTCTCCGTCGGCCCGTACAACGACGAGGACGACGTCGAGCGGCTCAGCGACGCGTTGCGCGTGCTCCTCTAGAAGAGGGACCTAGCGGCTGACCGGGTAGTACTGCTCCGGCACGACGACGGAGGTGCTCATCTTGTCGTACCAGGTCTGCTTCTCCTTGTCCCAGAGCATCCACAAGAACCCCAGATAGCAGGGGATTGCCGACACGATCCTCCCGAGGTACCTGATCACGGCTCGCCCGTAGCCGATCGGCCCGCCGGTCGCGAAGTCGATCACTCGGATGCCGAGCGCCATCTTGCCCGGCGTCTGGCCTCTCGGCCTTCCCTCGAAGAAGGGGGTGTAAGCGACAGAGAGCAGGAGCGCGACAACGACGAGGAGCGCTCCGAGCGCGTCGGGTAGCGGCTCGGAGATGAGCGCGATGATCACGATGCCGGCGATCACGATCAATGAGTCGAGGAGATACGCCACGAGCCGCCGGCCGAAGCTCGCACGCGGCCCGCTCGGGCCCTCTGGCGTCCACGCGGGCTGAGCGGGCGGCGGCGGTGCGCCGGGCTCAGGTGGCTCCTGCGCGGGGACCTGGGGGACGTGCTCGCTCATGCGTGCCTCCTCAGAGGATCGAGAACCGGTTCAACTCCCATAGCCATAGGACGGCTAGCGCCAAGTAAACAAGTCCTGATCGGACGACGAGGCGCCTGCCGGGCCCGAGGAGGATCGCGACCGCGAGAACGACGAGCACCGGGCCGCCCGGGTTGGCTGCGACCGCCTCCACGGGGTCGAGCTCGACGGTCGCGCTCACGCTCGTCGTCATGCCGCAGAAGGGACAGGGGATGCCGGTCAGCTCGCGGAGCGGGCACGGGATGCCTACCTCTCCGGGAGTGGCGGCGCGCAGGGCGGCGCAGCCGAGGAGGAGCGCCGACGCGGTGCGGAGATCGGTGTCGTCGAGCGGGATCCGGTGTCCGGCGAGCGCTCTCACGAACGGGCGCCCTTCACGCGGGCGAGCTGCTCCAGGAAGGCTTCGTCCGAGAGCGGGGCGGACGCGGAGAGCCCGCCGACGCGCGGCCGGAGCCGGCTCGCCATGGTCTCCGCGAGATTGGCACGCGCTCCCCACTCGAGCGAGGCGCGCCGCTCGAGGAAGGAGCGGACGGTCGCGATGTCGGACGCCGTGATCGCGCTGACGTCCCAGGCGACGACGGACGTCGGAAGCTCGACCGGCGTGATCACCGGCCGCAGCGCCGGCCGCGTGCTCTTGATCGGCGCCCGCTCCACGACCGTCCCGGCGGCGAGGTCGCCGAGCCGCTGGTTCCGCTTGGTCACCAGGATCGTCGCGATCCCGACGAGGTAGCCGGAGGGAAGGAAGTCGAGCGGCCGGATCAGGTTCCGGATCGCGCTCGGCACGAAGGTGATCGGCTGCCCGCCTGCGAGGACGACCCTCAGGCCCGTCCAGCGCTTGCCCGGCGTGCGGCCGTCGGCGAGCACCTCGAAGGCGACGTCGTACGCGAAGAACATTCCGAAGACGACGATCGAGAAGAAGCCGGGGCCCGCGCCGCCGCCGACGCCGTAGGCGACGAATACGACGAGCGCGACAATGACGATCGTCGCCTGGATCGTGAAGTCGATCGTGGCCGCGATGAACCGCGAGCCGACGCCGGCCAGCGGCACGGTGACCGAGACGCCCTCCGGCGTCTCGATCGTCATGCGATCCTCGTACTGCACTCCCATGACCCTCGAGCATTTTCTCCGTAACCGCGGCGAGTCGTGGCGCGAGCTCGACGAGCTGACGCGGCGGGCGGGGCGCAGCGCCGGCCGCCTCGGCGGCGACGGCGTCCTCCGGCTCGGAGAGCTGTACCGCGGCGCGGCGGCCGACCTCGCGCTCGCGCGGCGGCGCTGGCCGGGAGATCCGGTGGTCGCCCGGCTCGAGGATCTCGTCGGCCGCGCTCGACATCTCGTGTACTCGGCGTCACGCCGGCGCTTCTCGGCGGTCCGCTTCCTCGCGACGGACTACTGGCGGCTCGTGGCCGAGCGGCCGCTGCTGCTCGGCGTCTCCGCCATGCTTCTCTTCGCGCCGGCCGTGCTCGCGGCCGGCTGGGCGCTCGACGACCCGGGCGCGGCGGGCGGGCTCGTCCCGGAGGAGTACCGCACCGTGACCGAGCCGCGGACGACGACCGACCTCGGCTTCAGCGCCGACCAGCAGGCCGGGTTCGCGGCGGAGATCTTCACGAACAACATCCGCGTGACCTTCATCGCGTTCGCGGGCGGGATGACCGCGGGGCTGTTGACGGCGGGCGTGCTGCTCCTCAACGGCGTGCTCCTCGGAGCTGTCGCCGGGCTCGCGTGGGGCGCGGGCAACGGCGAGCCCTTTGTCGAGCTGGTCGCCGCGCACGGGATCCTCGAGCTCTCGTGCATCGTCGTCGCCGGCGCCGCGGGCTTGCGGCTCGGGTGGGCGATCGTGGCGCCGGGCCGGCTGCCCCGCGGGACGGCGCTGCGACGGGAGGCGAAGCGGGCGGTCCTGATCGCGCTCGGCACCGCGCCGTGGCTCGTGCTCGCAGGCCTCGTGGAGGGCTTCCTGACGCCGACCGGGCTCGGCCTCGCTCCGGCGCTGACGATCGGGATCATGCTGGGCGCGATCTACTGGACGCTGATCGCGTGGCGCGGCGCGCGACGTCCCGTCACAGACGAGCTCGAGCTTTCGCTGTGAGGTAGGCCCGCACGCACGCGGCGCCGAGGCGCTCCGGCGAAGCCTCGACGACGTGCGCACCCGCCCCGCGCAGTGCTGCGCTCGCGCGCTCGCGTGCGTCGAGGACGTCGGCCGCGGCGACCGCGCGGTAGACGTCGACCTCGGTCTCCGGCTCCGCTTCGAGGAGTGCCTCGAGGTCGGGGTCGGTGGCGCCTGCGACCACGACGTGATGCCGGCGGGCGAGGATCGGGATCGCGTCGACGAGCGGTTGCGCCGCCGCGGGCTCGAGCAGGTCGGTGAGCACGAGCACGAACGCACGCTTCGAGCTCCCGACACGGTGGAACGCGAGCGCGTAGTCGCTCTCCTGGCGGGTCGGTTCGAGATCGAAGAGGGCGGCGACGACGTTGCGCGCGGCGCGGCGGCCCGGACGGACGTGCCGGCGCACCTGCCCGTCGAACGCAACCAGGCCGCAGCGGTCCCCGAGCTCGTCGGCCACCGCCGCCACCGCGGCCACGGCGTCGACCGCGACGTCGAGCCTCGTGCCGCCCGCGAGCGGCGCCGACATCAGCCGGCCCGCGTCGAGCGCGACGACGACGTCGCGATCCTGCTCGATCCGGTACTGGTTGCTCATCGGCCGCCCGAGCCGGTCGGTCGCGGCCCAGTTCACCTGGCGGATGTCGTCGTCCGGGAGGTAGTCGCGGATCGACTCGAAGTCGGTGCCGAGGCCGAGCGCGCCGCGCGTCCGCAGCCCGGTCTCGCGGAAGCGGCCGCGGCGGACGGCGTCGACGAGGCGACTCGCCGCCGGCAGGTCCGGGTAGACGTGGAGCTCGGCGTCCTCGAGCAGGGTGAAGTCACGCCGGCCGAGCCCGAGCGGGCCGGTGCGGCGGGCCGCGGGACCGGGGAGGACGTGGCGCCCGCGCCGCCTCGCGACGAGCGTTGCCTCGAGCTGCTCGTCAGCCTCGGAAGGATCGAGCTCGACGTCCGGCGGCACCGGCTGGCGGAGCCGCACGTCGCCTGCGACGGGGACGCGCTGGGTGAGGCCGACACGCGCCGGGACGCCGCGCGCGGCCGCGCGGGGAAGCTCGCGCCGGACCGCGGGCGGCTCGCGTATCGCGCGGAGGTCGACCACGACCGCGCCGGCGAGGGCGACGACAGCGATCGCGACGAGCGGCAGCGGGAGCACCAGCGCGGCGAGGGCGAGAACCGTGACCGCGAACGCCGTGCGGAGGGTCGGGCTCACCGTGGAACGGGGACCGCTGCGAGCGCCGACTCCACCGCGTCCGCGGCCGTGTAGCGCTCGAGCTCGGCCTCCGGGCGGAGCACGAGGCGGTGCCGCAGGACCGGCCGCGCGGCGTCGACGACGTCGTCGGGCGTCACGAAGTCGCGCCCCGCGAGCCGGGCGAGCGCCCGCGACGCGGCGAGGAGATGAACCGCGGCGCGCGGGCTGGCTCCGAGCTCCACGCCGGGAAGCTCGCGCGTCCGCCGCACCAAGGCGACGACGAAGGCGACCACCTCGTCCGCGACGGTCGTCGCGTCGACGTCGCGGCGCACGGACTCGAGCTCGTCGGCATGCACGACGGCCTGAACCGCGTCGAGCGACGGCGGCGCCACACCGCGGTGCGCGAGCCGCAGCACGGCGATCTCGCGGTCCTCCGGCAGGTAGCCGAGGTCGAGCTTGAAGAGGAAGCGGTCGAGCTGCGCCTCGGGGAGCGGGTAGGTCCCTTCGTATTCGATGGGGTTCTGCGTCGCGAGGACGAGGAAGGGCGAGCGCAGCGGGTGCGTCTCGCCGTCGATCGAGACCTGGCGCTCCTGCATCGCCTCGAGCAGCGCGGCCTGCGTCTTCGGCGGCGTGCGGTTGATCTCGTCGGCGAGGAGGACGTTCGTGAACACCGGGCCGGGCCGGAAGACGAGCTCGCCGCCGCGGAGCGCGGTGGTTCCCGTGAGGTCGGACGGGAGCATGTCCGGCGTGAACTGCACCCGCCGGAACTCGACGTCGAGTGCCCGCGCGAGCGCGTTCGCGAGCAGGGTCTTCGCGGTTCCCGGCGGGCCCTCGAGCAGCACGTGGCCGCCGACGACGGCCGCGGCGAGCAGGAGCTCCACCGTCCCCTCCTGCCCGACGACGACCTTCCCGACCTCCGCGTGCACGCGGTCCGCGAGCTCTCTCATGCCTTCGCCTCCGTTCGCTCGAGGTTTCGCAGGGCCTGTCCCGCGGCGAGCAGGTCGGGCTGAGGGCCGACGAGAGCCGCGTCGACGATCCCGGGATCAACTCCGCGCGCACGCGGCCGCCGCGCGGACGCTCGTCCTCGGCTGCATCGGGCGGCAGGCGCAGCCTGCGCAGGAGCCGCTCCCGGACGAGCCGGTGCGCGGTGCGGGCGGCGTCGCCGCGGGGCCGCGTGCGCGCGAGCTGGGTCGCGAGCGCCTCGGCGAACTCCACGCGCGCCGGCGGGAGGGGGCGTCCGGGCAGCTCCGGAGGACCGAGCCGCCGGCCCTGTGCGAGCGCGAGCACGAGCGCCGCGAGGAGCAGGCCACCGAACACCCACCACCAGCGTGTCGGCACCGCGCCGAGCCCGCTCGCCTCGCCGTAGCCGTGGAAGCTCTCCGCGAAGACGACCGGACCGGCCCGGCGGCCCCGCGACCGCGAGCCCGAACGCCGCGTTGTCGGCCGACGCGAGCAGCCGGTTCTGGAGCGGCGAAGCGTCCGAGAGGAGCACGATCTCACCACGACCGAATGCCCTCCGGAGTGCGATCGCGCCGCGGCCTCGCTCTGTTTCCAGGAGCACGCCCTCATCCGACAGCCAGACGCCGCGCGCATCCGCCTTCACCGTGCTCACGTCGCCGAGCCCGGTCGCGCCCGGCGGCACGCGTCCGGTGCCCGCGAAGCGCTCGCGCCAGGCGAGGTCGCCGTCCACCTCGCTGAGCCACGCGACGTCGTCTCCCGCGTAGACGACCCGCCCGCCCTCGCGCAGGTGGACCTTCGCGGCGAGCCAGTCGTCCCTCGTCAGCCCCTCCGCGTCGAGGAGCACGAGCGTGCTCTCGGGGGAGAGGTCGGCCTCGGAGGGCGCCTCCCGCAGGCGGATCACCGGTCGGTCGAAGCGCTCGAGCAGCTCGGCGTACGCGGCGGCGCCGTCCGGAGCGGTCGCGAAGGACGAGGAGGTCGGACCGCCCGGCGGTCGCGTCCTCTGGTCGACCTCCCGCAGAGCGAGGTTCAGGGCCACGACCGCCACCGCGATCGCGCCCGCGACCGTCCACCACGATCTGCTCATCGCGCGAGCACCGCCTGCCAGCCCTCGCGCACCCGGCGCAGGTCCTCGGGCGTGGCCGCGCGGCGGCCGTAGACGACCTCCTCGAACGCGCGGGCGCCCGCCGAGAACGGCTCGGACCGGTGCGTCCGCACGAGCGAGCCGGTCGTCACGACCTCGGGGTCGTCGAGCTGCCGTCGCTCGACCAGCCGCAGGATCCCCGCGCGGAAGCGGAGCCGGAGCGCGCGCTCGAGGTCGCCGCCCCGCTCCGCCGCGTCTGCGAGGCGCTCGAGCGTCGCCGCGTCCGCCGACTCCTCCTCGGCGCGGCTCCCGGCGCGAGGCCGGGGCGCCGCCGGGCCGTGGCGGAGCACGAGGCGGGTCGCGAACCACACCGCGACCAGGAGCACGAGCCCGGCGAGAACGAGCCAGACGAGCGAGGTATCGCCCGGAAGGGGCTCGAGGATGCGCTCGAAGAAGTCCCCGATCGGCTCGAGCAGGTCGCCGAGCCACTCGAGGGGCCGGCGCAGCGGGCGCGGGAGCTCGGTCTCGTGGAAGCGGTCCTCGGCGAGGATCCGCCGCGCCTCCTCGCGCGCCTGAGCCGGCGTTTCTTGAATGGCGCTCACGGGTTCTCGGGGTCGGACCCGGAGCTGGGCTTCCAGCCGGGCGGCGGCGGCCAGAACGGCGGCCGCTCGCCCCCTTCGTACGTCGGCAGCGGCGTCGGGAGGACCGGCGGTGCGGGAAGCACCGACGGCAGCGGCTCTTCGCCCGGCTCGCCACCCTCGCCGAGACGGGCGGCGAGCAGGGCGAGGTCGAAGCCCTCCTTGCGGACGCGGAGGTCGATGTACAGGACGATCGTGACCGCGGCGATGAACGGCGTCGTCAGGACCCCGGCCGCGACGGAGGCGACGAAGTTCGCGATCACCGCCGTGAGCGTGCTGTCGCTCGTGAACGTGACCGCGGTCAGCGCGCCGACGAGCACGCCGGAGACGATGCCCGCGAGGATCGCCCCGAGGACGATGATCGCGAACGTCCGCCACCAGAAGTGGCGCACGAGCCGGAACGAGCGGCCGAGCGCGCGCCGGCCCTTGACCTCCTCCGTCAGGAACGCGGGGATCGCGACCGTCCAGGCGATGAAGAGCCAGACGCCGGGGATGATGCAGGCGAGGAGCGCCAGGCCGCCGAGGAAGTACGTCAGGAACGAGATCCACAGGATCGAGTGCAGGCGGCGGAGCACGTGCGCGGTCGAGCCTTGCCACGAGGGCGTGCGGCCGAGGTAGGCGTCGGTGACCGCCTTGAAGCAGGCGCCCGTCGCGATCGTCTGCGCGAGCAGGCCGAGAACGGCGGACACGAGCACCGCCGCGAAGAAGGTCGAGAGCTCCTCCGTCTCGAGCTGCGGGTTCCCGAACTCGTCCGTCTCGAGGTTCGAGCCGCCGCTCGACAGCGTCCCGTCGGCGACGGAGAGGTCGATGATCGACGACAGGAGCTGGAGCGGCACCACGACGACGAGGACCGCGCGTGCGAGCGTCCAGAAGTGGCGCGTGGTGATCTTGATGCCGACATCGAGGATCTCCCCGATCCCGAGCGGGCGCAGCTGCGGGACGGAGGACGGCTCGGCGCTCTCCACGGGCGGGAGTCTGCACGCTTGCGCCGCGCCGTGGCGACCAGAGGTCCGAGGTACTGTCTTCGCGCGTGGGAGAGATGGCTAGCAGTGGCTCGGTCCGCCTCGCGACCGGCTGGGCGGTCCTGACGGCGGTCTTCCTGTCCGGCGCGGTGCTGCTGGGCGTCGAGATCGCCGCGAGCCGCGTGCTCGCCCCGTACTTCGGGAACTCGCTCTTCGTCTGGGGCGCGATCATCGGGGTGATCCTGGCCGGCCTCGCCGCCGGCTACTGGCTCGGCGGCGTCGTAGGTGATCGAAGGCCGGTGCCGCTGCTGCTCGTCGCCACGATCGCGCTGGGCGGTGTGATCGTCGGGCTGATCCCGGTCGTCGACTCGGCGGTGATCGAGGCGGTACTCGACTGGGACCCGGGCCCGAGGCTCGATCCGCTGCTCTGCGCCCTCGTGCTCTTCGGGCCGCCAAGCCTCGTCCTGTCCGCGGTCGGGCCGATCGCGGTCCGGCTACAGGCGACCTCGGTCGAGAGGGCGGGCGCGACCGCGGGACGCACGTTCGCGATCTCGACCGCCGGCAGCATCGTCGGCACGTTCGCAACGGCCTTCTGGCTCATCCCGATCTTCGGCACCGAGCAGCTGCTCGTGCTCGGCGCGGCGGTGCTCCTCGCGACCGCAGCCTTCCTCGCCCTGGCGACCGGAGCACCGCGGTGGGCTCTCGTGGCGGCGGGCGCGGCGACGCTCGCCGGAGTCGCCGCGTTCGCGGTCGGCACCGACCGCACGGGCCAGCTGTCCGTGGCGGAGAGCCGCAACTGGTCGCCGATCTTCCGCGAGCGAGGGCAGACCTACCGCGACCCGCGCAACCCGTCGACAGGGGTCGAGGATCCGAGCCTGCGCCTCGTGCACGCCGAGGACACGCGCTACCACCGGCTCGCCGTGGTCGAGGACGAGGACACCCGCTACCTGCGGTTCGACAACTCGCTGCAGAGCGCGATGTACCTCGACGATCCCTACCGCACGCGCTTCCGCTACACCGACCTCTTCCACCTCGGGTTCGCGTACGACGGGGCCGCGCGGGACGTTCTCTTCATCGGGCTCGGCGCGGGCTCGTCGCAGAAGCGGATGCTGCGTGAGCTCCCGCGCGCTCGGCTGACGACCGTCGAGCTCGACCCCGCGGTCGTCGAGGCGGCGTACCGCTGGTTCGCCCTCCCGCGCAGCCCGCGGCACCGCGTCGAGGTCGGGGACGGGCGGAGGTTCCTCGCCGGCGAGGGCGCGCGCTACGACGTGATCGTGATCGACGCGTTCTTCGCGGACGCGATCCCCGCCCATCTCGTCACGCAGGAGTTCCTCGAGCTCGCGCGCTCGCGTCTCGAGCCCGGCGGCGTCGTCGTGATGAACGCCATCGGCGCCCTCGCCGGCCGCGGCTCGCGCCTGTTCCGCGCGATCTACAAGACGTATCAGAGCGTCTTTCCGACCGTCCTCGTCCATCCCACGATCCTCGAGGGGGACAAGGGAGACGAGGCCTTTCGGAACCTCATCCTCGTCGCGACGGACAAGGCGGCGCCGCAGCCCGCGACGGTGGCCGCGCGGTGGGCCGCCTTCCGGCAGCGAAGCCCGCTCGTGCCGGACCTCCGCAAGCCGATCCTCGACCGGCACGACGCCGTGATCCCGACCGACGACGTGCCGATCCTGACCGACGACTACGCGCCGACGGACGCGCTCCTGCTCCTCTTCCAGTAGCCACCGCGTGGCTTCTCGGCGATGCCGATGGTGCTCGCCACCGTGTCGTGCAACGTCCGGCAGCGCGGTCCCGGACCGGCCAAAGGTACGGTTGACGTCTCGTCCGAACGACGTCATCGTATGGCGACGGTCGCGGGTTGGGCTCCGGGAGAGACTTCGGGCTCCGACGTGACCGCTGGGTGTGGGCGACTGGGACTGCGGCGACGGCGACGTCCCGTGGGGAATGGGGATCTGGGGTGCGAAACAACTTCGAAGTTCGGTCGGGCGGCCGGCGCGTCGCGCTCCAGGTCGCGACGACGGCGTACGAGGCGTTGCACGACTACCTGCGGGGGCTCGGCTGCGTCGATGCCGAGGTGGTCAGGCTCGGCGGGGACGCCGCCGCCTGGCGTGGGGCGGTCTACCGTGCGGTACCGATGGCGGAGTCCGAGCTCCGCGTCGCGTCCTGAACGGCACCTGACGCCGAGTCAGGCCCGCTTGCTGTCGAGGAGCTGCAGCAAGTCGTGGGCGGCCAGCTCGATCTCCTTGTGCCGCCACTCCGCCGCGCGGTAGTGACATGCAATGACGCCTGAGCGGTGGATGCGCCGGAAGTCTCCGTAGACGAACGCGTAACGCGCCTTCGTCTCGTCCGTCGCGCCCTGCGTGAGCCCGAGATGCCACTCCGCGTACTCGTCCCAGGAGTGGGACTCGAGAAAGGCGTTCTCGTCCGCGGCTCGAGGCTGGACGTCTCCCCAGTCGCTCTCGAGGACGTACTGGCGGCTTTCGATGAGCTGGCGTGCGCGGGCAACAGCGCGTTCGTTCACCTCGTAACGGGCCACGTCAACGCATTCCCGCGGAGCGGAGCTCGGAAACCGATCATGCGCCCGGCAGGAATCGAACCTGCGACCTCTCGCTCCGGAGGCGAGCGCTCTATCCCCTGAGCTACGAGCGCGCGAGCGGAAGTCTAGCGCGGCAGGCTTGTCGCTCCCCGCGCCGAGTCGTAGGCTGCGGCCGTGCCGCTCGGCGACGTCAACGAGACCTACACCGACCTCGTCACGGTGTTCTTCTCGACGACGATCTCCGCCAAGGCGTGGCTTGCCACGGCCGCGATCGTGCTCGCGCTCGTGCAGGTGACGACGGCGTCGCGGATGTACGGGAAGCTCGGGTTCCTGCGCTTCGGCGGCTCGTGGCTCGCGCCCGTGCACCGCTGGTCGGGCCGCCTCGCGTTCCTCTGCACGCTGCCCGTGTTCTTCCACTGCGTCACGATCCTCGGCTTCCAGACACCCGATGCGCGCGTTGCCGTGCACGCGCTCGCGGGGTCGTTCGTGTACGGAGTGTTCGCGGCGAAGGTGCTGATCGTCCGTGACCGCGGGCTGCCCGCCTGGGCGCTTCCGGCGGCCGGGATCACGATGGCCGCCGTCCTCGCACTCGTCTGGGCGACGTCGAGCCTCTGGTACTTCACGAACGTGGAGTTCGCCTTCTGATGGGGCGTTTGTGGCGACCGGTGCTCGTCGGCGCCGCCATCGTCTGCGCGACCTTGCTCCTCGCGCAGTGGCCGATCTTCGAGCCCGACGCTCCCGCGAGCACCGTCGCCGAAGGCGATGCGGATGTCGGTCTGCTGTTGTTCGAACGCGACTGCGCCGGCTGCCACGGCGCCGGCGGAGAGGGTGGCACGGGGCCGCGGCTCGTCGACAGCGGCCTCGACGCCGAGACGGTCGCGGCGACGATCGAACAAGGCGCGGGGATCATGCCGCCCGGTCTCGTGACCGGGGACGAGCAGGCGGACGTCGTCGCCTACGTCGTGTCGATCGCCTCACCGTAGGCTCTCGGCATGGAGGTGGAGGCCAGGATCGCCCGTGTGGAGCTCGCCGAGACCTTCGTCATCTCGCGCGAGGCCGCCGACCACGCCGACGTCTTGCAGGTTGCCCTCAGCCACAACGGCGTGACCGGCTTCGGCGAGGGGGCGCCGATCGAGCGGTACAGCGAGTCCGGCGAGTCGGCGAAGGCGTTCGTCGACGAGCACGCCGGGCTCCTCGGCGACGATCCGTTCGCGCTCGAGGAGATCGGAGCGAGGCTGGGGGAGATCCCCGGCGAGCAGGCGGCGAAGGCGGCGCTCGACGGCGCGCTCCACGATCTCCAGGGCAAGCTCCTGGGCGCACCGGTGTTCCGGCTGCTCGGGCTCCCGCGCGTCGGTCCGCCGACCTCGTGGACGGTCTGGCTCGGCGACCCGGACGACATGGCGCGGCGGGCGGAGAGAGCCGCGCCCTCGTTCCGACGTCTCAAGCTCAAGCTCGGAGGCGGCGACGGGCTCGATGTCGAGCGCGTACGCGCGGTGCGGGGAGTGACCGAGCTGCCGCTCCAGGTAGACGTCAACGAGTGGTGGTCGCTCGACGAGGCGCTGGAAGCGCTCTCGGAGCTCGCCCGGCTCGGGGTCGAGTACTGCGAGCAGCCGCTCCCGGCCGGCGACGAGGGCGGGCGCGTGCTCCGCGAGCGCTCTCCCGTCCCGATCTACGTCGACGAGGACTGCCACGTGCTCGGGGACGTCGCGTCGTGCGCGGACATCGCGCACGGGATCAACATCAAGCTCTCGAAGTCGGGCGGGATCCGCGAGGCGATGCGGATGGCGCACGCGGCGCGCGCGCTCGGGCTCGGCGTGATGCTCGGATGCATGGTCGAGTCCGGGCTGAGCACGGCCGCCGGATGCTGCGTCGCACCCTTGTGCGACCACGTCGACCTCGATGGGAACCTGCTCCTGCGCGATGACCCGTGGCCGGGCGTAACGTTCGCGGATGGCGTCCAGATCCCGTCCGAGTCGCCGGGGCTCGGCGTCGCCCGGCGTGCGTGACGCGCTCGTCAGTGGCCTGTCGCGGGACTACGGCGTCCACGCGTACGGGAAGTGGCGCGGCGCGTTCTGGCGGCTGCTCTCGCTCGTCGATCTCGGTGTCGAGCCAGGGCATCCGGGCGCGGTCGCGGCGGCGGAGCAGACGCTCGCGTGGGTCGCCGATCCGGAGCGGTTGGCCGAGGTGCGCGAGCTATGCATCGACGGGCGTGTTCGCCGCCACGCGTCGCAAGAGGGCCGCGCGCTCCAGGCCTGTCTCGACGTCGGGCTGCGGGGCGACCCGCGCCTCGACACGCTCGCGGAGTCGCTCGTCGAGACGCAGTGGCCCGACGGCGGCTGGAACTGCGACCGGCACCGTGAGTGCGTGCACTCGTCGTTCCACGAGAGCTGGGGGCCGATCTTCGGTCTCGCGCGGTACGGCGCGGGCGACGCCGTCGCGCGCGGTGTCGAGTTCCTGCTGCAGCATCGCGTGGTGTTCTCGCACCGCACCGGTGAGCCGGCGCATCCCGCGTTCCTGAACCTCCACTTTCCCGCGTACTGGCATTACGACCTGCTCGCAGGTCTTCGGACGCTCGCGGCCGCAGATGCGCTCGGCGACCCGCGCGCGGCCGACGCGCTCGACCTCCTCGAGTCGAAGAGACGGCCGGACGGCACCTGGCGCACGCAAGGGCGCTGGTGGAAGCGGCCCGGGTCGAAGAACGGCAACGTCGAGGCGGTCGACTGGGCGAACGCGGCGAACGAGGTCCTGACCGAGCAGGCAGAAGACGTGCTCCGAGCGGCGGGACGGGGCTAGATGGCCGAGCGACGCCTCCTGATCCTCGGCGAGGGTTACTCGCACGACCCGCATCACGGGAAGACGATGCGCGGGATCATCCGCTACGGCCCCGATCCCGTCGTCGCGATCGTCGACTCCGCGCGCGCGGGGGAGGCGCACGAGGGGATCCCGATCGTCGCGTCGGTCGCTGACGCGCTCGCTTTCGCCCCGACGGTCGCGGTCGTCGGCGTCGCGACCACAGGCGGTCGGTTTCCGCCCGCGTGGCGCGAGCTCCTGAAGGACTCGCTCGTCCACGGCCTCGACCTCGAGAGCGGTCTCCACGAGCTCGTCTCCGACGATCCCGAGCTCCTCGAGCTCGCACGCGAGCACGGCGCGACGCTCCGCGACCTGCGCAAGCCGCCGGAGGGCCTGAACGTGCCCACGGGCGCAAACCTCGAGGTCGACGCGACGATCGTCCTCACGGTCGGCTCCGACTGCGCAATCGGAAAGAAGACGGTCGCCGTCGAGCTCGATCTCGAGGCGCGACGCCGAGGGCTCGCGTCCGTCTTCGTCCCGACCGGACAGACCGGGATCGCGATCGCGGGCTGGGGGATAGCGGTAGACGCCGTCGTCGCGGACTTCCTCGCAGGCGCGGCCGAGCGGCTCGTGGTCGAGGGGGCACAGCGGGTCAAGAGCGCAGAGCGAGGCGAGAAGCTCCTCTTCGTCGAGGGCCAGGGATCGCTGATCCACCCGCTCTACTCGGGCGTCACCCTCGGTCTCGTCCACGGCGCCGCGCCGCACCTGTTCGTCCTCTGCCACCGTGCCGGCGCGACCGAGATCGAGGACTCGCCCGGCCATCCGATCCCGCCGCTCCGGGAGCTCGTGGAACTGCACGAGCGGATCTCGCTGCCGGCGCGGAAGGCGAAGGTGGCGTGCCTCGCGCTCAATACGGCCGGCATCGAGTCGGACGAGGAGGCGCGCGGCGTCATCGAGTCAGAGGCGGCGGCCGCGGGCCTGCCGGCGGACGACCCCGTGCGCTTCGGCGCCGCCAAGCTTCTCGACGCGACCCTGGCGCGCTCCGAGGAACGCGCTTGACAATCGAACACATGTTCGTGCATACTAGAACACATGTTCGGACGGATAGCGATCGTCGTTCTCGTCGCAGTCTTTCTGTGGGCCGTCTTCGCGCGCGACACCGGCGCCGGCGCGCACCCGACGCACTACCGCGTCAAGACGGGTGACACGCTCTGGTCGATCGCCGTCTCGCACCTCGCGGGCGATCCGCGGGAGGGCGTCTGGAGGATCCAGGAGGTCAACGGGCTCGAAGGCGCGACGATCGTTCCCGGACAGCGCCTCGTGCTTCCCTGAGGCTCGACGGGGAGTGGTATGAACTCGCTACCGACCTCCCGAAAGGAGCTTCATGGCCAGCGAGCGCATCCTCGAGCTTCTCCGCCGCCCGGTGGACGCGGACGAATACCAGGAGATCCGTGAGCTCTGGAAGACCCACTCGATCGCGGAGGACAACCGCGACCTGCCGGGTCTGATCTCGACGCTCACCGAGGATTGCGTGTACGAGGTCCTCGGCACGGGCGCCCGCTGGGAGGGCCACGAGGGCGCCGCGCGCTTCTACACCGAGCTCCTGAGCGCGTTCCCGGACATTCACTTCGACCTCGAATACATCGTCATCGGGCCGCAGGGCGTGTGCGAGGAGGCGAGCGTGACCGGCACCCACAACGGCCGCTGGCTCGACCACGAGCCGACCGGAGAGCGCCTTGCATGGCGCAACGCGATCTTCTTCCCGTGGGATCCCGCTGCCCGCAAGTTCAAGGGCGAGATGGTCTACACCGACCTCGCTTTCCCGGACGTGTCAGGCGGTTGAGCCGAACGCGACCGAACGCGCATCGGGCGGAAGGACCTCCGACGGGCGCCTCTTGGCGACCTCGAAGAAGGCGTCGACGACGACCGGGCTGAACTGCTTTCCGCGACCCGAGCGGATCTGCAGCATCGCCTCGTTCAGCGTCAGGCCCCTCGCGTACGGACGGTGCGTCGTCATCGCGTCCCACGCGTCGGCGAGGCCGATGATCGCCGCCTCCGGCGGGATCTCGTCGCCGGCCAGCCCGTCCGGGTAGCCGAGGCCGTCCCAGCGCTCATGGTGGTGGCGAATCGCGGCGACGGCGCCCTCGAAGGACGAGACCTTGGCCACGATCTCGGCGCCGCGCTCGACGTGCTCGCGCATGATCGCCGCCTCGCCCGGATCGAGCTTGTCGGCCTTCGTGAGGACCGCATCCGGGATGCCGATCTTGCCGATGTCGTGGAAGAGCGCTGCCGTTGCCAGCGTCCCGAGCTGCGGCGCCTTGAACGCGAGCTCGCGGCCTACTGCAAGCGCAACGCGGCGCACGCGCTGCGAGTGACCGGCGGTGTAGGGGTCGCGCGCCTCGACCGCTGCGTTGAGCGTCTCGATCGTGTCGAGGAGGTTCTGCTCCACTTGGCGTGAGGTCGCGGTGACCTCCCGCGACTGCGCCTCGAGGGTGTCGTTCTGCCTTGCCAGCCGGTGGGCCGCCCCGCGCACGAACAGCGCAAGTGCGAGCCAGAGCGTCCCGAACACGACGAGAACCGCGATCCACACGGTCCGGGATGCTTCCGCGACGCTGGCGTCGAGGACGTGCGGCCTGACGTGAACCTGGACGACGCCGACCGGCATGCCGCGGGCGGTCGTCAGGGGCGCCCACGCGACGACGGTGCGCACGGGTCGCGCGCCGTCGCGCCGCTGAGAGACCTCCGTCACCTCGGCGGAGGGGCCGGAGCGAAGCACTGCCCTCGTCTGCCTGCGTGCGCTCACCTGACGCGGTCCGTGAATCGTGGAGACGACGGGCATGCCCTTCGGCGACCAGATGGCGACGCCGGTGAACTCCTCGGGAGTCCGAATCGTGCGCCGGAGCTTGGCCAGCGCCCGGCGCTTGGCCACGATGTGGTCGCCGCGCACCAGCGCCGGAGCGAGCACCGAGTTCGCGTACAGCGCGACCTCGCGGGCTCTGTCGTCGAGCACCTGCTCGCGGAAGCTCTGCGCCAGCAGGGACGAGAGCACGAGCGCCGCCGCCGCGAGGATCGCCGCGGACGCGAGAACGAACGCCCAGAGCAGGCTCAGCGACCTCACCAGGCCGGCCGTGCGGTGCGCATGAGACGCCATGCCGGGAATATCGGCTTCGGTGCAGGGAAGATTGAGGGCTCGGGCAGGAGTAGAATCGGCCGCCGTGGACCTCGACGTCGTCTTCCTCGGGACGTCCGGGTCCACGCCGACCGCGCAGCGCGCGCTTTCGGCCACGCTCGTCCGCCGCGGCGGGGACAAGCTCCTGTTCGACTGCGCCGAGGGCACGCAGCGGCAGCTGCTGCGCTCGAACGTGGGCCTCGTCGAGCTCGAAGAGGTCTTCCTCACGCACTTCCACGCGGATCACTACCTCGGCCTTCCCGGGATGTTCAAGACGTTCTCCCTGCGCGGCCGGGAGCTCCCGCTCACGCTCTACGGGCCGCGTGGGCTCGACGACCTCCTCGCGAGCCTGCGGCGCATCTTCGGCCGGCTGACGTATCCCGTCCGGACCGTCGAGCTGGAACCGGGTGCCGTGCTCGAACGCGGCGAGTATCGGCTCGAGACCTTCGCGGTGCACCATGGGGTGACCGCGATCGGCTATGCCCTGGTCGAGCTCGAGCGTCCAGGCCGCTTCGACGTCGAGACCGCGGGCCGCATGGGCGTGCCCGACGGCCCGGAGCGCGGCCGGCTCCAGGCCGGCGAGCCCGTCGTCCTGCCGGACGGACGCGAGGTGAAGCCGGAGGAGGTGCTCGGGCCGCCGAGGGCAGGGAGGAAGCTCGTGCTCTCCGGGGACACCGCGCCTGCAGCCTCGGTCGTCGACGCCGCCGCCGGTGCCGACGTTCTCGTCCACGAGGCGACGTTCCTCGCGGACGAGCGCGAGCGCGCGCGGGAGACGCTGCACTCGACCGCGGGCGAGGCCGCGCTGGCCGCGCGCGAGGCCGGGGTGCGGATGCTCGCGCTCACGCACGTCTCGACGCGCTATTTCGGGCACCAGGTGGTCGAGGAGGCGCGCGAGCTCTTCGCGGAGACGGTCGTGCCGCGCGACTTCGACGTCATCGAGATCCCGTTCCCCGAGCGAGGCGCACCCGAGCTCGTCCGCTCGGGCGCGCGCACGCGTAGGGCTGTTGTAGGGTCTGAGGAGGTGTGACGAGGCTCGTTCAGGTGGCGGTCGCAGGCGACGTCGCCGAGGCGGAGGAGCTCCAGGAGCTGCTCTCCGCCGCGGGGATCGAGTCGCAGCTCGAGCCCGCGGTCGAGCACGATCCCGAGGCCCACGACGACCCTCCTCTCAAGGTGCTCGTGTCCGAGGCGGAGGTCGAGGAGGCACGAGACGCCATCGAGGCGCTGACAGAGCTCGAGGACGACGTAGAGGCCGAGTAGGCCCCCCGAGGCTCGTCGCATCGGCGGGCTATAGTGGGCCCCCGAACCTTTAACCCGGTCCAGCGAGGCCGGAAAGGAGCGAGATGACGACGCACGTCCCGGGCCGCGCCCCCGAGCGCCCGAAGCAACTTCTCGACGCAGACGCGATCTCGCGCTCGCTCGCGCGCATCTCCCACGAGCTGATCGAGGGCAACGAGGACCTCGACAGCGTGGTGCTCGTCGGCATCCAGACCCGCGGCGTTCCCCTCGCCGCGCGCCTGCGCGCGCTCGTCGCGGAGCGAACCGGCGTCGAGCTCCCGCTCGGCGCGCTCGACATCACGTTCCACCGCGACGACGTCCACGTCCGCGACGGCGGCCGGCCGCCCGGCCGCCAGCCCGTCGTGCGGGCGACGAGCATCCCCTTCTCGCTCGAAGGCAAGACGGTCGTGCTCGTGGACGACGTGCTCTACACGGGTCGCACGATCCGCGCCGCGATCGACGCGCTTCTCGAGTACGGGCGGCCGGCTCGCGTCCAGCTCGCCGTGCTCGTCGACCGCGGCCACCGCGAGCTCCCGATCCGGCCGGACTACGTCGGCAAGAACCTCCCGACCGCGCGCCGCGAGCGGATCCAGGTCGAGCTCGTCGAGGTGGACGAGGTCGACGGCGTGCTCCTCGTCGGCGAGAGCGAGGACGGCGATGTCTGAGCTCCGCCCGCCCGCCGCGCCCCGCACGCACCTGCTGTCGATCGCCGATCTCTCGCGCGACGACGTCCACCGGATGCTCGCGACCGCCCGCAGCCTCGCCGCCTCGCTCGACCGCGAGGTGAAGAAGCTGCCCACGCTGCGCGGAAGGACGGTCGTGAACCTCTTCTACGAGTCCTCCACGCGCACGCTCGCGAGCTTCGAGCTGGCTGCGAAGCGACTTTCGGCGGACACGATGTCGCTCCGCTCCTCCGGCTCCTCGGCCGACAAGGGCGAGTCCCTGAAGGACACGGCGACGACGCTCGCCGCGTACGACCCCGACGTCATCGTCGTCCGCCACCCGTCGATCGGCGCGCCGCAGCTCGTCGCGCGCGCGACGCAAGCGCACGTGATCAATGCGGGCGACGGCAAGCACCAGCATCCGACTCAGGCACTGCTCGACCTGTACGCGATGGAGGAGGCGCTCGGCCGGCTCGAAGGCCTCCAGGTCGCGATCGTCGGCGACGTCGCGCATTCGCGCGTCGCGCGCTCCCTCGTGCAGGCGCTTGCGCTCGTCGGCGCGCACTCGACGCTCGTCGCGCCGCCAACGCTCCTTCCGCGCGGGATCGAGGAGCTCGGGTGCGATGTCTCGACGGACGTCGCGGACGTGGCGGAGGCGGACGTGATCTACGTCCTCCGGATGCAGAAGGAGCGCATGGAGGCCGGGGAGGCGTTCGTCCCGTCACTCCGCGAGTACTCGGCGCTGTACGGGATCACGCCCGAGCGTGTGCGGCCCGGCCAGGTCGTCATGCATCCGGGGCCGATGAACCGCGGGATCGAGATCGACCCGCGCGTCGCGGACTCCGAGGCCGCGCTCGTCGGCGACCAGGTGCGGGCCGGGCTCGTCGTGCGGATGGCCGTGCTGTACGACTTGATGACGGTGACGCCGGTTCCCGCGCGCGTCGCAGAGGCGGTCGCCTGATGCTCTTCTGCCGCAACGGCCGGAGCGACTCGCTGACGGTCGAGGGCCGCGTCGTCGCGCCCGTCCAGGGGATCGACGAAGCCCTCGAGATCACGATCGAGGAGGGGTTGATAACGCGAATCGAGCCGTCAGGCTCGAGTCGCGCCGTCGTCGCGCCTGCGTTCGTCGACCCGCACGTCCACCTCCGCACTCCCGGCCGCGAGGACGAGGAGACGCTCGCGTCGGGCACGCGCGCGGCCGCTGCGGGCGGCTACTGCGCGATCCTTGCGATGCCGAACACCGACCCGGTGGTCGACTCGGCCGCGGTGCTCGGCGCGCTCGTCGAGCGGGCGCGCGCCGAGGCTGTCGTGCCGACCGGCTTCATGGCCGCGATCAGCAAGGGACAGCGTGGGGAGGAGCTCGCCGAGCTGGCCGAGCTCGCGGCCACGGGGGCGGCCGCCTTCACGGACGACGGACTGCCGGTCGTCTCCGCCGGCCTGCTCCGGCGGGCGCTCCAGTACAGCGCCCTCGCGGGGCGCCCGCTCGCGCTCCACTGCGAGGAGCCGTCGCTCTCGCGCGGAGGGCACGCGCACGAGGGTGCGGTCTCGGCCGAGCTCGGCCTCGGGCCCTATCCGTCGCAGGCGGAGAGCGTCATGGTCGAGCGCGACCTCGCGCTCGCCGGGGCAGAGGATCGCCAGTTGCACGTGATGCACGTCTCCGCGCGCGAGTCGGTCGACGCACTGCGCCGCGCGCGCGCCGCCGGAGTCGACGCGACTGGCGAGGTGACCCCGCACCATCTCGTCCTCACCGACGAGGCGGTCCGCTCGCTCGACCCGAACATGAAGATGAACCCGCCGCTGCGCGCGGACTCCGACCGCCGCGCGCTGATCGACGCGCTACGCGACGGGACCCTGAGCGTCGTCGCCACCGACCACGCGCCGCACGCGCGGCACGAGAAGGACGTTCCCTTCGAGGAGGCGCCTTTTGGCGTCACCGGGCTCGAGACCGCGTTCTCAGCGCTCCACACGCACCTCGTGGTCCCCGGCGAGCTGACCCTCGAGACGCTCCTCGAGCGCATGTCCGCCGGCCCGGCGCGCGTCTTCGGCTTGCCCGAGCCGCGGATCGAGGTCGGCGAGCGCGCGAACCTCGTCGTCCTCGACCTCGACGCGGAGTGGGAGGTCACCGAGGACGGATTCCGGTCGCTGTCCGCGAACTCGTGGCTCCTCGGCAAGACGCTCCGTGGCCGCGTGCTGCGCACGATCGCCGACGGGCGGGAGGTGTTCCAGGCATGAGCGCCGGCTACCTCCTGCTCGAGGACGGGACGGTCTATCGCGGGCGATCGGTCGCAGCGCGAGGCGCAGCCTTCGGCGAGGCGGTCTTCACGACCGCGATGAGCGGCTACCAGGAGACCGTCACCGACCCGAGCTACGCGGAGCAGCTCGTCTGCTTCACGGCGCCGATGGTCGGGAACTACGGCGTCGCGGACGAGCGCGACGAGTCCGACCGCCCGCACGCGAAAGCCGTGCTGATGCGCCGGCTCGGAGGCGACGAATGGGCCGACTGGCTGCGCGCGCACGATCTCGTCGCGCTCGAGGAGCTCGACACGCGGACCCTCGTCCTGCGCCTGCGCGACGCGGGCGCAATGCGCGCCGTAGCCGTTGCGGACGAGGCCGCGCTTCCCGTCGACGAAGCGCTCGAGCAGGTCCGCGCGCAGCCCGCGATGGAAGGCCAGGCGCTCGTGGCGGCCGTCTCGACGAAGAAGCCGCTATGCTCCGCCATGCTCGGCGACTCCGGTGGGCCTCGCGTCGCTCTCGTCGACTACGGGACGAAGCGCTCGATTGCCCGCAGGCTTGCCGCGGCAGGCGCCGACGTGACCGTCCTCCCGCACTCGGCCGAGCCCGACGAGCTCGCGGGCTTCGACGGTGTCGTGCTCTCGAACGGCCCGGGCGACCCGGAGCCGCTCGAGGCCGAGGTGGAAGCCGTGCGCGGCCTGCTCGGGCGCACGCCGATCCTCGGAATCTGCCTCGGGCACCAGCTCCTCGGCCTGGCGACCGGCCACAACACGTTCAAGCTCCCGTTCGGCCACCGCGGCGCGAACCATCCGGTCCTCGACCGCCACACGGGCCGCGTGCTCGTCACGAGCCAGAATCACGGATTCGCGGTCGAGCCCTCGGACGCGACCGAGGCCACGCACGTCTCGTTGTACGACGGGACGGTCGAGGGCTTCGACTTCCCCGAACTCCGCGCGCGCTCCGTCCAGTTCCACCCCGAGGCCGGCCCCGGCCCGCACGACGCGTGGCCGATCCTCGAGACCTGGGTCGAGGGCCTGCGCTCCTGATGCCCGCAAGACGCGACCTCCACAGCATCTGCGTCATCGGCTCGGGGCCGATCGTCATCGGGCAGGCGTGCGAGTTCGACTACGCCGGCTGCCAGGCGCTGAAGGTGCTGCGCGAGGACGGATACCGGACGATCGTCGTCAACTCGAACCCGGCGACGATCATGACCGACCCGGGTTTCGCGGACCGGACGTACATCGAGCCGCTCGACCTCGAAGGCGTCGCCTCGGTGCTGGAACGGGAACGTCCGGACGCGCTCCTGCCGACGCTCGGCGGCCAGACGGCGCTGAACCTCGCGATCGCGCTCTCGGAGGCGGGTGTGCTCGAGGACCTCGGCGTGGAGCTGATCGGAGCGCCCGTCGAGGTGATCCGGCGCGCGGAGGACCGCGAGGAGTTCAAGCACGCGGTCGAGGCGTGCGGCCTGCGTGTCCCGTCCTCGCTGATCGTGACGTCGGTGGACGAGGTCGACGGCCTTCGCGTTCCCGCGGTCGTCCGTCCCGCGTTCACGCTGGGCGGTCACGGGGGTGGGTTCGCGGACGACCTCGAATCCCTCGTCGCCCAGGTCGAGCGAGGCCTCGCAGAGTCCCCGATCGGGCAGGTCTTGGTCGAGGAGTCGGTGCGGGGCTGGGACGAGTTCGAGCTCGAGGTGATCCGCGATCGCGCGGACAACGTCGTCGTCGTCTGCTCGATCGAGAACCTCGACCCGATGGGCGTCCACACGGGCGACTCGGTGACGGTCGCGCCGCAGATGACGCTCTCCGACGAGGCGTACCAGGAGCTTCGCGACGCTGCCGCGGCCGTGATCCGGGCGGTGGGCGTCGAGACCGGCGGCTCGAACATCCAGTTCGCGCGCAGCCGGCGGACCGGCGAGCTCCGCGTCATCGAGATGAACCCGCGCGTGTCGCGCTCGTCCGCGCTCGCGTCGAAGGCGACCGGCTACCCGATCGCGAAGGTCGCGGCGAAGCTCGCGGTCGGCTACACGCTGGACGAGATCCCGAACGACCTGACGAAGACGACGCCCGCGAGCTTCGAGCCGACGCTCGACTACGTGGTCGTGAAGTTCCCGCGCTTCGCGTTCGAGAAGTTCCCGGGCGCCGACCAGCGGCTCGGGACGCAGATGAAGTCGGTCGGCGAGGCGATGGGCATCGGGCGGACGTTCTCGGAGGCGTTCCTGAAGGCGTTCGGCTCCAGGGAGCTCGACGAAGGGGCGCCGAGCCCGTGGGCGAGCTTGGAAGACAAAGACCTACCCACTGATCTCCATCCGTGGTTTCGACAGCAGATTGCCAACGCGCAGCGTGAGCTGCGCGACGGCGACCTGCTCCGCGCGAAGCGCGCGGGGTGGGGAGACGACTCGATCGGCGCCGCGTGGGGGCTCACCGGGGTCGAGGTGCGGCGGCGTCGTCACGAAGAGGGCGTGCTGCCCTCGTTCCGGCGCGTCGACTCATGTGCGGGCGAGGTCGAGGCGGGCTCGAACTACTTCTACTCCACGTGGGGCGAGGAAGACGAGGCGCTGCCGGAGGGCGACAAGCCGCGGGTCGTGATCATCGGCTCCGGCCCGAACCGCATCGGTCAGGGCATCGAGTTCGACTACTGCTGCGTCCACGCGGCGCAGACCTTCCGCGAGCTCGGGTACGAGGCGATCATGGTGAACTGCAACCCCGAGACGGTCTCGACGGACTACGACACGTCCGATCGCCTGTACTTCGAGCCGCTCTCGCCCGAGGAAGTCCTCGCGGTGTGCGATCGCGAGCGGCCGGTCGGCGTCGTCACGCAGTTCGGCGGGCAGACGCCGCTTCGGCTCGCGCGCCACATCGAGGAGGCCGGCTACCGGATCCTCGGCACGCCTCACGCCGCGATCGACCTCGCGGAGGACCGCGAGCGGTTCGGCTCGCTCATCGAGGAGCTCGGCGTGCATTGCCCGCCGTGGGCGATCGCGTCGGACGCGGGCGAGGCCCTCGCCGCGGCGGAGGCGATCGGCTATCCCGTGCTCGTGCGGCCGTCGTACGTGCTCGGAGGGCGCGCGATGCGCATCTGCTACGACGACGAGCAGCTCGTGTCGGCGATGGGAGCGGTGCGTGGCTCCGTCCTCTTGGACCGCTTCGTGGAGAACGCGATCGAGCTCGACGTGGACGTGCTCTGCGACGGCGAGGAGGTGTACATCGCGGCCGTGATGCAGCACGTCGAGGAGGCGGGAGTCCACTCCGGCGACTCGGCCTGCGTGCTCCCTGCGCCCTCGCTCACGCTGGCGGCCGCGCTCGAGGTCGAGCACGTCGTGAAACGGCTGGGGCCGGCACTCGGCGTCGTCGGGCTGCTCAACGTCCAGCTCGCGATCGCGGACGGCGTCGCCTACGTCCTCGAAGCGAATCCGCGCGCGTCGCGCACCGTGCCCTTCGCGAGCAAGGCCATCGGCGTGAATCTCGTCGCGGCCGCCTGTCGGCTCGCGGCGGGGGAGAAGCTGCGCGAACTCGATCTTCCGACGCCGAGGCCGGCGCAGGTGAGCGTGAAGGCCGCCGTGCTGCCGTTCGCGCGCTTCCCCGGCGCGGATCCCGTGCTCGGCCCCGAGATGCGCTCGACGGGCGAGGTGATGGCCAGCGCGGCCGACCTCCCGACGGCTCTCGCCAAGGCCGAGCGCGCCGCGGGCAGGCCGTTGCCGACCTCCGGGACCGCGTTCCTCTCCGTGCGCGACGAGGACAAGCCGGCCGCGGTCGCGGTGGCGGCGGCGCTCGCGGGGCTCGGGTTCGAGCTCGTGGCGACCGAGGGCACCGCGCGGACGCTGCGCGCCGCAGGGCTCGAGATCGGGGACGTCGCGAAGGTCGCGGACGCCGTCGACGACGAGGCGACGGTCGTCGACCTCGTTCGTCGCGGGCGCTGCGACCTCGTCATCAACACGCCGCAGGGAAGCGGCGCCCGGGCGGACGGCTACCTGATCCGCGAGGCGGCGCTCGTTGCCCGCGTGCCGTGCGTGACGACCATCTCGGGAGCCGCCGCGGCCGTGCACGCGATCGCGAACGCGCGCGCGGAGTCGGCGCTCTCGCTCCAGGAGCGGATCGGGATCGAGGCGTGACCGCGACCGAGACGGCCCGCGACACGTTCATGCTCGGCGGGCGGGAGGCGCGCCGGGAGCGGTTGCGCGTCGTCGGGACCGACCATGTGGGGCCGTACGCGCTGCTCCGACGTCGACCGCGGAGGGCTCGAGCCCGGGATCCCTGGCCAGTTCTTCATGCTCGAGGCGCCGGGGAGGCTGCTCCCGCGCCCGATGAGCCTCTGCCAGGCGCCCGTCGGGCGAGCTCGGGTTCCTCATGGAGCCGATCGGGCCGGGGACGCGCGCGCTTTGCATGCTGCGCCCGGGAGACGCGATCCACGTGCTCGGGCCGCTCGGCAACGGCTTCGACCTCGACGTCGCGCAGCCCCTTCTCGTCGCCGGCGGCATCGGAATCGCGCCCATGCCGTACCTCCGGCAGGCGCTCGGGAACGTGCCGGCGCTGCTCGGATTCCGCAGCGAGCGCCACGCGGAGGCGGCGATCCTCGTCCCGGGCGCCGAGGTGGCCGTCGAGCCGGCCCTCGTCACGGATCTGTTGCCGGACGATCCCGGAAACGTCCTCGCCTGCGGCCCCGAGCCGATGCTCGAGGCCATCCGTGCGCGCGTCCCGGGCGCGCAGCTCGCGTGGGAGGCGCCGATGGCTTGCGGCTACGGCGCATGCTACGGCTGTGTTGTGGAAGTATCCGGAAGGTACGTGAGACTTTGCACAGACGGCCCGGTACTCCGGTAATTTGCACGATCCTGATTATGAAACAGATGGGGACAGACCCTCGACATGTCCGCCGCGGACGTGAGAAGTGCGCCGAGAGCGTGACGATTCGTCCACAGGCGACGGCGTGAGCGCCGGCGTCCCGATCCTGAACGCGAGCGGGTGCCTGGACGCACTCGCCGCCCCGGGCGTCGCGCAAAGCCTCGACGCGTTCGTGACGAAGACGGTCACGCCGCTGTCGCGGGAAGGGAACCCGCCGACGCGCATCGCGGAGACGGACGAGTGGATGCTCGAACTCGATCGGCCTCCAGAACCCCGGCATCGACGCCTGGATCGCCGAGAGCTACCCGCGGCTCCGCGAGCTCGGCGTCCCGCTGTGGGTGTCGGTCGGGGGCTTCTCGGCAGCCGATTACGCACTGGTCTGCGAGCGCCTCGACGAACTGGACGACGTCGACGTGCTCGAGCTGAACCTCTCGTGCCCGAACGTCGACGAGGCGCCCGAGACGGCCGCCGAGCTGACCGCAGCCGCGCGAGCGGCCACCCGTAAGCCGCTCTACGCGAAGCTCTCGCCGCAGCTCTCGGACATCGCCGAGGTGGCCAAAGCTGTCGAGGCGGCGGGAGCGGACGGACTCTCGCTCGTCAACACCCTGAAAGGGCTCGCGCTCGACCCGGCAACACTCCGTCCGCGCCTCGCGCGGGGGTCGGGAGGGGCGTCCGGCCCAGCCCTCCGGCCGATCGCGCTCGCCTGCATCCACGCCTGCCGAAGCGCGGTCGAGCTCCCGATCGTCGGCATGGGCGGGATCGGCTCGGGGCGCGACGGAGTGGACTTTCTGGCGGCTGGCGCGACCGCTCTCGCGCTCGGAACGGTCCTCTTCTCCGACCCCGCCGCGCCCGGACGCGTGCGGGCCGAGCTTCACGCCGACGCCGCGGCCCGCGGGTCCGCGTCGGCGACCGAGATTTACGAAGGAGCGCGCGAAACCCGGACCTCCTCGATCTAGTCGGCAGAGTAGACAACGCAAAAATCCCTGCAAATTGCCCAAAACATTACCGCTTGACCACAATCCTCATCTTGGTAGACTCGTCCGGCCCATGGTCACGTCGAAGACGCACGCCCAGGCGCCAGCCCGCTCGCTCGACCAGCGGATGGAAGCCCTCCAGCGAGCGAACGACGTCCGAGTCCGCCGCGCAAAGCTCAAGAGAGACCTGAAAGCCGGACGGGTCCAGATCGAGTCGATCCTCCTCGATCCGCCCGGGTTCGTTTCGACCGCGAAGGTGTTCGACATGCTGATGGCGGTGCCGAAGTTCGGGCGCGTGAAGGCCGCGCGGCTCTTGAACCAGTGCCGCATCAGCCAGTCGAAGACCGTCGGTGGCCTCTCCGAACGCCAGCGGACCGAGCTCGTCGAGCTGTTCAACCACCGGTCGTAGATTTCGCGCGCAGACCGGGTCCGCACAGGCGGGTCCCCGGTCACGGAGAATCCTGAAGGCGTCCGTCTCGCGGCCGCAGGGGCGCAGCGTCGCCTAGTAGGAGCGCTTGGCGAAAAAGGCGCTGTGCCGCCGGGGGAGCGCTGCTCGCCGCGATGCCGCGTCCTCAGTCGCACCGTATCTCGTTCGATACGGGCGCTCCCTGCGTCCTTGCCTCGCGACCAGCAGGGGCACCCCGACGACGAGGTAGGTTCCGCCAGCGCTCCTTGTAGGGTTTCGGCTGTGTCGACGCGGCCCGTCTTCGTTGTCACCGGGCCCTCAGGCGCCGGCAAGGGCACGCTGATCAAGGGGTTGCTCGACCGCGTGCCGGGAATCGAGGTCGCCGTCTCGGCGACCACTCGACCGCAGCGCCCCGGCGAGGTGGACGGGCGTGAGTACTGGTTCCTGACCGAGGACGAGTTCAGCGAGCGGGACGGCACCGGCGAGTTCCTCGAGTGGGTGGCGTACGTCTCCGGGCACCGCTACGGGACGCTCCGGTCGGAGATCGAGCGGATCTCGGAGGAGGGGAGGGTCTGCATCCTCGAGCTGGAGCTCGACGGCGCCCTGAGGGTTCAGTCCGAGGTCCAGGGGAGCGTCACGATCTTCATCGCGGCCGACGTCCCCGAGCTCGAGCGCCGGCTGCGGGGTCGGGCGACGGAGAGCACCGGCGAGATCGAAGACAGGATCGTGCTCGCGCGGAGGCAGCTCGAGCAGGCGCATCGCTTCCGCTACATGGTGCGAAACGACGATGTCGACCGCGCGTGCGCGGCGCTTGCGGCGATCGTGGAATGCGAGCTCGACCGCGCAGGTACTATGAGCCGCCCATGATCCATCCACGCATCGACTCGCTGCTCGTCAAGACCGACGGTTCGCGCTACGCGCTCGTCATCGTGGCAGCGAAGCGCGCCCGTCAGATCAACAACTACCACCATCAGCTCGGGGAGGGCATCGGCTTCGACGAGGCTCCGCCGCCCCTGATCGAGTCCCGCTCGAAGAACTACCTGACGATGGCGATGGAAGAGATCGCGGGCGGCAAGCTCACGTTCCAGACGCCTAGCTAACCGGGAGAGGGCATGGCTCGCATCCTGCTCGGAGTCACCGGGGGGATCGCGGCCTACAAGGCGTGCACGCTCGTTCGCCTGCTCGTGCGGGCGGGGCACGACGTCATGCCCGTCGTGACCTCCGGTGCGGAGCGGTTCGTGACGCCGGAGACGTTCTACGCGCTTGCACGGAAGTCCCCGCAAGGCCCGTACCCGCACCTCGAGCGCGCCGATCTCCTGGTAATCGCGCCGTTGACGGCGAACACGCTCGCGCGGCTCGCGCACGGGCTCGCGGACGACGTCCTCACCGAGGCGGCGCTTGCCCACGACGGGCCGGTGCTCGTGGCGCCGGCGATGAACGTCCGCATGTGGGAGCACCCGGCGACCCGGGCCAATGCGGCGCTCCTGCGCGAGCGGGGCGTCGAGATCCTCGGCCCGGCCGAGGGCGAGCTGGCCGAAGGCGAGGTCGGCGCGGGGCGCATGGTCGAGCCGGAGGCGATCGCCGCGCGCATCACGGAGCTCCTGGGCGAGACCGCCGTGGCCGGACCGTTTGCAGGCCGCACGGTCGTCATCTCCGCGGGCGGCACGCGCGAGCCGCTCGACGCGGTTCGGTTCGTGGGAAATCGCTCCTCGGGGAAGATGGGCGTCGCGCTCGCCGAGGAGGCGCTCGGGCGCGGGGCGGATGTGACGCTCCTGGCGGCGAACCTCTCCGTCGCACCGCCTGCCGGAGTGACGGTCGTGGAGACGCCGACGGCCGCGGACCTCGAGCGCGAGGCGCTGGCGCGCGCGGACGCCGACGTGATCGTCATGGCCGCTGCCGTCGCGGACTACGCGCCCGCCGCTGCGCTCCCCGGCAAGCGGCCGAAGGACGACGAGCGCTGGACGGTCGAGCTGGTGCCGACGGCCGACGTCCTCGCCGGGCTCGGCGCCAAGCGGCAGCCGGGACAGGTTCTCGTCGGCTTCGCGGCGGACGCAGCCGCGGAGGGTCTCGAACGTGCGAGGGCGAAACGCCTCGCCAAAACGGCCGATCTCATCGTCTACAACGATGTGAGCCGCGGGGACATCGGTTTCGACACGGAGGAGAACGAGGTCGTCGTCGTGTCCGAGGACGGCGAGCGGAGCATCCCGAAGGCGCCAAAGCGGGAGATCGCGGCTGCGGTTTTGGACGAGGTCGAGCGGCTACTCTCGAATCGATGACGGAGTCCATTCCGGCTCGCGAGACGACGTCTCCGACCGAGGCCGCACGCGTGGTCGAGCGCGTGGTGAGGAACCTCGAGCTTGCCGTTCGCGCGCCGCGGGAGACGCTCGAGCTCTGCGTCCTCGGCCTCCTCGCGGAGGGACACTTGATCATCGAGGACTTCCCGGGAGTGGGGAAGACGGTGCTCGCGAAGTCGCTCGCGCGCTCGCTCCACCTCTCGTTCTCGCGCCTCCAGTTCACGCCGGATCTACTGCCGACGGACGTGACCGGGGTGAACGTGTTCAGCCAGAAGTCGAACGAGTTCGAGTTCCGGCCGGGGCCGGTGTTCACGAACGTCCTCCTCGTGGACGAGATCAACCGCGCGTCGCCGAAGACGCAGTCCGCGCTCCTCGAGGCGATGCAGGAGTGCCAGGTGACGATCGACGGGCTCACGTACCCGCTCGAGCTGCCGTTTCTCGTCGTCGCCACGCAGAACCCGATCGAGTACGAAGGGACGTATCCGCTTCCCGAGGCGCAGCTCGACCGCTTCACTGCGCGGCTCTCGCTCGGCTACCCGCCGCTCGCAGAGGAGGCGCGGATGCTCGCAGAGCAGACGACCGATCCTCCGCTCGATCACCTCGAAGCCGTCGCCGACCGCGACGACGTCCTCGCCGCGATCGACGCAGCGCGCAGCGTGTACGTCGAGGACAGCGTCGGAAGGTACGTCGTGACACTGCTCCACCACACGCGCGAGAGCCCGCGGCTCGCGCTCGGGGCGAGCCCGCGGGCCGGAATCGCGCTGCTCCGCATGGCAAAGGCGCGCGCCGTCGCGCACGGGCGCGACTACGTGCTCCCGGAGGACGTGCAGGCGGCCGCGGTGCCCGTGCTCGAGCACCGGCTGATCGTCGCGCCGGAGGCGAGAGCGGCGGGTGTCGCGGGCGCCGAGGTGGTACGGGAGGCCCTCGAGCGGACGCCGGCGCCGGCATGAGACTCGGCGGCGCGTTCCTGCTCGGGCTCGGCGTGACCGCCGCGGCCCTGGCGTTCGGATCGCGCCCGCTCGGAGTCGCCGGTGTCGGCTTGCTTCTCGCCGCGGGCACGTCTCGCGTGTGGGCCGGCTTCGTTCGCGGCCCGGTGTCGGTCGCGTTCACTCCCGGCCGGAAGGAGGCGACGGAGGGAGAGCGGGTCAAGATGCGCATCGGCATCCGGCGCGCGTCTCGTGTGCCGGCGGCATCTGTCGTCGTCCATGGCGTCTTCGGGCGGCGCGGCCCGTTCGAGGTGTGCTTGAAGGGTCGCGGGCGCCACTGCTCCTCGACGCTCGACCTCGGGCACCTGCCGCGCGGCCGGTACGCGATCTCGGAGACGAGGCTCGTGCTCGGAGACCTCCTCGGGCTCGAGTCCGTCACGCTTCCGGTCGACGCGACCGGCGAGGCGCTCGTCGTGTATCCGCGCCTCGTCGAGCTCCGGACGCTCTTCTGCGACGCCGGCCGCTTCGGCGTGAACGGACGCCGCCTGCTGCTGCGGAGACCCGCGGGCTTCGACTTCCACTCGGTGCGCGAGTACGCGCAGGGCGAGTCGTTGCGGCGCGTCCACTGGCCGACGACGGCGCGGCGGGGCCAGCTCATGGTCAAGGAGCTCGAGGACACGCCGCACGACGCCGTCGCGATCGTTCTCGACTGCGATCCCGCCGGGGTCGCCGGCGAGCCGCCGGACTCGAGCTTCGACGCCGCCGTGCGCGCTGCCGGATCCGTCCTCCGCGCCTACGTCACTCGCGGACGGCGCGCGGTGCTCGTGACGACGGGTGCCGCCACGGCCCTCCAACCCGTCCGCTCTCTCGAGGACGACTTCACGGCCGCGCTCGGCGTTCTCGCCGGGGCGGAGGCCGATGCCGCGCACGGGGTCGGGCGCTGGCTCCGAGGCGCGCAAACGCCTGCAGCCAGCGCCGGCGAGCTCGTGGTCGTGACCGCGAACCTGGACGCGGCCGCCGTCGAAGCCGTCCTTGCGCTCACGGGCCGACGGCTCGTCTCGGTCGTCTGGGTGGACGCGCCGAGCTATGCGGGGCGCCCGACCCGGACTGCGACAGGCCCGCTCAGGCTCTCCGGCGCAGGGATTCCGGTTACGGCGGTTCGCAACGGGGAGGACCTCGCGGCAGCCCTCGGCTCCCTCACGCAGGAGGAGGTCGGCGCGTATGCGTAGGTCACTCGCGGCGAGCCTGCTCCCGACCTTCGCGATCGCGCTCTCGTGGCTGCGCTTCGAGGAGCCCGCGCGCGTCGGTGAGGCGCTCGCGGTCGTCGCGCTCGCGCTCACTCCCGCGCTCATCCCGCGCGGGTGGTTGCGTTGGCTCGCCGTCGCGGGCGCGGCCGCCGGCATGGCCTGGGTGGCATTCGCGGCGAAGAGCTGGGAGCTGCTGCCGTTTCGCGACGAGCGCGTGCTCGTCCCGCTGGGCGAGGAGGTCGGCACCGGAATCGCCGACTTCTACCGCGTCGTGCTGCCCTTCCAGCCCGGGGTGAACCCGGGGATGCACGGGCTCATGCTCGCGGCGATCTTCGCGTTCGTCCTCGCCGTGTCACTGCTCGCGGCGACGTCGCGACCCGTCGCCGCGGCCGCGGTGACGGTCGTGGGCGTGGGTTGGCCGGCGACGCTCGTCGACGGGGGCTCGGTCGCGATCGGGGCGCTCGCGCTGGCGGCCGCCCTCTCGATCCCGCTGGTCCTGCGCGTCCGCACGGGCCGCGCGTTGGTGGCAGGCATCGCGGCGACCGCGCTGGTCGTCCTCGGCGCCGCGTGGGCCTCGGCCGCGACCACCATCGCCCGCGAGGCCGCTCTCGACTGGGAGAGCTGGGACCTCTACGGCGTATCGGCGCGAGCGACGGGCGTCAGGTTCGCGTGGGACTCGAACTACGACGGCATCAGCTTCCCGCCCACGAAGACCGCCGTCCTCAGCGTGCGGGGGCCCGAGACCGCGACGTACTGGCGGACATCGACGCTCGATCTCTTCACCGACGACCACTGGTTCGAGGATCTCCTGGTGATCACGCGGCTCGAGAACGACGTCGCGCGGGTGCCTCTCGACCCGTTGACACCTGCCCGCGCGAGGGATCCGGACTCGTGGCTCGCGCAGGAGGTCGAGGTGCACGCCCTCGTCGACGACCGTCTGGCAGCGGCGGGGACGCCGGTCGCCATCGACACGCGTCGGCTCGGCACGGTGTTCACGCGCTCGGGAGGCGTCCTGAATGTGCGCGATCCGCTCGGAGACGGGCAGCGCTACCGGGTCTGGAGCTACGCGCCGGATCCCGCGCCGACCGCGCTCGCCCGCTCGAAGCCGCGCTATCCGGTGCAAGCGTTGCCCTACCTCGACATCGGCGGCCGGGAGTTCCCGCCGTTCGGCCAGGCCGGCCGCGAGGCCGTCGTGCGGTCGCTCTTCAACGACCCCTCGTACTCGTACTTCGTCCCGTACCGGCGGGTGTACAAGGTCGCGCGAAGGGTCGTCGGCACTCCGGGGAGCCCGTACGAGGCCGTTCTCGCGCTCGAGACGTGGTTCAGGCAGAAGGGCGGCTTCCGCTACGTCGAGCGGCCGCCGAAGGTCCCCGGGGCGCCGCTCGTCTCGTTCGTCACCCGGACCAAGGCGGGCTACTGCCAGCACTACGCCGGGGCGATGGCGGTGATGCTGCGCATGCTCGGGATTCCGGCGCGGGTCGCGGTCGGGTTCACGAGCGGGACGTACGACGGCCAGCGGTGGACCGTCACCGACCACGACGCGCACGCATGGGTCGAGGCCTGGTTCAGGGGCTACGGCTGGGTGCCGTTCGACCCGACGCCGGGACGCGGGACGTTCGGCGGCAGCTATTCGGTGGCCTCGAACTCCGCCGCCGTGGTCGAGGCCCTGGGACGGGGAGACCTGAGCAGCACGGCGCTGCTCGAGAGGCCGGTTCCGGACAGCGCCGACATCCTGCGCGGCGAGACGGGCCTGGAGAGGCGCGGTCGCTCGTTCTTCGCCGTCGTGCTGGGCCTCGGCGCGCTCTGGGTCTTCGCCGTCGGGCTCGGGAAGGCGCTCCTGCGCCGGGCGCGGTATCTCACGAGGGACCCACGCCGGGCCGCGACGGCGAGCCGGCGCGAGCTCGAGGAGTACCTGTGCGACCAGGGCATCGCACTTCCGCCCAGCGCGACGCTCGACGACGTGCGTCGCGCCGTCTACGAGGAGCTCGGTGTCGACGCGCGGATGTACGCGGACGCGGCCGCACGTGCGCGGTTCGGGCGGCCCGGCGACGTGCGGCAGGGTGCGGAGAACGCGCGCCGCGAGCTCCGCGCGTTGCTCCGGCGTGCGCGCAACGAGCTCTCGCTGTGGGCACGCTTCCGCGGCTTCGTGTCGCTCCGCTCGTTCCGGAAGGGTTGGCAGCCGTGAGCGACACCTACGAGCTCTTCCAGCGGGGACGCGCGCACCTTCGAGGCGGTCGACCGGCGCAGGCGACGGTCTCGCTCGAGCAGGCGAAGCGCCGGGAGCCGGCATCGCGCTCGATCCGCGAGGCACTCGGAATCGCGTACTTCCGGCTCGGGCGCTGGGAGGAGGCGGCTGCGGAGTTCCAGGCGCTCGTCGATCTCTCGCCCGACGACGAGTTCGCGCACCGCGCACTCGCGCGCGCGCTCGCGAAGCAGGGACGCGGCGACGAGGCCAAGCCGCACTTCAAGCTCGCGCGCTCGCTTCGCCCGCGCCCGGCCTCCGGGGCCGAATCGCTCTAGCGGTGCCCGAGGCGTCGCTCCGGACGACCAAGCACGGCCTCGTCTACGACAGCGAGGGCTGGTTCGTGGTGAACGCGCGCGAGGCGCGCTGGCGCGACTACGGCCCGCTGGGTGCAGCCTGCGACTTCGAGGGCAAGCGCCCGTTCAGGCAGCTCGGGGTCAACCTGAACATCCTGCAACCGGGCGAGCCGATGTCGATCTACCACCGTGAGAACCAGCAGGAGGGGTTCCTCGTGCTCGCGGGCGAGTGTCTCCTGGTCGTCGAGGGTGAGGAGCGGCGGCTCGAGGCGTGGGACTACTTCCATTGCCCTGGCGGCACGGCGCACGTGCTCACCGGGGCGGGCGACGGGCCGTCGGTCGTGCTCGCCGTCGGCGCGCGCGGCAGGCGCAAGGGAATCGTCTACGTCGTCGACGAGGTCGCGCTCAGGCATGGCGCGGGCGTGCGCTCGGAGACGACGAAGTCCGCCGAGGCGTACGTCGACTTTCCCGGATCGCGGCGCTGCGCCTATCGCGAGGGCTGGTTGCCCGACTTCGGCTAGGAGTTCCAGTCGCCGGCGACGCGGCGGACCTCGTCCGGCGTCGTCACGCCTTCGAGGCAGAGCCGTATGCCGTCCTCGCGAAGCGTCCGCATGCCCGCTGCCACTGCAGCGCTCTGGATCTCGGTCGTCGAGGCGCGCTCCGACGCGAGCGCTCGGATCTCGTCGGTGAGCGGGAGGACCTCGAACAGCCCGACGCGCCCACGGAACCCCGTCCCGCCGCAGGCCGTGCAGCCCACGCCCCGCGCGAGCTCCCGCGCCTTGCGGCCTTCGAGCCCGAGCGCGGCCAGCTCCTCCTTGGTCGCCTTGTACGGCTCGCGGCAATCGGGGCAGATACGGCGCGCGAGCCGCTGCGCGATGAGGCACGTCACGGTCGAGGCGACGAGGCCCGGCTCCATGCCCATGTCGGCGAGCCGCTGGATCGCGGCCGCGGCCGTCTGCGTGTGCAGGGTCGAGAGCACGAGGTGGCCGGTCATCGCTGCGCGGATCGCGATCTGCGCCGTCTCCTCGTCGCGGATCTCGCCGACGAGGATCGTGTCCGGGTCGGAGCGCAGGATCGTCCGCAAGCCGCGCCCGAACGTAAGCCCGGCGCGGACGTTGACCTCGATCTGGTCGATGCCGTTCGTGACGTATTCGACCGGGTCCTCGATGGTCATGATCGTGCGGTCGGGAGTGTTCAGCTCCTGGAGCGCCGCGTACAGCGTGGTCGTCTTCCCGCTTCCCGTCGGGCCGCAGGTGAGGATCGCGCCGTAGGGCTGCTTGATTGCCTTGCGGACGAGGTCCTCGACGTCAGTCGCCATGCTGAGATCCGCCAGCGACGCGGGCGCGGCGGTCTGGTTCAGCACGCGGAGCGTGACCTTCTCGCCGAACTTCGTCGGCAGCACGGCCATGCGCAGGTCGACGGTCTGGCTCCCCGTCTTGACCGCGACGCGGCCGTCCTGCGGCGCGCGACGCTCGGCGATGTCGAGCCGGGCCATGACCTTGAGGCGGCTCGTGACAGCGCTTTGCTGCGAGGTCGGGATCGTCGCGAGCTCGCGCACGACGCCGTCCACGCGCCCGCGGACGACGAGGCCGCGCGGCTGCGGCGTGAAATGGATGTCCGAGGCGCCGAGCGAGAGCGCGCGCTGGATCGTCTTGTTGACCTGCGAGACCGCGGGGGTGTCCACGTCTCCGCCCCCGACGTCGTGGACGCCGAGGGTGGGGACGGCTGCCTCCGCCGTGTCCTCATCGACGAGCGTGAGCATCTGGTGGTGGATGAAGGCGATCGCGGCGTCGATCGCGTCGTGCGCGGCGACGCCGAAGCGCAATGGCACGCCGAGAGCGAGCCGGAGCTCGTCCGAGTGGAGCACGTTGGTCGGGTCGGCGACGGCGACGAGGAGCGTCCCGTCCGGCTCGAGGCTCACGGGAAGGGCGGAGTAGCGGCGTGCGAGATCCTCGGGGAGGAGTGTCGCCGCCTCGATCTCCATGTCGGACTCGGCGAGCTCGATGAAGGGGAGCTCGTGCTGCTCCGCGAGCACCCGCGCCACCTGCGTGCGCGTGACCGCGCCGCGGTCGACGAGGATCTCGCCTAGACGCAGGCCGGACGAGCGTTGCTCGACGAGCGCGGCTTCGAGCTCGTCCTTGGTGACGAGTCCTTCCCGCACGAGCAACGCCCCGAGCGCAGGCCAGTGATGGTGGGCGGCTTCTATCAACAGTGGCGTTATCGGCGCACGGCGCTCATCTCGTGAGTAGGCGCTCCATATCCGCCGGGCCCCGGCGCAGCGCGTGCTGGTTCTTACGGTCGCGCGTGCGAGGGAACGCGGCGTGCCTCGGCAGCGGTCGTTACGCCTTCGAGGCAGAGCCGGACAGCGCTCTCGCGCAGCGTCTGCATCCCGGCCGCGACCGCGGCCTTCTCGATCTCAGCTGCCGTGGCGCGGGCGGCGACGGCCGCACGGACGTCGTCGTCGAGCGGCAGCACCTCGAACACGGCGACGAGCCCGCTATGCCCGGTGCCGTCACAGCTGACGCAGCCTTGGCCGCGGCCGAGCAGCCGCCGGCCGCCCTCCTCGACGCCGAGGCCCAGCGCGACGAGCTCCTCCGCCGTGGCGTAGTACGCCTCACGGCAGTCGAGGCAGAAGCGGCGCAGGAGGCGTTGCGCGACGACTCCGGTGAGCGCCGTGGCGAGCGCCTCGTGCTCTACCTCGAGGTCGAGCAGCCGCCGGACCGTACCCGCGGCGCCCTCGGCCTCGAGGGTCGAAAGCACATGCTGGCCGGCGAGCGCGGCGCGAGTGGCGAGCCGTGCTGTTTCCGGGTCGAGCAGCTCTCCGACCGCGACTGCGTCGGCATCGGAGCGGAGAATCGCGTGCAATCCGGCTGCGTACGTGAGCCCGGTGCGGGGGTCCACCTCCGTCTGGTCGGCCCCCGGGACGAGGCACTCGACTGGATCCTCGATCGTCAGCACGGCTGCCGAGCCGACGAGCTCGTGGAGCGCTGCATACAGCGTGGTCGTGCGCCCGCTCCCGGCCGGGCCGCCGATGACGAACAGACCGGGTCTGCCGAGAGCCTCGGTGCTCAGGGCCGGCGCAGTGCCGCCGAAGAGCTCCGCGAGTGACGTTTCGGTTCTGCCGTGCTCGACGACGCGGAAGGTCGCGCGCTTGCCGAGCACGGTCGGGAGCGTGACCGAGCGAAGCTCGATCGCACGGTCACCGGCCTGCAGAGCCACCCGGCCCCGAGAGGCGAGCTCGGCGAGGTCGTTCGCAGCGTCCTCGCCGTCGACCCCCGAGATGACCTCGGGCTCGCTGAGTTTCTCCCCGACGCGCGCACGGACGACGATTCCGTCCGGGCTCGAGGTGAAGTGCACCGCCGAGGCGTCGAGGGCGAGTGCGCTCTCGATCGCATCGACGAACGGGGAGGCGGGTGCGCGGACGGGCTCGAGCTCTTCACTTTCGGGCGCTGCGTCGGCGGCCTCGTCCTCGACGTCAACTTCGACTTCGGCTTCGACTCCGGCTTCGACTTCGAGCTCGGCCTCGAGCTCGGCCTCGACGACGGCTTCGATCTCGTTCTCGGCTGCGGTCTCCGCCTCGACCGCCAGCGTCGGTCAGTGCCTCGACCGCGACCTCCGCTTCGGGCTCGGGGTCGACCACGGCTTCCGTCCCGGCGTCGACCTCGGCTCCGGGCGTCGACCTCGGCCTCCGCTTCCGCATCGACCTCAGTCGTGTTCTCGCTGCGGAACGTGAGCTCCGCTGTCGCGACCTCCTCGGCCTCGACGACGTCGAGCACCGGCTCTGCGTCCGCCTCGACATCGCCCACCCACGTGACCACGGGCCATCCGGCTGCGTCCGCCTCCGCTCCGAGGTCGTCGTATCCGTCGCCGGCTTCGACGTCCGACTCGGGGTCGAGCTCGACTACGGTCTCGGCTTCGATCACCGCGCCGGCGTCGACATCTGCCACGACATCCGCCTCCGCGTGTGCGTGCGCCAGCAGTTCGAGGTCGGTCGCAATCTCACTGCGGAGTGTGACCTCCGCCGCCGCGAGCTCCTCGACGTCGAAGACGTCGAGCACCGGCTCTGCGTCCACCTCGACGTCCGACTCGTGGTCGAGCTCCGCTTCTGTCTCGGCTTCGATCACCGCGTCGGCGTCCGCCTCGGTCGCGAGCTCGCTGTGGACGGTGACCTCCACTGCTGCGAGTTCCTCGACCTCGACGACGTCGAGCACCGGCGCTGCGTCCGCCTCGACGTCCGACTCGTGCTCGAGCTCCGCTTCTGTCTCGGCTTCGATCACGCGCGTCGGCGTCCGCCTCGGTCGCGAGCTCGCTGTGGACGGTGACCTCCACTGCTGCGAGTTCCTCGACCTCGACGACGTCGAGCACGGGCTCTGCGTCCGTCTCGAAATCTTCCACCCAGACCACGTGCTCCGCGGCGACCTCCGCCTCGGTTCCGGGCTCGCCGTTGCCGTCGTCGGCGGCTTCGACCAGCAGGAGCGGGGGGTAGGTGTGCGGGCTGGACGAGCCGTCGTGCTCGGCCTCCGGCGCCATGGAATCCGTGCCCTCCGGCTCGGCCTCCGGCTCCGGGACGGCGTGCACAGCGCTCGCCACGAGGTCGATCGCCTCGTCGATCGCGGTCGGCGTCGCCACCGCGAACCGCAGCGGGGAGTCGAGCAGCCGCACGCAGCTCCTCGGAGGAGAGCGCGCTCGTCGGGTCTGCGACCGCGACGAGCAGAGACCCGTCCGGCAGGCTCGAGATCGGCAGTGCCGCATGGCGCCGTGCGAGCTCGGGCGCGAGGCGCCTCGCGGCTGCGAGGTCGAGCTCGTGGGTCTGCAAGTCCATGAACGGGAGCTCGTGCTGATCGGCGAGCACCTGCGCGACCTGTTCGTCCGTGAGCGACCCGCGCGCGATGAGGATCTCACCCAGCCGTCTCGTGCTCGAGAGCCTCTGCTGGGCGAGAGCGGCCTCGAGCTCCGACTCGTTCACGAGCCCGTCGCGCAGGAGCAGTGACCCGAATGCAGGCCACCAGTGCTCGCCGCTCGGCTCCGAGAGTGGCGGTTCGAACGCGCCGCCCGAGAGCTCCAGCCGTTCGTCCGGCCCGTCCACTTGTCGGTCCTCGGCGTCGCCGGCGTCCGTCGCAGCCTCCGCCTGAAAGAGCCCACGCGCCGCGGCCTCGTCGATCGCGACCTCGATCGCCTCGGGCGCGCCGACGGCGAACCGGACCGGGACGCCCGACTCCCGTCGGACGTCGTCGAAGCACGCCGGCTTGGTGGGATCGGCGACGATGACGAGCAGGGATCCGTCGGGGAAGACGCGGATCGGAAGCGCCGTGTGCTGGCGTGCGATCTCCTCGGAAATGCCTCCAGGGACCGGGACGATCGCGTCCGGGCTCTCGAGGTCGATGAACGGGAGCTCGTGCTGCTCGGCCACGAGGCGCGCCACTTGCGCGCTCGTGACGAGACCGTTCTCGACGAGCGCCTCTCCCAGGCGGCGGCTCGAGACGCGGCGTCCGCGGTCGTCGCCCTGCAGCGTCAGGAGACGCTGAAGCTCCTCGACGCTGACGAGGCCGTCGCGAACGAGGAGCACGCCCAGTGCGGGCCAGGGAAAGCGTGCCGCCTCCATTATGAGAGACCTCTCATGTTCGGGACGTATCGGCTCATCTCGCGAGATGGTTTAGCCCCCGTGAGAATCCATCCGTGAGGGTCGTTCTGCAGCGCGTTCGGAAGGCGTCCGTCAGCGTCGATGGCGACGTCGTCGGAGAGGGTGGTCGCGGCCTCGTGATCCTTCTCGGCGTCGCGGACGGCGACGACGAAGCGGCCGCCGAGCGGCTTGCCGGGAAGGTCGTCCGGATGCGCATCTTCGAGAACGAGGACGGGCGCTTCGACCGCTCGCTCCTCGACGTCGGAGGCGAGGCGCTCGTCGTGAGCCAGTTCACGCTCATCGCGGACACGCGCAAGGGCAACCGCCCGAGCTTCACGGCCGCCGCCGCTCCCGAGGTCGCGGAGCCTCTGTACGAGCGCTTCTGTCGGGCTCTCGAAAACGAAGGCGTGCGGGTGGCGCGTGGCGTGTTCGGCGCGCGCATGGAGGTCTCGCTCGTGAACGACGGCCCGGTCACGATCGTGCTCGACGCCTAGTGTCGGGCTCGGCGCTCGCTCTCGCGCTCGGCGCGGCGGTCTTGCACGCTGCGTGGAACGTCCTGCTCGCGCGCGCCGACGACGTTCGCGCTGCGACGACGGTCGCGCTCGGGCTCTCGGTCGTCCTCTTCGCGCCGGTCGCCGCGGTGACGTGGGACGTAGAGGCCGCCGCGGTGCCCTGGATCGCGGCCTCGGCGGCGCTCGAGCTTCTGTACTTCGTCCTGCTCACGGCGGCCTACGGCAGATCGGACCTGAGCCTCGTGTACCCGGTGTCGCGCGGGGTCGCGCCCGTGCTCGTGCTCGTCGGAGCGACGGTGACGGGGTCGGCGCTCGGCGTGTGGGGCGCGGTCGGAGTGCTCCTGGTCGGCCTCGGCGTCGTCCTCGTGCGGGGCGTGAGGCGGCCGGTGGACACGCCCGGGCTCCTGCTCGCGCTCGCGATCGCCGCGACCATCGCCGGCTACACCCTCGTGGACAAGGAGGGGATCGAGCACGCCTCTCCGATCGCGTACCTCGAGCTCGTGCTGCTGCCCGTCGCGCTCGCGGCGGTCGGCTGGCATCTGGTCGGGTCTCGTCGCGCCGCGCTCCGTGCCGAGGCCGGGATGGCCACCGTCGTCGCTGCGGTCTGCTCGTTCAGCGCGTACGCGCTCGTTCTCGCGGCGCTCTCGCTCGCTCCCGCCGCGGCAGTCGCGGCGGTTCGCGAGACGAGCATCCTCTTCGCGGTCGCGCTCGCGGCCGTGGTGCTCCGAGAGCGCGTCAGTGCGTTCCGGGCCGGGGGAGCGTTGCTCGTGGTCGTGGGCGTCGCGCTCGTCGCGAGCGCCTGACGCGGCGTTGCGCCGCAGACCGCTGCGAGAGAGAATGCGCCCCCGGGCGACTGCGGAGGAGGTGCGGCGGAACGACCGTGACGGCGATCGAGTGCTCGCCGTAGATTCCTGAGACCATGCGTACCGTTCTCGCTCTGCTCGTCGTCGCAATCGCGCTCGCGTCCGCCGGGTGGCTCGTCGCCGTCTACGAGGGCGACACCCACCAGGAGGGTGGCGGCCCGGCTGGCAACGTCCTGCCCGGAGAGCAGACGCGCAAGGCCGAGTGGCAGAACCCGCTCGCCGTGCTCGTCGGCGTGACGGGAGGCGCCATCGCGATCGCGATCCTCGTCGGCGAGCATCGCCCGGCGTCCCGCCGGAGAGGCGAGCCGTCGCCCGACTAGCTAGCCGTCGCGGCCGGGTCGCCCGCGTCGCCGGTGCTATCCTTCGACCACCACATTTCACCGGCTTCACGAAATGGGCGCGCGGCGCCCATTTGTTTTGAGGGGGCGCAGTAATACAAGCCATGGCGACGACCTTCACGCGTGAAAAGACTCTGCAGGACGAGATCGCACCCGCGGTCGAGCAGAGCCTGCCCGGGGTCGAGGTGCTCGCCGTGGAGCTCCTGTCGCCGAGCCGCTTCTGCGTGTACGTCGACCATCCGGAAGGTGTCGACCACGCGCTCTGCGCGCGGGTCACGCGCCTGCTCGACGCCTATCGCGCGGACTACACGATCGACGTCTCGTCGCCGGGGCCGGAGCGCCCGCTCAGGAAGCCGAGCCACTTCGAGAACGCAGTCGGCAGGCGTGTCTCCGTGCGCACCGACCGTGCGCTCGACGGCGGCAAGAACCGCTTCAAGGGCGAGGTGGTCGAGGTCGCCGACGGTGCCGTCACGCTCGCGGCCGCCGGTGACGAGCTCCGTATCCCGTACGAGTCCATCGTCCGGGCCAACTTGATCGACGAGGGGTAGACATGAGCCAGGAGATCATCGAGGGAATCCATACGATCGAGCGCGAGAAGGGGATCGAGCAGGGCATCCTCATCTCGGCGCTCGAGGACGCGCTGCTCGCCGCGTACAAGAAGACGCCCGGGGCGACCCGGCACGCCGAGGTCAAGCTCGACGGCGACGGCGAGTTCCGCGTGTACGGGATCGAGATCCCGGGCGACATCGAGGTCCGGCTCGTGGAGGACGCGCGCGAGGCGCGCATCACCGAGCTCGAGCGGATCGAGGAGGAGACGGGCGAGCGCCAGCACACCCTCGTCGCGGACGAGGATCTCGACCTCGACTGGTCGCAGGTCCCGCCGGATCAGATCCACCGTACGGACGTCACTCCCGAGAACTTCGGCCGCATCGCCGCGCAGACGGCGAAGCAGGTGATCCAGCAGCGCATCCGCGAGGCGGAGCGCGCGATCATGTACGAGGAGTACGTCGACCGGCAGGGCGAGGTCGTGACCGGCATCGTCCAGCAGGCCGGCGACCGCAACAACGTCCTCGTCGACCTCGGTCGCGTCGAGGCGCTGCTTCCCCGCTCGGAGCAGGTCGACGGGGAGCGCTACGAGCAGGGCTCGCGCATCAAGGCCGTCATCGCCGAGGTTCGCTCGGGCACGAAAGGCCCGCAAGTCATCCTCTCCCGGCGCGATCCGGAGCTCATCCGCGCGCTCTTCGAGCTCGAGGTGCCCGAGATCGCCGACGGCCTCGTGGAGATCAGGGGCGTCGCCCGCGAGCCGGGCTACCGCTCGAAGATCGCGGTCGAGTCGCACATGCAGGGCGTCGACCCGGTCGGCGCCTGCGTCGGCCCGCGTGGCTCGCGCGTCCGCATGGTCGTGTCCGAGCTCCGCGGCGAGAAGATCGACATCATCCCCTGGAACACCGAGCCCGCCCGGTTCGTCGCGAAGGCGCTCTCGCCGGCGCGCGTGCGCGAGGTGTACATCGACGACGAGACGAAGGAAGCGACCGTCATCGTCCCCGACGACCAGCTCGCGCTCGCAATCGGCAAGGAGGGCCTGAACGCGCGGCTCGCGACGCGGCTCTGCGGCTGGAAGATCGACATCCAGTCGGAGACCGAGTTCGCGCAGGCCGAGGCGGACGCAGCGTTCGCAGGCGACGCCGACAACGAGGAGTACTCGGGCCGCTGTGGCGCGATCCTCTCGAACGGCAAGCGCTGCCCGAACGCCGCGCTTCCGGGCTCGAAGTACTGCGGCGTCCCGGCGCACCAGGCGCTCGTCACGGCCGAGCCCGCGGCGTCCAACGGCGACGGCGGGGCCGCGGACGACGAGCCGGCGGAGGACATCGAGGTCACGGAGGGCGGGCCGGAGACCGTGGCCGAGGCCGAGATCGTGGAGGCCGAAGAGGTCGCGCTCGAGGCCGTGTCCGAGGCCCCGGAGGCCGAGGTCGAGATCGCGGAGGCGCAGGAGGTCGCGACCGAGGCGGTCGCCGTCACCTCCGAGCCCGAGACGGCCGAGACCGCCGAGGACGCGGCTCCCGAGGACGAGTCCCGGCAGGACGAGTCCTGAGAAACGCCGACGGTCTCTACACTTGACGGCTGATGGCCGACGGACGGAATAGACCGAACCGCCCGATCCGGCCCCGCGGAGGCTCTGCGGGGCGGAAGCGCCGTGTCGTCATCGAGGGCGGCGGCGCCCGCAGCAGGGAAGGCCGCCAGCCGCGTGACCGCTCAGGCGCCGGTAGCGCGCCGCCCCGCCAGCAGCCGGCTCCGCAGCCCACCGGGCCTGTCACCGTCGAGTCCGGCGTCACGGTCAAGGACCTCTCGCAGGCGCTCGGCGTCCCGATGGGCGAGCTCATCAAGATCCTCATGGGGCTCGGCCAGATGCGGACGGCGACACAGTCGCTCTCCGACGAGGAGGTCGAGTTGATCGCGACCGAGGTGAAGCGCGAGGTCACGATCAAGCACGCTGCCGACGAGGAGCTCGAACCGGCGGAGTACGAGGACGCCGAGGAGGATCTCGTCCCGCGGCCGCCGGTGGTGACGATCATGGGTCACGTCGACCACGGCAAGACGACGCTCCTCGACGCGATCCGCGAGGCGTCGGTCGTCGAGACCGAGGCAGGCGGGATCACGCAGCACATCGGCGCGTACCAGGCTGACGTCGACGGGCGCAAGATCACCTTCCTCGACACGCCCGGCCACGAGGCCTTCACGGCCATGCGGGCGCGCGGGGCGAAGGTCACGGACATCGCGGTACTGGTCGTCGCGGCCGACGACGGCGTCATGCCGCAGACGAAGGAGTCGATCTCGCATGCGCGCGCGGCCGAGGTGCCGATCGTCGTCGCGGTGAACAAGATCGACGTGCCGGACGCGAACGCCGACCGCGTTCGCAGCGAGCTCGCAACCGAGGGCCTGCAGCCCGAGGAGTGGGGCGGCACGACGCAGTTCTCGGAGGTGTCGGCGAAGCAGCGGACGAACCTCGCGGACCTGCTCGAGAGGATCCTCCTCGTCGCGGACGCCGAGCTCGACCTGCGTGCGAACGCGGGAGCCGAGGCTTCCGGCGTCGTCATCGAGTCCCGGCTCGACGTCGGGCGCGGGCCGGTCGCCACCGTGCTCGTGCACCGGGGAACGCTGCGTGTAGGCGACGCGGCCGTTGCCGGCGATGCCGCCGGCAAGGTGCGCGCGCTCTACGACTACCGCGGCGAGAAGGTGAAGGAGGCGAGGCCCGGCGACCCGGTCGAGGTCCTCGGCTTCGACAAGCCGCCGGTCGCGGGCGAGTTCGTCCGCGTCGTCGAGCACGAGCGCCAGGCGAAGCACCTCGCGAACATGCGCGCCGAGCGGCTCCGCCGCGAGCAGCTCGCGCAGCGCCCGCGCCGCCGGGTTTCGCTCGAGACGCTGCACCAGGATCTCCTCGCGGGCGAGATCCAGGACCTGAACATCGTCCTGAAGGGCGACGTCCAGGGATCGGTCGAGGCGCTCCTCGGCGAGCTCCAGAAGATCCAGCACAGCGAGGTGCGGGTCAACGTGATCCACACCGGCGTCGGCGGCATCACCGAGAACGACGTCAACCTCGCCTCGGCCTCGGACGCGCTCGTGATCGGCTTCAACGTACGGCCGAGCGCGGAGGCGCGGCAGCTCGCGGAGCGCGAAGGCGTCGACGTCCGCACCTACCGCGTGATCTACCAGCTCACCGACGACATCGAGCAGGCGCTCGTCGGAATGCTCTCGCCGGTGCAGACCGAGGAGACGCTCGGCGAGGCGGAGGTGCGCGCGCTCTTCAAGGTCTCGCGGCTCGGCACGATCGCGGGCTGCATGGTCACGACCGGCGTCGTCCGCCGCGGCGCGCGGGTTCGGGTCGTGCGCGACGGGACGGTCATCATCGAGACGTCGATCGCGCAGCTCAAGCGCTTCAAGGACGACGTCCGCGAGGTGGCCGAGGGCTTCGAGTGCGGGATCCTGCTCGAGAACTTCAACGACGTGAAAGAGGGCGACATCCTCGAGGCGTACGAGACGCGCGAGGTCGAGCGCACCGATCTCGACGAGCCCGCGCCTGTCGCCGCTTCGGCTCCGGCCGACGAAGACGCGTAGCAGCGGGCGAGGCGAGCCTCGCCCCTACGATGCCGACCATGGCGACCGGGTACGTGGGCATCCTCTCCGTCGAGCTCCACTTCCCGGAGTCGGGGTCGCTCAAGGGGAAGCGGAAGCACCTCAAGTCCGCGAAAGCGCAGCTGCGCGAGCGCTTCGGGGCGTCCGTCGCGGAGGTCGACCACCAGGAGCTCTGGCAGCGCGCAGCGCTCACAGTCGTGTGCGCGTCGAGCGGGCACAAGGAGCTCCAGGAGCACCTCGACGCGGTCGTCCGCTACCTCGGCGCGCAGGAGTACGAGCTCATGCGCGCGGAGCGGGAGGTGGTGGTGCCCGGTGACTCCTAGCGCCCGCGGCCGCCGCGTCGACGAGGCGATCCGGCAGGTGCTCTCGGACGCGATCCCGACGCTCAAGGACCCGCGCATCGGGTTCGTGACGGTGACCGGGGTGAAGGCGTCGAAGGACTTCGCCTATGCGACGGTATACGTCAGCGTCTTCGGGTCGGAGAGCGATCAGGAGCGCACCCTCGAGGGGCTCGACGCCGCCCGCGGTGTGCTCCAGGCGCAGGTCGCGCGCGAGCTCCAGCTGCGGCGGACTCCGGTTCTCACCTTCGAATACGATCCCACCGTCGAACGGGGCGTGCGCCTCGGAAAGCTGATCGACGATCTCGCGCCCGAGGATCCCCCGAATGACCCAGAGTGACATGGATGCGGTCGTAAGCGCGCTCCGCGAGCGCGACCGCTTCCTCGTCGCGTCGCACGAGAACCCGGACGGCGACGCGCTCGGCTCCCTGCTCGCGATGCACCTCGCACTGCTCCAGCTCGGAAAGGACAGCGAGATGTTCGTCCCCGGCCAGGCGCCGCTCCCGGGCGAGTACACGTTCCTCGCGCTCGACGGCGTCCACCGCGAGCCGCCGGCCGACCACGCCGAGCGGGTGCTCGTCGCCGTCGACTGTGCCAAGGAAGAGCGGCTCGGGCCGGACCCGTCGCTCCTCGCCGACGCGCCGTTCACCGTCGACATCGACCACCACCACGACAACACGTGCTTCGGGGACGTCAACCTCATCGTCTCGGACGCGTCCTCTACGGGCGAGATCCTCGCGGACGTCTTCCGCGAGCTCGGCGTCGAGCTCACTCCCGAGATTGCGGAGCCGCTCTACGTCGCACTCGTCACGGACACCGGGCGCTTCCAGTACGCGAACACGAGCCCGAAGGCGCTCCGGCTCGCCGCCGACCTGATCGAGGCGGGCGCGGACTGGCACAAGGTGTTCCAGACCGTGTACGAGTCCGTCCAGTTCGCGAAGCTGAAGCTGCTCGCGCGCGCTCTCGAGCGCGCGGAGGTGCACTCCGGCGGGCGGCTGGTGATCTCACACCTGCGCAAGGAGGACTTCGCCGAGGTGGGGGCGGTCGAGCCGTACTCGGAGGGGATCATCGACTACCTGCGTGCGGTCGAGGGCGCGATCGTGGCCGCGCTCATCCGGCAGCCGCCGTCGGGGAACGGGCCGCGACACCGCGTCTCGCTACGCGCGTCCGTGGACGAGATCGACGTCTCCGTGATCGCGCGGAAGAGCGCGGGTGGGGGACACCGGCAGGCTGCGGGCTTCTCGAGCGAGCTCTCCCTCGAGGAGCTCAAGAGGTTCATCGTCGAGGAGTTCGAGGATGCCGCCGCGCGCGCTTTCGCCTAGCGGGATCCTGCTCGTCGACAAGCCGGTGGGGCCGACCTCGTTCGACATCGTGGCGGCGACGCGTCGGCGCACAGGGGCGCGGACCGGGCATGCGGGCACGCTCGACCCGTTCGCGAGCGGGCTGCTCCTGCTGCTCTCGGGCGCGACGACACGGTTGCAGGGCCGCTTCGTCGGGCTCGACAAGCGCTACCTGACGGAGATCGACCTGACGGCGCGGACCTCGACCGGCGATCCGGAGGGCGAGGTCGTCGAAGAGCACGACGCGCTTGCGGCGGACGAGCTGGAGGAGCAGCTCGCGGCGCTGCGCGGGGTGGTCGAGCTTCCGATTCCGGCCGCCTCGGCGGTGAAGATCGGCGGCGAGCGCGCGTACAAGCTGCACCGACGCGGCGTCGCGGTCGAGATGCCGGTACGGCGGATGACGGTGCACGAGCTCTCCGTCCTCGACAACGACGAGCGCGGCACTGTGACGCTCGACCTCCTCGTCTCCTCGGGCACGTACGTGCGCGCGATCGCAGAGGCGCTCGGCGGCCACTGCCGCACGCTGCGTCGCACCGAGATCGGGCCGTTCTCGATCGACGAGGCCGACCCGGAGCGGATCATCCCGCCCGAGGACGCGCTCGCGAGGCTCGCGTGAACATCGCGCGCAGCACCGAGCAGGTCGAACGGAGGCCGCGCGCGGTCGCGATCGGCAGCTTCGACGGCGTCCATCGCGGGCACCAAGCCGTGCTCGAGGCGGCGAAGGAGACCGGTCTGGCTCCCACGGTGATCACGTTCGACCCGCACCCGCGGATCGCGCTCGGGAACAAGGTCGAACTGCTGACTACGCTCGAGCGCCGCCTCGAGCTGCTCGGGGAGGTGGGTGTCACGGACACGCTCGTCGCCGCATTCACGCAGGACCTCCAGCGGCTCGAGGCCGAGGAGTTCGCGGAGCGGTACCTGCGCGCGATCGGGACGGTCGCCGTCGTCGCAGGGGAGGACTTCCGCTTCGGCGTCCGCCGCTCGGGCGATCTCGCGACGTTGGAAGACCTCGGGTTCACCGTCGTCGTGCCGCCGCAGGTCCCGAACGTCTCCTCGACGGCGATCCGTGCCGCGCTCGGCGAGGGCGACGTCGCCGAGGCGGCCTCGATGCTCGGCCGCCCGTTCGAGCTCGACGGCGCCGTGGTCGCGGGGGACCAGCGCGGCGGCACGCTCGGATTTCCGACCGCGAACCTCCTGCTCGAGCCCGAGCTCGCGGTTCCGCGGTACGGGATCTACGCCGGCGAGGCGCTCGGCCACCGGGCGGCGATCTCGATCGGCACGAACCCGCACTACGGCGGCACCGAGCGTCGCATCGAGCCGTACCTCCTCGACTTCGACGGCGACCTCTACGGCAAGCGCCTGGTCGTGGAGCTGTGGGAGCGGCTACGCGACGAGGCGGTGTTCGAGTCAGAGGAAGCGCTCGTCGAGCAGATCGCACGCGATGTCGAAGCCACGCGAGCCGCGCAGCGCCCTACGTAGCGGCGCGCGAGAACGCCCGGTGTCAGACACCGAATCGGACGACCTTCGGTCAGCAGCGGCCTGCGGACAGGGCTGCTTCGGAAGACCCGAGCGCTTCCGCCGGCTGTGTGCGTGCCGTCTGTGGACGAGATGGCACACATTTGGAGCGGACGGCCGCTAACAAACCAGGGTGTCTGACACCGGCTCGAGGGCGACTGCGTGGCCGACCGGCGCCGCAGGTTTGCGTCAGACGCCGAAGAGCGTCAGCTCGGGCTCGCGCTCGCCGCGGAGGATCTCGAGGTCCACCTCGACGCAGCGGACGCCGCGCGCCTCGGCCAGCGTCGCGGCCTGCGGCTTGACGCGCTGCGCCGCGAGCACGCCGCGGCAGTCGCCGCGCGCGCGGGATCGAGGCGGATGCGCTCGAGGTAGCGGGCGAGCTGCTCGACCGAGTCGATCTTCGCGATCCGCTTGATCTCGACCGCGACCCAGCCGTCGTCCTCGTCGCGGCACATGAGGTCGACCGGGCCGACGTCGGTCGGCCACTCCCGCCGCACGAGGCGCAGCGGCTCCCCGAGCGCACTGGGATTCCCGGCCAGCAGCTCCTGCAGGTGCGCCTCGACCCCGTCCTTCTCCAGCGGCGCCGCCTCGCCCATCTCCTGCTCGACGTCGCTCAGGACCTCGAGGAGGCGGATCTCGAGACGGTCTTCCGACTTGCCCGCGCGCTTGCGTACGACGAGGAGGCCGGGCTCCTCCTCGATCGCAGTCGGGGGCGTCATCCAGTTCAGCGGCTTGTACCCGCCGGCGTCGGCGTGAACGAGCACGGACCCGTCCGCCTTCACCAGCACGAGCCGTGTGGACTCGGGAAGGAACGCGGACAGCCGGCCGGTGTAGACGACCTCGCAACGCGCGACGATGAGGCGCACCAGTGGAACCTACTGTCCGTTTCGGACAGGTACGGACACAGTGTGAAGCTCGACCCCGGGACCCCATAGGGCTTCGACTAGCTTTCGGTGGTGGAAGCGAACGGCGGGCAGGCATTGATCCACGCCCGCGGGCTCGTCAAGACGTTCGGCGAGCTCACGGCCGTGGATGCGATCGACTTCGACCTCAAGCGCGGGGAGGCGTTCGGCTTCCTCGGCCCGAACGGCGCGGGGAAGACGTCGACGATGCGCATGATCGGCTGCGTCTCGCCGGTGACGGACGGGACGCTGCGCGTGTTCGGGCTCGACCCGGCGAAGGACGGCGTGGAGATCCGCGGCCGGCTCGGCGTCGTGCCGCAGCTCGACACGCTCGACATGGAGCTGACCGTGCGCGAGAACGTCGTCATCTACGGGCGCTACTTCGGGCTGCCGCGGAAGGAGCTCAGGAAGCGCGCGGACGAGCTGCTCGAGTTCGTCCAGCTCACCGAGCGCGCGGACAGCAAGGTCGAGCCGTTGTCCGGTGGCATGAAGCGGCGGCTGACGATCGCGCGCTCGCTCGTCAACGACCCGGACGTCATGCTCCTCGACGAGCCGACGACCGGACTCGACCCGCAGGCGCGCCACGTCGTCTGGGACCGCCTCTACCGGCTCAAGCAGTCGGGCGTGACGCTCGTCCTGACGACGCACTACATGGACGAGGCGGAGCAGCTCTGCGACCGGCTCGTGGTCATGGACAAGGGCAAGATCGTCGCGGAAGGCTCGCCGCGCGAGCTGATCGAGCGCTACTCGACGCGCGAGGTCGTCGAGCTCCGCTTCGAGGCGAACCGGCCGGAGGACTTCAGCCACTGGACGGACGGGCAGGTGTCCCGTGTGGAGTCGCTGCCGGATCGCGTCCTGCTGTACACCGACGACGGCGACGCGGCCGCGCACACGCTGCACGAGCGCGGCTTGGTCCCCGACAGCGTGCTCGTCAGACGCAGCTCGCTCGAGGACGTGTTCCTCCATCTGACCGGCCGGAGCCTGATCGAGTGAGCTCGTTCGCGCTCGCCCTGAGACCGCTCGAGTTCTTCTTCACGCAGTACCGGCGCGTGTGGCGTGGGACCGCGGTCACTAGCGTCGTGACGCCGGTCGTGTACCTGCTTGCGCTGGGTGTGGGGCTGGGTGTCTTCGTCGACCGCTCGGCGGAGCTCGAAGGCGGGATCTCGTTCCTCGAGTTCGTCGCGCCCGGCCTGCTCGCGGGAACGGCGATGCAGCTCGCGACGTTCGAGGCGTCCTTCCCCGTGCTCGCCGCGATCAAGTGGGACCGCCAGTACCACGCGATGCTCGCGACGCCGTTGCGCGTCACCGACATCGTCCTCGGCCACCAGACGTACTTCGCGGCGCGTCTCCTCGGAACGTCGACGATCTACCTGATCGTCATCGCGGCCTTCGGCGCGGTGAGCTCGCCGCTCGGGATCCTCGCGATCCCCGTCGGCGTGCTGGTAGGGCTCGCGTTCTCGTGCCCGCTCGCGGCGTGGGCTGCGCATACCGAGACCGAGGTGTCGTTCATCGCGATCTTCCGGTTCGTGATCCTGCCCATGTTCCTGTTCTCCGGGACGTTCTTCCCGGTCGAGGAGCTGCCCGCGCCGCTCCAGGTGGTCGCGTACTTCACGCCGCTGTACCACGGCGTCGAGCTGTGCCGTTCGCTCACGCTCGGCACCGCGGAGCTGCTGCCCTCGCTCGGGCACCTCGGATTCCTCCTCGCGGTCATCGGCGCGGGGCTGGCCGCGGCGCACGTGACGTATCGGCGGAGGCTCGTTCTGTGACGGACTACGTCGTCCGCGTGCCGATCGCCGCCGATGCGAAGCCCTGGATCGGCGGGCTCCTGATCATCGAGCGCAACGTGCTCGTGTACCGGCGCACGTGGATGATCCTCTTCTCCGGGTTCTTCGAGCCGCTCTTCTACCTCTTCTTCTTCGTCTACCCGCTCGAGTCGTTCATCGGGACGATCTCGTTCGAGGGAGACACGCTCGAGTACGCCGCGTTCGTCGCGCCGGCGCTGCTGGCGGCGTCGGCGATGAACGGCGCGTTCTACGACGCGACGAACGTCTTCTGGAAGCTGCGCTACGGAAAGGTCTACGACGCGATGCTCTCGACGCCGGTGAGCCCGAAGGACGTCGCGGTCGGCGAGACGCTGTGGGCGGTCGTGCGGTCGATGCTGTACTCGGCTGCGTTTCTCATCGTCATCGTCGCGCTCGGGCTCGTGACATCGTGGTGGGCACTGCTCGTGCTGCCGGCGTGCTTCGTCATCGGCTTCGGCTTCGCGGGAGCGGGCATCGCGGCGGTGACCTGGATGCGGAACTGGAAGGACTTCGACCTGCTCCAGCTGCTGATGCTGCCGATGTTCCTGTTCTCTGCGACCTTCTATCCGATCTCGGTGTATCCCGAGGTTCTCGAGTGGATCGTGCGCGCGCTGCCGCTGTACCACGGGATCGAGCTGATCAGGACGCTCGCGACGGGAACGCCAGGGGCCATGCAGCTCCTCAACGTCGCGTATCTGCTGACGATGGGGCTCGTGGGGATGCGCCTCGCGTCGAAGCGCATCGACGGGCTCCTGCTGAAATGAGGGCGTAGGGCCGGGCATGCCCGGCCCGCGCGCGGCATGCCCCGCGCCTACGACTCGAGCACGATGGCCGCTCCGCTACGCCGGGGATCTCCGGCCGCGCCCGCCCGGCCGACGCAGCTGACGCCTCCGAAGTAGTGGTGGATCCGATCCCAGCGGCGGACCGTACGGCCGCGCGCTTCCAGCTCCTCGAGCGCCTGCTCGTCGACACCTGGCTCGGTGTCGACGACGTCGGGCGTGGGGTGGAGGCGCGGACGCGCGACGGCCTCCTCGGCGTCGAGGCCTTCGTCGAGGATGCCGCCCAGCACGGTCGAGAGCGCGGTCCGCAGGCGGGTCGCGCCCGCAGAACCGATGGCGAGCTCGAGGCCCTCCGAGTCGAAGACGAGCGCGGGCGCCATTCGGCTCTGGAGATGGTCGCCGGGCGCGGGCTCGCCGAACGCGATGTCCGCCTCACCGAGCAGGTTGTTGAGCTGGACGTCGAAGCCGGGGATCCACACGCCCGCGCCGACGCCGAGGGAGTGTGTAAGGACGCACGCGCGGCCGTGCGAGTCGACCGCGACCATGTTGGTCGTGTGCTCGCCGCCCGAATCGGCGGTCTCGAGCGCAGACACGAGCGCGAGCGCGCGGTCCGTCTCCGACAGGCCCGCGAGCGCCGGCAGCCGGGGGAGCAGCTCGGGGACTCCGGAGAGGCCGCCGCGCGTGGCGACGCGCCGCCCGCGGTACTCGACGATGATCGGATCCGACCAGACCGCGCGGTACTCGCGGAGCTCCTGCGCCGTCAGCACGACCCCGTCGACGCCGAGCAGCACCTCGGCCAGCGCTGCCCTGGTAGACGCTCGCAGCGCCCTCGTCCGCGAGCGCCTCGAGGCACTCCACGAGCCCCGGCTGTTCGAGGAGCTCCCCCGGTTGCAGCACCCGCCCGTCACGCGTGAAGATCGCCTCGCCGCGCTCGAGCGAGAGGACGGCGGCGAGCATGTCGAGCGAGTGGTGGTGCATCTCGGGGAGCACGACGCCGGTGCGCGCGAGGGCGAGCGCGGGCTCGACGAGGCGCTTCCACGGCAGCCGGCCGAGCCGCTCCCAGAGCTCGCCGAGCGCGGCCGGAAGGCCCGGAATCGCGCAGGATGCAGCTCCGATCTCGTACACGACGACCTCGTCGCCGAACGGCACGGGCACCTCGAGCATGTCGCCGCGCTCGGCCGGGACCGCTGCGAATCCATCCAGGTTCGACACCCTGGAGCCGTCGAAGGCAATAGCGTGGCAGCCCGCGAGGAGCCCGCTCATGACCGACTCGGCGACGCACGAGGCGAGCCCCATTGCGACGACCGCGTCCGCGGCGGTGCCGCCGTCCGCGAGGATCTCCGCGCCCACCTCGGCGGTCGCCGGATGCCCCGCTGCGACGCCCGCGCGCACGGCCCTACGCAGCGGCTTCGGGAGCCGGCGGCGGCGCACCCGCCCTTCTGCCGAACACCGCCATCGCGAGCAGGACGAAGCCGATGCCTGCGAGCGTCAACGCGACGCCGACGACGATCGAGAAGATCGAGAGCATCTCGGCCATGAAACCGAGATTGAGCGCGGTCGTAAGCGCGGTCTCGGTGACCCAGATGTCACGCGCGCCGTTCGAGATCGGTTGCCCGTTCTCGTCCTTCGCGGCCGCCTCGACATCGTTGGTCCCCGTCTTGTCGGCCGGATCGGCGGCCGACTGGTACTGGCCCATCTCGGCGTAGGTCAGGCCGTCCGTGGCCGAGAGCGTGTGCTCGCGCATGATTTCGGCGAACGCCAGCGCCTGGCGGCCGGTCTTCACTGTCTCGCCGGCCCACTGCTCGGCGTGCTCGGCGACCGCCGGGTCCTCGATCGGCCCGAAGGCTATCCCCTCCTCCTCGATCGAGTCGCGCGTGAACGTGAAGCCGTAGATCCCGAGCGCGATGACGATGATGCCGAAGAGGATCAGCACCCCTCCGGAGAGATAGCCGCCGATGCGCAGGAGCTTCCTGTCTTCCACGATTCCCCCTTTCGTCTCGAGACGAGAGCGTGTCAGAGAAACGGCGAGATCGCCGCGAACGCGGCCGAACGCACGCGCTCGCTACGCCCGGTCAGCGCCTGGCCCGGCGTGGAGACGGCCTCGGCGGGCGCCGAGAACCGCTCCTCGAACTGCGCCGACAGCGCCGGCGAGCGGACGAGCAGATTGATCTCGAAGAAGCGCTTGAGGCTCCACGCCTCGAGGTTGCACGTTCCCGCGAGGACGTCCTCTCCGTCCCCGACGAAGGCCTTCGCATGCAGCATCGTCGGGTACTCGAGGATGCGGACGCCCGCGTCGAGCAACGAGGCATGGTGGTGACGCTGCGCGAATCCGCATGCCCAGTTGTTCGCGTTCGCGGGGACGAAGAGCCGGACGCGTACGCCGCGCCGGGCCGCGTCGCCGATCCGCCTGATCATCCGCCGATCCGTGACATAGGGATTCACGACGTCGAGCGTCTCGCGAGCTCCGTCGAGCAGCTCCGCGATCGCGGTCGTGATGGGGCGGTAGCTACCCGGTGCGTTGTGCAGAACGGTCACCGGTACTGGGTCGGGGCCTTCCTCGTGGTCCGGAAACAGCGCATCGAGCTCCTCCGGCTCGATCGCGCCGCCGAGCCAGCGGAAGGTCGCGGCGAACACGAGCTGGAGTTGCGAAACAACCGGGCCGCTCACGCGGAGGAAGAGGTCGTGATAGCGGCCGTCGTTGAAGTGGTCCACGATCCCGGCGCCGCCGGCCCAGCCGATCCGTCCGTCGACGACGAAGAGCTTGCGATGGTCGATGTGCCCGAGCTGACGGAGGTTCCAGCGGCTCGGCCCGCCGGCGGCCACGGGCTGGGCCGGCGCCCGCAGCTCCACGGCGCGCACGACGCGGACGTCGATGCCTCCGGCCAGCAGCCGCGCGTAGTACTCCCGGCTCGCCCGGTCCGGATCGGATCCCTGCCGGTCGACCACGATCCGCACGGGAACTCCCTCCGCGGCCTTGGCGAGCAGGACCTCGGCGAACTCGTCCCCGATCGCGCCGGGGCGGATCCCGAACTGGTTGACGTGGACGGCCGACGAGGCGGCTGCGATGTCCCGGAGGATCGGGGGGAAGAAGCTCCGGCCGTCGACAAGGACCTCGGCGGTGGCCGCGACGCTCCCGTCGAAGGCGAGCGCCAGATCCGCGAGCCGTACGGGGTCGCGGACAGCCGCTCCGCATGCGTGCGGACGTCCTCCAGGGGAATGCCACGGCGTCGTCCGGCCATCGCGCGTGATCCTGTCGAGTCGCTTCGAGGAGCGCAAGACCAGGTACCATCCCGCGAGACCGTGGTCGCGGCTCCGGCGTGCAACTTCCTTCACGCGGAGCGGGGACGGCGGAGTCGTTCTACGAGAGGAGCTCCATGAGCCTCACCAAGGAAGTGAAGTTGGAAGTCATCGAGAAACACGGTTCCGGTCCCGCCGACACCGGGTCGCCGCAGGTGCAGATCGCCCTCCTCACACGAAGGATCAACGATCTCACCGAGCACCTGCGCACCCATCCGAAGGACCACTACTCCCGACGCGGGCTCCTGAAGCTCGTCGGCCGGCGCCGGCGGTTTCTCGACTACCTGCAACGAAAGGACATCGAGGGCTACCGCGCCCTCATCCAGGAGCTCGGCCTGAGAAGGTAGGAGCTCAGCACGTACGACCAAAGACGAGGGGAGGTGGAAGTTTGAGCGAGCTTCGGCAACGAAGCTGACTCAAACCTCCACCTTCCGAACACGACGAAAGGTGAAGGGATACCTCACATGACCACAGTAACCGGGCCTAGCACGGCCACGGTGTCCGTCGACGTAGGCGGTCAGGAGATCGTCTTCGAGACGGGCAAGCTCGCCAAGCAGGCCGACGGCGCGGTCGCCGTCCGCTCGGGCGACACGATGATCCTCGCAACGGCCGTAGGACGGCCGGACGCACGGCCCGACGCGGATTTCTTCCCGCTGACGATCGACGTCGAGGAGCGGATGTACGCCGCCGGGAAGATCCCTGGCGGTTTCTTCAAGCGGGAGGGTCGCGCCTCGGAGCGCGCGACGCTCACCGCACGCATGATCGACCGGCCGATCAGGCCGCTCTGGCCGAAGGGCTTCCGCAACGAGGTGCAGGTGATCTGCACCGTCCTCTCCGCGGATCTCGTGACGCCGCACGACATCCTCTGCATCAACGGCGCCTCGGCGGCGCTGATGATCTCGCATCTGCCCTTCATGGGGCCGATCGGCGCAGTGCGCGTCGGCCGGATCGACGGCGAGCTCGTCCTCAACCCGTCGCTCGAGGATCTCGAGGAGTCGACGCTCGACCTCATCGTCGTCGGAACGAAGGACGGGTTGACGATGGTCGAAGCGGGCGCGGACGCGATCCCCGAGGAGACGATCCTCGAGGCGCTCGAGCTCGCACACGCGGAGATCAAGACGATCTGCGACGCGCTCGAGGACCTGCGCGAGCAGGTCGGCAAGCCGAAGTGGGTCGACGTCGAGCTCACGGCGGAGCTCGAGGCGGCTCACGGCGACGCGGTTCGCGCTGCGATCGCCGAGCACGGGCTCCGCGAGGCGGCCGCGGTCATCGACGAGCTCGTGGCCGAGCTCGCGCCGCCGATCTCGATGTCGACCACCGAGGACGACATCGTCCGGCGCACGCAGATCCGGGCCGCGTTCTCGGCGATCTTCGAGAAGGCACGGCTGGCCGCTATCGAGGGCCCGGTGCGCGAGCAGTTCCTCGGCGACCTGAAGGAGCTCACGGACGCCGAGCAGGACTCGAAGGAGCTCAAGTCGGCGAAGCGCGACCTCCTCTACGAGCGGGTCCAGGAGACCATCGAGCTGCCGTTCCCGGTCGGCCCGGCGCCGCCCGAGGGCGAGCCGGCGGTCAAGGACTCGCAGACGCGCCAGTACATCAAGCGCGCGTGTGAAGCCGTCTACAAGGATCTCGTCCGGAAGAAGATCGCGGTCGAGAAGCGGCGCCCGGACGGCCGCTCGGCGGAGGAGATCCGCGCGATCGAGTGCGAGGTGGGCGTCAGCCCGCGGACGCACGGATCTGGCCTCTTCACCCGCGGCCAGACTCAGATCATGTCCCTGCTCACGCTCGGGACGGTGAAGGAGGGGCAGAAGATCGACGACCTCTCCCGTGAGCAGAACCGCAGGTTCCTGCACCACTACAACTTCCCGCCCTACTCGGTCGGGGAGACGGGCTTCATGCGCGGGCCGAAGCGCCGCGACATTGGCCACGGCGCGCTCGGACAGCGCTCGCTCGAGCCGATCCTTCCGGCCCTCGAGGACTTTCCGTACACCGTGCGCATCGTCTCGGAGACGCTCGAGTCGAACGGGTCCTCGTCGATGGGCGGGGTGTGCGGCTCGACGCTGGCGCTGATGGACGCCGGCGTGCCGATCAAGGCGCCCGTCGCTGGCATTGCGATGGGCCTCGTGATGGAGGGCGACGAGTACGTCATCCTCACCGACATCCAGGGAGCGGAGGACCACCTCGGCGACATGGACTTCAAGGTCGCGGGGACGAAGGACGGGATCACCGGCCTCCAGATGGACATCAAGATCACCGGCGTCACGCAGGAGATCATGCGCTCGGCCCTCGCCCAGGCGAAGGAGGCGCGCGTCGCCATCCTCGAGAAGATGCTCGCCGTGCTCCCGGAGCCTCGTGAGGCGCTCGCCGGGCACGCTCCGCGGATCTCGACCGTCAAGATCGATCCCGAGCAGATCGGCCTCGTCATCGGCAAGGGCGGCGAGACGATCCGCGGGCTCGAGTCCGACTACGAGGTGCAGATCGACATCGAGGAGGACGGCACGATCCTCATCTACGCCACGGAGGGGACGAAGGCCGAAGCTGCCATCTCCGCGGTGGAGGCGCTCACGAAGTCGCCCGAGGTCGGGGACTCGTACACGGGCAAGGTCGTGAAGACCACGCAGTTCGGCGCCTTCGTCGAGCTCAAGAAGGGCACGGACGGCCTGCTCCACGTCTCGAACGTCGGCCCCGGCCGGGTCGGCCACATCGAAGACGTGATCACGCGGGGCGACGTGCTCGACGTGCTCGTGCAGGAGGTCGACAAGGACCGCGGGCGCATCGGGCTCAAGCTCGTCGCGAAGCACGAGAACGGCGGGCTCGTCATGCCCGAGGAGCTGATCGAGCGGGCGAAGAACGCACCGCCGCGCGAGGAGCGCGAGGACCGGCCGCGCGGCGATCGTCGCGGAGGCCGCGACCGCGGCCGCTCGCGGGAGCGCGAGCGCTCGTAGGAACCCGAGAGGGGGCGGCCTCGGGCCGCCCCCTCTCGATCCGGTCATCTCGTCCGAGCTTGCGCGATGTTGGAGTAGGGGCCGAGGTTGTTCGCCGCATCGACGGCGCGAACGCGATAGCGGTAGCGCGTCCTCGCGGCCAGCCCGGAGTTGCTGAAGGTCGTCGAGGTCGTGGTTCCGATCTGGACGAAGTTCGAACAGCCGTTGCCCAGGCAGCGCTCGATCCGGTACTGGGTCACGCCGATGTTGTCGGTCGCAGCGGTCCACGTGAGATTGATCTGGCTCGAAGAGGGTGCGTTCGCGAGCAGGTTCGTCGGCGCGGTCGGAGCCTGGGTGTCGGCGCCTTGCTGGAACGTCGCCGTGTGGGTCGCGGAGGCGCCAGCGACGATGGTGTGGGCCGCAGCTCCTCCGTCGGACCAGGAGACGAAGTTGTAGACCGTGCCTCCGAGCGTTTGCGGAGAGGGTGCGCTGACGGAGGTACTCGACCCGACGATGACCGTCCGTGAGAACGTCGCGGTCGAGCTCGAGCTGCCCACCGTGAGCTGCAGCCCCGAGGGGGCGGTCTGGAACGTCAGGACGACGGTCCTCGGGTCGAGGCGCCGGGTCTCGGTGTCGGTCAGTCCGCCGGAGTCGGTCGCCGTGAGCGTGAGCTCGAGGTGCGCGGGGTACTCGTGATCGGGTGCGACGAACGAGCCGCTCGCGACTCCCGGCCAGGACTCGATGCTGTGCCCATGACAGTTCGTGGGGTCGAACTGGAAGCAGTGCTGCAGCACGAGCGACCAGCTGAGCGACGACGCAGGCAGGCTTCCTCCGTCCTCGGTGTCCGTCGCGGAGCCCGTGAAGTTGATCGTCTCTCCGACACTCCATAGCGTTGGGGTCTCAGGCGAGATCGTCGCCGTCGGAGGAGTGTTGGGAGCGCCCTGCGTCGTGTCCGAGGCGATGTTCGAGTAGCCGCTCAGGTTCGGGGTGGGGGCGCCATCCTGGGCTCGAACCCGGTATCGATACGTCGTCCCCGGCTGAAGACCCGCGTTGTTGAAGGAGTTCGTCGGACTCGTCCCGACCTCGACGAAGTCGCTGCAGGCCGCATCTTGGCAGCGCTCCACACGGTACAGCGGCACGCCTGAGGGATCCGTCGAGGCAGTCCAGCTGAGGTTGATCTGGGTCTGGCCGGCCGCGGTGGCGACCAGGTTCGTCGGGGTCGTCGGCGGCCCCGTGTCCGGCGGTGGCGGTGCGGCACCGCCTACCGGGGTGTCCCTGTCCGCCTGGATCTGAGCTTGTGTCAGCGCTGTGTTGTAGATGCGCAGGTCGTCGAGCAAGCCCTGGTAGTGCTGGCCCGGGTCCGCGTCCGCTCCGACCCTAAGCGGGTTCCCGCGGGCCGTGATCGTGGCACTAAAGCTCGCAGAGCCAGCGGGCAAGCCATTGACGTAGAACTGGGCGGTGGAGCCGTTCCACACGACTGCCAGGTGGCTCCACACGCCCTTGGTGAGCGTTGTCGTCATCGAGGCGGCAAGCGCACCGGCCGCGGTTCCGACGAAGAACACCGGTCTCGTGCTGTTGCTTTGCAACTCGAGGCCGTACTGGTAGTAAGGCGACGTCATGGTGGTGTTCCAGTGCTTGCCCAGAACGACGTCGTCGGCGGTGCTGGCGGTGTTGGGATTGATCCACATGGAGAGGGTGAGGGCATTGCCGCTGATGTTCAGGCTGGGCGAGTTGGGGGCGTCCAGGTAGTCGTTGGCGCCGTCGAAGCTCAGGCCGGACCCGTTCTTGCCCGTGCCCCAGGCGACACCGTTCAGCAGCGTCGCGGTGTTGCCGTTGCCGGAGCTGTCCGCCGCTGACGTGCCTCCGCCCGCGTTGAAGCCCCACGCGGCCACCAATCCGGCGGTCGGCGGCGGCGGAGGCGGCTCGGCCAGATACCGGATCCGGCGAATCGTCCCGCCGTCGTAGTCGGGGTAGAAGAGGTCTCCTGCAGGCCCGATCTCGAGGTCCGTCGGTCCGACGTCCTTGACCGTGGGCGACCGATCGACGAGCGTCAGCCGGTTGTTCGGGTCCGGAAGCCCGTTCACGCCGGGGAACATCACCCAGATGCAGCCGCGCGAGTAGTCCGAGAAGAACAGCGCTCCGTCGTAGTTGTCCGGGTAGCTGCCGCCCTCGTAGAACGCCAACCCGGAGATCGACGAGCCGCCGGTCGGGCAGCCCTCGGTTGAAACGACCTTTGCGCCGTGGTTGTAGGCGTAGTAGGGCGCCGTCACGTTCGGCTCCCCGGGCGCGTACAGGCCCTCGCAGATCGGGATGTTCGCCCCGTCGTAGCCGCTCTGACGGGCGGAGGCTGCCGGTGGGAACGAGCCCTCGTAGCAGGGCCAGCCGAAGTTCTCGACCGTCGCGTCCGTCGGATTCTGGACTCGGTTGATCTCCTCCCAGGTATTCCAACCCACGTCGCCGACCCAGACCTCGTTCGTCCCCGGCCGGATCGTGAGGCGGAACGGGTTGCGCAGCCCGTACGCGACGATCCGGCGGGCGTTCAGATCCGGGCTTCCGATCATGGGGTTGCCGGCGGCGGCGGCGCCCGTGCCGGGATCGACCCGGAGGATCGCGCCATCGAGCGTCGTCGGGTCTCCGGTCGGCGGCGTCGTCCGCAGATCCTGGCTGCGGATCGCTCCGCCTTCGTTGGCCGGGTCGGTGCAGAGATTCCCGCCAAGGTTCCCGAAGTCGACCTGGTTGAAGCTCGCGCCGTCCCCGCCCGAGACGTAGAGCATGCCGTCGGCTCCGAATCCCAGCGCCCCGATCGAGTGGCTCGGGAACTGCTGGCACCAGTCGTTGATGAGGACCGACTCGGCGCCGGTCGCGATGTTGATCCTCGAGAGTCGGCCGCTCACACGGCAGCCCGCGGCCGTCGCCGCCCCGTTGGGGCACGGGTCGGAGTAGGTGCCGGCCGCCCCGTACTTGGGCGCCGTGCCCCCGATGTCGGCGTCGTAGGTGTAGAGGACGAAGAGGGACGAGTTCGCCGGATCGAGCGCCATCCCGAGGAGCCCTCGATCCCAGAAGTTGTAGACGCTCACGTTGAGGTCCGTGAACACCGTCGGCGTCGTGTCCGCGAGGTTGTCGAAGACCTTGATCAGGCCGCTCTTCTCCGCGACGAAGACGCGGCCGTCCGTCGCGAACTGGAGGGCCGTGGGCTGCGTGAGGCCGCCGAAGACGACGGTGTCCTGGAAGTTCGCGGGAGCGACGATCGCTTCCGTGCCCGGCGCGGCGAGTGCCGTCTGACTGAAAATGCCGTCGTCACCGACGCCGGCCGCCGTCGGGCTTGCCCCCGTACTCGGAACGAGAACGAGCACGGCGCCGACAACGCCGGTGAGCGTCAGCCGCAGAGTCCTCCCCCTGATCCCCCAGGTTCGGCTCTGCGAGGTCCCCGCAGAGCGCATTCCCATCCCGCGCAGATTCTGACCGAGAGAGACGTTTGTTACAAGGCCTGGGGCTCTACGTGCTGGTGCCGGTGCGGCAGCCTGTCTCGGCAGATACCGGGAACGATCAGCGCGTGGCGAGAAGGGCGGCGCGAGTCGCCCCGGTTACGTCAAGGCAGTTGCGATGCCCTGGTCCAGCCAGTCGCCCTCGTCCAGCCAGTGGGCCTCGACTTCCGGTGCTACCAGCCCAGGCTTGAACGCGGCGGCGACTGCCTGTGCGCGGCACAACGGGAGAACCGACCGACCCAGGCCGCGACCTGGTCGCGAGGGAAAGGGACAAGCGCGCCGGTACGTCCACGCGTCTCCAAGCACGAGCTTGAGCATGCTCGCGACCCGCGAGCGCGTCATCTCCGGGCGACTGCCGAACGTCCGCTCGGTCGCGCTCGGCTAGTGGATCGGCTCCGGCTCGCGGGATGAACCCGAGAACCGCGCGGTCCGAGCTCATCGAGTGGGCGAAGGACGCTCTCCCGCGAGGTGCGAGGAGCGGCCGCTCGCGCGAGCGCTCGTAGGCGATCGCGTCGCCCTCTCGCCTGACAGACGAAGGGGGCGGCTCGCGCCGCCCCTTCATCGTTTCGCCCTTGGCGACCGGCGAGAGTCGCCTACGGATTTTCGGGAAGCTCAACCTCGGTCCCCCCGAAACCGAACGTCGTGAAGACGTCGTAGAAGCCCGACGGCACGACGATCTCCGTGACATCCTCCGGGCCGGCGATCCGGCTCGGGTCCTTCGCAGTCCTCCGTCGAGCCGATGTTGAACGGCAGAGGGTCACGGGGTTCCGACGGGTCCGAAGGGAACGACTCGCGGGGAATGAACTGGAACGGGCCGTCGCCGTACTCGCAGTAGAGCTCCGGCCCTTCGGTGACCTCGTTCCCACCGCGGGTCAACAGGATCCGCGGGTGGAACAGTGCGAGGTCGGCGCTGGTGTCCGAGATCACCCAAGCGCGGATGGTCACTGTGCACGTGACGTGCGCCACGGTGCACGTGAAGCGTAACGACCCGCCCGTCGTGTCGCCCACCGGCGAGCCGAGCTCGGTCGAGAAGAGCCCCCAGAGCACCGGGTCAGCTCCTTCGCCACGCGCGATCATCACGGCCGCGACGCCGTACTCCTCCGCGGCATCCTGGCCTGGTGGCCCCGGTGGGCCAGCTTGCCCTGGCGCGCCGGGAGGCCCGGCTTGACCGGCAAGGCCGGCAGGACCGGCGGGACCGGCTGATCCTTGAGGCCCTGCTGGGCCACGTGCGCCCGGCGCGCCGGCGGGGCCGCGTTGGCCCTTTACACCACGCGGAAGATCGATCTTCCGCTCCCCGGCCGCGCAGCTGCTCCCGTTGCGGAGCTTGACGTCGCGGCGCGTCTCCGCATTGCCTGTGAGCTCGACACAGAGGACCGATGCCTGGGTCCGCTGCGAGCCGGCGATGGCGGATGGAACGAGAAGTACCAGAGTCAAAACGCCCACGAGGAACGCCTTGTTCATGGTTACACCCCCTCGGGTGAGAGTTGCCTCCCCCCGCCCCTGGTGCCATCCTAGAGGGTGAGCATAAGATGTCAACGCGCGGATCCGAGTACGATCCTGCGCGTGTCGAAGCACCAGGTGACCGAGCTCGCGACCGGCGAGCGCGTCATCTCCGAGCGCATCCCGGGCGTCCGCTCGGTCGCGCTCGGGTTCTGGGTGGGAGCGGGCTCACGTGACGAGCCGGACTCGCGCGCGGGCGTGTCCCACTTCATCGAGCACCTGCTCTTCAAGGGCTCGTCGCGGTACTCGGCGCAGGAGATCGCCGAGCTCTTCGACGAGCTCGGCGGCGAGCTGAACGCCGCCACTTCGCGCGAGACGACCGTCGTCTACGCGCGCATCCCCGACGTGCGCCTGGAGACAGCGCTCGACGTCATGACGGACATGCTCTACCGGCCGGCGTTCGAGGACGTGGACTCCGAGCGTGAGGTCGTCCTCGAGGAGATCGCGATGGTCGAGGACACACCGCACGACCTCGTCCACGACCTCGCGGCGCGGGCGGTCTTCGGCTCGCACCCGCTGGGGCGGCCCGTGATCGGCCGCGCGGAGGTCATCTCGACGGTTTCCCGGCGCGCGCTCTCCGCGTACCACCACCGCGCGTACTCGGGCGAGCGAATCGTCCTCGCGGCCGCGGGGAACGTGAAGCACGAGCGCCTCGTCGAGCTGCTCGAGGAGCGGCGGAACGGCGCCACCGCACGCGTGGGGCTGCCAGTGCGGAAGCCGCTGCGACGCATGCCCGCGCCCGGCCTGGAGTTCCTCCGCAAGGACACCGAGCAGTACCACGCGTGCCTGAGCGCGCCCGGGATCCCGCGCGGCGACGACCGGCGCTTCGCGGCGTCGATCCTCGATGCGATCCTCGGCGGCTCGGCGTCGTCGCGGCTCTTCCAGGAGATCCGTGAGAAGCGCGGCATGGCGTACTCCGTGTACAGCTACTCGGCGCAGTATCAGGACGCGGGGCAGACCGGGCTGTACGTCGGGACGCGCGCCGAGAACCTCGCGTCCTGCCTCGAGATCGCGGTCGCGGAGCTCGACGACGTCGCGTCGGGGAACGTCACGACAGAGGAGCTCGCCCGCGCGAAGGAGAACCTCAAGGGCCGGCTCCTGCTCTCGCTCGAGTCGACGTCCAACCGGATGACGCGGCTCGGCAAGGCGCTCGTGACGGACACGCCGCTGCTCGGCATCGAGGAGATCGTGCGCCGGCTCGAGCGCGTCACCGGGGACGACGTCGCGGCGCTCGCCGGCGAGCTGCTCGCGGTCGGGAAGCTCTCCGCTGCGGGAATCGGCCCGGACGAAGGCCGCTTCCGCGAAGCCGTCGAGCGCGTGAACCCGTCGCTGCTCGAGGCAGCGTGAGGGTCGCGCTCTTCGGCATCCGCGGGAAGGTCGGCTCCGTGCTCGGGGCGGGGCTGGAGGCGGCCGGGCACGAGGTCGTGGACGCCCGCGCCGCGGGGCCGGAGGGCTGCGACGCGGCGGTCGACTTCACGCGACCCGAGGCCGTCGTCGCGAACGTCGAACGGAGCCTCGCGGCGGGGGTTCCGGTGGTGATCGGGACGTCGGGCTTCGACACCGAGGCAGTCGCCGCGGCGGCGAAGGCGGCGGGCGTTCCCTGCTTCTTCGCGCCGAACTTCGCCCAGGGCGCGGTGCTCATGATGCGCTTCGCCGAGGAGGCGGCCCGCGTGTTCCCGCGCGCCGAGATCGTGGAGCTCCACAACGAGGCGAAGCGCGACGCACCCTCCGGTACCGCGAAGGCGACCGCCGCGCGCATGGGAACCGACCCGGAGATCCACTCCGTCCGCCTGCCGGGGCTCGTCGCGCACCAGGAGGTGATCTTCGGCGGGCAGGGGGAGACGCTGACGATCCGGCACGACACGACCTCCCGCGAGGTGTTCGTCCCCGGAGTCCTGCTCGCGCTCGAGAAGGTGCGCGAACTGCCTCCCGGCCTCACGGTCGGCCTCGACGCCTTGCGGTGAGCGTGACCTTCGTCGTCGGCGACCTCACCGTGCAGGAGGTCGACGCGATCGTCAACGCGGCGAACGAGGAGCTTGCGCCGGGCGGCGGCGTCTGCGGCGCGATCCGGCGTGCGGGCGGCGACGAGATCTTCGAGGAGTGCGCGCGGCTCGGCGGGTGCGCGACCGGCGACGCGAAGGCGACCGGCGCCGGGAGGCTGCCTGCGCGGCACGTGATCCATGCGGTCGGGCCGAGGTGGCGCGGGGGAGAGGCCGGCGAGGCGGAGCTCCTCGCGGCGGCCTACCGCCGCTCGCTCGAGGTGGCGGAGGAGCTGGGGTGCCGGACGGTGGCGTTTCCTGCCGTGTCGACCGGGATCTACGGCTATCCGGTCGAGCTGGCGGCGCCGGTCGCAGTCGGTGCCGTGCGCGAGCTCGCGGACCGCTTCGACGAGGTCCGCTTCGTCTTCCTCGACGAGGCGACGCGCGACGTCTTCGAGCGCTCGTCCTAGATCCTGCTCTCCCGGATCGCCGCCAGCAGCTCCTGGTGGCGCCGCTCCTCGTCGGGTACCGCCTCCTTCTCCGGCGGCCGGGTGCGAGCCATGATCGCGTTCATCGGCTTCACGACGAAGAGGAAGATCGCGGCGGCTGTCGTCACGAACGTAATCAGCGCCGTGAGGAATGCGCCGTAGCGGAAAACCGAGTCGTTGATCGTGAAGTCGAGGGCGCTGAAGTCAGGTTGGCCGAAGATCATTGCGACGATCGGCAGTATCAGATCGTCCACGAACGACGCAACGAGGGCCGCGAACGCGAGGCCGATCACGAAGGCGACTGCGAGCTCGACGAGGTTGCCGCGCAAGAGGAAGTCGCGGAACTCCCTGATCATGTCCCCTCCTGTCGTAGAATCCTGGCGTGCTCGGCGAGATCCTGACCGCGATCGTCACGCCGTTCAAGGCGGACGGGTCGGTCGACATCGAGCGCTTCCGGGCGCTCGCGGCGCATCTGGTCGAGAACGGGTCGGACGGGCTGGTCGTGACCGGGACCACCGGCGAGGGGCCGACGCTGTCGGACGACGAGCGCTACGCGCTCTACGAGGTCGCGCTCGACGAGGTCGGGGACCGCGCGTCGGTCGTGGCGGGCACCGGGACGTACTCGACCGAGCACTCGGTGCACCTCACGAAGCGGGCGCACGACCTCGGCGTCGACGCGTTCCTCGTCGTGACTCCGTACTACAACAAGCCGCCGGTGCGCGGCATCGTGGCGCACTTCCAGGCGATCGCGGCCGTCTCCGACCGGCCGATCATCGTCTACAACATTCCGAGCCGTGTCGTCCTCAACCTCGAGCCGGAGACCATCACCCAGCTCGCCGAGATCCCGACCGTGCGCGCGGTCAAGCAGGCGAACGAGGACGTCGAGCAGGCACGGCACATCGTCGATCTCGGCCTCGACCTGTACGCGGGCGACGACGACATCGTGCTCCCGTTCGTCGAGGTCGGGGGGCTCGGAGGCGTCTGCGTGCACACGCACGTCGTCGGCCCGCAGGTGAAGGAGATGGTCAGGCTCTTCCGGAGCGGCGACGTCGAGGGCGCACGCTCGCTCGACCAGGAGCTCCGGCCTTCGATCGACCTCCTGCGCGTGGCGCCGAACCCGATCGCGATCAAGGCGGCGCTCTCGCTGCTCGGGCACGAGGTCGGGGGATGCCGCCTGCCGCTCGTCGAGGCGACCGCCGACGAGCGCGAGGCCGTGCGCGGCTGCCTCGAGCGCCTCGGCCTGCTCCAGCCGGCGCACGTCTGACCCGGCACGGCTCGGCTCTGCTGAGGAGCGCCGCGAACTAAATGCCAAACACCCCCAGGGGCACTCCCGTGTCCCTACGTCAACGCTACCCGGGCCGGCGCTACGCGTGGGTGACGACTCTGCGCCAACTTCGTCACAGCGCCCGCGCGGCGGGGTTCCTCGCCGCGCCACGACCGGGAGATCGACCGCGTTCGGCACGACGAGGCCGCAGTCCCGCCGCCAAAGGACTCGAAGAGCTCACACGGCAGGCAGGCTGCGTCTCCCGCTGGCCGTGAGCCGCACACGCATAGACTCACCCCGATGAGCGACGTGCTCCGGATCATCCCGCTCGGCGGCCTCGGCGAGGTGGGGAAGAACATGACCGTGTACGAGACGGACGGCGAGCTGCTCGTCGTCGACGCGGGGCTCGCGTTCCCGCGCGACGAGCACCTCGGCGTCGACCTCCTGTTGCCGGACGTCGGGTACCTGCTCGGGCGCCGCGTCCGTGCGGTCGTGCTCACGCACGGGCACGAAGACCACGTCGGCGGGCTCCCGTACCTGCTCCGCGAGGTCGAGGTGCAGACGATCGTCGCCACGCGCCTGACGCTCGGACTGATCAAGTCGAAGCTCGACGAGCACGGCGTCGGCCAGGCCGCGGAGCTCGTGGAGGCGGGGCCCGACGACGAGCCGCTCGAGCTCGGCCCGTTCCGGCTCGAGCTGATTCGCGTCGCGCACTCGATCCCGGACTCGGTCGCGCTCGTGCTCGAGACGGGTGCCGGGCGGGTCGTCCACACCGGCGACTGGAAGCTCGACCACACGCCCGTCGACGGCCTGCGCACGGACGTCGGCAAGCTCGCCGAGGTCGGAAATCGGGGAGTCGACCTCCTGCTCGGGGACTCGACGAACGCCGAACGCCCCGGCTCGACCGGCTCCGAGCGCCTGGTCGGCGAGGCCTTTCGCACGCTCTTTCCCCTGCGTAAGGGCCGGATCCTGGTCGCGAGCTTCGCCTCGAACATCCACCGGATGCAGCAGGCCGCCGACGTCGCGATCGAGTGCGGCCGCAAGATCACCGTCGTCGGCCGCTCGATGCGGAAGAACCTGAACATCGCGCGGAACCTCGGCTACGTCGACATCCCCGAGGCGGAGATCCTCTCCCCGGGCGAGGCCGCCCTGCTCCCGCCCGGCGACGTGCTCGCGCTCTGCACCGGGAGCCAGGGCGAGCCGATGTCGGCTCTCACCCGCGTGGCCTACGGCGACCACCCGACGCTTGCGGTCGAGCCGGGCGACACCGTGATCATCTCCGCGAAGCCGGTGCCGGGGAACGAGCTCCGCGTGCACGACTCGATCAATCAGCTTGCACGAGCGGGCGCGGAGGTCCTACATGAGGAGATCGCACCCGTTCACGTATCAGGCCACGCATGCCAGGAGGAGCTGCGGACGATGCTCTCGCTCCTGCGCCCGCGCTACGCGATGCCGATCCACGGCGAGTACCGCATGCTCGCGGCGCACGCGAAGCTCGCGCGCGAGGCCGGCGTCCCGGAGGACCGGATCATCCTCGCCGAGAACGGCTCCGTGGTCGAGCTGGCGCGTGGGGGCGCCCGGCTCGTGGACAAGGTCGAGGCCGGCGTGACCTTCGTGGACGGACTGCGCGTCGGCGACGTCCAGGACGTCGCGCTCCGCGACCGGCGCCGGCTGGCCGACGACGGCGTGCTCATCGTCGTGACGACGCTCGCGTCGTCGGACGGCGGCGAGATCGCGCCTCCGGAGCTCATCGCGCGCGGCTTCGCCGAGTCCGACGAGCTGCTCGAAGAGCTTCGCGCGGAGGCCGACCGGGTCGTCCGCGCGCTCGCCGGCGAGCACACGACCGAGATCAAGCTCCTGCAGGAGCACATCCACGACGCGGTCGGCCAGATCGTGTACGACCGCACGCGGCGGAGACCGATGGTTCTCCCCGTCGTGATCGAAGTCTGATGGCCGGCTGGGCGGAGGTCATCGAGCTGAACGCGGCCACACAGCCGACCGCGACCCGGCTCATCCACCAGCTGCGCGCGTGCGAGGCGGCCGCGCTGTCCTTCTGCCGGCTGCTCGAGCGCTGGGGGCGGGGAGACGCCATGCCCGCGACCGCCGGCGCGCGCGAGGCGGCGCTCCGCCGCGCCGCCGATCGCGTCGAGACCGCGATCGCCGGCCTCGAGCGCCCGCTCTCGCGCTACCTGCTCGAGCTCGAGCCGGAGCGCGCGGAGGGCCGCTCCTGGTACGGCGGGCCCGGCGCGGCCGAGCTCGTCGAATGGCGCCCCGTCCTCGACCGCGCGGGCGTCCGCGCGAGCCCGGACCGCGTGACCGCCGTATACCTCGAGCTCGCGGTGCTCGTGCGCGCCCTCGAAGGCCTCGCCGCCGCTGCGAGCATCGGCGCGATCCCGGACCGCTCGTCGCTCTGGGCCGGCCTCTTCGACCTCCGCGACACGCTGCTCGGCTCGACCGTGGACGACCTGCGGGCGCTTGCCGCCTGACGGGCGTCAGAGCGCCGCGTACAGGTCGATCGGGTTGCCGTCGGGGTCGAGCAGCTGCGCATAGCGCTGGCCCCAGAACGCGTCCCACGGAGCCTTCTCGCCCTGGAACCCGGCGTCGACCGCCTGCGCGTACAGCTCGTCGACCTCGGCCGGGCTCGCACACTGGAACGCGAGCGCGAGCTGGTTGCCGACCGCGCGCTCCCAGTCGGGCCGGAAGCTCCGTACGGTCGCTTCGGAGTCGAGCATGAGGCGCGTGCCGCCCGCGAGCGTCGCCTCGAGATGGCCCTCGTCCGGCGTCTCCGGGAAGTCGAGCCCGAGCAGGCGGTAGAACCGGATCGACCGCGCCATGTCCGACGCGACGATCCCGATGGCGTTGAGGTCAGCCACGCTCCGACTCTAGCCTGAGGGGTCATGGCAGCGCCGCGCATCACCGTCGTCGGGTCGATCAACCTAGACCTCGTCGCGCGCTGCGAGCGGCTGCCGCGGCCGGGGGAGACGGTTTCCGGTGCGACGCTGACGCGCGTGCCGGGCGGCAAGGGCGCAAACCAGGCCGTCGCATGCGCGCGTCTCGGCGCCGACGTCACGATGGTCGGCGCAGTCGGGCGCGACTCGTGCGCCGACGAAGCGCTTGCGGGCCTGCGGGAGGCGGATGTGAAGCTCGACCTCGCCGTGCTGGACGAGCCGACCGGCGTCGCGCTCGTCTACGTCGACGGAGCGGGGGAGACGGAGATCGTCGTCGCGCCCGGCGCGAACGCGGCGCTCACCGCCGTCGCGATCCCGGAGCACGACGCGGTGCTCTGCCAGCTCGAGATCCCGGACGAGGCGCTTCTCGCGGCGTGGGAGGGCTGCAGTGGCGTCTTCTGCCTGAACGCGGCGCCCGCGCGGCCCGTCTCCGTCGACGCGGACCTGACCGTCGTCAACCGGCTCGAGCTCGAGCTGCTCGCGCGCCGGGACGGCCTCGTCGCCGTGACGCTCGGGGCGGAGGGCGCGTACCTGCTCGAGGACGGAGAGGAGGTCGCACGCGCGACGCCGCCTCGCGTCCAGGTGGTCGACGGCACGGGCGCCGGGGACGCCTTCACCGCCTGCCTGCTCGTGTCGCTCCTCGAGGAACGCGAGTACGCGGAGGCGCTGGAGCGCGCCTGCGCCGCAGGCGCGCTCGCAGCATCCCGGTTCGGCGCGCAGCCCTCGCTGCCGACCGCGGCGGAGGTGGACGCGAGTCTGCCTCCGTAGGCGCGAGACATATCTCGCCCCTACCTCGCGAGAGGCACTCCGACTGTCGCCGACGCCGTCGTCGCGTTCCCGCAGTCGTCGGTGACGCGATACGTGATCGTGTAGATGCGACCCGTGCCGGACTCGCTTCGCTCGGCGCGGAGCTTGAACGTGTCCTGGTCGACGACGACGATGTCGTCGACGGTGTTCCCGTCGTCTGTCGCCGTTGTCGGGCTCGTTCGAGGTGACCGAGACGAGCTCCAGCGTCGGGCTCGTGTCGAAGTTGTCGTCGAAGTCGACGTCGGCCTGCACCGTGACGTACCTGTGGTTCGGCGGCCACAGCGTGGTCGGAGTCACGTCCACCGAGAGCGTCGGGTCGACGTCGTCGCACGCGCCGAGCCCGACGACGAGCGGGTCGTGGTCCGCCGAGCGGAACTGGTTCTCCTCGAAGAGCGCGTCCTGTGTGGCGGACTTGAACGACGTGTCGTAGTCGAGGATGTCCGGCTCGTCCGCGTTGATGTGCCACTCCGTCGCCCCGAGCACCTGCGCCGCCAGCGTCGCGCTCGCGAGGCCGTGGTCGAGGTAGCCGGCCATCCCGTCGAAGACGAACGAGTACGCGTGCTCGCCCTCGAACTGCGCGATGAGGTTGGTGTAGTCGTCGTCGGTGCCGAGGACGTCGTCCGGGCCGGCCAGGACGGCGTCGATCGGATCCTCCTTCGCGTACGAGTTGAGGTCGCCGACGATCAGGAAGTCGGGGTCGCCGCTCCCGGTCGGGTCGCTCGCCAGCCAGTCGACGAGCGCCTGCGCCGCGAGCTTCCGCGTCTGGTTGCAGTTCCCCTGCCCGTCGCCCGTGTCAGGGTCGCCGACGGAGTTGCAGTCCGAGCCCTTCGACTTGAGGTGGTTCACCGCGACCGTGAAGAGGGCGCCCGTCTCGTTGACCTGGAACGTCTGGGCGAGCACGGGGCGGTTGAGGTTGTCGCGGAAGCGCGGGTCGACCGCGGTCGTCAGCACCTCGAAGCCGCCGACCGGCGTCACGACGCCCGGCTTGTAGATGAGGCCGACCTTGATCGCGTCGCCGCCGATCGTCCCGGTGTCGATCGCGTCGTACGTTCCTGCTCCGACGAGCGCGTTCAGCCCCGGGACGATCCCGCCGGCATCGCTCAGCGGGTCGACGCCGGTCGTGTTCTCGAGCTCGTTCAGGCCGATGACGTCAGCCTCGAGCCCGGAGAGCGCGGCGAGCAGCTTCGTCCGCTGCCGGTCGAGCTCGTCGGGCTGGTCGGCGTCCCAGCCGCGGCACTCGACGTTCTGCAGCGGCCCGCAGGTGTTGTCGAGCGGGTGCGGAGGCTGCCCCGGTGGCGACGGGGGCTGGTCCGGAGTAAGGAAGAAGTTCAGCGTGTTCATCGCTGCGACGCGGACCCCGTCGGGCGCCTCGATCGGCCCCGGCCGCGGGTTCACGGACGTGTAGTCGGCGGCGCCGGTGGGCTGGATGCGCCAGAGGTTGAAGTCCCAGCTCATGACGCCGACGGTGTTCCCGACGGTGTCACCGCCCCGGAACGCGTTCGCGAGCGAGAAGCCGGCGCCGTTCGGGTGGCGCGTGAAGTCCGGGTTCTGCACGCCGAGCCCGTCGTCCAGCGTGATCCGGCGGACGAGGTACTCCGCGAAGCGCTCCTGCGCAGGAAGGCCTGGCTCGACGACCGAGGTCGGCGTGAAGTGCCGCGACTCGCCCTCGAGCGGCAGCCCGAGCACCAGCTCGCCGAAGCGGTCGTAGTTGAAGTACTCGGAGATGACGAGCGTCTGCGGCAGCCGCACCTGCATACCCTCGAGCGGCTCGAACGCGGCCGGCGCGTTCGTGGGCGAGGGCGCGGGCAGCGAGACGTCGGTCGTCGTCACGGTGTTGCCGCTCGAGCAGAACGCCATGCCGGTGACGCTCCCGAGCCGCGTCATGCTGTTGTTCCCGACACCGGAGTCGGGCGGGCCCTCGCCGACCGTCCCGCGGACGCGCACGAGGTCGCCCACGACCGAGGTTCCGGAGGCCAGGACGAAGATGCCCTCGGAGGTGAGCGGATTCGCGTCGCGGTCGGCGTCCTGCTCCTGCACGAAGAAGCCGTTCAGCCCGCCAGGCCCGTCGAAGTCGCCCACGACGACACCCTCGATCGTATGCACCGTGCCGGGGACGGTGGTGATCGCGCCCGGGCCCTGGAGGGTGGAGATGAGCGTCGCCGGGTCGCCGCAGGCCCCGACCGGGTCGGGCGGCGCAGGACAGTTGTTCGTCAGGCCCGGGGTCGTGGGACGGAGCTGGAAGTCCACGTTGTTCTGGTCGGTGTCCGAGCCGTCCGGGCAGCGCGAGAGACCGTCGGTGGCGCCGGCGCCGCTGTCTTCGAGCCCGGTGCCCGACCCTTCGGTATACGGCGCGCCCGTGTTTCCCTCGTAGCTCACGGCGTCGACGAGCGTGCCGCTCTCGCGCAGCCCGACGGCGTCCGGGGCGCCGTTCTGGACGAGGTTGGTGTCGGGAGTGACGTCGAGGTCGCAGTTCGCGGTCGTGAGCGTGTTCGCGCAGACGACGAAGTAGTCGCCCGCCGCGAGCAGGGTCGCCGGGAGGTCGATCGTCTGGTAGATCACCGCGCCGCCGGCGTTGCCGTTCACCAGCTCGAGCGAGAGCGTGTCGAGGTTGACGGCCGCCGCGGAGACGTTCTTCAGCTCGACGAATTCGGACGCGTCGGTGCCCGGCTGGTCGTAGTCCAGCTCGTTGATCACGACCGACCCGGGCGGCGGCGGGCAGTCGTTGGCCGTGCCGGGCGTGCTGGCCGTCTGACGGAAGTCGATGCTGTTCTGGTCCGAGTCGGCGCCATCGGGGCAGCGGGAGAGGCCGACCGTCCCCACAGGGTCGTCGGTGCCGGCGCCGGTGCCCTCGGTGTACGGCGCCCCGGAGTTCCCCTCGTAGCTGACGGCGTCGACGAGCGTCCCGCCGCTCCTCAGCGCGAGCGCATCGGGCGCGCCGTTCTGGATGAAGTCGATCTCCGGCGTACTGTCGAGGTCGCAGTTCGCGGTGTTCGCCGTGTTCGTACAGATGACGAAGTAGTCGCCGGCAGCGAGCGTCGTGGCCGGCAGCGTCAGCGTTCGGTAGAGCACTGCCCCGCCGGCATTCCCATTGACGAACTCGACCGTGAAGCCCTCCAGCGAGATCGCGGAGCCGGAGACGTTCTTCAGCTCGAGGAACTCGGCCGTGTCGGTCGCACGGCTGGTCGTAGTCGACCTCGTTGATCACGAGTGTCGTGGACACGGCCCCAGCGTTCGGCGCGAGGACGACGAGCGGGACGAGCGCGGCTACGAGCAGCCAGCGCAGGCGAGCTGACGACACGGCGAAACCCCCCTGGTCGACCCGAAGTTGGCTTCACCGAGTCTAAGGGACATGTCCGAAACGGACGGGGTGGAGCGCGCGTGACCGGAGAAGATCCTGCGAATTTGCGGCTAGTTCGTGCCGTCGAGCTGCGCGACGAGCCGCTTCGGCGCGACGATCCGGTAGCTCTCCTCGACCCAGTCGCGGAGGAGCGCCACGGTGATCCCCTCGCCGCGCAGCGGCAGGGTCACCCAGCCGGACGGCCCCAGGCCGTAGCCCGTCGGCTCGGCGCCGTCGATCGAGAGCGCGTGCGCGTGCGACTCGTCGAGCTTCACCGTCATCCGCTTCGAGGAGGCCCCGCCGAGGAAGACGAAGATCTTCCCGCGCACCTTCACGACGTCCTCGCCCCACGGCTGGTCCTGGAACGTCTCCGGCAGCGTGAGCGCGTACTCGAGCAGCTTCTCGCGGACGGCGGCCATGGCCGACCAGGACGATACTGCGCGATCGTCTAGGGTCGCTGCGTGGACGACGTCGTCGTGTTCGTCGAGGTGCCGATGGGCTCGCGCAACAAGTACGAGCTCGACCCGGCCATCGGCGAAATCGTCCTCGACCGGCGGCTCTTCACCTCGATGACCTACCCGGCCGACTACGGGTTCATCGAGGGCACGATGGGCGGCGACGGCGATCCCCTCGATGCCCTGGTCCTCGTCGGCGAGCCGACCTTCCCCGGCTGCCGCATCCGCGGCCGCGTCGTCGGCGTCTTCCACATGCGCGACGAGAAAGGGCCAGACGAGAAGATCATCTGCGTCCCGCTGAAGGACACCGCGTGGATGCGCGTCTCCGACGTCCACGACATCCCGGCCGAGCTCCGGAACGAGATCGAGCACTTCTTCCAGGTGTACAAGGACCTCGAGGAGGCGAAGGTGGAGACGTTCGGCTACGGGAACCGGGACGACGCCGTGCGCGTCGTCGCCGAGGCGCGGGCCCGCTCCACCGCCGACTGAGGCTCGAAGGAGCCGGTAGCCGGGCGTCGAATCGGCGCTCATGGCGAGCCGCAGGAGGAAGAAGCGGCCGCTTCGGCCACGCGTGCCGTCGCGTGTCAAGAAGCGGACGACGAAGCGCCGAGCGCAGTCGCAGCACGAGAGCGAGCTGCTCGGCCTCGCGCTGACCGCCCTCGGCCTCGTCCTCGCGGCGATCCTGTACCTCGGCTTCGACGGAGGCTCCGTCGGCTCGTGGCTCGCGGGACGCGCTCGATTCCGCGATCGGTGGAGCGGCGTACGTGCTTCCCGTCGCGCTCCTCCTGCTCGGAGGCCTGCTGCTCGCGCGGAGCGACCTCGTGGACGTTCGGCCCTTCCGGCTCGGCGTCGGCGTGAGCTTCCTCGGGCTGATGATCCTGCTCGGCCGCGACTCGGGCGGCTTCGTCGGGCTTGCGCTCGGCGGCGTCGCCGCGGGGCTCATCGGCGACACGGGGGCGGCGATCGTCGGCGGCGCGATCCTGCTCGGCGGCGCGCTGCTCGTGAGCGGGGCCTCGACGGGCGCGATCCTCCGTCGCACCGGCCATGTCGTCCGCCGCGCGGGCTCGGAGGCCCGGCGCGCGTTCGACTGGGTCTCGCTGGAGACGCAGACGGAGGAGCAGCTCCTGCCGGCGCTGGCGCGGGCGCCCGAGCCAGTGGCGGAGCGCCACATCGTGGACGGGGCGGAGGCGTACCCGGACCTCGTGTCGCTCGCCTCGGTGACCGACACGGCGTTGGTTCCCGAACCGCACGAGCTCGACCCGGAGAGCGCCGAGAGCGTCTTCGAGACGTCGCGCGAGCACACCGAGTACCGGCTCCCGGACCGCAAGCTCCTGCAGCACTCGCCCGCGGCCGCCGCGAAGAGCGGCGAGGCCGACGGACGGATCGCCGACCTCCTCGTGCGCACGCTCGCCGAGTTCGGCGTCGACGCGACCGTGCTCGGCCAGATCTCCGGCCCGCGCGTGACGCGCTACGAGCTCCAGCTCGCGCCGGGCACGAAGGTGGCGAAGGTCGCCGCGCTGAAGGACGACCTCTCGTACGCGCTCGCGACAACTGAGATCCGCATTCTCGCGCCGATCCCCGGCAAGCAGGCGGTCGGGGTCGAGGTGCCGAACCTCTCGCCGCGTCTCGTGACGCTCGGGGACATCTACGACGAGCTGCCCGCGACCGCGAGCCCGCTCGCCGTCTGGCTCGGTAAGGACATCTCCGGGAACGCGATCTGGACCGACCTCGCGCGCATGCCGCACCTGCTCATCGCGGGCACGACCGGGTCCGGCAAGTCGGGCTGCATCAACACGATCCTCACGTCGACGCTGCTGCGCGCGACGCCCGACGACGTGCGGATGATCCTCATCGACCCGAAGCGGATCGAGCTCGGCTACTACGAGTCGATCCCGCACCTGCTGACGCCGGTCGTCTCGAGCCCGAAGGAGGCGGCTACCGTCCTGATGAACGTCGTCGCGGAAATGGAGCGGCGCTACGAGCGCCTCTCGTTCGTTCGCGCGCGCAGCCTTCCGGAGGCGAATCGGGCGCTGCGGGCGAGGGGAGAGGACCAGCTGCCGTACCTCCTCGTCGTCATCGACGAGCTCGCCGACCTGATGATGGTCTCGCCGCAGGCGGTCGAGGACTGCGTCATCCGGCTCGCGCAGAAGTCACGCGCGGTCGGGATCCACCTCGTGCTCGCGACGCAGCGGCCCTCGGTCGACGTCATCACCGGGATGATCAAGGCCAACGTCCCGTCGCGCATCGCCTTTGCCGTCTCGAGCCAGACCGATTCGCGCGTGATCCTCGACACCGCCGGCGCCGAGAGCCTCCTCGGCCAGGGCGACATGCTCTTCAAGCCGCTCGGAACCTCCCGTTTGCAGCGACTTCAGGGTGCGTACGTGAGCGAGGAGGAGGTCGCGCTCGTCGTCGAGCAGTGCCGCTCGCAGCGCGGCCAGGACCTCGACGAGTCGCTGCTCGAGGCGCGGGAAGCCGCCGTCGAGGAGGGCGACGAGGACGGGGAGTTCGACCCCGACGAGGATCCGCTGCTCGACCGCGCGATCGAGGTCGTCGTGCAGACGCAGACCGCGTCCGTCTCGCTCCTCCAGCGCCGGCTCCGCGTCGGCTACACGCGCGCGGGCCGCCTGATCGACATGCTCGAGCGGCGCGGGATCATCTCCGGCTACGAGGGCTCGAAGCCCCGGCGCGTGCTCGTGTCCGAGAGCCGAGGTCCACAGCGCCTGAGCGGCGCCTGGCTCGCCCCGATCGTCCCTGTGTAAGAGTCTCATTGGCGACTTGAGAACCCGCCCAACTTGCGGTTAGATCAAGCGTCCAACCAGGGCGGCAGGCAAATCCGTAAGGAGGGCAAGTGACAGGACGGTAAGTTCATCGCTCGGCGCGCTCGTTGCGCTGAGCGCGATGGTCGCGCTCGTTATGAGCTCGACCGGAGCGGCAAAGCCACAGACGACTTCAAGATGGCGATCGTCACCGACATCGGGAGTCTGCAGGACAAGTCGTTCAACCAGCTCGCCAACGAGGGCCGGCTTCGCGTCGGCAAGCAGCTCGGCATCCAGACCCGCGTCTACGTGACGAAGAAGGCGGAGGATCGGCTGCCGAACCTGCTGGCGGCGGCGAGCGCCGGCTACGACCTCATCTTCGCGCGTCGGCTTCTTCAATGCGCGGAGCACCTGAACGCCGTCGCGCCGCGGTATCCCGGAACCGAAGTTCGTCGGGGTCGACGTCGACGAAGTTCCTCGTGCCGTCCAACCCGCGAGAACTACACGGGCATCGTGTTCGCCGAGCACGAGGCGGGCTACCTCGTCGGCTACCTCGCGGCCCTCTCGCCAAGCGCCAGGGCGGAGGCAGGTCATCAGCGCGGTCGGCGCGAACCCCGTGCCCGGCGATCGTGAAGTTCATCAGCGGGTACATCCAGGGCGCCAAGAAGGCGAACCCGGGGATCACGGTGCTCGCGAACTACGCGAACGATCCGACCTTCTCCGACCAGGCGAAGTGCAAGGAAGTCGCGCTGCGGCCAGATCGCACGCGGCTCCCAGGCGGTCTTCCAGGTCGCCGGCGGCTGTGGCCTCGGCGCGCTGTCGGCCGCGAAGGAGAAGAAGGTCTGGGGCATCGGCGTCGACGCCGACCAGCTCTACCTCGGCGCGCACATGCTGACGAGCGCCACGAAGAAGGTCGACATCGCGGTCGCGACGATGACGCGGCTCGCCCACGTCGGGCGCATCCCGCCGGGCCCGAGGGACAGGCTCTTCAACGTGAAGAACGCCGGCGTCGGCCTCGGCAAGGTCAGCCCGAAGGTGAACAGGCTGGACCTCGCCAAGACGAAGGCGATCCAGCGGCTGATGGTCAGAGGCAAGATCAAGGTCAAGCAGACGATCAAGTTCTAAGGCGACACCGATCGTCGAAAGACAAGGGGGTGGGCGCAGGCCCACCCCCCTTTCTGTGCAGGTAGGTGCTTTCGGTCCGCCAGCCTCATAGAATCGCGCGAGCATGAGCGAGCAGCAGCGCGTCGTCGAGCCTCCCGTCCTCGAGCTTCGGGGGATCACCAAGCGCTTTCCAGGCATCGTCGCCAACGACCACGTTGACTTCGACCTCCGGCGCGGCGAGGTGCACGCGCTGCTCGGGGAGAACGGGGCCGGCAAGTCGACGCTGATGAACGTCCTGTACGGGCTCTACCACCCGGACGAGGGCGAGATCCTGGTCAACGGGGACCCCGTGCGCATGAGCTCCGCGCAGGAGGCGATCGCCCGAGGGATCGGGATGGTGCACCAGCACTTCATGCTCATTCCGGTGATGACGGTGGCCGAGAACATCGTCCTCGCGATGGAGCCGCGACAGGCCGGCATCCTCCTCGACTACGACCAGGCGCGCGCCCGCGTCCGCGAGCTTGCAGCGGCGTTCGGGTTCGCGATCGACCCGGACGCGCGGATCGAGGACATCACCGTCGGGCAGCAGCAGCGCGTCGAGATCCTGAAGGCGCTCTACCGGAGGGCGGACATCCTGATCCTCGACGAGCCGACCGCGGTCCTCACCCCGCAGGAGGCCGTGGAGCTGTTCGGGATCCTGCGCGCGCTGCAGCGCGAGGGGCTGTCGATCATCTTCATCACCCACAAGCTGAACGAGGTCCTCGACATCGCGGATCGCATCACCGTACTCCGCCGCGGAAAGATCGTCGAGACGCTGCCGGCGCAGGGCGCGACGGAGGAGGGCCTGGCCAAGCTCATGGTCGGGCGCGAGGTCCTGCTCCGCGTCGAGAAGGGACAGGCTTCCGCCGGCGAGCCGCTGCTTCGCGTCGAGGACCTGCACGTTCGGGACGATCGCGGTCTCGAAAAGGTGCGCGGGCTCTCGTTCGACGTCAAGGCGGGGGAGATCGTCGGCATCGCGGGCGTGGACGGGAACGGCCAGACCGAGCTGATCGACGCGCTCGCGGGCCTGCGCAGGGTCGAGTCCGGTCGCGTCGTCCTCGGCGAGCGCGACATCACGCGTGAGAACGCGAGAGAGCACCTCGAGGACGGACTCGGCCACGTCCCCGAGGACCGGCAGCACCGCGGTCTCGTCCTCGACTTCAGCCTGGCCGAGAACATCGCGCTGCACGACTATCGCAAGCCGCCCGCGTCCAGGCTCGGCTGGCTCTTCCCACGCCGTCTGATCGAGCGGGCGCGTCGCCTGCTCAAGGAGTTCGACGTGCGCGGCGGAGGGCCGCAGACGCGCGCGAGCGCCCTCTCGGGCGGCAATCAGCAGAAGGTCATCCTCGCGCGCGAGATCGACCGGAACCCGAGCGTCCTCATCGCCGCGCAGCCGACCCGCGGGCTCGACGTCGGCGCCATCGAGTTCGTGCACCGGCGGCTCGTCGAGGAGCGGGCGGAAGGGCGCGGGTTGCTGCTCGTCTCGCTCGAGCTCGAGGAGGTGCTCTCGCTCTCGGACCGGATCCTCGTGATGTACGAGGGCGAGATCGTCGGCGAGTTCCCGCCGACGGCGACCGAGGAGGAGCTCGGCGTCGCGATGACGGGCGGCGGGCGGCGAGAGGCCGCCGTCACGTGAGACGACGGTCCACCAGCCGGCCTCGCTGCCGCCGGAGGAGCCCGGCTCCGAGAGCGCGCTCGGGCGCTACTTCCTGCTGCAAAAAGCGGGCGGCCTCGTCGCGCCGCTTCTGACGACCCTCCTCGCCTTCCTCCTCTCCGGCGTCGTCGTCTTCGCGACGACGAAGAGCCTCGGGGACACCGTCCAGACCTACCGGGCGATCTTCGAGGGCGCGGGGCTCGACTGGTTCCTGCCCTGGGAGACGTGCAGGGATCCGTGCGGCCCGGCGATCCGGCTCCAGCAGACGCTCCTCGTGTGGGTGCCGCTCGTGCTGACGGGGATCGCGGTCGCGTTCGCGTTTCGCTGCGGGCTCTTCAACATCGGCGGCCAGGGGCAATACCTCGCGGGCGCGACCGCGGCCGTCATCATCTCTGCCGAGCTGCCGCTCCACGTCGACCTCTCTCCGGTGCCGCTCGTCCTGCTCTCGGTCGCGGCGGCGATGCTTGCCGGCGCGGTGATCGCGGGGATTGCCGGCTTCCTCAAGGCCGCGGTCGGCGCGCACGAGGTGATCACGACGATCATGCTCAACTGGATCGTCATCTGGGTGGGGACATACCTGTTCGGCTTCCAGGGCCCGCTCCAGAACGACCAGCGCTCGGAGATCCCGGCTTCGAACACGATCGCCGACGACGGGAAGATCTCCGAGGCCGGCGTGTGGGGGCATCCCGATCTCCAAGGCCTCCCGTGGATCAGCCTCGGTATCGCTTTCGTCTCCCTGCTCATCTACACGCTCGTCCTCAACCGGACGACGCTCGGCTACGAGGTGCGCGCGGTCGGCTACAACCCTGAGGCGGCGCGCTACGGGGGGATCAGCGTCGCCCGGAGCTACATCCTCGCCATGGGCATCGCGGGGTCCTTCGCCGGGCTCGCGGGCTCGCTCGACGTGCTGGGCTGGAAGTTCCGGCTCGACACGACCGACTTCACGTCGACGATCGGCTTCATCGGCATCGCGGTCGCGCTCCTCGGCCGCAACACCGCGCTCGGGATCGGTCTTGCGGCGCTCCTCTTCGCGGGGCTGCAGACGGGCACGTCCACGCGCAACCTCGATCCCGAGATCTTCCCGCCCGAGCTTGCGACCCCGCTGACGATCATCATCCAGGGGCTGATCGTCCTCCTCGTCGGCGCGGATCTCATCGTGCTCGTGCTCTTGCGGCGGTTACGCCGCGGACGGAAGGCGGTCGTGACTTGAGCGTCATGGTCCAGGAACGGCTGCCGGAAGGCTGGAAGGCCGTCGCGTGGGCGGGGGTGCTCGTCGGGATCGTGGCGGCGGTCGCGGCGCTGCCGCCGGTCGGGATCCGCAGCCCAGTCGTCCCCATCGTCATCGGCCTCATTGCCGTGACGGTCGGGATCGGGTCCTGGATCCGCGGCGAGCGGCGCATCGGCGCGTACGCCGCGGCGGCCGGGGCGGCGGGCCTCGTCATCGGCTTCCTCGCGACGCGATCGAGCGTGGAGAATCTCGACGCCGTCGTCGTCTGGGGCGCGCTCCTCGCGTCGACGCTGCGGTTCGCGACGCCGCTGATCTTCGCGTCGCTCGGCGGCCTCTTCTCCGAGCGCTCGGGCGTCGTGAACATCGGCCTCGAGGGGATGATGCTGATGGGCGCGTTCTTCTCGGTCTGGGGCGCGGACGTGACGGGATCGTGGCAGCTCGGGATCGTCATCGGCCTGCTCTCGGGCGCCGCCCTGGGGCTCGTGCACGCGTTCTTCTCGATCACCCTGCGCGCGGACCAGATCGTCGGCGGCACGGCGATCAACTTCCTCGCGCTCGGCATCACCGGCTACCTCTTCATCCGAATCTACGGCGAGACCGGGACGCCCTCGGAAGGCCTCTCGACGATCCCGGACACGTCGCTCGGGTTCCTCTACGACATCCCGCCCGACCGGCTCGGAGGGTTCCTCGGCGACGCGTTCGCGGGTCAGGACTGGATGATCTGGGCTGCGTTCGCGATGGTCTTCGTAACGTGGGTCGCCGTGTTCAAGACGCCAAGCGGCCTGCGCCTGCGGAGCGTCGGCGAGCATCCCCGCGCGGCCGACACGGTCGGGATCAACGTCTTCCTCACCCGCTACGCGGCGGTGATCCTTTCCGGAGTCCTCGCCTCGGCGGGGGGCGTGTACCTCGCGCTCGGCTTCGTGAACAGCTTCGAGCCGAACCAGACCGCGGGGCGTGGCTTCATCGCGCTCGCGGCGCTCATCTTCGGGAACTGGCGGCCGTTCGGCGCCGCGATCGCATGTCTCCTCTTCGGCTTCTCGAGCGCGCTCGCGCAGAGCCTGCAGGAGTATTCGCTCTCGGTCTCGACGCTGTTCGAGGCGCTCCCGTACGTCCTCACGATCATCGCGGTCGCGGGGGTGATCGGCCGCTCCAGACCACCCGCCGCCGTTGGCCGTCCGTACACGAGGCAATGACGGGCGCCGGCCCCGGGCGGGCGGCGGTCGTCGCGGGGCTGGCGTCCGTCGTCACGCTGCCGCTCGCGATCTACGCACTCGCTTCAGCGACGCGTACGAGCTCCTGCACGTGGCGTTCGCGATCCCGGTCGCGGCCGGGCTGGCGCTTGCCGCGCTCTCGTTCGCGAGGCGCGCACGCCGCGTGGACACGCTCCGGCTCGACGGCGCGATCTCGCGGGCCGCGCGCTGGGGACGGGTGCTGGGGGTTCTGGGGCTCTGCCTCGCGACGAGCGCGCTCGTCGCGCTCGCGGTCTACGGCCTGCTCGAGTACGTCGGCCGCCGCAACTAGGAAAGCCCTGCTCAGAAGCCTCTCCGGCAACCGTCTAGAATCCCGCGGGTGTTCGACATCGGCTCCAGCCTCCGCGAAGCCAGAATGCGCCAAGAGCTCGACTTCGCGGCGCTCGAGGAGCGGACGAAGATCCGGCCCAAGTACCTGCGTGCGCTCGAGGACGAGCAGTTCGACATCCTCCCGGCGCCGACGTACGTCAAGGGCTTCCTCCGCTCGTACGCCGAGGCGCTCGGCCTCGACGGCCAGCCCTTCGTCGACGAGTACAACTCCCGCTTCGCCGTTGGCGGTGACGACGAGATCATCGTGCGGACGCGGCGCATGCCCGTGCAGCAGCGGCACAACCGGCCGGTTCGCGAGTCGCGGATCGCCGTCTTGGCCGTCGTGGCGATCACGATCGTCACGGCGCTCATCATCGCCGCGTGGAAGTTCGGCGGCCCCGAGCCCGAGAAAGTGCCCGGGCTCGACGGCGCAGGGCAGACGAATGCCGCCGTCGGTCAGAACGCCCGGATCGTCAACCTCGTCGTGCGCGCGATCGCCGGAGACTCGTGGATGGAGGTCCGGCCCGTGCGCGTCACTCGCGACCCGCTGTACAGCGGGACGCTCGAGCAGGGTCAGAAGAAGACGTTCACCGGACGCGGGCTCCGGCTCGCGCTCAGGAAACCCGAGAACGTCCTCGTCCGGGTGAACGGAAGCCGGGTGGAGCTCCCCGCCGGGACCGCGTTCGTCGTCACCGCGCGCAGGATCGCCACCGCGACTTCGTGAGCCGCCCGCGGGCGGCGATCGTCGTCACGGGCAGCGAGCTGGTCCGCGGGGACCGCGAGGACAAGAACGGCCCCTTCCTCGCTTCGGAGGCCCTGCGGCTCGGGCTCGAGCCCGAGCGGATCACGATCGTCGGCGACCGCGCCGAGGACCTCGAGCGCGCGCTCGGGGAGGGGTTCGCGGCCGATCTCTGCCTCGTCTCCGGCGGCCTCGGCCCGACCCACGACGACCGCACAGTGGAGATGGTCGCGCGGGCGGCCGGGCGGGGGCTGCGGGTGGATGAGCAGCTGGCGACGGACATCGAGGCGGTCTCGCGGGTGGTCGCTGAGCGCCTGCACAGGCCGTACTCCGAGTTCGAGACGGGAGTGCGCAAGCAGGCGACCCTGCCCGAGGGGGCGGTTTCGCTCGGCCTCGCGGGAACGGCTCCGGGTCTCGTCCTCGAGGCGGGGTCGTGCGCGGTCGTGGTTCTGCCGGGGCCGCCGCGCGAGCTCCGCAGGCTGTGGCCGCGGGCGCTCGAGACGGACATCGTGGGTCGCGTGCTCGCGCGCGCGCCCGGTGTGCAACGGCGCGTGCTGCGCTTCTTCGGCACTCCCGAGTCGTCGGTCGCGAAGGCGCTCGCGGAGGCAGGGGGCGACGGGGACGGCGTCGAGGCGACGATCTGCGCCCGCGAGTTCGAGATCCACGTCGACCTCGTGGTCGACCCCGGCGCCGAAGAGCGGGCGAATGTGATCGCCGCGGCGCTGCGAGCGTCGCTCGGCCGGCATCTCTTCGCCGAGGACGGACGGACGATCTCGGAGATCGTCCTCGAGCTCTGCCGCGCGCGCGGGCTCACGCTCGCGACCGCGGAGTCGTGCACGGGCGGCCTCGTGTCGGCGCGCCTCACGGCGATACCCGGATCGAGCGACGTCTACGTCGGCGGCGTCGTCGCGTACTCCGACGACGTGAAGGAGCGCGAGCTCGGGGTTCCGGTGCGCATCCTGGAGGAGCACGGCGCGGTCTCGGCGGAGGCGGCTCAGGCCATGGCCGCAGGCGTTCGGGAAAAGCTCGGAGCGGACATCGGCGTCGCCGTGACGGGAGTCGCCGGCCCGGGCGGAGGGACGGAGGAGAAGCCCGTGGGGCTCGTCTTCGTGCACGCAGCCGGGCCCGACGGGGAGGAGGCGCGGCGCACGGAGCTCCCCGGCGACCGGGAGATGGTGCGAGGACGCGCGACGGCCGCCGCGCTCCATCTCGTGCGCAGGTTGTTGGAGAATCGGCACGCATCCGTGTGAGTCGTGGTGAGCGGAGCCGGTACCGTCGAGGGAGATGAACGGCTCAGGCTCTTCCTCGCGCTCGAGCTCGGCGCAGACGTCCAAACAAGGCTCGACAGCTGGGTGGCTCGCGATGTCGCCGGCGGGGGACGGCGTCGCGTGGACGGCTTCCACGTCACGCTCGCCTTCCTCGGCTCGCGGCCGGCCTCGGAGCTGGATGGGATCGCGCGGGCTCTGCGCGAGTCCGCAGCCGAGTGCGCGCCCTTCGCCCTCGAGCCGGTGCGCTACCGCGAGACCCGAGCCGTCGGCATGCTCGTGCTCGCCGATCCCTCCGGCGAGGCGACACGGCTCGCGGAGCGCCTCCACGGGCGTCTCGAGACGCTCGGCGTGTACGAGCGGGAGCGGCGGCCGTGGCTTCCGCACGTCACCGTCGTGCGCTTCCGGGAGCGTCCGCGGCTCTCGCCGCCGCTGCCGGAGATCGGGCCGTTCGCTCCGTCCGGCGCCGCTGCTTTCCTTTCACGTCTGCGCCGGACCGGCGCGCGCTACGAGGCACTCGAGTCGTATCCGCTGGGAACGTGACAGCGCTAGCACGTACAGAGGATGCGAGCAGGGAGGTTGATCGCATGAAGCGAGAGGAAGCGCTCGACGTCGCGCTCGGCCAGATCGAGCGGAACTTCGGCAAAGGGGCCGTCATGCGCATGAGCGACCGGCCGCAGGTCGCGATCGGAGCCGTCTCGAGCGGCTCGCTCGCGCTCGACCTCGCACTCGGCATCGGCGGGCTCCCGCGCGGCCGCATCATCGAGATCTTCGGCCCCGAGGCTTCCGGGAAGACGACGCTCGTGTACCACGCGATGGCCGAAGCCCAGCGTCGTGGCGGCATCTGCGCCTTCATCGACGCCGAGCACGCGATGGATCCGCAATACGCACGCCGGATCGGCGTCGACATCGACAACCTCCTCGTCTCGCAGCCGGACACGGGCGAGCAGGCGCTCGAGATCGCCGAGCTCCTGATCCGCTCCGGCGCGCTCGACATCGTCGCGGTCGACTCCGTCGCCGCGCTCGTGCCGAAGGCCGAGATCGAGGGCGAGATGGGAGACAGCCACGTCGGCCTGCAGGCCCGGCTCATGAGCCAGGCGTTGCGCAAGCTCGCGGGCACGCTCAACCGCACGGAGACGATCTGCATCTTCACGAACCAGCTGCGCGAGAAGATCGGCGTCATGTTCGGGAACCCGGAGACGACCCCCGGCGGCCGCGCGCTGAAGTTCTACTCGTCGGTGCGCCTCGACATCCGCCGCATCGAGACGCTCAAGGACGGCGCCGAGGCGTTCGGGAACCGCGTGCGCGTCAAGGTCGTGAAGAACAAGGTCGCGCCTCCCTTCAAGCAGGCCGAGTTCGACATCGTGTACGGGCAGGGCATCCCGTGGGAGGGCACCGTGCTCGACGTCGCGCTCGAGAAGAAGATCGTCCAGAAGGCGGGCTCGTACTTCAGCTTCGGCGACGAGCGGCTCGGCCAGGGACGGCAGAACGCGACCAACTTCCTCCTCGAGAACCCCGACCTCGTGCAGCAGATCCTCGCGCGCATCCAGGCGGAGGCGCCCGAGGACCAGGTCATCTCGGCGCGGCTCCTCCCGACACAGGGCCACCAGTCCGAACGGAGCCAACCCGAGAAGGCGGTCGAGATCGAAGAGATCGAAGAGGTCGAGGAGGTCGAGGAGGTCGTCGCGGCCAAGGACTGAGGTCCGGCACGGAGCGGAGCGCCGATGCACGAGCCTGGCAGCGTGCCACGAGCGGATGCCCACGAGACGGCTCTGCGGGCACTCCGGCACCGGGACCTCAGCGTGCGCGAGCTCGACGAGCGCCTGCGGGCGCGCGGGTACGACGAGTCCGAGCGCGACGACGCGATCGAGACGCTCGTCCGCACCGGGCTCCTCAACGACGCCCGCTACGCGGAGTCGCGTGCCCGCCAGCTCGCGGGCCGCGGCGCCGGCGACGCGCTCATCCGGCACACGCTCGCGCACGTGGGGATCGAGCCGGAGGTCGCCGCCGATGCACTCTCGACGCTCGCGCCCGAGGCCGAGCGGGCACGGATCGTCGTCGAACGCCGTGGGCCGGGGCCGAAGACCGCCCGCTACCTGCTCGGGAAGGGGTTCTCGGAGGAGGTCGTCTCCGACGTCGTTGCGTCGGAGAGCGCCGGCGAGCTAGGATGACTCCGCTTTCATCCGACAATTCTTCCTGCAATAGCTGAATACTTTTCCGATCCGTTGAACTCGCTCCAGCTCTCGACGACCGACTCGAATGGCCGCCTTGCGGCCTCAGGCGGAGGGGTGCGGCACCTCCTGAGCTGAACCGCGCGCGACGACTCGGACGGCCTGCAGGCTGAGTTCCGGGTGTGAGCAGACCGCGGCCCACCCGCCGCGGACAACCGACTCCTCCACGGAGGTTGCATGCTCACGGTCGTCGCGGCGCTCATCGGAATCCTCGTCGGAGCCCTCCTCGCCGCGGCGCTCATGCTCGCGTTGTCACGCTCGCGCGTGCGCAAGGCCGCGGACGAGCGTCGCCGGATCCTCGCGGATGCCGAGCGGGAGGCTGAGGCGCTCCGCCGCGAGGCGCAGGTCGACGCGCGCGAGCAGTCCGTGCAGCTCCGGAGCGAGATCGAGTCAGAGGTGCAGGGACGCCGCATCCAGATCGTGAAGATCGAGGAGCGCGTGCTCCAGAAGGAGACGGAGGTCGACGCGAAGCTCACCGAGCTCGAACGGCGCGAGCAGGGGCTCGGCGACCGTGAGGTGCACGTGAAGGAGCTCCAGGAGGAGCTCAAAGCGGCGAAGGACGACGCGGTGACGGAGCTGGAGCGGATGTCCGGGCTGACCGTCCACGAGGCGAAGCAGCAGCTCCTCGAGCGCTCGAAGGATCTCGTCCGCCACGAGCTCGCGCGGGACGTCCGGCAGATGGAGGAGGAGGCTCGTGCGGATTCTCGCCGGCGAGCACGCGCGCTCGTGGCCGACGCACTCCAGCGCGTGGCGGCGAGCCACACCGCGGAGGCGACCGTCACCGTCGTCGAGCTCGCCTCGGACGACCTCAAGGGGCGGATCATCGGGCGGGAAGGGCGAAACATCCGCACCCTCGAGCACCTGACGGGCGTCGACTTCATCATCGACGACACGCCGCACGCGGTCGTGCTCTCGTCGTTCGACCCGTTGCGCCGCGAGGTCGCGCGGCTGACGCTCGACAAGCTCATCGAGGACGGGCGCATCCATCCCGCCCGGATCGAGGAGATGTACTACCACTCGAAGTCCGAGCTCGACGAGCACATCCGCCAGGCCGGCGAGCAAGCCGTCTTCGAGGCGAACTGCGGCGAGCTCCACGAGGAGCTCGTGAAGATCCTCGGCCGGCTCCGCTACCGGACGAGCTACGGGCAGAACGTCCTCAAGCACACGCTCGAGGTCGTGCACCTCGGCGGTCTCATGGCCGCCGAGCTCAAGGCCGGCGTGAAGACGACGAAGCGCGCGGCGCTCCTTCACGACGTGGGCAAGGCGATGAGCCACGAGGTCGACGGCGCGCACGCGATCATCTCCGGCCAGCTCGCGCGCCGCTACGGCGAGTCCGACGGCGTCGTGCACGCGATCGAGGCGCACCACAACGACGTGCAGCCGCAGACGGTCGAGGCCGTGCTCCTGATCGCCGCGGACGCGGTGTCCGCCGCGCGCCCGGGCGCGCGCGGGGAGAGCCTCGAGAACTACGTCCGCAGGCTGGAGGCGCTCGAGGAGCTCGCCACCGCCAAGCCCGGCGTCGCGAAGGCCTACGCGTTGCAGGCCGGACGCGAGATCCGCGTCATCGTCGAGCCGACCGAGGTCGACGACGACGGCGCCGTCCTCCTCTCCCACGAGATCGCGCGCGAGATCGAGGACCAGCTCGAGTACCCGGGCCAGGTCAAGGTGATCGTCATTCGCGAGTCACGCGCCGTCGAGGTCGCGAAGTAGGGCGAGGCTCGCCTCGCACCCGCGCTGCCATGGATACCGAATCCGCGGCGCGACGCTGGGCGGAGGTCTGGGAGCGCGCGTGGCCGGCTGCGGACGTGGACGCGATCGACGCACTCTACGCGGAGGGCGCGGTGTTCTACTCGCACCCCTTCCGCGACCGCCAGGCTCCGCGCGACTACGTGACCTGGGCGTTCTCCGATGAAGCAGGGGCCGAGTGCCGATTCGGTACGCCCATCGTCAGCGGCGACCGCGCCGCAGTCGACTGGTGGGCGATCATGACGGGCAACGACGGCTCGGTCGAGTCGATCGCCGGGACCTCGCTCCTCCGCTTCGACGCCGACGGTCTCGTGATCGAGCAGCGCGACGTCTGGGCCATCGAGCCGGGCCGCCGCGACTTAGCCGACTGGGCCCGCTGAACTGAGCTGACCAACCCGTCGGGGCTACGATTCCCGCTCGTGAGGCGCTACCACGTCACCACGTTCGGCTGCCAGATGAACGCTCACGACTCCGAGCGGATCAAGGGCATGCTCGAGTCGCTCGGGCTCGGCGAGGCGACCTCGCCCGAGAGCGCGGACGTCGTCGTCTTCAACACGTGCACCGTGCGCGAGAAGCCGGACACGCGGCTCGCGGCGTACCTGGGGAATGCGGCCGCGCGGAAGCGTGAGCGTCCCGACCTCGTGATCGCCGTCGGGGGCTGCTACGCGGAAGCCCAGCGGGACCGCATCTTCGAGCGCTATCCGTTCGTGGACGTCGCCTTCGGGCCGGGCTCGATCCCGCACCTCGGCGAGTGGATCGCGGCCGGCGGGTACGCAGTGCCTCGCGGCAAGTTCGGCACGCACGAGCACTTCGCGGCCGAGCTGCCGCTCCATCGCGAGCGCGGCTTCCAGGCCTGGGTGCAGGTCTCGATGGGATGCAACTCGGTCTGCGCCTACTGCATCGTCCCCGCGGTCCGCGGCCGCGAGCAGAGCCGCCGGCCGGGAGAGATCGTGGCCGAGGTCACCGCACTCGCGCACGACGGCGTCAGGGAGATCACGCTCCTCGGCCAGAACGTCAACTCGTGGGGTCGCGACCTTGCGCCCGCGCTCCGCACCGACTTCGGCGAGCTCCTGCGGGCGTGCGACGAGGTCGACGGGATCGAGCGCATCCGCTTCACGAGCCCGCACCCGAAGGATTTCCGGGAGCCCGTCATCGCGGCGATGGCCGAGTGCCCGAGCGTCTGCGAGCAGGTGCACCTTCCGCTCCAGTCGGGCTCCTCCGTCGTCCTCAAGCGCATGCGCCGAACCTATGACCGCGACAGATACCTGGCTCTCGTTCGCCGGCTGCGCGACGCGATCCCCGACCTCGCGCTCGGGACCGACATCATCGTCGGTTTCCCCGGAGAGACCGACGAGTACTTCGCGCAGACGCTCGAGGTGGTCGAGGAGGTGCGCTACGAGAGCGCGTACACGTTCATCTTCTCGCCGCGCTCGGGAACGGAGGCCGCCGGCCTGCCCGACCAGGTGGCCGACGACGTCAAGCACGAGCGGCTCGAGCGACTCGTCGAGGTCGTCCAACGGATCGCGGCCGAGCGGAACGCCGAGCGCGTGGGTCGAGTCGAGGAGGTGCTCGTCGAAGGAGCGAGCCGGACGGACGCGACGCTCCTCCGCGGTCGCACGCGCCGGAACACCACCGTCAACTTCGCCGGGTCCGCGCATCCGGGCGAAATCGTCGACGTCCTGGTCGACGGCTCGACGTCGACGACGCTCCGTGGCCGTCAGGCATCGCTCGTCGCCGCCTGAGCGGTCGGCAGTTGTGACGCTCTTTTCACGTCTCGTGACCCACACGCGCGGATTTCCTCGTTATGCTCGCAGTGGGTGGTGGGCCGGGGTGCCCCAAGAAATTGCCCGAGTTTCCTGAGGTTCTTGCGGTCTTCGGGCCTACGGCTTCCGGCAAGTCCGCGGTCGCCGAGGCACTCGCGGTGCGACTCGCCACCGAGGTCGTCTCCGCCGACGCGCTCCAGGTCTACCGCGGCCTTCCGATCCTCACGAACCAGCCGACGACACCGACTCGGCTCGTCGCGATCAGGGAGCTCACGGACGAGATGTCGGTCGGCGAGTACGCCCGCCTGGCGCACGAGGCGATCGACGAGCTCGTCGCCGCGAACGGCGCCGCGGTCGTCGCCGGCGGCACCGGTCTCTATCTCCGGGCCGCGGTCGCCGACCTGAAGCTGCCGCCGGCGCCCGCGCCGGGTGCACGCGAGCGCTGGGACGCCGCATACGACGCCGACCCCGAAGCGGCGTACGCGCGGCTCGAGGAGGTCGACCCACGCGCGGCCGCGGTCGTCCACGCGACAGACCGGCGCCGCGTCGTCCGCGCGCTCGAGCTCGCCGAGCTCGGCGAATCGCTGGCCCCGGACGACGACCGGCTGTGGTCCGGCGAGACGCGGCGGCCGACGCTCGTCGCCGGCCTCGAGATCGCCGGCGACCGACTCGAGCAGAGAATCGAGGCGCGCGCGGAGGAGATGCTCGCTGCGGGCGTCGTCGACGAGGTGCGCACGGCGCTTGCCGGCGGGCATCTCGCGCACGGCCGAGAAGGCGCTCGGCCTCCGTGAGCTGGCGGAGCTCCCCGCGGACGAGGCGCTCGAGCGCCTCGTCGTACGGACGCGCCGCTACGCCGCGTACCAGCGGAAGTGGATGCGACGCATCCCCGGCATCGTCATGATCGACGCCGACCGTCCTCCGATCGAGGTGGTGGATGAGATTCTCGAAGTGGCACGCGCTCGGTAATACGTACCTCCTCGTCGAGCGAGCCGAGGCGGGGGCTGCCCTGACGATGGCCGACGCGCTCCACCTCTGCGACCCGCATCACGGGGTAGGGGCGGACGGCGTTCTCGAGGTGGTGGAGATCCGTGGAGCCGAGGCGGACGTCGTCGTCTGGAACCCCGACGGGTCGCAGGCGGAGCTCTCCGGGAACGGAGCCCGCATCGCGGCGCTGTGGCTCGCACGCCGCAGCGGCGTTGCCTTCCCGCGCATCCACCTCGGCGGCAGGAGCGTTCCAGCCCGCGTCGACGGCGCGGACGTCGAGGTAGATCTCGGCCCGGTCCACGTCGGCCGGCCGGAGGCGCTCACTGTCGACGGCGAGCGGCTCGAGCTGACGCCCGTGTCGGTCGGGAACCCGCACGCGGTCGTGAGGCGCGAACCGTCGCGCGACGAACTCCGGCGGCTGGGACCGCTCATCGAGCGCCACGAACGCTTTCCGGAGCGCACGAACGTCCAGCTCGTCCGCGTCGACAGCCCGCAGCGACCTCACGGTCGCGGTCTGGGAGCGCGGAGCGGGGGAGACGCTCGCCTCGGGCTCGAGCGCGGTCGCCGCCGCGGCCGCGGCTGTCGTCCACGGGTGGTGCACGAGCCCCGTGCGGGTACACCTCTCCGGCGGAACGCTGGTCGTCGATGTGCGCGAGGGTCGCGCCGTTCTGAGCGGCCCGGCGGCAGAGATCTTCCGCGGCGAAACTACGTCTGGCTGAGCTCGACGAGCCGCCCGTCCGGGTCGCGCAGGTACGCGGAGCGGCCCCACGAGTAGTTGCGCGGCTCGACGAGGAAGGTGAACCCGGCTGCCCAAAGCTCGGCGGCGGCCGCGTCGATGTCATCGACGCCGAGCGCGAAGTGGTCCTCGTTCGGCGGCCCGCCCGTCCGGCCCTTCGCCCCGCTCGTGCACGAGTAGCTTGGCCCCGCCCGCGGCGTAGATCGCGCCGCCCGGCCACTCGGCCTCGGGCGCCGTGCTCAGAAGCCGCCCGTAGAAGGCCTTCGCCGACTCGACGTCGTCGGTGAAGAGCGCGATCTCGACGAGCTCCTTCACGACGCGATCTCGTACTCGCGCAGGACGTCGTTCAGCGAGGTCCGGAGATCCGTGGACGCGCTGCGCTGGCCGACGATGAGCGCGCAGTCGAGCTGGAAGGTGCCGGCGGGGTAGTCCTTCGGCCGGCTGCCCGGGAGAACCACCGCGCGTGGAGGAACGTATCCGCGGTGCTCGACGGGCTCGGCGCCCGTCACGTCGATGATCGGGCACCGACGCGGTGAGGAACACGTTGGGCGCGATGACGGCGCCCTCGCCGACCACGACCCCCTCGGTCACGGCCGCGCGCGACCCGATGAACGCGCCATCCTCGACGATCACGGGCCGCGCCTGCGGAGGCTCGAGCACGCCGCCGATGCCGACCCCGCCGGAGAGGTGCACGTCCGCACCGATCTGCGCGCACGAGCCGACCGTCGCCCAGGTGTCGACCATCGTCCGCGGGCCTACCCAGGCGCCGATGTTGACGAAGCCCGGCATGAGCACGACACCCTCGGAGAGGAACGCGCCGTAGCGGGCGATTCCGGGCGGCACGACCCGCACGCCACGCTCGGCGTAGTCGGCCTTCACCGGGATCTTGTCCGCGAAATGAAGGCCGGCGACGTCCATCGGCTCGACCTTGCGGAGGCGGAAGTAGAGGAGGATCGCCTTCTTCGCCCATTCGTTGACAACCCAACTGCCGTCCCGCTTCTCGGCGACGCGCAACTCACCGCGGTCGAGGAGCGCGATCGCTTCCTCGATCGGCCCGGGATCGAGCGCATCGGACTCCCACAGCTCTTCGATGCGGGCCTGAAGCTCCATCACGCGCCATCTTCTCCGATCGGGACGTTCAGGAAGCGCCGGAGCGTCTCGTACGCGTGCACGAGCGCTGCGACCTCGACGAGCTCGTCGCGGCGATGCGCATACGCGCGTGTGGCCGGGGCCGAAGTTGACGGCGTCGATGCCGTTGGCGGTGAAGTCGGCGACGTTCGTCCAGGCCTGCTTGGGCTCGACCTCGAGCTCGCCCGCGCTCCGGAGCGCGTCCACGAGCGGCGAGCCCGACACGACCGCGCCCGGAGCCGCGTGGCTCACGATCTCGAGCGTCGCACTCGCGGGGACGAGCGACTCGAGGTAGGCCTCGGCCTCCGCCGGCGTGCGGTCCGGCGGGTAGCGGAGGTTGAGCATGGCCGTCGCGCGGTCGGGGACGACGTTGTCCGCGATGCCGGCCGCCAGGCGCGTCACGGACACGACCTCGTAGAACGTGAGGCCGCCGACAACGGCCTCGCGCCGCTCGAGCGAGACGATCGGCGCCAGCCCGTTCACCGCATGCTCGACGGCGTTGTCGGCGAGCCACGGCCGCGCGGCGTGCCCGCTCGTCCCGTGGAACACGAGGTTCGCGACGACGTTCCCGAGACAGCCGAGTTGCAGGCGTCCGTCGGTTGGCTCGAGCACGATCGCGAGCGCGACGTTCCCGACCGCGCTCGAGCTCGCGAAGAGTGCGGGGAGGGGGTTGTGCTCGGCGGGGAGCTCCTCGCGCCCGAAGAGGAGGAGGCCGACGTCGTACAGTCCCGCTTCTTCGTCCGCGAGCTCGCGCACGAGCTCGAGCGCGACCGCCACGCCGCCTTTCATGTCGCTCGCGCCGAGGCCGTGAACGGCGCCGTCCGCGATCCGACCGGGGAGATTCCCCTGCGCGGGCACCGTGTCGTAGTGGCCGGCGAGGACGACGAGGGGTGCGTCCGGTCGGCGCTCGGGCACGAACAGGAACGCGTCGTCGTGCGCGTACTCGGCGGCGAGAGTCGGCGGGACGAGCCGGAGGAGGTGCTCGCGGATCTCGGCCTCGTGCCTGCTCTCGGACGGAATGTCGACGAGCTCGAGCGTCCGCGCGGCGAGGCGGTCGGCGAGCCCGGTCACCGCGTGAGCCTACCGCGGCATAATCCTGTCGTGACCGTACGCCAGCCCGATCCGGCGCCCGGGGCGGAGCCGGAGCGCGGGTTCGTCGTCGGAGTGTTCCCGAAGGGCGTCGACGGCGAGGAGGAGCTCGCCGAGCTGCGCGAGCTCGCGCGCACCGCCGGTGTCTCGCCCGTGGCGGAGATCGTCCAGCATCGCGCGCATCCCGACCCGCGCACGTTCGTGGGCAAGGGCAAGCTCGGTGAGCTGAAGGACGCGTACTCCGGGGCGCGCGCGGAGGTGCTCCTCGTCGACGAGGAGCTCAGCCCAACGCAGCAGCGGTCGCTCGAGGACGCCCTGCAGTCGCGCGTCGTCGACCGGACACAGCTGATCCTCGACATCTTCGCGCAGCACGCACGCAGCGCCGACGGCAAGCTCCAGGTCGAGCTCGCGCAGCTCGAGTACAACCTGCCGCGCATGCGCGGGCTGTGGCAGCACCTCGAGCGGCTCGGTGGCGGGGTCGGGACGAGAGGGCCTGGCGAAAGCCAGCTCGAGACCGACCGCCGGCTCGCGCGCACGCGGATCTCGCTCGTCAAGCGCCGGCTCCGCGGCGCTCGAACGCGCAGCGCGCCACGAGGCGCAAGGAGCGCGAGCGCACGGCTGCTCCCACGATTGCGCTCGCTGGGTACACGAACGTCGGCAAGTCGACGCTTCTGAACGCGCTCACCGGTGCGGACGCGACCGTGGACGACCGCCTGTTCGAGACGCTCGACCCGACCACCCGCTCGTTCACGCACGACGGCAAGCGCTACCTCGTGACCGACACGGTCGGGTTCATCCGCCGGCTTCCGACGCAGCTCGTCGAGGGGTTCGCGGCCACGCTCGAGGAGACGCTCGTCGCCGACCTCGTCGTGCACGTCGCCGACGCGTCGCTCCCCGAGGGCCGGCTGCGCGAGCAGATCGACGCCGTGCACGCCGTCCTGCTCGAGATCGGGGCGGACGACGTCCCAGCGGAGCTCGTCCTGAACAAGGTCGACGTCCTCGACCCGCTCGCGCGCAGGCGTCTCAGGCACGCCTATCCGCGCGCGCTTCACCTCTCGGCTGTGACCGGGAGAGGGGATCGAGGCGCTCCGGACGCGCATCACCGAGCTCTTCTCCGACCGCTTCGAGGACGTGCGCCTGCTCGTCCCGTACGGAGACGGCCGCTACCTCGCGCAGCTCTACGGCCTCGGCGCGCCGATCGCCGAGCGGCGCGACACGCCCGAGGGCGTTCGCGTGCGGGCGCGGCTGCCGCGTCGCGAGATCCCGCGTTTCGCGCAGTTCCTCGTGGCCGGTGAGCCCGAGGGTGAGGTGGCGGAGCGGTGATCGAGGTCGCGGTCCGCAGGCTTCGCGACGACGCGACGCTGCCGAGCCAGGCGTACGAGGGCGATGCCGGGCTCGACCTCGCGGCGTGCGAGGCGCTCACGCTGGCTCCGGGGGAGCGCGCGGTCGTGTCGACGGGCATCGCGGTCGAGATTCCCGAGGGCTACGCGGGCTTTGTGCAGCCACGCTCGGGGCTCGCGGCGCGACACGGTATCGGGCTCGTCAACTCGCCCGGTCTCATCGACCCCGGCTACCGCGGCGAGATCAAGGTCGTCCTCGTCAACACCGACCGCCGGGAGCCGTTCGCGATCGAGCCCGGGATGCGCATCGCGCAGCTCGTGATCCTGGCGGTTCCCGAGGTGCGTCTCGTCGAGGCGGACGAGCTGGCCGTGAGCGAGCGCGGGGTCCGCGGCTTCGGGTCCTCGGCCGGGTAGCGGGTTGGGCGAGCCGAGAGTCCGGGTCTCGGCGATCCTTCGCTGGCGGGGGCGCGTCCTGCTCATCCGGCACGTGAAGGGCGATAAGGAGGTCTGGCTGCTTCCGGGTGGCGGCGTGCGGACGGGCGAGAGCCTGCTCAGCGCGCTGCAGCGCGAGCTCGACGAGGAGACGGCGCTGCCCGGAATCGGGGAGGACGTCCCGCTCGAAGGGCCCGGTCGCTCTCGTCGACAGCATCGCCCCCGGCGTCGGCCCGTGGCGTAAGCACGTAATTCACGTCATCTTCGCGGCCGACGTCTCGGGGACGCTCGAGGACGTGGCCTCGGTGGATACGGCCGTCCGCGGGCACCGGGCGTTCCTGCCGCGCGAGCTCGACCCGATCGCGCTCCATCCGCCGATCCAGCGCTTCCTCCAGCGCTGGCAGCCGGGAGACCCTTCGGTCTACCTCGGCGAGATGTGGGTGCCGTAGCGACGGCGATTGGCACACATTTGGCACGTTTCCGTGTCCCACGCGTTCGCACTTCCTCGTTATGCTCGCAGTGGGTGGTGGGCCGGGGTGCCCCTCCGAATTACCGCAAATACCGGGTCTTTTAGCGGCGACCTCCTCGCACCCGGGCGCGCTCCGCCGCGACCCGAAACGCCGCAGTCTCGAGCTCGTCCGGGAGCGGCGCGAGCTCCGCTCGGATCCTCGTCCCCCGCGTGCGCCAGCGCTTGCGCCAGGAGCCAGTCCGCGAGCCACGGGTTTCGGGGCAGCAGGGGGCCGTGCAGATACGTCCCGAGCGCGCGCCCGTGGCGGCAGCCCTCGAACCCGGACTCGCCGTCGTTCCCGAACCCGTGCACGACGCGGCCGAGGGGCTCGGCCCCGGGGTCGAGCAGCGTCCGTCCCGCGTGGTTCTCGAAGCCGGCGAGCAGCCGCACGTCTCCCGGCTCGAGCTCGCACTCGAGCAGGACGTCACCGATCATCCGCGTCTCGCCCGCGACCGTCTCGTGTGCGAAGAGGCCGGCGCCGGGCATGAACGTGCCGTCGCGGCCGCGGTAGCCGCGTCCGAGGAGCTGGTACCCGCCGCACACGGCCAGCAGCGCCGCCCCGTCGCCCACGGCCGCCGCAATCTCGTCGCCGCGCGCCGCGAGATCGGACGCGATCGCCGCTTGCTCCCGATCCTGGCCGCCGCCGACGTACAGCAGATCGTGGGCGCCGCGGCGCCAGCGGTTCGCCGAGCCCGATCGCCTCGACGGCGAGCTCGTGCCCCCGCAGCGCCGCGCGGCGCGCGAGCACGGCGATGTTGCCGCGATCGGCGTAGATGTTCAGGTAGTCCGGATACAGGTGCCCGACGCGGATCCTCACGGCCGCTCACCGTCCCAGTACGGCTTCACGAGCCGACGCTGGGTGAGGATCCCGCGTAGCGCGAGCATCGCCGTGTAGGTCGGGAGGACCACGAGGTCCGTGCCGGCCTCGATGAGCCCCAGCCCGCGGTCGAGCGCTTGCTCGAGCGACGGGACGACCTCCAGGCGGTCCTCGGGGAGGCCGCCGTACACGAGCCGGAGCCCGAGCTCGGCCGCGCGGTCGCCGCTCGCGATCACATGGCCGACGTGGGGGAGAAGCGGCTCGAAGTCGACGTCCCAGATCCAGGACACGTCCTGCCCGTCGGCGATCGCGTCGTTCAGCGCGACGACGAGGACGGGCGGGACTCCGGTCTCGAGGGTGCGCAGTGCCTCGTTCGCCGCCGCGGGATTCTTGATCAGGAGCACGATGATCGTCTTCGTGCCGGTTCCGATGCGCTCGAAGCGGCCGAAGGCGGCCGTGAAGTCCGCGAGCCCGGCGCGTACGGTCGCCGGCGACGCACCGAGCGCGAACGCGAGCGACGAAGCGGCGACCGCGTTGTAGACGTTGTAAAGGCCGGGGAGGGGGAGCTCGACCCGCACGCTCCCCGCGGGCGCGTCCAGCCGGAAGCGGGAGCGATGGAGCCCGTCGAGCTCGATCTCGCGGGCGACGACGTCGAGCGGCGGCCGGGCGTGGCCGCACGCCGGGCATCGGTAGTCGCCGAGGTGGCCGACGTACGCGGCTGCGTACTCGTACGGCGTGCCGCAGCGCACGCAGTACTTCGAGTCGGCGGCGTGCTGAAGCGCGGGACGGGCGTGGCGCGGATCGTCGAGGCCGAAGCGGAGCGAATTCGCCCTCCCGTCGGCGAGATCCGCCACCACCGGGTCGTCGCCGTTCACCACGAGCGTCGTGCGCGAAGGGAGACCGGCCACCGCCGCGCGCCATCTCTCGGCGACGAGCTCGAGCTCGCCGTAGCGGTCGAGCTGGTCGCGGAAGAGGTTCGCGAGGGAGATCGCCCGCGGCTGCGTCCTCTCGATCGCCTCCGGAAGCGCGCCCTCGTCGACCTCGAACAGCCCGAGCTCGGCCCCCCGCGCCGACACGAGCGCCGATGCGATCCCGGAGAGGAGGTTCGCCCCGGCGTTGTTCCACGCGAGCCGGTGCTCGACGCCGAGGATCCTGGCCGCCATCGCCGTCGTGGTGGTCTTCCCGTTCGTCGCGGACACGAGCCCGACACCGGCGGGAAGCCGCACGGCGAGAGCGTCGACGGCCCCGGGATCGAGCTTCCACAGGAGCTTGCCGGGGAGCGTCGTCCCGCCTCCGCGCCCGGCCGCCCTGGAAGCGGTCCCGACCGCGCGCGCCGCCAGCGCCTCGAGCTCGAGCCGTAGCCCCATCGACGGCCGAGGCTACCGGAGCGGGGGGAGAGACACGTCTGCTCTGAACTACTTGCAGATCTGCCAGAACGCTCTAAGCTTCTTGCAGAGATGGCCCGAAAGCGCACTCCCGGCCGGCGGCACCTCCAGATCGACGAGGCGGAGCTCGCCGCGTTTCGCGCCGGCCTGCGCCGCCGTTACACGGACGACGAGATCCTCGACCAGCTGCGCGACGCCGCCCGCAGGCTGGGCCGCTCACCGACGATGCGCGAGTTCGCGCAGGATCCGGAGGCGCGCGTCCATCCGCAGACGGTCATCGAGCACTTCGGGACCTGGAACGCGGCCAAGCGGGCGGCGGGCCTCGTCCCCCGGCGGTTCCTGACCGACGAGGAGCTGCTCGAGCAGCTGCGGAAGCTCGGGGAGGAGCTCGGCCGGACGCCGGTCGCGCGTGACCTCGACGCCCGCCGCGCGCTTCCGTCGACGTCGCTGTACACGCATCGCTTCGGGTCGCTCGCGAACGCGCTCCGAGCGGCGGGGTTCGAGGTGCTCCAGGGTGAGGAACGGCTGGAACGCGCAATCGAGCAGGGCGTCGCGCTCGCGCAGAGCCTCGGGCGCCTGCCGAAGATGGCGGATTGGGCCGATGCGCGGCGCGCCGACTCCGCGCTCCTCTCCGAATGGCAGGTGTACCGCCTGCTCGACGTGCCGCGCGGCGCGTGGACCGCGTTCCAGTACCTCGTACGCGAGCGCCTGCGCGAGGAAGGCGTCGACGTCGCGCCGGACGGGACGCTGGGTAAGAGCTCCTGAAGAAGCTCTACGCGGCCGCTTGAGTGATCGTCGCGAGCCGCTGGAGGCAGAAGACCGCCTCCTGCGGGGCGCGCACCGGCGTGCGCGGCTCGTCCTCGCGGTAGCGGCGGTCGGGCCGGAAGCGGCGGACGCGTGCGACCGCGCCGTCGCGAACCTCGAGCATCTTTCCCTCGCGCACCTCGCGTGCGGCGAGTCGCACTCGGAGCGCGGCCTCGACGATCGCGAGAGCACGCCGCGTCGACGCGAAGAAGAGGGCGCCGTCGACGTGACCGAGCCACAGCGGTCGCGCGACGCCGCGGGCGAGGAAGAGGGTCGTCGGGTCGCGCTCGTCGAGCCAGGCGGTCGCCAGCGCGCCGCGGAGCTCTGAGAGGCTGCGCGCGTCGTTCTTCCGCAGCTCCATGAGGGCGAAGATCGCCTCCGAGTCCACCGTCATGTCCGGCTCCTGGCGCTGCAGCGCATATCTGTCGAGCAGTTCGTCGTCGTTCTCGACCAACCCGTTGTGGATCCCGACGACCGCGCCGTGGCGAATGGGGTGGTTGTTGGCGACGATCTCGGGACGGCCCTTCGTGTAGTCGCGGACGTGGATCAGCGCGTGCACCGCGTCTTGCGGGACCGCGATCTCGTCGAGGAGCGCGCTTGCACCGCCGCGTAGCTTCGTGATCGAGATGTCGCCGCCGGCGCCGCGGGAGGCATACCCGACGGCATCTGCCCCTCGCTCGGCGATCCCCGCGAGGAGCGCCTGGGCCGCCAACGTCCGCCCGACAGGCGAGTCAGGGCTGAGGCTGTATCCGGCTATGCCGCACATTGGGCTATTGGACTCGGTCGATCGGACGGCACAGTGAACGTAGACGCCGCGCACGAGGGCCTGTTTGTGTCTTCCAGGTTCAGCGTGGCTGCAAACACCGCGCGGCGACCCCCCAAATGGGCTTGACTTGTTCCCCTGATCGGCTTGTCTTCCCTCAAGGGGGGCACTTTCGAGGCCGATACATGCGCGGTGGAAGGCAACGCCGCCGAGAATCTCTTCGACAGCACCGAGGCCGTCTCGCCCGTCGAGACGGACGAGGCCGAGACGCGTGAGCGCCCCGATCTGCAGGGGCCGAGCCCCGACGATCCGCTCAGGCTCTACGTCCGCCAGATCGGCGACGGGCGCTTGCTGACGGCGGCCGAGGAGCGCGAGCTCGCCCGCCGCAAGGACGCCGGGGACGAGGCCGCGAAGCGGCGCCTGATCGAGTGCAACCTCCGGCTCGTGATGTCGATCACGAGGAACTACACGCGGGCCGACGTCCCGCTCCTCGACCTCATCCAGGAGGGGAACCTCGGCCTCATCCGTGCGGTCGAGAAGTTCGACTACAAGATGGGCTTCAAGCTCTCCACGTACGCGACCTGGTGGATCAAGCAGGCGGTCTCGCGCGCGCTCGCGGAGCAGGGGAGAACGATCCGTCTCCCCGTCCATGTCGCAGACCAGGTGCGCAAGGTGACGAAGGCGCGCCGGATCCTCGGGCAGAAGCTCAACCGCGATCCCTCCATCGACGAGATCGCCGTCGAGAGCGGAATCGCGCCCGAGCGCGTGCAGGAGCTGCTCGACCTCGTCCAGGACCCTGTGAGCCTCGAGACGCCGATCGGCGACGGGGACTCGAGCGTCGCCGACCTTATTCCTGATCTGAGCGCCGACCAGCCCGAGCTCGAGACCGCCGACCGCGCACGTTCGACGGAGCTGCTCGCAGCCCTCGCCAAGCTCCAGCCCCGCCAGCGACGCGTCGTCATCGAGCGCTTCGGCCTCGACGGTGTACGTCCGCGGACGCTCGAGGAGGTGGGGGCGAATCTCGGCATCACGCGCGAGCGGGTCCGCCAGCTCGAAGCGCGCGCGCTCCGCGAGCTCCGCGGCCTCGCACCCGGGCTCGAGCTCTACCTGCGGTCGTAGCCTCGGGTCGGCGCGGGCGAGGCATGCCTCGGCCCTACGAACCCTGCGACGCCGTCTGGCGTCGTAGCGGCGAGGCTCGCCGCGCCCTCGCGTTACGTCGCGTCGACGGACTCGAGCTCGCGCAGGCCGGCGAGCCGGCGCAGCGACTCGAGCTCGATCTGGCGCACGCGCTCGCGTGTGAGCCCGAGCCGCTTGCCGATCTCCTCCAGCGTCTGCGGCTCCGCGCCTCCGAGGCCGTAGCGCATGACGACGACCTCGCGCTCGCGCTGGGGGAGGGCGTCGAGCGCGCTGCGCAGCGCCTCGCTGCGGAGGTGGAGCTCGACCGCCTCCTCGGGGAGCGGCTCGTCCCCGGCGACGAAGTCGCCGAAGACGGCGTCGTCGCCGTCGCCGACCGGTGCGTCGAGGCTCGTCGATGCGCGCGCCGCCGCGCGCACCTCGAGCACCTGCTGCACCGTGAGCGAGGCCTCGTCCGCGATCTCGTCGAGCGAGGGCTCGCGCCCGAGCTGCGTCCAGAGCAGCCGGTCGGCGCGGTTGATCTTCTGCAGCCGCTCGACGATGTGCACGGGCATCCGGATCGTCCGCGCCTTGTCCGCGAGCGCTCGTGCGACGGCCTGGCGGATCCACCAGGTCGCATAGGTCGAGAACTTGAAGCCTCGGCGCCAGTCGAACTTCTCGACCGCGCGGATGAGGCCGAGCGTCCCTTCCTGGATGAGGTCGAGGAACGGCAGGCCCTGGTTTCGGTAGTTCTTGGCGATCGAGACGACGAGCCGGAGGTTCGACTGGATCATCCGCTCCTTCGCCTCCATGTCGCCACGCTCGATGCGCTTCGCGAGCTCGACCTCCTGCGCCGCGGTCAGGAGCTGGTGCCGGCCCGCCTCGCGCAGGAAGAGCTGGAGCGCGTCGGTGGTCGTCTCGACCGGTGCCGTGATGGCGGCAACGACCTCGGAGGGAGGCGGCGGCTGTTCGACGATCTCGATCGAGCGCTGGTCGAGCTCGCGCAGGAGCGAGTCGTGCTCGAGCTCGGTCAGCTCGTACGCCTCGGCGATCTCGGCGAGATCGGACGCGCGGATGGTCCCGATCTGCTCGGACTGCTCGAGCAGCTGCCGGATGTCCTCGATGGTGACGAGGTGCTCGATGTCGATCTGGCTCAAGCGGCGTGACGTTCGGTCGTCGAAGGGGTGCGCACTTCTACTCTCTCGCACTCGACCCTCTCGTGTCTAGGGTCAACTGCTCGGATCCCTCGGACGAGCAGCCCATGAGCCCTGTGTTGCACGCACGCACGAGAACCTGTGTTATGTCAAGTCGAGCTGCGAGAGCGCCATCCGGCGGAGTCGCCCGCTCCTCCCCGACCGGGCAGGATGACGACTGATGCGCGCTCTAGGATCGGCGCCTGCCTGGCCAGAGCTAGCGCCTAGAAGGTCGCGGCACGCACTCCGGACAGGATCGCGAGCGTGATGAGCGCCGCAGCGGCGAGCCGGTACCAGACGAACACGCCGTACGTGTGCCGGCGCACGTAGCCGAGCAGCCAGTCGATCGCGAGCAGCCCGCTCCCGAGCGCCGCGAGCGTGCCGACGAGGAACGGCCCCTGCCACCCGTCCGGGAGGTCGCCGAGGAGCACGTCCCCCACTCCCTTGAGCACGACCGCGCCGAGCACGGTCGGCAGCAGCAGAGGAACGAGAAGCGCGCCGCGCCGTCGCGGTCGAGGCCCATGAAACGTCCGGCCGTGATCGTGATCCCGGAGCGCGAGACTCCCGGCGCGAGCGCGAGCGCCTGCGCGAAGCCCATCGCGACCGCGTGGCCGAGCCCGAGGTCGCCCATCGCCCTCTCCTGCGGGAAGCGGTCGGCCCAGGCGAGGAGCAGTGCTCCCGCAGCGAGCAGGATCGCGATCTGCCAGGGCTCGCCGAGGTTGTCGGCGATGAGGTCCTCGCCGAGCAGGCCGGCGACGCCGGCGGGGATCGTGGCCACGACCACGAACCAGGCGATCCGCTCGTCCGGCGTCTCGATGCGCCGCCGCCTGAGCGTCACCAGCCACGCGCGTACGAGCCGGACGAGATCTCCCCAGAAGTACGCCGCGACGGCGACGAGCGTGCCCAGGTGGAGCGCGACGTCGAAGGTCTGGTTGAAGCGGTCGTTCTCCTCGAGGTACGTCCACTCCGCGGCCCAGGGGACGAGGATGAGGTGCCCCGAGGACGAGATCGGCAGGAGCTCGGTGAGCCCCTGCACGATGCCGAGGACGAGCGCCTGGCCGTTCGTGAGCGCATCGGGATCGTCCGCGACTCCCGCCAGCGTGAGCAACGCCGCGAGCGCGAGCGCCGCTCCGGCGACGGCGTAGACGACCGAGCGGCGCACGGCGAGATCCTACGCGCCGCGCCGCGAACGACCCGCCGGAGGAAATCGACGCAAATTGCGTCAAACGGGTGAAGCGCGGCCTTGACCGGCCCGACCCTGTCCCATAGTGTCCCGCCTGCACCGAGCACGGAGCGCGATTAGGTCGAAGCGCAGCTCGAAGGCTCTACGCGGAAGCGGACGGTCAGCGGGCTGTGTGGACGAAAGCGCCACCGGCTCGGTGAATTTTTTTGCGTGGAGGAACCCATGGTTCCCCCACGTGCCCCCTCCTTATCGTCCCCGGCTTGGAGCCCGTGCCGTGAGGCCTCCCGGCCGGCGGAGCCGGCCTCCGCCCCGCTCGCTGGGACACGTTCCGACCGCCTCGTTCGGGATAGGATCGCGCGCGATGCACCTGCGCATGCCGAGCATCGACAAGGGCGTTCAGGCCTTCATCTGGGCCCTCGTGTTCTTCCTCGTGATGTGGCTCGGCGCGGTCCTGCTCGACGTCTCCGGATGGGTCGCATTCATCCTCTCGCTCGTGGCTGCGGCCGGCATCTTCCTGCTCATTCGCCTGCGCGGCACCGACGAGCCCCGGCCCCACGCGTAGGCCGGCAGAAACGAGGGGTCGCTTCACCGTGGAGGCGAGGCCTCCAGGATGTCCCCTCCGGCCGGGTGCCTGGCGCTAGCCGATTCCGGACTTGCGCGACAGGCCACGCTCGTCGCTGAGCGCGTGCACGAGGCGATCCGCGAAGTCGCGGCCGAGTGCGGCCTCGAGCCGGATCTGCGCGGGTGCCCGCTTACCCGTATCGCTCGCGTCGAGTGCTCTGACGTCGGCGAGGAGGCGGGACGAGGCGGTCGTTTCGACGTTCTCGAGGGCGGCGGCTCTCATGACAGAGCCATCGGCCCGCCGGTGCGCGGTTGCGATCCCTGACGGGAGGGAAGGCCGAGATCTTTACAAAGCGAAGGCCGCGATCACAACTCGAGATCGAGTCGCTTCTCGTCGAAGCGGGCCGACAGGAGCTCTGCGCGGAAGTCGGCGAGGACTCGATCCGCACCACCGGAAGGGAGCACGTGGTCGAGTACCCCCACCCGGGTGTCATTCCAGAAGGGGATGTCGACGTGCTCCTGCGTCACGAGGTTGACCGAGAGCGCCGAGCAGCCGGGGCAGCGCACCGCGATCCCGAACGACCCGTCGCCCTGCGCAATAACGCCGGGGGCTACGAGCGTGAGCGCCGAAGGCGTCATGGGTCGCGGGCGTCCCTCGAGCAGGCAGAAGAAGCTCCACGGCCACTCCCCCGCTCTGATCCTGGCCGCCGCGAGGTCGGTGAGCTCGGTCGCGAGCGAGTCGTCGTGGTCGGTCATCAGGTTCCGGTAGGAGATCTCCGTGGCAGCGCCGAGCGGCGCCCAGTCGAGGTCGTCGTGGGAGACGAGCCCGAGGTGGTCCTCCGCCGCACCCGCAGTCGAAGAGGACGCGGTACACGGCCGGATGCGCCGCGCCCGGCAGCCGCTCGAGCCGGCGGAAGGACGAGAGCGGGACGCGTGCGGCTCTCCCGTGCGGACACGCGAAGGAGTACGTGCTCGTCAACGGGTCGTACACATTTCTCGTTGTAGCTCTCCGGCCGGACGCCGAAACTGGCCGGACGGCCGGGCTAGTACTGGATCAGCGAGTGGACGTCGTAGCCTTCGAGACGCTCTCGGCCTTCGAGGAACGTGAGCTCGATGACGAAGAGCACGCCGACCACGATTCCGCCAAGCTCCTCGACGAGCTCGACCTTCGCGCGGGCGGTGCCGCCGGTCGCGAGGACGTCGTCGAGGACGACCACTCGTGCGCCCGGAGTGATCGCATCGCGGTGCACCTGCAGGCTGTCCGTTCCGTACTCGAGCGCGTACGTCGCCTCGACGGTCTCCCGCGGCAGCTTGCCGGGCTTGCGAGCGGCGATGAAGCCCGCGCCGAGCTCGTATGCGAGCGCGCCGCCGAAGATGAAGCCGCGCGCCTCCGCCCCGAGGACGAGGTCGGGCTCACGCGGTTGCGCCCACTCGGCCAGCCGGCGGATCGTCTCCGCGAAGTACTCCTTGTCCGCGAGCAGCGGCATGAGGTCCTTGAAGACGATCCCCTCGGTCGGGAAGTCCGGGACGTCGCGGACGCGGTCACGGAGATCGAGGCTCATCCGGATCGCTCCACCACCGCGCGCAGGTCCCGGACGAAGAGCAGGTACGAGAGCTCGTGCGCGACGCGGGCCAGCGACTCGAGGTCCTCGAGCGCGCTCTTCCGCCGCTCCGGGTTGCGAGAGCGCAGGCCGGCCGCCACGAGCTGTTCGACGAGCGCCGCCTGGCGCCCGGTCGCATTGACGAACGTCCGCAGGTGCCGGGCGTCGATGCCGAAGCGTGAGAGCCGGGCGCAGGCCGCGGCGATGTCCGCCTCGCTCTCGCGGTAGATGCGCTCGCCGCTCTCGACGCGCGACTGGACGACCCCGAACTCCTCGAGCTCCTTCACGAAGTCGGGCGGGACGCCGGCCCGGTCGCCGAGCTCGGCTGCGTCGATCTCCGGCTCGCGGCTCGCGAGGCCGCCGCTCCGTTTCCGCGAGCGCTCGGGCGTCGTCCCCGGCCCCTCGAGCGCCTCCCTGATCACGCGCAGCGGCAGGAACTCGTCGCGCTGAAGGCGGAGGATGGTCGCCAGGCGCTCGACGTCCTCCGGTGAGAACAGCCGGTATCCGCCGCGCGTCCGGCTCGGCGTGATCAGGCCCTGGTCCTCGAGGTAGCGGATCTTGGACACGGAGATGTCCGGGAACTCCTCGCGAAGGCCTTCGCAGACGGAGCCGATCGTCCGGAGACCCGGCTCGGAGCCGCCCTTCCCGCGCCGTCTGGCCGCGACCGTGCTCATCGCGCGAGGAACGTCAGTCGATACTTGCCGATCTGGACCTCGTCGTCGTCCTGCAGCGCCGTCGACTCGATGCGCTTCTTGTTGACGTACGTGCCGTTCAGGCTCCCGAGGTCGCGGATCGTGAACTCGTCACCCTCGCGCAGGATCTCCGCGTGGCGCCTCGAGACGGTCACGTCGTCGAGGAAGATGTCGCACTCGGGCGAGCGCCCGACGAGCGTCCGCCCTTCGCCCGGTTGGAACGGCTGCCCCGCCATGCCGCCGCCGGAGCGCACGACGAGCGCGGGACCGGTGATCCCGAGCGTGGCGAGCAGCGACTCACCGTCCTCGGCCTCAGCGTCCACGTCGAAGCTCAGCGTCGTCTCGACCCCCGTCTCGACGACGAGCAACGCGCCGCAGCGAGAGCAGTAGTTCGCGGTCTCCGGGTTCTGAAAGCCGCACTCCGGGCAGTAGACGTGGCTCATCAGTCGTCGCTGGTCGGGGCTGCCTTCCCCGCGAGGATCTCGCTCAGGCGCTCGACGTCCGCAAGCTTCGCCTCCCCCGCGCTCACCTGCTCGCGCAGCCTCGCGACGAGCTCCGCCCGCAGGATGTCGATGCGGCCGTGGAGGACGCGGCGCCGGAAGGAGATCTCGTCCTCCTCCTTCTCGAGCTCGCGGATCATGACTCGGAGGTCGTCGTCGTTCAGGGTGGTGAAATCGGGGAGTGGGTCCATGAGTCGCCTTTCGTTGGCTGCCCTGAGTAAAGCAGCACGCGATCCGAGGGGTCAACCTCAGCTTGAGGCTTCTTTCGGGACGGGAAGGCGCTCCCCTCCCCTTTTGCGCGTCAGCGGCGGCCGAGAACTGCGCGGGCGCGGACGACGTACTGGGCTGCGGCGGCGACCGCGAGTGCGATCCCGAGCCACACGAGGACGAGGGGCCACGTCGTCCCCTCCTCCGTCACGAGGAGGAATGCGAGCGCCGCATACAGGACCCACGTCGCGAGCTTCCCGAGGAACGTGATGTCGAGCTCGAAGCCGCGCGGGGCGAGGAGCTTGTAGCCGAGGACGAGCAGGAGGTCGCGGGCGAGGACGACGATCGCCGCGATCGCCGGCAGCCTCCCCGTCGCCCACATGAGGACGACAGCGGTTCCGATCATGAGCCGGTCGGCGAGCGGGTCGGCCACCTTCCCGAAGCGTGACTCGACATGCCAGCGGCGCGCGAGCCAGCCGTCGAGCTGGTCGGTCAAGGCGGCGCCGGCGAAGAAGAGCCCTGCCCCCCACGCCGCGCCGTCGCCGGCGCGCAGGTAGAGCCAGGCGAACACGGGGATCGCGGCGAAGCGCAGGACCGTGAGCGCGTTCGGGATCCGGTGCCGAAGCTCCGTCCAGGTCACGTTCGAAGCGTATGTCGCTCATCTGACACCGGTGCTAGCGTCGCCTCTCGTGGCCGACCGTCTGACGTTGCCCGGGTTCGTGAACGCGCACAGCCACACGTTCCAGCGGGCGCTCCGCGGGCGCGCGGCAGGCGGCGACTTCTGGGCGTGGCGCGAGGAGATGCTGGCCGAGGCCGAGAGGCAGACCCCGGAGCTCGTCCGCGCGACGTACGAAGCGACGTACCGCGAGATGCGGGCGGCCGGGTACACGGCCGTCGGAGAGTTCCACTACCTCGGCGTCGCGGAGGCGCAGGCGGCGGCAGAGGCGGCTGCTGCGGCCGGAGTGGAGCTGATCCTCCTCCATGTCGCGTACGCCCGCGGCGGGATCCCACGCTTCCGGCAGGAGTCGGTCGAGGCGTATCTCGCAGAGGTGGTGGCGCTCCGGGAAGCCGGGCTCCGCGTCGGGGTCGCACCACACTCCGTCCGCGCCTGTCCTGCCGACTGGCTCGAGAGAGTGGCCGCGTACGCCCGTGCCGAGTCGCTTCCGCTCCACGTCCACGCCGACGAGCAGCCGCGGGAGATCGAGGAGTGCCTCGCCGAGCACGGATGTCGTCCGATCGAGCTCCTGGCACGCACCGGCTGCCTTGGCGAGCGGACCACGGTCGTGCACGCGACCCACGCCGACGGAGCCGAGCTCGACCTCCTCGCCTCGACCGGCACGACGGTGTGCGCGTGCCCGACGACGGAGGCGGACCTCGGCGACGGGTTCCTCCCGGCCGAGCGGATCCGCGCACGGGCGATCCCGCTCTGCATCGGCTCGGACTCCAACGTGCGCATCGACCCGTTCGAAGAGCTCCGCGAGCTCGAGGGGATCGCGCGGCGCCAGACCGGCCGGCGAGGCGTCTTCGCACCGGAGGAGCTGTACCGCTTCGGCGGCGAGCAGGGCGCTCGTGCGCTCGGCATCGAGGATTGGCCCGAGATCGAGGTCGACCTCGCGCATCGCTCGCTCGCCGGGGTCGCGAAGGACGACCTGCGCGCCGCTCTCCTCGCGGGCTGCGCGGCCGACGTCGTCGTGGTGGCATCCTGACAAGGACGTGACCGACGTCACCGAGCAGACGTTCGAGCAGGCGGTCGTCGAGCGATCGCGCGAGGTTCCCGTCGTCGTCGACTTCTGGGCGGAGTGGTGCGGCCCGTGCCACGCGCTCACGCCGGTCCTCGAGCGTGAGATCGCGGCCCGCGACGGCCAGGTCGAGCTCGCGAAGGTGGACGTGGACGCGAACCAGACCCTCGCCGCCGCGCACGGCGTGCAGGGCATCCCGGCCGTGAAGGGCTTCCGCGATGGACGGGTCGTCGCCGAGTTCGTCGGAGCGCAGTCGTCGGCCGCGGTCTCGTCGTTCCTCGACGAGCTGCTCGCGCCGCCCCGGATCGAAGGCGCGCTCGAGGAGCTCCGCGCGAGCGGCGACCTCCCGGATGTGCTCGAGGCGCTCGAAGCCGGGGATCCCGAGCGCGCGCTCGAGCTGATCCTCGACGCGATCTCCGGCGCCGACGCCGTCGAGCGAGAGCGCCTTCGCGAGCTCGCAGTGGCGATCTTCGACGACCTCGGCCAGGACGACCCACGCGCGTCCGCGTTCCGCCGCCGGCTCGCGACTGCGCTCTACTGAGCCCGCACGCCACTAGGATCCTCGGAGGTGGCGGACTTCCGGTACCTGATCGTCGGCGGCGGCATGACCGGTGACGCCGCATGCCGGGGGATTCGCGACCACGATCCCGACGGCTCGATCGCGCTCTTCGCCGAGGAGGACCACGAGCCGTACGCGCGCCCGCCCTCGACGAAGGCGCTCTGGAAGGGCAAGGAGGAGGACTCGATCTGGCGCGGCACGCCGAGCCTCGGAGTCGACCTCCATCCGGGACGCTCGATCGCCTCACTCGATCTCGACGCGCGGACTGCCACCGACGACGCGGGTGACACCCACTCGTACGAGCAGCTCCTGATCGCGACGGGCGGGACGCCGAGACGGGTCGGGGCCTGGGACGACGGCGTCATCTACTACCGCACCGTCGATCATTACCACCAGCTGCGCGGTATCGCAGGTGACGGCGTCCGCGTCGCGGTCATCGGCGGCGGGTTCATCGGCTCGGAGATCGCCGCCGCGCTTGCGATGAACGGCTGCACGGTCTCGATCGTCGTTCCCGAGGTCGGGATCGGCGCGCGGCTCTTCCCCGCCGACCTCTCGCACTTCATCAGCGACTACTACCGCGAGCAGGGCGTCGACGTCCTCGCGGAGGAGAGGGTCGCGTCCGTCTCGCGCGACGGCGACGGGTTCCGCGTCGCGACCGAGAGCGGCCGGGTCGTCGAGTGCGACGCGGTCGTCGCCGGGCTCGGGATCGAGCCCCGCACCGATCTCGCCGAGGCCGCAGGGCTGCCAGTCGACGACGGGATCGTGGTGGACGAGCTCGGGCGAACGGGCGGACGCGAGAACGTGTTCGCCGCTGGCGATGTCGCGCGCTTCCCCGCGCCCGCGCTCGGAGGCTCGAGGCGTGTCGAGCACGAGAACCATGCGAACACCCACGGCCGGCACGTCGGCGCCAACATGGCCGGCGCGAACGAGCCGTACCTGCATCTCCCCTTCTTCTACTCCGATCTCTTCGACCTCGGCTACGAGGCCGTCGGCGACGTCGACTCGCGCCTGGACACGACCGCCGAGTGGGCCGAGCCGAACCGCAAGGGCGTCGTCTGCTACGCCGAGAACGGCGTGCCGCGCGGGTTCCTGCTCTGGGACGTCTGGGACAAGGTGGACGCGGCCACCGACCTCATCCGCGCCCGCGAGCCGGTCGACTCGGCTGCGCTCCGCGCGCTGATGGACTGAACGGCCTCAGTCGTCGAGCACGAAGGTGACGAGCATGTTCACCTGGTACTTGCTGATCGTGCCGTTGTCGAGGCGCACATGCTGCTCCTTGATCCACGCGCTCTTGACGTTGCGAAGCGTCGAGTTCGCGCGGTCGAGGCCCGACTTGATCGCGTCCTCGAAGCTCGTCGTCGAGGTCGAGCTGATCTCCGTCACGCGGGCTACGGCCATGCCTGCCTCCTTGTCGTAGGTCTCGATGCGAGTCTGGTAGAAGCCAGAGGAGTGTACGAGACCGAGGACGACCTCACGCGGCTGCAGGCGCTGCGGACGCCCATGCTCTCAGCCATCCTCATGGTGTCCCGCGTCGCCCGCGGGCGACGCTTGACCCGGAAGCCTATGCGCGAAATGATCGCGTAAGGGACTCTCAGGAACCGAAGGGAAGGGGGCAGGATGAGTGGATTCCGGGCTGCGGCCACGGCGTTGGCTGTCGTGGGCCTGGTAGCGGTGTTCGCGACGGGCACGTCCGCCGCGGGCTCCAAACACGACAACGACGACGCGGCGGATCCTCGTACGGGACGACTGCGACCGCAACGACCCGCTGTGGAACGCGGTCGGCGGTTGCACGAAGAAGGGGAACGTCACCGTGGCCGAGTTCGACGAGGAGCTGGACTCGCCGCTGGCGGATGCGGTCGTCGGCCATCAGGCCTGGCGGAACGATCCGTCGTATCTCGTGATCAAGAAGGGCACCGACGTGCGCGTCAAGAACGTGGGCGGCCGGCCGCACAGCTTCACGAAGGTGGCCGAGTACGGCGGTGGCGTGATACCGCCGCTGAACGAAGGGCTGGACTTCTCGCCCGAGTGCGCGGGTCTCGTCGCGCTTCCTCCTGGAGCCAAGGCGAAGCTCGAAGGCCTCGCGGTCGGCAATCACCGCTTCATCTGCTGCTTCCATCCGTGGATGCGGGCGCTGATCAAGGTCGAGGAGAAGAAGGGCCACAAGCACGACGACTGATCGCAGCAATTCCGGAGAACGTGAAGAGCCCCTGGAGACGGGGGCTCTTCACTCTGGAGCCGAGTGATGCTCGGAGCCATGCCGTGAGCGACAAAGCGAGCACGTCGAACACCACGTAGCCGCTCGCCACGCCGCTCGGCGGGTTTCCCTGAGGGAGCGCGAGCCCCGGAACCGTGGGCTCCCACGTCCACGTCCCGAGCGCCGTGCCGTAGACCTCGAGCAGCGCGACGACGAGGAACACGCCCGCGTACACCGGCTGCCTCGTCCGCGCGAAGACGACGAGCAGGAAGGCGCAGCCGACGGCGCCCGCGACGTCGGTCGCCGGGAGCAGCAGCACTCCGGCGAGCCCCCAGGCGGACGCGAGAGCCGCCGCCGCGGCGAGGAGCGCCGAAGGCCGCCTGGCGCAGAGCGTGGCGACCGAGACGCCCGCGAGGTAGACGAGGCCGTGTCCGGGCGGGACGAACGCCGGCAAGTTGTCGAGGCGGTAGCCGTATACCCCCCAGATCAGCGAGCCGACGACTTCGCCGACCGTTGCGATCGCGACGACGCCGAGCGCGAGGAAGCGTACGTCCGGGCTCTGCAGCACGAGCAGCGCCGCGAGGACGCCTGCCGTGAGGATCCCGAGGGCGAGCTGCCCGGTCGTGCCCACGTGCGAGTCGAGCCAGAGCCCGCCCACAGTCCACACCGACGCAGTGGCGAGCGTGATGACAGCCGGCCGAGGCACCGGTGGCTGCTTCGTCGGGGGAGTGCGACCGGTTCGACCCATCTAGCGTCTCGGTGGGTTGAGCTCGGCGAGCGGGCGCGCGTTCACGACGCGCTCTCGGGGCGTGGCGGCGCGGCGGGCGGTTGCGACCGAGTACTCGAGGCTCGCGAGGCCGCCCGTCGAGTGGGAGTCCGAGTTGAGGACGAGGTCGACGCCGGCCGCGAGCGCTTCGGCCGCATGGCGGTCCGAGAGATCGAGGCGGTCCGGCAGACCGTTGATCTCGACCGCGACGCCGGTCTCCACGGCCACCGCGAACACCGCGTCGAGGTCGAGCGCGTTCTCCGGCCGGCGGTTGAGGATGCGCCCCTTCGGATGGCTGAGCGCCGAGGCGTACGGGTTCTGCATCGCCTCGGTGACGATCCGCGTCAGCTCGTCTGCACCTCGGCGCTGTCCGGCATGGAGGCTGATCTGCACCCAGTCGAGCTCGGCGAGCACGTCGTCATCGAGGTCGAGCCTCCCGTCGGGCCGGATGTCGCACTCGATGCCGCGCAGGATGCGGAACGGCGCGAGCTGCTCGTTCACGCGCTCGATCTCTTCACCCTGGCGGCGCACGTCGTCCTCGGTCAGGCCGGGAACGACCGTGACTGCGGCCGTGTGGTCGCAGATCGCGAGGTACTCGTAGCCGCGGGCCTGCGCTGCCTCCCCCATCTCGAGCACGCTCGCCCTTCCGTCCGACCACGTCGTGTGGCAATGGAGGTCGCCGCGGATGTCGCCGAGCTCGACCAGCGACTCGGGGACGACGCGCTGGGGCGCCTCGCGGAGCTCAGGCGGGATCCAGGGCTGCCCGAGAGCGGCGTAGACCGCTTCCTCCGTCTCGCCGTCCGGCAGCGCTCCCAGCGAGGCGACGTACTCGGGAGAGCCGGTCGCGCGCACGAGCTCGGTTCCGACGCGGTGCGGGGAAGCGACTGTGAGCTCGATCGGCACCCCTTCCACGGTGACGCCCACTGCCCTCCTCTCCTCGCGCTCGACGACGGCCACGATCAGCGGGAGACCGGCGAAGGCGTCGAGGACGGGCTCGGAGTCGTCGGCCGCGCAGACCACGGCGAGATCGAACGAGAGGTCGCGGTAGCGCCGCGGGTCGCCCGCGACGTACCCGTCGAGCGCGTCGGCGATCGCCTCCTCGAGCGGTCGCGCGCGGCTGAGCGTGAGGCCGCGGCGCGCGCGCGGAGGCTCGGCGAGCGCGGCCAGGATCGTCGACGCGGTCTTGGCTCCGACGCCGGGGACACTGGTCAGTCTCCCCTCCTCCGCTGCGGTGCGGAACTCGTCCGCGGTTCGGACTTCCAGTGCTTTCCCGATCTCGAGGACGCGGCGTGAGCTGAGCCCGAGCAGCCGGCCGAGCCCGACGAGCTCCGGGTTGAGCTCGCGTCTCGAGCTCGCGCAGCTCCGCGATGTCGCCCGTCTCGACGAGCTCGCGCAGCCGACGCTCGATACCCGGCCCGATCCCGCGAAGCTCGCGGACCCGCCCATTGCGAACGAGCTCGGCGACGGGCGCAGGCGTCGTCCGCACGATCTCGGCCGCGCGCCGGTACGCGCGAGCCGCGTACGGGCTCGCGTCGGCGAGGTCGAGGAGCGCCGAGTACGACAGCAGCCGGTCGGCGATCGCGTCGTTCGTCGGCTGCTCCACGTCAACAGGATCCCTGATCCCCGTTCGCAAGAGATCCCCGCTCCGAATATCCGCTCTGTGGCCGCTACGCCGCGCGCTGGCCCCAGCACTGCACGAGCATGAACGTCGTGCCCCAGCGGCCGGGCTCCTGGAGCTCGGCCTCCCCGTCTCTTCGAAGCTGCTCCAGCTCGTCGGCCGTCACCAAGGACAGCAACCGCTGCTTGCAATGCGGTCGCAAACTGCAGCGGCACGCGCAGATAGGGGTGGCCCGGAGGCAGCGCCACGATCTCGGCCCGGACGTTTCCGTCGATGTCGAAGCTGCGGAGCAGCTCGAGCAGCTGGCGTCCGGCATGGAGCTCTCCGCCGGAGCGCACGAACGCCTCCCCGATCAGCTCGATCAGCCTCTCCAGCGCAGGTGCGGGAGGGTTCAGGTGCCACGGGCTCACATCCCACTCCTCCAGCACCAGCGTGCCTCCCGGACGGAGGAGTCGGAGGTGGGTAGACACCTGTTCCGGGCCGCGACCGAGCGGCGCGATCTGGAACCTGGCGTGGACGAGGTCGAACGAGGACGACTCCAGCCCGCTCGCGAAGAGGTCGTCCTTCATGAGCACGACGTTGCCGAGGCCCTCCGTGTCCACGAACTGTCGAGCGGCGTCGAGCATCGCGTCGTCGATGTCGGCACCCACGACCTCTCCGTCGGGGCCGACCCACTCGCTCAGCAGCCGCAGCCAGCCGATCGCGCCGCAGCCGGCGTCGAGGACGCGCGCTCCACGACCTTCGCCGATCTCGTCCAGCAGGCGGCGACCACTCGGCTCCCACACTCGCGATTGGAGCTGTAGCCGCTCCAGCTCGGAGGGCTGGTCCGCCAACAGGTACGACTGAGATGACATCCGCACCCTCCTCGAAAACCGCCTTGAAGACGGCACACTAGGAGAGTCACCGCAACGCCGCAAGCAGTTCAAAATGGAGATCGGCTAGCTCACTTCGACCGCGTTCTCTCCTCGATGGCGTCGGGGCCAGGTTCCTCGCGGAGCGTGACTTCGTACGCGAGGTTCACATGCGTTCGATGATGAATGTCAGCTACGGCTGGACGAGGATGGCGCTGGAGTCCGCACCGTTCGCAGAACACGATCGAACCGGCCGGGTCCGTGATCGTCTCCCAGCGATGCCCACCGCGTGCGATACAGGCAGTTCGCGAGAGCATGTCCCCCAACGATAGTCCTCCAGGATCACCGTCGGACCCTTCGCCGTCCACGTCATGGACGGTTCACTCAATCACAAGGCCGTCGAGGCGGACGACGTATCGGAGCAGACGGCCGAAGCTGTCCACGCGGTCGGTCGCACACTCGGCGACGAGACGTACGCGCGTGCCTTCGGGGAGCAGCCGCTTCGCCGTCGCGGACGCCTGCAGCCCGTAGCACTCGACACCGAAGAACACCTCCGGCGTGTCGATCTGGACGAGCCGGACGCGCTGCCCGTTGCGAAGGACGATCGTGTCGCGGTCGGTGACGTGATCAACGCGGTAGACGACCGAGCCAACCGTGCCCGCGGAGGCACTCGGGAACGCAGCCGCGGCCAGCACTACGAGAACGAGAAGGACGCACGGCGTCATGTAGCGGGGACGATTCACTTGGGCTGACGGAGTTGGCTCGGTGCCGAGTCCGGTCACGCCTTCTCGCAGGCAATCCCGTCCTTGTCGCGGTCGAGCCCCTTGTTGTACGACATCGCCTTTCTGTAGAGGATCGTGCTGCGATAGAAGTTCCTCACCGGCGTGCCATACGTGACGTGGTCCCTCGCAAACCGTTTCCCAAGGCCGTGCGGATACTTCTTGTTCAGGTTGGTGCAGTTCTTGTACAGCCGCGGGATCACCCCCTGCGCCTGAGCTGCGGCCTCCACCGTCGTCGCCTGGATGGCCGCGCCCGCCGGCGCAGCCAAGGCGACCGCACCGGCCACCACGAGCACCACTGCTGCTGATCGCCCCAGGTCGAGAGCACGCGCACTCATCAGCCGTAGGCTACTCCGGCGCAACTCCGCTCGCCTCACCTATTTCGGTGGCGCAAGGCGAACAGGAGGATGCGGCCCGCGCTGCGGGACCGCACGCTCGGGGTGCGGTGATGGCCGCCAAGTCCTATGACGTTGCAGAGCCCAGCCATGTCGCGACGCGTGGCCGCCGCAGATACCACCAAAATGCGAGCCAGCCGACGACCGCGAACGGCAGCACACCCGCGAGATCGCTCGAGGACGGTGTCGCGACCGCGCAGATGACGGGCACGCTAGCGGTGCAGATGAGAAGGGCCCAAGAAGGAAGGAACCGAGCCCACAAGCCTCCCGCAGCGAGGACGAGCGCACCGCCGACCAGCAATCCAACCAGCGCGTACGTTTGGTCGGGCGGATCGGGCGAGCCGCAGCAGTTTGAGAACTGGGTTGCCGCTACGCCCACCAACGCACAAATGACAGCGAGCGTGCCGAGCACGCCCGCGACGAGATGCACGCTCCTGGGTCGGACACCCGCCTCCGTCACCACCACCACCACCACCACCACCATGTCACGTTGACCTGCTCAACCTCGACAGATCCGGGCGGTGCGACTATCCCCGTTTTCAGGTGTCCCGAGGGCGAGTGCCCCGCAAAATCGCGTGGTTAAGCGGGATTTTGTGCCCGGAGGCCGCCCTCCACCCGCGCCGTCGTTACTTCTCTCTCCCCGCGCAGCTCGGCAACGTCACGCAGCTTTCTTCGTTGCGTCCTTGCCTGTGCCCTCGCACTCCTCGCACTTCTCCACCATCCGCGCCCACTTGGCTCCTCCTGGGGCGGGGACGTAGCACGATCCCTGGCATTCGGGGCACACATCTTCCGCGACAACGTGCTGCCTTTTCCACGCGCTATACACAGTGCTTCTTCTCGTCTTCCTCGACTGGTTGCCAGCCGTTCTCGTCCGCTCCCTTGATCAGGAACCAGCTTGCAGCCGCCGTTGGCTCGGGCGTTGGCTTGTTGTCGGCGATCAGTGCGCCGATGTCATCGGTCGCTCGAAAGCGACCGTCGAGATCGCGGCGCGCTCCGCTCATGGTCCATTGAGCAATCAGCTTCGTCGTATTCATCCCAGGTGCGCCGCCCCGCAGTGAGCGAAGCGGCTTCTCCTCCCCTTGTGTCCCAGCGTGTCCATCGCAGGGTATCCCCCTCACGGGGCAGTGGCAATCCCTCGAACGAGCCTTCTCAGCCGACAGGATCGGGGACGGTAGAGGCGTGCCGACCCGGAAGAATCGCCCTTACCCGTCCCCACTACCGGGCGCTCCCGCTCATGGGATGCCTGACGAGGCTACGGCCCGTCCGAGCTTCTCGCGCTCGAACGTCGCGACGTCGACAAGGCCGCGAGGGTGCTGCACGTCCGCCGTGTGCTGGTCGGCGGCAACCTTCGCCCATACGGGAAGACCGCGCACGCTCTGAGGGTCGTCCCGCTCGCTCAGCGGGCTCTAGACGCGCTGGAAGCCCATCCCGCGAGGGATCGGGACGCCCACGCTGTTCACGACGAGGCAGGGCACGCCGATCGACCTGCACCGCTGGCGAGCCCGGCACTGGACGCCGGCACTCCGAGCGGCCGGACTGGCACACCGCGGGCCGTACGCGATGCGTCACACGTTTGCGTCCTGGACGATCGCCGCGGGCCTCCCCACGTTCGAGATCGCGGCGACGATGGGCACGAGCCTCGAGCAGTGGTGAAGACGTATGCGCACCTTCTGCCGGACTCGGCGGATCGGGCGAGGGTCGCGCTCGACGCGTTCCTCGCAGCGTCCGACGAGACGTTTGGGCACGGAACGGGCACGAGCGAGGAGGCGGGTGTCTCCCCTTAGAGCGAAGGAAACCCGCTGTTTCCAGCGGGTTTCGATGGTCGGGGCGCCGAGATTCGAACTCGGGACCTCTAGTCCCACAGACTGCTCAGAGGGTTGGCGGCCGATGTCGGGGAGTGGCGCGAAGTGGCTCCGCTACGTCACTTCCGGGCATCGGTCCGCTTAGCTGAGCGGGCGCGTTTCGTCCCGTTTGGGGACTTTGTGGGGACTTTCAGCTCTCGAGTAGAGATGGGCACATGAGGGCGAGAACGAGCGCCGAGAGCGACACTAGTCCGGATCCGAGGAGCGTCACCATCCAGACCTTGTGGGGTCGAGGACGGATGAGCCACCGCGTGTACCACTCATCTGGGCGCTCGGCGTCCCGCAACTCCTTGTACGAGAGGCCGTGAACCGCACGAAGCTCGATCGCTTTCTCGTGATCCTCGAGCAGGTGCGCATCAACGAGCTCAGCCCGTCGATTGTTCGCGTACAGGTGAAGTGTCGCGTAGGCCCAGAGAATTGACAGCGACGACACGATGATCCGGGCCGTTCGCGAGGTGTCGGCTCCAAACGCGATCGTCATTAGGAACGCCTGCCCCGTAATGCTGAGCGCGGGAACCTGCCAGAGCAGCCCGTCCCATTGGAGGCGCCTCGCCGCCACAACCTCATAGAGTGGATCCTTGAGGACGCTTGGCTGATCTGCCACTCGGTGTCAGTTCGCCAGTGCGTTGCGCTTTCCCTTCAGGTGGCGCCGCCGACCTCAGCTACATGATCGAGTTGGCCTGTCCGGCGGCGCTCGCCCCGGGAACGCCATGCCGCTCGAGTGCGTTGCCTAGATGGCCGAAAGGGACGTGGGATCGAGGAGCGAAAACTCGAGACCTGCGATCTGAATTGAAGTTGTGCTGCCCCTACCCCTCGGCAGACGGCTGAGCCTTGAGAGGGAGCCGTGATGGATCCAAAGGCCGGCGAGGCGGGTGAGGGGATAGCCCTCACCCGGTCCCCGCCATAGAACGGTCAGGCCTTCTTGGCCTTGATCATCGAGGTGCCCCGGCACATGCCGACGTTCGACAGCGTCCCGGTGAACGACTTCGTCGCGGGCGTGAAGGTGCCCTTCGCCTTGAAGTACTCGCCGTTGCCGCCGAGCGGCGGGATATAGGTGCCGCTCACCTTGTTGGCCTTCAGCGTCCCCTTGAACTCGTACTTGATCGGAGTCCCCGGCATCGTGTACGTGCCGCTAGGCCCGAGGCACTTGACCGCGAACTTCGGCACCTTGATCGTGACCTTCTTGCCAGCGACGACGACCGTCGCCGGAGAACCGGCGATCTTCGACCCGGTAGCCAGGTACAGGCTTCCCTTGTACGTCCCTGGTCGCGACTGCTGCCACGGCCGCCACAGTGAGCGTAGCCGCACCAATGAGGGCGACCGCGCCCGCGAGAACGTGACGTTTCATTAAATGACCCCACCCCTTCAGACGTTGTGCGTACCCTCGTAGAAGCGAGGGCGCTGTAGCGTAGTTACGCTCTTCGGCCACCGCCCTAGCCGATCAGCCAGTCTGCTACTGCTTGTGTCGTCGACTAATCGACCGCCCGTCTCGCCAGGACCCTCAGCGGCGAACCAACTCGCCGTCGACGTAGTGCGGCTTGGCAGTCGGAGCGTGGTCGATGACGAGTGTCAGCGTGCGGGCGACGTCGTGCACTTCCTCGAGCTCGAACTGCGCGAGGAAGCTCTTTCGCGATGACGCTGTGGCCTTGCGCATCGGCGAGCGGCAGATGCACGTCGAACCGTTCGCGACCTGGCGGACACGGGACATGAGATCGTCCGGCAACTCGGATGCGCGGCTGTTCGCCCCGTCCACCACGTCCTTGGCCTGTCGGGAGACGTAGTTGCTCCTGGCGAGCGCGAGGAGCGCCGCGCCCGACGCCGGGAGGACCACCCAGCGGGTCAGCGTCGAGCCGACTCGTCGCTGGCGTCCCTGCGCGGCATCGGCCATGTCGGAGACCCGCTCCGCATAGTCGATCACCTGCTCCGAAATGCTCTGAATCCCAGCCACTTCCCCCACCTCCCTCTCTCGCCGCCCGTTCCCGAGCGTCAAGGCTTGTTTGCGTGGTAGTGGCTTCCCGGTACGCAAGGGGCGCAAACGCCCGCACTCGGCGTACAGCCCACGACCTGCTGGCGTAGCTAAGCCGCATCCGCTCAGCCACGTACCGCTGGAGGGCCCTGCAAGCCGCACGGGTCAGCGGCGAACGATCTCCCCGTCGACGTAATGCGGCCTCGCAGCCGCAGGTGCTCGGCTACGCGGTCGCGGTGGGCCTGCTCGATGAGAACCCTGCGAAGGCGATCCCGAACCCGGAGCCGAAGCGGTCAGAGGTTCTCCCCTTCGCGACGCTCGCCGAAGTCGAGACGCTCGCGGCCGAGCTTCTCCCCCACTACCAGGCGCTTCCGCTTCTCGGATGCCTGACCGGGCTACGGCCGTCCGAGCTTCTCGCGATCGAGCGTCGCGACGTCGACCGTGCAGCGAGGCTTCTCCACGTTCGCCGCGTGCTCGTCGGCGGGAACCTGCGTCCGTACGGGAAGACGGCGCACGCTTTGAGGGTCGTCCCGCTCGCTCAGAGGGCGCTGGACGCGTTGGAAGGGCATCCGGCGAGAATCGACACGCCTGGATTGTTCTCGACGCGTACGGGGACGCCGATCGACCTGCACCGTTGGCGGGCGCGACACTGGACGCCGGCGCTGCGGGCGCGGCTCGAGCACCGCGGCCCGTACGCGATGCGTCACACGTTCGCGTCGTGGACGATCGCGGCGGGCCTCCCCACGTTCGAGATCGTCGCGACGATGGGAACGTCGCTCGACCAACTATCGAAGACGTATGCGCACCTGCTCCCCGATTCGGCGGACCGTGCTCGCGTCGCTCTCAACGCCTATCTGCGGCAAACGTCACATTCACCGCAGAGAGCGAGTCCGACCGCTACTAGCTGACCTCACCGAGGCGTTTCCTCGCTTTCCGAGCATACGCAGCCGCCAAGAGATCGCGCTTCTCGTTGAGCTTGTACCACTTGTTGAAGCCGCCAGATTCGTCGTGTGCGTATGGATCTTGTCGGTCTCTCGTTCGTTCGATCTCACGGATCTGTCGAGCCATCCGCCGCATCCACCAAGTCTCTTGTCCAGCCATTCGTCGTTCGTAGATTTCGCGAACACGTCTGCGTCCGCTTTCACATTCACGACGTGACACTACGCCCTGGACGTCTTCGACGAGGGTTTGGGGACTTTGCGGGGACTTGACCGCAACCAGACTGCATTATCCGGACGCATCAAACGTCCGGATTTGCAGGGCTTTCGATGGTCGGGGCGCCGAGATTCGAACTCGGGACCTCTAGTCCCCCAGACTAGCGCGCTAACCAGGCTGCGCCACGCCCCGTGGCAGGTCTCACCTTAGCCGCTCGCTAGAGGTTTCTCCGGAAGAGGACGAAGCCGAGGGAATCGCGGCGGCGAGCGCGACCTAGTACCGGTCGAATGGGACATCAGCCGCGTCCTGCGACCCCTCGCCGGCGAGGACGACGACCTCGGTGTCCGGGTGGCGCCGCGCTCAGTCTGCTAGTACGGGCGGGCACCCCGGAAGTTATCCCCGGCACGAGAAGAACAAGGCGGTCGCGACTACGCCAGGCGGTTGTACAGCCGGTCGATGAGCTCGGGCGACTGCTCGAGCCTCTCGGTGATCACGCGAATCCGGAACTCGCGGAAGTGCTCGGCTTCGACGCCGAGCCCCTTCGCGATCCGCGCGATGACGTCGTTCGAGGGCACCGGCCGGTTGCCGTGCACGATGTGGTTCAGGTACCCGGCGGAGAGCTTCGCCTTGTCGGCGAGGCCCCGGTAGGTGGTCCCCGTCTCGGCCATCAACCGCTCCATCGTCGGGCCGAACTGCTCGTTGCTGTATCTGCGGCGCTTCGCCATCAGCGGTCCGTTACCCATTTCAGCACTTCTCCGATCGGGATGCGCTCGTCCACCGTCCCGTCGCGCGTCCGCGCGTCGACCATCCCGTCCTCGGCGGTCTTGCGCCCGACGATGATCCGCGCAGGCGCGCCGACGAGATCGGCGTCCGCGAACTTCTCCCCCGGGCGCTCGTCGCGGTCGTCGAGGAGGACGTCGAGACCGGCCTCCCCGAGCGCCTCGGCGACCTGCTCGGCCTGCCCGAGGATCTCGTCCGAGCCTGCGTCGAGGGAGAGAACATGGACGTCGTACGGCGCGATCGACGCCGGCCAGACGATGCCGTTGTCGTCGTGGTGCTGCTCGACCGCGGCCGCCATCACGCGCGCAGGGCCGACGCCGTAGCTGCCTCCGATCAGCGCCTTCTCGGTCCCGTCCTCGTCGAGGAACGTCGCGCCGAGCGGCTTGGAGTAGCGGTCCTCGAACTTGAAGATGTGGCCGACCTCGATCGCGGTCTGGAACCGAAGCGCCCCCCCGCAGGTCGGACAGCGGTCGCCCTCGCGTGCCTCGCGGATGTCGGCGAAGCGCGGTGTGTAGTCGCGGCCCGCCTGGACGCCGAGCAGATGCCACCCGTCCCGGTTCGCGCCTGCGACGTACTGCCCCTCTCGGAGCGCCTCGTCCGCGACGACCTCGAGATCCACGCCGATCGGCCCGAGCGAGCCTCCGTCCGCCCCGAACGCGCTCCGGATCTCCTCGTCCGTCGCAGGGCGGTAGTCGCTCTCGAGGACGCCGACCAGCTTCGGCTCGGAGAGCCTGTCGTCGCCGCGGACGAGCCCGAGCACGAGCTTGCCCTCGGCCGTCACGACCGGCATGGCCTTCGACGTTGCGGCCTCGTCGATCCCGAGTAGCTCGGCGAGCGCCTCGATCGTCGTCACGCCCGGCGTGGCGACCTCCCTCGGGGCGTCCTCGAGGCTGGGAAGCTCTGCCGGGCGGGGAATGCCGCACGCGATCTCGAGGTCGGCGGCGTAGTCGCCGTTCTCGCACGTGACGAGCGTGTTCTCGCCCGATCCCGACGGCGCGAGGAAGTCGATCGACTCCTTCCCGCCCATCATCCCGGACTCCGCCTGAACGGCCGAGACCTCGAGCCCCGCCCGCTCGAACATGCGGTGGTAGGCGTCGAAGTTCTTGCGGAAGGCGACGTCGAGGCCGGCCGCGTCCCGGTCGAACGAGTAGCCGTCCTTCATGATGAACTCCCGCAGCCGCAGAAGGCCGCCGCGCGAGCGCTGCTCGTCCCGCTCCTTGATCGAGAAGTGGTAGAGGAGCTGCGGGAGCTGGCGGTAGCTCGAGATCTCCTTCGCGTGGAACGTCGCGGTCTCCTCGTGGGTCATCGGGAGGACGTATTCGCGCCCCTGCCGGTCTTGCAGGCGGAAGAGCTCGGGGATGTAGTCGCGACCGGTCTTCAGCCAGAGCTCGAACGGCGTGAGGACCGGCATGAGCATCTCCTGGCCGCCGATCGCGTCCATCTCCTCGCGGATGATCTGGACGACCTTCTGGTGCACGCGCCAGCCGAGCGGCAGGAACGTCCACACGCCCGCGCTGACCTGGCGGATGTAGCCGCCGCGGACGAGCAGCTTGTGCGAGACCGCCTCCGCGTCTGCGGGAGCCTCCCGCAACGTGGGAATGAAGAGCTGCGACTGCCGCGCGACCATGACCGGGGAGGTTAGAGAAATCGCCTCCGATGGTCCCGAGAAGGCCGACGCTGGGGCCGGGGCCGGTTCTCCTTGCACTGGAGGTTGCCGTCGACGCGGTTGCGGGCGATCGTGATCTGGCGCCGGTTCTCGAACGCCTGGATGTCGCCCTTGACCGCGTTTCCGCCGAGTTGCGCTCCGCCGCCCTGGACGAGCTGGATGCTGCCGCCGATCCGCGACCCGCGCGGCTCGACGTACGCGTCGGGAAGGGTCAGTCGAGCGGGATCATGCTGGCCTCGGCCATCGCGAGCGCGGCCGGCTTCGCCATCTTCAGCCGCTTCGGGCGCTTCATGCCGTCCTCGACCCAGCGGTCGATCTCGTGGAAGAGCTCGTCGATCAGGGTCTCGGAGGACACCTTGCGGAGCACGCGGCCGTGGGCGTAGATGAAGCCGACATCGCGGCCCCCCGCGATTCCGAAGTCCGCGTCGCCCGCCTCGCCCGGTCCGTTCACGGCGCAGCCCATCACCGCGACCTCGAACGCCTGCGGGTACGCGCGCAGGCGCTCCTCGACGACGTGTGCGAGGTTCTCGACGCCGACGTTGTCGCGGCCGCACGACGGGCAGGCGATCATGACCGGGCCCCGTTCGCGCAGCCCGAGCGCCTTGAGGATCTCCCACGCGACCTCGACCTCCTTCACGGGGTCGGCGGTGAGCGAGACGCGCAGCGTGTCTCCGATCCCGTCGGCCAGCAGAGAACCGATCCCCACGGCGCTCTTGATCCCGCCCGCGAACTCGGTGCCGGCCTCGGTGACGCCCAGGTGCAGCGGGTACGGGACCTTCGCCGCGAGCATCCGGTACGCCCTGATCATCGTCGGCACGTGCGTGGCCTTGACCGAGATCTTGAAGTCGCGGTAGTCGAGCTTCTCGAGGAGCTCGACCTCCTCGAGCGCCGCCGCGACGAGCGCCTCGGCCTGGTCCTGCTGGGCCAGCTCCTGCAGATGCTTCGGGAGCGAGCCGGAGTTGGCGCCGATCCTCATCGGGATCCCCGCCTGCTTTGCAGACTTCACAACCTGCTCTACCTTCTCGGGCCCGCCGATGTTCCCGGGGTTGATCCGCACCGCCGCGACGCCTGCGTCGATCGCCTTCAGCGCGAGCGAGGCGTTGAAGTGGATGTCCGCGATGACCGGGATGGGCGACAGCCTGACGAGGAGGGACAGGGCGGCCGCATCCTCGTTCTTCGGCACCGCGACGCGCACGATCTCGCACCCGGCCGAGGCGAGAGCGGCGATCTGCGCGGTGGTCGCGGCGACGTCGTGCGTCTTCGTCAGCGTCATCGACTGGACGGCGACGGGCGCGCCACCGCCCACGGCCACCCCGCCGACCTCGATCTGCACCTCGCTGGCCACAAGAGGAGTGTAGGGGCGAGGCATGCCTCGCCCTCGTCGTCTACGAGAGGCGGCCGATGTCGTTCGTCAGGCCGACGAAGAACAGCAGCAGCACGACCGCGACGCCGACCCACGACACGCGCTCGTAGATCTCGCGCCTCAGGTACCGCCCGCGCGCGCCCTCGATCAGGATGAAGACGAGGTGCCCGCCGTCGAGCGGGAGCAGCGGGAGCAGGTTCAGCAGCGCGAGCGAGAGCGAGATGAACGCGAGGATCAGGATGTAGTTCTCGATCCCGCGCTCGACGGCGTCGGACGACGCCTGCGTGATTCCGATCGGGCTGGACACGTTCTCGCGTCCCTCCGGGGTCACGAGCTGCCCGATCGCGAGGACGATCTCCTTCGTGATGATCCCGGTGACCTCGAACGCGCGTACCACCGCCTCGTGAGGCGGTAGCCCCTCGCCGGAGAGGCCGAAGCCGAGCCGGTAGCCCGCCTCCGTCTCGACCGGCTTCACCGGCCCGAGCATGAGCTCCTCGCCGCTCCTGACGACCGTGACCACGAGCGCACGTCCCTCGGAGTCGGCGATGCGGTCGGCGATGTCGTCGGGCGCCACGCGTTGCCCGTTGATCGCGACGATGCGGTCGCCCGCCCGGAGGCCGACCTGGGACGCGGGAGTCGTGACGCCGTTCTGGAACGCGGGCGCGACCTCGGCGACCGTAGAGGTCGCCTTCCCGCTGCCGGTCATGAACAGGATCGTGAAGAGGACGATCGCGAGCACGATGTTGGCCGCGGGCCCGGCGGCGATGGCCACGAACCGCTTCCACGTCGCGGCCTTCCAGTACGCGTACGGCCCGACCGCGTCGCCGAGCTCGTCGAGCCCCTTCTGCATCGAGGTCCGGGCGCCCGGGGAGAGCTGCTTCTCGGCGGCCGCGCGCTCGAACTCGTCGAGGGCCGGCCCGACGGTCTCGAAGGTGCCGCTCTCGAGTGCCTGCTTCACGCGCTCGTACGGTCCCGACAGGCCAGGCGCCTCGTCGACCGCGCGCTGGAACCGCCGCTCCGCATCGTGCGGCACGGGGCGATGCATGCCGGGGATCGTCACGAACCCGCCGAGCGGGATCGCCCCGAGCGCGTACTCGATGTCGTTCCTCTTGAACTTCGCGATCGCCGGCGGGAAGCCGACGAAGAACCTGCGCGGCCGGAGCCCGACCGCGAGCGAGGCGAAGAAGTGCCCCGCCTCGTGGATGAGGATGAGGAGCAGCAGCCCGACGATCGCGATGAAGAAGCTCATGCGGGCACGTCCGAGAGTCGTAGGGGCGAGGCTTGCCTCGCCCTCGTCCGAGCGTCCGCGTCAGCCTCGACGAGCTCCTCGAGGTCGCGCGCCGGCGCCCCGTCGACGCGCTCGAGCGTCTCCTCCACGATCCGCGCGATCTCGAGGAAGCCGATGCGGCGGTCGAGGAAGGCGGCGACCGCGACCTCGTTGGCGGCGTTGAAGGCACACGCGTAGGTGCCGCCCCTCTCCCCCGCCTCGCGCGCCAGCCGAAGGAGCGGGAAGCGCGCTTCGTCCGGGGCCTCGAACTCGAGCGTCATGCCCGCTGCGAGGTCGAGCTGCGGAACCGGCGTCGCCCGCCGGTCCGGGTAGTTGAGCGCGAACGAGATCGGGACACGCATGTCCGGATGGCCGAGATGCGCGAGCGCGGCGCCGTCACGGAAGCGGACGAGTGCGTGGACGACGGAGCTCGGGTGGACGACCACTTCGATCTCGTTGTAGGGGATACCGAAGAGAAAGTGGGCTTCGATCAGCTCGAGACCCTTGTTCGCGAGCGTCGCCGAATCGATCGTGATCTTCGGGCCCATCGACCAGGTCGGGTGCGCGAGCGCCTCCTCCACAGTCACTGATTCGAGCTCTGCGAGTCGTCGGTTTCGGAACGGACCGCCCGAGGCGGTGAGAACGAGCGAGTCGACGGTCTCGGGCGCGCGCCCTTCGAGGCACTGGAAGACCGCGGAGTGCTCGCTGTCGACAGGCAGCAGGGTGCCTCCTCCCCGCTTCCAGGCTTCGAGGGCGAGGTCGCCGGCCGCGACGAGGCTCTCCTTGTTCGCGAGCGCCAGCGTCACGCCCTGTTCGAGCGCCCACAGCGTCGCGCCGACACCCGCGAAGCCCACGACCGCGTTCAGGACGAGGTCGGGCTGCGAGGCATCGAGGAGCTCGGTCAGGTCTCCGCCGACCTGGACGTTCTCGACCCCGTGCGCGCGCGCGAGCTCGTCGAGCGGCCGCGAGCCGGACGCGAGCGCGCAGATCTCGAGATCCGGCTGCTCGGCGACGATCTCGAGCGCTTGCTGCCCAATGGAGCCGGTGGCCCCGAGCAGCGCGATCCGCTTTCTGCCGATGGCCACTATCGCAAGGCTAACTGGCGCGCCGTTAACGTCGGCGGCATCGAGCGATTAGTGCACCGTTACGGGGACGACGCAAGCCAGCTCGGGGAGCTCTTCCTTCCCGACGAGCAGTCCGAGTGGCTCCCAGTGGTCGTCGTCATCCACGGCGGCTTCTGGCGGGCCCGCTACGACCTGTCGTTGATGAGCGGGCTCTGCGAAGACCTCGTCGCAAACGGGCTTGCTGCCTGGAATCTCGAGTACCGGCGGGTCGGGAACGGCGGAGGCTGGCCGGAGACGTTCCTCGACGTCGCCGCCGGCATCGACGAGCTCGCCGAGCTCGACGCCCCGCTCGATCTCGACCGGGTCGGCGCCGTGGGACACAGCGCCGGCGGCCACCTCGCGCTCTGGGCGACAGCTCGAGGGCGGTTACCCGCAGGGGTCCCGGGCGCGTCGCCGCGCGTACGGCCGCGGGTCGTCGTCTCGCAGGCGGGCGTCTGCGACCTTCGGCTCGCCGCCGTCACGGCGCCGTCGGACGAGCCGACGCGGGCGCTCCTGGGCGGGTCGGACGTCCTCGCGTTCGCCTCGCCACGCGAGCTCGTCCCCCTGGGCGTCGACCAGCTCGTGCTGCACGGAGACCGCGACGAGACAGTCGCGATCGAGATCGCGCACGCGTACGCCGCCGCGGCGACGGCGGCGGGCGACCCGTGCGAGCTCCGCGTCCTTCCGGGTGTGGGCCACTTCGAGCACATCGACGCCTCGAGCGAGGCGTGGGCGATCGCGCGGAACTGGCTGGCCGAACGCCTCAGCTGACGGCGAGGATCACGAAGTACGCGGCCGGTCCAGCCCAGAGCAGCGCGTCGATCCTGTCGAGCATCCCGCCGTGGCCTCCGAGCAGTCGCCCGGAGTCCTTGAATGCCAGGTCGCGCTTGAGCGCCGACTCGAACAGGTCACCGAAGACGCCCGCGATCGCGACGACCGCGCCGAAGAGCAGCGTCTCCGGAATCGTGAGGAACCCGTCGCGGTCGTTGTAGAGGATCAAGAACGCGGCGAGCATCGCGGCGGCCACTCCCGCGATGAGCCCCTCCCACGTCTTCGCCGGCGAGATCGCAGGCGCCATCTTGCGCCGCCCGAGCGACCGGCCGACGAAGAACGCGGCGGTGTCGGCCACGAAGACCGTGAACATGACCGCGATCAACGCCCAGAAGCCGTTGTCCGGGATGTCCCGCACGAGCAGCAGCAGCCCGAGCCCTGCGCCGATCCAGAGCACGCCGAGCAGCGTGACGCCGAAGGTCGCGGTCGCCGACGTGCGGATGTCCGACAGCCCGTACAGCACGAAGGCGAAGAAGAGCGTCGAGAGGATCCCGGCCGCGAGCCACTCGACGCCGCCGAGCTGCGCGCCGAGGAGCGCCAGCGCGTATCCGAGGTAGCCGGCGAGGACGAGTGGGCGCAGCTCCCTTCCCATCACGTACAGCTCGTGCAGCGCGATGAGGCCGGCGACCAGCGCGAGCGCGAAGAGCCACCAGCCGCCGAGGTAGACGATCCCGATCACCGCCGGGAGCCCGATTACGGCGATGAGGATCCGGGAGGTGAAGCTGCTCACGCGCTCCGAGCCCCGAACCTCCGCCCGCGACGCGCGAACTCGTCGAGGGCGGCGCGAAGGTCGTCCTCGCCGAAGTCAGGCCAGAGGACGTCCGTGAAGACGAGCTCGGAGTACGCGGACTGCCAGAGCAGGAAATTCGAGAGCCGCCGCTCGCCAGACGTGCGAATCACGAGATCCGGGTCGGGGAGCTCCGGCGCGAAGAGCCGCTCGGCCAGGGCCGTCTCGGACACGTCCTGGGGTCTGACCCCGTCCTCGACGAGCTTCCGCGCGGCCTCGACGAGCTCCGCTCTGCTCCCGTAGTCGAACGCGATCCAGAGCTGCAGGCGGTCGTTGCCGGCGGTCTCCGCCTCGAGGGCGGCCATCTTCACCCGGAGCGCGTCCGGCACGCGGTCGCGGCGTCCGAAGAAGCGGGTGCGCACGCCCTGGCGGGCGAGGTCCGGGAGCTCGCGGTCGATCGTCTCGTCGAGGAGCTCGAGGATCGACTCGACCTCGTCCGGGGGTCGCGCCCAGTTTTCTGTCGAGAATGCGTACACGGCGAGAGACCGCACGCCGAGGTCGATCGCGGCCTCGACCGCTCGCCGCAGCGCGCGGGCGCCCTCGCGGTGCCCCTCGGCGACGGACAGCCCACGGGCCGATGCCCAGCGCCCGCTGCCATCCATGATGATCGCGACGCTGCTCGCTACCGAAGAGTCGTCGTCCGCAGCGGTCAAACCTCCATGATCTCCGACTCCTTGACCTTCAAGAGATCGTCGATCGCCTTCGTGTGCTCGTCGGTGACCTTCTGCACCTGCGTCTCCGCCCTACGCTCCTCGTCGTCGCCGACGTCGCCGTTCGAGACGAGCTCGCGGAGGTGCTGGAGGACGTCGCGGCGGACGTTGCGGATCGCGACCTTGCCGTCCTCGGCGACCCGCCGGACGACCTTCACGAGCTCCTTGCGCCGCTCCTCGGTGAGCTGCGGGATCGGGAGCCGGATGATCTTGCCGTCGTTCGAAGGCGTGAGGCCGAGGTCGGACTCCTGGATCGCCCGCTCGATCGACTTCATCGCGCCCGGGTCGAAGGGCTGCACGGTGAGCAGGCGCGCCTCGGGGGCGCCTATCGACGCGAGGCTCTTGAGCGGCGTCGGGGTCCCGTAGTAGTCGATCGAGATACGGTCGAGGAGGGCCGGGGACGCACGCCCGGTGCGGATCGAGTTGAACTCGTTGTGCGTCGCCTCGATCGACCTGTCCATGCGCCTCTTCGCGTCGGCGAGGAAGTCCTCGATCGCAGCCATTCGCCCTCCTTCGTCAGTCGCCGTCCGGCGTGGCCGGCGTGGAGATGATCGTCCCGACCCGCTCTCCGGCGGCGACGCGCCGGATGTTCCCGTCGGCGAGCTCGAAGACGTAGATCGGCAGCCGGTTGTCCATGCACAGCGAGAGCGCCGTCGTGTCCATGACCTGGAGCCCGCGCTCGATCGCCTCGAGGTGCGTCAGCTCCGGGATGAAGCGCGCGTCCGGGTTCTCGTGCGGATCCGCGTCGTACACGCCCTGCACGGAGTTCTTCGCCATGAGGATCGAGTCCGCGCCGATCTCGAGCGCGCGCAGCGCCGCGGCCGTGTCGGTGGTGAAGAACGGGTTCCCCGTGCCCGCGGCGAAGATCACGACCCGGCCCTTCTCCAGATGCCGGATCGCGCGCCGGCGGATGTACGGCTCCGCGACCTCCGAGACCGCGATCGCCGACTGCACGCGTGTGTCGACGCCCAGCCGCTCGAGCGTGTCCTGCAGCGTCAGTGCGTTCAGGAGGGTCGCGAGCATGCCGGCGTAGTCAGCGGTCGCGCGGTCCATGCCCTCGGCCGCGGCGGCCATCCCGCGGTAGATGTTCCCGGCGCCGACGACGATCGCGAGATCGGTCCCGGCCTCGCGGACGGCGCGCACCTCCTCGCCGATCGCTGCGACCGTCTGCGGCTCGATCCCGTAGCGGCGCTCGCCGAGGAGCGCCTCGCCGGAGAGCTTGAGGAGCGTGCGCCGGAACGGCGTCGGCACCTCCGTCGAGGCGAGCTCTGCGACTTCCCCCGGGCGGACGCTCAACTGCTCACGAGCCCGCGACGGAGATCCGGACGAAGCGCACGACGGAGGCTCCTTCTGCCTCCAGGGCCTTCGCGACCGTCTGCCCCGCGTCGTGGATCCATGCCTGCTCGGCGAGGACCCCGCCCGGGCTGGCCCCGAAGAAGCGCTTGGCGAGCATGCCGTCCACGATCTTCTCACGTGCGGCCTCGGGCTTCGACTGCACCTCTTCCGTGTTCATGTACACCGAGCGCTCGGAGTCGATGGTCTCGGCCGGCACGTCGTCGCGCCTCGCCCACTCGGGAGCGGCGAAGGAGATGTGCATCGCGAGCCTCCGCGCGAGCTCCGGGGTCCCGCCCTTGAGCTCGACGAGGACGCCGATCTTGTTCGCGGGCGGGTGCGCGTACGCGCCGAGGACGTTGCCCTCGGGCGCCTCGAAGCGCTCCGCGCCGACGACGACGATGTTCTCCCCGAGCTTGGCCACGAGCTCGACGCGCTCCTCCTCGAAGCGCTCCACCGCGCCGGGGCCGTCGGCGTGAACCGCGCGCAGGACGCGCTCGGCGAAGCCCTGGAACTCCTCGTTGTTCGAGACCGGCTCCGTCTCGCAGCCGATGCCGGCGATGGAGCTGACCTGGCCGTCGAGGATGTACCCGACGAGACCCTCCGTCGTCGCGCGGCCGGCGCGCTTGCCCGCGGACGCGAGTCCGCGCTCGCGCAGCAGGACGCGGGCGCCCTCGAGGTCGCCACCGGTCTCCTCGAGCGCGCGCTTGCAGTCCATCATCCCCGCGCCCGTGCGGTCGCGGAGCTCTTTGACGAGGGATGCGCTGATCGTGGTGCTCATTGTGCGGCCTTCGCCGCTGGCTCCGGCTCGGCCGCCGGAGCCGTCTCGGGCGCCTGATCCGTCGGGGCTTCGGGTTGGCTCGGGTCAGGGGTCTCCGGCGCGCTCGGCTCCGGCGGGGGTGCCATCTCGGCGGGCGTGACCTTTGCCTGGCCTGCGGCGATGCCGTCGGCTACGACCTTCGTCACGAGGTTTGCGGCGCGGATGGCGTCGTCGTTGCCCGGGATCACGAAGTCGACCTCGTCCGGGTCGGCGTTCGTGTCCACGAGCCCGATGATCGGGACGCCGAGGCGGCGCGCCTCGCGGACGGCGAGCTGCTCCTTCTTCAGGTCGATGACGAAGACGGCGTCCGGCTGGCGCTTCATGTCGGCGACGCCGCCGAGGTTCGCCTCGAGCTTCTCGAGCTCGCCCGTGAGCGCGATGCGCTCCTTCGGGGGAAGCAGGTCGAGCTGGCCCTCGGTCTGCAGGCGGCGCAAGTCGTGCAGGTAGGAGATGCGCTCGGAGATCGTCCGCCAGTTCGTCAGCAGTCCGCCGAGCCAGCGGTTCGAGACGTACGGCATCTCGACGCGCGTGGCGTGCTCGCGCACGGGCTCCTGCGCCTGCTTCTTCGTGCCGACGAAGAGCATCGTGCCGCGGCGCTCGGCGAGGTTGCGGGCGAAGTCGTGCGCCTCCTCGAGCTGCTCGAGCGTCTTGGTGAGGTCGATGATGTAGTTGCCGCCGCGCTCGGAGAAGATGTAGCGGCGCATCTTCGGGTTCCAGCGACGCGTCTGGTGGCCGAAGTGGACGCCGGCCTCCAAGAGCTCCCGCATGGTTACGACTGACACAGGATCAGCCCCTTTCTGTTCTGGGTTCGATTTCGCTGCGCCGGCGGGCCGGGCGGAACCGCGCTCAAGGCGACGGCACCCCCGCCTCGGCTGATCGCCGGGTCGGTGGTAACAGGACGGGACAGTCTAGCCGTCGCTCGTCGTACGGCGAACGAAGTCACGGATCTCGTCCAGGACGCCTGCAAGGAGGCGCGCGGACTCGGCAGGATCGGGCACTTCGAGCCCGTGGTGCGCGCCTTCGATGACGGCGAGCCCCGCTCCACGCTCACGCAACCGCTGCACGACGTCGGTGTCGAACGCGAGGTCGTCGGTGCCGCCGACGACGAACGACGGCGAGCCGAGCCCTTCGAGCGCCGCGGCGACCTTCGGTAGGTGGAGCAGCGGGGCGATCCAGATCGTCGGCACGGCGCGCGCCCCCCAGCCCTCGCGGGAGACGAGCTCTGCAAGTGCCAGCGTGCCGATCGACCGGCCGACGAGCGCCGAGAGCCGATGTCGTTCCGTCGCCGCGGCGAGCGCCGCGTCCGCGTTCGCGGCGATCCACGGGTCGAAGCCGCCCTCGGGCGCCGAGTCGGCGTCCCACCACACCTCGAATACCGCGATCGCCTCCGCGAGGAACACGGCACGGGTGTAGTGAAGGTCGGGGCGGGCAGGAATCCCGCCGAGCCGGTAGCCCATCCGGGCGGCGCCCGGGAAGACCACGGCCACGCCCTCCTCGTCGCCGTTCGCATGCAGGACGCACGGGAGCCGGGAACCACCGTCGCCGGTGATCTCGAGGGTGGACCGCTCCACGCTCTCAGCCTCCCTCGCGTGCGCGCTCGAGCGCGGCCGCGAGGTCCGGCGGCAGCGGCGACTCGACGTCGACCTCGCCGCCCGTGACCGGATGGCGGAAGCGCAGGCGGTGCGCGTGCAGGAACTGCCGCGCAAGGCCGAGATCACCACGGACGCCGTACTGCGTGTCGCCGGCGACCGGAAGGTCGATCGCGCCGAGGTGGACCCTGATCTGATGCGTCCTCCCCGTCTCCAGGGTCACCTCGAGGAGCGCATGCTCGGGCAGCGTCTCCAGCACCTCGAAATGCGTGACGGCCTCGCGCGGCTCGTCGGTGTCGAGCGAGCGACGCGTGGGATCTCGCCGGTCGCGCCCGATGGGCGCGTCGATCCGGCCGGTGCGGGACTGAGGGCGACCCCGGACGAGCGCGAGGTAGCGCCGGTCGAGATCACGCCGCCGCACGGCTTCCTGGAGCGCGCGGTACGCCTCATCGGAGCGCGCGACGACGAGAAGCCCCGACGTGTCCCGGTCGAGCCGGTGCACGATCCCGGGACGCTCGGGATCGTCGCCGCCGCCTGCTCCCAGCGACAGGAGCTGTCCGGCGAGGGTGCCGGTCTTCGCCCCCGCTCCGGGGTGCACGACGAGGCCGGCCGGCTTGTCGAGGACGAGCACGTGTGCGTCGTCGAACACGATCGGAACCGTGACGGGCTCCGGCTCGAGCACGGCCACGGTCACGTCCGGCAGCGCGACCTCGACGACCGACCCCGCCTCCAGGCGGTGGCTCTTCGGCCGCTCCTCGCCGTCGACCCGCACCGCGCCCGAGCCGAGGAGCCGCTCCGCGGCCGCGCGCGTCCCGATCTCCTCCCGTCCGGCGAGCGCTCGGTCGAGGCGCGAGCCCGCGTCCGCCTCAGCGACGCTGAAACGAAACGTCGCCATCGCGCGGGCCGTGCATCCGATCGGACCGGTCCGCGAGGACGAGCGCGCCGAAGAGCACGGCCACGCCGACGACGATGAACGTGTCCGCGAGGTTGAACGCGGGCCACGCCTCGAGGTCGAGGAAGTCGGTGACGCGACCCAGCCGGACCCGGTCGATGAGGTTCGCGATGCTCCCGCCGAGGACGAGCCCGAGCCCGACGGGAAGCGCCGGGTGCCGTCGGCCGGATCTCGCGAAGTACCAGACCATGAGCCCGACCGCGACTGCGGTGATCGCGATGACGATCGTCGTGCGGCTCGCGAAGAGGCCGAACGCGATCCCGGAGTTCTCGACGTGGTGGAGCGAGAACGGGCCGACGATGTCGACGCTCTCCCCCACCGCGAGCGTTCGTCCGACGACCTGCTTCGTGAGCTGATCCGCGATGACGGCGGCGACTGCGACCGAGAGCAGCGCGAGCCACTGCGCGGGCCCGGCGGCGAGCGAGCGCTCCGCGGCCGAGATCGCCTGCAGCGCGTTCGCGGTCGACCCGACCCGAACGTCGACCTGCTGCACCTCCGTGCGGGCAGGCTCGCTCACGCGCGCTCCTGGCCGGTGCAGGCTCCCGCCGGGCGAAGCCCGGCTCCGCCTGTACCTGACGACGCTCGCCCCAGGAACGCGCGTTTCACGAGCGCTCCAGAGCGCGCTTGTCGTCGATGCAGAGTGTCGCGTAGGGAACGGCCTCGAGCCGCTCCTCCCCGATCGGCTTGCCGCAGACGCGACACGTCCCGAACGTCCCGGCGTCGATACGCGCAAGCGCGGCCTCGACCTCCTCGATGAGATGGTCGGCGTTCTCCTCGAGGCCTCCGTCGAGCTCGCGCATGAACGTCTCGGTCGCGCTGTCGGCGAGGTGGTCGCCGGAGCCGATCGAGAGATCTCCCGACTCGTCGGTGAGCGAGCCCTCGTGGTTCACGCCCGCCCGCGCCGCGAGCAGTCGTGCCCGCTCGGCCTGGAGCTCACTGCGGAAGTGATCAAGGTCGAGGCTCATGGTGCGGCGCCGAGCCGCGCCTCGGCCTCCTCGGCGGTCAGCCCACGGACGACGACGATCTTGTCCCGCGACGCCGCGCCGCTGACGATCTCCGTGCTCGAGCGCGGAACGCCGAGCGCCGTCGCGAGGAGGTCGCGTACGGCCTCGTTCGCCTTCCCGTTCTCGGGCGCCGCGGCGACGCGCACCTTCCAGGCCTCGCCGAGCGGACCGACGATCTCGGAGCGGCGTGCTCCGGGGGTGACGCGCAGTCGCAGGCGAGTGCTCGGGCCGTGCACGGCCCGAAGGATATCCGCCGCCTACGAGGTCAGCCTGCGACCTGGCGGATGCCCGGTTCGGGGACGCCGTCGGCCTGCGGTTGCGGCGCGGCTTGCGGTTGCGGCGCGGCGGGCTGCTCCGCCTTGGGCTCGGTGGTCGCCGGCCTCTGGTCGACGACCTCGAGCGCCGACCGGAGCAGCGCGCGGATCCTGCGGACGTCCTCTTCGAGGCGCTGCTTCTCGGCGGCCATCTCGCGCATGACCCTGCGGCCCTCCGCGTGCGCCTCCTGGACGATGAGGTCGGACTCGCGCCGCGCCTGGTCTTTCATGTCGTGCGCGGCGCGCTCGGCGGAAACGAGAGTGGAGCGGAGCAGAGCCTCGAGCTCGCGGTGCTTCGCGGCCTCGGTCTCGAGCTCTTCGAGGCGGTCGGCGAGGTCGGCGCGCTCGCGCCAGACCTGTTCGAAGCTGTCGGCGATCTCGGACAGGAGCCGGTCGACGGTTCCCTTCCGGTACCCGCGAAGCCAGGATCGGTGGAGCTCCAGGTGTCTGATCTCGACGGGGGTGAGCGGCATTTGACCTCCTTAGAGGAGCTTCCCGATCAGGGCGTTGACGAGCCGAGCCGCAAGGAGCAGGACGACGACGGCGACGATCGGCGACAGGTCGATTGGGCCGAGCGTCGGCAGGCGCCGGAAGAGGCGGATATAGGGGCGTACGACCTCGTCCAGGAACTCTTGCACAGCTGCGAACGTCCGGGAATAGGGAATCCGGACCCACGACAGGAGCACCCAGCCGAAGATGAGCAGGATGTAGATGCTCGCGAAGGCCCAGACGAAGCTCTGGAGCGTCGAGGCCGTGTCGAGGAGCAGGTTCACGTCCGGGATTTCGCTGTCTGGAGCGCGTTTCCTTGGAGTCCCGGCCGCGGGCCGCCGCCCCCGGCGTGCGGTGGCTGCCTAGATCAGCCCCGGATACGTGCCCCTACCGCGCCGGCACTCGGTGTTTTTGCGCGCGCTCCCCACCCTGGGTGGGGTGTCTGACCACCCTCCACCCGCTGCCGAGCCTAACCGCCGAGGGCGCACACGTGGGACACGAATGTGCGCCGATCGTGTGCCGATCTACCCACAGCGCCCGGAAGCTGTCACCCGGACGCCAGGCGCAGCCGGTGCTCACGCTTGGTTGTAGAAGCCGCCGCGCTCGAGGGCGCGGGCGCGCTCCTCGGCTGAGAGCTCCACATTGCGCGGCGTGAGCAGGAAGACCTTGTCCGCGACCCGCTGCATGCTGCCGTCGAGCGCATACGTGAGCCCGCTGGCGAAGTCGATCAGGCGCTTCGAGAGCTCCGTATCGGAGCCCTGGAGATTGACGATGACCGGCATCTGCGCCTTGAACCGGTCCGCGATCTGCTGTGCGTCGTTGAAGCTCCGCGGCACGACGAGGTGCACCTTCGCGGGCGCTCCCGGATCGACGCTGCGCAGGCGGGGCGGTCGCGACTGCTGGCGCTGGTCGCCGCGGCCGCGGCGCGAGGTCGGCGCAGCGGCCGCCGCCTCCTCCTCGGCGCTCCACTCGTCTGCCTCGGGAGCGCTCGGAAGCTGCCTGACGTTCTGGCGTTGGCGCTGTCGCTCACGACGGCCGGAGCCCGCGTCCTCGTCGCGCTGCCCGTACTCCTCGATCTGCTCCGTCGTCGAGTAGCCGTCGTCGTCCCACTCCTCTTCCTCGGCGATCCCGAAGTAGACGAGCGTGCGGCTCCAGAGGTCGGAGAAACCCATGACCGGGCGATTCTAGCCCTGGTGGGGGCTGTTTCCCGTCGCGGCGGCTTCTCGGAACAGCAGCTCGCCCACGCGGACGAGCGTCGCCCCCTCCTCGACTGCGACGCGGTAGTCCTGCGAGGTGCCCATGCTGAGCTCCGGGAGCCCATGCTCCTGCGCGAGCTCACGCAGTCGCCGGAAGTACGTCCGTGAGGCTTCCGGGTCCGAGGTCAGCGGCGGCATGGTCATGAGCCCGCGAACGAAGGGGTAGCGCTCGACGAAACCGCCGACCTCGTCGGGCTCGACACCGGACTTCGTGCCCTCGCCGGCGAGGTTGACCTCGAGTAGCGCTGGCACGTCGAGCCGGCGCGCGGCCGAGTCCGACGAAAGCGAGTGCACGAGCTCGCAGGTTTCGTTCACGACCTTCGCCTTGTTCGACTGGAGGTGGCCGATGAAGTGCCAGCGGAAGGCGTCTCCGTAACGCTCGTGCTTCGAGAGGAGATCCTGCGCGCGGTTCTCTCCGACCACCTCGACGCCGGCCTCCGCGAGCGTGGACATGTCCTCCACAGAGACGTACTTCGTGGCCACGACCACGGTCACGCCCGCGCCGACCTCGTCCCGCAGACGGCGGTAGCGCTCGGCGACCTCCGAAGCCGACGCGACCGTCATGACTCGGTTGGCGCCGCCAGGAGCTCGCGCGCGGCCTCGAGCTCCGACTCGCGCCCGTCGAGCTCACCGTTCAGCTTCCGGCGTCGGAGCTCGGCGAGGACCTCGCCGACGCGCGGCGACTCTCCGAGGCCGAGCTCGGCCAGCTCGGCGCCGCCGATCTCGAGCTCGACGTCGCGTAGCCGCGTGAAGTACTCCCGGAGCTCGGGACGCTCCTCCCGGGCGAGTGCGAGCAGCGGCGCGTCCGGTGCGAACGCGTCCGCGAGCGCGGTCACGTCAGCGGGCGCGAGCTCCTCCGCGCGCAGCCGCTCCGCAATCAGGGGCCCGACGGTGATGGCTCCCGCGATGCGGTCGACGTCGCGCCGGCGCACCTTGAGCCGCTCGAGCCAGTCGTAGACCTCCTCCGAGCTCAGCTCGCGGCCGAGTGCGGCGAGGCCGATGCGCCAGGCCGGGAGCTCGACGTGGAGCTCGTCGCGCAGCGCGAGCGTGCGCTCGAAGAGGGCGACCGCCTCGGCGTCCGCCTTCAGGTGCGGGTGCACGGCGCGATCGGCGCCGAGCTCGCCGAGCCGCTGGATCCCGCCGGCCGCGCCCGGATCCCCGAGCAGCGTGACGAGCTCGTCGCGAAGGCGCGCGGACGAGAGGTCGCCGACGAGCCCCATCTCGATGCAGCCGCGGGCGAGGCGCGCGGAGTGCTCCTCGAGTCGCAGCCCGTAGCGCGCCTCGTAGCGAATCCCGCGGAAGATCCTCGTCGGGTCGTCGATGAAGGACAGGTTGTGGAGGACCCGGAGGACGCCGGCCTCGAGATCCGCGCGCCCGCCGAACGGGTCGATCAGGCGTCCGAAGTCGGCCGGCTTCAGCGACGCGGCCATCGCGTTGATGGTGAAGTCGCGCCGGAAGAGATCCTCGCGCAGCCCGGCGCGCTCGACGGTCGGGAGCGCGGCCGGCGCGTCGTAGAACTCGGTGCGGGTCGTGACGACGTCCACGCGCGCGTCGTCCCCGTACGAGACGACAGCCGTCCCGAAGCGCTCGTGCGGCGTTGCACGGCCGCCGAGGGTCTCGGCAAGCGCGCGCGCGAACTCGATCGCGTCGCCCTCGATCGCGATGTCGACGTCGAAGCTCTTCTCGCCGAGCAGGATGTCCCGCACGGTCCCGCCGACGACGTAGACACCTTCGGCGCGGTCGCCGAGCGCCGCGACGGCCTCGAACAGTTGGCGCAGGTCTTCGAGCCGGTGCAGCTCATCGGCGATGCTGCCGGGCGGCTCGCGCCCTTCGGGCTCGACGCCTTCGAGGGCGCGCAGGAGATCCGCACGGGCGACGACGCCGGAGAGCTCACCGTCGCGGAGCACTGCGACCCGGCCGTCGGTCGCGCTCGTCACCAGCACCTGGAGCTCGGCGATGCTCGCGTCCTCGGAGGCCGTGATCACGCGTCCGCTCATGATCCCGCGCACGGGCGCGTGCGCGAGGCCGTGACCGATCGCCTTGTCGAGGTCCTCCCGTGCGACGGCACCCGCGACGCGGCCGTCGTCGACGACGAAGACGCCGCTTTGACCGTGACGCTGGCAGAGCGCCATCGCCTCGCGGACGGTCGTGTCCGGCCCGACCGAGCGCGCCGGGCTGGACATGACGTCGGCGGCGCGGAGTGCCTCGGCCGGCAGATGCTCCGCGAGCGCCGTGAGGACACGCGCCCGCGCGTCGTCGAGATTCGTTCGGGCGATAGCCGACGCGGCCTCCGCGTGCCCGCCTCCGCCGAGCACGGCGGCCACCGCCGAGGCGTCGATGCGCGGCGTCCGGCTACGGGCGACGGCGAACACCCGCTCGTCCATCTCCACGAGCACGACGAGCGCCCGCGCGTCGGTGAGGTCGACGATCTTGTGCGCCAGGTTCGAGATCCCCTCGACGTAGTCGAGCCGGTGCACGGCCGCGAGGAGCACCTCCTCACCCGCAGCGTCGACCGGCTCGAGCGCGTCGAGCAGCTGGTACAGGAGGTCGCGCTCGGTGGCGTTGAGCGGCGTGTGCAGGTACTCGGAGACGAGATCCTGGCGTGCGCCGTGGCGCAGGCACCACGCGAGCGCGTCGGCGTCCCGCTGCGTCGTCGTCGCGTGTGTCAGCGAGCCCGTGTCCTCGTGGATCCCGAGCGCGAAGGCGGTCGCCTCGAGCGGCGTCGGGGTGAGCTCGCGCTCCGCGAGGATCCCGACTAGCGTCGTCGTCAGCGCCCCGTCCGCCGAGATGACGGCCGCGTCCTGGTTCACCCACTCCGGCAGCTCGGCCTCCTCGTGATGGTCGAAGAGGATCTTCTCGACGCCGGCGTCGAGAGCGACGGGCTCGAGCTCGCCGAGGCGCGATGCGCTCGCGGTCTCGACCACGACGAGCCGACGGATCGCGTCGAGCTCGAGGCGGCTCGCCTCGACGATGTGGCCGAGCTCGTCCGCGTGCAGGCGGTAGAAGTCGCGCACGTTGCGGTTGAGCGCACCGACCGCGACGACCGCGCCCGGGTAGAGATGGCGCGCGGCGAGCATCGCCGCGAACGCGTCGAAGTCGGTGTTCCCGTGGGTGGCGATGACCTCCTCGGCCCGCATGCGTCCCATTCTGCCGCCGCCGCGCGCTCTGTCCCGATCGGACAGGGCCAGAAGAGGCGCCAAGTTACAACTTGTAACTTGCGCCAGAGACGCACGGCCAAGGCGGCAGCCACCCGGAGGGGGCGTGGTCAGCCACGCTCACAGCTCGAACGCCGCCCGGGAGGTCGCCAAGTTACAAGTTGTAACTTGGCCTTCTCCTGGCGTTCGGGGATACGGGTTGTGTTGGGTTGCGCGGGGCTCGAGGCGCGTCGCGTTCAGACATGCAGACGAAGACGTGGCGGCGCTCGGGGGACTCAGGCCGTCGCGTCGAGCAAGATCCGATAGCGGACCTCGCGAACGACGGTGCCAAGCCACTCCTCGACCTTGACTCCGTCGTCGAGGTGCCAGCCGGAGCGCTCGTAGAAGCGGCGCGTGCGGGGGTTGTCCTCGATCACCCACAGGACCGCCTCGGCGAATCCCTCGCCCCGGAGCCGCGAGAGGGTCTCGGCCATGAGTGCCCGGCCGACGCCCGTGCCCGAGGCCTCCGGGAGCACGTAGATCGCGAAGAGCTCGCCTGTGTCACCTTCCGCCTCCCTGGCCTGTCCCAGCTGGGAGAACCCCACCAGGGCGCCGTCGACCTCGGCCACGAGCGTGTGCATGTGCGGGACAGGCTCGACGATCGCGCGCCGCCACCAGTCGAGACCTGTCTCCGGCGCGAGGCTCTCGAGCTGCGCGGGCGGGAAGACGTGCGCGTACGCGTCCTGCCAGGTCTGCGTACGGACGCGCGTGATGCGGGACGCGTCGTCCTCGGTCGCGTCCCGGACGAGCACCGAGCTAGACGTGCGCGATCGCCTCGATCTCGACTCTCGCGCCCACGGGAAGCTGCGCGATTCCGATCGTGGAGCGCGCGGGAGGGCGGTCGCCGACGTGGCGCGCGTAGACCTCGTTCATGCCGGCGAAGTCTGCGAGGTCGACGAGGAAGACCGTGGTCTTCACGAGGTTCTGGAGGCTCGATCCCGCCGCCTCTAGCACCGCCGTCAGGTTCCGCATCGTCTGCTCCGTCTGCTCCTCGATGCCCGGGCCGGCGAGCTCGTTCGTCCCGAGGACGACTCCGAGCTGCCCCGCGACGAACACGAGCTCGCCCACCCGGATCGCCTGGTTGTAGGGCGCACCCTGGAACGGGCCGGGCGCGCGGTCGGTCGTGATGACGTCCTTGTCCGCCATATGGGCGCTCCTTTCGCTTGCTCAGCTCTCTGCTGCTCAACCCTGTGCGCACGCGTCGGCGAGCGCGACGCCGAGCGCCTTGAAGATCGCCTCGAGAACGTGCTGCGAGTCCTCGCCCTCGAAGAGCCGCACGTGGATCGTGAGACCGGCCGACTCCGCGAGCCCGTTGAGGAACCCGGCCGCGAGGTCCGTGCGCAGTCCGCCCGCGCGCGTCGACGTGAGATCCGCGTTCGAGGCGACGAGCGCGCTTCCCGAGCTCTCGACGACGACCATCGCCAGTGCCTCGTCCGCCGCGACCACCCCCACCCCACGTCCGGCCGCGCCATCCGCGGTCAGGAGCGGGCGGAGCGCCTCGCCGAGAGAAGTCCCGGCCGCGTCGACCTCGGACTCGGGCTCGTCGGGCGCGACCTCGAGCTGCAGCCCGAAGCGACCTGCGCGCGCGAGCTCTCCGAGCAGGTGGTCGAGCACCGCGACGCCCGTCGCGATGGTGCCCTCGCCGGCCGCCCCGAGCGTGACCGAGGCGGCTCCTTCGCGCGTCATCGCTCGGTCCGGTCGATCGACGCGCCGAGCCCGCGCAGGCGCTCGTCGATCGACTCGTAGCCCCTGTCGATCTGGCCGATGTTCCCGATCGTCGACTCGCCCTCCGCGCACAGCGCGGCGATCAGCATCGCCATGCCCGCGCGGATGTCGGGGCTCTCGAGCCGCTGGCCGTAGAGCTGAGCAGGCCCGGTGACGACCGCGCGGTGGGGATCGCAGAGGATGATCCGGGCGCCCATCGATACGAGCTTGTCCACGAAGAAGAGCCTGCTCTCGAACATCTTCTCGAAGATGAGAACCGTCCCGTGGCACTGCGTCGCGCAGGTCAGCGCGATCGATGTCAGGTCGGCGGGGAACGCGGGCCAGACGCCGCTCTCGATCTTCGGAATGTGCCCGCCGAGGTCGTCCACGACGTGCAGGTCCTGCTCGGGCGTGATGCGCACCGCGCGCTCGTTCACGTCCATCCGGATGCCGAGCTTGCGGAAGGCGGGCACGATCGCGATCAGGTCGTCCGGCTCGACGTCCTCGATCGTGACGTCGCCGCCCGTCAGCGCCGCCAGCGCTGCGAAGCTCGCGACCTCGACGTGCTCGGGCCCGATCCGGTACTCGCCACCGCCGAGCTGGTCGACCCCTTCGATGTGCAGGACGTTCGACCCGATGCCCTCGATCCCGGCGCCGAGCTGCACGAGGAAGCGGCAGAGATCCTGGATATGCGGCTCGCAGGCGGCGTGGCCGACGCACGTCCTGCCCTCCGCCAGGACGGCAGCCATGATCGCGCTCTCCGTTCCCGAGACCGACGCCTCGTCGAGGTAGAGCCGCTTCCCGCGGAGCCCGTCCGTCCGCATCTCGTACGCGCCGTTCAGCTCCACCTCGACCCCGAGCTCCTGGAACGCATGGATGTGGGTGTCGAGGCGGCGGCGCCCGATCACGTCTCCTCCCGGCGGCGGCACGGTGACGTGGCCGAAGCGCGCGAGCAGCGGCCCGGCGAGGAGGAACGAAGCGCGGATGTCGCGCGAGAGCTCCGGGTCGAGGCTCGTCTTCGAGACGCCGCTCGGATCGATGCGGACGTCGTTCGGCCCGGTCCACTCGATGTCGGCGCCGAGGTCGCGGATGAGCTCCATCATCGTCTCGACGTCCCGGATCTTGGGGACGTTCGAGAGCCGGACCTCTCCGCTGGCCATGATGCTCGCCGCGAGGATCGGCAGCGCGCCGTTCTTGTTACCGGAGGCGCGGATGGTCCCGCTGAGCGGGCGGCCCCCCTCGATGACGAAGGACTCCATGGCGCGGGGAATCGTAGAGGCCGGGGCGACGGGCGCCCCTCGGTGTGGGTGACGAGAGGTCAGGACAGGTGATCGATTGCGAGCTTAGGGATGCCGTCGGCGGGCATGAAGCCGAGGATCTGCGCGTAGAAGGAGAGCTCGGCCTCGAGCGAGGCGATCACGTTCTCTGCCTTGCGGAAGCCGTGGCCCTCGCCCTCGAACAGGAGGTACGCGTGCGGGATCCTGCGATCGCGCAGCGCGGCGACGATCATCTCCGCCTGCATGGGCGGGACGACCTCGTCGTCGGCGCCCTGGAGGACGAGCATCGGCGTCGAGATCTGCTCGACGAAGTTGATCGGGCTGCGCGCGCGGTAGAGCTCCGCCGACTCCGGGTACGGGCCGACGAGCGTGTGCTCGTACTCGAGCTCGAACTTGTGCCCGTTGCCCTCGGCGAAGGCGACGAGGTCGGCGATCCCGAAGTACGTGGTGCCGGCCGCGAACTCCTTGGTGAACGTGAGCGCGCAAATGGTGGTGTAGCCGCCCGCGCTGCCGCCGGTGATCAGGAGCCGCTCCCCGTCCGCCTCACCGCGCTCGACGAGGTGGTGCGCGGCGTTCACGCAGTCCCGGAGGTCGACGACCCCCCACTCCCCGTTCAGCCTCTCGCGGTAGGCGCGGCCGTAGCCGGTCGACCCGCCGTAGTTCACGTCGACGACGGCGAAGCCGCGGGTCGTCCAGAACTGGGTCACGAGGTCGAAGATCGCGCTCGCGCTGGACGTCGGCCCACCATGGCTCATCACGATGAGCGGCGGCAGCTCCCCGTCCGGCGCGGCGAAGTCGGGGTTCGTCGGCTCGTACACGAGCGCGTGGGCCGTCCGGTCTCCATCCGTAGGGAACTCGATCGCGCGCGGGACGGAGAAGTACGCGGTGTCGACGGGCGTCTCGGCGCTGCGCCGGAGAACGCGCGACGACCCGTCCTCGAGATCGACGTGCAGCACGTGGTTCGGGACGGTCGCCGTGCCTGCGACGAGCAGGACGGTCAAGCCCTCGGCGCTCAGGGACGGCGAGCCCCAGAGCGCGTCGACACCCAGGTCGAGCGGCTCGAGCTCGCCCGAACGCGCGTCGAGGATCGCGAAGTGCGTCCGGCCGCGGCTCTGGTAGCAGCAGACGATCCGCCCGTCACCGAGGAATGCGAACGAGCGCAGGCCGAAGACCCAGGCCGGGTACCCGAACTCGGCCTCGGCCTCGTGCAGGACGCTCCGTTGCACGCCCTGGATCCGCTCGAGGTTCCACCACCCGCTTCTGTCGCTCGCGAAGACGAGGTCGCCGTCCGGGCTCCACTCCGGCTGCCAGATGGCCTCGGCGCCGTCGCGGCCGGCCACCCGCTCGGGATCGCCGAGCGTCCCGTCGTGCGCGAGGTCGGCGACGAAGAGCTCGCAGCCGTCCCACGGCATCCACGGCAGGTCCCAGGCGAGGAAGCACAGGCGCCGACCGTCGCGCGAGATCCTCGGGTTCGAGTAGAAGTCCCGGCCTCCGGCGACGATCTTCGGCTCGCTGATGCCGTCGGTCGGGATCGCGACCAGCTCGTTGATCACTTCGCGCGCGCCTCCTGAGCCCTCGTGGCGTTCGCGAACGCCGATCCAGAGGTCGCCAGCCGGCGTGACCTGGCCGTCCGCGTACCGGTACGCGCCGCCCGGGCTCTCGGGCGTGATCGGAACGGGCTCACCGCCGGGGTCGATGCGGTAGAGGCGCTGATCGTCGAAGCGGGAGCAGAAGGCGACGCCGTCGTGCACGACGTACGCGCCGCCGCCGTACTCGTGCACCATGGTGCGGACGTTGAACCCGGCCGGGGCGACGTCCACGGGCTCGCCGCCGCGCTCGGCCTTCATGAGGACGACACGGCCGTTCTCGGCCGGTCTTCCCTCGAGCCACCACGCCGTTCCGCCTTCGAGCCATGCGCTGGTGAGCCGCGTTCCCGCGCGGGCGACGAGGTCCGCCGTGATCGGCGACGACCAGGTTCCATACGGTGCGACGGCAGGTGGGCGTGAGGCTGGGTCCACGGCGGCGGCTATCGTACTCGCCCGTGCAGCCGACTCGCGAGCAGGCGTGGGAGACGCTGACGGAGTACACGAAGAGCGAGGCGCTGCTGCGGCACGCGCTCGCGGTCGAGGCCTCCGTCGGGCACTACGCGACGCTCTACGGCGAGGACGAGGACTTCTGGCGTGCGACGGCTCTCCTGCACGACTTCGACTACGAGATCCACCCCACGCTCGACGAGCATCCGCAGAATGGCGCTCCGATCCTGCGCGACGCGGGCTACCCCGAGGAGCTGGTCGAGGCCGTCCTCTCGCACGCCGAGCACCTCGCGATGCCGCGCGACACGCAGCTGAAGAAGGTGCTCTTCGCGTGCGACGAGCTGTCGGGGTTCGTGCACGCGTGCGGGCTCGTGCGGCCGACCGGGCTCGACGGGCTGGAGCCGAAGTCGGTGAAGAAGAAGCTCAAGCAGCCCTCGTTCGCGGCCGGAGTGCACCGCGACGAGGTGTACGCGGGCGCCGAGCTCATCGGGCTCGAGCTCGACGAGCACATCCGCAACGTCGTCGCCGCGCATGCAGCCGATCGCGAAGGAGCTCGGCCTGCGGACCGCGGCGGACGCGGCCTAGCGCGACTTGGCGAGCGCCTCGCGGGTGACGCGGAGCGGTCGCAGGCTCGCGGTCAGGCGGCGGAGATTCGCTGCCGCTCTCGGCGGGACGGCGTACCACCGGTCGCGCTGGAAGTGCCCGATGTTCACGCCGTAGCTGAGGAAGCGGTCGAGGCGCCGGGTGGCGACGATGCCCGTGACGTAGCCGTTGTCGAAGCGCAGCTCGTAGGACGGCGCTCCCAGCCTCGGCCTGCGGACGCTCGCCGCGACGGGCCGGTGGTAGTAGAAGGCGCCGAGAAGCGGCAGCACCTCGCGCTTCACGATCGGGACGCAGCGCGCCGTGTTGCAGACGCGGAGGCCGCCGGGCGGGAAGTCCTTCGCGCTCGCCGCCGGAAGGACGAGAAGCGCGAGGGCGGCCACGAGGCTCGCGACGACCGGTCTCATGCCCCCACTACGCCGCCCGGCGGGCGGAGGTTCCCAGTCAGCGCGACCGTGCTCGCGGGTCCTCGAGCCACGCGCGGTAGGTCGCGGCGAGCTTCTCGAACGTCGGCGGGTACGCGAGCACGTCGGTCGAGTCGGCGAACTGGTCGACCCCGCCGACGAGGGGCAACGCGCGGAGCCGCTCGTCCGTCACTTCCTCGAGGCATGCAGTGACGAAGCGCGCGGAGCCGAGGACGCGGAACGGCCGGTCGTGGAACGTGCGCGACGACTCGTCGACCGCCGCCGTCACTCCGGCCTCGTTGTGGAGGCGCGCGAGCGTCTCCATCGCCCTGATGAGCCCGGTCTCGCGCTCCTCGTACGCCTCGGCCGCGAGCGCAGCCGCGAGCGGCGGCCCGAGCTCGTCGTGGGCTCGGAGCCGGCGGAACCCCGAGCCGAGCCACTTCGCGTACGGCGCGTATCGCCGCTCGAGGAGGAACGCGAGCCGCATCGCATCGCGCACGAGGCGAGCGCAGAGGACGCGAGAGCCGAGCTCGTCCCCGACCTCGGCGGTGCGGCCGACGAACGGCTCCTCCTGGTCGATCCGCCGCCACTGGCAGGCGAGGAGCCAGAGCCAGACGTCGCGCGGGTACCAGGCGAGCGCGTCCCGGGCGCGGCCGAGCGCGCCGTCGGTGTCTCTGAAGACCGCGCCCTCGGTCACCTCGAGCAGGACCTGCTGCGGCGTCGCGAGCCAGCTCTCGAGGGCGATCGGCTGCAAGGGGTCGAAGCCGAGCCGGTCGCGAGAGCCACCCGTCGAACGTCGTGACGGCCACGTGGTGCGTCACCGGGACTGCATCCCAGCCGAAACGCGTCGGCCAGCCGCGGAACTCGTCGGGGAGTCCCTCGTCGACGAGGACGCCGATGCGCTCGACCTCGTCCTCGGAGACGAACACCTGCAGTCGCGGCCCCCAGGCGTGGTCGGTCGAGCGGACGGTGTCGAAGCCGAGGACGTCCGAGCCGGTCCCGAGCAGCGCCGCGGAGTGGTCGACGCGGTCGAGCAACGGCGCCACGATCTCCTCGTAGAACGCGCGGGCGAGGTCGAGGCCCGGCGTGAACTCGCGCGCGGCCACCTCAGGAGTGGCGCGCGATGAACGCGAGGACGCGGTTCCACGCGTCCTCGGAGACGTCCGCGAACTCTTCGAACTTCCGGTCGAAGAAGCTGTGGGGCGCGCCCGGGTAGATCACGACCTCGTGCTCGACCCCCGCCTCCTCGAGCGCGGCGTCGAACGCCTCGGCCTCCTCGGCCGGGATCCCCTGGTCCTCGCCGCCCATGAGCGCGAGGATCGGCGCGGCCAGCCGGTCCGCCACCGCAGTCGGGCTGGGCGAGTCGACGGGCCGGCCCTCGCCCGGCCGCCCGTAGAAGCCGATCGCTCCCGCGACGTCGTGGCCCGCGGAGGTCGCGAGCCAGGAGTTGCGGCCTCCGTAGCAGAAGCCGACCGTGAAGATCCTCCGATACCCCGCGCCGCGGAGAAACGCGACCGCCGCGCCCACGTCGGCCTGGAGCCCCGCGTGCGTCGTCTCCTGGACGTGCGGCAGGTACTCGAACTCGTCGTCGCGCTTCTCGGCCCCTGCCGTCCGCCCGAAGTAGTCGAACGCGACTGCCGCGTAGCCGTGCTCGGCGAAGCGCAGCGCGAGCTCCTCGTAGAAGCGGTGGAGGCCGCGGATGTCCGGGAGGATGACGACGGCCGCCGCGCCCGGCACGTCGGGCATCGCCGCGAACGCCGCGAACCGGTTGCCGTCCTCGGCCTCGAGCACCAGGTCGTCGTGCGAGACCGCGGCGCCGGAGATCGGCCGGATCGGCGGCGATGAGTCGACGTCGTGGCACATGCTTCGACCCTACAACGCCGCGACCAGGCGTTCGAGGTCCTCGTCGCTCGTCCACCACCCGACCGATGCGCGCACGAGGCTTCGCCCCGGGAGGTCGCGGACGATGACTCCCGCCTCCGCGAGTCGTGCGACGACCGCGGCGGAGTCCTCTACCGGCACCCGCCAGGCGACGAGCGTCGCGCGCTCCTCGGGCACGACGACGTCGAGGCCCGCTTCGCGAAGGAGGTCGCGGCAGCGCTCGGCCATCGCCGACGCCCGCTCGAAGCCCCACTCCGGCTGCGCGCGGAGCGCCGCTCGAAGGCCCGCGAGAAGCGCGTGCGGCGTCAGGTTCGGGTCGAACCGCGCAGCGCCCGGCTTGGGCTCGAACGCTCCGTCGGGCTCGTGCCTTTGCTGGGAGAGGTAGCTCGGCCGTCCCACCGCGAGCGCCTCCGGCTCGGCGACGACGAGCGCCCCCGTCCCCTCGGGACCGCACAGCCATTTCTGACCGGAGATCGTGAAGTAGTCGAGCCCGGTCGCGTCCACCGGCATCGTGCCGACAGACTGCGCGCCGTCGACGAGGATCGGGAGCCCGGTCGTCTCCTTGAGCTCGTGCACGGGAAGGACTTGCCCCGTCGTCCAGAGCACGTGTGAGAGCGCGAGGAGCCGCGTTCTCGGCGTGACGGCGGCGACGATGCGCTCGGGGTCGGGCGCGACCGCGACGACCTTCGCCCCGGAGACGTGCAGCGGCCCGAGGAGGCCGAAGTGCTCGTCCGTGGTCGTGACCACCTCGTCCCCCGGCCCGAGGTCGAGCCCGGCGAGGACGATGTTGCAGCCGTCCGTCGTCGACGCCGTGATCGACACGCGGCTTGCGTCGACGCCGACGAGGGCGGCCAGTTCCGCCCGAGTCTCCTCGCGCTCCGCGATGACGCGCTCGAAGCGCGCAAGGCTGCCGCGTCCGTCCCGCAGGCCGCGCTCCTCCTCCGCGACCATCGCGTCCAGCGTCCCGCGCGTGAGCGGGCCGACGCTGCCCGCCTGCAGGTACGCGAGACGCTCGAGGACGGGGAACTGCGCGCGCGCTTCCTCGAAGGTCACGCGCGGATTCTGACGACCCCCGCCGATTGGCACAGTCTTGTAGCACTCACGGGGCCAGGCCTTGTAAAGACCACAAGACTGTGCCAATAACGTCTCGCCTTATGCACGTCGTCATCGCCGACCCGCCCGCGTACACGCCTCCCTACGACCGCGCGCTCGCCGGCGCTCTCGCGGCCGCGGGCGCGGAGGTCGAGCTCGTCACCTCCCGCTTCCGCTTCGGCGCCGTCGCGGCCCCGAACGGCTACCGGGCGGCCGAGTGGTTCTATCCCGTGTCCTCGCGCATGGGCTCGACGCGGCTCCGGCTCGCGGTGAAGGCGGTCGAGCACCCACTCGGCATGGCCCGATTCACCGCCGCGAAGCCGGACGTCCTGCACGTGCAGTGGTTCGGCGCCCCGGAGCTCGACCGCTGGCTCTTCCGGCCGCGCTCGCCCGTCGTCTTCACCGCGCACGACATCATCCCGCGCCGAACCGCATCGAAGACCGGGCTCTGGAGGACGCTCTTCGGGCGCTGCGAGCGCGTCGTCGTCCATTCGGAGCGCGGGAAGGGCGCGCTCGTCGACTTCGGCATCGCGGAGGAACACGTGCGCGTGATCCCCCACCCCGCCTTCCGTGGCGAGATCGACCGCCGCGACGACGGGCGGACGGCGCTCCTGCACGGGCTCATCCGGCCGTACAAGGGCGTCGAGGACGCGGTCGAGGCCGTTCTCCGCGTCCCGGAAGCGCGGCTCCTCGTCGCGGGCGATCCGCGCGTGCCGCTCGACGACGTGCGCCGTAAGGCGGGCGACCGCGCGGAGTGGCGCCTCGGGTTCCTGCCGCCGGACGAGATGCGCAGGGCGCTCTCCGAGGCCACCGTCTCGCTCTTTCCATACCGCCCCGAGATCGACGTCTCGGGGGCGCTACTCCAGTCGCTCGGCGCCGGGATCCCCTCGATCGTCTACGACATCGGCGGCCTCGGCGAGACCGTGGGCAGATACGGCGCCGGCGCCGTCGTGGAGCCGGGTGACGTCGAGGGGATGGCGTCCGCGCTCGAGCGTCTGCTCGGGGACACCGACGCGCTCGCCGCGGCGCGGCAGGGCGCCGAGGCCGCGCGCGCCGAGCTCACGTGGGAGGCATCCGCGGAGGCCCACCTCGAGCTCTACGGGGAGCTCGTGTGATCTTCCGCCGCGAGCGGTTCGGCGACCTCGTCCGGCGCCAGCTCGACCTCTTCGAGACCGACGAGGCCGAGCTCCTCGATGAGGCCGCGGAGGCGGATACGGCCTGGACGACGGCCGCCGCAGACGAGACCGAAGAGCTGTACGGCGACTACCAGCTCGTCGTCGACGCGGTCGGTGAGCGGCTGTACGACGTTCGCGAGGCGTACGCGGCGACGCTCGAGCCCGACGCGGCGGCCGAGTATCGGCGCGCGTTCGACCGGGCCGCGCTCAAGCGTTTCAAGAACCTCGCGAGCTTTCTCCGCGCAGGAGAGGACGAGTAGTGGCGACCTGCCGGATCGAGGACTACGGCCTGATCGGCGACCTGCAGACGGTCGCGCTCGTGAGCCGGCTCGGCTCCGTCGACTGGCTGTGCTTCCCGCGCTTCGACTCCGGTGCGATCTTCGCGTCGCTCCTCGGCGACGAGCGAAACGGCCACTGGACGATGCATCCCGCCGGGGAGTTCCACTCTCCGGGACGGCGCTACCGCGGAGACACGCTCGTGCTGGAGACCGACCTCGAGACGTCGTCGGGCGCCATTCGGCTCATCGACTTCATGCCGCCGCGCGGAGAAGCGCCGGACGTCGTTCGCATCGTCGAGGGCGTCCGCGGCACCGTGGACATGCGCATGGAGCTCGTCCTGCGCTTCGACTACGGCTCGATCGTGCCGTGGGTGCGGAGCCTCGACGGCGCGCTCGTGGCCGTCGCCGGACCGGACGCCGTCTGCGTGCGCACGCCGATCGGGCTCCAAGGACGAAACCTGCGCACGTACGCCGAGTTCCAGGTGCGGGAAGGCGAGCGGATCCCGTTCGTGCTGACCTGGTTTCCCTCGCACCGTGACCTGCCGGAGCCCGTCGAGGCCGAAGCAGCGCTCGCGGACACAATCGAGTACTGGGAGAACTGGGCGAGCACCTGCACGATGGAAGGTCCCTGGCGCGACACCGTGGTGCGCTCGCTCCTCACGCTGAAGGCGCTCACGTATGGGCCGACGGGCGGGATCGTTGCCGCGGCGACCACCTCCCTTCCCGAGGCGCTCGGCGGCGTCCGCAACTGGGACTACCGCTACTGCTGGCTCCGGGACGCGACGCTGACGCTCCTCGCGTTCCTCCGAGCGGGCTACCTGGACGAGGCGCACCAATGGCGCAACTGGCTGCTCCGCGCCATCGCCGGCTCGCCCGACGACATCCAGGTGATGTACGGCGTCGCGGGCGAGCGGCGGCTCACCGAGCTCGAGCTCCACTGGCTCTCGGGCTACGAAGGGTCGCGGCCAGTCCGGATCGGGAACGGCGCCTCGAGTCAGCGGCAGCTCGACGTGTACGGCGAGGTGATCGACGCCCTGCACCTCGCGCGTGTGAAGGGCCTCCCCGCGTCGGACGACGCATGGAGATTGACGACCAAGATCTTCGAGTGGCTGGAGTCCGCGTGGCAGGAGCCCGACGAGGGGATCTGGGAGGTACGCGGCCCACGCCGGCACTTCACGCACTCGAAGGTCATGGCCTGGGTCGCCTTCGACCGCGCGGTGAAGGCGATCGAGAAGCTGGGGCGCGAGGGCCCGATCGACCGCTGGCGTGCGACGCGCGACGCGATCAAGGAGAGCGTGCTCGCCCACGGCTACAACGCCGAGGTCGGTGCCTTCGTCCAGTACTACGGCTCCGACCGGCTCGACGCGAGCCTGCTCCTCATCCCGCTCGTCGGCTTCCTCCCCGCAAAGGACGAGCGGGTGGTCGGAACCGTCGAGGCGATCCAGCGAAACCTCCTTCGCGACGGCCTCGTCGAGCGCTACCGCGCGGACGAGGAGAACGTCGGCGTCGACGGGCTTCCTCCGGGTGAGGGCGCTTTCCTGGCCTGCTCGTTCTGGCTCGTAGCCGTGCTCGCGCGGCTGGGCAGGCTCGACGAGGCGGTCGAGCTGTACGAGCGGTTGCTCTCACTTCGCAACGACCTCGGCCTGCTCGCCGAGATGTACGACCCGGAGCGCGGGCGGCTCGTGGGGAACTTCCCGCAGGCCTTCACACACCTCACGCTCGTCGAGACCGCCTTCACGCTTCAACGGCTACTCGCGAAGGATGGCTAGAGGTCGATCGTGACCTCCACGGGCGGGTGGTCCGAGAGCAGGCGGCCGGCCCGCTCGCGCCGCTCGGGCGGCCAGACGAGCGGCCCGGAGACCAGCGCGCCGCGGACGAGCACGTGATCGATCCCGGGAGCCGGCCCGGAGTAGCCCTCGACCTGTGGGCTCACGAGGTTGAAGTCGCCCGCGAGGACGACCGCCTCGCCCGCGCGCGCGAGCCCTTCGACGAACGACTGCGCCCTCTCCAGCTCCGCGCGGGCGGCGACGAGGTCCGTGCTCGCGTGGAAGTGTGCGACGACGAGCCGGTCCGCGACCCGGACCGCCTGCACGACGCGCGGCTCCCGGCCGGGGTCGCTGATGCGCTTCCACCCGAGGTCCTCGGCGTCGTGACCCGGTGCCACGAGGATCGCGTTCGCCTGGCCGACGAACGCCGACCGGAAGAAGCCGTGATGCAGCCGCGTGAGGGACCGCCCGAATCGGCCCGGCACACGCGGGGTGCGGGCGACGACGTAAAACGCCTGCATTCCGCTCCATTCCTCGAGCCGAGCGAGTCCCCAGACGGGGAGCTCCTGGAGACAGACGACGCCCGGTCGGTCGCTGCAGACGACGTCGAGCATCTCGTGGAGGAAGGCATGGCGACCCGGCGGGAACGTGTTCCCGTGGAAGACGTTCCAGGTACGGACCACGAGCGGCAAGGCCGGAGATCGTAGTGCCATGCTTCGGCGTGTGACAGCGCAGGGCCCACGTGGCGTACCACGACATGTGAGAGGCCTGTCGCTGTGCGTCGCGGTGCTCGCGCTGGCGGGCTTCGCGGGTTCCGTCAGCCCGGCACAGGCCTGCTCGTGCGTACCGCCCGACCCCTGGACCTACCTCGAGTCGTCAGACGGAGCGTTCGTCGGACACCTCGTCGACCGGCGCGACATCGGGAACGGCAGCGTCGCACTGACGTTCAGCGTCGAGCGAGCGCTCAAGGGACAGATCGGGAAAACCGTGGAAGTGCGGACCAGCGGCAGCGGAGCGGCGTGCGGCATCGAGGCCTCCGTGGGACAGCGGGTCGGTCTCTTCCTCATGCGCGAAGGTCAGACGTGGATCGGGAGCCTCTGTAGGCAGGTCGCGCCCGAAGATCTGCTCACGGCGGTCGCGCCGCTCCCAGCGCCAACCGGTCGGGGCGCGCCGGCGATGTACGTCGGAGGCCGCTTCGGCCGCGCGCGGGTGCTGGCTCTGGACACGAGAGGTCGCACGCTCGCTTACGGCTTCGGGCGCGGGACAACTCAACTGCTCTCACCGTGTCCCGGCGGCAAGCGCTTGGCCGAGGTCATCCTTGTCCATGCGGGGAACCAACTGGTCATCCGCGACGCGAGGACTCTGCGCATCATCCGGCGGCGAGATGTGGACCTGCCAGCTGGGCGCACTGCCGTCGGGCTCCAGTGCGAGAACGTCTGGGGCTCCTCGGTTGCGCTCTTCGGGGCCGGCCCGGGTGATGCGCCACGCGGAGCGGGGCTCCACCGACTTGCGGGCCGCCGTCTGAGCACCATCTGGCACGGCAGCGCGTACCTCTCGAGCCTGACTCCACGGGTCGCGTATCTGAACGCCGGCGAACAGGGCGCGCGGCTGCTGCGGATCGATCTCCGGACGGGAGAGGCGCTGCCAATCGCCTGGATCCCGCTCAGTCCCCCACTCGTTTCGGACGAAACCGGGAGACGGCTCGCAGGAGTCGCATTCCGCGAGACGGGGAGGTCGCGACTGGTTCTCGTGGAGCTGGGAAAGGCAGCCACCGTTCGGTGGATCCCGCTCGCCGCCCCGATGATGACCGGCGACGTCCACTGGCTCCCGGGCGGGCGGCTGTTGTTCCTCCCGACGATCGATCGCGACACGGCGCGCGTGCTCGACGGCTCCCTGCGGACGCGTTCGCGGTTCGGCTGGACGGCCCACGTGGACACTGCGCAGGTCGGGTCGACCGCGTTCGGCGTCGACTGGCGCGGACGCCTCGTGTCGGCGCCGCTTCCGAGCGGGCCGGAACGCGTCTTGCGTCGTCTGCCCGGTGCCGGACGAGCCGCCGTGATGGTCTCGGTCGCGGGCTGAGCTAGCGGCGGCCGAAGGAGTGCGGCCTGGGAAGCGACTCCCAGACGGAGTCGCTCTCGGCGGCCTGGCGCGCGAGCGGCCCGAGGGTCTCGATCTCGGATACGAGCACGTTGCGGTTCTCCTCCACGCGCTCGTAGCGGCCGCGCGCGAGGACGAGCGGCTCGGCGCGCACGGCGGCCCGGTGGCGGTCGTAGACGGCCGAGGGGACGATGAGGTTCACCTGGCCGTGCTCGTCCTCGAGGAGCATGAAGACGACCCCCTTCGCCGTCGACGGCCGCTGGCGCGCGACCGTCATCCCCGCGAAGGCCACCGTCCTCCCATGCGGCTGCTCGTGCAGCTCGGCGCTCGAGAGCGTCCCGGGAGGCAGGTGCGGGCGCAGGAGCTCGAGCGGATGGACTCCGACCGACATTCCCGTGACGCGGTAGTCCGCGAGCATGCGCTCCCAGCGCGTCAGATCACGGAGCTCGGGAGTCTTCGCGGTCGGGTCGAGAGAGAGCGGGAGCTGCTTCGCCTCTCCCTCGGTGCCGGGGACCGTCTGCGGTCGCAGTGCGAGGCCGAGCTCCCAGAGGAGATCGCGGCGCTTCCGTCCGAAGCCGTCGCACGCGCCGCCTTTGACGAGCGCCTCGAGCCCGTCGCGGGAGAGAGCCGCACGGCGCGCGAGGTGCATGACGACATCTACCAGGGCAGCGGCCGCACCTTCCTGCAGGTGGTGGAGCCCTATGCCGAGCACACACCAATCACTATGTGATCTGCGAGCTCGCCAAGCGGCTGGGTTGCCGGCGCCCAGCATCTCCATGACCGAGTGGGAGATCATCAGACCGCGCGCGCCCGCGCGCGCACGCTGAAACCGTTCCGGCTGGGGCCTGAGGCGATCCACGAGAAGCACTGGCAGGAATGCGCGCTGGATTTCGAGACCGCGCATTTCCAGAACGGCTTCGGCCATGCCGACAAAGTACCAGCTCAAGGCCGACTGGGCCGCGATCGGCAAGGATCATGCGCGGCTGCCGGTGCTGCCGGACATGGCGCCGGTGTTCGATGCACAAGCACGCCGGGCGCGGCCGTTCCGCATCGTGGTCGGCGCCGGCGCGTTCGTTCCTGGATTGGACCTTCACCGAGACGCCGGGCTCGAAAAAGCGGGAAGGGCGGCCGACCCTGATCCACCCCGAGGACGCCGCGCGACATTGGGCTGGCCGAGGGCGACTGGCGGAGATCGGCAACGACCGCGGCCGGGGTTTCCTGCACGTCAAGCCGTTCGACGGCCGGCTGGCGCGAGCTGCCGGTGATCTGTCGATCTGGCCCAACGCCGCCTTCGTCGGCGGCAATGGCATCGATACCGCTACCGCCAGCGATGACGCGGGCTTGCCAAATGGCGGCGCAGTGTTTCATGACACTGCAGTATGGATTGGCAAGGCAGCCGAGTCGCGGGCGTGACGCTGCAACGCACGGGCAAGCCGCATATCATCGTGCTGGGCAACGAAAAGGGCGGATCGGGGAAATCGACCACCGCCATGCATCTGGTCGTCGCCCTGCTGCATGACGGCTACAAGGTCGGCTCGATCGATTGCGACGCGCGCCAGGGCTCCTTCACACGCTATATCGATAACCGCAAGGCGAGCGCGGCGCAGATGCTGGTGCCGCTGCCGCTGCCGCGCCATGTGCCGGTCGAGCGTTCCACCTCGGACAGCGCAATCGCCGGACGCGACGACGAAGCCGACCGCCTGAGCGGCGCGCTGGCCGACTCCAGGATTGCGATTTCATCGTCATCGACACGCCGGGCTCGGATACGTCGCTGTCGCGGCTGGCACACACGCTGGCGGACACGCTGATCACGCCGCTCAACGACAGCTTCCTGGATCTCGACCTGCTCGGGCGCATCGATCGCGACGGCGAGAAGATCCTGAAGCCCAGCGTCTATAGCGAAATGGTGTGGGACCAGCGCAAGCAGCGCGCCATCAATCGCGGCCGCCCGATCGACTGGATCGTGATGCGCAACCGGCTCAGCAGCCTCGATGCCAAGAACAAGCGCGATATCGGCCGGCTGCTGGAGCAGCTGTCGCGCCGCATCGGGTTGCCGGATCGCCCCAGGCTTCACCGAGCGCGTGATCTTCCGCGAGCTGTTTCCGCGCGGCCTCACGCTGCTCGATCTCAGCCGCAAGGATGCCGGCGTGACCTGGCGCATCTCCCACGTCGCTGCCCGCCAGGAAGTGCGCGAGCTGGTGTCCGCCCTGGGCCTTAGGGACGCGCGCGCCGCCTAGGGCGGATAAATGCTGGTATTTCAACGGTATGGCAGGATTTCGCGGATATGCTGCGGAGCCGGCGGGTTGCCGGTGGATGTCCACTATGGCACAACCTGCGCCGTCACTGGCCGGGCAAACTGAATCAAGAAAAAGGACTGACGAATGCGCAAGCCGCTGCGAAAGGCGGTTTTTCCGGTTGGCGGGCTGGGCACGCGGTTCCTGCCCGCGACCAAGGCGATCCCCAAGGAGATGCTGCCGCTGGTCGACAAGCCGCTGATCCAGTACGCCGTCGAGGAGGCGCGCGCGGCTGGGATCGAGGAGATCATCTTCGTTACCAGCCGGGGCAAGAGCGCCATCGAAGACCATTTCGACATTACCTACGAGCTGGCAAAGACCTTGAAGCCGAGCGTGGCAAGGACGCCGAGCTGGCGCTGATCGACAATCTGCTGCCGACCCGGCGAGCTCTCCTATATCCGCCAGCAGGAGCCGCTGGGCCTGGGCCATGCGGTCTGGTGCGCCCGCAAACTCGTCGGTGACGAGCCGTTCGCGGTCCTGCTGCCCGACGACTTGGTGCTGGCGGCACGCCCTGCCTTAAGCAGATGGTCGAGGCCTACAACGAAGTCGGCGGCAACATCGTCGCCGTCGTCGATGTGCCGCGAGACGCACACCGACCGCTACGGCATCCTGGATGCCGGCGCGCGACGAGCGGCCGGCTGGCTCGAAGTCAAGGGCCTGGTCGAAAAGCCGAAGCCCGAAGTGGCGCCCTCGACCCTGTCGATCATCGGGCGCTACATCCTTCAGCCGGAAGTGTTCGCTCATCTCGACCGGCAGGAGCGCGGCGCCGGCGGTGAAATCCAGCTCACCGACGCATGGCGCGGATGAGCGGGACGCGGCCGTTCCACGGCCTAGCGCTTCCAGGGCACGCGCTACGATTGCGGCGACAAGGCCGGCTTCCTCGAAGCCAACATCGCGTTCGCTCTGGAGCTCCCAGATCGGGCCGAAGGTGCGGGAAGCGCTCGCCAAATCGCTGTAAACGCTTCCTCGCCGCATTCTCGCCAAGTTCGAGGAAGGTACCTCTATGCGAATCGCAATGATCGGCACTGGCTATGTCGGGCTGGTATCTGGCGCCTGCTTTTCCGAATTCGGCGTCACCGTCACCTGCGTCGACAAGGATGCGCGGCAAGATCGAACGGCTCAATCGCGGACGAGATTCCGATCTACGAGCCGGGGCTGGATGAACTGGTGGCCAAGAACGTCAAGGCTGGGCGCCTGTCGTTCAGACGGACCTGTCAAGCTCCGTGGCCGATGCCGATGCGGTGTTCATCGCGGTCGGCACGCCCAGCCGCCGCGGCGACGGCCATGCCGACCTGAGCTATGTCGCGGGGCCGCGCGAGGAAATCGCGCGCGGCATCGACGGCTACACCGTGGTCGTGACCAAATCCACGGTCCCGGTCGGAACCGGCCGCGAAGTGGCGCGAGATCATCCGCAGAGACGCAGCCCGGACGTGGATTTCGGTGTCGCCTCCAACCCGGAATTCCTGCGCGAAGGATCGGCCATCGACGATTTCCTGCGGCCGGACCGGGTGGTGATCGGGACCGACAGCGAGCGCGCGCGCGCTGTCATGCGCGCGCTCTACGGCCGCTCTACCTGATCGAAACGCCGATCGTGATGACCAGCCTGGAAACCGCCGAACTGATCAAGTACGCGTCCAACACCTTCCTGGCGACCAAGATCACCTTCATCAACGAGATCGCCGATCTGTGCGAGAAGGTCGGCGCCGATGTGCATGACGTGGCGAGGGGCATCGGCCTCGACGGCCGCATCGGCTCGAAGTTCCTGCATCCGGGGCCGGGCTACGGCGGGTCGTGCTTTCCCAAGGACACGCGGGCGCTGGTGGAGATCGCGCGCCAGGCGGGCACGCCGATCGGCCTGATCGAAGCGACCGTGGACTTCAACGAGGCGCGCAAGCTCAACATGGCCGAGCGGATCGTGGCGGCGCTCGGCGGATCGCCGGCGGGCAAGGTGGTCGCGCTGCTGGGCCTCACCTTCAAGCCCAATACCGACGATATGCGCGAGGCGCCCAGCCTTGCGATCGCCCCCGCGCTGATCAAGAGCGGCGCCGCGATCAGGGCGCACGATCCGGAAGGCATGGCGGAAGCCAGAAAGCTGATGCCGGACCTTGCCTATTGCGCCGATCCATACGAGGCGATGACCGGAGCCGACGCGGTGGTGTTCCTGACCGAGTGGAATTCCTATCGAGCGCTCGATCTCGCCCGCATGAAGGCCGTCCTCAGGCAGCCGGTCGTCGTCGATCTACGCAACATCTACCGGCCGGCGGAAATGCGCGCCGCGGGTTTCCGCTATTCGAGCATCGGGCGGACCTAGAACGGCGTCCCGACGCGCTGTGGCGCGCGATGCTGCAGCGGCGCCGTGCGTTGCCGATGACCGGCTGTCGTCCGACAGCGCGGCGCCGACCGAACAGAGCAGCGCGACGAAGGTGACCACCGCGTTCGCCGCGTGCGAGTATTCCCACTGGATCCGCAGCTGCTCCCAACCCTCGGGCGCCGAGCTCCAGTTGGCCGTCGCCTGGTTTGCCGGATAGGTCCAGGTGAAAAAGATCGCCAAGGTCGCGGCGATCAGTACGCCCGCCGCCAAGGATAGCCGGAATTGGCGACGGCGATGCCGCGCCAGGAACGCGCTTCCGAAATTCGCGAAGATCGCCGCAAAGATGACGATCCCCAGCCATGCCCAACCCCGATAGATCTGCTGCACGGCGAAATAGGGCAGTTCCGGCATGTCGATCTTCGCCGCCACCGTCATCAGGTGGGCGCCGCCCGGAAGAAGCGCGAGGGCGGTGAAGATGATCGCCAGGAACTGGCTTGTTCTGATGGCGATCGATGGCACGATCAGCGCGCCTTCTTCCCGCTCTTGCCGTGGCGCTTGCGCGTCGCGGCCGCCTTGCGCGCAGACGCGGAGCGCGCCGCCGCGGGCCGCTGCGCCGCGGCCTTACCGCCGATGCGTCCGCCTTTGCGCGCCGGCGCCTTGTTCATCTTCTTGCCGCGGCCGGAGCCGCTCTTCTTGCCGCCGCCGGTCATCTTGTTGACGGTGGCCCAGGCCCGGCGCTCGGCTTCGCCTTCGCTCAGTCCGCGTTCTTCGTAGCCTTCCTCGATATGCTCGGCTTGGCGCTTCTGCTTGTTCGAGTATTTCGACTTGTCGCCGCGGGGCATGGATGCCTCCTGTTGAGAACAGCTTATGAACAGCGAACAAGCAGTTCACAGCATTGTTCCAAGAAGATCCTCGCGCCGGCGCTACTCGCCTTTGCCCAGCACCTCCTGGATATGGCGTGCGATCGTGACCGAGGAAATCGGCTTCGCCAGGACGTGAACGCCCGGCCAGCGCGCAAAGCGCTCGTCATGCTCGCTGTGGCCCGAGAGAAAGAGGAACGGCACGCCTTGCTCCCGCGCGGCGGTGGCGACGGCTTCGCTGGTTTCCATGCCGAGCTCGAAATCGAGCACGGCAAAGTCCAGCGCCGAGGCCGTCACGATCTTGAGAGCCGCGGCGGTGTTGGAAGCCGCCGACACGATCGCGCCAAGCTCGGCCAGGCTCGTTTCGAGATCGAGGCAAATCAGCGGATCGTCTTCCACCAGCAGGATTCGCAGCCCGTGAAGCGATTCCCACCCACTGTCCGCGTTGGACATTTCGAGGTTCTTTCTGGGCAACATCGGAGGGACCGTGTTTCCGGGGAACGATTGCCCGCATATGCCGTTATCCGGAGTTGGGCGCATTAAAATTTGACAAGCCAATCCAGGAGGTCGCGTATCGATGGCTCTCAAGCCACAGGAAAGTCCGATCATCCCTTGCGCCAATTGTCCTTTGCAAGCCGTCTCCGGGCTCCGTCCGCTCACCGCCGGCCAAATCGAGTTCATGCAGAGCTTCAAGCAGGGCGAGCTCTACGTGGCCAAAGGCGGGCAGATGCTCTCCCAAGGAACGGTCAGCCCGCACCTCTATTCCGTGCTCCAGGGCGTCCTGTTCCGCTTCAAGATGCTGGAAGACGGCCGTCGCCAGATCGTCAACTTCCTTTTCCCCGGCGACATGATCGGCTTGCAAGGCGCGATGGAGGACCCGCTGCTCTACGGCATCGAGGCCGTCACGGAAGCGAGGACCTGTATTTTCCAGCGTGAACGGTTCCTCGAACTCTTCTCCGTTCATCCCCGGCTTGGCTTTGACGTGGCGTGGCTCGCGGCGAGCGAGGAAAGTTCGCTGGACGAGCACCTGGTTGCGGTCGGCCGGCGCAGTGCACGCGAACGCATCGCCTACCTTGCCTTGTTTCTCTTCCTGCGCGGTCGCGCAACCGGCATGTCGGGCCGCACCTATCTCAACATTCCGCTGACCCAGGCACAGATCGCCGACACCATCGGCCTTTCGATCGTCCATACCAACAAGACATTGCAGTCGCTGCGCAGGTCACATGTGATCGAATGGACGCCGGACCGGATTGGCATTCATGACATGGACGCGGCGATCGCGTGCGCCAAGTACGATCTGCCGATCGAATCCCTCTCCGGCCGTTTATCTTAGCCGGCCCTTCTTCCGTTGCCGCAAAATCAAGCTCCACGCGCGCGCCATTCGGATCGTGGAAGAACAATTGCCATGTGCCGGTCTCGACCTGGCGGCCGAGCTGATATCGCACGTCCTTGCTCTCGAGCTTGCGGACGGTGCCGACCAGATCGACAGCGCTGAACGCCATGTGATCCAGCACGCCCGCGCGCGGCTGCGGCAGGGGCGTGCGGATCATGACATGCAGCACTGCCTCCTTGCCGGCATAGAGCCAGGCCCCGGGAAAACCCATGTCGGGACGATAGCCTTCGGTCAGGCCCAGCAGGTCGCGATAGAAATCGCACGTCTCGGCCAGGTTCTCGGCCAGTATGGTGAAGTGGTTCATGGCGTGCGCGGTCATGCGATGCGGTCCCTTTCTGCCGTCGGCGGATTGTCGGCCTATTTCAGGATGTCGGCAATATGGGCGCGCAATGCGGGCAGCATCTCGGCCCCGAACCAGGGGTTCCGCCGCGCCCAGCCGATCGTGCGCCACGATGGATGCGGCAAGGGCACGTAGGCGGGCAGGTAGTCGCGCCAATGGGCGACCGCCTCCGACATAGAGCCGCGCGGGTCGGGCAAATAGCGCACCTGCGCGAGCCTGCCGACCAGCAGCATCAACTTGATCCCGGTCAGGTGCGCGAACAGCGGCGCATGCCAGGTCGCGGCGCAGCGCGCCTCGGGCAGGATATCGCCGCCGCCTTCCTGGGTGCCGGGGTAGCACATGCCCATCGGGATGATGGCGATGCGGCTGGAATCGTAGAATTGCTCGGGTGTGACGCCGAGCCAGGCGCGCAGGCGGTCGCCCGACGCGTCGGCGAAGGTGCGGCCGGCCTCATGCGCGCGGCGTCCCGGCGCCTGGCTGGTGATCAGCAAGCGGGCGGTCGGGGAGGCGGAGAGGATCGGTCTTGGCCCAAGCGGCAGGCTACATGCCGTACATGCATGCACGCGCGTCAGAAGCGCATTCCAATCGGCGTTGTCGTTCATGTCGTCCTAGATAGGATCTGCGGCGTCAAAAAGCCACGCCGAGATCCTATCTCGGACGGCGATCAGCCGTTGATGATCTCGCCGCCATTGGGGTGCAGCACCTGACCTGTCATGTAGCTGGAATCGGCGCTGGCCAGGAACACGAAGCACGGCGCCACTTCGTCCGGCTGTCCGGGCCGGCCCAGCGGCACGTTCTGGCCGAACTTGCCCACATGCTTGGCGTCGAAGCTGGCGGGGATCAGCGGCGGTCCAGATCGGGCCGGGCGCGACGCCGTTGACGCGGATGCCCTTGTCCGCCAGTTGGGCGGCCAATGACCGGGTGAAGGAAACCAAGGCGCCCTTGGTCGCGGAATAATCCACCAGATGCTTGCTGCCGCGATAGGCCGTGACAGAGGTGCAATTGATGATCGAAGCGCCTTCGCCCATATGCTTCAACGCCGCCTGGGTCATGAAGAACGCGCCGAAGAAATTGGTGCGGAACGTGCGCAGGAGCTGATCCTCGCTGATGGTCAGGTCCTTGCTCTCATGCTGCTCGCCGGCATTGTTGACCAGGATGTCGAGGCGGCCGAATTCCTTGGCGACGCGGTCGACCAGCTTCTCGCACGACTTTTTCACGCCGACATCGTTCGCGAGTTTCAGGCACTTCCGGCCCTGCGCCTCGATCAATTCCAGGGTCCGGTCGGCGTCGTCATGCTCCTCCAGGTAGGTGAAGGCGACGTCGGCGCCTTCCATCGCGAACAGCACGCTGACCGCACGGCCGATGCCGCTGTCGCCGCCGGTCACGATCGCCACCTTGCCGGCCAGCTTGCCGGCGGCCTTGTGTCCCTTGCCCTCGTCCTGCGGCTGGGGATGCATCTCGGTCTCGATGCCGGGCTGTTGCGACTGGGATTGCGGGGAAATCTTGTCGGGTCTGTCGGTCATCTGACGGCGCCTTGAGATCGAGGAAAGAACAGCAAATCAACAGCGCCGTCGGAGCGATGTTGCAGCAAGGATGCGCAACATCAGCGTCGCAATCCGGTTCTCAATGAGAACGGAGGTGCAAGATGACCGAACCCAAGACGAAGGACCACCCGAAGAGCGAACGACCGCCAGCACCCGCCCGGACGACGAAGGACAGTGATCGTGGCGGTTCGACCGATGAAGGCGGTGATCGCGCCAGCCAGCGGGGCGAACGGGAATTCGACCCCAACGTCAACCAGCGTCCGCCGCGCTAGGAGCCGGTCAGCGCCGTCACGATGGCGCGCCACTCGTCGGCCAGGGAGGACTTGGCCACCGGCTTGCTGGAGCGACGGTACCGATAGCCTCGCATTGGAGGCGTCGCCTTCCTTGCGGTGCAGATAGGCGTGCACCCAATCGCAGGAGGGATCGCCTTCGTCCTCCTGCGCGCATTCGTGGGCTTTCTTCCAGTCGCCCTTCGCGTCCCACCACAGCGCCTTCAACGCCAGGTGAAGCGAAGGCGGGGGTGCTTTCTGGTCCAGCGACAATTCGAATTCGGAGAATTTCATGGCCGCGTCTCTCGGATGTGCTCCGTAGCCAGTCTCCCGCCTAATCCGTTGTTTTGCAACGCCACATGGAACCGTGCCTTGCGCGCCGGGTTTCATAAGACGTGGCAAAGACGATGGCACACAAACAGACATGGCGGCGGATTGCGCGGATCGCGGCGATCACGCTCGGGAGCGCTGGTCCTGCTGATCGTTGCCGCTGTCGCGGCGGTCGTCATCTACGTCGGATCGAGCGGCTTCCGTGGCGAGGTGGAAACGCGGGCAGGGGTCGCACTGGGGCGGGAGATCAAGATCGGCGACCTTCGGATCGATTGGTCCTGGTCGCCGGTGGTCCGCTTGCAGGACGTCACCTTGGGCGCCGCCGCCAAGGACGCTCCGCCGCTGCTCGAGGCAGCCGGCATTCAATTCGAAGTGCGCCTCGTGCCGCTGCTGTGGGGCGACGTGATTCTGCCCGACCTGCGCCTGGAGCAGCCGAAGCTCGCGCTGGCCCGCGATGAGAAAGGCGTCCCGAACTGGAGCTTCAGCAAGAACCCGGCTACGGCGGCGGCGACGGAAGTCATCACGCCGGACGAGCGCACTGAAGCGCCGGTGATCGGCCAGGTCGACATCAAGGACGGCCATTTCACCTATGAGGACAAGAGCCGCGACCTTGTGCTCGAAGGCGACATCACGACCGCGACCGGCGAAGCCGAGAAGGTCCAGGGCATCCGGTTCGAGGCGAAGGGCACGCTGCAGGGCAAGAAGCTGACCGTGCATTTGCCGGCGGCTCCATCATGTCGCTGCGCGACGAGGACAAGCCGTATCCGCTCGATCTGTTCGCCGCCTATGGCGCGACCGAGGTCAGCGTCAAAGGGACGGTCGGCGATCCATTCACGATGGAGGCCGCCAACCTCGATCTGACGCTGAAAGGTCCGGACCTGTCGGAGATCTTCCCGCTGCTGGGCGTGCCGGCGCCGCCGACCCCGCCGTATGATCTCAAGGGCCACCTCGCACACGAGGATGAGACATGGCGGTTCACCGACATGCAGGGGCGGATCGGCGACAGCGACATGGCCGGCGCCATCACCATCGATTATGGCGGCAAGAAGCCGTTGCTGACGGCCGACCTGGTGTCCAAGAAGCTGGACTTCGACGATTTGGCGCCGTTGGTTGGCGCGCCGCCGGACAGCGACGAAACCGCATCGGCCGAACAGAAGAAGACCGCGGCGGAGCTGAAGCAGCAGGACGAGATTTTTCCGGACGTCCCGCTCAAGGTCGATTTGCTGGACGTCATGGACATGGAGGTGAAGCTCGACGCCAAGAAGGTGACGGCGGAGAATTACCTGCCGATCGAGTCGCTGGCCGCCACGGTTGTCATTCGCGGCGGCAAGGCGGTGGTGAAGCCGCTGCATATGCGGGTCGCCGGCGGCAGCGTGGATGGCGCGCTGTCGCTGGATTCAGGCCCGAAGCCGGCGGTTGCGGCAGCGGATCTGAAGATGCGGAACGTGGATTTGAAGCCGTTCTTCCGCGGCACCGAATTCCTCGACACCACCGGCGGCAAGATGGGGGCGGATATCGCCATCCAAGGGCAGGGGAAATCCTTGGCCGACGTCATGGGTACGGCCAATGGCAAGACCTTCTGGACCATGACCGGCGGATCGATGAGCGGTTTGCTGATCGAAGGCGCCGGCCTCGACATCGCCGAGGCGCTCCTGCTCTACGTCACCGAGGATGCGCGCGTGCCGATCCGGTGCGCGGCCGGGCATATCGACCTCACCAACGGCGACGCGAAGTTCGACCGGTTGATCATGGATACGACGGATTCGGTGCTGTATTTCCGTGGCCAGACTAATCTGCGGCAGCAAACACTGAAGATGGACATCTTCGCCGACGCGAAGGATTTCAGCATCCTCGACATCGATGCGCCGGTGCATCTGCAGGGCAAGATCCGCGATCCCGAGATCTCGATCGGGAAAGGCGTGCCGATCCCGCTGATCGAGCCGGGCGACGCGGAAGATGTCTCCTGCGACCTGCTGCTGAGCGGAAAGCTCTAGACCCGATCGCGCTGCAGGATGATGCGCGACCACCAGCGTCCCTTGGTTTCCTCCCGCAGGAACGTGAAGAGCCCCGAGATCCCGATCAGGGTGATGCCGATGATCGCGAACAGGTCGGGAAACTCCGCGAAGAACAGCCCGCCAATGATGATCGCCCACACCATCTGGCTGTATTGAGCGGGCGCGACCCGGTTCGCGGGCGCCGAGCGGGTCGCCAGGATCAGGCAGAGCTGCGCGATGCCGGCGGTGACGCCTGAAAATGCCAGGAACGGAAGGTCAGCGGCGGTCGGCCAACGGAAATCCTGCAGCATCAGGACGCCGTTCACCAGGAGCGACGTCAGGATGACGGCGGCCAGCAGGCTCACGCGCCGCTCGGTCTGCCCCAGCGTGCGCAGGATGATGACGGTGCCGGCCGCGCAGAAGGAGACGGCGAACGCCGCCAGGTGGCCAAGCTCCAGAGTCTCGAATCCCGGCCGCACGATCGCGAGGACGCCGGCGAAGCCGATCGCGACCGCGAGCCAGCGCCGCCAGCCGACCTGCTCGCCGAGGATGAAGATCGACAGGATCGTGGCGATGGAGGCGACAGGAAGATAAGCGCGTAGGCCTCGGCGAACGGCAGCGTCGTGAAGGCATAGATGCCGAGAATGCCCGCCGTCGCGCCGGCAATTCCGCGCAACGCCACCAGCCCTGGGCGGTGCATATGCATGGCATCGCGCCAGCGCTCGTCGCGCGGCCTGAGGAACAGCAGCACCAGAGCGGCGAACAAGGTCGAGAAGAAGCCGATCTCGAACACCGGCAAGTGCCCGCCGAGCGCCTTCACGTTGGCATCGCTGCACGAAAACAGGAAGTAGGCGAGAAAGCCCAGGGCAATGCCCTTGATCGGCGGATGGGTCGGAGACATGGATGGGATGAATGAACGGTGATGATGAGGAGAGTTGTATCGAAGGCGGCAAGCCTACCCGCTGACCAGGCCCATCTGCCGCTTGCCCAGGTCCGTCAGGTCATCGACGGTGGCGCGACCCTGGAAATCGACCTCGAAATTCTCCGGCGAGAAATCGGGTGCGCTGGCGCCCGCCAGGAAGGCGACTTTCTGACGCGCGAGATAGGCGGCGTTCTTGGCGCAATAGGGCGCGGCGCCGATATAGATCACATTGCTGTAGCCGCTGCCTTTGTGCTGGTCCTCGACCGCGTGGATGATATCGCTGTGCCACCACACGGTGTCGCCGGGCTCGACCAGCGGGATCGGCGTGATCGCGGGCTTCAGCAGCGCATGCCAGCGTTCGACCAGGGACAGAGCGCGCCCGGGCAGCGCGCCGCACAGGTCGTCCTCCGGCACATCCTTCGCCAGCGGACGCAAGAGCAGATAGACGATGGCGCGGGCGATCGGCAGCAATTGCAGCGTGCCATCGCCCGGACCCTGGCGCGTCAAGGCCGTCCAGCCCTGGAAGGTGCGAAAGGCGCTGCACACCGCCGGCGAGGGGATCTCTTCCGTCTCGGTCCTGAAGGCCGCGTCGAACGGATCGTAGTCGCGCCATGTGCCGGCGAAGACCGCGCGATACACCTGGGAATAGGCGGGATCCAACCAGCGCTCCACCGATCCCGCATCCATGTGCGGCGAGAGGCCGAGGCTGGAATCGCCGGGCTCGCGCCGGCGCAGGCGGTCGGCATAGGTGCATTCGCGGTCGGGATCGAAGTGGATCTTGCCGCCGCTTTCGAAACGCCACAGCCGGTTGAGGAAGGCGCGGGTTTCGGCGAGCGGCACGCCTTGCCGCGCTTCCATCTGCGGCTTCGACCAGTAGATGCCGAAGATCTGCGGCCGGCTGGATTTGAGCGGAGGTGAAATAGCGGTCGCCCGCATCGCGCGTCGCGGCCTTGTTCACATAGTCGTTGCGCGCCAGATAATCGCCGACGGAATCGTTCCACGCCTCCGCCTGCGATCGCGGGAAAACGTTGCGGACGACCGCCGCGCCGCGCCGGCAAATCTCCGTCTTGAGTGCATCGGGAACCTTGCCCTCGCGGACCAGGCGATAATCGAATTCGGGGATGATGGCGCCGCCGCGCGCGCGGTGGGCCGCGATCTCTTCGACCTCGGCGTGCAGATCGGCTTCGACCTCCGCCAGGACCCGCTCGACATCCCCTATCTGAGCCCTCAGCGCGCGCTTCCTGGCTCCGGATCAGTTCGGGCAACTTCGTCACGTCGATGCTCATTCGGGTCCCGCCTTCCCGCTTGCGGAGAAAGTCTGCGCCGAGCTTCGCGCGCCCGCAACAAGGTTCAGTCTTCGACCAGAATGGTGCGGCTGATCTCGATGCCGAAGCCAGCAAGGCCGATATAGCGCTGTTCCTGCGGGCGAGCAGAGCGATGGATTTGACGCCGAAACTCTTCAGGATCTGGGCGCCGACGCCGATGTCGCGCCAGCGCTGCATGCGGGTTCGCGCGCTGCCATGTTTCTCGCCGGCCCCGGGATCCTCCGAAGCCAGGTCCGACCGCAGCAGCTCATCCGCGGCGGGATTGCGGATAACGATCAGGATGCCGCGGCCCTCGCGCTTGAAATGGCCGATCGCGTTGTCGAACCAGGTGCCCCTGGTGAACAGCGCGGCGCAGCAGATCGATCACCGGCTGTTCGCGATGAATGCGGCACGGCACGTCGTTGCCGTCGCCCAGATCGCCGAACACCGCGACCACGTGCTGCAACGTCTGGAACGGGATTGGAAGGCGAGGCTGACGCCTCGATGCTGCCGACCGCCAGCTGGCGCGGACCGATTCGCTCCAGAAGCTGCTCGGTCTGCATGCGATACTGGATCAGGTCTTCGATCGTGACGATCTTCAGCTTGTGCTCAGCGGCGAAGGTCAGCAACTCCGGCAGCCTCTTGACCGTCCATCGTCGTTGACGACTTCGGCGAGGACGCCGAGCCAATTCATAGCCGGCCAGGCGCGCCAGGTCGGTGCGCGGCCTCGGTATGGCCGGACCGCGTCAGCACGCCGCCGGGCGCGCGCGATCAGCGGAAAGACGTGGCCGGGGCGCAGAAAGTCGCTGGCCCCGCAATTGTCGTTGGCGAGGGCGCGGGCGGTGCCGGCGCGCTCTTCGGCGGAGATGCCGGTCGTCATGCCGATCCGGTAGTCGACGCTGACGGTGAAGGCGGTCCGCTCGGGTCCGGATTGTTCGGCGACCATCGGAACCAGGTCAAGGGGGTGCGCCCATTCGGCCGTCATGGGTGACGCAGATGATGCCGCTGGTGTGGCGGATCATGAAGGCCATCTACTCGGGCGAAGCCTGCGCCGGCAGCCATGATAAGGTCGCCCTCGTTCTCGCAGTCGGTGTTCGTCCACACGATCACCAGCTCTCCCTGACGCAGGCCGGCGATGGCGTCTTTGACGGTGTCGAGTTTCATGGTTGTCCAGGTAATGGCCCTTCGGCGCGTCTTCTTGGCGGCGAAGGCGGTGGGGATCAAGCGCTTTATCGCCGCCATGCGCCAGGGAGAGCTGGTGATCGTGGTGGACGATACCGACCGCGAGAACGAGGGCGACCTCATCATGGCTGCCGGCGCGGCGACGCCCGAGAAGATGGCGTTCATGATCCGCCACACCAGCGGCATCATCTGCGTGCCCATGACGGCCGACGGGCGCAGCGCCCACCTGGATTCGATGGTCCCCAACAATCTGGACCCGATGCGGACCGCCTTCACCGTCAGCGTCGATTACCGGGATCGGCATGACGACCGGCCGCTCCACCGAAGAGCGCGCCGGCACCGCCCGCGCCCTCGCCAACGACAATTGCGGGGCCAGCGACTTCCTGCGCCCCGGCCACGTATTTCCGCTGATCGCGCGGGCCGGCGGCGTGTTGGCGCGGTCCGGCCATGCGGAGGGCGGCGATCGACCTGACGCGCCTAGCCGGCTATGAATCGTAGGCGTCCTCGCCGAAGTCGTCAATGACGATGGGAGGCAAGAGGCTGCCGGAGCTGCGACGACCCGCGCTGAGACAAGCTGAAGATCGTCACCATCGAGGACCTGATCCAGTATCGCATGCAGACCGAGCAGCTGCTGGAGCGGTCGGTTCGCGCGAGCTGGCGGTCGGCAGCATGAAGGCGTCAGCCTACGCCTTCCAATCGCCGTTCGAGACGTTGCAGCGCGTGGTCGCGGTGTTCGGCGATCTGGGCGACGGCAATGACGTGCCGTGCCGCATTCATCGCGAGCAGCCGGTGATCGACCTGCTGCGCCGCGCTGTCACCAGGGGCACCTGGTTCGAGAATGCGATCGGCCATTTCAATCGCGAGGGCCGCGGCATCCTGATCGTGATCCGCAATCCCGCCGCGGATGAGCTGCTGCGGTCGAGACCTGGCTTCGGGAGGATCCCGGGGCCGGCGAAAAACATGGCAGCGCGCGAACCCGCATGCAGCGCTGGCGCGACGTCGGCGTCGGCGCGAGACCTCGGCGTCAAATCCATCGCTCTGCTCGCCCCGCAGGAACAGCGTTATATCGGCCTTGCCGGGTTTGGTATCGAGATCAGCCGCACCATTCTGGTCGAAGACTGAACCTTGTTGCGGGCGCGCGAAGCTCGGCGCAGACTCTCCGCAAGCGTGGAGGGCGGGACCCGAATGAGCATCGACGTGACGAAGTTGCCCGAACTGATCCAAGCCAAGAAGCGCGCGCTGAGGGCTCAGATCGCGGACGTCGAGCGGGTCCTCCCGAAGTCGAGGCCGATCTGCACGCCGAGGTCGAAGAGATCGCGGCCCACCGCGCGCGCGGCGGCTCCATCATCCCCGATTCGATTATCGCCTGGTCCGCGAGGGCAAGGTTCCCGATGCGCTCGAAGGCGGAAATTCGCCGACGTGGCGCGGCGGTGGTGCGCAACGTTTTCCCACGATCGCAGGCGGAGGGCTCGACGAGTCCGTCGGCGATTATCTGGCGCGCAACGACTATGTGAACAAGGCGGCGAACCGCGACGCGGGCGACCGCTATTTCGGCCTCGCTTAAATCCAGCAGGCCGCAGATCTCGGCATCTACTGGTCGGAGCCGCAGATGGAAGCGCGGCAAGGCGTGCCGCTGGCCGAGACCCGCGCTTTTCTCGACCGGCTGTGGCATTTCGAAAGCGGTGGCAAGATCCGCTTCGATCCCGACCGCGAATGCACCTATGCCGACCGCCTGCGCCGGCGCGAGCCGGGCAATTCCAGCCTCGGCCTCTCGCCGCACATGGATGCGGATCGGTGGAGCGCTGGCTAGGATCCCGCTTATTCCCATTTATCGCGCGGTCTTCGCCGGCAAGTGGCGCGACTACAATCCGTTCGACGCAGCCTTCAGGACCGAGACGGAAGGATTCCTTCGCCGGCGGTGTGCAGCGCCTTTCGATCCAGGGCTGGACGGCCCTGACGCGCCAGGGTCCGGGGGATGGCACGCTGCAATTGCTGCCGATCGCCCGCGCCATCGTCTATCTGCTGTTGCGTCCGCTGGCGAAAGATGTGCCGGAGGACGATCTGTGCGGCGCGCTGCCCGGACGCGCTCTGTCCCTGGTCGAGCGCTGGCATGCGCTGCTGAAGCCCGCGATCACGCCGATCCCGCTGGTCGAGCCCGGTGATACCGTGTGGTGGCACAGCGACTCGTCCACGCGGTCGAGGACCAGCACAAAGGCAGCGGCTACAGCAACGTGATCTATATCGGCGCCGCGCCCTATTGCGCCAAGAACGCCGCCTATCTCGCGCGTCAGAAAGTCGCCTTCCTGGCGGGCGCCAGCGCACCGGATTTCTCGCCGGAGAATTTCGAGGTCGATTTCCAGGTCGGGGCCGTCGATGACCTGACGGAGCCTGGGCAAGCGGCAGATGGGCCTGGTCAGCGGGTAGGCTTGCCGCGTTCGATACAACTCTCCTCGTCATCACTGTTCATTCGTCCCATCCATGTCTCCGACCCATCCGCCGATCGAGGGCGTTGCCCTGGGCTTTCTCGCCTACTTCCTGTTTTCGTGCAGCGATGCCAACGTGAAGGCGCTCGGCGGGCACCTGCCGGTGTTCGAGATCGGCTTCTTCTCGACCTTGTTCGCCGCTCTGGTGCTGCTGTTCCTCAGGCCGCGCGACGAGCGCTGGCGCGATGCCATGCATATGCGCCGCCCGGGGCTGGTGGCGTTGCGCGGAATTGCCGGCGCAGCGGCCGCATTCTCGGCATCTATGCCTTCACGACACTGCCGTTCGCCGAGGCTACGCGCTCATCTTCCTGTCGCCTTCCATCGCGACGATCCTATAGATCTTCATCCTAGGCGAACAGGTCGGCTGGCGGCGCTGGCTCGCGGTCGCGATCGGCTTCGCCGGCGTCCTCGCGATCGTGCGGCCGGGATTCGGAAGCGTGAGCTGGCCACCTGGCGGCGTTCGCCGTCTCGTTCTGCGCGGCCGGCACCGTCATGGTCCTGCGCACGCTGGGCAGACCGAGCGGCGAGTGAGCCTGCTGGCCGCCGTCATCCTGACGTCGCTCCTGGTGAACGGCGTCCTGATGTGCAAGACTTCCGTTGGCCGACCGCCGCTGACCTTCCGTTCCTGGCATTTTTGGCGTGACCGCCGGCATGGCGCAACTCTGCCTGATTCTGGCGACCGGCTCGGCGCCCGCGAACCGGGTCGCGCCCGCTCAGGTACAGCCAGATGGTGTGGGCGGTCATGATCGGCGGGCTGTTCTTCGCGGAGTTTCCCGACCTGTTCGCGATCATCGGCCGTCACCCTGATCGGGGTATCGGGGCTCTTCACGTTCCTGCGGGAGGAAACCAAGGGGCGCTGGTGGTCGCGAAAATCATACTGCAGCGCGATCGGGTCTAGAGCTTTCCGCTCGAGCAGGTCGCAGGAGACATCTTCCGCGTCGCCCGGCTCGATCAGCGGGATCGGCACGCCTTTCCCGATCGAGAATCCGGGATCGCGGAACCTGCCCTGTAGATGCACCGGCACATCAGATGTCGAGGATGCTGAAATCCTTCGCGTCCGCGAAGATGTCAGTCTTCAGTGTCTGCTGCCGCAGGTTGGTCTGGCCGCGGAAATACAGCGCCAAATCTGTCGTATCCATGATCAACCGGTCGAACTGCGCGTCGCCGTTGGTGAGGTCGATGTGCCCGGCAGCGCACCGGATCGGCACGCGCCCGTCCCGGTGACGTCGGCGGAGCGCCTCGGGGATGCGAAGGCGGGCCCCTTCGATCAGAACCGTGTTCGATCCGCCGGTCATGATCCAGAAGGTCTTGCCGTTGGCTACCCATGACGTCGGCCAAGGACTGCCCCTGCCCTTGGATGGCGATATCCGCTCCCATCTTGCCGCCGGTGGTGTCGAGGAATTCGGTGCCACGGAGGAACGGCTCAATTCCACGTCCCGCATCTTCAGATCGGCTGCCGCAATCGCCGGCTTCGGTCCTAAATCCAGCGACAGCGCGCCATCAGCTGCCGCCAGCGACGCGCATATGCAGCGGCTTCGCCACCGCCTTGCCGCCGCGAATGACGACCGTGCCGGCCAGCGCCTCGATGGGCAGGTAATTCTCCGCCGTCACCTTCTTGGCATCGAGCTTCACCTCCATGTCCATGACGTCCAGCAAATCGACCTTGAGCGGGACATCTGGAAAAATCTCGTCCTGCTGCTTCAGCTCCGCAGCGGTCTTCTTCTGTTCGGCCGACGCGGTTTCGTGGCTGTCCGGCGGCGCGCCCACCAACGGCGCCAAATCGTCGAAGTCCAGGTTCTTGGACACCAGGTCGGCCGTCAGCAGCGGCTTCTTGCCGCCATAATCGATGGTGTGCGCGCCGGCCATGTCGCTGTCGCCGATCCGCCCCTGCATGTCGGTGAACCGCCATGATCTCCTCGTCGTGTGCGAGGTGGCCCTTAAGATCATACGGCGGGGTCGGCGGCGCGGGCACGCCGAGCAGCGGGAAGACCCGACAGGTCCGGACCTTTCAGCGTCAGATCGAGGTTGGCGGCCTCCATCGTGAACGGATCGCCGACCGTCCCTTTGACGACTTCGGTCGCGCCATAGGCGGCGAACAGATCCGCGGATACGGCTTGTCCTCGTCGCGCAGCGACATGATGGAGCCGCCGGCAAATCGCACCAACAGCTTCTTGCCCTGCATCGTACCCTTCGCTTCGAACCGGATGCCCTGCACCTTCTCGGCTTCGCCGGTCGCGGTCGTGATGTCGCCTTCGAGCACAAGGTCGCGGCTCTTGTCCTCGTAGGTGAAATGGCCATCCTTGATATCGACCTGGCCGAGTCGCCGGCGCTTCGGATGGGCTCGTCCGGCGTGATGACCTCCGTCGCCGCTGCCGTAGCCGGGTTCTTTGTGAAGCTCCAGTTCGGGACGCCTTTCTCGTCGCGGGCCAGCGCAAGTTTCGGCTGCTCCAGGCGCAGGTCCAGGACAATCACATCGCCCCACAACAGAGGGACGAGACGCACTTCGAATTGAATGCCGGCCGCTTCGAGCAGCGGCGGAGCGTCCTTGGCGGCGGCGCCCAAGGTGACGTCCTGCAGGCGGACCACAGGCGACCAGGACCAATCGATCCGAAGCTCCCCGATCTTGATCTCCCGAGCCAAACGCAACCCCTGCCCCGCTTTTCCACCTCGCCACGGAAACGCTCGATCCGACATAGATCACGAGCGCCGCGATGGCGGCGACGACCAGAAGGACCAACGCTCCCAGCGTGATCGCCGCGATCCGCGCAATCCGTCGCCACGGCCGTGTGTGTGTCATCGTCTTTGCCACTTTTAAGGAACCCGGCGCGGAAGGCAGAGTTCCATGCGGCGTTGAGAAACGAACGGATTAGGCGGGAAAGTGGCGGCGAGCACATCCGAGAGACGCGGACATGAAATTCTCTGAATTCAAATCGTCGCTGGACCAGAAGGCGCCCCCACCTTCGCTGCACCCGGCGCTGAAGGCGCTGTGGTGGGACGCGAAAGGCGACTGGAAGAAAGCCCACGAATGCGCGCAGGAGGACGAAGGCGATCCCTCCTGCGATTGGGTGCACGCCTATCTGCACCGCAAGGAGGGCGACGCCTCCGAGCGAGCTATGGGGTACCGCCGCTCCGGCAAGCCGGTGGCAAGACCTCCCTTCCCGACGAGTGGCGCGCTATCGTGACCGCGCTACCGAAAGCTCAGAGTGAAGCTGCCCTCCCCTTTCTGGCACGCGTCCTGTCGAGGGTTCGATGAGCGATGGCGCCGGTGGACTGACTTCTGACGCGCGTGCGCGCCTGCACGGCGTGTAGCCTGCCGCTTGGACCCAAACCGATCTTATCTGCCTCCCCGACGGCGCGCCTGCTGATCACCGCCAGGCGCCGGGGCGCCGCGCACACGGAGCCGGGCCGCACTTTCGCAGACGCGTCGGGCGACCGGCTGCGCGACTGGCTCGGCCTGCCACCCGCGCTGTTCTACAATTCCAGCCGCGTCGCCATCATCCCGATGGGCATGTGCTATCCCGGCACCCAGGGCGGCGGCGGCGATATCCTGCCGGAGGCGCGCTGCTCCGCGACCTGGCATGCGCCGCTGCTCGCGCGTCTGTCGCAGGTCCAGTTGACGCTGTTCGTCGGCAGGCTCGCGCAAATGCCCTATCTGCCCGACCCACGCGGCTCGATGTCGGAGGCGGTCGCCCATTGGCGCGACTACCTGCCCGCCTACGTGCCCTTGCCGCATCCATCGTGGCGCGCGCTCGGCTGGGCGCGGCGGAACCCCTGGTTCGAGGCGGAGATGCTGCCCGAATTGCGCGCCCATATTGCCGACATCCTTAAATAGGCCGACGATCCGCCGACGGCAGAAAGGGACCGCATCGCATGACCGCGCACGCCATGAACCACTTCGCCATCCTGGCCGAGAACCTGGCCGAGACATGCGATTTCTATCGCGACCTGGTAGGACTGACCGGAGGCTATCGTCCCGACATGGGCTTTCCCGGGGCCTCACTCTATGCCGGCGAGCAGGCGGTGCTGCATGTGCATCATGCCGCACACCCCTGCCGCAGCCGCGCGCGGGCGTGCTGGAGCACATGGCGTTCAGGGAGCCGTCGATCTGATCACGCAGCGTCCGCAAGCTCGAGAACAAGGACGTCCGATATCAGCTGGGCCGCCAGGTCGAGACCGGCACGTGGCAATTGTTTTTCCACGACCCGAACGAGAGCACGTGGAACTCGATTTCTCGGCGACGGAAGAAGGGCCGCCTAAGTAAAAGGCCCTTAAAATGAAGGGCCGGGCGATTCGAGCGGCAGATCGGGCTCGGCGCACGCGATCGCCGCGTCGAGGTCATGAATGCCGATCCGGTCCGGCGTCCATTCGATCACATGCGACCTGCGCAGCGACTGCAACGTCTTGTTGGTGTACCCGACAATCGAAAAAAGGTGCTGGCGATCTGCGCCTCCTGGGTCAGGGGAATGTTGAGATAGGTGCAGGGGGAAAGGTTGCGCGACCGCGCAGGAAGAGAAATCGGGCAAGGTAGGCGATGGGTTCGCGTGCGCTGCGCCGGCCGACAGAAACCAGGTGTTCGTCCAGCGAGCTTTCCTCGGCTCCGCCGCGAGCCAGGCCACGGCGTCAAAGCCAAGCCGGGGATGAACGGCGAAGAGTTCGAGGAACCGTTCGCGCTGGAAGATGCAGGTCCTCGCTTCGGTGACGGCTTCGGGGAATAGAGCAGCGGTCCTCCATCGCGCCTTGCAATCCGATCATGTCGCCGGGAAAAAAATTAGACGATCTGCCGGGCGGCCGTCCTCCAGCATCTTGAAGCGGAACAAGACGCCCTGAAGCACGGAATAGAGGTGCGGACTGACCGTTCCTTGCGAAAGCATGAGCGCGCCTTTGGCAACGTACAGTTCGCCCCTGCTTGAAGCTCTGCATGAATTCGATTTGGCCGGCGGTGAGACGGACGGAGCCCGGCGACGGCCTGCAACGGACAATTGGCGCAAGGGATGATCGGATTTTCTTGCGGCTTGAGGGCCATCGATACGCGAACTCCTGGATTGACTTGTCAAATTTTGAAATGCGCCCACCCTTGCGGTAACGGCATATGCGGGCCGGTCGGACCCCGGAAACGACGGGGTCCTCTGGATTATTGCTCGGAAAGAACTGAAATGTTCCAACGCCGACAATCCGTGGGAATCGCTTCACGGCCTGCAAATCCTGCTGGTGGAAGACGATCCGCTGGATCTGCCTCAACCTCGAAACGAGCATGACGAGTTTGGCGGCCTTGTGACCGCCGTATCCAACGCCGCCGCGGCTCTCAAGATGAGTAACGGCCTCGGCGCTGGATTTCGCCGTGCTCGATTTCGAGCTCGGCGCGGAAACCAGCGAACCATGGGTCGCGCCGCGCGGGGGCACAAGGCGGTACCGTTCCTCTATCTCTCGGGCCATAGCGAGCATGATGAGCGTTTTGCGCGCTGGCCGGGGCTTCTCCGTTCTGGTGAAGCCGATTTCCGCGGTCACGATCGCACGCCACATCTTGGAGGTGTTGGGCAAGGGCAAATAGACCGCCGTCGCGACGCTCCTCTTGGAACAATGCCGTGAATTGCTTGTTGGCTGTTCAAAAGCTGTTCTCAACAGGAGGACATGCATGCCCCGTGGCGACAAGTCGAAATACTCAGCGAGCGGAAAGGCCAGGCCGAGCATATCGAGGAAGGCTACGAAGAACGTGGATTGAGCGAAGGCGAAGCCGAGCGTGCGCGCCTGGGCCACCGTCAACAAGATGACCGGCGGCGGCAAGAACCCGGGCGGCTCCGGCCGCGGCAAGAAGATGAACAAGGCGCCGGCGCGCAAAGGCGGACGCATCGCAGCAGGCCGCCGCTCAGCGCCCCGCGGCGGCGCGCTCCGCGCCGGCGCGCGGAAAAGGACCGCGACACGCAAGCGC